>NZ_JAQQTF010000004.1 GCF_028561275.1 Aureisphaera galaxeae
ACCAACCTTGTGGACAACGGTGACGGTACGATCACCTATACCAATGAGGCCGGTGTGGCCCAGACGGTCGACATCGCTGCCATCGTGGTGGCCTTCGAGACCACTTCGACCATTGTGGACAACGGCGACGGAACATACACCTACACAGACGAGGACGGTAACACGACCACCATCGACATCCCAGGGAATGAAACGGTAACCAACCTTGTGGACAATGGTGATGGGACGATCACCTATACCAATGAGGCCGGTGTGGCCCAGACGGTCGACATCGCTGCCATTGTGGTGGCCTTCGAGACGACCTCTACCATAGTTGACAACGGTGACGGAACCTATACATACACAGACGAGGATGGAAACTCAACAACATTTACAGGGACCGACGATCAGGACCTGACAGGGGCGACCTTAACCGGAACAATGCTAACCGTGGATATAGAGAACGGTGCTTCCGTAACTGTAGACCTTGCTGGGTTGGAAACGACATCTACCATGGTAGACAACGGAGACGGCACCTATACCTATACGGATGAGGATGGTAACAGTGTGACCTTTACGGGAACTGATGACCAAACATTGAGCCTTACGGGTACGACCCTGTCCATCGAGGATGGAAACAGTGTAGACCTATCGGTGATCGGAAGTGATGACCAGAATTTGACGGGTGCTTCTGTAACAGGAACGACACTGCAAGTAGATATCGAAGACGGTACCCCTGCCATGGTGGATCTTGCCGGTGCGATCACCGACGGAGAGACGACAACCTCGATGGTACAGAACGATACGAATGGTGTGATTACCTATACCGATGAAGACGGTGGTACATCGACAGCAGACGTGACCAGTACCGATGCGGGTAACCTATTGACCACAGGAACCGATGGAGGATCATTTTTCGATCAAGTCGCTATCGCTGCCAATGAAACAACCTCTATCCTTACGGATAATGGAGATGGGACTTACACCTATACGGACGAGGATGGAAACTCCACCACATTTACGGGTACAGACGATCAGGACCTGACAGGGGCGACCTTAACCGGAACAATGCTAACCGTGGATATAGAGAACGGTGCTTCCGTAACCGTTGACCTAGCTGGGTTGGAAACGACATCTACCATGGTAGACAATGGAGACGGTACCTATACCTATACCGATGAAGATGGAAACAGCGTCACCTTTACGGGTACGGATGACCAGAACCTGACATTGACAGGTACGACCTTGAGCATCGAAGACGGAAACAGCGTGGACCTGGCGGCATTGAGCGATTCCCTGGTGGACAACGGTGACGGGACCTTCACCCATACGGCGGTGGACGGTACGGCAGTGACCTTTGATGCCAACACCAGTACCTTGACCGACAACGGTGATGGCACCTATACGATCACCAATGACGATGGTAGTACCATCACCTTCACAGGAACTGATGACCAAACATTGAGCCTTACAGGTACAACCCTAACCATCGAGGATGGAAATAGTGTGGATCTTTCAGCTATCGGCGGTACCGATGATCAGAACCTGACCGGTGCTTCTGTAACGGGAACGACACTGCAAGTAGATATCGAAGATGGTACTCCTGCCATGGTGGACTTAGCTTCAGCCATTGTTGCGGGAGAAACCACCTCTAGATTGGTAGACAATTTGGACGGTACGTATACGTATACCGATGAAGACGGAACTGCAACCACTTTCGTGGGTACGGACGATCAGGACCTAACAGGGGCGACCTTAACCGGAACAATGCTAACCTTGGATATAGAGAATGGTGCTTCCGTAACCGTTGACCTTGCTGGATTGGAGACGACCTCTACGATGGTAGACAACGGCGACGGGACCTATACCTATACCGATGAGGATGGGAACAGTGTGACCTTTACAGGTACGGACGATCAGACTTTGAGTCTAACCGGCACGACATTGAGCATCGAGGATGGAAACAGCGTAGACCTCTCGGTAGTGCAGGACGGAACCGGAACGGATGACCAGAACTTGAGCCTTACGGGTACTATATTGAGTATCGAAGACGGAAACAGTGTAGATTTGGCCGGTGCGATCATCACAGGGGAGACCACTACAAGCATGGTGCAGAACGATACGAGTGGAGTGGTAACCTATACCGATGAGGACGGTGCGACTTCTACAGCAGATGTGACCAGTACCGATGCTGGCAATATCTTGACTACTGGAACCGATGGAGGTTCCTTTATAGACCAAGCTGTGGTGCAAGCGATAGAAACCGATTTGGTGGTCACCACAGATGGAACTGCTACAGGAGTGACTCTATCAGGAACCAATGACCATACGGCAGACATCACTCTATTGAGCACGGACGCAAACAATGCTTTGAGTACGGGTGCCGACGGAGGTGTCTACTTAGATGCAACGGCTACCGTCGTAGACAAAATGGTTTTCAGTGCGGAGTACGCAGGAGCGGCTTTGGACGCAGACGGAACAGATAACCTCGGGTTCCTTACAAGTGATAACGCAGGATCGGCAAACAACTGGATGAACTACTACCACTGGAGCAATACCCAAACTGATGGTGGTACAAACGATTACGATGTCATTTTACGATTTACCCTACCCAACGATTTTGCGGCTTGGGAAACCAATGCCATCCAAATCGATTATGCAGGAACCACGGATGCCAACTTTACGGCCAACGTGTACATAGAAACGAGTGCCGCGGCTCAAGCAACCTTGGGAGCTACGACGAGTACGAGCACGACGGATTGGCAACAGGTAAACATCTCCAGCGCTGGATTAACCATAGGGGCAGGAGATACAGGAATCATTGTACTGAAAATGACAGCTACCGACGTGGGCACTGCCGGAAACAGTGCCATACGACTAGGGGACGTAACCTTGAATTTTACACGAACTCGATACTAAAAACGAACAGCATATAATGAGCATTGCTTCCGTAGGGATGGTTGGCGATGAAAATGTGGAAACAATGCTCAAAAAGCTTACAAAGCGGAAACAACAAATTGGATTAAACAATACGATATGAAAAATCCTTTTTACCCTATACATACAAACCAATGGATGTGGATATTGCTCATGGCAATGGTATGTCAATTGCCTGTAAACGCAACTCTCATTCCTCCTTCCAACACGGGAAATACCCAACAAGAAGGGATAGGATATTATGGCCTTGGCGATTTTGCCCTTGGAAAAGAAATCTATGTTCCTAATCCTAGCTTTGATACGAAGTCGGAAGCTACAAGCGAATTCATAAGCGGTGGAACTCCCATACTCACGTATACTACGGGAACCTATAACGTTAGCTCAGCCAGTTTTGTAGATACCTTTTCGGTGGCTGCCCAAGATGGAAACCCCATGGACATGCTCTTTAATGACGATGGAACCAAATTGTACGTTCTTGGACTGTCAGGAGATGATGTCAACGAATATGACCTTTCTACACCCTATGATGTGTCGACCGGAACTTTTGTTGATACCTTTTCTATAAGTGGGCAGGAAGCCAATCCTACGGGAATGGCATTTAATGATGATGGAACCAAGTTGTATATTGTTGGTCTTTCTTCAGATGCCGTACACGAATACGATTTGGGAGTGGCTTGTGATGTTTCTACGGGAGTATTTCTTCAAAGTTTTTTCGTATCTGCTCAGGAATCCAACCCGGAAGATGTCGCCTTTAACAAGGACGGTACAAAAATGTATGTTTTAGGAAGTACGGGGGATGATATTAATGAATATGATCTTTCCACGGCTTTCGATATTTCGACAGCTGTTTCCAATGATACCTTTTCAGTGGGCGGACAGGATACCTTTCCTACAGGTATGAGTTTTAACAATGATGGGACACAATTGTTTGTAACGGGAGATACCGGGGCTGATGTTAACCATTATATTCTGTCGATACCTTTTGATGTTTCCACGGCTACGTTTGTGACCAACTTTTTGGTGAGTGGGCAAGATTTTACTCCTGAGGGCATCGCTTTTAATAGAACCGGGAGTAAGATGTACGTGGTTGGGAATTCAGGCAATGATATCAACGAATACGATCTAAGTACGATCAGTAATTATCTGGAGTCTTTTACCAACGACGGGAGTATTAATAACACTTTTCCTTTACAATTGGAACTTACGGGAGACACTTTTGCAGATTTGGGATCTGGTACCCTTACGGCTGCACAAGTAACAGTAGGTAGTGTACCCGCAGGTCTCATAGCGACCCTGACGATCATCAATCCGAATACGGTAGAACTTACCTTTTCGGGCAATGCGACCGATCATCAGAATGTAGACGATCTGTCGGAGATTACCTTTACCATTGCAGATTCGGCCTTTACCAATTCTACGGTAGCGCAGGTAAGTATTCCGCTTTCATCCGGAGTAGGAATCAACTTTATTGATAATCTGGCGCCTTTACTGTCTTGTACTTTAGGGAGCTACGATGTTACTACAGCAAGTTTTGTGGATGTCTTTTCGGTAAGTAGCCAAGAGAGTGCCCCGAGAGATATGTCCTTTAACCATGATGGAACGAAGCTTTACGTTCTTGGAGCTGCCGGAGTGGATATCAACGAATATGATCTTTCGACTGCTTACGATGTATCTACCGGTACATTTGTAGGGACCTTTTCTGTAAGTGCACAGGAAACGGCCCCTACAGGTATGGCTATGAATAGTGAAGGTACGGTATTGTATGTTGTGGGAACGACCACGGATACCGTTTATATGTATACCATGTCAACTGCTTTTGATATTTCTACAGCCAGCTTTTTTCAAAGTTTTTCGATATCCGCTCAGGAGGTCACCCCTCAGGATGTAACCTTTAACAATGCAGGAACGAAGATGTACATTACAGGAAGTACAGGAGATGATATTGATGAGTACGACCTGTCAACGGCTTTCGATATTTCTACAGCTAGTTTTGTAAGTTCTTTTTCGGTGTCCGGAGAAGACACAGAACCTACAGGGCTTGTTTTCAACCATGACGGTAGCGAGTTCTTTGTAATAGGAGAAGCAGGCAATGATGTGAACCAATATAGCCTTAGCACCCCCTTTGATGTTTCCACAGCTACCTTTGTGACCAATTTTTCTGTGGGCGGTCAGGATGGAAACCCTGAAGGTATCGCTTTCAATAGATCGGGAAGTAAGATGTATGTTGTAGGCGATGCAGGTAATGATATTAACGAATACGATCTGGGTACGATCAGCAATTATCTGGAGTCCTTTACCAATGATGGGAGCGTAAATAATTCGACACCTCTGCAATTTGAACTTACGGGAGATACCTTTGCCGATCTGGGATCAGGAGCTTTAACGGCAGGTCAGGTAACGATCAACAATGTGCCTGCGGGGCTTACGGCCACGCTTAGTATACTAACGCCAACCACGGCAGAGCTTACCTTTTCGGGCAATGCGACCGATCATCAGGATGTGGACGATGTAGGGGAGATCACCTTTACCTTTGATGATACCGCCTTTACCAATTCCACTGCTGCACAGGTAGCGGTACCTTCCTGTGGTGTGGGAATTGATTTTACAGACAATATTTCCCCGGCACTTTCATGCATTTTGGGACCTCTTGAGCTTTTCAATACCAGTTTTACAGATACCTTTTCGGTAGCTGCACAGGCTACAGATCCTCAGGATATTTCCTTTAACCATGATGGGACCAAACTTTATGTTGTAGGGTTTACTTCAGATGCTGTGGATGAATATGATTTGTCTACACCCTATGATGTATCCACAGGTACTTTTGTGGATTCTTTCTCGGTGTCCGGTGAGGAAGGAAATGCTACAGGAATGGCTTTTAACAATGCAGGGACCCTATTATTCATTGTAGGAACTTCCAGTGATACCTTATATATGTATACATTGGCCATTGCCTATGACGTATCTACGGGCGTTCTTTCTCAAAGTTTTTCCATAGGTGCTCAGGAGGCTACCCCGCAAGATGTGGCTTTTAATAAAGATGGTACCAAGATGTATATTGTTGGGAATACCGGAGATGATATTAATGAGTATGACCTGTCTTCGCCTTTTGATATTTCCACGGTTGTTTTTAATGATACCTTTTCTGTGGCGACTCAGGAAACGAACCCTACAGGAGTGGCTTTCAATAATGATGGTACCCAACTGTTTGTAAGTGGTGATTCAGGCAACGATGTTAACCAATACACCCTTAGTACCCCCTTTGATGTCTCTACTGGAACCTTTGTGACCAACTTCTCAGTGAATAGTGAGGATGGAAGCCCCGGAGGTATTGCTTTTAACAGTAGTTACAGTAAGATGTACATAGTTGGAGGTGCCGGAGATGATATCAATGAATACGATCTTGTTACAATCGGAGACTATCTGGAATCTTTAGTAAATGACGGGAGTATCAACAATGGATCACCTTTACGATTGGAACTTACTGGTGATACCTTTGTCGATCTGGGTTCTGGAGCTTTGACGACAGGTCAGGTAACGATCAACAATGTCCCTACAGGACTTACCGCTACACTTGCCATACTGGCACCAACGACGGTAGAACTTACTTTTTCAGGAAATAGTGCCAGCCATGAGGATATAGATGATGTAACCGAGATCACCTTTACTTTTGACAATACCGCCTTTACTAATTCCACTGCTGCACAGGTAGCTGTACCTTCCTGTGGAATAGGTATTGATTTTATAGGCCCGGAGATTTGTGGTGATGGTATAGATAATGATCTGGATGGTAAGATAGATGCCCTCGACGAGGACTGCCCTTGCGATCCCAGTGCTTCGGGCGGGTTGTATACCCATTGTAGCCAGCCATTTGCATGTACGGGACCGGTTAGTCTGGGCAGCTTGGATTTTGAGGCATCATTTTTAGAATCGGGAAGTGCCATAGGGCATGTCTATGTTGCCGATATAGATGGTGATGGTAATACGGAGATCATCCATGGTTTTGAATCAATTATTGATGGACAGACCAAAGCTATTGAAGGCAGTACGCCAATAAACTTAGGCGGATTGGCTGATGTAGATGGTGATGGTGGAGTAGAGTTTTTTGACGCCGGAGGGTCATCACATAGATTTCGTAGTTATGATACCGATGGGACTCTTCTTTTTAATGCAACAGTTGCTTCCGGTCTTCCCGCAGAAGATGACGTACCATTATTTGCTGATTTTAACCATGATGGTATTCCCGAAGCGTATCTGTCAAATAAGATACTTAATGCCCAGACAGGAGCTCTGTTACTGGATGCAGGAGCAGGACATCGAGGTATTCCGGGAGGATTATTCAGACTTTCCTTGCCCGTTGCAGCCGATGTGATAGGCGATGATACTCTGGAACTTATTGCTGGGCATACCGTATATAGTGTAAATATTACCAATACTACGGGTACAGCAGGAAATACCATAACGCCAATCACCTATCCGGGGATTAGCACTAGTGATGGTCTTACTTTTGTGGCAGATATGGATCTGGATGGAGCACTTGATGTTATTACAGCCAATACCACAACAGATATTTTGAACATATGGAACCCACGAACGGGGATACTCATGTCGAGCGCATTGCCGGGGGACTTAAACCTGTCTCGAACCCCTACCATTATGATCGGGAATGTTGATGATGACCCCTATCCGGAAATTGCAACCTTAAGAAGCGGTACTCAATTTAGTGTATTCGATTACGATGGTAACAGTACATTGAGTGTAAAATGGACTGATGTTGTAGCTGATACCTCTTCCGAATGGACAGGAGCCACGATGTTCGATTTTAATGCTGATGGCAAACAGGAGGTCGTCTATAGAGATGAAGTGGAGCTTCACGTGTATGATGCTGAGACGGGAATTCCCTTTTATACGTTTCCTCTGACTTCCAATACCAGAAATGAATACCCTGTAATTGCCGATGTGGATGATGACGGTGAGGCGGAGATTCTCATAACGGGAAACGGAGCGTCAGGTACGGGATTATATCTATTTGAGAGCGGTCCGTTAAGTACTTGGGCTTCCGCACGAAATATCTGGAATCAATATACGTATCGCGCTGTGTCTATAAACTCCGATGCTACTGTACCTCAGTATGAGACTAATGCATCTATAAGTTATACGGTAGGACCTGATACGTTTCGTCCTTATAATATAAGTAATGTGCAAGTAGGGGGATTATTGAGTACAGGTCAACCCGTGACTCTTCCATTGCCTGATGCATCGGTCACTTCGGTTACCGAACAGGTAGGAAGTAATTGTACTGGAGGAGATGCTATTATACAAGTGAATATTGACAATCTGGGTGATGCCGATCTTCCGGCAGGAACCCCTATAGCCGTATATGACGGGGATCCCCAAGTTGGCGGAGCTGTACTTTTAACAGTAGGAACGCTAAGTACCTCTATTGCTCCCGGGGGATCGGGATCGGAATCCATTAGTGTTCCGGGAATAACGTTACCTACAACGATATATGTTTTGGTAAGCGACGATGGTACAGGCACCCTGCCGCTTACCATCCCTACCGATTTTCCACTTTCTACAATAAACGAATGTGACTATACCAATAACTTAGGCAATTTGGCCGTGACCTGTGCCGATACCGATAATGACACGATCCCGGATAGTGTAGATATTGACGACGATAATGACGGGATTCTGGATTTGGAAGAATGCCCGCCACCTGTACCCATAGTAGGCGCCGACGGAACCTTCGAATCTTTGGCCGGAGTGGCTAGTGGAGATGTATTTAATAGCAATGTAACCGGAGGAGGATGGATTAATGGCGTGGGATCGGCAGATTCCTGGGTCTCGCCCATGCCTACCATAGGAACCGGCGTATGGGGAGGAATGGCAGATGGAATGCCCTCTTCACCCGATGGAGGGGTATTTGCCGGAGCTTGGTCCAATGGCGGCAATGATGAATCCTTCTACACAGATGTGACAAGTCTCGTCGTAGGGCAGACCTACTCAGTGGTATTCTATCAGGGAAATGCCGGAATTGAAGGGACTACTGCTATTGGAACTAATATGAGATGGCGTGTAGATTTTGGAAGCACTACACAATATTCTTCCGAAATGCCCTATTTGGGAGAAGGGAATCAAGTGTGGCAGGAGGAAGCACTTGTCTTTACAGCTACAGCAACTACCATGCGCTTGGAGTTTTTCTCCGATCCCGGTTCCGATGGATCAGCACAATTGGAGTGCATGGCAGTGGACGGAATACGTGTGTTCGAGGGGGCTTTTGGTTCGGGAGATACCGACACGGATGGAATTGTTAATTGTCTGGATTTAGATAGCGACAACGACGGGATTAGCGATCTGTACGAAAGTGGCTTTGCCAATCCCGAGTACGATACGAATAACGATGGTACCATCTCTATTGCAGAAGCCGAAGCCGTACTAGGAGCGGGCAATGCCGATCTGGATGGTGACGGGCTTATGGACATTTTCGATGCCGATACAGGCGATAGCACTCCAATAGCCTCCATAGGCACTATTGCTGTAGATACGGATACGGATGGGGTGAACGATTTTATTGATCTGGACAGTGATGCCGATGGCATCCCGGATACCGTAGAAGCTTTCCCAACCCCCAACTTTGCTACTAACTACCCCAATGATGGGGACGTTACCGATGACGACAATGACGGCGACGGAGTTATTGCTTTGTTCGATGCAGACGACGCCACGGGCGATTTTGGAGGTGATTTTATGACACCCGTAAACACTGATGGTGTGGACAACCCGGATTTCTTGGATACGGATAGTGATAATGATACCATACCAGATAGTACTGAATCCGGCCTTACCCTAAGCAGTGCCGATGCCAATGGCGATGGTATTGATGATGATGCCAGTATAGGAGCAAGTTACAGCGATCCTAACGGGGCGATCGATGATCCAAGTGCTACCCTAGACAACGAAATTGGGGATACCAGCGAGGTAGCTTATAGGGAGGTAACAGATACCGATAATGACACGATCCCGGATAGTGTAGATATAGACGATGATAATGACGGGATTTTGGATATTCAGGAATGTCCACCTCCTGTACCCATAGTAGGCGCCGACGGAACCTTCGAATCTTTGGCCGGAGTGGCTAGTGGAGATGTATTTAATAGCAATGTAACCGGAGGAGGATGGATTAATGGCGTGGGATCGGCAGATTCCTGGGTCTCGCCCATGCCTACCATAGGAACCGGCGTATGGGGAGGAATGGCAGATGGAATGCCCTCTTCACCCGATGGAGGGGTATTTGCCGGAGCTTGGTCCAATGGCGGCAATGATGAATCCTTCTACACAGATGTGACAAGTCTCGTCGTAGGGCAGACCTACTCAGTGGTATTCTATCAGGGAAATGCCGGAATTGAAGGGACTACTGCTATTGGAACTAATATGAGATGGCGTGTCGATTTTGGAAGCACTACACAATATTCTTCCGAAATGCCCTATTTAGGAGAGGGAAATCAAGTATGGCAGGAAGAGGCACTTGTCTTCACGGCTACGGCAACCACCATGCGGTTGGAGTTTTTCTCCGATCCGGGCTCCGATGGATCAGCACAATTAGAGTGTATGGCCATGGACGGAATTCGTATGTTCGAAGGAACTTTTGGTTCGGGAGATACCGATACTGACGGAATTGACAACTGTCTGGATCTGGACAGTGATAACGACGGGATTAGTGACTTTTATGAAAGTGGCTATGCCAATCTGGCGCACGATACCAACAACGATGGTACGATCTCCATCGCTGAGGCAGAGGCTGTATTGGGAGCGGGCAATGCCGATCTGGATGGTGACGGGCTTATGGACATTTTCGATGCCGATACGGGAGATATCACCCCGACGGCCTCTATAGGAACGGTTCCCGTAGACACGGACACCGATACAGTAAATGATTTTATAGACCTAGACAGTGATGCCGATGGCATCCCGGATACCGTAGAAGCTTTCCCAACCCCCAACTTTGCTACTAACTACCCCAATGATGGGGACGTTACCGATGACGACAATGACGGCGACGGAGTTATTGCTTTGTTCGATGCAGACGACGCCACGGGCGATTTTGGAGGTGATTTTATGACACCCGTAAACACTGATGGTGTGGACAATCCCGACTATCTGGATACGGATAGCGATAACGATACCTTACCAGATAGTACCGAGTCCGGCCTCACCCTAAGTGGTAATGATGCCAATGGTGACGGTATCGACGACGATGCCAGTATAGGGGCTAGCTATAGTGATCCCAACGGAGTGATCGATGACCCAAGTGCAACTTTAGACAACCAGATAGGTGACACCAGTGAGGTGGCCTATCGAGAGACAGGTGTGATCGACTACATGCGCCACGGAAAATACTTTATGAACAACAGTGAGCAACCAATGGAATTTGGTAAAGGCGGTAATTAAGGAAAATGACACAAATGAACAGTACAATGAACATACAACGATTTATAGTACGGACAGCGCTGCTGTTACTGTTTGGATGCAGTACAAGTTTGCTAGCTCAAACAGCGAACTACGGCGAGATGACGGTACTTCCCAATACGGAGGTTGGAGTCATGAACGATTTTAACAATACGCCTTCAGGAACGGTTTTCAATGATGGGGACGTATATCTCTATGCCGATTTCAACAACGATGGGGTGGTAGATTATATAGATGGTGGCATGACACGTTTCCGTGGATTCGCCATTCAGGATATCTCCGGTACCAACACCAGTTACCTGTACGACGTAGAGTTTTCTAACGGCAGTAGTGTAAATGCCTTCCAGCTTTCGGGAAGTCTTAATGTAGCCAACGAGGCTACTTTCGATGAAGGCGTGGTAGACAACGATACCTTTGGGGGGACCTTTCAATTTGAACAAAATGCGGTTCACTTTCAGACAAGTCATGCCAGTCATGTAGACGGAGAAGTGATCAAGGTGGGCGATACGGGCTTTCAATTTCCCATTGGGGATGGAGGTTTCTTTCGTCCCGCAGCCATAAGTGCTCCTTCCAACAACAACCATACATTTACGGGGCACTATTTCCATGAAAGCAGTGATACGCCCGGAACTCCCCATAATTTAGCAGCCGGTGTCATCGAACGAATCGATGACACCGAATACTGGCTGGTAGAGCGTACAGCGGGAACTTCGGACATTCTTCTTACCCTTGGTTGGGACGAAAACACTTCGCCCTCCTTTATAACCAATGCCAATCCCAATGCCATTCACATTGTACGATGGGACGAAGCCCAAGGATTTTGGGTAGATATGGGAGGTGTGGCAGATGCAGCCAACGATGAGGTAACCACCATAGTAGAAGTGGACGGATATGGCATTTTTACCCTTGCCTTGGTAAAAACAGAAGAAATACTGCCTGACGATGTGGTGATCTACACCGGGGTTTCGGTTAATGATAATGACAAGAACGATTTTTTCTTCATAGACGGGATAGACCGCTACCCAAACAATGAGGTAAAGATTTTCAATCGCTGGGGAGTTGAAGTATTCAGCACCCGCGGTTACAACGAAACGAACAACGTCTTCCGAGGATATTCGGCCGGCCGCCTTACCATAGATAAGAACAGACCGCTACCCACGGGGACCTACTATTACATTTTAGAATATGATTTCCCGGGAAGCGAACAAATTCCCGCTCAGCGCGTACGAAGAGCAGGTTTCCTGTATTTGGAAACCCAATAGTAGATGAAATGTGAAATAAAAACTTGATGATCCATGATTTTCAATAGCAAAAAATATATAATCGCTTGTGCATGCATGGTATTGATGACCCTCTCGGGATGGGCCCAACAGGACCCGCAATATACCCAGTACATGTACAACACAGCGACCATAAACCCTGCCTATGCGGGTACACGCGGTATGCTGAGTTTTACGGGAATTTACCGTAGCCAATGGGTAGGACTGGATGGTGCTCCTAAGACGGCACAATTCTCTATGAATACTCCCATAGGAGAACGGGGTGTTGGTTTAGGGGCTTCCTTCTACAATGAAGAGATAGGTCCTTCTATAGAGAACAATCTTGTAATAGACTACTCCTATACCATACAGTTATCGCGTAGCGATGCAAAACTTAGTTTTGGGCTGAAGACGGGCTTCCAATTGTTAGATGTCGATTACACCAAATTACTTATCTACGACCCAACGGAGCCCGTTTTCCAGACCAACATAGACAACAGGTTTCAGCCCATAGTAGGGGTGGGATTCATGCTGCATCAAGACAATTGGTATGTAGGACTCTCATCCCCGAACCTGTTGGAGACAGAACATTATGACAGCTCGACCATTTCTACCGCTTCCGAAAAGGCGCACGTCTTCCTTACGGGAGGCTACGTGTTCGAACTGAGCCAAATGTGGAAGTTTAAACCCGCCTTTTTGGCAAGAGGGGTGTCGGGTGCTCCGGTAGGGGTGGACCTTTCGGCCAACTTCTTGTACGATGACAGTTTTTATCTGGGAGGTGCTTACCGTTTGGATGCTGCGTTCAGTGGAATGGCTGGTTTTCAGGTAAATGATCAGGTAATGATAGGATATGCTTACGATCTGGATACCACAGATCTAGGGCAGTACAATAACGGCTCGCATGAAATTTTTCTGCGATGGGAACTCTTCACGCGCGTACGTAGGAAGATATCCCCTCGATTCTTTTAAAAAGAAACAGGGTTGGAATTTATAACCTATGAAAACAATACGAAAGATGGGACATACAACAATAAAGAATTATATCATCCTAGTGCTACTGGCTTTGGTAGGTTCGGCATACGGACAGGAGGCGAGATTGGCAAAGGCCAACAAGAAGTATGCAGATCGCTATTATGTGGATGCGGCCGAAATCTATGAACGTGTGGCGGAATCCGGCTATGAATCGGGCGAGCTGTACAAGAAACTGGGCAACACCCATTATTTCAACTCGGAATACGGAAAAGCCTTGCCTTGGTACGAAAAATTGGTAACCCTAGGCGAGGTAGATGAGCACATTTATCTGTTGCGGTATGCACAAACATTAAAGAATTTAGGGCATAACCAAAAGGCCGAACAAGTCTTTAATGAGTTTCTTTCCAAAACTGGAAATGAAGGCACGTACAATTCTGCACAGTCCTATTTGGACATCATTATGCAAAACTCCAATAGGTACGAAATACGTTCCGCTGCAATTAATACAGAAGCTATAGAATATGGTGGCACCTTGGTAGAGGATATGTTTATCTACGCATCCAATGACCCCAAGGAAGGAGTAACCAAACGGATCGATGGATGGACGGATAGTGCATTCTTAGACCTTTGGTCGGCCACGATGAATAAAGAAACAGGGGACCTGGAGCATCCGAAACGACTCAAGGGAAAGGTTAATAAGAGGTATCATGAGTCATCCCCTGTTTTTACCAAAGACGGAAACACCATGTACCTTACGCGGTCCAATTATACCCCGCGATTGGCCTCTGGCGACAAGTACAAGGAAAATTTAAAAATCTACAGGACCCGAAAGAATCCGGCTGGCGATTGGGATAATTTTGAAGACCTATCCATAAACGCGGATACCTATTCTACGGCCCATCCAATGTTGAGTCCGGACGGCAATACCCTATACTATGTTTCTAACCAAGCCGGCGGTTTTGGGGAAACCGATATTTATAGGGTAACTATTAATGTGGATGGTTCGTTGGGGGTTCCTAGGAACTTGGGTCCTGCAGTCAATACCAAGGGAAGGGAATCCTTTCCTTTTATTACCGAAACCTATGAAATGTACTTTTCTTCAGACGGACATTTCGGTTTGGGAGGCTACGATGTTTTCTATATCGATTTAAAATCTGAAGATCCACAAATGATCAATGTGGGACGACCCGTGAATGGGGAATACGATGACTTTGCTTTCAAAATAAACAATGAAACCAAAAAAGGGGTATTTAGTTCAAACAGAACCGGAGGTGCTGGAATGGACGATATCTATCTCTTTACCGAGTTGGAAAGCATCATGGATGCTACGAAAGCACTCATAAGCGGAACGATCACCGATAAAAAGACAGGGGACATCCTTCAGGGTGCCAATGTTATGCTTAAAGACATAAGAAACAATGTAGTGGCTCAGATGCTCGCCGATGGCAATGGGCAGTACGAATTTGAATATAACGGAACGATAGACCATACGGTGTCTGCCACCCTTACCGATTATGACGGATCCGATTCGTTTGTTCCCAAGGGACTGGGATCTAGGGTCGTTGATCTTCAACTCGACAGGAACAAGGTAGAGGTACAGGTGGGCACCGATATTGGTCCGCTGTTAAATCTAAGTCCTATTTACTTCGACTTTGACAAGGACATCATAAAGCGAATATCCGAAATGGAACTGGCTAAGGTGGTTTCCTATATGAAGGATAATCCAAATATTTCCCTCGAGGTGGGATCGCACACAGATAGTCGAGGTTCTGATACCTATAATCAAAGGTTGTCGGAAATGCGTGCCGCTGCAACGGTACGCTATATCATAGCCCAGGGAATTGATTCCAATCGAATATCGAGCAAGGGATATGGAGAGTCCCGTTTGCTCAATGCCTGCTCTAATGGAGTAGATTGTAGTGAAGATGATCACAGTATCAATAGACGAAGTGAGTTTGTTATTGTTAAGATAGAATAAGGCTCACTCACAGCTCTAGAAATAGAGGCCGTGGTTCAAATATTTCCATACCATCGACTATAGAACCTTGTACCCCCCTTTAAGGTAATGAAGTGGGTGGTTTTGGGTTTTTTGAAACAGAAAAGGGATGGTAACATTAAAATTTGAATACGTTGAGTTTTGAAGACAGACATTTGAAGTACATATACCTTTTAATGAAGTACAGTAATGCCGAAGACTTTAACACCTTTATGGATTTTGGGACCGAAAATAAAAGTGATTTCAGGAATGAAGTTTTAGCAATTGCTAGGGCAAAGGATGAAATTTCCTTAATTCGATACGAAAGGGAAAATGGTATTTTCAATGATTACGAGATCATCCCTCCCCATACTACAATTGCCATGCGGGATATATCGGTAAAAATGTCCCAGAAGATTCCCTTGTTGGCCAAAGATGTAGCAAAACTGCAAGACTATGTGTTGTCTGAACTCCTCTTATTTTACGACACCTGGATACTGTACACGCCTAAATTAAATCATCGATTGTCCGAAAAAGGGTGGGCCTTTTCCCATATGAATGTATTGGAGAGTATCTATTGTTCCTACGAACCTGCGACCATACAACTGAAGTTTGGTTATGAGCCCACCTTATATGAATATTTGAGAAAGAAGTCCTTGGAATTATTATCAGCTTCAAGCGATTATGGCTTGTTAAAGAATGCCTTTTCTCTAGGGATTTTGCGTAAAGACAAATTGAAGAAGTACGTAGTCCCCATAGCAGAAGAATTAACCAAAAGACTTGTAGGATTTGCTGCGAAGTTCAAATTTGGAACGGATTCCTTAGAGAATAGAAAAATGATTTTTTTGGTGCACGAGATCATCGTCACCTTCTATGTGAAAGTAGAGTTCGATCTATTACTTTCTCAAGAAGTACCATGGAAAGAATTGTGTAACGATAATAGGAATGAATATATGAAAAAGGCAAAGTTGTAGGTGACGCGTAATTACTCTGCGCATAAAATCAAAATACGACTGGTAATAACTATAGTTTAGATAAAAGTTTGGATATTCTATATGAAAGAAGCAATTGATAATTCTGATAAAACTGTTTTAATTTTCGACGGACAGGGTCCTTTGGGCACACTCATTAGAAAGAACTTGGACAGTGCCGGAACCAAAGTAACCTTGTACAAGAATATCCTTGCGCTAGTAGAACGTCTTAAGAATAACCCAAGTAGTGATTTTTTGTGTATCGTGTTCTTATTTACCAATGAAAGGGAACTGATCGATTACCTCCAAATCGTAAAATTCAGAGATACCCCTGTGGTTTTTGGACCCACAAATCGGCAGATTTATGCCAAGTTGAAAAAAAATGAGTATTTTAAAACTATAGATCTCAGCAAGAATAAGTTGAATTATATCATGGAACTTCAGAATATAGTGGAGTTATACCAAAACATGAGTTAAAGATCTAATTGCAACAACCCTAACAACCAATAAATTTTAGAAAGTATGATGCACGTTGTTATCATTGATGACAATCCAGACGAGCTGGAATACAATTATCAGCTTCTGAAAAAGAACTTCGATTCTATTGTGAGTGAGATATTCACTTTCAATATTCCCGAAGAAGGGTTGGAATTCATCAACGAAAATGAGCCCGATTTATTGATACTCGATGTGGAAATGCCCACCATGATGGGGCTGGATCTTATTCGAAGAATTACTTCGTATAGAACAAGAGTTGTGTTTTGTACCGCTCATGAAAAATACGCGTTGGATGCTTTTAAGAGTTTTGCCTTCGGATTCTTGCATAAGCCCTATGATGAAAGTGTTTTTGTTACCGTAGTTTCGAAAGCACTGAACAGGATTGCCAAAGAATTGCATGAAGACGAAATGTTTGAAGCAAACCCAACGGGAATCACCAATGTGGAAGATGTCATCGTTTCGATCCCCACCCAAGGATGTACCTATTTCTCCAAAATTTCTGAAATCGTTCGTGTAGAGAGTGTTAACAATTATGCCAAGGTATATTTAAGGAGTGGCGAAATGTATATTAGCGCATACGGTATGCGCTATTTTGACAAACTCTTGGTCGCCCATCCCAATTTTTTTAGGGTCCATAAATCCCATATTGTGAATTTCTCCATGGCCAAGAAGTTCTTCCCCGATGGTACGTTAATCATGTTCGACGGTACCCATATTCCGGTAGCGAGAAGACGTAGAACCGAAATGCTGAAACTGTTCAACGCTCAAGAAAACAAGACCTAGCAAATTTCTGTAGCATATCGTTTTCTGAATCTAACGTGATTTTCTTGTAACCAAGGGGGGTATAGATGCGTCCTATGGGAAATCATCAAGACAAACATCATGAAATCAATCAAAAAACAAATGCTGCTTATGGCACTGGTGTTACTTTCCAGTATAGCCCTACAAGCACAGTCCCTCACAAGCACCTTAGACAATTTATTGAATGAAAACTATCCTCCCGAACTACCGGGCGCCACGGTTTTGGTAGCCGAAAAAGGAAAGGTTATTTACAGAAAGGCCTTCGGAATGGCGAATTTGGAGTTGGATGTTGCCATGCGACCCGAGCACGTTTTCGAAATAGGATCCATCACCAAACAGTTTACCACGGTCTCTATTTTAATGTTGATGGAAGAAGGGAAGCTTTCCCTAACCGATGAGATCACCAAATTTATGCCCGATTATCCTACAAACGGGAAGAAGATTACCGTACATCACTTAATGAACCATACTTCTGGGATAAAGAGTTATACCGAAATGCAAAGCTTCTTTTCGCGAGCACGGGAAGATATGAGTCCCACCGAACTCATTGATGTATTCAAGAATGAACCTATGGATTTCGATCCCGGAGAGCAATATCATTACAATAACTCCGCCTATATCATTCTTGGGCATATTATAGAAGTGGTTTCCGAAAAGACCTATGCCGAATTTATTGAAGAGCGCATTTTTGAACCACTAAAAATGAAAGATTCCTATTATGGAAGTCATTCAACCATCATTAAAAATAGAGCCGATGGATATCAGCCCACAGAAAACGGATATAGAAATGCCGATTACCTAAGTCTCACGCTACCCTATGCAGCAGGATCGATCATGTCTAATGTAGACGATATGCTAAAATGGCAACAAGCCCTTCACAACAATACATTGATCTCTGAAAAGAGCAAACAGCTGGCCTTTACCAACTATAAGCTTAACGATGGGAAGCCTATCTACTATGGTTATGGTTTTAGTGTGGATGAAGTAAATGGTACGCCAAGTATTGAACATGGGGGTGGAATTTTTGGGTATGAAACCTATGCCATTTATGTGCCCTCTAAAGATTTGTATGCGGTTATTCTCACGAATAAAAATGGAAGGGGACCCACTGATATTACCATAGAAGTAGCAGCTCATGCCTTGGGAACTCCCTATGCCAAGACCTCCCAAAAGAAAGTTTCGGAAAAAGAGATGAAACAATGGGTAGGTACCTATCAATTCGATAATGATGTAATTCGCTATATCACCTTTCAAGATGGAAGCTTGTATAGCGAGCGGGAAGGAAGCCAAAACTTGAAACTGAATGCCCTTGGCAATGATGAATTCGCTTTCGAAGATAGTTTTACAACATACGCTTTCCGCACAGAGAATGGTAAAAAAGTAGCGCTTTTTAAGTCTCGCATCAGAGAAGGGAAGGGCGTTGAGACAGATAAGGCGCGTCCCGCCGAAAAGCAAGCTATCACCTTAGCTCCGGATATTTTAAAGAGATATGAAGGAACCTATGAATTACAGCCCGGTTTCGAAATCGAAATTACGACCCAGGGCAACCAAATATTTGCGGAAGCGACGGGACAGGGACAATTCGAAATCTTCGCCGAAGATGAAACCACATTTTTCTTGAAAGTGGTTTCGGCACAGATCGTATTTACCACCAACAATCAAGGCATAGCAGAAAGTCTTACCCTATATCAGGGAGGACAGGAAATGCCAGGGAAAAAGAAAAATTAATAAGAAAGAGCCGCCTCGATTTTAACCCTATGAGGCGGCTCTTCTGTTATGAAAACTAAAACTAAATCCTAAATTCCGTTGTTCTTTTCTACTTCTACTTGCATAGGGTTCTCTAATGCCCATGTATCTTGACGGGTACCGGTTATTTGCCAGCTAACTCCAATATTGGGGGAATTGGTCTTAATGACAAACGTATTGGTTTCACCTTGGATCGGCTCCCAGATAATGGCTTGTGCGAACGACTTGTCTACAATGGTCAATTGGTATTTAAAGTCAGTGTTTAAAGCCGTCATATAATTAGGAAGCTGTACCGTGGCATATCCTTCTTCATTTGTAGTCACATTTCCACTGTAAATATTGATTCGCTCGTTACTTTCAATAGAGTTGTGAACCAGATATTTGTTCTCTGGATCTAATGGGTGATCTATCTTAAAGGCCTTGGCTGCAGCACTCATGGTTCCACCAATGGTGATATCGGAAGATACTTCTACATCTCCTTCAAAAACTCCCGCTAATTTAGTTGCGTCGGCGGCTATTACTCGCAATGCACTGGAACCTGCTGAAGTTGCTCCAGAACGAATCAGCACCGCTGAATCCGCAGAGGTTCCTGCCGGGTGTAGATCGAATACTGCCGTTCTTCCCATGGTAGTTACGGTAGAGGAATTGCCTTGTTCTACGTACAAGGTAGCTTCTACATTTCCGCCATTATCAAAACTATCGATATGCGCTCCATGACCAGCACTGTTGTTCTTTACTTCTAAGGTAGCCGAAGTGTTGTCGGACTTGGTGGTTTCTAAGAAAGCTCCGTTTCCGTATCCTTTGTGAGAGGATAAAAGTCCAGGTTCCGTATTAATATTAACACCGCCCATGTCGTTGGAAAGATCAATAGTGATTCCGGCACCCTTTCCGTTAGAACGTGCCGTTATAATAGGCTTGTCGTTTTCCTTGTCCCCGGCATCTTCATCCATAATAAGGAATTCTCCAGCGCTTCCGTTCCCCATATTGTTAGCTACTAGGGTAGAGGCAGAGTTGGCATTGTTGTCTTCGGTAACAAACAATCCTACATTTCCTACTCCAGCTGTCGATGCCAGCAATACTTCGGCAGCGTTTAAGGGAACAACATTAAAGAAATGAGCTGCTTTTCCGGGTCCTCCATTATCCACTTCAAGGGCAGTTCCGGTGCCTCCTTGCTCAATTTTTACGGCCGAAGCAGCATTAGCAGGATTTCCATTGAAGACATTAATTCCAAAAGACGTTCCAGCATTATCTACAAACAAAGCTCTCCCAGCACCACCTTGGAAAACCTTTAAGGCTTCTCCGGCAGCTGCTTTAGTGCTACCTCCGTTCAATGGATTGGTAACTCCTTTTTCAATATTAAGGCCGATTCCAGTACCTCCATCAAAGATATTAACTCCATTACCAGCTCCCGATTGAGATACTCCAATTCCGTGGCCGCCACCATCATTTTCAACATCGATTCCAGCACCGCCACCGTCATTTAGAATGTCTACAGCGGCTAGTCCTCCATCATTGGTTACCGAGATGGCAAAACTTCCAGCACTGTCTGTATTATCTACGAAGATGGCATCGCCAGCTCCACCGTTGTCTATGGTAATACCATCACCACCCCCGTCGTTTACAAGGTTCAATGCATCTCCTCCGCCGCTTTCCGAATTATCCAATCGTACGGCATCACCCAAACCATCGTTATCTATTCTAACGACTTCAGAAATATTGGCAACATTGGAGTTTTCTACATCGAGTGCCCTGTTGGTTCCAGAATTATTAATGTCCAGTCCTTTTCCACTATCTGTAGGGATAATGTTCATGGCATTGGCAGTACCGTCATGTGCTATCGTAATCCCTGTACCTGCACCGGCAGCAGATATGTTCAAAGCATTGTCTGCAGTAGCAGGGTCTGCTGTCAGTTCTAGTGCACTGTTTCCAGTAGCTATAATTTCAACACTTCCGTCGTCTGCATTTATGGTTCGAGGGGCGGGAGAAGTTGTCATTTCCTGATTATAGGCCTCGTCCAGCGTATTTCCATTGGCGGTACTATTTGAGTACAGTGCATAAGGAACACTTAATAACTGATGGGTGCCTTCAATAGAATAACTGGTACCTCCTGTAGGATCTATTTCAGATTTGAGGTAGTAGCTGTCGCTTCCCCAGTCGATAGTAGTGAAATCTCCGCTAACCACGGAACCGTCACCTACTTCCAAGGTGAATAATCCATTGGCATTGGTCGTAGGGGTGTGGGTTTCTACATATACTGCAGTTCCGGTTCCCGAACTTTCCAAAATGCTAATCTGCACTCCAATGGCAGTATCGGTAATAAGCGTTCCACCCGCATCACGGGCCACCGCTTGATAGCTCATTTTTTGAGGCGCTTGGGCAAAGATCGTCCCAGTGGCCAACAGTAATATGATATATGTGTAAATTGTTCTCATCGCTTCTAATTTTTATTTCTTAATGATTTTGAATGTTTTTAATAGTGAGTAATTATCGCTTACCCGTAGTATATAGGTGGCCGAAGCCAATGCTTCCATCGGAATGATGGTCTCGTTAAAGTGGACCTCGTTCTCGTATAAGGATCTACCCAAGATGTCATACAGGGCTATGCGCATTCCCGGAGTGGGAGCTTGATCCAATCGCAGGGTAAGGTTCGCCTGTGTTGGGTTGGGGAACACCGCCATTTCTATGGTAATGTTGGGTTGATCGTCTACCCCCAAGACAAAAATTTCAAAAGGTTGCTGCAAGCCTAGGTTTGCAGAGCCTCCGCTTCCTGTGGCTTCGGTATAATCGATCTGCCCTACGGAGTAGCCCACCGTTCCTCCGCTACCCGTTGCTTCACCTCCTGTGGCGACCGTATTTCTTTGCGCCATAGCAAGTGGGGCTGTGAGTAGCAGAAAACCCAATAACCAATAGGTCATTCTTTTGTGTTTCATAATCTCAATTTTTAAGTGATTCATATTCAATTTTTTTGGGGTTTTACATTTCTATGTCAATTCTCGATTTGGCTTTGTAATCACTTTTCTGAAATTTTTTTTACTATTTTTATTACACTGGCATATTCTAATTACACTAACAATTAAAACAGCACCTACAGACCGCGAGTTACTTCAGAAGTTGAAGGGTTCTAAAGCAGAGCGCGATTTTGCATTACGGGCTGTTTATAAGGGCAATAAGGAAAAAGTTTGCTCTTTTGTCCTACGAAATCAGGGCAGTGAGTCGGATGCGAAGGATATTTTTCAGGAAGCGATGATTGCTTTTTACGAAAATGTCCGAGACGGAAAGTTTAAAGGGGAAAGTGCCATAGGCACCTACCTTTATTCCATTGCAAAGTTCAAGTGGCTTAACCAAATTAAAAAGGATAAGATACGGGAGGGTCATCACGAAAAAGCAGCAATGGAAACCGTTCAGGAGAGTCCTCTCAACACCTTGATAGAAGGGGAAAAAAAACACGGGGTTTTACAGGTCTTAGACGAACTGGGGGCTGTATGCAAGCAGCTTCTCATCGAAAATCTGTACCACAATGCTTCCATGAAGGAAATAGCAGCGAGTGGTAATTTTAGTAGCGAACAGATTGTGCGCAACAAAAAGTACAAGTGTTTGCAGAAGTTAAAAGAACTAATTAGAATGAAACCTTCACTCATTCCTATACTGAAAGGATATGGATAATACTCAGGATCATATTGAAAAGTATTTAGATGGGGAACTAAATCCTGAAGAAGCCAAGGCTTTTGAAGCCCGATTGGCTAATGATAACGAACTTAAAACAGCTTTCGAAGAAACTAAAGCGGCTAGAAATTTAATTACGGCAGCCGGACGAATGGAACTCAAGGAAACTTTTGAAGGCTTTGAGAAAGAAATGAAGTCCTCCGAATCCTCGGACTCCGAGCAGGTGCGCGTTATTCCCCTTTGGGCCAAACGTGTTATGCCCATTGCTGCCATGATTGTGGTATTTGTAGGGGTGTATTGGTTCATGCTCGGAGGAACGTATACCACAGAATCTGTATACAACAAATACTATGAGGTGTACGATGCTCCCTCGGCCTTGCGTGACTCTGGAACTGAAACGCCTTTGCATTGGAATACCGCTGTGCGTTACTACAATGAAGGGAAATACAACGAAGCACTTCGCAACTTCGAAAAATCCGAAGCCGAAATCCCAGAATATCTAGTCGATTTCTATTCTGGAATCTGTGCGATGTCCAAGAAAAATCCGGACTATGCGAGTGCTGTAAGTTATTTTTTGGATGTTGAAAAACGTGATAACGACTATAGGCAACAGGCGCTTTGGTATCGCGGTATGGCTTTGCTGGGACAAGGAGAAAAGGACAAAGCTTTTGCGGTATTTCACAGCATCGTAGAAGCGAAATCCTATGGATACCGGGATGCGCAAAAAATCATAAAGCTGAAGCTATCGGAATAGTGCTTTAGCGTTGTTTTCTTCTATAGAATACGATGGCAAAAATAATGAAGAGAACCCCTGCGCCTATCCAAATGGGAATCGGGTTCCATTCTTCTGAAAAAACCATGGTATTTCCGGTAAGCTTAAAACTACTCCAATAGAAGGGAGCCAACTTTTCGGGTGAGGTGTTATTGATGAATTTAAGTTTGGCCTCCTGCAAAGCAACATCCTTGTGTTTTCCCATGTCCAGATTTTCCAGAAAGTATTGGGTGATCTCTGCTGAAGAAGCATCGTCTACCGTCCAAAGGGTAGAAAGTAATGATTTACTGCCGGCATACTGAAAAGCACGTTCCAAACTTAGGATACCTTCCCCGCTTTCTAACTTTCCTGTGGCGGTATTACAGGCACTAAGAATGACCAATTGAGAGGGAATATCCAGACTGTAGATTTCGTACGTATGGAGTAATCCATCTTCTTTCTCGGAAGGGTTGAAGTATAATTTTGAAAGCAATGGATGTTCATCCTCCACTTCCCCATGCATGGCCAAATGGAGAATGCCTGCCTTTCCCGAATGTTCCTTCAAAAGTTCTTCGGAAACACCGTTTCCTACCCAACTGTTCCCACCAAACAATTTTTTGGCAAAGGTGACTTCGGTAGTGTTGTGCTTTAATTGAGAAAGCTCTTGCCGTATTTCGTTATCCGCAGGGCCTTCATAGGAAGGAGCGAATCCAATGTATTGACTATGTGTTCCTTCAAGATTTTGGGCCAAGAATCGAACGGAAGCCGACTGACTGTAGGATACAGCGTGATCCTTCAGTAAATAAGATAGATTTTGATAGTCACGTTTTTCCGAAGCCGGTTGAGAGAGTAACATTTCGAAAGGAAGATAGGCCAGATTCCCATCGGGAATGATGATAAGACGTTTGCTGTTCTTTCCTTGTAATTCGGGCGCGATAAGGATATTGTAAAGATCATGGGACAAAGAACCGAATGCTTCATACGATTTCTGCGGGTTTTCAGCAATTTCCTTTTGTGAACTAATGTTGGCAAACAGCATATTCACTTGGTTCAACACTAGATCGGGATTTTCAATACTCCGAACGGAAATGCCCGACTTTTGAATAGAGAATACTTGAATGGAGTTGTTTCCATAAAAATAGGAAATGAGCTGTGTTTCATCGTCCAATAAAGATTCCTGAATTTGCTCCACCGTCACGATTTCGGGATCGTATTTCAATTCATAATATTCCGGATAATCATTCTTCAATTGATCCAACAAAAGATCGTATTCCCCTTGTGTACTCTGTAATTCGTTTTTGAAAAGCGTCAACAACGAGGCGCGGACTTCCCCACAACGCTTTTCTTCGTTATTAATCTTTCCGCGGTATTCGTTAATACGATCCTTAAAGTACTTTTCCTGTTCAGTAATCTCTGCGGGAACCTTGGAAAATGACATGGTTTCCTGTTCAAACAAAGAGGAAAGGAGTACTAGGGCCTTACTGCGTTCTGAAAAATTAAAGGCCTCATCCAGATAAGAGTTGTCCTGTTTTACTTCGGCAAGCTGTAGGGCTGTTTCCATACTACCTTCAATAAGGGAACGGGTTTTAGACGTCCAGAAAAGCTTAGAAGATTCAGATATATGGGTATTCTTTATGCGCTCCAAAATCCCAATGGCGACCTTTTGGGTTTGCAAGGCGCCTTCCAAATAGGATACATCTTGGTTTTGTGCGTAACGTTCCTGCAGTAATTCCCCCTTGGCCGTTAAGGCTTCCAAAAGATAGATAAGGGAATTGATTTTCATATCGGCCGACGGATTGGAGGTCCAATCGGTATCCTGTAGTTCTGGAACGAAGATTTGGATGGCTTCCTGATACATGGAAAGGGCTCCTTCGGTATCACCTGAAGAACGGATGGCCCGTGCCACAAAGTTTTTGCAAGCCCCGGTCATGGTGTGGGCCTCACCATAGGTCTTTTCACGCCATGCTACCGCTTCTTTGTAATAGGAGATAGCGTCTGCATAGTTTCCTTTTTGCAGCAAACTATCGGCATTGGAAATGGTAAGTTCGCTCGCATCATTATTTACTAAAGCTTCATTTTCGGTGGCCTTTTCAAAATAGGAAAGGGCGTTGCTCTGATCGCCCAATTCCCAATACATATCCCCAATGGCTTCATTGAGGGTTTTCATTCTGTAATGATCGGATGCATAACGTTTTTCCCAAACCGGAGGTACTTTTAAGTAATGGTCCAATGCACTTTGGTACTCTAAGGTTTCATAAAACACATTTCCCATATTAAAATTACAGATGGAAATATTGAAATGATCTTCGGGATAGTGTTGGGCATACAGATCACGTTCCTTACTGTAATAGGCGAGGGATTTTTCGAAATCCCCCTGATTTCGATTCATATTCCCAAGGCCTCTTAGGGTAACACCCATATGGAATACGGGTGGATTTTCCATTTGCTCAAAATGCCCCAATGCCTTCAAAAAGTTAGGAATGGCATTATTACCTTCATAGTTGATGAGGAAATAATAGCGGCCTAAATACTCGTGGTAATCGCTTTCATTTTTAGCAAACAACTCGTCCCGAAAAGCGCGTAGCATCGGATTGTAAACAGTAGTATCCTTCCGCAAGGCAGAACTTTCAATAAGCAGTAAGCGAAAATTGAAACTAAAAGGTTTACCTGTTTCTTCCCAAAGGGACTTGGCTCTTAGGATGGCCCTATTGGCGTTTTTTTCCCGGTAATGGTTGCGATGGAGCTTAAACTGCCAAATGTGAAGCTCAATTTCTTCTTCTTTAGAAAGTGGGGTGCAGGCCAATAAAGCTTCCGATTTTTCGAATGCAGAAGCAGAATCTCCCTTCGCTTCCAAAGCGGCAATCGATTGCAGTCCTTTGGCAATATCACAGTCTTGTGCCCATAGTGGGGAGGACACAATGAAAAATAGCGTAAGCCACAGGGTCTTTTTCATGTGAAATAAACTGGTTAGTTGCGTAACTAAAGGTAAGGATTATTTGGATTTGAAAATGTTATAATTGTGCAAACCCCATAAAATAGAGTGTGTTGGAAGGATTTGAAATAAAATTTAGACCTCAGGTGTGATTTTTTAAATACCTTTTGTACTAATAGGGTGTAATCGATTACTGCATGCAGCAAAACAAAGAAGACTTTGTCCAGATCATAAAGGCCAATGAGGGGATCATTTATAAGATTACCCACATTTATGCTAAGGATGAAGAGGAACGAAAGGATCTGTACCAAGAGATTGTCTACCAAATGTGGAAGTCGTTTCCTTCATTTAAGGGAAAGGCGAAGGTAAGTACTTGGTTGTACCGTGTGGCTTTGAATACATCCATTGCCCATCTTAATAAAACCAAGAAAACCACGCATGCCCCTTTGGACGATTTTCAACTTTGGAACATTGAAGACGAAGAGGATACCGAGTTTAGGGATAGAATGCAATTGCTTCACGATCATATCCAACGACTCAGCGTAGTTGAGAAAGGGCTTATCCTACTGTATTTAGAAGGGAAATCCTATGAAGAAATCGCGACTATAACCGGCTTTTCGGCAACCAACGTAGGTACTCGTTTGGGAAGGATTCGTCAGAAATTAAAAACGAACATTAAAAAGTAATCACCATGGAACTGGAAGAAATGAAAACACTCTGGGAGAACATGAGTGAACGAATGGAAAAATTGGAAGTTTTAAACAAACAGAACATCATGGAAATGACAGAATTGAAATATAGAAATAAATTCAACAAACTGCGGTTATACGAGACTTCTGGAGCCGTAGTATGCTACATCATTGGACTGGGAATATTGCTCAATCTGGATAAATTGGATACATGGTACCTCATGGCTTGCGGGGTCTTCTGTATGCTTTTCTTATTTGTAATGCCCATCTTTACCTTGGGATCTATAAATAGATTAACAAAGCTCAACTTGTCTAGTTTCAGCTATAAAGAGATTTTGGTCCGATTTGAAAAGGCAAAAAGAAGAACCTTGGTCATACAACGCATTTCGATAGCCTCTGGTGTTCTTCTTATGTTCGCAACAATTCCTGTTGCTGACAAATTGCTGAACGGCAATGATTTCTTTCAAAATGAAATAAAAGCACCTATTTGGTATGCCATTGTCTTTGCCCTCATCTTTTTGGCTTTGGTTTCTCGATGGGGTTATGGTTGGTATATGAAGATTACCCAATCTGCAGAAAACGTTTTGAAGGATTTAGAAGATTGAATTATGGGGCCGGAATTATCTGGCCCTTATTAATTTACGTGTTAATACGTAATGCATTTTCTAGGGTTTCCCTCTAGTTTTGATATTAGAATAACAAATCTAAAATCGAGTCTATGGAGGAGAAGATACGCGCACCCTACCGCGTCGGCAGATGGTTGCCCAGCGATCAACGGCGTTTAGACAATTGGCTTAAGGATCTTATTATTGAAGTAGACAATACCCCTAAGCCTTTACATCCTGTCATACAGGAGTTAAAGGAACTGATCGAGGGAGATGCTGTTATTTACATGAACTTTAAGTCCATGTTTGAGCAGGTTCCGGAAAAGTTCAAAAAGAATCCAGCCGGGGATCCACAGGTTAGAAACTATTTTCACGCACTTCAGCTTATCAACGGTATTATGACCAAGGCTCCGGAATTCAATTTAACCGGATTGGTGGGGTTTCCTATCAATGCGATTTTCGATTGGTCTATGGCGACACCTGCTGGTTTCACCCTGTTTTTGAATGAACGGTTTAATGCGCAATTCAAAAAAGTACTGAATGCATGGGCAAGGTTCTTGGAGTCCAAAGATTCCGCTTACGTATTGAACAAGCACCCCAGAAATGGTTGGTTTGGAGTCGATGCCCAAAAGGCGATGCCACATTTTGTAGAGGAGTTTAAGTGCGACCCAAAGGCTCCCCATCATGGTTTTACTTCTTGGGATGATTTCTTTACGAGGGAATTTAGGGAAGGAATGCGACCTATTGCCGAGCCCAATAATGATGCGGTAATTGTAAATGCTTGCGAGTCGGCACCTTATCGTTTGAGCAAAAAGGTGCGGTTGCAAAGTGATTTTTGGATAAAGGGACAGCCTTATTCCTTATTGCATATGCTGAATGATGATCCCTACACTCCTTTGTTCGATGGAGGAACGGTGTATCAGGCTTTTCTAAGTGCCTTGAGTTATCACAGATGGCATAGTCCTGTAAGTGGTACTATTAAAAAGGCTTATGTAATTGATGGTACCTATTATTCTGAAACGCCTGCCGAAGGCTTTGACCCTTCGGGACCCAACGAATCCCAAGGGTATATTACCGAAGTGGCTACAAGAGCACTCATTTTTATAGAGGCCGATAATCCCGACATAGGCCTTATGTGCTTTATGCCTGTGGGAATGGCAGAGGTTTCCACTTGTGATATCACGGTGTACGAAGGACAACACGTTACGAAAGGAGAGGAGATAGGGATGTTCCACTTTGGGGGATCGACGCATTGCCTCATCTTTCAGCCTCATGTGAAACTGGATTTCGATCTTCACGGACGGGATCCAGGGCTTCATTCGGAGAACATACCGATCAATTCTAGGATTGCTACGGTAAAAAAGTAAGGATATAATACCATTTTGGAATGATACTCGAAACTTTCAGATACTTAAAAAAAGGGATTTTTCTTGGCGAAAAGTACGGTTTAACCATAAAAATATACCGTTTATCGACAAAAATACGGGTAAGTACGTATTTTCTTACATATCTGAAACTGATATGTTTGCTTCAGATCTCCCCTAAGAACTTAAACTTAAACACAATCTTACCATGATTCAAGAAAAGAAAGGGGGGTTCGTAGACCTCGCTACCATGCAGACCGATGAGTACAAAATGGCCATTAACGAGGTAATCGCCCGACAAATGGCGTCCATTGCCTATCATTTGGAATACACCAAGAAATACTTTCGATCTGAAATTTAAAAAATCCCCTCGCAATATCCATTGCACATCCTCTTAACCCACCTAACACAGTTGTTTTCTACCGATGGCATTCTGCCTTACAACTACAGAGGATCTAGTTCATAAAAAACGACCCCCGCATTTTGAAATCAGTTATACTGAGTAGTAGTATTTAGTGTCTGGAATTCAGTAATATATGTATTTATACTTAGTGTAAAACTAGGTAAGTCACCTTAGTTTTATAAAAATTATATAGTATGGATACTCTGGCAAGAACCCGCATAACGGTTACCAACACCATCACGATTACCCTTGATAATACTTCGGGAGTGGCCGACAAGGAGGTATTTGTTACGCTTCAAGGAGGCAATAGTCTTAACAATACGTTGAAAGATGGTGTTTCGGCCGCATTGAATACCATTACAAATAAACAATTCATGCTTACTGCAGGAAGTCCGGTATCTAGAATATACATATCGTATGGTGCGGGGTTAAATTTTAATGCCTTGCCACAGACAACTGGCCCGCGTTATGATTGGGTAGAAATTACCTATGCGGTTCCTGGGGGAGATTCCGTTTGTAATCTAACAGCTATCGATCAGTTTGGGATTTGTCTATCCTTAACCGCCAAAAACGGAGCTACCACATTGGGGACTTTGGGTTGGAGCAGTAAGGGAAGTGTCATAATTTCTGATATGGCAGCTGCATATCCCGGAGCTGCTGTGCACATTACCAATTCACAAGGAAAAAAGGAGTTCATCCGAATGTTGGGGCCGGGAAAAACAAGTCCGGGAACGTATACCGTTCCAGATTGGGATAATTATTTAAAGTCGCTTATTGGCCAATCTGTAACCATCCAAGGAAGATTTTTCGGAAACCCCAATCTTAACTATGATTATTCGGGAACATTTCAAAGCAATCATACCATAACCCTAACAGGTACTATTGCCTTGTTCCCAGGACAAAATGGAACCGTTCCGCCTGCATTGCCCATTACCATTTTAGGACCCAAACCTACGGCAATACCTCCTGCCGGAATACCACAATGGTCTTTTGCCGAACAAATTTATGGCGCGGCGGGTCCTTACTTTCTGAATAATGATCTTACTACCTACCACACAGCAGGGGAAAACAATGCATATTCTGCGATTTATAGGGATTTAATTGTAGCCCTTCACTTGGGGTATGTAGGAGGGAAGTTCGGAAATTCCAGTGCCAATTGGAAAGGACAACCGGGGTTTGCAAAAGCCCGTAGTACAGCCGATGGCTTCTTCAATCACTACGCTTCCGATATTCAAAAATTCAGCAACGGTGAAATCTATGGTTTTCCATTTACGGATCATGCTAGCAACACCCAGTTGCATTTTTCAAATGCCACGGAATTGATTATTGGTATTTTACCGGATTAGATAGGAGTATTTAAAGTCGCACAACGTTACTATTCACAAAGAATAGACTATTGGCGAAGAATAGTTTTCCGTTTTCCCAAAAACTTCTGAAGAGCACATCATCTACCATATAGATAACGCTTCCTCTTCCCATTCTGGCTTCCCCAAATACCAAGGAGTTTTTCAAGTTGGCTTTGGCATCGTCACCCGAGAATCCAGAAACACTTACGGCGTCATTTTCAATATACCCAACATTGTATCCGTTTTCAAGGAATTGATACGACGTACTGCCCAATTTAAGACTGTAGTATTCTTTGCCATAACCAAAGGCCATGGGGTGGGAATCGTCGATTTTTACTTTATAGATACTTCCGGTAATGAAGTTCTTTACACTTTCTCTTTCCCGTTGATCGTAAGGAATAAGATTTCCTGTATCCTCTTCCTCTTCGTCGCCATTTTCGTTTCTGTTTAGATCGAAACCTTCTCTTCCGTTGAAGGAATTAACCGCTCCTCCTATGGCAATTACCTTTCCTCCTGCACGGATCCATGCCTGTAAATCTTCCACAGCGCTATCATTCAGTATTCTTCCGTACCAACCACCCGGCATGACCAGCACATCAAAATTTTGAAGGGCACTCATGCTAAAATCATTTGTGTCTATGGAAGTAACAGGATACTGTAATTGAGTTTCAAAATAGTGCCAAATGGCTCCATAGCTCAAGGAAGAAGTTCCCCTTCCTTTCAACAGAGCAACACGATTTTTGGGAACCAATTTAATATCAGGCGATCCAAAATCGGTACGGTTGTCACTAAAACTAGTGGAAGAAGCGTACAATGTTCGGCCATGCTTATTGGCCAAATCGTTTACCTGCTTTTCCCAATCCCTATTTTTCTTGTTGTCACTTTTTGTAATGATAAGGCTTCCCTTATTAAATGCCTGTCCGTTAAAGCTCAGGTCTTTTTCAGAAAAGCGCACTTTAATACCATTTTTCAGCAAATCAGATAGAAAAGTAGCATCTGCATTGCTGTTCCATGAGGCAATATAACCTGCTGTCCCCGGCTTACTTACATTAGAAGCAACCGATGGTGCCGCATTCGTGGCCGCAACCACTGTGGTGGAAGCTATACAATCTAATCCATAGGCGTAAGGAACACTCCAAGCGGTAATGTCATAGGTAAGTGGATCGCTCAATTTGGCATCCTGTTCAAAAAGCACCTTCACCATTTTCCCTTTGGGTTGTTGGGTGCTCACTACAAGAGCCCCTTTACTATCCATGGAAGAGGTGGAGTTGGATGAAAAACTATAACCATTCACCCTTCCACCATTGGAAAATCCGTATTCAATCTCGTGCTTGTCCAATAATTGGGTAAGGGCTTTAATTTTGTCTGGATGTCCTTTCAACACATAGCTTTTGTATTGTAGGTTTCCATTTTGAAAGAATTTCTTGAATTCGGTATTTAGCTTTTCGGCATTTTGAGAAGAAATCTCAACCGTAGACAATCCGGTGGTGTTGTGATGTGCTACACGATCTACTAGGGTAAGTTCGTAACCTTCGTCTGTATTGATACCCAATCCGGCACGTCCATGTCCTGCTTGCTCATAGGTCATTCCAATGGCTCCCATAAAGGTAGGGTAGGTATCTCCGTAGCTAGGATATAATAGGTCGAAACGCTCTCGGGTAAAGAATAACCAACCTTCTTTATCGAAATAACGGGCGTGGTTCTTTCCAATTTCGGTCTGGAAGTCACGTTGCCAAGGGGTAATGATTTCATGGAAAGGCTCGGCGGCAGGTGCAAAATAATAAGGTTCGTTAATTCCCTGTTCATGAAAATCCACATGCACATGAGGCATCCATTGGTTATATACGGAAAGACGTTGCTCGCTTTCCACCTGTGTCGCCCAAGCCCAGTCTCTGTTAAGATCAAATAAATAGTGATTAGGACGTCCACCCGGCCATGGCTCGTTGTGCTCCGCAGCTATTTGAGTAGCGTCATAGGGAGTGGCCTTTACTTGATTGTACCAATTGGCGTAACGATCCCTTCCATCAGGATTTACACAAGGATCTATAATCACAATGGTATTGTCCAACCAAGCCGTTTTCTGTGTAATAAGTTCGTATAGGGTGACCATAGCTGCCTCGGTAGAAGAGGCTTCATTACCATGTACATTATAACTAAGCCAGACAATCGCTTTATTTGGACTTGCTGTGCCAGAACCTGATCCCAAACCAATGTTCTGTAGGTTATCCATACGGAGGGATTCTAGGTTTGCATGGTTCTGCGTGCTAGTAACAATAGCATAGGTAAGTGGTCTTCGCTCATTTGTTTTACCGTAATTATTGTAGGTGACCATCGCACTGTTTTCAGCCACATGCTCAAAGTAATCCACCACGTCGGCATGCCTCGAAAATTGAGTGCCAATCTCGTATCCTAAGAATTCGGCAGGCGTTTTAAGTTGTGCGAAAATTTGACAGGTTGTTAGCAGCAGTAATGCAAGTATAATCCTTTTCATAGTCGTTAAAATAAGAGGGCTAAAGGTAACAGAAATTACAGAATAGCAAATTGTAAATTTTTGCCAAATTCCGAAATTCTCAAATCATTATTCTGAATTATGAGTTATTTTTGAGATTATTTCCGACAAAGCTCTATGCCAAAACAACTGCTACCGTACCGGGACACCGGATACTTTTCCAAATTAATGTGCGATTATCTTGCGAAGGAGGAGACCACGATTCCTTTTTATAATCGATTTCCGTCATTGGAAAGCTTTGAAGAACAGCTAGAAGAAAAACGCGCGTCTTTTTCGCAAGAGTCGAGAGCTACTTTGGTAGCGCAGCTTAAAAAGCAGTATGGAAGCTTGGCAGTTTCTGAAAGTACCGAAGCCAATATCGAAGCGTTTGGCAATGATAACACGTTTACCATTACAACGGGGCATCAGCTAAACTTATTTACGGGACCCCTGTACTTTTTGTACAAGATCGTTTCTGCGATCAACCTTTCGGAACAACTTAAGGAAGCCCATCCTAAGGATCATTTTGTTCCCGTGTATTGGATGGCTACCGAGGATCATGATTTTGATGAGATCAACTACTTCAATCTTAATGGAAAGAAGGTTGCTTGGGAACGCGAGAGTGGAGGTGCTGTAGGTGAGCTTTCTACAGAAGGATTGGAAGACGTTCGCGAGGTGTTGCAAAATGCCTTGGGAAGCAGTAAAAATGCAAAGGAGTTGGTCACCCTTTTTACCGAAGGGTATGAAAAACACTCCAACTTGGCCGATGCTACCCGATATATTGCCAACGAACTTTTTAAGGAGTACGGATTGGTCATCATCGATGGAAATGATCCTGAATTAAAAAAGGCGTTCATTCCTTATGCCGAAAAGGAACTTTTTGAAAATCGGTCCTATAAAAAAGTAACGGAAACCACTTCACGCTTGGTTACCGCTGGATATAAAGAACAAGTGCATCCTAGGGAGATCAACCTCTTTTACATAAAGCAAGGCATACGGGAGCGAATTGTAGCGCAAGAAGGACAATTTTATGTAAATGATACGGATATCTCCTTCACTAGTGATGGCATTAACGAAGAACTGAAAAACCATCCGGAACGCTTTTCACCCAATGCTTTATTGCGTCCCTTATTTCAGGAGGCGATTTTACCCAACCTCTGTTATATTGGTGGGGGTGGAGAAATGGCCTATTGGTTTCAGTTGAAGGATTATTTTGAATCGGTAGAAGTTCCTTTCCCTATACTATTACTTCGTAATTCGGTGGTATTGGTGCCGCAACGACTTTCTGATAAATTAATGAAACTGGAAGTGGACATTTCGAGGCTCTTTCAGAAACAGGAGAAATTAAAGACCGAGTATGCCCATCAGCTTTCCGAAATCAAGATCGATTTTTCCGAACAACGCGATCACCTTCAAAAGCAATTCGAAAATCTATACACCTTGGCCGAGCAAACGGACGCCTCCTTCTTAGGAGCGGTAGGAGCGCAGGAAAAGAAACAGCTGAAGGGGCTGGATCGATTGGAAAAAAGATTGCTAAAAGCCCAAAAAAGAAAACTGGCGGATCGGCTGGAACGATTAACCATGATTCAAGACCAATTGTTCCCCAAACAAAGCCTGCAGGAACGTACCATGAATTTTTCTGAATTCTATTTGGAATATGGTTATGGCCTCATTTCCGAACTGAAAAAGGAGCTGGATCCCTTGGCTCATGAGTTCACGATATTGTATTTGTAAACATTTCGAAAATTTAGTGCATCAAATTTAAAATTTGGATTATTTTTGCGAATGCAAAACAACGTCCTTATTCTCGATTTTGGATCACAGTACACCCAGTTAATCGCAAGGCGTGTAAGAGAGTTAAACATCTACTGTGAAATCCATCCCTATCACAAAGTTCCAGAAAATTTAGATCCTTTTAAAGCCGTGATTTTATCGGGTAGTCCGTTCTCGGTGCGCGCCGAGGATGCACCGCATCCCGACCTTTCACGAATAAAAGGACACAAACCCCTACTTGGGGTTTGTTACGGCGCGCAGTACCTCGCGCATTTTCATGGAGGTGAAGTAAAACCTTCGGATATCCGGGAGTACGGACGTGCGAACCTAACCACCATTTTGGATAACGACGGATTGTTTGCAGGTATCCCAGAAGATACCCAGGTTTGGATGAGCCATAGCGATACCATAGCCGAATTGCCGGAAGGAGCTGTTCGTTTGGCCAGTACCAACGATGTGGCCAATGCTGCTTATAGAGTAGAAGGCGAAGAGACCTATGCCATTCAATTTCACCCAGAAGTATACCACACCACGCATGGGAGGCAACTGCTGGAGAATTTCTTGGTAGAAATTGCCAAAATTGAACCTTCTTGGACCCCAGCTGCCTTTGCGGAAAGCACGGTTCAAGAACTCAAGGACAAAATTGGCGACGGGAAGGTAGTTTTAGGGCTTAGTGGAGGAGTAGATTCTACTGTAGCTGCGGTATTGTTGAATAGGGCGATTGGCGAAAACTTGTATTGCATTTTCGTAAATAATGGATTGCTGAGAAAGAATGAATTCCAAAGTGTTTTGGAACAATACAAAGGAATGGGGCTTAATGTAAAGGGAGTCGATGCTTCGGCACGCTTCTTGAAAGCCTTGGAAGGAGAAAGCGATCCAGAGGCCAAAAGAAAGGCCATTGGTCGTGTGTTCATTGAAGTATTCGACGACGAAGCCCATTTGGTTGAAAATGTAGATTGGTTGGGTCAAGGAACGATTTATCCGGATGTGATTGAAAGTGTTTCCGTAAATGGACCTTCGGTAACCATAAAATCGCATCATAATGTGGGAGGATTGCCCGACTTTATGAAGTTGAAGGTAGTGGAGCCTTTGCGTATGTTGTTCAAGGATGAGGTGCGCCGCGTGGGAGCTCAATTGGGAATTGATAAAGAACTTTTGGGAAGACATCCATTTCCAGGACCGGGATTGGCCATCCGTATCCTTGGGGATATCACCGAAGAAAAAGTTCGTATATTACAAGAGGTAGATGCCATCTTTATCGACGGACTCAAAAAATGGGATCTTTACAATAAAGTGTGGCAAGCCGGAGCCATCTTATTGCCCATACAAAGTGTAGGGGTCATGGGAGATGAGCGAACATACGAAAGGGTAGTAGCCCTTAGAGCTGTAGAAAGTACAGACGGAATGACGGCAGATTGGGTAAATCTGCCCTATGAGTTTTTACAAGAAACGTCCAATCATATAATAAATAGGGTTAAGGGCGTTAATAGAGTGGTGTATGACATTAGTTCAAAGCCACCAGCCACCATAGAGTGGGAATAATTAAATATTGAAAATAGCAGTCATGGCAGGCTGTAGCCCCAACATATGAACCTAGAAACTATTTGGAAAGTGAAATATATCGTAATCGCCATTTCATTCCTCTTGGTATCGTGTGCAGGATATGCGGAAATACCCCAACAGGAAAAATACCGCAGTCATCAAGTACAGCAGGGGGAAACGGTAAACAGTATCGCTGAGAAATACAATATCTCCGCAGCGGCCATCTACCAGTTAAACCCAGACGCCAAGAATGGCATTGGCCCACGCAACATTCTTATCATCCCCCTTTCGGAAGTTAAGGAAGACCCTGTAGTTGCCTCCTTCAAGAAGCACAAAGTACGTCGTAAAGAAACGTTGTTCAGCATAGCGATGAAATACAACGTCACCGTAGACGATATCAAGAAATACAACAAACACCTATATGCTTCCTCGTTGAAGAAAGGTGAAAGAATTCATATCCCTGTTTATCCTAAGGAAAATACAACCATAGTAGAAACCACTGAAAGTTCTTCTAATAATTCAGGCAATACAGATCTGGCTGTCCACGTAGTGGCACCAAAGGAAACCAAGTATGGAATTGCAAGAAAATATGGAATCTCTATTCCAGAACTCGAAGCTTTGAATCCCAATATGCCTGGAAACTTGCCGATTGGAACCGAACTCTTTGTGCCAAAAGAAACGGTCATTGAAACGGCCACTATTGAAGAGGGTGTATTCGACTTTTATGAAGTTCAACCCAAAGAAGGTTTTTACCGTCTAAAAGTGAAATTGGGATTAACACAGGAAGAGATCGTTGCGTTAAATCCATACGCCAAAGACGGTCTTAAAGAAGGAATGATCCTGAAAATTCCAAAAGAAATTTCAGAATCCTTGGGAGTAGAAGATGCCAGTAAGGTTAATCTTGAAGATCGCATTGCCAATATGGATAAAAAGCGACTTACGGTCATGCTTCCTTTCCAATTGCGAAAAGCCGATTCGGACTCCGTTAAGTTGCAGGAAGAGGTGATGAAGAACAACAGGCTGTTACGGATTTCCCTTGACTTTTATAGCGGGGTGTTAATGGCGGCCGAGTTTGCCAAGGACAAAGGGATTTCTACCTATATTGATGTAATCGATACCGAAGGAAGCGAGCAAATGGTGTCTTCGAAAATTGAAGATAGAAACTGGGAAGATATGGATGCCGTGATTGGCCCTCTATTGAGCAAGAATGTCGAGAAAGCGGCCACCATGCTTAGAAACAGGAATATTCCCGTTTTTTCACCTTTGAGCAACCGAAATATAAGGCTTACTTCCAATCTATTCCAGACCTTGCCCAATGATGATTTATTGGAGCAAAAGATGATCAAATACCTCAAGGATAATCTAGGGGAACGGAATATCATTGTCATAAGTGACAAGGGAAGGGCCAAACAGAAACAGGCATTGTTAGCTGCATTCCCAAATGCCGTTACACTATCGCCTAGGGAAGAGGGCTTTTTATATGTGGTCGATATCGATAAGGTGATAGATAGAACCCGTGAAAACTGGGTAGTTCTAGAATCCAAGGACCCAGTGATTGTGAGTAATGTAGTTGGACTTTTGAACGGAATGCCTTCGGACACCCACAAAATTCGGCTGTTTACGACCGATAAAAATGATAGCTACGATTACCATGATATTTCGAATATGCATTTGGCAAATCTGGGCTTCACCTTTCCGTCGGTGAGTAAGAGCTATGACTATTCCGATAAGGATGCTTTCGTAGTGAGTTATAAGAACAAATACGGTGTGTTGCCCAATAGATTTGCGGTACGAGGATTCGATCTTACCTACGATATTCTATTACGTCTAGCTGCCGAAGGAAATGTATACGATGCTAGCGAAGAGGATATAGAAACGGAATACGTGGAGAACAAGTTCCGCTATTCTAAGAAAATGTTCTCAGGGTACAACAACCAAGGATTCTACATTTTAAAGTATACCGAAGACCTTCAATTCGAAGAAGTAAAATAATGAGTACATCCAAAGTAACCTATTTGGGCAATCTTCGTACCGAGTGCGAACACCTAAAATCGGGCAATACCTACATTACCGATGCTCCTACAGACAATAATGGAAAAGGAGAAGCATTTTCACCTACCGACACAGTGGCAACAGGTTTGGCCAATTGCATGTTGACGGTTATGGGTATCAAGGCAAGGGATTTGGAAGTGGTATTAGATGGTAGCACTGCAGAGGTTACCAAAACAATGGCGGCCAATCCACGGAGGATATCGAAAATTGAGGTGCAACTCCATTTACCGGGAGGTGTTTCGGAGAAGCATCAAAAAATATTGGAGAATACGGCAAATACCTGTCCAGTACATCATAGCTTACATCCAGATATTGAGAAAGTTATTACCTTTCACTGGGGAAGTTAAAATGTATTGTTCCATTCAATAAATTTCGAGTTCCCGCGTTTCTTTTTGTATGAAACTAATTACCGCAGCACTACTATTTTTACTAGTTTCCGTAAGCCCTCCTGTAGAGGAGGAGAAGATCCCTTGGAAAGAAGACCGAAAACTTACTTGGGCAGATTTTAAGGGAACTCCCAGCGGATCCGAAGAATTTGTAGCAAGTACTAATTCGGGAGTAACGTATTCGTTTTCCTATAGTGAACGAAATGGAGTGCCCAAAGTAGAATATAAAATCCTAAGCAATTTCTACCCCAACCTTTCTTGGTACCGTCCAGCCAAAGTATCCGATTATATTCTAGGCCATGAGCAGTTGCATTTCGATATTTCCGAACTGCATGCCCGTAAGTTGAAAAAGGCATTGAGTGAGTTGCCACACAATCGTGAATTTGGTGACAAGTCCAAAGTGATTTACGAACAAATGGAAGCTGAACGTCGTGCCATGCAAAATCAGTATGATTCAGACAGCGATCATTCGAACATTGAAACCGAAGAGTTCCGCTGGCGAAAGTATGTGGCAGAGCAATTGGATGTCTACGACGATTGGAAATAGTGAACAAAGAACACCTTATAGAACTCGCCAACTACAAAATGCCATTTGGTAAATACAAGGACGAATACCTTGTGAACATCCCCGAATATTATTATGCTTGGTTTCGGCAAAAAGGATTTCCGCAGGGGAAATTGGGCCGATTAATGCAGGAAATGCACGAAATTAAAATGAATGGGCTTGAGGAACTGGTTCGTCCATTGATCGTTAGAAAGTAAGTGTGCTTTCAACTTTACACTTCACTATTTTATTTCCATTTTCTCCCTAACCTTCGCTAAGAAAACCCTATATTTGCATCCCGTATAGGTAACAACAAGCATCATTGTATGAGCACTACAAAGTACATCTTCGTTACGGGCGGGGTATCATCTTCACTAGGAAAAGGAATCATCGCAGCATCATTGGCTAAACTCTTGCAGGCAAGGGGATACCGCGTTACGATTCAGAAGCTGGATCCATATATCAATGTCGATCCTGGCACCCTTAATCCATACGAACATGGAGAGTGCTATGTTACCGACGATGGCGCCGAAACCGATTTGGATTTGGGTCACTATGAGCGTTTTTTGAATGTTCCTACTTCACAGGCCAATAATGTGACCACAGGTCGTATTTATCAAAGTGTGATTGAAAAGGAGCGTCGTGGGGAATTTTTAGGGAAAACCGTTCAGGTGGTACCTCATATTACCAACGAAATAAAAGAGCGTATTCAAATTTTGGGAAATAGCGGTGACTATGATATCGTGATTACTGAAATTGGAGGAACAGTAGGAGATATTGAGTCTTTACCATATATAGAATCCGTACGACAGCTTAAATGGGAGTTGGGCGAGCAAAATAGTTTGGTGGTTCACCTTACCTTAATACCTTACTTGTCGGCCGCAGGAGAATTGAAAACGAAACCTACCCAGCACTCGGTAAAGACCTTGATGGAAAGTGGAATTCAGGCGGATATTTTGGTATGTCGTACCGAGCACGAACTTAGTGATGACCTTAAAAAGAAACTTGCTCTGTTCTGTAACGTGGGTAAAGATGCAGTGATTCAATCTATTGATGCCTCTACGATTTATGATGTCCCGAATATGATGTTGGATGAAGGACTGGACCGTGTTACTTTGAAGAAATTGGGATTGTCCGACGAGGGAACTCCCAAATTGGTTCGTTGGAACGAGTTCCTAACCCGTCATAAAAATCCAAAAGGCACTGTTCATGTAGGGCTTATTGGGAAATATGTAGAGCTTCAGGATAGCTATAAATCCATTTTGGAAGCCTTTATCCATGCTGGCGCCGAAAATGAAGTGAAAGTAAAGGTGCGTTCCATACATTCGGAACACATTGATGAAAACAATATAGCCGAAACCTTGGAAGGTCTGGACGGAATACTGGTAGCACCTGGTTTTGGTGAAAGAGGGATTGAAGGAAAGATAGATGCAGTTCGTCATGCCCGTGAGCATAATCTCCCATTCTTTGGAATTTGTTTGGGTATGCAAATGGCGGTTATAGAATACAGCCGCAATGTATTGGGATTGAAAGATGCGAACAGTGTAGAAATGAATCCTGATACAGCACATCCAGTCATTGATCTTATGGAAGAGCAAAAGCATATTACCAACATGGGCGGCACTATGCGTCTGGGAGCTTGGAAATGTGATTTAGTAAAAGATACCATCGTAAGCGAAATCTATGGGGAGGAAACCATCTTAGAACGTCATAGACATCGCTATGAATACAATAACGAGTATAAAGAACAATTGGAAAGTGCTGGAATGAAAACCACAGGAATCAACCCAGATACCGGACTGGTGGAAATTGTAGAAATTCCTACGCACCCTTGGTTTGTAGGTGTACAGTACCACCCAGAATACAAAAGTACGGTGGCCAATCCACATCCACTGTTTGTTGGTTTTGTGAAAGCGGCCTACGAGCATTCAAAAAAACAAGACAATTTGGCGCACATCTAATTTGGGCTAGGTTGTTGCTAAGAAACCGTAGTGTTACGTTTTGTGAGAAGAAGCGTCTCATTACAACATTTTGAAATAACTAAACACCACTCCCGAAGAAACTTCGGAAACGTATATGGAGAAAAGAAAATTTGATATCAATTCACTTATTGGAATATTGCTTATTGGTGGAATTCTAGCATGGATGACCTATAATCAGCCCTCCCAAGAAGAATTAGAGGCAGAAAAGCAAAAGCAGGAACAAGCTGTGCAGGAAGCTGAAGAATCTTCCAACCAGCAAGAAGAAACCAAAGATATCACACCAGAGATAGTAAATAGTGCAAGTGCTACCGATTCGGTGGCACTACAGGGACTACAAAACCGCCTAGGTTCTTTTGCCTATTCAGGAACGCTTCCTTCGGCTACAGATGCTACTACGGTCATTGAAAATGATGTGCTGCGTCTTACCGTAAGTAATAAAGGAGGATCTATTGTTGAGGCCAAGCTTAAGAACGAAACACAGTATCTAGGGCAACCTGTCTATCTTATTAAGGATGGAAACAGTGATTTTAACCTTCAGTTTAATGCCGAAAATAGAGCCTTAAATACAAAGGATCTCTATTTTGAACCTACCCTAACTCAAAACGGGGACAACAATGTGCTGTCCATGAAGCTGAAAACGGCTCCCAATGCTTATTTGGAATACCGTTATGAGTTGAAACCTGGAGACCATATGTTGGACTTCAGTGTTCGTACCCAAGGATTGGATAGGATTATGGATACCAGTCAGCCCATGTACTTGAACTGGGACTTTAAAGGGTATAGACAGGCGAAAAGTATTACCTACGAAAATCGATATACGCGTCTTACGTATGAGCATGAAAATGGAGATGATCATAGCAAATTATCGCCAGCAGGAGAAGATGAAGAGATCGAAAAGGACGTAAATTGGATGAACTACAGAACACACTTCTTTAGTTCTATGTTACTTACCGACACGCCTTTTAAAGAGGTAAAACTTACTTCTGAAGACTTGGTAAAAGACGAAACCATCGATACCATTTTCACCAAAAGGTATGGAGCTCAAATGTTGTTGGAGCCCAAAGCGGGAGGACTTTCGTATGACATGAATATGTACTACGGTCCTACCGACTATCAGATATTTAAGCAATACGATCGCAATCTGGATGAAGCCATGCCTTTGGGATGGGGAATCTTTGGGATTATCAATAAGTACCTTATTATCCCAGTATTCGGATTGTTGAGTAGCTGGTTCCCAGCAGGTATTGCTATTATTCTGTTAACGATCTTATTCAAGTTATTGCTATCGCCCGTTCAGTATAAACAATACGTTTCTCAAGCGAAGATGAAGGTGCTCAAGCCAGAATTGGATGCTATTAAGAAGAAGCATGAGGGCAACCAAATGAAGATTCAGCAGGAAACTTTAAAACTGCAGAATATTGCCGGAGCGAGTCCCTTGAAAGGGTGTTTGCCGGCCTTGATGCAGATTCCGGTCTTCTACGCCTTGTTCACCTTTTTCCCAACGGCTTTCGACCTAAGACAGAAGAGTTTCCTTTGGGCGGACGATCTGTCCAGTTATGATGTGGTAGCCGAACTACCTTTCAACATTCCATTCTACGGAGACCACGTGAGTTTGTTCCCAATCCTTGCTTCCATTGCCATCTTCATTTACATGATGATGAGTACTGGACAGCAAATGCAGCAACAGCAGCAACCGGGAATGCCGAACATGAAATTTATCATGTACCTATCGCCGTTGTTCATGTTGGTATTTTTCAACAACTACGCGAGTGGACTTTCGGTATACTATCTTACGTCTAACCTTATTACTATAGGGATCATGTTGGTGATCAAGAAGTTTATCATCGACGAGGATAAGATTCATGCGAAGATTCAGGAAAACAAGAAGAAACCTAAAAAGCAGAATCGTTTTCAGCGAAAGATGTCCGAAATGATGGAGCAGGCCGAGGCGCAGAAGAAAGCACAACAAAAGAGAAAATAATTTTGCCATTCCTTACGTTATGAATGCATAAAAATTTTGAACGAAATGATGAAACGTCCCCTTTCAATTTTCTTCAGTTTATGTATCGGTATTACTGCCATTACCGCTCAGGAGATTAATCAATTCGACAGTAACGGAGAACGCCATGGAGTTTGGAAAAAGAAATTTCCGGGCACCAATCAGTTGCGGTACGAAGGTCAGTTTGAGCATGGTAAGGAAGTAGGCGTCTTTAAATTCTACTGTAAGGATTGCAAAAAGCAGCCCGCCTGTGTTCGAACGTATGACAAAAGTGGCGTAGCCAAGGTGCAGTACTTCACTGCCAGTGGAAAGTTGGTGAGTGAAGGGAATATGATTCAGAAGGATCGCGATGGAGAATGGGTGTACTACCATAAAAAAGGTAGTTCGGTCATGACGCGTGAATTCTATAAAAATGGGAAATTGGAAGGTAAGAAGACCACTTATTATCCCAATGGACAGGTGACCGAAGAGCTTAATTTCATAAATGGTTCCAAAGAAGGGGAGAATCTCTACTATTCACCAGATGGTGTTTTGCTAAAGAAGCTAAAATATCAAAACGATAAATTGCAAGGTGCAGCCGAGTACTATGATGCGCATGGCAATGTAACCATTAAAGGAAATTACCGCGAAGGGAAAAAGCACGGCCTGTGGAAATACTACAAGAATGGGAAGGTAGAATTGGAAGAAACTTACCCTAAGCCCTTGAAGAAAGGATCTTAAACAGCTCATACCAAAGGCTCAGGGTAATCAAACAACAACTCTTATTTCTTTAAGGCCAATACGCGGATTTTAATTTTCACGTCTTTTCCAATAAACAGCGCTCCGTTTTTCATTTTCTTATTCATGGCAATGCCGTAGTCGAATCGGTCTATGGTAAAGTCGGCTTTAATCCCTATGGTTTCGCTTTGCGTAGGATCCTTAAAGGGTCCAGAGACTTCTACAGGAAAGGTAATTTCCTTGGTGACTCCATGAAGGGTAAAGTTCCCGCTCATTTCATAACCATTTGAAACTTTGCTCACCCCGGTTGATTCAAAAATAATTTCGGGGTAGGTGGCGGCATCCAACCAGAAGGCGCCTTTTAAGTGTCCATCCCGAGTTTCGTTGTTACTATCCAGACTATTTACTTGTATGACCGCCTTCACCTTTAGTGAGGTGTAATCGTCTCCATCCATTTCTATGGTGGCTGTTGCTTCATTGAATCTTCCGGAGACTTCCCCAACCATAAAACGTTCTACATCGAACCCAATATGGGTATGTCCCGGATCGAGCGCATATTTGTCGGTGGTTATTTCATAGAAGCTGAAGCTGGCAAGGGCAACAAAAAGTAAAAGCAATAACTGAAGTTTGGTTCTTTTCATGTGAATGTGTTTTTTAAATGAACTTCAATACTAGCCATTCGCCATGCGCAAGTCGACAACCTTTATAAAGGTTGCTGATAAAGGGGGATGATTTTAAGAAAATTTAACCTTCTCTGGTGTTGAGGTGTTCCTTTCTGAAGGCGGAAGGGGTTTTGTTTTCAAATTTCTTGAAAGCGTTTACAAAGGAAGTTTTGTTGTTGAAACCACAATCGAAAACCACTTGTAAGATGGTCTGTTTGGGTTGTGCTATGAGAAGACCCTTTGCTTCAGCAATGCGGTATCGATTCACAAAATCGAAAAAGGAGCAGTGGTATTGTTCATTGATGAGTTGTGAAAGTTGATGGTCGCTTACCTTCATAAGTTGGGCAAGATCACTCAAGCGTAAGGTGTTTTTTAAGTAAGGCTTTTCGGCTTCCATGAGTGTGTCCAGCTTTTGCTTTAAATCGGATTTGTCATTTTCCGAAAGGGAGGAACTGGCATACCGTGTTTTTTGGGGTGGGGTAGATGCCCATTTCAACCCAGACAAATAGTATCCTACCGAATAAATAAATATTCCCATGGGGATTACATAGATATAATCCATTTCCCGTCTATAGATTTCAGTAGCAAACAAGAGATACAGGAAGAGGGATACCAGTAGCAATACAGCAAGTAATAGGATGTTGAAAAGTTTTAACCATTTAATGTTTTCAATATTGGCATATAGGTCTTTCAATTTCTTATGATACCTACTAACGGTCCTCATATTAAAGAAGAGGTAGCATCCTAGGTGTATAAATTGAAGATAGAAAACCGTAGAGTACAGGTACTCGAAAGCGGTTACTGTTTTGGGTCGGTGGTCGAAAACGGCCAACATTCCATAATGAATCTGCCGTTGACTTAGGGATTCGTTGCTCAGCCAAGGAATGATAATAACAAAAGCTACAAAGGGGAGTAGATGAAGGGCTTTCTTTAACGAAAACTTCCAATCTTTTTGGGTAATGGACTGGATATAATAGTAGTTTAAGGGACCTAATAAGAGCCAAGACCCATATCGGGTGCCGTAGAACATATTGACATTAACCTTTATAACATTGCGGATGGCAAGGAATTCTGCCAAGTACCAAATAAAGGCCAGCAAAATAAAAGAGAGATATCGATTTTCAATCTTGCTTCTCCGCTCTTTGGAAAGGTACAGTATAGAAAAAACGAACACTCCTTGACAAATACTCAGGATAATGAGAAGGGACCACAGATCGAGTTTCATAACTGGTTTCGGAGTTCGTTCCTTCAAAAATAACAGAAAGCCGCTAACTAGGGTGAAAAAAGAGTTCATTTCTGAATGGACTTCTCAAATATGATTCTTAATCATTTGTTTGGCAGGTAGGCGATATATGCACAGCACTTAATTATTCAGTACCTTTGCAGTCTGAAATGAAATAGGTTCATTTACGTCTCAAGAAGTATAGAATAGAAAGATAATGAAACGTGTAGTTGTCGGATTAAGTGGAGGAGTAGACTCCAGTGTTGCAGCCTATCTTTTAAAAGAGCAAGGCTATGAGGTTATTGGCCTTTTCATGAAGAATTGGCATGACGATTCTGTGACTATTTCTAACGAATGTCCTTGGTTGGACGATAGCAACGATGCTATGTTGGTGGCCCAGAAATTGGGGATTCCTTTTCAAACAGTAGACTTGAGCGAACAATACAAAGAACGTATTGTAGACTATATGTTCCGGGAGTACGAAATGGGAAGAACGCCTAATCCAGATGTGCTTTGTAACCGGGAAATTAAGTTCGATGTCTTTATGAAAATTGCCATGGATCTGGGAGCGGATTTTGTGGCGACGGGTCACTACTGCCGAAAAGGAGAGATTGAGAAAGACAGAGAAAAGGTATATCAGTTGCTATCTGGAAAAGACCCCAATAAGGATCAATCGTATTTCTTATGTCAATTATCGCAGGAGCAATTGGCCAAAACCCTATTTCCCGTAGGTGAATTGTTGAAGCCTGAAGTTCGTGAAATAGCCTCAGAACAAGACTTGGTTACCGCAGAGAAGAGAGATTCGCAAGGATTGTGCTTCATCGGTAAAGTTCGGTTACCTGAGTTTTTGCAACAACAATTGGCTCCCAAAGAGGGTGTTATTGTTGAGGTTCCCTCGGAGTACGAAGCGTATTCCAAAGGGGTTCCTTCCTTTCAATCGGTACAGGACGAATTGGATTTTCTTTCCGAAAAGTATTCCTATGAATTATCCGATGGCAAAGTGGTAGGTAAGCATCAAGGAGCTCATTTCTTTACCAAAGGACAACGAAAAGGATTGGCTGTAGGTGGAACCAAGGAGCCCTTATTTATTATTGATACAGATGTAGAGGAAAATGTCATTTATACGGGGCAAGGGAAAGACCACCCTGGATTGTATCGACGTGGACTCTTCGTTAAGAATGAAGAAACGCATTGGATACGGGAAGATCTTGCTCTAGAAGTAGATGAAAAAATGGAGGTGCTGGCACGTATTCGCTATCGACAACCCTTGGAAAAAGCAACCTTGTATCAAACAGTATCCGGTCTTTATGTTATCTTTGAAGAAGCACAGTCTGCCATTACCGAAGGTCAATTCGTAGCTTGGTATCGGGATGACGAATTACTAGGCAGCGGTGTTATTTCTTAAGTTTAAATCACTTTCATTTTAGATCATTAAATAATAGTGCAGAATAAGGTTACTCAACTTTTCGATATAAAATACCCGATCATTCAAGCAGGAATGATTTGGAATAGTGGCTGGCGATTGGCCAGTGCTGTAAGTAACGCAGGAGGACTGGGCCTTTTAGGGGCTGGATCCATGTATCCCGAAGTACTTCGTGAACACATTCAGAAGTGTAAAAAAGCGACGGACAAGCCCTTTGGGGTCAATGTTCCCATGTTATATCCCAATCTTCAAGAAATCATTGAGATTATTATTGAAGAAGGGGTGAAAATTGTTTTTACTTCCGCTGGAAATCCAAAGACGTATACAAAACATCTTAAAGATCATGGCATTACAGTGGTTCATGTGGTAAGTAGTGTAAAGTTTGCACTGAAGGCACAGGAAGCTGGAGTGGATGCTATTGTAGCCGAAGGTTTCGAAGCGGGAGGGCATAACGGTAGGGATGAAACTACCACCTTTACCCTTATTCCTATGGTGCGGGAGCAAATCTCCATTCCGCTAATTGCCGCGGGAGGAATTGCCACTGGTAAAGGCATGTTGGCTGCAATGGTATTGGGTGCCCATGGGGTACAGGTAGGAAGTCGTTTTGTGGCTTCGGAAGAAAGTAGCGCCCATGAGGCCTTTAAAAACGTAGTAGTAGATGCCAAAGAAGGAGATACCATTCTAACCTTAAAAGAACTGGCTCCCGTGCGGCTCATAAAAAACAAATTCTATCAAGACGTAAAAGAACTGTATGAAACGGCGCCTTCGGTAGAGCAGCTAAAAGAACTTTTAGGTCGTGCACGTGCCAAAAGAGGTATGTTCGAAGGGGATTTGGTAGAAGGAGAATTGGAAATAGGACAGGTTTCGGGATTGATCCATGATATAAAACCCGCGGCTCAGATTGTAGCCGAAATGTGGGAAGAATTCCAAAAGGCAAAAGAGGAAGCCGGGAGTCTATAGGGTACAATTAAATCCGATTCGTCCAAATACTCGTATATACTAGAAAACGCCCCATATGAATCTAGTTATACGAATTATACAATTTATAATCCTTTTGTTTTCCGATAGGATTGAAATTCCCGAAGGTTATTCAGAAAATGACACTAGCTTTTAATTTAAAGCTCACCGAGAATAGTAGGCTATAGTTGCCGCAAGAATTCCGATAAATTGGTATCTGTGCTTAGCCCTAGTTTTTTTCTTAGGGTAAGTCGATAGTTATAAACGGATTGTTCCTTGATCCCCATTTGGGTGGCCGCCTGTTTTGAGGTCATATTGAGGATGGTATAGATGGCTACCTGAATTTCCTTATGACTCAGGTTTGGGAACTTGCTCTTAAGGTTAAAAGTAAAGTCCTCCTGTTCGTTCTTCACCTTGATATCCAAAGCTACTTTCTCTTTATTAACTTCCGATTTATCCTTTATATAAAACAATAGTTCGTTCAATCCACTTTTCACCGTATCCTCTTTGGCACTCCGCTTCAGGGTTTTTACCTTAGAAAGGCACACATCCAGTAGCTTATTATACTCGTTGATGTGAATGGCATACTCGGTAATTTCCTTTTTACTGTGATCAATCTGAGCTTCTTTAAGGCTGCTTAGTTCCTTTTCGGTTTGGAAGGCTGACTTGTTCATTTTACTGATTTTGCGTTCTCGGTATACAAAAAACAGGAGCCCTGCCGCCAAACATCCAAACAAAATATTTCGATAACTGCTGGCTTTCTGTTTGGTGTCCATAATGGCTAGCCTTTGGTCCTTTACCAATAGATCTTGTTCAAATTGGGCTATGTCGAATTGCATTTTCAGGGCTTCCAATTCCCGGGTTCTATTCAATTTGGCAATACTGTCCTCCAGGCTTTCGAACTTTCTAAACGATTCCAGCGCAGCAGGGAAATTACCTTGTTCTTCATAAATCTCAGATTTTAATTTATGTGCGTCCAGCAAAATCTCCGTGATCCCATGTTCTGTAGATATGGCGATGGATTCATTAAGTATAGCTAACCCTTCTTTTAATTTTCCTTGCTTCTTTGCAATGGAAGCTCTTGCATATTTGGTGTCACTTAGCAAAGCCGGATTCGCCTTTTCCAGAATTCTTTCAGCTTTACTTAGATAGAGCTTGGCATTATCAATGTTGTTCATGCTGGCCAATATATCTGCATATGTGCTATAGAAAATCCCAGTAAAAACGAGGTTGTCAATTTTTGGGACGAGAGCAAGGCCTTTGTCCAAATAAGCCTTTGCCATTTCATGTTCCCCGTTGCTGTCGTATTGAAGTCCTAAATTGTGATAGCAAATAAATTGTCCTACATGGCTTTCTTGTTTTTCCGCCTCTGCCAGCGCATTTTTCAAAGATTCTATAGCCTTTTCGTCATCTCCGTTTTTTGTATGAACGAATGATAAGCCATTGTATATGTCATACAGATAGGTGTCATCTTTAAGTTGATTGGATATGTTGAAGGCATTATTATAGTAATTCATGCTCGCATCCAAATCATTCAATTGCGCAAATGCATTACCCAATGAGATGTGTGTCATAATAAGGTCCGAGGAGAATACATGAGGTAGGGCATCTCGCAGCACTTGTATGGATTCTTTGAATTGAACCTTCATAAAATGGGCATTTCCAATGACCACCTGGGCCGACGCCTTACGGTCCGTTTTTTCATAACCCTCAAAAACACGAATGGCTTTTTGAGAATAATCTATAGCCAAATCAAAATCGGAATCCAGATAATAGCCTCTTGCCAATCCTAAAAATGTCTCCGCAAAGAGAAGGCTATCGTTCTGCATGACGGCTAATTGTTTCAGTCGATTCGCATAGGCAAAAGTACTATCTCTGTTCTGTTCAATTCGCGCATAATGAAGTATGAGGGTTTGAAGCGCCTCTGCTACTTCAGAACTCGACTCATTCTTTTGGATAATATCTTTGGCAAATTCGATCTTTTCCTGAGCTGTAACGGGCGAGAAAGAGGCTACTATTAGTAGGAGTGAAAGAAATCTTCTCATATGGCATTTGGACTTGGTTGACGGGTAAACTTACACTATTTCCTTACTTTTTGCTTACTATAGTAAGTTTAAAGTAAGTCATTTAACATAGCTGATATTCAATTCGTTATACATTTGCTTCAATTCAATTGTAAATCACTGTTAAACAAAATATTATATGGTTTCTAAGTGGTGGATTTTTATCTTTTTTTCATGGAGATAACCGAGTGCTCCTAGGTATTTGGGGATACTTTTTACTCGATTCGGCTATCGGAATTTCCGGCTAACGTATAAACGCTAGAGTTCCTTAAGAAAATTGGATAAGTTGGTGTCTTTGGAAAGCCCTAATTTCTTTCTTAGGGTTAATCTATAATTATAAACGGATTGTTCTTTAATCCCCATTTGGTGTGCCGCCTGTTTCGAAGTCATGTTGAGTATCGTATAGATGGCCACCTGAATTTCTTTCTGGCTTAGATCTGGGAATTTGCTTTTGAGATTGAAAGTGAAATCTTCTTGTTCGTTCTTTACCTTCATATCTAAAGCGACTTTTTCTTTATTTACCTCTGTTTTGTCTTTAATGTAAAACTGAAGTTCGGTCAGTCCGCTCTTAACCGAATCTTCTTTGGTGCTACGTTTCAGGAATCGTATTTTCGAAAGACAAGTATCCAGTAATTTATTGTATTCGTTGATATGAATGGCATATTCCGTAATCTCCTTTTTACTATGGTCTATCTGTGCTTCCTTTAAACGACTGAGTTCTTTTTCCGTTTCGAAAGCAGCTTTGTTCATTTTATTGATCTTACGTTGTCTATATACGAAGAGTAGCATTCCGAAAGCCAAGAAACCGAACAGTACATTTCTGTAATTACTGGCTTTCTGTTTAGAATCTAAAATGGCGAGCTTCTGGTCTTTCACTAGTAGATCCTGTTCATACTGGGCAATATCGAACTGCATCTTTAATCCTTCAATGTCTCTTGTTTTGTTCAATTTAGAGATGCTATCCTTGAATCTTTCGTATTCCTTGAAATAGGCTAGGGAAGCGGAATAGTTCCCTAAGGATTCGTGAATTTGGGATATCTCCATATAGCTGTGCGTTAATACTTCAGAAATACCATTCTCTTCGGCAATTTCGATAGCTTTATGAAATCTATCGAGCCCTTCCTTTGGTCTTTCCAGTTTTCGGGCGATGCGTCCTCTCAGGGCTTCCGAATAACAAAGTTTGGCTGGGGATGAATGTTCAAAGATGGTTTCACACATTTCTACATAATACTGGGCTTCTTCTATCTTGTCCATGTCCACAAGCATGTCTGCGTAAGATCTGTAAAGGGAGCCCTTCATATAGGGACTGTCTATCTTAGAGAAAAGGTCAATGGTTTTGTCATAACAAGATTTAGCCTTACCGTAATCGCCCTTTCGGTAATGTAGAAGCCCCATATTGTGTAATGACATGGCTTGCCCCATAAAGTATTCTTGCTTTTCAGCAATAAGCAAAGCATTTTTTAAGGATGCCTTTGCGGCTTCATTATCTCCCGTACGTGTTTGTATTACCGACTGACCACTGTATATTTCATAGAGATAGGTGTCGTTTTGTAACTCATTCGAGATTTTATAAGCTTCGTTAAAATAAAATATGGCAGATTCAAAATCATTGGTCTGTGTACTTACCAAACCTAGCGAAACGTTTACTAGAATGCGATCGATCGAAACAGTATGGGGAGCAGCACTTGTTAGAACACTAAGCGCCTCGTAATCATTATAAAGAAGGAAGTGGGCGTTTCCAAGAACGATTTGAGTAGCTGCCTTTCGCTCTTTTACAGCATACCGATCGAAAATACCTATAGCACGCCCGCTATAATCAATGACGGAATCCAGATTAGATTGGATGTAGTGATAACGACTATATCCAAGATAGGCTTCGGCAAATAGTAAGCTGTCTTTTTGGGAACGAGCAATGTCTTCCAGCCGTTTTGAATAAATGAACGTACTATCGGCATTAGGTGATACCCGACCGTAATACGTTATAATTTCTTTCAGGGCGTTGACAACTTCATTAGATTGGCTGTTCTTTTCTAGTGTTCTCTTGGCTGAACTAATGTCATCTTGGGCTATCGTGAATGTATGTACTAGAACAAAGAGGGTGAGGAGGAGGGATCGAGTCATTTTGTCGAGGCATTTTGAGAGGTTAGGCGGGCTGTTTTTCTTTACTTACTTTTATATTACTTAAGTAGGCAAATCGTAACTTCCTATTATTGTGGGAATTTAGTAAGTCTTGAGTAATCTTGCGTAGGCAATTTCTTGATTAGTAGCGGTGGTTGTGTAAAGTGCGCATTTCACGTGATTTCCTGAAATTTGGCTAGTATAAAAAACTGCAAGGTTTACCTAAAAATTTCGGCAACATCCCTTTGAAGATTATATTTTTTTCAGGAATTCGGCCAAATTCGTATCGCTCGATATTCCTAATTTTTTACGTAGGGATAACCTGTAGTTGTAGACAGATTGTTCCTTGATTCCCATCTGGTTAGCCGCTTGCTTTGATGTCATGTTCAATAAGGCATAAATCGCTACCTGGATTTCCTTTTTGCTTAGGTCGGGATACTTACTTTTAAGTTTAAAGGTGAAATCTTCTTGTTCGCTTTTCACCTTCATATCTAGGGTTACTTTTTCCTTATTAATATCCATATTGTCCTTAATAAAGAATTGGAGGTCGGTCAGGCCTTTCTTGACGGTATCCTCCTTTGCCCGGCGCTTCAATGTTTTTATTTGAGACAGGCAGGCATCAAGGAGCTTGTTGTATTCGAATATGTGTATGGCATATTCGGTAATCTCTCGTTTACTGTAATCGATCCGGGCTTCCTTTAAGCGGCTAAGTTCTTTTTCCGTGGCAATGGCCGATTTGTTCATTTTATTGATTTTTCGTTCCCGATAAAAGAAAATAGACAGCCCAATAGCAATACACACAAATAGTATGTTTCTGTACTTGCTGGCCTTTTGCTTGGAGTCTAAAATGGCCAACTCCTGGTCCTTTACCAATAAATCCTGTTCATAGTGGGCAATTTCGAATTGTGTTTTTAAGGCTTCGATTTCCCGACCCTTATTTTGGTTGAAAAGACTGTCCTTAACAGCCTTGTAATTTTTCAAGGCTTCCAGGGATTCCGAAACATATCCTTGGTATTCGAGCCATTCCGAAAGTGTTATATAACATTCGCTCAAGGTCATTAGTGCTCCTTGTTTTTTAGTCATCTCTATGGATTCTTGGAGGAGCGCTATGGCTTCATCGAATTTACCAACGCTATATGTAATATGAGCGCGGATGGTAATAATGGCCCATAAGCGATTGGGATTTATCTTTTTGTAAATCGCTTCTGCTAGATCTAGGTATCTAGTGGCTTCCCTTATATCACCTAATTCCAAATGGGTTTGGGCGTATTGCCTATATGTAGAGCCTATAACGTATTGGTCGCTTATTTTTGGGAACAGTGCGATTGTTTTTTCAAAAATGGGTTTAGCCTCTTCGAATTTGTTATTGGCATTAAGTGCAATGCCCAGGTTATGATAGCCTACGACCTGTTTTGAAGGGCTGTTTTGTTTCTCAGCAATTTCAATGGCATTTTCCAGAGAATTGATTACTTGTTCATAATCTTCTTTATGATCAAGTGATCCGGCAATGCCATTGTATATATCGAACAAGAACGTGTCATCCGCAAGATCATGGGTAAGATCGAATGCCGTTTTAAAATGGCGTAGACTGGATTCCTTGTCAATCAGTAAGCTATAACTTCTTGCAAGACCCAAATGAACCAAAATACGATCCGAACCCACGGCATTCATTTTTGCTTTTTTGTAGTACAACATCGCTTCCTTATTCTCAAAAAGAGAAAGATGGGTTCTCCCTAATACAATTTGTGCGGAAGCTACTTTATGATCTACTTCGTGCTTCTCGAAAATGCTGAGGGCTTTTTTCGCATTGCTCAGGGCATCATTATAACTAGCTTCTAGGGAATGGGCCGCACCATATCCCAAATATGCTTCTGCGAATAATAGACTGTCGTTTTGCAATTGAGCAGCTTGCTCCAGAACTTTAGCATATTTAAAAATGCTGTCACTGTTTCGTTCTCTATAGGTATAAAGGTATATAAGGTTTTTTAACGCATTTGTAGATTCCAATTGCAACGGATTCCCATTTGCAACCTCTTTAACGTGCTGCAAATTGTTTTGTGCCATACCATGGACGCAAAGAAGACTTAAGGAAAAGAGTATTAGGTTTCTGGTTATCCCAAACATAAGCATTTGGCGCTTTACGTAAACATACGATATTTGCTTACTCGAATCTTACTAGAGTAAATTATTAGTAAGTACATATTTCTTTTAATAAGCAATTTACCATCATCTTAGCAATCCCAAATAGATAAATACTTGTGTAACACGAGTCACTGTATGAAATGCACTCAGTAGATGATTAGGGTGCCTGATTAAAAGAAAAGAAGGGTGACCAGTACTAACTCAATTGGAATAATCTCCATGATCATGTTTACAAGATTTATTAAATGGGTGTTTCTTTTGTTTTCCGATCGCTTGGAAATGCCAAAAGAACGTAGAGACTCAGAATTTTAAAAAAATACTCGACCTATGCTTAATCGCGGTTGAGTTTTGCGCTAATACACATGGCTATTAGTGATTTGGTGGAAACCCCGATGAGAATCGGGGTTTTGTTTTTTAATGGTTATGCTAAGACAGTATATTAACTCACTTTTTTACATCAATTTTACGATTTTATAAAAAAAATGATGTTAATATTTCCAAATTGTTAATTTTTTTGGGATTTTAGCCCGCGAAAATGCAATTCTTGTGAATTCAGAAGTTGTTTATTTCATAATTGCCATTGTAGTTTCCCTCGTGTTTATACACGCTGTCCATACACTTGGGAAGATAAGACGTGCGAGGGCGTCGGGTAAAAGATGGAACAGGAAGAATCCGTATCATGCTTTATTGATTCGGCTTTTTGGAAGGAATCTACCTGACTAAATACTACTTTTCCATTTTTTCTTGACGATGGATTTCCCTACCCAATTGTGCCAGAAACGGAATCCCAATCTCATCGTATTCGTAAGTATCATCATTAAAAATGCCATTCTGGTTTACCAAAATCGTTGCCGAGAGTAAAAAGTCGATTCCTTCTTTTTCATCTACGATATAAGCGGTATCTGTCAGCGTGCCATAGGCATACCCCACTTTGTTGTATATCTTAATATGATCTGGGATGCGTTCTTTGGTATCGCCAAATAGAAAGAATTTACAGTACCCATCATAATAGTCACTTTCTTCATATCCATTTTTTCTGGGTACTAAGTGCATATGCTTTTTAAGTAACTGTAAGGTCGCTTCAGAAATTTGAATACGTTCGGATACCTCGAAATTTTCAGGGAAGAAAATCCGCTTCATTAATTCATGCTGTGCTTGCAATGGAAAATGATTCTTCTCGGAGAAGTCCATAGGTTGGTCGATTAAAGAGTCGTTTCTCATGAAACCCTTTCCTTTTTTCAATCCATCGAACTTATTATGATCCAGCGGATATAAAGGAGAATCTGGAACCGCGGCCCAAGTAATAAAAGTATCTTGGTATGTAAATCGAAGGGTATCCAATCTGGGGTACGAAGCACGTGCTACAGATAGTCTATGTGCAATGCGTACAGAAGGAATTCCTTTGCTGGTCAATTTTCCATTTATATAGTCCCGGCCCATTAGCTCGTACAAGCGATTATTGGCGGCATTGTCACTTACGGTAAATATTTGCCGAACGTCGTCCGCAATGGAATGAGGTACCGTATCTTGAGAAAGATAGTAGGTGGAATTGGTGTGTAGTTTATGGGAAGGCTCTATGATCTCTAAGGCCAGAACCGCGGTAGGAAACTTCACCGTACTTGCCGGATAGAAATAATGCGTGCTATCTAACCGAAAGGAATGGTCCTTAAATGAAACTTTTCCTGTTGAATCCCTTTCAATTTGAGTATATAAGATCTGAACTTCGAAATAATCACTCCTTTCCATAACCTTTGAAATCGCGGGATGCTCACTTTGTAAAGCAATGTCCAGTGGACTTTGCGGTTCATTATTACAGGCAACCGTAAAGATTCCTAGGCATATTAGAAAAAAGACATATTTCATTTAGGCATCCTGTTTTTCGGCAAATGCCTTAAAATTATCCAGCCACTTCTGCACCTGTTTTTTGAACAATCCCGGAAATAGCTTGGCGAACAGCTTTGGCATAAACCCTCTAAAAGCGGTGTACTCTATTTCTGAAATGTAACGCGTTCGGGAATCGCTTAACGGGATGAATTCACAGCGCATGGTATTGTCCATGTCTTTGTGGTGGTACTGCCCTAAAAAGGAATGGGGGAGGTTGTTTTCCAAAATGGTTTCCGTTAGCTCCATTCGCCCTTTCTTTCCTTGTTTGTATAGCATTTTAGACTTAGCTCCAGCTTTCCCTTCCTCGCCCTCAAGCAATTCCTTGCTTATAAAGGTATCTTGGTATTCCTTCAGATAATTAGGATCGGCAAATAATTCGGCAACCTTCTGTTGTGGCCGATCAATTTCTATTGTACAAGTGAATTTCATGACTTCGATTTTTTATTGAATTTATAGCGCAGGCCATAATACCTTGAAGAATAAATATAATAGCAATAGGCACAGCGCAGTCCCCAAAAGGGCTACTTTCAAGTCAAATCGCATATCCGCTACCTTCACCAAGGCTAAGGGGATGAGAAAGAGAAAAAGGCCTATCAATCCGCCACAGCCAATGAGCGCTACCAGAATAATTAACGCGCCGTCTTTGCCAGAAAAAACATACTTAACGGGACTCAAGCTGTGATCCTTCATCTTCTTTTTAATGTAAAGTGCCGCGATACCATAAATTCCGAATATGAGGGGAACATACCAATATAGAACTGCATTTACGAGTTCTGTCTCGGACATATTATCAAAATTGAATCCGTAGAAATAGATAAGAAGCCCTAGTCCAATGGCAATGCCTAGATAATACAAGTTTTTCATGTCAGGTGGTTTTGGTTAGTTATAGAGATTTTGAAAAAAGCCAAGGTAAAAGCTGTGGCTCTTCAAAAGTATTTGTCCAACTATCATGTTTCACTTTAGGATATAAGGTGATTGTAGAATTCCCCCCTGCAGCTTTTAAGGCTTCGTGCATTTTCTCTGAATAGTGTGCAGGAACGACATCGTCCTTTTTTCCATGAAAAATCCAAATAGGAGTGTCTTTGATCTTTTCGGCAATTTTGGGATTGGCACCCCCACAAATGGCGAATGCTGCCGCAAAAAGCTCCGGGTTTCTGTGGAGCATTTCAAAAGTACCCATGCCGCCCATAGACAATCCACCTAGATATATTCTCTGTTCGTCTATAAGATGTCTTTGCTGAATATCTTTGAGCAAGCCTTCCAGAAGATCCAGGGTTTCATTCTCTTCAATCGTTTCAGGGTAATCAAAAATACGTCCTTGAAAAGATTCCCTTGTTGTGGCATTGTTCCAAGACTTGCCTGTAGGGCATTGTGGAAAAACGACGATAGCGGGATACGTCTTACGAACGGATGCTTCCAAAAATAAATACGAACCATGCACCAACTGGGCTTCATTGTCATTTCCACGTTCGCCAGAGCCATGTAGGAAAACGAGTAGTGGATATGACTTTTGTTCATTAAAGTCTTTTGGAAATAGAATACGATAGGGGAGCGTATCCTTTTGCGAAACGAAAAGTTCCTTCTCGTATGTAGGTTTTGTTTGTGCCACACCCGAACCAAAAATAAGCAGGAGTAAAGGAAGGAGGAAAAGTCGAAGTCTACTATTCATCGATAAGATGTTTCCCTAAATGTACTTCAAATAATTGAAAACCATAAAAAAAGCCCTCATCTGAGGGCTTATGCTATAACGCTACGGCAACCTGATTTTTAATCAGGTCGTCGAATGTTTCCCGTTTTCTAATGAGATGGGCTTTGTCATTATACCAAAGTACTTCGGCCGGACGGTAGCGACTATTGTAGTTGCTCGCCATGCTAAAACAATAAGCCCCGGCATTGCTGAAGGCAAGGATATCCCCCTCGCTTATTTCGGAGATTCTTCGATTGTTTGCAAAGGTGTCCGTTTCACAGATATACCCTACCACACTATAAAAGCGCTCGCGGCCATTGGTGTGGCTAATGTTTGCAATTTCATGTCTGCTGCCATACAACATGGGGCGAATTAAATGGTTGAATCCACTGTCCACTTGGGCAAAAACGGTAGAGGTGGTTTGCTTCACTACATTCACTTGCACCAGAAATTTTCCTGCCTCGCTCACCAAAAACTTTCCAGGCTCGAAAGCCAAGGTAAGTTCTTTGCCATATTCTTTACAGAACTCATTGAAACGTTTGCTCAGTTTCTTCCCCATTTCTTCTACATTGGTTTCAATGTCTCCTTCTTTGTAGGGAACCTTGAATCCACTTCCGAAATCAATAAATTCCAATTCGCTGAAATGCTTAGCCGTATCGAATAAAATTTCTGAAGCATACAAGAACACATCGATATCAAGAATATCACTTCCCGTATGCATGTGAATGCCGTTAATTCGCATCCCCGTGTTTTCCACAATTCGATTGATATGGGGTAATTGATGAATGGAAATACCAAACTTACTGTCAATATGCCCTACTGAAATATTGGTGTTACCGCCCGCCATTACATGGGGGTTTATGCGGATGCATACAGGGACGCTCGGATATTTGGCCCCGAACTGTTCCAGTATGGAAAGATTATCGATGTTTATCTGTACACCTAATGTTACTGCGGTTTCTATTTCTTCCAATGAAACGCCATTGGGTGTATAAATAATATCTTCAGGTGCTGTACCTGCTTCCAATGCCAGCCGTACTTCTTGAATGGAGACCGTATCCATACCCGCTCCCAATGATTTCAAGTATTTCAATACGCTAATGTTGGAAAGTGCTTTTACTGCATAATTTATTTTAACCTGTTTGACCTTTTTGAAGGCATCTTGTAAGCGTTTATACTGCCCTGCCATTTTTTGGGCATCATACACGTACACGGGACTTCCGAACTCCCGAGCGATCGCTAAAAGGTCTTGATTTGTCATTTTAACTCAGGTTTTTTAAAGGTTTAAAAATTTTTGAAGCTGTAAAAGTAGTAGGTAAGATTCAATTAAAAGGAGATGGCGGCATAAAATTTTGTGAAAGGAGGTGGAAGTGAGGGGTGAAGAGTGAAGGGTGAAGAGCGAAGGGTGAGGAGTGAAGGGTGAAGAGTGATGAGTGAAGAGTGATGAGTGAGGAGTGAGGAGCAAGATGTTATTCAATTAAGCATTTCAACGATTAAACAGTCAAACGTTTCAATCCATCAACAAATCAAAAAATCAAAAAATCGACGAATCAACCCACCAACCCACAAAAATCACCTTTTCAAACACATTCTCTCGACAACATTTATTACTTTTGTGGCTGCTAAAAAAATAGACGCACAATGAACTTACACGAATATCAAGGAAAACAGATATTGAACAGTTTTGGAGTAGAAATCCAACGTGGTATTGTAGCACAAACTGCGGATGAAGCTGTGGAAGCAGCAAAAAAATTAACCGAAGATACCGGAACCGGGTGGCATGTAATCAAAGCCCAGGTTCATGCAGGTGGACGCGGAAAAGGTGGAGGTGTAAAATTAGCCAAGAATTTGGATGAGGTGAAGGAATTGGCTGGCCAGATTATTGGGATGAACCTAATTACACCACAAACCAGTGCGGAAGGAAAGAAAGTGCATCAAGTGTTGGTTGCAGAGGACGTTTATTATCCTGGCGACAGTGAGCCGGAAGAGTATTACATGAGTGTATTGCTAAATCGTGCAACCGGTAAGAATATGATTATGTATTCTACTGAGGGAGGAATGGACATTGAAACTGTTGCCGAAGAAACCCCACACCTTATCTTTACGGAGGAGATCGATCCCGCGACAGGTTTGTTGCCTTTCCAAGCGAGAAGAATTGCTTTTAATCTCGGATTGAGCGGAACGGCTTTTAAAGGGATGGTAAAGTTTGTGAACGCATTATACACGGCATACGTTAAGTCGGATTCTTCCTTATTTGAAATCAATCCGGTTTTAAAGACCAGTGATGATAAGGTAATAGCCGTAGATGCCAAGGTAACTTTAGATGGAAATGCGTTGTACCGTCACAAAGATTATCTGGCAATGCGCGATAAGCGTGAGGAAAACCCAGTGGAAGTAGAAGCGGGAGAAGTAGGATTAAACTACGTTGATCTTGATGGTAATGTAGGCTGTATGGTAAACGGAGCAGGATTGGCCATGGCAACCATGGATCTTATTAAGCAAGCAGGTGGAGAGCCAGCTAACTTCTTGGATGTTGGAGGAACAGCCGATGCTGAGCGTGTGGAAACGGCTTTCAACTTAATCCTTAAGGATCCTAATGTAAAAGCTATTCTGGTAAATATCTTCGGGGGAATTGTACGTTGCGATCGTGTAGCCCAAGGAATTGTAGATGCTTACAAAAACATGGGAACCATCAACGTGCCGATCATCGTGCGCTTGCAAGGAACCAATGCGGATATTGCGAAGGAATTGATCGACAACAGTGGATTGGATGTGCAATCTGCGATTCAGTTTCAGGAAGCTGCCGATAAAGTTCAGGCGGTACTGGCATAACAGTTCAGAAAATATATATAAAAGAAGCCCTTGTTATCAAAACAAGGGTTTTTTTATGCTTTTGTGTTAAGCAAGGTTAACGTCGGTTAATAAATAGTTAAAATGAGCATGGTCGAGTAACATTTCTTCCAAAGCTATCGTCTATATAGGTGTTCATCAATCACTTAATTATTCATCATAAAACGAACTGTTATGAAAACAATCAAATCAATTATGTTAGCCATGGTGCTATTAGTAGCTACCACTTTATCTGCAAGCAATGGCTTGGTAGACAAGAAAAAACCGACGACCGTAACTGAAGAAATTGGGTACCTTTTAGAGAACCCTTCTTTTGAGATTAAAAAAGAGATTAACACCACTGCCGTAGTCATGTTCAATGAAGATGGCGAATTGGTAGTACTTTCTGTAGATACAGATAACCAAAGAATTGAGCGATTTGTGAAGAGCAGACTGAATTACCAGAAGCTTTCCAACAAATTGGACGAAGGTAAAAAGTATAAAGTGCCGATTAGATTAATCTCCGGTAAGTAGGTTTTTCAAAAACAACAGAACATCCCGATGGCTCATGTCATCGGGATTTTTTATTTTTGAAGTATGCAAAACGAACACAGCAAAGCCCTTTTAAGTGATTTAATCGTCCTAGCCAAGGCCGATGAAAAGTTTACCCAATCGGAGTTCGATTTTATTTATCGCTTATCGAAGCGCATGGAAATTTCGGAAGCCGACTTCAGGGATTTATTGGAGCATCCCATTCCTTCACAACCCATTCTATCCGAATTACAGCGAATTACACATTTCCACAAATTGGTATTGGTGATGAATGTGGATCGCGAAATTCATGAAAATGAAGTGATCGTTTTAAAGAACTTCGGTTTAAAAATGGGTATTCGCCCAGCGGCCATTGACCAAATTCTTCAGAAAATGGAGAAATATGAAGATAGAGTCATCCCTCCTCAGGAATTGATTCAGATTTTCCAGGCCTACTATAACTAATTTTATAGCTAAATAAGACAAAAAGTCATTCATTTACCCCATAAAACGGACAAAATGACCTGTTTTCCCGTTTGGAATTCCTTTTGCAATAAACTCTGCAAAATAATAGGAACTTTAAACAATAAAATATCATGAAAATAGTTAAGAAGAATGACTTTTGGTTTCCATCAATTTTTGATGAATTTTTTACTGAAAATCGGTTGGATGTCCCTAATTATGAAAACTTTAGGAAACCCGCTGTAAATATTTCGGAAAATTTTACGACCTTTGTCATCGATTTAGCTGTTCCCGGTTATAAGAAGGAACATTTTGCTATCGAAATTGAAAAAGATGTATTGAAAGTGTCCTCGAAGTTTGCCCCAAAGCGAGACTCTGCAGACACTGAAAACAACAAAAACCAGTTTACTAGAAAAGAATTTAGTTACGGTAAGTTTACCCGTACTTTTACCTTACCTGAAACGGTGAACGTAGAAGATATAAAAGCTGAATATACAGATGGAATTTTATCCATCACACTTCCTAAAAAAGAAGGGAAAGAAGATATTAAAAAAATGGTTGAGATTTCATAATTGAAATTTAATTTGGTTAGTTAGTTGAAAAAGGCCGCGCATTACTCAATCGATGCGCGGTTATTTTTTTATTAAATCTTCCGTATTTCTGACCTGAAAATAAAGCAATTGTAAATACTTTTTATTAATTTGAAATAGGTTGTTCGCGAAGCAAGTGTCTATTATTACATTCGTTGGCAAATACCTATTGCTTAAGAAAAAGTGTTATGAGGTCTATTTCATTGAAAATCATTGCTTTATGTGGTTTTTGTGTCCTGTTGGGATGTAACAATGAACCCGAGAAACCCAATGTAATTTTTTTCATTGTCGATGATATGTACCCTGAAATGTTCAATAACATTGCCGCAGGGGTTACTACTTCGGGGGCGCCTGCCAATCTTACACCGGCTATAGATCGTTTGGCCCTAGAAGGGGTGTGGCTGGATAATATGAAGGTTGTTTCTCCTGTTTGTACGCCCAGTAGGTATAGTTGTTTAACAGGAAATTATGCTAGCAGGGCTACCAACGAGAGTTTTCTTAAGACGACATCCAGCAATGATGGACAAAAGGTGGTCCAATGGAATAGCTTTATAGTGCCCGGAGGCCAAAAAACCATGGGGCATTATTTTAAAGAGTTAGGCTACAACACAGGTTTTGTAGGTAAGAATCACGTAATTGAAAGTTCCTCCCAGGAGAAAAAATATCCTGCTATAAATTTGGCTGCAGATCCCTATGATTCCTTGGTGAAAAAAAGACTAGAGGACAAATACGAGAAGCTCCAAGAAGATATTAGAAATTGCGGGTTCGATTATGCAGATGCGCTATACCATAATAATCCCAATTGGTTAGGAGTTAGAAAACTGGCTAGCCATAATATGGATTGGATCACCGAAAAGGGTTTGGAGTTTATAGATCAAAATAAAAGCGAACCCTTTATGCTCTACTTCGCGACTACATTACCTCATGGTCCGCACATCCCCGAACGTTCTTGGATGTCGGATAGGAGAATTACACCCAAGGGAATTTTAGAAAAGGCTCCCGATGTATTACCTCGCCATGAAGGCATAATAGACAAATATTATCAAGAATTGATGAAAGGGGATCCTGGCTTGGAACCTACTTATAGAAATGTTATGTCCCTTAAAGTAAGGTTGCGACAAAAAGGGTTACGAGATAGGGAAAAAGAAAATTTGTTGTGGTTGGATGATGCCTTAAGCGCATTATTTGCCAAACTAGAGCAAGAGGAACTTCTGGACAATACGATTATAGTTTTTTTTAATGATCATGGACAGGAATTGAAAGGGTCACTATATGAAAAGGGTATTAATTCGGAAGCCTTTATATGGAGGAGTGGTGGCTTCAAAGTAGGAAATGTCTTGGAAACGCCGGTGAGTAACGTGGACTTTTTGCCCACTCTTCTGGAGTATGCAGGTTATAAAGGAGCGGCGGACTTCGATGGTTATAGTTTTAAATCGGCATTAGAGAAGAAGAAATACAAAGAAAGAGCAGCCATGTACCACGAATTGGGATATGCTAGGGCTATTGTTAAGGATGGTTTTAAATATTATACCGTTAGGTATCCAGAGTCGGGAAGGGATTTGTCGTACAAAAAACGGAAAGCAATTTTGGATGAGTACAATCGATTTAAGGAAAGAAATGGTCGTCCAGTCATAAATACAGATCCTAACAAACCTTTTGGGCAGTTGGTTATGGTGCCAGGAGGAGATTGGGCAGAGTGCGAGGCCTATACGAATATGCCTCATTTCTTTGAGCCGGATCAATTCTATGATTTAACAAATGATCCTGAGGAGAAACATAATTTAATCGATGACCCAAAATATGCCGATAAAATAAAGGAATTAAAAGAGGAATTAAAGAAAAGGGTTAATGATCTGGAGAGCAATTACGAAATCTAAATGGGGTAGTTTGAAACCTTCAATTTTATCTCTTTCTCCTTCTTTTTCCGCCCGTTCCTTTTTCCATCTGGTCTACAAAGGAACTATTATCCGAATCTTGTAATGACGCCTTAAGGCCTTTTAGTTCATCCTGGGTCAAGTCCCTCCATTTACCCACGGGAAGGTTCCCCAATTTCATGTTCATGATACGGATCCGCTTCAAGCTAGTCACTTCATAACCCAGGTACTCACACATACGACGGATTTGACGGTTCAACCCTTGCACCAGTATGATCCGGAATACATAACGGCTTATCCGTTCCACTTTGCACTTTTTAGTAATGGTATCCAAAATGGGTACACCATTGGACATTCTTCTAATAAATTCATCCGAAATAGGACGGTCTACCTTTACGATATATTCTTTTTCGTGTTTATTACCGGCCCTAAGGATTTTATTCACGATGTCCCCATCATTGGTCATCAACAAAAGTCCTTCACTGGGTTTGTCTAAACGGCCTATGTGAAATATACGCTCCTCGTGACCAATAAAATCTACCACATTGCCTTTTACCCGCTGATCTGTAGTGCAGGTGATTCCAACAGGTTTGTTAAGCATGATGTAGACAAGGTTCTCATTGTCGGTAATGAGGGCACCCTTCACCCGAATTTCATCATTGGGCATGACCCTATCGCCCAAACCTGCGACGGTTCCATTTATGGTTACCTCTCCTTTTTCAATGAAGCTGTCTGCCTGTCTGCGCGAGCAGAAGCCACTATCACTTATGGCCTTATTTAGTCGAATGGAATCTGGGTGGTAATCGTTCATTTATATGTTGTCTCCTCGGGTACTTGTTTATGGTAAACTTTTAGAATGTCAGGTCGAACGCAGTCGAGACCTAAATTTGTTCATTTCTATTAACCTCTCGATAAGCTACGCTTACTATCTTCGGCCTAAAGCTTTGCTTTCTGCCTCGACAATGCTCGAGGGGATAGGGTAAGTTACTGCACTTCCTCAAGTTGCTTTTGAAACACTTTTATTTTATCCCGCAACCTTGCCGCCATCATAAAGTCCAATTCTTTGGCCGCTTTTTCCATTTCTTTTCGCGTGTCACGGATTTTCTTTTCCAATTGCGGACGGGTTAAATATTCATTTTCGGGCTCTGCTGCCAAAAGACTTTCTGCCGTTTCCAAGGAGTAGGAATTGGTCTTCGCCTTGGTCAATGCATTATCCAAACTCTTCTTAATCGCCTGTGGTGTTATTCCATTGGCCTCATTATAGGCAATCTGCTTGCTTCTTCTGTAATTGGTGCCATCAATAGTGCCCTGCATGCTTTTAGTAATCTTATCCGCATACATGATCGCCTTTCCATTTATATTACGCGCGGCGCGCCCCACAGTTTGGGTAAGGGATCGGTTACTTCTCAAAAAACCTTCTTTGTCCGCATCCAAGATGGCGACCAAGGATACTTCGGGTAAATCCAATCCTTCCCTTAATAAATTGACCCCAACAAGAACATCAAACAATCCCAATCGCAGGTCCTGCATGATCTCTACTCGTTCTAAGGTATCTACATCGCTGTGAATATATCGACAGCGAATCTGAACTCTGGCCATATATTTGGTCAACTCTTCTGCCATGCGTTTGGTCAAGGTAGTAACCAGCACCCGTTCGTCCTTTTCCACACGTTGCTGGATTTCTTCCAGTAAATCATCTATCTGATTCAAACTGGGACGCACCTCAATGGGTGGATCCAATAATCCCGTAGGACGTATGATCTGTTCAATATAAACCCCTCCTGTTTTTTCCAACTCATAGTCCGCAGGTGTGGCACTTACGTAAATCACTTGATTCTGCAAGGCTTCAAACTCTTCAAATTTTAAGGGGCGGTTATCCATGGCTGCCGGAAGTCGGAAACCGTATTCCACCAAATTCTCCTTTCTGCTGCGATCCCCTCCATACATGGCGCCTACCTGTGGAATGGATACGTGACTTTCATCAACCACCATTAAATAATCGTCTGGGAAGTAGTCCAAAAGACAGAAGGGACGAGTTCCCGGTAGTCGTTGATCTAGATATCGCGAATAGTTCTCAATTCCACTACAATAACCCAACTCACGGATCATTTCCAGATCAAAATTGGTACGTTCTTCCAAGCGTTTTGCTTCCAAATGCTTTCCAATTTCCTTGAAATAATCGATCTGCTTCACCAAATCATCCTGAATGTTGCGAATGGCTCCTTGTAATACATCTGGCGAAGTCACAAACATGTTAGCCGGATAAATATTCAATCGGTCATATTTTTCGATAACCTCGTTGGTGGCTGGTCGAAAAGCTTCAATTTCTTCAATTTCATCTCCAAAGAAGTGAATCCTGAAGGCATCATCGGCATACCCTGGGTACACATCTACGGTGTCCCCTTTAATTCGGAAACGTCCATTGCTGAACTCTGCTTCGGTACGCGAATAGAGTCCTTGCACCAATTGATGTAATAGCTTGGTTCTGGAAATAACCTGTCCTTGCTTTAGAGAGATTACGTTTTTCTGAAATTCTGCAGGGTTTCCAATACCATATAGGCAGGAAACCGAGGCGACTACTATAACATCCCTTCTTCCTGAAAGTAGGGAAGAAGTGGTGCTCAGTCGCATTTTTTCGATTTCCTCATTAATGGAAAGGTCCTTTTCTATATAAGTTCCGCTCGTTGGAATATAAGCTTCTGGTTGATAGTAATCGTAGTAGGAAACAAAATATTCCACCGCATTATCTGGGAAGAACTGCTTAAACTCACTGTACAATTGAGCCGCTAGAGTCTTGTTGTGCGCCAAGACCAAAGTGGGCTTTTGTACGCGTTCCACCACATTGGCCACCGTAAATGTTTTTCCACTACCAGTAACCCCTAACAAAGTCTGATAGGGTTCTCCAGAGGTGATGCCGTCTACCAAGGAAGCAATGGCTTCAGGCTGATCTCCTGTGGGTTTAAAATCGGAAACGATTTTGAATTTCATAATTCTTTTGTGAGGTGCAAATTTACGGAAACTTGGGCATTCTAAAATGTCCTTTTGAACTTAAGGATTTTGATAAGTAACACTAAACCTTTTACCATTTCTGTAGTCCAATGGTTATTCAAAACCACGCACACACATGAAAATACTTTTGAAGATTCTACTTTTCGCTTTGTGCTTTGTCTCATGTAATGCGGAAGAGGAAGGAACTACTAATCCTCCATTAACTGAAAGTCTAGTCTTAAAGGGATTGCAGTATGGTACCGAACCGAGACAGTTCCTCGATCTTTACAAAGCAGCATCCGATTGTCCAACCCCAGTTTATTTTGATGCTCACGGAAATGGCGGAAATACATCGATGCCAAACTCCATCGTTGAAGATTTGAATGCACAGGGTATCACCGTTATTGCTTGGGAATCCCTTACGTCGGTAAATACATCGGATGAAGTCGAAACGGGATGGAATGATGCAGAACTTATGTTTCAGTGGGTTATTGATAATGCAACTACCTACAATCTTGATACGTCTAATTTTATTATCGGAGGTTCTTCGCGGGGGAGTATTTTAAGTTGGAAATATGGGCATAGGGAAAACCCTAACGTCAAAGGGCTTTATATGTACAATGCGCTTCCTGGCAATGCTTGGAGCTTTCCCAGTTGGTGGTATCCACCCAATGATGTTACGAATGTTTCACCCCCCATTTATTTTGTATACAAAAGGGAACCAGGTTCTTCCACAGATCCAGTAAATCCCGATATTCATGATCCTAATAATGGAATCACTATCCTGAATCAATATGAAAGTTTAGGCATTGGAGAACGGGCGACCCTTGTTCATAGTATTGGAACCACAAATAATACGGACAAGTATCAATTTCTGGTGGATTTTGCATTGTCAGTGATTGAAACATGTCCTTAACTCCATTCATTGACGAAAATATCGTTTTCCGTGAAGTTCGAGTTCAAAGAAATTCGTGCATTCTAATATGATGATCTTGCCTTAAAACATTTAACCTTATTGAGCCAAATAATTTCTCTACAGAATATGTGTGTAGGTCTTCGTATTTCATTAAATCTTCTCACTTTTTATGTAGCCAAATGAGAACATAAGAATACTTAAGACTAAAAGAAAGCAAGAAATCATAAAAAACAATTGTGCTTGGGTAAGCCAATCTAAAAAAGGAATGAAAATTATTGGCGATAAAAATTGACCCATAAACCAAAAGGTTGTTAATCTTCCAATTTCCCTACCTCGTATCTCAGGAGGAGCAAGTTGCATTACCCAAACATTTGCGTTTGGTATCATAACTCCCATTCCTAATCCTGCAAGAATCATTGCCATCATAACCGAGTTATAAGAATCTCCATAAGTAATACAAAAAAATGACAATGCCATTAACAAATACCCAAATCCAAAAATTTGTTTAAATGAAAACGTATCTTTTATTTTTGAAAATGAAATGGCTCCGATTGCTGAAAAGAAAGTACTTGATGCTACTGCAATACCTATTAGTGCGTTTTTTTCAACACCTATTGATTTTAAATAGAATGGAATTTGAATTGGAATGATGAAAAACAAAATCCACATGAGCATGATGTTTACAAACACAAACCAAATAGTTCTTGGTGATTTTGTTCGTTTTACATCTGATTTAGCCTCTACATTTTTGTTTGGTTCTTTTAAGAACAAATAGGTAAATGGAATAATAAGTAAAGAAAATAAATACAGTAAAAATGGCACTCTCCAACTTATATCAGCTAAAATTCCACCTAGGGTAATAAAAATAATCCCTCCCAAAGACATGACTGCGATTTGGATTCCCGCAAATTTTTGCCTTTCCTTTCCTTGATAATAATCGGCTACCAATGTTGTTGCAATTGTCATGGTAATACCTACACATATTCCAAGTAGTGCTCTACCGGTCAAAATAAGATAAATATTCTTTAACCAGTATCCAGAACTTCCAGCAATAGCATAAATAACTAATGCTACACTTAAAAGTTTAAGTCTTCCAAATTTATCAATGACTATTCCAGCAAAAATAGCGCTTAATGCAATGAATAATCCTGGAAATGACAATACAAGTTTTACAAGTTTTTTTCCTTTAGGTATATCAGAAAATGTATCGGCCATATCAGGTAAAGATGCAGATATGGTAATCATTGACATTATGGTTAAACAACTAACCAATAATAATGCTAATTTAACTTTCCCGCTATCCGTATTCATTTATACCATTTCACCTTTCATTAGCTTTGGAAGCATTTCTTTAAAATTTTCCTTTTTGTTTAAATGCGGAAGTGGATCTGCAGGTTCTTCAACGCCCAAAAATTTACATAATGGTTCCCAACCATCCCGTACATCATATACCAATAATTTATCAGCTGGAACATAATCTTTAACTTCTGCAATGTGATCGTTCCATACTTTTTCTGCATAAGCTTTGTCTTCAAATCTTCCTTTAAGTTCACCCGCAAAAAATATTTTTTTAAAAAATTTAATGCATTTTACAACATTTCTAACACGAGAATTCATTAACAATTTGCCCATCATCATAATTTTTTCTGCGGGTGTTTGCGGTCCTGCTCTAAAAACAGTTTTATCCACGCTTTTATACCAGCTTTCAAAATCTCTTACAGTAAGAATTACCTTGGCATCTGGATAACGTTTCATATGATTTTTATACCAAGGATAGCCTGGGAAATCTACAGTAGCATCATACCCACTGTACAATGCCTCCCAATCTGTATCTCCAGTTTCGGCAAGTGTTTTCCAATGATGTAGTCTTTCTGGGTTTACAATAAGCTCTTTCATATGATAAACTTTAGAATGACCTAGAATTTCTAAACATCTTTTAAGGGTTGTTGTTCCTGTTCTTGGAAATCCTGCTCCTATTATTTTAATAGACATACTATTTTGGTTTTAGTCAATTATTTTAATGAACACTACTTTTCTCCATTGGTGATGTAGCTATTCATATTTTAAATATAAATTCTTCTAGTTGCGATTGAATAGCCCATAATTCCTTACCACTAAGAAATTAATATTGAAGTTTAAATCGTTCAGAACGGTATAAAATATCCAGCTGACCCCAGTTAAAGGTTTTATTACCATTAAGGCTACTAAAATAAAGTGTTGCTTCAAAGATCTCTTCGTTATTAGGATAGCTTACTTCGACGATTTTAGCATTATGATATATAAATCCGGAAGTAACCAAAATGTTTTTTGAAGTTGATAAATAATCTACGTCACTTATAAGCATGGAGAAAAATTTAGATCCTCTTTCCTTACCATATTGCCAGTTTTGTTTTACTGTCAAACTCTCTTTGTCTACTTCATATTCTACGGCACGAGAGTAATTCACTTTTTGTATAAAATTCCGAGAGAATCCATTATCATATAGAATTATATTGCCGTTTGGTAATAATTTCGGAGCATGTTGTCCCCAAGGAAAATCAAAGTTTGGCGCGCTTTCAATACCATTTTGAACTTTATCATTATAAGGCTTTCCTTCAGAATTTACAGCCGTTAACAAATAAGGATTCGTGTCAAATCCATCTTCGTTCCTACCAGATACACCCCAACCTTTTTTAGGTGCCATAATCCATTGCAGTTCATCTTCCCAAGATATTTTTATGAGTCCTTGATTTTTACCTGATACTATAATTGAATTGTCCGATGAATCATAGGCAATTCCATTCATATGCAACCAATCACTAGATGTCATTTTATTTATTAACTGTCGACTTACATCTAAATGTTTAGCAAGATCCCATTCCTTTTCAACTTTATTAGTATCCCTATTGTATAGTATAATAAAATCATTAAAAGAGGGGATGAGTTTTCCATTAACTTGTATAAGTGCGCCATCCTTTCGTACTGGAATCAACAATTTACCATCCGGGAGCTCGATAATATCGTGATGTATACGATACTTTTTATCAATAGCGCTCTTTTTAAGCGTTTTTCCCAGCATATCATATTCGTGAATTTCATTGGTCCCGCCAACTAACAATACTCCGTCATTTAACCGTTGGATAGGCCAAATAATATCACCAAAAAAGCTTAAGTCTAAATACCAACGTACTTCTCCTTGATCGTCGAAAATGAAAGGTCGCGAATCGTACGTACCATTTTTAGCATAATGAATATCACATAAATGCATCCCCGCTTCCATGTTGGATCGGTCTATTTTATTGATTTCAATTCTAGGAAAATAATCTGGCAATTTTTCTGTATCTATTTTCAAAGTATCGGTAACCATTCCCCCTTCATATTTGAGGGTAACAACAACTTCATTAGTTCTATTCGCGTATAAACCTACAACAGGTATATCGAGGTTTTTTGCAAGTGTTTCAAAAGATTGTTCCATTGGACTTTCTCCCAAAACTTTAATTGTTGCGCTGCACTCCTTGTCAGATACAACTTTAATTACTGCTGTTAATGGAGAAATCCCATTAGGATTTAATTTTGCTTCTAATGAATACTCTAATTTAGAATCCGTACAACTAGAAATTAGAAATAGGAATGAAATAATAGTTGGAGTAATGCAAATCCTGAAAATTGATGGTTTTGGCATATAACGAAATAATTTTATGAAAACTTGATCTTTTTAACCTTACGAAAACAGATTATATATCAATACATCAAGTTTGACATTCTGCCTTGAACGGCTGTACATTTTAAATTAAAAACAAACAAATATAGAAAAAATGTATAGTGTGATGTTTTGGTTGACTCTAGTAAACAGGGAAGTAGCATTTTCCTTGAAGCTTTAGTCTGTGGAATCTCAGGTTTGCTATAGCTGTCTTAAAGGTTAAGCATTCCAACATAAAACTGTTACATTTATACGCGAACGTTTTTAAATATCCAACAGTTATAGTCAATAAAAAAAATGCTTGGAATTCCATCTTTTAAACCAAAATTTCACAATAATGCTGAAAGTTTCAAGAATGAGTTTGACAAAACTCTATCTGAACTTATGGGGAAAAAAATTGAAAAATTTTGGTTAATGTGGAATATTAAAAAAGATGAATGGCTTGCTGATGGACCAGTAGTACTCGAAATTGACGAAAAGAGATTTGAATTTACGGCCTACCAATTGGACGAATTCAGCATGACTATTAACTCGTTTGAACTGTCTGAAAAACTAGATTGGTATGGAGGTGGAGATGAAATACCATTGGCTTGGAAAGAAAACCCAAAAGCAGAACTAAGAAATAGTCTGAATAGAACAATTAAAGGAATCAATATTTTGACCTATGATTTTTACGAAGAGAATAATGAATCTGAATATGTTTTAATTGGTGTAGAGTTCGTTTTGGAAAAGGAATCTGAATCTGATAAAGAGAACTTCTTTTCAATTTATAATGGACTTGACCAAAATGAAATTAATAACACTGAATTAGAGGTGAAAAATCAAATAAAACGAATGGAAATAACTAGCTACAAAAGCTAAAGGGTAATAGGTTTAATTCCTCACCTCTCTGATTGGAATATAACCAATTACAAAAATCAACCAGTTGACTATTGGTTTATGTGGCTAATTAGAGTGAAAAAGGGAGTCATTATTATTGAAAACGGAGAATAAAATGGTTGTCAATAACTTATAAGGCTCATACAGGTTTGATTTCTCATTCAGAATTGGATATAATTCACTATATTACTGTTACCTATTGCTTTTAGTAACAGTAAAAATTCGATATATGGAAAACGTTTGGATCATAGCAGGAGTCATTTTTTTGATATTGGGTTTTCTTATATACAAGAGTATGAGAGCTTATGTGCGAAAAACATACGGTAAAAAGTGGCTGACTGTTTGGGGGAATAAGCTTTATTTCTGGCAAAGCCTCTTATTTTCAAGTATGGCAAGCACCGCTTTAATTATATATGTTTTGAAGTGGTCGAATGTTTTGACCTTTTAATTCGGAAAAGCCCTAATTAAAGGACTAGTCCTTTAAATCCACCCCAGAAGTATTGAAATCCTTCGGTTAAAATATTTTATTTGTTGTCTAAGACGGAACAAATGAAACACTCGAATAGCGTATTCCTAATCACTTTGACGGTGCTGTTTTCTTCAATTTTAGCACCACTTTTCGCGCAGCAAGATGTTTTTATTAAAGAGTACTTGGAACGACTAGAAAATTCAAGGAAGTATCTAATTCTCGTGGCAGAAGAAATGCCCGAGGACAAATATAGCTTCAAGGCAACCCCCGAGTCTTTGAGTTTTGCAGAAAACCTAATGCATATTGGCTGGGCAATGGATTGGCACAGTCAATCATTAATGGGTGGACGAATAGCCCGTGATTGGAATACCGATACTGAACTAAAGGTGGATCATAAATCTAAAAAAGAAATGATTGCTAAAATCGATGAGACATTCTACAAAACCATTGAATTCATTTCAAAATTCGATATAAATAAACTAGATGAAAGATTGGATTATTTCGGGTTGGATAGAACAAAAAGGCAAGTTTTGTTATTACTCGCAGACCACATAACGCACCACAGAGGACAAATGCTTGTTTATATGCGACTAAATGGACTAAAACCTCCGAGATATGTTTTGTATCAATAATATAGGGTAGGGATATCCTAAAAGATTGTCTGAATGATACTATAGTCTCCTAACCTAAGCTCTTTTAGGTTATTACCAACCTTTCTCTTTAATCTCTATTTTCAATTAACTGTAACACTTGAAACAAAGTTTAGTCCTTAGAAGAAACTAAACAAAGTGAACACCAAAATCTTATACCTCCTAATAGGGGTGTGCATCGCCTTAACTTCGTGCACGACCCAACAAGAAGCAGAACCGGCCATTATCACAGGAAAAGTGAATATCTATTGGTCCAACACGATCAAATTGGCTAGCGGGCCAGTAACCCTTACCGATTCTTGGATCGATAGACTTAGCGTAGGGGATTCCATCATCGACTTAAACGAGGATGGTACCTTTAAGATTGAGCTACTGGTAGACAAACCCAACTTCCATAGCCTCTCTCACGAAACCAATTCGGTTGAATTATTCCTCTCACCGGGCGATTCTCTTCATGTCGACTTTACTTCTGAAACTTTGTTTTCTGGTATAGGGGGACAACTAAACAATCATATGAAGTCTTTGCGGGACATCATTAATGCCAACCGCAGATATATCAACGGGAAGGATGATTTTTTTAGTCAACCATCTGCTGCGTACAATGCAGTGCTGGATTCCTTGGAACAAGTCTACCTCAATGCACACCATGAATTTAGGGATATGCATCATGTCGACCCGGTTTTTGAAGATAAAGTAATGGCGGACATCAGCTATAGAAAGAAACTCTACCAAATTGTTCACCCTTCCTTATTCAATTATCAAACCAATGAAAAGCTTCCTGTGGAGAAAACCTATTTTGAAGCTATTGCCCAAGGAACTTTTGATAATCCCGATCTATTGAAATCCCTTGATTATGTTTTGTTCTTAGATGGGTATATGGATGTGCAATCCACGGGCGACTATAAATTTGGATATTATATGGATGCTCCCATAGAAAAAATCCACCCAAAGTATGAGCAGATTCAACAATTGGAAGCCCATCAAGACATCAAGGATTACTTGTACCATGAACATCTTCATAAGAGTATCGATAATTATGGTATTAGTTATTTAGAAGACCTAATCCCACAGTTTAGGGAAGATTGTAAGAATCCTGAATTCATAAGACGTATCGATGAGCGAGTTCAAACCGCTACTGAAAGGAAACAGCAGTCCAGTGCCATTAAAATCTACAAGACCGTAGGGAATGTTGAGCTTGAAGCGCATATCTTTTATCCTGAAGATTTTAAGGAAGGCGATCAGAGGCCTGCCTACCTGTTTTTTCATGGAGGCGGATGGTCTATGGGAATACCAGAATGGGGCTATAAAAATTGTAAGAAATATCGTGATAAGGGAATGGTGGCTATTTCGTTCGAGTACCGACTCATCGATATTCACAACTCCAATCTTTTGGATTGCGTGAGAGATGCGAAATCCGCTATTCTGTGGACCCGAAAAGAAGCCGAATCACTGGGTATAGATCCCGATAAGATAGTAGCAGCTGGATTTTCAGCTGGAGGGCATTTGGCGGCATGTACGGCCATTTTAGACGAGTATGAAGAACAGGATAATTCTGGACTGAGCTCTAAGCCCAACGCCATTATTGTACACTCTGCCTCATACAATACACTGAAAGGGGAATGGTTCTCTCGAAAATCAGAGCAGAAAGCGGAATCCATTTCTACCTTTCATCAAGTAGATAAGGGTCTGGTTCCTTCCATCTTTTTTCATGGAACCAATGATCATTTAGCGCCCATTTCTGAATTTACTGAGTTTAGGGACAAAATGGATGCACTGGGTAATGATTATGAATACAAAATATTCGAGAATGTGGGCCATTTCTTTAACGATCCTGCCGCTCGTGAGACTGTAGGCGAAATGACTGATGCTTTCCTAACGAAATTGGGATATATAGAATAGTAGTTGTTACGTAGTTTTCGATGTTCGCATCAAAAGAAATCCTGCACAAACGATCCAAACTACGGTTCCGAATATAAATAACCGGAAACCATGTAGATCTACGAAAATAAAGCCAGCGGCCCATAGGAGCAATGCCACTATGGCCAGCGGTAATCCAAGCCATCCCAACCAGATGGGAAAGGCTCTGGTTTTAAGTATTGCAATGGACCAAAGAAGTACGGAGATGCATATTCCAGCGATAAAAATAAAGTCGCACGCATGATTAAAAGCGCTGCCGTAGTACAGGATTGGCTTAATGGTTTCTACTACTTCTGGAGTAGCATCTGCATAGTATCCTATAAAACCAGAAAGAACCAATCCATTTGCGGCAGCCGCAAACATAACCGCAATCAAGGCAAAGGTGATAAAAGCGTAGGCTACCTGTGAAAGGAAAGTAGCGTCGGATAATCTACTGGTAATTCCTCGGAACCCAATCCATGTAAAAGGGATGGAAACTAAAGCAATGGAATGCACAACGGTGCCCATAACCCTTACTTTAAGGAGGTGTTCGAAGTTTCCTCCGGTAGGATGAAGGGCCATTGTTACAAACATGAGAAAGGCTCCAATAAGCAAGGAAAGGCCAGCCGCTTTTTCAATTTTTTGGTTCATGGGAATGTTCTTTGATGAACTACAAAATTAAAAGCGCCCGAAGGCTAAATCACTTGATTGAAATCAAGAAATTAGGATCTAACAACTTTTTGTCTTACGCGGCTAAGGGTTTCCGGGGTGATTCCCAAATAGGAGGCAATGAGTTTTAAAGGAAACCTTTGAAGGAGTTTGGGCTCATTTTGCAAAAGAGAACGGTATTTTTCTTCAGGAGAGGTTTTTTTACTTCTTCCAGAGGGATCAAAAGAAGCTTTACCCAAAATTCTGCCCAACGCAAAAAAAGATGGAGAGATTCCTATGACCTCATGAATATCGCATAGACCTATTTGCCAGATTTTGCAATCTTCGTAGGCTTCTATTCGATTTTTGGAAGGACTTTGAGTTGTAAAACTTTGGTGATCTACCACCCAATCGTTTTCCATCCATAGTTTGACTATGACTTCCTCGCCTTCCTCATTTTCATAATAGTGAATCAGATTTCCTTGTTCTACAAACACCATAAAACTACAGGTTTCCCCCAAATCCAGTAAGCTATCCTTCTTCTGAATAGTTAAGGGCTTTAAGCGTTTGGTGAATTCGGCAATATCCTTTTCAGATTGAATTCCAAACGTGTGAAGGGAAGAAATTAATGCATCGAACATGGCTTGTTTATTACTTTTCCGCAATTACCTCGATCATAATCGGGCAACAAAGTGTGGCTCCAGGAGTGTTTTCTAAGATATTCACTTCCTGTAATGCCAATTGCACATCTTCTTCATTTAAGAAGCCCATTTCTTTTATTCTTGGGAAGTAACTGTAATAAAACGTCTTGGGCCATTGCCAGGTTACGTTGTCCGGTGTGGCAAGCTTGGACATAAGGCGTAGGTTATTAATTTTCATTCCCATATTAGAAAGGGTAGTTGGGAGTTCCCTTCCTATGTCTATTTCGGCAGGGGAATCCTTAAAGCTTTTCAGGGCAGCGGTAATGGCTTTTTTCAGTCCGGGCAATTCGGGTTCGGTTTGGTGGGTAGACCAATCGTAATATTCATGGATCACCATTCTTCCACCGGGTTTAAGGGCGTCGTATACCTTTTTTAGAATTTCCTTCGGATTGGGCAACCATGCCATGGCCCATCTGCAATACATTCCGTCCAGGCTGTTCGGTTCCAATTGCATTTCATTGAAATCGGCCAACAAAGGCGTAATGTTCAAATGGTATAATTCTGAAATATGCTTAAGATGTTCAATATATCCTTCAGACTTATCCACGCCGATTACACGACCTTCTTCTCCTGCCAAATATGCCATCTCCTTGGTACAAAATCCAGGCCCGCATCCCAAATCCAAAAGTGTTTGTCCTGCCTTGAAATTAGCCAAACGCCAACCTTTTTGCGCTTCTTCGGCCCAAATTTGATGTTGTATTCCTAAACGATGTAACTCTTGGGCGTCGGTCCCAAGGATATAGGCATTCTTTTCTTTCATTTTGGAAGGTTTTGTCTACCTATAAAAATAGGGAAATTTTTATCAAGAGAACCATCAGTAGTTTACATAGACATCACCAATGTAGGGTTCCGGGAAATTAGGGTGATTCAATACCAAAACGTAGTAATAGGTGCCTACAGGAACGAACTTATCTTGGTAGAGAATCCCAGTGTTGGGTATGGCATCCCATTCGCCTTCATCGTTGCCTCCTTCATAAATGAGATTTCCTTCACGACTATATATCTTCAAGTTAAAATTAGGAAATACATTCACCACATAATCCATGTGCAATACATCATTTAGGGTGTCCCCATTGGGAGAGATCCCTTCGTAAATGATGGGAGGGCATTGTTCTACCACCAATTGAAAGGAAGAAGTGGTAAAACATATTTCATTTTCCAATCGCACATAAATCATTTGTGGATTGCTCGTATTTTCGAACTGTGCAGGATCGGTAATCGGATTCACATTAGCCGTGGCATCTTCCTGTGTAAGGAAGTAATTGAATTCTCCGGCGGTATTCTGGGTAATGAGTTCGTCTTGAGCGGTCAAATCGAAAAAGGCCATTTCAAAACCTTTGTCACATTCTGTAAGGGTAGGTAATTGGGTAATAGGAGGAATGGTTCCGAATTCTATAGCCAAATCGAATTCATTATTAAATTCATTCAACTCTTCAACAGTACCAAGTCCAGTTCCATCATCATCCACCACCGCTGCCAATACAAAATTATTTGGAAGGCTTTCCGGAAGGGTTACTTCAAAACTTCCAGATTCGCTTCCTCCTATGGGAATAACATTCAGCGTTTGGGTTTGTGCGATGAGCTGCAAGTCTGCATAAAAGGCCACATTCGTGCCGGCAGGTAGATCGTCGGTTCCCTCGGTATTATAGACCGTATACTCGACTACAAGATCGCGCAAGCGACAGGCGTAAATCTGATTGTCTATAGAAACAGTCGCATCGGGAAGGGGGCAAACAATTACTTCCACTTCAAAACTATCGGTTACAAAACAATCGGGATTGGATACACGAATCCAAATGGTTTCTGGATTGCTCGTATTTTCATAAGCTGTGATATCGCCTTCAATAGGATTCGTATTGTTTTCGGCATCGGCCTGTGTTGGGTGGTAACTCAATGTATCCTCAGGGTCTATAGAAGTGGTAGCTTCGGTAAGATCGAATAGCTCTGTGCCTACTACATCACAAAGTTCCAAATCCTGAAGGGTTCCAACATCGGGGAAAACCAGCAAATGGAATTCGGTATTGTCCTCATTATTGTCATCATCCAACTCGTTGATCTCATCGAAAGGGTCTACAAACGCACGTAATAAAAAGTCGGAAGGAATACCGTCTGGAACAGTAAATGTAATCGACTCGCTTTCCGATTCCCCAAAGTTGATGATTGCCGTCGTCATGGTTTCTGCCATTAGGACGTTATCCCCAAAAAAGGCAACTTCGGCAGGAGGTAAACGATCTGTGCCATTGGTATTAAACACGGTATAATCTATTGTAAGTTCACGATTGCCGCATTCGGTTCCTCCTACGATATTGTCAATACTAATGGTTGCTTCGGGCAAGGCTACGTTAAGAACGGTTACGATGTTTTGTACGATCACCAAATCTTGGTTGGAGGTCAACTCAATAAGTGCTTCTGTATCGCCCGGTTGGATCAAGTTCTCCACGCTGTACTGATCGATATCCATATTATACAAATCCGAACTTCCCGTAAAGGTATTGGTCCCGTTAAAGGCATTGTCGGCCGGATTTAACGGATTGCTCAATAAAGTTCCGTTTAGCCTAAGGGTTTCGTTATTGGCTAAAATTTCATCTCCTTCCCAAGCTAGGAATCCAATCTTAGCTTCGGCATTGTCCACTACTTCCAGATCGGTTAATTGAATATCTAAACTTGGATTTTGGGCAGAAACCGATTCAAAACCATCAAAGATGCTTACTTGATTCAAGGGTAGGTCGGGATCTTCAAAAACGATCGTTACCGCCCAACCCCCAAAGTTGGTTGTATTTCCGGGGAATGCACAGTACACATCGGGTGTAATATCTGGGGTGAATTCAGAAAAGGTATACGTGCCATTGCCTGTGCTGGCAATCAATGCTGTGATATCGGCATATCCTCCCGCATACATATGTGTTCCGTCCAGATCGTAGGCAAAAGTTCGCTCTGCGGTTATGGGGGTCCCATTTAATGCTACTTCGGTATCGCCCGTTCCGGAGCCTCCCCAATAGATATAAGCCGCTATCATGGTTTGATCCGTCTCCAAAAAATAATCGGCACTGCTTTCCTCCAGGATTTCACAGTCGGTGGTACCTCCTGTATTTTCACCAGTATTTAACGTGTTTCCAAAGGAAAGGTAGGTATATCGCCCTTCAAACTGTTGAAAAAGTACCACTTCTTCCTGAGAATATACCAGCACGGGAAGTAATAACAATACAGGGAGGATCAATTTCTTGATTAGGTTCATAGCAATTGTATTGATAGTTAAATATACAAATATTTACTATCGCCTTTGTTAAAACCTATCTCAGAACTTGAGGTCTACAGGTCTCTCTTCTTCAAAATTGCATAGGACCAGTATATGAACAAAGCCGTCCAACAAAGCACGATAACCACATTTAAAGGGGAGAGGTCGTAGTCCTTGTCAAAACTTTCACCTAATTGATTGGCGGCAGATTGTACCGCGCCGAATCGGGTAAAGGGCTCTACAAGAAGGTCGGACATTGCATTGAGTGGTAAGAAGTTATATACTGTTTCGAAAAGATTTACATCGGTCTTTACGCGAATCCATTGAAAGATCATGGCTATAATCCCTTCTACAACCTGCCAGAGTCCAAGGAACCCTAGGGCAAATGCGGATCGCTTGACCCAAATTCCCAAGAACATACAGAAACTGAAGAAACAGACCAATTTCAGGAAGTATGCCAAGATGTATTGCATGTCACTGAAAATGATTCCAATCTCTTTGTAATCCGAGAAAATGAGCCCCAGAATCATGGAAACCACAAAAAGGAAAATGGTGGAAACTGCCGAAAATAATAGCACTGTAAGGAACTTAGAAGTCAAGAATTCCTTCTTGCTAAGTCCGTCGATGAGATTTTGCTTCAGGGTGCGATAACTGTATTCGTTGGCTACAATGGAAACGATCACCACCGCGAAGAAAATCTTTAGCCATGCTGCTACCCAAGAGTTAAAATGCCAGATAAAGGGGAAATTAAAGATCCCTTGATCTGCCACGCGAAACTTCACTCCTCCAAAGTTGAATTCTATAGAAACAATGAGGGAGATGAATAATATGAGCGAAAAATATACAATGGAAATGGCCTTTGCCGATTTGTTGTATTTTAATTTATGGAGTTCTATATTAAGTAATCGAAGCATGGCGGTTAGTTGTTTTGGGTGATTTCAAGGAATAGTTCTTCTAGGCTTTCTTTGCGCTTTTCGAGATGCGATAACGCTATCCCTTTCGAAAATAAATGTTCGTTCAAAGCCCCAGCATCCATGGGTTTGTTGAGGTAGGCCACCAGTCGATCGCCCTCTTGTTTTATAGAAGTAAAAGCGTTCATAGCTTCTAACTCCCTTTGCAATGCACCATTATCCTTGCTTTCTAATGTCATAAATCCATGACTGGCTTGCATACCGTCCACACTTCCCGTATACAAACTTTCCCCTTTGCGAAGAATCACTACATGACTACATACTTTCTCTACTTCATCCAACAAATGTGATGCTAGTAGAATAGTGGTTCCTTGTGATGCAATTTTTTTAATGATTTGCCGAATCTGATGGATTCCCTGCGGATCCAGTCCATTGGTAGGCTCATCTAGAATAAGAATTTCAGGTTCGTTGAGCAGGGCAGAGGCAATCGCCAAGCGCTGCTTCATCCCCAAAGAAAAGGTGCGGAATTTACTGTCCTTACGTTCAAGAAGCCCCACGACTTCTAAGGTTTCGTTTACTTTAGAGTTATCCACTCCCTTAATCTTGCAGACCAATTCTAGGTTCTGAACTGCCGTCATGTAGGGGTAAAAGTTGGGACGCTCAATGATAGCACCTACGCGCTTTAGGGCGTCGTGGGTAGTTTCTGTTCCGTCGAACCAGGAGAAATCCCCAGAGGTTCGGTTTACTACATTGAGAACGATTCCCAGCGTAGTTGACTTTCCACTACCATTGGGACCAAGAATTCCGTAAACATTTCCTTTTTCTATGGTGAAAGACAGGTCTTTCACTGCCGTAATGGGACCAAACCGTTTGGTAAGGTTATTTATTGTAAGTATGGGCTGCACAAAAATGGTTTTTGTTGATTAGTTGTCCATATGACGAACCATCCCAAGTTATGTTACAACCCAGACTAAATTTTCAGAAAAATCTAACGTTTTGCTATTCGGATACTTTGATCGTGATTTGAGCGATCATCACCGGAGAACTTTCCGGACTTCCCAGTGGGCCTGTTTCGGTCTGAATGTGCACACGGTCCGTACCGATAAAGCCTTCTTCTGCCAAATAAACGTACTCTATATCGCCTGTTTCCTCGTTTTGGCGTAATTCACTGATACGGGCATTTTCTGCCTGAAAAATAATGGTCGTAAGCTCAGGATCACCAAAAACACCCAGATCATAAATAAGGGTACTGGAGTTGTCTACTTCGGCTAGGGGTGTAAAAATAAGGGTGGTCGATTTGCCATCGTCGTCGTTGGAGCAACTTACCCCAGCAAGTACAACAGCACAAATAAGAAGGAATTTCGTAATTGTTTTCATAGTGTCTTTTTCTTTTCTCAATAAGCAAAAATCATTCCTAAGATACGGAATTCTGTACAAAAGAAGTGCCTATGATGTCGTGGAACATAAATAAAGGGTTAATGGATGCTCAGGATTTTTAAGGAATGTTGTTTATCCATTTTTCATTTGTAACGCCTTAAATGATAGTTAACCTTGGCTTTTTTGTAGTATCTTAAACAAAAAAATATGAAAAAGATATTTCTTCCAATTTTGGTTTTGATGGTATTTTTCTCCTGTAAAGAAGACGATACTTCTGAAACGAACAGTTTGCAAGGAAGGTGGAATCTAATCAATGTAACCTGCGAATGCCCACCCGTTGACTTTCAGATAGGAGAGCACGTTTGGACCTTCAATGTGGTAGACAACAACGTGAGGGTTGTCAACAATCCAGATGAAGACTTGCAAATTTTGGAAACAGGCAATTATGACTTTTCCCTTACCGATAATACAATAACTATACTATCGGTTCCTTACGATTACTTTTTTGAAGGAGAAACACTTTTTATAACGGATCAGCCCGAGGTGGATGGTCCAGCTTTAGAATTTGTTCGTAATTAGCAGGTATATTTGTTTAATTCAACTACAGACTACACCTTATGATACGATTGTTCAATCGGAAAAAAGTCAGTATACATTCCATTTCCATACCCCATTTTGGGTGGTTTGAAGAAAAGAGTAATCAAATGGTGAAGGAATGGGTGAATACGCAAAAAGGGATGACCGTTTCGGTTAATTTTTTCAATCTTCAACCCGATCTACCTTCTATAAAAAACATCGATGAGGTCCGAAACTTCTATCGACAGGTGATTGCACAGGCCAACGGAGGTATTGTCGAAGTGGATAAGATACAATTGAAGGGATACGATACCATTAGAACCATTTTTAAATTTCCGCAGGAACCCTTCGGAATGGCATACATTGCTTCCTTAACCATTCCTTTTGAAAGTTGTAGTTATGTCGTAAAAGTTATTGCTCCCGAAATTGGAACCACAGGAATGCGGGATAATGTGGTAGCGATGCAATTATTAACCGAAGGAACAATATCCTTAGGTGACAAGGGGTACGAAGGCTGGTTTCAGGATCCTTATGATCCAGAAATAAAGGAGGGGATTTTAATGAATAAATCGGAAGCGACTACATACGATGCCCAATTCCCGGATCATCCCTTGAGTAAAGTAAGGGAGTTACTCGGACAGATAGAAGCCGAAATCAAGTTTGGTAAGGAGTTGGAGAGGATTGGGAAGTTTGAGGAATGATCTTTGCTGTTGTCGTAAACCATAACATTACGAAGTTTGATTAAAAGGATAAGCATTTACTTATTTTCATTGACTATTATGGTTTCTTTCATTATTTCCTGTAAAATGGACAATGAAGAAGAATTCTCTGCCAAAGTCTTTCCAGTTACAATAACCGAGTTCGCACACAATGAAATTCATCATTCGGACACTACGACTTTAACCATCAAAAAGAGAAATAGTTTGCATACTCACATCTTTGGGCTAAAGAAAACTGGAGAAAATGAGTCAATACAATGGCCAACGTTCCAAATACATGAAAAAACTAAGTCTCAAATTCAAATTGGTGAGGTTTCAGCGAAACTGATTACTGAAAAGGAGTATGCTTTCGAAAAGCAAAATTTAGTTGTGCGAAAATACTATTATGATATTGAAAATGAATATGATGAAGAAGGATATTTCTTTACCTCTCGAAGTCGAATTGTAGCCTTTAAATCTGGAGCATGGAATGTATATAGATTCTATCAGTATAAAGATTTAGACGTTTCACAACTCTTGAAAAAAGATACTACCGACTTTTTTCTTGACTGAAACAGATAATAATATCATGCAGAAATACCTCTACGACTTCAGCTACTTGCGATGTCAAGAATTCATAAGATAGGTAGGTGGCAATAGGGATGCTATTGGGTATCTTTACAAATAATCTATATGGGCCTTTAAAATGGACATGAGAACTCCCAATAATCAACTAAACCTTAGAGCACAACATCCCGATTTCCAAACCTTTTTAGATTTCAATGAAAGGGAATCGGAAAGGGTTAGGAATGAATATTACTGCCATTTAGATCAAAAATTCGGAGCGTCGAAACTTCAAGCAATAGATGTTTTTCCTTCCCATGTGAGTGAATCACCAATATTCGTATTTATTCACGGCGGATATTGGCGGGCATTGGATAAAAGAAGTTACAGCTTTGTGGCCGAACCTTTTGTGAAAAACAATGTTACGGTTTGTGTCGTGAATTATCGGTTAATACCCGAAGTGAATATGGCAACGCTTTTGGATGATATCTACGATGGAATCCATTGGATCCAACGACAAGCCTCTTGTTTTAATGGAGACCCAAATAAAATGGTGCTATCGGGTCATTCTGCTGGCGGACATTTAGCGTTAATGGCGTATCTAATGAATGAAAAGTTACGACCAAGCATTCGAGCCGTTTGTAGCCTTAGCGGAATATTCGATTTAAGTTTCATTAAAAACAGTTATCTCAATGATGTCCTGGGCTTGAATGAAAAGGATGTGTTCGATTTCAGTGTTTCAAATAAGGATTTGTCCGTTTTGGAATGTCCTACGCTACTAAGTGTAGGTTCCCGTGAAACTGATTTTTTTATTACCGAATCCAAGAATCTTTATCTCAACAACAAATCGAAAGCTCCTTTGGAATACCTCGAATACGAAGGGCTAAACCATTATCAAATTATCCATAAACTAGGACAAATGGATAGCCCGTTGGTTCAATTTATACTAAAATATGTAAGATAGTTAGGACTTCTGTTCCTTATTAAAATATACGAGGTAGTAGTACATCTGTTTTTCCTCGTCCCATCCTTTTTCCACAAACTTTTCGGCACTTTCAGGATTAATGAAATCCATCTTTATCTGGATGTTAGTATCCAATTGGATCACATTTTTGATCTTTTTTCGCGCTGCCGATACCGCTGTATTGGCAATGGGGAAGGAGGTTAGGTCTTCAATTTTGTATTTAGGAGCTTGTTCGGTCTTGTAATGTTTAAATTCAGGAATAAGATCAGGATTATCGATCACTTCATTTACGAAAGCCGATTCTTCGAACAATTCATTTTTGGCAAAGTGATTTACCGCACGGTTCATGAACAACACCTCTTCTTTCTTGTCCTCGGCAGGCAATACCACATCCTTGGCAAAGTCCTGACAGAATTTTAGGTACTTTTTGGTGAAGAAATTCTCATCTTCAAAAGCCTCTACTCCTAAAAAGCTTTCCAACCAATACCTGGCGTCATAACGATTACTATCAATGGATAATACCTTATAGCCTTCTTCTTTTTTTACATTGAAGATGAGTGCTCCCTTATCTAATTTATTAAGGTTGACTCCTTGTTGCAAAAAGGCATCCAACTGGTTCTCCTTTTCCGAAAATTGAAGGAAATCATGCTTCAATTCTGACTTAAAGATCCCAATTCCATCTACGCGTTCATTGTCGATCTGAAGGTTCTCCAAGTAGGCCACATACACTTCTCCGCTCTTAATGTGTGGATGCATGGATTGATCGAACAAATGTTTGGCGATCTTCTTGCTTACCTCGTGTATGTCGTCTGGTGAATCGAAAACTTGGGAAACATAATTAAATAGATCATGGAACTCCAAGTCAGCATCGTGCGCAAACTGAAAGTAATTCTCTTCCTTATCCCTAAATGGCTTCAAAAAGAATTCTTTCATCAAAGGCGTTAATTCATCATCCATTTCATAAGGAGCGCCGGACAATAGTATGCCTTCGTTTCGGCTTTTATTTCCTACGCGGTGAATGGAAAGTGAAGTGATATGGGTTCCGTATAAATTGATCATGGTGTTTTTTGGGTTTCAGCGTTAGTTCCAGTTCTCGTCGAAATCTAGGGTGTCGTAATCTTCTGGATTCAATCCGTATTCATCATCGTCATCCTCTCCTTCCATGTTTTCGGCCACAAATTCCTTATCAGGTGCTTCCTCGGGTATCTGTCCATGGGCGAACATAAGGTTTGGATAGGAACGACCTTCTTCGTACTCAGCAATTTCGGCCAGTTCTACCATAAAAGTCCACATATTAAGGAAATCATACACGTAGATAAGCTTGGTTTGGTCTTCATCTACCACGTCCTCCAAAAGGGTCTCGCTCATCACACGAACGCTTCCGGGCTCATCACTCATGTCGAATAGGGCAATTTCTTCCCCTTGTTCCCATAGATCGTTACTCACATAAAAAGAAGCCATTTCCTGTCCCCCAAAACCAAAGGATTGGGTAATTACATTATGCAGGTCCTCTAAGGTATTGGACGCTTCAATCTCGATGTCGCGAAACACGTCTTCATGCGTATCCAATATGGCTCTGAATCGATAAATCATCTCGTAAAAATTAGGACGGCAAAGTTACGATATATTCCTTTTCTAAGAAGATCGCAGTGGTGTTTTTTAAACAAACCTATTTACTGAATCGATGCAAGGTAAAGGTCATGGCTGCCAATAAGAAGAATGCCATAACTTGATGTAATACCCCTAACCAAAGTGGCACCTGTAGAATAAGGGTAAATACGCCAAGCACGAATTGTGCGATCACTAGAGCAACCAAAGCCTGAACTCCCTTGTTTTGGAAATTTGTAAGGGTCAATTTTCGACTTCGGTATGCGATAACCCCAATAAGAATAACCACTACATAAGCTAAGTAACGATGAACGAATTGGACCCCACTTTTTCCTTCCACAAAGTTCTTCCAAACGGGTTCCTGTTCTATAGTCACTGTTTCATGGATTAGCTTGCCATCGCTCATTAAAGGCCAATGGTTGTGAATCCATCCGGCATCAAGTCCTGCCACAAAGGCTCCATAGATGATCTGCAGGAGCAATACTGCCATACCCCACCTCATAAGATTCCGAAAACCTTTGACAATAGTTTTCTTTTCGGGAAACATTAAATCCAAAGCCACCCATAGCGTATAGGCAAAGGTGATGAAAGCCGTGGTGAGGTGCATTGCCAAACGATAATGACTTACATCTGGTCGATCTACCAATCCACTTTTCACCATATACCAACCCAAGAAACCTTGAAAAGCTCCAAGTCCCATTAGCACAATGCATTTTCGTATGGTAGGTTTTGTTAGTTGTTTTCGGATCAAGAAGTAGACAAAAGGGATAAAGAATACCAAACCGATAAGTCGACCGATTACCCTGTGAATCCACTCCCAAAAGTAAATGTCCTTAAAGTCCTCTAACGTAAAGTTGTAGTTTATTTTTTGGTATTCGGGATACTGCTTGTACAATTCGAAAGCCTCTTGCCATTCGGTCTCGTTCATTGGCGGAAGCGTCCCCGAAATAAGTTTATAATTGGAAATGGAAAGCCCGGAGTGTGTAAGACGTGTAATCCCCCCGACTACCACCATAATGAAAATCAATATACATCCCGTTAATAGCCAGTAGATTACTTTTTTGTTGTCTTTCATGGGTTTCGTGAGTTACAGAGCTTTAGAGTTCCAAAGTTTCAAAGATGATGAGTTTCAGAGTTGTAAAGATTCAAAATTTCAAAGTCACAGAGTTTTACCAGTTCCTTCGTCTCTTTGCCTCTTTGTCTCTTTGCCACTTTACTGCTTTGTCTCTTTTAGTCCTATTTCTTCTCCTTTTCTTAGCATATATTCCCGTGCTGCTTCGTATTCATTGGGGATTTCTCCTTCAAGGATGGCTTCTTTAATCGCTTCCTTAATGATTCCGATTTCCCGGGAAGGTTTCAAACCAAAAGTTTTCATAATCTCTTCCCCAGACACAGGAGGTTGGAAGTTTCTGATACGATCTCGCTCCTCAACTTCCTTTATTTTACGACGTACTACCTTAAAATTGTTGTGGTACTTTTTAAATCTTTTTGGGTTTTTGGTGGTGATATCTGCTTCGCAAAGCGTCATTAGGTCATCTACGTAATCCCCGGCATCGAATACCAACCGCCGTACGGCACTGTCGGTCACTTCGGTGGCCAATACTATAGGTCGCGAACTCATAAGCACCATTTTCTGAACAAATTTCATCTTCTCATTCAGTGGCATGCGCATCCTTTTGAAGAGCTTGTATACCATTTTAGATCCTACAAACTCGTGCCCATGAAAGGTCCATCCATTGCGTTTGTCAAATCGTTTGGTTGGTGCTTTGCCAATATCGTGCAAAAGGGCGGACCAACGTAGCCAAAGATTATCTGTCGTATGGGCAATATTATCAACTACCTCCAGCGTATGCCAGAAATTGTCTTTGTGTTTTTGACCTTCTTTTTCTTCAATCCCCTTCAGTGCCATCAACTCCGGAAAGATGTATGGCAGCAATCCTGTATTGTGCAATAGGGTAAATCCAATAGAAGGAACCGGTGCCGCCAGTATTTTATGAACTTCATCTACAATGCGCTCCTTCGAAATGATCTTTATTCGATCTGCATTCCGTTTAATGGCCTCCAAGGATTCTTTTTCAATTTGAAAGTCTAGTTGCGTAGCAAAACGAATGGCTCGTAGCATGCGTAAAGGATCATCACTATAGGTAATGTCGGGATCCAATGGGGTCCGTATGCATTTGTTGTTCAGGTCCTTTATACCGTCGAAAGGATCTAATAGGGCGCCGTAGTTTTCTTCATTCAGGCTAATCGCCAGCGCGTTGATGGTAAAATCCCTACGGTTTTGGTCATCCTGCAAAGTGCCACCTTCCACAGCGGGGTTGCGGCTATCCTCTTGGTAGCTTTCCTTTCGGGCACCCACGAATTCCAGTTCAATATCCTGGCTCTTCAGCATGGCCGTACCATAATTTTTGAAAATGGATACCTTGGGTTTGTTCGGTAAAAGATCCGATACCTGTTTGGCCAATTCAATACCGCTGCCTACTGCCACGATATCTACATCTTTGGCATTACCCCGTTTCAAAAGATAATCACGCACAAAACCTCCAATAACGTAACAGTCTACTTTCTGAAGGGAAGCAGCTCTGGATACGGTGTTGAAAATAGGATGCTGAAGTGCGTTTCTGTAGTTTGGAACTGTGGACATTAATCTCGGATAACCTTGACCGTACCGTCGTTTTTCAGTTTAATGATTGCTGACGGTTTTGCGGGTTTTTTATTCTTTTGCAAATTTACGACATAGTCCACGCCTTCCAAAATCTCTGGGCTTATTTCTTTGAAGGTTGCTGGGGTTTTCTCGCCACTTATATTGGCCGAAGTAGAGACAATGGGACGTCTGAATTTCCGGATCAATTTTTTACAAAAATCATCCTTAGTCACGCGTATGGCTAACGAATTGTCCTCTGCGATTAAATTTAAAGCCACGCGAATAGGATCATCATAGATAATGGTCGTTGGCTTAGCCGCGTATTTGAGGATGTCATAGGCTACCTCGGGTACATCTTCCACGTACTGATTCAGCATTTTAAAATCGCTCACCAAACAGATCAAAGCCTTGCTTTCGACACGCTTTTTTAGTTGGTAAACGGCCTCAATGGCTTCTTCGTTGGTAGCATCGCAGCCTATTCCCCAAACGGTGTCGGTGGGATAGAGGATGACGCCTCCTTTTTTTAATACTGAAATGGCCTTTTCAATCTCTTCGTACATGGCTTTTAATTTGAATTGCCAAAGATAAGCCGTAAATAGTTTTCTTTCTGAAATTCGAAGTCCCATTTAGGATGTTGATAGTACTTCTTTTGGGTTTTAGAAATAGTATCGAATAGGTTTTCTATATGATCGTAATCGTAGAAAACCGCATTTTCTTTAAAATCAGCGATGTCATTGAAGGATTGTTCCATGAGCAGTGGAATGCGGTATCCGAATGCCAAATTGTAACTCCCCGAAATCTTGTACTTACGAAAACGGGAGAAAAACGCGTTATTTGGATGAATCAGCGGCATGATATAATCGCTATTCCGAATGTAATCATGGAACAATTCATTAGACACGAAGGAATCGAAAAATAAAAATTGATTGGCGGACGGATACTGCTTCGCTTCTTTTACAAATGCCTTGGCTTCTTCATTTTCTGGCCTTCCCAAGAAGATGACCTTTACATGATCGGGTATCTTCCATTCCTTAAAAACGCTATAATCCCTTTTGTCTAAGGAAATCACGCCTGGTACAGTAACCCAAACTTCACCTTCTGGCTTTTTCAACGAACCGGGAAATTCGGGAAATTGAATGGGATAGTAGGAACCCACTGTTTTAGTTGTTAATTTTTCGGCCCTAACATTTTCGGCTACGAAATCATTCAACGTGAGGTAGGCGTCTATTTTTTTTGTCACCTTCTTCTGCTTGGCTTTTTCAAACAGATTATGCGCATTGTGAAGTGTTCCCACTAATCGAATACGTTTGGGAAACGGGAAAGAAATGAGTTTAATGATATTGCTTTCCGCACTATTGAAGATAACCACTTCGAAACCTCCCTTTACGATTCTCCGCCAAGTGCTGAACCAACTCTGGTACTTTTTCATCTTAGAGCTCAGATCAAAATAAACGATCTTATGTACATCTGGTAAATCCTTTACCCGTGACTCTAACTTGGGATGGCAAAACAGCGTTACCTGAGCCGATTCCTTCAAATATTGAATCTGACTGTGCAAGCATTCATCGTGAAAGGCACCTGCTTCTATGAGAGCGACCTTACGCATCGAGCACAGGTTGTTTTTGTTTTAGGGAATGGGAGAGCGGCATGCCTGCCAAGAGTAATCGGAAGAGTTTCCAATACTTGGGTTTGAAAATCGCCCGAAAGAAATAACGAACACAGAAATAGATTTGCACGATTTTGGTCCAAAAAGCACCGTAGTGTTTCCGAAGGTAATAGAACAATGAGATTTTCTGTTCAATCTTCATGGTGATATTGCTACTCGAACTAGCACTTTCATAGTGAATGTACTCCAAATGGGGCACCAAATAGGCTATTTTCTGTTTTTGCTTCCACATCCTTCTGCAAACGTCACTTTCTTCATAATACAGGAATAGGTTGGTGTCGAATCCACCCACCGCATTGAATATTTCGGCATCTGCAAACATAAAAGCACCCTGCACATAATCCACCTTCAAGGGTTGTTTGTAGGTCCTCTTTCTATTCGGGTAACGTTTTGGGTTGACGAATTCCAAAAATCCCCTTTTCAGGATTTCCCGTGCAGGAGATGCAAAATGATCGATGGTTCTTCTAAATCCCTTTTCATGATCCAACATTTGTGGTGAAGACATACCAGCATTGGGATGTGTTTCCATGAAGTGCACCAGTTCCTTCAAGGTATTCGGGCTTACCATCAGAGTGTCATTGTTGATGAAAGCAAAGTAACGACAGAGGCTTGCATGTTGTACACCCGTCATATTTCCTCCACCAAAGCCCGTGTTTTTAAGACTACGGATGAGCTTCACCTTGGGCGAATTGATTTTTTCAATCCCTTTAACCACAATATCATAGTTCTCCGGAGTCGACGCATTATCTACAACTACGATTTCATAGGTGATGTCCTCTTGGGTGTTTTCCAGAATGGAGGCCACGCATTTTATGGTGTATTCGCTGGAATTGTAATTGATAAGGATACAGCTAACGTCGATCATCTTACTATGGCTTGCCAATGTTTGGATACATTTTCAATCGTATAGGATTGTGAGGCCACTATGGCTTTTTCCGATTTTTCTTCGGTAAAAGTAGGGCTTTCCAATAGGGAGGCCAAAGTGTGTTTTAATTTGCCCTCTTCAAATAAGAACCCAAAGCTCTCGTCTATGATTTCCTTAGGGCCACTGTGGTTGGAAGCAATAGGTAAGGTGCCCTGGGACATGGCTTCAATGATAATAATTCCGAAAAGCTCTTCCCATTTCGAGGTCTTTTTTGAATTCAGTAACATGTATTGGTGCGAGGCGAATTCCTTTTTCAAGGCCTCTTTTCCTGAAACATATCCTTTAAAAATGATGTTAGGATGCTTTTCGGAATATACTGTGACCTGTGATGCCATTTTCCCATCTCCTATGATGGTAAGGGAAGCAGAAGGGTTCTCCGAGAAGAACGCCAACAGTTCCTGTATGCCTTTATCAGAAGTAAGTCGACCTACATAGACGAAGCTATTTTTCCTTCGTTCTTCGACCACCTTATTTGTAAAGTCGGGATGCAAGGAATGGTGTACGACACTAACCTTACTATCCTCAAGATTATAGTTGGCAACAAGCTGCGATTTCCCTTGTTGGTTTACCGCGAATATGTGCTTGCAATGGTTTTCCAAAAACGATCCCCAAGCTTTCATCACTTGAGGTGTATTTTTTTTGCGTTTGGGATGAAAACTTCCGTCCCAATAAGTCCAAGAGGTATGGTAATAGATTTGTTGTTTCTTTAGGAGAGGAAGTAATGATTTCAATTTTGGGTCGAAAGGAGCGATTCCCACTACGACCTTTTTGTTTTTTGAAAGGAGCAGGGATAGCATAAACCCTGCGTTTGTGAACTGTTTTGAAAAGAGCTTCCATTTTCCTTTTACAATGCCTTTGTACCACTTACTAAAGATGGAAAACTCACGGTAGGCCACTGTATAACCGTTTTTAGAAGCGAGATGTTCCAGTGCGTAGTAATGGCTTGGAGCTCCATTTTTGTGCAGTACGTAAATCGTTTTTGGCATGCTTTGACAAAGATCGAATAATTTTTTTACCTTGCCGTCGTCTAATCTTTCAATTGTAAATCGTCTATTATTCATAGATGATTTTACCGTGTACCGTTGTCCCTTCAACTTAACGAGAGCTATATGGATTACAACAATAAGCCCGACGGGTATTTTGATACCATTCGCCAAGAAATGGTAAGATATCTTCCTTCCGAAGCGAGAAAAATTATGGATATAGGATGTGGTACAGGAAGCTTCGCCCTTCATTTAAAGGAAACTTTTGGAGTGGAAGCTTGGGGTATTGAATATGTGAATGAACACGCACAAGAGGCTTCTAAAGTATTGGATAGGGCATTTTCTGGCCCGTGTGAGGATTTTTTAGATATGCTGCCTAATGACTATTTCGATGCGATTTTCTTTAACGATGTTCTCGAGCATATGGTAGACCCCTATGAAGTGCTTCAAAAAATAAAACCAAAACTTAGTCCCAATGGGGTGATTATAAGTTCTATTCCCAATATCCGATCGTACGATACTTTTATGAAATTGGCCCTAAAAAAAGATTGGAGGTATGAAAAGAATGGGATTTTAGACCATACCCATCTCCGATTTTTTACGGGGAAAAGCATTCGGCGGATGTATGAGGACTTAGGTTATGAGATTATGCTGCACGAAGGAATCAACAAAACCAAATCGCTACGACCCATTCTATTCAATATGTTTGTTTTCTTCACCCAAATGGACATGAGGAACTTGCAATACGCCACCGTGGCAAGGGCAAAACCTAGTTGATTTTTACGATTCTTTCCCTATCTCTTCTATTTCTTTTGGAGTAAGCGGTTCATCCTTGAAAAACTTCCGCAAGGAGTATATCAATACACCGAAAATCAACAATCCAAGGATGCAAAGGTGTAGATTAAAGTTAGAACCTTCTGGCATATAAGGCAAGAAAGCACCTAGCACAAGCAAAATCTGGCTAGGCAACACCCTTAGGCTGGATACAATGGCATAGAATCTCTCAGGAGTATATTTTATGATGAGAGAGCTTATGGTCGGTATTACTAAGGTCTCACCCAGTCCAAAGAACACAAATGAAAGAAAAGTAACAATCAAGCTCAATTCACTTGATGCTTCTGGAAGAAACCTGAAAAGTATAAATGCTATAGCCAAAGAAAGAAAGCCGAAAAACAACTTAATGAAACGATGCATGTACTTGGCATACCAAACGAAAACCGCTATAAGCCCTATGATAAAAGCAGGATAGGATTTTATGGACATAAATAAAGACGATGGTATGAGTTCCGAAAATGCGGCACTCACCTCAATGATTTTACCCATAGTGGCTCCTTCTCCCATATTTTGAAAGAACCAGTATAAACTCCCAAAACCAATAATGAGTAAAAGGTTCAGATAATTATTGGAGAAATACCCCTTTACTTTGGTCTGAATAGGTTTCAAATTTGGAAGTTTGGTTATGAATAGAATGAGTGTTGAAACTAGCATCAGGAAACCACTTAAAACGAAGCCCATTTTGTAATTAAATACTCTTTCACTCAAGTATCCTATAGCTATAATTCCGAAGACTGCTCCAAGATTGGAAGCCAGATAGTATAAGGTTGTTCGGCTATCCATAAGCTTATCTTTATTGGAAATCGTTTTTCCGAACAAGGCAAATAGGTTCGGGCCATAAAAACCACTTCCCAATAGAACGAAACCTAAGCCGAGGTAGAATATCCATTGGACTTCAATACACAATAAAAATGAGCCCAACATAAATAACAGTCCCCCAAAAAGCCCTGTGTTTTTATTTCCGGCGACCAGATCACCCAACAAAGCGCCCACGATTTCCGAAAGAATAAGAAAGGCCGTTACATATCCATACACTCTTAATGCCTTTTCCCGGGGCATATCCAAAGCCCCTTCTATCATGTAAAGGACGAGAATGGCTCTTAATCCATAGTATGCCGCCCTATCCAAAAACAGGGACGAACAATACAGGTACATTTGTTTGGACTCTTCGTTGGCCATATGTTTAGCAGGTGTTAGTTGATTTTACGATACAACAACCAGAGGTTGACGTACCGTTTAAATACCGAAAAGGCATTAATATAGGCTAGGATAAAACCTTCTTTGCCATCTAGAATGCCCAATCGAAGCAAATACTGATGCCAAAACCGATACCATGGACGGAAAAGGAAGTGGTACAAGTTGGGTTTTTTACCCCTTTTGTACAACATTCTTGCTTGCAGGGTACTATATCGATGCAATTTCCCCGTATAGTCATCCAAACTTTTGTAGGTGTGGTGCGGAAGTCGGGCCTTTAATTTCCCAATAGTGCCATTAACATCCAGTGTTTCGTGCACCAAATTTCCATTGTATCTCCCGTGTTCCTTTTTGAAAACGCGAACCACCCAATCTGTCTGAAACCCACTGTATTTAATACGCTTTCCCATAAAGTGGAGTTGCCGTTTTACACTATAAGCGACTGCTTTTGGGTTTTTTAGTACGTTTTGAATTTCGTTTGCCAAGGCCTCGGTGATTTCCTCATCAGGATCAAAAAAGAGGATCCAATCGTTCGAAGCTTGGGCAATTGCAAAGTTTTTCTGTTCACTGAAATTATCGAAAGCGCGTTCTACGACTTTTACCTTGTCAAATTGGGAAGCTAACGATACAGTATCGTCTGTGCTATAGGAATCTACGATGATGATTTCATCTACGAAATGGAGACTTTTTATAAAGCCCTCGATCACGGGGCCTTCGTTCAGGGTAATGGCAACTGCACTGATTTTAGTCTCCTGCTCCAAAGGTGGTGTTTAATTTGGGTAAAAGTAATAATTTTACTCGCAAAGCGAGCGTGAAATGCTCCGAGGCTTGTCTCGAAGTAATTCATATAAATTTGAAGGATACGGATTTTGGCAAAACTCCCTATTTTAATGTATCACAAAGTAGACCCACAGCATAGTGTTGGGTTAACCATTGCTACCTCAAAATTGGAAGCTCAGCTACACTATTTGTCTCAGCAGGGATACAAAAGTTACCATTTGTCCGAATTGCAATCCCTTTCGCAGCTCCCTCAAAAGAAGAATATCGTCCTTACGTTCGATGACACCTATGTGAATCAGATGGAGTATGCCGTACCCCTTTTAGAGAAGTACCAAATGAAGGCTACCTTCTTCATCCCGCTGAAATATATAGGCGATAAAGACCGCTGGAACGACACTCCCGAATCTATTATGGATGTAGAATCTTTGAAAAACCTTCCTACAGGCCTTATAGAATTGGCCTATCACAGCTATGCCCATAAGAAATACAATGCGCTTTCGCCTTCGGAAACCGAAGAGGATACTCGTGAAGCATTCCGTGTAGTTTCAGAAAAAGAACTGAAGTTGCATCCTTCGGTTGCCTATCCGTACGGGAAATTCCCAAGGGATGCTGAAGGCAAAAAGGTATTCTTTCAGCATTTAGAGGACAATGGCTTTCAATTTGGATTGCGTATTGGAAATCGGGTGAATTCCTTTCCGTTTTCGGATCCTTTCGAAATCAATAGGATTGATGTGAAAGGGGAGTGGAGCCTGGCTAAATTCAAAAGAAGACTTCGCTACGGGAAGTGGTTTTAGCGCATTCCTTTTTTCAGTAGGATTAATTTTGCATATCGCTGAAAAACTCCATAGGCATTAATAGCCGAAATGCTCAATCCCGGGATTCCATCCTTAAATCCTCCTTTTAAAACATAGGAACTGAAAAATCGCCACGTAGGTTTAAAGAATAATAGGAAGAGATTGGCCTTTTTTCCTTTTTTCTGAAGTTGCTCCGCCTGGAACCAAGCATAGTTTTCCCGCTTTTGAATATAATGTTCGAGCCCTTTGTAGGTGAAGTGAAGCACTGGGTTTTTCAAGGTGCCAATACTTCCTTCCACATGCAATTTCTCGTGCACCAATCCAGTGTATTTAGTGCCTTCTCGTTTTACCAAGCGCAATACATTACTGCTATGGTGGTAAAGGAAGCGGTTCATGTAGAAGTGTGGGAAATTCAATTTGTAGCCTTGGTATTTCCCTTCGGTCATGGCCTTTTTTATTTCCAATTGAAGGAGATAGGTAATGCGTTCATCGGCATCCAAAAACAATACCCAATCACAGGTAGCATGCTCCAAAGCATGGTTTTTCTGGTTCGAAAAGTTGTCGAATTCTCTTTGCAAGAAGACCTTAGCATATTTTTGGGCGATTTCTGGAGTGCGGTCGGTGCTAAAACTATCGATCACAATAATCTCATCTGCAAACCGAGCCGATCGTATGGCTGCTTCCAGATAGGCTTCTTCGTTAAAAGTGGGTATGATGACACTTAGTGTAGGCACGGCTCAAAGGTAATCATTTTGCGGTTGAAAGGGGAAAGTTCGTTACCTTTGCATTCCATTAAAACAACGCATTTTGGATAGTTTAGGAATTTCGGTTGTCGTTAGTACATACAATAAGGAAGATTGGCTTCGTAAGGTGTTGGAAGGCTATAAATACCAGACCTATAATCATTATGAAGTGATCGTGGCCGATGATGGTTCCCGCGATACTACTCGAGAGCTTATCGAGTCCTTTCAGAAAGATTATCCCGTTCCGTTACGTCACATATGGCACGAGGACGATGGCTACCGCAGACAGCGTATTCTAAACATTGCGATTACCGAAGCGAATATGCCCTACATCCTTTTTACCGACGGTGATTGCATTCCCCGTAGGGATTTTGTGGAAGTACATGCCAAATATGCTGAAGAGGGTTATTTCCTATCTGGAGGATACTGCAAGCTTCCGATGAAAACCAGTGAGGTGATCGATGAGGATGATATCCGTACTGAGCGTTGTTTCGATGTTTCTTGGTTGAAAAAACAAGATAAACTGAAAGGTACCCAATCCCTTAAATTGAATAGTGGTCCTGTCATGGCTTCTATTTTGGATTATCTTACGCCTACCAATGCCAGTTTCAATAACTGTAATTCCAGTGCTTGGAAGGAAGATCTCATTGCCATAAATGGATACGATGAGCGTATGCAATACGGTGGACCGGATCGTGAGTTGGGTGAACGCTTGGAAAATTTCGGCCTTAAATCAAAGCAAATCCGCCATAAGGCTATAGTACTTCATTTAGACCACGCCCGTGGATACAAAACCAAAGAATCGTTAGAGCGAAATCTCGCCATTCGTAAAGCCGTAAAGGACGAAAACAAGAAGTGGACGGAACATGGAATTGTAAAAGGACCAAAGCCTGAGTAGGCTTTAGTCGATAGTCTTTGGTCTATAGCCTTTTGGGATACGGCGTGAAATTTTTACCACTGTAATTTTTTTGTCATTGTAGAAATTGGCATTTGGGACGCTGAGTGACACGAAGGGTTGTATCGAGGTGTCGACACGTCCGACTTTCCTTATATAGCTTGCTCTTAGGGCACCTCGATACGTTTTACTTCGTAAAACACTCGGTGTCCCGATTTCAACCCGCTAACTCGGAACCTGCAACCTTCAAACCGAAAATTGTATAATGTAAAAGTTGAAATGTAAAACGTAGCTAGTACTTAGCACTTAAAACTCAGCATTTAAAACTTACAACTGAGAATATGCTCCCACCTTCCAATACGTATCGTCGGTAGTACTGTGCACCACTTCGAAGGCTTCTTCCTTTAATTTGGGGTTTTCCTTGAAGTATTCCCAACAGGTAGCGCCTTCCCGGAAAATGGAAACAATGAGGATTCCGTTTTCATGCAGTCCGGAGAGAATATTATTCAGTACACGAGTACGTTCCGAATCGTGAATGTAGTAGAAGGCCTCATTCAGAATAATAGCGTCATAAATTTCCTTGGGCTTAAAATTAAGCAGGTCATGGGTTTCAAAATCGGACTTGGGGAAGTTTTGCTTTTTGGCCATTTTTACGGAAACCTCGGCATAGTCAACTCCGAGAAAGGATTCAAATCCATCATAGGTCAATCTGCGGTTAAGCACTCCGTCGCCACAACCTAAATCCAATATACTTTTTGGCTGAAAGCGCTGTAGGTAATTATCGATCTGTTCATAGCGCACACGCTCTTTTTCACCACCCAACTTATCCCACTTACCACGCAGGTATTGGCTATTGAATTTCATTTTCCGTTTCCAATGCCGAAATCGGTCCTTAAACTTCATTTTTGGGAGGGTTTAGATGGTGTTTCAAATACGGCTTAAGTTTATCTAGAATGCGTTTTGGGGTCAATTTACGGTATAATTGTTCAGGATTGCTTTCTATTTCCTTTTTTTCTTCCCGGGACAAACTTTCGAAATAATCTTCATCGTCTTCGAATAAATGAATGGAATCGTGCTTCTTTCCATCTTCAAAACTATTCCAATGCGATTTTGTGATATAGGGAGAATAGATTGTAAAGGTGGGGCGATCCAGTGCCTTGGCAATGTGTACGCTTCCGCCTTCATTAGAAATAAGGAGATCGCATTTGTTCATTAAGGTGACGAATCCACGGATGGAATCTTCATAGATATCCAAATCGATCTGTTCTTTGAATTTACACATCTCATAAATCTTCAAGGCTTCTTCTTTCTGATGCGGTGCATAGTTGAAGAGTAAAGTTGCCTTGTGGTTTTCGGCCAGATAATCGATGAGTTCTGCAGTATATTCGTAGGGCAGGGACTTGTTCGGAGTACTGCCCAAAACGCCTAACATAATCACGGGACGTTCAAACGAATCAATCCGATTGTAATTTTGTTCTTCTTCATTCAGGAAAATGCGATACATAGGATCTGGGCTCTCCATACCAAAGGCTTCTTCCAACAAATTCATTCTATCTTCCAGCGCTTTTCCACAGGGTAAAGTGGCCTTGTCTAAAAAAGTAACGGTTTGGGTATAGAAGCGGAACTTCAGTTTTTTGTTCTTTCGCTTGAATCCAACACGAATAGGCGCCTTGGAAAACAAGCACATCATCCGGCTTTGAAACTTGGCGTAGGGATCGATGATAATGTCGTACTTTTCTTTTCGTATTTGGCGAATGGTTTTGAGCAATACAGATATTTTTTTCAGTTCTGCATCCTTGGCCAAAATGATCCTGTCTATGTTGGGATTTTGCTCCAACACACCCGCTGTATAATCGTAAACGAAATAGGTGATATGCGAGTTTGGGAAATGCGATTTAAGATTATTGGCCAGAACCGATGCGATAAGGACATCGCCAATTCTTTTGTTCTGTATGACAAGAATTTTCTTTGGTTGCATTACCTTCGCAAGGTATCTTTTTTTTGAATTTTTAAAAATTAAAATGCCGACGAACTTCGTTGTACATCCCGAATACCAAGATCAACAAGATATGCTGTTGGGGTTATTGAAGAATTTCGATACTGCTGGGGAATATGTGGTAAAGGGAGAACGGAATGCTATCAAGAAATTTGAGGTGGGCGATACGGTGTTCAATATCAAAAAGTTCAAAACCCCGAATGCATTTCAAAGTTTGGTATACCGATTCCTTAGGAAGGGAAAGGCCAAACGTTCCTTTGAGTACGCCAAAAAACTGGAAGAGTTGGGTATTGGTACTCCTGCTCCCGTGGCTTATTTTGAACGATTCGGATTCGGATTAAAGGAAAGCTACTACATTTCCAAACACATGGAATATGATTTCGATTTCCGAGTGCTAAACCATAATCCGTTATGGCCCAATCGAAAGGAGATTCTGGAGCAATTCGCGGCCTTTACCTTTCAAATGCACGAAAAAGGAATCAATTTCTTGGATCATTCCCCAGGGAATACACTCATCTGCGAAGCTGGAAATGGAAACTATAATTTCTACCTAATCGACCTGAACCGCATGCGTTTTGAGGATATGGGGTTCAAAAAGCGCATGCATAATTTTAGGCGACTGTGGCTTTCCAAAACCATGATCAATATCATGTCGCCTGTATACGCAAAGCTTTGTGGTATGTCCGAAGACGAGGTTCATCATTGGATGACCTACTATTCCCGAAATTTTCAGAGGAAGGTCAATGCGAAGAAGTTGAGAAGGCGAAGACGGAGGAAGTAATCGGTTCCGAGTTCTAGGTTATGTGGACACTGAGTGTTCTACGAAGCTGAGAGGATCGAGGTGAAGTAGAATAGCCTGCAAGCCGTAGGATTGTATCGAAGTGTCAGTTTTCATTAGACAGTTTTCTGTTGGCGGGTTTCGGGTTCAAGGTTGACGAACTCGGTGAAACCAAACCTCCAAAACTATCAACCATCGACTATAGACTATAGACTATCAACTACCGCCTACACCGCCACATCATGCTCGCGCAGTGCGTCATTCAATGAGGTTTTTTTATTGGTACTTTCCTTTCGTTTTCCGATGATCAAGGCACAGGATACTTGATATTCTCCCGAAGGGAATTTCTTGGTATAGCTCCCGGGAATTACGACAGATCTTGCAGGAACTCGACCTTTCATCTCTATAGGTTCGTCGCCCGTAACATCAATGATTTTAGTGGAGGCCGTCAATACTACATTGGCCCCTAATACAGCTTCTTTTTCTACTCGGACACCTTCTACCACAATGCAACGGGAACCGATAAAGGCATTATCTTCAATAATTACAGGAGCGGCTTGTAAAGGTTCCAATACACCTCCAATCCCTACACCACCACTTAAGTGCACGTTTTTACCAATTTGTGCACAACTTCCCACAGTGGCCCAAGTGTCTACCATAGTACCTTCATCTACATAGGCACCGATATTCACATAACTAGGCATCATAATCACACCTTTGGAAACATAAGCGCCATGACGCGCTACAGCATGGGGTACTACACGAATTCCCTTTTCTTCATATCCTCTTTTCAATGGAATTTTGTCGTGGTATTCAAAAATACCGGCTTCCATGGTTTCCATTTTTTGAATGGGGAAGTACAACACCACAGCTTTTTTAACCCACTCATTTACCTGCCATCCATCCTCGGTAGGCTCGGCACAACGAAGTTCTCCTTCATCGCAAAGGCGAACTACTTCGCGAATGGCGTCTTGGGTTTCTTGATTCTGAAGTAGGGAACGATCTTCCCAAGCGTTTTCTATGATTTGTTGTAATCCAGTCATGGTGTAAAACTCGGTTTTTATAAGAACTACAAAGATAATCCGCTCATTGAAATCAGGGCGCATTTTTAGCATACTATTTTGTAAACCGCTATTTTTGCAAACTAATTATGGCAAGGATACTGGCATTGGATTATGGAACGAAACGAACGGGTGTTGCCGTAACGGACGAATTGCAGATTATTGCTTCGGGACTAACTACGGTTCCTACAGAAGATTTAATGAATTTTTTGAAGGAATACCTTACTGCCGAAAAGGTAGAATTGGTCCTTGTAGGCGAGCCTAAACAACGGGACGGAAACCATTCGCAGGTAGAGGAACACATTCAGAAGTTCTTGGAAGTGTATGCCAATGAATTCCCGAACGTTCCTGTTGAGCGAGTGGACGAGCGATTTACGAGCAAAATGGCCTTCCAAACCATGATCGATAGTGGACTGAAGAAAAAACAACGCCAAAATAAAGCCTTGGTAGATGAAATTAGTGCTACCATCATCCTTCAGGACTATTTGAATAGGAAATAGGTGAGGGGTGAAGAGTGATGAGTGAAGAGTGATGAGTGAAGAGTGATGAGTGAAGAGTGATGTGGACACTGAGTATTCTATGAAGCGAAGTTGGACATATCGAAGTATCAGTTGGCAGTAGCAGTAGGCAGTTGATGAGTTCCAGGTTCAATGGACTCCGAGAAAAAAAGAAAATAAAAAAGAGACTAAAGACTAATGTCTATAGACTAAAGACTAAGTAAAAAAATGATATACCCAATAGTTGCATACGGAGATCCCGTGTTGCGGAAAGAGACCAAAGAGATTTCTGAAGACTATCCAAAGTTTCCCGAACTGATCGAGAACATGTTCGAAACCATGTATGCCGCCCATGGGATTGGTTTGGCCGCCCCGCAAATTGGATTGCCAATCCGCCTGTTTATTGTAGATGCTACTCCGTTTGAAGATGATGAAGATCTATCTGAAGAAGAACAACAGTTTGTCTCTACTTTTAAAAGAGTATTCATTAATGCGAAAATCGTTGAGGAAACGGGGGACGAATGGGCCTTTAATGAAGGTTGTTTGAGTATCCCCGATGTACGAGAAGATGTGTTTAGACAAAGCACCATTACCATTGAATATCTGGACGAAAATTTCAAAAAACAGAAAGAGACCGTGGGTGGGATTGCAGCACGTATCATTCAGCATGAATACGACCACATCGAAGGAATTTTGTTCACCGATAAACTTTCCCCACTAAAAAAGCGTTTGATAAAAGGCAAGCTTGCAAATATTTCCAAAGGGAAGGTAAAAGTGGACTATCGCATGCGATTTCCACAAGCCAAAAAGAAACGTTAATCCTTTTGGATTACTCATGATAAGGCTGCATATTTGCGCCCTTCAAACGTAAAAAAACGAATGAGCTTAGAAAAAGTATTATCAATTTCAGGAAAACCCGGTTTGTACTTATTAAAGACACAAACAAGAACCGGATTGTTGGCAGAATCTCTTATGGATGGAAGGAAAATCACAGTAAGTGCCCGTCACAATGTGAGTTTGCTTTCAGAAATAGCCATCTATACCCTTACCGAAGAAGTACCTTTGCGTGAGGTGTTCCAAAAGATCCATGATAAGGAAGAAGGAGGGGAGGCCATAAGCCACAAGTCTTCCAAAGATGAATTGGAAGAATACTTTTTCAATGTATTACCCGACTATGATGAGGATCGCGTGTATCCCAGTGACATCAAGAAGGTAGTACAGTGGTACAATCTGTTGAATAAGAATGGAATTAAGGATTTTTCTGAAACCGATGAAGACACTTCCGAGGAGGAATAACCTTAATAACTTTTCGATAAAATAAACCCAAAAGAATCCTTACCGTCGTAAGGATTTTTTAGTTTTAGACATGCAAAATTCTAGGGAACAACAATTAGCTGCTTACGATCGTCTGCTCACCATAATGGACGAGCTTCGGGAGCAATGTCCGTGGGACCGAAAACAAACCATGCAAACCCTGCGTCACCTTACTATTGAAGAGACCTACGAACTGGGGGATGCCATTTTGGAGAATGACTTGGAAGAGGTGAAAAAAGAATTGGGCGATCTGTTGTTGCACATTGTTTTCTATGCCAAAATTGGAAGCGAAACGGGCGATTTCGATATGGCCGATGTGGCCAATGATATTTGCGAAAAGTTGATTTCCCGACATCCGCATATTTATGGGGATATTGATGTGGCCGATGAGGAAGAGGTAAAACAGAATTGGGAGAACCTGAAGCTGAAAGAGGGTAAGAAAAGCGTCTTGGAAGGCGTTCCAAAATCCTTACCTGCCATGGTAAAAGCCAATCGCATTCAGGACAAAGTAGCTGGCGTAGGTTTCGATTGGGAAGAACCGCATCAGGTGTTCGAAAAACTAAAAGAGGAATTGGAAGAACTTCAGGAAGAAGTGTCCGAAAATAATTCGGAAAAGATAGAACAGGAATTCGGCGATGTGTTATTTTCTATGATCAACTACGCACGTTTTCTGAAAGTAGACCCTGAAAGTGCTTTAGAACGTACCAACAAGAAATTCATGAAACGCTTTCAGTATCTAGAAGGCAAGGCAAAGGAAAAAGGCAAAAGTCTTAAGGAGATGACGTTGGCCGAGATGGATGTGTATTGGAACGAAGCCAAACAGCTCTAACCTTTTGTTAGGACAATGAGCTTTCCATTAATTTCAAGGTTTTTGAAATTCAATTGCTCTTGTATCCATTTTAAATTCTTTTCAGAATAAAAAACTACATGTGTGGGATCGTTTTTGTAATACCAGGACGAAAACTCCGAATCCTCTGGTAGGGTCTCGCTCATACAAAATAACATTCCTTTGGGTCGAAGTAGTTTGTGCATCAATCGAAATTCCTTTTGGGGTCTATGAAAATGTTCAATCACCTCACAGCACACAATAAAATCATAGGTTTCGTGTAAGACGCTGGCATCGGGATGAAAGAAGGGATCCCAAAGTTTCATGATATATCCTTTATCCCCTAGCAGTTTTGAAATGACTGGGCCGGTTCCCGCACCAAAATCCAAACCAAGGCTGGACGGCGGAAACGATTGGGTCACGGCGGTTACAATAGGAGCTACAAACTGCTGATAGTTTGGATCCTCTACATTGTTTTCGTGCAATAGATAGCGTTCCTTTTCCTGTTCTAGATCTAGAAAATGATAGGGATTCTTGAAAACGGTTCCGCAATGGGAACAGTTTAGGAATTGTGCGACATCTTCCCGCTGATGTATGTTGGTGTTCTTACACAGCGGGCATATCATCTATTCTTCTTTTTTACGCAGGGAACGTATTTTTTGCAGTTTGGTTTTCCAAAGGGCTAATTGTTCCTTGTGTTTGTTTATGTTATTATGCACATCCTTCACAAATGGATTGTCCTCTTTGGCGTTTTGGAAGAACCCTAGGTTGTTTTCCAATTGACGGATTTCCTGCTGTACTTCGTTGATCTTCTTAGAAATGAAGAACTCCTCATTCTGAAGCTTTCTACGATCTTCTTGAGACGCCAATGTGCTCAGCTTATTCTCAAAGCGAATCATCTCGGCCTCTTGCTTACCAAGATTCAACTTTCCAAACAGTCCGTCCAATACTTTATTGAATTTACGTTCAATGTTTCTTTTGTTGAAAGGAACACGGCCTATAGCTTTCCATTCGGCTATCTTACCTTTGATGGTTTCCAGATCGGCATTATGATCACCGCTCATTTCGAGACCTTCCAAGGCATTCAATAGTGTCTCTTTGGCTTCGAAATGTGCCATTTCTTCTTTGTTGGCCTCATTGCGCTCGGCATGAACACGATCGAAGTAATGGTTACAGGCATCCTTGAATTGCTTCCAGATTTTGTCACTTTCCTTTCGTGGTACGTGGCCAATAGATTTCCAATCACTTTGAATTTTCTTCATCAAAGGAGTAATCACTTCAAAATCGTCACTATCCTTGTTCTCTTCAGCAATCTTAATGAGCTCTAATTTCTTCTCGAGATTGGTGTATTGTTCTTTCTTCTGGTTTTTATAAAAGCTGTTTTTCTCTCGGTTAAATCCTCGGGTGGCTTCCTTGAAGGTATTCCAAATTTCTTTGGCTTTGGAACGGGGTACTTTCCCGACTTCGAAATAGGCATCCCGCAATTTCTGAACCTCTTTTATTCCATTTTGCCATGCTTTATGGCTGGAGTGGGTAGATTGGGTTACCTCATTGATCTTGGTAACGATCTCATTTTTTAGATTGTAATTATCCTCGAATTGAGACTCTTGTTCCTTTAAATAGTCCTGTCTTTTTTCGTGGATGATTTTGGTAGCAGCACTGAACTTTTCCCAAACGTCTTCCCTAAACTCTTTGGCTACAGGACCAATATCTTCTTTCCACATTTTATGCAACATCTGCAATTCGCGGAAAGCTTTACTAAGATCAACTTCTTGTGCCAATTCTTCGGCACGGCCAATGAGCTTTAACTTTTGCTCTAGGTTATGCTTGAAGTCAAGATCACGGAACTCACGGTTTAGGTGAAGAAAATCATAGAAGTTCTCCACATGGTGGCGATAGGTGTTCCAAACGGTATTGTATTTGTCCCTTGGAATCGGTCCTGCCGTATGCCAGCGTTCCTGAATATCTTTGAAATGACGATAGGTAGTATTGATGTTTTCTTCAGCATTCAGCAATCCTTTCAGCTCCTCAATAAGTTCCTCTCTTTTCTTGAAATTGGCCTGAAGATCCCTTTTAAGATTCTGGTAGTAATTATTTCTTTTTTCCTTGTAATCGAAATACAAAGAATTGAATTGCTTCTTTAAAGGAGTGGTGTAATGGAAATCTATAATATTTCCTCCTTCGGCCAAGAATTCATCCTTTTTCTGCTGTAATTCTTCGGCAAACTTAGCATTGAACTCTGTCTTTATTTCTTCAACGCTGTTCTTTATTTTTTGAACGTCCCCTTCCTTCAGCAACTTCTGAAAATGTGAGATCAGTTCTTCCTTGCTTAACGAGTGATAGTCTACATCCTCTTCTTCTTCAAGCGGTGCTTCGTGTTCTTCGTCAGAAGATTCGATTTCTTCTTCTTCCGATTCCTCTTTTTCTTCAGATTCTTCCTCCTTGGCTTGGGGAGCCGCGACTTCTTCCTGTGCTTCTTCTTCCGCTTCTGTCTCTTCTTGAGGTTCAGATGCAGCTGGTTCCTCTACTTTTTCCTCGGTGGTTTTCTCTTCTTTTACTTCGACAGCTTCCTCGGCTTTTTCTTCCGAAGTATCTTCGGCAACCGTCTCTTCAGGAGTGGTTTCTTCGGCTACTGTACCTTCGGAGTCGTCACCACTTTTTTCCGGAGCAGGAGCTTCGGGGACTTCAGGATTTTCGGTAGGGGTTTCTGCTGCAGTTTCTTCAGTAGGTTGTTCAACAGGCTGATTTTCGGCAGTTTCCTTTTCTTTTTCGTTTTGCAATTCTTTGTCAGACATCTATTTCGATGTTAGGGTTCATACTATAGGAACGTGAAAGATACTAACAACCTTGCACATGGCAAAGGACTTTAAGTGTTAAAGCCTGTAGATTTAGGATTTCCAGATGGTCCAAGCTTTTTCGGCTTGATACTCCAACATTTTAAGGCCGTTACACACTTTCGCCCCTTTGGCAAATCCACGTTTTAGGAATTCGGTTTCACTAGGGTTGTAGATGAGGTCGAAAAGGAAGTGTTTGTCGGTAATTTGTTGGTATGGAATGCTAGGACATTCATCCACATTGGGATAGGTCCCCAAGGGTGTACAATTCACTATGAGAAAGTGACTCGCCATGATTTCTGGCGTAAGCTCTTTGTAAGTGATGGTTTCTTCGGTCTTTTGGCGGGATACCGAAAGGTACTCGAAGCCCATGGCTTTTAGCACATATCGAACAGCTTTGGCGGCACCCCCCGTTCCAAGCACCAACCCTGTTTTGGCTTCTAAAGGAAGGAAATCTGCCAAGGATTTGGCAAAACCATAATGATCTGTATTGTATCCAGCCAAACGGCCATCTTTTAATTTCTTAATGGTGTTTACCGCTCCAATCTCTAAAGCTTCCTTATCGATCCGATCTAGAAGTTCCATCACCGATTCCTTGTAGGGAATGGTTACATTAAATCCTTTGGCATCGGGATATTGGGCTACGATGTCTGGAAGGAGGTCAATATGTTCTAAATCGAAATTTTGATAAGTGTCCCGTCGTTTCTCCTTTTCGAATTTTGAGGTGAAGTAAGCCTTCGAAAATGAATAGTCAATATTCTTGCCTATAAGTCCGTATCGTGCCATGTGGTTAGGGGGTCGTCTTCTTTTGGTACCAATCTAAACTAAGTACGATCAATACGCCTACAATGATAAAAAAAATCGCCAGAAGTGTATCGAAAGAAAATTCTGATGGCCAATAACGGCTGTATCCCGTGACGATTTCCTGTCCGTTCGCATCCAATAAAATGTTGCCTATTGCATCCTCTTCGTATAAGGTGTTTTTCCAAGGCCAAACCACTCCCAGGGAGCCGGTAATGAATCCAATTATTACAGCAAAAGTTGCTTGCTTATAGCGTTTTAGGAGATAACCGAGAAAGTGGGAAAGGGAGACTAAGCCTGTTAAGGAGCCTATGGCAAAAACAGCCAATACAACGAGCAGATTAATGCGCAAAGGGTCGTCCATAAAGGTAAAATCCCAGCGGAAAAAATCGGCAATGGTATCGTACAAAGCGTTTACCGAATCGACCAAAAGAAGTACGTAATTTCCTAAAAGGATTAAAATGAAGGAGCCGGAAAGTCCTGGAAGGGTCATTCCGCTTACCCCTATAATTCCGCAAAAGAAAACGAACCATAACTGGTCATTTTGCTTGGCGGGTTCCAAGAAACTAATACTAATTCCGATGACAGCCCCGATGATGAGATACCCTAGATATTTACGATTCCATTTTCCGAAATCCTTACCTACATAATAGATAGAGCCGATGATCATTCCAAAAAAAGAACTCCAAACATACAATTCGAAATGAACAAGTAGGTAATCCAACAATTTGGAAACACTGAAGTAACTTATTACCATTCCCAAAATGAGAAGACCTAGGAATCTTCCATTAATGTACCTCCAGAAGCTAGCAAACCTTCCATTAATGAGCAATTTAAAGGCTGTTCCGTTTACTTTCTGAAGGGAATAGATAAACTCTTCATAGAATCCCGCCACAAAAGCTACCATCCCTCCAGAAACCCCTGGAACCTTATTGGCCGCACCCATAGCCAATCCTTTAAGAACAAGCCAGATTTTATCGCTTAGGGTTCGGGTTTCGGTCATTTATTCGGTTTTTTTGGCAACTGCTATGCGTTCTAAGATGAAAATGGTTAAAAATCCTATGATTAGAAATAAAATGGCCAACCATAATTTGGCGTCGCCATCAAAATGTGTTGGGAGTATACTTTTTTCCAAGAAGGGAACCTGCTCCCCGTCATGATTGGTTCGGTAGGAGAGTACTTCCTTCCACGGCCATATTTTGTTTAGGGCCCCGATCATAAATCCGGTGAGAATGGCAAGGGTGAGGTTCTTGTGGTTCGAGAACATCCAATTCAATACCTTCGAAAATGCTTTGAGTCCTACCACAGCTCCTAATGCGAACACCAACATCTTAACAAAAGCGTCCATAAAAAGGGAACCGTCTAGATTTCGGATGCTATCTATGAACTGTGTAATCGTGCCGATAACCGCTTCGTATGCCCCCAATAATAATAGGATGAACGATCCTGAAATACCGGGGAGAATCATAGCAATAATAGCGATGCATCCTGCAAAGAACAGGAACCACGTACTTTCTGGAGATCCTACAGGTTCCATAATCGTGATGAAATAGGATACTACGGTCGCCACAATGATGGCGATAATTGCTTGTGCATTCCAACGGTTTATCTGTTTGCCTACATATACAATGCTCGCAATGATAAGACCGAAAAAGAACGACCAAACGGCAATGGGATGATTATCCAATAACCAACTAATCAATTTTGCCAAAGAGAGAATACTCACCAAAACACCTCCAAAAAGTGCGATAAGAAAAGCGAGATTGTATTGCTTCCAAGCACTTTTTAGCCCCTCTTTTTTCCAGACTTTGAAAAACCCTAAATCCAATTTGTGAATGGTCTCTATAAGCTCTTCATAGATTCCAGAAATAAAGGCGATTGTTCCTCCAGAAACCCCAGGAACGACGTCTGCGGCACCCATGGCGATTCCTTTTAGGGAAATAACCAAGTATTGAAATAAGTTACGGGAAGGCATAAACAGGACTTCGTTTTTTTGACAAGCCCAAAAATACGCATTTTATAACGAAGGCTTCTTGTGATCTTTGATTAATTCTTGTACCCTTTTTTTGTTGTACACCTTAGGGAACAACTCCTCTATGATCATGGCAAATTCGTCGTCAAGATTTAAAGCATTCTTAAGGTGGAATTCTGCTTTGTTGTCCTCCAAAAGCTTGTAGTAAAGCCCTGCCAACCGGTATTCTATTTCGGCATTTTCGGGATAGAATTCGGCCGCCTGAAGTAAATTATTGATACCTGCATCATACTCTCCCAGTTCGATAAGAATATCACAGCGGGATAACCAAGTCTCCATTTCGTAGTTGCCCAACTCTATGGTTCTACGGAAACCATGCTCGGCTTCTTCAAAGAGACTTAATCGTTTATTGATCTTGGCATAGCGTTTCCAATACAATACATTTTCCGTATCTATATTGATCGCTTTCTCTATATAATACAGGGCCTTCTGATAGTTTTTCTTTTTGAAATAGAAATCGGTAATGGCAATCCAGCCTTTATCCAATAAGGCATCTTCCTCCACACATTTATTATAAAACTGAAGGGCCAATTCGTAATTCTCCAGTTTTTCATAACATTTACCAATTCGCAATAGGGCAAAGGAAGTAGGCTCGTCCAAGCCAAGTGTGATGGAATAACTTTCAATAGCTCTTTCGTATTGCTTCAGCTTTTCCAAGACCTTACCTTTTTCGAGATAAGCTCCGATGAATCGGTCGTCACTAATCACGGCAAAATCAAAAGCAGCGAGGGCCTTTTCGTATTCCTCTAGGGTATAGTATTGTTTTCCTACTTGATGCCAAGCAACTTCGCAGTAAGGATTTTTGTTCAAGAAATCATTCAGGTAATCGATAGCGGCCTCGTGCTCCTGAAGGTAATCGAAACAGTATATAATATTGTAAAGGGCAGAATAGTCCTGTTCGTCCTGCTCCAAGCACTTCATAAAGTAGTATTTGGCGTGCTCAAAATCCTCCATGAACAGATACTCCATTCCCATAAGCGAAAGCACGTCAGCTTCATCGGCCGTAATTTCTAGGGCTTTTTCTAATAAGGAAATCGCTTTTTTATGTTCGTCCCTTCTAGAATACACATTGGCTTTCTGAATGTAGATTTCCTCGTTCGACTTTTCCAGTACATAGAGTTCATCCAGGATTTCTTCCGCCTTATCCAGTTCGTTTTCAAATATGTGCATTTCTACCTGAAACAACTTAAGATTGGTGGAGCTTGGATGTTGCTCCAATCCCATCCTAGTTGCCTTTTTGGCAAGGGCTACCTTTCCGTTTTCCAAGTAATGCTGAATAATCTCCTCGAACTCTTCGGAGTCGAAGAAATAAACGTCATTGGTCTTTAACATGGATTCGAAACGGGAAAGTGAAAAGTTGTTATGCTCGTTAGGGCTTAAATGCATATAAGCGTTTTAACTGTTTCTCCAATTAAAGATACTAATGTATTGTAGCCTTCAAGAGTCGTGCCCTTTTTCTTGTTAACAAGCTTATCAACAGCTTTAACGGGGGTTTAACAATTTGATATACAGTGTGTTTTACCCTTTGTTTTTGGAATGGATTTCATCTAGTACACCTGTCAAAATTTCACACCCTTTTATGATTTCCTCCTCTGTTATTGTGAGGGGCGGTGTAATTCGGATGGCACGGGGTTCAAATAATAACCAAAAAAGGATGAGATTTTCCTTTTTACAAGCTAGAATGGCTTCTGTGGCTAGATCTCCATCCTCCACGAAAGCAGCAAGCATAAGGCCTTTGCCTCTAATTTCCTTAATAAGAGGATGTTCAAGATGTTTTCTAAAAAGAGCTTCCTTGGCATTCATCTGCCTCATGAAATCTCTTTCGGCAATTTCTTTAAGCGTGGCCAATGCAGCTGCCGCTATGACAGGGTTTCCACCGAAGGTGGTAATATGCCCTAATTTGGGTCGATCCTTTAGCAAGGACATAAGCGCTTGCGAGGCGGTAAAAGCACCTATAGGCAGACCACCTCCCATACCTTTACCCATGACTAAGATATCTGGAACGACGTCAAAATGTTGAAAACCGAAGAGTGTTCCTGTACGACCAAAGCCTGGCTGAATCTCATCCAGAATAAGCAAGGCACCCACTTTTTCACAGCGCTCCTTAACCTTTTTTAGATAATTGTTTTCGGGTAGAATGAATCCCGCTCCTCCCTGAATGGTTTCCAGAATCACAGCAGCCGTCGATTCGGTAATGCGATCAATATCTTCTAAAGAATTGAAGGTAATGGCATGGCAATCGGGTATCAATGGGCCAAATGGTTCTTTTCGCTCTTCGTACCCCATAACACTTAGCGATCCCATGGTATTACCATGATACGCATGATGGGCATATAAAATTTCACTTCTTCCCGTGGCTCGCCGTGCTAACTTCAAAGAACCTTCAATAGCTTCGGTACCGCTATTTACCAAATAGGTAGTGTCTAATGGGTCGGGAAGGAGGGAAGCCAATAATTTGCACAATTCCACCGCTGGGCCTTGAGCATATTCCCCGTAAACCATGACATGGGCATACTTTTCCAATTGTTCGGTAACAGCTTGGATTACTTTGGGGTGACCGTGCCCCAAGGAACAGGCCGAAACCCCGGCTACAAAATCTAGATGGGCATTTCCTTGTGTGTCATAGATGTAGCAACCATTGGCATGCGAAATCTCCATTCCCAAAGGATGGGGAGTGGTTTGTGCTTGGTATGTAAAGAAATCGGAAAGCATGCTATTGCTCTTTTATCAATTCCTCTTCTTCCTTTATCTTTTGTTCTAAGGAATCTGTTTTCTGTGTGCGGAATTTGGGATCATCCTCACGGTCTTTCAGGTCCTTCACTTTCAGTTTGGAATATTCCGGGATTTCCAGTTCTTCTTCATCTATTTCCTCGAAGAATTCCCCTTCATCTTCAGGTAAAGGAATTCCCTTGATTTTAGGTAAGATGGGCTTCGGTTTACCAGCGAACAGATCTTCTTTGCTGAAAAGTCGTTCATCGCCCCGCCATTTAAACCCCGGTAGTAAACGTGCATTTTCAGGGAACTCGCTTTCTGGATATACCTTTCCCGGTACTTTATTAATGAATTTCATCCCTGTGATTTTCTGTTCTTCCAAATACAATTGAATAGAGCTCGATAAGGTATTGTCGATCCCCACCAATTCGTTTTTATCATTTCGGAAGTAGTAGATCACTTCAGTATTCTTGATGATGTTTACGGTATCCAACTGATTGTTGGTGAACAACCCTATCAACCGCTCGCCCTTCACCTGATTATAGGCATTCGCCTCTAAAGTGTCTTTTTGAATGAGAAAGGAATTATTGAAGACCTTCAAGGTGTCCAACTCATCTGTCACTTTGTTATTGAGCAGGTGAATGGTATCCCCAGTCATCTGATTTTCCCCGCTCCAAAGAATCGGTTCCCGGAGAAGTTTGGTAATCCCTAACTTTTCATCAATAAAAATAGAATCGCATTTACCACTAGTGGGTTGTTCGCCTTCCAGTCCTTGTTTGAACATTCGGGCGCGATAAAAGCCCTTAATGACACGATTTTCAGGCTTCCCCGTTACTTGAAGGGTGTCGGCATGCACATAAACAGAGTCCTGCTCCTGAAGGGTCACGGCAACGGCACGTTTGGTAATGAATACCGAATCCTTTGCGCGAAACACTTCGGCATAATGCCCACGGATAATACTTTTATTAATGGTATCCAAAACCCTGATATTGTTGGTAGCGGAAGCGAAGCTTTGTCCACGATCGAAATAGATGCTATCCCCGTACAGAGTTCTATTTTCATAATCGATGCGGGAATTCTTTACAAAATGCCCCGTATTGGCACGGGTGTTATAATAGCCTCTTTCGCAATAAACCGTGCTCGTTTCACTTTCAATGGTCGAAGGTCCATAGAGATAAGCACCTCCTGTTTCAGAATAGAAATCCAATTGAGGGGATTTCACGGTGTATTCGGGATTTTTAATGATTACTTCTGAAAGGAACTGGTATTTCTTGGTGTCGGCATAGTAGCGACCAATCCAGCTGGTCAAGGTGCTCGCCGTATCCTGAACGGTTCCACCACTACGGTAATAGGCCTGTTGTTTTACTCTATCGAAATAAAGCGTGTCGGTTTTAAGCGTAGTCTTGGGTTCTTTTAATACCACATCGCCACTAGCAAATGCAAAAGAAGTGTTTCCGTTGTATTCGGCATATTTGCTTTGCATGGAAACGGTATCTCCCTGTAGGAGTTTCACATCACCATAAGCTTTTACAAAGTTGTCTTTAAAGTATACGTAGGCTTGGTTACACCACATTTCAACCCCTTCATGTACGATATACACCTGTCCGTCACTATCCATGGTGTAGATAACAGCATCGGGGAATTCGGGTTTCTTTTCGAAATACCCTGATTTTACGGAAACTTGGGTAGTTTGTGTGGTATCCCTTTCAATTACAGTTACCTGACCATATCCCATTGAAATGGTAAAAAACAATAATAGGAATATGTAGTAGGTGCGTCTCAAAGAAGCAATAATAAGGATTACCGCAAAAATAGGGTGCTAATTGTATATTAAAAAATGACTCACCCCAAAATGCCAGAAATCCTAATGGCTATGATCTGTGAATCGTCTGGGTTCGGTCAGGACCTACGGATACAATAGTAATAGGAACTTCCAGTTCTTTTTCCAAGAAAGCGATGTAATCGTTTAATTCCTGTGGAAACTGTGAAGCATCTGTCATTTTGGTAAGGTCTTCCTTCCAACCTTTCAATTCTGAATACACTGGAGTTACATTCTCGGATTCAATGTTGTACGGTAAATGCTGAATGGTTTCTCCCTTGTATTTATAGGCAGTACATACTTTCAGCATATCGAAACCGCTCAATACATCACCTTTCATCATCATTAATTGGGTTACTCCATTTACATGCACAGCATATTTAAGGGCAACCAAATCCAGCCAACCGCACCTTCTTGGGCGTCCGGTAGTTGCACCAAACTCATTCCCAACACGTCCCATCGTTTCTCCGTAGCTATCGAAAAGTTCGGTAGGGAAGGGGCCGCTTCCTACACGGGTAGCATAGGCTTTGAATATCCCGAAAACATCCTTGATCTTATTCGGAGCTACTCCCAAACCAGTACAAGCTCCTGCGGCAGTGGTGTTGGAAGAAGTTACGTAAGGGTAGGTTCCGAAGTCGATATCGAGTAGGGATCCTTGTGCACCTTCGGCCAATATCTTTTTACCATCCTTTTGTGCTTGATGTAGGTATTCTTCACTATCGATGAAAGTTAATTGTTTCAAAACTTCAACCGCTTCGAAGAATTCACCTTCCAATTCTTGTAGATCGTATTCTATTTCTGCTTTGTAGAAAGAAATCATTGCCTCATGCTTGTTGGCCAAGGCACGGTATTTTTCTTTCCAGTCGTCCATTTCAATATCCCCTACACGGATTCCGTTTCTTCCGGTTTTGTCCATATACGTGGGGCCAATCCCTTTAAGGGTGGAGCCAATTTTGGCCTTTCCTTTAGAAGCTTCACTTGCGGCATCCAATAGACGGTGCGTTGGCAAGATAAGATGGGCCTTTCTTGAAATGAGTAATTTTTGTTTGATGTCGATATTGAACTTCTCTAGATTGTCCAACTCTTTTTTGAAGATGACTGGGTCGATAACCACACCGTTCCCCACCAAATTGATGGCACTTTCGTGAAAGATCCCACTGGGAATGGTATGCAGTACGTGTTTAATACCATCGAATTCTAAGGTGTGCCCAGCATTGGGGCCTCCTTGAAAACGCGCAATAATGTCATAATTTTGGGTAAGTACGTCGACGATTTTTCCTTTTCCTTCATCTCCCCATTGTAGTCCTAGTAGTAAGTCTACTGCCATATGTATTTAAGTGTTGGATTTCTTCCTGTTTCCGTAGAAATACAGGGAATGGTTGGTTATTTCAATATCAAAAACTTCTTCAATGGTCTTTTTAATGCTCTGAATGCGGGGGTCGCAAAATTCGATAACCTCACCATTTTCCAAAATAACATGATCGTGTTGCCGATCGAAATAGGATTTCTCGTAGTGGGCCTGGCTCTGGCCAAACTGGTGCTTACGAACCAATCCACATTCTAACAATAATTCGATGGTATTGTAGAGGGTGGCACGACTTACACGATAGTTTTTGTTTTTCATATTGATATAGAGCGATTCTATATCGAAATGATCATCATGGTCATAAATCTCCTGAAGAATGGCGTAGCGTTCCGGGGTTTTCCTGTGTCCCTTCTCTTCAAGGAACCCGGTGAAAACATTCTTTACAATTGCCTGATTATTTTGCTCTGTTGCACTCATTACCAAGGTGCAAAGTTACTGAAATTAAAGTCGAGAAACTTTATCTATTCCGTTTATTTTTTTAATGTTTTTAACCAAATTATCAAGAATGGACTTGTTCTTTACCACCACGATAATTTTCCCGCTAAAGGTGCCGTCATCCGTATCGAAATGAACGCTTTTCATATCGATATGGAGGTTGTTAGAAATGACACGGGTTACTTCGTTTACCAACCCAATGGTGTCGATACCTGTAATGAGCAATTCTGCTTGGAATTCCTGTTGTGTAGAATCGATCCATTTGGCTTGCATCACGCGATAGCCATAGTTGCTCTGCATTTGCAGCGCGTTGGGACAGTTTTTCTTATGTATTTTAATTCCCTCATTTACCGTAGTAAACCCAAATACGTCATCCCCAGGAATTGGGTTGCAACAATTGGACATCTTGTAATCCAGATGCTGTTCGTCCTTACCAAACACCAATTGATCGTATTTTACGGTAATCTCATCCTTGTTAACATCCTCTGGTGTCTGCGGTCTTCGGATTCTGTTTTTGAAGAAACTAATAAGCGCATTGTTCCTGGAAGCCGCGAAGTCCTTCAACTGTTGGTTGTCTATAATACCAGCACCTACACGGTAGAAGAGATCCAAACTGGTTTTCAGTTTAAAATAAACCACCAGTTGGTTCACCGTTTTCTCGTCTAAAGTAATCTTGAGTGACTTCAGTTTTCGCGCCAATACGACTTTACCTTCGGCCGCAATCTGCTTTTGTTCTTCCTTAAGCGAAGATTTAATCTTGGAACGAGCCTTACCGGTGGTTACATAATCTAACCAGTTGGCAGAGGGTTTGCTCTTTTCGGAAGTAATAATCTCTACCTGATCGCCACTTTTCAATTCATGGCTTAAGGGCTTTAATTTGCCATTTACTTTAGCTCCACGGGTATGTAATCCCACTTCGGTATGAACATGGAATCCAAAATCCAAAGCGGTGGCTCCTTTCGGAAGGGAATACAGATCCCCTTTGGGTGAGAAGACAAAGATTTCCTTGGCGTATAGATTCAACTTGAATTCTTCTACAAAATCGACTGCATTGATCTCGGCATTTTCCAGGGTCACCTGTAATTTGTTGAGCCAGTCGTCCAATCCTTGGTCTTCTTTTTCGGTATTCTTGTATTTATAATGGGCGGCGTACCCTTTTTCGGCAATCTCGTTCATGCGTTCACTTCGAATCTGAACTTCAACCCATCGTCCTTTCGGCCCCATGACCGTGATGTGTAAGGCTTCATATCCAGTAGATTTGGGAGAGGAAATCCAATCCCGTAATCGGATAGGGTTGGGTCTAAAGTGATCGGTAACGATAGAATAGATCTTCCACGCCAAGAATTTTTCATTCTCGGGTTTACTTTGGTAGATGATTCGTACGGCAAACTTATCGTATACTTCGTCGAAGCTTACATTTTGGCCGATCATTTTCCTGCGTATGGAAAAGATAGACTTAGGTCGCCCCTTAATTTCGTAGCTCAATTTTTCGGCATCCAATGAATCACGGAGCACCTTCGAAAAGTCTTCTATATAGGCATCCTGATCTTCCTTGCTCTCCTTCATTTTACTTAGGATGTCCTGGTATACCTCGGGTTCGGTATATTTTAATCCTAAATCCTCCAACTCGGTTTTAATATTATAAAGCCCAATACGATGTGCCAAAGGCGCATAAATGTATAGGGTTTCTGATGCGATCTTCACTTGTTTATGTCCAGGCATGGAATCCATCGTCTGCATATTGTGCAGACGGTCCGCGATTTTAATGATGATTACCCTAATGTCTTCATTAAGGGTTAACAGCATTTTACGGAAGTTCTCAGCCTGTATGGAAACATCGCCATCGTACTCCAAAGCCGAAATCTTGGTCAATCCATCAACAATACGAGCTACAGTTTCACCGAACATTTGTTCCAGATCCACCAAGGTGTATTCGGTATCTTCAACAACATCATGAAGCAGGGCAGCGGCAATAGAAGTCGCATCCAAACCAATTTCGGAAGCTACAATCTTAGCAACAGCGATGGGATGGAAGATATAGGCTTCTCCACTTTTTCTACGCTGATCTTTGTGTGCGTCTACCGCCACGTCGAATGCAGACCGAATCAATTTCTTATCGGCCGCAGACAGGGTACGGTAGCTAATCTTTAATAGCTCCTTGTATTGCTTTGCAATTTCCTTGTTTTCTGCTTCTATGAGTGCCTCAGTCATAAACTAAAATTAATGAATTGCACCTTAACAACAACAAAAAATGTGCTAGAAATGATGAATCTTAAGCAAAAACGTTTTAGGAAGCTTTATCTAATCCGTTTGTCGCAGATTTCTAAAACGCTGCAGTAAGGTAGGGTGAGAGTAGTGAACGAAAACGTAGGCTGGGTGTGGCGTAAGGTTACTCAAGCTATTCTTAGACAGTTTTTTAAGTGCCGAAATGAGCGGCCCGGCCGAATACGTCATTTTGGCATAATCGTCTGCCTGATACTCAAATTTTCGGGAAAGCAAGTTCATAAACAATCCTGTTATTTCCGAAATAGGCGTGTATAAGATTCCGAAGGCCACTAGCCCTATATGGAAAGACGCTTGTGGCACTCCTAGGGCCTGACTTAAAGTGTCACTTCCTATAAACAAAGACAGCAGCCAAAACGTAAATCCCGTAATAAGAATGGTGGCAAAAAGGTTGTAGATAATGTGGTTTCTTTTGTAGTGACCTACTTCGTGCGCCAGCACTGCAACGATTTCATCTTGTTCCAAATCATTAATCAGTGTATCGTAGAGTGTAATTCGTTTTTCCCTTCCGAAGCCTGAGAAGTAAGCATTTGCTTTGGTGCTTCGCTTAGAACCATCGATTACGAATATGTTTTTAAGACTAAAACCAACTTTAGAAGCATAAGCTTCAATTTGCTCCCGTAGTTCCCCAGTTTCCAACGGGGTTTGTTTATTGAATATGGGCACAATAAGTCGTGCGTAAAACATATTCATAAATAAAGAAAAGAAAGCGATGACGCCCCAAGCATACAACCAGAAATTCGTGCCGGTCTTTTGGTAGAACCAAAGGATGGCGGCCAGGATTCCCCCACCAATTACAGCGGCCATAATTCCGCCTTTCAGTTTATCCAAAAAGAAGGTCTTTCGCGTAGTTTTATTGAATCCGTACTTCTCTTCAATCACGAACGTATTGTAATAGGAAAATGGGGCACTCACAAGACTGCTGGCTAGCATGATAATTCCGAAGAATAGTAGCGCTACCAAAATCTCATTATCCGAAAAACTTCTCGCGAGCTCATCTACAAAGACGAAGCCATCTAAAAAGAAAAATAGGAGGGTGGTTATTAGGGAAATGGATGAAGTTAGTAGTCCGAAGCGGTATTTTTCCTTCTTGTAATTCTGCGATTTTTCATAGGCTTGTGCATCGTATACATCGCTCAATTCTTCGGGTAGTGCATCGGAAAATCGCTTGGCATTGAGCGCATCCAAAAGTTTGTCGATGACAAAATTAACCACTAAGATTGCGATAAGAATGTAGAAGAGAGTTTCTGGGATCATAATTTGGGGTTACTGAAATTGTCGTTGTCTCTTAGCTTCAAAGATAAGAATTCCTGCAGCTACCGAAACGTTCATGGAATCGATAGCGCCCTGCATGGGAATGATGATATTTTTGGTGCTGTGTTCCCGCCATATTTCTGAAAGTCCATCCGCTTCTGTACCCACTACAATAGCGCTTGCTTGGGTGTAATCTTGTGTATGATAAGGAACGGCTTCCTGAAGGATAGCACTATAAATTGCGATGTTTTTTTCCTTTAAAAAAGCAATGATTTCTTCTGAAGTAGCCATACCTATGGCATTGGTAAAAGCGCAACCTACACTACTTCGCAATATATTAGGGTTGTATAGATCGGTTTTGGGACTAGCGATAATTACGGCATCTACATTGGCTGCATCGGCCGTTCGTAAAAGGGCTCCAATATTGCCTGGTTTTTCGGGGGCTTCTGCTACAAGAATCAATGGGTTTTTATTGGAAAACGTTAGGTTTTCAAGGTTCAGATCCTTTGTTTTTGCGATAGCAATAACGCCTTCGGTAGAACCACGATAGGCCAGTTTTTGATAAATTTCTTTCGAAATTTGTATGCTTTCGGTAGCCTCGTCCAATGAATCAACGAGCATTTCCAAAGCCAGATACCCAATGATATCCGTACAGTACAAAAGTGTTTCTATAGAATATCCACCAGAAAGGGCCAATTGTATTTCCCGTTGGCCTTCCACCACAAACAAACCTTGTTTCCTACGTTCGCGGGATTTTTCCATGAGTTGGACCACCTGTTTTACCAAAGGGTTCTGAAGACTGGAAATGGACTTATTCACGGAGCAAAGATAGCTTTTTATGGATTTCAAGAATATCGGGTGGAATTAGAGGCAAGAGACATTCAAAATGAATTAATTAACTACCTTTCGGAAAAAATTGATAGTATGATCAGAACTTTACCTCTTTATGTCTTGTTATTTTTTGTGGTAGGCCTCCATGCCCAAGTGGCCAATCAACCGGATGATATACAGCTATGCGATGACAATGACGATAGTTTTCAGATATTCGATCTTACGATAACCGAGTCTCAAATTTTAGGCGCTCAGTCTCCTACTGACTTCTTTGTGACGTACTATGAAGTTGAGGCGGATGCCAATGCCGGAATTAATGCCATCGCAATACCCACATCCTATATAAATGTATCCAACCCTCAATCTATTTTTGCACGATTGGAAAGTGTGATCAATGGAAATTTTGATACTACAAATTTTGCTTTGATTGTACTTCCCCAGCCCGCTGCGGTTCAACCTACACCACTCATAGCTTGTGACACAGATGATGATGGGATATTCTTTGAATTCGATTTAGTTAGTAAAGATGCAGAAATAGCTGACGGAGATCCAAATGTTAGTATCTCCTATCATACTAATTTGGCTGATGCCGAAACAAACCAGAACCCCTTAGCGAGCCCTTATACAAATACAACTCCATTTTCTGAAATACTATACGTTAGGGTAGAAGACATCATTACTGGGTGCTTTGCCATTGTGGAACTAGAACTCATCGTTTGGGTAGATTGCCCTGCCATAGATACCGATCCGGTAGATATCTTTGTAAATGAAGGGGACGATAATGGACTGGCTATCTTCGATCTTACGGCAAACGAAGCGCTCATGCTAGGAAGCCAGGATCCTTCGCTGTTCGAGTTTGCCTATCACGAAACCATGGCCGATTCGGATGCAGGGACCAATCCCATAGCCAATCCAACGGCTTATCAAAACATTGCCAATCCACAGACCATTTATGTGCGTATGACCAATACGGACAATGGAAGTTATGTGTTAACCAACTTTCAGATTGAAACCGATGGAACCCTAAGTTTGGATACTTTTTCTGCTGAAAGTTTCGTGCTGTATCCTAATCCAGCTCGTCAGGAAATTCACATTCAATCAAACGCTGAATTTTCGGAAATCGAGTTGAAGGTGTTCGATATGCATGGTAGACAGCTTATTTCTGAAAAGTCAAAACAGACAATCGATGTATCTCAATTCCCTTCAGGAATGTATTGGATTCAAATCCTTACCGATGGCAATAAACTTGTGAAGCCTTTTGTGAAAAACTAAGCTATTTCTGTTTCACGATAAGGGCGGCCTCCTTTTGTTCTGAAGAAATACGATAGTAACTCGGGGATACTTCAGAACTGATTCGTGTTCCGTCTACTGAAAAGCTGGAACCTTCGACTTTCGGTAATTGGACCACTATTTCCCAATCGTCCTGTGTTTGAGTCACCCTAACTTCGGTAACACCATTTTTATTGGTGAAGTACACCGATATTTCGTTATCGCCCACCTGAACGTTTTCCAAAGCGGCATCATCCCAAGAGGACGGCATTTGTGGTTTAATGAAGACCTTTTTGTTGGCCGCATCTGGCTGAATGCCGAAAAACTGCTCTACGATGGGAACAGCATAACCGTATATGTTCCAAGCTTGGGTGACCATTCCGTAATCGGGGGACACTTCATAAATACTGCCGGGTAGTGCATAACTGAAAGTACGTGTCATCCGTTTCATATAATTTAATGCTTTATCCGGTCTTCCATAGTTGTTTTCAGAAACGATCTGTACTCCTGTGGGTAAGGTCATCACGGCACCTGTATAGGAGAATACCTTACTTCCTTGAAAGGAGCCGTCATCACTTCCAGCCGATTCGTCACGGTCAATCCCTGTGACGAACACCCCGAAAGGATTCACGAACTTTTCAGCGGTATTCAAGGCTTTAATGGCTTTGTCTTCTGGTGCAATACCTACTTCCATAGGCGTGTTCACTACCCAATTGTGGTGCATGACGAAAGGACGCGATTCCGAAGAAGGGTTCGCCAATATTGCCTCGCGTGTTTGTTTCAGTTCTTCCACCGCCCAAGGTTTTCCCAAGGTATCGGCACGAACAATAGCGTCTTCGATGAGATGAAGGGCTTGCTCGTCAGATCCAATGAAATCTGCATAAGAATTAAACTCTTCGCTCCAGAATTGTTCGTTGATCTTACCCTTAATCTGTTCTGCGATGTAGGCGTAGCCTTTGCTCAATCCATCTTTTCCGATCTCGGCTGCGATTTTGGAAGCATCGGCAAAGGCTTTTTGGGTATAGGCGGCTACATCGATCATTTCGCTGTCCATTCCATGCACTTCCATCATACCATAGCCATCTGGAAACTGATTTTTATCGGCATCGTTCTCGTTCATGAGCCAGTTGAGTCCTTTTTCAATAGTTGGGAAGTACTTTTCCAAGAAAGCCTTGTCGCCATTCCATTGATAAATCTTCCAAATGAGGGTAGCAAACTGAGGGGTTTCGTTGATATTTCCCGGATTGAAAACAGCTCCATTGGTAGACATTTCGTGTATAATGCGTCCATTGCTATTTACCGCTTCAGAAACACTGTCCAATAGCTTGATAGTGCTATAAACAGGATCCCTTTGCCCTATGGCCATATACCCTTGCAGGGCATATTCGCTATCTACCCCGAACCACCATGGGTAGTCGGGAATACCTGCGCCAATGCCCGTGCCTATTTCTGGAACCGTACGAACCAGCCAATCACAGTTGTACTTTACCCATTCAAAAGCTTCTTCAATGTCTTTGTCTGGGACCGTTAATTTGGTTTTTTCGGAAAGGGCTTCGTAGCGTTCTTTTTTCGCTGTAAAATCGTTGTAAAGATTTTGTCTAATCGATCTATGATTCTCCAAGGCTGATTCTTCGGAAAGATAAGAGCCAGCAATCACAAAATTCACAAGGGTAGATCCATTTTCCGGTAATTCAATTTCATAGCTTAAAGTTTTGGCATTGCTAGCACTAGCTTCTTTCTCAGCTTCCGAATACCCTGTTACCCTTGCGTCCATTCCTATGATGGAATACCAGGGGTTAAGACTATCCTTGAAAGTAAGTAGTCCTTTGGTACTATCGTAGCTCGCCAAATCGGGTCCATCTATCATTTGGGTTCGCTCTCCTAACCAGGTTGGGCGAAGGTCTGATTGTGCCGTAAAATTTACTACGCCCTTCCCTTTTGATCCTCGATTGGTAATATGAAGTTGTATCACCACACCTTCTTTTCCGTCAGGTACAAATTGCCAACGTTCCACGGACAAGTCTTCATTTAAGGAATAGTTCATTTTATTGGCATAGGGATAATTTGAGAACGAATCGGCTTTTTTTAATACATGATTTGAGTCCTCTAGCTGTAATGAAATTTCGAACCCATCCATCAGCTTAATGGGATGGTTCCAAATACCTCCCATTTCCCCTTTAATGTGCCATCCCAGATCGGGGAAAGACCCGTCTTGATGTCCTACGATATATACCCGATCCCCTGCCGTAACGTAAGGCGATTCGAGGTACGACTCCTTTCCCGTAATGGAAGGGCTCCCTTCGGAAAGCTCAGCAAAGCTTAGGGGTTTTTCTTCGGAATTTTGACAACTAATAAAGGGCAATAAACAGATTAGGAGAAAGGCTTTTTTCACGATCGTATATTTGTTGGTAGCTTAAAAATAAGTTTTTTGAAGTAAAGTGCCAATCTCTGTGATTCAGAATGTAAGGATTGCAAATTCCTTCGTCCAATACACATTAAAAACAAACCATCATGAAAAAACTATTTGTCCTTTCCATTCTTGCTTCAATCTTTTTCATTTCCTGCAAGAATACCACATCGAATCCAGAAGTTGAAGATACGGCCCTTCCCCCGGAAGAAGTTGAAAATGTAGCTTTGGTTACCTATCCTGATAAAGTATCCCAAGTTTTTGAAGCCCATGGAGGCATGGAACAATGGAACCAAATGAATACCCTTTCTTATGAGGTCATGAAAGGGGAGACTCCAGAATTACATACGGTTTCTTTAAAGGACCGACGTGTGAGGATAAATCAACCCGATTGGTCCATAGGATACGATGGGACCCAAGTTTGGCTCTTACAAAACATGGAAGATGCCTATGAAGGGAATGCCCGTTTTTACCACAACTTATATTTTTATTTCTACGCCATGCCCTTTGTTCTGGGGGATGATGGAATTCAATATGAGCTCATCCCTAACACTAAGTTGTTAGGCAAAGAATACGAAGGGATTAAAGTTTCCTATGACGACGGTATTGGAGATTCGCCCAAGGATGAATACATCCTCTATTTTGATCCGACGACGCACAAAATGGAATGGTTGGCGTATACGGTAACCTATCGAAGCAATGAAAAAAGCGATCGATGGAGTTTTATCCACTACGAAAAATGGGAGACTGTGAATGATGTATTGCTCCCCAAAAAGCTTACTTGGTATACTTCTGAAGAGAACAGTCCTAAAGACGTACGAAGCAGTATGGAATTCCAAAATGCAAAACTATATACTACTATGCCACAAGAAAGTGTGTTTGCTATGCCGGAAGGAGCTGAAGTGGTGGAGCGATGATTTAGTCATGACGTAAGGCTTCTTGATTGGTAATAAACGGACTTCGAGTGTTCCGCCTCAGGCGGAATGTATCGAGAAGTCTAACGAATCCTGAGGCATGAACAAGATGGCACGTACTTAGGTGCTCTCGATACAATTTTCTTCGAAAATCACTCGATCACCCCAGAAAATGTCACCCTGAGCGCAGTCGAAGGGTTAATTTAATTCCTTTCCTCAAAAGGGACTATATGCCCGTTCTCCACATATTGCTTTAGGCCATTGAGAAGCATAGCCCAACAGAAAGAGGAATTTCGGAATTCGTTATTACAGTGCAACCATCCTAGATGTGAGAATTTAAGTAAAACCCCTTCGTTCTTTTCTTCCAGATCAAAGCCAAAAGTAGTGGTGCTCCAATCCTCACTGGATCGGGTCATTCTAAGGTGAAAGGATTCATTGGACGTTGCAGAAACCACTTCTGCCATCCAATCATATTCCGGAGCAAAGTAAAGGTTGTAAACGGTCCCTTGTTTTGGGGTTCCCGTACATTTAAGTGTCCACCAATTATTGAGGTGTTCAGGAAGGCTTACGGCATCATATACCCGTTTTGGAGTGCCCAAAATAACGAGGTCATGATAAATGGAATATTCTTTATTCGAATTCATAATATGCGTATACAAAAAGGGGCTGCTTTCAAAGCAACCCCTCTTTCGTTAATTTCCTGAATACTTGTCCATATACCGCTTCCAGAGCTTGGTTTGGTGGGTTTCTAACGAAATCTTCCGACCATCGATAAAAGCATGTGTCAACATATTGCCACGCATATCCAAGGCATCGCCTTCACTCACAAAGAAAGTGGCACTTTTACCTACTTCCAAGCTTCCGTAGTTGGAGTCGATCCCCAAGATCTTTGCCGTATTTAGGGTGATCATTTGCAAGGCGGTTTCCTTATCTACCCCTTGGCCTACTAAATGCCCGGCATAAAAGGGAAGGTTACGGGTGTTCATGCGTTCCATCTGTCCTTTGGCATTCAATCCTACCAATAAACCTCCCTCAGCTAAAAGCTTTGGTAGTTTATAAGGCAGATCGTAGTCGTCGTCATCACCCATGGGAGTCGTATGTACGCGATTTACCAATACGGGAATATTGTGTTTTTTAAGGAAAGGAATAACCTTATAGGCTTCATAACCTCCTACAAGCACCACCTGGTTAATCCCGGCCTCTTTAGCCGTAGTGATCGCATCAACGATTTCACGTTCGCCCTGTGCATATAAATACAGTTTTTTGCTTCCGTTGTAAAGTCCTTGCATGGCAGCAAACCCTTCGTTCTTGGAAGATGCACTGGCCTTTCCGTAAGCCTTTGCTTCGTTCAAATACGATCGAACTTCTTCAATACGCTCATTGTATTTTTCATCTGGTTTCCAAGCGGGGTCTTCGCCCAACCACCAGCGGCCACGCTTGAAACTATTGGGCCATCTTAGGTGAATACCGTCATCGGTTTTAATGGCCGCATCTTCCCAGTTCCAGGCATCCAATTGTACGATAGAGGAAGTTCCCGAAATACGTCCGCCTTGTGGCGTTACCTGAGCCAATAATACTCCATTGGGACGCAGGGATTCTACCACCTTGCTTTCAGAATTATAGGCTATAATACTTCTAATGTTGGGAATGAATTCCCCGATCTCATCAAAATCACGGGTTTGTCTTAGGGCATCTACTTCTCCCAATCCTAAAGTACTTACGGGAGCAATGAATCCAGGATATATATGCTTTCCATTGGCATTCACTACATTTCCCTGGGTTGGGGTACTGGCATCGCCAATGGCGGTTATCTTTCCGTCACTGAATACGATGACACTGTTTTCTATGACCGAACCATTTCCTAAATGGGCCGTTGCACCTGTAATGGTTATGGTTTCCGATTGTGCTGGAGCGGGCGTTTGTTGTGCCCAAGCTTGTAATCCAACACTGATAATTGTAGCTAGTAATATGTTTTTTAAAGTCTTCATGGTTGGATTAGTTTACGGTGTCACAATGCATATGGATCTTCTCTTTCTTTTTGGGTGGGGTGGTTTTTCCACCGCCATTTTTCTCATCACGCATTAAATTCATCAGCTTGTTGCGCTCCTCTTTAATGGCTTCACGTTTCGCTTTATCTGCATCTATATCGAAATAGACAGTACCATCGATAATAGTCTTCTCAGCCTTGGCGTAAACGGAAAGCGGATTGTCCGACCACAATACCAAGTCGGCATCTTTCCCCTCTTTAATACTCCCGGTACGATCATCTAAATGAAGCAGAATAGCTGGGTTAATCGTTACCATTTTCCAAGCCTCTTCTTCGCTCATGCCACCATACTTAATTCCCTTAGCAGCTTCTTGGTTCAATCTACGGGACATCTCGTTGTCGTCACTATTAATGGCCGTCACCACTCCTTGGCTCGCCATAATGGCTGCGTTATGGGGAATAGCATCATTTACCTCGTATTTGTACGCCCACCAATCGCTAAAGGTAGATCCACCCGCGCCATGTTCGGCCATTTTGTCGGCTACCTTGTATCCTTCCAAAATATGTGTGAATGTGTTTACCTTAAAATTGAATTGTTCTGCTACTTTCATCAGCATATTGATCTCACTCTGCACATAACTATGGCAGCTAATGAAACGTTCTCCATTAAGAATTTCCGCCAATACTTCCAGTTCTTCGTCATATCGGAAAGGTTGTCCGCTTTTCTTTTTGGCGTCGTATTCTTTCGCACGGTTGAAATAATTCACGTACACTTGCTCTACTCCCATACGGGTTTGTGGGAAACGGGCGAAACTTTGCCAGTTAGACTGCTTTACATTTTCCCCCAAAGCAAACTTGATGAACTTCGGACTGTTATCATAAATAAGACCATCCACATCTTCGCCCCATTTCAGCTTCAAGATGGCCGACCTTCCACCTATGGGATTGGCCGAACCGTGTAATATCTGAATGGTGGTAACTCCACCCGCAATATTTCGGTAGATGTCGATATCCTCTGGATTCACTACATCTTCAATGGAAACTTCGGCAGATGAATTATGTCCCGCTTCGTTAATGGAGAAAGCTGCAATATGTGAGTGCTCATCAATAATTCCTGCGGTAAGGTGTTTTCCTGTAGCATCAATTTTCTTGGCTCCACTAGCGCTTAGTCCTTTGCCAATGGCTACGATCTTACCGTCTTTTACCAATACATCGGTATTTTCTAAGATCCCAGCGTCTTCACTGGTCCAAACCGTTGCATTTTGGAATAGCATATTCTGGGATTTGGGTTTGCTGGCAAAACCGTACCCTACGTTAGGGTAGGTAGTGGGGACGATTTCGGGCTTTTTGTCTTTATCCTTCTTGTCTTTATCTTCCTTATCGGCATCTCCCGCACGTGTCGCGGTAAAGGTGCTTTCGGTTCCATTGGGCTGAACTAATTTCCCAGAGAAAGTAGTTCCTGAAGCAGGTATTAGTGCAGCGGCGGTGTGGGTTTCATTTTTGTCTTCATCCGTAAAGGAAAAAGTGATCCAATCGTTTTTATACGTTGCCTTTGCCTTTAACTTGGTAGCGCCTTGCTTCATTTCTAATTTAGGCTTGGTTGCTTCCCCTTTCAAAATCATTTCATACGTAACTCCATTGGCAGAAAGGGAGTATTTCCCTCGAATGTCCCTTTGGGTCATGTCGTTAATTACGTGCTTATGTCCTTGTACCCAGTTTTCATAAAGGGTGGTTTCCTTTTCGAATATATTTCCCGAAGTGATTAGGAAGTTGGCATATTTTCCTTTTTCCAAAGTACCCAACACATTGCTTTTTCCAAGTAGTTGAGCGGGAACCGTAGTTAAAGCTTCTAATGCCTTGGTTTCTGAAAGACCATATTTAATGGCTTTCATAAGGTTGGTTTTAAACTCCGACATTTTATCCAGATCGTGCGTGGTTAGAGAAAAGGTCACACCGTTTTCGGCCAATACCTTCGGATTGGTAGGTGCCTGATTCCACTCACGCATATCTTCTAGGGCGACATACTTGGCGTGGAATGGATCACTTACGTCGAAAGCGGCAGGGAAGTCCAATGGAATGATGTATCGAGCGTTTGTGGCCTTGATACTCTCAATGGCTTCAAATTCATCACCACCACCTACGATAACATAATTGATCCCAAATTGATCACCAATTTTATCAGCTCGAAGATTGTTTCCTTTGTTCCCGGCATAGAAAAACGGAATCAAATCTTTGTTTTCGATCATGGCTTCTAGTGAACGGTCCTTCGTTTTGGAATTTCCCTTAGCGTACCAATCCATATCGCTGTACATCTGTCGAAGCAAGGCCATAGATCCCATTAGGGAAGTAGGGTAGGACTGCCTACTGGCAACACTTTTGGAAAAGCTAAAGAACTGTCCGGAAGCATCTTCCAGAATACGATCTTGATCGCCTCCCTTATCATTAAGTGCTACCAGAACTCCTGTTCCTCGTGCAATACCATCCATAAGATGTGTATTTACGGTCCCAAAACCAGCCTTACGGAATTCTTTCGCTTTCTTTTTATCGTACTTAAATTTTTCGATACTATGGGTTTCAGGCATGATGTGGTCATTCCAATAGAATCCTTCACGAGAAGCATCGTATTGCGGTCCACGACCATTGCTTGGTTTTCTTTCGGGCTTCTTGAGACCGAAACCAGAGTAGCTTTCAATGAAAGAGGGGTAAATGTGTTTCCCATCCATATCGACGGTTACCGAATTGGCAGGAACCGTGACCTTTTTTCCGGCCTCGACTACTTTTCCGTTCTGGATAAGCAGTGTTCCTTTTTTTACGACATTTCCTGGGCTAATGTGCAGGGTTGCATTGGTGAAGGCCGTGTAATTGTTATTTTCTTCCTTGACACCGTCATTTTTCGGAAAATAATCTTGGCCATGAACGAATCCTACCATGCTTAAGCATAGCAGAAAAAAAAGGGATTTTTTCATTAGTGAATAATTGGTTATTTATCTTTTTTAAAGATAGTGGTTACGTTGGTTATGCGCGAATGTAACCCTGAGTTTAACACGCTGTTAAGAAAACCTTAAAGGGGTCTGTCTTCGAAGTAATTCACCACCAGGGCAACCATGTAACTATAACTCATGATGCCTTTGGATTGATTGTTGGCTTTTAAGAATTGATCCCAGAAAGCTTTTGAAAGGTCCTCGAACGGGTTTTCATAGCTCTCCCAGAAATCTCGCATTTCACGATAACTTTCAAGGATACCATAATTTATGGTCGGCAACATGGCCTTGTACATATCCATGTCCCTTCGGGCAATCTCATTAATGCAATAGCGTAAGGCGAAGATATAGCCCGTGTATTGTATGAAAGGATCGTCATTGTGAAGGGTAGCCAGCGTCGCGATAAAATTTGCTTCGTTCTCTGCGGCATACCCAATTTGATGCGCCTGTTCGTGGCAACTCACCACAGGAAACTTATAGGTTTTGATGAGATTATTAACCTGTGCTTCTCCTGTTAGCGGATTGTAATACCCACTATATCCCATATACGTAAGTCCAAGGCTCCAACCACTCTTTTTAATACTCTTTGGCGAATAGCGGAGGTTGGGATATTCTTTTTCTAGATTTTTGTAGCCGTTCACGGATTTATCGAATATTTCCTTCTGGGAATAAGGTAAATCTATTTTTGTACTGTCTGCAAAACCGAGTTGGCGGTGCAGTTCGTTGGATTTGTCGATAAGGCGTTTGGTGGTTTCAATGAGTTCCTCGGTGGTATAATCCCGATCCAATTGCAAGGTTTCATGCAACGGGGTCCTTAGGTAATTAAGCCCCCAAATTAGATTGAACACCAAATAAATAACAGAAAGTGACGCCATGATGTCTACCACGAACAGAACGGGTTCGGTGCGTATGCGCAGAAAGTTTTTGTACAACCAGCGAATGAGGAAAAGCACTAAGAATAGATAGATAAGATCCCCAAAGGAAAAGGGAATCCACCCAAAAACGGTTCTCGATATCTTCGAAAGGATTGGGTAAATGCCTTGACTATAGTACTTTTCGATAAACGCGGGGAAGTTCCTTAAGATAAGGAGCGAAAAGTATTGAACGGGCAGTAACAGGGCTAAAATTACTTTGGTTCTTTTTCGCATGAATCAAACATACAAAGAATTATTCGATCATTCGTTTATCGAAAGCAGGAGAAGCCTTATTTTTGAAAAATTAATTCAAAAAAGCATATGAGCGAAGCAGTAAGAGCCCTAGAACCCAAAGCACTTTGGAACCATTTTGCAGATTTAAACGCAGTACCCCGAGCATCTAAAAAAGAAGAGAGAGTCATTCAATTCATGAAAGATTTCGGAGCGGGATTGGGGCTGGAAACCTATGAAGATGAAGTAGGAAATGTCATTATCCGTAAGCCCGCAACCACAGGAATGGAAGATAGAACGCCCATCGTAATGCAGTCGCATTTAGACATGGTGCACCAAAAGAATAACGACACCGTATTCGATTTCGACACACAGGGAATCGATATGTTTATCGATGGGGATTGGGTGAAAGCCAACGGAACTACGCTTGGAGCCGATAATGGCTTGGGTGTAGCTACGATCATGGCTGTTTTGGCGAGTAAGGAAATTGCTCATCCCGATTTGGAAGCCTTGTTTACCATCGACGAAGAAACGGGGATGACGGGTGCCATGGGGCTGAAAGGTGGTTTACTGAAAGGAGGCATACTGCTTAACCTCGATACGGAAGAAGACGACGAAATTGGCGTGGGATGTGCTGGTGGGGTAGATGTGACTGCCGAAGGGACTTATGCTGTGGTTGAAGTTCCTGAAAATAGCCAAGCCTATACCATTACCTTAAAAGGATTGCAAGGCGGACACAGTGGAATGGATATCATTAAAGGATTGGGAAATGCCAATAAGTTAATGAACCGCATCTTAGCCGCTGTAAATAACGAATGTCATATTGCTGAAATAGCCGGAGGAAGTCTTAGGAATGCGATCCCAAGGGAAAGCGTTGCTACTGTGGTAGTGCCTATGGAAAAGGTGTCCGATTTTGTTTCTAAGGTAGAGGCAGCACAATTTAGTATTGTTGAAGAGTACAAGTTGTTGGAACCAGAGCTTTCCATTGAAACTGAAAAGACTGCTATGCCTGCTTCAGTAATGGGCAAGGAAGATCAAACAAAATTGATCAATGCTATCTATGCCGCTCACAATGGCGTGTACAGAATGAGCCCAGCGATCGAAGGGTTGGTGGAAGCCTCCAATAATATTGCTAAGGTTACGGTAGCTGAAGGCAACATAAAAGTTGAATGCCTTACCCGTTCTTCGGTGGAATCTTCCAAGGACGATGTTGCCAATACCCTAAGAGCAGTATTTGAAATGGCAGGATACACCGTTAGCCTTTCTGGCGCCTATCCTGGTTGGGCACCCAATATGGACAGTCCTATCCTGAAAGTGATGGAGCAACTTTATGAAGAGCTCAATAATGAAAAACCACATGTGGCTGCTTGTCACGCAGGTCTGGAATGTGGTATCCTGGGGCAAAACTATCCCGAAATGGATATGATTTCTTTTGGCCCTACCATTAAAGGAGCACATTCCCCTGACGAAAGAGCGAGTATTTCCTCAACCCAGAAGTATTGGAAATATGTTGTTGAAATACTGAAGAGCATTCCGAAACAATAGCCGTTTATTGCATACATGATCACCACTCTTAGAAAGTCGCTAAAGTACTTCGTTATTACCTTTCTAAATGCTGGGATGCTTTTGTTTTTGCTATTTTATTGGGTGGATTTAATAGAGATAACCTTCGACGAATGGCAGGTCTTTATTGATTTATTTTGGCTATTTCTCTATACGCTTTCCAATTTAGTGGTACTACGATTATTGGTATCCTTTTTTCGATGGCGAAAATTTGGTTCCCTTAGAAAGAAAATGATCATCAGTGTTTTGGTAACATTATTGGCGAGTAGTTCTTTGTATTACCGCTATTTGGGGAAAGTATACGAAAATAAGATTGTAAATGTCGAGGTGCGGGAAAGCCTTAACAACAAGATTACAGAGGTAGAGGGTGGTTTGGCCAATGGACATAAAGCAGAGAATCTTACATACGAAGAATACATGTATATCACCGAGTTGAATTGGTTTCCAGAAGTTCCCGAGGCGGCTAGTCGTATTTCCTATAGTTATGATTACGATGGTTTTCTTCCTGATTATTCATTCAGTTTGGAGTATGACCTGCCTTTGGAAGTACAAGTAGACACCATGTCTTATGAAGGCGAGCAGTTTATGAAAGGCCGTTCCTTCGAGATCATTGATGGCAAGAAAAGAGTAAGTTATTACGAATGGCTTCAATAAAAAAACCTCCGTTTAAACGGAGGTTTTTTTTAGCTTGTATTTTTTACTTATTCAGCATTATTTACGATCTCGGTCAATTCCAATTCAAAGATCACATCTGTGTTGGGTGGAATACCACCTCTAGGTGCTCCTTGCTCACCCCAAGCCAAGTGTGATGGAATGAATAAGGTTACTTTATCTCCTACAGACATTTGTAGCATTCCTTCCTCGAATCCGGCGATGAAAGTTGCTTGTGTATTGTAAGGGCTCTGAATTGGCGCATACTGTCCAGCAGCCAATCTTCTTTGATCTACTCTTTCATATTTTTCAGCCACCTCAAGTACGTTGGTATCCAAAAGTCTTCCGTCTGCAAAGTATCCTACGTAGTTTAATTTTACTTGGTCAGCTTCGGTTGGTCTTGCTCCACCCGCTTTGTTGTTCCAATGAATCTGAAGTCCAGACTCCGTAGTTTCTGATTTGGTTTTCAGCTCGTTCAATTCGGCCATGGTCGTCTCGGCAACTTTCGCAAGACGCTCTTCTTTTTCTTTCTTAGCTTTTTCAATGTTCTCCATTTCAGCAGCAAAAGAAGGTACGGTAGCTCCTTTGTTGATGATGTTTACTTCTTGAATGATTACAGGCTCTACTGGCTTGTCTCCAGGCTTACTAGTCTCCACACTTCCAATAGTGTCAACAATTTGCTGTCCTACTACGATTTCACCAAAAACTGTGTGCTTTCCGTCCAACCAAGGTGTTTCCTTTAATGTGATGAAAAACTGACTTCCATTGGTAGCAGCTCCAGAATTAGCCATAGAAAGAAGCCCTTTCCTGTCGTGCTTTAAGGAGTCTACAAACTCATCAGGGAAACGGTATCCTGGATTTCCAGTGCCATCTCCTTTAGGATCTCCTCCTTGAATCATGAAATCCTTAATTACCCTGTGGAAGGTAAGGTTGTTGAAATAAGGCTTTCCTTTATATACAGAGTCGACCATTTCGTGGGAACCTTCGGCCAATTCCACAAAATTGGCAACGGTAAGCGGGGTAGCCTTTTCATAGAACTTGGCTACAAACGTCCCTTTATTGGTTATAAATTCTGCGTACAATCCCTTGTCGAGATCTGGGTATTTGCTTTTACAGGAAGTAAAAGAAACAGCGATCAGGAAAACCGCCAAAAGTGTCAGATTTTTCATGGTATTATTCATTTTCTTGAGTTGTTATCGTTTTTAAGGTTACAGTGCTTCGTACAGGTACGTTGGTACCCAATTTATTTTCTATACCGTAGTATCCATAGGCCTTGTATGAAGGGAAAAGAAAGGTGACCGTTTCGCCAACTTTCATCAGTTTTAACCCATCACGGATACCAGAGATTAATTCTTGGTTGGATTGATCGATCTTATAGTTCTGAACTCCATTATCCGATTCGGACAGGATCAGTTTCCCGTTTAGGGTTTTGATATCATACGTGAAGGTAACATCGTCCCCAAACTTAGGCGGATTAGATGGTAAGGAGTCCTTCACATTGTAGTAATACCAAAAACCACTATCTGAGGTTAAATAGGTCTTAGCCGTATCCTGCTCTATAATAGTAGCGATCATTTTTTCCTCCTGTTCCAGTAGGATTTTGTTCCTTTCGGCAGACTCCTTAATGAATGTGCCCGAAGTGGTCCTTACGGGCCTTCTTGCCTCTGGTCCCTTACAGGCGAACAAAGACAATGCAGCAATACTCAAAAGGAGTAGATTACGCGTCATGGTTTAGGGCATTTTTATAGGCTGGCAATATACTAATAAAATGTTGTATCGCTTTTTGTAACGGTTTTTCGCTTCTTCCACCAGCCGCATTGGTGTGGCCGCCACCATTGAAATGTGCACGGGCAAACTCATTTACGGAGAAAGACCCCGTGCTTCTAAAGGAGATTTTGGTAATGCCTTCCTGCTTATTTTCAATAAAAATAATGGCGAAAACAATGTCCTTTAAGGAGAGGGCATAGTTTACAAATCCTTCGGTATCTCCCTTCTTGAAATTGTTATCATCCAGTTCCTGCTGGGACAGGGAGATATAGGCTGTACGATATTCGGGAAGCACATGTAGATTATTCAGTGCGGTCCCTAATAGCTTCATCCGATCCTGACTGTTGGTATCGTAGATGTTCTGGTGTATGGAGCTGTTCTTTGCCCCTTTTTCAATAAGGGACGCGATGACTCTGTGTGTTGTAGCTGTGGTGGCTGGAAATCGGAACGATCCAGTATCGGTCATGATCCCCACATACAATTGGGTGGCGATTTCCGGTGAAATTTCATCCACACCCTTCAATGCTTCAATAAAGTGAAACACCATTTGCGCTGTAGAACTCATGGAAGTATCACTATAGGTCGCGACCGCATAATCATCTGGCGAAAGGTGATGGTCTATCATCACAAAAGGAGCCTTTACGTTTTCCAACGTTTCGGTAAGATTACCCGTACGGTTCAAGGCATTAAAGTCTAGCGTAAATACAATATCCGCGGCTTCTATCGCCTTGGTCACCTGATCTGTATGTTTGTCGAAATTCAGAATATCGGAGCATCCTGGAATCCATTTCAGGAACTCCGGGAAATCATTGGGCATGATCACTTGGGTCGTATGTCCGCGTTGTTTTAGAAAAAAAGAGAGTCCCAAACAGGAACCCACGGCGTCACCATCTGGGTTTTTATGGCCAATCACCACTATGTTTTTAGGGTTGGCAAGCAAGGTATTTACCGTTTCTAGGGTATCTTTATTCATAAGCGATGCGAAGATACGATTTCTTAATAGTTCAGTAATGTGGCTTTAACTAAATTTGAACAATCTAACACGTGTATTATGAAATACCTATTATTCCTACTACTGCCGTTTGTAGGACTTTCCTGTAAACAAGCGAAAACCGCTCAGGGAAGTACTTCGGAAATCCCTTCAGAAAGTACTTGGGATTTCACCTTGGTTTTTGCCAGTTGTAGTGATCAAGATCGTCCGCAACCCCTTTGGGAGCCTATTGTAAGCCATTCGCCCGATCTTTTCATTTGGGGAGGCGACAATATCTATGCAGATACGAAGGATATGGATAAAATGAAGGCCGATTACGATAAGGTTTTGGCCCATCCGGGATATCAAAAACTAATGGAATCGACCACCATTATCGGAACCTGGGATGACCATGATTATGGTAAAAACGATGCGGGTAGTGAATGGCCCAAAAAGGAAGAGGCGAAGCAGTTATTTTTGGATTTTCTGAAAGTACCGGAAGACGATGACCGTTACCAGCGGGAAGGAGTATATTCCTCTTATAGTACCGAAGCACAGGGTAAGAAGTTAAAATTCATTCTTCTCGATACCCGAACCTTTCGCGACTCCTTGCTAAAAAGTACGGTTAAGGGCAGACGATACGAAGCTTGGCCAATAGAGGATACTACAAAAACCATTTTGGGAGAAGCCCAATGGCAATGGCTGAAAGGGGAGTTAGCAGATGAAACGGCAGATTTTACCATCATCGTAACCAGTATACAATACCTGAACGATAGACATGGCTGGGAGCGCTGGGGAAATATGCCAGCCGAAGCGAAAAAGTTGGAGCATCTCATATACAATGCCAAGGCCAAAAATATCTTCCTGCTTAGCGGAGATCGACACATGGCAGAAGTGTCTAGAAAAAACACTCATGGACTTTCCTATCCTTTAATCGATTTTACTACCAGTGGCATGACCCATACTTGGATTACAAATACTACTGAGTCCAATCCATATAGAATAAGCAATGTGGTGAAGCGTCTTAACTTTGGAGTGATTCGGTTTGATCTGGACGCCCAAAAGGTGGCTTTCGAGATTCGTGGGGAAGACAACTTTTTGTACGAACGGCATGATGTCCACTATTAAAGAATGGTTAAGGATTGTTTTTTGCTTTCCAAAATGCTACTTTTGCACCCAAATTAAAAACATCTATGAGAACAGATAGAACTTTTACCATGTTAAAGCCTGATAGCGTTGAAAAAGGAAACGTAGGGCCTATTCTTGAAAAAATCACTGCAGCTGGATTCAGAATTGCTGCCATGAAATTAACTCAAATGACCAAGGCAGATGCCGAGGCTTTCTATGCAATCCACAAGGAGCGTCCGTTCTTTGGAGAGTTGGTAGAATACATGACAAGAGGTCCTATTGTGGCTGCTGTTCTTGAAAAAGATAACGCTGTTGAAGATTTCCGTACCTTAATTGGTGCTACGAACCCAGCAGAGGCTGCAGAGGGAACCATTCGTAAGCTGTATGCTGCGTCTATTGGTGAAAATGCAGTTCACGGAAGTGATAGCGACGAAAACGCTGAGATTGAAAGTCAATTCCATTTCGCCGGAAGAGAGATTTTCTAATCGACCAAAGATATTTAGAAAGTAAGCCGTGTTATCCTAAGCTTGTCGAAGGAACACGGCTTTTTTATTTATCGTAGGACTACTTTCTTAATGAGGTCACTTCCCAATTCTTCATTGAGTAGGCGAATTATTTTTTCTTTTCCGTAGCTCAATTCCTCCCGCAATACCGAAGAGGTTAGCTGAACATACAGCGTATCACGATCCAATAAGACATTGTCTGTGTATTTGGAAATAGCCTCTCCCATGACCGAATACCAAGCCTGTTGGGCGGAAACTTTGTCCATTCCCTTTTGTAGCTTTCGGCTCGACGCAATAAAATCTTTCAGGACATCGCCCAAGGTACTGTGTTCCCTATTTCGTTTGGCCATGATTATAGGTTGAGGTTAAGAGGTTTAAATCGTTTGTAGGTATATGTGTTTCCATCTTCATTTTGCACCGTTAAAAGACTGTCGCTACTTTGTATAACGGTTTCCTTCCATTGCGCATAAGGCGTTTTGTAGTACAAATGAAGGTGATCCTTTTCAATTTTCAAAAGGAATTGTTCTGCTGCTTTTGTGGTTTGAAAGGTGCCATCCAATTTGGGTGCTAATTTCTTTCGGGTTCCACTATCGCCAAGCACTTCAATATAGTCAATAAGTGTGTTTATCTGAAAATCTTTAACAGTTCCATCGGGTAAAGTCACCTGGTCTATTTCCCAATAGCCCGATAAACGAGGAATGTGTTCCTCTGGAGATTGCCTTCCACAGGAAATACAGATAAGAAGAAGGGCTACATACACAAATCTCATAGGGCAAACATTTTATAGGATTTACTCACTTCTTTCACCACCGCCTCCGTGCGGGAGGCATGGGTGTCGCTTATAAATAATTGACCAAAATCTTCATTATCTACCAGACTAATGATCTGTGCCACGCGGTCTTCATCCAATTTGTCGAATATATCGTCCAAAAGCAAGATGGGTTGTTCTTTGCTCTGAGCTTTCAGGAAGTCGAATTGAGCCAATTTCAGGGCGATTAAAAACGACTTTTGTTGGCCTTGCGAGCCAAATTTTTTAATGGGATGTCCATCTATTTGAAACAGCAAATCATCCTTGTGCGTTCCGAAGTTGGTATACTGGGTTATTTTATCTTTCTGAAGGTTTTGTTGCAGCAAATCCAGCAGTTTGGTATCGTGCAATTGACTTTTGTAAACGAGCTGAACCTCTTCCTTGCTATTGCTTATCACTTCGTAGCGTTTCAAGAAAATTGGCGAGAATTCTGCAATAAAGTCAACCCGCCTTGCATGGATCAAAGAGCCATATTCCTCCAATTGCATATTGTAGATATCCAGGGTATCTTGATTGAAGGTTTGGTTGGCTGCGAAATACTTCAACAGCGAATTACGTTGCTCAAGCACTTTTTTATAGGCGATGAGCGCACGCAGGTATTCGGAATCTCCTTGAGAGATGACCCCATCCATAAATTTACGACGGGTATCGCTTCCTTCTACGATAAGATCGCGATCGCTAGGGGAAATAATGACAAGCGGGAGGAACCCAATATGTTCACTGAATTTTTCATAGGCCTTCCCATTTCGTTTAATGATTTTTTTCTGTCCACGTTTGGCGCTTACCACGATTTTTTCTGGGCGTTCCTGTTTTTCATATTGCCCTTCGATCACGAAAAATTCTTCCCCATGTTTAATATTTTGTGTGGTGATGGGATTGAAGTAGCTTTTGCCGTAGGAAAGATGATAGATCGCATCCAACACATTGGTTTTTCCTACTCCATTTAGACCCACAAAGCAGTTAATCCTTGAATCAAAATCGAACGTTCGGGAATCGAAGTTTTTGTAATTGAGTAAGGATAGTGTTTGTAACTGCATCAAAATTAAAGTGTTGAGGATGGCTTGAAATGAAAAACATGCGCGCTTATTTGGGTGCTTTTCATAGTGCAAAATATTGATTTTTCCCTTTTAAATTGTAATAAAAATTTTATTTTTGCGCTTCATTAAACCATAGAATATGGCAACCTACAAGAAAAGAGGTTATAAACCCAAAACAAAAGCAGAGAAGGAAGTAGAAATCGAAGACGGAAGTGCAACGGCAGAGGTATTTAAGACCTTAGACGAAGGAGCTTCCAAGACTGAGGCTTGGGTAGAGAAGAACCAAAAATATATTATAGGATTTGTTGGAATTGTAGCGCTTAGTATCCTAGGATTCTTGGCATATCAAAACTTTATCCAGGAGCCTAAACAAGCAGAAGCGACTAGCGAGATGTTCCAAGCACAATCGCATTACGCAGCTGCATTGAATGCAACTACACAAAAAGATTCCTTGTACAACCTTGCATTAATGGGGTCTGCAGGGAAATATGGTTTGGTAGACATTGCGGACAAATACAGCGGAACTGCAGCTGGGAATATTGCAAAGTACTATGCAGGGATGGCGTATTTAAACCTTAACAATTACCAAGAAGCCATCAACTACCTAGATGACTACAAGGGGAAGGACGAAGCTACGGGGCCTTTGGCCAAAGGAGCTATTGGAGATGCGTTTGTTCAGTTGAACCAGCCCGACCAAGCATTGAAGTACTATGTAGATGCAGCTACCATGAAAACCAATGACGTTACTTCGCCACGTTTCTATTTGAAGGCAGGAATTACAGCCCTTCAATTAGGACAGTCTGTGAAGGCTTTGGAGTATTTCAACATCATTGCAGAAGATTACAAAGATTCTGAAGAAGCCGAAAAGGCTAAGCTATATAAAGGACAGGCTGAAGCAATGCAATAAATATGGCGACAGCAAATACAAATTTATCGGCCTACGATAAAAGTACAATCCCAAATGCGAAGGACTTTCGGTTTGGGATTGTTGTTTCTGAATGGAATGAAGAGATCACCCAAGGCATGTTCCAAGGTGCTTTCGACGCAATTATAGATTGCGGGGGAATCAAGGAAAATATCGTACGTTGGAATGTTCCCGGTAGTTTCGAACTCATCTACGGAGCCAAGAAAATGACCCAAGCTTTCGATATGTTAGATGCGGTTATTGTCATTGGTAGTGTCATTCAAGGAGAAACCAAACATTTCGATTACGTTTGCGAGGCCGTTTCTCAGGGAATTAAGGACCTAAACATACAAGGCGATATCCCAGTCATTTTCTGTGTGCTTACCGACAACAATTGGCAGCAAGCCAAAGAACGAAGTGGGGGCAAGCATGGAAACAAAGGGACCGAAGCTGCCATAGCTGCCATAAAAATGGCACAACTACGAAAGGACGCTCGGTTCTAATACATTAAAAAACAGTCGATTTTCGGTAAATCCCTTTTGCAAAAAATTAACGGGACACACTCGGCATTGTTTTTGATTTTAACTAACTTTGAAAAGTTAGCTTATGGGACCGATTAAATTCACAATAATAAAGAAACTTAAAACCAACAACCGGTTTAACTACACCCCCCGCTATTACAAAGGAAAGGAAGATGTTGAGGAAGGTAAGTTTGCCACGAGATTGGATGCGTACAATGAGAGTTACAATAAGAATGATTTCGGATCGCATTGGAGTGAGGCTAGAAAAGCCAAGCGAAACCGGGGAAATTATGAGTTGAACAAGACCGTACTCATTATAGCAGCTATTCTTGCATTTGTATTCCTTTGGTTAATAGATTTTGACCTAACCATTTTTACCCAGACTTAGTGAATGTCTAATATTATTAAGTTATTACCCGATCACGTTGCCAACCAAATTGCAGCAGGAGAGGTGGTACAGCGACCCGCTTCTGTAGTGAAGGAACTCTTGGAAAACGCGATTGATGCTGAGGCAACTTCCATAAAATTAGTCGTAAAGGACGCAGGGAAAACCCTGATACAGGTAATTGATAACGGAAAAGGAATGTCCGATATCGATGCACGACTTTGTTTTGACCGTCATGCGACTTCCAAAATTCAAAGTGCGGACGATCTCTTCAATCTACATACCAAAGGATTTCGTGGGGAAGCTTTGGCTTCCATTGCGGCTATTGCCCATGTGGAGCTTAAAACCAAAACCGAAGAGGCCGAAATTGGGACGCATGTAACCATAGAAGGAAGCAAAGTGATTTCGCAAGAAGTAGCTGTGGTTCCCAAGGGAACCACTTTATCGGTAAAGAACCTCTTCTATAATATTCCCGCCCGACGTAATTTCTTAAAAAGCAATCCGGTAGAAACCCGGCATATTATTGATGAATTTCATAGAGTAGCACTAGCACATCCGCAAGTAGCTTTTAAAATGATTCACAATGGTAGTGATGTGTTCGACCTCCCCGAGAGTAACGTACGACAGCGTATCGTGAATATTTTCGGTACGAAATCCAATGAGAAGTTGGTGCCTGTTACTGAGGAAACGGAGATCGTAAAGGTAGATGGGTTTGTACTGAAACCCGAATTTGCCAAAAAGAGTAGGGGAGAGCAGTTCTTTTTTGTGAACGATAGGTTCATTAAAAGTCCTTATTTGAACCATGCGGTAGTATCGGCTTTCGAAGGCCTTGTTAAGGATGGCACGCATCCAGGCTATTTTCTGTATTTGGACGTGCCGTCTAAGTCTATAGATATCAATATTCACCCAACGAAGACCGAAATAAAGTTCGACGACGAGCATTCCATTTACGCTATGTTGCGGGCTACCATAAAGCACAGTTTAGGGCAATTCAGTATTGCTCCAGTATTGGATTTCAATAAGGACTCTAGTTTCGACACCCCCTATGAGTACAGTAAGAAGGACCCCGTGGTTCCTACCATCGAAGTAGATAGGACCTTCAATCCTTTTAAGGAAGGGAGTACTTCTAAACCCAGTAAGGTATCCTTTAAAAAAGAGTCGACAACGGCATGGGAGTCGTTATATGTAGGTTTGAAGGATGATGATAACCCTTCAATCGAAGCCGAACCCTTCGGTGAGATGCAGGTTGAAAGCGACGAGTTTACGGGTAATCTCTTTACCGAAGAAAAGGTGCATGCCGGACAGATTACCTTTCAAATACAAAATAAGTACATCGTAAGTGCCGTAAAGAGCGGGATGATGATCGTACATCAACATTTGGCGCATCAGCGAATCATGTACGAAGAATTACTGAAGAATATGACCGTGCAGGAAGCGGTGAGCCAACAGTTGTTATTTCCTGTTCAGGTAACCTTTTCCAAACCCAAGATTGAATTGTTGGAGACGATACGAGAACAACTGGAACATACAGGATTTGTATTTTCCTCTTGGGAAGAGGAAGAAATAGGCATTAATGGCATCCCTGCCGGTGTAAAGGAAAGCAATGTAGAAGGGATTTTGGAGCAGGTATTGAGCGATTTGGAACATCAGGTGCCAGAGGCTGGATTTAGCCAGAACGATCTGTTGGCGAAGTCCTTGGCCAAAAGTATGGCCATAAAAACAGGTACGGCTTTAGAGAAAGAAGAGCAAGAGCATCTCATACACCAATTGTTTGCTTGCAAGGAACCCAGTGTTTCCCCAGACAATAGGCCTGTACTTGTAATGTTGAATGCCAATGATTTGGATAAAAAGTTTATGTAAATGTTTCGAATAACAGAGACTGTCAAGGTATTAATTATCACCAATGTCCTCTTTTATGTAGGGGCATTGACCTTAGGAGAAGGGGCGTATAAATTATTCGCTTTACAATTTCCCGAACATCCTAATTTCAGGGTGTGGCAGATTTTAACAAGTATGTGGATGCATGATATGAGGTCTATTGGACATATTTTGTTCAATATGCTCATGCTATTTATGTTCGGGAGCCAGTTAGAGGCCTATTTAGGACAGAAGAAGTTTTTGTTTATTTATTTTTCGGCTGGTTTGGGCGCAACGGCTTTGCACTTTTTAATATTGTATTTGGGGTACTTTCCCGGATATGAAGCCTTCAGTGTATCTGGATTTTCAAAGGCCGAGATTCTTCAATTTATGAACGAAGGACAATACAATACCCGGGTTTGGGAGGTTGCGGATGAAAGCACGATTCAGCGAATGTTCAACTCCTTCCATACTTCAGCAGCTGGGGCTTCAGGTGCCATTTTTGGAATACTAATGGCTTTTGCGGTCTATTTTCCCAATTTGCAAATATTTTTGCTTTTCTTGCCTATACCTATTAAGGCCAAATACTTAATTGGAGGTTATTTCGCTTTAAACGTAATATCTGCCTTTTCGGGTATTGCCATCATTGGAGATCCCAGTACAGGATTCTGGGCACATATAGGCGGAGGAATCATTGGGCTTATTTGCGCTTGGTACTGGAAGAAGAACAGTTTTAATAGTCATCGATTGAATTAACTATGACAGGAGGAAGCTTATCATATCAGTTTAAAACGGCCAGTGTCGTCGTAAAGCTCATTGTGATCAATGCAGTTGTTTTCATTGGGGTCAATATTGTCGCATTCCTCATGCAAATGGAGCCTTCTTATCTCACCCGATGGTTTGTACTTCCCGATAGCATAAGTGAGGTCATATGGCAACCTTGGTCCTTTTTCTCATACAGCTTTTTACATTCAGGGATTTTCCATATTCTCTTTAATATGATCTTTTTGTATATGTTCGGAAGGATCATCCTCAATTTATTTAGTGAAAAACGATTTCTTGCAATTTACTTGCTTGGTGCACTCGCGGGAGGGTTACTATTTGTTCTTAGCTATAATATCTTCCCAGCCTTTGCCAGTTCTAAGGGCTACCTTTTAGGTGCTTCTGGGGCGGTGACGGCCATTATGGTTTTTATTGCCACCTATACACCCAATACGGTGGTTCGGATTTTTATGTTCAATCTGAAAATCTGGTGGATTGCCGTGTTTTTCGTCCTGAAAGATTTAATTCAACTACCTCTCTCAGACAATGCGGGTGGGTTATTAACACATTTAGGAGGTGCTATTTTTGGGTATGTATATGCCCGACAAATGGCCAAAGGAAATGACATTGGTGCTTGGTTCGAAAGATTCATGGATTGGGTGGCCGATCTCTTCAAAACAAGAAAACAAAAGCCGTTTAAAAAAGTACATAGGAACAAGGCAACACAATCCAAAACTAAACGTTCTAAACCTGTCGACAGCAAGAGTGACCACCAGAAGAAAGTCGATGCTATTCTGGATAAGATTAGTAAGAGTGGTTACGAAAGCCTTACAAAGGCCGAGAAGGATTTCCTTTTCAAGGCGGGTAACGACAACTAACCAATACGTACACAAGCATTTTGAAGAAGCTCAGGTTTTTGGGGAAACTTATCTATTGGGGCAATGTGCTAGTAGCATTATTACTGGTCATTTCCTTTGTATTGCCCTATTTGCCACCTTCTACCTTTCCCACACTTTCTATTCTTAGTTTAGCGGTTTCACCTCTGTTATTCATTAACATCCTATTTGCATTGTATTGGTTGCTTCGCCTCCGAAAGCAGGTTTGGGTCTCATTGATCGTTTTGATCATCGCTTTTTTTCACTTTAATCCTTTTTTCGAAATATCTTCGGAAGGGGATGCATCAAAGTACAACACCACGCTATCGGTTTTATCGTATAACGTTCGTCTGTTCAATGCCTATGAAAAAGAGAACAATGCAGATGCTGTGTCGCAAAAAATGAATGAAATTTTAAGTGCTGACGATCCTGATATGCTTTTCATTCAGGAGTACTATGCCGACCATAAAGTAGACTTCTCAAAATACCCTCATACATTTATTCACTTTCAGGACTCCGATCATAACTTGGGGCATGCGATATTCTCAAAGTATCCTTTATTGAATAAGGGAGGTTTTGATTTCGAAAAGTCGTACAACAACAGTATTTATGCCGATGCCGTTGTAGGGAACGATACCATTCGCGTATACAATCTTCATTTACAATCCATCGGCATACTTCCTACGGTCGATTTCCTTCAGGACCGGGGAACAGAACAATTAAAAGAACGCTTTTCCGAACGTTTCGTACAACAGGAGTCCCAAATGCGTAAAATATTGGGACATAAGGAACAGTCTCCTTATCCGGTAATATTGGCGGGCGATTTCAATAACACTTCTTTTTCCTATGTGTACAGAAAGCTGAAAAAGGAAATGCAAGATGCATTTTTGGAGCGTGGTAATGGATTAGGAAGCACCTATTCTTTTCAAGGCTACCCCATGCGTATTGACTACATTATGGCGTCCAAGGGAATGGATGTTATCCGATTTAAAACCCTAGACGAAACGTTCTCAGATCACTATCCAATAAGCGCACAATTGGGTTGGGGCGAGCGTTAAAATTCAAGCTGCTGACTCTCTAAGTAAGTAAGTGCATTCGGCCCTTCATTAAAGAGTAAATCTAAAATGGAAAGATTGGGAAGAAACCCATGGTTCTTTTCATGTACCTGGGTATAGGTTGCCAAAGGATATTCTTTTTCCTTTTTGGACTCAATCATAAACCGTAGGTCTTTGAGCGGAGTCTCTTTCTCATATTTTGAAGTTGTTTGGATTGAAATGTCCGCTCCCAGAAGTTCACATATCATTTCGAAAATGGCCAAATTATGATCCATAAGTCCAGAAACGGAATTGTGAAAAAGGGGATAGATATCATCTTCGTAATATTCGAAGAAGGGAGAGGTACGATAGGCACTTTGTAAGGATTTCCAATGTTGCACTTGCCATTGAAAATTATCTTCTACGACAACTTCCTTGGTTTTCTGGCGTTCCTTGCTTTTGGAATGTTTAATAGGCACATTCAATAAGAGCTTCCCATTGGCATGGGCGATATGTGCCCTATTTCGGTAGGTCTGTTTCTGATAGTTATCCTCTACTTCGAATACCACCTGATCTGCCTGTACCGTGGCAATCATTTGCGCGATGGAAGGAAAATAGCTGGGATGAATGAGGATGGACATGGGTTCTGGGTTTAACTGTTTAGATGTTTAATCGTTTAACTGATGAGTTGTTATTTGTTTTTTATGACGCCGACTATATCCGAAACAGGGATGGTACCTATATATCTTGAATCATGGGCATTGTCACGATTATCGCCCATAACAAAAACATGGCCTTTTTGAATTACAAGGGGGCCAAAATAATTGGCGTTCCAACGGGCTTTGTACGTAGCAAAGATCTCATCGTTGCGTGCATCTGGTTCTTCCATTCTCCTAGTAAGCCCGAGTTCCCTAGCAATTCGGTCTTCTATATGACATAGATGACTGTCATTGCCCATGGGATAGCATTCGTGATTCTCATTTTGAAAATGTTTGGCAAATTCATCCCTAGATACCAAATAGGCATGTTTTAAAATCATCCGTTTGTCTACATTCACTCCGTTTACATAGGTAATGCCTTTGTCAATATGAACAGTGTCTCCTTCTTGTGCGATGAGCCGATAAACGAAATGTGCCTCATCTTTTAGAAATATGGAATCATATCTTTTAAAAATGATAAAATCGTTTATTTCATGTTTGTAGAGACTTGAAGCAAATTGAGATGAGTGCAATTTCAAGGCTGGCTCATTAGATGTGGTCGGAATAGAATACAACTTGGCCAAGTATTGCATTCTAAATACAAAGATGGCTACAATGGCCCCAAGTACAACTAAAATGGGGATCCTATATTTTCTAAAAAAAGCCATATACGAACTTTAAAGGGCTTTATCAAGCACGAGCTATCGCTTAAACTATTAAACAGTTAAACGATTAAACCGGTCTACACAGCTTTCTTCTTCCCCTTCCGTCTCTTTCTGAAGTAATTAAAACCAATCCAACCTACTAAAACGATCAGGAAGTAACGGAAATAGGAAACTGGTTCTCCGCTTCCACCTACGGTAGTGAATACACGGTCCCAACGGATGTTGGACGGGAACTTCTTGAACTTATCGAAACTCATCCAGATAAATACAGGCTTCCCTACCACATGATTAAACGGCACATATCCCCACATTCTCGCATCTTGAGAATTGTCGCGGTTATCTCCCATCATCCAGTAGTAATCCTGTTTAAAGGTGTATTGGGTTATGGGTTGTCCGTTGAGCAATACTTGGGTTCCGGATTGGGTAATATTATTTTCAATGCCTAACTCGCTTCCCTCATATACTTCGATAATACGCTCGTAGAACGGGATTGTCGCACTATTGATTTCTACCGTAGCGCCTGCTTGTGGAATGTAAATAGGACCAAAATTTCTTGTATTCCAAGGATATCTCGGATCGTGTGGGAAGATATTGGATTCCGGTGCGCCGGGTTCCTTAGTAACTCTAGTCACGTTTTCGATTCCCGGAAGGTTTTTGAGTTTTTCAATGGTTTCATCTGTGGTGAAAACGCGATAGGTATAGGCGCTTCTATCGGCATTCATCCCCGTAATTCCCATGTCGGATATTTGATATCTTTCGTGGAATGAGTCTGTAGGAATGTTTGTGTAATTGCCATCTTGCGTTCGCTTCACCAACACGTTTTTAGAAGTGAAGTCATAGGCAAACTGTAATTTCGCTCGATCGGGTAAATCGTTTTTAGCGCCATTCACCCAAACGTAGCCATCTCTTATCTCTAATGAATCCCCTGGCAGTCCTACACAACGCTTAACGTAGTTGGACTTCTTGTCCATAGGCTTAATGTCTACCTTACTGCTTGGATCTGTAATTTTCGTAAGCGTATCCACAGGCCATCCGAAAACCACAATATCATTCTGCTTTATTTTCTGAATTCCGGGAATACGTAAAAAGGGGTATTGAATGCCTTTGTAATATGACTTTACCCTTGGGCCAGGCAGGGTATCGTGTACCATGGGCAAGGAAACGGCAGTCATAGGTGCTTTAGCCCCATAATGAAATTTACTCACAAAGAGATAATCACCCACCAATAAGGTCTTTTCCAACGAGGAGGTGGGGATGGTGTACGGCTGCATGAAATAGTTGTGTACAATGGTCGCCGCCACCACAGCAAACAAAATAGAGCTTACCCATTCTCCGGTCGACGTGCGTGGTTTTAAATCACGGTCTGGGATATGGGTTACCTTTTGAGTATAGTTTACATAGTATAGATAGAATCCTAAAGTAAAGAGCACCAAGAAAGTTTCCTTGGCATTGTTTCTTCCAAAACTTCGTAGGGTCTCCACCCAAAGTACTGGGAACATAATTAAGTGAACAATGGGGATGAACAATAGGAAAACCCACCACCATGGACGGTTAATGATCTTCATTAACACTACGGCATTATAAACAGGTACTGCTGCTTCCCAAGCTTTACGGCCTGCCGCCACATATAACTTCCAGGTTCCTGCAAAATGAATTACTTGTACTACGAGTATTAAAAGAAGTAAATCGGTCCAAGTCATGATTCTATATTTTATCGGCCAAAATCTATGTCTTTGGCGTTTTGTGTTAGTTTATTTCAAATTTAAAACGTCTTTCATGCTAAAAACGCCCTTTTTGCCTACCAGCCATTCGGCAGCTAAAATCGCTCCCATAGCGAAACCATCCCTTGTATGAGCTTCGTGTTTTAGGGTAATGGTATCTATAGCAGAGGTATAATCAATACTGTGCGTTCCTTTCACATCATCAATCCGTTTGGCAGTAATGTTAAGATCGTTCTTATCATCACTATCCAGTTTCCATTGGGTTTTATCCGAATGTTTCAAAATGCCCTTAGCAATGGAAATCGCAGTGCCACTGGGGGCATCCAATTTTTGGGTATGATGAATCTCTTCTATGGAAGGCTCATATTCCTTCCAGGGCCGCATGAGCTTCGCAAGATATTCATTCATCGTAAAAAATAGGTTCACTCCAATGCTGAAATTGGACGCGTAGATAAAACTTCCGTTACTGGTTTCACATAACTTTAGCACTTCCTGGTAATGATCTAACCAGCCAGTAGTCCCACTTACCACGGGAATATTAAGTTCGAAACACTTGCTTATATTGGCAACAGCTGTAGTAGGAACCGAGAATTCGATAGCACAGTCGGCGTCTGCCAAATTTCCCGTTTCACCGGTGCTGGAAAGCGTATAGACTATGGTATGGCCTTTCTGCAAAGCCAATCGTTCAATGGTCTTTCCCATCTTACCATATCCTAGCAATGCGATTTTCATTTTAAGTTCAATTTTAATGACAAACCGTAATTCCCTTGCGAATTAAAGGAAGTCGGATCCCGAAGGATACCGGGCTGAATGGATAAATCTTCACTTACGTTGTATTGCCGTAAATGGGCATCTACATTGGCGTCTATGATATTCAGGATATAGAATACGATGGAAACAATAATACTCACGTCCCTGTTTCTACTGGCGGTTCGCTGAGCATCGATGAGTCGATCATCCGAAATTCCTTGGAACTCATCATCTGTAAATCCGGCCAAGCGCCTTTTATAAGCATCCCGGAACCGATTGTAATCGTCTGTGTTTTGAAGGTAAAAATAGACCCCGGTACCGATACCAGCATATACCAAGGGAATCTTCCAATAGCGCTTATTGTAAGCCTGTCCCAATCCTGGAAGTACTGCCGAATAAAATGCAGCTCGCGACGGGGCAAGGGGATCATAGGCAACGGTAACTGTGTCTTTGGCAACAATAATGCGTTCCTGTTCTACCGTTAAGGAATCTGTAGTTTGCGCAAAGAGGATACCGCTAAAGAGGAAAAAAATATGGAAAAGCTTACTTTTCACTTTTTATGAGGTTCAGTATGCGTTTAAAGTCGTCTTCATCGTGAAAAGGAACGACCAATTGTCCTTTTCCTTTGGCATTGGTCTTAATAGTCACCTTTACATCCAAAAAATCTGAAAGTTCACGACTGCCTTTGTTGGCAAAATGAGGCGTTGTCTTTTTAGGGGTTTCTTTAGGTGCCTCAGGGTTTTTGTATTTGCGAACAGCGGCTTCTGTTTCCCGTACCGATAGGGAATCCGAAACAATTTTTTCGTAGATATCCAATTGATCGCTTGTATTCTCCACATTGATCAAAGCACGACCGTGTCCCATAGAAATGAAACCATCACGCATGCCAGTCTGTACAATGGGATCTAACTTTAATAGGCGTAAATAGTTGGTTACCGTACTACGATTTTTACCTACGCGATCGCTCAGTTCTTCCTGCGTTACCTTAATCTCTTCGATAAGTCTTTGATAGGAGAGTGCAATTTCGATAGGATCTAAGTCCTGTCGTTGGATGTTCTCTACCAGCGCCATCTCTAACGATTCTTGATCGTTCGCGATACGAATGTAAGCAGGAATGGTTTTTAATCCGATTAATTTTGAAGCTCGGTACCTACGTTCCCCACTAACCAATTGGTATTTGTTGAAACCAAGTTTACGAACTGTTATAGGCTGAATAACGCCCAATTCACGAATGGAGGAAGCCAATTCACGAAGAGTTTCCTCATTAAAACTGGTTCGTGGCTGAAAAGGGTTCATCTCGATGGTATCGAGTTCCAATTCCACGATATTACCAACTACTTTGTCGGCATTTTTATCTTCAACCGATTTAATATCATTGTCCGGATCCTTCAGCAATGCTGAAAGCCCACGTCCCAATGCTTGTTTTTTTGTTGCTTTCGCCATAAATCCTACGCGTTTTTCTCAATTAATTCATTTGCCAAACTTAAGTAATTATTGGCTCCTTTACTACCCGCGTCGTAACTAATAATACTTTCTCCGTAACTGGGTGCCTCACTTAAACGTACATTTCTCTGAATTATGGTCTCAAAAACCATCTCATCAAAGTGTTTTTTCACCTCTTCCACTACCTGATTGGAAAGTCGCAAGCGGGAATCGTACATGGTAAGCAATAGCCCCTCGATATCGAGACTCTCATTGTGTATTTTCTGTACGCTTTTTATGGTATTGAGCAGTTTACCCAATCCTTCCAAAGCAAAATATTCACACTGAATGGGGATCATCACACTGTCTGCTGCCGTTAAGGCATTTAGGGTAAGAAGCCCTAGGGACGGTGCACAATCTATAAGAATGAAATCGTAATCGTTTTTTAGGTCGGCAATAGCGTTCTTGAGCATGTACTCACGCTGTTCCTTGTCTACCAGTTCTATTTCGATGGCCACCAGATCGATGTGGGCCGGAATAAGGGAAACATTGGGAGAGGTAGTTTCTATAATAGACTCTCTAGCTCCCACGGTATGTTCCAATAGTTGGTAGGTGCCCTGCTCAACACTTTCTACATCTATTCCTAGACCAGAAGTTGCATTTGCTTGGGGATCGGCATCGATTAAAAGGACTTTCTTCTCAAGTACGCCCAACGATGCTGCAAGATTTACGGAAGTGGTAGTCTTTCCAACACCTCCTTTTTGGTTGGCAATAGCAATAATTTTACCCATTAATTTTCCTACAATTTTAAGGACTAAAAATACGATTAATTATGCGGATAGAAAATGTAATTTGTTAACAGAAAGTGAACATTTATACCCTAGAATCATAGTAAAACAGTTAATGAACCTGTAAATGAATGTGATCGTCGTGTCTTACAGCCTGGCATCCATGGTACCGAAGCCGTTTGTGTTCCAATCGCAATCGTTGTTTCAAATGTGGTTCTATAAATACTTTCTGTGTGTTGGGATGCCGTAACATGGTATTCAATAGGTCTTTGGTAGCAGCATCAGCGAATTGCAGCTCCTCATTCCACGTGCCGAAGGTCAAAAACTGTGGAAAACTATACTGCCAATGCCCTTTTTCTTCGCAATGGGAAGGCTGGTCCCATTCATTGCTTTTAGGTGCTTCGTATACACCATATCCACTAAGGGAAGGTTTCTTATTGCTAAGGGTTCCCTCTTTTTGATAAATGAAATTGATATCTATTTTCTTACCATCGCTATGGCTTAGGTGCGGAGGCAAGGGAAAACCGTCGAAAAATGGAAAATTAGCATCCAGATACACCAATTCCAATCCAGGGTAGGTTAAGTTAAGCTGGTGGGATACTGTTTGCAATGTCTCGTTCATCTGCGGGCTAACGTAATTGCGATTGGCAAGCACATAAAAATAATTACAAGGCCGAATGGTATCCGAATTCTCAATTCGTTCCCTACCGTTAAGTGGAGCCAGCCAAGGGACAACGAGAAAGGTGAAGAACAGATATATTCCAGCAAAATAAAGATACTTGTACTTTCCTTTTTTTCTAAAAATCAACAAACAACACAGATACAGCAAACCGCCTACTTGCGTAATAGCAGTGAGTAGGAGTATAAGAACAATATGAAGAAAAAGCTTTAAGACTTTTACCAGCATATGTAATAAACCTCAAAGCTTTTCCGAATATTGTACAACCCAATAACGAATGTAGGTAAAGGGTTAGTTTTTAATGATTTTCTCTTGAAAGATTGTCTTGTTTTCCCCATCGAACACCCGTAAAAAGTACATTCCAGAATGCAGTGTGCCTAGTGGAAGTGCTTGTTCTTGTGCCACCGAGCCAGAAAGTAATTTCCGTCCATTTATATCAAATAACATGTAGGACGAATCGGGTAGGGGAAGGGAGCTCGATAGCCGTACCTCGAATGCAGCAGGATTAGGTGCTATCGAAATTCTAGGGGCATTCAGGTCATCAGTACTGAGAATATCACAATCGGAAATGGATAGATTTTCCAATAGACAGGAATCTGCCATGTATTCTGAAGGGAAAGCAGCACCGTTTACTACGATGATATCCGGTATTTGTCCCACTTCGTCCAAAGCTTCTGTTTCAAAATTGAATTCATAAACCACTCCATTGTTGGCAATCGCATAGACAAGATCGGAGTTGCAAGAGTCAAAGTAGTTAATAAAACCGTTAAGGGATCCATTTCCGTCGGTTCCATCGCAGCCTATGGTTACTATGGAAGACCCATCGAATGCCTTCATTACGTATGGATCGGAAACGAAGGGGAAAATTAAATTTCCTTTGTAGAATGTGAAATCTGCCGAAGAGAATATTCCGCTGGCTACCGTAGTGATGGTACCACTGGGAATATCGAAGGAGTACAATTCCCCACTGGTGTACGAGCCAAACAGTAAGCGGTTGTCGTCGGTACCTACCAAGGTTCGGTACTTTTCCCAAATAAACGGCTGATCGCCAATAGGAGCGGCTGTTTCATTCACTAAATCGATTTCAATGATCCGTTTGGATTCGAAAGTAATGCCATATAGTAAACCTTCGGAAGAGAAGGCAATTTCGGCCACGATGCCACCCACATCGTTCACATCGATCTGGAAGAGTTCGGTTTTCGAAAAATTGTTTTGAGGATCTACGGTGTACAGCCGATTCGTAGCATCGATCACATAAAATTCCTGTGCCGATACCCATGTAGATAGCAGCAATAGGAGGAGGGTTAGTCTTTTCATAGCGAACAATTTATTTATAAATCGTATATCGCTAATATAAGAATTAAATCAATACCTAGCTAGTATGTGTCTGAAATACAGGGATTACTTTTTCTTGGAACGGATCATCATTTCCAACATATCCCACATTTGCTCTGGGACTTGTTCCAATAGATTGAACTGCCCGGCACCCTTTAACCATTCACCACCATCTAAGGTAATGACCTCTCCATTGATGTATCCAGAGAAATCGGAAACCAGATAGGCGGCCAGATTGGCCAATTCCTGATGATCTCCCACACGGCCCAAAGGCACTTTCTTGGCCATATCAAACTTCTCCTTAAGATCTCCTGGTAGTAATCGGTCCCAAGCACCTTTGGTGGGAAAGGGGCCTGGAGCAATGGCATTAAATCGCATCCCATACTTGGCCCATTCTACGGCAAGGGATCTCGTCATGGCCAACACCCCTGCTTTGGCCGTGGCACTTGGTACCACATATGCAGAACCCGTCCATGCGTAGGTCGTTACGATATTCAAGACCGTTTTATTGGTTTCATTATTGTCGATCCAATGTTTTCCAAAGGCTAACGTACAGTTTTTGGTCCCCTTCAATACGATATCAATGATGGTATCGAAAGCATTGGCCGATAAGCGCTCGGTAGGGGAAATAAAGTTTCCTGCAGCGTTGTTCAAAAGTACATCTACGGTGCCGAATGCCTCTACGGAAGCTTTTAACATTGCCTCAACCTGATCGTAATGACGAACATCACATTGAAGAGGTAAAACGGTGCCTCCGGTTTGCGCCTCCAACTCTTTGGCTGTGGTTTGCAGTTTTTCCAGGTTTCGGGAAGTGATCACAACTTTGGCCCCTAGTTCCAAGAAATAGGTGGTCATCGATTTTCCTAATCCACTACCACCACCGGTAACAACAATGGTCTTGCCCTCTAGGGCATTATCGCGAAGCATTTTGGCCTTTAAATCCATAGTACAGTTTTGATTTCTGTAAAGGTACAGTCCCTTTATTTGTTATGCAAGCATAATAAATAGTTTGTTGCTTCAAATTTTGCGAGTCCTATTCGAATGTAAACTCTACTACTTCTGTTTGGGTACCGGTATTATTCTGCATAGCAGACACATTAGTACGCTTGGTGAAGAAGTTGTTACTCCCAGTTTCATAGTCATTTTCGGTTAATGCAATAGTGGAAATAAATTCAGAATTTTGACAAGCAAAAATCCCATCGGCACTTGCACCGGCATATAACTCTGCACAAAGAATTCTATTTATTTTTTTGCCAATCGCTTGATCGTACATGTACACAAAGGAATCTAGGATCTCTGTATATTCATAGTTAAAGGTTTCTCCCGAAGCTAAAGTGATTTGGGTCAGACTATTATTGGTATAGGAAAATTGATTTTCAGCATCCATGATGCCGTCTAAATCCAAATCTTTCCCTGCGGCAATGACATTGTCGCTTGCATCAAACCGCAAAATAATACGTTGACCGACTTCTGTTTGCGGATCGTCATGAGGTAAGCTGATCACTTCAAAATATACTTCTGTGTCCGAAAGATGTACGAACCTAAAAAAGCGCTCGGAGCCCTGTATGGACCAATTAATGGCTGTCATATTACCCAATTCATCATAAATCATTTCTAGGATGTCTTGATCCCTTCTTTCGAATAGGGTGACCAATCCATTGGTGTACGTAAGCTTTCTACTAATTCTTGCCTCTTGGGGTTCTCCTTCAATAAATAACTGCTCGGATAGCGCCGTCAACTTATTTTCTTCAAAAATTCCAGTGGATACCAGCTCCCGTACCGCAATTTCTGGATCATCGGGTTCAAATAACACACTTGCAGTATAAGAGGTAATCGTCGGAGGAAGGTTCTGTTCTTGTTCTGATGACGCGCTACTAGAGTCATCGCTGGAACAAGCAGTTAGGAACAATAAAACAATAAGTAGTTGATGGTGAATGCGAAATTTTTTCATAGCTAAACGTTAGTGTTGCTATGAAAACGGAGAGTGTAATTTATTTATTATGAAACGGTTGATCGATATAAGTCTTAAATCTTGAATTCCTTACAGCAAGTTATGGATTTGGGCATATTGAAGTAACATAATGGTCTTGGCGTCCCTAATCTCCCCATTATCCATCATTTTAAGGGCTTCTTCGAATGCCAACTCCAAGACTTCAATATTCTCCTCTTCTTCGGCCAAGCCGCCCCCTTCACTCGTTTTCATGTCGTCGGTGTATTCGGCTACGAAGAAGTAAAGGATTTCGGTAACCGAACCGGGAGACATATACGATTCGAACACTTTTTGCACTTCCTTGATCTGATATCCGGTCTCTTCTTGGGTCTCTTTTTTTATGCAATCTTCGGGATTGTCCTCGTCCAATAGTCCGGCACAAGCCTCGATCATCATGCCATTTTCGTTTCCATTTACATAGGTAGGCATTCTAAACTGTCGGGTAAGGATCACGGTTCCTTTTTCTTTGTTGTAAAGTAGAATAACAGCTCCATTTCCACGATCGTAGGCTTCACGTGCGTGTGTTTCTACCGTTCCATCGTCCTTTTGGTATTCATAAGTGACTTTTCGAAGGGTATACCAATTATCCGATAGCACCTCTGTTTTGGTGATGTTTATTTTGGGATTATTCATACATGCGGTTTTGTCTCCGTACTGCGTAGGAGATTCTTGTTATTGAAAAAGGTTGCTCGGATTTAAGCTACGGAATCGATTAAAATTTCTAACATTTCGATAGCGGCATCGCTAATCTTGGTTCCTGGGCCATACACGGCCACGGCTCCTGCTTCGAAAAGGAATTCATAATCCTGAACAGGAATCACGCCACCCACGATCACCATGATGTCCTCACGGCCCAATTTCTTCATTTCTGCAATCACCTGTGGAACCAAGGTCTTATGTCCCGCTGCTAGCGAAGACACCCCTAGAATGTGAACGTCATTCTCTATGGCTTGTTGTGCAGCTTCTGCAGGGGTTTGGAATAAGGGGCCTATGTCTACATCGAATCCAACATCGGCATAGCCAGTAGCCACTACTTTGGCGCCACGGTCATGTCCGTCCTGTCCCATTTTGGCAATCATGATACGGGGACGACGGCCTTCCAGTTCGGCAAATTTATTGGCCAATTCCCGTGCCTTTTCAAATGAGGGGTCCTTCTTTATTTCTTTGCTATACACGCCGCTAAATGATTTTATTTGTGCCTTGTACCTGCCGAAAACACTTTCTAAGGCATCACTTATTTCACCTAAGGTAGCCCGTTCTCGGGCTGCATCTACCGCTAAAGCTAGTAAATTTCCTTCACCTGTCTTGGCACATTCGGTGAGACGGGCCAAACATTCCGTTACTTTTTCACTGTTTCTTTCGGCTTTGATACGCTCCAATCGCTCCATTTGTCCTTTACGCACCTTTTGGTTGTCCACATCCAAAATCTGTAAAGGATCTTCCTTTTCAAGACGATATTGATTTACCCCCACAATGATATCCTGTCCACTATCGATACGCGCCTGTTTTCTGGCGGCAGCTTCTTCAATTCGCAATTTGGGAATACCAGCTTCAATTGCCTTGGTCATTCCGCCCAATTCTTCCACCTCCTGTATGAGCTTCCAAGCTTTTTCCGCTATTTCGTGGGTAAGGGATTCTATATAATAGCTACCTGCCCAAGGGTCTACCGTACGTGTAATGTGGGTTTCCTCCTGAAGATAAATCTGCGTATTTCTTGCGATTCGTGCCGAAAAGTCCGTTGGAAGCGCAATGGCCTCATCCAAAGCATTGGTATGCAAGGATTGGGTACCTCCAAAAGCCGCCGCCGCTGCTTCTATACACGTCCGCGCCACATTGTTGAAAGGGTCCTGCTCGGTAAGACTCCATCCACTGGTTTGGCAATGCGTTCTTAGGGAAAGGGACTTCGGATTCTTGGGATTGAATTGTTTCACCAATTTGGCCCAAAGCATACGTGCCGCTCTCATTTTTGCAATTTCCATGAAATGATTCATTCCTATGGCCCAAAAGAAGGATAGTCTTGGCGCGAAGCTGTCAATGTCCATGCCTGCAGCAATTCCAGTGCGTATGTACTCCAATCCATCGGCTAGGGTATAAGCCAATTCAATATCGCAGGTAGCCCCAGCTTCCTGCATATGATATCCTGAAATGGATATGGAATTGAACTTGGGCATATTTTGAGAGGTGAACTCGAAAATATCACTGATGATCTTCATGGAAGGTGTAGGTGGGTAGATGTACGTGTTCCGCACCATGAATTCCTTCAAAATGTCATTCTGAATGGTCCCCGCTAAGGCTTCATGTGGTACCCCTTGTTCTTCCGCAGCGACGATATAAAAAGCCATGATGGGCAAAACCGCTCCGTTCATGGTCATGGAAACGCTCATTTTGTCCAATGGAATCTGATCGAACAAAATCTTCATGTCCTCTACACTATCTATAGCAACCCCGGCTTTTCCCACATCGCCAACCACACGCGGATGATCACTATCATATCCGCGGTGCGTGGCCAAATCGAAGGCCACAGAGAGTCCTTTCTGCCCAGCGGCAAGATTTCTTCGGTAGAAAGCGTTACTGTCTTCTGCCGTTGAGAACCCAGCGTATTGCCTAATGGTCCAAGGCCTGCGCACGTACATGGTAGAATAGGGTCCCCGTAAATTGGGAGCAATTCCCGCTACGAAGTTGAGGTGTTCCAAAGACGATAGGTCCGTTGCCTCATATTTAGATTTTACCGCTATATCCTCTGCCGTATTAAAAGTTTCAACAGTATTGTTGGATTTGGCAGTATCGGTATTCTTTTCCCAATGTATGTGTTGCAGGTCTTTTCTGCCCATTACATATTGATTTTGGTGATAAACGGATCGAAGTTACCCTTATATGGTGTTGTTATTTGGAAGATCACAGTTTTTTCATTCGAGGTAACAATGTAGGTAGTGCTATAAAACTCCCTTTTCATTTTCTTATCCTCGACCAAATAAATTCCCTTGAAAATGTGCTCTTTACTGTTTCCGTTGTATTTGGCACTTTTTTTCTCAATGCTGAACTTCTTATGCTCGAAACCTTGTTCCAGCGACTTTCGCATGATGCTCAAAAATTGCTGGGCTTCATCTTTGGACAGCGGCATAAAATCTACACTGTTAACTGAAAGGGTAGAGTTGCTGTACTTGTCGAAAAACAAGTGAAATCCACCTTCCATGTCCTGTAGTTTGTTGATGCGCTTAATTTCATAGCGATACGACTCTTTGTCCAAAATAGTGTCGAGGATGGTTTGGTATTCTGAAATGGAAGTCTTTTTAAAGGCTTCGGGTAAAAATAGTTTGATACCGCGGTCATCCAGATAGTGGTAGGTGCCTACCACTTCTCCTTTTTCGTCTTCTTCCCATAGGTTCTTCATTTCTTTATCCAAGTTCTGACATGAACTTGCAAAAAGAAGGATCATTAATCCACTAGCGATTTGTAATATTCGTTTATTCATTTTCTGTAGGTATATCTAATAAGTATTGGTAGTAGCCGTCTAATGCAATGTAAATAGCAAGATATTCATCGTTAAAAGCTTTGTTCACATTTTGGCGCATTATTTCTGCTACATTCTTAGGGGTTAAGTAATTTACCTCTACGAGGCTATTAATTCTTGTTCTTAATTCTTCGTCTTTAATATTTTCAAAAATACAGGACATGAATTCGCCTGTATAATCAAGATGGGAACCTTCACGTTCCATATCCCATAGGCCTTCCACGTTCTTCAACTTTTCCAATATTTCAAGGGTGTACGGAGAAGCCATTTCTTTGTAAGGGGCTTGGCCATTCATTCCACGATAAATGTACTGCCTGTAGGAGTGAATATAGGAACTCTTTGTTCCCAGAATGATGTCGGGATCGTTATATTTCTTGGCCATGTCATCTTGAAAGCTATATAGGGCTTCACGCAATAAGTCATTATCTACAGAGGCGCAGCTTATGTTTAGGGGCCTTTCCTTGTATTTGTATTCCAATGGCTCTTCGCATTGGGGGAATAGAAATAGGGCTGCCAATAGTACTAGGCAGAATTGCAGTTTATTCATTTTCCAGTCGTTGTTTTTCCAGAGTTTCGGGGATTCGTCTTTCAATTATGGGTTCGATGAGTGTCTTTCGGGGATTGGTTTTTACAAAAGGGAACAATTCTAAGTCATTGCCCATTCGGTCGTTGGGGTTTTCGTACTTATTGGTTCCTACCAATACCAACGTTCCATCTTCGAACAGTTGTGCTTCTTTTTGGCCGCTTTCCTTTATTTTTTTCTGAAGGGTTCCCGCCTTTAATTGCTGAAAAAGCCCTCCGTTCTTTTCAATTTCCTTGAACAGTTCCAATGCTTTTTCGCCCAACTGATCGGTAAGGCTTTCCACATAATAACTACCATCCGCCACGTTGCTTACCATATCGAAATAGCTTTCGGCCTTTAGAATGAGCAACTGATTGCGGGAAATGCGCTCTCCAAATTCGTTGCTTTTATGATAGATAGCGTCATAAGGTAAATTGCTTACTGTATCGGCACCGCCTAAGACCGCACTCATGCATTCGGTGGTGGTACGTAGCATATTTACATTGTAGTCATACAGGGTTTTATTCCGTTTGGACGGAATAGCAACCACATGACAATCTATGGCAATCCCATATTCAGCAGCCAATAGGGAGACCAGTTTTCTAAGGGCCCTAATCTTGGCAATTTCAAAAAAGTAATTGGGACCAATGGCTAGGTTGAAGGTTACTTTCAAATTGTTATTCGTGGAACCCGTTCCAAAATAATGATTCAGGTATTCATTAAGATGGGCTATACCATAGGCCAATTGCTGAACCCTATTTGCTCCCGCATTTTGATACAAGGAGGTATCGATGGATAGCAAGGCTTCATCCGGAAACTGCGTTAGGAGTGCTCCCACGATTTCATGATCCTGTGTAAGGTTATGAAACCAATTACCACTTCGTGCCAAATTCCCAAGAATATCCACATGGTAAAAAGCCTTCGCCTTGTTTTTTGTGAGGTAACTGATCAAGGAAGCAAAGAAGTCCTTGTTCAGGAAATTGAGCTGAAAATGAAGGGAGGTTTCTTGAAAAGGGAATCCTTTCAATACTTTTTCTACTTGGAACTCCTTGTCTGCATGGAAAATAATGGCTTCTGCACCTCTGGCAACAGCATCTAATGCCAAAGTGCAGGCGACTTCCTCTTTATCTATAAAGATGGATTGCCCGATGTCCCAATGTCCGGGATGTCCGGGTATCCCAGTGGTTGGGGTTTCGGCTTCATCGGCATGGTAGAAGGGCTTTACATGGATACCTTCCAAGCTTTGCCAGATAAGGGTTTCGTTATAATCGGCACCCTTTAAGTCTACCTGTATTTTCTGTTTCCACGCCTTGGCAGAAACTGCATCGAATTCCTGAAATAGCGAATTACTCATTTTTCGATTTCAATTTTAGGCTGTCTTCGTGTTCAATGATGTAAATATCCTCATTTTCACGTTTCAGATAGTACTTTTCCCGCGCATATTTCTCCACTTCATTACTATCCTTCATTTTTTCTATAAAAGCTCTATCTTTCTTAATCTCTTCCTCATAGAATTCCTTGGTCTCTTCCAAAGAATTAATCTCTTCCCGCAATTCTTTATGAAGGAAATAGGAGTTGGCGTCGAAGTAAAAATTCCAAACCAAAAAAAGAATGGCCACAATAATATAAGTGCCGCTTAGCACCTTGAACCATTTGTTTTTTGAGATTTTGGAAAACTTCACTGTTTGCTACACCAATTTTTGATGAATAATGTTACGCAACAACTGCACGGCCACCGTATTGTATCGATTCGTCGGAATGATAATATCGGCAAACTCCTTGGTTGGTTCTATAAACTGCTCGTGCATAGGTTTTAGTGTGCTCTGGTAACGGTTTAGCACTTCGTTTAAATCCCTTCCTCTTTCTGCCATGTCCCTTCGTAAGCGTCGTATTAAGCGCTCGTCACTATCGGCGTGGACGTATAACTTGACATCGCAAAGTTCTCTCAAATCTTTATTTGTTAGAATTAGGATGCCTTCTACGATGACTACTTTCTTAGGCTCGAAGGTAACTGTTTCCCCTGTTCTATTGTGTTCCACAAAAGAATACACGGGTTGCTCTACGGCGTTCCCTTTCTTTAGATCCCTTAAATGCTGTACCAGCAATTCGAAGTCGATGGATTGCGGGTGATCGAAATTGATACGTACCCGTTCGTCATACGTAAGGTGAGAAGTGTCTCGGTAGTAAGAATCCTGAGAAATAACACAGACTTCATTTTTTGGGAACTCTTCAACAATTTGTTCTACAACCGTCGTCTTTCCGCTTCCCGTTCCACCCGCTATACCAATAATGAGCATAGATTATTCGTTTGTGCAAAGGTAATGAGATTTGCAAATGTATGCCTATGCCCGCATTTCTTATTTTTCAACAGCTTTTACCTCCGCTGGAGTCACCATTTTTGTTTGGGTATTGCCCCACGAATTCATGATGTAGTTCATTACGTCGGCCACCTCTTCATCGGTCAATCCCATGGGTGCCATGTAACTGTTGTACTTTTTTCCATTTACGGTGATTTCCCCCTGCTGTCCATACTTTACCGCATGAATGCTTTCGGTTCTTTTTTCGGTAAGCCAATCCGATTGTGCCAAAGGAGGAAAGCTTCCCGGTACGCCATAACCATTGGCCAGGTGGCATTGCATGCAAAAGTCCGTGTAGACCAATCCGCCGCGCTCCATACTCTCTTTTAGTGAAGGGTTCTGAATATTCGATATAGGGGTAGTGGAAGTGGTCGTTTGCGAAGTGTCTTCACTATTAAATTTGCAGGCCAACAGTGTTATGGGTAGCCCTATGATAAGTAGTAATTTCATGAATTCTATTTTGGAAGGAGTCGAACAATTCCCTGCCCTTCTATTGCAATGTACACAAAACCATCGGGTCCCATTTTTACATTCCGAACACGCCCCACACCGTCGGCGATTTTTTCACGGCCCGTAACGGTTTCCCCGTTCAGTTTTACCAATTCCACATAGTTGAACTTAAGCGATCCCACCAAGAGATGACCTTCCCATTCGGGATACTTTCCACCTGTTACGAAGTCCATTCCGCATGGAGCGATAGAAGGTGTCCAGTAATATACGGGCTGTTCCATGCCCGGCCGAGCGGTTTCTTCGGTAAATTTGGAGCCACTATAGTTCACGCCATAAGAAATAACCGGCCATCCAAAATTGGCACCTTTCTTTATCACATTGATTTCATCACCACCTTTAGGCCCATGTTCATGCGTCCATATTTTTCCTGTTTTGGGATGTTTGGCCATTCCCTGCGGATTTCTATGTCCATAGGAGTAAATGGCTTTTACGGCATTGGCTTCGTCCACAAAGGGATTGTCGTTGGGAATGCTTCCATCATCATTTAGACGATAGATTTTCCCATTGTCGCGAGTAATGTCTTGCGGATTTACATCCCGATTGCCACGATCCCCGACAGAGAAATAAAGGTATCCTTCATTGTCGAATTCAATCCGTGAGCCAAAGTGCTGCCCCCTTCGGCTATTGGGTTCGGCTTTGTAAAGGCTTTCTATATTGGTAAGTTGATTATTGTTCAATTGTGCGCGAATGACCTTGGTATTCCCTCCTTGTCCGCTACCTTCCGAAGAAGCATGGGTAAAATAGATCCATCCATTTTCGGCGTAGTTGGGATGCAACTCTACATCCATAAATCCGCCCTGTCCTCGTACATAGATATCCGGTACGTTTTCAATTTTTGTTTTGGTGCCGTTTTCAAAGTGAATCAGGGAACCGCTTTTTTCGGTAATAAGCATACTGCCATCCGGGAGCCATGTCATGCCCCAAGGATTGTTCAGCCCACTAACCACAGTCTCTATGGTGTATTTTTGAATGTTTTCTGAAGATATGGCCACCGATTCGTTCTTTTTCGGTTGGGCACAGCCCTGAAGTGCAAAGGCCAAAAGCAAAAACAAGGAAAGGGATTTCATTGTGGTTTTTATTGTATCACCTAAAAGTAACAAATATGCCCTTGTTGAAAGGACAATGCGCTGTTAAGTTTTTCTGAAAAGAAAACCCGTTGGCAAGGACCAACGGGCAAAAAGGGCAAAAAAGGGTGATCGTTACTTTTCCAATGCTTCGATACGAGCGGTAAGCTCTTCGATTAACTTTTGCTGCTCCTGAAGAGCTTTGGTTAGCACCGGAATAAGCCCATCATAGCTTACGGCATCGAATTTTTCTTCGGTGTGATTACCATTTTCATCGGGCAGCACTACAGAAGATTTATTGATCAACTCCGGGAACACTTCTTCCATTTCCTGGGCAATGAACCCTATTTGTTTTCGGGTATCCCCTCCAAAGGAAGGATGCTTTTTCGAGTCCCACAGGTAGGTTACCGGCCGCAGGGACATAATTTTTTCTGTAGCATTCTCTAGGGAAGCAATATTGGTTTTCAGTCTTCTATCGGAAAAGGTGAAGTATTGCAAGGCAACCGAATTGTTTACGGTATATACGCCCCAGTTGTTGTCTGGACGGTATACCCTTCCGTAGGCGCCTACTATACTGCCATCTACCAATACCCCCGCCATGACTCCTTCGGCAAGATGGCCATTACTGGTACTGGCATCTGTGTCCAAAATAAAAGAGCCTCCCGAGGATCCGATATTCGCGGTTTGGGATCTGGAGAAAATCCCTTTAATGCGGCCACTGCTGTTAATCGCAAACCCAGAGTCGGAATATACATCCAATCGGCTTGTAGGGTTCGATTTGCCAATTCCGATTGTGTTAGCAGAACCATCAACGACAAATAGGTTGTCTTCGGTAGCGCCTTTTATGTTTACATCGAAATCGGAATCACTGTTTTCGTTAATGATCAATTCACTAGGGTTACTATTACTTTCGGAAAGTGTGATGAACTCCAAGTTTCCTGCACCCAACGCAAGTTGATCGACCCCTTTCCGCCATATTCCTGTATTCACATCATTGAACCATGTATAGAAAGGACGGTTTTGGGAACCATTTCCCATCGCCTTTACCTGAAAATTATTGTTGTCTATACGCAGTCTGGGAGTGGCATTGGTCGCAAGGTTAAGTTCTTGATCGTCCGAGGTGCCCAAATAGTTTGTATTTACATTCGTTCCTGCATTTCCGTTAAGGCTCCAATCCTCATTGGTGGTCGCATTGGAAAAAGAACTCCATTCCGTTCCATCGAAGAAATAAAAACCGGGTGACACAGCCGTAGCACCACTTCCTGAAGTAACTGTATTGTAAACCAGTAGTGAAGTGGCTGGACTAACAATGGTCGTGGTATCATCTGTTCCCGTTAAAGCAATACGGGGTATGAGTAATCCTTTGTTAGCCACGTTAATGTCTAAGGCAGAACTTGCATCAGGCATTGTGGTACCTATACCTACCTGTGCAAATAGGGAGGAGCATGTAATGAATAAAGCGATAAGTACGTAAATAAACTTTGTTGCATTTGTTTCCATTTTGTACATGTTTTCGATAGGGTTACATGATCATGTACGTAAAAACTTACAAGTCGGATTTCAGATTCGTTATTTTTCTAAGTGTTATTTATCGGGATCTTTTGGAGTTTCGCTAGGCTTGCTAATTTCAAGAGTTGTATTTTGGAGGCTCTATTTTGAAGTGTTATGATTGCTTTTTTTCGAAAAATTAGAAGAGGTTTGTTGTCCAAGAACAAGTTTAATAGGTATGTTCTCTATGCTTTGGGTGAAATTGTCCTTGTTGTTATCGGTATTCTCATTGCCATACAAATTAATGGATGGAATGAAGAACGGAAAAACAGATCCAAGGAAAGGGCTTTGTTGGCCGAACTTCATAAGGAATCCAAAGAAAACCTCAAACAATTCGAAGAAAACAAACAGGCCTACCTGCAATCTTTGAACGCATGCAGGGTAGTGTTGCGCAATGTTGATACGATGGAAGAGAAAGCTTCTCTTGATTCTATCATGAGGTACGGCCCTGGGATGTTTCGCGGTATTACGTTCGACCCTTCCAATGGTGTGGTAGCATCTCTTTTAAGTACAGGGGAGATTCAACTCATACGGAATGATTCCTTGCGCAATTACATTATTACTTGGAGGGATGTATTGAAAGATTTTAAGGAAGAGGAGGATAACTCCCGTACCCTTTGGAAAAATCAAGTAGAACCTTTCATCATTACCCATGGGGATTTTACAGATCCATCGAATCCTAAAAATATAGCCCTTTGCAAGGACCTTCGTTTTTTGAATATGATAGCTCGTAGACGGTTTTATATCACAACCATATTGAACGCTATGGAAGAAGAATCCATTGAGCAAAATTTGAAGGAAATGGTGCGTTTGTCAGGGGTACAATAGTGGATTGTTGCTTAACAAAAGCAGAAGAACTTTGTTTTTCAGCATTTTTATTCCAACTCAGTTTAGAAAGCGAGCTTTCGTAGTTCGTGGAAATAAAAAAGTCGAGCATTATGCTCGACTTTTATTGGTCGGGATGACAGGATTTGAACCTGCGACCCCACGCCCCCCAGGCGTGTGCGCTAACCGGGCTGCGCCACATCCCGAAAAAATTAATTTTCACTAAGGAATCTTCGATCCCCAGTTTGTGAAAAACGTCAGCAAAAATAATCATTTTATGGAGTTCGGCAATATAACTAATGATATAAATAAAAAAAGGATCCAGCTGGGTGCCGGATCCTCTCACACACTTCTTAACTTGACCCATGAAAAGAAGTAATTAACCTAAAAAGTAGAGTGACTATGAAAAGTCATTATTCGTCTTGTTTACGGTAGTATCCTTAAATGCGGTAGGCTCTTCATTGAGGTCTTTCTTAAAAGCAACATTTTGCTTTCCTATTCCCACCAACCACACAATAAGAATGATCATTGCAACAAATTGAAAACATATCAGAATAATCGTCAACACCATATTCAACTCCGTAGGTTAAGCTCTTTAATTATTGTGACACGGGGTTTACCCAAAAGTCACATACTACTCCAAATTTTTTTTCTGTTCCTGTCTGTTCAACACTTCAATCTTCTTGTTCGCTACCATTTTAATGGGGTAAATTTTTCTTTCTTCCCCATTAGAAAGGGTAATACAGATATTGTCTATTGATTCTATCTTGCCTACAAATCCATCGATTTTAATATGCTGGCCTACAGTAAAGTTTTTGCGGGTGTAGAAACCAAGGATGAGACGTGTTACGATATCGCGGGAACCCAATCCCATAGCGATGGTAAACGTAGCCAGAATGGCTCCTAAAATGATGGAAAGGTTCTTGGTAATGATTTCGGTATTTATCCCTGCCTGATTTAAGGACGTAATCCCAGTAATGATTACAATAACATAGAATATAAGAGCACTCACAATTCGGGAACCACTTAGATCGAAGGACTTCATAATCCCTTGAATGGATCTTTTTGCCAAAGTCGCAAGGTATAAGCCAAAGCCTAAAATGACAAAAGCACTGAATATTCTAGGTAGATAACTTACCAATTTTCCCACTTCTTGCGATACCATCGTAAGCCCTAGCAGATCGGAACCCAAAATGATAAGAACCAAAATCATAAACCATTTCACAAATCCCAAAATGATCGTGGAAGGGCTAAACTGCAAAGAGGAGCCGAATAGGTTTTCGTTCTCTATGATTCGGGAAGTGAGGGTGTCGATCTTCGCTATCTTCAGTGATTTTCGCACGATAAAGAGGATGATTTTTAAAAGGATCCAAGAGCCAATGAAGAAAAGGAGGGCACCAAGGATCAACGGAAGTATTTCTTTTAATTGGGACATCAATTTGTCCAATGATTCTACATTAAACAGGTCTTTCATAATGGGATGGTTATTGATTGTTCGGATTATTTCGGGTCGTCTTCAGAATGCTATTAATGGTTTCTGGGTACTTAATAGCGAAGAGATCCGCAAATTCCATGGACAGCTTAATGAACTCTAAATCGTCCATGACTTTCTGCTTCAGGAATTCTGGAAGTTCCTCGTTGCGTATTAATTTTTTGAAGGGGTTTGTCATTTTAGAGGGATTTATATATTTCGATAATTCGGGCTTTGGCTCGATTAATTCTCATTTTAACCGCGCTTTCTCCCAATCCTAACGCCGTTGCTATTTCTTTAATGGGCAATTCGTCTTGGTACTTCAACAGTAAAATCATTTTGTCTTCCGGTTTGCATAGATTCAATGCCTTTTCCAAGGTTTCCGCAGGAACCGAAAACAATTCTAAATCGCTCACTTGAGCCTTTTCGTAGTCCCCAATGGAATCGGTAACCAAGATTTTTTCTTCTCTTTTCTTTTTTTCCCTTTGTACATAGTTCACACAGAAATTATAGGTCATGGAATAAAGCCAAGTGGAAAACTTCGATTTTCCCTTGAATGTCTTCAACTTCACAAAGAGCAGCACAAAAATGTCATGTGTAAGGTCATGGGCTTCTTCCTTGGATTTCGAAAAACTGAGGCATTTATTATAAACCAGCTTGGCATATCTATCGTAAAGGACTGCAAATAGTTCGGAGTCCTTGGTAGCCACGATTTTCGATACCAGTTCTTCATCGGTTATGGACGTATCTGCATAGGGCAATCTCAAAGGGTCTTTCTTTCCATTATTCTAGTTTAGACACAAGTCTTCCAATAAAAGTCACTTTTTGGAGTTACTTTTTATCGGAAATCAATATCCGTAGATATCCGGCAGGCTGTACCCGCCGTATTTGTGTTTTCGATAAGTGGTAGTTATATGGGGTAAAGAAATCTAAGCCGCGTAAACCCATAGAAACTATAGAGTTATTGGGAAGAATTGAATGTGAGGGGATACCGCACTTAAATTTTAACAAATTTGGTTATTTTTGGTTTTTCAAATTTTGAAATCGTTGAAAAAGGATATCCTTTTCGTTATCACCCAGTTCCTGCTTTTTGCTGCCTATTTTGGGATCGAATGGCCTCTTTTCTTTGCCTATTGGCCCTCTTGGGTGTGTTATATTCTCATTGGTGTCATTGCATTGGGAATCGTTATTCTCTTTTTTGGAATCCTCAATTTGAATGAAAACCTTACCCCGTTTCCCTCACCCAAATCGAATTCTACCATGATATCCTCGGGGATCTACAAATACATTCGACACCCCATTTACGCCGGAATACTATTGTCCATGATGGCGTATGCTATATATCTTATTTCTGTTTTTAAATTGTTGGTGACGGCGATCCTTTGGGTAGTGCTATATTTTAAAAGTAGTTTCGAGGAACGCTTGCTCAATGAACGTTTTGTCGATTATAAGGATTATATGAAATCTACGGGCCGGTTTTTTCCGAAAAGAAGGTCATAGCAATTATTAATAACCCCATTGTTTTTCTTAATAACTTTCGTGTAAGGTTTTGCCTAAAGTTACTACTTTTACATCGTAATATTTTACTGAAGAATTTAATGTTATGTCAGATACAATCGAAAGAATAAAATGTTTGATTATAGGTTCGGGACCCGCTGGATATACAGCTGCTATTTATGCCGCCCGAGCAGATCTTAAACCTATTATGTACACGGGAATGGAGCCAGGTGGACAGTTAACCACTACTACAGAGGTAGATAACTTCCCGGGATACCCCGAGGGGATCGATGGTCCTACCATGATGGTACAGTTGCAACAACAAGCAGAGCGCTTCGGTACCGAAGTACGCATAGGAATGGTAACTTCCGTTGATTTGAGCGATGAAATGGGAGGGATCCATAAAGTGACCGTAGACGGTAAAACCGAAATCGAAGCTGAAACTGTGATCATTTCCACGGGAGCTACTGCGAAGTACTTAGGATTGGAAAGTGAACAACGACTGCGTGGTGGAGGTGTTTCTGCCTGCGCTGTTTGCGATGGATTCTTTTACAAGGGACAAGATGTTGCCATTGTAGGAGGAGGAGATACCGCAGCCGAAGAGGCCACTTATCTTGCCAATATTTGTAACAAGGTAACTATGTTAGTGCGTCGTGATGAAATGAGAGCTTCTAAAGCTATGCAGCACAGGGTAAACGCTATGAAGAATATCGACCTTAGATACAATACCGAAGTAGATGAGGTAATCGGAGATATGGTTGTGGAAGGACTTCGCATGAAGAACAATGCAACAGGTGAAAAGGAGGAAATAGAAATTACCGGATTATTTATCGCGATTGGTCACAAACCCAATACCGATATTTTTAAAGGACAGATAGACATGGACGACACGGGATACATTATCACCGAAGGAAAGTCGACCAAGACCAACAAGCCCGGTGTTTTTGCCAGTGGAGATGTTCAGGATAAGGAATACCGTCAAGCCGTTACCGCTGCAGGAACCGGTTGTATGGCAGCCTTGGATGCTGAGCGTTATTTGGCAGCTGTAGAAAGTAAAGAACCGGTAGACGCTTAATTAAAGTCTGGTGATTTGAAATAAAGAAAAAGCCGAAGCATTTGCTTCGGCTTTTTTTAATTGGGGCCATGATCAAAACTATAGGCCCGCTTTAACAACCACTTGTCTTCTATCTTTATCCAAAGGGAGGTAAAAAGGGCAGAACCGGTTCTCCGGAATTCTGTACCGCCTTTTTCTGCCTCAAAGAACTCATGCTTTCCTCGTTGAATCATTCCATAAAGTTTACCATTATTGTATAAAGGAAATAATTCATGGGTCTCGGGAATCAACTTTCTTTTGTAGGTACGTTGTGGGTTTCCACAAATGTTTTTGGCCATGGCATCCATGAAACCTTGTTTGTCGGAAAGACCACCGATGTCGTGATAAAACTCCAAATCGTCGGTAAGCTGCGTTTCCAATAATTTCAGGTTGCATTTATTAAAGCCCTCATCAAACAGGATGCTGTCCTTTTTCATAAAGGTTTGTTTCAGTTCTTCCGAAACTTCACGTTGGGCATGGAGGGATAGGGAGGTCAATAGCAAGGCTAAGACCATGATATAATGTCTTCTCATAATATTCAGTTTTAAAAAAGGGAAAACCCCAAAGCGCTATGGACTCCACTAAGGGGTTTTATAAAGGGTGGTTAGTCCTTTTTTATTGGTTGGGTTGTTTCCTTCTCGTAATTACATTTTTCGTACGCTTCCAGAAACTCCATCTTTTACCGAAACGGCAGTTGGGTCTCCGTAGTAGCGAATGTCACCACCACTGGAAGCACGTCCGTTAATTTCATCGCGCACATTTACTACGATATGGGCTCCACTGGAAGCATTGGCTCTACAGGTCTTGGTTTCAAGATCCTTGGCTTTTAGGTCACTTCCGCTGGAGGCTTCGGCAATTAGGTTGGAAGCTCTACCCGATACTTTAATATCGGCACCGCTGCTTACATCGATGCGAAGTTCTTTAGCTACAACTTCTACTTCCAAGTCGGCACCACTGCTACTCCTAAGTGACATGTTTTCACTTTTAATCACGGAGTTTCCAATGACATCGGATCCGCTGGAAGCGCTTACGGAGTTAATAGAGGTATAGGTAACATGTACTTTCTTAGCCTTAGCTCGGCCAATGTTCTGTCCAGAAACCACACCGATTCTTAATTCTCCGTTTACAATTTCGGTTTCTATGAGCTCATGTAGATTCTCGTCTGCCTCTACGACGATCTTGTCTTCATCGCCTTGGGTAAGGTATACGTCTAAACCAGCACTACCTTTTACTTCGTCGAAATTGCTATCTACAGGGCGCTCTTCTACTTGAACGTTTCCATTTCCGTTGGTCTGGCCAAAATTGATGTCGAAATTACATGCTGTTGCCAGAAGTGTGATACCTGCTAGGGCTATGATTTTGATTGATTTCATTTTATTCGTTTTTAGTTTCCTATATTAACTTTTAGTGTATCTGTTTCGTCTGTGGCTTCTATTTGGATTCCATCGGTGGTGTCGATAATTACCTTGTCACCATCGCTATCCTTTATTTTTAAACCATTACGGTTCACCTTAATGAAGTCGCCGTTTTCGTCTTTAATGTAGAATCCACCAGACTCATCCCATTCTTCGTCCCAATCCTCTTCCCATTCTTCCTTATCATCTTTGCTGGAAGAATCGAACTCATCTTTGTCTGGGCAATCCAAACAACGGGTTTTTCCGTCTTCAATCATAAGGTATTGTTCTTCGTCCCCATTGTCCAGGATATCCCTGTAGTACGAATCGTTTCTGTGGAAGGTATACGTATTATTGTCCGCATAGATAATAGTTCCTACAGGTAAGTACACGATAACTTCTACTTCCTGATCCCGAAGTTTGTTCTCGGCAGCGGTGGTGAGGTAGGCATTTAAGGCTAAGGTTTCGCCATCGAAGTTATAATCGTAATCAATGGCCTGTGCTCTTTCCTTGGCTGACAGGTAGTCACTACCTTCCGCGCGCTTCTCTATGATGAGCCTTCCCACAGAATCGGTAGTTGATCTTACGATAAGGCGAACATCGGTAGAGTAGAGGATCTTTTCGTCATTCTCGTCATATTCTAACGTCAATCTTCCTCTTCTACGGGGTTGGTACTCATAGTTCTCGTTGGACACCATTTTCAGTTTTACGGTGTCACCTGCTTTTGCGGGAAGTGCATATTCACTCGTAAACTCTCCATCGAAAGCTCTTTCGGTAGCTTCGCGAATTCCCAAAATACCCAATCCTATAAGGGATGCCAACCATACCACAAACAAGATGACTTTGGCGGGTGTTCCTATGGATTTCAAATTGTTGATGAGCAATTTCAACCCTAGGATCAGCAATCCGAAGAATGGAATTCCCACTGCGAATAAGGTAAGTAGGGAAACCAACCATAATGGTCCGTCCGAAGCAAAACCTACGTTATAAAAATCTACCCAATCTCCGTGTCCCCAGATGTCTATGGATCCTGCAAAGAATAGGGAAATGATCAAACTGATGAGGGTTACGATAGCTACAAATACTAATATCGCTGCAAAGAACTTGACAAATATTTTGAAAAGGGTAAGAAGGACACTACCGAGCGTATCGAAAAAACCGGAAGTCCCGCTTTTAACTCTATTCCCGTATTTGTCATAGTCTACGTTTTTTACTTTTTCGGAGACATTTTCATATCCTTCTTTGAACTTTTTTTCAATGTTGGAGATATTTATGGGTTCTCCAGTCATTTTAAGTTTTTCCGAGGTGGTAACGGCCGCAGGTACAAGGATCCAGAATAGGATGTATACCACGATAAAGAAACCACTGGAAAACAAGGTAAGTAGGATCCAGATAAGTCGTACCCATACAGCATCCAAGCCTAGGTAATGACTCAATCCGGAAGAAACCCCTCCAATGAACTTATTGTCTTCGTCCCTAAATAGTTGCTTGTGCGAAGCCTGCGCACGTTTTTGGGAACGCGGAGGTGCGTCTTCGAAAATTTCCTCATCCACCATATAATCTTCGGGTTGTCCCATCACGGAAATAACCTCGTCCAGTTCTTTTAGTGTGACCACTTGGGTGCTTCTTTCCAGCTTTTCTGAAAATAGCTCGGCAATACGGGCTTCGATGTCCTTAATGATCTCATCGCTCCCTTGTGGGTCACTTAGTGATTTGCGAATGGCCTCCAGATAGCGTTGTAGTTTTCCAAAAGCATCTTCATCGATGTGGAAAAAGGTACCTGCAAGGTTTATATTAACTGTTTTGTTCATTTTATAGTGGTTGAGCTGGTTACACGATTTACTGCTTGTTGTAATTCACTCCAAGTAGTGTTTAATTCTTTTAAAAATAATTTCCCTGTTTCGGTGAGTTCATAATACTTACGCGGTGGGCCACTGGAGGACTCTTCCCAGCGGTAGTTAAGCAACCCGGCATTCTTTAGGCGGGTGAGCAAGGGATATATGGTCCCTTCTACCACGAGCATTTTTGCGTCCTTCAGGGTTTCCAGGATGTCACTGGTGTAGGCCTCCCCATCTTTCAGGATGGAAAGGATGCAGTACTCCAGTACCCCCTTTCGCATTTGTGCTTTTGTGTTTTCGATTTTCATACGTACTCTAGATTAATTTAACTGAGACAACATTTCGTCTCTCGTAATAATGTAATGAGGGTTGAGTTGTTGCACAGTATAAGTGCCCTCGATCTGCTGCCCATGGGAAGCGGTATCTTTGGTAAGGTCTATTTCCCCATGGGAAACAATGTTGAGGACCAGGGCCATGATTAATTTAACTAACGTGCTCATTTTCTGATTGATTTATTGATGATTGTGATTCTTCTTCTTGTTCTTGTTCGTCTTCGTTGATTTTGATGAATTGAATACTCAACGGGTACTTATATAATTGTCCTTTATTGGCATGGAGCGTTCCTTGGATCACACAGTACAGTTCGAATACGAATACTCCGAACAGTAATACAGCTACTACTAGGAACAATACGAGGTAACTGGATAAATTCTCTACATTACGAATGGTAATGTCGTGAACGTGATCGTCTATTACTTCTACCAGACCAGTGAAATCCGACGCGAAAATCACGAAAAAGGGAAGGCAAACGATACCAATAGCCAAAGAATATAGGAGGATACTTAATTGAAAATTGATGGCCTGCCTTCCATGTTCTCTTACGAAGGGCTTGTCCTTATTAGTGGTCCATAATAATAATGGAGCCAGAAAATTTCCAAAGGGAAATATGTATTTGGTAAAGGTGGACAGGTGCATGGCTGCAGCTACATTTTTTTCGTTTTCGGTCGGAGTAGTTTCCATTGTCTATTATTTTCTTATGCAAATATATGTCTAAAATCAGGTATTATGTTACGCATAGTACTAAATATTAACATTATTTTAACAAATTAAAATACTTAAACCCTTGAAAAACAAGGGATGTTAATAAGGAAGTTATTTTTGTTTCCTTTCCACGGAATAAAGGAATATCTTCGTGAAAAGCCTTTGTTTATGCCACTAAAACCATCACAGATCAATAAATTCACCATGTTTAAACTGCCTTCGGCTTACTTTGCCGGAGTTCGGGCCAAGGAGATTTCAGAGGCCCATTGTGTTACTTCGGTAAAGCATAAGTGGATCAACCAGAATCCATTCAAATCCATGTTTTGGGCGGTGCAGGGAATGGCGGCCGAACTAAGTACGGGTGCCTTAGTCATGTCCTATATACGAGAAAACAAAGCGCGGGTGTCTATGTTGGTGGCCAATAACAAGGCGACCTTTTCGAAAAAAGCGAAGGGACGGATTACCTTTTTGTGCGAAGATGGACTGAAAATAAAAGAGGCTATCGAAAAAACCGTGGAAACAGGAGAAGGGGTTACCTGCTGGATGAAAGCCGTTGGGAAGGACCGAGATGGTGATATCGTTTCCGAGTTTGAATTTGAATGGACCGTGAAGCGGAAATCGTAACTTTGTCTATGCTAACCAATTCAAAAACAGCAAAATGAATATCCAATCCATCAAAGAGAAACTTCAGGCCTCCTCAATTTTTCATTCCGAGGGAGAAATTGCAAACAACCCAAGTGTTGTAGGGTACGAAAAGAAATTCAAATGGAGCTGGATGGCCACCCAGTTAAATACCTTCATTGTCGCCACCGATTATGGAAGCCAAGAAATAAATGAATCGATCATTGAAAGTCACCTATCCCAATCTTTTGCTTTTGCAAAGAACAACTACAAAGGCTGGCCCAGAGGGCTGCAATCTGGGGTAGGGGTGATATCCGTGCTCATTTCGAGTAATCTTACCGAAGGAGCCAAAGAATATTGCCGAAAGCTAAAATCCGGTAAGAAATGGGCGGGATTCTCTATTCCTGTAGTTGTTGATGCTGGAACCCAAGAGGTTTTCGAATTCGAAAAGTATCCCATGTGGGGTAGAATCTATTACCCACATTTCAGGAAATTGATTAATGGGTTGAAGTAATTACAACAACCTATAAATTCTAGGAATTCCTATCTTGATAGTATATCCTTTATTAGGAGCGGGAAGCGGTTTCTTATATGAGAAAAGTACTACTTATTGCAATTACAGTCATAGCCATAGCTTATTGTTTTCGTTTCGGCTACATCTTAACTGCTTATTCCCATGGAGGACAACTTATAGGAATTCCCTTTGCCGCCGTTATCTTTTTTCTTTCCCTTGTTTATTTTGTGGATACTAGAGAGATGGTTCGTAGAAGGTTGTTCAACCTTGCTTTTATTATCTTTATGGTATTGGCGGGGTTTAGCCTAACGATTGAGTTTATCAGAAAAGCAAAGGAGAATTACTTTGAATTTCTCTACCATGACGGGGGCTGGGTAAATAAATTCTTATTGGGCTGGATAGCCATCGGCATTGTCATATTCTTTGTTAATGAGCGTATGTATAAGAAATCCATTCAACAATAAATGACCCATCCAATAATATGGCCCCTAGTTGTAACTAAGCGAATGATAATACTACCAATAAGTGTTTCTAATCTTAAAAAATAGCACAGCAACATGACAGCACACGAAATAGACTACGTCATCTATGGCGAAGAAATGCAATATGTAGAAATAGAACTGGATCCCAACGAAGGGGTCGTGGCCGAAGCCGGAAGCTTTATGATGATGGATAGCGGCATACAAATGGAAACCATCTTTGGAGATGGATCCAAAAAAGACTCCAGCCTTATGGGCAAGATATTTGGGGCTGGAAAACGATTGTTAACTGGGGAAAGCCTATTTATGACGGCCTTTTACAATACCGGAATGGGGAAGAAGCGGGTAAGTTTTGCCTCGCCCTATCCTGGTAAGATCATAGCCATAGACCTTTCTAAATTTGGTGGCAAGTTTGTCTGCCAAAAAGATGCATTCCTATGTGCCGCTAAAGGCGTGTCCGTAGGAATTGAATTCTCCAAGAAACTAGGTCGAGGACTGTTTGGTGGCGAAGGCTTTATTATGCAGAAGCTGGAAGGGGACGGAATGGCCTTTGTACATGCTGGTGGAACTACCGCTGTAAAGGAATTGGCTGCAGGAGAAACCTTGAAGGTAGATACGGGGTGTATCATAGGGTTCGATCAAACCGTAGATTACGACATAGAATTCGTGGGTGGAATTAAAAATACCCTTTTTGGCGGGGAAGGTCTGTTCTTTGCCACACTAACCGGGCCTGGTACGGTGTATGTGCAGTCGCTACCATTTAGTAGACTAGCAAAAAGAGTGTGGGCAGCGGCGCCTAGAGGGGGCGGAAAGGATAAAGGAGAAGGGAGCATCTTAGGTGGTTTGGGCGATCTCTTGGACGGGGATAATTTTTAACCATTCTTTAACGTAGGAATTTTCTAGAGTGGGAAATTCGTTTGATTTTTTTTAGTTATATTTAAACATCAAATTTTAAATCTCACGCTTATTTAAAACAACTACGTAACCTAACTCTAATTAAGTACTATGGCTAGAGCAATGTTCGATTACACCAAAGCCGTCCTCAAAAAAGTTAGCTTTGATGTAAATCTGTTCTGCAAGGAGTTGAAAAAAGCGATGAAACGACTTCTCCCCCATGAAATTGAGGAGTTGAAAATTTGGGTTAACTCCCTCATCCAGCAGAACCCCCAATTAAATCAATGTTTAATTTACCTAAAAGAATAAAAGAAAGGCCTCCGACAGGAGGCCTTCTTTATTTTACAGGACTTATGATCTTCACGTCCTGAAAACGAATGGCTCCGCGCACTATGCCCGAAACCACGTCATACAGGGCATTTATAATTTGCATTTTCAATTCGCTTTTATTGTAGATAAGGCTTACTTCCCTAGCCGGGCTAGGTTCCTTAAAGTATCTTAGGTTTTTTTGTTGCCCTTCCGAAATATCCAAAGTATGCAAGAACGGCAATAGGGTCATCCCCAATCCTTCGTGGGTAAGCTTTACCAAAGTCTCGAAACTCCCGCTTTCTAACTGGAATTTATCGTCCTTGGACAATTTTGAAGCTTTACACAGATTAATTACGCCATCCCTAAAGCAATGGCCATCCTCCAATAACAGGATATCGTCTATTTCCAGATCGGTACTTTCAATCTTATCCTTGCCGTACAATCGATGGCTTTCGGGGATATATCCCACAAAAGGCTCATAATACAAGGCACGTTCCTTTATTTTGTCCTGATAGAGTGGCGTGGCGGCAATAGCCGCATCTAAATGTCCATCGAGGAGTTTGGCGATGATCTCATCGGTAGCCAATTCCTCAATCTTCAATTGCACTTTGGGATAGCGAACCGTAAAGGTCTTTAAAAACATGGGAAGTAGGGTAGGCATAATGGTGGGAATGATGCCCAGTTTAAATTCCCCGCCAATAAACCCCTTTTCTTGGTCTACGACATCTTGCATGCGTTCTGCTTCATTCACGATGCTTTTGGCCTGACTTACGATCTTCTGCCCCACAGCGGTTAATTCTATGGGTTTTTTGCTGCGATCGAAGATGAGAATATCCAGCTCTTCCTCCAATTTCTGTATCTGCATGCTCAATGTGGGCTGCGTAACAAAGGTCTTTTGCGCAGCCTTGGTGAAATTCTTGTGTTCGGCTACAGCCAACACATATTTAAGTTGCGTTATGGTCATGGTTGTTCGGTTTCTACAAAGATAGCAAAGAGTTATCGATGAAATCTATAGAGAGCCATAACGATTTAAGATATGTCTATAACAAAAAACAACCCTGAACTAAGCAGGGTCGTTTAAGAGCAGGAGGGATGCAAAGACTTACATTCTTATTTCTAAGGTTAGGGGAGCATCGGCTACTTCGAATTTAGCGTCGCTCCATTGTGGAGGACCAAAGTTCATAACGTTATTGGAAACACCGTACATTTCCTTAGGCATTCCGTTTGGTTCAAAGTCCATCTGTTTGTTGTCGTTTTTATCATGAAATAATGTGATGGCGTAAATTCCCGGTACCACGTTTGTAAAAGTTATCGTGGCCTTACCGTCTACGATGTCACTCTCCAATCCTTGCAAAGGTGCTGCTTTCATAAAGGTGTCCTCATCGTAAAGTCCAAAGATTACTTTTCCACCGGTACTGGGTACAGGAACATTTACGGTAATAGAGGTTCCATTTCCATCTGTGTTTTCTGCAACGGCGTCGGATTGTGCATTTACAAATAAACTTGAAATGATAAGGGCGAATGTGGTCAAAATCGTTTTCATATTGTCGTTTTTAAAGTGTTTGTTTTGAGTTTTACACTTCAAAAGTGAAAAGATTTACCACCTTAGGAAATAAAAAATAACCGAACTGTCAATTTTAGATTCCCAATTGTAATTATGGAGTGCTTTTCTGAAATAAGGGAAGGTAACTTCTACTGTGCCAAAGCATTAAAAACAGATTGCCCAATACCATCGCACTTGTAATAACAGGAGTTCCTCGCATGTGTAAGGAGGCCGAAACCAAGAATATGTTGAAGGTAACAGGAAAGGCCAGTATGGGAGATAGTTTCTTTAGCCATGGTGTGATGAGGAGAAACCCAATAGCTATTTGATAGTACCCAATGAAGTTCCAATAAAAACCCGTTTGGTACATGCCTTCGAAAAAGAGACCAATGGGATTGTCTGTACCTATAGCGGTAAACTTAACTCCAGGTAACTTGCGAATGCCCGAAAGCACAAACCCTAATCCCAAGGAGATTTTGGTCGCCCAATAGAGGAATACAAAAAGTCTATTGGCTTTAATGCGGTCTATGAATTGCAACATTCCCATTGTTTATTCAACGAATTAGAAGCCAAAATGTAACGTCCATAATGAACTTCTGAAATTAGTCACTCTCCTAAAGGGAAGACTCATCCATGTCGAACCATTCCCTTAGATACATTCCGAATTCCGTCTCATCGAAAGTCTGTTCCTTCATCGTTACTCCGTCTTCCGTTATTTTCAATATAGTTCCCGAAAGGGTGATACGTCCTTTTGGTGTTGGGCGGGTAATGAGTTTTTTTTGTGTGAAATGCGAATCCGGGCTGGTTTGTTGGTAGTGACACATTCCTCCAAATTCCTGAAATGACCTTTCTTGCTTGGTGAAGATATATTCAGCAGATTTTGTTTCTCCCGTTATTTTCGAAACCTTTATATACCCATTTTCGTGATTTTCGAAGATGAAATCTCCCCTGGAATCAGATTGAACTTTGTTCATTTCAAACTTCAAGGGTCGAAAGGCGAACTCTCCGAATCCTACATCGACTAGATACTCTATTTCATCTATGGTTACGATTATCGCCAAATGATCGTATTCTGCACCGAAGTCCTCTTTTTTGTCACTGTATACACGTGCGGAAATCATTTTCGCTTCAAATCCTATGGCGCGCAGTAAACGGTAAAACAGGCCATTCAGTTCATAACAAAAGCCACCTCGTCGTCTTTCCACTATTTTTCGATATATCCTATCTAAATCCAGAAGGATAGGGGTCTTATAGTGTATATCCAGATTCTCAAAGGGAACATTTAGAAGATGAGTCTCCTGTAGATGGGTAAGAACATCTAAGGTGGGTGCAATGTCACCTTCGTAATTAAAACGCTTTACGTAGTTTTCGATGTTCATTTTGGTATGGAGGTCTTTATAATAAACCTCTTGCTTTTATCTCCAAGTATTTATTAATGGTATTTACAGTCAGGTCTTCTGGAGAAGTAAGAATGGAATAGATCCCGTATTTTTTCAATTGGTTCACGATTAGTCGTTTCTCAAAGGCGAATTTTTCGGCAATCACCTTATCATACACTTGTCGTAGTGTTTCAGCTGGTTGTTCTACCAATTTGGTAAGCTCTGTATTCTTAAAGAAAATAACCACGAGCAAATGGTTTTTGGCCAGTGCCTTTAGGTAGGGTAGCTGTCTTTCCAATCCGTCCATGGTTTCAAAATTGGTATATAACAGCAACAGACTTCTGTGGGTAATATGTTGTTTGATGTGGGTGTAGAGACGACCAAAATCAGTTTCAAAAAAATCGGTTTTCACATTGTAAAGCGATTCCAAGATCATCTGCATCTGATGGCTTCGTCTATCGGACACCACTACATTCTCTACCTTTTTGGAAAAAGAAAGCATCCCTGCTTTATCGTGTTTCCGCAGTACAATATTGCTAATCACTAGAGAAGAGTTAATCGCATAATCCAATAAACTTAGACCATTAAAGGGCATTTTCATGGATCGACCTTTGTCGATAAGGCAGTAAATGGGTTGTGATTTCTCGTCCTGGAACATATTTACCATCAGACTGTTTTTCTTGGCTGTGGCTTTCCAGTTAATGGTTCTAAGATCGTCCCCGATTACATAATCCTTGATTTGCTCAAATTCCATGCTGTGGCCTACCCGTCGTACTTTTTTAAGTCCGATTTCATGGGAATTCCGATTCACATTGATGAGTTCGAAGCGCTTCAATTGCTTAAAACTAGGATAGGTTTTAACCATGGCGTTGGCATCGAACCGAAATCTTTTGGCTACAAAGCCCAGTCTCGAGATCGCATAGACATTCAAGGCACCAAAATGATATTCCCCACGATCATTTGGGGTAAGGCTGTATTGGAGCGTCATGGTATCCCTAGGGGCAATGCTCGTTTTCATGTTGAAATCCCGCTTCTGAAACTGTATAGGGACCTCGTCAATAATCTCGCAAAAAATCCGCGAAGGATAATTATTCTGAAGCTCAATAGAAATGGTATTAGGATCTCCGTTGGAGAACTTCTCGGGCAGCACGCGGGAAGCCTCGATTCTATTTTTCCCTACAAAGATAAAGAGCATGTCGATAAAGAAAACAAGCAGCAAGGCCAAAATGGTAAGTTGCGCGATTCCAAAAAGAATGGGGACGAAATAACTGAGTATAAAAAGCACGACCACGCCAGCATTGGCGAAGAAAAATATAGGTCGTATGTAGAGTGATTTAAAGAAATTCAATCTGGTATGCTTTTATCTTGGTATTTCGGTGACTTCGATAATTTGTTTTATGATGTTATCGCTGGTTAATCCTTCCATTTCACGTTCCGGCGTAACAATCACACGGTGATGTAATACCGGTACGGCGGCTTTTTTAATGTCTTCTGGGGTTACGAAATCCCTTCCGTTCATAGCGGCGAATGCCTTACTTGACTTAAGAATCGCAATGGAAGCCCTAGGCGAAGCTCCTAGATATAGAAACTGATTGTTACGTGTTGCTACAATGATTTGCGCGATGTACGAAAGCAGGTTCTTTTCAATATAAATTTTAGAAACCAGTTCTTGATACCTTGCGATCTGATCGGCGGTTAAAAAGGAATTGATCGATTCGGTCTTAGCGCCACCTTCCAAACTATGCTCACGATTCAATATCTCTATTTCCTCTTCCAGGTTGGGATAGGAGACATTAATCTTGAATAGGAAACGGTCTAATTGTGCCTCCGGTAGACGATAGGTTCCTTCCTGTTCCACGGGGTTTTGGGTAGCCAATACCATGAAAGGTGGATCTAGGTCGTATTGCTCTCCGTCCATGGTGATTTGCCGTTCTTCCATCACTTCAAAAAGGGCCGCTTGGGTTTTGGCAGGAGCACGGTTAATCTCATCGATAAGAATCATATTCGAGAAAATAGGTCCTTTCTTGAATTCGAATTCAGAATTCTTAAGGTTGAAAACCGAAGTTCCTAAGATATCACTGGGCATTAAATCTGGCGTAAACTGAATTCTACTGAATCCAACGGAAGCCGTTTTGGCCAATAGTTTGGCAGATACTGTCTTCGCAATACCCGGAACCCCTTCAATAAGGGAATGTCCTTTGGCCAATAGGGAAGCAATGAGCATATCGATCATATCGTTTTGACCTACAATCACTTTTCCTATTTCGTCGCGAATACGCTGTACATTGCTTCTTAGCTCGGTTAAATCCAATCGGCTTTTAAACTCCAAATCGGCACCCACGTTCGCGGCTGGAGCGGGAACTTCTGGAGCAGAAGGGATATCGGGAACCGGAGTGGCTTGTTCGGCCCCTGTAACTTCTTGCGCCGACTCTTGGGGAGTCTGTGATGGTTGTACCGATTCGTTCTGCGGTGTGGGTTCTTTGTGTTCTTCCATAATTATCTCGAATAAAAATCTTCTATGTACTTGTTGAGTGTAATGAGATTGCTTTCAAAAAACTGTCGTTTTGTTTGCAACCAACTAATATACTTAATAACCTGGCTCACTTTCTCTTTCTTCACTCCGGATTTTAGGGAGAGTTTTTCCATAAATTCCTCGTCCAGCACTTCGGTATCCAAATTGTATTCGGTTCTTATGCGTTCTAAGAAGTAGGCCATTTTCTTCAGTATCAAGTTTTCATGGTCCTTCGTTTCGAAGTATAGGTTCGAAATGGTCTTTACAAAGGAAACTGTGGTGTTTTGTAAAGGTTTGACCACTTCTACAATCCGTTGTCTTCGTTTTGCATTGAAGATGACAAACAATAATGCCAAGAGCAAGGCAAAATACCAAGCCCAACGGAATGCTCTTTGTTCCAAAAACCAACTCAGTTCCGAATCCTGTTCTACTTCGCCACCATATGGGGTTTCGTACTTAATAAAGGAATCGAAATAGATGTCTTCGTCTGGAAGGTAGGACAGTACTCCTTCGGAATACGTAAAACGGTCTTCCTTGAGCAAGTTATAATTGGTGAATATTTTGGGTTGAAGGTGAATGAATATGTTCCCTTCATCAAAAGGAGCCTTTATAAAATTGATCCTTTTCTTTTTATTGTCGGTATAGCCCAATACGGTATGGCTGGTGCTATCTATTTCAGCAAAGAAAAAGTCACCCTCGTTTTTATCAATAATGGTATTACTCGATTGAAGGGAGCGATTCTCGAAACTAAGTTTTGAAATACTATCCTTTTCATTAATGGCATAATCTACGTCCAACCCTAGGGTATCGGCCAAGTTCCCAGGAAGGTAATAATCTGAAATGAAGAGTGTATTTCCTTCAGAAGCAAACGTTAGCAATTCGTCTACCGATTCGAAACTTAAATACATACTGTTGCCTATAATCATATAGGTGCCTTTGGCCACGTGGTCACCATAGCCATCTTCCGAATTGGCATAAAAATAACTGGAAGGTTGGTGATAGATGGTACGAATCTTATTTCCTTCGAAAAGGCGGTCCAGTTCTCGGTAGAACACCCGTACACCATAAGGTTTGTTGGAGCGTTCATCGAAGGACTCTTCCCAATCTACGGTTCGCGTTAGGCCAATATCCATGCGCGAAGCCAACACCACGATAAGCGCCACAATGATCCCTATGATAATGTAGGTTTTCTTCATTAGGCCACTTTCTTTATGAGATTGTCGAAATTACCCTTCGCCTTTCCGTATTGCGACTCGTTAATGGGAAATTCACCATACCAAATGTAATTGTACAAGTATGAGGTATAGGAAAAGCCTTTGCTGAAGGGTTGCGATTTTATTTCGTCGTAGTACTCTTCGTTTGTTTTATCATCTTCGAGCTTAATAAAATTGTTTATGCTCAAGGTTTTAAGTACGAGAATGTAGTAATACCGAATGGCCAAGCGATAATCTCCATCTTGTTCTGCCTTTTGAATGAGGGACCGGATATCGATTTGCCCAATATTTTCGACGGTAAGTTCCTCTTCACCATTTATTTTGCGATCACGTTTGGAAGAAAAAAGGCCTTGGCCTCCATCGTTCAATAAAACAAAGATGAGATAGAGTACTGCAATGACCAGAACTATAATAAGTAACCACTGTATGATATTTCCTGAAAACGGAGAGTCGACTTCTATTACAGTCTCATTGTTCTGTTCTTCGAGTTTGGGCTTGTCCTCTGGATCGAATTCTGCAAAACGTCCACTGCCATTTCTCGAATTACGAACTACTTCTTTTCCCTCATAATTAAAACGATTGTTAGAATACCGTTCTTTAAAATCGTCATCGAACTTGCGTTCGGTATCAATGGAAGTATCCCCTGTATTTTGAGCATAAGAAGGGGATGCCGTATAAAATAAGGTTGCTATTAGGACAAGTATGAAAAATAGGTTCCGTTTCATAACATATCCGCACTAAGCATTTCGTTCTGTGTTTGTCGATGCACTTTGAAGGGATAGACCAGATAATAATAGCTGATTATACCCAAGGTAGTGAGGATGATTCCTACCGAAAGCCAATTAGGCATGACGTTGGAATATCGGGTTACGAAACCTTCTAAAAAGCCAGCAGAAAATGTAAAGGGAAAGGTGCTAATAAGAATCTTAACCCCCACTTTCACACCGTTTTTAAAGGATTCCATCCTCGAATAAGTTCCCGGAAAGAGAATACTCGCTCCTAGGATCAATCCAGCAGCAGCTTCAATGACAATGGCAAAGATTTCCATAGAACCATGAATCCAAATCCCCCGAACACTTTCCCAAAGCACTCCTTTATCGTAAAAGAAGTATTGGAAGGAGCCCAACATAACGCAATTTCGGAAGAGTACCCAAAGAGTTCCTATTCCACCAAATACCCCTAGGATAAAGGCAATTAGGCCAACTTTCAGGTTGTTTAGGGTAATGCCAATAAAGCTTCCCCAGTTGCTTCCACTTTTATACACCGCAACGGGGTCTCCAGCTTCGATGTTTTCTAAGGTCATGTCTACGTATGAATCACCCAGAATAGAGCGTACAAATTCTCCGTCATTGGCTGCAGAAATTACTCCAATGGCCGTAAAAAGGGAAAAAATGATAAAGGCTATGTAAATGTATTTTCGGTACTGATACGTCAATAACGGAACTTCGGTTTTCCAAAAATGAATAAAACGATTGGAGTCTTCCCGCTTGGTTTTATAGATGTTTTGGAAGGCTTTTGCAGCAAGTTGGTTAAGGTAGATGACCACCTTACTTTTGGGATAGTAGGTCTGGGCGTAAGATAAGTCGTTGATTATCTGGACATATTGCGAGGCTAACTGATCCGAATCCTCGAAATCATTATTAAAAATCGCCTTTTCAAAGCTGAGCCATTTTTCTTTATTTTGCTTGATAAATGCAACCTCCCTCATAAGCGAGTTAAATTAAGAAAGAATATGGCAGAGATACAAATTAACACCACCCAAAATGTGAAAATAAATTACACAGCAGCGGGAGCGGGGGAACGTTTGTTGGCGTATATCATAGATGTTGCTATAAAATGGGGGTATTTAATCCTTGTTGGGAATCTTTTTGGTGCCTTCGAAAACATGGACGAATGGTCCCAGATAGCCATTAATTCAATTTTAAGTTTACCTGCTATTTTCTATACACTGGTGCTCGAATTGCTGTTGGGAGGACAAACCCTGGGTAAGAAGGCCATGAAAATACGGGTGGTTAAGATTGATGGCTATCAAGCGACCTTGACCGATTATGTGGTGCGTTGGTTTTTCCGTATCGTAGATGTGTATATCTTCGGAATTGGTTTCTTCTTCATTGCCTTTACCAAACAGTGCCAACGAATAGGGGATATGGCCACAGGGACTTCGGTAATTTCACTTAGGGATCGGGTGAATATTAGTCATACCATACTTGAAAATTTGAAGGAAGGATTTAAGCCTACCTATCCTACTGTTATTAAGCTTTCCGATAATGATGCGAGAATCATTAAAGAAACGTTTACCAATGCAAGGGATGCCAAGGATTATCCAACGCTTATCAAGCTACGGAATAAAATCATGGAAGTGGCCGAAATCAAGGAACGCAAGCATAGCAACGATATCGAGTTCATCGATACCATTTTAAAGGATTACAACTACTATACCCAAGCGATGTGAGCCTTTTCCTTCTCATAGACATATTGGGAACCATTGCCTTCGCGGTTTCTGGGGCTTTGGTCGCTATGAAGAAGCGACTTGATCTCTTCGGTATCTTCATCATTGCCTTTGTAACCGCTTTGGGTGGAGGAACCTTACGGGATATCTTAATAGACGCACCCGTTACTTGGATGCGTGATCTCACTTTTGTCTATGTAATCGTAGGAGCCACCATAGTGGCTATTATTTTTAGAAGAAAACTGAATTACGTACGCAGATCCCTTTTTCTGTTCGATACCATTGGAATTGCCCTGTATACCGTCATTGGCGTGGAAAAGGGAATCGCGGCCGATCTACCACCCTTGGTTTGTATCGCTTTGGGGACCATGTCCGCTTGTTTTGGTGGGGTGATACGTGATATTCTATGTAATGAAATCCCGATCATCTTCCGAAAGGAGATCTATGCCACGGCCTGTATCTTGGGAGGAACTGTTTACTTTCTGTTGTTGGAAACCAGTTTGTCGCAGGACTTCATTGTATTTATTTCGGGGGGTATTGTGATTGCTATTCGCTTGTTGGCGGTACTGTTCAATCTTTCGTTGCCGAGTATTTACAGTGCAGAGAAAGACTGATTACTCTATAATCTTTACTGAGATATACACATTTTGCAACGGCCAATCGCCTTCGTCATGTGGAAGGTTGGCAATAGTTTCTACCGCTTTCATTCCACTGGTAACCCTGCCGAAGATGGTATATTTATCATTGAGGTGCCCTGTAGAAGATTGTGGTCCTAAGAAGATGAAGAACTCATAGGGGGCGGTCCGATTGTCTGGATTTTCCCGATATTCTTTAGAACCCGATACAGTTCCGTATTTGTGCTTTCGCCCATTGCCCAATTCGGCAGGAAGGAGATAATCTTTCCCCAATATATGACGCTTTCGCGGCGTGGTTCTTAAATCGCTATTTCCTCCTTGTATGATGAAGTTAGGAACAATTCTATGGAAGAACGTGTTTTCAAAATAATTCTGTTTTACCAGATAGATGAAGTTGGCACGGTGTAGGGGAGTGTCTTCGTAGAGTTCTATGTCAATATCCCCATAGGAGGTGGAGACGCGTACTTTAGTTTCTGGGTTTTCCTTTCCGTATGCTGTGAAGAATTCCACCGCATTTTCGTTGGTGATTTTAGGATAGGAAGGATCGGTAACCAAACTTTCTTTTTTCTTCTCTGCTGGAACCGAGTCCTTTGGCTTTTCTTCCTTTACTTCTTTTACGACAGGTGCTTTTTCTTGGGATTGCTTTTTGTTATCTTCACAACTTGCAAAAAGCATACACAGGATACAGAACAAGGAAAACCATAGTTTCATAAATGCAATTTTCAGAATTTCTACAACAGATTGTAAATGTAAAAAAAATGGAGCTTCCCGGGGAGGAATATCACCTGCGAATGGCTCCCATACAACGTTTGCTGGAGTTGAAGCGAAAGGCAAAAGAGATGGAAACTGCAAAGAAGGCAGCGGTACTGTGTTTGTTTTACCCTAATGAAGAGGGAGAGACCTATTTCATTCTAATTCTCAGGAAAACCTATAAGGGGGTGCATTCTGCCCAAGTGGGATTTCCAGGGGGTAAGATTGAAGAAGAAGATACCTCTATGGAACAAACGGCACTGCGTGAAACCGAAGAAGAAGTGGGTGTTCCTATGAAGGATGTCACCGTATTAAAGCAGCTCACTGAAGTTTACATTCCGCCCAGCAATTTTTTTGTGCAACCTTTCATGGGAATTTCAGAGACTACGCCGCATTTTGTGGCTCAAGAAGATGAGGTGGAAGCTTTAATAGAAGTTCCACTGAGTGAGTTTACGGCTGAGGCTGCTAAGGTGACCAAAACAGTATCAACCAGTTATGCAATAGATATTGAAGTCCCTGCTTTCAAATTACAGGGACATATTGTGTGGGGAGCTACGGCCATGATGCTCAATGAGGTACGTGAAATACTGAAAATACTGGCCTAAGTATGCTTTTTTAGTATCTTTACCGCCCGATTTTGTAATCTTTTGCTTAGGCAGGACGACAGAATCCAAATAGATCGATCGTATGGGGCTATTCAAAAAAAACCCTTTTGGACATATACTTTTCCTGAAACTGTGGCTAATCCGCATATTGGGAGCCATGACGCACAGACGCTTTAAGGGCTTTAATCAATTGCAGATTGAAGGCAGTGAAATTATCAAGAACCTTCCAGAAAACAATGTGCTTTTCGTTTCCAATCACCAGACCTATTTTGCAGATGTGGTGGCCATGTTCCATGTGTTCAATGCGAGCTTAAGCGGTAGGGTAGACAGTATTAAAAACATAGGTTATTTATGGAGGCCCAAACTCAACGTATATTTTGTAGCCGCCAAAGAAACCATGAAAGCTGGATTGCTACCCAAAGTATTGGCTTATGCCGGATCTGTGAGTATTGAAAGAACTTGGAGGTCCGAAGGTAAAGAGGTAAATCGGCAAGTGAAGATGAGCGATGTGAGCAACATTGCCAAGGCCTTGCAAGATGGTTGGGTGATCACCTTTCCACAGGGGACCACCAAACCTTGGAAACCCATTCGCAGAGGAACTGCCCATATCATTAAAAGGAACAAGCCTATTGTTGTTCCCATTGTAATCGATGGATTTAGGCGCTCATTCGATAGAAAGGGAATCCGAATCAAGAAGCGCGGAATTCTCCAATCTATGGAAATCAAACAGCCTTTGGAAATCGATTATGAAAACGATTCCATCGAGAAAATCGTAGAGCAATTGGAGTATGCCATAGAGCAGCATCCATCTTTCCTTAAAGTGATTTCACAGGAAGAGTTGAAGAAAGAGGAAGAGCTTAATAAAACCCGCCAGTGGAGGTATTAAACCTCAATTTTTTTCAATTCGTTGTAATTCCTTTTTAGCCTTTTCATCAATAGTCCATATAGGAGCCAGTAGAATAGCATTAGCAATCCTAGGCATATTACTCCAGCCACGAATTGTCCTATAAAGAAAGAAGAAAAGAAGGCTTCAGGTGGAACTCCCGGAAGCTCATCTTGGGCGAAGAGTTCGTATAATTTTTCCTTGTTGAAGTAGTAGTAGATATTGATCCCTATCATAAGTAAAGCCGCCATACCTATATTGTAATACACAAAGTAACGGACCGTCTTACGAGTTCTCAAGATATTCCCCATCAATTCCTTAACAGTACTGGTAACCTGAATTTTTACATAATTTCTATAGAAGAGATATATGAAAACGGCTACTACCGTATAGCTTATGATATTGAGTACAGTATAAATGGTTTTTAATCCCATTTCGTTGTTGAACTCATTAATGGAATCGGGAATTAAAAAGGTCAATAAAGTCCAGAAGGCGATCTCGCATATGCTTATGATGACGATCCATTTAACGATGGACGAGGATTTTTTCAAGAGCATGGGGTAGATCTGCTCGGCCGTGAATTTTGGAAACACCTGCTCCCTGGACTGCCATTCCTTTTTTAATGCTTCTAGTTGATCCATGGTATTAAGGGTTCAATATAGTTCTTAACTTTTCTTTTATTCGGTTCATTTTAACTCTTGCATTCACTTCGGTTATACCCAAAGTGCCCGCAATTTCCCTGTAATTCTTATTCTCTAAATAAAGGAATACAAGGGCTTTGTCGATATCGTTCAACGTCTTTACAGCGTCGTACATTAATTTTAACTGATCTTCGACCGTACTGTCATACTCTTCCGAAGTCATCTTAAAGCTGATACCTTCAAAATCTTGGGTCTGTACCTTGCGCTTATTCTTACGATACAGCGTAATAGCGGTATTTAACGCCACACGGTACATCCAAGTACTAAACTTGGAATCACCCCTAAATTTTGGATAAGCACGCCAGAGCTGGATGGTTATTTCCTGAAATAAATCATTGTGCGACTCACTGTCGTGGGTATACAAACGGCATATCTTGTGCACAATGTTTTGGTTTTGCTCTAACTGGCTCACAAAACTATGTTCTAGTTCTTTGGTCAATGTTATTTTGTTAGCTTGTCTAATTAGTGGAGGGTTGCCATTAATTGTTACAAATTAAGATAAAAATAGCATTAAAAAATATCATTTTAGGCCATCGGATCGTAAATTTGTAGTACAACTTACCCATATGAATATTCCCGAAACCTCATTACCCCGAATCGTCGTGATAGGGGGAGGATTTGCGGGTATTTCGTTCATTAAAAATCTACGAAATGCCCAAGCTCAGATCGTATTGTTCGATCGCCGAAACTACCATACTTTTCAACCCCTTTTGTATCAGGTATCTACCGCTGGATTGGAACCCGATTCCATTGCTTATCCGCTGCGCAAAATTTTCAGGAAACATTCCAATTTTCACTTCAGGATGGCAGGGGTGGACTTTGTCGACCTTCAAAAGAAAGAGGTGCAAACTCCCATTGGAAACCTGTCATTTGATTATCTGGTCATCGCAACGGGTACGAGGACGAATTTCTTCGGAAATGAGAGCATCCAGGCCCATAGTATGCCCATGAAAAGTGTTCCCCAAGCACTGAATATTCGAAGTCTGATCCTTCAGAATATTGAAAAAGCAGACATTTCTGAAACCCTAGAGGAGAAAAAACGATACTTAAATTTTGTTATTGCGGGTGCAGGACCTACAGGAGTGGAATTGGCCGGAGCCATTGCCGAATTCAGAAAAGGAATTTTGCATAACGATTATCCTTGGTTGAAAAAGGAGGATATGGAGGTGCATTTGGTAGAAGGATCGGATCGCGTATTGGCACCCATGCAACCAAAATCCTCAAAAAACGCCGATCGTTCTTTGGAGAAGTTGGGAGTACATGTACATCTTAACACCTTTGTAAAAGATTATGACGGTACGACCGTCACAACACAAGATGGTAAAACCTTCGAAACGAAAACCTTTATCTGGGCTGCTGGGGTTACTGGGGCACCGGTTAATGGAATAGAAGGGGATGCCTTGTTGGATCGAGCCAATAGATATAAGGTAAATAGATTCAGTCAGGTAGATGGGTATGAAAACATCTTTGCCTTGGGCGATATTGCCTATATGGAAACCGAGGTCTACCCCAAAGGACATCCACAGGTGGCACAGCCAGCGATTCAGCAGGGGAAACATTTGGCGAAAAACCTAAAAGCCTCGTGGAAGGGAAGGGCCATGAAACCCTTTGTGTATTTCGATAAAGGGACCATGGCAACCATTGGGAGGAACAAGGCGGTATGTGATATCGGCAATCGTTCCTTTGGCGGTGCCTTCGCCTGGTTCCTATGGATGTTTGTACACCTTTGGTTCTTGGTGGGCTTCCGTAATAGGGTGGTCACCTTTTTCAATTGGACCTATAACTACATTAACTACGATCGAGCGGCACGACTCATTATAAGGCCTTTTAGACCGAAAAATTGAATGTTTCAACTCCAGTTTTGTTGATACCACAATGAACTAACATTATTGGTAATACATCTTATTTCCCTATTTCTTAGAAATCATACAGTATTGGCAGTTCGAGATTCCATGGGCCATTCTCCTTTAGATAATGAAATTGTTTTCCCCATCCATTTTCCATAACCAAAATTCCATATTTAGCGTTGAAAAGGATTGGACCCATACCATCTACAATCGGTTCCGTCTCGTATTTATCGAATGCTACTTCCTTTACTAGATATTTCCTTTCCTTTAAAGTAAATTCATTAGGCCCAAAATATAGTAGGTCTTTATATTTTAGGAAGCTAAATACCATATTCTTTGTAGAGTCAACTAAGTTTTTATACTTAAAGAGAATGATACTATCCTTTTCAATTCTGGTCAACTCACATTGATTTTCGCGAATTAACTTATCATAATCATAGACTATTAAGTCTCTATGCTCTTTTTCAACAAAGTCTTTTCTTTGCGATTCAGAACAGCAGGCGAGTACCAAAATCCCGAGGTAAAATAATCTTTTCAAATGTATAATGGCTTATTGCCTTATTGCCTTATAGTCACTGGGATAGGGTTTCCATTGGTAATCCAACTTCCACCAATCTCGTCGATGTTTACATCCAATTCGTCGCTGGTGTCGATGCTCTTTATATTCACCTTCATTTCATCGTAGGTATCCACACTTTTTATGTTTACGTTCAATTCGTCGTAGGTGTTAATATCTACAATTCGAACGTCGATAGTTTCTACTGGAGCAGAGAGATTGTTCGTTTCCACATTGTTTTCGGCAGCATAGGCTTTCGGTACCAACTCTAGGTCTTTGGCTACGTTGAAGGTTAAACATGCGGCAATAATAGTTAATAACGTCTTAGTGTAAAGATCTGTTTTCATGTTGAAGAATTTTATGTGATGGAATTAGGGCATCAATTTTCGTTCCGAAAGGTCACTAAACCAATTTCGGAAGCCTTGCCCTTTAGTTTTTGCTTGCCTAAGGGTTCTCTAACAATGCCCTCTGGAAGGCTTGGGAGTACATTCGAAAAATCTTCTGAAGAAAGAATGGAAACTCCCAATTCGTTGCATTTGGCCTGTATACGGGCAGCAGTATTGAGAACATCTCCAGAAAATGCAATGTCTCGTTTTATCTGCCCCAATTCGCCTACCATGACCGATCCGAAGTGATACCCAACCTTAAACTCAGGAACCACATTGTACTTTTTCATATACCGATCCGCTTTTTTGGCGATAAGCGATTGCATGATGTAAAAACAACTCAATGCATTAGCGTCTTTTAATCCTTGCTTCATTTTCCAGGTGATGACCACCTCGTCGCCTACATATTGGTAGATTTCCCCACGGGTTCGTACTATAGCAGGACCAATATCCTTAAAGAAATCCTTTAGCAGATGAAAGTACTTCTCTTCGCCCAAGGTTTCTGCGATTCCCGTGGCGTTTTTAATATCGGCAAACATAAAGATGCGCCGCTCGCGTTTGGGCTGAAAATACCTTCCCAAGAGATAATCGCGAAACACACCGGGGCCGTACTTGTCATTGATCATTAATACAATGAGCGTACAGAGGACAATGAACAACCAAATGATAAAGTTCTTTAGAAAGCGCCAATCACCAAAGATAAAGCCTGCTTCCTCAATGACTTCTTCGTTCCACATGGGAAGTTGAAAATCGACACTGGCCAAGTAGGCCGCACCTATAAGACTAATGACGATGGAAGTTGCACAGTAAATGAATACGATAAGCACCAAAGCTTTCCAGAAAGCGTACTTCCGTAACCAATATTCCATGAGGTTTACGGTAAGTAGTCCTCCGATCACGCCGGCAGATATGGCCACGACCAAATTGGCAAAGAAGGCCGAGGTAAAATCGTAATCACTACTCAGCGCTCCGGCATTGGAAAGTGAAATAAAATCATAGAAAAAGATAAGGTTGGCAATAAGCACCCATGCGATCAAGATCCAAAATGCCCTGTTGGCATAGAACCGAACCCTTCTATTACTGAAGAAACCCATTCAGGATTAGCAGTTTCTGTATTTGTCGTTTAGACCAATACCGTCCAAAACCATCGGGGTGATTTTCTCTAGGCGACTCATTTTGGTGGCCTCCCGTTTGGCTTCGGAAATGTATTCGGCATATTCTCGCTGCTTTCCTGGGGTGAGGTTGCCAAAAGCGGTTTTAAAGGATGTATTTTTTCCGAATGCTGCTTCCAATTCTGGTGGAATGGTCACTCCTTTTTTACGTTCGGGTTTAATTTCTTTTCCGGCCAGACAATTCTCTATGGCTTCTTGTACGTAATCCAGTAAGACATCACCCTCTATGGCTTCCCCTTTTTCCATACGCCATTGTCGTAAGCCTTTGGTTTTACCTTCTTGGGCATTGACCAATTTCTTCTTAAGGTCTTTTAAAAACACCCCTTGGTGAAACCAAACCCCTAAGTGATTCTTAAAAGCGCCAATACCCACTACATTCTTTCCATTTAAGGTATAGGTAGGTGCGCCCCATTTAATTTCTTCATTGAGTTCTGTCTTGGCAAGCAAATCCCGCAATTCTTGGATTTCCGAATTCCAATCGGGATGTTTCGATATATATTCTTCAATGGTTTTTGAATACTGCATGGTTGTAGGGTATAGGTGTTTTATAAAAGCTAAATATAACTATTTACATTGGGTTCTATTAAAAAGGAATAGGGTCCTGGGTTAAAAATACTTTAAACATTTCACCCAAAGAAGTATGTAAACTAAAAACTCCCGCCGAAGCGGGAGCATGAAGGTTTGTTTAAAAGTTCTTACCACTAATAATAGCGACAGTACCCATTGATTACGATACCGCAAATTACTCCAGAATTGAACTGACTGCAGAAACCGTTAGGGAAAGGGAAAGTACCTTCCCTGCACGCTTGAGCTCCTTTGCTAATGGCTTCCATAGTGTCGGCATTCATTTCAATGTAGTTGTACTCATTGTTAGACACTTCTTCGGCCGTAGTCTTAAAGTACTCAACTACGGTATCTCCATTGGGGTTGATTCCGTGAACGGCATAGTAATAACCGTTTGTGTCATTAAAATGAACATCTACTTTCATGACATCGGCTAGGAATGTATGAAATTGCGTTTCGAACCGATTCTCCAAAGCGTCATTGTTAAGTGAGCATAGAAAATCTTTTGCGAAAACGCTTACATACTCGGTGGCCGGATCTTCTGGGATTTCGAAGTCATTGCGATTGTCGATCGAGAAACTTACAATGGTTAAGGCAAGTAAACAGACGGCAAATAAATAAATGAATTTTTTCATGATGGATAAAATTTTTTGTAGGGTTAATAATAGTATGAAGTTATTGATTCTTAGCTAATAAAGATTGAGGTTTGACCAGAAATAAAGAACAATTAAACAGTAGGAAAAGTAGCGATACATGGGCAGTTCGAGCCTAATGGATTATTTAAAATGGGATACCTTATCTTGGTTTTTACAATTCATCCATGGAAAACTACAATTCAGCAAGATTCATATAATGGATGTAACGGAACCATTGCATCTTTGACCTATGAAACAAATAGCTCGAAAAATGAAACCCGCCAAAAAAACAACCATTACCTTCTTACTATTTTTATTATTGTCCACCTTTTCTTTTGGGGTGTATGCCCAATCTGAAATCTCGGGGACCGTACTTCAGAAAAATGGAACCCCCGTTCTGGGAGCCAATGTATACCTTGATGGAACCTACGATGGAGCCTCCACCGATGCCAATGGAAAATTTTCGTTCACAACCGAGGAAACTGGGGTGCAGACCTTGGTCATCTCCTATGTTACCTACGAAACCTTTATGATGGCTGCCGATGTGAGTCAGCTTAAGAACGTGTCCATTACCCTTAAGGAAGATGTGAATTCCTTGGATACCGTTGTGATCTCTGCTGGTACCTTTGAAGCGGGTGACAATAGTAAAGTATCTGTGTTGAAGCCTTTAGATGTGGTTACCACGGCCAGTGCTCTGGGGGATTTTGTAGGTGCTTTGCAGACGCTACCAGGAACTACAACGGTAGCTGAAGATGGACGTCTTTTTGTACGTGGTGGAGATGCTGGGGAAACCCAAATCTTTATCGATGGGATTCGAGTATTTACACCCTATACACCCACCACCAATAATATACCGACGCGAGGAAGATATAGCCCATTCCTATTCGATGGAATTACCTTCTCTACAGGAGGATACTCTGCCGAGTATGGACAAGCACTTTCTTCCGTATTATTATTGAATACCATAGACGAACCCGACCAGGAAAAGACAGATATTGGTGCGATGAGTGTAGGAGCTTCTTTAGGAAATACCCAAAAATGGGAGAAAAGTTCTTTGAGTTTTAATGGGACCTATATCAACTTGGCACCTTACATTGCTGCCTTTCCCGATAGAAACGACTGGGAGAAACCTTTTGAAGGGTATGCCGGGGAGACCGTGTTTCGAAGAAAATTTGATAAGGGATTATTGAAGTGGTATGCCGCTTTCGATGGCACCAACTTTGAATTGACCCAAGAAGATATCAATTTAGAGGACGGACTTAATTTCAAACTGAACAACAACAACTTCTACACCAATGCCAGTTACAGTGGTGATTTAGGGGAAAGCTGGAAAATTCGTGGAGGAGGAAGCTTTACCTACAGCAAAAATGATATCGGAATTATAGATAGCGATATCGACAATACCGAAAAGTCGTTTCACTTAAAACTGAAATTGCGCAAGCGTTTTAGCAATCGATTCAAATTGAGCGTAGGTGCTGAGCAGTTCTTCACGGACTTCGATGAGGATTTTCAAAATCCTTTTGCACAGGCCAACTACGGATTTAATAATGATATTTCAGCTGTATTTGCAGAGGGGGATATCATTTTCTCCAAGAAATTTGCCATGAAGCTTGGGGTTCGTGGGGAGTACAGTGCTTTATTCGATGATGCAACGATTTCTCCAAGAGCTTCTATTGCCTACAAGACAGGGAAGTCCAGCCAGATATCTTTGGCCTATGGGGATTTCTATCAGCAACCCTTTAATGATATCCTAAAATTTCAACAGGATTTAGAATCGCAAAAGACACAGCATTATATCCTAAACTATCAGTACTCAGCCAAAAACCGCATATTCCGTGCAGAAGCCTATCGAAAAGAATATAGTAGTCTCATTACCTATGATACGCAAGATCCCACCTTCGACAGTAATTACGGAAATGGTGGTGACGGATATGCACAGGGAATCGATGTTTTCTGGAGGGATAACAATTCCATCAAGAACGTGGATTACTGGATAAGCTACTCGTTTTTGGATAGTGAGCGAAAGTTCAACAACTATCCGGAAAGAACCCGACCTCCCTTTGCCAATACGCATAATCTTTCGGTAGTGGCCAAATGGTTCATTAGCGATTGGAAGAGTCAGATAGGGTTTAGCCATCAATACGGAAGTGGTCGTTCCTATACCAATCCCAATATCCCAGGATTTTTGCAAGAGCAGACCCGTGACTACAATAGTACGAGTGTAAACTGGGCCTACCTTATTTCGCAACAGAAGATCTTGTACTTCTCTGTGAACAATGTATTCGGATTCAACAACATTAACGGATATCAATATGCAAGTACTGCCGATGTGAATGGAAACTTCAACAGAAGAGCGTTGTTGCCGGCAGCAGATCAGTTTTTCTTCGTCGGATTCTTCATGACGATAAGTGAAGATGGAACCGACAATCAGCTGGATAATCTATAGGATTACAATTCAGTCTCGATTTTCTACAGTTCGGTAGGATTCTTTTCAAAGATTGCCCATTTCAGTAGAATTTTGAATCACTAACTCAAAAGAACAACACAATGCATACCGTACTAACTTTTCTAGCTTTACTGATCGCCGGGATGGTGGCACAAGCACAGAATACGATAGAAGTGACCATAACCAAGTTTAAAAACAACGATGGAAGCGTAAGGGTAGGTCTTTACGATGATAAGGGAAAATGGTTGGATAATACCTACAAATCGCTTTCCTCAACCATTGAGAACCAAGAAGCCACCGTAATCTTTACCGATGTGCCCGATGGTGTCTACGCTATTTCCTGTTACCACGATAAAGATGATAATGGCCAACTGAATATGTTCATGGGGACTTTTCCATCAGAACCTTATGGCTGTTCCAACGGAGCTCGTGGATTTTTCGGTCCGCCCACATGGGAGGATGCCCATTTTGAGGTAAATGATCAGGAAACCCGTAAACTCGATATACGATTATAACCGCAACATCTAGAAATCATGTTAGGGATTATTTTACGATTATTGGGGAGAAACAAGTCCATTAAAGTGCTTACACTGGTATTTACAACACTGTTGATAATGGGCATAGGAATACAAGTCTTTTTGTCTTAATTACTATATAAACGCTAAATAACTTAAATTGTCATCATGAAAAAATTACTTCTTATTACCGTTGCACTATTGTCCATTAATGCTTTCGGGCAAGGCAAATACGAAAAAGGAATGATGAAGGCTTTCGATCTTTGGAAAAACGGAAAGTCTTCGGAAGCCTCTAATTTGTTCGAAAGAATTGCACAAGCAGAGCAGGATAACTGGTTGCCGCCTTTTTACGTGGCCCAAGTGAATATCTTCAATAGTTTCAACGAAAAGGATGAGGAAGTACTAACAGCTCAATTAAAGAAAGCACAAGACTTCCTGAACGATGCCAAGGCCATTTCTAAGGACAATCCAGAGATTTTGGTTGCACAAGCACAATTGTATACGGCTTGGGTGGCTTTCGATGGACAACGTTTCGGAATGACCTACGCGCCTAAGATCGCTCAACTGTATGAGGAAGCCTATAAATTAGAGCCGGGGAACCCACGTGTTGCCTTCGGTAAGGTGGAATGGGATTTGGGAACAGCCCGATTCTTCGGTCAGGATACATCTACCTTCTGTGAAGATTTAGCGTCTGCTGTTGCTTTGTTCGAAACCTACGAGCCCAAAGGAGAGTTTCATCCAAGGGGTGGAGGCGATTATGCCAAGCAATCGCTAGAACAGAATTGTAAAAAAGAATAAATTAAGCAGATGAAATTTCTGAAAGAATTTGGCAAAGCCTTTTCCATTGGTGTCCTTGTCTTTTTAGTCATAGGGCTCATCCAATATTTGAATGGTAATGTGATAGAGAAGGACCGCTTGTTAAAGTACTTTGTGTACAATCAATTGTATTCCGTAGTGCTTTATATGGTCAATATCTACTTCTTTCAGTTTTTATGGAAAAGATACGGGCCTCGTTTATTTACACGAAGAATATTTGTTAGGGGCGCATTTGGGGTATCGCTAGTCACTATAGTGGCTTTGGTCTTTCTTGAGATTGTAACCTCCATTCTTATCGAAGGGCATACATTGTCAAGCTTCATAGAGCACCAGAGTGTTCAGTCCTACTATCCTGGCTTTACCATATCTATGGTAATTACTGCCATATTTTATACGGTATTCTATTACCGCCATAAGCAGGAACATAAGGTAAAGGAGCAAAAGATCATTGCGAAAACGGCTTCTGCCCAGTTCGACGCCTTAAAGAATCAATTAGATCCGCATTTTCTATTCAATAGTCTCAATGTGCTTACAAGTCTTATTGAAGAGAATCCGGTGGCGGCAACGAAGTTCACCACTTCCCTTTCTAAAGTGTACCGCTACGTGCTGGAGCAGAAGAACAAGGAGCTTGTGACGGTAGAGGAGGAGCTGAAATTTGCCAAAATCTATATGTCGTTGATTAAGATGCGATTCGAAGACAGCATTGTCTTTACCATTCCCGAAAATATAAACAACCCTGAAGCGAAAGTGGTGCCACTTTCGCTTCAGTTGTTGCTGGAAAATGCGGTGAAACACAATATGGTAACCCCTTCGCGAAAACTACACATTTCCATTGTTGAAGAGAACGGCAATTTGGTGGTGAGGAATAACGTTCAGCCCAAGAAAGTAGTGAAAGAAAGCAGTGGAGTGGGACTTCAGAACATTCGACAGCGTTATTATCTGATCACAGATCGCCCGGTAGATATTAAAGACGACGGGCGGCAGTTTTCGGTGGCCATTCCCTTGCTCACCCAAAATGTTTCAAGAGCTAAAGAGACTCAGGATACTTACATTTCAGCAAAGAAATACGATCGGGCCAAGAAGAAGGTGGAAGAACTAAAAGGGTTCTATATCCACTTCGGAATTTACTGCATTATGGTTCCGGTATTCATATATCTTAATGTGATAAGCACAGGTTTCCCTTGGGCGCTATTTCCTATTATTGGATGGGGTGCTGGGGTAGGAGGCCATGCAATGGAGGTCTTTGGTTACAACCCACTCCTTGGGAAAAACTGGGAGGAACGTAAGATTAAGGAGCTCATGGATAAGGATCGGTAATCCGTTTATACGATTCATCCCAAACATTCTACAGTTGGGTCCAATTCATTGTTACGAAACCACCTTTCAGACTACTTTTATAGTGTAATTATTAAACACTATTAATCATGAAACTTTTAGAAAATAGCGAACAAGAACGTTACCTCCGAGCCAAGAAACAGGTAGAAGAAATGAAAGGCTTTTATATGCATCTTACCATTTACCTCATTTTTGTGTTTATCTTTATTTGGATAAACGTGAGAACCACTTCATTTCCTTGGGCCATTTTCCCAATTACAGGTTGGGGATTGGGGATATTGGGCCATGCTGCTCATACCTTTAACTTCTTTCCATTTTTAGGAAGGGACTGGGAGCAAAGAAAGATCAAGGAGATCATGGAGAAGGAAAAGTCTTCAATGAAATGGTAGATCAATTAAAAAACAACTTCGTCATGGAACTGGATAGCAAAGAGAACAAGCAGAACAAATACCTACGTGCCAAGGAGCAAGTAGCGGAGATCAAGAAGTTTTATACCAGCTTGATGTTCTATGTGGTATTTATCGGGTTTCTTGCTTACCTAAATTACTATTCCAATCAATGGAGGTATATGTGGTTCCTTTGGGCTGCCTTAGGATGGGGAATAGGCTTGGTATTTCAAGCACTAAAAGCCTTCAGATGGACTCCTTTCATGAATAAGGACTGGGAAGAGCGCAAGATCCGTGAGTTCATGGATAAAGAAGAAGAAAAAGAAAGAAGAGACCGATGGAGTTAATAAACAATACTATGGAACCCAACAGCTACGAGAAATACGAAAGAGCCAAAAATAGAGTAAAGGAGATAAGAGGATTTTACAGTCATATCATAATCTTCTTTATCATAAACACATGCATCTATGTCTTACGGTTTTATTTATTGCCCAAGTGGGGTGTTATAAGTGACGATGAAGGCTTTCAAAATTGGTTGAACTGGAATACATATCTCTTACCACTTTTTTGGGCGGTAGGGATCGCTATCCATGGCATTTGGACCTACCGACACAAGTTTGTCAACATTAAAAAATGGGAAGACCGCAAGATTAAAGAATTTATGGACGAAGAAGACAAGGAAACACGAAGATGGAAATAATAAACAACAACATGGAATATTTTGATAAAGATAAATACGAACGCGCTAAGAAGCGCATGGAAGAGATCAAGGGCTTCTATACGCACCTGGTAGTTTACATAGTCATTAATGTGGCCCTATTTTTAGTAAACCTAGGAATTTTTACCAAAGGTTGGATGGGAATTGAATTTCCCGGATGGGCTGTTTTTTCAACACCCTTTTTCTGGGGAATAGGATTGGTAGGCCATGGACTGTATGTATTCCAGGACAAATTCAAGTTCTTTAAAGATTGGGAAGAGCGAAAGATCCAAGAATACATGGATGAAGAGGAAGAAGAATTTAAAAAGACATCCCGTTGGGATTAATGTATAATTTTACCTGAAAAAGCACCTTAGATGAACGTACTCATTATAGAAGACGAAAAACCCTCTGCAAGAAGATTGCAGCGTATGTTAGAACGCCAAAATGTGGATGTGGATACCATGCTGCATAGTGTAGGCGAATCGGTGGAGTGGTTTGCTAATAATCCACACCCGGATCTTATTTTTTTGGACATCCAATTAAGCGATGGCCTTTCTTTTGAGATTTTCGATGAGGTGGAGGTAAGCAGTGCTATTATATTTACGACGGCCTTCGATGAGTACGCCCTACAGGCCTTTAAACTGAACAGTATCGATTATTTACTGAAACCCATAGATGAAGAGGAACTGGAGGCTGCAGTTGAAAAATACAAGGCCCGTGCGCCTCAACAACAGAACGTTCAGTTAAATTTCGATGACATTAAGAAACTACTCACCAATCCAGTGGAGCGTGAATACAAGAAGCGCTTTACCACCAAGATCGGGCAACACATTAAGATGATCCCTGTAGACGAGATCGAATGTTTTTATTCCGAAAACAAGGGCACCTATGCCCATACGGTCGATGGTAGGGACTATCTGCTGGATACGACCCTAGAGAACTTGGAAGGGGAAATCTCTCCCGAGGTGTTTTTTAGGATCAATCGTAAGTTCTATGTGAATATCAACGCCATTCGGGATATCATTAGCTATACCAACAGCCGACTGCAATTAAAACTGAATTCTTATAAAGAGCAGGATGTTATTGTAGCTCGGGAGAAGGTGAAGGATTTTAAGCTGTGGTTGGAGTAGTCTTCGGCCATTTTCATATCACAACTCATTTATTCCATAATTTTTCAAGGTATTTTTAATCCAACCTGAGTGTTTTCTCCAGGAATCATCCTGTTTCAGTTTAGCAATAACGATGTCGCGATAATCCTTCCGTTCACTTTCCAGTAGGGTTTCAATGAGTGAATTCAAATAAATAATCTCACTTTCTGTTTTGAATCTTGCTCTAGGAAAGTCTATCGTAAAATATTTTTCCATTCGCTCATCATATCGACTGGAATAATTTTTCCTCAAATACTCGAAGGCATAAGAGTTATTTTGTTTGAAAGCTAAGTCCTCGATTCTAGAAAGGTAACTCTCTTTGTGTTTTCTGTTTTTAAATACCCTGCGATAAAGTAGCCAATACGCCACGTGTCTATTGTGAATTACAACACTGTCCAATCGCTCCATCATAACATCGGTTTCAAGTGCTCTTTTCATGGCCTGCTCTTCTTCATAGAGCCCATCTCTGGCCTTATTTCTGGCTTCTATTCGTATTTTATTCCAATACTCGTGATAGAGGATGGAAGAGATTGGATCGAAATCCATAAGGCATCCCTCAAAAGTTCGGACCCTTTCGTTCTTTCGTAATTCCTGGGCTAGGAGTTGCACCAAATCACCTTTTCCAGATTGTACCAATTCGTTTAGGGCATATGTCCTGAGTGTTGGATTTTCGTGCTTTGAAAGTGTGTTTAATTCCTGTTCGGAAAGTAAGCTCTTTAGAGTTTGAAAGTTATTGTATTGCTTAGATGGCATGCAACCATATCCTATGCAGTCCGATTCTACTATGTTTACCTTAATGATGGAGTCGATAAGTTCCTGTTTGGTTTGGGAGATGGAATGTGTGGTGAGGAGAAATAGGACTATTGATAATTTCCACATAATATGAAGTTAGTTCTTAGTACAACGCTACTTTTTTTGAAATAGTAGCGAACCATTGAAAATTTAGTAGCAGTGTAGAAAACAAAAAAACGCAAGCCTTTCGACTTGCGTTTCCGTATATCGTTGTGATTCGTTTTTTCTAAATAGGAAGGGATTTCAGGTTGCTCAGCGACTTCTTAGCCAAATCTACCTTGTCTGCAAACAGCTCCTTTCCCTTAATCTCTTTGGCCACAGTAGCGATACGCCCCTTTGTCGATTTGGACATGGAGAGTACTTTTTTGGCCTTTAACAACTGCTTTTTCCGTTTCATACTACAAAATTAGATTATTTTTTTCTAAATATCAAAATACCAATATATTCATTTCCAGGTACATATTGCACAAAATCGGGGAAATCCCCACCCGTGAGCCCAAAGAATACGTATTCTTTACTTAAATCAACGAAATGCTTATTTACATAGTATCTATAGGTCTTTATTCTTCGGTTAAAGTTACGGCAGGTTTCATTGCACTTCTTATTACAGGTAGGTTCGCATAGGACTTTATAATCTTCTGCACTGTCACTTCCCTGCACCCAAATAGCTGCTTTTTTATTTTCACGGAAGAACACAGGTACTGTATTCAATACCGTGCTAAAGACCTTCCACATATCTCCGTTATTGCTATTTACGTCATCAAGGAAAGTGCCAGTTTCCTCGTCATAATCCCCAAAACCTAGATTATATATGGTCCGGCCATCCCTTCGGGCGACTGGGGTATACTCAATCACTTTGATGATAGAACGGTTTCCTGTACTCTCGAACAGGTATTGTACCTTCTTGGTCCTTGTGTTAAGGGATTCGGTTTTATAGGCAGGTATGTTATTCAAAAATGTAGGTTTTTATCATGGTTTCAGCAACGATCGGGGAAGGTCGTATTGCTAGTTTGCTTTTATATATTTTTCCGAACAGGCCTCAATACAGGGGTAAAGCACCTCCAAAACCCCATCGGTTAGGGAATATCTTGTTTTCATTACTTGGTTAATGCAACGATCACTCTCAATGATGCCGTCCTTGACGGAATAAGTGCCTTTTGTAGCTTTTGGGTCACCAGTCCCCATAGCACAGAAAGACCCAGTGGTGGTTACACTACCATCTTCATAAAAGGTGATGTATTTCTCTTCTTCGGCTTTGTAATAGGTGCCAGAACCATCACCAATATCTACCAATACTTCGGTAAGCTTCCATTTGCCAATCAAGGCATTATCATTTTGGGAGGTCTTGCATGCGACAAAAAATGCCATGGCCAAGACGAGTAGGCAGGCTTTTTTCATTTGTAATTAGGTTTGTTAGGTTAAAGATAGGATTTCTAGCCTAGAACTTTTATGATTTTTTCAAGAACTCAGAGATTGTTTGATCTAAATTGTGCAGATCTTCTTGGGCATTTATAAGCCCATCCATTTTCCTATCTCCCATATTTTGAATACGATAATTGGGAAGTTGATCCTTGAATAATGCAGTTACAACATTATCTATTAACCGTTCTTTCAGTCCATGCGAAAGTTGATAGGTTTGTACGATCGATTCCTCAACACCAATATGGACGATTTCATGTATGATCGTATTTGCAGGATTTTCGTAATTCATAAATCCTCCTTCCGTATTGGTAAATAGTGTAATGGTTCCCGTGTCTGGATCATAACTTCCGCCAGTACCATAAAGCGTGAATACCACGGTGTAGGTGGGATACATTTTGAAATCCCAATTCCACTTATGTTGTTCCGTAGAAAGCTGCCGTAGCATCTTTTGAATGGCAGGAGCTTGTGTTTTTACCTTTTTAAAAGCCTTTTCATAGTCACTTTCTTGATATACCTTCGATTCCAAAAGATTGAAAATGGTTGGATAATCTTCATTTCCGAAGGTTTTGGCTTTCGATTTTGCAATTAGGGAATCGATTACAGGATCGTTGGGCAATTGAATATTGTACCCCTGTTGCTCAAAAAAAGCAATGTCGTTAATGGTTCTCCAAATAGAAGTGGCTTCCTGTTCTATGGAAGGAATCTGCACTACAATTTCTGATGAAGGTTCCTGCGCCTTACAGGAAAGTAAGGAGAATGCAATAATAATGGAGCTTATGTATTTAAGGGAGTGCATCTATTTTTCGAACAATTGAATTCGGTTACCATCGGGATCCTTTACAATGACCATTTGCTTGCCTGAAACGGGATCGGTTACTACATTTCCATGAATATTGGCCTCCTTTGCCTCTAAGTGCTTTACCCAAGCATCCAAATCGGAAACCTTCATCCCAAATTTAAAGAATCCACTAATCCTACTCCTTTTAGGATGGCCTTCCAACAAGGTTTCTGGGCTAAGGGTCCCTTTTATTTCAATGAGTTCTATATGAACGCCCCCATGCTTTAGATTTTTTTGTTGAAAACCCATGTCCACATTTTGGGTTTCATTCAAAATTTTGAATCCCAATACATCTGTGTACCATCGGGCAGCTACCTCCATATCTGTAACGATAATGGCCGAAAAAGAGGCTTCGGGAGGAGAGAGTTTGGTTTCTTGAGAGAACCCAAGTAGGGACGCACAAACGAAAAGGAAGAATAGATGTTTTTTCATAATACTGGCTTACGGTCGCGTCAATGGTTGTGTAGCAACTAAAAATACGAATTACATCATTGCCTCTTTATAATTTTGTGTTAATGAAATTAGCAACGTGTAAGCTTTTAAAGGTCATGTGTTTTTTAGGTGATAGGCTGCGAAGACAAATGTGGGAACCAAAATAACACCCATGGCAAATACCGTGATGCCCGCGCGAATATCTTCGGTAGGGGCCAATGTGCCAATTCGCATCAGTGCATAGATGCTAAAGGGGATGAAAAGAAACAATCCCGTAACGGCTCCTGGGTTATACATTTTCAGGGAGATCCAGAGAAAGGAATGCAATAATCCATTCAACAAAGAGACACCTAATAAGCCCATCGCAAGCGCTAGTTGTGCTTCGTGAGTTATGGCAGAATACAGGTAAACGGTCCAGGCCAAACCAATATTGACAAGAATAATCCCAGCATTGCTTAACGGATTTTGGGTAAGGAAGCTTTTATTCCAAATGTTTTCGTTGTAGAACCGTTTGAATCCGCCCGGATAGGCATACTCTTCAAACTGATGTAGTAATAATAGCGCGAAATGCAACCATAACAACAATTGAATTTCTGTGAAATCCATAAAAAGACATGCGATTACAATGGCAATAGCACCAAGCCCACCGATTTTTGCCCAATATGTAAGGATCCATTTCATCACTGCTATCCTAAGATACCGAATTTAAGCGGAAAAAGAGGTCGTGATTTATGAAGGCTTTGGTCAATCTTCCTCAACACGGTTCTCATGAAAGGCAGAAGGAAGCAATTTGGGAATCAACTTTACGAACAAAGGAAGCAGTATGGCACCTCCGGGAAGCATGAAAATGGCCAACGAAGGAATACTTTTAAAGATGTCCAATAACTGTCCCTTCATTTTGGTTTTCTCTTCTTTTGTTAGGTCTCGTTGTGTGGATTGACTGATCAGCACCAATAATTCACCACTTTCGTTCAGTTCCTTAAGCAAGCGGTTTTTATTGCGCAGGATAAGTCGTTTTACCGTTTCGGTAGATTGCTTGTATAGTTGTTTTACGGGGTGGGTGTATTCAAATAAAATGATCTTTTCTGCATTCTGTACGGAGAACGCTGTTAGGGATCGTATACAGGCGTCCAATTGGCTTTGCGTATGTCCTAATGTAGTACTTAGCTTCTTAAGGAAAGCCAATTCACTGGTATCCATTTCCCGATCGTCCCAAACGGCCAAACAACAAATGTCCAATAGGAATCGCTTTTCCAAAACCTTTAGTGTAGTGGATGGCTTAGGGGCATCGGCTGGGAATCCTTCCAAAAATTGCGCAGAGGAAGCCACCATATCGATCACCAATTGGTCGTATTTATTCTTTTCTTCTTTAGATTGAAGTGCCAGCAAACTATATTCCAATATGGTATATTCCAAAGCCTCTAGATAGGCTTTCAATCCTTCGGGCTGCTCTAAGTAATATGTATACCCCAATACATCTACATATAAAAGGGCGTAGGTAAGGAGGGAAGCTGCATCCGTTTTCAATAAGGTATTGCTTTCTTGAAGTCGAGCCGAAAGAATTTTTTCCAGATCTTCTGAAGGTTTTTGCGAAAAACTGAGCCGTTGCAACCATTTTTGCTTTCCGCGTTCAATTTCCTTATAAAATGAGATAATAGATTCTATGGCTGCTTCGTGATTGGCAGTAGGATGTTTCGAAAAGTAAGTGTGCAGTAAAGCGTGAAAGAGATTTATTTTAGAATATTCCTCTTTAGTAAGCTTTAAGTGGCTTACCGGTTCATCCAACAAGGTGGAAACCGAAACCCCATAGATAAACCCAGCTTTTTTTAGTCCGTCGTAAAATACAGAGGGCGAAGTAAAGTTATCCAATAAACGGTTTTTGGGAAACTCGTTAATAAATTTATGGATCCAGCCAGAAGATGAGGGGTTCATTGTTTACTTTTGTTGAATAAGGAAGCAAAATTTTCGTTAACAAAAAATTAACATTATTCCCAAAACCATAGCCATACTTTCGTACGTACATAGTGGAAAGTAAAATTAACCATTATAACATTCTAATGATGAAAAAAACAAAATTTTTTGCAGCCCTTGGTGGACTAGCCCTTGCAGGGATTTCCATCTTCCTAATTGCTGCGGATCACATCGACTCACCTTCGGTAGCGAACACTACGGTAGACATAGCCGATCTCTATGCTTTTGAAGGGAACAATCCCGACAATACCGTTTTTGTGGCTACATTACAAGGACCACTTAATCCTGGCGGGGTGACCGAAAATGCTTCTTTCGATGAAGATGTATTGATCGAATTCAATATCGACAATACAGGGGATTTTGTAGAAGACTTGGTGATTCAAGCAATTAAGAGGGCAGACACTATGTATTTCTTTGGCCCAGCTATGGTAGATGCGGCCGATGCCGGAGCTTCCAGTACGATCTATAGCGATCAGATGGCAGGTCAGGTACAGATTTCGGGAGTGGGTGATACCTTCACCGCTTCCAACAATGGGATGAGCTTTTTTGCTGGCCCAAGAAGAGATTATTTCTATTTCGATTTCAATCGATTTAACGATGTTATTGCTGGAAACGTAGCCCCAGAAGGATTCTTACCCCCAGGACAGGCAGAGGACTTTTTCGAAGCCCTCAATGTACTTTCCATAGTGGTAGAGGTGCCTAATAGCATGTTGGGAGCTGCTCCCGAGCATGTTGGAGGAGCCGTAGGGATTAACGGATTGCCCAATGCGTATAACGTATGGGTGTCGGCCAAAAGAAAACAATAATAGTTAAAGATGAAAACGATGAAAAGATTCAATATAAAATTTGCAATACTGGCACTTTGTACTTCCTTCCTTTTTGTACAGTGTGCAGACGATGACGATAACGGAAACGTAATAGAACAGGTCTCTTGTACCGATGGTATCCAGAATGGAGACGAAGAAGGAGTAGACTGTGGAGGGACTGCTTGTGCTCCCTGCGTAAGTAATGTTGACTTTAGCGGAACGTACACCCAGGAAGATATCATGGGACGTCCCGGAGTAAATACAGTGTTTAGTGGAAGTAACGATGTTAAAAACAACTTCAATACTTCTTTGGTAACCGATAGGGCTAGCTTTCAGCCTACCTTCCAAGCGACCTTGGAGCTTTATCACGATGTGTATGCGACTTCCCTAGGAATTCCTACCGAGGATTTGGACTATGAGACCAATATATTAGGATTGGATGCTGCTACCTTTACCACCGTATTGGCACAGTTCGATGCGCTACAGGTAGCTCCTAATGCTCCAACAACCTATTTCGATGGTACCAATGTTCTTACCGGTAGAAATTTAGGGGATGATGTAATCGACATATCATTAACATTGATGTTCGGTGGAACCACAGGAACCCGTTTCGATGGAAACAATGGAACCCCTCAATTAACCAGTGATGGGGTAGATGCAGGCGATAGGGACTTTACCCTAGGATTTCCATATATGGAGTCCGCCTTAGAAGCGAATAACTAAATTAACATATAGGAAAGAGCAACAAATTGTTGCTCTTTCTTTTTACTTCACGGAAGAACCATTGCGTTCCTTCCAACCTAAAATAGAAACAGATGAAAAAGTTTGGATTCCTAGTGTGTTTGGGGCTTATCGTCATGCTTTCCTGTAAGGAAGAACCAAAAGATACATTTGCCATAAATCCAGCAGATTACAATACATATTTGGCCACAACCCACAATGAAAGCTATCAAGAAGCGATAGCCCAAAAAGAGTTCTGGTCCAAAAGAATGCGACCCGATAGTACTGGAGTAGGGGATTTGGCCCCTTTGGCAGGAGCGTATGAGCTTTTGTTCGAAACCACGGGAAAGGCAGATCACTTATATGCTGCCGAAAAATTGTACCGGAAGGGAATGGAAGTTTCTGCAAATGATAAAGATGCCTTCGCAAGAGGATTGGCACATAACCTTATTTCGCAGCACCGATTTAAAGAAGCCTATGCTGTGCTGAAAGAGACCCTAGAAGGTCCTTCCAATAAACATCAGACACGATTGATGCTCTTCGATGCTGCTATGGAAGTAGGGGATTACGATGGAGCCTACGCCTATTTGAACTCGGTAAAAAACCTGAGTGACTATAATTATCTCATCCGATTGTCCAAATGGAGTGATTATCGCGGAGATTTGGATAATGCCATTAAATTTATGGAAGACGCCAAGGCAGTGGCAGAATCCCGGGACAGCAAACCCCTTAAGATTTGGACCTATAGTAATTTGGGCGATTATTATGGCCATGCTGGACGTATAAAAGACGCCTATGAACACTATGTAAAAACATTAGAACTACAACCCGACAATGCCTATGTTAAAAAAGGTCTGGCTTGGATCGCCTATTCCCATGCAAAGGATACTCAAGAAGCACATAGGATTTTAGATTCGATCATGATAGGGCATGCTATTCCGGATTATCATTTGTTCAAATCTGAACTGTATGCCTATGAAAATGACGAAACCAATGCGGAGCAGTATGAAAATCAATTCCTTTCGGAAATTGAAAAGGGAAATTATGGCGATATGTACAATGCCTACCGTATTGAACTGTGGGCGGATTCTCAACCTGATAAAGCCCTTGATTTAGCAAAAAAAGAGGTTGAAAATAGACCTACGCCAGAGGCCTATCACCTCCTGGCTCTGGCAAAATTAAGGAATGGCGATACACAGGGGGCACTTCAAACCATAGAAAGCCGTGTGGAAAATAAGACGTACGAACCCATGGCGGCCTATCACAGTGCCTTGGTGTACAAAGCCAATGCGAAAAGCGATGAAATGAAGGATCTAAAAGCGGAACTTTTGGAGGCCGAATTCGAACTTGGACCTGAATTAATAAAGAAAATAGAGGATTTGTAATTTTTGCAAATCCTCTCATTTATGAAGGAAGACAGTCATAAATAGCATTCCTTATTCAGATCGAATACATTTATGGAAAACCCATATTAATGTATCGACCAGAAAAACGCATATTATGTACTTTATTGTTTGGGTTATTTTGTTGCTTTATTCAGGCACAAAATGCCCAAAAACTTATTTCCCAGTTTTTTGATGAATCAAATTCCAAGAAGAGCGCCCAAGAATACACGCTGCTTCGGGATGTGGTAAGTAAAACCAGTAATGTAAGGCATATTTATTTTCAACAAACGCTCGGAGGGGTTCCCATTTTAAGCACCCAGTCGAGCCTTCATTTTTCGAACGATGGAAAATTGATTGCATCTACCGATAATTTTCTGAAAAACATAGCAAGTGCCACGCCCAAGGCTTTAAAAAAGGTCTTGCCTCCTGAAAACGCTTTGGAGGGAATTGTGAGGCAGATGGGGTATGTTTCCTTAGAATCGTTTTCGGAAATCGAAAAGACTACAGAAACACCTTATGAAATACATTATTTATACCCTTCACTTTTTGAAAGGGAGGTGAGTCTGTATCTAAACTACGTGGAGTGGGAAGACCAAATAGTGCCTATTTGGAAGGCCCAATTTTTTGAAAGGGACTATGTACATTATTGGGAGGCATGGTACCATGCTATTGAGGGGAAACTCTTAAAGGTGGAAGATTTGGCTACGCATTGCGACTTCGAAAGTGCTGAACCCCATTTCAATTATAATGATAACTTGTATAACAAGACCAATGAAGCAATTTCGGAAAGCGATACTGCTGTTTCCTGTGAAAATTGTTATGAGGTCTTTATGTTGCCTACCGAGAGCCCTCTGCATGGAAATAGATCGGTCATAGAAGAACCACATAGAATAGAGGCGTCTCCCTATGGTTGGCACGATACCGATGGCATGGATGGGCCAGAATCTTTGGCTACCAATGGAAATAATGTATTTGCTTTCGAAGCAGGCGATCATTATGGGTATCAGGCATCTGGAGGTAATTCCCTCGATTTTAGCGGTTTCCCATTCAGTATGGAATATTCTGAAGAAAATCAATTTGAAGATGCTGCCATTACCAACGTTTTCTATACCAGTAACATCGCACACGACATTTTTCATACCTATGGTTTCGATGAAGGTTCCGGGAACTTTCAAAATTATAATTATTCAGAACAGGGAGAAGATGAGGACGGGTTATTAGCTCATGTACAGAGCGAAACAAGACCCTGCAATGCATTTATGGTAACCCCAAGGGACGGAAGAAGTCCTACACTGGTTATGAATACGTGTAATAATAGGGATGGAGCTTATGATAATTTAGTGATTATCCATGAATACGCCCATGGTGTTTCTTCACGAATGACATTAGGGGATGGAAACCTAAATTATAAGGAAAGTCCGTCCGAGGGTTGGAGTGATTGGTTTGGCCTTATGTTGACGATGACAGAGGCGGATACTGCCTTGACCCATAGAACGATTGCCACTTATTTAAGGGGACAATCTCCCGATGGTCCAGGAATAAGAAGGTACCCCTATACAACCGACATGGCTGTAAATCCTTTGGTTTTCGATGATCTGGAAGAAGGGATGTCCATACATACTGTAGGAACTATTTGGGCTACTATGTTATGGGAACTTACATGGGTTTTAATCGATACTTTCGGTTTCGATCCAGATATCTACAATTTCACGGGCGATTTAAACCAGGATGCGGGCAATGTAATTGCAATGGCGATTGTTGTGGAAGGACTTCGGTATGCTACCTCGCTCTCTGGATTGGTGCAAGCCCGGGATGGAATTTTGGTAGCGGCCCAAACCATTTATGGACCTGGGATACAATGTCTCATATGGGAAGCTTTTACAAAAAGAGGGTTGGGACTTCATGCAAACTCTGGAAGCTCCATTGTGTTGGGTGACGAAGTTTCTTCGTATGATTTTGAGGTATTGGAACCGCAATTTCGCTTGGATTTGGAGGGGATATGTAATACCACCGAAGAAATGGGTTTCATTACAGGGGGATTTCCTGCTGGTGGAGTTTATTCGGGCCCTGGGGTGCGGGATAATGGTAACGGAGTTCATTTCTCTTTGGATCCGGCCCTTGCTGGAGTTGGGATACATGAAATATCCTATAGTTTGGCAGAATCACCCTGCTTCCCAGCTTCGCAAATGACCGTTTTGGTGGAAATTAGTGCAGATACCGAGCCTCCCGTCATTCGGTGTATTGAAGACAACACACAAGCTTATGCTACACGCTTGGGCTTCGAGTTGCCAGATTATACCCAGGAGGTATTTATGAAGGATGCATGCTCTAACTTCAACTTTGCCCGAACTGCTCAAACACCAGCTCCTGGTACATGGTTAACGCAGGGTACGGTCGATATTAACCTAGAGGTCGAGGATCTTGCAGGAAATGTTTCCAATTGCAGCTTTACTCTCACTTTAGTGGAAAACTTCGACTTAGATGGTAAGAGTTTCAAAATAGTCCCTGTTCCGGCTACCTCAGAAATCGTTCTCGAAAATCCTTTTGAGTTGCTCGTTGAGCGGTATTACATTTGGGATCTGTTGGGCAAACAAATAGTATCGGCAGGAGTGAACGCCGAAAATCCTTCCATCCCAATTTCTATTGAAAGTTTGCAAGCGGGAATGTATTTCTTATCCGTAGATTTTCGGGGTAAGCAAGAGACCTTCAGAATCATTAAGAATTAAGGAGCTACAGTACCCAGCGCGTACAATTGATCCAAGGTAGGGCTCTCACTTCCTCCTTCCGGTTCTAAAGTAATTCCGAAAGCTTCGGGAGTTGGAATGTTTTCTACTTTAAAGAATTTGCTGTCGGTTCCTTCAAAATCGGAAAGGAGACCAATGCTACTTGGTGTTAGGGGTTCCATTTTTAAGGACCAAACTTGATATACCTTCCCTTCTGGGGGCGTAGGCAAACCTTTGGCATCGATATAGGCAATGTCCTGTGTCTCATTATAATAGACGGTAACATAGGATTCTGGGGATACCGCAACATTACCAGGAAGCGTTACCGCTTTAAAATCCCTAGAACGTACCATTTCCAATAATTCGGTAGTTTCGGCCAGCTCAACACCTTGAATATCCACTTGCTCCTTTAGCGACCTGTTTTGCGCATCGCTATAACGCAATTGTTCTTTTAGGTCGTTATTGTTTTTCATCATCCAGAATAATCCAAGGAAACAAAGAATGGCAGCGGCCCAACCGGAAAGGGAACTCCAATTTCTTTTCGGTGGGGTTTGGGATAGTGTACGAACGCCTTCGGTACGGTTTTGTATTTCGGTCCAAACCGTATCGGATACCTGCCCTCCAGTAGCTTCCGAAAGTTCCATGAGTGCTTTTTCTATTTGCTCAATTTCGGAAACAAGATCAGGATGTGAGGTAATGGCCGCTTCCACCAAGGCAATATCTTCTTGGGGAAGGGAACCAGTTACATATAGTTCCAATAATCCGGATGCTATGATTTCCTCTTTTGTCATACAGTATTTTCCAATACTTGAGATCGCAGTTCACTAATGCAATTGCGTGCTCTTGTTTTTATGGTTCCTAACGGACTATTCAATTCTTTAGCGGCTTCAGATTGTGTAAACCCTTTAAAGTAAAGTAGGTCTATAATCTGAACACAAATAGGTTTCAGGGCTTCAACAAATTTTTTAATACCCAGGGCATCCATTCTTCGCGATAAATTATCATGCCCCGATAATATATCTACGAAATTTTCGGTACTTAGGTTTTTACTGTGGTTCTTATAATCTTTGGATCGTGTCTTATCGATGGCCGCATTTCTGGCAATATTCAATAACCAGGTATAAAAACGACCTTTACCTATAGTATAGGACTGTGAGTTGTTCCAAACTTTCACAAAAACATCCTGCAAGACTTCCTGGGTAAGATCTGTGTCCTTAAGTATTGTATAAATGACTCCTTGGATGGCACCCGAATACATTTGATAAATGGAAGAAAATGCCTTTTCATTTCCTTGCTGCATTGCTTCGATCAAATGGTTAGGTTGGGTCATGAAAACAAATTGCTTAGGGTAGTACAAGATAATTAAAAAAAATCGAGTGGCTTGTATTATCGAATTTTTAGGATAGCGTTTCAACAATCGACGAAAAAAGTACGTGTTAAATGTTAAAAATTCCAGATTTTGGACCTATTCAATCTTCATTTTAGGGTTATCCTATCGCTTTAGTATGGTATATTGAGTTATTTGAGGTAAAACCTCACTTTTCATGCAAAATTCTAACATTTAACAGGTTAATATGTGAGAATAATGAGAAAAATAGGAGTTGAAAATGCGAATTTTGCTTGTTACGTGCCTTCAAAAATGGTAGCTTTGCGCGAAGCTGAAACCCCTTTAAACAGTAAATTATTAATCTAAAATTCTAACTATGAGAAAAGTTACCGCAAGAGTATTCTTTGCACTTATGCTATGCATGTGTGCGACTACATTTGCACAGAATGCTCAGCAGGCAGTTTCCAATCAGGTGAACGAACTGCTTCTGCAAAACAAAATTACCCCCGAAGATTCTGAATGGGTAATTAAAGACCAGCATACGAGTAGAACCAGTGGGGTTCATCACGTATACTTTCGTCAAGTTATTAATGGAATTGAAGTAGTAGGTAGCGAGTCCAGCGTACACTTGTTATCCAATGGCGATGTTCTTAAAGCCAATACTCAGTTCATGAACTCTGGAAAATTGAAGGGAATTGCTTCTGCGACTCCTTCACTTACACCAGCACAAGCTGTTCAAAGTGCAGCGAATCACTTCAATTACACAATTACCGAAGCTATTACTGAAGTTTCTAGCCTTAACAACACAGCGCGCGAAACGGTACTTTCTGATGGTGGAATTTCACTTGAAGACATTCCTGCACGTTTGGTATATCAGTTAGATGAAAATAAGCAGCTTCGTCTTACTTGGGATATCGCTATTAAAGCAATAAACGGACAAGACTGGTGGAATGTTTTCGTAGATGCACAATCTGGAGCAATTCAAAATCAAGTAAGTTGGATGACTAGCTGTAGCTTCGATCACGATCACGGTGAGCACCCACTTAACTACCACGCCAACCTTTACGATATGCCTCACTATGGTGAGGAGGTTGCTGCTCCTGCGGCTCCCGTTGCGGCTAACACTTATGAGGTATTCCCAATGCCAGTGGAAAGCCCTTACTACACGACACCTCAGGGAACCAGAACTATTGTAACCGATCCTGCCCACCCAGTGGCTTCTCCATTCGGATGGCATGATACGGATGGTGTTGCCGGACCTGAGTTTACAGTTACTGAAGGAAACAACACAGATACGTTCGAAAATGGTGACAACACAGGATACCAAGTAGACGGTGGAGCTACTTTGGACTTCGTAGGATACCCATTCGATATGGATTATTCTACTTCCACTCAATATGAAGATGCTTCCTTAACGAACCTTTTCTACTGGACGAATATTTGTCATGACTTAAAGTACATCTATGGTTTCGACGAAGTATCTGGTAACTTCCAGGTAAATAACTATGGAAACGGTGGTCTTGGAAATGACCCAGTAAACGCAGAATGTCAAGATGGTGCTGGAACCTGTAATGCGACTATGGGAACTCCTCCAGATGGATCTAGACCTGATATGTCTATGTTCGTTTGTGGTGACAAAGATGGTAGTTTCGACAACCTTGTAATCGTACACGAATATACCCACGGTACTTCTAACCGTCTTACGGGTGGTCCTTCTAACGTAAACTGTCTATTTAACAGTGAGCAGATGGGAGAAGGATGGAGTGACTGGTATGGTGTAGTAATGACTATCGAAGCTGGTGATGCAGGAACCGACTCTAGAGGGGTAGGAACTTACCTTTTTGATCAAGGAGCTGGTGGACCTGGAATCCGTCCATTCCCTTATAGCACAGACTTAGCTACCAACCCACAGACGTATGGTGATATTGGAGGACTATCCATTCCTCACGGTGTAGGTTCTGTTTGGTGTACTACGCTATGGGAAGTAACTTGGGCGTTGATCGACGAGCACGGTTTCGACGTAGACTTCTTTAACTTCACAGGAGATGTTACCCAAGATGCTGGTAACGTACAAGCTATGGCTTTGGTAACTGAGGCAATGAAACTACAGGTTTGTAACCCAGGATTCGTAGATGGACGTGATGCTATCTTCGCTGCCGATGTTGCTCTATATGGTGGAGCTAACGAATGTCTTCTTTGGGATGCGTTCGCTAAGCGTGGATTAGGATTTAGTGCAGATCAAGGATCTTCGGGAAGTACTACCGATGGTACTGAGGCGTTCGACTCTCCAGTACCTGCTATTAGCACTGCAGAAGAAGTATGTGTTGGTCAAGGAGTTCAAACATACGGTGGAGGTACTCCAACAGGTGGTGTATATAGTGGTCCTGGTGTAACCGATAACGGTGACGGACTTACCTATACTTTCGATCCTGCTGCTGCTGGAATCGGAACACACACAATCTCTTACGACGTAACTACTCAGTGTGCTAGTGGAGCTGCTACCGATACTATCGAAGTAACTGACGATATTCCTGAAATAGTTTGTCAAGATCACACGCTAGAATTGGATGCTAGTGGAATGGCTACATTGGAAATTCAAGATGTAGTTGCTAACCTTATCCCAGGTGGAATCGCTGTAGATCAGACAGGAACTTTCGCTCCTATCGACATTACAGCTACTGGAACAACAGTATCCCTAGGTGATGATGCAACTTCTGCGGCATTGCCTGTAGGATTCGACTTCCAATTCTTCGAAAACACATATTCAGATTTCTATATTTCGTCTAACGGATTCTTATTCTTCGACGCAGGAACCGATGATGGATGTTGTACTGGTGGAACCATTCCTAACGGAGGTGACGGTATCAACAACATCATCGCTTTTGTATGGGAAGACATTAACCCATCTGCTGGTGGAACTATCCGTTACGAAACTGTAGGAACAGCTCCAGACCGTAAGTTGGTAATGGAGTTTGACAATGTACCTTTCTTCGGAACTTCTGACGCGGTAACTACACAAGTTCACCTATTCGAAGATTCTGGAATCATTGAAGTTCATAGTACAAACGTTCCAGCCAATGGTAATACAACCCAAGGGGTTGAGAATGCAGATGGAAGTGAAGGTATTGCTACTCCAGGAAGAAACTCTGAAGTATGGTCTGCTACAGACGACTACGTACGTTTCTTCTATGCAAACCCAACACCTCCAGAAAATTGTGGTGTAGCTACAAACATTACATTGAGCCAGTCCGACTTTGATTGTACGGACCTAGGAGATGTAACTGTAACGGTAACTATGACCGATGCTAATGGAAACACTGCTACTTGTGATGCGACGGTAACTGTTACAGATCCGTTGAACGTATGTATTGCCGGTGTAAACGACAATATCCTAGATCAGCAAGTTGGATTGTTCCCGAACCCAACTACTGGACAAGTAACATTGGTTAACAACAGCAACTTGAACTTGAAAGGGGCTACCATTACCGATGTAAACGGAAGAATCATTCAGCAAATCGATCTTTCCGAGGCAGGAACCAACACTAACATCTCTCTAGAGAAGTTAGCTTCTGGATTGTACTTCGTACAAATCAACACAGAAGATTCCAGCACCGTTAAGCGAATTGTTAAACAATAGCAATGAAAAAGGAAAGGCTTCACTACAGTGAGGCCTTTTCTTTTCATTTAATTTTGGCATTTTTTTTGCTCTAAATAAAGTACAACCTACTGTGCAGATGAAACATAAAGTAAACGCTTAGGCGTCCCTAAAAAGAAACATTTGTTATGAGGTAAAAGCCTTTCCAGTTTTCTGGAAAGGTTTTTTCTTTTTACGGTAATGACTCCGCTATAAAAATGGCGTTGTTATTGGGATCGTAGAAACCAAATTCATGGGTGTTCCAAGGCGTGTTCATTCGTAACTTTTCCTTGTTAACGGTACCACGCTCTACAAATTCTTCGAAGATGGGCTGAATCTTATCCACAAACAATCGAACCACAGAACCGCCCAATAAAGGATCGTCTTCCGTATTGGCATGCCATTGCAGATGAATGAATAGATGCTCCCGTTTTAATACGGCATAATAATCATCGGAATGAAGTACTTGGAAACCCACTTTGTTCTGATAAAAGTCGAGATCGCGTTGCATGTCTTCGGTAGGAAGGACAGGGACAATACCCAATAGCTTAGTTTCCATAAGAGAGTTCATTTAGATAGATAGCCAAAAAAAGCGTTTATTTCCCTAAAGGTAATAAACGCCTTTCACTATATGAAGTGTGGTTATAGTTACTCTATAATTCCTGCACAGCTTACACGGGCTCCTGCAGCGCCACTAGGCTGCGAAGTAAAATCATCGGCTCCTTGGTGTACTACGACAGCTTTTCCCATGATGTCTTTATTATTATCGCCACAGCCAATACACCATTCGTTGGTCGAAAATTCAACTCTTCCAGTGCCATCTTCTCCAACTTCAAAATTTCCGATGTCTCCTTTGTGATATCCTGTTTCAGCTCCCCAAGCACCATGATCCTTAAATGTAGGGTTCCAATGTCCGCCAGAGGATTTGGCGTCCGCAGAGCTACAATCTGCTTTTTCATGTAAGTGAATGGCATGTGTTCCGGCAGTTAGTCCGCTCATTTTGGCTACCATATGTACTACACCTTCCTTTTCAGAAAAACTTACGTTTCCTGTTACGGAAGATTCGCTTTTCGCTTCCAATGGAATGGTAACGGTCTTTACTTCTTTCTTGACTTCCTCGACTACTTCTTCAACCACCTCTTTTGCTTCTTCTTCCGCTTTTTTGGTTTCATTCTTGCAACCTACAAAGGCAAGAAGGGCTAAACTTAGCAAGGACAACTGTACTTTTTTCATGTCGATTTGTATTAGGGTTCGTCTAAATGGTTTTTAAAGGTACTAGCTTTCTGTATAAAAGCCAAGCCTTATCTGCGGTCCTTCATTATTTCTTTCATATCGGTAATGCCCAATTTCAAATTTTCAGTAAGGATCAAAGCTTTGTCTATGCGCGTTTGAGAGTTTTTGTAGCGAAGAATGGTATAGATGAGCCCACGCTTTTTTCCATCGGTTAATGCTTCAAATAATTCGTAGGCTTCCGGATCGCTATCCAATACCGCTTGAAACTCTTCGGGCATTTCTACGCCATATTTAGAAGTATCCTCTACAAGCTGTATGTAAAAGGATTCATAGGGTTCTAAATCGATGGCCTTCTGATTATTCTTACCGAACATAATCTGGTATTGCCCTTTTATTTTCTGAAGGGCCCCATGAAATTCATGCGATTTATCCCGTAAGGAGGCCTTAACGAGTACTCGCTTATGACCAGCGTTGGCAAAAGGTTCAGCAATAATATCGGGAATGTAGACACTGTGGTAACCTTCTACAGTAACTTCAAATTTTTCTGAAGTAAGCATTAGTCAATGGCTTTGGTAATGACTTGCACCTCATTATGCAAGGTTTTGTGAACGGGACATTTATCCGCTATTTGAAGCAAACGGGCTATTTGTTTATCGTCTAAATCTCCAGTAAATTTTATTTCCTTGTGGAAGGTGTCAATTTTAGCATTGGGATCGTCCTCGCAGGAGGCACAATCTACCGCGTAGTCTTTCGAATAACTCACATGTACTTCCACGTTTTCAATAAGCCATCCTTTTCTACGGGCATACATTTGAAGGGTCATGGCTGTGCAAGCCGAGAGACTTCCCGCCAATAATTCGTAAGGTGTAGGTCCAAAATCATGGCCACCTACACGAAGGGGTTCATCGGCTTTAAAATAATGGTTGCCCAGTTTGAGTTGGGTAGTGAAATCGTCTTCATCATCCAAACTGGCTACTACATCATGTGTGGTACGCACTTCCTCTTCTTCGGGAACCGGAATATAACGCGTGGCCCATCCGGCAATTACCTTTCCTACATAGGCCGCATTTTTCCTATCCATGAGCAAATGTTCGGACCCATCGAGGGTAACAAAACTCTTAGGATGATGAGCAGCATGATAGATTTCCTCTGCATTTTTTACCGAAACAGTCGCATCTTGAGGGGAATGCATAATAAGCAACGCCTTTCTCAACTTCTTTGCGGCCTCCACACAGGAACAGGATTCCAAATCGTCTATAAACTGCTTCTTGAAGGTGAAATCCCTACCTGCTAGGGTCACAATAGCTTCCCCTTCGCTTGCAATCTCAACGATCTTTTCTCCCAACTGTTTTTGTACATGAACAGGGTTGCTGGGAGCACCAATGGTGGCTACCGCCTGAATACTATCAATCTCAGCGCCCGCAAAAATCGCGGCAGCACCACCCAAAGAATGCCCAACCAATAGGGAAGGGGCTTTGTATTCTTTGGCTAGAAAATCGGCCGCACAGAGCAGGTCCGAAATATTGCTGGAAAAGTTAGTGTCGGCAAAGTCTCCATGACTATCTCCTAATCCCGTAAAATCGAATCGAAGCACCCCAAAACCTTCAGAAGCCAATGCCTTGCTAATGTTCCGTACCGCAGAGAAATCCTTGCTACAGGTAAAACAATGGGCAAAAATGGCAAAATTGTGCGGATGCTGATCGGCGGGAAGGTCCAATCTACCCGAAAGGACTTCCCCGTGTTTGTTGGTGAAGTTGATTTTACTGGATTTCATAGTTACGTGTTTTTACCAATCCGAAGAATCGGTCTTTTTCCTTAGGTCGGTTTTAAGGAAAACTCCTAACTGCAATCGGTCAAAATTACGCCCCGTAAAATGATTTTTAAGATAACCTGCCTGTATCGCTAGGTTACTCGATACGTTATATCCAAGGGCCGCATACAAACGATTCTGCCCGAAAATGGGTTCCTGAAGATTGATGAACACCTCATCATAAGCCGTTAAGAACCAGTCGTCGTTAATAGGGTAAGTAACTCGCAAGAAATAACGGGCCCTGTGTTGGGTATCGTTTCCAGTAATAGGATGATCTATAAAACGCTGCTCAATTCGGTATCGATGACTGAACTTAAACTTCCCAACCGAGTTACGAAGTACGAACTGTTGGTAAATTCGATTTTCAGCAATATTCTCCTCGCCATCAACATCGCCAAAATTGGTATCGGTAGTAATATTACCATATCCCAGTGTTGCCATTGCATTGTCCGAAATATGATAGTTTAATCCACCGCGTAACAACAACTGATTAAAATTTCCGAAGGTTTCATAATAACGGGCCTGTACTTCTGCATGAATGCTTAGCTTTTCGCTCACTTTATTGGTGGTAAAAAGCATGTACCAAGCCCCGAGATCATCTTCTCCGGTTTCTTGACTTATTCCATTAAAATTAAAAATACAAACAACGGCCAGTAACGTTAATAGTCGGTTCATTCTATTATTCATCTAATTTGAAAATTTTAGTTTCCTTAAAGGGTGATAGTTCAACTTTTTCGATTTTCTCTTTGTATTCGGGCCATTCCTTGTTAAAGAAGGCATTGGTTTTAGACAAGGCGTTATTCAATGCATCCTTGGCTTGTTTCATTAAACGGTCTTCGGTGGCTGTCATTCCTTCGGGACGGCTTCCGCTGTACCAATTAACCCCTCTAACACGTTGCATAACATTAACCTCAGGATTACGGGTAATCCCCTGTCGTTTGTCTTCTTTGCCCAAATAGATTGCAATAATAGAATCAATTTTCTTAACTACCTCGCCAGTGAGCTTTATTTCTTCTTTGTATTTCTTGTCATCGTCTTTCTTCATTCGTTTTTTGAACTCTTGGGCCACATTTTTGCTTTCTACCAATTGCTTCACCGCATCAGCAGCGGTTTGCGTCATTTCCTCTACTTCTTTTTGGTAAGCATAACGATCGTCTATGGCTTTTTGGGTGACTTTTAATCTTGGATCGCTTTCCACTTTAATGTTGGTGGTCGAAGTCTGCTCCATATAGCTCAATTCTGCACGATACGTACCTGGTTTCACCTCTACACCTCCTGGTTCGTTTTTACGCTCACGAATCTTACGGGAAGGGCGGTCTACTCCGGCTTCGTTCATATACCAAGTCCATTTGTAGATTCCGGTACTATCGGGAATTTTATCCTTTAGACTTCTAATCAACCGCTCGCCGTCATAAATTTTCAGATACAAGGAATCCTTGGAAGGTCCTTTGGGCTTTTCTTCCCCGTTTTCCTCTTTTTCCTCTTCATCCTTATTCTTTTCAACAGCCTCTTCGGCTTTCTTCTTTTTGAAATAATAACTGAAATGTGCCCCGTATTCGCGATTCTCACCATTGTAAAGCGCATCGCCTCCAAAGCGACTTCCCGTGGGCTGTTGATAAGCTGCTTGATAGGCAGTAGGGGGATCGAATAATTTGATGTCCGAATTCAATACGGAATTGTTTTTAGCGATCTCCCGAAGGGGACGGATGTCATCCAGTACCCAAGCAGCACGACCGAAGGTTCCAATGACCAAGTCATGCTCGCGTTCCTGAATTACCAAGTCCTTTACTGAAGTCGTTGGGAAGCCATGGGTCCATTTTTGCCAGTTGGTACCCGCATCCACAGAAACATACAGCCCATCGTCCGTTCCCAAGAATAATAGATTTTTCTCAACAGGATCTTCTACAATGCTTAAGGTATAGCTTATGACATCGTTCGCATCGACAATTCTAGTCCAAGTTTGTCCGTAATTGGTAGTTCTGTAGGCATAAGGCGTATAATTAAAACGTCTGTAGTCATTAGCTACCAAAAGAGCTTCCCCCATGGTTTTGTTACTCGCTTTTATTTGTACGATCCAGCTTCCCTTGGGCAATCCGGGAATGTTGTTGGTTACTTCGGTCCAGCTTTGTCCTCCATTTTGTGTGTAGTGCACCTTTCCGTCGTCGGTTCCTGCCCAAAGCATATTTCGCTCTAAAGGCGAAGGCTCTATTACGAGGATCGTGGTATGATTTTCCGCACCGGTCGCATCCATGGTAAGTCCGCCACTTTCACTTTGTTTTTGTTTTTCAGGGTCATTGGTAGTGAGGTCGTCCGAGATCAATTCCCAAGTGAGTCCTTTATCGGTACTTTTATGCACGAACTGACTTCCAAAGTAAATGGTGCTATTGTCGAAAGGATCGATATTAATGGCGCTGTTCCAATTAAATCGGAGTCTCATCTCTGGGTCGGGATGCGTAGGACGTACCGTGTAGTTGTTTCCAGTCATCCAATCGTAACGACTTACGAATCCCTGCTGACTCATACTCCATCCATAACGACTGTCATCGCGGTCGGGCACGACATCGAAACCGTCTCCAAAACTAATTTCCTGCCAGTAGGCATTCCTAATTCCCTGTGCCCTCCAAACGTAAGCAGGTCCGCGCCAGCTTCCGTTGTCCTGCATTCCGCCATATACATTGTAAGGGAATTCATTGTCAACACTAATATGGTAGAACTGTGCGACAGGAAGGTTTCCGATGAAGCGCCATGTTTTTCCACCATCTTTGGTAATGTTCATTCCTCCATCGTTTCCATCGATCATGAAATCTCCATTTTCAGGATGTATCCACCAAGCATGGTGATCGGGGTGTACTCCATTGTCCACACCGTAGGCGGGCATGAGTTGAGTGAATTTCTTTCCACCGTCTTCAGAAACATTCACATAGGTGAAGATGGAATAGACCCTGTTCTCGTTTTGCGGATCCACATAAATTTCAGAATAGTAAAAAGGACGATTTCCAATATCATCGTTGTCATTTACCTTTTTCCAGTTGGCCCCGCCATCGGTACTTTTATAGAGTGCATTCTTCTTGGCTTCAATCAGGGCATATATGATATTTGGCTTATTTCGGGCAATGGCAATTCCCATTCTTCCCAGCTCGCCTTTTGGCAATCCATCGGCATCCGTACGCTCTTCCCAAGTATCTCCACCATCATGGGTAATATACAATCCAGAACCTTCGCCACCACTTTTAAAGAACCAAGGATCGCGCTTGTGTTCCCACATGGCAACGATAAGTTTGTTTGGGTTGGCTGGGTCCATGACCATATCGCCAACTCCGGTTTTATTATTATTGAAAAGAATCTTATTCCAGGTTTTTCCGCCATCTGTCGTCTTATAAACACCCCGTTCTGCATGCACACCCCAAGGCGAACCTATAGCACCTACATACACCACATCGGGATTGGTAGGGTCTATAATGACTCTATGGATGTGACGGGTATTTTCCAGTCCCATCGACTTCCAAGTCTTTCCGCCGTCCAGGGATTTATAGACTCCAAAACCACCATTTAAGCTGTTTCTTGGGTTTCCTTCCCCGGTACCTACCCAAATTACCGAAGGATTGCTTTGCTGAATGGCAACAGCACCAATAGAAGCGGTGGGTTGATCATCGAAAATGGGATACCATTTAATTCCTCCACTGGTCGATTTCCATAAACCTCCTGAGGCAGTACCGACGTACATAACATCCGGGTTAGAAAGGACTACATCGATGGCGGTGACACGTCCAGACATACCTCCAGGCCCAATATTCCTGGGTTTCATGTCTTTTAGAATGTCCATTGAGAGTTGTTGTGCGGATAGGGCGGAAGCGATGCATACAAGCATACCGAGGAGTAATTTTTTCATAAATAAGCCCGCTTTGCGGTGTTTTTGGTTGAATTTTATTTCAATTCATAAAGTTAGCAAAATGCGGTCTCCCTTTTCTTAAATAGGTGTTAATGCGGTTAGCGTCTCTAAGTTTTGTAGTATTTTTATATATATGAAAAAGAAAACCCCCGAACGCGATTTATCCAAAAGACCTACGGGATTCGTTTTTACCAAGCATACACCCAAGGAACAGTCTCCATTCGATCGTTTGTTCGAGATCTTTCAGGAACTCATTACGCATACTTCTGGGGATTTCGATGAAGCCATCGATTGGCTCCGTCAATTGGATGAAGAATACGAGCTTACCACAGAGGATTATACCATCGATGATTTTATTGAAGATTTGAAGGCTAAGGGATACATTCGCGAAGAAATAAGACCCGATGGCAGTGGGAGTGGTGACGGAAAAGGCAGCCTTAAAATGTCTGAAAAGTTGGAGCGAACTCTTCGGAAACGGGCATTGGAACAGATCTTCGGAAAACTGAAACGAAATGCGGGAGGAAATCATAAAACCAAATACACTGGTAGAGGGGATGAACAATGCGGTGAATACCGAAATTATCAGTTTGGAGATGCCTTAGAGCGTATTTCCATGACCGAAAGTTTAAAGAATGCTCAAATCAATCATGGTGTAGGAGACTTTCACCTAACGGAAAATGACCTGGTAGTTGAAGAAACCATGTTCAAAGCCCAGATGAGCACAGTGCTTATGATCGATATAAGCCATTCTATGATTCTCTATGGTGAAGATCGCATTACCCCAGCTAAAAAAGTGGCCATGGCCCTTTCAGAATTAATCACGACGCGTTATCCCAAGGATACCTTAGATATTTTGGTATTTGGGAACGACGCATGGCCCATAAATATTAAAGATTTACCCTATCTCAATGTAGGGCCTTATCATACCAATACAGTAGCTGGCCTACAACTGGCCATGGATATGCTTCGTAGAAAACGGAATACCAACAAACAGATTTTTATGATTACCGATGGGAAACCCAGTTGTATGCAATTGCCAGACGGAAGGTATTATAAAAACAGTGCTGGACTCGATCCGCATATCGTAAGCAAATGCTACACCATGGCACGGCAAGCAAGAAAGCTTCATATTCCTATTACGACTTTTATGATTGCCAGCGATCCATATTTGCAACAGTTTGTGGATCACTTTACCGAGGCCAATCAAGGAAAGGCATTCTATACTGGTTTGAAGGGATTGGGGGAAATGATTTTTACGGATTACGAAAACAATAGACGAAAGAGATTACGATAGTCGGTCACCTCGAGCGCAGTCGAGAGGTCCTTTTACAAGTTACTTATGAACACAAATGAGATTAAAACCTTCGGCCGGTTAAAAGCGGCCGGTTACGAACCCAAAACTATTAAGGAAGAATTGCGTCGCAATCTGCTTCAGAAGTTGATGCGAAAAGAAACCACCTTCGAAGGCATTCACGGTTATGAATATACTGTGATTCCCGAGTTGGAACGTGCCATTCTTTCCAAACATAATATCAATTTATTGGGGTTACGCGGCCAGGCCAAGACCCGATTGGCTCGCCAGATGGTGAACTTATTGGATGAGTACATTCCCGTGGTAGCAGGAAGTGAAATTAATGACGATCCTTTTCAACCCATTTCGCGCTATGCCCGAATGCTCTTGGCTGAAAAAGGGGACGACACTCCTATATCTTGGCTACACAGGGAAGATCGCTTTGCCGAGAAACTAGCCACTCCAGATGTGACTGTGGCCGATTTAATTGGGGATGTAGATCCTATTAAGGCAGCTAATTTAAAATTGACCTATGCGGACGATCGTGTAATTCACTTCGGAATGATTCCGAGAGCGAATCGCTGCATTTTTGTGATCAACGAATTACCCGATCTACAAGCCCGTATTCAGGTGGCACTTTTCAATATACTTCAGGAAGGAGATATTCAGATTCGCGGGTTTAAACTACGATTGCCGTTGGATATTCAATTTGTGTTTACTGCCAATCCAGAAGACTATACCAACCGTGGAAGTATCGTTACGCCTCTAAAAGATAGAATCGGTTCGCAAATCCTTACCCATTATCCGGAAAGTCTGGAGATTGCACGCACCATTACGGAACAGGAAACTGCGGCGGCAATTTCGGATAAGGAACATATTTATGTTCCCGAGTTGGCCAAGGATATTTTGGAACAGATCAGTTTCGAGGCACGGGAAAGTGAATTCATCGATGTAAAAAGTGGCGTAAGTGCCCGATTGAGTATTACTGCTTTCGAAAACCTATTGAGTACCGCAGAACGCAGAGCTTTACAGAACGGTGATGCCCAAACAACGGTTCGTTTGGGTGACTTCATGGGAATTATCCCAGCCATTACCGGTAAAGTAGAATTGGTGTATGAAGGGGAACAGGAAGGCGCAGCCGAAGTGGCACAGCGACTTATAGCCGATGCGGTAGGAACGGAATTCTTAGGGTATTTCCCAAAGATTGAAAAACTGCAAAAGGAAAGCGATGTAGATCCTTATGACGAATTGGTTTCTTGGTTCTTCGAACAAAGTGGATTCGAATTGTTGGACTCCCTGACCGACGAAGAATACAAAGAGAAACTGAACAGTATTGCACCTTTAGAGCGTTTATTGGCCAAGTATGTGCCAGATCTGGCTCCCGAGGACCGAGCGTTCTTCAAGGAGTTTGTATTATGGGCGTTGGCCGAGAATAAGAAGCTCAGCAAATACTATATGAGCAATGGGCTACGCTTTAAGGATGTCTACGGAGGCTACATTAGCGGACTGTAGATCCTAACCTTTAGGTTCAAAAACCCACCACACAGTGCCCGATTTAGGCCCAAAGCTAAGCTTAAGGATGCCGAGGTCACTATAAATGATGTATTTGTTCTTAATGGTTAATTCCTTTCCATTCAACTCAGCGAAAGCAGTTCCGTCTTGGTATTGAAAAATAATACCGTTGCTAAGGGTGAGTTTTAGATTTTTGGAACCTGGTTTTTTCTTCGAGTCCGTAAGCTCCTTACGCACAGTCACTCCATGCGAACCATAGCTTGTGTCTTTATTTTGTGTTGGAAAGAAATCGGAGGTCAATGCTTGCTCGATAATACCTTCAGATAAAGGGAAAATATCTTGCGATTCCTTGTAATTAGGGTATACTACTAGGGTTACAGGGCGTTCTACCTTGAAGGTCTTTTGGGCAGTATCTTGATCGAAAAGCAAATTGTTGTCTGCATCCCTAACCTCGAAACGGGTTCCCGGCGGATATGCGGTTTGATCACTACGCGATTCGTCCTTATATATCTTTAAATAGGTGTTTTGCCCAAACATCATGGCATAACCCAATATAAAAGCCAAGGTTAAAATAGTCTTCATATCTACAAATTTAGTTATTGTTAATTCTATTTTGCTCATCTTCGATCCCAGTACTGCGTTTTCGGGCCTTTTTTATTTCGTTTCTACCAAAACTATAATTTAGGCTAAATCGTACCTGCCGGCTATCGCTACCGCCGTCTCCATTTATGCTAAGGTCTCCAAACTGTGTTTCACCGCGCCAAGGAATGGTGTACAACACATCGCTAAAGGCTACCCTGAACGTCATTTTATCTTCCATGAATTTTTTCTGAAAGGCAATATCCAAAGACCCCAAGCTTTCGGTTTCATAGGTTCCACCCCAAATACTTGGCGAGTTGAACCAACCCGAAACCTCCATTCGTATCTTGGCGGGAAGTGAAAATGTGTTTTGCCCATAAAAACTAAGCGTATTTCTATTTAAGGGAATAAAATCCGGACTGGTAGCTTCAAATTCGCTTCTAAAAGCATTCAAACTTACATAAACACTCCACCACTCATTTATTTTACCTGGATACGACACCCCGATATTGTAGACCCGTTGGTTCGCCACATTTCGGGTGATGATAAAGTTCTGGTTTTCGCCCGCTGCCTCTGTTACTTGAGCGAAGTAGTCGGAAATATAACTATAGGTAACGGAAGTGGTTAATCGATAATTGTAGGTGTGTGCCAAACGAATATTGTTGGTGTATTGGGGTTGCAAAAATGGATTCCCTTGGCGGAAAGAAAGTTCATCTATTTTGTACTGAAATGGATTTAAGGATTGATAAGAAGGCCTCTGAATCCTCCGACTGTAAGTAAGGGCAAGACTGTTTTTGCGATTCACGTTATAGGTGATTCCTCCACTAGGAAAGAAATTCGTATAGTCTCTTTTCACTACCTCGTTGTTGTTTTCTTGAGTACTGATAAGATCCCCTTCCGAAATGGTTTGTTCTACCCGTAGCCCAAATTGAAAGGTAATCTTCGTCCATTTACGATTATAATTGAAATAGGCCGCATTTATTTGTTCTGTATAATTGAAGATGTTGCTCTGATCTTCGTTAAAAATATCTACCCCGTTAAGAACATCGAAAAAGTCGAAGGTGTTTTCCGTTTGCACGTATGAAACCCGTCCACCCATTCCGAGCTTGCCTTTCAAGAAATTCTGTTCATAATCTGCTTGGGCAGCCAAAATATCTATATCGATAGGAGTGATAAAGCGAGCAATTGAACTTCGCAACGTATCGGTTTCCATTCCGTTGACGTAAATGTTGGGTTGAAAATTGGCACGATCGCTACTATACCTTCCATAATCAAGATCTACGTTTAATTCGTGTCCCAGCGTATCGGCGAATTTGTAGTTGAAGTTTCCATTGAAATTCGAAGAAACATTGTCGCTGTTGCTTTCGGCCAACAGCACTTCCTCAGGGATTCCCGTTTCTAAAGGGATGATAGGGGTTCGGCTACTGCTATTTCCGATGGAATTATTGAAATTTGCCGTAACAATGACTCCAAAAGTGTTTTTGGAATTGGCATAAAAATCGAATCCCGTTTTAATATTGTGGCTATTGTTATCCCCTCTGGAAGTGGTTTGGGCATCGAACCTCGTTCCCGATTGTCGGCGATCTAGATTAATGAAACCGTAACTATCCCCAAACCGATTGCTATAGGTACCGTATACATTGGTTTTCTTACCACGGTTGTTTAGCGTTAGGGAACTATTTGCTCTGGGAAACCTTCCCTGAATGAATCCTGTGGTAACACTTCCATTGGTTCCAAGACTTTTATCCCGTTTCAGTTTAATATTTATGATTCCCGCATTCCCTGCGGCTTCATATTTTGAAGACGGTTGGGTAATGATCTCGATGGCATCTATATCCGTAGACTGAAGGGTTTCCAAATAATTGGTTAGGTCTTGACCCCGAAGTATGGAGGGGCGACCATCGATATAAATCTGAACCCCCGTTTTTCCTTCTACGATAATATTGTTGTTGTTATCGATAATAACACCTGGGGCTTTCCGAAGCAATTCGAAACCATTGTTTCCTGTGGCATTGATGGTTTTATCTACATTGAAAACCGTTTTATCCGCCTGTACTTCGACGATGGGTTTTTCAACCACAATATTTACCTCCTCCAAGGATTCCGTGGATTCAGAAAGTTGAATGGTTCCCACATCTACGTCATCACCATTCACGGTAATGGGATCGGTTATGTAGGTGCGATACCCGACACTTGTGAATTTTAGCACATAGATTTCCTCCAACACCGAGTTGAAGTTAAAATAGCCGTATTCATTACTAATAGTAGCTTTTACCAAACTACTATCATTCGCTTTGAGTAGTAATGTCGTTACAAAAGATAAGGGTTCTTGGTCGGTATCCTTGAGTTCGCCAGAAACGGAATATTCCTGAGCGGAAACGGTTCCAAATAGCAGGACGAAAAGGACAAAAAGGGTATGTGCTCTCATGTTATTAATCACGGTTACGAAGCAAAAATGAAAATCCTCTTAATAGGATGGAAGTAGTTTCCGCTGAGTGGTCCTATAGTCCGATGAAAATGCATGGACCATTCAGCCGCGCATAGGTCCATTCGTCGGAAATAGCTATTTAAGCTACTGTCATTCCCTTAGTTTTGAGTTCCATTTAAAATAGGGAAATAACCGCTCATAAGAAGATTTCTTGGGTTAGACCCAAATGGTTTTATACATTTATGGATATGTTGAAGGAATTTTTGAATCGTCGATTTTTTGGGATACGTGCTAGGGAAATCCTTATTACACTAGTTATTTATACTGTGTTTGCATTCCTATACCATGTTACCTTATGGGTAAATCGTATGGGCTATAAGGACCCGGACGATCATCTCTTCGATATGGAATATTTCGTATTGTGCAAGGGGATGCAGTATGTAATATTTTTTCTGCTAACCATTCCTCTCTGGTTTCTCAACTTTAGATGGTTAAAAAACTGGCCTTTACTATACAAATTGTTGTTGCACCTTGTTACCCTTCCCGTTTTTGTATTTGTTTCCCAACGCTTGTACTATGCGTATGCAGAAGCTATGGGCTATTGGCACTTGCAGGGGAGCGGACAGGTTTGGGATATTTATATTCCTGGATTGTTCTACTGTTTTCAATTTGGTCTTTTCCATGCTTATCAATACTTCACGGAAAATCAGAAGAAATTGAAATTGGAAGGTGAATTGCGAAATGCAGCCTTAAAGAGCGAGCTTTCGGCCATTAAGGCCCAGCTCAATCCACATTTTCTATACAATGTGTTCAACACCATCAATGCTTCTGTTCCTGCAGAGAATGAGAAGACCCGACATCTCATAGCGGAACTTTCAGATCTGTTTCGCTATCAGTTACAAGCTTCCCAAGAAGAAGTAGTTACCTTGGAGGAGGAACTAAATTTCGTTCAGAAATACCTGGCTTTAGAAAAAGAACGATTTGGAGATCGATTGCAAATTGAGTTGAATGTGGACAAGAATCTCTATTCTGAAAAAATACCCCCAATGATCCTACAACCTTTGGTGGAAAATTCGGTGAAACATGGACTATCCTCTTTAATTGATGGAGGCACCATTAGCATTACCATTTTTAAGGATGGGGATAAATTACGCTTCGAGATTGCCGATACGGGTGTGGGAGCCAAGGATAAGTCCAAACTTTTCGAAAAGGGGGTAGGGCTTACCAATACACGGATGCGCCTTCAGAAAATGTACAAAACCAATTTGGAGGTAATCGATAACCATCCGCAGGGACTTAAAATTAAATTCAGTATTTAATGCAGAAAGTGATTATCGTAGATGACGAGGCTTCCGGAAGGAAATTAATTACGCAATATTTGGAAGATTATCCAGAGCTCGTTGTCATTGCCCAAGCGAATAATGGAGTAGATGCCGTAAAGGAAATCAATAGGTTTAAACCCGATTTGGTGTTTTTGGATATTCAAATGCCTGGGCTTACTGGGTTCGAGGTATTGAATCATTTGGAAGAACTTCCCCAAATTATCTTTTCTACGGCCTACGACAAATATGCCCTAAAGGCGTTCGATGTACATGCGGTAGATTATTTACTGAAACCATACACCAAGGAACGTTTCAGTAAAGCAATTGAAAAACTGGATGTTACAGAGAATCAAAAAAGCATTGGGCCACTTGCGGCCGATTTAATGCTAAAAAGCTCTTCCTATCCCGAACGGATTTTGGTCTCCTTTCAGAAAAAGCTTATTACCATTGCTACTACCGATATTCTTTGGATTGAAGCATTTGGGGATTATTCTAAACTTCATACAACCGCCGAAACCTATGTGAGCAACTTTGGAATTTCCCAATTGGAGGAAAAACTGGATCCCAAATTGTTCTTACGGGTACATCGCTCTTCTATTATCAATATCAATGGGATTGAGCAATTGGATAAATATGCCAAATCCTATGATGTGACCCTAAAGAATGGAGATGTCGTACGTGTGAGTCGCGGATATATGGACGCCGTGAAGAAACTTATATTTTAGTCAACTACGTTTATAGCATTTTCCCCAACAATTCCTTCATCAGCTTAGCTGCCAAAAAAGCCGTCATATCCTGAAAATCTTTGGTAGGATTGTATTCCACAATATCGGCACCCACGATTTCCGCATCGATATTGTGAAGCATATTAATGACCTGTCTGGAAGTCAATCCGCCCGGTTCGTGGTGGGAGACGCCCGGGGCATATGCCGGATCGATTCCGTCGAGATCTATGGAAATGTACAGCGGATTTTCGAATTTGGAGATTTTTGAAAGGTCCAAATCCTTCATCTCGTGGATTTCCACGCCAAATTTTTCGGCCTGTTCCTGTTGATGAGGGGTCAATGCCCGAATACCTACTTGCACTAATCGTACGGCTAATTTATTTTCCATGATTCTTGCAAATGGACAGGCATGGGAATAGGGATCGCCTTCAAAATCATCATATAAATCCGAATGGGCATCGATCTGAAGGATATCCAACTTAGGATACTTTGTATGATAGGCTTTTATAATAGGGAAAGTAATGGAATGATCCCCACCAAGGGTAAGGACCTTAACGTCTTCGTTCAAGTGCTTTTTCGTGATGGTTTCAATGTCGAAATACTCGGATATTTCAAAATCACCTTTATCCTGAATATTGGGGTTATCTACAGAGATTCCATTTTCAGCAAAGTAATTATAGGAACCGCTGTGCAAAGCTTTCCGAATTAAAGGAGGTGCCAGACTAGGTCCTCTTTGATAGGATGATTTCTCATCGAACTGTATTCCTTGTATACTGATTTTGGACATTACTGAGTTGATTTTATGTATTGAATTAATTCGTTGCTGAAGTCGGTGCAGCTTTCACAATAAAGGACAACTTTTTCTGGATACAAATGATTGATATTGGTTTCTTCCTTAAAATTTTCCAGTGCTATGTATATTTTATTATTCACATAGATAGAATCTATAGTACGAATGCTGTCAATTTCCTGTAATGCTCTTTTTCTAAAAGTTTCGATTTTATTTTGCAATGCGTATACTTGCTTAATCCTTTTGTCTGTTTCCTTTGGCGTATTACAACCGGGCACATTTCTTTCTAAATCGAGTAAGAGCTTTCTTAATTTAGATTCAGCCGAATCCATTCGCTGTTCCAAAGCAATCTTCCTCTTTTGAGCCCAATGCGAAGATTCAAACACCAAATTGTGATCATAAAATCCATAGTGTTCTTGTGCAATACAGGTGAAAGTTCCGACAACGAGAAACAATAGTATATGCAGGCCCATGGTCTTCAAAGTATCCATATTACACCATGAAACTAGGCAGATAATTGAAAAAAGTAAACAATTTTAAGAAAAGAATAACTCAGGAATCGCTTTTACGATAAGTAAAACACCGGCTATTACCATTATGGCAATAAGCCATCGTCGAAAAGCCAATTTACTCATTCTAAACAATAGCCATTTACCGATAAGATTGCCTACGATAGCCCCCAATCCAAGGGCAGTGCCATAGGCCCAGAGTTTGGGCGACATCATCCCAAAGAAAACGTAACCACCTACCTGAGCCAGTCCTAAAAAGAAGGATTGAGCAGCCTTGGTCCCTACCAGATACTCTTTGTCGATTCCCGCATTGATTAAAAATGGGTTGAGAATAGGTCCCATGCCTCCCGTAAAGGTCCCGATGATAGAAATAAGAAACCCTAGCGGAATAAAATACCACAGTTTCACAGGGAAGGAACGGTCCTTTTTCCCAAATCGATACTGAAAGATGGTACTCACTAAGAACAGGCCTACCAACAATTGAACCCAATAGATTTCCACTTCCGAAAAGAGCCAAGCAGCGAGCACAGCCCCGGTCATAGCGGCAGGAACAAAATACCAAAAGACCTTCCAGACGATGTATTTCCAAAAGATAAGGATACGCGTTGGGCGGCTAATGAAAGCTCCAAGATTGATGACTGGTGCCGTTTGTGAAGCTCCGATAAGAAAGTTCAATACAGGGATTTGCATCATGGCCCCGCCACCCCCGCTAATGGTAGATAGGGTAAAAGTACAGGCTCCTAAAAGAAACAATAGGAAAAAATAAAGAAAAGGTATTTCGGTGAACGTTTCCAATACTGGAGTAAAGATAATTGTTTTCAGTTGGCAGTAGCAGTTTTCAGTTGGCAGTAACAGTGTGCAGTTGATGGGTTGTGGGTTCTTTGGACTCCGAGCGGGACGACCAGAGGGAGGGTTGTATAGAGGAGTCGGTTTGTTGGTTCCTAGTTCAAGATTCAAAGTTGAGGAACTGGACGCCGAGTTTTTCGAGTGAAATGAGAAATGTATCGAGGTGTCATTTTTTAGTTGAGGCGTTTAACTGTTTAGTTGTTGAATCGACCTTTCTTTTTCGGTTTTCAGTTGCCAGTCGCAGTTTGCAGTTTTACATTTTCAATGTACAGTTCTAGTTGGGCGTATTCTGGACACCGAGTGTTTCGAGTGAAATGAGAAATGTATCGAGGTGTCATTTTTTGATTTAGCCGTTTAATCGAATAAACAACTAAACAATTCAACATTTAACACCCAACACTTAGAACTTAGCACCCAACACTTAAAATTTAAAACTTGGAACTTGTTCCCTAAAAACAAAAACCCCCGCACAATGGCGAGGGCAACTCTTAAATATGTTGTAGCGAATTAAAGATTCGGGATCGTTAATTCCTGTCCTGGATGAATCATGTCTGGATTGTCCAAGATGTGTCTGTTGGCTTCAAAGATAGCAGTGTACTTCATAGGATCTTTGTAGTAGTGCTTTGCAATTTTGCTCAAAGACTCTCCACTAGCCACAGTATGACGCGCATAATGAGAAGCATCGGCTACTTTAATGTCTGCTACGATATCCGCTGGGCTTTCTCCACCAGCTGCTTTAATGGCATCCCATAAAAGATTCTTTTCGTATTGATTGGCAGCAGTACCACTAATGTGAAGTACCCCGTTTTCTTCTTTTACATCTCCGTCTTGGATCTTAAGTTGCTCCCCTAGATCCAAAACACCTTGATATTTTGCTTTTACCATGTTGTCGGTTTTTAAATAATTATAATGTTAAATTTACAAATTTCAATCAAAATGCATTCCCATTTTACGCTTTAATAAATTGTAAAGATTGGTTTTCGCCAACCCGCAGGGTTTTACCGTTTATTGCGTACTGGGAAACCTTCCTTCCGCTACATCTTTTATGAACGTAATAAGCCCAGGGAAGAAGTGTTCCTGATCGTCATATTGCGACAAGTGACTTCCGTTGGGGCAATGCAGATAACGTCCATTTTGTACCTCATTGGCCACCCATTCCATTTGCTTGGGATCCATGGTGTCGTATTGGGCGCCGATGGATAGGGTAGGGGTCGAAATTTCCTTTAAGCGATCCTTTACATCCCAGTATTTTAAGGTGGCATCTCCTTTTACCCCGAATTCACTAGGCCCTTGCATAGTGACATAGACATCGGGATTTAGATGGTTAAACCCTCGATTGATGGAATTGGGCCATTCTTCTACGGGCATTCGGATAACGTGTTTTGGGTAGTAGTGTTCTACAATAAGCCCCAAATATTCTTCATTGCCATAATCTTCTGCCTCTTCATATTTCATAATGGTCGCCAATACCTCTTCGGGAAGCTGGGGTGCCAACACCTCTTCGTTGTATTTCATATAATCGGGGATAGAGGGTACCATATTGGAAATGATAAGTCCTTTCAGGTTCTTCTGATATTTCAACGCATATTCCATTGCCAGAATACCGCCCCACGACTGCCCAAAAAGATAGAAATTGTCCGAGGTAAGCCCCAAGGCTTTTCGAACCTGTTCCACCTCTTCCACAAAACGGGAAGTCTCCCAAAGGCTGAGGTCTTTCGGCTGATCGCTATAGTAACTTCCCAACTGATCATAGTAGTAATACTCAATGCCTTCCTGTGGGAAAAAGCCATCAAAACTCTCATAGATTTCATGGGTCATGCCGGGACCTCCATGAAGCAACAATACTTTTATTTTCGGGTTGTTCCCTACACGTTTGGTCCAGACCTTGAAATTCCCTTTTGGAGTCTCTATGGGAATCATTTTTATTCCACCGCTAAACTGATCGTCACGTCCCTCGAAGGACCAATAATCGACCGTTTCTTGGGTTTGGGTTTCTTTTTCTGAAGTTTCCGTACTCGTATTACAGGACATACCCATGGCAACCACTACCATGAGGGAGAAGATAAGTCTCATAATCTATGTGTTTTTGAAGTTTTCCGATAGGTAAGTTACAACTTCCTCCTGAGATAGGGCAGAAAACTTTTCATAGCGCTTGGGGCTATGCACATCGATAATCTCATCTATTGCGTCTTTAACAAGGGCCTCGTTTTCCCAATCATTCAAAGCTGAAACCACTTTCGGAAGGCATCCTTTCTTGTAGCTAATTTGCCCAATAACATGTACCAAGGTATCCCGAACCCTTCGTGTTTCATCGTGCTGAAGGGTTTCCAAAAGGGGAAGTATGTCTTCGGGATGGGTACGTCCCCGAAGTTCGATACCGTGGCAGATTTCCCTGCGTACTTCTTTATCTGGATGATGTAAATATCCTTTCGCCCATGAAAGCGTAGGTTTAGGATTCTTTTGCCCCATTTTCTTTAGGGAACCGATCACGGCATTTCGAACGCGATGGTGAGCATCGAACAAGGCTTCATCGAAAAAATGGACGACCTTCTCAAACTGAAACGTGCCAATTTCACCAGCAGCATTAATCACGGTTTGGCGTATAAACTCACTTTCGTTGTTTTTAAGTTGAGTAAGGCATTGCAGTACATGAGTCCGCAAACTGGCTTGCTGATTGTAAATACGACCCATGCCCAAATAAGCAGCTTTGCGAATGTAGGTGTCCTCATAGTTAAAGTATTCCAGCATAGGGGTGTTTTCTCCCGATTGGAGCGCTTGCTGCATTTCATACTGAATGTCGGCTACCTTTTTAGCTCGTTCTTCTTTGGTTAGGTCATAAAATCCCACGGCTAGTAATCGCTTTTAAAAGTAAAGGCGTATTTGCTTTCTCCATGCTCCCAAAGATGTTCCAGTCGCTCTTTTCCCTCGGTTATGGTAGGGATATGTCCGTCATCCACGTACCAAAGCACCATGTGTATTTTGGCCATTTTGGAAAACCATTCCCTTTTCCTTTTGAAGATTTCAACATGTCCAGATTGGTAAACAAATTCGAAAAGGCTTTGTTTGTCTTCCCAAACGCTCATGTTTACGATCATGGATTCATTTTCATATGCCTGAATGTCATAGGCATGATCTGCATCATCGCTCTTCAACCGCCATATAAAGCCTTTGTGATCATCGGCAAGGGCATTGAGGCGATCTATGTTGTTTACAAAATCGGCCATGACAGGGCTATCCATAGGGGCCAGCGCTTCGGCTATATTGAATTGAGCTAAGGGCATTGAATGAATTTTTCAGAAAGATACTTAAAGGAGAAAAACTAGGGAAATAAAAAAAGGCACCTCAATTAGAGCAGTTCTGGTTGACGCAAACCTTACATTTCCGTCTGGGGAGATGACCAAAACCATAATCTTGGTGCCGATACTGTATAGTCGCTAAACTAATTTTCGTAAAGTTGAACCCAAATATAAACGAAACGAATCGAAACTAAAAATTACAGCTATTTATTTAACCATAATTCCTTTTAAATTAAGCTACATTCTCGATTTTATATTGGCTTTGCAAAGCCGAATAATCTCAGAAATCCGCTTTTGTCGGGTTTCTTCCCGCTTCGCACCATAAAGCCAGCTTAGATAGCTTTTTCTATACCCAAAAGCGAAGTTTTGATAGTTTTCAAAAGCCTGAGGGGATGCATCGAAGGCCTTTCGTAAATCTTCTGGAATCACTCCGTTTTCTACATCGTCCATGGCGCTCCAAGTACCGGTTTCCTTGGCCAATTCTATCATTTTCCATCCACTTTCGTGAATAAGTCCTTCCATTTCAAGGATTTCGATGTAGGATTTATTTAGCTTGCTCCATGTGCTCTTAGGGTTACGCGGACAGAAGTATTGCCTTCGTTTTCCGCCTCCCAAACTCTTTACGGTACTATCTATCCAACCAAAACACAAGGCGACCTTAACGGCTTCTTCCCACCGCATGGTAGGGATGCCCGTTTCCAGTTTATAGAAAATAAGGTATATCCCCTTAGGATAGCGGTCGTGGTTGAGCAATAGCCACTCATGCCATTCTACATCCCTGGGAAAATACAGTTCGGGTCTTTCTTCCATTATGGGTTTATTCGTGCAGCATCTACGTAAAAGTCGATCTTAATGGAAGCTTCTTTAATAGTCGATCCAAATTCTTTAGTATTCCATTCGGCTTTGGGATACATCCATTCTTCCTTTCCATTTATCAGCATGATCACTGGCATATCGAACTTGTCAATGATGTTTGTGTAGCGATATTTGAGGTTTTTACCGTCTATTTCATATTCTACCTTCGGAACCATGGTAGTTCTTAGATACTGCTCCCAGAATTCGGTGAGGTCAATGCCTGTTTCCTTGCTTAGGAATGCTTCCACTTCTTTAGAGGAAACTGTTTTATGATAGAACACCTCATTCATTTTTCTGAGGATATTCCGCCATTTCTTATCGTCTTCCAAAAGTTGTCTTAATGTATGCAGGATATTGGCGCCTTTATAATACATGTCACCACTACCTTCATTTCTCACCCCGTAGGTACCTATAAGGGGTCGATCATTCTGAATACCCCTACGGGTCCCCGTCACATATTCACTGGAAGCTACTGGCCCGAAATGATAATCTAAATAGAGATTCTCACTATAGGCTGTAAAGCCCTCGTGTATCCACATATCGGCGACATCCTTATTGGTAATATTGTTAGCAAACCACTCGTGACCTGCCTCGTGAATGATGATAAAATCGAAGCGCAGGCCCCAGCCACTTCCGCTAAGGTCACTACCTAAATATCCATTCTCATATTTGTTTCCGTAGGTAACACTACTTTGGTGCTCCATACCCAAGTAAGGTACTTCTACCAGCTTAAAGCTATCTTCGTAAAAAGGGTAGGGGCCAAACCAGTATTCGAACGCATTCATCATCATAGGAACTTGTTCGAATTGAACCTCAGCCTTCTCTAAGTTTTCACGCAATACCCAATAATCTAGATCCAGCATGCCTTTTATGCCTTCGTGCTTTTCCGAAAAGTTCACATAATCCCCAATATTCACATTCACGCCGTAATTATTGATAGGGTTTACTACCTTCCAATGCCAAGTCTTGGTTGTTCCATGATCGTCGGTTTTTTGAAGCCTTCCGTTGCCTACTGCAACCAAATGTGATGGTGCTGTAATGGCTAGATCCAAGCCTTTGTCGGGTTCATCTTCTGGATGATCCTTATTGGGCCACCAAATGCTAGCTCCAATACCCTGATTGGCAGTAGCAATAAAATCATTGCCCGCGCTATCCTTGTCCCAGGTAAATCCACCATCCCAAGGAGCACGTACAGCAACTTTTGGAGCGCCGGAAAAGTGAAGGGTAATTTTATTTACTTGTCCTTCTTTTTGCTTTTTTAGTTTGATATAATGAACGGCTCCTTCCTTCTTTATAGATAGTTCCTTTCCGTTTTGCACGGCTTTATCAATTTTCATAGGGTTTTGGAGTTCTATCTGCATCACTCTCTTGCTTTCCAAAACCGTATAGGTAATGGTATTGGTGCCTTTTATAGATTTTGTGGAAGGAAATACCTCCACGGAAAGATCGTAATGCTGAAGGTCCCACCAGGCCCTTTCTGGGGTGATGGAGCCCATAAGGCGATCCTGTTCGCTAAAGGTTTGCGCTCCTGCAGTAATTGTGAGCAATAAAACCCATAATCGTATCAATTTCATAAATCGGTTTAAATTAATTCCTAAAAGTACCTTCTGGGAAAGCCACCACACTTTCGTGGCCATCTTTACCCACAGCGGCAACTCCGAAAAGGTAATTATCAATAACAATGCCTTCCAAGGTATAGGCTAAGACATCGCCTACAAATCTACTGTAATCCCAAGTAGGGGAGGTGGTGTCCCTCCAGTAAATTTTATATCCCACGGTACCTTCAACCTTATCCCATTTTAACTTGGTCGAAGGTTCTACAATGCCACCAATCTTTACGTTATTTGGAGCGGGTGGGGCAGATGCCAGACTCGCCATAGTTATCGCATTAACCCCAGTAAGTTTAGCTGCATAGTCGAAGTTGACAAATTTCAGTTTATCACCGTATTCTATTCCATTTTCATTACGGATGTCTTGATGCTGCTGCGTATAGTTTTCGTGTGCTTCCATGATTCGAATACCCGGAAAGCCCACATCGCAGAACGGGCGATGATGTCCGCCTCGTCCGAAACGATCCAAGCGATAAACAAGCATAGGATTCATTTCTGGCATATAAGTTTGAGTAGTTTTATGGACATAGCGTGCCAACTGACGCGAAATACCATCTACTTCGCCACCGGTATATCGTCTTCGTTTTCTGCTGTCTTCGGACTCTGTAGGAGGAACGGGTTCACTAAAAATTCGGAAATCACGATTGCTAATCACCCCATCTACTCCAGTAATGTTTCCGATCATATCATTATTGAGTACTCCAATAATCTCCCATCCATTTTCCTTAGCGTAATTGGCAAATCCCTTTCCGCCAAAAAGCCCCTGCTCCTCACCACTCAATCCCAAATAAACAATGCTGCTTTCGAAAGAATACTTACTCAATATACGGGCTGCTTCTATAGCTCCGGCCATTCCACTGGCATTGTCGTTAGCTCCAGGGGAGTCATCGGTATAATTATTGGGATCGCTTACGCGGGAGTCGATATCCCCGCTCATAATGATATATCGATTGGGGTATTTGGTGCCTTTTTGAACGGCGGCTACATTCACCACCCAAACGTCTTTGGTAATCCTTCCATTGGTACCTTCCTTTACCAAGTCCTTTTGGTAGAATACGTCCAAGCATCCATTGCATTCTTGGGAGACCTTATCGAATTCTGCCTTGATCCAGCGTCGTGCGGCTCCAATTCCTCGTGTGTCCGACACCGTATCGCTTAAGGTATGGCGCGTTCCGAAATTGGCTAAGGTGGCAATGTCCTTTTCTAGGCGATCTGCAGAAACCCCGGCAATGATATCGTACATCTTAGGGTCTGTCTGTGCATTCAGTAAAAACGCATTCAGAATAAATAAGAGGAGTAGATTTTTTTTCATGGCTTATGTAATTCACTAAAATTAGTAAAAATTATAGCGCCAAATTATTGCCTCGTTAAAACAATAAGCTCTTGAGAATTTATGGGAGCGTTGACTCCATTATAGCGGAGGGAATCTAAGTTGTAAGAGATGCAGCAGGTTTGTTCGGTAACAGTGAAGTTAACGGTTAATGTATCCACTTCCGTTTCATCCAATTCCAAGAAATAGGTAGTTCCTGTTTCGATTTCCGGATAGCGGATATGTAATACATCGTTCTGTTGCTGAAAGGTCTTTACATATAGGGTAGTGGTGGGGGTATAAAATTTGAAGGAATCCCCCACGAAAACGGAATTTATGAGCGGGTTGCCGTCTGTGTCCTGAATGTTGATTAAAAACGAATTTGGAGGACATGTAACCGTAGTACAATTGGGAGATCTGTCTTCCTCCCCTTCACAGCTAAGAAGCAACAAGAAGGATACGAATACAAAGAAGGTATAGGAAATGAGCCTCATGTTATTGTATAAACGTCACTTTGGAGATCAATCCATTTTCTACTTCATAAATGGCTATGGCGGAGTAGTTCTTTCCATTAATGGTCAAAAACTCTTCATCGATTACCTTGTTACCAACGACAATTCTGTTTTTAATCGTGCAGTTAAGGTCGGGCGTTGCTTCAAAAAAGGATGCGTAGTTTGTCTTCATGGAAGCTTGTCCTTCGGACATAAATCGATGAGGAAAGGAATAGAGCTTAATATCGTCTGCATAGGTGGCCATGAATTCATCAATGTTCCTAGCATTATAGGCTTCTAGCTGTTTGTCTACGATGATCGTGGGGTCTTTGGAGGTTTTTTTATTGTGAATAAAGGTCATGGACTGAATACTCCCTAGTCCTGTCTCGTATATAGTGGCTTGATGAAAAGTGTCATTGTTTACGGTGCCAGTTTCTTCGTCTACTACGACATTCTTGTAGGCGATCCTGTTTTCTACTTTGACCGTTAAATTGGAATTGTTCTTCATGAAGCGTTCATAACCCGCACGCATTTCCGCTCTTCCCATAGAAGTGGTGTCTGCGGGAAAATTACGCACTACTACATTCTCTGAAAAGGCGTTGGCAAAATCATCCAATCGTCCTTCGTTGTAAGGTGCTATATGGGCTTGTACGATTTCTGAAGGTGAAAGTGCCTCGGCTACTATGGCCAATCGCTTGCGATCCGGACTAACGGCCATACGTGTAATGTTCTCTATTTTGTAGGCCGAAAGATCTGCGAACAATTGCCATTCGCCGTCTCCGAATAAATCGTATAGATACAATTTATTACCACTACCAATCAACATTTTAGAACCATCTAACCAAACATGATCCTGAATGCCTATGGGTAATTGTGCCACGAAAAAGCTTTCCTTTGTTTTTGTATCTAACTGATACACATCCCAATTGCCTTCCTCGTTAACGGCGGTGTAACTCATGGCATCTGTAGCGGGAACTTTATGAATGGAGCGACCCGATCGATCTAACAGGGTATCACTCTTTTGGGAGGCAATATCGCTGATGACCAAGTCCAATTGATTTCCAGACAAAACGGAGCTCAATAAAGTGTTCTCATCGTAGTGCGCATAATAAGCTACCCTAAGGTCCTTGATGTATGCTACAGGTGCTTCTCCCGAACGATAGCGGTAGAGTCGTTGTTTCCCATCGGGATCCAAACGAACCGCGGTGAAGTCTTGAGTCGAACCTATTCTTTGCGGGGAATATTCGCCTCCGGGAGTTCCTTCGAACAACCATTGCGTTGACCAGAAGGCAGGATCGAATACTGCTATATCTGTCTGTTCATTTTGGGTTTTGGCGTAGAGAAGAAGGCCATCTTGGGTAAATGAAGGTTGATTGTCATACCCTTCATTGTAAGAGATATTCTGAAAATTGGAGACTTTGAATTCTCGATCTTCCGTAAAAGAAAGATCCGCTAAAAACACTTCCGTATTCGTTTGACTTATCGCGACAAGCGTGCTAAGACAGCAGAAAATGGAAAAAAGGTGTTTCAACGGATCTCTAAACGGTTTTTATTTTCGCTTCTTACGAATAATTTTTCTTCTTTTCTTTTTGCGTAGTCCATCTTCTTCAACTTCCAAGATATAGAAGCCTTCGGATAATACAACATCCCCAAGTCTTACCATAGTCGTTCCTGAAGCGGAAGTCAAGAAATTTACGTTGTGAATAACCCTTCCTTGAAGATCATAAATAACGATTCTACCACTGGTTCCTCCAGGGAGTCCTTGAATAGAAATAGCATCTTTAAAAGGATTAGGGTAGATGATGAGCTCGTCATTCTCATGATCTACATTATTAAGGATAGGCTCATTTTCATATAGGATGACTACATCTTCCAACTCATCTATTAAGGTGATGTCCATAGCACCGTCATTGTTTCTATCATGTAAAATAGCGCAAGAACCTGCCTGAACAGCATCATATGTAATAGGGTTGGCAAAAGTACCACCCCCTACGTTTTCATATAAGGTGAAATCACCTGACGAGAAATTGCTCGCAATGAAATCTAAATCTTGGTCTCCATCAATATCTCCAACATCTATGGCCAAAGAAAAGCTTCCAACACTGTATTCGTTATTTAAGGAAAGGTTTCCAGCACCGTCTCCCAAAAGGATACTTACTTCTCCTGAAGAAGAGTTGACCGACACAACATCAATATTTCCATCATTATCCATATCTCCGGCTGCTAACATCCAAGGAGATCCAGAAATGGAAACCGTATCTGTTTCGGTGAAATTCCCCTGCCCGTCATTTAACAAGGTAAGGACATTGCTACTATTAAATCCTCCAATCACTAAGTCTTGGATTCCGTCATTGTTTAGATCTACAGCTACTATAGAAGTTTCTCCTGCGATACTCGCATTTGTCGTGATAGGAGCATTGAAGCTTCCAGTACCATCGTTTATAAGAATGGAGTAGGTACTAGCAGTTCTGTTGGCAGTTGCCAAATCATCCCATCCGTCTCCATTTACATCGATTACTGCAACACCACGCACTCCATTGTCTGCCGAATACCCTAATTCCGGATCGAAAATGGTTGCATTATCACCCATAAACACACTTACATTATTGTTCTGAATGCTTCCAATAGCAATATCGATCATACCATCATGATCAAAATCGGCTCCTTCGTTAGTACTTGGTTTACTAGCATTGGGCATATCGAATACGGTGAAATCATCGTAGCCACCCGATCCATTGTTCAAGAAAACACGGATATCTTCGGAGTCTTCGTTAATAACCACCAAATCCGAATATTCGTCGTGGTTTACATCGCCTGCATAGGCACCATAACACTGAATAAAGGTCTCTCCTGCTTCCCTAGCTGAAAACTGATCTACCAACGTTTGATTCAAAGTCCCCGTAAGGGTCTTGATCCAATAATTGTAGGCATATCCATTTTCTAAGGCATCACCACTGTCATTTTCTATGGCCGTGGTAAGACGAACAGTTATCCATTCCCCGTAAAAGAAATTACGTTGAGGGGTAAAAGTAACTTCGGTATTACCTGCATCTAAGCTAATGGATCCATCCATAGGTCCGGACCAACGTCCAAATACCATAAAAGAATCTGCAGTTACCGTTGCAGGGTTCAAAGCTTGATCGAAAGAAATCGTAATGGGAGCCCCTGGTTCTGAGGCCATTGATTGTCTATTTGGGGTTGTATTTTGCACAACGGGTGATTGGGCAAAACCTAAAGAAGCTAACAGACAGAGGGTTAGGGTGCTAGTAAAAAACTTCATAGGGATAATTTTTTCAGCAATTTACAAAAAAAAGTGGTTAAAAGTGCATTTAAGAATGAGCTCTAAACCCCAGTAAATACTAGGGTTTTAATTCCTAAAAGTCTATCGATTTAGTAGTTATTAGTCTTTATGATGACAATTTCCTTACGATTTAATAAAATTTAACACGAAAATCATAAAAAAAACCGCCCTCATTTCTGAAGGCGGTATTCAACTAACTAACCAAGATTCAAAAATGGAAGATAATTGAATCTTTTCTTTAAAACGGATAGGTATTCTCCGCTGTAACTTTTTCTGCTATCAAATTACGAAGCGCTACCACATTGGGCATGTTCTGGTACTTGGTAAAGCGTTTCAATCCCATAAGCATCATGCGTTGCTCGTCACCTTCGGCAAAAGAAACAATACCTTCCTTCGCTTTTTTGGTAATGGTATCTACCGCGTTGTATAAGTACAATTGCGTCATGGCCAACTGCTCTTTTTGAGCTTCTTCACCAAAACGCTTGATATTCTTCTCAGTACGCAAGATAGCACTTTCCGCCATATAAATCTCTATCAAGATGTCACTTGCGGCCATTAAAAGTTGTTGGTGCTCCTCAAGGGCAGGTCCGTATTTCTGAACAGCACTTCCGGCTACCATAAGGAATACCTTTTTCAATTTTGCTAGGATGGCTTTTTCCTCGGATAATGCTTCAGAATAGTCTGGAGTGTCGAAAGAAGGAATAGAGGTCAATTCGTTGGCTACTGCCATGGCAGGTTCCAAAAGTTGTACATGTCCTTTCATCGCTTTCTTCACCAACATTCCTACGGCAAGCATTCTGTTGATCTCGTTCGTTCCTTCGTAAATTCTGGAAATACGTGCGTCTCTCCAAGCCGACTCCATAGGGGTATCGGCACTAAAGCCCATTCCACCAAAAATCTGGATCCCTTCATCGGAACAGTTTTGAATATCTTCAGAAACAGCTACTTTCAAAATGGAACATTCAATGGCGTATTCCTCTACACCTTTCAGTTCTGCTTCCTGATGGGTATTCCCTTCGCTCATTCGGATGTTGATACGATCCTCAATGTTTTTTGCAGCACGATAACAAGCGCTTTCTCCCACATACATACTTGTAGCCATTTCAGCAATCTTTGCTTTAATAGCACCAAACTTGGCAATAGGGGTTTTAAACTGAATACGCTCGTTGGCATACTTTACCGATCCGTCGATCACTCTTCTTTGTGCATCCAGACAAGCGGCCGCTAATTTAATACGTCCTACGTTCAACGCGTTCATTGCAATCTTGAAACCGTTTCCTCTTTCCGAAAGCATATTCTCTACAGGTACTTTGGTTTCGTTAAAGAACACCTGACGGGTAGAGGAGGAGTGAATCCCCAATTTATGCTCTTCTTCTCCTAGGGAAATTCCATTTTCGGGATCATTTTCTACAATGAATCCTGTAATATTTTTGTCGTCCTCAATACGGGCAAAAACGATGAATACATTACAGAAACCAGCATTTGAGATCCACATTTTCTGTCCGCTAATGCTGTAGTAAGTACCATCCTCCGAAAGGACGGCTTTGGTCTTTCCGCTATTGGCATCACTTCCTGCTCCGGGCTCTGTTAAACAGTAGGCTCCGAACCACTCTCCACTGGCCAACTTAGGTACGTATTTTTGACGTTGCTCTTCGGTTCCATAAAGGGTAATTGGCATGGTACCGATTCCCGTGTGTGCTCCAAAGGCGGTAGCGATAGATCCCGTAGCTCCAGAAATATAGTCGCACACCAACATGGTGGTAACGAATCCCATTCCCAATCCGCCGTAAGCTTCAGGAACGGCAATCCCCAAAAGCCCCATTTCTCCTGCTTTGCGCATGATCTCTTCGGTAAGGGCATAGTCCTTCTTTTCGAATCGCTCCTTCAACGGCCAGATTTCGCGATCTACGAATTCCTTAACCGATTCTTTCATCATTTTCTGCTCTTCAGAAAAATCCTCCGGCGTAAATACATCTTCACAAGGGGTTTCCTTTACCAAGAATTGTCCTCCGCGAAGAATGTTCTCTTTTATATTGTCTATCGTTTCCATGATTATATATGCTTTAACCCTTGCGGGTTGGGGTTTGTATTAGTTTAAAAATTCGAATATTCCTGCTGCACCTTGTCCGGTTCCCACGCACATGGTTACCATTCCGTACTGCCCTTGCATGTTGCGTTTGCGCATTTCGTCAAACAACTGAACGGATAGTTTGGCTCCCGTACATCCCAGTGGGTGCCCCAGTGCAATAGCACCACCATTTACGTTCACGATGTCTGGGTTTAAGCCCAACTCGCGAATCACGGCCAGACTTTGGGAAGCAAAAGCTTCGTTCAATTCAATGAGGTTGATGTCATCTTGTTTCAGTCCTGCCTGATTCAATGCCTTAGGAATAGCCTTTACAGGGCCAATTCCCATGATTCTTGGTTCCACTCCAGCAGCGGCGTAATTCACCATTCGTGCAATGGGCTCCAAGTTTAATTCTTTCACCATGTCTTCACTCATTACCATAACAAAGGCAGCACCGTCGCTCATTTGCGAAGAGTTACCGGCAGTCACACTTCCACCTTGAGCAAACACAGGGCGTAGCTTGCCCAATGCTTCCATATTCGTTCCTTTTCGGGGCCCTTCATCTTTGGTTACCGTATAACTTTTAGTGGCTTTCTTACCGTTTTCGTCTATATAGGTTTGTTCTACTTCTATAGGAACAATTTGATCTTGAAAACGATCTTCTGCTTGCGCCTTCAACGCTTTCATATGACTATTGTAGGCGAACTCATCTTGATCCTCTCGGGAAACATTGAACTGATTAGCCACGGCTTCTGCCGTATTTCCCATTCCCCAATAGTAATCTTCGTGTCCAGATTTAATGAGGTCGTAATTCAATTCGGGCTTGAATCCAGTCATAGGAACAGAGCTCATACTTTCCGATCCTCCGGCGATGATACAGTCTGCCATTCCTGCTTGAATCTTGGCGGTAGCGATCCCGATGGTTTCCACTCCTGAAGAGCAGAATCTATTTACGGTTACTCCGGGAACGTCTACGATGTCCAATCCCATTAAGGAAATAAGACGGGCCATGTTCAATCCTTGGGATCCTTCGGGCATAGCATTTCCAACGATCACATCGTCTATGCGTTTTTTGTCCAATTGGGGGAGTTCCTTCATCATGTGCTCGATGGTTTCGGCGGCCAATTCGTCGGCTCTTTTAAAACGGAACACTCCTCTTGGGGCTTTCCCAACCGCGGTTCTATATGCTTTTACTATATATGCTGTTTTCATGTTGTAAACAGTGTTGAGTTTTAAGTTTTAAATATTAAGTTTTAAGTGTTGAGTTTTAAGTTGAAAGGTTGTCACATCTCACTTTTCACCTCTAATTTCTCAAAGGTTTTCCTCTCTGGATCATATGCTGCAATCGCTCTAGGGTCTTGCGCTCACCACAAAGGCTTAAGAAAGCCTCACGTTCTAAATCCAATAGGTATTGCTCGGTTACCATCGTCGGTTCAGAAAGATCTCCACCAGCCATTACGTAAGCCAGTTTGTTGGCAATCTTCTTGTCATGCTCACTTATGTAGTTACTGGCTTCCATACTATCGGTTCCTACCAAGAACATTCCTAGTGCCTGCTTTCCAAGTACCTTTACGTCCTTTCTTCTAATAGGCTTCGTATAACCCATATCGGCCATATGACGTGCAACGGCCTTGGCTGTCGCGATCTGACGGTCTTTGTTCACTACCACAATGTCCTTTCCAGGCTTTAGGATATCCAAGTCATAGGCTTCGTAAGCCGAAGTAGATACTTTGGCCATTCCTATGGTCAAGAAGTACTCCTGTAGTCTATTGAGTTCAACATCGTTCTTCTGGAAGGAATCACTGGCGCGCATCGCCATTTCTTTAGATCCACCTCCGCCAGGGATCACCCCAACACCAAATTCTACCAATCCGATGTAGCTTTCGGCAGCCGCCACTATACGATCAGCATGTAAGGTCATTTCGCATCCACCACCCAAGGTCATTCCGTGCGGAGCTACTACCGTTGGGATAGAGGAGTAACGCAATCGCATTACACTGTCCTGGAAGTATTTTATGGCCATATTCAACTCATCATATTCCTGTTCAACGGCCATCATGAATATCATTCCGATATTGGCTCCCACAGAGAAATTCGCTCCTTGGTTTCCAATCACCAATCCGTCGAAATCTGCTTCTGCTAGGTCTAGGGCTTTGTTCAATCCAGCAAGAACGTCACCGCCAATGCTGTTCATTTTGCTTTGGAATTCGCAATTCAAGATTCCGTCTCCCAAATCTTCTACGACCACGCCACTGTTCTTGAATACCTCGTTGGATTTTCTGATGTTATCCAAAATGATGAAGGCATCCTGTCCAGGGATTTTTTCGTGCGATTTCTTCGGAATGTCATAGAAATAAGAAGCTCCGTCTTTTACGGTGTAGAAGCTGTCTTTTCCTTCGGCCATCATTTCGGTTACCCAAGCAGCGGGTTCTTTGTCCAATGCCTTTATGAGTTCAATTCCTTTATCAACACCTATGGCATCCCAAATTTCGAAAGGACCGTGTTCCCAACCGAAACCGGCCTTCATGGCATCGTCTATTTTATAGAGTTCGTCTGTGATTTCTGGAATTCTTTTCGAAACATAGGCAAACATGGCTCCGAAGTTCTTGCGGTAAAATTCGCCTGCCTTGTCTTTTCCTCCAGCCAATACCTTAAAACGATCGATTACCTTATCGATGCTCTTGGTCATTTCTAAAGTAGCAAAGTTGGCTTTCTTTTTACCTCTATAGGCTAAGGTGTCCAGATCCAAAGAAAGGATTTCTGATTTACCATCATCCCCTTTTACTTTTTTATAAAATCCCTGTCCGGTCTTGCTTCCCAGCCACTTGTTTTCCATCATTTTGTCGATGAAACCTGGCAATTGGAACAAGTCGTGTTCCTCATCATCCGGGCAGTTTTGGTGAATTCCATTTGCAACATGTACCAAGGTATCCAATCCTACCACATCTACAGTACGGAAGGTTGCCGATTTGGGGCGGCCAATCACAGGCCCCGTTAACTTGTCCACCTCCTCTATAGTCAATCCCATTTCCTTTACCTGGTGGAAAAGGCTTTGGATTCCGAAAATACCAATACGGTTTCCGATAAAGGCTGGGGTATCTTTGGCGATAACCGAAGTCTTACCAAGGAACTGCTCTCCGTATCCATTCAGGAAATCAAGTACTTCTTGCGAAGTGTCTGGTCCTGGAATGATTTCGAATAATTTCAAATATCGTGGGGGGTTAAAGAAGTGTGTCCCACAGAAGTGTTTTCTGAAGTCTTCACTGCGCCCTTCGTTCATAAATTTGATCGGAATCCCCGATGTGTTTGAAGTAATCAAAGTCCCGGGAGTTCTATGTTTTTCAAGGTTCTCGAAAACCTGTTGCTTAATGTCTAAGCGCTCTACTACCACCTCAATAATCCAATCGACATCAGCTACTTTGGCAATATCATCTTCCAAATTCCCTGTCGTAATTCGACTGGCAAATTTCTTATGGTAGAGTGGGGCCGGTTTGGATTTAATGGAGTTGGCCAGTGCATCATTTACCAGACGATTACGCACTACTTTATCTTCTAGGGAAAGGCCTTTGGCTTTCTCTTTGTCGTTCAGTTCCCTAGGAACAATATCCAATAGCAGGACTTCCACTCCAATATTAGCGAAATGACAAGCAATTCCGCTTCCCATGATCCCGGAGCCGATCACTGCTACTTTTTCTATTCTTCTTTTTGGCATTATACGGTTTGTTTTTTTGTCGTGTATATTTTTTTGGATTGAATCAAATCTAATATGGTATTGGCTACCGTTTTAAAGGTGTCCAGGTCCTTTTCGGAAACCTGCTCCCGCACCGCTTCGTCGAAGCGAAGTACCACCTGCTTGGAGAACTCGCGCATCTCTACGCCAAAAGGGGTAAGGTGAATAAGCACCCCGCGTCCATCGGCAGGATTGGGCTTTCGGACGATAAGTCCTTTGTCCTCCATGTTTTTTAATGTTCGGGAAAGGCTCGTAGCCTCCATTCCCATTTTTGGCCCTAAGGCCGTAGAAGGGGTACCTTCCTCAGGATCGATGCTGATTAAAGCAAATCCAGTGGCCATGGTACTTTCCTTTTTTCCGGCTTCTTCGTTGTACATTTTCTGTACCGCCATCCAAGTGGCCCGAAGTATGTAGTCTATGGTTTTTTCTTTCAAGGGGAATCTTGTTTGAAATTATTCCTTCAAAGATAGAAAAAAATATTATGCATGCATAGCAAATAGTTATTTTTTGTGTTAAGTTTTTGCAAAGTGGTCTGTAAAAGAGGGGTTTTAGTTGAGCATGGACAATTTATCCCAAGATTCGAAGAAATCCTGATCGAAAATGGATTCCTTGGTTTTGGGGTGCTTAAACCATTCCAATTGCTTCGGACTCAAATATTTCTGGGGGTTCTGTTTTAATCCTAACGCACTGTTTATCTTGGTTTTTTGAACTTCGGTGAGTGGGACATGTTTAAATCGGCTGTGCTGAATGAAATAATCCTCATCCCTTGGTGACCATTGAAACTGGGTCTTGGCAACGGGGATCATGGAATTGGCTTGAGCATAGTCCGAAAGCTCTTGCTCGGAGATTTCATCGGCATCATAAATAACCCGAACCACTTCCGAACGATTCATAAAACCTGCTTGGGTGGCAAGAACACCATCTTGTGAGCCCAGCTTTTTCTCTCCCGTCCAGAAGCAATACATCTTAAAATGTTTTTCCTGAAGGTTATGATCGGTCGTTGTTGTTAGTTCCTTTCCCAAAATCTTTACATACTCTGGAATAGGATTGCCATACGCTTCCAACGCATTGATCATTGCGTTGTATAATCCTTTTGCCGAATAATCGCTGGCCACCCTTCTCACTAGGTTCTCACCCTTGTCGTTCACAATACGAACTACGGGGTTATTCCAACTGGGCTCTTTGTACTTCTTCAGGATTTGTCTGTCCTTCCCTCCTTTATTATTAAAAATAGCCAATGGGATGAATTCGTTTTCTATGGCTTCCGTCATTAAAGGGTGGGAGAGTACATTGTGACCGTAGTTCCGGCAGGTAGCACATCCAGGCACTTCCTGAAATAATATGAGCACGGGCTTTCCTTCCTTTTTGGCAAGGTCCAAGGCTGTATCATAGTCGCGGTACCAACTTACCTTTCCCAATTCCTCATCCTGATCATAGGTTTTGGTTCGTTCTTGGGCGGTTATGGTGGTGAGTGCAAAAAATAAAACAACAATGGGAAGGAAACTGGGTAGACGCATGTGCAAAGTTTTACAATTACCTTGGGTAAGTCTCAAATCCAGCCGGACACTTACACATGCCTCCCAATTTTGCTAAAAATCCATCGCTTCCTTTCGGGATTTTATGTTCAGTTTGGTGTATATACTGCTTACATGCGACTTCACGGTGCTCAATCCAATATTGAAGGTTTCTGAAATTTCCTTGTTGGACCGTCCTTGCTTTATTTCTTCCAAGATCTTCCTTTCTTGGACGCTCAATTTCTGAATGGGATTAGGACCTTTTTTCTTTTTCCGTTTTAGGAAATGATTCAAAACAAAACCTAGAATAAAAAAGGCCAATCCGATAAGGATATAGGCAGTATAGTCCTTACTCGATTCTTGGGGCAATTGGGATCGAAATGTTTTAAAATAATTTGATTTCTCGCCTTTCCATTTTTTTAGATATCCTTCATAAAATGACTTGTTGATAGGGTAGTTCGTTTCAAACTTACTTCTATGCAAAGCGTATAGGGAAACCAAAGAATGGGAACTGGTATCGGCCACAAAGCGTAGTTTTTCATAAATCGCCTTGGTTACAAATTCTCCCTTTACCGAAGAACCTTTAAAATGCGTACTGTCCACATAGGTATAGATCCGATCTACTTCCCGTAATTCCTGTGCAGGACGATAGCCTTGGATCTCGACAGGAGTGAACGGGGGATTGCCCGGTATGTTTTCGAGCACGATGGATGAGTACTTGTTACCAACAACGAACATATGATTTTCTTCATCCCCTCCAATAATGAGGGAGCCCATGGGAGCTCCTTTTTTAGAAATGTGAATTCGGTACAGTTGGTCATCCTCGGAAAGATAATCGGTGGCAAACGAAAAATTTCCCAAGCTGTCCAAGGATGCTTCAGAAATGATCATTCCTGTAGACATATGATACATGTCGTTTAGGGTAGGGATGTGCGAGAGGTAAACCACTGGATCCCAAATGGAATCCAGTTGTAATTTACCTCTAATACCAGGTGTGTGTTCCCCTTGGGACTGTCCTATGGCTAACTGAAATAGGATTAGGAACGCCCCAAAGGAGAGGAGGGATCGGTATGGTAGGTTAGTCTCGTTTTTCATGTGGAAGCAAACGCTTAGTTACTGCTTGCTTGGTGCGAATGAATTTGAACTTTACCGGTTACTTTCTTAGGTTTCAGTTTTATGACCCAGTCTCCCTTCATAGGTTCTTTAAAGGTTTTGTTGAGCTGGCCACAAACCGTTTCCGAGCTTTTTCCCGTGTTGGAAGAACTAGAATTAAGTTCACTCTCTACTGAAAAGTTTCCTTGCTTGTCTCCCTCGGGATTGTAAATTTCCATAGTCAGCGCACCAGAAGAAATATTACTGGACACCCCAATGTTAAGACACTTCACTTCGTCGGTCACGGAAATGGTGACAGATTCATTTTTCGAACTATCCTCTAAACTGATGGATTTAGTGGTAGAGCTACTGGAACAATTGTGGTTGTTGTTGTGATTGCTGTTGTGGTTACTATTGCTGTTGCTTCCACGCTGAGCAAATAGGGTAGGACCGCTTCCCAAAAGGAACATAACGAGTACGATAATTTTGATTGATGTTTTCATGACTTTCAATTTTTATGAATTCTGATAACACAAATCTATTTTCAGCGAGGGCATTTGCCAAGTGAAAAGAGGCTGAAAAAAGAACGAAAAAAGTGCTAAAAACGTCTTAGCCCTTCTAAAATAAGGATATTTTTCTTCGATCAATAAAAAAGGGCAGTGAATTCACCGCCCTTTCCTTTATCTATTATCTATTGCTTACGATTATTTCTCGTAGATTTTGTTGTACAGATCCATGTACTTCTGTTTAATCACCTTTCGTTTCATTTTCATGGTAGGGGTAAGGTGACCATCTTCAATACTCCAGATGTCTGGCGTTAATTCGAATTTCTTGATCTTTTCCCATTTCCCGAAGCGCTCATTGAATTTTTCCACTTCTTTATTAATCCGCTTAATCAACACTTCGTTGGTATAGGCTTCTTTGGGATCGGTTGGGATGTTCTTTTCCTTTCTTTCGGACCAGTCCGCCACAAATTCCCAGTTGGGCTGAATAAGAGCCGCCGGCATTTTCTCGCCTTCTCCCACCACAAGAATCTGCTCAATGAAGCGCGATTGTTTCATGGCATTTTCTATAAGCTGTGGAGCCACATATTTTCCACCACTGGTTTTGAACATGGATTTCTTACGGTCGGTGATTTTAAGGAAGCCATCTTCATCAATGATTCCGATATCTCCCGTATGAAAGAATCCATCTTTCAATACCTCGGCAGATTTTTCCGGGTCCTTGTAATACCCTTGCATTACTTGAGGCCCTTTGATAAGGATTTCCCCATCTTCGGCTATCTTTACTTCTGTATCGGGAAGTGCCTTTCCTACCGTTCCAATTCTGAATCCACCATTACGCATATCATTAACCGATACCACAGGTGAGGTTTCGGTAAGACCGTACCCTTCCATTACGGGACAGTCGGCCGCATTGAATACACGGGCCAATCTCGGTTGCAAGGCAGCACTACCAGAGGCAATGGCCTTTAGGTTTCCACCCAAGGCTTCTTGCCATTTACTGAAGATAAGTTTTCGGGCAATCTTTAATTTAAATTCGTACCATCCACCGTTCTGGCCATAGGGTTCCCATTTCAATCCTAAGCCAACAGCCCAGAAGAATAGTTTTTTCTTAATACCTGTAAGATCGGTTCCCTTGGCAATAATCTTATCGTATACTTTCTCTAAAAGTCGTGGTACGGCCGTCATTACCTCGGGCTTCACTTCCTTTAGGTTATCGCTAATGGTTTCTAAACTTTCGGCGAAGTGAATGCTCACCCCACAATACTGGTACATGTACAATAGCATGCGCTCGTAGATATGGCAAACGGGAAGGAAACTCAAGGCTTTAGAATTTCCCATTTCAATAGGCAGTCGTCCTCTACTGTGCTTAGCATTACTGGCAATGTTCTTGTGCGAAAGCATAACCCCTTTCGGCTTTCCGGTCGTACCAGAGGTGTAGATTAATGTAGCCAGGTCATCCTCATGTACTGCTGCTTTTCGCTTTTCAACTTCTTCCTGCAAATCCAGATTTTCGTCCCCAAGTTTCAACACTTCGGACCAATTATCGCAACTACCAATTTCATCGAAGGAATATACGCCCTTCAATGTGGGCACATTCCCTTTAATTTTGTTGATTTTCTCCAATACCTCGGTACAGGAAACAAAGCAATACTGTGATTCACTATGATTCAAGACATATTCGTATTCCTCTTCAGAAATAGTAGGATAGATAGGCACATCTTGGGCTCCAGTTTGTAGGATTCCAATATCGCAGATATTCCATTCTGTGCGGTTGGTCATGGAAATAATAGCGACTTTGTCATTGGGTTGTACCCCAAGTTTAATCAATCCACGGCTAATGGCATTGGCCTTATCAATGTACTCTTGTGTAGAGGTTTTTATCCATTCCCCATTTACTTTGCTAACAAGTGCCCCTTCTTGAGGGTATTGTGCTAGTTGATAATAGGGGAAGTCGAACAGTCGTTTTACGTCGGTCATAGTCTCATATTTGTAGGAATGCAAAATAGCGAAAATTATCCAGTTTTATGATATCCATAAAAAAATGGGATCCTTTTAAGAATCCCATAATTATGTATGTGTTTTAGTATGAAAAACTTATAAGCGAACGATCTTAAAAGTCTGTGTGGTTTCTTGGTTAAAGAGTTTTAATAGATATACTCCACTGGCCAAATTACTGTAATCCATTTCTTTGGATCCGCTATTGTTTAATTCACTTCGAATTAGCTGTCCTTGCAGGTTGTATATCTCTATGGAATAATTCTGAACCGAGGTAGTAATGCTCAACACATCTTCCACAGGATTTGGATAAATACCAAAGGCTGATGTAGCAAATTCTGAAGTATTCAACACATCTTCGTTCACAATATTAATGGTTAGGTTGTCGAAATAAAGCCCATCTCGTATTCCTGAAGGACCCGAGGCCAATTGAAACCGTACCAAAATGTTCTCGCCTATATAATCACTAAGATCTATTTTTTCCAATACCCAATCCAATTGAGTGCCATCGTAAACAGGCTCTCCCTCTGGCTGAATACCCTGTGGTTGACCCGCGTTGGTATAGATTCCGCATTGAGGAATCCAAGTGGTTCCATTGTCAATAGAGACTTCGAATTGGGCGTAGTCTTCATTGTTCTCTATATCCCAGCGGGCGAAAAAAGAAGCACTCGCGCCCATGGCGTCACTCAAATCTATAGGATCTGATATGGTGATAGCGGTATCTACATTGTTAGCGTATTGGGTGAAAGGGGAATCTGCAATGGAGCTCGGCGCACTTACAAAGATAACGTCGTTAATCCCCCAATCATTGGTGTCGTAATTGTCGGTGGTGCTGTTTCCGGGATCATAGAATATGGGAACTTCCAATCCGAAGCGTTTTTCAACCAACAATCGATTATCATAGGTTCCATTATTCACTACCAACTCAAAAACGATTAGATCTCCTGCTTGAGTTCCTGCTTCTAAGGTGTATTGTATACTTCCTGTAACTACTTCCATAGGAGCTAATCCATTAAAAGATTGTGGGCTACCCACAGAGGCAATATTGGCAGATACAGGAACAAGACTTAAGGTATAATCATGGCTTTCGCTCAATCCCAGACGTTTAAATTCGAATTCTTGGTCTACCACAGCTTGGTCTCCAGTGTAGGTGCCGGATCTATCGAAAATGTTCACACCGTTGTTCGTCATTTTCGCGGAAGCAATATTAATGTACATCATATCCAAACAGGAAGGAATAATACGGTCCATAGGTAACCAGAATTGGTTTCCTATTTCTGGAAGGAAAGAGTAGATTTTGTTATGCGTTCCCACGGTGCCGTACATAAAATCGTTTACAGCACCAGAAATCCCGTTGGTTTTCACAAAAAAGTAATCGTTTCTGGAGGTCATTTCCCCGAGGAAGTCCAAATACAAATCGTGTTCTGGCGTAAATGCGGAACTGGTATAACCAAAGGGAAAGAAGATACCGTCTCCGTGACTGTGATTGTTTAAGGCCATGACAAAATCATGTTGTTCGCAAAACCAACGCATGGCTTGATTTTCCACTTCCGAAAAAGGAGCGGGCCCATGGTATACCTGACTGTTGGGATCGCTAGAAGTACCTTCACCACCCCAGGTATTGTTTGCCGGATCCCCGCCAATATAGTAGTCGTAGTTTCGGTTATTGTCTATACCATGCCCATCTTTTCGGTTTTTACGCCAAAATCCTCCACCGTTAGGATCGGTGAGTTCGTTGTATAGATATCCATCGGGATTAATAACGGGTACGAAGTACAATTCGGTGTTGTCTACAATCTCTTTGACTTCCTGATTGGTTTCGTAGTTCTCCAACAGGTACCACATAAAAAACAGGTTTTGCGATAAGGAAGTGGGTTCTCGCGCGTGGGTAATGGAGTTGTAAAGAATCTTGGGTTCACCCTCTGCACTGCTATTGGGGTTGTCACTAATCTTCACCCACTTAATGGGATTGCCTCCAATTGGGGGCGTTGTTGAGTTGTCGGGTTGACCTTCGGTGAGGAAGGTGCCGATATTGGCTGGAGCCGAAATGAGATCGGGATAAAGGGCCACCATATCGTCCAATTCATCCAAAAATTCTTGATAGGTATAGTATCCACCCATGCTTCCGAAATTCCAATTATCGGGTACTTCGTAGGCATTTCCGCAAACAGCGGCTTCCCTGTTTATGGTTACCTTTTTATTGTTTTGAAGAAAATAGGCTTTGGAATCTTCAATTAAAACATCCACTTTAAAACCCGCTTGCATGGCTTTTTGCACTTCGGAAACCGAAAAGTCACTGAGCACAAAGTTCTCTCTTAAGTTGATTCCATGGTCTACTGCGATTCCAAGGTTTAATAATGTGTTGATATCGCTGGGATCGTTGAAATGGATTTTAGCGCGTTGATGGATTTCCTGAACTTCTTGCGCAAAACCCGTAAGGCTAAACAGCAAGAGTGTTGATAAGATAAATCGTTTCATTTTCTTTTCCGAATAGGTGAAGTGTTGCTAAGGTACGGCATAATTGCTAAGCTTCCACCTTCCAAGAGATTGATTGGATTATATTTGTGGCTTAATATGTCGTTAATCTTAAATAATTAGGCGTTGGAACTAGTGCAGCATACCGATCATATCATCACCATGAAGGGTTTTTGGAACCCCGAAGAATGCGATAAGTATATCAGAATAAGTGAGGCTTATGGGTATGAAGCAGCGACCGTGCAAACCGATTTTGGGCAGAGAAGGGTGGATCATATACGAAACAATAAAAGGGTGCAGTATACCAATGAAGATTTAGCGCTGGGGATTTGGGAAGCTGTAAAAGATCACGTACCGAATGCTTATGGAAAAAGTACCGCTATCGGATTAAACGAACGTTTCCGGTTTTATAAATATGGTTCGCTTCAGGAATTTAAAAAGCATCGGGATCAGAGCTTTATTAGAAATGCATCCGAAGCCAGTTTTTACACTTTTATGATTTACCTGAATGATGGTTTTACGGGAGGAACAACTGAATTCAATGACCTGAAAATTGTACCCGAAAAAGGAATGGCCTTGATATTTCGTCATGACTTGGAACATGCCGGAAATCCTGTGGAAGAGGGTGTAAAATATGTGCTACGGACCGATATTATGTTTAGGCTGCCAAATGACTAATTGAAACTAGAAAGCAAATGGAAGGGTATCAGAATCCATTTTTAGAAAGGAAGCATTATTATGAACACACAGAGTGGATAGCAGAGCACATTTCACAATACTTTGGTGAGAGCCCAGCTTCTGTTTTTACTGAGATACCTGTTCTGGATTTACGGGTAGATGTGCATCTCATCAGACCAGAGAATGCACCATTCAATATACTTTTAACATCAGGGATGAGCACTTTGGAAATGGAAGTTGATGAAGGAATCGAAAATCCTGAGGAATTGGCGTTTGCGGAATTGATGCTTTTGATTCCAAAAAATATCGAATTTGGGCAAGTGTATACAGGAGAAAATGTGAACGATTGGATATTGACAATTCTGAAAAGAACGGCGAAATTCCCACATTTCTATAATACTTGGATAGGGGTAGGACATACCATTCAAGCAGAAGCAGATTTGTCCCCTTATGGACATGATACCGATTATGTGGCTGGAATCATTCTTCCTTCGCTCACTTTTGATCGTAATTTCACGGAAATTCGCAGGGATGGAAGGAAAATCAACATTTACTGTATACTTCCTTTGTATATGAATGAACTCGAATTCAAGATTGAAAAAGGCTACAATGCTTTCGTAGATTTATTGAAAAAGTGGAATGGTCCTGAAATTCTTGATCTTAATAGAGAAAATCTCATTTCGAAGAAATCCCTTTGGGATAGATTCCTGAGAAAGTAGTGGCATTAAAAAAAGGCCCCCAATTGGGAGCCTTAAAAAATCTATTATTTAGGTGTGCCTTTACAGGCGAACAATCTTAAAGGTTTGTACGGTATCTTCGGAAGATAACTTCAAAAGATAAACGCCAGTTGCGTAGTTGCTATAGTCCAATACTTTAGAACCGTTGTTGTTTTTTTCACGGCTTACCAATTGTCCCTGTAGGTTGAAGATTTCAACCGTATAGTTCTGCAGGGGAGTGGTAATGCTCAAAATATCTTCTACTGGATTCGGGTAAATACTGAAAGCACTCGTGGTATTATCTCCTATGGCCAATGTCCCATCATCGATTACGTTGATCTGAAGGTCATCGAAATAGAATCCATCGTCACGAACACCACCATCCGATCTAAATTCGAAACGTACAAGGATGTTTTCACCTAGGTAGTCACTTAAATCGATCTCTTCGAATACCCATGGAATTTGAGTTCCGTCGTACAATGGCTCTCCTTCTGGTTGGAATCCGTTGTCGCTACCTGCATTGGTAAACTTTCCGCATTGTGGTTCCCAAGTACTACCACCATCGGTAGATACCTCGAACTGCGCATAATCCCAGTTGTTTTCAATATCCCATCGTGCATAGAACGTTACGTTAGCGCCGGCCGCATTGGTAAGGTCTATGGGGTCACTTAACGTAATGGTTTCGTTTGCGTTGTTTTGATAGTTTCCACTAGGAGATTCCGTAATGGAACTTGTAGGGGAAACATAGGTCGTAGTAGTTGTACTCCATCCGTTGTTGTCGAAATTATCGGTAGTACTGTCTCCTGGATCTTGGAAAATAGCTACCAAAGAACCAAACTTTTTGCTCACGGTAATGATGTTGTCGTAAGCTCCGTTATTCACCACCAACTCATATACTACGTCATCACCAGATTGAGTACTGGCATCCAAGGTGTATGAAATACTTCCGTTATCTGTGTCTAGGGTTTGCATTCCTGTAAAGTTCACAGGGGATCCAGCCGAAGTAATATTGGCAGATACTGGATTTAGACTTACTGTGAAGTCTCCAGATCCAGAAAGACCCAAACGATGAATATCGAATGTAGCATCTACATTGGTATTGTCTCCTATGTATTGCGATCCTGTATCGGTTACGGCTGCATAATTGTTTACCATTTTGGCCGAGGTAAGGTTTAGGTACATCATGCTCTTGCAGATACTTTCTATCTGACTGGCAGCTGGCCAAAAGGAAGGTCCAATTTCAGGAGTAAAGGCATACACACTGTTGTGCGTTCCTACCGTACCGTACATAAAGTCATCACTATCTCCAGCGGCAGGATATAGATCGGCAGAGATCATATTGGCAAATCCATTACGGGAAACAAGTTCTGCAGAAACCCCCTGGAACAAAGCGTCTTCGGGAGTGGGTACATTGTCGGTATAACCGTAAGGATATAATAATAAGTTTCCAGAGGTGTGGTTATTGAAAGCCATTACAAAGTCATGGTTTTCTACCATCCATCGCATGGCCTGGTTTTCTACTTCAGAGAAAGGCGCAGCTCCGTGGTATACATCACTATTCGGATCGCTGGAAGTTCCTTCTCCACCCCAAACTCCATTACTTGGATTTCCATCTATATAATAGTCGTAATTACGGTTGTTGTCGACCCCATGACCACCTTTACGATTCTTACGCCAGAAACCACCACCATTAGGATCGGTTTTCTGGTTGTAGAGATACCCATCGGGATTTACCACAGGTACAAAATACAATTCTGTGTTGTCTACAATGCTTTGTATTTCGGGATCGCTATCGTAGTTTTCCAACAAATACCACATGTAGAAAATAAGTTGCGATAGGGAAGCGGGTTCCCTTGCGTGGTGAATCGCAGTATATAGGATTTTTGGCTCGCCTTCGTTAGAAGTATCGGCATTGTCGCTAATACGAACCCATTTAATTCCATTTCCTCCAATAGGTGGAGTGGTGGAAGGATCCGGCTGACCTTCGGTTAAGAAGTTATGGATGTTTTCTTTGGCCGTGATGAGGTTAGGGTAGGCGGCACGCATTTCGTCCAATTCGTTCAGCATTTCCTGGTAGGTAAAATATCCACCCATGGTTCCTTGGTGGAAATTTGCAGGAGTCTGATAATCACCGGCTGCGTCGTCACAACTTGGGTTGCTGGAACGAGGAGCCATTCCTAAGGTTTCGTTTTGCTTCAGAAAATGAGCTGTGGCATCTTCAATCAAAACCTCAACCTGAAATCCATTGGCACGTGCACGGTCCAATTCGGAAACGGAAAATTCATTAATCACAAAATGTCCCTTTTTGTGAATTCCATGTTCTACGGGAATGTCCAAAGCAGCCAATCGGCTTAGGTCATCAGGTTGATTGAATGAGATCTTTGCGCGCTGATAGATTTCGCGTACATCTTGCGAAAATCCAAGAGCAGAAATTAGTAATAAGGTGGTAAGTAAAAGTTTTTTCATTTTGGGGTCAATCGTTATTTAGGTTTAAGTGTATTTGGTCTCACAACGTAAATATAACTTACATATTATAAGAAAAAGACCAATGTGAGATTTTTATGACCCCAATCTCATAGAAATTACTTGCTTTCTAACCACTTTCTGGCATTTACGAAAGCCTCCAACCAAGGAGAAACTTCGTCTTTTCTTCCTTGCGGATAGTTCGCCCAATTCCACTGGAACATAGAACGTTCAAAGTGTGGCATGGTAGCCAAATGACGCCCGCTAGGATCGCAAATCATCGCCGTATTGTAGTCACTGCCATTCGGATTGGAAGGATATCCCTCATACCCATACTTAGCGACGATATTATAATGGTTTTCGGGCATTGGGAGATTGAATTTTCCTTCTCCATGACTGATCCAAATTCCCAACGTGCTTCCTGCAAGAGAACCTAGCATCACACTATTGTTTTCTTTAATAGTCACACTGGTAAATGCACTCTCGTGTTTTTGGGAATCGTTGTGATGCATCTTTGCCAATTTCTCGTGATCTGGATTAATAAGATCCAATTCCAAAAACAATTGGCATCCGTTACAGATTCCTACCGAAAGGGTATCCTCACGATTAAAGAAGTTCTTTAATGCTGTATTGGCTTTCTCATTATAAAGGAAAGCACCTGCCCAACCCTTGGCCGATCCTAATACATCACTGTTGGAGAATCCACCCACAGCTCCTATAAATTGAATATCCTCTAAGGTTTCACGACCAGAGATTAAGTCGGTCATGTGTACGTCTTTTACATCAAACCCAGCGAGGTACATGGCATGTGCCATTTCACGTTCGCTATTACTTCCTTTTTCTCGGATAATAGCTGCCTTAATCTTTCTTTCGGAAGAAGACCATTCTGCAGATGCTGGTAATTTACCATCAAAATGAGCTGGAAAGTTATAGGTCAGGGGTTGATGTTTGTAATTGTCATAGCGTTCCTTAGGAAGGTTTCCTGCCGTTTGCTTCTTATCCAATAAATAAGAAGTCTTGTACCAAGTATCCCTGGTTTCGGAAACAGAGAATTGTAAATTTTCCCCATGATTGGCAATGGTCATTGTATTACCTTCAATCACCGAACCAATATTGTGGAAGGTAATTCCATTTTCAGAAAGCAATTGTTCTACAGAAGTATCTTCCGAAGCTTGAAAAACGACTCCGCAGTTTTCTGCAAACAACACTTTTGTGCTGTCGGTCTCTCCCAGTCCAGTTAGATTCAATTGGGCTCCCAGATCCACATCTGCATAACACATTTCCAATAAGGTAGTAATAAGTCCGCCGGAAGCTACATCATGTCCTGCAGAGATTTTTCCATCCTGAATCAATTGCTGAAGGGTGTTGAACACCTTCGCTACGTAACTTGCATCTTTTACTGAAGGCGCTTCGTTCCCAATAGCATTGCAGATTTGTGCGAAAGAGGAACCGCCCAATTTATAGGCATCCTGTGAAACATTGATATAGTAAATGCTACCTGCATTTTTCTGCAAGACAGGCTCTACAACCTTTCTAATATCATTACAATGACCTGCTCCCGAAATAATAACGGTTCCCGGTGCGATCACTTCATCATTCTTGTACTTCTGCTTCATGGAAAGGGAGTCCTTTCCAGTAGGGACATTGATTCCCAATCCAATAGCAAACTCACTTATCGCTTCTACAGCTTTGTACAGTCGAGCGTCTTCTCCAGGATTGTTACAGGGCCACATCCAGTTGGCCGAAAGGGATACGCTCTTAATTCCATCTTCCAACGGCGCCCAAACCATATTCGTCAACGCCTCCGTAATCGAGTTTCTGGAACCTGCAACAGGATCCAACAATCCTGAAACTGGGGAATGTCCGATAGCAGTAGCAATTCCTTGGTGATTATCATAATCTAACGCCATAACCCCACAGTTGTTCAACGGAAGTTGTAATGGTCCCGTACACTGCTGTTTGGCTACCAAACCACCCACGCAACGGTCTACTTTGTTAGTAAGCCAATCTTTACAGGCCACAGCTTCCAATTGAAGCACCTGATCCAAATGGGCCTTTATATTTTCTGAAGTATACTCTGGGTTCTTGTAGTTTCGAACGATAGTGGTATCGTTCATGATGGTTTTGGGAGAACTCCCAAACATATCCTCCAAAGCAAAATCCATGGGTTTGTCACCCGTTTTTTCACTTTCGAAACAGAAACGACCATCTCCAGTTACGTCTCCTACCTCGTACATAGGCGATCGTTCCCGATCGGCCACGCGTTGCAATAAATCGATATCTTTTTGGCCAATGACCAATCCCATACGCTCTTGGGACTCGTTACCGATAAGTTCTTTGGCCGAAAGTGTAGGATCTCCCACAGGTAATTTGTCAAGGTTGATGTGTCCTCCGGTTTCTTCTACTAATTCACTTAAACAGTTAAGGTGTCCACCCGCTCCATGGTCGTGAATGGAAACGATCGGGTTTTCTTCGCTTTCCACCAACGCTCGAACGGTATTGGCGGCTCTCTTCTGCATTTCGGGATTGGAACGTTGTATGGCATTCAATTCAATTCCGCTGGAGAATTCACCCGTATCGGCACTGGAAACCGCAGCACCTCCCATTCCAATTCTATAGTTTTCTCCTCCTAGGATAACTACTTTGTCTCCTGTTTCTGGAGTGTCCTTTAACGCTTGATTTTCCTTTCCGTAGCCAATTCCACCAGCCAGCATAATTACCTTATCGAAACCAAGTTTACGGGCATCCTCTTCATGTTCGAAGGTAAGTACAGATCCCGCGATCAATGGTTGCCCAAATTTATTCCCAAAGTCCGAAGCCCCATTACTTGCTTTAATAAGAATGTCGATAGGGGTTTGGTACAACCATTCACGTTCCTTCATGGCTTGTTCCCAAGGACGATTTTCTTCCAAGCGGGAATAAGATGTCATATAAACAGCAGTCCCGGCTAAGGGAAGTGATCCTTTTCCACCGGCCAAACGGTCTCGGATTTCCCCACCACTTCCAGTAGCCGCTCCATTAAAGGGTTCTACGGTCGTTGGGAAATTGTGGGTTTCGGCTTTAAGTGACAGGACACTATCGTATTCTTTCTTTTCGTAAAAATCAGGTTTGTCAGCACTTTTGGGTGCAAATTGTGTGGCTTTGGGTCCTTTTACAAAGGCCACGTTGTCTTTATAGGCAGAAACAATGGTATTGGGATGTTCCTTCGATGTTTTTTTGATTAGTTTGAATAAGGAAGAAGGCATTTCTTCTCCGTCGATCACAAAAGTCCCGTTGAAAATTTTATGACGGCAATGTTCACTGTTCACCTGACTGAAACCAAATACTTCGCTATCGGTAAGTTTTCTTCCCAGTTTTTCTGAAAGTTGCTCTAGGTATTCAATTTCATCATCGCTCAATGCCAAACCTTCTTGCATATTATAACCGGCAATATCATCAATATCCTGAATGGCTTCCGGTTCAATATTGATGGTATAGATATCCTGATCCAATGCAGAATACTTCTGCGACAACATAGGGTCGAAATCACTGAAGTCTTCGGAAACGTTTTGAAACTCCTCAATACGTATGATACCTGTAATCCCCATGTTCTGGGTAATTTCTACGGCATTGGTACTCCAAGGGGTGATCATGGCGGCGCGAGGTCCAATAAAAAAATCCGCGATTGCGGATTGATCTATTTGAGGTTGGTTGCCGAACAACCATGTCAATTTTTGCTTGTTTTCGTTAGTGATTTCTCCAGAGGTTTGGACTGCAAACACTTTATTTTGTGCGTCTCCAAAAAAGTGAATCATTGGGTGTGATTTTGAAAACGCAAAGGTACAGAAATTTGGGGAGACGTTGAGGTGGTCGCTACTACAATTTTGTTTACAAAATGCTGTTGAAAAGTGCAGGTGTTATAGAGCTGCTTTGCGTCCTAATAAATCTTCGAAATCTTTACGATTTCATTTTGCAAGGCAAAAACAACCAAGCCGGCTACGTTCTTGCAATTCAGTTTTGAAAGCAGGTTATTACGATGCCCATCCACAGTTCTTGGACTAATAAATAGCTTTTCGGCAATTTCGGGTGCAGTATACTGCTCACAGATCAATTGTAGTATTTCTACTTCCCTTGGGGTTAAATCGAACGAAAAATGAGCCTTTGGTTTTTGTTTGGAGATGATATTTTGCCGAATGATGGCCATTACTTCATTGTTGTAGTGAAATCCTTTTGAGTGTACCTGTTCAATGGTCTCCGCCACCTCCTGTGGTTGTGAATTTTTTGGGAGGTAAGCCACTGCGGACAACTCGATCATATTAATGATGAATGCACGGCTAAAATGAGTGGACAGCACAATTATTTTTACCGAGGGATATTCCGTACGGATAACTTTGGCGACTTCGATCCCGTTCATCTCCGGCATTTTAAGATCGAGCAAAAGGATATCAGGAAGCATGGCGGCAAGCTTTAGCTTATGTAGGAGATCGACTCCATTTTCGGCTTCAATATCTACTTGCATCCCTGGATAACCATTCAAAATAAGTTTCATACCCTTTCGGAAAAGGGCCTCATCATCTGCTATGGCGATACGGATGTTTTCCATACTAGCTAAATTTCATGTTTTCGTTCGGGGTATTCGGTACTTCAATCTCCATGGTAACTCCTTGCCCTAGCAAAGAATCGATCTTATACTGGGCATGAATCATATGGAGTCGGCTTTCTATGTTCTTCATTCCTAATCCCTTCTTATGTTCAAATTTGTCCATCTCAAACCCTTCTCCATTGTCGCGATATTCCAATTTTATAATGGCTGGGTCGGGTGAAAGCTGAATGGTTATTTCCGAAGCCTTTCCATGACGGATGGAATTGTTTATGAGCTCTTGAAGCACCCTAAAAAGATTAAGCTCTATGATTTTATCTTCTATAAGGTTTTCCGTTACCGTAGGGGCAAAGTGAATATATACTCCATCCATTTTGTTGAAACCATATTGCAGTTCACGAATGGCCTCTACCAAGCCAAATTCTTCCAACGTAGGAGGCAAAAGCTCGTGCGAAATGAGCCGAATAGAATCGATCGTAGTATTAATCACCGATTCTACTTCATCTGTAATAGTACCCATCTCATCATCACTGATGTTGTGTTCCCGTAAGCGGCATATATTCAGGAATATGACATTGAGTTTGGATCCAATCTCGTCGTGCAGATCGCGTGCTATGCGCTTGCGTTCGCTCTCTTGGGTCAAGATCGTACTATGAAGTAGATCCTCTTGATGTTGATAGGCCAATTCCTGATGGTGCATCTGTTGCTTCAGAATCTTTTTTTGGGAATGGTTGGCATACAGAATGAACGCCAACGCAAAAGCGAGCATTATGAGGATACCAATGGCAATCAATGTGACGAACGATTTTTCCTGAAAAAAGCTATCCAAACTCCCCATAGAATAAGCAAATGAAAAATGACATTTAAAATGGCGTTAAAGGCCCAAAAAACGATGTAAGTATCAGTATTTTCGAAAGAAATTTTACTGCACATAAAGATAAACAAACTTCCCGAATAGTAGATCATAATAGCCGAGTTGATAAGTCGTAAGCTTTTGGCCATACGATCGGATGAGCGTTGGTTTTCTACGAGATTATAGAAGTAGAATACAGAGTACGATATGATGATTACCTGTACAAGGGTCTTGGCTATGGTATTGAAATTAAAGATGTTCTGGATAAAGGCAGAATTCAGGATGATCAGAATAGAAACACCCAATATGAAATACATATAATGACTCTGGAAAATCTTAGGCTTATGAAGCACGCTCTTATAGAAGTACGAAAACAATAAAAACTCCCCCAGGGTATATATGTGCAAAAGGGGGAGATTGTTTCGTCCTAGCTCCATAAATGTGATTGCAAGGATTTCAATAAGAAGGTTCCATAATAGGAAGTAGGTAAGCCTCTTAAAGGGTATACTCATCTTCTTATAAGCAACGATACATAGGATACAATTTATAGCCACAAGGCAGGTAGCCAAGTGCGCTGCATAGATGTGTATAGCATTGATCGTTGAGCTGAAATCCATGAGTGCAATTTTTGGGAGCCCTAAGTTACATTGAATTTAACTAGCACTTAAAATGACGGTGGGCAGGCTGTAGGACAAGGATGCGTAAAGTCGAAAAAGAGCCATGGAGTCGCAGGGTCACTATCCATAACCGTAGTTGACTTTAAAGCAAAAACGATCTCAGTGCTATCATTAGGCATAATGGCCAACATGGCATAGAGCTCGTCCGTGTTACAATCTGCCATTGTTAGAATCTCACGTAATTCGGCCAACTCTACTTTTGCTCCGTAGATAAGCCTTTCGTCAACGTTAGCTGTTGGTATGGTGTCGTGCTTTACTAGGTCTTTTTTTACAGCATTGATATAGGTTTCATAGTTGTTGATAGAATTAATACCCGTACTATCTGGTATTTGATACGTCTTAGTTGATTTAGGGCAATTTTTATCGTCCTTGGCATCTTCATTACAAGACGAAAAGGCTACAATAAAAAGACAACAGATGACTGCGTAAAAGATTGTTGATTTCATGATTTTTGGTTTAAATGGTTACTGATTTAATTTTCCTGAAAGTACTCAATAATCCATTTCTAGTTAAAATACGCAGTTAAAAACAGGTTGAATTACCTGTTCATTCCCGTAAATATGCTTAGATATATAGGTGATTTATACCATAGAACAGGCAATAGTACCCGATTTCACAAAAGAAGCATTTCAGCACTTTCGTACAGGGCCTAGCAATTAGATATTTGTATCGTATTTAAAAATCACTATTTCGATGGAAAGGTCTCAACCCTTGCTATCGGAACGTGATCGGGGAATTAAAGCCCTCCATAGAGGGACGTGATATTCATTTGCGGGAATAACACAAGTGTGTAGCCTCTTCAATACTTTTTAATTGATTGTATTGTGGAGGCTACTTTATTTTTTGGAGAGATGTTATCTTGCTTATTCTACCAGCAAACGTTCCACCTGTCTTTGGCCATTGGCTTCAAAGGATATGAAATACATCCCATCCGCAAGTGAACTTACGTTGATTGTAGTAGCACCGTTCACAGGAATAGAGGGTGTTATCTGCTGTCCTGTTATGGTGTAAATAGAATAGCTGTCTAAAGGCCATTCAGAAGTGACTTCAACAACTTCCGAGGTAGGGTTAGGAGCCAAGGTAAGTTCCCAAGCGTCAAAATCTTCGGTAGATGCCAATCCCCAACGATCTTCAGCTATAGGTCCTCCCCAGATTAGGGTGGCTAAATAGGGATTGTCTATAAAGGGATTCCGATTGCCATATACATTTTCCAAATGTGGATTGCGTTGGTCCTCGAATTCATTTACAGGATCATCTGCATTCCATTGCAAGTAAAGAACCAACATATCGGTACTTCCTTGAGTGGAGCCCACTCCTTGCAAGGATGGCAGGCAACGATCCCCGTAACGGGTGTACATATACATCATCATACGGGCTACATCCCCTTTCCATTCATCGCCTGGATACCAATTACCACTGCTTACATCCCCAGCATTTCCAGAACCCGAAGCGAATTTCTTGTTACTTTTTAATCCATTCATCGCCTGATCGGCAGGACGAACGTTATGCGGATCGGCTGCAATGCCCGTAGTCCCATTATCGGCACTTCCCATAGGAGGATTCGCGTTGGACCTAGCAAAAACGTGCTCGCGGTTGTATTCGCAACTGGTACCTCCAAAATCATCCTTGTCACGGGTTCTATCCGTCAAGCAATTTCCATCACTGTCGTTGTAACCATACACCAATAATACGTTGTTAGTATTGGCTGGATCTTCGTCCGTAATCTTCACATCATCCCTTATATCACCATAAGTGTATGTGCTGCTGGCTATGGAGATTTTTTGTTGTAATTCTAAGTAGAGGTCCTGACCTGTTAAACTTAGATCCACATCGTTGTAATAGGGTTGTTGTGCAAACAGGGAAGCAGTTCCCAGTAGGCAGAGGAGGAGGGGGTAAAATTTCATGTTTAGCTCTTTTTCGTCAGCAGCGCCATGTAAAAGCCATCGTATCCGGTTTTACTGGGCCACAACGTTTCTTCTTTCTCTAATATAAACTCTTTTCCGGTTTCCCGGGTTAAGAAACTTTTAATTTGTTCTTGGTTTTCGGATGGCAAAATGGAACAGGTGGCGTATACCAACTGGCCTCCGGGTTTTACCATACGGGAATAGCTGTCCAAAATATCGCTTTGGGTTTGTCGTATTTCCTTAAGAAATTCAGGTTGTAATTTCCATTTGGTATCAGGATTTCGTCGTAGCACACCCAATCCAGAACAGGGTGCATCGATTAATACCTTATCAATCTTACCAAAGAGCTTTTTAATGCTTTTGGTCGACTCTATCAACCGCGTTTCGATATTATGGATACCATTACGCTTGGCTCGCTTCTTCAATTCGGCCAATTTGTTGTCGTAAATATCCAAAGCGATCACTTGCCCTTTGTTTTCCATAAGGGAAGCGATGTGAAGGGCTTTTCCACCAGCACCGGCACAGGCATCTGCAATACGCATTCCCGGTTGTGGGTCGAGTAGGGCAGCTACCTTTTGGGAAGAAGCGTCCTGTACCTCGAACCATCCATTTTTGAAAGCATCTGTTACAAATACATTGGTACGTTCAAACAATTCCAAAGCATATGGAAGTCCCTTAATAGGGTGCGTATCGATGCCATTCTCTTTTAAAGCTTTCTGAACCGTTTTTACATCCGCTTTCAAAGGATTCACACGCAAAATCACTTTGGCCAGTTCATTCAAGGCGCCTATTTCGGCATCCCATTTTTTTCCTAGTTCGTCTTGCCCTAGTTTGTCCAACCAATCTGGGATGGATTCGCGGAACCTTCGGTTGCTGGATAGCTCGTCGAACCGTCCTTTGATCTTTCGGGTAGGGGTGCCTTCAAATTGTGGCCAATCGGGAAGGCGAATCCCACGTAGAGTAGCCCAAACGGTAAACAATCGGAAGAGATTGGTACGGTCGAAGGGTTCCTTTACCTCGGCAATTTCTGCATACAACCGTTTCCAACGAACAATATCGTAGGTGGTTTCGGCAATGAACGCCCTATCGCGTGAACCCCAGCGCTTGTCCCTTTTCAATGTGTTCTTTAATACCTTATCGGCCTGCTTTCCTTTATTGAAAATGAGGTTGAGGGAATCGATGGTGGCAAATACCAAATTACGGTGTAATCGCATACCTTAAAAATTGGCTGCAAAGGTACAATTCTCCAGACCGCTTTTGTTACATTTGTCAAAATTATTTTCATGCGATACCTCTTAAGCTTACTCTTGGTCGCCATCTTAATTTCCTGTGGCACTGACACAAAGACCTTTACCCAAGTGAATATAGAACGTGTTTTTGAAGACAGTTTGAGTATTCGGGCCATCGATCCTTTGGATGAAAACCGTGTATGGTTTGCAGCTAATAACGGTATGGTAGGCCTTGTAGATGGGGAGACACCTAAATTGGCAGCCATTCGCTATGAAGATTCCTTACTTCATTTCCGCTCCATTGCCGCTACCAAAGAGGCCGTATTCGTATTGAGCATCGCGAATCCTGGAGTACTTTACAAAATTGGACACAATGGAGAAGAAGCCACCAATATAGAAGAGGTATATGTAGAGAAAGGGGAGAAGGTCTTTTACGACGCCATGGCCTTTTGGAATGATAAAGAAGGTATTGCCATGGGTGATCCTACCGAGGATTGCATTTCCATTATCATCACTCGCGATGGCGGAAATACTTGGGACAAGGTTCCTTGCGACATTCTTCCGGAAGCAGCCAATGGAGAAGCAGCTTTTGCTGCTAGTAACAGTAATATTGCTTTGGTAGGCAATCATGTTTGGATCGCAACTGGTGGAAAGAAAGCAAGGGTATTGCACTCTTATAATAAGGGAATGGCTTGGGAGATTTTTGAAACCCCTATGCTACAAGGAGGAACAATGACAGGGATCTACAGCATTGACTTTTTCGACGAACAAACGGGAGTGATTTTTGGGGGAAATTGGGAAAGGAAGGATTTTAATGAAGGGAATAAAGCCATAACCCGCGATGGTGGCAAAACATGGAAATTACTTAGTAATGGAGAAGGTCCTGGGTACCGTTCCCGAGTGTCTTTTGTGCCCGGTACGGAAGGAAAAGGCTTGGTAGCTGTGGGATCACCCGGAATATCCTATAGCAGTGATCAAGGCGATACTTGGGTAGAACTTTCGGATGAAGGGTTTTATGCCTTGGAATTCGTGAATGACAGTGTAGCCTTTGCCAGTGGAAGGAATAAGATTTCTAAATTATTGTTTCAATAAAAAAGCATCCGGAAGGATGCTTTTGCTAGGGAAAAGAATACTTAACGGTTACCTCTACGTCCTTTTTTATCCTTCATCATCTGAAGCATTCTTCTTTTAAACTGTTCTTCGGCCCTGTGAAGCCGTACTATTTTTTTAGGGGGCAGTACCGATCGCAATTTTTCAATCAGCTGTTTTAAATATTCCAATTCTTGGGCTTTAAACTTTAAGCCGTTGTCTATAATGGTATTGGCCTGATCGTCGGTGAGGTTTTCAATTCCGTTCACCCGTAAATCCATAAAAGCCCTTCGCTCCTGTTTGCGAATGTCTTCCATCTTATCTTCATGGGCATTATAGATGGGCCAGAATTTCTCGGCTTCGGCGGATGTGAGGTCTAGGGCATCGGTGATATGGGCCCTTTTCAAGGCTTTAATCCGTTCCCCTCCCTGTGCCAAGATTCCAACAGAACTGAACAATAAGAGTGCAAATACTATTTTTTTCATTTTTTAAGTGTTATTCTATAAATATTGTGGGGTCATCTATGTTATCCAATAGATATTCTTCTAAACTTTCGTCCGATAAAATTTCGTTTTCCATTTCTAAGGCATCTAGGTCTTCATCGGTCAAAACCTGTGCCAGTTCATAACTATCAAAAGAAGCGATGTCTTCGTTCAAATAGGCTTCAATTTCAGCTAGGGTAGGGTCTGGGGGTAGCATGGCACCATTTCCATCAGAACCGAAAAATAGGGTTGCCAATAGGGCTACAGTGGCGGCAATGGAAGCCGAATACCAAAATACTTTCCTGCGATACAGCGGAACGACCTTTGTTTCCTGCTCCTCTTCCTTGATCTTTTGTAAGATCTCATCCTCTAGGGTGTCGAAGTAGCCCTTGGGCACATCGAACCCCGTTTCCTTGGGAAGCTTTTCTAGTTCCAAAGCATCAAAAAGACTGTCCTCCATTTTATCGAAGTAGCCTTCTGGGACCTTAAAACCGTGTTCGTATTTTTCTTTGTTGTCTTCCATTACACTCGTTAGACTCTATTTTTAACCAAAGGTTTCATTCTATATTGACTATCCTGTTTCGCTCCCCTTTATGTAAGCGGTTATTTTCTTTACTGCAATATGGTAACTACTTTTTAATCCTCCCACAGATGTTTCCAATATTTCCGAAAGTTGTTCGTAGGTATGATCCTCGAAATACTTCATATTGAAAATGAGTTGTTGTTTCTGCGGTAGGGTGGCGATGGCCTTCTGCAGCTTTAATTGTGCTTCGTTCCCTTCAAAATAGACATCGCTTTCCAGTCTAGAGATCATTTCTTCTTTTATTTCTTCTGAAGAGATCTGTGCCCGTTTTGCTTTCTTGTTGATAAAGGTAATCGATTCATTCGTAGCAATACGGTACATCCAAGTGTACAATTTGCTCTCAGCCTTAAAATTATCGATGCTTCTGAAAATCTTAATAAAGGTGTTCTGAAGGACATCGTCTGTATCATCATGATCTATTACGATCTTACGGATGTGCCAGTACAAACGTTCCTTGTATTGGGAAACCAAAACGCGGAAAGCTTCTTCCTTTTGGGAAGGGGACTGTAAGGCCGATACCAAGGATTGCTCTTCTATCAACATTGGGTGGTTTTGGTACTAAGACTTGTCTAAAGATAAAAGGTTTAATTGAGAGTTCACTTTTTTCAATTTGAAGGGTACCCTGACCGATATATCGACGAACGGATAAAGTTTTTCGATAAAATGCAAAAAATGTTTGATTGTAGGAAAATATTTACTAATTTTAGCTCATACTTCTTATGTATAGGTTCTTAATTATAGCCCCAACTGTAATGAGAACAGCATTAAACGGGCCTAAGCGGGGGCTGGCCCGTTTTTTTTATGCCCTAATTTTTCACCAAAATCACTGTAAAATTGTAGGAAAAAGATTCATTTTTGAATCAAATAATCGATTAAATGCATTTTATCAAGTTTAAATGCAAATTTAAGTTTGGATTTATGGAAAAATAACCTATATTTGAACCCTACTTATGTAACAATCAGGTTGTTATGAGCCCCAATTGTAATAATCTGGCAAAAAGGAGCGGAGCCCCAACCGCTTCTTTTTTTGTTTAATCCAAGGATTGCATTTCGACCAAACTATGGTATACCCCTTTCTGGGCCAATAGTTCCTCGTGTTTTCCTTGTTCCACAATTTTCCCTTTGGAGAGTACCACGATATTATCGGCATTCTGAATAGTAGAAAGACGGTGGGCAATGACCACAGAAGTCCTATTTTGCATCATTTTTTCCAATGCATCCTGTACCAAACGCTCACTTTCGGTATCCAAAGCAGAGGTAGCCTCATCCAAAATCATGATAGGTGGGTTCTTTAATACGGCACGCGCAATGCTCAATCGCTGTTTTTGACCACCACTCAATTTACTACCACTATCGCCAATATTGGTGTCCAAGCCATGCTCCAATTCTTTCACGAATTCCCAAGCATTGGCTACTTTCAGTGCCGCGATCATCTCTTCATCTGTAGCTGACTCTTTAGCCACATGTAGATTACCACGAACCGTGTCATTAAATAGGATAGAATCCTGGGTTACCAATCCCAAAAGGCCGCGCAGCGATGCTAATGTAATATCTTTAATGTCGTTGCCGTCAATCTTAATGGCTCCTTCATTAACGTCGTAGAAACGGGTCAACAAATTGGCAATGGTGCTTTTCCCACTTCCACTGGGCCCTACAAAGGCTACGGTTTGCCCTTTTGGAATTTCCAGCTGGAAGTCCTTCAGTACCCATTCATTTTCATACTTAAAGGAGATATTGTTGATTTCGATATTTTTATCGAAACTCGCTTTTTCTTCGGCATTGGGCAGATCTTGTATGGTCGATTCTGTTTCTAGGATTTCCAATACCCTTTCGGCTGCAGCATTTCCTTTCTTTACACCATAACTGGCCTTACTCATTGCCTTAGCAGGAGTAAGGATGTTATAGGCCAATCCCATATAGGCAATGAAATCACTACCATCTAAGGTGCCATCTATCAATACCATTCTTCCGCCATACCATAGTAAAATGGCAATCACGACAATCCCTAAAAACTCACTGGTAGGGGACGCTAGGTTCTGGCGGTTGTACAGCGAATTGGAGTATTTGTAAAAGAAGTAGGTCGATTTTTTGAATTTACCCCCAAAAATCTTCTCGGCATTAAATCCTTTTATGATTTTAAGTCCGCCCAAGGTTTCTTCCAAAATAGACAAAAAGGTCCCCTGTTCCTTTTGTACCCTGTCTGATTTCTTTTTAAGGGATTTACCAATACGGGAGATAATGAATCCGGAGATCGGAATGAATATAAAAACGAATAAAGTGAGTTCGGCACTTATGAACAGCATCATCGCAATAGTGAAGATGATGGTAAGGGGTTCCCTAACGATCAATTCCAATATGGACAGGAAAGAATGTTGTATTTCTAATACATCGGTTCCTATACGCGCCATCACATCCCCTTTTCGTTTTTCGGAAAAGAAAGAAACCGGGAGGTCGACAATTTTCTCGTAGACTTCGTTCCGTAAATCCTTTAAGACTCCATTCTTCAAAAAGGTAATGAAGAAATTGGCCATATATCGGAATACATTCTTCAATAAAAACAGGATAATTACCAACGAAATCACAATGATAAGGGCTTTAGACGGATCGTCTAAGGAATACTCCTGAATGCGCCAAGCCAAATAATCCTTGAAATAATCCTTTAACGTAGATAACCCTCCATAGATAGGCTCCTCTACAATGACACTCTTCTCTTTTGGGAAAAGGACATCCAGCATTGGGATCAACGCCACAAAGGACAATGCACTAAATAGCGCATAAAAAATATTACAGATAATATTCAGTATCCCGAACTTCTTATAAGGCAGGGCAAACCGAATTATTTTTTTGAAATAGGTCACTAATTAAGATTTAGATCCGCTAAGATAGATTCAATTTTTCCAGGAAGTTGCTCCGCATTGGGCCCCTGAACGCTCATATAGAACTTAATTTTAGGCTCTGTCCCACTGGGTCGGGCTGCCACTTTGCTACCTCCATCGGTATAATATATAAGTACGTTGGACTTCGGGATGTCAATGGGTGTTTCGGTTCCAGCTGTAATATCCTTGCGGATGCTATGCTGGTAGTCTTCAAAACAGATCACTTTTTCACCTCCTAGTTCCATAGGTGGATTTTCTCGTAGTCCTTTTAGGGTATTGGCAATTTCTTCGGCACCTTTCTTTCCTTTTTTCACCAAAGAAACCAAGTGTTCCTGAAAATGACCATATTGGTTGTATAGTTCGTGGAGGTATTCGAATACGCTACTTCCTGCGGCTTTCTTCTGTGCTGTCAATTCACAGGCCAGTAGGGTAGAGGTAACGGCATCTTTGTCACGCACAAAATCACCTACCATGAAACCAAAACTCTCTTCTCCACCACCCACAAAATTTTCTTCAGGAAAGTCCTTTACCATTTTTGCAATCCACTTAAAGCCGGTAAGCCCTTCGCGGTACCTTACATTAAAGTCTTCTGCTATCTTTTTCAGCATAGGTGTAGATACGATGGTAGAAGCCATAAAGGTATTTTCGTCCAGTTTCCCTTGCTTTTTCCATTGGTCCAAAAGGAAATGCGACTTCACCACCATGGCTTGATTTCCGTTAAGTAAGGTCATTTGTCCTTCGGTATTTCGAACCGCAATGCCCAATCGGTCGCTATCTGGATCGGTGCCAATCACAATATCGGCTCCTTCTTTTTCGGCGATTTGCATGGCCATTTCCAATGCTTCCGGTTCTTCCGGATTGGGAGATTCCACCGTTGGGAAATCGCCATCAGGTTTGGCCTGAGCTTCTACGACGGTTACGTTATTATAGCCCGCCTCTTTCAATACTCTGGGGATCATGGTAACCGAAGTCCCGTGCAATGGGGTGAATACAATCTTTATCCCATCCTTGGCAGCTTGATCGGTGTTAAAGCTTCCATTGGCCACAGAGGCAGAAGCAAATACGTCATCTACTTCTTGATCGATCCATTGTATAAGTGCCTCATTGGCTTCAAAATCAATGTCGGTATAATCTAGGTCATTAATCTCCTGAATGATCTCCGCATCCTGTGGCGGCACCAATTGTCCGCCATCCTGCCAATATACCTTGTATCCGTTGTATTCTGGTGGATTATGGGAAGCTGTAAGGACAATGCCACAATGACAATCTAAGTGTCGCACGGCAAAGGAGAGTTCTGGAGTGGGCCTTAATTCTGAAAATAAGTAGACCTGTATTCCATTGGCCGAAAAGACATCGGCCACGACCTTCGCCAAGGTGTCACTATTGTGTCTGCAATCGTAGGCAATGACTACTTTTAAGTCTTCTCCTGGGAATTGCTTCTTAAGGTATTGTGAGATCCCTTGGGTGTTTTTCCCCAAGGTGTATTTATTTATTCTATTGTCTCCCACGCCCATTACACCGCGCATTCCCCCTGTTCCGAATTCTAAGCTCTTGTAAAAGCTGTCTTCAAGGGTTTCGCTATCGTAAGCGATGAGTTCTTTAATAGTATGCTGGGTGTCTGAATCGAAAAAAGGAGTGAGCCATTTATTGGCCTTTTCCAAAAGTTCAGGATCGATGTATCTCATAGGTTTTTTTAGGTCCTGTAGGTTGCTGGGCGCAAAATTACGGATAATTGAAATTATTCTTCCGCGTTTAGCACTTCTTTAATAATATAATTGCTCCCGCTTTTTTTGGTACGCAGGATCAATTCGCCCAAGAAACCTGCCACAAAGAATTGGCTTCCTATAATCATAGCTGTCAAGGCAATGTAGAATTGAGGGCGGTCTGTAATTAGCCTTCCACCTGGGTTGATAAACAGCTTGTCGATCCCCAAATACAAGGCAAAGCAGAAGCCCACGAACAGCATAATGGCACCCCAAGCCCCAAAAAAGTGCATGGGGCGCTTCCCAAAACGGGAGAGGAAGGAAATGGTAATAAGGTCTAAAAATCCGCGTACGAAGCGCTCCATTCCAAATTTGGTTTTGCCGTATTTCCGTGCTTGATGTTGTACTACTTTTTCACCGATCTTATCAAAACCGGCGCTTTTTGCCAATACGGGAATGTAGCGATGCATCTCGCCAGTTACCTCTATGGTTTTGATTACTTCATTTTTATAGGCCTTAAGCCCGCAATTGAAGTCGTGCAATTTTACTTTTGATGTTTTTCGTGCGGCGAAATTGAAAAGTTTGGAAGGCAGGTTTTTGCCCAAAACGGGATCGTAGCGTTTCTTTTTCCATCCAGAAACCAGTTCGTAACCCTCTTCGGTTACCATACGGTACAGTTCGGGGATTTCCTCTGGGTTGTCTTGTAGGTCCGCGTCCATGGTGATGACCACTTCGCCTTTTGCCCTAGCGAAGCCTGCATGTAATGCTTGTGATTTTCCGAAGTTTTTCAGGAATCGGATTCCTTTTACATTGGCATCTTCTTGGGAAAGCTGTTGGATGACGTCCCAAGACTGGTCCGTACTTCCATCGTCGATGAACAGAATTTCATATAAAAAACCATTGGATTGCATCACTTGTGCAATCCAATGGTGTAATTCTTTTAAGGATTCTTCTTCGTTAAGAAGGGGAATAACGATGGATAGGTTCATTTATACTATACTCTTTCCTTTTTGAATATTAGCCCCGATATAAGTGAGTAAATGAATCCGAAGAAGGCGCTCATAACAATCCAGAAAGCTCCTCCCAAGAAGGGGTTACTGAATTTTTCTATGAAGCCCATGGTAGATTCCAATTGTTCATCGGTCATGTTCGGGTTCTGTTCGATCATTTTGTTCTTTGTCACCTCGATCATATCCTTGGTAAATTCTGGATCGATGAAGTTAACGAAGATAATGTTGTAAACAGCATACATAAGCGCGCTGATTACCGCAGCTGTTACCCCAACTTTTAGTGCTTGTCCCAAGGTAAGGAAACCGCCGTTAGCCTTTCTGTAGCTAAAAACGGTATACCCAATAAGAAGTGGGAACAGTACATAAAATAGATACATAGGCCATTGAACGCCTTCAATAAGCATTCCGGTTGCGTACATTACGGCAACGATTAGAAGTAAAATACCTCCAATGATCAGCCCAGAATTAATGGCTGTTTTTTTAATAGAAACAGGAGAATTGTCCATAGTCTGTTTGTTTTTTGGTTCGTTAGGTTAGTAAACAAAAGTAAGAAATTGTTACGAGGAGACACTTTTAGATGAAAATTTTAAAGAAACTATTGTTCGTTTGTAAATAATGCTTAAATTTGCACACTCAAAATTCGAGGAGTTAAAACTTAAAAGACGATGAGAAAAGGAATACACCCAGAAAATTACAGATTGGTAGCATTCAAAGACATGTCCAACGATGATGTGTTCATTACCAAATCTACAGCCAACACAAAAGAGACAATCGAGGTAGACGGTGTTGAGTATCCTTTGGTTAAATTGGAAATCTCAAGAACTTCTCACCCTTTCTATACTGGAAAGTCCAAACTTATCGATACTGCTGGACGTATTGACAAGTTCAAGAACAAGTACGCGAAATTCAAAAAATAAGCTGCGAAAAAGAAACTTATTTTTCACAATATGTAAGAGCCTTCGATTTATCGAGGGCTTTTTTTATGTAGCTTTGAGGCATAATTTTCATCCATGAATTATATTCTCTTCGACGGCAGCGTACGCAACCAATTGTTACCCTTTACCTTTACCCGACCCGTGGCCGATATCCGTATCGGAATCTTAACCATTCGTGAGAAATGGGAACATGTGCTAGGGTATACCACGACTACCGTTACTGAGGATTATCTTTCGGAAAAGTTCCCAATGGTGGAAATGGAACAGAACATCTTGATCAATGGTTCTTGTCTTCCTTCAGACAACTTAGCCCAAATGGTGAAGGGACTAACGGAAAAGCAAGCCATTTTTCATGAAGATGAGCCCATTGCTTTTCATGCATTGGAAGGGCAGGAAGTGGTATTCGACGATTATGAGATCATTCAGTACACCTATGAGGATCTTATGCGGGTGGAGCATACCTGGGATATTTTCAGTAAAAATCATGAGGCTATTGAGCGTGATTTTGCCTGGCTTACCCAAGGAAGGACATCGCAACCTATTCCGAAGGGTGTTACTGCCATCAACGAGGAGCACATCTTTATTGAAGAAGGTGCGCAAGTACATCATTGTTCCTTAAACGCCTCCCAAGGCCCTATTTATATTGGCAAGGATGCAGAGATCATGGAAGGTTCTTTAATTCGCGGCCCTTTTGCCCTATGCGAAGGCGCTACGATAAAGATGGGTGCCAAAATCTACACCGGTACTACTATTGGCCCTTTTAGCAAGGCAGGAGGCGAGATTAATAACTCAGTCTTGTTCGGATACTCCAACAAGGGGCACGATGGGTTTATGGGGAACAGTGTACTGGGCGAATGGTGCAATTGGGGAGCGGATACCAATAATAGTAATCTTAAAAACAATTATGCGCCTGTTCGTCTTTGGGATTACGAAACGGAAGGATTCGCAAAAACAGGATTGCAGTTTTGCGGACTTATGATGGGCGATCACAGCAAGTGCGGTATCAATACCATGTTCAACACCGGAACTGTAATTGGGGTAAGCGCCAACATCTACGGAGGTGGTTTCCCCCGTAATTTTGTTCCCAGTTTCAGTTGGGGTGGCGCGTCAGGAATGACAACCTACAAAACCAATAAGGCATTCGAAACCGCAAAAGTAGTGATGGAACGAAGAGGCATGGAGTTTACCGAAACCGATGCCAAAATCCTTGAACACGTATTTGAGGAAACGGCACAATGGCGTAGGAATTAATACCCTTCATACAATTTGTACGAAAAAACTTTCACTTCTCCATAATTCTTTTATTTTTGGTGGCCATTAACCATAACACCAAACTAATGAAGTATTTAAAATCCTACTTATTCTTGGCACTCGCTGCCTTTTGTTTTACCCAAGTTCAAGCTCAAAAATTAAAAGCCTTCGGAAGCTCTAAAGAAGTAAAAGCGGGCCCCATAACCAAAAGGGTTCCTTATACTGATGTAAACAGCTATTTGGGATATGCGGCCCCAGATACCGAAGATGAAGTGGTAGACGGTAAGAAATTCTACTATATCTATGTATGGATCCCTGCCGTAGCTCCAGAATTGGGAGTACGCATGATGTCTCCCGTGGGTAAGAAAACCAAGGTGAAAAATCCTATCATGGGAGCGGGCTACGAAGATAATGCAGGTGGTAAAGACTATTTCGATACCTACATCACTTTAGAACGATCAGATGTCGTTACCAAAGACGGTATGGGTAATATGGATGCCGCCAAATGGTGGACGTTGGCCAAAAACGATGATAGTGGCGATATGCCAAAGCAGCCGAGCGGAAGAAAGTACAACTCCCTATTGCGTTATGTGAGCAAGACAGGAGATCCAGAAGGTGCTTTAACGCGTGGATTGTACCGTATCGGGTTTACATCATTTAAGAAAGGGGAAGTTAATGGAACGTTCTTGGCACAAGTTGCCGCACCTATTAAAATTCCTGGAGTACTTATGGGAAGAACCGTAGAGGAGATCTTAGCACAATTGAACTAATACACAGTATACAATAAATGAAAGCCCATCGAAGATGGGCTTTTTTTGTTACCAATTATACACGAAAAGAAGGTAATAAAGCACAATGATAATCACCAACATAATGCTCCCGAATACCCATAAGAATCGCTTTCGTTCCTTGCGTTTTTGTTCCTTAAACCGAACCTGAAACGCTGCAAACTCTTCTGGGGTCATTTTTTTATGATCCACAAATTCTCCATAGGTTTCCCCAAGCTTTTCAGCATCTTTATCGAATCGGGTTTTCCTAGTTCGCTTATTGTTCTTAAGCGTCTGGATCATGTCCATAATATGTCCGGCACCAAAGCTCATAATTTGTTTTTTAGAAATAAATATTACCAATAAGAAGGCGAAAACAGTTGCTCAATTATGGGTTTCCGTAACAACAGAAACGTAACTATGATCAAGATAGTGAGAATACTCACAACGATCCAAACCCGAATAATCTTTTTCCGTTCGAGTCTTTTTTGAGCGAACTGCTCCTTCTGAAATTCGGCAAATGCCAGCAGGTTCATTTGTCTGTGATCCTCCAACTCACTGTACCCTCCTTTAGTGGTCGAAAGATCTAACTCATGCAGCCGCTTGCGCTCACTCTTCTGCTGGCGATTAAACCTGTAAATTCCGTATGACTGCTGAGTTCCCATGAACTTTGTGAGCGTTTATTATATGAGTCGCGAAATGTTAAAGAAATGTTACAGGTTTACTTACCCAACGATTTTGGGAGGTTTTGTAAGGATCTAATCTTTAGGATTTTACCGTTCCTTTTTTACTCTTTTTAGAAAGAGGAAATTTTGTGGATTGATGCCCAATCCGGTCACTTTGTGGTTCACAAAGCGTATGGCTTTATCGTAGTACAAGGGGACGATCGGAGCCTCTGCAATGATGAGAGAATCCATTTGGGTATACAGCAGCTTTCTTTGTTCAATATCGGTAACAGAAAGAGCCTTTAGATAGAGACTGTCCATGGTCTCATTATAAAAATGCATATAATTAGGGCCGTTGGGTGTAAAATTAGGGCTGTAGAGTAAGGAAAGGTAGTTTTCGGCATCGGGATAATCGGCCACCCAACTGGCGCGGAAGACATCCAACTCGCCACTGCTTTTCATTTGGCGTAGGGTAGAAGGCGGCATGACGTCGACTGTAACTTTAATCCCAATTTTTTCCAGTTCGCGCTGTACGTATTCACAAATATCCAAGTACTGACTGTTGGTGCCAATCACGATCTCCGGTTCTGTATCCCCAGTTTCCTGAATGTACTGCTTTACCAATTGTCGTGCTTTTTCGGGCTTATAGGTATACCCTTCAATATAGTCGAAACCGGGAAGTCCCATAGGGATGAATCCATGCTCTGCCGGGATGCCCATACCATTTCTTAGATAGGTAATCATCTTTTGTCGATCGAAGCCATAGTTTACGGCTTGTCGGAGATAACGTGACTTGATTTCCGGCGTGTCGGCCCCCATGAAGAATCCGAGGTATTCCGTATTTAGATAAGGGGTTGTAATTAAGTTAACCCGATCCTTGTATTTTTCCTGAAGCTCTCCCGTTGTGGTAAGTATTTCGTCCTTGTAGGAGTTGTCCAGTCCAGAGATGAAATCTATTTTTCCTTGGGCAAATTGAAGGAACTCGCTTTGCTTATCGGGAAGGAAGGTGATTGCAACAGCCTCCAAATAGGGGAGGGAAGCTCCCGTTTCATCTTTTTCAAAATACAAGGGATTTTTTCGAAAGACCAGCTTCACGTTTTCTTCCCACAATTTGAATTGAAACGGTCCTGTACCTACAGGATGGCTTCTAAAGTCACTTCCATAATGCTCCACTACTTCTTCTGGAACAACAGAACAATAACGCATTGAAAGCAGCCCTAAGAAGGCTGGAAAAGGTTGCTTCAGCTGAATGGTAAAGGTCGTATCATTTTCAGCCCTGTAATAATCCACATTGCTCAACACCCAACTCCCAGGGGAAGCCACTTGGGGATCGAGTAGTCGATTGAAACTGTATTCAAAATCGTAAGCATTAGCTGTTCTTGTGCTATCACTCCCAAAAACATCATGCTTGTGAAAATACACATCGTCCCGTAAAAAGAAGGTGTAGGTATATGTAGAGTCGTTGATTTCCCAGCGTTTGGCAATGTCGGGTTGAATACTCAAGGAGTCATCCAATTGCACCAGTCCATTAAACAATTGATTACTTGGCCAAATGTTTTGCGGATTTCGCGCAAAAGCAGGATCTAAAGAACTGATGTTGCTATGCTCGTTATAGCGGAAAACAAGATGATCGCGGTCGCTGTTGGACGAATCCGAACAGGAAACACATGCTATGAGGATTGCCACAAAACAAAGCAACGAATACCTGAAATTAAATGTGGGGCGCGAGATCATACGTTTCATTAACTTTCTGCTTGGGCTTTCCATTTTTTAATCTGACCAGAGTAAAAGAAAATGAAAAGAAGTCCTATGATAAATAATATTAAACTAAGGTAATGACCAAGATAGTTCATGAGCACAAAACAATACTCATCGTTATAAAAAATATTGTAATAGACTCCAGAGCATTGCCTCCTTTGATGGGTAGAGATGATGCTAATGATGAGTAGTACATAAGGCACAAACCCTATGACCGACAGAACAACGGCAACAGCCTGTACTACTTTAGAGATCTTGTTAACAAAGAATAAGGAAAGTCCTAGTATTATAGAAGCAATGACGAATATGAAGTATTGAACTAATATTTCGAAATTGCTTTCCATAAATGATATCAAAACCATCACCAAGGCGACAAGCATGGTAAGCACTCCTGCGCTAATAATGGCAAATAATAGGGCCTTTATATTTGTAACCCTAAACGCAAAAAGCACACAGGCCAGCATAAAACTTATCCAAAGGAAAAAGTGGATGGAAGGATTAAAAATATCGTCGTTTTTTATTTCATCGATGTTTTCGAATACCCTTTTCAAGGCGGTAGTTTCGAAATAATAATTCGTTAAGATTTCCCTGCTGTGTTTTTCGAACTTGTTCATTTGTGCCTCTTCGTCCACATAGAGATCTCCGTTTTCACTTTTTTTCGAAGGTCTTATTCGCGATTTTAGATCAAAAAGCGGAGGGTGATAAACCATAGTAAACCAAGCATCAGTTTCGAGGTTGTGTGGGACTTCATATTTATCGGCTACCAGAAGCAGGTTCTCCAACTTACCTTTTATTTCTGCAGGGTCATTTCTATCCAATAACGCCTGATTCTCCATATTCCGAAGGCGCTTGCGTTTGATGACACTATCCCTTTGTGCTTCACTGATGAAATTTCTAATGCGATAGTAATCATATTCATCTTCCATTAGATATTCCGTATCATTATAATACAGGTCGGGTTGATACACGGAATAACCATAATAGGGTGTTCCAGCTGTTGAGGTACTGAAGAAACGACCAGAGAAATTATAGTAAGAGGGATTGGGGTTTTTAATAAGGTCTTTAACGTCTACTACCTCATTCCGAAAATAGCAAATTATGGAAGAGTCTTTTCTAATATTATAGACACTTTCCTGCTGTAATGAATCGATATGCCGATAAAAGTTCCTCCCAAAATCATTGAAATCAAATACTTTCTTTTCCAAGGTGTAGTACTGCCATTTCCTACCTTCAAAACTAAAATGCGGTAGAGAATCCTGTACATAAAAACTGTTGGCTTCACAATGTAATGTGTCCAATACGCTTGGATGGGCTACATTTTCTAGGGTATACTCGTAAATACTTTGTGAAAAAAACAAATGGGCTTCATTCGCAGTTCTAATGTCTTGTTCAAATTCCTCATCGGGATAGTGTATCGCAGTATGAGCCTTTATCCCTGCTGTATACGAATAGTAATAAGTAGTACAGACAAAGAAGGTTAGGAAGAACAATACAAACTGAAGCCAAAGTCCTTTCCTTGTGGTTGGGTAGTAGTTTTTGAAGGCGTTGTTCTTGAGCAAAAAGATAAGCCAAATCGCGACCTGAAGGATGGAAATAATAATACCCATGAAGACGGTCCCATTGTTTAGGAACATATCCACCGCTCCATGCTTATGCAATTTGGTAACATCCGTTAAAGCAAGGTATCCTCCCAAAAAGAAAAGCAAGTGTAGAATGATGCTGCTAGCGAGCATCCAAACGATACGCGTATTCCAGAGTAAAGGATATCGTTCCAGTAAATATTTATTTATTTTTTGAATGAATCTATTCATGGACTGTTCGGATTAGGATACAAAAAACCTTCGGGAGGATTCTGAAATGTTACGGGAATAGGTTATGGTGGCCTCGTGCTTACCAAGAACGTATAGCACCTGATGATACTGAGTTTCCGAAGAGAAATACGCAATGTACACCCCACCATTAAACAAAAGCCGTTCCAGCGGTAAATGTGACAAAATACGTTGAAGGGCTTCCCTTTCTATTTCCCCTTCAATTTCGACGATAAGGGATTTGTCTTCCGGCACTGATTCATCCGTAGCCCCTGCATCCTGAGCAATGTGCTTTCCTTTTTCCAGATAAATCACTTTGTCCGAGACCTTTTCTACCTCGTATAATTGTTGCGAACTCAGCAACAAGGCGATAGGGTTGTTTATGGAGTTGCAAATGGACTTTAAATCCTCCAAAATGAGCTGTTGCGACAGAATATCCAGATTCGCCAAGGGTTCATCCAAAAGCAGCAACTCCGGTTGCCTTAGCAAGGTTCTGGCCAATTCGAACCGCATTTTGTATCCCGATGAGAGTTCCTTCCATTTTAGGTGTTTATAATTCCAAAGGCCAAAACGGGCAATCATCATAAGAATGCGAGTTTCATTCTCTTCGGGAGGGACGCCGTAATTGGAAAGTACAAATTTCAAATTATCCTTTAAGCTTCCATACCAGACGGGCGTGCGTTGTGGGATATACACCAGTTTGGTTCTTAGGTCGAAATCTCCCTGTTCTTTTTCGTCGAATAAATAATAAGCCTCTCCTTTGGTGGGTTTCAGTTCTTTCGCCAGTGCTCTAAGCAAGGTAGTCTTACCATTTCCGTTTTCGCCAACCAGTCCATATACTTCGCCTTTTTTAAGTTCCAGTGAAATGGGTCCTAAACAAAAACGATTGTATCCGTAGCTTTTTTCCAATTCATTGACAGCAATAATGGTTTCCCTTTTGGCTTCCTGTACCGGAATGTTTGCTAGCTGATCAAGGAGTTGGTTCGCCTTTTCCTGAAATTGATCCAAGGCTTCTGGATGGCTTTCTTTCCATTCCGTTAGATCGATGGCACGGTTGTAGAACTCCATATCCTGGGTGTCCATAACACAATCCAAAAGCCTTCTGTACCCAATGTCAACATCTCCATTCTTAAAATATCGTTTTACTTCTTGAATTCTCTGTTGCGCTTGCGTCATAAATAAATCTTACGGTGTATGTGTTCTGGTTATATGGAAATTAGAAGATTACTTTGTCTTTAGTTCGTATCTTTGTGCCCATTTTGCTAAAGTACAAGAATGAACGCATCTAAAAAAGTCGCATTTTACACCTTGGGTTGTAAGCTCAATTTCAGCGAGACCTCTACCATTGCCCGGAATTTCACTTCCGAAGGCTTTGATCGTGTGGATTTTTCTGAAAGGGCAGACATTTATGTCATCAATACCTGCAGCGTTACCGAAAATGCCGACAAGCGTTTTAAAACCATTGTTAAGCAAGCCCAAAAGGCAAACCCCGAAGCATTTGTAGCGGCCATAGGTTGTTACGCCCAGCTAAAGCCTCAGGAATTGGCCGATGTGCATGGCGTGGATTTGGTACTGGGAGCGACCGAAAAGTTTAAAATCACGGATTATATCAATGATTTGAGCAAAAACGATTTTGGCGAAGTACATTCCTGTGAGATTTCCGAAGCCGATTTTTACGTAGGATCCTATTCTATTGGAGATCGTACGAGAGCATTCCTGAAGGTGCAGGATGGCTGCGATTATAAATGTACCTATTGCACCATCCCATTGGCCCGTGGAATTTCTAGAAGTGATACGTTGGAGAACGTACTAAACAATGCCGCCGAGATTTCCGCTAAGGGAATCAAGGAAATAGTACTAACAGGTGTGAATATTGGCGATTATGGAAAAGGGGAGTTCGGTAATAAAAAGCACGAGCACACCTTTTTCGAATTGTGTGAAGCATTGGATGAGGTACCCGGGATTGAGCGCCTGCGTATTTCTTCGATTGAGCCCAATTTGTTGAAGAACGAAACCATCGATTTCGTATCCCAATCGCGAACTTTCGTTCCTCACTTTCATATCCCATTGCAAAGCGGAAGCAACGATTTATTGAAATTGATGCGTCGTCGCTATATGCGCGAGCTGTATTCAGACCGCGTTACCAAAATTAGGGAGGTAATGCCCCATGCCTGCATCGGGGTGGATGTTATTGTAGGATTCCCAGGAGAAACCGAAGAGCGATTCTTAGAGACATATCATTTTTTGAGCGAACTGGATATTTCTTATTTACACGTGTTTACTTATTCTGAAAGGGATAATACGCCTGCCGCCGAAATGGAAGGCGTGGTGCCGAAACAAGTGCGTCATAAAAGAAGTAAAATGCTCCGTGGACTATCGGTTAAGAAGCGTAGGGCGTTTTATGAAAGCCAACTGGGAACTACCAGAACCGTCCTTTTTGAAGGTGAAAATAAGGAAGGGTACATTCACGGATTTACCGAAAACTATGTAAAAGTAAAAACCCCATGGAATCCGGAATTGGTAAATACACTTCATCGGGTGGAACTCACCAAAATAGATGAAGACGGTTTGGTCCGTTTCGAATTCGCCAAACAACTTTCGGAAGCTTAGCTTGAAAAAATGGGTATCTTTAATCCATGGTAGATAAGCTTCATACCTATCGTTTCGAAATTTTATTGATAAGCCAGCTAACCATTCTATTCGGGGAGCTGTTCTTTTTTGGGGAATGGTTCGAGGAATACCTCTCGCAGCCTTTGTTTCTAATCAACTTTTTGGCCGGGATCCTTCTGTTTTCAAAACACAGAAAGAAAATAACGGCTATTCTTATATTACTGGCTACCGCCTTGTTTGCCATGGTCTGGGAGCAATTTGTGGATCATGATTCTGCAGTGGTTAAAGCGGTAAGATTGTTCAGTCTTTATTTGTTTTATGTGATCCTAACGTTGGAGCTTATTTTACAGGTGTGGCAGGCTAAAAAAGTAGGGAAGAATGTTATTTATGGCCTTATTTCTGGGTATATTTCGCTAGGGTTTGTGGTGTTCTTTGTGTGTTTGAGTATAGAAACCTATCATCCGAATTCTTTTCAAGGATTGCAATCTTTGAATGGAAAACCAGATAGTAGCGGATTGTTGTACTATAGTTATATTACGTTAATGACGATAGGATATGGAGATATCGTTCCGTCTACTGTATTGGCTCGAAAGGCCGCTATATTTACAGGTATGGTTGGGCAATTCTATTTGGTGATCCTCACCGCAATCATCGTGGGTAAGTACATCAACCAAAGAAATACAGCTTAAATACTAATTCCTACGGGCAATAGGTCCTTATAAACTCTTCGGTTGCGCCGCATGAAACCGGCAATTTCTGGACTGGTGGGCACCAAGCTGATTCCTCTCTGTTTTACCTCTTCGAAAACGGCTCTAATAAATATATCCCGAAATCCTTGCTCTTCCAGATCCTCTGGCATGTCATACTTGGTCAAAAAAATCTTACGGTCCTGAAGCGCGTACTCGATTCTGGCCATATTGTCTCCAATTTCGAGCTCGAATTGCCGTAAGAATTCATTGTCGGTAATTTCTACATCTTCAATCATAGGGAGTAAATTTTGCATTTAATTCATTGGTACTTCAATAAGTAACAACCTGCTGTCTTTGGAAACGGTTAGGGGAACCTCTTTAGTGTCCCAGAGTCCAATGGCATCTCGGCTCGTAAGTGTTTCATTATCTATGACAACGGAACCTTTAATTACCATGAGATAAACTCCATTGGAAGGTTGCTTTACTGAATAGTTAGTTGTTCTTTCTTCTGTAAAATCGCCAATGTGGAAATAGGCCTGTTGGTGAATCCAAAGATCGCTATCCGAAGCTTCAGATTTAGGCTTTACTACTGGGCTAAAGGTATTTGGTGTGAGGAGTGGTGCTATTTCCTTTTGGTCATAGCGAGGAGTAACATTCTCAGTTTCTGGAAACAACCAAATCTGAAATAACTTCAAGGGTTCGGTTGTGCTAGCATTAAATTCACTGTGTTCCACACCACTTCCCGCACTCATCACCTGTATATCCCCAGCTGCAACAATTCCATTATTTCCCATAGAGTCCTTGTGTTTTACGGCACCTAGTTGGGGAATGGTCACTATTTCCATATTCTTATGTGGATGTGTACCAAAACCCATACCTGGGGCAATGACGTCGTCATTCAATACCCGTAAGGATCCGAATTGTAATCGATTGGGATCGAAATAGTTAGCGAAGCTGAACGAATATTTCGCCTGCAACCATCCATAATTGGCGGTGCCACGGGTAGCTGCGGGGTGTAAAATCTTGTTCATAAATGCTCAAAAACCTTTTTGAGAATTCTATCTTTGTTACAAAGTTACAAAAAAATGAAAGGCGATTGCGTTATTTCCGTGTTAAAGCCCTATGAATACTGAGAAAATTCCCATTTATTTTGTACCTGGTCTAGCTGCCTCCAAGGAAATTTTTCGAAATATACGGTTGCCAGAAGACCGTTACGAAATTCACATTCTGGAGTGGCTCATTCCCGAAAAAGAGGAGACCATCCAACAATATGCCAAGCGCATGGCAGACCGCATCGAACACCAAAATGCTGTTTTGGTAGGTGTTTCTTTTGGCGGGGTAATGGTACAGGAAATGAGTCAATTTCTAGATTTGCGAGCACTTGTTATTATTTCCAGTGTCAAGACCAAAAACGAATTACCCGCTCGTTTTCGATGGGTTCGGAATACGGGTGCTTACAAACTGCTCCCTACGGGATGGGCGTTGAGTGTAAAGGATCTTACCAAATTAGCCATCGGCCCCAGAAGCAAGAAACGCCTCACCTTATACCAAGAATATCTTTCGGTTCGTGATAAGCAATATTTGGATTGGGCCATCAAACAGATGGTGTGCTGGGAACGTACCGAAAAAGTACCCGGCGTACATCACATTCATGGGGATGGGGATATTGTTTTTCCTTCCAAAAACATTTCAGAATATACGCTACTGGAAGGAGGTACCCATGTCATGATTTTGAACAAAGGAAGTAAGGTTAGTAAACTGTTGGAAAATATTATAGAAACGGGCTAACGCAAGTGCCTAATTGCGTATATTTAATGAAATTTTGAGGTTATGAATATTTTGTCGAAAATCGGCTTAGCCACTGTACTTATTGGGGTAGGTATGTTGTGTACAAATGCCGTACAGGAGCCCCAAAAAGAAACGAAGCCAGATGTTGTTGAAGAAGTGGCTACAACCGACGAAACGTTGGAAGAAAAATTGACAAACGGTTACAACGTATACGCCTTAGAGCTTCCCGAAAGTATGAATTTTGCAGGGGAACGGGTTCCCTTGGAAGATCCGGATATCCGCGAGCGTATGGACAGGGAATTGTTGGTAAATACCTACTGGCAGTCCAACGGTCTTCTCATCTTTAAGCGTGCCAATAAGTATTTTCCTATCATAGAACCTTTATTGGAAAAGCATGGCATTCCGGAAGATTTTAAGTACTTAGCCATTGCCGAAAGTGCACTTCAAAACAATAGATCTCCTGCAGGTGCTGCTGGGTTCTGGCATTTTCTGAAAGGTACGGGTAGGGAATACGGACTGGAAATAAACGATTATGTGGACGAGCGATACAATTTGGAATTGGCCACGAAAGTTGCCGCAGAGTACCTGAAAGCCTCCAAAAGACGATTCGGGAGTTGGACCCTTGCCGCCGCTGCGTACAACGCAGGTAATGCTGGTATAAACAAACAATTGAAAAAGCAACAAGTGGACGATTATTACGATGTGTTGCTTAACGATGAGACGAGTCGTTATGTATTCCGCATTTTGGCTTTCAAAGAAATTTTATCCAACCCAAAGAAATATGGATTTAATTTCAGGGAGCAAGACCTTTATAATCAGGTTCCTACCTTTAAAGTGAAGGTAGATACGGCCGTAACGGACTTTGCTCATTTCGCCAAACAATTCGATATTAACTATAAAATTCTTAAGTTGCACAACCCTTGGCTACGCGATAACTATTTGAAAAACGCCTCAGGGAAGGAATATTTTATAGAGATTCCGGAAAAAGGACATTACAATACAGGGCAGTAATTTAAATGCTTAAAAAAGATAAACACTAACTAACCTAACTTATGAATTTAACCGTTTTATTATCGTTGGTAATCATAGGCCTAGCCGCTGGAGTTTTAAGTGGCTTTATGGGTGTAGGAGGTGGAGTTGTCATGATTCCCCTAATGATACTCCTTCTTGGCTATGACCAACACGCTGCGCAAGGGACCAGTTTGGCCGTTTTGGCCGTCCCTGTAACCTTTGTGGCAGCTTATACCTATCATTCCACGGGTCATCCCATAAATTGGCGGTATGCTCTTGTCATAGCCCTCTTCTTTATTGTAGGGGGGTACTTGGGGTCTAAGTTTGCTGTTAAAATCGATCAGGGAATCCTAAAGAAGATTTTTGCCGGTATCCTAATCGTTGCGGCCATCAAACTTTTCTTTTCAAAATAAGGAAACGCTAGTTTTCGTATTCAGATTTGAGTTCTTTCTGAACTTCACCACGTTGTAGAAGCGATATCCCACTTGTAAAACTTTGGTAGTTGGAGTTGTAGGATTCTGTGTATTCTTTAGAGTAATGATGCATGAAGTTTCTTCGCACATCCAATATTCGCTTATCTGCAGAAATAAAAAACGAGGTGGGAAACCCTAAGCTGTGCTTCATAGTGCGAATGGCGAAATCGTTCCGGTTTTCCTTCTCGTCCACATAAAGAACGTGTATGTGCTTACTTATTTTTCGTTTCGACTTCCGTATCTTTTTCTTGGATCCCCAATAGAGCATCACAAAATCGATCTGATCGTGATACTTTTCGGCCACATCATTAAAAGCTGGGACTTCACCCTTGCCAGGAACGCACCAAGACGCATAGGTAATAAGATAGATGGGCTTTTCGAATTTATAGAGGTTAATTCGTCTTCCCGTAAACTTTCGAACCTTGAAATTATCTATATACGAACCATTCACTACTTTCTTTACCAGCGAATCGAATAAAAACTGGGCTCTTTCTTCATCTTTTCTAATGTATGCGAGCTTTGCCTGCTTTCTGTATTTACGGATGTTTTTACCTATGGCTTGGGAAAAAAGATCCTTAGGCTCAGCCTGTTGGGCGAGGGTAGGAATGCTTAAAAGAATGAATAGGGCAAGTAGTAGTTTACCCATAGGCAGATTGTGATTGGTTGGCGTAAAAGTAGTAAGATTTGCGAAAATCCAAGTTAGGAAATGGATAATTAGAAGTTTTGTAAAGGTTTTTGTCTATACAAAAACACCCCAAATCACCCTGTTTTCATGAATCTTAGCGCATTCTTCGACCACGTCCACGATGGCCCCCTCCGAACTGCTGGCGCGGCATATTGGCACGTTTCATTTGCTGTTTCATCATTTTAATCTGTTCATCCAGCATATTGTGCTTATCCAGCTTTTTGGCTTCGCTTAGTAGGCTTTCGGCTTCCCTTTTTCGGTTTTTGCTCATGGCAATACCGGCAAGGTTTAATTTTACCATGGCCATATCCGCACTCATATTCAAACCTAGCTTTTCGGCCTTCTTAAAGTATTTTTCGGCCTCATTCATATTGGTTTGAGACACCATAAGCCCGTTTAGGTAGTTATAATATCCCTGTTGTTTGGTGACCAAGGAACTTTCTGGGTTCGAAATGCGGTCCAGCCATTTTTTGGCCCCAGGAAAGTTCTGTTTCCTTAGTTGAAGAAAGGCCAATAAGATCATTTCATTCTTGAAATACAGGAATACGAACATCCCAGCTAGCAGAATGAACATAATTCCGTTACCAATATTACCTTCATAGAATTGCCAAACGGTGGCGGCAAGACTTAATACAGCTAATACGAGTTTTATGTTTTTGTTGAACATATTAAATTCTTTTGTACGTAATTGTTGAGGTTAATGTAGTGGGATACTCAGTACCGTTGATAACTGTGGCTCCCTTAGCAGTTTGGTTTACGGACATTTCTTTCGGGAATCCAGTGCCTGTTTCTATAGATACCGAAGATTCCTGATCTCCATCCAAGCTTAGTCGTACTCCTTCCTGTACATCGGTAGATAACGAAATGGTCGAAGTGGCTGAAAGGGAGAAGGCATCAGAAGCATAATTGTCCAGTTTCCAAGTGTTGTTTGCTTTAAATTCCCCAGTATAGGCGTTGATCCACGTATCTCCAACGTGCACAGGCTTATTGGGGTAGAGGTAAAGCAGTTGTTCCATACTTTCGGCCAAGCTATCGTCCCCAAATTCAGATTCAAGGCTCTGGCGCATCATTTCCTTGGAAGCTTCATCTTCCAGTCCAGAACGAGAAATCATACCATCGATCAAGGCACTAGAGTTCTCCAAGGAAACAATCTCTCCGGTTTTCAACATGTGGATTTGAAAAGGAATGTTTATTAATCCTTGGAAGATCTGCGCTTCAATATCGTCCTTATCTGCATCCCTTTTGGTGTCAATGTCCATAAGTACGCCAATCATATCCGATTCCGATTTCAATACCAAGGAAGTATATGCCGTTGCGATTACATATTTCTCTTCTGTAGCTTCTATTACCTTGAAATTGAATGAGCCAGAAAGCACATTAACTGTCGTATTGGTCATTCCTTCTATATTCTGAATCATTTCCTGTCGGGCTGTCTGCTCCATATCGAATTCGTCTCCAACCTTAAAGTTATATTGAAGCGAATTTTGGGCAGTGGCACCAATTCCCGATAAAAAAAGGAAAAAAGCACATAAGTAGATGAGTCGTTTCATTGGTGTTTTTCTAAGGGCGACAAAGGTACTAAAAACAATCCTAAATATTTTCGCATTTCGGTTTGCGGAAGTAAAAAATGATCGTATATTTGCACCCGACTTTTAAGAAAGGTCTTTTGTATTTAAAAAATTATCAGAGGATATAATATAAGTTAGTAATGAAAAGAACATTTCAGCCATCGAAAAGAAAAAGAAGAAATAAGCACGGATTTAGAGAGCGTATGGCTTCTGTAAATGGACGTAAAGTGTTAGCTGCCCGTAGAGCAAAGGGCAGAAAGAAACTTTCTGTATCTTCTGAGCCACGCCACAAGAAATAATGTTGATAACTCATAAATAAAAGGTGTTGTTTTTATAAGCAACACCTTTTTTTTATACCCTAATGCATCGTAATTTTAACGCCCAAAAAATAGTTCTTTTTTTATGCCTAAAAACGACAAATTAAAATCCGTTTTAATTATTGGTTCTGGTCCCATTATTATTGGACAAGCCTGTGAGTTCGATTACTCTGGATCGCAAAGTTTAAGATCCCTTCGGGAAGATGGTATTGAGACCATTCTCATTAACTCGAATCCTGCAACCATCATGACGGATCCGTCCATGGCGGACCACGTTTATCTTTTGCCGTTAACGACAAAGTCCATCATTAAGATTCTTAAGGAACACCCACAAATTGATGCCGTATTGCCCACTATGGGAGGACAAACGGCACTTAACTTATGTATTGAAGCCGACGAAAAAGGCATTTGGGAAGATTTTGGGGTAGATCTTATTGGGGTCGATATAGACGCCATTAATATCACCGAGGATCGCGAGCAGTTCCGTACCCTTATGACGAAGATTGGAGTGCCTATGGCACCCCAAGCTACTGCCAATTCCTATTTGAAAGGAAAGGAAATTGCCCAAGAATTCGGTTTTCCATTGGTAATCCGTGCTTCCTATACCTTAGGGGGTGCAGGAGCTTCCATTGTATATGACCCTGAAGATTTTGACGAATTACTTACCCGTGGATTGGAAGTTTCACCCATCCACGAGGTAATGATCGATAAGGCCATGATGGGCTGGAAAGAATACGAATTGGAGCTATTAAGGGACAATAACGACAATGTTGTTATTATTTGTACCATCGAAAATATGGATCCTATGGGGATTCATACCGGGGATTCTATTACCGTAGCACCTGCCATGACCTTGAGCGACCGTACGTTCCAACGTATGCGTGATATGGCCATTAAGATGATGCGTAGCATTGGGGATTTTGCTGGAGGATGTAATGTACAGTTTGCCGTAAGCCCGGATGAAAAAGAAGATATCATTGCCATCGAGATCAACCCAAGGGTATCCCGATCTTCGGCTTTGGCCTCTAAGGCCACGGGTTATCCTATTGCGAAAATCGCTAGTAAATTGGCTATCGGATACAATTTGGACGAACTGGATAACCAGATTACAAAATCTACTTCGGCCCTGTTCGAGCCAACGCTAGACTACGTTATCGTAAAAATACCTCGATGGAATTTCGACAAGTTCGAAGGTTCCGATCGTACCCTAGGATTGCAGATGAAAGCCGTAGGGGAGGTAATGGGTATTGGCCGATCGTTCCAAGAAGCGCTTCACAAGGCGACACAATCCTTGGAAATTAAGCGTAACGGTTTAGGAGCCGATGGAAAGAGCTATACCAACTACGAACAGATCCTAGAGAAGCTGGAAAATGCCAGTTGGGACCGAGTGTTCGTGATCTATGATGCCATTCAAATGGGAATCCCATTGAGTCGAATCAATGAGATTACCAAAATAGATATGTGGTTCCTAAAACAATACGAGGAACTGTACATGCTAGAGAAAGAAATTTCTTCCTACGCTTTAGACACGCTTCCAAGAGAGTTGTTGCTAGAAGCCAAGCAAAAAGGATACGGAGACCGTCAAATTGCTCACATGTTGGGTTGTTTGGAAAGTCAGGTGTACAAGAAGCGGGAAGAGTTGAATATTCAACGTGTATACAAACTGGTAGATACCTGTGCGGCCGAGTTTAAGGCAGAAACACCATATTATTATTCCACTTTCGAAAATGAAATGGAAACGAAGGATGGAAAGGTATTCGCCCAAAATGACAGTGAGGTAACCGATAAAAAGAAAATCATTGTATTGGGATCTGGTCCTAACCGTATCGGACAAGGAATCGAGTTCGATTACTGCTGTGTACATGGAGTACTGGCCGCTTCCGAGTGTGGTTACGAGACTATTATGATCAACTGTAATCCAGAAACGGTTTCTACCGACTTCGATGTAGCAGATAAGCTATACTTCGAGCCTGTTTTCTGGGAACATATTTACGACATCATCCGTCATGAGAAGCCCGAAGGGGTTATTGTTCAGTTAGGAGGGCAAACAGCTCTTAAGCTGGCCGAAAAGCTAGATCGCTACGGAATTAAGGTCATGGGAACCAGTTATCAATCCTTGGATTTAGCAGAAGATCGTGGAAGCTTCTCCACGTTGTTGAAAGAGAACAATATTCCTTATCCAAAGTTCGGTACCGCCGAAACGACTGAGGAAGCATTGGCGCTGGCAGACGAATTGGACTTCCCATTGCTTATTCGTCCTTCCTACGTTCTTGGAGGGCAAGGGATGAAGATTGTAATCAATAAGAAAGACCTTGAAGCGCATGTAGTAGATTTATTGCGTAAGATTCCTAACAACAAACTGTTGTTGGATCACTACTTAGATGGAGCTATAGAAGCAGAGGCCGATGCCATTTGCGATGGTGAGAATGTTTATATCATAGGGATCATGGAGCATATTGAGCCTTGTGGGGTGCACTCTGGGGATTCTAACGCTACCTTACCTCCTTTTAATCTAGGAGAGTTCGTAATGCAGCAAATAAAGGATCATACTAAGAAGATCGCCTTGGCTTTGAATACTGTGGGACTCATCAACATTCAGTTTGCCATTAAGGACGATCAAGTGTTTATTATCGAAGCCAACCCAAGAGCTTCTAGAACAGTTCCATTTATCGCAAAGGCGTATGGAGAGCCGTATGTAAATTATGCGACTAAGGTAATGTTGGGCAAAAACAAGGTGACCGACTTCGAGTTCAACCCAGAATTGGAAGGGTACGCTATTAAGCAACCCGTATTTAGTTTCAACAAGTTCCCGAATGTAAACAAGCAATTGGGGCCTGAAATGAAAAGTACAGGGGAAAGTATTTTGTTCATCGATAACTTGAAAGAAGACGAATTTTACGAGTTGTATTCGCGCAGAAGAATGTACTTGAGCAAATAAAATCCATATATTCGCCCCTATGAGATTTTTGCTAGTTTGTTTTTTGTGTGCCTTCACCTTTCAATCTTTTGCACAAAAGAAGAAGAATCCACTGCCAGAGAATGTTAGCCTGGCCAAGGAATTAAAGGAGAAGTACGAGGAGGCCGATATTGCCATAAAGAGTAGGACAACGAAGGTTACCTTTAAAAGAAACAAGCAAAGTGGTAAACTGGAGGCCTTAGTGCGCGACAAGATAAACCTTGTGGGCATTAGTTCCAGTGCACGCATTCAATATCCTGTTTTTTACGATTCCGAATCCAAGGTAGAGCGATTCATGCTTAGAAGCAATAAAGGGCGTGATATTACTGCTGTGGTAAAGGATGAGGCGATGAAAAGTGAGGATTTGTTCCATACGGACTATCGCGTCAAGTATACGGAGTTGTCTTTTCCACTACAGGGGTATAACCGAATGATCGAAATTGAGAAGCGGTACACAGATAGCAAGTACTTTACGAGCCTTTATTTCAGCGATCATTTTCCCGTAGTTGAGGGAAAATTGATTGTTACCATTCCCAGTTGGTTGGAGTTGGATATTAAGGAGTTTAATTTCGAAGGATATACCATAGAAAAGTCGGAAAAGACTTCAGAAGGAAATTCGGTAATAACCTACACTTATAAGGAACTGGATGAGCGCTCTAAGAAGAAGTACTCCTTAGGGCCTTCCTATTTGTATCCGCATGTACTGTTCATAGCCAAGGCCTATAAATCCAAAGAAGGAACGGTGAATTTATTCTCCAATACCGAAGATCTTTTTGCTTGGTATAACAGTTTGGTGGAAAGTGTTGAGATCGATTCGTCGGTCTATACCGACAAAGTGAAGGAACTCGTTGCCGGTGTTAGCTCGGACGAAGAGAAGATAAAGAATATCTACTATTGGGTACAGGACAACATACGTTACATTGCCTTTGAGGATGGAATCGCTGGGTTTAAACCCGATAGCCCTCAAAATGTATTCACCAAGCGCTATGGCGACTGTAAGGGAATGGCAATTCTCACCAAAAACATGTTGCAGGAGGCTGGCTTCGATGCCCGTTTGGTATGGATTGGTACCGATCGCTTGGCATACGATTATTCCATTCCTTCCCTGTCGGTAGACAATCATATGATCGCTGCAGTAGTACTTAACGGAGAAACCATTTTTTTAGATGGTACAGAGAAGTATAACAGGTTTGGAGAATACGCCACTAGGATACAGAATAAGGAGGCTATGATGCAGGATGGCGATTCCTTTAAAATAATCAAGGTGCCAGCTGCTTCGGGTACGGGCAATAGGGATAAAGCGGTTTACAACTTGCGGGTAAATGACGAATCCCTATTGGGAACTGCTACGAGGACATTTAGTGGAGAAACCAGGGTTTCCTTTCAGAATTCTTACCAAGCGTTTGGTGGGGACGAAAAACTGGATCGTCTTTCCGGTTATTTGGGAGGGAGCAATCAGAATTTCTTCGTGGATGAACTGAAGGTATCCGATGAAGAGGATCGGGAAAATGATTTGTCCGTAGATTTCGTGGTGCAAGTGGAAAACAGCGTGACGGAATTCGATGGGGTTTTGTATTTGGAAATAGACCCGACCAAACAACTTATACCCCAAATTGATGAAAATAGGTCAACCCCTTTTCTTCACTACCTAAAAGAAGCCTATATTACCGAGGTGAATCTTACAATGCCCGAAGGCTATTCTAAAGCCGAGCTTCCGGAAGGACTTTCGATCTCCAATGATCTTTTGGATATAAACTTATCCTACCAGCAACAGGGTAATTCCATCCTTTACAAGAATGAAATTACTTTGAAGAAACGCGTGGTAGATCCCGCCCAGTTCGAGTTGTGGAATGAGACATTTGAAGCGTTGAAAGAGCAACTCAACCAACAAATTACGCTTAACAAATAACACCCACCTTTATGAAATTGAACTATACCATTGCCCTAGTTCTATGCCTATTATTTTCTTCTTTCGCCTTTTCTCAGTCAAAGGACTTAAAGGAATTGCAAGAGCGATTTTGGAATCCGAAGAATAAAAAGGCCGTCGTATCCGAAGTTCCCGAAAAATGGCAAAGTGAGAGTGCCGTTATTCTGTATGTTGATGAGTACTATAAGTATACCAACAACGGGAAAAAAATGTACAACCCTTCCCATTATCACACAAGGATAAAGTTGTTGGATAAGGCTGCAGTAGAGGAGTATTCAGAATTCAGTTTCGAGAAGAACAGAGGATCAAGCTTTGGGTTTGTGAATTTTTATCGTGAAAAGTCTACCGTAGGGATTAAAGTGATTAAACCCAGTGGAGACGAAATCATCATAGATGTAGAGGCAGAAAGTGTAGAAGAGGATAAGGAAAAGAAGATCGCCATTCCTAATTTGGAAATAGGGGACATTGTAGACTTATTTGTTTTTGAAGATGATTTCCAACGAACGTTTTCAGGAACCCATATTTACGACCCAGTAGAGCGTGTTATTAGTAGAAGTCATCCAGTACTATTTAGTAGGGTAGCGGTAGAAGTGGAGAACGACTATTTCCTAAATATGGAATCTTTCAATGGAGCGCCTAAAGTAAAGGAAGAAGAAACCGGTAAAAAGTCAACCCGTCGATATGTGATCGAAGCCTCCGATGTTGAGAAAAGTGAGTTTCCACGCTGGTTTTATCCCTTGGCAGAGTTGCCTTCATTAAAGTTTCAGGTAACTTTTGCCTTACGTTCCAAAAATGAATACTACGCTTCCGTATTCCTAGCCGATAAAGATGCCGAAAGGAAGGCAGATGTTAGTAAGGAAGAGATTATAGAATATTATGGGAAGAATTTCGAAGCACAAAAGAAGGGAAGTGTTAAAGACGTGCTACGTTATTTAAAGGACAAGGGAATTAGCGGTAAGCGCAAGCAATTAGAATCTGCCCTGTATTACCTTAGACATAAGAGCTATAATCGTTTCTTGGAGCTTTACATTGCTCGGGAAAACAACATACGCTACAGCGCGCTCCCATGCGATAGCGATTACGTGATTCTAGATGAGAATACATTTGTGAATTATTTCGCGGGCTTGGCCAAGCAATTAGAGATCGATTACGATATCATTGTGGCTACTGCAGATTATAATGGTACGATAGATAATTTGTTATTACGTTCTAATGTATCCTATGGACTACGCTTCAATTTTCCGAAGCCCATGTACCTATTCGAGGTATCTCCCCACGTACAATCCGATTACTTCCCAGAGAATTTGGAAGGGACCAAAGTATATACCTTAAGTGTAAAGAAGAATCGTAAGCTAGAAGATGTGGCCTTCGACGTATTGCCAGTAACTTCAGCAGATGAGAACATGGCGAAACAAGTGGTGAATGTCAGTTTCGAAGACAGTTTCAAAAAAATTGCCATTACCAGAGAGCAACATTACAAAGGACAATTTAAGCCGTATGAGTTAAGAAGAAGATTGGTATTCGAAGACTTTTTGAATGAAGAGTTTAAGCGTTATGGAACTAAGCACTTTTACAATTGTAAAAAGCGCCAGAATAAGTCCGATAAGGAGGCCGAATCTAAAATGAAATCGGTGATGAAAACCTATCGGGATAAAAAGATTGAACGTATCGAGCAAATTGTTTCGGCTGAGTTCGATATAGAAATCAAGGACTATGATTATTCCGTAGAGAAGACAGGTAGATATTCTAACGATGCCCTAATTATTAAGGATCAGTTTGCCATTGAAAACGAATTTGTAAAAAAGGCTGGACCCAATTATTTGGTAGAAGTAGGAAAGTTTATTGGCGGTCAGGTACAGTTGGAAGCAGATGAACTTGAGCGTACCAAGGGAGTATATTTAGATCATGCCAAAACCTATGTTTACGAAGTGAGCATTAAAATCCCTGAAGGATTCGAGGTGGTTGGACTGGATAAGCTACAGCGTAATATCACTAATGGAACAGGCGGATTTACGGCTACAGCGGTAGTAGAAGAAGGAATGCTAAAGTATACGACCAAAAAAGTATATGCAAAGCGAAATTACGAAGTTTCGGAATGGAGCGATATGGTACCTTGGTTACAGGACGCGTATGATTTTAGCCAAGAAAAAGTAATGTTTAAAAAGATATAGAAGACTCACAATTATTGGGAGTTTCGTACAAACCCTGCCAATTTGGTAGGGTTTTTTTATGTAGCAAAGGGGGATTTTTTTGTTTAAGGTTGTTATATATGTGTAAGGGCAGTTTTTATGCGCTTATCGCCTAACCAAAGTTTAAGTTATGAACCGCAGATTTCTATTAGCAATAGGAATACCCTTTTTCCTGTACGCCTGTACCAGTAATACTTTCGATGATATTTCTGAACCCATGGAGCCTGTTCAAGAGGAGGAGACCGTGACCTTTCAGGATGTTCGTTTTGTATTCGAAAATATATGTCAGGCCTGCCACTCAAACCCTCCACAAAATGGAGCCCCCATGCCCTTAGTTACCTATAACGATGTTCGCAATGCGGTTTTGGATCGCGGATTACTAGATCGTATTAGCAGGCAGGAGGGAGCACCGGGCCTTATGCCTTTGGGAGGTCCCAGATTACCCCAAGAAACGATAGACCTTATCATGCAATGGAGTGCGGACGGACTACCCGAAAATTAACAACTATGAAAAACAACATCACATATCTTATTGTCTTGCTGCTACTTTGCGTGGGACAAGTAAATGCCCAAAAGTATGCGACAAAGAGCGGCGTGATCGATTTTGAAGCCTCGGTACCTTCTTTTGAGGAGGTAAAGGCCAAAAACAGCTCGGTAAGTGCCATCTTAAATACCGCTACAGGAGAATTTGCCTCTTTGGCACTCATTCAGGGATTCCGTTTTAAGGTAGCTTTGATGGAAGAACACTTCAACGAAAATTATATGGAGTCGGCGCAATATCCCAAAGCCATTGTAAAGGGGAGCATCACCGATTTTGATGCCGGACGACTTTCAGATACTACTACAGAATTTAATTTTAAAGGAACCATTGCAATACATGGAGTGACCCAACCTTTGGAAACGAAGGTGAACTTGACGAAGCTCGGGGATCAGATGGAGATGTCCACCTCATTCATATTAAAACCGGGGGACTTCGATATTAAAATACCCAGTATTGTGAGTAATAAAATTGCCGATGAGGTTACTGTTACGGCAATGTATACACTATCTCAAAAGTGACATATGAAAAAGAAAACCGTTTTTTTGGTAGTGACTTTGGTACTTGTAGTGGGTGCTTATGTTGGTTATAAGTACCTCTACAAGGACCATCGCAACATTGCAGAGGAAACCGCCGTGTTTAACGGATCGGCCGAAGAAATCCAAGGACAATTTGCATCCGGACAGGAAGAATTATTGAACCAAACCGTGATCGTTACGGGAAGTGTGAGTCAGGTAGAAGGAACTTCTATTACGTTAGATGACAAAGTACAATGTGTCTTTGCTGAAACCATGGAGGTGGCCATTGGTACCGAAATAAAGGTGAAAGGAAGGTGCATAGGATATGATGATCTCTTCGAAATCGTAAAACTAGACCAATCACAACTAATCAACTAACTAATCATGAAAAGAATAATCACTTGTATTTTTCTACTGCTTCCTTTGCTCGTCTTTTCGCAGGACGACCTGCTTAGCGAATTGGAAGAAGGTGTGGATACCAGTACAGAGGTAAAGGCCGCCTTTAAGGGATTGAAGGTGGTGAACTTCGAATCTACCAAGTTGGGTGGCGCCAAAGAGCTTTATTTGGTAGTTTCCCACAGGTTCGGAACCGTTAAGAATGGGATCGATGATTTCTTCGGATTGGACAATGCCGTGACCCAAATTAAGTTTATTTACGGAGTAAATGATTGGTTGAATTTAGGTGCAGCGCGGAGCTCACTTCAGAAAAAATATGGGGTACATGCAAAGTATCGATTGGTGCGTCAGAAAACCGAAGGATTTCCCTTTACCATTGTTGGATACAATTTGATAACCGTAAACACGGCCTTAGACGAAGATCTTTTCCCCAATATCGAATTTGGGGACCGTTTAACCTATACTACCCAAGCCTTGGTTTCCCATAAATTTTCGGAAGACTTTTCAGTATTGTTGGCGCCTACGTTCATTCATGAAAATTTGGCGACCAGAAGTTTTCAGATACAAGGAGAGGAAACCATGACGTTCGATGAGGATAACAACCAATTTGCAGTGGGAGTCGGTGGAAGATATAAGTTAACAAAGCGTTGGAGTATTAATGCAGACTACGGAATACATCTGAATAGAAATGACAATTCCAATTTTAAGAACCCACTCTCCATAGGAGTGGACTTAGAAACGGGAGGACACGTATTCCAGATGCATTTTACCAATGCACAAGCTATGTTCGAAGAAGGATTTATTATACAAGGACAAGGAGATTGGGGTGATGGAGACTTCTTCTTTGGTTTTAATTTAAGCAGAGTATTCTAGACTATATAATCATTAAAAATTGCTATGAAAAAGATTATACTAGTTGCGGGAGATGACATTACTATTGGAGGCAAATCTGTCTTCAATAGTAATACGCTCCTAACACCCGAAAGAGATCACGAACGTTCCCATAGAACGTTTTATTTACGATGTCGCGGGTAAGAAGCTCATGCAAGAAAAAGATACCGGGAATGTTGTGGAATGGCACATTTTGAGCCTTCTCGGTGAAATTTATTTTGTGGGGCTAACTTCAAGAGAATTGGAGACTACTAAAAGGTAGTGAAACAATAGTTCAGTTTTTAAGTTAGTTAATTGGGAAACCAGCCCGACACCGCTAGGCTAGGGCTGGTTTTTTTGTAACTTTAATCTCTAAAAAAAATAAATATGAAAAAAATAGTACTTCTTTTAATTGCCGCAGGCATTTATACCGTTGCCTCGGCGCAAATTAGCACAAGCACATTCAATGATTTCGAGGATGGAACTACCCAAGGATGGGATAATGGTAGTAGTTCGCCCAATCCACCCACCAATATACCCGATGGAGGCCCTGGAGGGGCTGGAGATGCGTTTCTAGAAGAGATTAGTGGTGGTGGTGCTGGTCCGGGAAGTAGGATGATCGTTTTTAATACCAATGATGAATGGTTGGGGAATTACGAAGCTTTGACCATCGTCCTAAATTTCAATGCTAAGACCCCTACCAACGAAGATCTTTTCATAAGGTTGGCTATGGAAGGAGGAAGTGATGAAACCACTATTTCGTCTACCACAGCCGTTACCGTTCCTGCGCAAAGCAATTGGAATGAATATACCCTGAGTTTGGATGCAGCCGATTTTACCCTTATTGACGGAGCTAATACCATAGAAGAGGTATTACAGGATGTTACCGAAATTAGGATTTTGCACAGTGATACTCCAAGCTTTATTGGGCAAAGTATAGACGCTACTCTGCATTTGGACAATGTGGGCGTTATTGGGCTTATTGGTTTTGAGGATCAGTTGGCCAAAACATTCCAGCTCTCTCCAAATCCAGCCGATAACGTTATGCGATTGGATGCCCAAGTAGCGATGGAAAGCTATGCGATTTACAATCTTTTGGGAGCCAAGGTAGCTCAAGGAGTTATTGAAGGGACCCAGAAACAAATCGATGTTTCCGCCTTGCAAAGTGGTACTTATTTAATTGAGGTGGCTTCTGGAAGTCAAACTACAACTCAGAAGTTTCTGAAGAGATAAATTATACAAATCATTAGATAGAAAGGTTTCTTTCCAATTTTTGGTAAGGAACCTTTTATTTTTTTGAGGTTGCCATATCATGAATTCATGGATAGCACGAAAATCTATGAATTCTGGTATTTTTTCAACGGAATAATCCTATATAAAAACGGGAGAACGCTTTCCGAATGTGAATGGTACAGTATATAGTTTTACGACTGTTCATTTTAACCATTTGCATTATGAAATATTTTAAGATTACCACAGTTTTAGTCGTATTGCTATTCACTAGCTATAGTTGCCGGGTAACCGTTCCAGAAAATGATACCACACCTCCAACCATTACAGTGTCGGTTGTGGAAAACTCCGGAACCGAGGTCATTAGATCAACCAATCCCAATGTCACGGTTGGACCGTTCATCTGTCCCACAGGTACCGCAGACGCAGGTCAAGTACTTTGTTGCTATCCAACTTCTATCGCAGGCGATTCCGTAGATTTTCGTGTTATCGGTACAGACCGAGGTGGAGTAGGAAGTATAAGTGTACGGGTTTTGCACAACCAAGTAAGCAATGTTAGAATTATAGGGCATCCGGATATTGTTCCCACTGTTGCCAATGTGCCCGCTACAAACCATAAGGATATTTTTGTTTCCTTTGATGTACCAAGAACCTCATACATTCTGGCGTTCGAAGTAAACAATGCAGGAGAAATCCTAACTCTAGATGTTACCACAAACGATTTTTCCAATAATGCCACTTCTATACCGGCGGTAAACACAGATGAGCCAAGCGTACAGGTGGTGGATTTGCAGTTAAGTTGTAACTAACTCAGATTGGTGGAAAAAATAGTACGGCCAGTTCCAATTAGGGGCTGGCTTTTTTATTCGCTTTCTTTGGCCCGTTTCATAATGTTCTCGGGAAGCGACTTTTTGGCCTTGGCACCCATTTTTTTCAGCTTTTCCACACTGGTAATGAGATTGCCTCGACCTTCCACTAATTTGTTCATGGCGGCAGAATAATCCCTTTTGGCATCGTCCATTTTCTTTCCAATCCCCGTAAGATCTTTCAGCAAGCCTTCAAATTTATCATACAATGCACCTGCTTGTCTCGCGATTTCAATGGCATTCCGCTGTTGCTTTTCGTTATTCCACATAGTGTCGATCGTACGCAGGGTCGCTAGAAGGGTGGAAGGGGTTACAATCACAATGTTCTTTTCGAAGGCCTTGGTGTAGAGATTATTGTCTTGGTTTATGGCGACCGCGAAGGCAGGTTCAATAGGAATGAACATAAGGACAAAATCTGGGGATTCGATATCGTAAAGGTCCTGATAGTTTTTGTCCGAAAGCTGCTCCACGTGTTTGTTTATGGAATTGATATGGGCCTTTAAGTGAATCTCCTTTTCTTCATCCTCGGCATTTACATAACGATTGTAATCGGTAATAGATACCTTGGAGTCGATCACCATTTTCTTTTTATCGGGTAGGTGAATCACGACATCAGGCATAACACGACTGCCATCTTCCTGGGCAAAACTTTGCTGCACGAAGTACTCTCGGTCCTTTTCCAATCCCGACTTCTCAAGTACGCGCTCCAGCACCAATTCGCCCCAATTCCCTTGTAATTTGCTATCTCCCTTCAGAGCACGCGTAAGGTTGGTGGCGTCCTTGGTCATTTGCAGGTTGAGGTCCTTTAACCCCAAAAGTTGCTCTTTAAGAGCCGCATGCATGGTAAGGCTTTCCTTTTGTGACGTATCTACTTTCTTTTCAAATCGATCGATCTTTTCCTGTAATGGCTTTAAGATGGTATCGATTTGCTCCTTATTTTGCTTGGTAAACTTTTCCGATTTGTTATCCAGAATCTTATTGGCAAGGTTTTCGAATTCCTTGGTGAATTTTTCCTGGAGTTGCTCCAATTCATCCTTTTGTTCGATCAGTTTTTTCTCCAAGTGATCGTTTTCGGAATTACGGCGCACCAATTCAGCATTGAGAAAGTCCTTTTCCTCCCGTATCTTTTCCTTATCATTCAGAGCGGTTTGAAAGCGTTCATTCAATCGTTCCTCTTGATCCTTAAGCTGTGATAAGCGCTCTTCCATTTTCCCTGTTTCGGACTTGATCTTTAAGCGCGCAATGAGATTGCCCACATAGGCCCCGGCCAGTGCAGAAATGGCTCCGATAAGGAAAATGATGAATGGTTCGCTCATGAATTATATTTTGTCTAAAAGTAAGAAATATTACAGAGGTGGTTCCGGTCTAATTTTGATTATATTTGAGTATATCCCGTATTCAATCCTGAGCAATTCGGTTTGAAGATTTTATCATTCGAGCGATAAAGATGAAAGCTTATCATATAATAGCGTTGTGTTTGCTACAACTTTTCATTGTAGCCAGTTGCGATAGTGGTCAGGCGAGTGGGAAGCCCGTACTATTCGAACCCAATAATGTATCCACAGAAATAGTAGAGTACGGCCCCTCATTTTCGGCCTCGGGACAGGAAATGTATTTTGCCAGAAGTGCCGATAAATGGGGGCAAGGACCACTGACTAGTGCCATATATCATTCCGTAAAAGAGAATGAGATGTGGTCGAAGCCAGAACTCGTATCGTTTTCGGGAGTATATGACGACAGCGATCCTCATATAACGAACGATAGAAACACCCTATATTTCATTTCCAAAAGAGCTTCAGAAACTGGACAAACTTCGGCCGATATCTGGAAGGTGAACAAAGATGAGGACGGAAAATGGGGTACGCCCATACGTTTGCAGGAACCCATTAATTCCGAAGGTAATGAATACAGCCCCAAAACTGATGATCAAGGCAATCTGTATTTTGCTTCCGATCGATCCGGTGGTTACGGGCAAGGCGATTTATACGTGGCAAAGACAGAGGGCGGCCAGTTTGCAGCGCCTGCAAATCTTGGGGATGCTGTAAATACGGATCAAGGCGAATGGAATTTGGAAATAAGTCGGGATGGGAAGATACTTATTTTCGAAGCTTCAGGAAGACCAGAAAACGTTTCTTCGTATGGTGATCTTTATATTAGTTTCAAAGAAAATGATGGGTGGACCGTACCACAAAATATAACTGAATTGAATACAAGCGGAAGCGATCTTTCAGCTTGTTTAACGAATAAAAACAAGACACTTTATTACGCCAGTAGCGATAGTATTAAGAATCCCAGTGTGAATATCTATCGGGTGGATTTCAAAACCATCTTTGACCATTACAAGAAAAATGCTACGGCAACAGAAAAATAGACGTACATATTAAAAAGTTTCAATCATGACAGTTAATGAAGTACTTCAGGAATTAGAGCAGTATGGGGACGAAAGGACCAAGAATACGCTCATGAGCCACGGTGCCAAGGAGCCCTTCTTTGGGGTGAAGGTGGCCGATTTAAAAAAGATCCTCAAGAAAACGAAAAAGAACCACGAACTATCCTTGGCCTTGTACGACACGGGAAATTCGGACGCCATGTATTTGGCGGGCCTAATGGCCGATGAAAAACGAATCACCAAGGAACAATTAAACGGTTGGGTAGAGAAGGCCTATTGGTCGTATCTAAGCGAATATGCTGTGCCTTGGGTGGCTTCGGAAACCGACTTTGGTTTTGAGCTGGGATTGGAATGGATTGAATCCTCGGACGAATGCATTGCTTCAGCAGGATGGTCTACCTTGGCTTCGTATACCACGGTAAATGATGATGAGGTATTGGATATTGCAAAGTACGAAGCACTTTTGGATCGAGTGGCTGCTGAAATAGATGACGCTCAAAATCGAGTAAAATATACCATGAACGGTTTTGTCATTACAGTAGGAACCTATGTGAAGGGGTTAACGGCGAAGGCCACTCAGATTGCCGAGAAAATAGGAGCTATAACGGTAGACATGAATGGTACGGCCTGTAAGGTGCCTTTAGCGACTACCTATATTCAGAAAGTGATAGATAAGCAACGCGTGGGGAAGAAACGGAAAACGGCGCGGTGTTAAACAAAGAACCAAACCAATAGATTTATCGAAAACCCTGTTTGTAGCACGTAATTAAAGAATCCAGATAGATTCCCAGATCCATCTGGGGTAAACCTGTGATAAAACACTAGCTTTACAAGTAAAGATATTTGTATTATGAAAAAACTAGTCATAGCATTTCTACTCATTCCTCTATTGTCCTTTACTTTTTCCGATAGGGACACGTATGATTTTGTGGGGAAATGGGAAGTTGAAAATGAATATGGGATATTGTATTTCACCTTCGAGAAGGATGGATATTTTTCATTTGAAGATAATCGGAGATTTTATAATGGAAAAGGATTTGAAGTAGATGGAAACAAGGTAACAATGCAATACAGCGTAGACTCTAAAAAGAATCCGATGTATTTTGATTTGGTGTTAATTAATCACGGGAAGAATGAAGAAAAAACGTTTTTAGGAATTGCAGAGTTTGTTGATAAGAATATATTACGCATAAATGTAGGACTACTTCCCAACGAACGTCCAACCAATTTTAGTGACCCCAGAACTATGCACTTAAAACGGATTGAGTGATGTTTTTAATTTAATAGCTGAAACATGAAAAACAAGATCATAAAAGTTGCCACACTCACCTTGTTCTCAAGTCTTATTATTGGATTTGTGGCCTTTCAATCCGGTTATTTCGGAGGAAAGAAATCTTCCGTTTCTGGAAGTCCCAACGGAAGCACGTTGATCAATCAGGCAGACACGATTCAAAAGGTTGATTCCATTAAATGGAAGAAGTCATTTTTAATTTCTTCCTCCAAATCATTCGTCATTCATGATCCCTTGAAAGGTTTGGAAGATAGTACGAAGTTGGATTCTTCCTTACAAATCGATCCCTTAATCTATAGTTCTAAATCAGGAATCATTGTTACTCCCGAAGATCTAAAGAAAATGGTCAAGGATTCCCTGGAGCAAGATTCGATTAAACGCAAATGACCTTGGCAGAGTTCTATAGCGCTCTAGAAGCAATGGGCATAAGCCTGGTATTTCTTATGCTGGTTTTTGTACCCATGGAGAAGGTATTTCCCGCCAAAAAGCATCAGAAAATATTGCGACCGAAGTGGTTGTTGGATTTTTGTTTTTTTCTTGGGCAGTACCTACTTTGGAGTGGATTGGTGCTATGGACACTCAATTACTTTGCAGATTACCTAACATCGATTATTCCCAATTCGTTTCAACAAAAAATAGCCTCACAACCCTTTTTGTTACAGGTTTTTGAAGTACTGGTGCTAAGTGATTTCCTTATTTATTGGGGACACCGATTGCAGCACAATGTAGATTTCTTATGGCGTTTTCATAAGGTGCATCACAGTGCTGAGCATTTGGACTGGTTAGCGGCGCATCGGGAACATCCGTTGGACTCTATTTACACCATTGGGTTGATTAATTTACCAGCCTTCATCATGGGATTTCCTTTGGAGTCCATAGCCGGAGTGATTGCCTTTAGAGGTATTTGGGCCATTTACATTCACTCCAACGTAAGATTGCCTATTGGTAAACTCAGAATATTGATTGGCGCTCCTGAATTGCATCATTGGCACCATGATTTGGACAGAAGAGCCGGAAACTACGCGAATATTTCGCCCATTATGGATGTTATTTTCGGAACTTACAAATGTCCGGATAAAGAACCCGAGAAATTTGGGATACAGGAAGAAACGCCAAATAGCTATTTAGGGCAATTGATAGAGCCGCTTTTACCCAAACGGGTTTGGGATCGCATAAAACAGGGGTCGGAAAAGTTGTAAATTTCTTTTTAGGACCGAATAAAAATAATTCAAAACAATTCAGTTAGTTCATGTTCGATAAGCATAGGGAAGAACATTTTCGACGTCTTCTTCGGTCAGGTCCAATTTTGGAGATCAAACTTTTTCAGGTAAACGATTATTTTTTTGAATTTCCCGAAAAGGGCCAATGGGTTATCGATGGAGGCGTTGAACTGGTATTTGCCAAGGGCATTTGCTGTATGGGTTGGAACTCACGGGAGGAGATCATGGCGATGGAAGACTATGGCTTTAATCAAATGTTCGATTCCACAGAATATATGCAACTGGAGAATGATAACATTCTCAAATTAAAGAGCTATCTCATTCAGGAAATTACGAATATTGAGTTCATAACCCGAGAATTCGACTTCATAAAGGACTATACCATGACCAAGATCGTAGAGAATAGGGTGGTTGGAATGAATTTGGAATTTGAAAATGGTTCAAAACTCCAAATAGCCTTTATAAACTATCAACTTGAAGAGAGTGACGCTCCTAAGGACTATTATTATGATGTTACGGGAGAACTTCTGGTTTCTATAAAGGGAGATGTGGAAATAGATAATTGAATAAACATTTCTTTTGAAGATATATAGACCAATTTTTTCTATTGTTGTAATTACAGTCCAACTGATCCTTTCGATCATAGACTATCACTATTATGTTGAATGGGGTAAAGCCAATCCTGCATTGGATGGATTGATTAATCGATACTTTTTGGGAGACACATTATTTCTATTTGTAGTTGCCATTGGGTTTTACGAAATGCTGACTGCACCAGGAAAACTTAAGACCCTAATTCGAGTTATTTTAATTTGCATTGTGCTAGGCACCCAATTTTCCCAATTCGTTCCTATTGATGATTTTTACTTCGGAGTTTATAATACGGCTTGGTTTATGGCTGTAGTGGCACTGATTCTTATAATTATTAGGTTGGGAAGAGTTTTTATTGAAAAGAAGAACATCGAGATATGAGGGGTAATATAATTTTGGAAACTGAAAGAAGAAAAGAAACATGAACTATATAATATTCGACCTAGAAGCCACTTGTTGGGAAGGATGGGACAAGAGCCAGAATGAAACCATTGAGATTGGCGCCGTTTTGGTCAATGATAGAAAAGAAATCATTTCCGAGTTCGAACAATTCGTACGACCTCTTAAGCACCCCGTATTAAGTGATTTTTGCAAAGATCTTACTTCGATAACCCAAAGTGATGTAGACAATGCTCCCTACTTTGGAGAAGCCATAGAAAAATTCAAAAAATGGTTTAACAATGATGAGGAGTACGTGCTTTGTTCATGGGGTTTTTACGACAAAAAACAGTTGGAGAGCGACTGTGAAATTCATGGTCTTAATGCCGATTGGGTAGAGAAGCATATCAGTTTGAAACATCAATATGGCAAGTTTAAAAAATTGAGGCGTGCCATAGGGATGAAGAATGCATTACTTCATGAGAAAATGAACTTGGAAGGCACGCATCACCGCGGCATCGACGATGCCAGAAACATTGCTAAAATTTTCATTAAGTATTTCGAGGAATGGGAGTTTCGGAAATAAGGGTAACATTTCTTTCTGCCATGACACTTATTAGCGGTACTACTTAACACAAACAACTATATGAAATTAAAAGTTCTACTATGGGCTACCTTATTTACGGGCCTTTTGGCGCATGCCCAAAATCTTGATGAGCTTGAAATCATGGGCGAATGGAACGTACTAAGCGTTTATGTTCCAGATCAAGTAAAAGAAAAGGAAGCTGTCACTATGATGAAGGATGCATTTACAGGAGCCAAATTCAATTTTAGGGGAGATAGGGTTTTTGAAATAAAGCTTAGCGAAAAGGCCGATGAAAGATTTAAGGAATTGTTTTTTCTGAATGGAGAGAACTGGATCATTCAAAAGTCGCAAGTCCTTATTGGAACGGAAGAAGAAGGATTTTCTACCATGCACATTACGGTTCAGGAACAGGAGGGTAAAACCTATTTTATGCTTCCCATGATGGGATTGCAAGTTGAAAAAATAAGCAACGACACCCCCCGTGATCCCAAAATGGTTAAATCAAAGAAAAAGAAACAAGCAGGACTGACTGATACCGATGTAGTATTGATTCAGAGGGAAATTGATGAAAATCTAATTGTTCCATATGCTATTATTCAGGATCCACCCTTGGCACCCGGCTGTAAATCGAAATGGGATACAGGTAAAAAGAAAAAATGTACCTCATTGTTCATCCAACAACACTTGCAACGTAAATTCAATACTGAATTGGCGAATGATCTAGGAATATCGGGTACCATAAGAATAGCTATTGAGTTTGTTATAGATTCCGACGGAAAAGTAGTAAACATTACAGCCAATGGCGGCCCAGAAGAAATGAACGAAAACGCCATACTGTCTGTTGGAAAGCTCCCCCAGCTAAAGCCGGGTCAACAGGATGGAACAGCCGTTCCTACATCCTATAGATTACCTCTTCAATTTACTGTGGTGGATTAGCCCTGTGACTGAAAATAATTAATAAGGCGGTCATCGTTATACTCAAGTTTTAGCTAACTTTGAGTGCTCCCCAGTTTGTATGTTTTTGAAATAAGAACATTCATTACATACCATATTCAACGAACCAAATTTTAAACTGACCATGACCGCCACTACCATAGACGAAGTCCTTGGATTTTTAGATGAGATTATTGAGACCTCCAAAGAGGAACAAAGTACCTTAGGCTATTTTGCTGCCCTGTATCGCAAGGTAACCCAGCAAGTAAAGGACAAAATAGGGCAACACTTTTTCGATGATGATGCGAGGATGGAATTGCTCGATGTTACCTTCGCCAATCGGTATCTAGCTGCTTACACAGGCTATAAAGCAGGAACAGAGATTACCGAATCTTGGCAAGTGGCCTTCGAAGCTTCCGAAAACAGCAAATTGATTGTGCTTCAGCATTTGTTAGCAGGGATGAATGCCCATATCAATCTGGATTTGGGAATCGCCGCTGCAGAGATTACAGATACCCAAACCATTCATAGTTTGCAGGGGGATTTCAACAAGATCAATGATATTCTGGGCGCCTTGGTTGGTGAGGTGGAAAAGGACCTTTCGGAAATATGGCCTTTTCTCCTTTGGATTCTGAAAGTGACCAAGAAAGTGGATAATTTTCTGATCAACTTCAGTATGAACATTGCTAGGGAAGGTGCATGGCTCTTTGCCAACGAATTGGTGTTTCGGGATGCTGGGACTACCTTAAACGAAATGATCGCCAAACGGGATAAGAAAATAGCCAAGTTGGGGCAATCCATTGTTAAACCAGGTCGTATTGAGCGATTCATCTTCAGAATCATTAGATTTGGAGAACGGGGTACCGTAGCCGACAAGATTACTGCCCTGCAGAATTAACAATAAACAAGGAAATGGCCGTAAGTGAAGAGTATGCGAAGTTTGTAGAGGACCAACTTTCTGAATTTGGACCTGTGGACATGAAGCGAATGTTTGGTGGTATTGGGATTTTCCGGGAAGGCCTTATGTTTGGGAAGATTGGAAGTGATATTTTTCGGTTAAAGGTAGATGAGACCAATCAGAAGGAATATGAAGAAAATGGGATGAAGCCCTATTATTCAGAAAAAAAGAAGAAGGGCATGCCTTATTGGGAGGTTCCTCAAGAGGTTTTGGAAGACAGAACCCTTTTGGCCGAATGGGCAGGTAAATCCTTCGAAATTGCCAAGAAAGCGGCCGCCAAGAAAAAGAAATAATATGACTGAAAAGAAACTACCAGAAAGGCTCGTGTTGTCCTTTTTTGATCGAGTATGGCACAGTCCCCATGAGTTGGATGCCATAGACGAATTAATGGCAGAAGACTACCGAATCACTACTGCCGGAAAAGTAGTGGAAGGCCGTTCTGAATTCAAAAAATGGGTAGGAGAGTTCCACAAGCAATTGTTAGATGCCAAAACGGAAAGTGTAGATCTTTTTTACAACGAAAGTCAGGACAAGGTTGTTTCCCGTTGGGTATGTTCAGGAAGAAACAATGGACTTTTTGGTTTGGCGGCAGACGATCGATTCATATCCTTCACGGGCATTGCCATTTGGACGATTAGAGATGGCAGATTGGCAGAATGTTGGGTAGAACGCAGTGCCTACGAAATGTATCAGGAACTTATTTCCGGAAGCAAGGAAAGTGATTTTGTGTAATGTTTAAATTTCAACAATGAGAAGCTTTGCGATAATACTATGTCTGCTTATTTTTTCGACGACGAATGCCCAGAGAATGCAGTTCGAAACCAAATTAGATTCCTTGGCAGAGGAGATCGACTTTCATTACCATACCGGGAAGTTGAAAAATGATAAAGAGCTTTTCCAGGAAATAGCAGAAGAGATCTTAAACTCAGATTATGAAACTGTTAGTGTAGAAGCGCATACGGACAGTAGAGGATATATGAAAGACAATTTTATTCTCTCCGAAGAAGTAGCAGAAAAGGTGAAGCATCTTCTTGTACAATTTGGAGTACCCCTTGAGGATATTAAAACGATGGGATGGGCTGAATCAAGGCCAAGAGGCTGTGTGATGAACCCAAAGTCGAATTATGAATGGAACCGTAGGGTTGAGATTATTTTGGAATAGTATGCACTCGATTAACGAATTATCATCGGACAATTTGAAAGTGATTGCCGAACTTGCATTTACGCTATGGCCAGATAGCTCATTGCAGGAAGAACTGGATTATTTTGCTAAGGCCATCGAAGATGTTGGAAAAAGTGCCTTTCTTTTAAAGGTGGCAGATAAAGATGCGGGGTTCGTCCACGTCTCCCTACGGAATGATTATGTAGAAGGCACTACGACCAAACCGGTTTGTTATTTAGAAGGTATTTATATAGAACCAGAGTACAGGCGTAAGGGATATGCGGAACTATTGATGCAACAAGCAGAGCAGTGGGGAAAGCAAATGAATTGCACGGAAATAGCTTCCGATGCCGAAATAGGAAACGAAGCCAGTATCGCCCTTCATAAACATGTTGGTTTTAAGGAAATAAACAGGATCGTTTGCTTTGCGAAGCGGATCAAATAATGTTTTAAAGTAGTATTCAGGGTATGAACGGAATTACCTTTATAGAAGATTTTATCGATAGTCCACAGGACTTATTCAATACATTGAAAACCAATGTAGCTTGGGACGAGCGCATGTCGGCCCGAAAGACAGCTAGCTACGGGAAAGCCTATAACTATTCCCAAATGAGCTATCCCTTTCAGGAGTTCACAGATGAATTGAATATGATCATTGATGCCATCGAGGCCACCCTCAAGTTTAGACCCAACAATTGTCTTATTAATTATTATTTGGATGGGAAATCCAAGATGGGGTTTCATTCCGATCAGACCGATATTTTACACGAAGGCACTGGCGTGGCCATTGTTTCCATAGGCGAAACAAGAACCCTTCGCTTCCGGAATATTGAAAATAGGGAAATCATCGAAGACTATGATCTGCCTTCTGGTTCGTTAATCTATATGACGAATGAAGTACAGGACGAATGGCAGCATGCAATTCCGAAGTCAGACACCGAAAATGGACGGATGAGTCTTACGTTTCGGAAAATGATTTGATGTTCAATTGTTTATGCGTTGATTTGTTTAGATGGTATATTGGTAATAATTTTTACACGTGTAAATAATATTGTCATGGGGTATTAAAAGCAAACAGCTCACAGACACTTAATCCTTCGGTTTGCAAGCAAACCTTTGGATCACTCAGTGTCCTTTCGGGGAATTACCTGCCTACTGCTACTGTCAACTGAGAACTGTACACTGCCCACTCGGAGTCCAAAATGCCGAATTGGAAACCCGCAAACCTTGAACCCGTAACCCATAAACTTGCCAACTGCTACTGCCAACTGTCCACAGAAAACCGTCTAATAAAACCTAAGTGCAAACTCACAAAAAGGTGCGTCCCCCTCGTTTAGTTCGATACCTAATTTGAGAATTCCTTTAGCAATTTCAGAGGCTTTTGTACGGTCTTCACTACGCTTCTTAAAATAGGCAAACAACGCATGGTTAGAAAAAGCACCATCCCGAAGGGTTCGGCTTTTGGGGTTGTTGGATTTGATGTCGCGATACAGTTTTCCAGCTTTTTCAATGTTACCCTCGTAAAGATATTCTATGGCTGCCTTTTCGTCTTCAGTTTTGTGGAAGCTTTGCGCAGTCCCATCAGGAAGACGAAGTACAGTTACCCCATTTCCCAATTGCACACTCAATCCTTTTACTTCAGTAGTTAATGAGCCGTCAGTGCCTGTGTATATCGGGGTGGTAAGAGATTCAGAGATTTCGAGTTGTAAATGACCGTTTTTGGACTCCAGGATGAGGTGTCGATCTTCATCATAATGATAACGTCCCAAATAGTCCGTGTACTTGTCTGAGGAAGCCTTTTCAGGAATTTGGGTATTATAGTTAACGATGTAGTGATAGGCCGCATCTTCACCCTTCGAATATTCCTCCCAAGAAATTTCAATGAATTGATCCATGGGAATTTTAGGGCGCATGTCATTTGGAAAGACTGAAGGATGAAAAACACTGGAGAGCTGTACTTCAATACCGGTATTTTCCAAGGTATAGGATTTCGGATCTCCCGAAGAAGCCGCATAATCCCCTGGAGGTTCCCCAATGATGGTGGCATTGCTTTTTACCTCCAGTTTTCTTAGCAGGTCCAAAGCTGCCGAAAAGGTATCGTAACCGGATATAATAAAAAGTTTTCCAGGCGCATTGATCTTAGGTCGATCCAATATCCCCTGAATAAAGGCCATGCTTCTGGCGAATTGTCCACCACCATTATTCCGAATATCGAATACGAATTTATCTACCTCCAAGGAATCGACTTGCCCCCACATACGGTTTGCAAATTGGGAAACCCGTTCTTTCTCCATGGTGCCCACTCTTTTGTAGTTGCAATAGAATATTTTTAGATCGGCGTCATACCGAAACCAATAGTAGTCGTCGTAGTTCTTTCGATAGATGGGAATTTTCTCGGCAAGATCATCAAAGTGAACAAAGGTCGTTTGCTCGTAGGCTTCATCGGTCATGTTTTCGAAAACGGCATTGACCGTTTTATTGTTTTTCGAAAGGGTAAAGGAAGCTCGGTCGGCATCATTGGTAATTCCTAGACCGTATAGTAATCCAGGCATTCGGAGGTAGGCGTAGGCAAATTTCTTAAATCGGGAATCGTTTCCGTGAGGCAATACAGTTCTTATTTTGTCCAATACTTCGTCAATAGGTACATCATTAATCGCTTCTAATCGGCTTCCTAGCAGATCGGTTCGGGAGTCGGGTACTCGGGTTACGTAGAGCCCTTCCTTAAACCAAGTAACGGTGAGGGGCATAAATCCGAAGAGCTTTTCCCGGGAACTGGTTCTAACGACCGAATGCCCGTCGCGAAGTGCGGCAACTATCTTTAGTAATGCTACATAACAAGTTTCATCGCAGGCTTCTTTGGCTCCTATATAGTCTTTGGCCTCTTGTATAACAGACGCTAACTTCTTTTTCGAAACCAAGCGATAGGGCCGAATGTGTTTCGTTTCGATAAGTTCCTCTAACTGATCGATATCTGCTAAAAGTTGGGTAGGGGACACCTGAGCGGAACAAGTCCAAAAAGAAAGGAATACGCCTACAAAGAAAAATAGAAGCCTCATGGGAATGATGAAATTAATGCATTAAATTTATATTTTTTATGCATAATATGCTAAATAATTAACAATATTTGGTTATTTTTACTGTATGGTAGATTCTAAAGACTCGGAAATCATTCGTTTGGTTCAGACCAATGGGAAGCTCTCATATGCAGAAATTGGGGAACAAGTGGGCCTGTCTATCACGGCTGTAAAAGAGCGTATCAAGAAGATGGTCAACTCAGGGATACTTAGAGATAATGTCTACATTCCCGATCCTGATCTGCTGGGTTTCGACATCTGCGCATTTGTACAAGTATTGATGCCTGTCCCGGCCGAAGAAGCCAATTTTGCAAAGACGATTAACGAGGTAGATGAAGTACAGGAATGTCATTTCATCACGGGCGAATATTCCTATCTACTAAAAATCAGGGTACGAAATACCAAGGCTTTAGAGCGGGTATTGGGAGAGAAAATAAAAACCATTCCCGGGGTTGTGCGTACCAATACCATTATGTCGCTAACCACTTCAAAGGAGACACTTCGGTTGAGTCTGTAATTCTCAGTTTATATAATGAAAATTTGACTACGCAAATAGATTGCGTAGAACTGCTATAATCTTGTCCCTGTAAACAATAAATGAATTAATCATGACCGACTTTGCAGCATTATACAAAAGTTTGCAGGAACGAAAAAGACCTGAAGATGTAGCCGAAATGATTCTCGAGGTATTGAGTGGTCAACTATCCAACTCTGAAAGGAGAATTTTGGAACGAGCAGCTAAGGGTTCCCTAAAGCGTTACGTATTTGGGTATACGTCTATGTTGCAGGAATTCTCAAGGGCAGTTGGTGCTAATAAGCAAATAAACAAGGCCATCGAAATTTTCGAATTGGAATCTGTTGAGAATATCAATGGAAACCACGCACCCGACATAGAGAACTTTTTAAGGAAAGTTTCTCCGCTTATTCATAAGGAATATGGTCGAAACAACTTTGTTGCCGATCGTTTAAATAAGTATGAGCGGGAGGCCAAAGGAATGGATATTTCCAAAAGGAATTACAACAAAAAATGGCGGCTTATTAAGCGTTTGGAAAACAAACTTCTTAAGTTTCAACGGGAACAAAAGAAAGTTGAATTTCAAATGATCGCTAAGCACGGTATTGTACACCGCTTGGATTTTGAAGAATTCAAAAAAGACAAGAACACTGCTTGTTTTATAGCGTACTTTAATGCGAGATGTAACCTAAGAAGTGTATTCACGAATAAGAGTCAGGCTAGGGCCTATGATGAGATCAGTGATATGTTATTCAAAAGATGCCAACGACAAGATGCTTCTTTCTTAAAGAAGATGAGAGGTAAAAGGAGTGGAGTTGCTGAAGGAAAAACCAATTGGTTCGCCATATCCCATATCTATACTTCTAAGGAGGTATTAGATCACTTAAGTGAAGTTCAGAAGGGCTGGCTTTTGGGAAAATGGACGACTATTCTTCAGGAAATTGCCGAATTGTTGGGTGAGGTTTGGAGCAGTAGTTCTATGAATCGCGCTACCATGATCGTTAGACGAGGTAACGATTCCACTACCTGGAACAACACCGCCGGTGCTTGGAATAAAGCAAGGGATCATTGGATGAATCTTATCTATGCCATGGGTATGGATTTTATTCTCGACGATTTGTGTTTTGGAAAAGTGATGCGATTAATGGCGGCAGATGTAGCTTCCTGGCACCATTTCTCGGGTGGAGGTTTAGATCCAAACACAGCGGTTTGGAATGATTTACCATTACCTTGGGAAGTGTTTAAAGGACAAGCTACATGTAATAAGCAGATGGTCATTGCCAGCTGTCGAAAAGTGAGCTTGGATCCCGAAAAGTCGGGCTGGATAGCCCCACGAACACATGGTGTAGAGAAATTTACGCCAACACCAGAGTTGGTGCATGGCGTACAAGTGGCTAATGCGTATTTGGCCACCGTATTGAAGAAGCATAAATTTTACTCCGGTAAAAAAGCTAAAATATATACGTAGTATTAAGCAAGGATGGGTTAATTCAGTGGTAGAATACCCGGCTCTTACCCGGGCAGACGCAGGTTCGAGCCCTGCACCCATCTAATTCTGATATAGCTCAGCGGTAGAGCGCCCGGCTCCGGTTCCGGGAGGACGTAGGTTCGAGCCCTGCTATCAGAACCTTTTTGAAAGCAGGGGTTATTTCCATTGGAGGTAACCCCTTAAAAACCCAAGGCAAAATACGGGCATAATCTGGAGGTTATAACTATGTTTAAAATGCTGATTATCAGTTAATTTTGATTTAACAAACATTTAAAATTAATAGTTATGCCACATTATGCTCAAGGGACCACAGGTTGGACCAAATTAAGCGGGTACCAAGCCCTTTGGGACCCAAAAATTGACCTAGGTAAATTTTACTTCACCACATTTCAGGGGAAACGAGAAGAAACCCCTTATATGACATCCGAAAACTTTGCCCGCGTTATCGATATTCTAAGAAATGAAACACCTGTATATGGTAATGCCAGTACAGGATCGGTAACGACGCAAGGAGAAGCCGTAGGGGAAGAAGAAAGTTAATTGACAACCCTTTTACAAAGGAATGAGGGCATGCTTTAAGGCGTGCCTTTTTTAGTTGAAACAACCTTTTCTATGATTTTTGCGTCTTAATAGATAACACAACCAGTTAGGGATAAAATTCACCTTATATGGAACCATTAAGCACCGTTTGGCATTTTCCCATAATGATCCTAGCCTCCTTGCTCTTATTTTTCGTAATTATTGCTTTAGTTATTGGTAAGTTAGCATTCCAAAGGCAAAGTAGCATCATTATCATTCTGTCCTTATTTGTTGTGGTCGTAGGAATGTTATTTGGTAAATACGGGGCGCAATGGGGACTACCTTGGTGGGTATATTATCCCGTTCCCATGCTCATGACCGTCCTGTTACCTCCCGTAGTCCTTAAAATGAGAACAAGACAAACCGTATTTTATTTAGTACTTAGCTTCCTGTCCGCACCCCTTATCCATGTCCTCTTTTCCTTTTTCTTGGGTTGGCAGGAGTACATGCCCTTTTTGGATATTCCATACATAGGCGATCTTTTTTGATCTTTTTATGGTACCATTCCCTAAGGGAAAAAGATTCTCTTTTTAACACCTTCTTGTCCTTGCATTAATGCGTATATTTATTTGTTCTTTTTCGGACCCAAAATCATACCGAATCATTTTATCCGAACCATCACATGATATATAGAATTATTGCATTTCTCATTGTCAACTTTGCTGCCTTGGGAATTAGTAGTTACTTCACCGGTATAGGTGTTCCCGGCGATTGGTACATCAATCTAAATAAAGCTCCATGGACACCCCCAGGATGGGTATTTGGAGCTGCCTGGTCTACCATTATGATTTGTTTTTCTATCTATATGGCTTATGGCTGGGGCATGGTTTCAAATAGAAAGCGCTTGGCAACCCTGTTTGTTGTGCAGTGGTTTCTAAACGTAGCCTGGAGCCCCGTTTTCTTCTTCTACCAAAATACCCAGTTAGGATTTGTGGTCATCGCATCATTGGCCATCGTAGTAGGGTATATGCTATTTTCGTATGGACGAAAATTTAAATCCTATTCGTACCTTTTACTACCCTATTTTTTGTGGTTAGTATTGGCCAGTTCACTGAATGGATATATACTTTTTAACAATTAATTCCTTCAGTAACCTCATTCAGAAAAACCAAAATGATGACCTCTAAAGAAGACCAAATTCGATACATCGCCCGGCATCTTATGGAGTTAGGGGACGTAGACGTAGTGCGTAAGGCCTTTACGGCAAATTACGTAGCTCATGCCGAAGGCAAAGACTATAAAGGGCATAATTTTCTAGAGCAATTTTCCAAACTGATCCGAAAATCCATTCCGGATATCAAGGTGACGATTATAAAGGTGTTAGTAGAAAAAGAGGACACAATCGCATGGCTACGTACATTAGAAGGAACCCATACCGAGAACATGATGGGGATTCCAGCATCGAATAAGAAGATCGTATGGAATGAAATGATAGTGAGCCGTTTCGAAGAAGACAGAATAGCCGAGGAATGGGTGGTTTCCGAATTACTGGGGCAGCTATTACTAAAACAATCTTTCAAGAAATAAGTAAGTGGATATTTAGTAATTTTAGGACTATAGCAAAATGACCTAATATGAAAACAAGACCAACCTACCTTTTTGGCTCTTTATTGATGCTTTCGCTACTCTTTATAGGTTGTAAGGAACAAACGGAGTCAACGGAAGAAGATACCTCGACCAAAGAAATACAGCCAAAAATCGTTGACCTCTCCCATGAATATTCGCGAGAGACTATCTACTGGGTGACTGCCAAGGAATTCGAACTCGATACCGTTTTTGAGGGTCATACCGAAAAGGGATATTACTATTCTGCCAACAACTTTACCACAGCCGAACATGGAGGGACCCACATTGATGCACCCATCCACTTTGCGGAAGGAAGGCAAGCCGTGAATGAAATACCATTGGAAAAATTAATCGGTGATGCCATTAAAATTGATGTCTCTGCCAGAGCTTCCAATAATCCGGATTATGAAGTGAGCATTGAGGATTTTACCAATTGGGAAACCAAAGAGCAAACCACCATTCCCGATGGAAGTATTGTTTTGCTGTACACCGGATACTCTAAATTTTATCCCGATAAGCTGAAGTATTTGGGCACTGATCAGCGAGGGGAGGAGGCCGTGAAATTACTGCACTTTCCAGGACTATCGCCTGCTGCGGCCGATTGGTTGGTAAAGAACCGAAACATCAATGCTATTGGTTTGGATACTCCCAGTATCGATTATGGCCAATCGCAGAATTTTGAAAGCCATGTCATATTGCTTTCTGAAAACATTCCCGCTTTCGAAAATCTAACAAACTTAGAAGGATTACCTTCCCAAGGATTTGAAGTCATTGCGCTACCCATGAAAATAAAAGGAGGGAGTGGAGCGCCGCTTCGTATCATAGCTTTGGTAAAAGAATAACTTATGCGTAGTACCGCCCAAATAAAAACCGCTCTTTTTCTCTTACTTTTCGTCATTTTCTATGGTTGTCAATACGATCCTTATGCCAAGGATTACAACACTAAAAAGCCCAGTACGGTAGACATGGTGGGACGGTATTTTCTGGAGAAACAGACAGTGGATCATGATATGACTGACTTTAAAAATGCTGAAACACAGGAAGTCGTAACGCCCGAAATTCGGATTCACTCCAATGGCACCTATAAAGTGATGAACCTTCCAAGATTTAATAGGGAAGGTCCCCATGAATTTCTCGGATTGATAAGCCATGATGGAAATTGGACCTTTACAGAACGAGGAACTGTGGATAAAGGAGGGGATAAATTGGAAACGACTTGGGGCATTCTTTTGGAAGGATTACCCGACGAAGTCCTTGTGCCCGGAATCATGTACAATAAATCACCACACAAACTAATTTTTGGTTTTGGCGATCCCGATAATGGAAATGCCATGTTGTTTAGGAGGGAATGAGACGAAGATTCAGATATAGGAGTACGAGAATTATTTGCGCTATTTCAATTGGAATAGTTTTAAGCATTACTGGGTGTTCGAAAAGGGTCGCTGTATGCGGAGGATTGGCTGCTCCTGAATTAGGAACGAACTATGATGAAAGTAAACTGGTTTTCCTTGTTGATTCCACATGGCAAGGGATTGACCAAATTGATAGTGAAATTACCGAATTGCAACCATCTAGAATTAATGATGCCACCTCGGCAATTCTCTATGGAGATGTCTTCTATAAAACTTTTACGTCTTCGGATTCAGAAAACGAGCCCATGGCATTTGCAATAATTACGGCCCGCGATATTAAAACGGATTCCATATATGAAGAGTATTCTCGCCTAAATGGGGCTTACAAGCTTAAAGTGAGTGCATCTTGTTATGATTTCGAAGTAAGTTACGTGGGTTACAATACAGTAAAGGTTACTAATGTTTGTTTGCAGGAAGGGGAACTCCTTGGATTTACCACTAAAATGGGAGTTGGGAATTCTGTTAACGAATATTATGTCGATGAGGGAAAATTAGTCAGAACAGATAGTAATACCAAATAATGAAAACCCAATTCCTTGCCCAGTGTTTTCCCCTTTTAGAACGAAGCTTGCTCGAAGAGATGGAGGCGTCGGCTTCTATTAAAAGCTTTGCTGCTGGGGAATATATTGTTAGGCAAGGGCAGTACATTCGGTTTTTGCCCATGGTGTTGAGTGGTAATGTGAAGGTATTCAATCAGGAAGATGCGATTCAGTTTCTATTATACTATATCGCTTCGGGAGAGACCTGTATTTTTAGTTTTGCCCATATCCTAAACGAAGGCCCTTCCGAATTTTCTGCCATTGCCGAACTCGATAGTGAACTCTTGTTGCTTCCTATGGATAAAGTACGTTTGTGGCTTACGAAATATCCTTCCTTTTGCAATATGGTGCTCAAAGATTATCAAAAACATTACGAAGATCTATTGCACACTACCAAACAGATCGTTTGTCATAACCTAGAAAGTCGATTGCTCAATTATCTTCAGAACAAATCCGAAAGGGAACAATCGGATGTATTGAAAATATCCCATCAGGACATTGCGGACGATTTGGGAACCTCTAGGGAGGTCATTTCCCGATTAATGCGTAAACTCGCGGCCGATGGAAAGGCCATTCAGGAAGGTCGCAAAATAAAAATACTCTAGTGTGACATATGTTACTGTTTTGGAAAGGACCAGGGACTACTTTTGAAAACATCAAAATTCAACATTATGTCCGATTCCATAGAACTCATCCCTGGAAATTCATTACTTACCTATTCCCCGGAAGCGGGACGTGCCTTGGCCATTAAAATGGCACGCTTGTCCATTAAAGTGACCCAGCCCGATGCTACAGTACGAGAGAAATTGCGTCCGGATTATGCCAATGACGCCGATATGCTCATTTCCATTGCCCATGTCATTGCGGCCGAGTTTGCCACTATTGCCCAAGCGAATAATTACTGGAGATAGACTACAATTCGTGATTCTATCCTTTATGGGATAATTCTTCAAGCTAAAGCTTAGAAATTTGTTTTTTTGGTACTCATGGGAATCAATTAGAGGTCATTATATTTAAATAAACATGTTCTTTAAAGTATTTTGGCTAAGAAATATTGATTTTTACAATCAATACATGAACCTGTAAAGTTCAAATCACTTAATGTTAACAACTGGTCTCATCTTAATTCTTGCATCCATTGGCTTGGCACAAGGACTGTTCTTAAGTTTTTATGTTTTCAGTCTTAAAAATGGACACGGTAAAAAACACTTTTTCCTGGGGCTATTCTTATTGGGATTAACCATTAGAATTGGTAAATCTGTATTGAATTATTATGTGTCACTGGAAAATTGGCAAAACAACATAGGTATATCGGGAATCCTCATTGCCTCTCCTGCCTTATGGTTGTATGGGATCGCTCTTTTTGAAAAAAGCAAAACCATTCGACCAAGGGCATACTTACATTTTGTACCCTTTGTTCTATTTCTCTTTTTTATCCCTTTTGTTCCTAGAAGTGGAAACTTTGAGTCCTTCTGGAACTATGGCATTGCAGTGTTTCATTTGTTGTTCTACCTAATTGCCTCTTGGAGATACCTATACAAGAACAAATCGAAGGTAAACAGAAGCCTTTATAATTGGTACCTGAAAATTTTGATTGGCGCCACACTCATTTGGATTCATTACGTTGGAAACCTATTGGATTTCACGTATTACTACATCAGAGGTCCGATCTTCTATTCCTTATTAATCTACGCCTTTAGCTATCTCTTTTTGCATCAGCATCGCTTGCAGTTACAGAAATACGGTAGCTCTCAACTGGATAAAAAAAGTTCGCAAAGGCTGTACCATCAAATTAAAATGTTGTTTGAAGATGAAGACGTCTACCTAAACGAGAAGGTAACCCTCGAAACCATTGCGAAAAAGTTGAATGTAAAACCACGAGAGGTTTCTCAAGCGATAAATGAGAATGCGAATCAGAATTTTTATGATTTTGTCAATCAGCATCGAATAGAAAAAGCCCAAGTGCTTTTAAAAGATTCCACCTACAAGAATGAAAAAATTGCCACCATAGCCTACGAATCGGGCTTTGGTAATGTTACTTCTTTCAATTTAGCCTTCAAGAAAAAAACAGGTACAACTCCTTCAGCGTATAGAAAAGCGTAATTCCTTTTTTTCGTTAACAGGAACATGTTTTTTTAAGTGTTTTAGTCTCTTATTTCTGAATATTGAGCAAAGAATCAATGTTCGGTATGAATAGACAAAAATTCATTTTCGGTTCACTTTTAGGTTTAGGAACGGCCATCGCTGTGCCAACCTATTTTCTTTCCACATCAAAAAATGAACAATCCAATAGTGCCAAAAGCGAGCCTGATCAATTAGACATTGGCCTTATAAAAGAGTTCGTAATCTCGGGCCATTCGGATTTGAAATTGGTTAAAGAGATGCTTAACGAACATCCTAATCTCATTAACGCCGCTTACGATTGGGGAAATGGCGATTACGAACAAGCCATAGAAGGAGCTATACATATGGGCAACAAGGAGATTGCGAACTACCTTATGACACAGGGAGCCAGACCCAATATTTTCGCTTTTACAATGCTGAGCATGACAGATTTGGTGAAATCAATTATTGAAACCTATCCAGAATTACTTTTTGCAAGAGGACCACATGGCCTAACGCTATTGCATCATGCGCAGGTGGGCGAATCTAAAGAACTTGAAAGCTACTTTTTGCAAAAGGGCTTGACAAAACGAATGATTAAAAATTAGATAAAACTTCCATGAGAAAACTTTTAATGCTATTCATCTTTGTGTTATTCATTCAATGTTCCAGCGATAATAGTGTGTTGTCTAAAAAGGAGCGAGACTACGCCATTTCCCAATTAAATACCTCCAAAAACCAACTATTAACGGCTATTGAAGGCTTAAGCGATGCCCAGCTTCATTTTAAAAGTGACGAAGCATCTTGGTCCATTGCAGAATGCACCGAACACATCACCCTTTTTGTAGATGAAGTTTTTGAAATACTTGAAGAATCCCTCGAGCTTCCCGCCAATCCAGAAAGACGTAAGGATGTGAAGTATTCGGATGAAGAATTAATGGCTTATGTACAAGACAGGACCGATAAAACCAAAACTGATGAAGATTACGAGCCTAATAAGATATATGGTGATCACACGGCAACCATAAATGCCTATAAGAAGAAAATGGAAAAGCATGTGTATTATATACAAACCACAGAAGACGATTTAAGGAATCATTATGTGAATTTTGGAACAGTAGACACCTTTCAACTATTCCTGTATATGGCCGCGCATACCCATCGCCATATTGCACAGATTAATGAAGTTAAAAACGATAAAAACTTTCCTAAGAACTAAATAAGATCCATATGAAGAAAATAGCAATTTTTGGGGTACTACTATTATTAATAATAGCCTGCAAAGACGGTTCAAGGGGCAATAACAATTCAGAGGTTGCACAAAATTATTCTAGTCTAACACCCGTAGAAGTAGTAAATAAAAGGATGAACTACTTTAATGAACACAATTACGATGCGTTCATAAAACTCTACAACACCAACGTGGAGATTTACACCTACCCGGATAAGCTAATGGGAAGAGGTTCGGATAGATTAGCATCCATTTTTAAATCCGATTTCGAAAACAAATTGGTGTCTGTGGAAATTGTAAATCAAATGGATAATGGCCCTTATGTTATCAATCATGAAATTGTAACCAACGATGGCGAGGAAACCAAGTATATTTCAATTTATAAAGTGGAGAAGGGACTTATTAGCAGCGTTAGTTTTGTACGCGATTTTTAGCACCAGACAAAAGAAGTATAAAGAACAAAGAAAAATTGTAACGGGGCTTGCATTCATGCCGTCTAACTAGACCATCAAACTAACAATATGAACTTAACCAACGAATCCTCCACAGCCAACCAAAAAGGCTTCTTACTCGATCTAATCATTTACCTATCTGTAATGTTCCTCATACGGGAAGTATATTTCGAGGATCTACACTTTATCGCCAATGGCCTTATGTGGTCATCATCAACTTTAATCGTGGCCATGTGGAGAATGAAAGTACGAAACATTTCGTGGAAGGATCTTGGACTTCGAAAACCCGAAAACCTCTTGAAGACCTTCTTGGTCACAGTTGGGATTTTAGCTGCAATCCCAGTGGGTATTATGATTTTTAAGATCACTCAAGACTTTTTGCCCTTTACGTTGGCGCCAGATATGTCATCCGAAAACGCAGCTTCAAAGTTTGGGGATTTAAAGGGGAATTGGATTCACTTTTTTACCATTATCCCTTTTGTGTTAATACAATCCACGTTGGAAGAATTGCTAGATAGAGGCTTTTTAATTACGTGGTTTGAACGGTTGTTTTCTTCAACCACTTTTGCCACTGTCATAGCTGTCCTTGCCCAGGCTATGATTTTTGGCTTTAGGCATTCTTATGATCTATCGGAAAGATCTGTTACGGTAGGCATTATAGGATTAGTTATGGGAATAGCTTATGTGAAGTTTGGCAGAAACTTATGGCCCTTAATCATCGCCCATTGCGTTTTGAATACGATCTCCATGGCAGGAAGGGTAATGGATTAAATAGCAAGGGTACCCCAGTCGAATTCCGAACTACACGAAAATTGTTAGCGTTAAATACTAGGAGTAACTGTAACAAAATTCAGTTTGGGGGCGTTATTAATTTACAACCAATTACTTAATCGTTATGCGAGCGCTTTCCTTTTGGACACTCTTTCTATCCACTTTTCTGGTCTATTCCCAATCTGCAGATCATTTCGATTTTTGGAAAAATGGCAAATGGGAATCAGAAATCACCATTTATAATAACGACACCATCCCTGAAAAAGACAGTTTTATAGTACGAAAGCTGGAAGGCATGAATGCTTTTACAGAAAATTGGAAGATTTTCATTGGGGATGGCGAATACGTTGATGCGAACGTTACCCGAGCCTTTGATAAGGAAACCAATCGGTGGAAGCTTTTCTATGTGGACGACCTCAATGCTCAGTTATGGGATAGTCAAAATGTGGATGGCAGATTGTATTTCTTTAAAGAGTTTAGTTATAAGGGAAAGAAGTTCTACTCAAGACAAACGTGGATTCCTCAATCCGATGGAAGTGTTGTCCGAATTATAGAACGTTCTGAAGATAATAGGGAATGGCGTATTCGGTACTGGCAGCTTTTTAAACTTATTTCACCCTAAAACTTCCCGTTTCCTCATCGAAAAAGATGGAATCCTTAGGGAACAGGTCGGTGAAGTGACCCTGCGAAATCAGATTACAAGGTTCGTCAACAACGATGGAATCGGTCGTCATCACAATCATCTTATCGGATAGCTGAATGGCCAAATCGATCTCGTGCGTGGAGAAAAGGATGGTCTTTTGGGTGTCGTTGGCGAGGCGCTTCAGGAGCTTTAAAATATAAGCACGGTGATATAAGTCCAAGTGCGTAGTAGGCTCGTCCAGAATGATCAATGGAGTGTCCTGTGCCAAAGCCCTGGCAATAGCGACCCGTTGCATTTGCCCATCGCTCAATTCGAAGCACTTTCTTTCCCGTATTTCTAGTGTATCTGTCTGTTCCATGGCCCAAAGGATCATTTCTCGATCCTTTTCGCTCAATCGCCCCAACCAATTGGTATGCGGTTGTCGTCCCAAGGAAATAAATTCGGTGACCGACAGGTTTTTGGAGCTAGGAGCTTCGGTCAATACGACACTTAACTGCGTTGCTAATGCTGCGGGAGGGAAGGAGCTAAGGGGTCTTTTCAAAATGGAAACGTCACCGTCTAGGGCCTTTTGCATCCCACTTAATGTTCGCAATAGCGTAGATTTACCAATACCGTTGGCTCCAACAAGACCGACCAATTCTCCTTCAGAAAATTGAAACTGAATCCCTTCAGCAATCACGCTCCTTTGTTTTTTGGAAGTATAGCCAATGGCAAGCGCTTTAGCCTCTAATACGATATGTTCTTTTTCTGAAGCCATTAGAAGAACAATTTACGTTTTCTTACCAAGAGCCAAATGACTACGGGCGCTCCAATGAGCGAGGTGATGGCATTAATGGGTAAGGTATATTCAGAAAAGGGGAGCTGTGCTACGGCATCACAAACGAGCATAATGATACTTCCGAAGAGCAACACGGCCGGAATTAAAATACGGTGATCTGAACTGGTAATCCACTGTCTTGTAATATGCGGTACCGCCAAACCAATGAAGGCAATAGGACCGGCAAAGGCCGTAATAGCTCCTGCTAAAATACTGGTGGTAATGATAATGACCAATGTGGTTCTTTTCATACGGACCCCAAGACTTCGCGCATAATTTTCACCCAAGAGCAAAGCATTTAGGGATTTACTCGAAATAAAAGCAATGATGATACCTACTATAGTGCAAAGGCTTAAAATACCAATGCCACCCCACGACTGATTCCCCAAACTTCCGAAGGACCAAAACACATACTGTTGCAGCTTTTCAGCACTACTGAAATAGGACAAAACAGCCACTACGGCCGCAGTCACACTCCCAAACATCAATCCGATAATAAGAATGGCCATGGTGTCTTTTACACGTAGGGTTACTGCCAGTACCGCCAATAACACCAGAAAACTCCCAAGGGCGGAAGCAATGACCAAACTCCAAGAACTGGTAAGCCATGTACCCAAAACACCTCCAAAAACACCGGCACCCAAAATGAGGACTGCCACACCTAAACTGGCTCCACTACTAAGCCCCAAAACAAAGGGTCCTGCCAATGGATTACGAAACAAAGTTTGCATGAGCAAGCCCGAAATGGCCAATCCACTTCCTACCAATACGGCCGTAAGCGCTTTGGGCAATCTATAGTCTGTAATAATATATTGCCAAGACGATTTGGAAACTTCTCCACCCGTCAATGCGTTGAAAACTTCAGAAAAGGGGATGGTGACCGAACCGAGACTCACATTGAGAAAGAAAATGACCACCAGCAAAAGTGCTAGGAGAATAAATATTCGGCTATACGATCGTGGTGATTTCATTCTTCAAGCAAAGAAAAAAAGTATAATTCGTGATCGGGGATGACCTCTGGATGCAATATTTTAATGATGTCTTTTAGTACGATATCGGGTCGGTTAGGAGCCAACTCATAGTATAGAACTCCGCCCGTTTCTCCTTTTTTGGTAGTAAAACTATACACCTGTTGGTTTTTAAAAGCATCAAACTCGGTATATACGGTATGTGCTTCTTGTAGTTGTGAAAAGCTGGAAAAGCTTCCTGGACCGATCCAGAATTCGGCATGTTGTCCCTTTTCCAAAACGGATTCTAGGTTTAAGGAAATACTCCCTGTTCCTTCGCTGTCTTTCCAGAGATACTCCCCTCCGGCATCTTCAATAAATCGGGCGGCCCAACTATCTCCTTGTGGGAGATGCCAAATATCCTTAAACATAGCACCACTCAATACCGTAGGTCGGGTAGTGGTTTGTGAGGCCAATGCCTTCGCTTGATTGTAATTCTGCTCTATTTCATTGAAAATACTATCTGCTTCTTTTTCTTTATTATAAAGCGCTCCAAAGAATTTGATCCATTCGGCCTTTCCCAAGGGATGGGTTTCGGTCCAATCGCTATTGTACAATACAGGAATGCCCATTTTCTTTATGTTCGCCACGGTTTTGTTAGAACCTTCTACCGCGAAGGTGACTACCACATCTGGGTTCATATCGATAAGCATTTCCGTATTGAGGTCTTCATTCTTTCCGAGCTCCTTTATCTTTCCTTCTGCAATCAATCCACGGGTTTTTTCGGACGAGATATAATCTAAATTCGGGAAACCTATCAAAGACTCTGCTTCACCAAGCATTTCCAGAGAGGGAATATGCGTGGTTGAGGTCACGACCAAATTGTCAATTGGAACGTCGAGGACTGCGTCAACTTCGATTTCACCTTCCAAAGCGGTATTGGCATCTTTTAGTACATAGCGAAAGCTCGCATTTGCTCCCGGCCACGGATTCGTTAGGGTTATATGTTTAAAACCGTCACGATTTTCTATCGTAAAACCTTGGGCATATTTAATCTCGGTCTTGTATTGGGGTTGGGTAGTTTCTTGCTCGGCAGACTCGTTGGTTTTCTTACAACCCACTGCCAAAAGAGCTAATGAAATGAATAGGATTAGGTTTCGCATGCCCAAAAATAGGAGTTTTTATTTGGTGCTACCGTATACGCGCCTTATTTTCGCGTCGAATTTTGGTGAGGGTTTTCCTCCACAGGAAAACTTTCTTAAAAGGGAATTTGGTGCAAATCCAAAGCTGTTCCCGCAACTGTAAGCCGTCCGTCATGGATAGTGTACAACTTCAACACCACTGTTCTTAGGAAGAATGGGAAGGTATACACAAGAGGCGAGCCAGGAGACCTGCCAGTTTTCACATTTTGTCAAACTTTCGGGATAAAGGTTTGGGAACGTAAGGGAAGAGCGTGAGCTCTACTTACTTCTATCTTTTTCCGTTTTAATCATGTAAAATGAAAAAACACCTATTCTGGGCATTGACCCTTTGTGCATCTTCCTTCATCGTTGCACAAGAAACACAAAAGGTAGAGCAATTGGACTCGGTATTTATAGATACCAAGGTCCCATTAGCTCGAAAAAACAGTGGTAAGGTGGTCGTTTCCATCACCGCAGAAGACCTAAAACAACAAACCGGTAAAAGTGTTGCACAAATCGTAAACGAAGTTTCCGGAATCGAAATCAATGGAAGCCGAAGTAACGACGGACAAAACCTCGGGTACTTTGTACGTGGGGGACGTAACCGACAGGTAGTGATTATGGTAGATGGGGTTCAGTTAAATGATCCTTCTCAAATTTCCAATGATTACGACCTACGATTGGTTCCCGCGACTGCCGTGGAATCCATCGAGATTATTAAAGGAGCTTCCAGTGTGCTCTATGGAAGTGGTGCCGCAACAGCGGTAATTAGTATTACCACCAAAAAGGAAGCCGAAAAGGGAATCTCTGGAGACTTTACGACAAGTATTGCTACCAATGCACCGGCAGATGCCGACGAACGTAAACTGGGACAGTTTGTGAATCATGCGACCATAAATGGTACCTTAGGTAAGTTCCTCTATAATGCGAGTTTCAGTAATCGCTATACGGACGGACTTTCGGCTGTGGCTGCACCCGAAGGAGAAGATGCTTTTGAAGCGGATATATTCAACAGTTTTAGTACCAAAGTAGATTTGGGCTACAAAATTACTGATGCCATCACCATTAAGCGATTCTTCGCATCCGATCAGTTTGAGACCGAATTCGACGATTTCAGTTATACAGATGCTGATTATTTGGGAACTACCGAGCAAATCAGAACAGGGGGAACCTTCCGATGGAAATATAACAAAGGGAGCTTGGTTATTAACGATAGCCATAGTTGGATAGATCGCGAGTTTGCTTCTTCCTTTCCTTCAAAGTCAGACGCACAGACCAGTACGTTCGATGCCTACGCTAGCTACCAAGTAACTTCCGAATTAACGGTTTTGGCCGGGGTAAATGGGAACTTCAGTAAGTTCAATTCATTCTCCGTTCCATTTGGGGCTACCGATTTTATTCAGAATGTAGACGAAGAAACCGCCAAGTTCGATATCATCGACCCGTATGTGAATGCTACTTACATTTCCGATTTTGGATTGCAGGTAAATGCCGGGGCACGACTGAACAACCATAGCAACTATGGTACGCACATCGTATATAATGTAAACCCGTCTTATGGATTCGATTTTGGGAACAATAACTTAAAGGTCTTGGGATCGTATAGCACAGCCTATATCACTCCATCCTTGTTCCAGTTGTACGATCCTTTGTATGGAAATGAGGAATTGGAGCCAGAAGAGAACACTACGATAGAGGGTGGATTAGAGTTCACCGCTGGAAAAGATTTTAGAGTAAGTGCAGTGTACTTTACAAGAAACGAAACCAATTTTGTGGATTTCGTAACTGTAGATCCGGAATTGTTTGTTTTCCAATATCAGAACATTTCCGACGAATTCGATACCAGTGGAGTAGAAGTAGAGGTATCCAAACAATTTGGGGATTGGTTGAAGGTTGCTGCCAATTATACCAATACCCAAGCCGATGATCGTTTTGCCTTGCGAATCCCCGAGCACAAAGCCAACGCAAGAGTAAGTTATGCGCCTGATAACAAAACCTTTATCAACCTTAGCTATTTATATACCAGCGATAGGGATGATAGCTTCTTTAATTCGGAAACTTTTTTAAGTGAGACCGTGGTCTTGGAAAGTTTCGGATTGCTGAATTTCACTGCCAGTCGTCAGTTTACCGACAACGTTCGCGTATTTGCTGGTGTGAGTAATATTCTGGATGAGGAGTACGAAGAATTGTACCGTTTCCAGACCCGTGGAAGGAATTTTCAGTTTGGACTGAACTTAAGTTTTTAAACTGTTTTATTCATAATTGTTTGCAAATACCCCCAACCATTCGGTTGGGGTTTTTTATTGAGGTATTAACGATCTCTTGTGAAAAGTAACGGGCAAGGCTTCCTATCTTTGAGATATGAGGATTGTTATAAGTGCACTATTTCTAATTGTTTTGGGCTGTAAATCGAATGATACTGAAGTATCTGAAGATTTATTGAAGAGTCAGGCTCTGATTGGGAAATGGGAAGTTGTAGCATCAGATCAATACTATGCGTATCACCCACCATCATGTCCCAGAATAGGCGTTGGAACCGTGATGGAGTTTAGCAATGATGGAAGAATAAGGGTGTATTATGAAGGGGAAACCTTCTATAGCTGCAATGGGGAGCAATCGTATTGGATTGAAGACAACAAACTTATTTTCTTCGAACTGGAAAGTACATGGGAGAGCGAAATTCTTGAGCTTTCCGAGGATAGATTAACCACAAAAACAGCTTCCTATCAATACAATCTTTCTCCGTGGTTAATTTATGGTTTAATGACCTGCGAACCCATTACAAACCCTGTTAATATGCCAGAGGACGACATCGTAATGAGTTTTAGAAAAGTGATTTTATGAGCAAATTGAAGTCGAAAAGCATCTTTATTTCCTACCTCTTCGGACTACCTTTTGGAGGCTTGTCTATTGCGGCCACGATTTTCCTTCCGGGACTCATTTCAGGAGAAGGGCTCTTTACCATGGCCATGCTAGCTGTTTATGGCAAGGCCGCTATTGGATTGACCGTGGGGTTTCTCGTTGCTCTTTGGATTGGGGGTGTTTTGGTATACAAAAGTGTGGTAAAGGGAATACCTGTGTTATGGACAGCGTTGCGGTATTCCCTAACCACGAATTCGATTATTTGGATGATCTTTTGCGTGATCGTGCTGCTCACTGTAAAAGAAGAGCCCTTTTTGTTTCTTATCCCTGCTGCCATTGCTTTCACCTTTTGCGTAGTGGGAACCACATTTACCTTGGGATTCCTTATTTCCTATATCGTACAGCAGATGCATAAGAATGCATTTCCTAAACAATAGTTTTTAAAGGATCTCGAAACAGACCGTAACTTCGGCCTGTACCTTAATTTGTTTGAATCCTATATAGGTTTCATTTTTAATTCCATATCCTCTTGCCACTCTGGAGCGATAACTATTTGCTCCTCGCACTAAAATGCCTGTTTGAAGATGCACATCTGTAGTTTCAATATCTGATGCGAATAATACTTTTCCAGTTTTTTGTTGTAAGGGTTGTAATATAGCATTAGCCTGTCGTTTTGCTTTACTCACTGCCTTTCCCCTTAATTCTATTTTCAGTTCTTCGAACTTCGAATATTCATATTTTTCGAGACCAATGTTAGAAATATTGATGAGTTCCAATTCTCTCATTACCTGTCCCGCTGTTTTGCCGTCATAAACCAACAGGGTATAGGACTTGTTTTTAAGGATGTCCGTCTTTCTAAGGAGATACTTTCGAAAATCGCTGTCAAGGTCTGATAGGAATAATTGCTTATCGGTATCAATTCCTATGGCTTTGAGCTTTACCATCATTCGGGTTTCTAACTCCTCTACCGAAATTTTTCCTCGGGTATCTTTTTCTGAAATGGTGATGGACAAATAAATTCTGTCGGGAATCACCTCGGTGGTATAGGTGGCCGAAGTTTCCAAATAAGGCTTCTCTAAGAAATTCTGATTCTGGGAGAAAACATTACATGTCAATAAGAATAGTGCAAAGAATAGTAATTTTTTCATGGCTTGTAATTTTATGATCACAAACCTAAGATTTCACTAATCGTTGAGGTAACCGTATTGAGGGAACCCTTCTTTTAGTTTAGGGAAAATCCAACACTATCTATTGCCGTCTACATACATAATCTGATAGGCAGGCGAAAAGGCCTTACTTTCAGATACGGTCTTCAAAGGAACAAAGGAAGCTCTAGGTCGAGGTGCAGGAACGCCTGTAATTTCTGCTATGGCGGCTGCTAGTAAAGGCTCATTGGGATCACCCAATTGACCCAAATTGGCATAATCCTCCTCTACAAGAACATCGGGGGGCAATCCATCCACAAAATCGGTTACACCATTCTTGTTAGCCGTTTTAAAGACCAAAGGCAACATGGCGTAGGTATGGTTAGGATTGGCCTGTGTACGGCTAAAATTAGGTGCTGGAGCATCGTAGAGTAGGAAAGAGGCCTGAAACTTACCAGTAGTGGTATCACCCACCTTTACGGTATTGATATGAGCATCCAGTCCGTTAATTACCAATTCACTGGCTGATGCCGATCTTCTGGTCGTTAAGAAGTACACTTCGTTTAAGTTTAAGCTGTTGATAGCATCTCCCGTAGATATGGAGGTGTTAAATAACCCTGCGCCCGCATATTCTGCCTGGCGATCGGCATTCCATTGTTCGGTATAAAATACATCGCCGCTAAACTGCCCAGTTACCATGGCACCAAGATCTACTGCGGTTTCTACAGATCCTCCGCCATTGTAACGAAGATCGATTACCAAATCCGTAACCCCGTCCGCTTGAAACTGTGCAAAAGCATTATTAAGTTGGGGGTCGAACTCGTTGGTAAAGGCATTGTACATGAGATACCCAATCTTTTGTCCGTTGATATCCAAGGTGCGTACAATATGTACCGGATTTTCGGTATACTGTTCTTTTACCAATCCAACGGTTTCGTTAGTGGGCGTAACTGTTTGTCCATCGAAAGTGGCCAATCCAATAGTGTAACCACTTGGGGATAACAGATCGTTGAAGTTATTTTCGGTAATCTGGGTACCGTCAATTCTATTGAATATCATGCCCCGTTCAAGTCCGGCCTGTGAAGCACTGGTATTGGGTAGCACATAGCGTACGTATCCAAAAACATTACCGCTCCCATCCGGATAGAATACCAATCCAAATTCCATTCCATTGGTTTCGGTAGTTCCTCCCAGTGCATTTTCTAAAGCAATGTAATCGTCTACAAGAATACTGAAACGGTCTTGGTTCGATTTCAAATAGTCAAAGAAGCTTTCAGGGGTGTCGAAACCATTCAAAAATGTATTGTATTCGTCATTGGTAGCAAAAGCATCGTCTGCCAGTTCGGGGGTATCGGCTTTATAGAGGTAAAAGAAATTAAGCCCGCGCCAAATAAAATCGTTAATGGAAGAGGTAGAAGCAGGGGTTAAATTATCATCATTATCTTCCCAACAGGAATAACAGATGAGAAATACGATAAGCAATAGGGGCAAAAAGCGCTTTTTCATGGCAAATTTTATTTTCAGAATCTATAGCATAAGTCTATAAAACCCCTAAAGTACTTACATTATTGTGATTTAAAAATAAAATGTAACAAAAATAATTGTGGGTCGTCGTAGAGATAGAATGGCATCATTAATGTCTGTAAACTAACCATCATGAACCAAAAAGAGTTTTTAGCCAAAGTGCTACCCTATAAGGACAAACTGTACCGTTTGGCAAAGCGACTTTTGGTTTCAGCGGAAGAAGCAGAAGACGCCGTTCAGGAAGTGTATTTGAAATTGTGGAAAGGAAGGGAGAATATTGGAAACTATAAAAACCCAGAGGCGTTTGCCGTGACCATGACAAAGAATTATTGTTTGGACCGATTAAAATCGAAGCAGGCTTCGAACTTGAAAATTGTGCACAGCAATTTTCAGAACGGCGAGAACCTTCAGAAAAAGGTCGAGGTAAACGATGGGGTAGAATTGGTTTTCAAAATCATGCAAACCCTACCTGAAAAGCAAAGAATGGTCCTTCAGTTAAGGGATGTAGAGCAGTTCGATTTCGACGAGATCGCTGAAATGATGGAAAGTACAGAAACTGCCGTAAGGGTAACCTTATCCCGAGCACGAAAGGCCGTTAGGGAACAATTAATAAAACAATACAACTATGGAGTTAGCTGAAATTGAAAAATTATTGGAAGTCTATTTCCAAGGGGAAACCACCCTGGGAGAAGAGGAATTACTGCAAGAGTTTTTCGCTTCTAAACAAGTGCCCGGCCACTTAGAAGTATACCGTCCCATGTTCGTAGCCTTTGGTCAGGCTAAGGAAGAAACCATACAGACGGAGATTGTACTTCCCAAGAGCAGAACTTTCAACTATTGGAAGTGGGGTATTGCGGCTTCCTTCGTAATCCTTTTAGGGATTGTAGGTTTTATGTTCAATGACGGAGGTGGGCTCACCGACGAAGAAGAACTAGCTTTGGCCGAATACAATAAGGCCAGGGAGACCATGATGCTACTTTCGGCAAACTTCAATCAAGGAACGGATGCGATGCTCCATTTAAACGAATTTAACAATGGGATTGCCAATATGTCGGTAATCGATCAATTCAATGAATCTAAAAAATTAATCCTAAAGTAAAACCCAAAATTTAAAAATAGAAACGATGAAGAAGATAGCAATTTTAATGGCCTTACTAATCACCCCGATGTTAGTGACTGCACAAAGTGTGTTCGATTCTTATGAAGAAGAGAGTGAAGTGACTTCGGTGGTAGTAACCAAGAATATGTTCAAATTATTGAGCAAGATCGAGGTAGATTCCAACGATCCAGAGGTGCAGGAGTATATGGAGATGGTGAACAGCCTAAACAATATCAAGGTGTTTATTACCGAAGATGATGGCATAGGCTCCCGTATGAAGGCCGACGTTCAGAAATACGTATCTGCTTCCAAAGGATTGGAAGAGTTAATGCGAGTTAGGGACGATGGAAAGAATGTGAAGTTCTACTCCAAACAAGGAAAGGACGAGAACCATGTAAGCGAACTGTTGATGTTCTTGGAAGGGGAAATGGATGGTAAGGAAGGAACCGTGATCATGAGTATCACCGGGGATATCGACCTGAAGCAAATCTCCAAGTTGACCAAGGACCTTAATGTTCCAGGAAGTGATGAATTAGAGAACGTAAAAAACAAAGGATAAGTCATGCAACTTGTAAAAATTCTAACCGCCCTAACCATTGCTCTCCTTACTATGGCGAGCTGTACAAATGACAAATCTTTGCAGCGTTATTTGGTCGATAAGCAAGAGGACGATCGATATTTGAAAGTAGATCTTGCCACCAGTTTGCTGCAAAGTGATGAAGCCACCTTTACCGAAGAGCAGCAGGAAATCCTGAACACTATTAAAAAAGTGAACATGGTAGCCTATCCGCTCAAGAGTGGAAATGAAGCCGAGTATAACGCCGAGAAGAGCAAAGTGCGCGAAATCATAGATCAGGAGAAGTATAAAACACTTTCCAAGATGAAATCGAAAGACACCCACATTACCTTAAAGTATTTGGGTGAAGAAGATGCCATAGACGAAGTGATCGTGTTTGCGAGTAATGAAGAAAAAGGATTCGGGGTATTCCGATTGCTTTGTGACGATATGAAACCCGCACAGGTATTGCAACTTATGAATTCTATAGATAGTGGCGATATAGACGTATCGAAACTGTCCGGATTCAGCGAAGTATTCGATGCTATGTAGAAAAGAAAATAAACTATAAGTATCTGAAAGCCTCTATGTTAGAGGCTTTTTTTTGTGCCCAATTTTCAGCTTTTTTTGAAATTTTCATGTCGTTCATAGAATTGTGAATGCCTTTGAGCGAAAACCAATTTTTGTAGGAGGTGTTTGTAGGAAATCATGCCTACATTCGTATTGTTAGCTTAATGTAGAGTGATGGTGTTTTAGAGGACAACAAACATTTCCGGTCCAGAGACCCCTACGGTTGAAAGGGATAGGTGAAGAAATGTTGAAGGCTCCGGGTGGGGATTCGGGGCCTTTTTCTTTGAAAAATTGAATTTATCTAAAAATATCGGCTGTATACCGAAAACTACTTTTTAAAGGTATTAGGTTTGGCACATTGGTATACAGTTTGAACTTAGCCTATTGTGGTTGCAAAGCCCCCGAACTACGCAACCTTTATTTCCGGTCCAGAGACCCCTAATTTAAAAGGGATAGGTGGTGAAATAAAAAGACAGGCTCCCTGCGGGGAGCCTTTTTACTTTTAGATACCTGTATAATTTCCTGGGGTAATCACCCGCATTTCCGCCTTTATCGCTTCCGAAACCTCCAAGGTTTCAATAAAATCTGCAATGGATTGTTGCGTAACGGTCTCATTGGTCCGTGTAAGCCCTTTTAAGGCTTCATAGGGGTTAGGATACCCTTCACGTCGTAGAATGGTCTGAATGGCCTCTGCTACCACGGCCCAGTTGTTTTCCAGGTCTTCAGCAAACTTGGCTTCGTTCAATAATAATTTGTTCAGTCCTTTAAGGGTCGATTGCAATCCGATAACGGTATGCCCCATAGGCACACCAATATTGCGCAATACGGTACTATCGGTAAGATCTCTTTGAAGTCTACTAATGGGTAATTTGGCCGACAGATGCTCAAACACCGCATTGGCGATTCCCAAATTCCCTTCACTGTTCTCAAAATCGATAGGATTTACTTTGTGCGGCATAGCACTACTTCCTATTTCCCCTTTTTTGATTTTCTGTTTGAAGTAGTCCATCGATACATACGTCCAAATATCACGATCCAAATCAATTAAGATAGTATTGATTCGCTTAAGGCAGTCGAATAGGGCCGCCATATGATCGTAATGCTCTATCTGGGTCGTAGGGAAGGAGTGATGCAAGTACAGTCGCTCCTGAACGAATTGGGTTCCGAATGCTTTCCAATCGATATCGGGATAGGCTACCTTATGCGCATTGAAATTTCCCGTGGCACCTCCAAATTTGGCGGCACTTTTTATGTCGTTCAATAAATCGAATTGTTCTTCGATTCGGGTTACGAACACTTGAATTTCCTTGCCCAGTCGAGTAGGGGAAGCCGGTTGTCCGTGGGTACGAGCCAACATAGGTACGTCTTTCCATTCTTCAACCAGTTCTTTCAGTTTGTCCTTTACCGAAAGTAATTGGGGAACATACACCTCATTCATGGCTTCCTTAAGGGAAAGTGGAATAGCCGTGTTATTGATGTCCTGAGAGGTGAGCCCAAAGTGAATGAACTCCTTATATTTTTCTAGTCCAAGTGCATCGAATTTCTCCTTAATAAAGTACTCTACAGCCTTTACATCGTGATTAGTCACCTTTTCGGTGTTTTTAATGTGTTGGGCATCCTCGGTAGAAAATTCCTGATACAACTTTCTAAGTTCTGGGAACAGGGAAGTATCGAAATCGGATAATTGTGGCAATGGGATTTCTACCAATGCGATGAAATATTCAATTTCAACCTGAATACGGTACTTTATAAGAGCCTCTTCAGAAAAGAAAGGAATCAATCCAGAAGTTTTTGAAGCGTAGCGACCGTCGATGGGAGAAATGGCTTGTAATGCGTGGTTGGACATAGGCGCAAATTTTGAAAGCGCAAAGATACGGAACATCTTGGTTTTGGGTTCTGGGTTTTTGGGTTTTTTGACGGAAGGTTGAATTGTTTAGCCGTTGAATCGTTTGATCGAGTGATACCCTATTTTATTAGGACTTAAATTAGTTGAAGAAATAAGTTTTAAATCCACTAGCCAAGGCGATAATCACAAAAAACAACCCAAATATTATAGCAAACTTGGGGAATGCAGATTTTTTTAGCTCCGATTCGGACACTATCAAAATTTCCTTGTCTTCAATATGATAATAGATGTTTTCCTTAGTCTTGTTGGGTTTTCTGCCCGTTCCGAGATCACCTTTTTGCGTAATGATGGTACCGTCGGTTAATCGAAATCGATATACAGGAAAGTAGAAATAGTTTTCTTTCTTTTTTTCTTTAACATATTCGATAATTTCGGCTTCGGTTTTTACGCCCTTGTTTGCAATTCTCCTATTACTTTTAATGATATATAGGCCAGCGAGTACAAAGGCTGATCCAATAATGAAAAAGAAAATAGCACCTGCGATATCTCTCATTTTTCAATTAAACCATTAAACGTTTCAACATCTCAACCGAGAACTCTTAAATGACTCCTCGATACATTCTACTTCGCTTCCATGCTCTCAGCTTCGTAGAACACTCGGAGTCCAACTAGGAAACCTTGAACCCGAAACCATCAAATCCGTCAACTGCCACTGCATACAGCTAACTGCGTCTGATTTTCGCCAAAATCTTCCCACCCCGGTTCTTGTATCCGGCGCTACCTGTATGGATATTCCGTTCAATAATCTGTTCCAGTTCGGGATGAATCCAATCGTATTCCGTGCCTAGGTAGTACAAACAGATCATTGCACGGGCCTGGCAGGCCACTTTCTGATCGGTAATCATCCAATCGAAGCAGAATTCGGTCATCTGTAATTTATGTTCTTCGGTGAGGAGCTTTCGCAATTCGGGATTTCGTTTTTTGTAATAGTCCAAACACAGCTTTTCACAGAGATTGGCCAAGGGGCGAACGGACTGATCTTTCTTCACTTTCGGAATGCTTTCAAAGAAATAATCCAAATGGGGAAAGAGGATGGGAGGTTGTTTCAAAAACACGAATTCCATTACCCAAGCGGCTTTATGAGAAAGCTCGTCCTGTTTGTCATTAAAAACATAGTCCAACAGTTCCCTAAAAGTTTCCGGATGATCCAGTACCCATAAGGCACCATTCATCCGATTTTCTCGGTACGCCTTCTCATAGCTTATTTGTTCAAGTAATCCTGAATCCATTAGGAAAATGAATTTATAGCTTGGATTGCTTTAGGTACTCCTGTGGTTGCTTTTTCGGCGTATACGGAAATACGATGGGAGGAAGAAATGGACGGATTAGGATCTATAAAATGCACTTGTGCCCCCGGAGTTGTATATTGAATAAGTCCGGCAGCCGGATATACTTGCATCGAAGTCCCAACGATCATAACGCAGTCGGCCGCAGCCACCAATTCTACCGCAACTTCGATCATGGGTACCGCTTCTCCAAACCATACGATATGTGGACGTAACTGATGGTTATTCTCACACATATCGCCCAAATTGAGATCTTCCTTCCAATCCATGACCAAGGTTTCATCGAAAGTACTTCTCACTTTAAGAAGTTCGCCATGCAAGTGAACAATGCGAGAGCTCCCAGCCCGTTCGTGCAAATCGTCCACATTTTGGGTAATGATCACCACTTCGTGCTCCTTTTCCATTTCGGCCAATGCGAGATGAGCGGCATTGGGGCCAACTTCCAATAATTGGCGCCTACGTTGGTTGTAGAATTCTAACACCAATTCTGGATTTCTTGCAAAGCCCTCTGGGGAAGCTACTTCCATCACATCATGACCTTCCCAAAGGCCGTTACTATCCCTAAAAGTTTTAAGTCCACTTTCGGCACTGATTCCAGCTCCTGTGAGCACTGCAATTTTCATATATAGCGTATTTTTTATCTTCGTTTAAAATTAGTCTTTTCCATTGGATTTACAACTGTTCGAATACCTGCAATCCTATCTCACCGAAAGACGCCGTCATTTGTTCGATTTCGTTCTTCGGGAACGCACACGACATTTTACGGTGGTCACCGAGGATGTGTACCAAATGCACAATGCCAGTGCCGTTATGCGTAGCTGCGATGTGTTTGGCATTCAGGAGTTGCATGTTGTTGAAGAGCGTTTCGGCAAAAAAATGGATCGTGAGATTGCCATGGGGGCCCAAAAATGGGTCGATGTACACCGGCATCAAAAGGTGGAAGATTGTATTCAATTCCTACGTGCCCAAGGGTATCAGATTGTGGCGACCACACCGCATGACGATTCGTGCATGCTTCAGGAATTCGATGTAACCCAAAAGAGTGCCTTTTTCTTTGGTACTGAAAAGGAAGGAGTGAGCAATATTGTTTTGGAAAATGCCGATCAGTTTTTAAAGATTCCCATGTTCGGATTTACAGAAAGTCTCAACATTTCGGTATCGGCGGCCATCATTCTTCAAGATGTGGTAACCCGTATGCGGACCGCCAATGTTCCGTGGCAGCTTTCCGAAGAGGAAATCTTGGAACTGAAGATGCAATGGACCCGCAGAAGCATAAAAAGCGCAGACAAAATTGTGGCCCGCTATTACAGGGAAAATTGATTTTTATACCTATCTTTTAACCTTAGTAACCAAAATAAATTAGTTATGATTTTTCTTTACATCCTAGCCGGTATTGTGGGTCTTATCATTTTGTTGGCCCTGTTAGCTCCCAAAAAATATCATGTACACAGAAGCATATCGATAAATCGACCTATAGGGGAAGTGTTTACGTACCTAAAGAGTGTTAAGAACCAAGACGAATGGTCTCCTTGGAAGAAACGGGATCCCGGCATGAAACAGATTTTTACGGGCGAAGACGGAACCGTGGGATTTGTATCCCGATGGGAAAGTGACCATAAGAATGTTGGATGGGGAGAGCAAGAGATTATGAATATTGTTGAAAACGAAAAGATAGTGACCGAATTACGTTTCCTAAAACCCTTTAAATCGCAAAGTGATGCCTATATCGCTACCGAGCCCGATGGTGATGGTACCAAAGTTATTTGGGGGTTCCACGGGAAGCACAAAATGCCTATGAACATTATGATGATGTTCTTTAATATGGACAAGGCCGTTGGAAAGGATTTTGATGAAGGCTTGGCCGATCTTAAGGGTGTACTTGAAAAATAACATCTATGAAACATAATCCGTTTGTTTGGATCGAAATACCCGTAAACGACATGGCACGAGCAGTGGCGTTTTATGAAAAGGTGTTCGAGTTTAAGATTCAGTTGGTCGATTTTGGAGGATTAAAGATGGGATGGTTTCCCAATGCAGGCGATGCTCCTGGAGCGACCGGAACCCTGATTCAACAGGAAAGTTATATCCCAAGTCAAGAAGGCCCCTTGGTGTATTTTTACTCAGAGAACCTTCAAAACGAATTGGATCGCGTGGAAGACGCAGGAGGAAAGATTTTACATCCTAAGACCCAGATTTCTGAAGATCATGGCTATATGGGTGTTTTCGAAGATAGTGAAGGCAATCGTGTCGCCTTGCATTCTAATGCATAGCGAGTATGAACTTTACACCTAAAGATCCCAATTTTAAACAGAAAGTAAAAGATAGTTTTCGGCGTCAAAAATTCATGGAATTGATTGGCGCCGAACTTGTTGCTGTAGATGCCGGTTATTGTGAAATTAGATTGCCCTTTCGGGAGGATCTAACACAGCAACACGGCTTTTTTCATGCAGGGGTTGTCGGAACTTTGGCCGATAATACCGCGGGATATGCAGGTTATTCATTGATGCAGGAGAACGCTTCGGTCCTTACGGTCGAGTTTAAACTCAACTTATTGGCTCCGGGAAAAGGAGAGGCACTGGTAGCCAAAGCAAATGTCCTGAAGAGCGGAAGAACCCTCACGGTTTGCAGATGCGATGTTTATGCGGTTTCTGAAGGACAAGAGAAACTGTGTGCAGCGGCTCAGGTAACGCTTATTCAATTAGAAAACACAAGTGATCAATAGCACAATGGATTTAGAAAAGAACAAGGCCAATGCCGTTGCCTTCTACAAAATGGCCTACGAAGGAAACCCCGCAGAAGCGGTAGCAAAATATGTGGGGGATAGGTACATACAGCACAATCCCGATGTAGCCGATGGTCCACAAGGATTTATTGAATATTTTGAAAGAATGCAGGCCGAATATCCCGAGAAGTCGATCGAGTTTTTACGATGCATTGCCCAAGAGGATTTGGTAGCTTTGCATACCCATCAGAAATGGCCGGGTAATGAAGAATATGTCACCATGGATTTCTTTCGTTTCGAAGAAAATGGAAAGATTGTTGAGCACTGGGATGCCATTCAGAAAGTTCCTGATACGATGGCCCATGACAATGGGATGGTGTGATAGAAACAATTATTTTCACGGAGATTATAATGAGGGTTGAAGTTGAACGTTATGATTTTTAAATTAAATTGACTTCACCATGCGCTATCTTTTTCTCTGTTTCGCCCTGTTGTTCTGCAATTTGTCATTTTCTCAGCATACGCCTCATTTTCTGGAACGGACTCAAAGCATACAACCTTCGGATACCTCTTTGGTGCAGCGGCACTACAAGAATGGAGTGATTAAGGAAGAGGGAAAAAACTTGGCCTACAAAATGCCCGAATACACCTATTTCAGGAAATATGGTCTTTATAAAACCTATTATAAAGATGGTATTTTGAAAAGTGAAGTCACCTACGACCGATTCGGAAATCCGCTTACCTCCATTTTTTATAATCGAGATGGGACCACTTGGTGGAAATCGAAAACCCTAGAAATCGATTTGGCCATTGAGGATCCTTCCCTGTATTTTTTGACCCGAACTCCGGTATCCGTCACAAAATGGGATAAAGAATTGAAGTATGGACAGGGAATAGCAGCCATGTTCATTAAGACAGAGGGGAAATTGGTAGATGGCCGAAAGGTAGGCGTCTGGAAGGTCTATGACGAATTAGGAAGATTGGAAGGAGAGGTAAACTATGATAACCGATAAATACATAACACCTTGAAACTTGTATTCGCAACCCATAATCAGCATAAATTTAGAGAAGTAAAGGCATTGATGCCTAGCCATATTGAATTGGTAAACCTTACCGATATTGGGTGTTTTGATGATATTCCGGAAACAGCCGAAACGATAGAGGGCAATGCCAAATTGAAGGCCGACTATGTACGCGATCATTATAGTCTACCTTGCTTTGCCGATGATACGGGATTGGAGGTGACTGCCCTCAATGGAGCTCCAGGTGTTTATAGTGCACGATATGCTGGTGCCGAAAAGAGCGCCGAAGCCAATATGGATTTACTACTGGAGAACCTAGAAGGGGCTCAGGATCGTTCGGCTCAATTTAAAACGGTAATTGCCCTTTCCATGCAAGGAAAGGAAGAACTGTTTCCCGGAATTTGCAAAGGAGAAATCATTCACGAGCGCAAAGGAGATCAGGGATTTGGTTATGACCCCATATTTCTTCCCCAGGGATATGACAAAACCTTTGCGGAAATGGAACAAGAGGAAAAGGGGAAAATAAGCCATCGCGGTAGGGCCATTGCACTGCTTTTAGACTACCTAAATACTTCGGTATAGCCCCTAAAAAATATTTATCCGTATATTTTCAAAGAATTTTATTGAAGAAAACCCCTACATTTTGTTTCAAGAACAAGAAATGTTCTGAAGGTGGAGTAAAGAACATTTGGATTTTTTTGTGAAGGGTTGGATTCGATAAAAGCTAACTAACCGCCATGAAAAAATACTCTCTTTTAGTAGGGTTCCTTCTCCTATGGAACCTCGTGGGAGCACAGACCCCTCTGGACTCACTCCTAACCGTTTGGGAAGACACTGCTCGGCCCGATTCCGTTCGTATTTACGCTTATCGCGATTACATTTGGGACGGTTATCTGTATTCCAAACCCGACAGTGCTTTGGTCCTTTCAGATAGTTTGTATGAGTTTTCGATGGCCTCCGGGTATAAAAAAGGAATCGCATCTGTATTAAACATGCAGGGCTTTACACATTTTATGCAAGGGGACTACATTAAAGCCTTGTCGCATCATCAAAGGAGTTTGAAAATTAGAAAAGAAATTGGCGACAAGCGTGGGATAGCGAGCTCATTGAACAATATCGGACTCATTTATGTAGAACGTAATAATTATACCAAGGCGTTGAATCATTATATGCAAAGCCTTAAGATTAAGGAAGAAATAGGCGATAAGCGTGGTATTTCTGTTACACTGAATAATATTGGGAGCATCTATAACAATCAGGAGGCCTATGATAAGGCTTTGGATTGTTACAAGAGGAGTATGGCGATAAAAGAAGAGATTGGCGATCAACGAGGGATAGCCGTTTCCTTGGTGAACATAGGACAGATTTACTCCCAACAGGGCGATCAGACAAGTGCGCTCGATTATTACGGACGAGCCCTCGAAATGGCAGAAAGCATGTCCGACAAGCGCTCCATGTCTCAGATCCTTGAAAATATGGGCGATGTAAAATATGAACAAGGCAATTTTAGTGATGCGCTGGATAATCATAAAAGAAGTTTAGCCCTTCGTGATGAGATTGGGGATAAAGATGGATCGGCCAGTTCGTTGAACAGTATTGGATTCACCTATTTTAAACAAAAACAATATCAAAGCGCCACCACGTACTGTAAGCGGGGCTTGAAGCTAGCTCAAACCATTGGAGCCATTTGGGAACAGAAAGAAGGTTGCGAATGCCTTTTCAACATTAATAAAGCTACCAACAATAGTGCAAAGGCCTTGGAGTACCACGAGCAAATGATTGCTTTAACAGATAGCCTTCAGAAGGAAGAAACCATTCAAGAACTGCAGCGGATCGAGTTCAATAGAAAAGTTAAGGAAGACAGCTTGTTGCAGGTGGAGAAAGCCATGAAACGAGAAATGGTGTTTCAGGAGGAGACGAATAGAAAAGATAGGAACAAGAACATTGCGATGGGCGTGGGGCTATTTTTCATTTTGCTTTCGGCAGGACTGTATAGTCGATGGCGCTATGTGAAGAAATCGAAGGCCGTTATTGAAGAGGAAAAAGACCGATCGGAAAACTTGTTGCTGAATATTTTACCTTCAGAAATTGCCGAAGAACTTAAAACCAAGGGAAGTGCTGATACTCGGGATTTTGAGAATGTATCCATCCTCTTTACCGACTTCGTAGGCTTTACGGAGGCTTCAGAAAAACTATCGGCCAAGGAACTGATCGAAGAAATAAATCACTGTTTTAAAACTTTCGATATTCTTTGTGATAAATATGGTATCGAAAAAATAAAAACCATTGGCGATGCCTATATGGCGGCTGGGGGAATCCCTATACCTTCAGATGTTTCGGTAAAAAATACAGTGTTGGCGGCTTTAGAAATGCAAGCCTTTATGGCCCATCGTGTGTTAGAAAGAAAGGCGAAAAATGAAATCCCTTTCGAAATGCGCCTTGGGATTCATACAGGCCCTGTAGTAGCTGGTATTGTAGGAGTGAAGAAATTTCAATACGACATCTGGGGAGATACCGTAAATACCGCATCCCGAATGGAGAGTGGCGGAGATATTGGCAAAGTGAATATTTCTGAAGATACCTATCAGTGTATAAAAGACAACCCCGCTTTTGTTTTTGAAGCCCGTGGAGAAGTCGAGGTCAAAGGAAAAGGGGAGATGACCATGTACTTTGTTTCCTACGCCTAACCACCGATCATATTTATGAGGGATACCATTCACCAACTTCCTAAAGCCGATGTGCACAACCATTTTCATTTGGGAGGTACCATGCAACGCCTGAATACTCAGTACCCGCAAGCTAATATAACCGTTCCTGATGCCTTTAACGGTCTAGAAGGCATGATCGATTTCATTTACGGAACCTTAAATGAGGTGATGTGTACTACGGAAGATGTTGTATTCTTTATGGAAATGGCGTTGGAAAGTGCCATAGCGGATAACGTCACCCTTTTAAGGGCCAGTGTGGATATTGGTTTAGCACGCTTTTTCGATCATTCTATCGACCGCGTACTTGCGGAAGTGGTTCGATTACAGGAAAAGTATAAAGACCAGATCGACTTTCGTCCCGATGTTGGAGTGAATAAGGACCTTGCATTGGAGAAGGTATATTCAGACGGGGTGCGATGTATTTCTAGCGGACTCTTTCATGGAGTGGATATTTACGGTAAAGAAAATGGCAAGGATTTAACCCCTTTTAATGAGTTGTTTCAGGAAGCCAGGAAGCATGAACTAAAAACGAAGGTGCATATTGGTGAATTTTCGGATCATCAAACCATAGAAGAAACGATTTTACTATTGAGCCCGGATGAGATTCAGCACGGCATACGCGCGGTCGATTCAGAAAAGACCATGGATCTCATTTTGGAGCATAAAATTCGGCTTAATATCTGTCCTCATAGTAATGTCGCTTTGGGCGCTACCAAAAGCCTGAAGGAGCATCCTATGCGAACCTTGTTCGATCATGGGATTAACATTACCGTAAACACCGATGATCTCCTACTGTTCGATGCCACCCTTACCGATCAGTTTGTCGATTTGTTGAACGAGGGTGTTTTTTCTTTTGAAGAGGTGAATCGGATTCGGGAGAATGCGTTTGACTAATTAAGTTTTAAGTTTTAAGTTTTAGGTTTTAAGTGCTAAGTGCTAAGTTTTAAGTGCTAAGTGCTAAGTGCTAAGTGTTAAGTGCTAAGTTTTAAGTGCTAAGTGTTAAGTGCTAGGTTGATCGGTTTCAAAGTTCTGGATTCAAAGTTGACATACTGGACTCCGAGTGGGCCGACAGAAAGGAGGGTTGTATCGAGGAGTCAATTTACTCAACCGTTAAACGCCTCAAGAACTCAATAGTAAAGACATCAATAAATCAACCCAAAACAACGCAACAAATCAACTCTAAACTAAAAAACCTATCTTTGCCCGCAAATTCCTCAGGGTGAGGAAGTGTTGAAGCGGGGCATTTGGGTTTAATTGTCGTCTACCTCCAATCAACACACTAACAATTAAACACAGTAAATGTCTGCATTTCAGCAATTGGGCTTGCAAGAGAACCTTCTGCAAGCCATTTCGGATATGGGCTTTGAGACCCCTTCCGAAGTTCAGGAAAAAACCATTCCCATTTTATTAGATCAGGAAACCGATATCGTTTCCTTAGCGCAAACCGGAACCGGAAAAACAGCCGCTTTCGGATTCCCCATGCTTCAAAAAATCAATCCCGAGAGTAGAACCACACAAGGTCTTATCCTTTCGCCTACACGGGAACTTTGTCTTCAGATTACGTCGGAATTGAAGAACTATGGTAAGTACGTTCAAGGATTGAATGTCGTGGCCGTTTATGGAGGGGCAAGCATTACGGATCAGGCTTCAAAAATTAAGAAAGGAGCACAGATCATTGTGGCTACACCAGGAAGGATGAAGGATATGATCGGTCGACGTATGATCGATATTTCAAAAATTGAATACTGCGTACTCGACGAAGCGGATGAGATGCTAAATATGGGATTCTATGAGGATATAACCGACATTCTTTCGCATTCTCCAGAAGATAAAAGCACTTGGCTATTTAGTGCCACCATGCCAAAAGAAGTGGCAGTGATTGCCAAGAAGTTCATGCATAAACCTATCGAAATCACGGTAGGAACTAGGAATACAGGATCGGCAAACGTTTCCCACGAATACTATTTAGTAAATGCACGGGATCGTTATCAGGCATTGAAACGTTTAGCAGATATCAATCCCGAGATTTTCTCCGTGGTGTTCTGTAGAACCAAGCGCGATACCCAAAAAGTGGCCGAAATGTTGATCGAAGATGGCTATAGTGCTGCGGCTTTGCATGGGGATTTGAGTCAGAACCAACGGGATTTGGTGATGAAATCCTTCCGTACTCGCCAGATACGCATGTTGGTGGCGACCGATGTGGCTGCTCGTGGAATTGATGTAGATGATATTACCCACGTAATCAACTATCAGTTGCCCGATGAAATAGAAACCTATACCCACCGAAGTGGAAGAACAGGACGTGCCGGTAAGACAGGGATTTCTATGGTGATCGTTTCCAAAAGTGAGCAACGAAAGATCAAACGCATTGAGAAGATCATAAATAAGGAATTCGTAAAGAAAGATGTTCCTAACGGAATGGAAATTTGCGAAATCCAATTGTTCCACTTGGCCAATAAGGTGAAGAATACCGATGTAAACCATGAAATCGATGTGTATTTGCCGAAGATTAGTGAGGTATTGGAAGAATTCACCAAGGAAGAATTGATAAGGAAGGTATTTTCGGTAGAGTTCTCTCGTTTTTACAATTACTATCGTAAAGCCAAGGACCTTAATGTTGCTGAGGGTAGTGGAGGCAGTGGAGCCGATAGATCTCCTAAGGACAGTGCGCGTTACTTCATCAATTTAGGTAGAAAGGATGGTTTGGAATGGATGGATTTGAAAGATCTTATCCGTGAGATTACGCAATTAGGAAAGGACGATGTATTCCATGTGGATACCATGAACAGTTTCTCCTTTTTCAATACGGAAACTGCGCATATTGACAAGGTAATGGAAGCCTTTAAAGATGTTCAGTTCAATAACCGAAAGATCGATATCGAGATTTCTACCAAAGGCAGAAGCGGAGGACGAGGAAGAAAGAAAGAAGGTCGTGGAAAAGGCTTTAAGGGCAAAGGAAAAAGAGGCGATGATCGCGGTGGAAAGTTCCGTGGAAAAGGAGGTGATGACCGTGGCGGAAAATTTAAAGGGAAGAGTCGTAGAAAGAACGATCGCCCAAAAGAAAAGGGAACAGGAGGAAGAAGGCGTAGAAGATAATTTGACTTAGTAGAAGATAATTTGACTTAATTGCATGAATTAAGCCCTATTTCTTTATAAGTCTTTTAACTTCAAACTCCCCTGAGGCATTTTTTATTTTCAAGAAATACATACCGCTTGGGTATTTTGAAATATTTAATGAGTTTTTGTTTTCAAGTTTTAAGATTTCTTGACCAATGTTATTCATTAATTCGATGGATAAGATAGTGTCTTTAGAGTCAATATTAACTATTGTACTGGCAGGATTAGGATAAAGATTGAAAATGCCTATTTTGTTCTGATTCACCGACAAATTTCCGGAGTTCTCGCTAATTTTTAGTCTATATGCATCGGCTGCTATTATATCTATTTCGTCATTTCCAGTCAGGTCCAAGCCTCCTAAAAAAACACCTACACCTCCTCCTAAATTATCAATAAGAACACCTCTAAGCTCGAACGTGCCGACCCCATCTGTGTTTTCTGACCAAACGATTCCGCCAGGCCCACTATGAACTAAATCTAAGTCGCCATCACTATCAATATCCACTGCTATAGGTATATGATGGACATTGACTAAGTCATGTACAATATGAATTTCACCAAACGAACCGTCTTCGAGCCTTTCGAACCATCCAACTTCATCACCGTCGAATGTACCGTAGATCAAATCGGAAAAACCATCTCCATTTATATCCCCTAGGCTTAAATTTAGATCTCCATAATCAGACTCAGAAGTTAATTGATTTCTAGATCCAAAGTTCCCATTACCATCCAAATTATAGTAAGCATCTATCAAACCTCCTGCTAATGAAACTACGGTATCGAGATCGCCGTCTTCATCGATATCAAGAATATGTAAATTACCAAAACTGGATGTGTCAACTTCAGCTATTAATCTTTTTGGTCCAATAGCTCCACTTCCATCAATATTTTCAAACCAAAACACTTCATTAATAATATTGCGATAAATGAAGTCTAAGTTGCCATCTCCATTCAAATCTTCCATAAGGAAATCTTCGATATTGAATTCGGTATCGATTAGAATTTGCGGAAGGCCAAAATTACCATGACCATTTAGATTTTCGAGCCAAATAGTTTCTTGTTGGAAATTGCTGAAAGTGACAATATCCGGATCACCATCATGGTCAAAATCTAGGGTATAAACGTGCGTGGGGTTACCCACATAATTGTTGATAATGTGTTGGGTTTGAAAATTGAAAGCTCCATTTTGATTAGGATACCAGGCAATTTCGTTATCGAGAAATGAAGATGCGACTATATCCATTTCACCATCTCCATTGAGGTCAGCAAAATCGACAGAAGAAAAAACATCTCCATTTTTTAAGATACTAATAGGGAGTCCAAAATCTCCATTACCATCTCTGTTTCTATACCATACTATTTTGTCGTCTTGGGATGATGCAGAAGCGACATCTAAGTCTCCATCGTTGTCAATATCTCCAACTGCAATCATTCGAGTGTCGTTGGCTACATTGGTAATTATGTTTTGCGGCCCAAAAATACCATCGCCTAAGTTCTCATACCATGCTATTTTATCATCTATGTAAGAAGATGCTACAATATCTAATTTTGAGTCACCATTGAAGTCCCCAACAGAACAAAATGTTGTTTGAATTGATAATTCGCTAATAGTAAGTTCATCTCCAAAATTTCCATTTCCATCTAAATTTTCTATCCAAGATACATTATTGTTATAGGTGTAGGCAATATCTAAATCACCGTCATCATCTAAATCAGCTAGGCATGCAGAAGAAAACCCATCTGAACTGTAAGAGTCCAATACTTGTGCTTCCCCAAAATTACCATTACCGTCAATGTTCGCGATCCAATATAATTTTCCTAAATTGAAATCTCTTGTATACACGACATCCAAATCACCATCTCCGTCTATATCTCCAGTGGAAATTGTACCAGCGCGCGAGTCGTTGAGGATTACATTTGCTGGCCCAAATGTTCCATTGCCATCTAGGTTTTCATACCAAATTAAATTTCCGAAATTACTATTGACACCAATAATTATATCAATATCGGTATCCCCATCAAGATCTTCCGCATGTATTACTGTTGCACCTCTAATATCGGTTGAAATGACATTTTCAGTACCGAAGTTACCTTGTCCGTCCAAATTTTCATGCCATGCGATTTTAAAATCATCAAACAACCCACCACCACAGTGTATTATGTCTAGGTGTCCATCTCCATTTAAATCTGCCGCATGCGATGCATTTTGAAGAAATGTATCTTCGGCCGCAGTTAGTGCATTACTGAAATTTCCAGTGCCATTTTTATTACGAAACCAAACTACCTTAATAGAATTACCCCTGCCTAATGCATCCAAATCTCCATCCGAATCTAGATCAAATAGTTTTACCTGATTTACTCCATTGGTTGAATAAAGATCATCTACGATTGCATATTGATTAAACCCTACTTGAGCAGTTATGTTTGAGAATATGAGTGATAGAATTAAAAAAAGCAAAAAGCGAAGATGTTCGTGCTTAATGAAAATCATGCTAGAAAGTTTATATTCGAAGTTACTTAATTCTGCCTTATTCTTTCGTTTCTAAAGACAAAATTTCGTGCTTAACGAAACTTTGGCAAGGATTTCGCGTCTAAATGATTACTTTTAAGCCCAATTAGTCGCTATGAAGAAAGCATTTTACCTACTATTGTTGGCATTGCTACCCATGACCGTTTTGGCCCAAGACGGAGACGTTATCAATGGAGTGGTATTAAATGATGCCACAGATGCTGCTTTGGAGAACGTGAACATCGTAAACCTGAATCAGGTAATCGGGACGACTTCCGATAAAGATGGGAAGTTTGCCTTACGAGCCGCTGTAAACGATACCCTTTATTTTTCATATCTAGGTTTTAAATCCATTCGGGTTCGTGTAACCAATGACTGGATGAAGTTTGGTGAGGTAAAGGTGAAAATGACTGAGTTGGGTATCGCTTTAGAAGAGGTAGTAGTGCGTCCGGTAGAGCTTACGGGTTATGTTGAAGTAGATGCGAAGTTGATTCCTATTTACGACGACTATCGTTACCGTATTGCTGGATTGGGAGGCGGTTATGAAGGAGGCCAGTCGCAACCTGGAGCCGTTTCTAAAGTATTGAGTTCTATATTTAACCCTGCGGATTTCCTCTACAATGTCTTTGGCAAACGACCGAAACAGATGCGGAAACTCCGGAAGATGAAGGAAGACGACCATATTCGGAATATACTGCAGTCCAAATTCGATAGGGAAACCCTCATGGCGGTCCTTCAATTGGAAGAAAATGATATCGATGAGATCCTGAGCAATTGCAACTATTCCAAAGGCTTTATACAGACGGCCAATGACCTTCAGATATTGGACGCCATTAGCGACTGCTACGAGCAGTATCGCGTTCTTGCACGGGACAAGGGTAAAGGATAATCCATGTTACAGTCGATTGTACATTATTCCCTGCATTTATGGGTGCCGGGAGTGTTGGCGTATGTGTTTTTCAGAAAACACTGGAAGAGGGCTTGGTTACTTATGGTACTGACCATGGTGATCGATCTGGATCATCTTATGGCTTCCCCTATTTTCGATCCAAATCGCTGCAGTATTAATTTCCACCCACTGCATACGTATTGGGCGCTTGCCATTTATGTGTTGCTACTATTCTTCAGAAAAACAAGAGTCATAGGACTGGGGCTGGTATTGCATATCATAGCGGATAGCATTGACTGTCTTTGGATGCAATCGTAGAATTAAATCCTTCAAAATTTCATACCTTTCTGTATCCAAATACACCTACGATTTTGAAGGAACTCATAGACAACCAACGATGGTTTTTTAATACCCATACAACCAAAGATATACGCTTCCGTTTGCAACAATTGAGGACGTTGAAACGTGCTTTGAAAGCAAACGAACAACTCCTTTATGATGCTATTTATGCCGATTTCAAGAAGTCGGAATTCGATACCTATGCGACCGAATTGGCACTGGTTTATCATGATATTGATGATGCTGTTAAGAACCTGCACAAATGGTCGAGAAAAAAGAAAGTAAAAACCAATCTGGTAAACTTTCCTGCTAAGAGTTACGTGATACCACAACCTTTGGGCGTGGCATTGGTCATTGGGGCTTGGAACTATCCCTATCAATTATCCCTAGCACCTGTAGTGGCTGCCATGGCCGCTGGTTGTACAATCGTATTGAAGCCCAGTGAAATTCCTTCTGGGACCTCTGCCACCATGAAAAAGGTCATTTCTGAACACTTTTCTGAAGAATACTTCGCTGTAGTGGAAGGAGGAGTTCCGGAGACTACGGAATTGTTGAAACAGAAATTCGATAAGATCTTCTTCACCGGCAGCACCTTTGTAGGCAAGATAATTTACAAAGCTGCTGCGGAGCATCTTACCCCAGTGACATTGGAACTCGGTGGAAAAAGCCCGGCCTTTGTTACGGAAGATTGTAATTTGAAGATGGCCGTAAAACGTCTTGTTTGGGGTAAATTCCTGAATGGAGGACAAACCTGTATCTCTCCCGATTATATCCTCGTACATCGTTCCATTGAACAGCGCTTCTTAGAACTCACCAAGGCAGAGATTGAAAAGGAGCATTATAGTGTAGAGAACGGAAATTACGTTCAGATCATTAACGATCGAAATGTGGAACGATTGCAAAAAATGATTGATCCGGAAAAAGTATATCATGGCGGAGAAGTAGATGAGGAAGAACGTATCATTTCACCTACCGTCATGCACAATGTCACTTTCGGTGATGCTGTGATGCAAGAGGAAATATTTGGGCCAATTATGCCAGTAATCGCCTATGACTCCTTAGATGAAGCGGTAAACAAGGTAATCGATTTGCCCAAGCCGTTGTCTTGCTATGTGTTTACCAATAGTAAAAAAGCTAAGAACAAGGTGTTGAATGAAATTCTCTTTGGCGGTGGCGGCGTGAATGAGAATGTCGTGCATATTGCTAATCCCAACTTGCCGTTTGGAGGCGTGGGTACCAGTGGAATGGGTAGTTATCATGGGGAAGATGGTTTTCGTGCTTTTTCTCACTACAAAAGTATTATAGAGAAAACAACCCTGTTCGAATTGCCACTGAAGTACTATCCACATACGCCCAGAAAACTATGGTGGATCAAACAATTCTTTAAATTTTAGAAAAAAATAAAAAAAGTGTCCCTTTTATGGATACCTATCGCGTCTTAGCTATAGAAACTTTAAAAAACGAACAATTATGAAAGATTTTATGATGATTTTCATCGGTCCCGATTACGGGGATTTGGGGCTTTCCCCAGAAGAGATGCAAGGTAGAATGGGCAAGTGGTTTACTTGGCACGAAAAAATGACCGAGCAAGGCATTGTTAAAGAAGGAAATGCCCTAACCGCTCAGGTACGTCGTGTTACGGGAAAAGATCGAACAGTTACCGATGTGCCTTCTGCCGAAATCAAAGAATTGGTAGGTGGGTATTATGTGATACAGGCAAAAGACTTTGACGAGGTAGAACAGATAGCACAGGACTTTCCCGATTACGATTTGGGAGGTACCGTGGAGATTCGTGAAATCATGGTGTTCGATCAGTAATGGAACCCAAACTCATAGACCATCTTTTCCGTCATCATTATGGGAAGATGGTCTCTGTGTTAACGCGAATTTTTGGTCTCGCCCATATAGAGACCATCGAGGATGCTGTGCAAGATGCTTTCGTGAAAGCGACGGTTTCATGGACGCATACTATGCCCGACAATCCGGAAGCATGGCTTACCCAAGCTGCGAAGAATCGGGTACTGGATATTTTCAGGAAGCTAAAGACGCACAAGAAGCATGTGCCTCAATTGTCTACTGGGCCCAGTGCCATAGCCCTCAGTGATTTGTTTTTGGATACGGAGATTGAAGACAGTCAATTACGGATGATCTTCACAGCCTGTCACCCACAATTGGATCCTAGGGACCGTATCGCGTTTGCCTTGAAGACGGTTTCTGGATTCAGTATCAAGGAGATCGCCTCTGCCTTATTAACCAAGGAGGATAGTATTAAGAAGCGGATTCAACGGGCACGAAAGGCCATTAAGAAGAAAGACATCCGTTTTGCGATTCCTCAAGGAAAGGAATTGCCAGAACGTAATGATAGTGTGCTGGAAGTGGTATACCTCATATTCAATGAAGGATTTCATTCTAACAGAAAGGACATGCTAGTACGAAAGGATTTGTGTGGCGAGGCACTGCGTTTATGTCAATTGATTTTGAAAAGGGAAGCCACTCGATCTCCAGAAGGCTATGCATTATTGGCGCTCATGTGTTTTCATGCGGCACGATTAGACAGTAAGATAAACGATGCTAATGAGATCATAGATTTAAGGCATCAGGACCGATCTAAATGGCATTTTCCACTTGTGAAATTAGGAAATCATGCGATGGTTCGAGCGGTAGAGGATGATGTGTATTCGCATTACCATTATGAAGCTGCGATTGCTGCAGAGCATATCAAGGCACGTTCTTTCGAGGAGACCAATTGGGAGGCTATTTTTAAATGGTATGAGGCGTTGTATGCCATACAGCCTAGTCCGAGTGTAGCTTTAAATATGGTAATGACACAGATACAACGGGGTAATTTTGAAGATGCCAAGGAACGGCTTCAGCAAATTGAACCGGCAGATTTAGAACAGCGTTCCTATTTGTATTATGGTACCTATGCAGAGTACTATCAGTTACAGGGAGAGCGGAAAAAAGCGGTATCTTGTATGGAGTTGGCCTTATTGGCCGTTCAAAACGATGCCGAACGAAAATACCTGGAGCGGAAGAAGGAGGCTCTTTTGGAGATGTAGTTTTTTAGTTTTCAGTTGGCAGTGACAGTTCTCAGTTTTCACTTGGCAGTATGCAGCTTGTCATCCTGAGCCTGTCGAAGGATGGTTGTGTCAAGGAGTCGAAACGTCGAAGGATGTTAGGGGTTCAGGGTCCAAGGTTTGCGGGTTTCAAGTTCAAGGTTTAAACAGTTGACAGTCTCAGTTTCCAGCAAACAACCAATGATAAAAATAGTTACACCTGCAAAAATTATTGTCAATGCTTCAATTCAACACCTAAACGATTCAACAACCCAACACTTAAAAACCCAACACCCAACACTCAGCACTTAAAACCCAACACTGAAAACTTAAAATCTAACACTAAGCACTTAAAACTTGAAAAATGGCTTACGATCAGTACACCGCAGACCGAATCAAAAACTTTCTAGAAACCCGAAAGGTAGACTACTATGCCAAATCGATGATGGGAGGATTATTGTTCATGGTCGATGAAAAGATGTTCTGTGGTATTCATTACGATAAGAAGAAACAAACCGATCTACTGATGGCCCGTATTGGGGAAGATGCCGCCGAAGAGGCTATGCAGAAGGAAGGATGCCATCCTATGGACTTTACTGGGCGACCCATGAAAGGTTATGTGTTTGTAACACCGGATGGATACGATAGTGAGGAAGATATGGAGTATTACCTTCAAAAGTGTTTGGACTTCAATCCCTTGGCAAAAGCTAGTAAGAAGCGGAAGAAGAAATAAGCTAACCAACCATTAGAAATCATGAAACCATTCAAAATATTCATTTTCGCCATTTGCATCAGTTATGGAGCGTTGGCTCAAAACACGTTGACATTAAAGGATAAACAGGAATCTCCAAAGGCTGATTTAGGTTCCATTGCTTGGATGGCCGGACATTGGAAAGGGGAGGCTTTTGGTGGAATTACCGAAGAGGTATGGACGCCACCTTTAGGAGGCTCCATGATGTGTACCTTCAAATTGGTCGTAAATAACGAAGTGAACTTCTATGAAATCGTAACGATTACAGAAGAAGAAGGCACTCTAATGCTTCGGCTCAAGCACTTCCATTCCAATTTAAAGGGATGGGAAGAAAAGGATGAAACGGTCGATTTCAAATTGGTAAAAGTGACAGAGGATCGCGTGTATTTCGAGGGATTCACTTTTGAACGTGTAAGCGATGACGAAGTGAATTTGTATGTAGTCATTAACGAAGGGGAAGGAAAGGTGGAAGAAGTGAAATTTAACTACAAGAAGGTAGGATAGGACAATATTCATGAATTCCGAGTGATGATTTCTTGAAATGTTCTAATTTGGATGCGATCAACCATTCAAACCGTTCAATTTGCAGCAACGTTACTATGCCCACGACCCAGAAACTCCTTTATCTAATAAGCTTTTATGTATTCTCCTTGGGATCGTTATCATATTCCTTTTGGCTTATGTTCATGGTATTGTTATTTCTATCAATCCCGTAATTTATCTAAGCTTTGTCATAACCATTGGCTTTGGCTTTATTTTCGGAATACTGTACCGGGTAATTTCAAAAATCGCGAAGGTTCGAGATTCAAAATTCGTTATCATCTCTGGTCTAGCCATTATGCTGTTGGGGATGTATTTTTCCTGGGGAGCTTATTTATTGATGCTTTCTGGAGAATTGGAGTATTATTTCCCTTCCTTGGGACTACTATTGTCTCCGGTCTGGGTATTTGGAAGTATAGGTGACCTTTACACCTATGGCTCTTGGAGTCTTTTCGGAGGGGCCGTAGTAAATGGAATATTTCTAGGGTTGATTTGGATAGGCGAACTCATCATGGTGCTTTATATGACCTTTCATGTCTTACGAGCTTATGAGATTGCTCCCTTTAGTCAGCGGTTTAATAAATGGTTCATTAAGTACAAACTTCACGACGAATACCAAAGCCTCGCGGACGCGGATATGTTTTTTGAAAAAGAAGGCAATACACTTACCGAAAAAGTAAAGAATTTGGGTAGGGGTCATTCCACACGCTATGGGCGTATATCCATCTTTTATTTGGAGAATGCAGGAGAAGCTTATTTCTTATATGAGAATGTGGGAAGAGATAGTAAGGGTAAAAAGGAAACGGGGACAGCGGTTATCGATCATTTAGCCATCCCCAATACCGAGGCTGCCCAACTGATAAAGACTTACTATGGTAAGAAAGAATTTTATTTTGAATATTGATTTAAACAAAAAATGAAGCGATTATTTTTCTTTGGAACAGTACTAGTTATGATACTTAGTTCTTGCGATAAATCCCATTCACAAGAACGCGTAGAAGACCGAATGATGGAATGTATGTATGCAGCTTATGAAGACAATGGAGCCGAATTTAAGCAAGCCATGAAGGATTTTGAAGCGGAACTTATTCAGGAACAAATAATTCCAGATGGAACGGGAAAAGGGTATAGAAGTGTTTACCAAAAGATGGCCGCTGGAGAAGATTTGGGTTTTGGCACGAATCTGTCGTTTACCAAGCTAGTTAGGGGAATTGGTGCTCCCAATATGGATTCCATAGAGCTATGTCAATCCCGTATTATGGATATGGATAGCCTATCCTCCGAGGATTCTAAACTGCAAAAGTTATTGAACATAGCAATGGATAACAATGTTTCAGATACGGACGCCATGGCTAAAAGTGTCCTGTCCATATTGGATGAGAAAGACTTTGAATTGGATTATTACAAAATGGTAGTCTTCTTTATGGTCGAAACCATTTCTTATGTAGATGATTCTGGTATCACTCGAAGACTTCCGCCTAAGACTAAGGAACCTGATTACGACCCGAATGATGCATTGGAGATACGTGTTACCGAAAATGAAGAATTATTTATAGGGGATGAGGACATAGCGCTTTCCAAATTGCGCAGCAAAGTGATCGCTCACATTAAACAAGCTCCATTGAAGTCTGTTGTTAGTATTGCCAATGATAGACTTGTGCCCTATACCTTCTATATAGCGGTGCAAAATGAAGTGGTAGCCGCTTACAATTTTCTAAGGGACGAGGAAGCACAGAAGCGGTTTGGAAAGGTGATGAGCGACTTGACCGAAGAAGAACAGAAACTCATTAAAACTGAAATTCCATTAAATTTGGTTGAAAATGTAAATGAATAACTCATGAAAACAATGACTTGCAAACAATTAGGAGGCCCTTGTGATGTAGAATTTAAAGCCGAAACCTTCGAGCAAATGGCCGAACTTAGTAAGCAACACGGCATGGAAATGTTTCAAAAAGGGGACGAAGCGCACCTTAACGCTATGAAAGCCATGCGTGAATATGCCCAGAAACCCGGAGCTATGGAAGAATGGTATGAAGCGAGGCGCAAGGAATTCGAAGCATTACCAGAGGACCAATAGCTATTTTAGAACCACTTTTTAGGTGGTTTTTCTTTTTCCATATTTTCCCTAAATTTCCAAAAGCAAATTCCTAAAAGTATTTGCCTTACTAACCCTATACGATCGTAACGTATGTACACCAGAAAAGTTTTCAAGTTAAAAGACATGGCAAGATGGACTCGATTCTCGACCCTCTTGTTTTTTATTATCAGCGCTTCCGTTGTTGGACTCTATCATGTATTAGATCTACATTGGCTCAAAATTCCGTGGACACCACTGGCTTTAATAGGTACTGCTGTTGCCTTTGTTATTGGTTTTCAGAATAACTCAGCTTATGGAAGAATTTGGGAAGCCCGTAAAATCTGGGGTGGTATTGTAAATACGTCAAGAACCTTTGGGATGTTCGTTCAAGATATGGTGACCAATGAGCATGCCTCCGAAAAACTTTCGGATAAGGAATTGCACGGTGAGGTAAAAACCCTGACCTATCGCCATATTGCTTGGATGACAGCCCTACGGCACGCCATGCGAGCACCCCGAACTTGGGAAACGGTATTGAACGAGAAAACCAATCAGGAGTGGACCAAAATCCTGCAACCGCCAGAAAGGAAATCCACCTTAGAGGATGATCTTAAGCCTTATCTTTCCGAAGAGGACATGAAATATGTATTGAGCAAGGGGAATAAGCAAACGGCCTTGTTGTACTTGCAGTCCCACCATCTTAGAAGGTTAAAAGAAAAGGGCACCATCTGGGAGTTTTCTTTTTTAGAATTAGAAGGCGTTCTGGAAGAATTGTTCACATTACAGGGTAAATCCGAACGAATTAAAAACTTCCCATATCCGCGTCATTTCGCTTCCTTGAATCATTATTTCATGTGGGTTTTTGTCCTACTATTACCGTTGGCCATCGTACCTCAGTTTGCTGAAATCGGTAGTGAAATAGCAGAAAAAATGCCCATGATCGGAAAATACTTTATCTGGCTATCCATTCCCTTTTACATTATAGTGGCTTGGGTATTCCATACCATGGAACGTATAGGACGAACTGGGGAAAACCCATTCGAAGGATCGGCCAATGACGTACCTATTTCGACCATCGCGAGAGGTATTGAAATCGATTTACGCCAAAACCTCGGAGAAACCGATGAAGAAATTCCAGATCAGTTCCCGGTGATATACGATACGCAGATGTAGAAGGGTTTCGGGTTTAAGGTTTACGGGTTTCGAGTTCAAGGTTGATGAATCGGACTCCGAGTGTTTCGAGGGAAACGAGAAATGTATCGAGGAGTCATTCTGGTTCCAGGTTTACTCGTTCCGAGTTTTGGGTTGATTTGTTGATGTCTTTACTATTGAGTTGTTGAGGTGATGAATCGATGGACTCCGAGTGGTTCGACTGGAAGGAGTGTTGTATCGAGGAGTCGGTTTGCCGTTGATGCGTTGAATCGTTTAACTGTTTAATCGTTGAGATTACTTCTCGTTTCTCAATGCTCAATAATGAATATTCAATTATCAATCTTCAATGACATAAAGTTTTGTTATATCCTCTCCGTAAAACCCCTTGTTTGCTAAATTAGCGTAGCGTCCTAACTAACAGCATCTAATAGAACCTATATGAAGCATCTATTACCACTACTTATCATTATAATACTTTCGTCCTGCAAAGAAAAGAAACCAGAAGTTATTGTAGCATCGGAAGAAACGACAACCCAAATCGAAACGGAATGGGATATGGAAACGGAAATGGAAAAACTTCGGTTCCTTAAGGAGGTAGAATGGCCCAAAGCCTACCGAGAGCAGGATACGGTTTTGTTAGATCGCATCTTGGGCAACGACTTTCAAATGGTTCGGAATGATGGGGAATGGTCCAATAAGGAAAAGGAGTTGGAATGGATTAAAAACAACGCCATGAACCATGATTTCTTCCGATATGAGATCAAACGATTGGAAGTATTCGAAAATGGAACGGCCATCATCGCGGGTACAGGCCATATGGTGAATGGAGGTGATAAAACCGACTACGAATCCAGTAATGTGCTTATCTATCGGGATGGAATTTGGAAAGCAGTGTTGTCCCATGTGTCTGGCGTACGTAATGTAGACTAAGTATAGTAACAAATTGAACTTTATTGTCACTCATAAACAAACCATTGTATAATTAATACGCTTTTCTATTGAATATTATTGAAGAACTAAGGTATCATGAAACTAATCAATTGGATGAATGGTACGACACCAAAGAAAAAGAGCAGAAGAGATTTTTGAAGGGAATTGTAAAGTACGGAGAGCAGCACCCGGATGAGTTGAAACATTACTGTAGTTCGACCATTCCCGACGAATTTTCCAGTCTAAGTTTGGTTTATGAAGCCTTGTCTGAATACTCCGTGAGTTGGAATCAATTTCTTTTCGATGAAATCCAACGAGTAGTTTTATTGGCAAAAAACGGAAGGATAGATCCCGAATACCTAGAGGTATTGGAAGATATTGAGACAGAAGATATTTACTCTAAAACAGAAGAAATCTACGTTCAGATTATCGATTTCCTAGTTGGAAATCTGAGTCTTACCGGAAATGGAAAATTTAATTTCCAGCTTTTGGAATTATTGGATTGGTACTTAACTGACTATGATGAAGACGATGATGTTCATGATGGAGAAGTTTGGGTAGCACGGATAAAAGAATTTGCCATAGAAGGCAGTCCAGAAATAAAAGAAAAGGCTAGGGAGGTTTTGGATAACTTCGACCTCGATTTTTCTTTTTCGCCCTTAACTTTTAAAGAAAGAATAAGTAGGTTTTTCAAGTGATGATAACTCGGTAATAAATATTCCGTAGGCGTAAAACCCAACTTTCGATTTTGATCAAAAAACTCAAACACTCTGAAACCGCTATAGCGCAAGAAATCCGATCTGTCTTTCAGGATTCATATGCTGTGGAAGCGGAACTATTAAATGCTATCGATTTCCCTCCCCTTAAAAGACCTTTGGAAGCATTTGTAGATTGTCCTAATGTTTTCTATGGCTTTCATAAAGATGGGGAGCTAGCGGGGGTTACGGAAATAGCCACCGAAGGAAGCGCAACCCATATTCAGAGTTTGGTGGTGCATCCAAAGTTCTTCCGGCTGGGCATTGCCGGTAAAATGCTCGAATATGTATTCAATGCATATCATTCCGAATTGTTCACAGTAGAAACTGGAGCCGATAATGGCCCAGCGAGAAAACTGTATGAAAAATTTGGATTTGCTATAGTTAAGGAGTGGGACACAGATCACGGCATTCGTAAAGTTCGATTCGAAAAGTAAAGGGGCCGATTTTACGCTTTGGATTCAATTAAGCTCTTCTCCTTAAAGACAAGCCTTATATTGATAAAGGCGTATACCGTTTTATTTTGCTGATCTCCTATGATTTATCATAGAAATACAGGAAAAATCCTATAAAATTCTTATATCCATTTTAAGTACATTTATGTATTCAAAACTCCCATGGTAGAATGAAATACAGATGCTATAATTGCAAAACTATACAAGATATTAAAAAGGACATCGAAGGAGAACTTGTTATGGAGATGAAAACGGATGTAGAAGAAATCGTGGAGAAATGTCCTAACTGTGGAGCCAGTAACACACTAAAGCCATAATATATGCCAGAAGAAGCTAAAGCGGAATTCCCAGAAGGCAAGCCCACCACAGATGAAGAACTCTTTTACCTTGAGTGGGGAAGGGAATCCCTGAAAAACGGAATTGCACTGGCAAATTCAGTGTTGAAACAATTGCTCACCACCAACACGGCCATACTAACTATTGTTTTGGTATTTGCAGACCGGCAGGTAATGTCGTCAGATATGAAGAAACCTGTGGTCATAGCATTTTTGGTTGCTCTCATCATCTCACTTTTTGGGTTTCTTCCCTATGAGAAAAAGGTCATTTTAAAATCTCCAAGTGCTATAAAAGCACACAAGAAGAAGGCTTTGCGACATAAAAGGATTTTCTTGTGGCTAAGTGCGACATGTATGTTAGTTGGCTTTATTATGGCCCTGTTTGGAATCGTTAATTGAATATAACCTCATAAAAACAGTACCATGCACGAATGGGAATCTGAAGCACAAATAGAATTCGACAAAGCTTTTATAAATAGGGGAGGGCTCTACTACCTAAGTTCCTTTCATCCTGAGGATCGAGAAGCAGCAAGGCTTTTTAGGGCCAATGTACAGGAATATTTGGATGAATTATGTGCCGGTGAAGGCCTTAAGGAAAGAGGTATGAAGATTCACTTCGACTTCCTCAATAATATCGATTTTGATGCCAGTGCCAAATCTACCAAAGACGGATCCCTTCACTTTATTGGGATAAGTATTGGATTATACCAACGCTTGTTCGCAATGATGGAGTCTTTTATCGCGAGCACCGATTTGTTTAATGAAATTGAAGGTGTGGACCCCAATGCTTCCGAGAAAAAAATACCCGCCACCGCCATTCTGAACAAAACCCTGCCCGAAGTTGCGCAGATTTATCATAGGATTCCTTCCGGGACCGTACGAAGCCATTTAAGCTATGCATGTTGGTACATGATGCTCCAATATATTGTGTATCACGAGTTGGCTCATATCCTTACTGGGCATACGGCGTATTTAAATGGACAAGCCCAAGGGGAATTGGCTTTAGGCGAAAATGGGGAAGGACAATATCTTGGGGAAATCATTCGAAAAGGAGTGGACGAAGGGATGCTTATCATTAACGAACGACAAGCTATGGAAATCGATGCCGATGAGCATGCCGTCTATTGGAGTATTATCGATTTTGTGCGTGGTAATTGCAAAATATTTCCTCAGAAAGGACTTAAGCTTCCCCTTAACATCTATATGCGCCTGCTTACCTATTCGCTAGGTTTAATGGTTCATTTTTGGGATGAATACAATGGGCATTTCCCCATTATGAAAAGTTTATTGGAATACAATGAACGGCATCATCCGCATAACGAGATTCGTTTTAATTGGATGTATTCTGCCATGATTTCATCTCTGGAAAAGGACATTACCGATTATGGAAATTCCATAGACTGGGGAATACAGGGAGCACTTCCGGGAATTGTGGTTGCCATAGAACGTCATTTGGAAATACCAGCATTTCCTACCTCGTTCCATCCAGATAATGAGGAGAAGGTCGTGAAAAAGGTAATGAAGACTATTAATGATGAGATTCTTCCCGATTTTAGGAAAAATTGGAAATCATATAAAATGATTCCAGATCATCCCATGGCGTAATTTGAAGTTGATTTTCGGAAATTCATAGAACACTTTTTCATGATATCATTAGCTTTTCTATCTTTACTAATGCATTGAAAAGCAGTATTTAGTAATACTAAGATAGTAAGTCAAGCCTATTCATAAACTCATAATTTTTCCAAAGAAAAATTTAGAACTATGTCGGAGAAAGAAACCAAACTTGCCCATCTCGACCATCTACAACAACGCATGGAATTTGTTTCGGCCGAAGCCAATAGTTATTCCAACAAATACCTTATCGGGGGTATCATTGCTATCATAGGCCTTTTGAATATAGATCTGGTCATGGAAGCTGATCTAAAAGCGAGCGAAAATAGAGATACCGTTATGCGCTATCTGTTCGTCGTTATAGGAATTGGGGTGTACTATTTTAGGATTGTGGGCCAACGCATCCTTCGATTTGAAAAAGCCTATCGGAAAACCAAGTTCAAGTATGAAACAGTGCTCTATCATATCCTTGACGACGAGGAACTAGCAAAGAAGTTGGAAACTGGATTGGAGGACAAGCAATTAAAGAAAGAAAACATTACTTTCGAAGAGCTTAAGGCTCAGCATGCAGAAAAACTAAATACCAACACTATTTGGCCCATCATTCTTCCTGCGCTTCTCATCATGCTGCTTACCATCATTGCCAAGATCTTTCATGTTTTTATGCTTTGATTCAGCATTTACAGTATTCGAATTAAAAGGAATAGGATTATTAACCTTAGATTAAATTTAATAACCCAAATTAATCCTTATCTTACCGCAAAAAATTTCTATAAACCCCTTCTTGCTATGAAATATGTATACTTTTTCCTTTGTTCCCTTATTTCCATTACAACCATAGGGCAAAGTCGTTTTTTGCCAGAGTCTTCAACCAAGCCCATTGCCAATCGAAGTGTGGTAGAAACAGTGATCGCTACCATATCCTATCAAGGGTATGACGAAACCCAAGCCTATTTTGGGGAAGGGGAATACGAAATCTTTATCGATAACGTGGATGGGGTTTTAGACAATCCTATTATCGTATTGGATGGATTCGATCCGGGAGATGCCCGAGATATAACGGCATTGTACAACAGCTTGATTTTCGATGGTCAGAATATGGCCGATATCCTGCGCGATCAAGGGTATGATATTATCATTTTTAATAATCCCTTGTACACTACGGGAGGAAAAGATATAGATGGCGGTGCCGATTACATCCAGCGGAACGCCTTTGTGTTGGCCGAACTTATTTCCATTATCAACGATCAGAAAGTGGGAGATGAGGAATTGGTAGTGCTAGGCCCGAGTATGGGAGGTTTGGTAGGACGTTATGCATTAGCCTATATGGAGCAGAACAGCCTACCACATGAAACGCGCTTGTTCATTTCCTTCGATTCGCCTCATAGAGGAGCTAATGTTCCGATCAGTTTACAATACCTAATCAATTATTTGGCATTCGAATTCAATAATCCGGAAGCGCAAGCAATTGTTGCTGGAGTACTTAACTCTCCAGCTGCCAAGGAAATGCTGGTAGATCATTTGGCCGCTCACTTGGCCGATGGTTCGGATACCGATCAGGATCCGACAAAACTACTGCCAGAAGGAGCTCCAGGTTTTAGGGATGTCTTTCAGGCCGAATTGGATGCTATGGGCTTTGCTCAAAATGTACGCAATGTAGCGATGATCAATGGAAGCGGTATTGGAACCACGACTGGAACACCTGGGATGCAAGTAATTGATACGACCTTGGATATTATTGCCGGTACAACTGCCGAAGTAAGTTTGCATTTTATGCCAGAAGCCGGTCAGGCCATTACTATTACCGATTGGAAAACCTTCTTGGGGCCGGTTCAGGTAGGATCCTTTTCTGCCGACGGAGAATCCTTTGCTTTTAGCGATGGAGTAGACAGTGCACCGGGAGGTACGGCTAATATTTCCACGGCTTTGGGAGATGGCACGAACCCTGTGATTGTACAGTTTATAGAGGCTTTAGATCAGGATGCTTATTGTTTTGTTCCTACACTTAGTGCCCTAGATATCGATGAAGATGATTGGTATGCGAATCCAGATTTATCGGCTTCTCCATTCGTTAATACGCATATTCCTAATGTAAACGAAGATCATGTAACTGTTACGCCCGAGGGAGCTGCCTTTGCCATTTTCGAGATAACCGGGGGTATTTTGGGTGTTAATGATGTTGCAGGAATTTCAAAATATATACTTTCCGAAAACCCAATAGGCAATACACTTCGAATTGCAGTAGATCCTTCTGTACAAACGAGTTCATTGGAAATGGCTATTTTCAATATGGCCGGACAACAGGTTTACAACACTGGGTTAATTGATGTTTCAGGTGAAATTCGAGTAAATCATGGCCTATCTTCAGGTCTTTACATCTTAACCCTTACCGATTCACAGGGTACATATAGCCATAAATTGGTAGTGGAATAGGGGAAAATCCTGTATATGCGTACGCTTATTTTTAGTATTATTGTCAAATAAATAGGTATGTAGAAGCATATTTCTAAGTTTGTTCCCCGCATTATGAAACGAATATTCTTTATTCTGGTTTGTTGGCTGATGGCCATTCAGGGTATTTCACAAAATCTTTCCCCAACACAGTTCACATTGATCTGTGATAAAAGTCCTGGGGAAGTAGAGGAGTATCTTACGGCTAATAATTGGACATTTTATGAGGCCAAGGGGGAAACCCAGAACAAATTGGGAAATGCTAAGTTTGTGTATGATCGTCCCAATTTTAAATTAGGGGATTCTGCAGACTACCTATTGTTTTTCCACTATTCGGAGCGCGTTAAAGCCCGAGGTATTGAAGTGCTTTTCAAGAATAAAGCCATGTACAAGAACTTTAACGAGCAAATGGCTAATCTTAAGTACAAGCTTACCAATTCTACCATTGATAACGGAAGCATCATTAAAGTGTACAAAAAGGGCCCTCAGATTATCGAAGTGACCATACCGCCCAACTTCAAAGGGATGAACGGTTATCGTTACCTTTTCGCCAAGAATTCCAGTTATAAGAAGATTCGGAATAAGTAGGTTTCGGGTTTTGAGTTAGCGGGTTTTCGAGTTTCGGGTTCAAGGTTATTTAGTTGGACATCTATCTACTCAACAATTAAACGGTTAAACGATTCAACAAATCAACCTTGAACACAGAACTGTTGAACTCGAAAACTACCTATGATGATAGGGTTCGTTTCTTAATATCGTAAAGGCTCGGTACAATTGCTCTACAAAGAACAAACGGACCATTTGGTGGGAAAAGGTCATGGAAGAAAGGGATACTTTGCCCTGCGCTTTTTGATAGACCGCTTGGCTAAACCCATACGGACCTCCAATGACAAAAACTAGGTTTTTAAGTCCGCTGTTCATTTTTTTTTGAAGGTATTCCGAAAACCCAACCGAAGAGAAGGTCTTTCCATTTTCGTCCAACAATACCAATGCATCCGAAGTAGTAACCCGTTTTAGGATTTCCTGCCCTTCCAGTTCCTTCTGTTGTGCTTCCGAAAGGTTCTTGGAGTTTTTAATATCAGGAATGATCTCCATAGAAAACGTTACATAATGTTTAAGACGCTTTTCATAAGTGTCTATAAGCGTCTGTAGATTTTTATCATCCGTTTTTCCAATGGCAAGTAGGGTGATCTTCATACTGCAAAAGTAGGAAATACAAGCCTAGTAGCACTTTCTATGAAACGATAAGGTCAATGCAAACAGCCATACTGCGAAGCAACTATTGTAAAAGCAATACCGAAAGCTAAAACCTTCAGCTTAAACAAAACTGTTAAAATACTGACCTTCAATAGGGTGTAAAGGCTATTTTCATTAATTTTCATAAAAAACACCCCAATCATGAAAAAGCTAATCATCAACGGAGTGCTCATGGCGCTCGCATTACCTATTTTTTCCCAAGATATAAGCCCCTTTATTCATGTAGATCAGTTTGGTTATGCCCCTAATGCGACGAAAGTAGCCGTGCTATCCAACCCCGAAGTGGGCTATAACAATTCTGAAAGCTACACGCCCGGTTCCGAAATTCAGTTACGGGACGCGTCTAATGACAACTTGATATACGCTTCAGCAGTGAGTGCTTGGAATGGAGGTGCTGTGCATGGCCAATCGGGCGACAGCGGATGGTGGTTCGATTTCTCTTCGGTAACCGGAGAAGGGAACTATTATGTGTACGATCCTACGAACGACGAGAGATCGGGTACCTTTTATATTTCGGATGCACGTTATACTGAAGTTTTAAAAACCGCTGGACGCGCATTTTACTACAATCGCTGTAATGCTCCTAAAGACGAACCCTATGCCCAAGGATGGGATGATGGGGATAACTTCAATAATGCGCTTCAGGACTTTAATTGCCGTTACATTTACGACCCGGGCAATGCCAGTTTGGAAAAGGATCTTTCGGGAGGATGGTTCGATGCGGGCGATTATAACAAGTATGTTACTTTTACCCATTCTACCTTGCACAATTTATTGTGGGCTTACGAAGAGCATCCCGATGCTTTCGATGACAATTGGAACATTCCCGAATCTGGAAACGGAATCCCCGACCTTATTGATGAAATTAAATGGGAATTGGATTGGTTACTGAAAATGGTAAACAGCGATGGTAGCGTGCACATTAAAATGGGGAGTCAGAACTTTGCCGAAAATAGTGCCTCTCCACCTAGTGCCAATACCGATCCTAGGTTTTATGGTCCGACCTGTAGTTCGGCTTCAATAACGATAGCTAGTGTCATGGCGCATGCAGCTAAGGTATTTGGGCAGTTTCCTGAATTTCAGGCTTATGCCACCACATTGGAGCAAACCGCCATTTCCACTTATAATTATGCTAAGACCTTTGTAGACGCAGGAACTTTGGAGACCGATTGTGACGATGGAAGCATCGTAGCTGGGGATGCGGATCAGCCAGTTGCTACCCAATTGGCTTTCTTTTTTACTGCTTCGGTGCATTTATTCGATATTACGGGAGCTTCGGAATACAATGACTACGTCATGGCGAATGTGTCTAGCTTGGAGCAGATAGATACCGACTTCTGGGGCCCCTATTTCACGGAAGTAAACGATGCGCTTATTTATTACACCTTACTGCCCGGAGCCGATTCTGCCACCATCAATACAATCGTTACCTCCTGGCTGGCCACGGTAAATAATGACTGGAACGATTTCTTTGGCTTTTCTGAAAATGACCTTTACAGGGCACAGATGCCAGATTGGTCCTATCATTGGGGTTCTAATCAGGCAAAATCTGGTTATGGTGTGATTAATCTGTTGGCTAAAAAATCGAACTTTTTCCCTGCTTCCAATGACGAATTTGATAAACAAATTGATGAAATCTTACACTATTTCCACGGGGTGAATCCCCAAGGAATGGTATATCTATCCAATATGTACAGTGTAGGAGCAGATCGAAGTGCTAACGAAATTTACCATACATGGTTTGCCGACGGAACGGTATACGATAATGCAATCACTTCGCCTATTGGCCCTGCACCTGGCTTTGTAAGTGGCGGTCCAAATGCACAATTTTCGGTAACCAGTTTAGTGCCGCCTTATGGACAACCCCAACAAAAGAGCTATCTCGATTTTAACGATGGTTTCCCGAATAACTCATGGGAGATCACCGAGCCTGCCATTTATTACCAAGCATCTTACATACGTTTATTAGCGGCCCGGACAGATGCCAGTTTGGTACTTTCCATCGAAGATAATTTCAAATCGCAGACTATAGTACTGGCTCCAAACCCTGCGAATGATTCCTTTGAAATTAGAGGGATTGAAGGGCCCAGTAAGTTGCAATTACATACTGTTACCGGTCAATTCCTTTCAGAAAGGCTGGTGGTTGATGGAGATACAATCAATATTGAACAACTACCACCCGGTATTTATTTTGTGACCTTGGCTTCAGATCAAGGGAAAGTAACCCAAAAGATTATCGTTGAATAATCACTATTGAATTCAAAAAATGACCCACGAATGCAAAAGGCTTCGTGGGTTTTTTTAAATTAGCTAAAAATAGCCGCCCATGATTTCCCAGAAGAAATTCGATAAAGAAATAGATATCATAATTGCCAATGCCATTCGTGAGGATGTCGGTGCTGGTGATCATAGCTCATTGGCCTGTATTCCGGAGGAAGCGACGGGTAAGGCAAAGCTATTGGTAAAAGATGAAGGGATTATTGCTGGAGTAGAGTTTGCCCGACGTGTATTCGAATTTGTCGATCCCGGACTTTCATTGGATGTACAGATAGAAGACGGTACCTATGTAAAACATGGAGACATCTGTTTTTATGTAACGGGGCTTTCGCAATCTATTTTGAAAGCAGAGCGTCTGGTATTGAATGCCATGCAACGTATGAGCGCGATAGCTACCAAGACCAACGAATATGTAAAGCTATTGAAGGGGACAGGTACCAAGATATTGGATACCCGTAAGACTACTCCTGGAATCCGTGCGTTGGAAAAGTGGGCCGTGAAGATTGGTGGCGGCGAAAATCACCGTTTTGCCCTGTATGATATGATTATGCTCAAAGATAATCACATCGATTTCTGTGGAGGCATTACTAAGGCCATTGCCCAAACCAAAGACTATCTTAAAAGTCGAAATTTGGATTTAAAGATTATCGTGGAGGCAAGAAACTTGGAAGAAATCGAAGAAATCTTGAAAAGTGATGGCGTATACAGAATCCTCATCGATAATTTCAACTACGAAGATACCCGCAAAGCAGTGCAAATGATTGGCGATACCTGCCTTACTGAGTCTAGTGGTGGAATTACCCTAGAAACAGTTCGTAAATATGCAGAGTGTGGTGTCGATTATATCTCTAGCGGTGCATTGACCCATTCGGTGTACAATATGGATTTGAGCCTAAAAGCCGTTTAATGAGTACCGAAATTGAAGAAAAGCTGAATAGGGTGCCAGTGGTCCGTACACTGGTAAAACTCTTAAAGCTTATTGTTCTTCCAGGCTTTAAGGGGCTTTCTTTATACGATTTACTCGAAATATATAGTATTGGTATCGTAAAGGGAACTTTCTCTTCTAGGGCCAGTTCGGTGGCTTATAGCTTTTTTATTGCCATTTTCCCGTTTATACTGTTTATGCTCAATCTCATTCCGGTAGTTCGTATCCAGAATTTTCAGAGTCAGTTTTTAGACCTTATTCAGCGGATTTTACCCCCGCAAACGCAGGATTTCTTCATGCCAGTGATTACAGATATTGCACTTCATCCAAGAAATAGCTTGCTGTCCTTTACTTTCTTCTTAACCCTGTTTTTGGTGGCCAATGGGGTGAATTCCATTTTCAGTGCTTTCGAGTATTCGGTACATGTAACCATAAACCGTAACTTCTTTAGGCAGTACCTCATAGCGCTAATGGTTTCTATCTTTTTGGCATTGTTGTTGTTAATCACTGTGGGGTCGATCCTTTATGGGGAATATCTCATTAATCAATTAAAGGCAAATTCCTTGATTGAGGACAACTATGCATGGATTAATTTCCTGCAGTACACGATCTTTATTATCATGTTATATGTTGCAATCTCTACCCTATATCATTTTGGGGTGAAGGAGGGAAGGCAAACCCGCTTCTTTTCGATAGGAGCATTGGTAACGACCCTCTTGTTTTTGGTAACTACTTATTTCTTTGGAGTTTACATTAACAATTTTAGCAACTACAATGAATTATACGGTTCCATTGGGGCACTATTGATTATGATGTTTTATATTTGGATCAATGCGAACCTATTATTATTAGGCTTTGAATTGAATATTTCATTGCAGCGACTTAAGGAAAAATCAATACACAATACAAATCAACAATGAAGATGAAACAACAAACTATCAAAAAAGGACTCTTACTTTTCGTAGCATTACTTACCATGAATTTGGCAAGTGCGCAAACCAAGATTGGAAGCGTTACCCTCCCCAATTCTACAAGCTTTAATGGAGAAGAGTTGGTGCTGAACGGTGGCGGTATACGTAAGAAAGCCTTCTTTAAATTATATTCTGCCGGACTATATTTAAAATCGAAATCTGGAGATGCCAGTAGCATCATTAATGCCGATGAGACCATGGCCATTAAAATGGAGATTACGTCCAAATTGGTTTCCAGCGACCGTATGAAAAGCGCAGTGAATGACGGTTTCGATGCTGCCATGAATGGTGACACGTCTTCCTTATCTTCTGAAATAGAGAAGTTTATAGGTTTCTTTAGCGAGGAGATCGTGAAAGGAAATATCTTCGATATTACGTACCAAAGCGGCCGTGGAGCCGTTATCTATAAAAACGGAAAAGAATTGGGAGTTATTCCCGGTATGAAATTCAAAAAAGCCCTTTTCGGTATTTGGTTGGGAGAAGATCCTGCCGATGACAACCTGAAAGACGGTATGCTAGGAAAGTAAAACCACCACCTATGAAAACAAAAATCGCCCTATTATCTGCCTTACTACTCACCTTTACCATAACCGCACAAGATGTTATGGGCAAATGGAAGACTGTTGACGATGTTTCCGGAGAAGCCAAATCCATCCTCGAGATCTATGAAGAAGATGGAAAGGTATACGGAAAAGTAGTCGAGATCATTAAAAAAGACCGTCAAGATGCCGTATGCGATCAATGCAAAGGAGAGGACAAAGGAAAACCCATAATGGGAATGACCATTATTAGAGGACTGGAGAAGGATGGCGATGAGTACAATGGTGGAAAGATACTGGATCCTGAAAATGGAAAATTGTACAAATGCTATATCACCCTAGAGGATGATAAAACGCTCAAGGTACGTGGCTACATCGGATTTTCCCTTTTGGGAAGAACCCAATACTGGTATCGCGTAGAATAAGCATTGTTCATAAAATAGTACCAAGGCTGTTCGTATTTTGAACAGCCTTTTTTAATTTTAAACGCGAATAGCAATATACTTCCTTTGTATTTTATCGATGTCATTCTTCCCATTCCCTTAAAGCAGCACTTTACCTATAGTGTGAATAAGGATGAGGCCTATTTCTTGAAGCCTGGAATGCGCGTGTCTGTTCCTTTTGGTAAATCTAAAGTCTACACGGCCTTGGTATATGGAGTACATCAAAATGAACCTCCTACTTATGAAACCAAAAGCATCGATCAGATACTGGATGAAACTCCTTTGGTTACGCCTACACAGCTGAAACATTGGGAATGGATTGCCAAGTATTACATGTGTACCCTAGGGGAAGTGATCAGGGCAGCGCTACCAAGTGCCTTCCTTTTGGAAAGTGAAACCATCATTACCCGAACGGCCAAGGAACCTTTAGATGATTCCGAATTGACCGACGATGAATTTATGGTACATGAAGCGTTAACCCATCAGTCTTCATTGCATATAAATGACATTCGAAGCTTACTGGATCGGAAGAACGTGGTGAAGGTAATTCAAACCCTTTTGGAAAAGGGACTGATCTCCGTGCAGGAGGAAGTATTCGAACAGTATAAGCCCAGATTGAAACGTTACCTACGTTTATCCAGCCCTTTTTCTGAAGAGGATTCCCTTCGGGAGTTGTTGGATTCCATGTCCCGAGCTCCTAAGCAACGACAGGTACTTATGACACTTTTCATGCTATCTGCTACTGAAGAACATGTAGAATCTACTCAACTTCAGAAGAAATCGGACAGTAATGCCCCGGTACTTCGAACCTTGATTGACAAAGGGATATTGGAAGAGTATTACCTTCAGAAAGATCGAGTAGAATATAAAGGCGAGGCTCCCTCGGAAGTGAAAAAGCTAAGTCCGGCGCAGGAAAAGGCATTGGAACAGATTGAAGCTTCGTTTCAGGAAAAAGAAATCACATTATTGCATGGTGTTACCTCTAGTGGAAAGACAGAAGTGTACGTGCAATTGATTGATAGCCTGCTTTCCACAGGGAAACAGATTTTGTACATGCTTCCCGAGATAGCCCTTACTGCGCAGCTTATAACTAGACTGCAGCATTATTTTGGGGAGAAGGTCTCCGTATACCATTCTAAATATTCCTTGAATGAACGGGTGGAGGTGTGGAAGAATGTATTGGCACAAAGATCCAAAGCACAGATTGTTATAGGGGCGAGATCGTCTTTGTTTTTGCCCTTTCAGAATTTGGGAATGGTCATTATAGATGAAGAGCATGAACCTTCTTTTAAGCAATACAGTCCTGCCCCTAGATATCATGCACGGGATACCGCTATGGTTTTGGCGCAAATGCACGGGGCAAAAGTACTGTTAGGGTCTGCCACGCCTTCTTTGGAATCCTATTACAATGCCCAAGAAGATAAATTTGGCCTGGTACTGCTCAAGGAACGCTATGGCAATGTATTGATGCCGGACATTGAATTGGTGGACATACGCGATAAGCTGAAGAGAAAGCGGATGAAGGGCCATTTTAGTGATCGCTTATTGGAAGCTATGGAAGAGGCTTTGGAAGAGAAGGAACAAATCATTTTGTTTCAGAACCGACGTGGTTTTTCACCAGTGGTAGAATGCACGACTTGTGGGGTAGCGCCTCAATGTCCCAATTGCGATGTGAGTCTGACCTACCATCAGCATCGTAACGAATTGCGATGCCATTATTGCGGCTATCAGATGGCCATGTTGGTTTCCTGTATGGCTTGCGGAAGCGATACCTTGGACCCTAAAGGCTTCGGAACCGAACAAATAGAGGAGGAGTTGAGAGCGCTATTTCCCAATCAGCGTATTGCCCGAATGGATCAGGATACCACCAAAGGAAAGCACGCCTATGAGAAATTGATCGAACGTATGGAAAATGGAGAGATCGATATTCTGGTGGGAACGCAGATGCTTGCCAAGGGATTGGATTTTAGAAATGTAAGCTTGGTAGGGGTCATGAATGCCGATAATTTGTTGAATTTTCCAGATTTCCGGGCGCATGAAAGGAGTTATCAGTTACTGCAACAAGTTTCGGGTAGGGCAGGGCGTACTGAGAAACGGGGAAAAGTGATCATTCAGAGTTATAATCCGCTGCATCAGATTTTGCAACAAGTAAGTGTGAATGATTATGAAGGCATGTACAAGGAACAATCGGAAGAACGATATCAGTATAAATATCCGCCGCATTACAGAACCATTCGTATTACCTTCAAACACCGAAATTTTGGAACTATGCAAAAGGCTTCTGTATGGTTTGGCGAAGTCCTACGCCTTCAATTGAAAGAACAGGTGTTGGGTCCCGAAAGTCCCGCTATTTCAAGGATTCGGAACGAGTTCATTTCTAATATTCTGGTAAAAATACCCAAGCAGCAATCCCTTCAGAAAACAAAAACATTTATACAAAAGGTGCAACAACGGTTTAATGCCCAAAAGGAGTTCTCTCGGGTAAAGGTAATTATGGATGTAGATAATTATTAGTTGCGCATGGAAGCAGCAAGGGCTTCGACCAAATCGGCTTTACGGTTACGACTTAATGGTAACTGCTCATTTTCCAACTCGATCACCTTGCTATTGTAACGCTCTACTTTGTCCAAGTTTACGATATATGACTTGTGAATTCGTAGGAAACGCTCTTTTGGTAACAATGCCTCGAACGCCTTCATGGTAGATAAAACTACCAAGGCATCATGCTCGGTTACCAATTTCACATAGTCTCCCAGTGCTTCGATATAGCGCAATTCGTTTAAGAATACTTTACGCTTCTTAAGGTTACTCTTCACAAAGATGAAGTCTTCATCATCGAATCCGTCTTCGTTACGCATTTTGTAGTTAACAATGGCTTTGTGAACAGCATTTAGGAAACGTTCTTTGGAAATAGGCTTACGCAAGTAGTCTACAGCGTCGTAATCGAATGCTTTAAAGGCATATTTGGTTTTTCCAGTAACGAAAATAATCTGCGGCTTGTGCGTAAGATCGTCTAACAGGTCGAAACCTGAAAGAATCGGCATTTCGATGTCTAGGAAAATCAAATCTATCTCTGTAGTAGCCAACCCCATCTTGGCTTCGATAGCGTTGTTATACTCAGCAACTAGATCCAGAGAAGGGTGGTTCTCTATAAGCTTTACAATGGAAAGCCGTTGCAGGGTAGAGTCATCTACTATAGCACATTTTAGTATAGGTTTATCCACGGTAGTAAGGTTTAGCTCATCACAATATTAATAAAAAAAATCGACGAAATGCAACATTTTTTAACTTTTAACGAATAAAATGAACGTTTTATCCTTACTTGTAAGAAAAGCTGAAATGTTATACCGTAGGTTTGATTATTGGATTTATTGTAGTACTTTTGCACGCTCTTGGCAAAGTGCTGAGAATCATTAATTAAATTCATTTACATGAAACATTACGAAACTGTTTTCATTTTGAATCCCGTTTTATCTGAAGAGCAGATAAAGGAAACAGTAAAGAAGTACGAAGATCTTCTCGTTTCTAGAGGTGCCAAGATGGTATCAAAAGAGGACTGGGGCCTTAAAAAATTGGCTTACCCGATCCAACACAAGAAAAGTGGTTTTTACCATTTGTTTGAGTACACCGTAGGTGGTGATGCTATCAACGAATTAGAGGTTGAATTCAGAAGGGACGAGCGCATCATGCGTTACCTTACTGTAGCTTTGGACAAGTACGCTGTTGCTTGGGCCGAAAAGAGAAGAAACCGTAACAAACAAAAAGCATAAGGTATGGCATCTATAGAACAACAAGCAAAAGGAAAGAAAGACGGAGAGATTAGATATCTTACGCCTTTAAACATTGAGACTACCAAAGCCAAGAAGTATTGTCGCTTCAAAAAATCCGGTATAAAGTATATTGACTATAAGGATCCTGATTTCCTTATGAAGTTCGTTAACGAACAAGGTAAAATCTTACCTCGTCGTCTAACAGGAACTTCCCTTAAGTACCAACGTAAAGTAGCCGTTGCTATTAAAAGAGCGCGTCACTTGGCACTTATGCCATACGTAACCGATTTGTTGAAATAAAAAGCAGATAGAGATATGGAACTAATATTAAAGAAAGACGTAGAGAACCTTGGCTTCGCAGATGACGTAGTAAAGGTTAAGAACGGATACGGTAGAAACTACCTAATCCCTCAAGGATACGCGGTGTTAGCAACTCCATCTGCTAAGAAAGTATTGGCAGAGACGTTGAAGCAACGTGCATTTAAAGAAAAGAAAATCGTAGAAGACGCTCAGAAAGAAGCGGATAAATTAAACGGTCTTGAAATCAAGATCGCTGCTAAGGCAGGAGAAGCAGACAAGTTGTTTGGTTCTGTTACCAATGCAGATTTGGCCGCAGCTTTAGAGAAAGAAGGCGTTACCATCGAGAAGAAATTTATCTCCATCGCTGGAGGAACTGTGAAGCGTACCGGAAATTACGATGCTAAGATCCGTTTCCACAGGGACGTGATTGTAGATTTCGCGTTCGACGTAGTCGCAGAAGCTAAATAAGAATAGCAACAGAATACATTATAAACCGCTCAAATTTTGGGCGGTTTTTTATTACCATGAAATACACCAGACTTACGAAGGAGCAGTTGGAAGAACTTCACCAAGAATTCATCAATTTCTTGGCAACCCAATCTATTACGGGAGAAGAGTGGAAGAAAATCAAAAAGGAACAACCTCAAGTCGCCGAAGAAGAGATCGATGTTTTTAGCGATCTCATTTGGGAAGGCGTGCTCAACAAAGCAGAGTACCTTCAAAATGCATCTGCCAAGCAACTATTCCTTTTTAAGTTAACAACTGCACAAATGCATCTTATCATGGTAAAAGTCCATGTTCAGGATGTGGATATTACCACTCAGGAAGGAATGGATTGGCTTCAAAACAACATTCAAAAAGACGGGGTAGAGTTGTTTACAGCTTCTAAGCCTTATGGAGAAGACAGAAACAAAGATGTTTTCGGTCTTATTCAGCAAGGGGCTTCCATCGTAGATGGAACCTTGTACGAAGCTTTTTCAAAGTTTATTGGGAATTAATTATCCCGATCCTCAAAATCCTCTCCTTGCTTTATTTTGATCCGCCGTATAACAAGGTAGACCAAAATAAAGAATATGGCTACATAAATAAGGCCGTATAAAAATAATCCTATATCCATTTACTTAAGTTTTACTGCGGTTCCGTAAGCTAAGATTTCAGAAGCACCCTGCATGATCATGCTGGTGGTTAATCGAACATTGACAACCGCATCCGCACCCAGACGGTTGGCATCTGCCATCATTCGCTGTATGGCTTGCTCTCTTGCATGGGCCTGCAGTTTGGTATATTCTTCAATTTCTCCTCCTACAATGTTTTTAAGACCAGCAAAGATATCACGGCCAATATTACGGGCCCGTACCGTACTTCCTCTCGCAATTCCTAAGGTTTCAGCAATCTCTTTATTGGGAACAGTTTCCGTAGTTGAAATAATCATATGGTAAGAATTTATATTAAAAATGCTCAAAACTAAATGGGCTTACCTATTTGTCGACAAGGCATATGATTACGTTACATTAAGTGAAATCAATATAGGAATAATGGGGGCCTAAGAGTACTTTTCCTTGGCATATTTGGCGTTCAAAAGGATGATATCTGTGAAATCCTGAGGGCTTAGATTAAGGGAAGTCAAGCGAATTTCTACTATTCCTTTCGTAATGGTTCCAAGCACCATTACAAAACCACTCTTGCCTTCGTTCACAACACCAAAATCCACAATATCTTGCCAGTTCACATGATTGCCGAAGTATTCAATTCCATGTCTTCGGATCGAGATCTTGGTTTCCAATTTCATGAAAAAAGATCTATAGGTAAATGTTCCTATGACGAGGAAAAGGACTACCATCCCAACTAAAACACCCTTTTCTAGGGTTGAATTCAAGAAATCCTTGTAGTTAGCTGCGATTAGGTAGATTAGACAGGCAGACATGCCCACAAGTCCTACTTTATCATTTTTTGCACTGTTTTTGAAATTTAACCGATGCGTTCGCCTAGCCGATTTGTATTTTGGATAATGGGACTTCTCGGGTTTTCTGAATTTGGAGCTCAAGAATACTTCTTCCCAATCGTAGGTAGCATATTTTTCATCCACCTCTTTTTGAAACTGCCTCCTGTACTTTTCCAGTTCCTGAGGGTTCCGTTCAAATGTTGAGCAGGACTCTTGGAAATCGGCCAATTGATCAGTTAAAGCACAGAGGAGGCCTTTGTTCAAGTCCTTTTTTTTATGCTTGCAGATTTTGCAATACGATAAATGGTAGTTTCTATTCAAATATGATGAGTTTTAAATATTTTCTATTCGTATCGTAAACTTTCTATGGGATCCAATTTTGCCGCTTTTTGTGCCGGATAAATCCCAGAAATAAGGGCAACCAAGAAACTTAGTACGACAGCCCAGAACATGGCCCCCCATGGGATGATGAATTCCACGTCGAATAGCATGGCAATAAGGTAGCCTACCGCCACACCCAAAATCACGCCCAAAAGGCAACCAAACTGACCGATAACGATCGATTCAATAAAAAACTGGGTCGAAATCGTGGATCGTTTGGCACCAACCGCCTTTCTAATCCCAATCTCCCGGGTTCTTTGCGAAACGGTAACCAACATAATGTTCATAAGCGCTATGGATGATCCCAGTATGGTAATCACACTTATGATCCAAGCGGATATGCGAAGTACACTAGAAACTTCTGCTACAATATTGATAAGATCCTCGCTTCGCTGAATTCCAAAATTGTTTTTCTCCAATGGCTCCAATCGGCGGACATTGCGAAACACTTTCACAGCTTCCTCCTGTGCGCTGGGTAACATAGAATTCTCGTCCACCTTCACACTAATGGTGTAGTTAATATTAGGAGTGGTATAAATACCTCTGGCCACTTGTATGGGAATGACCACTTTTAGATCTTGATTGTTTCCAAAGGAGGATCCCTTGGATTCCAGCACCCCGATCACTTTAAATTTGGCGCCCCGTACACTAATGGTCTTACCTATGGGGTTTTCGACCGTGAATAGGTTTTTTAAAAAATCGGAACCTATGACAGCCACCTTGGAGTTGTTCTGAACATCGGTGACGTTTAATCCACGTCCCAATTCCACAATGCTACCGGTATTCGACAGGTAATGTTCGTTGGCCCCATATACTTGCACTTCGGGGTCCGTCTTTTTGCTTTCATATTTTACTTCTGCGGTAGAAGTACCACGAAAGGAAACCGATGTTTGTGAGAAGGGATAGTCGTAGGTGTCTAAAAATCCACGTACATCGTTGTAGGATATAACTGGATTGATTTTTTCGCGTCTTCCGCCACCACGCCTTTGGATACTGAATTCGTACCGCTGTATATTAAAGGTATTGGACCCCATGGTATCGAAATCGTTACCAAAAACAGCTTCCATGGCATCCACACCACTCAACGTGCCTACCAGGGCCAAAATCCCAAAACTAATGATGAAGATCGTTAGGATGGTTTTTAGCAATTGGCTTCGGATAGATCTCAAAGCAATACGCACGTTTTCACGAAACAACCCGAACATGGAGTGGCCAATTTTATGAGTTAGACTATTGTGGTGTTATAAAGTTACAACTTAGCTATTATTTTAAGATATTTGCAGGGTCTTAAAATTCGTGACCTCGATACAATTCGCTTTGCGAATCACTCGGCCACCAAATTCGGTAACTTAATTAAGGAATATATTTTGTCCAAGAAACCATCCATACCCAAAGGAACCCGTGATTTTTCACCTTCAGAAGTGGTGAAGCGCCAGTATATTATGAATACGATAAAGGAGTGCTTTACAACATATGGATTTCAGCCCATAGAAACCCCGAGTTTTGAGAACAGTGAAACCTTGATGGGAAAGTATGGGGAAGAAGGGGACCGGCTTATTTTTAAGATTTTGAATAGTGGGGATTACTTAAACTCTAAGAAGAAATTTATAAGTGACGAGCTTTACCAAGAAAGAAATAGTAATGAAATCGCGAAGATCATTTCTGAAAAAGCGCTGCGTTACGACCTTACAGTTCCTTTTGCAAGGTATGTGGTGCAACATCAAAATGATATTGTCTTTCCTTTCAAGCGCTATCAGATGCAGCCAGTATGGAGAGCAGATAATCCGCAGAAAGGACGTTTCCGTGAGTTTTATCAGTGCGATGCCGATGTGGTAGGGAGCAAGTCCTTATGGCAGGAAGTGGAGTTGGTACAATTATATGATGCTGTCTTTACCCAATTGGGATTGAAGGGAACCACCATTAAAATGAACAACCGAAAAATCCTGAGCGGAATTGCTGAAGTAATTGGCGAAGCCGATAAGTTGATCGACTTTACCGTTGCCCTGGACAAGTTAGATAAGATAGGAGAGGAGAAAGTAAAGGAGGAGATGTGTTCTAAAGGGATTAGCGATGCAGCTATTGAAAAGGTGCAGCCTTTGTTCGAAGCATCTGGAACAGCTTCCGATAAGCTAGGTATGTTGAAAGGACTTTTGGCTACCTCCGAAATAGGATTGGAAGGGATCACCGATCTCGAGTTCATCGTTAACTCTGTGGACGACTTAGGTCTAGGTTCTACTAGTCTTGAGATCGACGTTACCTTGGCACGTGGACTAAACTATTATACCGGAGCCATCTTCGAAGTAGCGGCTCCAGAAGGCGTTAAAATGGGCAGTATAGGTGGTGGCGGTCGTTACGATGACCTTACCGGAATATTTGGACTGAAAGATGTAAGTGGGGTAGGGATTTCCTTCGGATTGGACCGTATTTATTTGGTGTTGGAAGAATTAGGCCTTTTTCCGGATACGGTATCAGCCACTACGAAGGTATTGTTCCTCAATTTTGGAGAGCAGGAAGGGATGTATGCTATGAAAGCGATAAAGGCACTTCGTGCAGAAGGCGTCTCGGCTGAACTGTATCCCGATGCTGCCAAATTCAAAAAACAAATGACCTATGCGGATCGTAGGGGCATTCCCTTTGTGGTTTTAGCAGGTGACAAAGAAATTGAGGCAGAAACCTACACACTTAAGAATATGGGGACGGGGGAGCAAGAATCCCTTGGCCTAGATCAACTTTCTGAAGCCCTGCAATAATCTACTATGACCGAATTCGAGAATCTGGATAAAGGGATATCGGCCCGAATGAAAAAGATGGGCGTACCAGCCCTACGTATTTCGTTTGCCATCATCTTTATTTGGTTCGGAATTCTAAAACCCTTTGGTCTATCGGCCGCAGAACCTTTATTGAAAGCTACCGTGGCGTGGCTTCCATTTGGATCGCCGGATACTTGGCTTCATGTGATTGGATGGTGGGAAGTGCTTATTGGTATCCTCTTTTTATTTCAAAGAACCACGCGGATAGCTATTCTTCTGTTATTGCTGCAAATGTTGGGAACTTTTATGCCAATGGTGTTTTTGCCAGAAGTGGTTTATCAAAAACCATGGGCGGTGTATTTACCTACTATGGAAGGGCAGTATATCATTAAAAACGTAATGATCATTTCGGCTGCATTGGTTATTGGCGGGACTATAGGGCGTTCGAAATGATCCCTTTAAAATGAGGGTATAACTGCTGTTAGCAAATTGATTTTCTTTATAGCGGAATATCCTTTGTCCAATCTTGAAAAAAGATAGTCAAGTTATTTGCAACAGATGATTTTGTTGTTATCTTTGCATCCGCAATTTGGCGAGGTAGCTCAGCTGGTTAGAGCGTCGGATTCATAACCCGGAGGTCGCGAGTTCAAGTCTCGCTCTCGCTACAAAAGATAAACCTGATACGTTTGTATCAGGTTTTTTTGTTTTCAAAGGGATTGCCAATTTGCAAAGTCATAATTGAATGTGATATTAGAAAAATTTGTTGAAAGGAAAAGATTCGTTTAAAAACAGTTTTAACTCTTCAAATTCAAAACAAACATTTTGTCTGCCAGCTGCAAAAGAAATAATTTCATATTCAGAAAATACAAAACAAATACCTACTTCATTAATATAAAACTTTTCTGGGACTTGAATTTTTTGTTCCCAATATCCATTGTCATTTAGTTTCTCATAGTACTCAAGTCCATTCAATACTTTTAGTCTTTCGATTATCTTTTTTGTTAGCCCTTTTCGCGCATTACCGAGAAAAACATCTGTAAAATAGAGTTCCCTCATGGACTCTAGATTGTATATATAATATAAATGATAAAACTGATCGTGTGCCATTCCAGTCTGATAATATTGCCCCTCAATTTTGTAAGACAGTATATTTTTATCATTAAAGAGTATTTTCATTTTTCGATTTTTAGTACTTTTTAAACCATTACCGAATACTTCTTTTAAATTTTCCTTGTTAACAAACCTTTTCTCTTCTGATATAAATTTATTTCCAACTAAATCCATGTTTTCATTCAAGGATAGATTATTCCTGAATGATTCTCCAAAAAAATCTTTCCCAATTATTGTTTCTAATTTTGATAAATCAAAACCAGAATTACTTTTTATAATCGGCATTTGACATGTCATAGAATAATTAATGACTCCGTCTTTACTTTTGAAGTTGGTGGTATATGAATAATCTTCCTTTATTTCTTTGAAACTAATATCTATATACTCCTCAGATTCGTTTGGTGTAATAATATTGATGTTTTCTACATTGATTACCTCCTTATTTGAATTGTCGGTAATGGAAATTGTTTGGTGAGGTTGCTCAAGTTCCGTTTTGGTTTTGTTGGAGAATCTATCAAAAACAGAAACCCCATCGGCTAATGATCCAAATAGAATAGCAAGAAACCCCAAAAAGGCGAGTATTTTAAGCCAAATTTTCTTGTACCATTTCTTTTTTTTTGCCATCCTCCAAAATATATTAGTTTAAGTTTTGAGTGATTAACCCAATTGAACAAAAAATTGATATCTAAATTAATCAGAAAATTACTTTAAACCAATCTAAAAGTATGCAACCTTATTCAGGATTTCATCGGTTACTCTGAACATTAAATTTTATTTATAAATCATCGTTATGGTGATGGTGCAAATGTGATGGTATGTCTGCAATATCTATATTGGGGTTTTATTTCCAGAAATATTACCAAAGCTTTTACATGTAATATGTGCGTTCACTTAGAAGTATAACCGATAGAGGTTGATGAGCAATTCTCGCTATTATACTTTAAAGGCATTGAATTAGGACCTAACTTTTAATCCCTTTGGCAATACATTCCTGTACCACCTCCCATTCAAAATTCAAGTAGAGATCACTTCTGGCTTGCATGGGATCTTCGGCCGCTCGCATCTTTTCCATTTTCGATTCGAAAAGGACTTTGTTGTCATCCAAGTCCCGTATTAAACTATGGTGTTGTGTGTGGGCTTTATGCTTGTGCTCCTTATGAACAATATTGGAGTATTTATATTCGTAAAAACGGGTGCCCACTTCTCTTTGCAGGAAGAAGAAAAACACGTCTTCATACCCATACTTACCACAAAACTCTTCGTCTATGCCCTGGGTTTTATTGTAGGTGTTCTTCGTTAAAAAGAATACATTAAAATGATTCTCCGCGCGCTGCATTCCAGAAAGGGTTACAAATTTAAAGGCAATGTTGTCGGGGATGGCAAAATGAAGAATGCTATCCAATAAGTTTTCAGGGAAAAGTACATCAAGGTCGCATAGGATAAGCTTTTCCGATTTTGCAAGGGAAACCCCTAAGTTCCTAGCACCTCCTTGATTCCAAACAATATCATCCGTAACCCGAGCCAACGTATAATTGAGGGGGATGTTTTCAGGAATTACAGGAGCCACCTTAGAATGATCGTCCACAAAAACAAAGTGGATCCGTTTCAATATATGTTCACTATAGGAACTATACACCTTGATCAATTCGTTGAGTGGATCTACTTGATCATTATCGCGGAAGAAGTGCACTACGTAAGTTAACTCAATCCCATTGGTATTCCTCGTGGTATTGAATTCGGCGATCTGTTTGGCGTGCTTTTCAGGATCCGCATATGCATCTATATCCCATAATGAAATATTGGCATTGTGAAAACCGAACTCATGTGTCCAGGTCATACGTTCTACACCGAACTTTTCAGCAATTTCCCGAGTGGCGAACTGAATGCCCTTGCTTTCTAGAAAGGATCTATACGTTCTGCATATCTGAACATCTTCGGGATGGCAATCGTTAATCTCGGGTTCCGTCGCCAAAACATTCAGTAGTTTTTTCGATCGTAAACTAAAGCCCCCATTTCCCATTCCCCAAATGGAAAGGGTGCCTATATAGTCATAATTCAAAAAATCATCGGTCCAGCTTTCAGGATTCAGTACAAAACCATCGTGTTGAATGACCAGGACATAATCCGTATCCACATACTTGTATAGCTCTTTGATCATGAACTGGCTATATTCCTCAATGGAGGTAACCGGAGGGATGTTAACCACATCCTTGTAATCGGAAGTCAAGCTGGTGAGTAATTTAACCTCCTTAAAGCGAATCTTTTTTTGGGAAATCTCGGCTGCGAAAATAAGACGATCAATATCGATACAATCCAAGCCCAATAAGGTCACATTATCTAATTGCAACATACAAGAAAGGTGATTGTATTGAACATTGGGTCCTGATTCGTAGTATTCATTATTAGGTCAGTGATATGGAAAGGGACTTTTTTACGAGTGGAATCTTCCTGTATATATGTAACTGAAGTAAGGCATTGAAAGTTTCTCCCAATTGCTCTGGGATATCACCTATACTAAGGGCTTCTTGGTCAAAATGGGTGAGCATGAAGTCCCTACTTTCTTCATCGTGAATCTCCAAGAGATATTCGTTTTCTTTTCCTTGGAATACAATACTTTCGTCTTCCAGAGTAGCCTGGAAATCCCGGTTCTTGTAGTACTGACCAGAAGCATCGGGGTACAAACGGTTTAAAAGCTTTAATAGATGAAAAAACATCTTGTCTGGTTTGGTGTTGGAAAGGCACACGCGATCCTCACAATTAATGATCACTTCATAATTGCATCGGGTAGCACAATGACCTTTCTTTCCCCAGATGAGTTCTACATTTTCGGCAAATGCTCCCCAGCATCCAGGTCCTGTCGGTCCGTATATAGTGAGAATTGGGGTATTGAAAGCCCCTGCCAAATGGGTAATTCCGGAATCATTTCCAACATGGAAAAGCGCCCCGGCAACTTCATCGGCAACTTCATCAATATTCCCGGTTACCAAAACATGGGGAATTCCCTGAGTCTTTAAAAACTTCTCCGGATTTGGATCTTCCGGCCCAACGATCACCTTAGGTGTCAATTCAGGGAAATAGTTATGAATGATGGACATGAGCTCCTCATAGTAGGATAGGGGCCAAGCCTTCAATAAGAATCCTGCTCCCGGGTGAACGGTATAGTAACTTTCAGAGGTTTCTTTTCTTACGAAGAAAGGAAAGGGAGCTTGGGATTTCTCCAGATCTGGAAATACATTAATAATCCCATCCTTGTAATGTTCTATTGCGTGTTGTTTTACCTTTTTATGGGTAAGGTATCGCAATTGCGGAATCTTTTCAAGATCATTCTGAAACCAAGGATAATTTCCTAGTTCTATCACTTCATCGTAATCCTCCGAGTTGATCTTGTTTTCATCTACCACCGTAATATTTTCCAGATGGTTTTCGAAAAGGGATACCAATCTTGGTTGGGTGGCGAAGGTGACTTGAAACTTATCCTTGAGCATGTACAAAGAGGGAACCGTAAAAAAAATATCTCCCAATCCGCCATAACTCTTGTATACCAGTATATTCTTTTTGTGGGTTGCCGTGTCCAACTCCATGTTTCGGTTTTTAATATTTATTGGAAAAATATGGGTACAGGAAATGCTTTAATACCCTCCGTCGTAGTATCCGTCGTCATAATATCCGTCATCGTAGTATCCATCGTCGTAATACCCGTCATCATAGTATCCATCATCGTAATAACCGTCTTCATAATATCCATCGTAGTACCCGTCATTGTGATTCATTTCTTCCATTTCCTCATTATCGGAATCGGAACTACAGGAGATGACAGACACACCAACAATGGTGGCCACAGAACTTAATAATAAAGTTTGTCCGGTTTTCTTTATAAAGACCCTTCGTTTCATACGTTGATTTCTCTTACAATGTTAAAAAATTAATGCGATTGTACAACAAGAAGAAACCAATAATCTTGAAATTATGTTATAATGGTTTCACTTTTTGGGTTTTAAACAACAAGGGCATCATAAAAAACTCCCACCCAAGCGGGAGCTTCCATTCATTGGAAGTTACTTCTTAGGATACGGCATATTTGTTATCCTATGGATGATGAGATTATCGTAATAAAAACATAAGACCCCGATACCTAAATATCGAGGTCTGGATTTTGCCCAATTATGCATGTAACTTGTATTAAGTATAGGATGTACTTTATGCCTATTACAAATTGGGTTATAATATGGACACAAACTTTGCGGAGGAATCACAGGAAATTATAGGAGTGAGTTGCCGCATTAATTCCTCCTTTGTCAATTCCCTGTAACGATTAAATACACTTTCATCTCCTAGCAAGCTCCAAATAAGGTCCGAAGGTGTTAACTCTGGCTTTGAACTATACATCCAATCCAGTTCATTACGAAGGTCCCGGATGGCTTCAAGAGTCTTGATCGTATTTTCTTCATTTTCTATGTATCTTTTTATCATAGAAAACCACTGTCCAATCCCTACGGTGCTTGCATTGGCCCCCAGCGCTTTTAAATACTGCTGTGCTTCCAAAAGGTCGTCGTAGGAAATACCATCGGTATAAGAATCTGTAATACCCAAGAGCGTTGTTTTTTCGTCATAGGCAGAGAAGATGTTATCCCAATTGTTTCGTGGCCTTTTCAACCCATCATGCATTTCCTCATACATTCTGTCCATAATTAGGGAAACAGGGCCATATATTGGGATTAATAAATCCCCTAGCAATATTTCCTTATGAAGCTCTAATAGTTGATCGGTATCCCGAAACCATACGCTATACCCATCAAAACTGGATAAATACGTATTGGGCCAACCCGAGCTGTTTAGATCAAGGTCTACTACCCAGAAGCGATTGCAATCACTAAAGGCTTTGTTTTCGACATCTTCTGCCCAAGGGACATATGTGGGTGCAATTAGGTTGTCATAGGCGTATCCATCCAAACAGGAAGCTTCGGGTATATTAATGTAGTAATAGAAGCGGGTGCCATCCAAAATAGCATATGCGGTACTTGTCCCATCAACGCTCCAGTTGCTTCTATCGTTAATGATTGCCGAGTTGTCATAAAATGATGTGCTTCCCTGATAGCTAACCATGTGCGACACCATGGGCGTACAAATGTCATCCAGATATTCCCTTACATATCCCCGGGTCGACAGGGAGTTGTAGAAGTCTATTACTTCTTGATACACTTCATTTCTGTAACGTATATAGCGTAAGTCGCTATCCTGAATGTTCTGAATCCCATCTGGAGTCAAACTCTCTACCCAATTCGCAAACCGATTAAAGTTGCCGCCAAATTCGCTTTCGGTGAAGGCCGTTTTTAGAGTGATCATATTATGGTAATATTGACCTACTGTAGCAGCCAATTGAGAAGCTGTGATGTGTAGTGGTATTAGCTCACTTAAACGTCTAAACTGCCTTCTAGCATCGGCTTCAGTATCAATATAGAGACGAATCTTATTGCTTGTTTTCTCTATGCTTCTCCAACTATCGCCCAGCAAATTAATATTCTCGGTTTGCATTTTCTCCACTAATTCGAGATGCAGCCACTCATCAATGAATACCGCTGCGGTTTCAAATTCGGCGAATTCTTCTGCTTGAAATTGATCCAGTAACTCATCGTTTAAGTTGCGTAGTCGCTCGGAAATGTCCGAATGCGAACGTTGAACTTCATCAATGATTCTTTCTGTAGCGACTTCAAGTTCACTGTCACCTCCAAAGAGCAAATCGGAAATGATTGGAGAGTAACTTGCCAAGAGCGCTTTTCCTACATTCGTCAATATTTCTTTTGTTACTGTTTTCACTCCTGCTTCTATTCCCGTGCTTACGGCATCCTGCAACCAGTTTTCGCTCATGGAAGACTTAATGACATTATCGGGTTTCACATAGTCGGAAGAGGCTTTTTGAGAGCATAGAAATATAATAAGGAACAACAGTAAACTAAATGTTCTTATTTTCATTGTGATCTAATTTTAGTTTGGTTTTAAAGCTATTTCTGTACATTCACATGCAGATCTTTGCACATGTACTTTCTTGCCTGCTAATTTTGCGGACAACAGCATATTGCCCATCTTTTCGACCGCGGCCCTACAATTATTGTCATTGGGATCACATGGAGTAATAACGAACCATTGCCCTCTTCTTGCAGATGAACATCTGAATTCTGCCCCACTGTTTCCTTCATTGAACAATGTAAAATGGATTTCCCCATTCTTAAGAAAGCGAAGCGCATTAATATTCTTAGCTGGTAAATTCCAGGGCATTTCTTCATCAATGGTAGAGGTACTTAGTGTTTCTCCATCAATTCCTTTATTTGCTGGCTTTTTAAAGCTCAATAGGGCCAATGATAGGGTTATGGCAATGACTGAATAAATTAAAATATGATTTTTCATGATTTCTGTTTTTTAGGATTAAAAATGTTTATTGTTTAATGGTTTTGAGAATGAAGCCACTTAGAAATAACTCCAAGTGGCTTCCATTGGGGGTTAAAAACGCGAACTGATAATGTTCGAATCTGCCACTTTACCAGCAGGGGTAAAAGGTGTAAGGCTCACACGAGCGTACACTTCATCCTTTCTGTTGAAGAAAGTGTCGTCTTCGTCCAGTATCTTGTTCGGAACCTTTCTTGCGATCTTACGCGAAACGCATGGTTTCGATGCCTTTACACAATTATGTGATAAGGTGATGAGGCGGTCATCGGGTCCAAAATCCTCTCCCCATAAGGTCACTTTTTCAATGAACACACTTTCGGCCAAACGCTCGCAATGATTAAAGCAAATGTCATAGCTCACCATAACATCGCTCACGCTACTTCCTTTTTTAATGTCCAATTTCAGTTTTGAAATAGTTGCCATTTTAGAAAAATTTAAATGATACCTACTCTATTGCACAGTTTTCGGCTTCCCTGTGTTCGAACAGGATAAAATTCGTAAGTAATTGATTTGCAGTATTTAGCTGATTAACCTAGAATGAGATGTATGGTTAACGGTTTTTATAAGGGTGGTAAAACCCTACCGATTTGGGTTTCAACACCTTGCAACTATAGATGAGACGGTCGTTCCTTTGTTGAAAAGAAAATTAACTTTAAATTGTATCGTCATGAAAAACAACTATTTAATTGTATTACTTATCGTAATAGTAGTGGCCTTTGTATTGTATATTTGGAAGTATCCCCCACAGACAGACACCAAAAAAGGAGATGTGCAACCTGCTAAAGGCCAAGTTGATGCTGAGACCATTTGTATGGGGCAGCCCGAAATAAGTGCACCTACATTAAGATTGGATTTAATCAATAGGATGACAAAGGATTATATAGAGCATCAACTTAAAGCTATTCAGAATTCTGGAAGGATGAATGATTCGGATGTGGATGCGAGGACAATGTGGCTCGATTTGAAAACATTGAAACGATTTCTGTATTATATTGAATATCACGCCACGGTTCAAAATGACGTGCCCATTACTCGGTTGGGCATACGTTCTTATTATGCGAGTTATCCTATAGAAGATGATTGGGATGATTATGATCCGGATCTAATGGATGGTACTGACGATATTGTACCACGGGAATACGAAAAAAGACACAGCCTAATTTTTATTCCCACTATTGAAAGGGGAGGAAAGGTATATGATTTTGATCCCCGAAATATAGACACGTACGAGCATACACTAGATCAGGTTTATGATCATTTAGAAAGAAATAGTAAACCTATAATGGTATTATTTGGTGATAGAACAACCTCTCAAAATCATGGAAGTCTCTTTCCACCAGATCCACCTGGGGGAGAAGGAGTAACTTTTCCGCAGCTGTAACCATAAGATAGAACTGCAATATGTTAGAACCGCATCCTATTTTGGATAGTCTTCGACTGGGGTTGGAAATTTTGGCCGCCCTGGTCGGGCTTATCTATCTTCCCAAATTACGGAACAGCCATTGGAAGTGGTTTTCCGTCTACTTAGTTTTTATGGTGCTTCAAGAAGTTTTTTGGAGTGGCCGATTTACCTTTTTGGGATTGCATCGAAGCTATTATTTCGCATATTTCGGAATTCCTGTTCAATACCTTTTCTTCTATTGGTTATATGCGTTAAAATCATTGAAAAAAAGGAATCTTTTTTTTCTGTTCAGTCTCATCTATTTGGCGAATCTACCAATGGCGTTATTTTTTGAAGAAACCGACACTTTATATTCCATAAATATTAGTATTGGGACAACGCTATTGTTTATCCTTGTCATACTGGAGTTCCTACAACAAATAAGAAATGAAGACATCCTGCAATTTTGGAAGAACAAGATGTTTTATATTAATGTGGGAGTACTACCATTCTATGTGGGATCCTTTCCTTTCCAAACATTGTATGAATACTTTGAAGAAAACCTTCCTCAATTTCTGAATGGATATTATGTCTATTTTCTAATTGCTATGTGTTTCATGTATTTATCATTTACAGCATCTTTTATATGGGGGAAACAGAAATAACCATATCATTAATTCTTTTCTATGTTGTCATCTTTGTTTTTGTCATAGGTACTTTCGTATTTGCCCTTCAATATCGGGCTAGAAGGAAAATATATCTACAACAAATAAAAGACATGGACGAAGCGCATAAGCGGGAGCTATTGGAAACACAAATGGAAATACAATCGCAAACCATGAAGCATATTGGGCGTGAGATTCATGATAATATTGGACAGAAGCTCACATTAGCAAGTCTGTACGCCCAACAGTTGGTCCACGAAAAAAGGGCCCCTTCCATATCCAAGGAAGTTCATGAAATAGGGGAGATTATTAACCATTCCTTGGACGAACTAAGGCAATTATCTAAATCGTTGACAAGTGATACCGTAGAGAACAACTCACTAGTGGATCTATTGGAACAGGAGTGCGGTCGTGTCAACAATTTAAAGGAATGCAAAGTGAGTTTTGTAAATAATGCCGATGTGAAAGTAAACTCCTATCCCATAAAAAGTATATTATTTCGTATTGCGCAAGAGTTTCTGCAAAACAGTATTAAACATTCTAAATGCAAGCACATCTATGTATCCCTTTCAAAAAGTGCGGGAAAACTACTTTTGGAATTGCGAGATGATGGAAAAGGCTTCGATATTGAAAATCTAAAGACCAAAGGTATTGGCCTAAGGAATATAGAGCGCAGGACACAGTTATTGGGGGGGAGTCTTTATTTGAAAAGTTTAACCAATAAAGGGACCAAACTAAAGGTCGAAATTCCCGTATAAATGAAACATACCATTGCCATAGTAGATGATCATATTCTCATAGCCAACGCCCTAAGTGGGATTATTGCGAATTTTGAGCCATTTGAAGTGTTATATGTTTGCGAAAGTGGAATGGACCTGCAGAATAAGCTAAAAGGAAAGTCACCTCCAGATATTGTATTGTTAGATGTAAATATGCCTATTATGGATGGTTTCGAAACGGCCCTATGGTTAAAGGAAACCTATCCTACTATTTTAATTATGGCATTGAGCATGCAGGAAGATGAGCAAAGTCTTATAAAAATGATACGCAATGGCGCAAAAGGATATGTATTGAAAAACATTCACCCTAGGGAATTGGAAAAGGCATTGGGTCGATTAATAGAGAATGGGTATTTCTTCCCCGATTGGGCTACTAAAAAGGTATTTACGAGTATTGGTGAAAATACTATAGATATTAGCCCTAAATCTGGACTTACGGACAGGGAAATAGAATTTTTAAAGCATACTGCTTCCGAAATGACATATAAAGAAATATCTGAAAAGATGTTTTGCAGTCCAAGAACGGTAGAGAATTATCGAGACAGCCTCTTCGACAAGCTTAATATTAAAACCAGGGTGGGGTTGGCGGTATATGCTGTTAGAAATGGATATTCGGATTGAAGTTTTACGAAAAAGATAAGAGAGGATGATGTGTTTGTAAAGGGTATAGGTAATAATCTAGCCTTTCACATATAATCCCTGTAGCATAGCATCTATCGACTATCGACCATAGTCTATGAACCATCGACTAAAGTCTATCAACTAGCACCCATCTTCCCAATTGCGCAACTCACATACGACTTCGCCTGTTTGGTCCACGGGTTTTTATCACCTACCACAGGATATCCCAATTTGGAAAGGACTGCATGTATCTCGTTCAGTAGATCTTCGGAAAGGTATTTAAAGGTTACAGAAGCATTCTCAACATGTACCGACACATCGTCCACACCTTCAATTTTCCGTAAGGCATTCATAATGGTCTGTTCGCAACCCGTGCATTTTAGGTTCTGTATGTGTACTTCGGTTTTCATCCTTGATTTTTATAAGCACAAAGATATAGCACGAACCTGGGGAAAGGAATGACATTGGTCAGTCCCCATTAACATTGAGGAAAATCATTTTTCACTTCACTTACCAAACATAGATTTGTTTCAAGAAGCTTAGACCTCGAAATCATGACCATGCTTACCTTTAAGAACTTCAATATTGCCGACTGGTTTTCTTTTTATCGAATTCTCGCAGCACCCTTTCTCATTGCATTGATATTCTTGGATTACAAAACAGTATTCACTTGGTTGCTTTTAATAAGCTTTCTTACCGATGCCATTGATGGCTTTCTAGCCCGAAAGTTCAAAATTACCAGTGCTCGTGGATCCCAATTGGATTCCTTGGGCGATCAGATTACCCTAATTGTTGCTATTGTGGGCCTATTCCGTTTTGAAAGTACTTTTCTTTTGAAACATCTATTGTTGTTATTAATTGTCTTTATCCCATACATTCTTCAAATGATCATTGCTTTTTTCAAGTACGGAAAAGCGACCGCCTTCCATACCTACTTAGCAAAACTTTCGGCCATTGTACAGGCGACCTTTATCCTCTGGCTACTTTTCTTTGGGCCACAGTACGCACTCTTTTATATCATGCTGATAATTGGGGTTTTGGAAACCATAGAGGAGATCACCCTTATTTTCATGTATCCCCAATGGGTCGAGGGTGTAAAGGGAATCTATTGGGCGCTCAAAGACAAACGTCGCCTTCACAACTGACCAAAGTCATATTTTTTCTACAAGGGTGCACGTAGCTTTGAGTCATCATATAAACCAATTGTTATGACTATTTCGATTCAATACGTAAAGATGCCCCATAGTGAAACCATGACGGAATACACTATTGGGAAACTTCAAAAATTAGCTAAAAAATACGAGTGGCTTATTAAGGCTACTGTTCACTTTAAAAAGGATAAAGATCCCGCAGGGATCGATAAGATATGTGAGATCGAATTGAGCGCTCCTGGGCCAAGAATTTTTGCCACTTCCAAAGAGAAAAATTTTGAAATGGCTGTAAAAGAAACCCTTTCCGATCTCGAAAAACAACTTAAAAAACGCAAATCGACATTTGCCCCTTATTCCTAATTTAAAAAAAGACAACACCATGAAAAAAATCATTGTACCCGTAGATTTCTCCGAACATTCTGAATACGCTTTAGAAGTAGCTGCCCAATTGGCTAAAAAATACGATAGCCAATTAATCATGGTCCATATGATGGGCTTGGAGCCTTCTTTTCTAACCAAAGATGAATCTCAGGAGGTATTCGAAGCCATGTACTATATGAAACTTACCGAAAGACGGTTCGAGGATTTCTTGGAGAAGGATTATTTGCAAGATGTGAATGTGCAGACAATCGTTCAGAATTACAAAGAATTCAAGGAGCTCGATAGTGTGGCGAAGGAGCAAAATGCGGATTTAATCGTAATGGGCTCCCATGGAAGCAGCGGAATGCGTGAAATCTTTGTGGGTTCCAATACCGAAAAAGTGGTAAGAACCTCAAGTGTTCCTGTACTGGTTATTAAAAACCGAATCATGAACTTTAATTTGGACAGTATGGTCTTTGTTTGTGATTTTTCAAAAGATTACGTGCCTGCTTTCCAAAAAGCAAGGGATTTCGCAAAAACCTTTGGGGCCAAGTTCCAAATGCTATACGTAAACACTCCAGAAAGGTTTCACAGAACCAGTGTACTGGAAGAAAAAGCCTATGACTTTTTGCTTGCCGCCAATGATGAAGATAAAGAGCTCTACAATGGTATAAGCTATTACTGCGATAATACCATAGAAGATGGCATATTTACCTATAGCAATGCCTATGGTGCCGATGTGATCGCCGTACCCACACATGGGAGAAAAGGATTGATGCACTTCTTTGCAGGAAGTCTGGGTGAAGAATTAGTAAACCACGCCAAAACTCCTGTGGTTACATTCAAAATATAATTGCTGTCGTTGTAACTTGAAATGGGGAAAGATCTTCGGATGTTTCCCTTTTTCCTTTTTCTAGAGCAAGGTGTGAAGGGCAATTTCTATCATTTGGGAGAAGGTAGTTTCCCGCTCGTCTGCCGTAGTCTGGGCTTTGGTTACCAATGAATCGGAAATGGTAAGAATGGCTAGGGCTTTTACATTGTATTTGGCAGCAATGGTATACAATCCAGCAGCTTCCATTTCTACACACAACACCCCGAATTCTGCCCACTTTTTAAATGAATCTGGATCGTCTTCGTAAAATTCATCGCTGGAAAGCACATTTCCGGCCTTGATCGGAATTTCATTGTCCTTGGCGTAGGTCGCTGCCTTCATGAACAAATCGAAATTGGCTGTAGGGGAATAATCCGCATTGATAAAACGGGAATTATTAATGCCAGAAGTAGAAGACGCGGCCATGGCGATAACGATATCCCTAAGGCCAATATCGGGCTGATAAGAACCTGCACTTCCCACCCGAATCAAATTCTTCACCCCGTAGTCCTTGATGAGTTCATTGCAATAGATCAATGCGGAGGGAATACCCATTCCCGTGCCTTGTACTGAAATTCGTTTTCCTTTATACATACCTGTATAACCCAACATAGCCCGCACATCATTGTAACAAAAAGGATCTTCGAGAAAGGTTTCTGCGATCCATTTGGCACGCATGGGATCCCCAGGTAAGAGGACGGCATCTGCTATTTCGCCTGGTTTGGCTTCTAAATGGATACTCATAATGCTTTTTCTTTAGAGGAAAGAACGATCTGTACACCCGAAGAAGTCCCAAGACGATCTGCACCTGCCCTTATGAAGGCACACGCTTGTTCTTCGGTTTTAATGCCACCCGAAGCCTTTACTTGGGTAGTGTCGCCTGCACAGGCCTTTATAAGGAGAACGTCATTTATTTCGGCCCCATCGTCTCCAAAACCCGTTGAGGTTTTAATAAAATCTGCACCAGCTTTCTTTACGATTTCACAGGCCAATTTCTTTTCATGATTGCTCAAATAACAGGTTTCAATGATTACTTTAAGCACCCTTCGGCCAATCGCTTTTTTTACGGCAGTAATTTCTTCCCGTACCGATTTGGTTAGTTCGGAACGAAGCCAGCCTAAATTGATGACCATATCTATTTCATCGGCTCCATCCTTAACCGCTCTTTTGGCTTCGGTTACTTTCGCTTGGGTAGAAGAGGCTCCTAAGGGAAAACCGACCGTAGCCGCCACCTTAACGGGTGAATCCTTTAATTCCTTCGCTGCCAAATACACATAACTGCTGTTTACACAAACGGCGTAGAAATTGTATTTCTTGGCTTCATCGCACAAACGAACAATATCCTCTGGTTTGGCCAGTGGATTTAGAAATGTGTGGTCAATGTATTGATTCAGTTCTTTCATGCCGCTTTATCATTAATAATGGCAATTAATTCGTGTTTTTGCAAGACACCACTTTGTCTCCATACTTGCTTTCCATCTTTAAATAAGAGTAGGGTAGGCACTCCGCGGACTTGATATTTATCCGATAGTTGAGCGTTCTTGTCCACATCTATTTTTATGATCTTAATGCGATCGCCCAATTCGTCCTTTACCTCTTTTAAAATAGGAGCTAGGACCTTGCAGGGACCGCACCAAGTGGCAAAGAAATCTACCAACACAGGGATTTCGGAATCGATAATGGAATGGAAGTTACTTTTCACGTCTAATTGCTTTTGGTTTTTCGAATGTAAAAGTTACCAAAGAATACAATAACCACCCAAAGGCTAGGATAAAAAGTATACGCTGGAAAACGCCTTTGTATTCAGAGAATTGAAACATAAGTAGGGACAATCCCAATGCCAAGGCACACATAAAGATAGCGGTCGCTTTTTCCATACGCCGTTTTACGAATACCACGATGGTAGCACAGTACATGCAAAATACAATCCCGGTAAGGGAAGAAAATACCGAATGGGTGATATGCTCTGGCATAGAAAAGTCGATATCCACAATAGGTGCGTGCCGGTAAATGCCTGTGAAAAACAGACAAAGGGCAAAAAGATACAGTAGGTATAAGGGAAGCCAGAATCGGCGTAATTTCTTAGTGGCGAGCAGTATCACTACGAACGCCAGCATGAAGAAGACCATATTCATGACCCAACTGGCCGGGGTATTCTGAGCTCCCAATTCACTCAACGAATTTTGGATCATAGAGTATTCCGAAAATGAAAATTTAGGGAGCAAAAACATGATCACCAGCATGAAGAGGTAAGCCAAGGCATATAATGTACCTACGAATTTCATATAGTTGAAGTTAAAATACTAATGGATTTATATCGTACCGTCGTAAGACGGGTAGCAATTCTTCTAAAGGAATTCTCACAGAGTAGCTTCCCGTATACGAAGGACAGACCACACAATCGTCAAAGTAGTATTCTACGCAATAATCATCCAATACAAAATTGTCCTTGTATTCGAAGAAGTCATCTTCAGAAATGGTCCAACAATCGTAGTACATTTCCCCCTCGTTAATTTTGCTTGTAATGACATCGTTCAGTATTTTCCGCATTTCTTCTTCAGATCCTTCTATAAAGAAATCGTCATAATTCATAAATACGGATCGGTCAAGATCGAAATTCATGCAGTCGAAGGAATAGGTAGGGTGCAGCGTTCCCGAATAGAAGTTTTCTTTGTAAAAAAGAATACTCACCAATTGATCATTTACATTGTAAATTTTGTAATCGATCAATCGCTTTTCACGGAAGCGGTTCGTGCGAAGGGTATCGCAAAGGAGTTCTTTGTCTTCCAAAATGCCAGCTTCGGTACCGACGATATCCACATAATAATCGTTGATGTACTCATTGAAGTTTACATACGATGGTTTTAGGCTTTCATTTAAAAGGGGATAGTGGAAATCGATGGTAAAAAGATCCTGTTCGTTTACATAGACTTTCTCAATGATCAGTTCCTGTAACTCCTCTTTTTCATCCTCCAAGTTTATTAAGGATTGTTGTTTTAATTGAATAGATTCCTCTCGCGGTAAATCCAGCTCTTGGCGCACCATAGGTACGCTGTCGTTGGTAGGTTCTTCTACAATTTCGGTAGATCTTTCCAAGGTATCGGGAAAGGATTCTTCACGGTCGATTTTGCAACCAATGAACAGGATAAGTAGGGATAGTGTGACTAGGGTTTTCATGATGTGTGATTTTATTTTATAAAGGTACCTTGGGCGGTTTCCTTAAAAAATGACATCCATCAGTACAAATAGGAAAGGTGCGTTCATCATGAAACGCACCTTTTCCGAAGTTTGAAAACTACATCCAAACAAAAGTCACCCCTTAAGTAGGTTAGGGCTCACTTTTCCTTAAACAAAAGGGTAAGTTTTGTAAGTAAAATGAGTTCCGATTTATTCTTTCCAGCAAATGCTCCGGCAATAGCGTGAGCCGTTTTTATAATAAGTTGTTTTCTCTCTGGCGTAAATAGTTCTTTATAGTCCTTATAAAACTCACGGAAACTTTTAAAGCATTCGTTGGCATTCATTTGTTCGTAGTCGAACCAATCGAACACTACCTCTATTTGGAAAGCGGCATCCGCTCCAAAACTATCCTTATAGTAATCTAGAGACATCCATTCGTCCTTCACGATCTTGCGAAGGGCATCGTATTCCGATTTTCGCACTACTTTATCCGCTGCAGCTACTGCGTAGAATAGTTGTCCGATTTCCTGATAAAACGATAATTGAAGTTCTTCCGTAGTCATGATTCTTTCATTTTTCGGAGGCAAGGTACTTACCGTAACAAATGAATACTATGACATTTATCAGCTTCCGAAATCTATAGGGAATACGTACTTTTGGGTAATGGAATTTTTCAAGGATAAGTTTTCTGAAGTTTTTGAAACCATTTTCGAATCGGTTTCCGAAGGAATCATAGTGGTGAACACCAACCAAAAGATTGCGACGGTAAATGGGGCCGCTGCCGAAATGTTTGGATATGAGCATAATGAGTTGGTGGGCCTACCTTTGGATACACTTATTCCGAAAGATTATAGAAAACAGCACAAAGGACATGTCTCCAAATTTATGGAGCATAGTGATAAACGAAAAATGGGCAAGGGACGAGACCTATACGGTGCTCGTAAAGACGGAACCAGTTTTCCGGTTGAAGCAGGACTTAACCCTTTCATGGTAGAAGGCAGGAGATATGTCATGGCCATTGTTACTGATATAACGGATCGTAAAAACTATACGGAGAATCTGGAACGTACCGTTAGGGAACGTACCAGTCAGTTGACCGAAGCCTTGGAAAAGGAAAAGGACCTGAATGAACTGAAAACAAAATTCCTTTCCCTGGTTTCCCATGAATTCAAAACCCCGTTAAGCGGAATTCTAACATCGGCCACCCTAATCGGGAAGTACACCGAGACCGTGCAACAGCAGAAACGAGAAAAGCACTTACGGACCATTCAGAATAAGGTAAAGTATCTTAACAATATCATCAATGACTTCCTTTCCATAGAGCGATTGGAAAGTGGAAAGGTGAATTACAAATTCAGTAGTTTTCCATTGAGTAAGGTGATCAATGAAGTGATTTACGATGCCAACACCCATCTAAAGGAAGGACAGAAGATCCTATATCCCGAACAGATTGATGCTATCGAAATAGATTTTGACGAGAAGATCTTGGTTTTGGTATTGACCAACTTGGTAAATAATGCCGTTAAGTACTCACCCGAACATACCGAAGTAGCAGTAAAGGTAATTCCTAGGGATAAGGAATTGGATATTGCTGTGATAGATCAAGGTATTGGGATTCCGAATGAAGAACAGAAGTTCATTTTTAACCGTTATTTCCGCGCTGCTAATGTGTTGACCAACCAAGGAACGGGTATAGGCCTCAATATCGTAAAGAGTCACTTGCAGAATCTAGGAGGGAGTATTACCTTTAGCAGTGAAGAAGGTAAAGGAAGTATTTTTACCATCACCATTCCAACCCCCTAAGCAAGCCTAAATGAAGAAAGTCCTAATCATTGAAGATGATACTGCCCTTCGCGAAAATACCGCAGAGCTTTTAGAGATTTCCGGTTATTCGGTGGTTACCGCACCCAACGGAAGAGTGGGTATAGAAAAAGCCAAAACAGAATCCCCCGATATAGTAGTTTGCGATATCATGATGCCCGAAGTGGACGGCTACCAAGTATTGGAATCCCTTTCCGGCAGTGCCGATACGATGTATACTCCTTTTGTTTTTCTTTCTGCCAAAACGGAGCATAAAGAAATTAGAAAGGGAATGGATTTGGGCGCAGACGATTACCTCACCAAACCTTTTGAAGAGGAAGAATTACTAAGTGCTTTAGAAAGCCGATTGGCCAAAGCCGAAATCCTTGCCAAACATCGGGCGGAAGGTCAACAAATACAACCAACGCATAGTGAAGATGCACTCCGAAACTTAAATGAACTAAAGAACTTCTTTGACGATAACGGAACCATTTCCGAATATAAAAGAGGAGAGGATATTTATAAAGAAGGGGAGCATTCCAATTATGTATACCTCATTTTAAAGGGGGTCGTAAAGACCCATAGAATGGACGAAAGTGGAAAGGAGCTCATTACCGCACTGCATGAGGCCGATGATTTCCTTGGGTTTACTTCTTTCGTGGATAATGTTCCTTATCAAGAATCGGCTAGTGCGTTAGAGGATGTGGAACTGGCGGGGATGTCCAAGATGGAGATCAAGGATATTTTAGCACAGAGCAATTCTGTTTCTTTAGAACTTATAAACCTTTTGACAAATAATCTTTCGGAAATCAAAGAGCAGCTCTTGCAGATGGCCTACAGTTCTGTAAGGAGAAAAACGGCCCAAACCATCATTCAATTTGCGGAGGTATTGCACAAAAAGCCCACAGAAAATATCAAAATATCCCGTCATGACCTTGCCAGTGTTGCTGGGATAGCAACCGAAAGTTTGATAAGAACCCTTTCCAGTTTCAAGAAAGAGGGCCTTATTGAAATTGAAGGACGAAATATCCGAATCATAGAACTAGAAGAACTGCGCCGTATCGGTTAACTGATATTTGTCATATTTTCAAGGCACGCTTCAAAATACATTTGTTTCTATAAAACATAGAAATGATTAATGTATTAGTTCCTACCGATTTTTCTGAGAACGCATGGAATGCTATTCGCTATGGCATTCAGTTTTTTGCGGAAGAACCGGCTAACTTTTATTTACTGCATATAGATTTGTTCAATAGGGAACACAAGGATACCGTAGCCAACGGTATTTTTTTAGCACCTACCAGTGCTATTACCAGCGGTGACCGGTTGGCCAGTACTTTGGAAAGGATACATGAAACATTTCCCAAAACACGACATCATTTCCATACCCTTCTTAGGCATTCGTTTTTTATTGAAGGAATAAAACAAGAAGTGACTGATAAGGGCATCGACTTTATCCTTATGGGGACTAAAGGGGCCAGTGGATTAAAAGAAGTAACCGTGGGGAGCCGAACCGGGGAGGTCATTGCCCGAGTGAAATGTCCCATACTCATTGTTCCCGAACGTGCAGAGTTTGCTGGTCTTAAGGATATAGCGCTTCCCACAGATTTTCATAGTTATTATAAAAACAAGATACTGTTAACCCTAGCAGAAATCTTGGAACAACACCAACCTACCTTGCATATCCTTCATCTCACCGATGAAGAAAAAGCACTGAGTGACGAACAATTGGAGCACATGAATTTCTTGATGGATTTTTTGGAAGGCAGACCCCATCAATTCCACTTTCGGCCCAACGGACCCATAGAGGATGGATTGGCCAATTTCGTTGAGGATAGCAACGTGCAATTAATTGCCATGGTGGCTAAAAACATCAATTTTTTCCAACGCCTTTTATTTCGATCTTCGGCCGAAAAAATAAGCTATCACACCAAGATTCCATTTTTGGTGTTGCACGAATAGTCCCTTTATTTCAACTCATTCCACCTGAGGAATATCATTTTTTATCAGCTTTACCACTCATACTTTTGGAGTATAACCTAAACATCGAAAAATGATACGGGTACTTATTCCAACCGACTTTTCAGAAAATGCCTTTAACGCCATTCGGTATGCCATGGAGCTGCTTAAATATCAAAAAAGTGAGTTTCTAGTGGTGCATTGTTTTGCCGATGAGGTGTATGCCAATACGATGGAGATGTCTAGGGAATTTTTCGACCTCTACAAGGAGAAAACCAAGGAAGCCATAGATCGATCCCTTCAGAAAGTCATCGCAGAAATGTTGGAGATTTCACCCAATCCAAGACATGAATACAACTACAAAGCAGTATTTGCCTCTTTGGTAGATACCTGTAATGATATGGCCAATAAGGAAGATTTGGATTTGATTATTATGGGGACCAAAGGAAAGACGGATAATAGGGACATAACGTTTGGAAGTCAGGCGCTGCAGGTAGCCAAATATGTGAAATGTCCTGTATTAATGGTGCCGGTGGCCTATCATAAAAACCCTCCCCAAAATGTGCTGTTCCCAACCGATTATATAGTGCCCTATAAGCGTAGGGAGTTAAAATTACTGAACACACTTACGGCCAATTTCGCAGCTCAGGTACAGTTCCTTTACCTGTCTAGATCCAAAGTGCTATCGCATCGTCAGGAGGACAATAAACGCTTTTTAGATTGTTGCCTGGAGCCCAACAAGGTGTCCCATGCCTATATGGTAGGGACAAATCTTACGGAAACGATTAACCGCACTATAGAGGATGATACCATTAATCTTCTGGTCATGGTGAATTCACGACATTCCTATATGGAAAGTCTTTTACAAGATTCAACCATAGATGCTATGGGACTTAATGTGAAAATACCCTTCCTCATCTTGCAAAACTTACCCAGATAACCTCAAAAAAATCAGAAAATCATGAAAAGAGTCATTTTACCCACCGATTTCTCCGAGAATGCCTACAACGCCATTCGTTATGCTGTTCAGCTCTTTAAGGGATCTCCCTGCACCTTTTACCTACTCAATACCTATACGCCTGCCTCTTATTATGTAGGGGTGAATATGATCAACAGCTATTCGGCCTTGGAATTGGAAAAAATGGCGTCGGCCAATTCACGACAGGGGTTGGATGAAGTTGAGGAACGAATAAAAAGTGAGTTTGTGGATCCCGAACATATCTATGTGAAACTTTCGGCTTTCAATATGTTAGCTGCTGAGATCAATGAACTTGTTGCAAATCATAATATCGATTTGGTGGTTATGGGAACCACTGGAGCCACTGGGGCCAAAGAAGTGTTTTTAGGGACTCAGACCATGCATACCATAAAGCGGGTGGAGTGTCCTGTAATCGCTGTACCTGCGAGTTTTCATTATGAAGTGCCTAAGGAGATCTTGTTTGCTACCGATTTCAAGTTCGATCGGGAAAACCGATTTCTTTCGTTGCTGAAGGACATTTCAGAGATGCATGTGTCTAGAACCAATATTCTTAATGCCTACCACGGAACACCTTTGGATAACAGTCAGGAGGATAAGAAAAGCTTTCTAGACGCGTACTTCAGGAATGTGGCTCATGTTTTCCATACTGCCGAGGGGGTAGATGTTGTTGAAGCTGTAGAAGAGTTTCAGGTAAAGCATAAGATCAATTTTCTGGTCATGGTTCATAACAAGCATTCCTTCTTCGAAAACTTGCTGTTCAAACCCGTTATCAATGAGCTTGTGTACCATACCAAAGTTCCGTTCATGGTAATTCCTTCCGAAGAGCGGATTCATTCATAAACTTTTCAGCCATGAAAAATATATTGATACCCACCGATTTTTCAAATAATGCGTACAATGCATTGTTATACGCCACACAGTTATTTGGTAAGGAGCCCTGTAAGTTCTACCTACTTCATTCTTTCGAGAGTGAGGTGTCCCGCCTAACTAGTAGGGTAGACATTGGAAAGTCCGAAGAAGTGATCGACGAACTTTTTGCCAGTGCAGAAACGAAGTTGACAGAGTTAAAGCATTCCATTACGATGGATGCCGAAGGAAAAGGACATGAATTCGAAACGATTGCTTCCTCCAAAAGACTTCCAAAGGAGGTGAACTATCTGATAAAGGGAATGGACATCGACTTTGTCATTATGGGAACCAAAGGACAAACCGGAGCGAAAGAGGTGCTCTTGGGTAGCAACACAGTGCGTATTATTAAAAAAATAAAAGGCGCTCCGCTTATGGTCATTCCGGAACACATGGATTACAGACCGTTAAAGCACATTGCTTTTGCTACGGGTTTTAAGTTCCCATATACCGAGAAAGAACTTGCTCCTTTATTGCAATTGGTTGCTCTGGACGAAGGAGCATTGCAGATTCTTCATGTTATGATGGAGGACAAACTGGAACTGGATCAAAAGGAACATTTGTCCAAGCTTCGCCATCAGTTGGACTCGGTTACACATGATGTGTATTGGTTACGGCGGGGTTTCAGTAAAACGGAAGTGATTACAGACCATGTTTACGATAATAATATAGACGTATTGGTTATGATCTACTACAAACACGGATTCCTGAAGAGTCTTTTCCGGGAATCCATTGTGAAAAAAGTAGGACTACACCCTAGCATTCCCTTTTTTATGATTCCTGCTTCCAAGTGACCAATATCATGGTTTTTAATGAAGAAGGAAGATACATTTACCCTGTGAACGATAAACGAATTTGCCATGAAAAAAAAGATATTAATCCCGACAGATTTCTCAAGGAATGCTTGGGGCGCTATTTGCTATGCGTTGGAACTTTTCAAAAATGAGGAGTGTGACATTTATATTCTCAATTGTTACGATCTAGACCAATACACGGCAGAAGAATTGGCTTCCTCTCCATTCTCAAAAAGTAAACATCGACAGGCTCTTCTAGAAAAATCGGAAAATGAGTTGAAGAAAATCTCTCAACGCATTTCGTTCCGGGACGAATCGCCAGAACACGTGTACTACTATCTTTCCAGTGAAAAAAACTTGATTCCGGCCATGAAAGATGTGATTGAGAGGAAGGATATCGATTTGGTGGTCATGGGTACCAAAGGGAAAACAGATAGCCTCAATGTTGCTTTTGGAAGCAATGCCGTTATGGCGATGGAGAAAATCCGGAATTGTCCTGTAATGGCTATTCCCCCAGGGATTCTGTTTTCAGAACCGAATGAAATTGTGTTCCCAACAAGCTTCCGTACCCATTTTAAAAGAAGGGAGTTGCAATACCTAATTGAAATTGCTCGCATTACCAATGCACCTATTCGTGTATTACATGTACGTCAGGAATTAGAATTGGACGAGGAACAGAAAAACTATAAGGCCCTGTTAGAAGAGTATTTCGAAGGCTTGGAGTACTCCTTCCACACTCTGGAAAATACAAGCATTCATGTAGCCTTACGTCTTTTTGTACAGAGTAGAGAAAGCGAAATGATTGCCTTTATAAATAAGAAGCACACATTTTTCAATACGGTATTCAACCAGCCCATGGTGAAAAAGATCGGTGTCGATTCCGAAATCCCCATATTGGCCATGCACGACTTACGAAACTAAAATACCACGATCATGAAACAGGTAGGAATATGGCTCGATAAGAAAGAAGCTTACATCATTTCACAGGAAGGCGAGCGGGAACAAAAAGTGAAAAGAATAGATTCTGAGATTGAAAGTTTTCGTCCTCATGGAGGATCGGGTACCCGATTTAAAGGCGGGCCGCAGGATGTTGTTCAGGATAGTAAATACCTAGAGCGTGAAAAGCACCAAATGAAGATGTACTTTGATCGTATTTGCGAATATTTGCATGAGGCAGATGCGATCGTTGTATTTGGCCCCGCCGAAACGGGACAGAAATTCATCAAGGAACTAGAACATTCCCATAAAGGGATTGCTGCCAAGGTAAAAGCATTGTGCAAGGCCGATAGTATGACCGAAAATCAAATGAAAGCTTGGGTTCGTGACTATTTCGAAGGCAAAAATGCCATTCCATAAATCGTGTTATGGAACCTCATGATATAGAAATTATTAAGTCTTCTGGAGAGAAGGGGCAATTCTCTTTCGAGAAGCTAAGGAAATCCCTTCAACGAAGTGGCGCCGACCATGAAACTGTAGAAGGGATTATTGACGTGGTTAGGGACGAACTTTATCAAGGCATTTCCACCAAGGAAATTTATCATCGGGCCTTTTCACTACTCAAAAAGAAAAAATCCAGTTACGCTTCCCGCTATAAATTGAAGCGGGCCATTTATGAATTAGGCCCTACGGGCTTTCCATTCGAGCGCTTTGTGGCTGCTATTCTTTATTATTCGGGATATGATACTTCAGTAAACATATTTGTGCCGGGAAAGTGTGTTACGCATGAAGTAGATATCGTAGCCAAGAAAAATGGACAAACGACTTTGGTAGAATGTAAGTTCCATGGAGATCCGGGGAACAAGTCAGACGTCAAGGTTCCCTTATACATAAATTCCCGCTACCAAGACATTTTGTTAAGCTTTAAGGGCCATGGAGAGGACAAGGCTCCTTCAGAATGCTGGGTCGTTACCAATACACGTTTTACCAAGGATGCGCGGACGTATGGCAATTGTGCGGGTCTTCAACTCATAAGTTGGGATTATCCAGAGAATGACGGTTTAAAGGATCGCATCGATCGACTGGGATTGTATCCTATTACCGTTTCTACCTTACTCACTAAAAGGGAGAAACAATTTCTACTAAGCCGTGATGTTGTATTGTGCCGTCAATTGATCAACGATCATTTTTACTTGGATCATTTGGGGATTTCGGAAAGTAGGAAGCAACGAATCCTCGATGAAGTAAAGCTGTTATGTACAATACATTAATATGAGAACGGTAAAAGTGCATTTTCTGGGAGCTTCGGGTACTGTAACAGGTTCCAAATTTTTATTGGAAACCCCCAAAGGTACTATCTTGGTCGATTGTGGTCTATTTCAGGGCTTAAAGGAACTACGCGAACAGAACTGGAAGGATCTTTCATATCCTGTTCCCAATATCGATTATGTTTTATTGACGCATGGGCATTTGGATCATGTAGGATACTTGCCAAGACTTGTAAGGCAGGGTTTTAGGGGCGAGATTTGGGGAACGGCTCCTACCTTGTCTATTGCCGAGATCATTATAAAAGACAGTGCTAAAATCCACGAAGAAGAAGCCGAAAAAGCCAATACCGAAGGCTATTCCAAACACTACCCAGCCCTTCCTTTTTACGCAAAAATGGAGGCTGAAACAACCCTGGGGTATTTCAAGGCCATTGAAAAAGATGAGTGGCTTTATCTTTTCGATGAAATCAAGGTTCGATTTCGCTATAATGGACATATCATAGGCTCCACCTTTATCGAAATCGACATTTATGGGAAAATATTCGTCTTTTCTGGCGACATTGGTCGGAATGACGATTTTCTATTACGAGCCCCAGAGAAACCCCAATGGGCCGATTATCTCTTTTTAGAAAGTACCTATGGCAACAAATTACATCCCAAGGAGGATGTCTTCGAAAAGTTGTCCGACTTGGTTATGGAGACCCTTCACAACCGAGGAGCGCTCATTATTCCATCCTTTGCCGTGGAACGTTTGCAGACGCTTATGTTCTTGTTTTGGTCCTTATACCGAAAAAACAACATTCCCAACATCCCTGTTTTTATAGACAGCCCCATGGGAGATAATGTATTCGATGTGTTTCAGCGATTTCCAAGTTGGCATAAACTTTCGCCTTCAGATCTACGCAATATGGATCGCAGAATGACTACGGTTTCCTCCTACAAAGAGACGTGGGAAACGATAGACGATCCTCGGCCTAAGGTGGTCATAGCAGGTAGCGGAATGATTACGGGGGGTCGGGTATTGACGTATTTGAAGCAACTCATAGATGAACCCTCTACCACCGTCTTGTTGGTAGGATACCAATCGGAAGGTACTCGGGGCCGACAACTTTTGGAAGGCGCTCACGAGGTAAAATTCTTTGGAAAGTACATGCCCGTACAAGCGAAAGTACATCATATAGAGGGGCTTTCTTCGCATGCAGATCAAGAGGGTATTTTATATTGGATAGGGGATATTAAAAACATCCCGGAAGAAGTGTTTCTTATTCATGGAGAAGCCACAGCAAGAGATGTACTTAGATCGAAAATCCAGGATATTCATGGATGGCGAACCACGATGCCACAGCTGTACGACATAGTTAAGATCCTAGTTTGATTGGAACTGCAAAATGTAGCCCTTAAAAAACTGTAAAGCTGATAATTATCATTTCGGTCATGTGCGCCGAAGCGTACCTTTAATCTGCATATTAATAATCATAAATCGCTTCGTATTATGTCACTAATTAAATTCAACAAAAGAAGGTTCCCATGGTTATCTGAAGGACTTTCCCCTTGGTTTGATACCGACGATTTTTTTGCTGACGATTTTTTCATTCGTGATAGAAACGTACCGGCAATGAATGTGAAGGAGAACAGCGATAGTTTCGAGATCGAGCTTGCTGTTCCCGGTTTTTCAAAAGAGGATATCGAGGTGACCATGGAAAATGAATTCCTGCATGTATGTGCAAAAAAGAAAAGTGAGGAAACCGAAGAAGGAGACGAGGGGTATACCCGCAAAGAATTCAGTTATCAAGAATTCGATAGAAGAATGAGACTCCCCAGTTCGGTGAACCGAGACAAGGAGGTACAAGCTACCTATAAAGATGGAATCCTAAAGTTGCATCTTCTGAAAAACGAAGAACTTCAATCACCATCCAAAAAAGTAATCGAGATAGTTTGACCTTACATGGCGGAACGGCGCTGAGGAGATGTCTTCCGCCATTTTTTAATGCCAAAATCATGAAAAAAGCAAAACAAGCCTATCGATTTGTAGAATGGAGCAGCCCGGACGAGCTTCATGAAGCCACTTTGGAATGGAAATCCGAATTGGAATTCATCAAAGTAGAGCAGAGGTTCCTTAATCAGCTTATTGCAAATCACACCCTAGAGCTCATTTCAAAAGAAATAAGAAAAGAAAGCCAAGAACTTATTAGCGAACTGTACAAAGAGGAAAAAGAGGTCGATGGATTATTTGATGATGTACTTAAACACAGCAATCGATTGGAAATCCTGGTAGATGGTGTGGACCAGATTCAGGAAGAGAAACAATTCAAGGAAGCCCATTATTTTCTCAAAATGGAAGTGCTAAGCTACCTGAACAACTATAAAGAGACGAAGAGAAAGATCTTTCTTCTCATTCAACAAATCATGAAAAAGAAAAAAAGGAAACAGATTTCCGGCTAACCATCGCAATTTAATAGTAACCCAAAACCTTTTATTATGAAACCCTTATTATTCACCACCCTGATCGCTTTTCTATTTTTGGGTTGTTCCTCCAGCAAATTGGTAAACGAATGGAAAAGTGAGGAAGCCGTTAATTTTGAAGCCAATAAAGTACTTGTCATCGGTTTGGCCGAAGACAAAGAACTTAGAATGCAGTTTGAGGAACAGTTGGCCGACCAATTGAAAAAGGAAAATGTAATTGCAGTACGGAGTATCGATTTTTTCGAATCCTCCTTTGCCGACGAACGAAAGTCGGAAGCTGAGCTCAATGAAATAGAACAACAACTATTAGAAGCTGGGTTCGATGCCATTCTATTCTCTAAAATCATTGGTTCGGAGGATAAAGTAACCCTCATGCAGGCACTCAGAAACTTCGATAATTCCTTTAACTCCTTTCGGGAGGATTATTATCAATCTCAAGATGCGTCCCAATTCCATAACGAATATCAAGCCTATACACTTTACCATGCACAGACGAGCCTCTATTGTATCTGTCCAGAAAAGGAACGGGAACTACTATGGAGCGGGAATATCGACATCGTAGAAGGCCTCAATAGGGACCGAAGTATAAGAGACTATGTGAAAACCCTGGTACGTTCCTTAGAGGATCGCCAACTTTTAATCGTAAACTTATGAAAGTACTGGTCTACAGTGCCAAAGAGTTTGAACGACCGTTTTTGGATAAGGCCAATAATGGCATTCATAATCTCACCTATGTAGCGGACCGACTTACCAGCGAAACGGCCATGAAGGCGTTGGGTCATAAGGCCATTTCCATTTTCTCCGCAGATGATGCTTCCCCCATTGTATTGGAAAAGCTGAAGGATTTTGGTGTTAAGTACATCACCTTACGATCGGCCGGACATGATAATATCAATGTTGCCATGGCGAGGAAACTGAAGTTTAAGGTCGCCAATGCACCCGATTATTCTCCCCATGCCATAGCCGAACATGGTGTGGCCCTTCTACAGTCCTTTAACCGAAGAATCGTAAAGTCGCAGCAACAGATTCGTAGAAACAACTTTTCTTTGGATCAGTTAGTAGGCATGGACATCCACAATAAGAAGGTGGGTGTTATGGGTACGGGTAGAATTGGGAGCGTGCTTACCAAAATTATGTACGGCTTTGGCTGTTCCCTATATGCCAATGATACCGTCATAGATGAAACCTTGCAGTCACAATATGATGTGGATTATATTTCAAAAGAAGCCTTGTGCCGTACGGTAGATATTCTTTTTGTGTGCCTTCCATTGACTACGGAGACATATCATCTCATCGATGAATCTTTTTTGAATTCGCTGGAACACCGTCCACTCATTGTAAACATTGCACGCGGGGCCATTGTAAAAACAAAGGATATACTTAGGGCTTTGGACGAAGGACAGGTATCGGGTTATGTCACCGATGTTTATGAAAAGGAAAGCGGGATTTTCTTCTATGATCACTCCGATGGTCCCTATTTGGAAGATCCCCAATTGTTGCGGTTGTTGAATCATCCCAAAGTACTTCTTACACCGCATCAGGCTTTTGCCACGCGTGAAGCCTTAAAAAACATAGCCCAAAGAACCATAAAAAACTTAGATGCCTGGGAAGCTGGCAAAGTGGCCGCTTGCGAATTGGTAACCTCTTAAACCTATCTACAAATGAATAATGCGATACACATACCGATCCTTTTATTTCAGGATGATTCTATGCGGGAAGATTACTTCTTGGGTGCAGCATTGGCAGCCATGATCATCATCGCCTTGATCTTTCTTTTTGTTTGGTCCCGCAAGCAGCGTTGATATTTTTGAGCGTAAGTAGTTGTTGCTACAAGAGCACCCCGATACAATTTTGACTACGTCAAAATCACTCGGCGACCTTTCCTAGAAGGAAGGACTTCGAGTGGTTTTTCAACGAAAAACTGTATCGAGAAGCCCAGTTCGTTTTTTTAACCTTTTAAGAATGCAACACGAGTAGGGGAACTCTGCTTTCGTAACTTATTTCTGAAGTGGTAGATCCAAAAATGAAACGACTCAGGAAGCTTTTGCGTTCTACAAACAGAGCGTGAAGCTGAACCGGATGCAATTGGGTAAAGGCGTCTATTGCTATCGCGACAGGGATATGTTCCAATATGTAGTAGTCATCCAGTTTCCGTTCTAAAAATAATTCCAAAGAAGCGAGTTCATCGTCTGGATCGTATTCCTTGTTGCCATCCTGAATATCGAGCACGGTTACCTTCGGTTTTTTCAAATCGATGATACTCTTTAGGGTTTGCATCCCGTCGGGATAGAACTCTTGATTATGTGTTGAGAAGAGTAACGTTTTTATAGGTATATACGAATACCCTTCAGGGATTACGAGTACAGGACAATCTACCTTGTGAATCACTTTAAGCGTATTACTCCCAAATATTACTTCGTTAGCGCCGGTAGCTCCGTTGGATCCCATAATGATAAGATCGATATGCTCGGCTTTCACCACTTGGGAAATCGAATCGGTAAGGGTGTCATAATCGGTAATGCTATCGAAAGAAAAAAGTCTGGAAGGATATTTCTCCCTGCAGTCTATAAGCAGTAGCTCCAATTCCTTTTTGTTGTCTTTAAGGACTGTTTCATTGATCGTAGCTGTGGCTGGAGCCGTATAAAAATCATCCAATAAGAACTCCGAGGGTTTTTGCACATTCAAGAATATGAAATGGCAAGGATGCCCTTTAAAGAATTGTAAGGCATAATCAATAGCGTTTTTTGAATTATCCGAAAAGTCTGTGGGTAGTAATATACGTTTCATGGCTGTAGTTTTGATTCAAATCTAGGCATGCCCCGATCATTTTACTATGACCGGCGTCATGTTTTACAGATGAGCGAGGATGAATTCTAACAGGACTAAATTATCCACCCGCTACCTAAACAAAAGGACAAATGTTTTAGGGTATTTTTCTTTCACTGGATTTCGGAAAGAAAAAAGTTATGTGCATTTGGTAACATTTTTTCCATTTCGCCCTCTAATTTTTAAATCAGAAAATGCAGAAGGGAGGTGTTTTTTGTTGTTTACCGATGACTCGAAAAAATTTCAATCCCTTTCTTTTTAAGTTTCAAATTAATATCTATATTGGGCATTAGCTAACTGAAATCTACCACATGGACGAAAAAATAAAGTACGAAATGGAGTTTCCAATTCTGGCTTCTCCATCCCTTCTATATCAGTATATATCTACCCCTTCTGGCATGAGCGAATGGTATGCCGACAACGTGAACTCCCGTGGTGAGTTTTTCACCTTCATTTGGGAGGGAAGCGAAGAACGCGCTCAATTGCTCGGAAAGAAAAGCGGCGAACGTATCAAATTCCGTTGGGAAGATGATGAGGATACCGATTATTATTTCGAATTGCGTATTCAGGTGGACGATATAACGAAAGACGTATCCTTAATGGTGACCGACTTTGCCGAAGAGGATGAGGTGGAAGAGGGAAAAATGTTGTGGGATAATATGGTCTCCAACCTAAAACATATCTTGGGTTCTACCTAATGGAAACCCAAGAATACAGTATCTTTGCGCCGTCTTATTTATAAAGGCGGTTTTTTTATGCTGAATTATAACGGTACCCTACTTTCAGAAGAAACTCCCTCTATGTCCTTCACCAATAGAGGCTTGCATTATGGGGATGCAGTTTTCGAAACCATCAAAGTTTCTGCAGGTAAAATTTTCTTTTGGGAAGATCACTACTTCCGTCTCATGGCTTCCATGCGAATTATGCGTATGGAAATCCCAATGAATTTTACATTGGAGTTTTTGGAAGAAGAAATTCAGAAGACTCTAGCAGCACAATCTGAAGGGAACGCTGCATACCGTGTGAAACTTTTGGTATGGAGAAGCTGGGGAGGAAAGTATACTCCAACCTCCAAGGAGGTATCCTATCTCATTCAACCAGAACCTATAGAAACCCCGTTTTATGTGCTGGCTGAAAAACCCTATGAAGTTGAGTTGTTCAAAGATCACTACGTAAATGCAGGCTTACTTTCTACCTTAAAAACCAATAACCGTTCGGTGAATATTTTGGGAAGTGTATTCGCCCAAGAAAACGGATATGAAAATTGTCTGTTGCTGAATGACAAAAAGCAAGTCATTGAAGCCCTTAATGGTAATTTATTCTTGGTAAATGGTTACAAAATAAAAACACCTCCGCTTGCCGATGGTTGTTTAAATGGAATATTGCGAAAGCAGCTCATTGCGATTTTAGGACAATTACCCGATTATATTTTGGAAGAAGCCTCTGTTTCGCCTTTCGAATTGCAGAAAGCGGACGAAATGTTCATTACCAATACCATTGTAGGGATACAGCCGATTTCTAAATACAGGAAAAAGGAATATGGAAATGCAGTCGCTAAGGACTTATTGGGCAAGTTGAATGCGAAAGCCCGATTGGGTTAGTTGAGATTGGGATTTTCTGGAGCATTGGACCAAAGAACGTAGTCACCTCCGAATTCTAGCATTTTTTCCTTCCAAAAGTTCTCGCAACAACCTCCAATGATGTCATTTTTTGCTTCATTTTTGGTAATTACCCAGCTATTTACCTCTAATTCGTCCTCCAATTGCTCACTGGACCAACCCGAATATCCGAGGAAAAATTGGATTTGATCCTCCTTTAATTCGTCATTTTGAAGCATTCCTAGGATGGTATTGAAGTCCCCTCCCCAGTAAATTCCATTGGAAATTTCGATACTGTTTGGGATCAATTCTGGAACACGATGAATAAAATAGAGATTGTCTTGTTCCACTGGACCGCCGTTGTAAACCTTTAATTCTGAGTCTATTTCGGGTATGAAGTCCCGCAGACAATATTCCAGAGGTTTATTGAGGATGAATCCTACAGACCCATTCTCATTGTGCTCTGCCAAAAGAACCACCGATCTGTTAAAGGACACATCACCGATGATAGAGGGTTCGGCCACGAGCAACACTCCCTTGGTTGGTTTAAGGCCAATCATTTTAAATGGTTTGGTCAATTAAAGCTAAGTAATAATTTAGTAATATCCAATAGTTTTGTCTATTCTTCCTTTTTGGGTACTAAAAAACCCCACCTTCTTGGTGGGGTTTTAGCATTATAAGATATAATGTGATTAGTTTACACTATCCGATAAATCTGAACCTGCTTTAAATTTTACAACGTTTTTAGCAGCGATTTTGATAGTTTTTCCTGTTTGTGGGTTTCTTCCTTCTCTAGCAGCTCTCTTAGATACTGACCAAGATCCAAATCCTACTAAAGAAACTCTGTTTCCACTTTTAAGCGATCCTTCAACATTTCCTAAGAAAGACTCCAACGCTTTTTTTGCAGCTGCTTTAGTGATTCCGGCATCCTCTGCCATTGCGTCGATTAAATTTGATTTGTTCATAGTTTACTTTTTAAATTAATTGTTGGTTAAACTTTTTAATAATTGCCCTACAAATTTAATCGGATTATCCGTTCACGCAAGTAATGGCGGGCTAAATCGCCGTTTTTGTTGATAACTTAAAAGCTTTGTTAATAAAGATGGGCGTTTTTGACAAGATTTTGCTTAAATCAGTAATAACAAGGCCTCACGAGAAATATGCCCCTTTTTCTACTTCAAAACCATTTAAAAGGTCACCGATGTCCATTTTACGCTTCCCAGGAATTTGCATTTCGGTGATATGGAGGTAGCCGCCCTCAACGGCAACTTTTAATTTCCTTTTTTCCGTAAATATACTTCCTAGCGTATGCGAATGCGATTCGGGTTCTATTTCAGATCCATAGATCTTAACCTTCATTTCCTTATCCTTATTAATAAGGACAGCCCATGCCGATGGGTATGGAGATAATCCCCTTATAAAGGCATCAATGCTTTCTAACGAAAGTGACCAATCGATTTGAGTATTTTCGGAAGTGAGCTTGGGTGCCTCTTTAAATTCCAAGTTTTTATCCTGTGGTTGCGGAGTCGCCTTATCATTGGCAATCATATCCAAAGTATGCACTACAAGTTGGCTTCCAGTTTCCATGAGTTTATCATGAAGACTGCCCGCTGTTTCCCTAGGATCTATGGCTACTTTTTCCGAAGCAATGATTGCTCCCGTATCTATTTTCTCATCGATAAAGAAAGTGGTAACCCCGGTTTCTTGCTCCGCGTTGATCACCGCCCAATTAATGGGAGCAGCTCCTCGGTATTCTGGAAGGAGGGATGCATGTAGGTTGAACGTTCCAAACTCTGGAAGGTCCCAAACCACTTTTGGAAGCATGCGAAAAGCAACCACCACTTGAAGATTGGCCTCCAAAGCTTTCAATTCATCCAAAAACTCCGGTGCCTTTAGGTTGGTGGGCTGTAATACAGGAAGTCCTTGCGATAGGGCATATTCCTTTACTGCAGATTGCCGCAATTTACGTCCACGGCCCGCAGGCTTATCGGGAGCAGTGATAATGCCTACGACCTTATGTCCGTTTTCAATAATGGTTTGTAAAACGCCCACGGCAAAATGGGGAGTCCCCATAAATACGATTCGAAGTGCTCTCAAAGATGGTATATTTTAAGTAATTTTTATTTGCAGAAATATTGGCTGACTGCATTCAATTGAATTTTCCCTGCATCCAATAACATAGATAGGGTTTCCAATATGTCCTTCTCGGCAAAATTAAGGTTTTTAATCAGGCTTCTAGAATCGTGCGGGGTTTCTTTTATAAGTGCTAAAATCTCGGAAGCGATGTACGCTAGGGAATCGGAATTCTTGGTGGTATTCTCTAGGCAAACCGAACAATGACCACAAGGTTCGCTAGCTACTTCTCCGAAATACGCAGTCATTTGCAACTGAAGGCATTCGCTGTTATTTTCCACATATTTCAACACAGTTTCCAATTGACTGGCTTTGCGGTCTTTCTGCGCCTCGATTTCCTTTTTTAAAGGATTCAGGGTTCTGTCATCTTCCCTTGGGACCAAAAATGTAATGGACGCGTCCGTTTCAAAAAGTTGAAGTTCCAGAAGATCCTTTTCCGCCATTTCCTGAAGCACAGCAATCACATTCGCCTTGGGCATGGACAGCTTTTTGGCTACCAAATTTATGTTCAGGGGAGTAGGGGTGTTGAATACCCCTCCGTACATCCGCAAGATGGTTTTACCAACAATGGCAAAGGACACCTGGTTTTCGAATTCATTCAAAAGCACTTCCGAAGAAACCAGGAATTTGACAATGGACTTACGACCAAATTCCTTCTGTAATCGCAGTATCCCCAATCGATCCAGTAGGTTCATGCCATGAAAGGTAGTAGTGGGATGTAATTTATAGGTATGGCAAAATTGTGTGAAATTGAATTCATGCACCGAAAAACCGCCTTCCCCGTATGGGATCTGAAAGTAGTTATTCAGCGTTCTATATAACTTCTTTACGTCTTCAAAAGTAGGTTGGGAGTCCACGAATTGTCTTTTGGCAAGGCCTTTGTCTTCTTCGGTATAAAGCAGGATTGCTTGTGAAGGGTTTCCATCCCTTCCGGCTCTACCGGCTTCTTGAAAATAACTTTCCAGGCTTTCGGGTAACTGTACATGAATAACATGCCTTACGGCACCGTGATCTATACCCATACCGAAGGCGTTGGTCGCCACCATGGTAGAAACGGTTCCTCTTTTCCAAGAGGCCAAACGCTTGTTTTTTTCTTCGGTAGAAAGGCCTCCGTGGAAAAAGGTGCTGGGAATGCCCAAATGATGCAAGCGGGCTGCCATTTTTTCGGAAAGGGATCGACTCCGCACATAAATAATCGACGATTCCTCTTGTCCCTCCAGCAATTGCTGGATTCTATATTCCTTATCGGCCACGGACCAAACGTGAAAGGAAAGGTTCTCACGAACAAACGAATTCCTAAAAACCTTGGGCTCTTCCAATTGGAGTTGAACCATAGTATCCTCAAGTACCTTCTGGGTAGCGGTAGCCGTCAAGGCCGCAAAAGGAACCTTAGGGTGAATTTCCCGTATGACCTTAATGTTGTGGTAGGCAGGACGGAAATCATTTCCCCATTGTGAGATACAATGCGCTTCATCCACGGCCACGAGATTTACTGTCATGCGTTGTAAGGCGTTCTGTACCACTTCCTGTTGTAATCGCTCTGGAGAGAGGTACAGGAACTTGTAATCTCCATAGCAAGCATTGTCTAGTAGGGTAGAGAGCTCGGAGAAAGGAATGCCGCCAGGAATTTGCAGTGCCTTAATACCTTTCTCGTTTAAGCTTTTCACCTGATCGGCCATAAGGGCAACCAGAGGGGAAATCACAATACAGATTCCTTCCAAAAGTAGGGAAGGGATCTGAAAGCAAATCGATTTTCCTCCACCTGTCGGTAAGAGCGCCACAGTATCCTTGCCCCTAAGAATGTTATGTATAATAGCTTCCTGCTGCGGTCGGAAGGTGTCGTGCCTCCAGTACTTTCGTAATATGTCTATCGGCTCTTTCAAAATAGGACCTAAAGTTGGGAAAGTATGAATTCGATTCTGTTTGGTACGGTATCCTTGGGAACGGTGATGGGATCGTGACCAAAATGGGAATAGGATTCTCTCAAGTGATCATACAATTTTATAGCTTCTTCAAAATCCTCGAAACGTCCTTCATCTACCCCGAAAATCTCCTTCCATGGCGGAAGGATGAAGACGGCATCGTAGGCTACTTCTTTACAGATATCGGTAAAGTGTGTGCTGTACTCCTGATCGAAAAAGTCCATATAGGCCAATACATCGCCCACCCCGCGATCGAAGAATATATAATTGCCATTGGAAGCAAGGGAAGCTTCGAATTGTTGTTGGCGACCGTGTAATAATTTTTTATTGAACAATAAGGAGTCATCGGCAAAAACGATGGGGTTGGATTGTATGTCTTCTTCCGATTTGTTTTCTACCTCCTCTGCGGTAAATTCCCTGATGATTTCAGGATAACATTCATATCCCATAGCTACCAATGCATCGATCAAGGATGTTTTTCCAGTGGCAGGTCCTCCTGTAATTACGATTCTTTTTGTATTCAATCTATCCAGTGTATTAATCGTACAAATATCGGAACAATTTATTGATACTTAAAAGTGTATCTTTGCAATCGTTTTTTAGGATATTTGGCTATGAAAAGCAACGAAAAATCAACAGAATTTTACGATCGGTTACGGGAGCAACTACAATTGGATACCGAATGGCCTTCTCCCTATATGTTTAAGTTTATTGTGCCTGCCAGTATTGAGAAGATTGCCGAAATAGAGGCGGTTTTTAACGGTACGAATGCAGAAATAAGTACGAGGGATTCTTCCAAGGGGACTTACACGAGTGTTTCCATTAAAGTGACCATGGAATCACCAGATGCGGTGATCGAAAAATATTTGGAAGTTTCCAAGGTAGAAGGTGTCATTTCCTTATAATTTTAGTATTTTGCAATCGTTATACTTCAACGAAGACACTTCCTTTTAAACTTATTTCATTTTGGTTGAAAATTTAGAATACAATACAGAACGTCCGCATTTAATTATTCCTGAATATGGACGTCACATCCAAAAAATGGTAGATCATGCCATTTCCATGGAAGATAAAGAGGCCAGAAACAAATGTGCCAAGAGTATCATTGCGGTCATGGGGAATCTTAACCCACACTTACGCGATGTTCCCGATTTTCAGCACAAGCTGTGGGATCAATTGTTCATTATTTCCGATTTTAAATTGGATGTGGACTCCCCATATCCAAAACCTTCCCGAGAGGAATTGGCCGAACGCCCGGAACCTTTAAACTATCCTCAAAACCATCCTAAATACCGTTTCTATGGTAACAATATTAAAAGGATGATCGATGTAGCCAATGGTTGGGAAGATGGGGATTTAAAGGATGCTTTGGTAATGACCATTGCTAACCATATGAAGAAATGCTTCCTTAATTGGAACAAGGACACCGTTGAAGATAGTGTGATCTTTGAGCATCTGGTTGAATTATCGGATGGGAAGATCAACTTGCACGGAAGCGAAGAGGATCTTTCGGATTCACTTCAGTTGTTGAAAAACAAGAAACGCTTCAACAAACCAAGCAACAAAGGGAAAAACAAAAACAGAGGCCGCAAACGCTTCTAAACCTAATCTGCGCTACATAACATATGGGAACATTTCAAATTGAAGGTGGACATTCCCTAAAAGGTGAAATCCATCCCCAGGGGGCCAAAAACGAAGCCCTACAAATTCTTTGTGCTGTTTTATTAACTCCAGATGAAGTTGTTATTGAAAACATTCCGGACATACGGGATGTGAACAAACTCATTACCATATTGGGTAATCTTGGGGTAAAAATTCAAAAACTAGGCAAAGGAAAATATGCTTTCAAGAGTGACGATATCAATCTAGGTTATCTAGAATCCGAACTGTTTAAACAGGAAGGTAGTTCGTTACGAGGTTCCATTATGATTGTTGGGCCCTTATTAGCGCGTTTTGGAAAAGGATACATACCTCGACCCGGAGGTGATAAGATTGGTCGTAGACGTCTCGATACCCATTTTGAAGGGTTTATAAAACTGGGGGCAACCTTCCGTTATAATAAGGAAGAGCGCTTTTATGGTGTAGATGCTCCCGATGGACTAGCGGGTACCTACATGCTTTTGGATCAAGCCTCGGTAACTGGAACAGCCAATATTGTAATGGCTGCCGTATTAGCCAAGGGAACTACAACCATTTATAATGCAGCTTGTGAGCCTTACCTTCAGCAATTGTGTAAAATGCTGAACTCCATGGGAGCCAAGATATCTGGAGTAGGGTCTAACTTATTGACCATTGAAGGGGTAGAAAGTTTGGGCGGTTGTAATCACCGTGTTCTCCCCGATATGATTGAAATTGGAAGTTGGATTGGACTTGCTGCCATGACCCGAAGTGAAATCACCATCAAGAATGTGAGTTGGGAAAATTTGGGATTAATACCTGATACCTTCCGTAAACTGGGAATCGCATTAGAGAAGAAAGGGGATGATATCTACATCCCTGCTCAAGATAGTTACGAAATTCAAGGGTATATAGACGGCTCTACCTTAACGGTAGCCGATGCCCCTTGGCCTGGGTTCACCCCAGACCTTTTAAGCATCGTACTGGTTGTTTGTACACAAGCCAAAGGGAATGTGCTCATCCACCAAAAAATGTTCGAAAGTCGTTTGTTCTTTGTGGATAAATTGATCGACATGGGTGCTCGAATCATCCTTTGCGATCCGCATAGGGCTACGGTGATGGGGCACAATTTCGAATCGCAATTAAAAGCGACTACCATGGTGTCTCCGGATATCCGTGCAGGTATTTCGTTATTGATTGCTGCTTTATCCGCCAAAGGAACCAGTACCATTCACAATATAGAACAGATCGATCGTGGGTACGAGAATATAGACGAGCGCCTAAGAGCTATAGGGGCAAAGATTACCCGTATCGATTAATCTGAAAAGGAATTACAGAGAAATAAAAAAGGCGCTTTACGGCGCCTTTTTGTTTTTGTTGATTTCGTCTTGAAGTTTTCTTCTTAGTTGCTGTTCCCGCTCTAGGGTACGCTGTCTGTGTGCTTCGAATTCCGCTTCTATTTCAGAAAGTCTCAAATTGGACACCTTGGTAATGGCGTTACTATTCCTGAATCGGGTGAAGAAAAATAATGCCAGTAATAGTAAGAACCCAATAACCGACCACATAATGGTCTTATAGGTCGATTTTTTCATGAGGGAACCAAAGAACTGAATTCCATCTTCCTTGCTTTTAGAAGTAGCCAATTCGGTTTGAAGGTTGGTGACATTTGCCGTAAGCGTACTTATCTCACCCGCTTGCTGATCGATGGTCCCTTGCGCGTCCGAAAGGTTTTTCTCGATAAGGGCGATACTGTCGTTAACGCTTTTTCTAAGGTTGTTTAGTTTGAAGATCTTAATGACCTTATAATCTTCATAACGGTTCGATTTATCGAAGACATCGGTAAATTGATCTGCTAGCGTGTTCTGTGCTTCCTGTGCTAATGTGGGGACAAAGCAAAGGCACAATGCAATACGTAATAATTGTGTATAGAATTTCATAGATGTAAGGGTGGTTTGTTACGACAAAAGTAACCACAAAAAGGGAGAAAAATTGTGCTTGTAATGCGTAACTTCTGTTAAATGTTACTTAACGGTTTCCAATTCGCCAATTCGTTGGTAACTAAGCGCTCCAGATGGGCACTTGTGGATTTGTTCAATGATTTTTTCTGAGGGGGCACCTTCCAAATCGATCCAAGGAATCACAGAGGTTCTAAAGACTTCTGAAAGACCTGCGCAACAGGATCCAGCATGTATACATTTTTTTGGTTCGTAGGTTACTAGTATGTCACGATTGCGAAAGGTGTTTTCTTCGTTGCTCATGAGTATTAGATTAGGGGCTTTGTGTAAATATACTATAAAAACATCGATAAATGTATGTAAATTATCGATAAAACGCACTTTTTCGGAAAAATCGCACAAAATCAGTTCAACGCTTCCTTATAGGTTGATAGACAGCGTTCTCGGGCCCATTTATGATCGACCATGGGTGTTGGATAATCGTTGGTTCCGAATTCTTTCACCCATTTTCGGATGTACTTCTGTTCCTTATCGAATTTTTCGGCCTGGGTCATGGGATTAAAAATTCGGAAGTAGGGAGCCGCGTCTACACCACTACCTGCTGCCCATTGCCAATTACCAACATTACTGGCCATTTCGTAGTCCAATAATTTTTCGGCAAAATACGCTTCGCCCCATCGCCAATCGATAAGCAAATGCTTGCACAAAAAGCTCGCTACCAACATACGTACCCTATTATGCATATACCCAGTGCTATTCAGTTCTCGCATTCCAGCATCCACCAAAGAATATCCAGTTTCACCCTTTTTCCACTTTTCGAAATCTTCCGGATCGTTATTCCACGCTATCCTATCATAGGCTGGCTTAAAAGCTTTGTGTACTGTATGTGGAAAATGCCACAGGATTTGCATGAAGAATTCGCGCCAGATAAGTTCCTGCCAGAAGATTTCATTTTTTTCGGCAATGGCCTTGGCGACCATTTTCCGAACGCTCACGGTGCCAAACCGCAGATGCGGCCCCAATCTGGAGGTACCGTCTACAGCCGGAAAGTTACGACGTGCTTCGTACTGTTGGATGAGGCTAGGGGAGGTGATGGCAGGAGGAACTGATATGGAAGATCTCCTAAACCCTATTTCTTCCAAAGAGAGAAATGGAAGGTCGGAAGGCGTCCAAAGGTTATCAAATAAGGGAGCAGGCTCGTAGTGCTTCAGGGTATAATGGTTCCGGAATTGGTATTTCCATTTTTTCATGTAGGGTGTGTACACCACGTAAGGATCTCCATTGTCCTTTACGATTTGATCCTTTTCAAAAATCACTTGATCCTGGTAAGTGTGAAAACCGATGCCCTTTTCCTTTAAGTAATTTGCAATACGCTGATCCCGTTCTTCGGCATAGGGTTCATAATCATGATTGGTGATGACATGTCCAATGTCGAAACGTTCCGAAAGCTGTGCAAAGACTTCTAACGGCGTACCATAATATATGGCGAGACCACTTCCTTGTTCCTTTAGTTGCGCATTCATATCCGTTAGGATGTCATGGATAAAAGTAACGCGAGCATCGTCTTTGGGAAGGGATTCCAAGATTTCCGTATCGAAAATGAAAATGGGGAGCACTGGATTTTTCCCGCGTAAAGCGTTATAGAAGCCGAGATTGTCATCGAGCCTTAGATCCCGACGGAACCAAAAGATGTTTATTGCAGTGGCCATTATTTCATTTCACCAAATAGCTCAATGAGCTTGTTTGTTCTGTATTCGAAAATCTCCTTCAGTTTTGGGCGAACCAATATAGGGTGCATCCAACGGCCAATAATTCCGAAGGGGATTTTGTAGTCGACGATATCTTCCATCTCAACACCACCATCAATCTCTTTCAGAAAATGTTTGTGGTGCCAAAGGGAGTAGGGGCCAAAGCGTTGTTCGTCTACAAAATAGATGCCTTCTTTAACATGGGTGATTTCAGTAACCCATTTGGTCTTAATTCCCAAAACCGGGGTTACAATATACTGAATGATCTGGCCTGCATACATGGGCCTATCGGCACCCGATAGAATTTCGAAGCCCATATAGTCGGGTGTAATGGTTTTCAGGTTCCTAGGATCGGAAAGGAAGTCCCAAGCCTCTGTCATAGAGATGGGTAAATTCTGTTTGGAATGGAGTGTAAAAATTTTCAAAACGTACAATTCTTTTGTAAAAGTACGCTTTGTTTATTGTTTATTCAAAAAAGTTAAACAAAAATTAACAGCTATTTGCGAAGTGTGGTGACATGTTTGTTCATTTGGAACAAACGATACAGTTCAACATTGATTCCTGTCTTTTTTCTTTTTCTGAATTTGAAGATATTTTTAAAGTAACGTAACATTGCCTTTTTTCGTAAATATACGAAGGAAATTTCTTCAAATCAATGGTAAACATAAGATTTACAGAGATTTAACAGTTATCGTCACAACAGTGGTCATCTTTGACCAATTTGCAGCTGATCACCGCCAAAATCGCACCGATTATCGGAGCTAGGAGATAAATCCACAAATGTTGTAGGTGTCCACTTACGACTGCAGGAGCCAAAGATCGGGCTGGATTCATCGAGGCGCCGGTAATGGGACCGGCAAAAAGAGCTTCCAAAAGTACCACACCTCCAATGGCAATTCCGGCCATGACTCCAATTTCTTTGGAGCCTGTAGATACATTGATAATGACCAACATTAAAAAGAAAGTGAGGACTATTTCAAAAACGAAAACCCGTAATACATCGATTTGTGGAAGCGTACTTCCCAATAATTCATTCTCAGGGAACAAAAACAATAATAATCCACTGGCAGCAAAAGCTCCTACGATCTGAGCAATGCAGTAAGCGGGAACCTCTTTCCAAGGAAATTTCTTGGCATACGCAAATGCGATGGTCACGGCTGGGTTAATGTGTGCACCACTAATTTCCCCAAAGGCATAGATCATTCCCATGACAATGAGTCCAAAGGTGATGGCGATTCCTACATGGGTTACGGTTCCTCCTGTAAATTCGTTAATGACTATGGCTCCTGTACCACAAAAAACAAGGGCAAAAGTGCCAATGGCTTCGGCAATGTATTGTTTGGTTTTCACACTGCAAAAGTAAGATTCTGTGGGAATTCTATTTTATGTTTTTGTTAACTATTAAAGATTTGCCATATCGTACCTTCGTGAAAAATCAATATAACCATTAATAACACTACAATGAAAAAATTAGTCCTTTTCGTATGTGCTGGCCTACTGGCTTTTACAGCCTCAGCACAAGTTAAGACCCCAGCTCCTAGTACTCCTCAGAAGATTGTACAAACCGTTGGTCTCACCGACGTTACCCTGGAATACTCTAGACCTTCTATGAAAGGGAGAACCATTTATGGTGGATTGGTGCCTTACGGAAAACTTTGGAGAACCGGTGCCAACAAGAATACCTCTATTACTTTTAGCGATGATGTAATGATTGGTGGTAAGGATGTAAAGGCAGGGACCTACGCCATCTTTTCGAAGCCAAACGTAAAGAGTTGGGAAGTGATCTTCTATAGCGATGCCAACAATTGGGGGACTCCTCAAAAATGGGATGACAGCAAAGTAGCGGCTAAAGTAAACGCACAAGTATTCCCTTTGCCAATGAGCGTTGAGACCTTCACAATTAGTTTTGACGATATCAAGAACGATTCTGCCAACTTGGGAATGATCTGGGAAAATACCTATGTTTCTGTACCGATTAAGTTCCATACAGATAAGGCGGTAACGGCCAGTATTGAAAGCGTAATGAACGGTCCTTCCGATCGTGATTACTATCAAGCTGCAGTATACTACCTAGAAGCAGGTAAGGACATTGGCAAAGCTAAGATGTGGATTGAGAAGGCTATCGAAATGCGCGAGAAGCCCGCTTTCTGGTATCACAGACAGCAATCTCTAATCTATGCGAAAGCAGGAGAGAAGAAAGCCGCTATCAAAGCAGCTCAGAGATCCCTTGCATTGGCTAAGGAAGCTGGAAATGATGATTACGTTGCCCTTAACACCAAGTCCCTAGAAGTTTGGGAAGGTCGTGCATCGGCAGAGAAGTAAATCATTTACTACAACATTGAAAAGCCCTTCATTTTTGAAGGGCTTTTTTATTTTACAATGGATTTTAATTCGTTTCGGTATTGCGAAGGACTCTTTCCTGTATACTCTTTGAATTTTTTATTGAAATGCGAAAAGTTGTTGAAACCACATTCATAACAGATAAGGGTAATACTCAACTGTCCTTCCGATAGTAATTTACAAGCATGTACCAAACGGTACTCATTTACGAATTGAGTGAAGGTCTTACCCGTTTTGTTTTTGAAATAACGACTGAAAGCCTGCTCACTCATATTGATGAGATCGGCCGCTTCGGTTAGGGGAATGGGTCTGGTAAATTCGTTACGTACCAAATTGTAGATAAGATCCAACCGTTGGGTATCTTGGGGTTTGGATTCTATCGCAATGTTTTCCACATTCAATAGTGTATAGTGTTCTGTAGCTGCCATTTCTTTCAGTAGCTTTAAGAAGGAGAGCATCCGGTCGAAGGGATCCAGCGCTAATAAAGCTTCTATTTTTTCACCAAACATATCTTTTACTTCGGAGTGAAATACAATTCCTTGTTGGCTTCGTAAGAACAGCTGTTTTATGTCATTCATTTCGGGAGCTTCAAAGAAGTCCTTCCCCAAGAAATCTTCCTTTATGTGGATGACCACTTCACTTTCGTTCCCCGTAAGTCGGTTTGTAAAGCCAAAGTGTGGGAGATTGGAGCCAATAAATATGAGGTCACCATTATTGTAATAGGAGATATGGTTCCCAATATGCCGCTTACCATTCCCTCCCTTAACATAAACGATTTCCATTTCGGGATGGAAGTGCCACTTAGGTGCAAATTCATTGCACTCCTCTTTATAATCGTGGATTTTAATGGAACTACCATACTCCGGGGAGATGGATTCCAATATTGGATTTTTTAGGGCTTTCATATATGCAAAATTAACACCCCTTGTAACAGGCAACTGATTCAAAATTAACCAAAATATATGGTATTTTAACAAAATAGGGTTTATTAGATAAGTTTTGTGTTAAAATAGAATATAAACTGGCCTTTGGAGTGGATGTAGGATTTGTAGGGCGGTCGCATCTTTGCACTGTAACATTAAAACACTTACGTTATGAAAACAGTTAAAAGAATTTTTGTTGCTATTGCATTCATGAGCGCTATGGCTGGTTATGCCAACGACACTAAGGTTATTAACGGAGAGGATGCTACCATTACAATTGTTGAAGAAAACAAGACGGTACAAGTCTCGATCCTAAATACCCAAAGCACATCCTACACCTTATACATTTACAGTGATACTGGTGATTTGGTGTTCGAGGGGACCTTAGGGAATGACATTAGCTTAGGGAAGGTATTCGATTTTCAGGATGCCGAACAAGGCAACTACAAATTTAAGTTTGTTTCCAGCAATGGGGAAACTCACTTGTACAATGTTAAAACCGGTTCGAAGTTTTAATTCAAATTTTGTTATTGTTGATTGAGGACGGCGAAAGCCGTCCTTTTTTTATGAACCAAGAGTAGTATTTCCATAAGGCATGTGGAATTTTTATTAATTTAATTCATTAAAACCAACATTATGGGAAATACAAGACGCTTTTATTTCTTTCTGTTTACCCTTTTGGTAGCACTGGGTTGTTCTACAGATAATGGTGATAATACTAGTGAGGAGGGAATGGAAGAGGTCTTACCTCCAGCTCTAAAAAACACTCAGGTAAATGTATTTGTTGGAGAACCTGTAGATTGGCTTTTGGAGTTAACCGAAGCGGGAAAACCTATGTCTGGCCCCAATTACGATTTTGTATATGACAGCGAGGATCGATTAATTGAAAGTGTAATTATCAACATATCAAATGGTTGGGATTTTTCCGAAACGAGACGTTTCGGTTATGAAAATGGACAGTTGAATTCATTTGCATTTAGCTCTTTTCTTAGTTCGGATGGAATAGCCATAATCCCCGGGGATATTTTAGTAAACGAGAATGTTATTGAGCACCAATTTTTTGAAGGCACCCATATTGTAAGGTATACCTTTTTAGATGAAAGTTTTACCTATTTAACGAAATTGGAGTATTTAGATTTAGACATTAGCAGTGAACCTTATAATTACTTTGAGTTTGAATATGATGATGAGTTTCTCTTAGTGGAATGCAGAGAATACAAAACAAATAATATCGTAGGTGGCGTACCCCTTTGGAGTATATACGAAATTGAATACGACGATAAGATTAACCCCTATCACTATGCCTTTCGCAATTTCCATCCATTCGTATTTGGTTTTTTGAAATTTAGGCAGGACCGCGATGCATTGAACTTATTCGAGCCATATCTGAGGCGAAATATGAGATACAATGTAACCCGTATTACAAGGACCAATCAATTTAGCGGAAGTGTATTCTCTTGGGAGTATGAATTCACCTATAATGACGAGAATTTACCCCTAACCAAAATCCGATCTCTGGATGATGGGACTATTTTCGATGCAGAGACCTACGAATATTACGAAACCCCCTAAAACAACGAGCAAAAAAGGTGAACCGACTCCCAAGGAAGCCGGTCCATGTTGCTAATTGCTCAGTAAAAATTTAACGCAACAAAACCCGTTGAAAGCCTACCTTGTTATCGACACTGGTCACTTTTAGCAAGTAACTTCCCGAAGGAAAGGCCGAAAGGTCTATGCTATTCAACTGATCTCCCTTTAGTGAGGTGAGCTCCTTTCCATCCATGGAATAGAGCTGAATTAGGGTAATAGATACCTTAGCATTAATATTTAGAATGGAGGAGGCAGGATTGGGATATATTGTGAATGATTCTTCCAAGGTTTCGAAAACACCTAAGGTTGGGTTGTACTTACTAACACCGCCCCATGTACCAAACCACATATTGCCTTCGTCGTCTTCAATAATGGCACGAACATGATTTTCTATGAGGCCGTCTGTCGTATCAAGAATGCTCCATTGAGATCCGTCATACACAGAAAGTCCAAAATTGGTGCCGAAATAAAGGTTTCCGATACTGTCCTCACCGATAGCCCGTACGCTGTTTCCCGAAAGACCATCGGCAACGGTAAAGGTAGATATAGAGGTACCGTTGTACCTATCCAGGCCTACATTATCGTAGTTGCCAAACCAAATGTTATCGTTGCTATCTTGGAAGATTACATAAACATCATTAGAAGAGAGACCATCGGCCGTGGTGATGGTGGTAAAAACGGAGGTATCATAAAATACAACACCAACGTCACCAACACCTCCAAACCAGAAATTTCCTTCCCGATCTTGAATCTGAGTGAAATATTGCGCTGCTGGCATTCCCTGGGTCGGGTCTAAAGAAACCCAGTTGTTATTACCATCGTATTTGGTCACGCCTCCAAAATGGCAGAACCATAGGTAATTGTCTTTATCTTCTAAGATGTGATAAATGTTATCGCCAAAGAGGCCATCGATCATGGTATAGGTGGTCCAGTCCGTACCATCAAATTTCGAAAGGCCAGCGTCTATAGATCCAAACCAGTAAGTGCCTTGAGAATCTTGTAACATAGAAAAGATAGCATTACTTACAGCGCCATCATCCGTGCTGAAGGAGTTCCAGTTAGTCCCATCGAATGAGCCAATACCGGCAGAGGTGTCGAACACCCAGTCTCCGAACCAAAAGGTTCCGTCCGAATCTTGGATGATGGAAGAAATGTATCCATCAATTAAACCGTCATTGCTTGTGTAATTGGTCCATGTTTGGGCATGAAGTGTACAGACAAAAAAGAATGCCATACATAAAGGAAAGAATAATGATTTTTTCATGACTTAAAGTTTAATGTTAACTGATTGGTTTTCAGAATTTCAACTCTAAGTTATGCGAGGTGTTTTCGAAAAAAAAGAAGAGATGCCTTCCCTTTATAAATAAGAGAAAGGCCCAAATTTTGGTGCAGGTCGTAATTTGTGAAAGACGTTTTGAGACTTTTGTAAAACTCGAAACTCCTTTAAAATAGGGGAGTCCCAGGAATTACAGCTAGTTAATCTATAAACCCGATCGGAATTATTGCTTACTGTGGGACGTTGAGCTTTGCAATATAGCAGCGATTCCCATAACCAATATACAACCTATGGCATTGAGCCATAAATAGGGTAGGTTGATGAAGTCAATCTTATCCAGATACCAAATTACCACAACGATTATTTGAGTAATGATGGCCGCGATGAAGGTAGCCTGGCTCTTCACAAATTTTATGAAAAAGGCCAATAGGAACACGCCAAGGATATTTCCGTAGAAAATGGAACCGATAATATTCACCAGCTCTATAAGGTTCTCGAACAGATTCGCCACACAAGCCACGAGAATGGCTATGATTCCCCAAAGTAGGGTGAACCACTTGCTCATATTAAGATAATGCTTATCATCCCTGCCCGGTCTATTTCTTTTGTAGAGATCAATGGCTGTAGTAGATCCCAAAGCATTCAATTCACTAGCGGTAGAGGACATGGCGGCGCTTAATATGGCAGCCAAAAGCAGGCCAATAAGGCCAATGGGAAGATTGTTCAGTATAAAATGAATGAATACATAATCCTTATCGTTCGTTTCGGCCTGTGGATTGGCGCTACGAATCAACTCCTTGGCTCTATCGCGAAGGGCAACTTCTTCGGTGTTCAATTCCCTGAGTTGCACGGCCAGAGCTTCCTTGGCACCTTCGTTTGCATCTATAAATTGTAAGTGTAGCGTCTCCTTGTCCTTCTCGAGAATTTCCTTTTCTGCCTGTAAATCCAAGTATTCTGCGGCAAATTCACTGTTAAGTACATCCGCTTCGGCAGCAGGGTTAAAGTTTAAGGGTGAGCTACTGAACTGATAGAACACAAATACCATTATCCCGATGAACAATATGAAAAACTGCATGGGCACCTTAAGCAGTCCGTTCATGATCATTCCCATCTGGCTTTCCCGTACCGATTTTCCAGACAGATAACGTTGTACCTGACTCTGATCGGTACCAAAATAGGATAGCATAAGGAACGTACCACCAATAAGACCTGTCCAGACGGTGTAACGGTTATTCAGGTCGAAAGAGAAGTCCAATACCTTCATTTTATCGTTTACCCCGGCAATTTCTACCGCATTGCCAAACCCAACATCTAAAGGGAGTAAGTTGAGAATGAGTAAAAAAGCAATGAACATTCCACCGAAAATCACGGCCATTTGTTGTTTCTGTGTAATGCTCACGGCCTTGGTACCGCCGCTCACGGTATAGACGACCACCAAAATACCAATGATGACATTAAGATAAATGAGGTTCCATCCCAATACGGCAGAAAGGATGATGGAAGGAGCAAAAATGGTAATTCCTGCAGCCAATCCTCTTTGGATCAAGAAAAATATAGCTGTGAGTGTACGTGTCTTAAGATCGAATCTACTTTCTAGATATTCATAAGCCGTAAAGACTTTGAGTTTGTGGTAAAGCGGAATAAACACTAGGCAGATAATGACCATGGCAATGGGAAGTCCAAAATAGAATTGCACGAATCCCATTCCGCTATGAAAGGCCTGCCCTGGTGTGGAAAGGAAAGTAATCGCACTGGCTTGGGTTGCCATAACACTTAACCCTATCGTCCACCAATTGGCTTGATTTCCTCCTTTTAGATAATCGGCTACGCTTTTATTCCCCCGGGTTTTGTAGATACCAAACCCTACGATAAAGGCAAGGGTACCCAATAAAATGATCCAATCTATGAAGCTCATATATTAGTTATAGCTTTGAGTAATAAGGTAAAAGAGGATAAAATAGAGCAGATTGGCTACTAGCACTATGGTGTAGCTTTTCTTCCATTGCAAAGGTGTTTTGCTTTCTTGCTCCATTATTGTCCTAGGGATAAAAGGTTTGCAAACAATCGATACGCTCCAGAAACACCTGCCGGTAATTCCCTGAAGAAGCTTAATCCAGTGTAAATATAGTGTCCTTTTCCGTGTTTTGCCACCAATAAAGCTCCTTTGGTCTCAGGATAACCTTCATCGTTCATTCCTAACAGCGGCGTAAACTCATCACCCCATTCGTTAGGGAAATACAAGCCACGTTCCTGTACCCAACCTTCAAAATCGAGCTCGGTAATATTATTTGGAGTATTAAATGCGGGGTGCTTGGGCTCCAGAATGGAAACTTCAGAATATTCGTCGGTAACACGGTCACGGGACAATTTTAAATGAAAGGGAGCCAACTTATCGGTCACTAGCCTACGACTGGTATTGTATTGAATAAGTAAGGTTCCGCCATTCGCTACATAATTGTGAATGATGTCTTGTTTAAATTCCAATTCAGGTACCGTATTGTAGGCACGTATTCCTACTACAACGGCATCGAACCCTGCTAGGGATTCTTCAGAAATGGTGGCAGGATCTACTGTGGTTACTTTATATCCAATTTGCTCTAAGCTTTCGGGAATGGCATCTCCAGCCCCCTTAATATATCCAATATTTTCTCCCCTTTTTTCGATGGGAATTCTAGCAACTTTCGCTTGCGAAGGAATCAATACGCTTTGATACGGGATATGATCATAGTCTATGGTAATAAGTTCTTTGGTGTGAAAGGTGTCCCCAATCTGAACCAAAGGCTTAATGTATCCTTCACTTCTGTCCTTGGGTGGGGTTACTTTAAAAATCAGTGTTTGTGTAGCCCCCTTGTTTCCTAAGGAATATCCTTGAGACGCAGGCTCTACAATCCATCCTTTTGGATGCTGAAGGGTGACCGTACCAGAGATATTTTCCCTTCCCGCTTTTAGTTCAACAGGAATTTCACGGGTATCTTCTGAAGAAAAAATCAAAACTTTTTCTGGAATGGAAGAGGTGACAGGAGGAAGTACTTCGAACGGGCGGTACACTTCGCCCTTCACAGGATCGTTGAATTTGTATATAATGTTTTTCGTAATCTGAAGTTGCTTACCTGCAATGGTAAGATTGAAGGTTACGGGGAAATTCGAATCCTGCTCTGGAGTTCCAATCAATTCCTTTTCATCCACCCGATACATGCCTAACGTTCCTTGCTGTTGCAACCAATATGGGGCACTGGTTTCAACAACATTGAACGTGCCTTCCACACTCTCCATGGTTTCTCCCTTATTGTTGGTTAGGGGAGTGGCTACTAACTGACTTGGAAATGAAATTACCGAAGAGCTCACACTATTCAGGCTCACAGGAACATTGGAACGGTTAATAGCTTCTACCGTCACTTTTACATTCCCTTTTGGGGCTACCGTTTGTTGGTCGGCCACTGCTTCTAGGTACAATCCTAAACATTGCTCGATCAGTGCTTTGATCTCTGCCGTTTTAATATCCCGCCAATGAGTATCCTTTAAATTCTTAATGAGCTCATGGGCTTCCATAAGTTGAGGAACACTGGCTGCTGGATTTCGGAAATCGAAGTCCTTTTCCACTTGGTAGAGAATATCGCCAATGGCCTTACCACCTTCCAATCGAGACCAAGAAGTATCGATACCATCAAATACATTGGTTTTGTCCTTTGGGAAATCCCCTTTCAGAAACTCTAAATATTCAATTTGACCACCACGTCTTCCCGTACTTCCAAATCCTTGTGATTTATGCATACTTCGGCTCAAGGAAGCGATCTCCCCGTTAGACAGTCCCAAATCCGCATAATAGCTACCTGTTTCTACTTCCAAAAGGTTTGTCTTGTCTGCTTCGGCAAACTTTTCCCTACTGCCATAGAACCACCAGGAGGTGTTGAATAGCAAACGCTTGGGTTGCCAAGCGCCATACATTTCGGCCGATTCTGGATATTGGCTCGCATCTCCAACCACGTCGAAGGTTTCAAAACTCAACATGGCCGAAGCCGTATGATGTCCATGGGTAGTCCCCGGATTTCTATGATTAAAACGGTTAATGATGATGTCCGGCTTCCATTTTCTAATGGCTCTTACCACATCGCTGGTTACTTCTTTACGGTTCCAAATGGCCAGCGTTTCATCGGGATGTTTAGAATAGCCAAAATCGTTGGCACGTGTAAACAATTGAGTTCCCCCGTCGGTAGCTCGGGCTTGTAGCAACTCTTGGGTTCGTATCACTCCAAGAAGCTCCCTAATTTCTGGCCCCACCAAGTTTTGCCCTCCATCACCCCGGGTAAGGGAGAGGTAAGCGGTACGGGCTTTTACATCATTGGACAGATAGGAAATGAGTCGCGTATTTTCATCATCTGGATGTGCTGCGACATAGAGCGCAGAACCTACGAAATTTAGTTTCTGAAGGTTATGATAAATTTCGGATGCGTTGAGCTTTTCAGGTCGCTGGGCATATAGCTGGAAAGACGCTAAAAGTGTAAGTAAAACGAGGGATCGTAGTTTTTTTTGAGCCACTGTTTTCAAGGTTTAGTTGTGTCTCAAAGATATTGAAATTTGACACCCCTGAAGTCTGCTTTAGTTTTCTTTAACATTAAAAAAACCGCCTTGGCATTCACCGAACCAAGGCGGGTCAGACTTAACCTCTCGTATTAGGGCAGAAAGAAGTCGAGGTTAAATTTTTTCGAAGGTTAAGTAATCGGTTCCTCCATTGCCGCCACTTACATCAATTAGCTCGATTTTATTGTTGGTAATGGAAATGATGTCCCAATCATCGTTAAGGTCTTCGAAGTCGTTCGTGTCCGGAACTGGAAAATGAATGTTGAAGTCATCATCGTCCGTGCTATCGTCACTATCGCTATCCCCGCTTGAGGAGTTGCTGTCATCGTCAACGACAGACCAAGTTCCGTTCATGGTGGTCGTTCCTCTGGTGGCGGTCAACGTTCCGTCGTTATGGAAACGGAAGGTGTATCCACTAAAATCACTGGTCTCATCAGAATCGGTATCCCAGAAGTAGGTGACTTGCCAGTCGCCGCTTTGGGCAATGCTTTTCACTTGGTCTACACTGCTACTGTTATTGTTATTCTGATTATTGGTGTCTGCAGAATCTTCTTTTGAGCATGAGGTTGCCAATCCCACAAAGATTCCTAGTAATAGTATGGCGCTCCATCTTGTTTTCATAGTAATTAGATTAGGCTTTCTATAGTTATTAAAGATTAGGTTTTATTGTTTTTCTAGTATTAATACATCGGTTCCACCGCCACCGCCGCTAACATCTTGTAGTTCGACCATGGTATCGCTTACCGATAGTACATCCCAGTCGTCGTTAAACTCATCGAAAGGGAAATCGGCTCCAAAGTCTAACAGCAAGGTGTTGTCCGCGTTAAGGGCTTCCCAAGTACCGTTGTTAGTGTTCGATCCATTATCGGCAGTCACAGTTCCATCAATATCGAAAGTGATATCATATCCTTCATAGTCTATCGTTTCATCGCTTCCATCATCTGTATACAAGGCTACTTCCCAGATTCCATCGGAAAGGATATCGGCAAGATCCGAATCACCACCTCCGCCATCGAAGGGATCTCTTTCGAAGGTCAGGAAATCGTCTGTACCATCACCACTTACATCTTTTAAGCGGATGATATCCATGGTTACTTCCAGTACATCCCAGTCTTCGGCCAGTTCGTCCAATGGAATTCCGTCGCCGAAATTCAATCCAAGTTCAAGGTCGGTTTCGTCTCCTTCGGCCGTGGTCCAGATACCATCGGTCACATCGATTCCATTGTCTGCAGTGGCCGTTCCATCTTCATCGAAATTGAATACGTAATCGGCAAAATCGGCAGTTTCATCTTCATCGTCGAAGTAGTAGGTGATATACCAGTCTCCAGTAGTGAGGGCGTCTACCAGTGCACCATCATCAGGTCCATCACCTACTTCGTTACAGTCACTTTCGAACCTTAGTCGATCATCGCCCAATCGAAGGTCGAATTTATGCTCATCACCATACACCTCTAGTTCGTGCAGTATCCAAGCATCGTTAAAGTCGGGTAGGTTTGGAATGTTCAATTCTAATATGATTTCGTCAGCAGACTCTTCGGCCTCCCATGTTCCTGAGAAGCTGTCGCTTCCACTTACTACGGTGATCGTTCCATCTTCATTGAAGGTGAAGTCGTATCCTACATACTGATCTTCTAGATCTTCGTCATTTCTTTCCAATTTATCAACCGTCCATTCGTCACATCCTGTAATGAAATCTTCTAATTCGTCTACGGTACAATCTTCGCAGTCGTCATCATCGGGATCGTTATCATCGTCTTCATCACAGTCATCGGCAGCTTCTTCAATCACATTTTCCAGTTCTTCAAAATCATTGATGGCTTGTGTACTTCCGTCAGAAAAGATTACGGTTATTGGGAATTGAAATACAATAATGAGGTCCTCGTCAATATCATCTACAAAATCGAACAATTCTTCATCGTTGTTGAACACAACAGTATCTACTTGCTCGTTGTTTTGGTCGAAGATATTTGCAGTAATGGGGTATTGGAAATCGATACACTCGATATCGTCATCGGGAGAATTGTCCGGTCCGCACTGCAGAGCAGCTGCATTGAGTTCGGCTTGGCTATTAATTATGGTAGGATCGTAATTCTCGTCTATAATGGTAATGGGGAAATTAATTTCCAGCGTATCTACATCGTCTGGAAACTCATCGAAAATGGCTTCTACTTGGTCCACATCATTTTCGGTAGTAATAATAACTTCAATTCCGTTCGCAATTACGGTCACTGGAAGTTGAATATCGAAACAGCTCCCTCCGTCGATAATATTATCGTAGGAACCGTCATTGGTAACAGTGTTCTGAATTAATGTTTTTACATTGGCATTGGCACCTAGTACTTGATTGGAGTCCTCTTGTACGAATTGCGTTTCTTCGCTTCTACAAGAAAATAGTAATGCTGCGCAAAGAAATAGCAGGGAGGATTTTTTTAAAATTGATTTCATAGCTTGAGTATAGATTGTCATTTTTGCTAGATTTACTACTAAAACAACTCAATAATAAAAACTCCTGAAAATTTTTTTGATTTTTTTATTTACTAACTTTCACCCATAAAAAACTAACAACCACGACGACCCTTGGCTAAGAACCTAAACGAAGACATTTGCCGCGAAAGCGTCTTCTCTAAAGTATATGAGAAGTACTCCAGAGACGTCCACGATTTCCTATATTATAAATATGGAGAACAGCTTAACCCTAGCGATAAGGCACAGGAGGCGTTCATTAAACTATGGGAGAATTGTGCGAAGGTGACTTGGGAGTCGGCAAAGTCCTTTTTATTTACTGTAGCCAATAATATGATGTTGAATGAAATAAAGCATCAAAAAGTGGTGCTACGACATAGACAGTTAAAACCCAAGGAATTTACAAGCGAGGATCCGGAACACGTACTAAGGCAAAAAGAATTCCTCGCACAATACGAAACAGCACTTTCCAAATTGACAGAAGATCAACGTGTAGCTTTTACCTTAAACAAGATTGAAGGAAAAAAGCACAGCGAAATAGCCGAACTTTTAGGAGTAACCCAAAAAGTGGTGGAATACCGTATTTACAGTGCTTTCAACAAACTGAAAAGCGAGTTAAAGGGAATAAAATTAAAATAGTTCAGGAGTTTTGGGAGCTTGGTTGTTATATAGGTAATAAAAGCATTTTTATGGACAAAGACTACATCATAGAAAAATGGCTGAGAGACGATCTCACGCCCGAAGAACGCAAGGCGTTCGAGGCGTTAGACGATTTCGATCTCAATACGGCCATTGTTGAAAATGCCAAACACTTTAAAGCTTCTCATTTTTCGGAACCAGCGGATTATGAAACCTTTAAAAAGAGATTGCCTTCAAAAAAATCCAGTGGCAAAGTACGCTTCATGACTCCTTTTATGCGTATAGCCGCTATGTTGGTGGTTGGACTCGGGATTTATTTTCTGTTCTTCTTCAACAATCTGAATACGGTGAGCACATTGGCATCTGAAAAGACCACGATCCAATTACCCGATAATTCTGAAGTGGTACTCAACGCGCTTTCTTCCTTAAGTTATAGTGAAAACCGTTGGGATCGTAAACGTGAAGTTTCCTTGAATGGTGAAGCCTATTTTAAGGTAGCCAAGGGAAAAGTATTCGACGTACTTACCGAAGATGGAACGGTAACCGTTGTGGGTACAGAGTTTAATGTAAAACAACGGGACGACTACTTTGAAGTAAAGTGTTATGAAGGGATCGTACGTGTAAGCGCTGGCGAAACCATGAAAGAACTTACAGCTGGTGATTCTTTCCGATTGTTGAATGGTAGCCCTACCTTCTTTGAAACTACCTACCAACTTCCACAATGGACTAAAAATGTAAGTAGCTTTAAAGCTGTTCCTTTTAGTGAGGTTGTTGAAGAATTGGAAAGACAATACAATGTGACCGTTGTCATATCTGTTCCCAATTTTAATCCTGAATTTACCGGCGGATTTGTGCATGATAATTTAGAGAATGCGCTAAAATCCATTACGCAACCGTTAGAATTAACCTACAGCATCGAATCGAATAACACCGTGAGGCTGGAAAAAAGTGAACAGTAACAAGTCAGGCTTAGTTTTAATTTTCTTATTGTGGGCAGGATGTTTTTGGGGTTGGACCCAAGAGGCCAAGCCATTGGTGCAGGCATTGACGCAACTGGAAAACCGCTATAATTGTACCTTCAATTATGCTGAACGTACTGTAGCCGATGTCTTTGTAGAAATTCCCAGTGCCGAACTTTCCTTGGAACAGGCAGTGTCTTCTTTGGCAGACCAGACAGGCTTTGTTTTCGAAGTCCTTGAGAACAATTTCGTTTCCATTAAACGAAACGCCGAACTTTCCCTTTGCGGTTATATTTTGGATAAGGATACCTTAGAACCTCTGGAAGGAGCTACCATTCAAATAGAAGGCGCTTCTACTATCACCGATGGAAATGGCTATTTCAAGATAGAAGTACGCCATTCGGGTGTTTCTGTCACCGTTCGTTATTTGGGGTATAGGACCTTAGAACGGAATTATAAATACTTCAAGACAAATACATGCGATGCCATTTATCTCATTCCCAAAACAGAACAGCTATCCCAAGTTATTCTTTCCAACTATTTGGTGAATGGGATCGATAAGTTAAATACAGGAGATTTTCAGATCGATGTAGAAAAGTTCGGCTTACTACCCGGTCTTATAGAACCCGATGTATTACAGGCCGTACAGTCTTTTCCGGGGATTCAAAGTATCAACGAAACAGTGTCCAATATCAACATCCGTGGAGGAACCCACGACCAGAACCTCATTCTGTGGGATGATATTAAAATGTATAAAACAGGGCATTTCTTTGGGCTTATTTCCGCTTTCAATCCTCAAATTACCCAGAAGGTTGCCTTGCGTAAAAATGGAACGCCAGCGGCCTATTCCGATGGGGTTTCAGGGACCATAGCCATGCAGACGGAGGAAGAAGTAAACCCCCGATGGAAAGGAAATCTAGGAGCCAATTTAATTGATGTGAGTGGTTTTCTGGATATGCCTTTGGGGAATAAGTCATCCCTTCAAATAGCGGGGCGTAAATCGATAAGCGACTTGTGGAAAACTCCAACCTATGAGGCCTATTTTGATCGTATCTCCCAAAACACCGAGGTATCGAACAATGCGGAATCGGTTGTGAATACAGATCAGACCTTCGACTTTTACGATGTTTCCCTGCGATGGTTGTATCGCATTAGCGACAAGGATCGATTACGACTTAATTTCATTCTCATGGATAATCAATTGGCGTTCGATGAAAATGCCGTGATTTCTGGGATCGATGCCACGCGACGTAGTAGTGTAAGTCAGAACAATTTTGCTGGCGGGTTGTTTTATGAACGTCAATGGAATGATGATTTTACCACCACCTTTCAGATTTATGAAAGTGATTATAAGCTCCAGGCCATCAATGCCAATTTATTACTCAACCAGCGTTTTCTGCAGGAAAACAAAGTATCCGAAACAGGAGCCCGATTAAAAGGAACCTATACCTTGAATGACCGCTGGACCGGACATTTGGGGTATCAGATCATTGAGACCAAGGTTACCAACTTGGATGATGTAGATCTTCCTTTGTTTCGTTCCCTTGTTGCCGAGGTAGTGCGCTCGCATAGCGGATTTGCACAAGGGGATTACAGTTCTAAAGATGAGAATACCCGACTGCAAATTGGTTTTCGGTACAATTATTTGGATAAGTTTGAAAAGAGCGTGTACGAACCTCGATTTACACTTACACAGAAGTTTGCCGAGTATTTCAGTGTGGAATTGTTAGGGGAGATGAAACATCAGGTAGCTTCCCAAATCATCAACTTCCAGAATGACTTTTTGGGGGTGGAAAAGCGTCGTTGGCAATTGGCAAATGACAAGGATATTCCCGTGTTAGAAAGTAAACAAGCTGCCTTAGGCTTCAACTTTTCGAGAAAAGGCTGGCTATTGAGTGCCGAAGGATATTACAAACAGGTGGATGGAATTACAACACAGAGCCAAGGGTTTCAAGACCAATATGAGTTTATTAAATCGGCAGGGAGCTATGAAGTAGTGGGATTGGATTTCTTATTTCGGAAACGGTTGAAAAACGCTAATTTCTGGATGAGCTATTCGTATATGGATAACACCTATACCTTCGAGAACTTACAGGCGGATTCCTTCCCCAGTAACTTGGACATTACCCATGCGGTGAATGGCGGTGCCAGTTATACCTATAGGGATTTTGAGATTTCTACGGGAATAAATTGGAGGACGGGAAAACCCACAACGGAGCCTATAATGGGAAATGAAGTGGTTAATGAGGCTATTAATTACGCCGCTTCCAATACTGAGCGACTGGAAGATTATCTACGTTGGGATGCCTCGGTCATGTACGATCTCAAATTTGAAAAGACCCGATGGCAATTTGGGGTTTCCGTTTGGAATTTATTGGACAAGAACAACGAGATTAACCGTTATTACCGAGTAGACGAAGTGGATCAAGCACAACAGTTTCGTCAAACCTCATTAGGGATTACTACGAATGCTGCGATACGTTGTTATTTCTAGGTTATAGTCCTAAGGAATCCCTTAAGAACTCATACTTATTTGAATTTTGTCCCCAATAGGCCGATTTAATTTGCTTTAGTTTTTTTGCCGTAGTGGTTAATCCATTCGGGTGGGTTTCTTCCCAACCTTCGATGGTGTAAGGGAATGCACTTTTGAATTGAATGGAAAGCTCTCGGTTTAATTTGGGATAGGCGAGGGTATACGTAGAAATTCCATCACTTTCCGATAACGTTCCACTTACTTCTGCAGGGGCCAATGTTTTGTGGCTCATTCGCCCAAACTCCAAACTAGGAATCATTTCAAAAGTTCCCGTAGGAAGCTCTGTTGGATTGATACGGATTCGATTCCAAATTTCGTTTTCCAACCAAACTTCGGGTAATTTTCTATTCTGATCTGCTTCACCTTCAAAGTAGGAATGTCCCTGTAATTCGTATCCATCGCGATTATTCAGCTGCACATACACATGACCACACCACTCCTGCATGGAATGGGAAATTTTCAGGGCATGTCGCTGTTCGGAAACTGGGGTGAATGAACTCGTCATCACGGAATAAGGATAAATTCCAGTCAAGTATTTTTTGGTGTTATTCAGTTTTAGAACAGGGATGTTGTTTGACGATGGGCGATCTGCTTTCACCTGTACTTCGGGCAAAAAATCTTCGGTTACAAATATATTTACCGAAGTACCTTCCCGTAATTCCCCATAACGCTCCTGGGAAAGTTTGTAAGAGGTGATCTCTGCATTTCCTGCATACCAATAGTCCTTAAATTCTTGGGATAAGTTTCTGGGGGTAACCGAGGTACTTTCGGAAGTGGAAACCACACTCGATAATGCTAATGTATTATCTTCTTTCTGGGTGTCTCCACAAGAAAAAAGAAGGAGGGTCGATAAAAATAGTACGGAAATTTTGGCGGCACTTTTCATAACGGAATATTTTCCTAAAGGTACGCTATATGCCGTTATCGGCAATCTCCATTAACGTTTTGTAAACAAGGCGAGTGGGCAGTCCCATGACATTGAAAAAACAACCGTCAAGCTTTTCGATTCCAATATAACCCAGCCAATCCTGAATGCCATAACTTCCTGCTTTGTCGTAGGGTTGACAGGTTTCTAGATAATACTCGATTTCGGCATCGGTGAGTTCCTTAAACCATACCTGTGTACGATCGTTTACAGTCTTTTGAAAGTGCTTTCCCGTAAAACAAACAGAGGTATATACCTCATGGGGCGCTCCACTAAGCCCTCGTAACATCCGTTTGGCATCCGCCTTATCCTTGGGTTTACCAATGGCTATGTTATCTTTCCAAACAATGGTATCGCTGGTTACCAGAATATCTCTTTCCCCAATATCCTGAAATATCGAAGCCTTCAGTTGGGCCAAATAATCGGTGATTTCACTAGCCTTAAGGGTTTCTGGATACACTTCATCCACTTCCCGAACGTCTATGGTAAAGTCTACATCCAATAATTTAAAAAAGTTCTGCCGTCTGGGAGATCCAGAAGCCAGAACCACGCTATACGCTTTCAACTTTTCTCTTAGCATAAATGCCTAGGTTAATTTGTTTTGTAGTTCTTGTTTTATGTTGTTGTACCATTCTTCTTTGAGGATGCTCAATACAATACTGCTCCTACGTCCCTCCGGTGCGGTGCAGTTGTTCCTCAAGATACCCTCTACCGTGCAACCAATACTTTTCATAGCCGCAATACTTCGTGCATTGTTGGCATCGGCCCGGAATTCTACCCGTTCGGCATTCAAGGTTTCAAAAGCGAATTCCAGCATCAGGTATTTACAGTGTTTGTTGAGTCCCGTTCCCTGAAACTCCTTTCCATACCAAGTATATCCCAATTGAAGGGTCTTATGATACGGTTGAATGTCATAAAAACGGGTACTCCCAGCATAACGCTGGGTTTTCTTATCGAATACAATAAAAGGGTAGGAGTCACCCATCTTCCACTTCTCGAAGGCGAAATCCATATAGCTCCGAAAGTTTTCCTCTCCCGAGCCCGACACCAGAGAATAGTTCCATAATTCGGGCTCCTGCGTTGAAAACGGCAGTAAAAGTGCTATATCGTCTGTTCCAAGCGGTCTAAGGAGGACCCGATCGTTTTCAAGGGTATAGGTTTGGGTAGTATCGAAAATCATAGGGACATGAGGTATTTTGCAAATAGGGGAAGGGAACATACCCCTAATAACATGATGATTTTAAGTAATAGCGATAGCAATGAGAAGTCCTTTTTGTTTTCGGCATTCCAAGCTTTGATACAGAAAAATAAAAGCGGCGCAGCAATGAGAAAAACAAAATAGAACGACAACCACATATCATTGTACAAACGGATATAGGTAAACCAAAGGATGCTTACCATGGCAAGTACACCCATAGCAAACACCGCATTTACCGTTCGGGCCCGTCCCAAAACGATCGGTAGGGAATTCCTGCCACCGTTTTTATCCCCGTCAATATCTTGAAGATCCTTTACGATTTCTCGCATAAGGTTAATGAAGAAAGCGAAGCCCGCATAGAAAAGGATGACTTTGGAAGCCTTGACCTGTAATGGTGAAACGGAGTCCGTTATGGCCGGGTAGATGTCGAATAGGATTAGCACAATTAAACTCATTGCTACGAGAATGGAAACAAGTACATTTCCCACCAAAAGCATCGATTTAATGTGGGTGGCGTAAATATATAGCAGGGCAGAAATGATAATAAAAATTGCCGTTAATCCTGCGTGGTCTATGGTATTGGCCAGATAAAATCCCAATCCAACGCCAATGACATTCAAAATAATATAGTAGTTATAAGCGGTTTTTTCGGAAATGAGTCGCCATACGATCATTTTCTCGGGCTTGTTGATTCGGTCTACAGCTTCATCAAAAATATCATTGACCACATTACCCGCACCAGCAATAATAATGGTAATAATGACTAAGAGTGCAAATTGAAGGTTGTTAAGCGTGGTTTCGACCCCCCATGTATCGAATAGCGCAAATTTAATGAGACATTGCACCAGTACAATGAGCAATAAATTGACGGGTCTAAGAAGTTTTATATAAGGAAGCATGTAGCAATTATCTAGTCGTAATTGGCACTGGCATTACCGTTGCTTATCCATTTCCCTTGTACCTTAAGCACTTGCTCCACGATATCGCGAACGGCTCCTTGGCCTCCTTTTTTATGGGAAATGTATTTGGAAATGGCTTTAATCTCTGGAACCGCATCTTGTGGACAACAAGGAAGCCCTACCATCTTCATTGCACCCAAATCGGGGATATCATCGCCCATATAGATAACGTTCTCGGGTTTAATGCCGTTTTCGGAAAAGTAGTTGGTAAGCAACTCAATCTTTTGCTTGGCACCCAAATGAATATCGGTTATTCCCAATCCTTCCAATCGCTTGCGTACTCCTTCGTTGGTGCCACCGCTAATAATACAGATGTTATAATCATGGTCCGTCGCGGTTTTAAGCGCAAACCCATCCTTTACATTCATACTACGGAAGAGTTCCCCTTCGGTATTGATGATGATGGAACCATCTGTCAATACGCCATCTACATCGAAAATGAATGTGGTAATATGTTGTAAATACTCTTTATAGCTTTTTTCCATGTGTTTTTGAAATGGATTTGGTAAGTGATCTGTATAATTTTCGATACTCCCTATCTTCCATTAACTCCAAATGCTTGTTAATGGTCTTTCTATCCTTTCTTTTGGCGGGACCCGTTTGGGCTTCAAAAGGGGAGAGGGTCTGTACCTTTATGGCAGTTTCTTTAATCAGAGGTTTTAAGAGATCGAAATCAATGTCATTCTTCTTCAAATAACTATCGGAAAGATGATACAGATGATTGGTGAAATTGTTCACAAAAACGGCCGCCAAATGCAGTCGGGTCCTTTTTTCAGAATCGATCTGTACTACTTTATCCGAAATGAGCTCTCCCAAGGACATGATGAGCTCTAAATCTTCCTCATACACTGCTTCACAACAAATAGGAATTTCCTTGAAGTTTACTTCATGGTCTTTCGAAAATGTTTGCAGTGGATAAAAGATCCCTTTGCGGTTTTCTTCCGAAAGCATTTCCATGGAAACACTGCCCGACGTATGCACCACCAACCGATTGGAAAATGGCAGTTGTTCCGAAAAGTCGGAAATGATATCGTCTGGGACGGCCAAAATATAAAGATCGGCCTCGGTAAGGTCTTGTAATGAATTTGTTATGGGTGTATCGTCAAGATCGAGCTGTTCCTTTCTGGAATATACCTGAACCACACTGGCACCACTTACTTCTTCGAAAGCCTGAAACAGGTGCTGCCCTACATTTCCAAAACCGATAATAACTACAGAGGTCATAAAGCGAAGTTAGCGTTTTAATAGGATTTAACGATAGATTTTTCGGTTGATGATTTCGATTTCCCCTTGCGATTCCAATTGTTTGAAAGCGCGAATCACGGTTTCTACCCTGAGTCCAGTAAGATTGGCTATTTGCTGGCGGGTAAGATCCACTTCGTAGGTGTTATCATTTCCATATTTTGCTTTCATGAAATCTACTAAGGTTAGAATTCTATGTTCGGGGGAATGGATGGAAATTTCTTTCAGGATCATCGCTTTGTAGCTAAGTCGTCGCGACAACAGCCCCATGAATTGCAATTGTAACTCAAAATGGTCCTTCAGCAATTGTAGAAATCGATCCTTGGGCAACACAAAAATCGAACTCTTTTTGGTGGCTACAGCCGATGCTGGATAGGGAAAATCCCCAAACAATGGGGGTTCTGCAAAACTTTCGCCATCGTAAAACTCCCCTTGCACAAACTCCTTCCCATTCTCGTGCAGGTTGAACATACGTATACTTCCGTGCTGTATTTGATAATAGTTTCGGGCTTCGGTGTTGCTCGAAAAAATCAGGTCTTTATCCCCAAAAGAATGGAGTTGGGCTCCGTAGCTTGAGAGTATATCTTCCGAAATAATGGGGTTTATGATTTCACTCATAAAATCGAGGAAGGGTTGTGCGATTACTTTGCACAAAAATACGCAAATCATGAAGATTGTCTCGCTCATCTCGAAATTAGAAAAGGAATACAGTCACAACTATTATATGTACATTCCGCTCACTATTATCTTGCAAAGTTGCTTAGGATCCATAGCCGCCATGTATATTCTGTATCAGGGAACTACTTGGGTTGCCGGCTTGGAACTCACTATATGTACCGTACTCTGTATGGGGTATAACGCCGCGATTTTAGCCCAAGCCAATAGAACCTTTGGTTTTTGGCTGCTAATGACCAGTTTGTTACTGAATAGCCTATTAATAATGATTAATTTAGTGGTGTGATGAAAGAAATAACCTCGAGGGAAGATATTTCAATGTTGGTACGAACCTTTTACGGAAAGGTACAGGAAGACGATTTGTTAGGCCCTATTTTCAATTCGGTAATCGAAGATTGGGAAGAACATTACGAACGCCTGACGGATTTTTGGCAGACCAATTTGTTTTTTGAAAAGAAGTACAAGGGAAACCCCATGCAGCGCCATGTGGAGGTAGATGCAGCCCATGACGATTCCATAAGCGAAATGCACTTTGGAGTATGGTTGAACCTTTGGTTTCAGACGGTAGATGAATTGTTTGAAGGAGAAACGGCGCAAATTGCCAAGAATCGGGCTCGAAACATGGGAACTTTTATCCACCTGAAGATATTTGAAGCTAGAACAAAGCGTAATTTGCAATCTTAATACTTCTTAACACTCAGGGTAGTAGTTATTATAAACTCAAATCCGTAAATTTGCACAAAAATTTCAGATGCAAAAGAAACTTGCAGCCTTCCTTTTCTCAACTCGTCTTACCGCTGTCTTATTTATCGTTTTCGCTGCCGCTATGGCTGTGGGGACTTTTATGGATGCATCTTACGAACGTCCGCCCTCCAATTATGCTAGGGAATGGATTTTCAATGCATGGTGGTTTGAGGCGATCATGATCATTTTCGTGATCAATTTCGTAGGGAACATCTTCCGATTTAGATTGCACAGAAAAGAAAAATGGGCCACGTTGCTCTTGCATTTATCCTTTATCCTTATCATCGTTGGTGCTGGTATTACGCGCTATATTGGTTATGAAGGTAGTATGCTCATTCGTGAGGGAGCTACGGAAAGTACGTTCCTGTCCGAGAAGACCTACCTCAATGTCTTTATCGATGGGGATTATAAAATTAATGGCGTTCCGCAACGGAGGCAGATTGAACCCAAGATATTGCGTTTGAGCGAACGACTGGATAATGATTTCCGCATTGATACGGATTACAATCAGCAGCCGGTAACCATCAAATACAAGGACTTTATTTCGAACGCCGAAGAGGGATTGGTTCCTTCCGAAGATGGAGAGGAATACTTGAAGATTGTAGAAGCGGGTGATGGAAATCGACACGATCATTGGGTGAAAGTAGGAGAGGTAGTGAACATTCACAATGTGCTGTTTGCCGTAAATAAGGAGACTCCTGGAGCCATTAATGTTTTCATTTCTGAAACAGGGGATTACACCATAGATACCCCTTTTGAAGGAAGTTATATGCGTATGGCCGATCAGTTTCAAGGAGAAGTGGTGGCCGATAGTGTACAACCCCTCAATTTGAGATCCTTATACCAAATGGCCGATATGGCCTTTGTATTCCCAGAGCCTGTGAGCAAGGGAGTTTATAAGGCTGTTAAAGCCAAAGATGAAACGGGAGTAGATGCTTTGGTATTAGAGGTGTCTTCCAATGGAGAAAGCAAGGAAATTGATCTGTTGGGAGGTCAATTCCAAGCACCAGACCCTAGAGGTATTGAAGTAGGGGGGCTTATGGTTTATTTAACGTACGGATCGAAAAAGCACGAGCTGCCTTTTAGTATTACGCTGAATGACTTTATTGCCGATAAACAACCAGGAACGGAGAAGGTATATTCCGCCTTTAAGAGTAAGGTAACGGTTAATAATAGTGAACAGGATTTCTTCGACTACGATATTTATATGAACCACGTGTTGGATCATAAAGGGTATCGCTTTTTTCAGGCTTCCTTTAGCCCGGATGAAAAGGGAACTGTACTTTCGGTAAACAAAGATTTCTGGGGTACCTGGACTACCTATATAGGCTACTTCTTGTTGTATTTAGGACTTATGGTTATTCTATTTGACCGAAAAACCCGCTTTGGGGATTTGAAAAAAATGTTGGACAAGGTAAAGGAGAAGAAAAAGAGTTTGGCCATGATCGCCTTCTTGTTCTCTGCTTTCACCATGAGTGCCCAAGATGGACATATGGACAAAAGGGTCACGGCAGCGCAGATCGATTCCATTATACAAGCCAATGTTGTGTCTAAAGAACACGCGGCCAAGTTTGGGAACTTGGTGATTCAGGATAATGGACGGATGAAGCCGTTAAACACTTTTGCCAGCGAATTAATCCGAAAAATTAGCGGAAAGGACGAATACAATGGTTTGGACGCTAACCAAGTGTTTCTTTCCATGACCGAATTGAATAGGGTTTGGGTAGAAACCCCGGTATTGAAACTGGATTGGCGTAACGACAGTATTAAGACGATTCTGGGAGTACCCAAAGAAGCTTCTAAAGCTTCCTTATTGGATCTTTTGGATGAGCGCGGCAATAATAAATTGGGACCTTATTTGGAAGAAGCCAGTTCTAAGAACAATCCGAACCAGTTCGAAAAAGATTTTATAAAACTGTACGAGAAATACTTTCTATTGAATCAGGCACTTAGCGGCACCATTTTAAAAGTATTCCCGGTACCGGGCGATGATAACAACAAATGGGTTTCCTATCCAGAGCTTCAGGAATATCGATTCACAGGCATGGATTCGTTGTATGCCCGTAATATTCTTCCGTTGTACTTTGAGAGTCTTCAGAAGGCCCGTTTCGATGGTGATTATTCCAAAGCCGATGAATACTTGGAGAGTATTACCAATTTTCAGAAAAAGCATGGAAGTGAAGTGCTACTTTCCGAAAAGAAAGTTAAGACCGAAGTACTTTACAATAAGATAGATCTTTTCAATAGACTATATCATTATTTTATGATGTTTGGGGTATTTATGTTCATCTTCATCATATTCCAAATTTTTGGGAACAATAAAGTACTTAGAGGATTTATTCTGCTCTTCAAAGTCTGTATTTGGATCTTATTCCTGCTTATGACGGCAGGGCTCATTATGCGATGGTACATTAGTGGCCATGCCCCTTGGAGTGATGCATACGAAAGTATTTTGTATGTAAGTTGGGCGACCCTTTTCTTCGGACTGGCCTTTGGCCGTAAAAGTGATTTGACCATATCGGCAACCGCATTTGTCGCTTCCATGTTACTTTGGGTAGCGCACATGAGCTGGTTAGATCCTGCCATAGCCAATCTGCAACCTGTATTGGATAGCTATTGGCTTATGATCCACGTAGCAGTGATTGTGGCAAGCTACGGGCCGTTTACGTTGGGAATGATTCTAGGAGCTGTGGCACTATTGCTCATGCTGCTTACCAATTCCAAGAATAAGAAAAGGATGGACCTCAGTATTAAAGAGATTACCATCATTACCGAAATGGCCCTTACTGTTGGATTGGTAATGCTTACCATAGGAAACTTCTTAGGAGGACAATGGGCTAACGAAAGCTGGGGTCGTTATTGGGGTTGGGACCCTAAGGAAACCTGGGCACTCATTAGTATCATGATATACGCCTTTGTTATTCACATGCGATTAATCCCTGGGCTACGCGGCAGATGGTGGTTTAACGTCATGGCCATCTTCTCCTATGCCTCCATTATGATGACCTATTTTGGGGTGAATTTCTATCTTACGGGATTACATTCCTATGCGAGTGGAGATGTGCCGGTTACGCCGAATTTTGTATACTACATCCTAACGATTTTTACTACGCTTAGCATACTGTCCTATTTCCAGTACAAAAAGCACTATGCGCCTGTAAAAAAAGGATAGTACTTGGGGTTGTACTATCCTCTCTCGATTAACTTGCCATAAAAATTAAACAAACAAAAAGTTGGTCGATGTAATTATCTAGGGTTAGGATTAATTATAAATATAATCAGGCTGTGCGTCTACCATACGGTAGTCTTGCTGAATTTGTTCACTAATCTCTAGTTTTTCATATAGTTCTTTGGTAAGCTCTTCCACATCATTTTCGGTGGTTTTTAGCTTACGAGCAATCTTTGCATTGGTTTTTCCTTCAGAGATGTACTGAAGTAACTTTATTTCCAATCCGTCGAGATCGTAGTGCATGATCAGGTTTTCCAAATACACATCTTCTACGATTTTCTCCGTTTTTCTTCTGGTAGAAAGGGCTTCCTGACGTTTCAGGAAAATACGCATTTCCGCTTGGCGCAACTCGTGTTCTTCCTTAATGGACTGCATACGGTACATAATGGCATAGGTAAGAATAAGCATTTCCGCGATGGCAGCTGCTTTGATATGCGTAGTTTGGGTAGCTAGGAAATCGATTCCTAAAGGTGCTAGCACAAAATAATCTATCGAGAATAATAGCGGGATAAAGGAAGCAATGACAAAGAATTTTGCATAGTTCTTTTTACTGAAAAGGTAAACTCCGGCTAAGAAATACACTCCCATAATACCGAAGAGTACAGTATTGGCCGTCTGATTGAAAACCTCATTACCCGTGGTCCATGAAAAGGCCATAAGCAATCCTGCTACGGCAAGTAACCCAAGGGTATAAAACTTAAGCTTCGGGGCAAATTCACGCAATGACAAATATTTATCCGCAAATAGGGCACCGCAAACGGTTGCTAGGAATAACAATATGGTTTGTAGGTTGGAAACACTAGGTGCTGTTTCCATGCCCAATATGGCAAAAAGTCCATCGCTGTAAAAGAGCAGTACGGACATTGTGCCCAATGCCGCTGCGTAAAAGAGATAGGTCTTCTCTTCGAAGAGGAAAAAACACACCAGATTGAGCAAAACCAGCATGATGGTAAACCCGTAGTACATTCCCTGACTGAAAAGTGTATGTTCGCCAATGGAGGCAGTTGCTATTTCTGAAGTGTCGGTTTTGTTAAAATTTGTAGAGCTTCCACCTCCTACAGATTCATTTTTGTAGGAAAATTCTGAATAACCCAAAAAGTGGTCCGAAGGGGCGAATGGATTTTCGTAGTGATAGAACCCATGCTCCGGCGTTAGAATATTTTGGTTAATGAGGGGGGCATTTAACCCAGCAAATTCACTACCCATATTGCTCTTAAGCATAGTGTTTCCAGCACTTTCGGTGTTGGCAACTTCAGATTTATTTTTGGTAGTGTATTCCTTCTTTTTTGCAAATGTTAGGGTACAAAAAGACAGGAAAATGAGTAATAAAACAGACCTCATAATAAGTAGGTTTTATGAATTTGGGTACTCCAATATACATAAATTTTACATTTCACCTAACTTTTTTGCACTTTATCGATAAAATTTAGCAAAAAGTGTATCTCGTTGATTATGAGGAAATTCTTCCGGAAAAAGAAAAAGACCGCTTAGAAAACGGCCTTTTTGTATAATGTATTAAGGTATAGGTAGTTACATTTCACCTACCATATCTTCGGGTTTCACCCATGCATCGAATTCTTCTGCCGTTAGGTACCCTAAATTGATGGCCTCTTCCTTTAAAGTGGTTCCATTTTTATGGGCTGTATTTGCAATTTCTGCAGCCTTGTAATATCCAATTTTTGTATTCAGGGCAGTCACCAACATCAAGGAGTTATCCAGTAATTTTTTAATCACTTCGTGGTTGGGTTCTATGCCTTGGGCACAATTTACATCGAAGGAAACACAGGCATCTCCTATAAGTTGTGCCGACTGAAGGATATTGGCGGCCATTACAGGCTTAAATACGTTCAATTCATAATGTCCTTGCATACCTCCAACCCCGATGGCTACGTCGTTCCCCATTACTTGGGCGCAGACCATGGTTAGCGCCTCACACTGGGTTGGGTTCACCTTACCGGGCATGATAGAAGATCCTGGTTCGTTGGCTGGAATAATGATCTCTCCGATACCACTTCTAGGTCCACTGGCCATCATGCGGATGTCGTTGGCAATTTTATTTAAGGAAACGGCTATTTGCTTTAAGGCACCGTGGGTTTCCACAATGGCATCGTGTGCCGCCAGTGCTTCGAACTTGTTTTCGGCACTTACGAAAGGAAGTTCCGTAAATTGAGCGATATACTCCGCTACTTTAGGAGCATATCCTTTAGGGGTATTGATTCCAGTACCTACAGCGGTTCCTCCCAAAGCTAATTCACTAAGGTGGGCCATGGTATTTTCCAAGGCTCTTAATCCGTGATCCAATTGGGAAGCGTATCCTCCAAACTCCTGTCCCAAAGTAAGTGGAGTGGCGTCCATAAGGTGTGTACGTCCAATCTTTACACATTTTTTAAACTCTTCCGATTTCTTCACCAAAGTAGCGAGCAATTGCTTTACCCCGGGAACGGTAACCTCTACAATCTTCTTGTAGGCAGCAATGTGCATACCCGTTGGGAAAGTATCGTTAGACGATTGCGATTTGTTTACATCGTCATTGGGCTGTAAAGTCTTATCTCCTTCACCAATCACTTTTCCAGCCAATTGATGAGCACGATTAGCGATTACCTCGTTCACGTTCATGTTACTTTGCGTACCGCTACCGGTTTGCCATACCACCAACGGAAACTGATCGTCATGCTTCCCTTCCAAAATTTCATCACAAACGGCACCGATGAGATCTCGTTTTTCTTCAGAAAGTACTCCCAATTCGCAATTGGTATACGCAGCTGCTTTTTTAAGGTAGGCAAAACCATATACCACTTCCAAAGGCATGGAAGCAGGGGCGCCGATTTTAAAATTATTTCGGGAACGCTCTGTTTGCGCACCCCATAGTTTATCGGCAGGTACTTGTACCTCGCCCATGGTGTCTTTTTCAATTCGGTAGCTCATAGAATACTATTTGTGAAATACGGTGCAAAATTACGATTTTAACAGGGAAGATGGAAGTAAGTGGGCCATAGATTCTGTGAGTTTTCTGTTCATAACTTGAAGAGTTTTTGCAAAGAGATGTTTTAAGATTGATTTTTTCATTTTATCTTTGCAAAAACAAAACAGACAACGCATGTTCGATTTTCAACAATATTTAGGATTTCTTGCTTTCTTAACGATATTAACCATAGGATTCTGGCTAATGATTTTCCTAATTTCCTTTATTCCTTATTGGATAGGAGGAGCCTTGATCGAAAACATGAAGTTAAAGCGCGAAGCGAAAAGAAAAGCAAAAGAAGGGAACTAAGTCCCCGTCAATTATAAAGTAAGAAGGAGTTCTTGAAAAGGAGCTCCTTTTTTTATGGCTTACCCTCAAAACCTTCCCCATCGAAATCACCGCCGTTTCTACCATTACGTTGGCGCTGTTTCTTCTGGTTGAATCGGTAGGTAAACGCTAAATTGAACTGACGCTCTCTCCACTGAAATTCACTATCGCTAGTAAAATTGGCCGTTTCGGTAAAGGACATGCGCTTTCTGGAATTGAACAAATCGCTCACATTGAATCCAATTGTAGCATTATCATTAATAATATCCTTGCTGAAGGCCAAACTGATGGATAGAATCCCTTCCGTTTCGGTTTGGGCATTGTTCCTCGGGCCACGATAGAAAGCATTGGTCTGCCAATCGATTTTGGCTGGAAGCGTTACTTTGGCACTTCCACGGGCAAACCAACTGGTATTTTCAGTTCCATAATCGATCCCATTAAAGCTACCTTCGGTTTCGAAGCGGAAGAAGTTGAAACTTCCGTTAAAACGGAACCATTTTAGTGGATTATAGAGTATCGCCATTTCCCCACCAATACGCTGATTGGTAGAAAGGTTAATGGGAATGGTTCTAATGATCGGGATTCCATTCGGTGTAAACTGTCCCGTATCCTCCTGTACTCGTTCGAAAGCATCGGTTTCGTACTGATAGTACACAGAAGCTGTTAACGTAAGCTTTCGCCCCCAGCGTTTTAAATAGCCCAAATCGAAGGCACTGGCATAAGCTGGATCCAGTCCAGGATTTCCTTGAAAGACATTCGCTTCACTGGATCGGGAAGGGAAGGGGTTCAGAAACCAGAAGCGCGGACGATTAATTCTTCGGTTGTAACCAAAAGAGATATTTTCCCGTTCGCCTATTTCGTATACCAAATTCACTGTGGGGAACAATCCCAAGAAGTCTTTATCAAAATTTACGTTGAAATCGTCATTCGTAGTTACATCCTCTCCAGATACTTCTCCTTTTAATACGGTAGATTCCATTCGTAGTCCCAAAAGAAAAGAGAACTTTCCAAACTTGTTTCCATACTGTGAGTAGAGTGCTTGTACGTTCTGGGTGAAATCGAACACATTGCTCAGGCTGTCATTCCGAACGAAGTTCCCGCCCGCAGTTAACTGTTCTTCCAGTAAATAATCGGTAAGGGTATTTTCGAAACGTCCTCGATATCCAGCTTCGAACTGTGCGTTTTCACCAATGGGGAGTACATAATCGGCCTGCACCAAATATTCGGATTCATCCTGCTCCTGAACGATATTTTCTGAAGGTAATATTTCCAGCGCTGGAATGGTATTGCTTTCCTCGATAAGGGATGTCTCAGTTTCCTCTCCCGTTTCGTATTGAAAATCGACCGTAAGCTTATGCCCGTTGGGATTGAAGTCGTTCACATAGTTCAGGGAAAGCTGAAAGTTGTTGTCATCTTCCCCTTCGGTCTCAATCCGATCCCTAGAAATGGCCAGCGCATCTGTCGTGTCAAATTCTTGTGTAATGTTGGTGGTTGTGCTTTCATTATCACCCAAGCGGTAAAAAGCCGAGGCGGTGATGGAAGAGGTTTTTGTTAGGAAATATTCGATTCCCAAATTGGTATTGAATCCCCTGCGAACACGATCGAAATCTCGGTCTTCAATCACTAAGGGATTAATGGCATCGTTAAAATATCTATTTTCGAAATTGGCATTTCCCGGCAGATCACGGTACCGAACCCCTGTGGTATTGAAGACATTGAACTTGTTCGTCCGTACATTAATATTTCCGGTAACACCACTTCCCAAAGGGTAGGAGAAGTTAGTTTGTACGGAACCATTCAGTCCCAGCGTTTTCTCTTTCCTAAGGATGATATTAAGAATCCCTGCGGTACCTTCAGCATCGTAGCGAGCGGAAGGTGAGGTGATCACTTCTACACGCTCTATGGCTTCGGCAGGAAGTTGTCGCAAGGCGTCGGTAGAACCAAATCCCGCAATGGCCGATGGCCTTCCGTTAATGAGGATACGTACGTTTTCATTCCCACGTAAGGCAATCGTTCCGTCTACATCTACAGTAACCGAGGGAACGTTGTCTAATGCATCACTTACGGTGGCTCCGCTCGTGGTAAGATCTTTCCCTATGGTATATACTTTTTTATCCAATCGAATCTGCACCTCCGTAGTTTCTGCTCGCACAACAACTTCGTCCAAACTTTCGGTATCCAAGGATAGCGTCATATTGGGAAGCTTGGTCGATTTGAACAAGCGTTGATTTTCCAAAATTTCCGTTTTATAGGAAATAAATTCGAATCGGATGGTGTATACCCCAGCCGGAACCTCGATACTGTATTTTCCTTTAGCATCGGTAATTCCTCCAGAAACGACTTCTCCGTTTTGGTTCGAAATGGCAATGGTGGCAAATTCTAATGGAGCCCCAGACTCCTTATCTAGTACGTTTCCGTATACCGTTACGGGTCCAGAATTCCCCCTAGGGCCTGTGCCACGTTGACTCCAAGCAATAGTAGTAAGGCAGAAGACTGCCAGAAAAAATATGTATTTCATGGTGGTTTTTCGAACTTAGACCACGAAAATACGGCGGGGTTTAACGGCTATTTCCCAAGCTTTTGTTAAACTTTTTAAAGAATTTGTAAAACACTTTCCGGCGGACGACCTAAAGCCGCTTTTCCATTTTTTATAACAATAGGACGCTCAATGAGTTTAGGATTTTCGACCATAGCAGAAATAATCTGTGCATCAGAGAGTTCCTTTCCTTTGTACAGTTCTTTCCAAATGGCTTCATTTTTCCGAACAAGATCTATTGGTGCAATTCCCAAAAGTTTAATAATATCGGAAAGCTCCTCCCTAGTGAGGGGATTTTCCAGATAAAGGACAATATCAATGGTTTCTCCTTTTTCTTCTAGAATTTGAAGGGTTTCACGGGATTTACGGCAACGGGGGTTGTGATATATTTTGGTCATTATTTTTCTGTTTTTTTGGGTGCTTTTCTTTTTTTGGTCCAAAAATCAATTTCAACATGTATTCTTTCACCTAGGAAGTTGTCCATAGAATCATGCTTAAAATCGGAACCTACACCATAGTCCATACGGTTAATGGATAATCTTGAAGAAAATCCGAAGGTATTTTTACCGTCCTTTCCCGTTTGTTCCAAAGGCAATCGAAGTGTCTTGGAAACACCTTTCATAGTAAAAGTACCGATAACCACGTAGCCACGGCGTGTCCGTTCAATCGTTTCACTTACAAATGTAATTTCTGGATAGGTTTCTACATCGAAAAAATCGGCCGTAAGCAGGTGTTCATCCCTAGCGGGGATGCCCGTGTCGATACTATTTACCTGTATGGTTACGCTTAGTTTGGATTGGGTAAAATCGTCTTCGTCCATATCCAATTCCATACTGTAGTCATTAAATTTTCCTGCTATTCGTGTAATTCCGCCAGAAATAGGTACCGAAAACAATAGCGTAGAATGATTGGACTCAACAGTTAATTTCTTCAATTCCTTGTCCTGCCCAAAAGAAGGGAGCGCAAAGCATAAGGTTAGCATTAATAAAGCTACTTTCTTCATCTCTCTAATATTTAATTTTTTCCAATTCCAGTGCATAATCGTATTGAAGGTCTTCATGCAGTCCCAATACTTTCTTTTCAATCAAAGCCACTTGCCTATCGTACAAATTCATCATGGTACGACTGCGTTTTATGGAGGGTGAAAAACTCTTCAGTTTATGGCAAAAGTGGAGGAGTAATTCTATTTCGGTCTCTTTATGATTGGAATAGCGGATGTATTTTTTGGTTTCCCGAAGGATTTTCCGAATGCTCTTTTTCACATAGTAAAAACTCGTAGTGTTAATAGCCTCGAAACCTTCGTCCATCTGCTCCTTTACCGTATCCACATATCCCGCTTCGTCTTCACTTTCAAATAAGAGATAGGTGAGGAGTTCTTTGTTTTCCTTTTTGAAACGAGCCAATCGAAGGCACAGGGCTTCCAATTCGTCCGAAGATCGAAATTTCAATTCCTTTTTCAGTTGGGCAACGCTGGCAGCTTTCAAATTAACTTATGTATTTCTTGTTGATTTCTGAAAGATGGTTAGGAATAGGTTTCAGAAATAATCTTATTGGTTTCTTCCAAGGATTTAAAAACTTCGAAGGTTTTTCCTTGGGTTCTTTGGGCTCCCATGGCATTACCATACTGGGCGGCCTTAATGTGATCGTTCGGGTCTTTAAGCAGACTGAAGGCAATCCCGCCAGCAAACGAATCTCCACAGCCGGTCGTATCTACGACATGGGAAACGGGAACGGAAGGCACAAAGTTTTCTTGAAGTTCTCCATCTTTCATTGTATATACCATCACGCCACGGGCATCCAATGTTACGAATAGGGATTTTAAACCTTGTTCCAAGCAATGCCTGGCGAACCTAGGTAATTCCGATTCTTCAATTTCTTTATTTTCCTTAAGGTCTTTGAGTTCGTATTCGTTTTGAAACCAACTACAATTGGCCTCTTCCAAGTTCATTTTTAGCACATCAATGTAAGGAAGCCACAGGTCGCGATCTACCCAAAATTTGGTCACTCGCTTTCCTCGAACGGTGAGTGCTGTGGTAGGACCATGGGCATCGAAAACAATGCTGGCGTTAGAGTTTTCCTTGATGTACCTTAGGGTTTCTAAGGGAACTTCGAAATCGGTAACGGGAACGCAAACAAAGACTTCGGCATCGAGGTGATCTTTTACATCGTTCGGGCCAATGGGTTTCATAAAGGCGGTTTGGGTTTCCTTTCGGTTGTTCTGATCCTTGAATTTCAACTGAATTACATCCCCTTGATCTGCTTCCGAAGAAATAGCTTCTGTCTTAATGTTTGAATACGGCTGTAATAAGGAAAAAATCCCTTCCTGATCTTGCTTCCGAATATGGGTGATGGGAATGATCTCATCTTCGGCCGATAGCAGATTGGACAAGGCAATGGCTGTGTGCGTGGCGCAGCCATATTTTTGGATCACTTCTTTATGATGGGTAATGATATAGTCCCTTGGAATGGGCCCTAAAACAGCAACTTTATGATTCATACGGAAAAGTAATCAAATTATAGCACAACTCCCAACTCGCGAAGGCGAACCGAAAGACTGTGCGCATTGTTAAAATGGATACCTTTAATACCCACGGCTTCGCAGCCTTCAATGTTTTTTTCACTATCGTCTATGAAGACAGCTTCTTCCCGTTTAATGTTGTACCGGGAAAGGATCAGTTCATAGATTTCTGGAAAGGGTTTTCGCATGCCTTCGTCACCACTTACCAATATCCCTTCGAACAAATCCAACCAAGGAAATTTTTCGATAGCATGAGGCCAAGTTTCCCCGCTCCAATTCGTCAGGGCATAGACACGGTAGTCGGGATTGTTGGCAAGACTTTTCAGAATTTCTAAGGTGTCATCGTGTGTATAGCCTAGCATTTCTTCCCAGCGCCCATAGTACATTTCGATAAGCTCTTTGTACTCTGGAAACAGAGCGATACGATCCTCGGTGGCTTTGGCAAGTGGATAGCCAGCATCCTGATTTACGTTCCAATCCCAAGCACAGATGTAGTTGAGAAACCAATCCATTTTGTCTCGGTTGCCTCTAAATTCTTTCAGGTATACATACTCTGGGCTCCAATCGATTAGTACGCCTCCTAGGTCGAAAATTACGGTTGAAATTTGTTTCATGAATTATGCACGTGTTAGTTTTCGTATAATGTTTTCGTGTTGTGGATACATTGCGAGCAGGTCTTCTTGGGAAGGCATTTCGAAATCGTCGAAATCGAACCCCGGAGCTACCGTGCAACCTACAAACGAAAATTCACCGCCTTCTTTTACCTCTGCTCCGAACCAATATCCTCCAGGTACGGTAAACTGAGGTACTTCTCCTGCGGCAATATTCCTTCCTATTTCAATCCTTTTGTACTCTCCTTCTGGCGAAATCATATGTAGCCAAAGGGTTGCACCGTCATAGAAATGCCATTGCTCGTCTTGAACGATCTTATGGAAGGCCGAAAAATTCCCTTGGGTTAACAGAAAGTAAATGCTGGTTGCGTAATTCCTAGCCCCTGAATAATCTGCTCCCAACTCAGATGCAGGAATCTGGTGAGGGTTGCGATAGGTTTCTTTAAAGTAGCCTCCTTCTGGATGGGGTTGGAGCGCTAGATGTTGGATAATTTCTTGTGCCGAATTCATATTCGAAGATACTAGTTTGGGAATAAACTTCGGTCCAATCCGGGGACAATTCGCAGCGCATTTTTGTAGTATATTTTTTTAAGTACTTCATCGGGTAAATCCATTCCATACATGGCCCAAAAGGCATGGTATTTTTTGTGATAGGGGAAATACTCGTCGTCGCTTTCCAGTACACGGAAATAGGTAGGGAATTCTTCGGGTTTCCAACTGTCCTTCCCGAAAAGAATACGGTCTTGGTATTTTATAAAGAATTTGCGTGCAGTTCGCGGTTGTCGCCCCAATTCGGCGATGACAGCAGCAATGCCCACATACATATTCGGAATTTCATCCAATAATTTTCCCAAAGCTCCCAAGTCATTCGCATACCATCCCATATGGGCATTGATGAAGGTAGTGTTTGGGTGTTTTTTGAACATATTGTGCTGCTCGCCTATAAGTTGTTCCCAAGGTGCCGGATTGTTGGGGCCGCGTTTCCTTCTGGGGCGTAATTTAAGCTCGAGCCACCGTTCGTTGTCGGCATCGAATTCATCCCAGAAGGGTTTGGGGTCGGCCGTGTGGATCAAGACCGGAATTCCCAATTCCCCGCACTTGGCCCAGATGGGATCCAATCTCGGATCATCTACCGCGACCCGATTTCCTTTGGCGTCCTGATAGCGCAGTCCTAGGCTCTTGTAGATTTTCAGTCCGCGGGCACCATTGTTGCAATCTTCCTCTAATTGCTGAACGGTTCTCTCGGTCCATCCTTCTGTCCCCACACCATCAAAGTCGATATTGGCAAACACTACAAAACGATTTGGGAAATTGGTTTTTATATTGTCTACGCATCGCTCTAAATAATCGCCAGTCCTTCCGCTAAGGTTCACCATGATTTTCATATTCAAAGTATCCATGGCGGCAACGACCGGAGTTAAGTCTTGATCGGCCATTTGGTACTGATGTCCATGAATATCTATAAAAGGAAATTTGGCTTTTAGAACAGGTTCTCCTTCTACGACAAGGGTAGAGGTCGGGTTGTATTCTTCGAAGGTAAGGTCCTGCGCAGTTGTAGAATAGATACTTATTACGGAAAGCAATAGGAGGGAGATGTAGCGTTTCATCGTGCAAAATTGGTTTAGCATTTAAATGTAAAAAGACCCGCCTTTGGGCAAAAAGGATTTGGGATAGGTTTAACTTTTAATGTTGAATCGGTTTGTGGGTTCCGAGTTCTGAGTTTGAGGGTTCTGGGTTAGTGAGTTCAGGGTTAGTGGGTTGATTTGTTGAGGTGCCCAAATCAGTGTGGACTAATCCAACCAACCGGGACATTTGCCTTCCACAAAATCGAAGACCTGTTTTGGAAGGGTGTTGAGGTCGGAAGATGGTTCTAGGCAAACAGAAAGGTGTCCATTTTTTGTGGATTTCACCAATTGAAAGAAATTCCCATATCCCACGATAAGGTAATTCAATCCACCGCAATCAATATTACCACGTTGGCGGGCAAGGGTAAGCAGGGTAGGGTTTACCAAGAGTTCTTCGAAGGTATCCGTATTGCCTGAAGAAGTATTTTCGGCAGCATCCCGTTGTTCAAAAACCAGATCATCATTTTCGTATATGGCTACATATCTGATCTTGTCTGAAAAATCAAAAAGTTCTTGAATGAGGGTTCCGGGTTTCATGCCACTATGCGATTGTTTTCAGATAAATATAGTAATTCCTATCGCTATTTAGGATGCCAAAATGGCAAGTAAAGCCAATGGGATTAGTATGGCAAAAATGGGCAGTAGCATGTTTAATATGGCGAATCCAATATTGAAAGACTGTACCAAACGAATTCCAATAACTAGGATTACAATACTCCATATACTAAGAATAAGCTCAAGAATACCAAAAACCATCCATAAAGTACTGTAGAATGTAGAATCATTAAGTGGATAACTACGGAAGAGATCATCACCAAAAATGATAAGTTGAGGGATCAGCAGTAAAAGGGAGGCAATGGATGGTACTAGGGACCAAGCTAGAACAGTGCGCATTTTTTCGGGATCCGCTGCTCCGCCTAACAGTTTTCCAAGAGCACTCAATGCCCAGGCATAGATATAGTATCCAATCCAACCAAAAAATGCCCCAAGAAAAACAGAAGAGGCTAGCACCACCATCGTGGACATGTTATCGCCAAGGCCTCTCTGGGTAGCACGACCTATATTTCTTACGATTCCGCCCAACACAAATAAGATCGTTACATGTTTTGTTGGGATGGTATGAAGTACGTATTCCAGTGTTACTTTTGGCTTTGACCAAATGGACTGAAATAGTTTGTTAGGATCTATTTTTAGGTATTCCTTTTCAAATTCTTCAAAAGAGGACTCTTCCATAGACTTTCTTCAGATAATGGGATTACAGCTCATTACTCGTTTCGCCCTGCCCCATCATCATAAGATAGGACTTTAGGAAGTCGTTGATTTCACCATTCAGAACGGCATCGGTATTTCCAGTTTCATGAGCGGTACGTACATCCTTTACCAATTTATAGGGGTGGAGTACGTAGTTGCGAATTTGTGAGCCCCATTCAATCGCCATTTTGCTGTCCTCAATTTCGGCACGTTGTTCCATCTGCTTCCGCAATTCGATTTCATACAACTGTGATTTCAGCATTTGCATGGCAGTTGCCCTATTATCGTGCTGGGAACGTGAATTGGAACAGGAAATCTGAATTCCTGTCGGCTTGTGGAACAGTTGCACTTTGGTTTCCACTTTGTTTACGTTCTGTCCCCCGGCACCACTGGATCGGGCGGTGGTGATCTCTATATCGGCTGGGTTTATTTCAATTTCAATACTGTCATCCACCATGGGGTACACATAGACGCTCACAAAACTGGTATGACGCTTGGCATTGCTATCGAAAGGGGAAATGCGTACCAGACGGTGCACTCCGTTTTCACCCTTCAGCCAACCAAAGGCATAGTCGCCTTCAATTTCTAAAGTCACCGTTTTTATTCCGGCTACGTCTCCCGGCTGAAAGTTGAGCTCTTTCACTTTAAACCCTTCCTTTTCGGCCCACATAAGGTACATGCGCATGAGCATCTGTGCCCAATCGCAACTTTCGGTACCTCCGGCACCCGCTGTGATTTGAAGTACGGCCGAAAGATCGTCGCCTTCTTCACTTAGCATGTTTCGGAATTCTAGCGTTTCTATCGTGTCCAACGCCAAGTTGTAGCTTTCGCTCAAGGTTTCGGCGTCGCCTTCCCCTTCTTTGAGGAATTCGTACATGACTTCAGTGTCGTCGGTAAGGGAAACACTTTTTTCGTAGTCTTCTACCCACTTTTTTTTGTTTCGCAATTGCTTCATAAAAGCCTCTGCTTCCTGTGGGTTGTTCCAGAAGTTGGGATCGAAGGTTTTCTCTTCGTCGTTGGTGATTTCTATGCGTTTGCCATCAACGTCAAAGATACCTCCTTAACGCATCCAGGCGATTTCTAAGATCTTTTAATTGATCGTTTGTTATCATGAAGTTGAAATTTGACGTAAAATTAGAATTTAAATCTGCAAGCCGAAATTAATTTCAAGATAATTTAGTAGCTTAGAGCATTCCCCACATTATAAATCTAACTTATGATAAAGCGCATTCTTTTGGGCATTTTGTTTTTAAGTGTCTACACGGCTTCAGGACAGTTTCTGGAAGGAAAGAAACAACTGGAAAGTTTTATGGGTTTTTTCACTTTCCATTATGCGGAGGATGAAGGCTCGATCTATTTGGAAGTCCCCAAAGAAAAACTGGATAAGGAATTTTTATACGTACACTCGTTGCGAACGGGCTTGGGGTCTAACGACATTGGTTTGGACCGAGGGCAGTTGGGAGGAGAAGCCGTGGTGAAATTCGTAAAAGCTGGAAACAAGCTGTTGCTCATGCAACCCAATCTTCGCTATCGGGCCATTTCCGAAAATGAGTTGGAACGCAAATCGGTTTCCGAAGCCTTTGCCAAATCGGTACTCTTCGGATTTCCCATTAAAGAAACCAAGGATAATAAACACATCATAGATCTTACTCCTTTTCTCATGGAAGACGTCCATGGGGTGGCCAATCGATTGAAAAGACAAAAAGAAGGAGCCTATAAATTGGAGAAGAGCCGTTCTGCCATCTGGATGGAACGTACCAAGGCCTTCCCGAAGAATTGCGAATTCGAAGCCTTGCTTACTTATAAGGGACAGGCTACAGGAAGGAATCTTTCCACCGTTGCCCCAGACAACTCCACCATTTCGGTGGTGCAGCATCACAGTTTTGTAGAACTGCCCGATGATGGTTATGTTCCTAGGGAATTTGATACCCGCAGTGGTTCCTATCCGCTTTCCTATTTGGATTATAGCACGCCCATCTGGGAGCCTATTAAAAAACGATTTATTACACGGCACCGATTGGAAAAAAAGGATCCGAATGCAGCCGTAAGTGAAGCGAAGGAGCCTATCATTTACTATTTGGACCCCGGAACTCCCGAACCCATTCGTTCTGCTTTGATAGAAGGAGCGAGTTGGTGGAATCAGGCTTTTGAAGCTATTGGTTATAAGGATGCTTTTCAGGTGAAGTTATTACCGGCCGATGCCGATCCTATGGATGTACGATACAATGTGATTCAATGGGTACATAGATCAACCCGAGGATGGAGTTATGGAGGAGGTGTTACCGACCCTAGAACGGGTGAAATCATTAAAGGACATGTAAGTTTAGGAAGTCTACGGATACGTCAGGATTTTATGATTGCACAGGCGTTGATGAAAGAACCTTTTAAAGCAAGCGATGCCAATCATGAGATGCTTTTGGAGATGGCCTTGGCTCGTATCCGACAGCTATCGGCGCATGAGGTAGGACATACATTGGGATTTGCACATAATTTTGCTGCCAGTGCCAATGATCGGGCAAGTGTAATGGACTATCCGCATCCGCATTTGGAATTCAAAAATGGGCAAATGGATTTTTCGAATGCCTATGATACAGGAATCGGGGAGTGGGATAAGGTGACGGTGGCTTACAGCTATAGCGATGCTCCTTCAGGTGTGGATGAAAAAGTACACCTCAATGCCATTTTAGAAGGTGCCTTCGCCAAAGGACTGCGGTACATTACCGACAGTGATGCCAGAGCGCAATCGGGCGCACATGGAACGGCCCATCTATGGGATAATGGAACAGACGCTTCCGAAGAGTTGGAACGTGTTCTTTCTGTGCGGAAAACAGCTATTGATAATTTTTCAAAAGAGAATATAAGAACTGGGGAGCCTTATACGGTGTTGGAAGATGTATTTGTACCTTTGTATTTCTTCCATCGCTATCAGACCGAAGCTACGGTGAAGGTCATTGGTGGCATGGAATATGATTATTTGGTGAAAGGGTATAATGGTACAGCGACCAACTACCTTTCCAAGAAGAAACAAAAGAAGGCCCTCAATGCCGTTTTAAACACTTTGGATACAGAAACCTTAATGGTTCCCGAAGATAAACTGGCATTATTCCCTCCGAGGGCCTTTGGTTATCCTCGGGATCGCGAATCGTTTAAAAGTAAAACCGGAGTAGCATTCGATGCTTTGGGAGCCGCTGCTACAGGATCTAAGATGACCTTGCAGTTGTTGTTGAATGCCCATAGAGCCAATCGGTTGATACAACAGAAAGCCATGGATAAGAATAATCTTGGGCTGCCAGAAGTTCAGGATGCGCTTGTAGAAAAGGTATTTGGAAAAGAGCGGGATGGTTACGTAGGAGAGGTGCAAAAGACCATTCAGCACACTACGTTACAATATTTAATGAACTTGGCTGCTCATTCACAAAGCACTGCCCAGGTGAAGGCCATTACGATGAAAACCCTTAAGGATTTGAGCATGGATTTAGGTAAGGAAGGGAATGATTATACGGCTCACCTAAAAAAGGAAATCGACAATTTTATTAAGGAACCTAGTAAGTTCAAGGTATTTGCAGTGCCCACCATTCCCGATGGAAGTCCTATAGGAAGTTGGCAATGTCATTGGACAGGGGAAGAAAATATATGGTCGGTAGGGGAAAAGCCTTAAATTTGCAGCTGCACAACTTCACTTTATGAAATACATACTGCTTTTTCTTTGCGTAATAGGCTCCATGGGTTTACAGGCCCAAAACGATAGAGCCTATGTAAATCGGCTAACCGACGAGTTTACCCAAAAATTGACAGAACGGAATATCAACGATTATGTGGTGACCCAGCATGTTTGTTCCGGTAGGATTGAGATGTTTAAGATCGATGATGGCAAAATGTGTGTGACCAAGGATACCTATGTGGAATCCTATATTCTTTGGAAAGAAGAAGATCAGACGTTTTTGAAGAAAATAGACAACTGTGGATTGTTCCACTCCATTCCTTTACAGGACGCTGCCGCGTACGAGTTTTTTATGGCGAATGGGAAAACCATGATGGGAGAAGAGGTGTTGAAGTACAAAAGTGCTTCGGGAGGAAATGAACCTGCAGCACGAAGAACAGTACAGCCTTGTAGTCGCGTTTTGCAATGGGCTATGGCTGAAGGTGTATCTAAAAAGGAATTCAATTTGTTCGATATAGGAAATACGTCCGAAGAAGGAAAGAACCTGAATTACGAAGCCAACCAACAGTTGAAGCTGATTCAGTTTCAGTCCCTTATGGACAAGGAAATTGAAAAACACAATTACAAACGACAAGAGTACAAACAGAAATAGGTTTCCCCAGAAATGATTATAGACTTACGAAGTGACACGGTAACCAAACCCACACCCGAAATGCTCGAATTCATGTCCCGAGCAGAAGTGGGCGACGATGTTTATAAAGAAGATCCCACAGTAAATGAGCTTGAAGAACGCCTAGCCAATCTATTTGGCATGGACCAAGGCCTGTTCTTCCCTTCGGGAAGTATGGCCAATCAAGCGGCGATAAAGTTGCACACCCAACCCGGGGAACAACTTATTTGCGATAAGTGGGCCCATGTATATAATTATGAAGGGGGAGGCGTCTCCTTTAATAGTGGCGTTTCCTGCAAGCTCATCGATGGCCATAGAGGTATGATGAATGCCGAGCAGGTGGAAGCAGCCATAAACCCTCCCGATTTTTATCACAGTCCCTTAACAACCTTGGTAACGGTGGAGAATACCACTAATAAAGGAGGCGGGGCCTGCTACGATTTTGCAGAATTGGAACGTATTAAAACCGTGTGCGATATCCATGGCCTCAAATACCACATGGACGGAGCACGTATCATGAATGCTTTAGTAGCCAATAACGAAGACCCTACCAGCTATGGAAGGATATTCGATACCATCTCCATTTGTTTGAGCAAAGGATTGGGTGCACCGCTAGGAACTGTTTTATTAGGAACCAACGAAGCTATGGCTAATGCCATGCGGGTTCGCAAGGTACTGGGAGGCGGCATGCGACAGATAGGTTATGTCGCGGCAGCAGGGATTTATGCCTTGGACCACCATATAGAACGTTTGGCCGAAGACCATCAACGTGCGTTGGAAATAGCTTTGGTTTTAAAGGGACAGGATTACATAAAGGAGGTAGAACCCACCGAAACGAATATCGTGATCTTCTATTTAGAGAGCCACGTGAATGAGGATAAGTTTATGGACGACCTGTTGCAGCAGAATGTGAAGATTAGCAACATGGGGCAGGGGAAACTACGTATCGTGACCCATTTGGACTATACACCACAAATGCACGAGTACTTTTTGGAAGTGCTCGGTGACTATGAAGCATAAAAAAAAGCTCCTGCAATGGGAGCTTTTTTTTATGCTTGGTCTGTAGGATATTACTCTACTTCTTTTACGTCGGCACCTGGAGCATTGTTTCGAACTGAGTCGATACCGTTTTCCATTCCAGACTCTCCAGCATACATCTGGCTACTACCGATGATCTGTCCGTTGGTGGACTTTAGGTTGAAGTGGAATTTTCCATTCTTGGCAGTCTTTCTCTCCCAGCAGTCGTCGTTACCGCAGTTGGTCTTAACGGACTCGATTCCGTTCATGGCACCAGACTTGGAGGCATACATTTGACTGGATAGAATCACCTGACCGTTTCCTGCCTTTAATACGAAGTGAAATTTATCACCGCTTTTCTTTAATTCGAACATATTGCTTGATTTAGATTTAGTAGTTAAACTTGTTACGATCCTTAAATATCCGAAAAAAACCCATTCCAAGCAATTTTGGAACCTTCTTTTTGGGTCAGTTTCCATCCTATTTTAAGGACGGTTCAAAACTACTACAGTGATTTTACATTTCAGCTAAAAAGGAAAACATCTGGTCGAAAATCGCGTGCTTTTGGGCGAAAAGCAATCTTAATTTGCTATATTTAAGTGGCTTACTGCATAATTTTAACACGTTAAACTAAAACATCGACAACAATGAAAAAATCTATTCTATTTGTTCTTGCGTGCTTTGTACTGACCATTACATCCGCGCAAGACCTTCCAACCAACCCTGAGCCAGGGAAGTGTTACGTGCGCTGTGTGACCCCAGACGTATGGGTGAACGAGAACGTTACCATAGAGGTTTCGCCTGCGTATAAAAAACTATCAGTAGTCCCAGCTGTTTACAAAAAAGAAACCATGACTGTAGAGTCTAAGGTTCCCTCACAAAACCTACGTGTTGTTCCTGCTGTTTATGGAACAGAATCCTTTAGTGTAGAGACCAAAGAAGCTTCCGAGCGTCTTATTAAAGTACCTACGGTGAAAAGCAATGAAACCGAAACTGTAGTAGTAGAAGAAGCCAGCTACAGCCTTCGCGTAGTTCCTGCTGTTTATGAGAACCGTACTTTTGAGGTAGTAGTGCAACCTGCTTACCAGAAAGTAGAAGTGGTTCCTGCGGTATACGAAACGCGCGATGTGGTGATCACAGTTAAGGAGCCTTCCGAAAAGTTGGAGGTAATTCCTGCCGAGTACGGTACCGAAACTGTTACCTATGTAAAGAGAGAGTTCGGAAATAGCATTGCTACCATCCCGGCTAGCTTCACGGCCGACTACGAGTCGATCGAGATTAAGCCTAAGACGGCCCGTTGGGAAATGAGCGAAACGCCGGCTGCCGAGTGTGCTTCCAGTGACCCTAACGACTGTAGATACTGGTGTTATAAGGGGATCCCTGCAGAGTATACGACGGTAAGCGTTCAGCGTTTGGCAAAGGATGCGTCTTTCGTAAAGACTTCCGATTGTGATAAAAACGGAGGTGCTGGAAACTGTGGGCAGAGCTCTTATACCAAGACGATTCTTGTGAAGCCTGCTTCTACAAGAACGATTGCCATTCCTGGAGAAACCAAAACCATTAAGAAAACGGTTATGGTAAAGCCTCCTACAACTAGAATCATCGACATTCCTGCAGTAACCAAGACGATGACTCGTAAAGTAATGGTAACACCTCCTACGACAGCACGTATCGAAATTCCTGCGAAAACAAAGACCGTGAAGAAAGCAGTATACTCTAACGAGACCACTCGTAAAGAAGTAATTCCTTCTGAGTCTAAGACTTACAGCAAAACGATAATGACAACTCCTCCTTCTACCGTAGCAGTGCCTGTTAAAGGAGAAAGCAAGACCCTTACTGTGACCAAATTGGTAAGCGACGCCCGCGTAAATGAAGTAACGGTTCCTGCTGAGTACGAAACCGTAACCAAGGAAGTACTTCAATCTAAGGGTGGACTTACTACTTGGAAAGAAGTAGAGTGTGCGTTGGTAGAGTACCAAGCGCTTCCTATCAACTGGAACTTGGGTAGTGCTACCCTTACCAGAGAAGCCAAGAGTCTTATCGATACACGCTTAATGCCTGTATTGGCTCAGAACCCAGGGGTGAAATTGGAGATTGCTTCGCATACCGACTCTAGAGGTAGTAAAGCGTCTAACCAAGACCTATCTGAAAGAAGAGCACAGGCAGTAGTTCGTTACCTTCAGTCCAAAGGAATCAACAACAGTTTGTTGGTTGCTAACGGATTTGGAGAGAACCGTCTTAAGAACAGATGTGCTGACGGAGTTTCTTGTACGGAAAGAGAGCACGCTACGAACCGTAGAACTGAGTTCCGTTTGATTAACAACTAAGAATAAAGCATTAGCCATCAACTAATTAAAGAATTCCCAAAATATTTGGGAATTCTTTTTTTTTTGGCATCTTTGGCACAAATAATGGTAGGTTATAAAAAACCATCCTTCATGAAGCGACTTCTTGTATTCCTATTTTTCGTTGGTCTTTCGACCCAGCTATTTTCCCAAAAAGATTCTCAACTCAACTGGCTCTATAACTTAGATGCGGCCAAGGAGGTTTCAAAGGCAGAAAAAAAGCCCATTCTTATCTATTTTACGGGAAGTGATTGGTGTGCACCCTGCAAGGCATTGAAGACCGATTTTTTCGAAACGGAAGCCTTTGCAGAACGTGCTAATAGTATGGTGTTGGTGATGATCGATTATCCCAGAAGAATGGATATCATTACCGAAGAACAACGTGCGTATAACAAGACCATCATGGCCAAGTACAACAAGAACGGTTCCTTTCCTTTGTTGGTGATGACCAATAGCAAGGGAAAAGCCTTGGGCGAATTATCCAGCTATAGTTCTTTTAATAGCTACAAGGATACCAGCCACCACTTCGACTTTGTAGACAAGCACATTGTAGGCTACAACTAGGACATCCTATTTAAACATATCCAATCCCGGAATATTCGGCATACCTTCCTTGGCAACGGCTGCCAATTCGGTTTCATTCACTTTTGTCGCCTTTTCTATGGCCTTATTTAGGGTAAGGATTAGGTAATCTTCCAATTGCTCTTTGTCTTCGAGCAGGCTGTCGTCTATAGTGATGGATTTTATCGTTCTATTGGCCGTGAGTGTTACTTTTAGCAGGCCGTCCGAGCTGCTTTCGTCTACCAAAACTGTATCCAGTCGTTTCTTTGTGGCTTCTACTTTTTCTTGGGTTTCTTTCAGTTTTCCCATCATTCCCATAAGGTCTCCTAACATAATTCGAGTTTTAAATTTTCTACAAATTTACTACTTTGGGCCATTATTAACGCATATTGCTCCATATGAAAAAGATAATTCTAGTTTCGGTTCTATCCCTTATTTTTGCAGCTTCTTGTAAACAAAAAGAAACATCCGAAACTTCTATGAAACTCACACCGCCTAAGGCCGATAAGATTGCCAAAAACCTAGAAAAGCACGGGGACGTGCGCGTAGACAACTACTATTGGCTCAATGACAAGGAAAATGAAGAAGTCATCGATTATTTGGAACGTGAGAACGATTACTACGAGAAAATGACGGCCCATACGAAGGACTTTCAGAAGGATCTCTTCGAGGAAATGAAAAGCCGTATTAAGGAAGATGACCAATCGGTACCGTATTTCTACAATGGGTACTTCTACATAACCCGTTACGAGACCGGAAAGGATTACCCCATCTATTCAAGAAAGAAGGGTTCTTTGGATGCCGAAGAGGAAATTCTTTTCAACGTAAATGACATGGCTAAGGATTTTTCTTACTACAATTTACGTGGAATCAATGTAAGTCCAGACAATAAATGGGTGGCTTTTGGTGTGGATACCTTAAGTAGAAGAAAGTACACCATTCACATAAAAAACTTGGAAACGGGAGAAATCCAGAAGGAAACCATTCCGTTAACCACGGGAAGCTCTACCTGGGCCAATGACAATAAAACTCTGTTCTACACCCGTAAGGATGAGGTAACACTGCGTGCACACCGAATCTTTAAGCATGTGAAGGGAACGAACAGCGATCAGGATGAGATGATCTACGAAGAAAAGGACGAAACCTTTAGTTCTTATGTTTACAAAACCAAGAGTAGAAAGTACTTGGTCATTGGGTGTTTTAGTACGCTTACTTCTGAATTCCGAATTTTGAATGCCGATACCCCTGAAGGGGAGTTTAAGGTCTTTCAGCCAAGAACCCGCGGATTGGAATACAATATTTCGCATTTTGAGGACCATTTCTACATGGTAACCAATAAAGACAGCGCGACCAACTTCAAACTCATGAAAACGCCTGAAACGGCTACCGAAAAGGAAAATTGGGAAGAAGTAGTTGGGCACAGAGAAGACGTGCTGTTGGAAGATGTTGAAATTTTCAAGGATTATTTGGTGATTAGCGAACGTAAGAACGGATTGAACGAAATCCGAATCAAACGCTGGGACGATGCCGCCGATTATTATTTGCCTTTCGATAATGAAACCTATACGGCCTATGCCATTCAGAATATCGAGTTCGATACGGATATCCTACGCTATAGCTATAATTCACTGACTACGCCGGCTTCCGTGATCGATTTCAACATGGAAACCAAGGAAAAAGAGGTGAAGAAGGAGACCGAAGTATTGGGCGGAAAGTTCGATAAGGAGAATTATGAGTCCAAAAGAGTATGGGCTACAGCCGAAGACGGTACCAAAATCCCGGTTTCTTTGGTGTATAAGAAGGGAATGAAGCAAGATGGTTCCAATCCCGTTTGGCAATACGCTTACGGATCGTATGGATCTACCATAGACCCGTATTTCTCTTCGGTACGCCTTAGCTTGTTGGATCGTGGCTTTATCTACGCCATTGCCCACGTTAGGGGAGGACAGTACCTAGGAAGACAATGGTATGAAAACGGAAAGCTGTTGAAGAAAAAGAACACCTTTACCGACTTTGTAGACGTGTCTAAGTTCTTAATTGAAGAAAAATACACCTCTCCGAAGCATTTGTACGCCTCTGGAGGCTCTGCAGGAGGATTGCTCATGGGTGCAGTAGTAAACATGGCGCCAGAGCTTTACAACGGTATTGTGGCCGCTGTTCCCTTTGTAGATGTGGTAACGACTATGTTGGATGATGACATTCCGTTAACGACCGGAGAATATGACGAATGGGGGAACCCGAACGATGCCGAATATTATCATTACATGAAATCTTATTCACCGTATGATAACGTTGAAGCCAAAGCATACCCCAATATGTTGGTCACTACAGGGCTTCACGACTCTCAGGTGCAGTATTGGGAACCCGCCAAATGGGTCGCCAAACTGCGCGATACCAAGAAGGACGACAACATCTTATTGTTGCAGACCAATATGGATGCAGGGCATGGAGGAGCTTCGGGACGTTTCGAGGCATTGAAGGAGGTAGCGATGGATTATGCCTTCATCCTAGATATGGAGGGCATAGAGAAGTAATTAAAAAAATTGCTGTAACTTTGTCCCGATTTAAATGATAGGGTAAAACCTTGATTTTTAATTAAAACTCCTTTTATGAAGAACATACAAGCCCAAGAAAGTGTGCTGGCACTCATAGGAAATACACCCCTAATACAACTTAACCGCATCACTTCTAAAATGGCTGGAAACTTTTACGCAAAGGTGGAAGCTTTTAATCCTGGGCACTCTGCGAAGGACAGAATTGCACTATACATACTGGAAGAGGCCGAAAAGAAGGGCCTTTTACAACCCGGAGATACCATTATTGAAACCACGAGCGGTAATACTGGATTTAGCATCGCTATGGTAAGTATCTTAAAGGGATATAAGTGCGTTTTGGCCGTGAGTTCTAAATCTTCACCGGACAAGATCGATATGCTAAAGACCATGGGAGCCGAGGTACATGTATGCCCTGCTCATGTGGCTGCAGACGATCCAAGGTCCTATTACGAAGTAGCCAAGCGATTGCATAAAGAAACCCCGGGTTCTATCTATATCAATCAGTATTTCAACGAGTTGAATATAGATGCCCACTACCATAGCACCGGTCCCGAGATTTGGGAACAAACCGCAGGGCAGATCACCCATTTAGTGGCCTGTAGCGGAACCGGAGGTACCATTTCTGGTACGGCGCGTTTCCTAAAAGAGCAAAATCCTGATATTAAAGTGTTGGGGATCGATGCCTACGGAAGTGTCATCCAAAAGTACCACGAAACCCGTGAGTTGGACAAAGATGAGATCTATCCCTACCGTATTGAAGGTTTAGGGAAGAATTTGATTCCAAGTGCCACCGATTTCGATACTATCGACTCCTTTACCAAGGTAACCGATGAGGAAAGTGCCCTTATGGCCCGTGAATTGGCCAAAACCGAAGGACTTTTCTTGGGATATACAAGTGGCGCCGCCATGCAGGGAATCAAGCAATTGAGCGATGAAGGCGCTTTCGATAAGGACAGTGTGGTTGTGGTGATATTCCCCGATCACGGATCCCGTTATATGAGCAAAGTATACAACGATGCTTGGATGCAGCAGCAAGGCTTTATGGATGCTGAAGAAGAAGCTGCCAAGCAGTCCATACAATACGTTAAATAGCAAATTTTTGCCTCAATATAGAGCCGCCGACGAAAGTTGGCGGTTTTTTTATGCCTTTGTTGTAGTAATGTTGATTTCTTTCTCTCCCAAGAACATTGCCATGCTAGGGAAAATACCTATTTTTGCGACTTGTATTTGAATTAAATGAATATTGATGAGAGACTTATTCGATAAGATTTACAAAGACAAAGGCCCGTTGGGTAAATGGGCTGAACAAGCAGAAGGCTACTTCGTTTTCCCCAAATTGGAAGGCCCTATCGGCAATAGAATGAAATTTAGAGGAAAGGAAGTAATTACCTGGAGTGTAAATGATTATCTCGGTTTTGCTAACCACCCAGAAGTACGTAAGGTAGATGCGGAAGCAGGTGCCAAGTACGGTTCGGCCTATCCTATGGGAGCCCGAATGATGAGTGGACACACCGATCTTCATGAACAATTACAGAACGAATTGGCCGCCTTTGTACACAAAGAAGCTGCTTATTTGTTGAATTTCGGATACCAAGGAATGGTTTCTACCATCGATGCTTTGGTATCTAAGGACGATGTGATCGTATACGACGTAGATGCCCACGCCTGTATCATAGACGGGGTGCGTTTGCATTTAGGACAGCGTTTTACGTATAAGCACAACGATATAGAAAGTATCGAAAAGAACCTGAGACGTGCCGAAAAGGTAGCCCAGAAGACCGGAGGGGGAATCCTTCTTATTTCTGAAGGGGTATTTGGAATGCGTGGAGAGCAGGGAAGATTGAAAGAAATCGTTGCCCTTAAGAAAAAATACAATTTCCGTCTGTTTGTAGACGATGCCCACGGTTTCGGAACCCTTGGTAAGACAGGGGCTGGAGCAGGAGAGGAGCAAGGCGTACAGGACGATATCGACGTGTACTTCGCTACGTTTGCAAAGTCTATGGCCAGTACCGGAGCCTTTATTGCCGGTGACGAGGAGATCATGAACTACCTAAAGTACAACCTACGTTCGCAGATGTTCGCCAAGTCATTGCAGATGCAGTTGGTAGAAGGTGCTTTAAAGCGACTGGACATGATGCGTAGCAGCACTCAATACAAGGACAAGCTTTGGGAGAACGTAAATGCCCTACAGGGCGGATTGCGTGAGCGTGGTTTCGATTTGGGAACCACCCAGAGTTGTGTAACACCGGTATACTTAAAAGGAAGTATTCCAGAAGCGATGGCCTTGGTAAAGGACCTGCGTGAAAACTATGGAGTATTTACTTCTATCGTGGTATATCCGGTAATCCCTAAGGGATTGATCTTATTACGTATGATTCCGACGGCTTCTCACACTATGGAGGACATTAACCAGACTTTAGATGCCTTCTCTGGCATCCGCGAGCGATTGGAAAACGGAACCTACAAGCGTCTTTCTGCCCATGTCGCAGCCGCGATGGGAGAATAAGCGTAACAACATATATGATATTGAAAACCACCTCGAAAGGGGTGGTTTTTTGTTATGGGGCTTTTGTTCAGGGATTTGATTATATTTGAGTTCTCCCCGGTTTTTCTAGAGCTATAGCATTTTAGCTAAAATATTTTGACAAATTCGTAATAACCTAAGGACAACAAGTATTGTCATAACCGTTACTCGTCATCCATTAATATTATGACGACTAGTCAAGGAATATTATTAACTATTATTTTGAGCAATAACAGATTAGATCAAGTCGATCAGGATTAAAATGTAAATAACAATAATATTCCAAAATAACTTACGGATTAAAACTTAAATGGAATACAATTATCATATTATGAGACAAATGGATATGAATTTTATTCATGAATTAGGTCATCTTATCCACTATATAAATGTGGATCTATACCATATTCATGATAAATTGAAGTCTGTTGATGAAAATGAAGAATTGCTTTCGATTCTTAAATCAACAATTCACAATGCAGAAGAAATGAATAAGATGTTTCGAGTATATAGAGAAATGCTTATACCGCGAACGGACAAGAAAGAAATATTTTCGATAAATGAAATTGTAAATGATGTACTTGATGTTTTAAGAGCCAAGATTCAAAGGGAAAAAATCAGAATTAACTTTGAAAAATCAAATCCAAATTTGAAAGTATTTGGGAATCCAGGGAAGCTTCTTAATGTATTTTTGAATTTAATTCTTAATTCTCTTGAGTCTGTACGAATAGCAAAAAATAAAATAAACGAGATTAATATTTCAGTATTGGATTTTAATAAAAGTATTAAAATAACTATAACTGATAATGGAATCGGCATCTCAAAAGAAAATATAGACAAGATTTTTGACATTACTTACTCTACAAAGCATACTCCAGGTTCTGGATTTGGCTTGGCCGTTGCGAAATTCGTTGTTGAAGATCATTTTTCAGGAAAAATTAATGTTTCTTCTGAAGTCAATAAATCAACAACAGTTACTATCATAATTCCTAAGTCTAATGAAAAAAATTAAGGTAATTTGGGTTGATGACGATATAACATTATTGAATAAATCTGAATACTTATTTAATGAATACGGTTTCGACATTATAAAGTGTTCAACTATTTCCGAAGCGTTAAAGCAGGTTTTAAGCGGTTTTTCAGATAATATTTTGCTAGATGTAGATTTTCCAGGCAATCCAAAGGAAGGGATACTATTTTTGGAGCAGTTAGGAAAAATAAATCCAAACTTGAAAATCATTTTATTTACTGCGTATCCGGAAATGAATGATAAAGTCAGATTGCTTCGTGATAACCTTGCCTTAGATTACTTAAGCAAACCACTTCCATTAAATGAATGTGAAGTTGTTGATTTTTTCCATAGACTAAGGAGGTCGTTCAATCATCATTCTAGCGAATTGAATCATTTCAAAAGAGATAAACTTGATATATTGAAATATTCTTTGGAAGAAAATGATATGGATAAGTTTATTAATACATTCCGTTCGATCTTTGCTGGATTATCATACAATATTAAGGTTCAAGAAAGTTATTTTCATGGATACATTCAGATTATTTTGGATTTAATTGGGATGAAAATATATTCTGAACTGGAAACAAACAATGGGCGAATCGATGCGGTTATTGAAGTCCAAAAGTACATATACATTATGGAATTTAAGTTAAGAGATTCTAATGAGGCATTATCACAGATAAAGGAGAAGAAGTATTATGAAAGATTTCTTTTGTCAACAAAGGAAATTGTGCTAGTCGGAGTTGCTTTTGATACAAAATCAAGAAATGTAAAAGATTATAAAATTGAAATCCTTGAGGAATAGTCATTATCTCTAAACTTCTCATAGCACTTTCTCAAGAGAACGTAGTTATAGAATAAATTGTTCAAAATCACCTGAAGGGAGCGGTTGTTTTGGGGATGAATAATCTATAAATACAAGATTTGATTATATTTGAATACTCCCCAATTTTTTAAATTACAAGAAAGTATAACTTACAGTTTTATGCTTCAGTATAATTAAGTTTTTGTGTACAATACCATTTATGATAGAAATTTTTAAGAAACGACCTTTTAAGACTAGAAATGCGGATGAGTATAATTTAAGTGACGTACTTTCCCTTTTCGTCAACCCAATAAGTGGACTAAGTTCTCCTTTTGATTTTGAAAATTCTATTATAAAAGGAAGAATGGGATCGGGTAAAACAATGTATTTAAGAGCTAATTACGCTTTTTACCTTTTCAATTTAGTACCAAATATCTTAGAAAAACAAGAATTAATACTTCCAGTTTTTATAAAGCTTAGTGATTTTCAGCACATTACGGAGCCTTCTAATATTTATAGGAGCCTGATAATCAAAATAATCGAGGAACTTTCATCAATTTATCTAACACTTCAAGATGCTAAGTCTATGGCTAACATTCATGAAGGCATGAAAAAAGTTAAGGATGATTTATACTTTGAGGAAAAAATAAGAGCAACTTCACAACAATTATTGGAACTTGGTTCGGAAGAGTATATTAAGAAATTGAATATTGAGTTCGGTATTCAAAGTAAGTTATCTTATTCTTTCCTAGAAGCATCTGCGAATTTTACGAAAAACGAAGTTGTAGAGATAAAATCAAAAAGAAATCCTGGGATAAATGATGTAACATTGGCTTTTGAAACCTTATTAAAAGATACTGGTGGGAAAATCTTACTATTAATTGATGAAGCGGGGTCATTAGACAAAAAATTCTTTCGTAAAGGAGAAGAAAGTACAGAATCCTTTTTTGAAGTCTTCATGAATCAATTACGAACCAGTGAATATATAAGAACTAAAGTAGCGGTATATCCAAATTCATATTCTGATATACTAACCGAGACTAGATATGGTGATATTGTTGTTTTGGAGGAAAGTATTGAGTCATTGGAAAAATACACTACTTATAGAACCAAAGTTGAGTCAATAATAAAAAATTACCTGAATATAGATTTTGAATCTGAACAGATTAAAATAGAAGAGGTATTCGAATGTAAAGATATATCCAATGGTGATACAATTGAAGAATTGATTAATGGATCTGGAGGAAATTATCGGAGACTTATACAATTGTTGGACTCCGCAATGAATGAGTCCTATAAGCGAAATAAGGGTTTGAATAAAGTTGAGTATTTGGATGCAGTCACCGCTTTAAAGAAACATTGCGAAGATATTTTAAACAGTTATTCCACACTTGATAAGGAGTATTTGTTCAACCTCGGCAAGGTGTGTAAAAATAGAAGCACTTATAGATTTAAATTTCCTTACAACGCACAGTTATTGTACAAATACATGAATAGGTCACAGGAATTTAATTTAGTGAAAGTTGTTGATGCAGGGTCAGGTAGAAAGGGAACAACTTATGAATTTGATTATTCATATTGTGTTTATAATGATATCCCAACTCATTATATTAGTGGTACTGAAAAAATAAATAAAAAAAGAACTTTGAAAGAGGGTAGTTGGATTTCTCGAATTACAAATATCAATCAAGAAATCTTAGCTCAAAGCCAGATTCCCAATAAACTTGAAGGAGAAATTTTCGACGTTGTTATTAAGGGTAAAGGCTACATAAAAGGAGAAGATTCTGTCGATTATTTCTTCACGTCTGAATTCATAATTGAAAGTGACGTTAGCAAGAAAATCTATCCAGGGAGAAAAGTTCGTTTCGTCCCGACAATGCTAATTGATACTAAATTTGCTACTGAAATAGAGATTTTGTAATTATTCGCTATAAATAATGCCTTTAAAATCTAGTTAAAAAATAACATCTGATTTTTTTTTTTTTGAAATTTAAATAATAAGAGTTTTTAACCTTAAGAATTGTCTGCACATTAAATCATTACAGGTAATTATGGGGAATCTCCAAAAGTTCCCGAACCGAAACCCCGAATCCATCCGCAATTTTCATAAGGGTCAATAAACGAGGATTGGTTTTCCCGTTTTCTATCATATATAGTTGAGTTCTTCCAATACCACAATCGAAGGCAAAGGATTTTTGGTCAATGCCTTTTTCTTCACGTAGGTGTTTAATTCGAGCACCCAATTTTTTAAAATATTTCGCTTCTTTCGTGTTCACTATACCGAATTTCTGCAAATTATTTATACCTTGTGTTCGGAATAACGAACATTTAATTAATGAACCAACACCGCAAACTAAAAGTCTACCAGAAATTCCGTAGGAGGGAGTGGGACAACCTAGTGGTTCCCGAGATCCGGTTGGAGGGCATTTGGCTGCAGGAACTCGGTTTTGAGATTGGCATGGAAATACAAGTGGAGCAGGGGAAGGAACGGTTGGTGATAACTGTTTTCCGCAAGGAATAATAGATGTGGTTTGGTTATCTTAGTGCAAATTGTAGGTTAAATGAGCACCAAAGAATCGGAAATAGAGAACATCATACTTACTAGACTTCAAGAGAGTCTTATAGATGTTGGGCTTAAAGTTGTAAGTCAGGATAAATGGAAAACATCGAGATTGACAAGATGGTTTGATATAGTTATCTATAAAGGTAAAAATCCCCATGTAGTCTTTGAAATAAAAAGTTCTTTAGCTAGTAAAAACACTCTTGCCAGAGCTACTGACCAAGTAAGGTCTTCTCTTTCAATCACAAATGCCCGATTCGGTATTGTAACGGATAATTCTTTGTTTTTCATTTATGATAGGAATGAAAAAGAAAATGATTTTATTGAATCAGACTTTGATGGAATAATAGAAAGAATAACTAAAGTTAAAAATGTAAGAATAAGTCAAAGAACAAAGTGGCAAATCTTATCAATAATAAAAGAATCTGCAGGAATTCATTTATCTCAAAATTTGGAAATTTCCAAATTTCTTCAGGAAGAAAAAATCATAAATAAAATCAAATTTGACTCAAACAGGAACTCTTTTTATTTTGATGACAGGTTGCAGAATATAAAGTCTTTTGAGAATCAATTTTTCAATAAAATCTTTGGAGACTTTTTAGAAACAAAGATTTGCAGATATACGACTCTAGATACTTTGTTTAGCATGCTCAACTTCATTTCTTTTCGAATGAACGGATTGGTAGGTATGAATGACAAATCTGAAGTTAATTATGTTGATAATTATCTCAATGGAGTTGAACGCCCCCTTTCTAAAATGCACCACAACACAGTAATCGCACTTAATAAGAGATATATTACATCCTGTTCTCGAATATCAAGAAAAGATGAGTTAACATTGTGGAGGTTGTACGGTGATGATGGAACCGGTGTGTGCCTGATTTTTGATATTAAAAAGGAAAATCTCAATGATAAAGTACTTATTCAAAGGGTAAAGTATGCCGATCACAATGGTAATCATCCTGAGCTTGACTTTTTGAAACACATAAGAGAAGGCGTGGAAATTCTTACTGGATTTACCTTCGAATTTAGAAATATTGGATTGTGGAAACATTTTTTTAAGCCTTATGATTATGCCATAGAGGAAGAAGTAAGGCTGTTGGTCATAGAAGATCCAAGTCTTAATCCATTAAATTCGAATTGGGTAAAAACGTATTCCCATTCGATTATAAATCCATTTATTGATTTTCAATTAAACAACAGCGCTTTCCCAATTCAATTGTCAGAAGTTATTCTAGGTCCCAAGTCACCAGAGCAAGATTCAAATATTGTTCAATTACAGGAAATGGTTAGAAGAAAAAGAAGACATATAACAGCCAAAAAATTGGATTCAAATTTGAAAAGATTGAAAATAAAAATATCCAAGATCAATCATTATAGATAGTAGTCAGTGGCTCCCCCGCTGGCTCCCTTCTCAGACAGATACTTCCCCAAGTTTGGCTATCTTAGTACAAACAACTACGCGTACCTGTCTGCCTCTGGCAGAACCGCGACCGTTATGAGCCATTTAAAATCATAGTATGAGGTTCTTTAATCAAGTAAGACGTAAGCTGATTTTGGACAATAAAAAAATTCAGTATCTAAAGTATGCTTTAGGAGAAATCATACTGGTAGTCATCGGGATTTTAATTGCACTTCAGATAAATAATTGGAATCAGTCCATAAAAGACAAAGAATCCTTGAATGAATATTTGATAAAGATTAAATCCCATACAAAGGAAGATATAGAACAGTTAGAAGCATTATCGGAAGGAAGAAAACAAATTGCCGACATCTGTAAAAAAGCACGAAATAGTATCTTAGATAAGACCGAAAATGACAATCTTTTTTTATTCAAGATAAGTGGTTCTGCTTTTGTCGATTTCTATTTCAAACCGAATTCAGGAGGGTATGAATCATTGAAAAATTCTGAATATTATGGTAAAATAAACAATACCAAACTCGATTCACTTTTGGCCAAATATCACGGTTTAGTGGATATTATCGCAGAAAATGAGAGGAGTTATAATCAATATACAGTGCACCAAGAGAATTTTCTCGACACTCAATTCGATAGATCCCTTATTTTGGCTTCTGCATTTATGCCATTAGATTCCTTAGCAACAAAAGCCACATCTCAGTCCGAATATGACCAAGCATTCCTTGAATATACAGCCAAACCAGCATATAGAAATGTTATTAGTTTGGCAGCATGGCAATTTGATACGATGATCGAACAGTACAAGCAATTAACGGAACTGGGGGATCTAATTATAGCAGAAATAGATGCCATAGCCACAGACTAAAAGAGAAAATGATAAAAAATAAAAAAGCCAAGTGGATTTTACGCATTTTGTTGTTCGTTGGAACAGCAATATCCCTGTTTTTTGTGCCATGGATTTTGGTAAAGGCTTGGATTTTACCGCTACCCGATACAGTTCAAGAACAAGTGGATGAGGCCATTGGACATGGATTTGACGGCATGATTGTTTATGTGGACGAAGCAGGAAAACCACCCGCATTTTATACAGGTGGTTGGAAAGATAGAGAGAACAAAATACCGGCCGACCCAAATTCACTATTCAAAATTGCGAGTATTAGCAAGTTATATACGGCCGTTGCTATCACTAAAATGGTCAAAGAAAAGCGTTTGTCTTTAGATGAAACGCTTGCGGATTATTTCCCAGAACTTGTAGGTAGAATTGAAAATGCAGAGAAGATTACCTTGAAGATGATGGTGCAACATCGGTCCGGAATTCCCAATTTTACAGATAATCCCGCTTTTTGGGAAAATGAGCAGGAAAACAGTAAAGATGCCCTTGATTTTGCCCTCGATTTACCGGCTAGTTTTAAACCCGACAAAGGTTATGAATATTCAAACACGAATTATTTATTGCTTCGCAGGATTATGGATGATGTACTAGGATATAACCACCATGAGTACATCAAAGAGAAAATATTGATACCCCTAGAGCTTAAAAATACTTTTTTTTCAATTACTGAAGTCAATTTAGATGATGTTATGAGTGGATATTATGTGGGTTATGATGAAGACTTTAAAGCTAATGAATATGGAATGTTAGCCACAGCACAAGATGTGGGCATATTCTTAAGGGCCTTGAACGATGGTTCGGTATTTGAAGAAGGCGAACAGGAAATCTATCCCTACGAATACAATCATGGAGGTTTGGTCATTGGCTATCAAAGTCTTTCAGAATATCACAGGGATATTGATGCGGTAGTGGTTCAATTTATTAACACAACAGATTTTAATGGCTATGAATGGAATTTATCGGAAATTACAATTAACCGAATTGTAAAAATCATTAAAAAGAAAAACTAGCCACAATGTCGTTATCAAACCTTTTGAAACGTAGACAATGAAAAATAGCATCTCGATTTTTACAGTACTAGCATTTGCAGTCTTCTTACAGGCATGTAACACCAATAAAAAGGAGGTAAAGGGTGGTGAGTCAGCCACGATAGAAGGTTCCTATTTTGGACAAAAACCACCCGGTTTAACTCCAGAGGTTTTTGCTCCTGGTGTCGTTTCAATTGATGGAAGGTTTGAAGGCACCGTTTCATTTTCTCCCGAGTTGACAGAAATTTACTTCGCAGCTAACAATGAAGAAGATGAAACAGTTATCTATTTCTCAAAACTCGAAGGTGATACATGGACCGCCATAAAAAAAGTGAATTTTACGAATGGGAAAAAGAAGGAAGAAATGCATCCCTTTGTGAGCCCCGATGGTAAAAGGATTTATTTCACAGCTATGGACTCTGCTTTTGTGGATGAGAAAATTTGGTATGTGGACCGTTTAGCAGATTCTTGGAGTGATGCTGTTCAGCTTGATTCACCTGTAAATGATGACCTGGTATTTTTTCCTAATCAGTCTAAAAACGGGGACCTTTATTATTTCAATTTGTCAAAATTCAAAACCTATTATGCACCCAATAAAAATGGTGCGTTTCCCGAAGTACAGGAAGTTCCGTTGGAATTTGGCCATCATGCTTTCATTTCCCCAGCTCAAGATTACATAATACTAACCGCACGGAACAATGAAGAGGAGGGAAGAGATGATAATGATATGTATGTTTATTTTAAAGCGGAAGACGGAATATGGTCCAACCCCATTAATCTGGGGAATACCGTAAACACGAATCGTAATGAAAAAGGTCCAAGAATCACTCCAGATGGTACGTATTTGTTTTTTGGTAGGGATGAAAGGGATATAGAACCCGGGCTGGCAGATATCTATTGGGTAAGCACAGAAGTTATAGAAAAACTAAGACCCAACCCATAAACTACACCGTAACCTGCAATAAGACGAAAATGAGAATAGTATTACTAATTACATTCTATTTTGCACTTCACCACAATGTGTATGCCCAAAATATACACCGAACTGCTTGCAATGGTAATTTAGTGAGGTTAGATAGTATGCTCACGAATACTACAATTAACGTAAAGGATAATCGTGGTAGGTCTCTATTGCATTGGGCTGTTGCCTGCAAGAAAAAGGAGGTTTTTGATTATCTAATTGAAAAGGATATAAATATTAATGGAACAGATAATCAAGAAAAAACACCATTGCACGTTGCAGTTCAATTCAACAATTTGGAGTATTTCGATTATTTAATACAATTACAATCCTCCAGTGATTGGCGGTCTAATTATGGCGCATCACTTCTTGAACTAGCGGTATTGAACAGAAACAAAACACTTACGGAAAAATTGATCGCTAGCGGAATCGACTTAAACATCAAAAATGAAAGAGGTAGTACGGCATTGGAAATTTCGGAAAGAATAAATGCCGATGCTATGTATGAGTTGCTGCTTTCTCAAGGAGCGGATGTAAACCTAGTACGTAAATTCGAAATGAAGGGAGAATATATGGGGCAGGAAGTACCTGAAACAACGCCTAAGATGTTTGCCCCAAATTTCATTTCAACGGAAGAACAAGAATTCGGTTCGGTCTTCAATACAGAGGGAACAGAATTTTATTTTGGCGTAGATGTTGGCGGCAGAAATGAAATTCGCTTCTCCAAAATGGTAGCAAATCAATGGACCAAACCAGTAACTATTATTACCCATGAACGATATAGCTATAACGACCCATTCCTTTCCAATGATGAGAATAGATTGTATTTTATTTCCAAAAGAGCTTTAGATGGAAAGGGTAAAATAAAAGATGTTGATATATGGTATGTTGAGAGAACGAATAATGGATGGTCAGAACCCATTAATGCAGGATTAAATATTAATACAGAAGGGAATGAATATTATATTTCATTTACCAAAGATGGCACCATGTATTTTTCGTCTAATGGACATGCCGAAGAACAGAAGGAGGAGCCGGATTATGACATATATTATTCTAAACTAATAGATGGCAAATTTCAAAAGCCCGTTGTCCTGGGTGATTCAATTAACACAGAGGATTATGAAGCGGACGTTTTTATTTCACCAGACGAATCCTATATGATTTTCTGTTCTACTCGTGACAATGGTTTTGGGAGAGGCGATTTATATATAAGCTTTAAGAATGCTAACAATACATGGAGCCGAGCTGTTAATATGGGGGAAGAAATAAATACTGAACATTATGAGTATTGCCCTTTTGTTACTAAAGATGGGAAATACCTTTTTTATACGAGTAATCAAGATATTTATTGGGTGAGTACAGCGATTATAGAAAAGCTCAGGCCCGAACAATAAACTACAAATATGATAGCTAATCTATAAATGAAAAAAGTACTATTCTTAATTTTTGTCCTTCAATCAGCTTATGGTTTTACCCAAAATAGTTCATGCGAGAACTTTAAAAATGGTGTTTTTAGAGCCGTAGATGGGGAAATAGATGATGAAACTTATAGGATTATCAGAAATGATAGTGTTCAAATTGAAAGAGATGAAAAGTATGGAATAGAAATCATACAATCCATTGAATGGATTACCGAATGTTCTTTTAGATTAAAGTTCCTTTCTGCTAATAAAGTGTACCAAGAAAAATATAGTACGCCAAACGATACCATACCTTTAATCATAGAAATAAAAATAGCCGGGGCAAACTTTTATTCGTACGAAGCCAGATATGAAGGTAAATCAAAAGTTATGCACGCTGGGAACATTTTAAAGTTAGAATAAAACCAAGTTACATAGACCTTTACTATAGCCTATCTCAGAAGGGTGCTTCCGTTTTTAATAGTGATGAGTGAGAAGTTAGAATAAGCTGGACTCTGAGTGCTTAAAACGGAGTTTTAAGTGTATCGAAGAGTCGTTTACAGAAGTTAGGAGTGAGAGCTGATTGGTGCAAGTCTGCGGGTTCATTATTATCTACCTGTCCAACAATTCAACAATCCAATCACCCGACAATCAATTGAACTGAAAAGCAAAAGGGTTTTGTTATCTTAGTAATAGAAGCTGTGCCATTTCTCCACGCTTGCACTCATTATTTAAGTAATTATTCCAACTATGTTTAAATGGTTTAAAAAGAAAAAAGAAAAGCGAGATTCCGAGATTCTCAAAACCGATACGAAGGAGCCATCTTCCATTTGGTATGAAGTAGGGGATAAGGACAATCCATTTAATAAAAAAGTTCTGGATGTTAGTGACTACACAAGAAATACAATGGCGTTTACCAAATCAAAAGCCATCGCCTTAAAGTTTAATGAGTTGAGAAATTCAATAGGAAAGGAACTTATTGATTTTGATACTTCAGAATTTGATCAGGTTTCAACAAACCTTGAATATCCGCACAATGGAAAACAACTTGAAGGAATTGCATTTAAAGCGGACTCCATGGATTGTAAATGGGATATTTATGCCTACAATGATTACCTTTTCTTTTCTCGAAGTTGGGATGGAATATTGATCTACAAAGCAAAATTCTCCATTTCGGAAAACAGTCTGGTCATATCCGAAATAAGGTTCGATAATATGTTTACTGGAACCGAGGCAGAAAATGATGTGCATTTCCTGATCAATTCTCATGCAATGAATCAAGCCTTTCCTCATATGATTCCTAAAGAACTTACATCGGAATCGGAGATTGAACAATGGTCATTCGTTAAATTTGGAAATCGGGCTTATTATGCGACTTACGATAGCGTAGTGGATGCTCGATATACAGCCCAATGGCTTTCAGAAAACTAAGGGTCAACCCTCACAAGCGCAAGATTCTGTTTAGTGCTTCTGTAAGAGTATGAATTTTTCTTATTAATTACATTTAGTAAAGCAAACGCTATTCGATATGAATACTAGAGAAATTGAAACCTTAGAACATTTTCTTACCAAAACTTCCATGTGGATACATCCAGTAAACGAAACCTCAATCGTTTCTTTTATTCATGGATTTGAGGCGGGCATTGGGAGTAAAACTTTCACTTCAGGACTAAAGGAGTATTTGGAATCCAGGTATGATCTTTATGGTTCAAATCAAGGTTGGCCTCGACAGATACTTCTTTACGCCGAGAAAAAGAATATGGAATGGAAAGATGCGTTTATTGAGATTGGGAAAATAGTGCTGCAAGATATCATTGAGGAGCTCTGTTAGCGTCTACCACCTACCGGCCCAACTATAGATATACTTCCCTAAAGTTTGGTTTTTAATCGTGATGAGTGACGGGTGAAGGGCGATGGGTGATAAGTGTACTTGTTGTCCATCCAACCATCCAACAATCCAACAATCAATTGAAGTGAAAAGCAAAAGGGTTTTGTTATCTTAGGGCTTCCATAGAATTAGAAATAACAAAGACCAAACATATCATGAGACTCATCAAATTTACGCTACTCGCATCCCTACTCATTACTCCGCTACTTTCAGTAAATGCGCAAGCAGAAAAAGCGGTTCCTGTTTTCGAAAATGGGGAAGCTCAAATTGTATCTGCATTCGAAGATTCAGAAGAATGGATTAGACATGATCTATGGGTGGAAACGGAGTTCGATACCGATGGTGATGGAAAAATGGATAGGATGCACGTCTCGGTCACTAGACCACAGCAAACAGAGACAGAAGGACTTAAATTACCCGTTGTATATGTTACTAGCCCTTATTTTGCAGGAGTAGCGGGAAATGTAAAGGGTTTATTTTGGGATGTAAGGCATGAACTTGGAGCGGAAGCAAAAGAACAACGCGTACATCCAGAGGTCGTCCGAAGAGGAGAGCGACCCATCATTTCAAATTCCCATATAAAAACATGGGTGCCAAGAGGGTACATCGTAGTGCACTCCTCATCTCCCGGAACCGGACTTTCGCAAGGTGCACCTACGGTAGGAGGCGACAACGAATCATTGGCTCCCAAAGCGGTAATCGATTGGTTATGTGGGCGTATACCGGGATATACGACTCCCGATGGTAATGAAAAAGTTGAGGCATTTTGGTCAACCGGGAAAATTGGAATGACGGGGACATCCTATAATGGAACCCTTCCTTTGGCGGCAGCCACCACAGGTGTTGATGGACTGGAAGCCATCATCCCCATCGCTCCTAATACGTCGTATTATCATTATTATCGATCCAACGGATTGGTGCGATCTCCTGGTGGATATTTAGGAGAAGATATTGACGTACTGTACGACTTTATTCATAGTGGCGATGAGTCGAAACGTGCTTACAATAATAAAACCGTAAGGGATACCGAAATGAAAAATGGGATGGATAGAATTACAGGAGACTATAACGACTTCTGGGAGGGACGTGACTACTTAAATGAGATGGGCCCCATGAAAGCGGCTTTACTTATGGCACATGGGTTCAATGATTGGAATGTAATGCCAGAGCACAGTTATAGAATTTATGAAGCTGCTAGGGCCAAAGGGATACCTTCTCAAATATATTATCACCAACAAGGACATGGAGGCCCACCGCCTATGAAGATGATGAACCGATGGTTTACGCGCTATTTACATGGTATAGAAAATGGGGTGGAAAAGGATGCACGCGCATGGATTGTGCGTGAAAATGATAACATGAAAAATCCGACTCCGTATAAGGACTATCCCAACCCAGAAGCGAAAGATGTAACGCTGTACCTAAGCTCGGGCGCTCCTGATACCGGAGGTTTAGGCACTGAAAAAGGGAAAAGTCAGGGAACAGAAAAAGTGGTTGACGATTTTTCTTATTCCGGTGGCGAATTGGCACAAGCTGAAACTAGTAATCATAGATTATTATATGTAACACCTACATTAACAGAAGATGTTCATATATCGGGCACACCCAAAGTCTCTATTAAATTAGCGAGCAGCAAGGCGGCTGCAAACCTTTCAGTTTGGTTGGTTTCGCTACCTTGGAATGATGGAAGTAAAGTCAAAATAACGGACAATATCATAACCCGCGGCTGGGCCGATCCACAAAATCACAAGTCCATACGAAAAGGGAAACCCTTAAAGAAGGGGAAATTCTATCAGGTAACGTTCGATTTAATGCCAGATGATCAGGTTATTAAAAAAGGGCAACAAATTGGGCTTATGATTTTTTCGAGCGACAAAGAATTTACGTTGCATCCCGATCCCGGAACCGAATTAACCATCGATTTAGATGCAACAACATTGAATTTACCCATTGTAGGAGGTAGTGAGGCGTTGGGTAGTGCGCTAAAGGAAAATTAAAATAGGGTGCAAGGTGAGGAGTAAGAGGTGAAAGGAGAATTAACTCCGAACCCCGTGCCTGCCAGTAGCCAGTATCGATACTATTGCTAAAAAGCCAAAAATATTCCAACCAAATTTGAATGACTGAAAACGATACCCCCAGGGAACGCTATTTTGATGTGTTTATAGAACAGTTTCCACTGTTAAGTGAGGAGGCAAAGCAATTTACACGCTCCATTTTAACCTTAAAAGAATATGGCAAGCATGACTTTGTGTTTAAAAATGGAGCGATACAAAGGACCATTGGTTATGTATACCAAGGACTTTTAAGAAAGTACTACATCAACGAAAAAGGCAAAAAGATAAACACAGGTTTTATTTGCGAAGGAGGCTATGCTACCGACTATCCATCTTTTTTAAGGCAAAAACCCACCAAATATTATATAGAATGTCTGGAACCCAGTATCATTGTGAATATGTCTTACGATGATCTACAGGAAGTTTACAATAGGTCCAAAGGAAATGAAATGTATGGAAGATTAATTGCAGAGCAGGTCTTGATACGGGAAACGGATAGGGTGGAGAGTCTCTTGTTTGAAACCGCCGAAGAGCGTTATTTAAATTTTATAAGTAATAACAAAAACATCATGAATAGAATTAGCTTAACAGATCTAGCATCGTTTTTAGGCATGGAACGACAATCGTTAAGCAGGATTCGGAGTAATTTGGCCAAAAGATGATTTTGTCACCTATGTGACAGGTACATACCCTATGTAAGTTTCATTTTTGTAATATCAAAAATCAAGAAAATGAAAACTAGCCTTCTTAAAAAAATTCCATTCGTTTTAGTTCTTTTGTTATTATCCGTATTGTCTAATGGGCAGTATGTGGTCTTTTTCGCCATTTGGCTTTTTATGCCTCTATTGCTTTTTTCAGTCCGAAAATTGAAGCGATGGCAGGGCTTTTTATTCGCTTTTATAATTATAGCCATAGGCTATTATATAGGGACCGATGTAGCGCCTTTTTTGCCACTAATAGCAGGCCTTATTATTACTGTAGTTTTTAGTATCCTCGCATCTTTACCTTACTTGATCGATTCTTTCTTTTCGAAAAAGCGAAGCCACTTTCTAAGTACGCTTATTTTCCCAGCTTCGGCGGTCATCATAGAGTATGCCTATCATTATGTTGATCCGTTCGGTACTTGGTGGCATTACGCTTATACGCAAGAATCGCAAGATGTGTTGATTCAATCGATTTCTGTTTTCGGCATGGGGTATGTTTCCTTTCTAATTACCTGGTTTGCTTCGGTGGTGAATTGGGTGTACGAGCAAAGAAACACGAGGAAAAATGTAAAAAAGGGAATGCTTGTGTATGGTCTTGTTTTGGGATTGACCTTACTGTATGGTGGATATAGAGTACAATTTCAAAAACCTGATTCCGAAACCATTCGCGTAGCTTCCATTTCGGCACTGGATAGTCTAAATATGATGGTGGACATTCAGGGGTTGAATAATCCGGAAACCGAGCAAGACGCTAAAATTGCCACTAGAACCAATACTTCAAAACTAAATCAATATTTATTCGATAAAAGTATTGCCGAAGCACAAGCAGGCGCTAAAATAGTTTTTTGGGCAGAGGGGAACGCAGTCATCTTAAAAGAGGATGAAAGCAAATTATATGAGCAGGCAAGTACTGTAGCTTCAGAACAAGATATCTATTTGGGGATAGCCGTAGCGGTAGTAGATCCAACGAACGAACGATTTGTTGAAAACAAATTAGTGCTATTCGATCCGAATGGAAAACAGGTGATCGATTATTGGAAAGGTATTTCAGTGCCTGGAGCAGAAGCCCCAATAAGCAACAACAAAGCTGTTGGAATTCAGAAAGTAGAAACAGAGTATGGAGTTATTTCTGGAGTAATATGCTTTGATTTGGACTTTCCCAATTACTTAAAAGCTGCCAAGGGATCCGACATTTTGTTGGCGCCGAGTAATGATTATGAAGAGATAGGTCATTTGCATACGAACATGGCTAAATTTAGGGCGATAGAACAAGGCTTTAATTTAATTCGTCAAACTAGTCATGGTATATCCATCGGTGCCGATTATACCGGGAAGGTAATTAGTGAAATGGATCATTTTGCCGATAATGGCAAAATTCTGATTACCAATATACCCACAAAAGGAGCGAAGACCATGTATTCAGTAATTGGAGATACTTTTATCGCAATTTGTTTGCTGTTATTAGTATTTGTGATCATACGCCTAAGAACCAAAAAAGAGCATGTTTAGTAAGAGAATACCACAACACATAAAATAATGCGGAAAAAGATGCTTTGGGGAATACTGATTGTGGGTGTGATAGGTGGCGTTTTCGCCTATCATAAATACACCAAAATAATGGCTCCCAATGTTCCGGACACATTGGAAAACAATATGGTGTACATCCCGACGAACTCCTCGTTTAGTGATGTGGTCGAAGCCCTCTATACAAATTATCAAATCATAGATACGGTTTCATTTCGGGAAGTATCGGAAATGATGAAGTATAAGAAAAGCATTATGAGAGCGGGCAGATACAAAATCACGCCCTCTTGGAGCAATCGTGCATTAATCGGTCATCTTAGAGCAGGAAATCAAGAACCCATAAAATTAGTGTTAACCCATGGGTGGTTATTGGAAGATGTTGCCGAAAAAGCAGCCCAATTTATTGAAGCGGATTCCACCGATTTGGTGCAGCTGTTTTATAACGAAGACTATATAAAGAAATCAGGATATACAACCGAAACCCTGATGAGTCTCTTCATTCCCAACACCTACGAGCTTTATTGGAATACGGATGAAAGGGCCTTTTTTGAAAGAATGGTTACAGAGCACGAGCGGTTTTGGAATACGAACGATCGACTCTCTAAAGCAGAAAAATTGGGGATGACGCCCACTGAAGTCTACACATTGGCATCGATCGTGGAAAGAGAAATATCAAAAGATTCGGAAAAGAAACGAGTGGCAGGCTTATACTTAAACCGGATTAAGATAGGGATGAAACTAGATGCAGACCCCACGGCCAAATTTGCGACAAGAGACTTTAAAGCGACACGGATCTTATACAAACACATTCGTTTCGAATCTCCCTATAACACCTATTTGCACAAAGGACTGCCGCCCGGTCCTATAAGTATGGCATCTATTAAGAGTATCGATGCTGTTTTAGATTCGGAAAAGCACAATTTCTACTACATGTGTGTAGACCCTGATAAGCCAGGATACCATCTTTTTGCAGAATCGATAACAGAACATAACAGAAATGCTCGAAGGTATCATCGATGGTTGGATAATCTGGAAAAGAGGAAGAAACAACAACCTTAACTGTTACTTGCAAGAAGGTGCGCCCTTTTCAGTTAGATGCTTCCCTAAAGTTTAGTTATCTTGGTAGAACAAAAGCTACTACCATGGATATATTGAAAATCGCCACGCAATGGGCCGAAGCGGAAGTCTTTTCATCAAGGTTCTTCATTCTTTTCGGAATTATGTTTGTCTTGGCTACCGTAGGATTTTGGCAATTAGGAAAAACGGAAACCGCAAAAGCATACATCGTTCCTACTTTAGTGGCGGGAGCCTTGTTGTTAGCCGTAGGTATCGGGATATTTTTTACCAATAAATCACGGGTCACAAGCTTTGCAACGGCTTACAATAGCAATCCGACCGAATTTGTAAAATCGGAGATTACCCGTACCGAAAAATCAATGGGAGAATATAGGACCATTGTTTTCAAAGTTATCCCTTTCATTATTGTAGTGGCAGCCTTATTAATTGTTTTTATAGACAAACCGCTTTGGAGAGCCATCTGTATTACCACCATTGCGATGATGGTCGTTATTTTGTTGGTAGACAGCAATGCCAATTCCCGGATTGAAGCCTATCATAAACAATTAGAATTGGTGGATAAATAGGAAAACTCTCCATCTATTAGTAGGAGGAGTGAAGGGTGAAAGATGAATCAATATCGAACTCCGAGTGGGCCGACTATAAGGAGGTTTGTATCGAGGAGTTATGAGTGAATGAGAGTAGTGAAAGATGAACAGTGAACAAAAAACACTTCAAAATTGAGAACATTTTTAGGAATACTTCTTCTGGCCTTTTTTGCATTTTCTTGTAAAGGGCAATCCAATTCCGAAAAAGAACGGAATGTGGGTGGACCCTGTGAAGATTGTGAATCCTTACTGGACTATAAAATGCTTGATGTGGCGCCTGAATCCATAGATACATTGCCTGGTTTTCATAAGAATGAACCGAAAATAAAAATAACAGGAACCGTATTTAAAAAAGACGGAAAAACACCGGCTGAAAATATTTTGCTATATGTGTATCATGTAGACAGAAATGGAATTTATCAGCCAAGTGATAATCCGGTAGGTTGGGAGCGGAGACATGGGCAGCATAGAGGATGGTTAAAAACGGACCCCGATGGAACGTTTGTCTTCTATACGTTTAGACCCGCACCCTATCCACAAGTAAATGAACCGGAACACATCCATGTTTACGTAAAAGAACCAGGTACCATCCCTTATTATCTTGACAGTTATCTTTTTGAAAGTGATCCCACGCTAACGGAAGAAATGAAACAATCTGAAAAAAATCGAGGAGGCTCTGGAATTGTGAGGCTTGAAAAGAAAAACGGAATTTGGACGGCACATAGGAATATAATCTTAGGGTTGAATATTCCAGACTACGATTAAAAGACGTTGCCAAAAATTGCATATATTCGTATCACATCAATAATTCATATTTTGAGAATAATTCTGAAATTCATTTTAGCTTAATTAGTAACCGGTAAATACCTTTTACTAATTCACTGTTCGGATCTTCTTCCGAACCCGTTTTCATTTTATCAACTTTTCGTATGTTATCATAGCTCATAAGGGCTGTTGAGGATTTGCCTTGTTGCATACGAATCTTACGACAAATTATTTATGGAAAATCAAGAAGTTAAAAAGAATCCAGCATTTTTAGAATATGTATATAAATTAACGGAGGGTATCGATCACACAGAAGCACTAGCCCTTAGTGTAAAGGATATCGATAACTTGGATATCGATCAATTCAACCGAATTGGTTTAAAAACGTATCAAGAAGGGAAATGGACCATTCATACCATATTCCAACATCTCATAGATTGGGAACGGATTTGGTGTTTTACAGCTGTCATTTTTGCGCGCGCTGAAGGAACCGTACCGGGGATGCTTGATCAAGAAATCATGGGCAAAAATTCGAATGCAGATGAACTGTCTATTGAACAATTGGTAGAGGAACTTAAAATCGTCCGCCAATCGACCATAATGATGTTTAATTCGTTCAATAAGAACATATTGGAAACCAACTGTGTGTTTTCTGAATACCTAATGCCGCTACATGCCATTGGGCTTACAATTGCGGCTCATCAGATACACCATTTTAATGTCATCAAAGAAAGATATCTGCCTTTGGTGTAGTGATGAGTGATACTATCCCAAAGATGCGTATCGCTACATAATAATTTTATAATCAATTAACTATGAAAAATCAAGAAGTTAAAAAGAATCCAGAATTCTTGGAATATGTATACAAACTAACTGAGGGTACCGATCTTACAGAAGCGCTCGCCCTTAGTGCAAAGGATATCGATAACTTGGATATCGATCAATTCAACCGAATTGGTTTAAAAACCTATGAAGAAGGCAAATGGACCCTTCATAGAATTTTACAGCATCTCATAGATTGGGAGCGAATATGGTGTTTTAGAGCGATCATTTTTGCTCGTGGGGAGGGAACCATTCCGGAGGCGCATGATCAAGAAATCATGGGCAAAAATTCGAATGCAGATGAACTTTCTATTGAGCAATTGATAGAGGAACTTAAAATCGTTCGTCAATCATCTATCATGATGTTTCAATCTTTCAATAAAGAGATATTGGAAACCAACTGCGAGTTTTTCGAATACCAAATGCCGTTGTATGCCATTGGGCTTACGATTGCGGCCCATCAGATACACCATTTCAACGTCATAAAGGAAAGGTATATTCCTTTGGTACAGTGAAGCATGAGGTGAAATGTGAAAAGTGATACTAAGTCGGACTCTGAGCTGCCTGACCGACTTTGGCGGTTATCGAAGAGTCCCCCATACTAGCGCCCGTCTTTGACGGGCGTCTAACAATCCAACTATCTAATAATCCATCATAAATCTAGCGAGGAGGAGCGTGTTGAGATGCGAATGATGAATAGTGATCGCATTTAAAGTTTAGCTATCTTAGTACAATCCAGAAAATGACAAACCTCATTTCATGACGCTTTATTCACCAAACCGGTAGTCTCTTATAATGAACGCCCTTAATCTTCTCATGCTTTTTTTATTGCTTTCGGTTGCCGGTTGTGGTCCGGATATGCCGAAAAAACAAACCGATGTTGAAAGATTACGTCTAAACGGAGCTGTAAAATCCTATTTGGAAACCATTCAAAGAAATTCAAATTACATAAGAGATACAACCGAACCTGTTTTAAAAGAAGTGCACCGGGAATATCTTTTATTTAATACACATGGTAACATCACTGAAAAAAAGAGTTTTAAGTGGAATGGAGAACCCCATAGGATCTGGATGTCTATATATGATAACGATCAAAATGAAATCGAGTTAATTGAAATTAAGCCTCCTCACGATACGCTAAAACGCTGGATTAGAACGTACAATGCATATGAAGTCGAGTCCATTGAAATGAAGTATCCTAATGATACTTTGAAACGTCGGATTGAAAGATATGATGCAAACGGAAATGAAGTAGAATCACTAACTTATGATCATAAGGACTCGCTGCTAAGCCATACGCGAGTAACTTTTGATGGTTCCAACAATAAAACTGCATACATTTATATTAAAAGTGAGAAAGAAAAAGATCCACTTCTTAAGGTTACTTATGAATACGACAATAACGGGAATAGGATAAAGACGACGCGTCATTATGCAGACAAATCGAAAGCGGAATGGTTTACCGAATACGACTCCGTTGGAAACGAAATTGAATGGAGGGTGTACGATCGGAAAGGAAAACTGAAAAGGAGGGACACCTATGTTTATGATGAAAATTCGAATTTACTAGAGGAAAGATTATTCACTTCAGATAATGTGCTGGAAACAATGGGGGTATCGGAATACGATAAGGAAGGAAGGGAGATAAAATTCACAGAATATCTTTATGATTCTATTCGCTCTTCGGAAATTAAGGAATACGACGAACTCGGAAATGTAACGATTACCTATTTAAACAGGAAGGGAGAACCTAGATCGCGTACTCAAATAATATCTGAATTTGATGAAAACGAGAATCTAATCAAAGAATTGGAATACAAAAATGGCAAGTTAATAGCCATTAAAGAGTATAAAATTGAATATTATCAATAGAGCAGCCGCTGTATACAAAACTCCGCTGAACTGAAATACAACTAATGAATACAAACTTCACAACCATAAAAACGAACCGATTGCTACTGCGTGAAATAACCGATTTGGACCTTGAAAATATCTTCAGCGGACTTTCCAATCCAGCAGTCATTCAGTATTATGGAGTGAGCTACGATAGTTTGGAGGCGACCAAGGAACAAATGGCTTGGTTTGCAGAAGAGACTCAAATGTGGTGGGCGATTTGTTCGCTTGATAACCAAACCTTTTACGGAGCAGGAGGACTCAATGATATTAGTTATACGGAAGGCAAAGCGGAAATAGGACTATGGCTACTTCCCGAATTTTGGGGAAAAGGAATTATGAAAGAAGCCTTGCCATTAATTACCAATTACGGATTAAAACAACTCAAGCTAGACCGAATTGAAGGCTTTGTGGAAACCGAGAACAGCAATTGCAAAAGAGCCATGGCTAAACTGGACTTTAAACACGAAAAAACCATAAAAGATTTCGAAATTAAAGAAGGAAAACCGATAAGCGTTGATGTTTATGCTAGCACCCTTAACGGTTCGTGACCACGTTCGACAGTCCCGTTGTACAATCGTTACCGTATTGCAAAAAATGAGAGAGAGAAAAACTTTTGATACGTCTAAACTATCTAAGGAAGACCTAAGGCTTCTTGAATCATTCCATAATAGAAGAAGACGTATTAATAGTTTCATTTCCAAGAATGATTTAAAGCTTACTACCTGTCCAGGATGTGGTTTTCCAACATTCACGGAAGATTGGTTCCATGAAATTTGTGGCGTCTGCAATTGGCAGAACGATGGACAGGATGATCCACATGCGGACGAAGTTTGGGGAGGTCCGAATTACAAATTATCCTTGACCGAAAATAGATTAAACATTTGCCGAACTCTGGAAGAAAAATCAAAAGCCCTAAACGGTGTCGCGATGCAGGATCCTAACGAAATTATGGATGTGTTAAAGGCGCATCAAAAAAGAATGGATTCTTTCGATGATGATAAAATGATGAATGCACTAAGAGATGACCCAATATGGGAAGAATGGACGAAAGCGCGTAAGGAAGTTTTAAACGATTTAATAAAAAGATAAACTCCAGTTATTACTTAACGCTGTAGGGTGTCCAACCATCCAACAATCCCTACTATTTATGGAATCGCAACCGAAACCTTTCCGTTTAACACAGTGCCATTTCGCAGTGTAGTATTACAGAAAATCAAGGTGATTCTGTCCCCATCATTCTCAACAAATAAAGAAGTCTCAGGAGTGGATTGACTCCCAATCAAAACTTCATTTGTAGACTTAGTAAGCTCTCTTTGGAGGTCGGTAATGTCAAAAGCATAATCTACACCAAAGTATTGTGCCGTAATAGGATAAGCGGCGTCTAGCTCATAAAAAGCAATTTCAAAAATATTGGGCCAAGTCCCAAATGTAAATTCAACATTCCCTTCGTCACAACATAGGGGGGTGGTTATGTCAACATTGGCACTTTGCCATACCCCATCAATACTGTAATAGTTATCCTGAGTGTAAGTACAGGGAATGGCAGAAGTGGTAAAGGACTTCCAATCATCCCTTTCGCTATCCCCATTTTGAGTACGGGCTGTATAATCATAGGTAGTGGCAGGATCTAATCCGTCTATGTCATGGTTAAAGCTATAGGTGCCATTAAAATAAGGTACGGCCCCATTAACTTCAATGACTTGGTCGGTACTGGGGTCATTATTCATTCTAAATATAAAACTGACAGCATATGAATCCTCTTCACTAAAAACAATATTCCTGAAATCGATAAAACCATTGAGCCTCACCGTATTTTGGGAGGTGTAAGTGACATAAGAAAACACTCTTGGAGCATCGTAAATCTGAGTACCATCGGTATCTCCATTACCATCTCCGTTTCCATCGCCATTTCCATCTCCAGTTTCGGTTTGCGTTTCCTCATTAGACGATTCACTTTCACTGCAGGCGCTAATAGCACACAGGATACATAGAAGGACAATTAGTTTTTTCATTTGAGCATATATTTGCTGCCAAATGTACCAAAATGGAACCATTGCACCGCCTAAAGACAATCGATATTAATGAATTTCGACCTTTGCTTATGATCGATTGCAAATGTGCATTTTGAGTGAATGGCAAAAGAAAGAGAATGGTTTGCCTATCTTTGTGATAGTTTTCAGCACTCCCCCTTAAAACCAATCTGTTATGTTATCCATACGAATTATAATGGGCACAATTATTTGTGCATTATTAATTGCTGCTTGCGGGGTGAAACCCTACAATCAAGAACAATACGCCCAATGTTTCACAAATTACAGCAATGCGTTCAATGCTTGTGGGGGTAACGACTCTTGCGAGGAAGATGCTCTGGCCGACTATCAAGAATGTACCGGAGAGCACCTTAAGTTACCTGTACATTTTGTGGTGCTGACCAATAAATTCAAAGATTCGCTGGCTACACAATTATCCAAGGGCAAATTGGGTCAGATAGGAGGCCCTTTGAATCCAAAACCTAAGGGAGGAACAAAGAAGGTAACCAAGACAGAACTCATCGACTATCTAAAAAGTGAAGTAGATACATTGAACCGTTATTTTACGGTGTACGACGCCTCATTACCTCCGGACAATAGGAGAAAGTTGGTCACTTTCGAGTACAAATCGGCCACACTCTTCGGGGGAGCCTCAAATATTGACGACCCCCTGACTGATTTCGCCATTCCTGTATTCGATTTTGACAAGCGCCATTCCGATTTTAAGCCAGCTGTAAATACCACGACCGAAGTTAAACTCTATGATCCGAATGCAGTGAATGTGTATATAGTGGATTGTGTAGAATACGAGAGCGACGGATCTCTTAACGATATTAATTCCTCCCATGGTAAAAATAACTGCGACAAGCCCTACATCGTGTTGGATTATAAAAGAATCCTTGGTTTGGTAAATCGACAAGGGGCAGAGGAGCATGAAATGGGACATGCCTTTGGATTGGCCCATGTTTGTGACAACTCGGCCAATAATGTAAATGATGATACGAATATCATGGCTTCATCGGGCTCTTATTTGGCCAATGGATCCGTTAGAAACAATGAAGAAAGTGAGTGCCGTGTGACTACGATCGAATCTATAGACTGTACTGCAAATAGTGGAGGAAACAGAAGCGTGGGATTTACCACAGATCAGTGCATCGTTATTTTGGAGAAAGTCAATGAGTTCTTGGATGCAATAAACTAAAGGTTTATATTTTCATATTCGTTAAGGAAATCTGCTCAAGGCTTTTGTAAAAAATTGAGAATATTGCGTGAAGAAGAAAAAGACAAAAGAGGTTTTGCGATCATAGAACCACCCATCTATGAGAAACTGGATTGGAACATGGATGTTATTATTTCGGTGCTTGAAGTTATTAGGATTAGATTGCCCGAATTGTTTACAGAATTTCCTGAAAGTATTGAGTATGAGATTATCCCTTTGGGAAATCCATTTGGAGATCCCTATCCTGTCATTGGACTATATTCCGATAATCCCAAGGACCTAGAAAGCATACCAGATTTTTTAGACATGGATGAAAGAGTCCAGAATTGGCTCAAAGGGATAGAAATTGAAACGCTTAAGAAGGAATCAGAAAATGTAAAGACGGTGAGTTGGGAAGTACTGAAAAACAAAGAATATTGAAAAGCGCGACAATAACCATGAAATATAACCTATCCATATTATTCCTTGTATTGTTTTATTCCTTCGGTATCGGACAAGAGATGGAATGGTACAGTGAAACCAATAATAATGGGGTTATCATACAGAACAGCTTTCCAAAGGGTGGACCCTATGAGGGAACTACAGAAGGACATTTTAATGAGAGTTACTTGGTGTTCTTTACCCGTGTTATTAATAAGACTGAAGCTCCATTAGATATTAACCTTAACTTTTCTGGCGATCCAATTCAAATACCTAATTCCCCCGACACCTTTGTGCAATTATTTCTACCTTCAGAAGAAATGACTTTGGACAAGCAACCCCTATTTAGCTATGGAATAGAAGATTTGAAGCTTATGGATGCCCCAACGAGCTTTCAAAGTACCATAGAACCCAATGAGGAGTGCCTTTTCTATGTGGCCGGGATCTTTTATCAGACAAGGTTCGAAGCATTAGGTCAGGAGAGAGGAGGGAACCGAGCAGAACTTGTTTTAAAGGGAAACGACCTTTTTTATAATATGCTTCCGCAGGTGGATTCCATACCTTGTGGACGTATTGTTTTTGATCAATGAATCGTAATCAAGATGGTTAAGAAGAATAGATGATGAAATATCATGACAATTCAACATATGCGACCCATGCAATTGGAATCGATTTGGACGTAGACAAATTAAGGTTTCTCATTCCGGAAATATGTAATCCTTTTCAAAGATTAATGTATAAACTAAAGAGATTCGGGGTTTCATCCTATATAGAAAGAATTGCCGAACACATTAAGTTTGGAGATAGTCAAGGTGCCATTGTAGTGAGTGCTTCCCCACTTTTAATTGCGGCGTATAACGGGGATATTGACTGTGTTGTAATGTTGAAGTTTGAAGAGAAAATTCAGAAGAAATATGCATTCAAGGTGAAGGACAGACTGATCTGCGTAAATACATTTGGAGAAACACCAAAATTACAGTCGGATTTAATTCCAGGTGTCAATAATACGAACACGTGGACATTGGTACATCCTATAATTGCGGATCTTGTCTCCAGTAACACAATGGCTCTTACTAAAAGGAAAAATGAAATTGGAGATGATGGATACGAATATATCTGGAAGCTGGCCAATGAATATTTAAATTTAAAAAAGGGCGTTCATAGAAATGGCAAGCCTTTCTATTCGGCTCAGGTAAATTAGGCTGTTGCAACACCATCAAAAGAATTTCGCGAGTTCCGCTATCTTAGCAAAAGCAAAAAATAACTGTGAAAGCTTGCCGCACAGTTAGAAGAAATGAAGATGATCACCATAGTTTTAGTTATTGTAGTAGCTTTATTTTTGGTGTATTTCCAAGTCATCAAAGAAAGGGATGCAGCCCAAACTGAAAGAAAGGAAATTGAAGGAACCATCTTCTATCATGAAGATGATTTTGGGCAAATTGAGATCGTACCCGTTGAGAATTTTGATCGACTGATTACCGAAGCACAAAATGTAAAGGATTTTGCGGAAAAGCATTTTACTGGAGCCGGTTATTCTGCAATGTATGAGCGGGAAGAAACTGGACTCAAATTGGTAGACCGAAAAATAGAAGTCTCCGAATTAACAGAAATTCTTTCAAAACTATCCCTAGAAAAACATACAAAGGTTACCAGCGGAATTAGGCCTAACGAATTTGTAAGCGAACATACCGTGGGGTATGGAGAGAATTATAATGGTCTATTCTTTGACCGTAAAGACAATATAGTTTCCAATATTTGGATTGCAGGAAGATTAAATGCAGACGATAATACTACCGCAGCAGTATTGAATGAAATTGGGATGAAGTGGGATTTGTTGCTTATGGACTGGAACTCCTTGGAGTTAATCGACCTGAAAAGCAAAGATCAAATAAAGGAATATTTGGAATAGGCCTAATTCAAATAGGCTTACCTCTAGAATAGAGAAAATTGGATTATGATTAAGATCGACGGGTAATCGATAAGGTTTGGCTATCTTAGTGTCACTAACCAATGATGCCTATGAACAAGACTTCATCTAACCAACCAATGGACAAATCCGCGACCCTTAATGAAGCTCAACGCGATATGTGTAGTGGATATGCCGTTGGTGCTGTTGGTGTGCTTGTTTCAGGATCGGTGTGGCTTATATCGGCTTTCGTTGCCACATATTTCTCTGCGAATATCGCCATTTGGACCCTCCTAATAGGGGGTGCAGCAATCAGTCCTATTTCCAGCATCATTGAGAAGTTTATGGGGCTTAATGGGCATAAAAAGGGCAACCCGCTAAAAAACCTTGCAATGGAGAGCACCGTTTGGATGATCATGTGCCTTCCTCTGGCTTACGGACTTTCATTACAAAAGGTGGAATGGTTTTTTCAGGCCATGCTTTTAATCATTGGTGGCAGATATTTGACGTTTGCCACTCTTTTCGGCAAAAGGGTGTATTGGTTTTTAGGAGCTTCATTGGGCATTGCCGCATTTTTGTTATTTAGATTTGAGATGAAATCTTTTGGTTCACTCTTGACAGGTTCCCTAATCGAAATTGTGTATGGGATTTTTATGTATGTTTTTTATCGCAAGACTGTGATGAAAATAGGGAGTGAATGATTGATTTTTTCCTGTAAACATTAAGTAGAGGTGAGTGCTTTCTAAAAGGAACCAGATAAATAAAACGTTATGACCTTTAACGACATTGATACCTTCCTAAATTACTATGCTAAAATCAAGGGCAGAACCCGAAGACTCTTTGCGTATATTCCTAAGGATAAAATGGAATGGACTTACCAAGAGGGAAAGTTTACCATAGGCGATATCATAAGGCATTTGGCCAATATAGAGCGGGATATGTATGCGGAAACCGTACAAAACAAGCCTAGTCGGTACCAGGGTTGCAGAACGGATTACGCCCACGGTTATGATGCGGTTATCGATTTTTACAATAAAATGCACGAGGAATCGGTGGAGATCTTTTCAAAACTAAGTCCAGAGGATCTTCAAAAGAAATGCAAAACACCAGCGGGTATAGAAATCACCACTTGGAAATGGCTACGTGCTATGGCAGAACATGAAATTCATCACCGAGGACAAATTTATATCTATCTCGGTATGTTAGGAATAACTACACCTCCTATCTATGGACTGACTTCGGAAGAGGTGATTGCCAAAAGTAGTGAGTAGATTATCGATTAAATTTGTTTTCGAGAATGATGCAGGTTAAAAATATAAGAAGTCAAACTATCATTCATATTCTTGCAGTAGTCATACTTATTTCTTGCAATGGAAATAGGGAAAATAGAAAAGCTGAATCTCCAACTGAAACTGAATCCAAAGTACAGAAAGTTGAAATTGTTAGTAGTAAGGATTATTCAGAAAACGCAGACAAGTTTGTAAGAACGGTATTAAGAGAAAATTTAAGAAAGCATTTGTTCGACCTTTCGCAATCGGGAAATCCAAAACATATCGACATTTTTCAAAGTGAGGGACTCGAAAGGGTGCATGCCTATTCAAATAAAAACTATCCCAAAAGTATTGAACCCGATTATTACGAGCACTTCACATTGTTCATGGCAACCTACAGGGATTCCCAGAGTGCCAGAGAGATTTTCAGGCGAATTGCATCGGACTCAAAATTTGGACTTGGGGAACACCGTAATCTGGAGGAAGAACAAGCGAATCGGATTCTTTCGTTAAATATTGGAGCCAAACCTGGAGGCATGATTATTCAAAGAGGAGTACAGGTTTTTAGTTTGGTGGAAACGTGCCGGGATGCCCCATTGAATTGGACTTGGGAAAAATATGAAGATACATTCCTCGAATTTTTAGAAATAAGAAACGAAGAAGTTGATATTTTGAATTCGTATTGCGGCAGTGATAGGTATAGAGAAGAAAAGAGAAAACCGTCCCAAAACAGTCTGTGACTTCATTAAAGGCGGATAGAATGGTGTTCGCAGCATCCACTGTTAAACTCTCCTAAAGTTTATAGAAAACCTTGTGCCTGTTACAATTTCTGAATATCTTTCATACAGATACATCAATGATTTTCAGCACTATATTGAACATAAAGCATTCGTTTTCCGCCCAAGTTTTTCTAATAGTGTTCCTTTTTGTGGGATTCTGTAGTTTTTCGCAAGAAGAAGTATCTCATGAAGCATTCTTTAAAGACTATGAATTGTATTTCGACGCACCTCGCGAAGAAATCTTTGTCGACTTACCTAAAGACATATTTTATCCAGAAGAACCCGTAAAGTTTGCAGGTTATGTTTTCAACAAGAAAGACAATCTGCCTTCCCGGGCCACCACCAATGTGTATTGTGCCATTTTCGATAGTATGGGCCAGTTGGTGGACCAAAAACTCTTTTATTCAGAAAAAGGGAAGTTTCAAGGTGTTTTGAAAATCCCACCCCGAAAAGGGCCTGGCAACTATTACATCAAAGCCTACACGAATTGGATGAAGAACTTTTCGGCCAAATCCATGTATGTTCAAGGCATTTCTGTCATAGATAGTACAACCCTGCACGGTGCAAAGGACAAACCAAGGACAGACTATCAGATTACATTTTCCCCAGAAGGCGGTAACTTAATTGGCACGATTGAAAATTCGGTAGGTTTTCGTGTGCTTTCCAATAACACAGCATCCAATATCCAAAGTTGTGTCTTGGTAGATGCAATGGGTATTGTAGTTGTAGAAAATATCAAGATCAGTTCCATGGGCTATGGAAAATTCAACTTCAATCCCAATCCATCCAAGAAGTATACGCTGAAGGTGTATTTAGAAAATGGCGAAGTGATCCAAGAAAACTTGCCAGATACGGTTGAAAATGGAGTTTCAATTTCAGTAAATCCAATTCCCGAGAAGAATATTGCCGTAAAGATCACTGGAGATCAAAACACAATGGAGTCCATTAAAAGTGCTCCTATCATCATTGCCCTGCATAGGGACGGATTGCTCAAACTACTCACACATGATTTGGTAGAAAAGGATAACACCCTGTTTATACCTAAGGAAGAGGCGTTGCCGGGATTGAACAAAATGTCCATTTTTAATGGAAATCATGAGTTGCTGGCAGAGCGTCTGTTTTTCAATGATTACGGTTTGGCGAAGTCGAAGAACGAGGTAGTGCTTAGTGAGGCAAAACCCTTACTGGACTCGGTAGAAGTAGATCTTATGGTTAAGGGGATTAGCAAAAATTCAACCGCCAAAATGAGTCTGTCCGTACTTCCTTTAGAAACTAAGGCACACGACTATAACCGATACCTTGGTTCATGGTTTCGGTTACAATCCTATTTTGATGATGCGGTTAGTTCAGGATTGCCTTACCAAGCATGGAACCGATCCAAGCTATACGAACTGGATCTGTTTTTAATGAACCATCAATGGAATAGATACAAATGGGAGGATGTGCTCAATGATCCACCGAAAATAGAGCAGGCCTTTAATAATGGCATCTCCATTCAAGGTAAACTTAAAGGGGATGCTAGCTTGAAGTTGAAAAAGCTGATGATGTTTCAAAAAAGCGTCGGGGCTTTTTATGAGGCCAAGATTCAAGGGGATTTCAGCTTTGCATATGAGAATGTCTTTATTATAGAAGAAGAACCACTGCTGTTTTTTGTGACAGACGAAAAGAAGAAAATGTTTTCTGAAATTGAACTTTCCTATGCTCCCGAGTACCCAAAGGATGTATTATCGGTTGAGACGATCAACGCGCTCCCTAAGGAGAGTAAAATGGAGTTCAGGGAAACGGATAATAGTGAGCTTGTATACTTTCCCGACGCCGAATTATTGGAGGAGGTACTTATAAAGGCGCGTAAGGAACCCAAACTCACTAGAAACAAAGGGTTGACCGTGGGTGTTTTTGAAGGAAGGAAAATCACCGAAAAGGAGGCCAAAAAGCATATCGATCTTTATCGTTATATGAGAAGATTGGGTTTTAAAGCACGGTTGAACGCGCAGACAGGCGAGGTCATAATTCTGCCAAGAATTAGTTTCGACAATCCACCTGTGGTTTATGTGGATGGGTTTAGGGCAGGTAATGTTGTCGATAACATGATGTTGGATTCGGTAGACGAGATATATTTCGAGCATTTTGGGGTAGAGGGTAGTGATGGGGGAACCATTTACATTTATAGAAAATATGAAGGCAAGGAGCGCGCCTCCAATTTATTCCAGAAAATCGCCGAAGTTGGATTTAGTTCGAGTGATCTGGAGAATGATTTTAAATATACGGAGTTCGTAAGAAATACCTTTTTGTCCTACGCAAATGTTCATTGGCAAGGCGATATAGAGATAGAAGAAGGAAGTACTTACAAGTTTACATTCCCCTCGTACGGACTTATGGAATTCAAAGTATACATCAATGGGTTTTCAGATAAGGGAGACCTCATATCTTCGTTGCAATATATTTCTTTGGAATAAATAGGCTTGAATGGTATTAAGGTATCACGAAATCATGAAGTAATGGACAAGATTACAAAGTTTACCTATCTTAGTACAGTACAGCTAACCCAGCGGCATGACGTTTTACGAACAGGAACTTGAAAGAATTAAAGGAATTGTCTATTCCAACCAAGGACAGGTAGATACCGTTATTGCCATCCGTAACTATATAGAAAACAATTACGATACCGAGTTGAATTTGCAAGTACTATCTCATTTTCGGTTTGTTTCCAAGTATCATCTACTGCGGCTCTTCAAAAAATACTATGGACAAACACCCAAGCAGTACTTGGTGGATAAGCGTATTGAAAAGGCTAAGGAACACCTTAGAAACGGAATGAAAGTTACCGAAACCTGCTTTGCCGTAGGGTTCAAAAGTTTGGGCTCATTTAGTACCTTGTTCAAAACCAAGACAGGAAAATCACCTACCGAATATCAAAAAGAGCAACTTTCGAGAAGCAAATAAAATTTTGATTCTTGAACTTGCGACTTCAATCTTAAATATAACATTATGAGAGTAACCATTATGAGCATTCCTGTTCGAGATCAGGAAAAGGCATTTCAATTTTATACCAAAAAACTGGGGTTCCTTAAGAAAGTTGATATGCCGCTGGAAGGGGGTAATCGATGGTTAACCTTGGTTTCACCAGAGGCTCAGGACGGCCCAGAACTGCTATTGGAACCGGCCCCCATTCATTTCGAACCCTGCAAAGTGTTTCAAGATGCCCTTATGCAAGCTGGAATTCCTTGGACTGGCTTCGAGGTAGATGATGTGCAGGGAGAATACGACCGACTTACAGAGCTAGGGGTCGAATTCAGTGTAAAACCCACCGCAATGGGAACAGTAAAAATTGCCGTTTTAAATGACACGTGCGGCAATAACATCCAACTCATGGAAATACTATAAACCATAAAACACCAACCCAATGAAAAATACTACATCACTCTTTATTTTGGCCTTGCTTTTAGTAGGCTGTTCTAACGTTAAAAATAATGAGGGTCCTAGTGAGGAATTAATCGCACTACGAACCGAATTGGATAGTTTAAAGAATGCAAAAGCCGAAATCCCTATGGACTCAAAGGGACAGATATCTACATTTTTAACCTTTCAGGATAACAATTCCGAAGAAGCGATGAACTTCTATATTTCGCTTTTTGAAAATTCAAAAATTACTCACGTTGAGAAATATGGAAAGGACGGCCCAGGGAAAGAGGGAACCGTCTTTTTTGCCACCTTCGAAATAAATGGAAGTCAATTCGCCTGCAGCGATAGCCCGATGAAACACGAATGGACATTCACACCCGGAGTTTCCATTTTTGTGGAATGTAAGTCGGATGCGGAAATTCAGAACCTCTTTACAAAACTATCGGAAAACGGAAAAGTTCTTATGCCCTTGAACAACTATGGCTGGAGCACAAAGTTCGGTTTTATTGAGGACCGATTTGGGGTTTCTTGGCAGTTGAATTTGGAGTAAAATTTTATTCTCAATTCCGTTGAACTGAATAATAGACTCGTTTTCATTACCTTAGGTGTCTCAGGAATTCTTCGTTTAATAGCCTGTAACAACTAACCACATGAAAAACTTGATTCAAAAATCGGTATTCCTTTGGGCTTTGCTCATTTTCGGAATAAATCATGCCCAAAATAAGTCGGACGTACCCTATGGTAGCAATGAAGCCGTCGGTAAAACTGTCGAAATAAATGGGGTAGATATGTATTATGAAGAATATGGTCAGGGAGAACCATTGCTTCTGGTTCACGGAAACGGCGGTAGTATAAAGAATCTAGATAATCAGATTGAATATTTCAAGAAGAAATATCGAGTGATCATAGCGGATAATCGTGGCCATGGTAAATCGGGACTTAAAACAGATTCCTTAACCTACAGACAAATAGCAAACGATTTAGAGGTATTGGTTAAGCAGATCACGAAGGACTCGCTACATATTGTTGGAACCAGTGATGGGGCTATTTTAGGACTTCTTATGGGGATAAATAATGAAGTGAAAATAAAACGAATAGTTGCATGGGCGGGTAATTTGCGTCCAGACACCACAGCCGTACATGCATGGGCCCCTAATTATGTAAAGAAACGCTGGATCGCTGCCAAGAAGATAGTAGATGGAGGCAACACCACCGATTTTTGGAATGGCAGATACCAACGTTCTGGTTTGTTATTGTTTCAACCCAATATTGGACATGAAGAATTAAAAAATATTACTTCGCCTGTTCTCATTATGGCTGGAGATCGGGATGTAATCAAGAATGTACACTCTGTAGAGATGTATGATCATATACCTAGGGCACAACTCTGTATAATGCCAGGTGCCACACATTCTGCACCCTACCTACAACCTAAGCGATTTAATGAAATAGTGGATCGTTTTTTAGCGGAACCTTTTTCCATGCCCGATTCTAATTGGACGAAAAAATAATTGCTCGTTTTGTTATCTTGGATCTCAACTTAATTTTCTAATCCTATGAGCACTTTAAACCCACCCACGGTAGAATGCCAAATGATGATTCGGAAGTCTGTTTCGGAAGTATTTCGGGCATTTATAGATCCCAATATCACCACCAAATTCTGGTTTACCAAATCCAGTGGGAAGCTTGAAAAGGGCAAGACAATCACTTGGCAATGGGAAATGTATGGAGTTGCCGCAGATGTAACGATAGTGGAGATTGAACCCGACAAATTGATAAAGATTGAATGGGGCGACCCTGCAACCACGGTTGATTTCGAATTTACAGAGTTAACCGAAACCACTACCTATGCGGTCATTAAGAATTATGGGTTTCATCAAACAGGAGCGGAACTTATCCAAGCCATTAAAGACAATACGGGTGGATTCACTACGGTACTAGATGGCTTAAAGGCCTATCTCGAGCACGGTATTGAACTGAATCTTGTAGGCGATAAGTTTCCGCAAATTGGAGAAAAATAAGAACTTGTCTAATCTGCCTTTCCAGATACTCTTAACTTCTAAAATTATCGGTGAGGGAAGATCAAACAGTTTGACTATCTTAGGACTAAATCATTAATAAATTATAGAGGCTGTAATAATTCATATCAATGGGCATTTTCGGATTTAGGAAAAAGAAAGAATATTCGGCAAAGGAAATTTTAAGGCAACTGGATGACTGCGCTATGGGTTTTACATTTCCGATGTTGGACAATGGATATATTTATCCCGTTCATTCTAAATTGAGCGCTTATCGCGATGAAAGACGATGGGTTTTGATCATTGAAGCAATTGGTTTTAACTATCGAGGAGGTGGACATAATGGAATAACCAATTGTTTACACATTTACGGTAACTGTATTGAAACGGCACCGGGAACAGACAATGATAATTTTTTATATATAACGGATGATAGTTCAGTCGTTCCAACTTTTGATCAGGAATATCTTGAAAGCTTAAATCCAAAAGCGAAAACAATGATTTTGCGGGATAAAGAGATCACAATTAATCACAATCGGGAATTTTATCTAAACAAAGGGATAGAACTTGAAGAAGAAAGCAAAATTTTAGTTTGGGAATTTTTGAGAGGATTAGTTCCTGAATTCAATAGTGATTTTGAGGCTACAGAAGAAGAAATCCGAGCGAGAATTCCAAGGGATTTGCCAAGGATTATGGAATTGAGCGAATGGCATCATCCTGATTGTGTCAATTCTGAACTTCCAAGCATGAATGAAACATTTAAACACTTAGCTAAAGTTTTGGAAACTGGACAAACGGAATTCTATAGACCGACAAAAAAACCAAATAACCATTGGATAAATTGGCCGGATGGGGGAACACTATAGAAAATAGATAGTATAGCCATGTGCAACCGTAATTCGATATCATCTGTTTTACTTCCTTTATGTTTTGGCAAACTTCTAGTTAGAATCAGCTTGAATATTGAAATAAAATAGGAAATGGAGCCAAAAGTTTTCCTAATTAATATCATAAATTAGCTCCATGGATTTGTTCACAATAAAAGAGCCCACAGCACCCGTGGTTCCCATTGTTATTAGCGTTCCGCATTCGGGAACCCAATTCCCTTCGGAAATTAAAAAGCATTACAAAAAGAGGATGCGAAATTTTGTGGACGATACCGACTGGTATGTGCACCGACTCTACAATTTTGCACCCAAATTGGGCATTACCCTTATTAAGGCGAATCTAAGCCGATGGGTGATCGATCTAAATAGAGATCCTGAAAGCGTTCCACTGTACAACGACGGAAGGCTTATCACTACCTGTACGCCCACTACCGATTTTTTCGGGAATGATATCTACAAATCGAAAGCGCTGGAACCAGATACCGCTGAAAAGGAACGAAGACTGGAAACCTATTATTGGCCGTATTATAGAAAGATTGAAGCGCTATTAGCAGCGAGGAAAGAGCAATTTGGAAAGGTATTGTTGTGGGATGCGCATTCTATTCGGCATCGGGTGAGTACCATTCAAGAAGCCGTGTTTCCCGATATGATTTTGGGGAATAATGACGAGAAAACCGCCCATCCAGAGCTTATAAGTACAGCCTTAGAAAATCTCAGATCCGGAACATTCGGAGTCAACCACAACGCTCCCTTTAAAGGAGGACATATTACCCGTTATTTCGGCAAGCCCGAAAACAACGTGCACGCCCTGCAATTGGAAATGAACAAAATCCTGTACATGGACGATAATGAAATTACCTATAACAAAGAAAGGGCCGCTCAAGTAAAGGCAGTATTGCAAAAAACAATCAAGGGTTTAATAGATACAATGAACTCAATTTAACATGACGACATACCATTTCAAAAAACTACTACAAAACTCAGGCTGGCTCACCAATGTCAGGGTTACGGTCGACAATAAAGGCATCATCACCGAGATTACCACTTCAGATAGTCAAGATGGGGCGTTCGATAAAGAACATTCCATTGCGATTCCTGGTTTTCAGAACGCGCATTCCCATGCGTTTCAGTATGCCATGGCGGGATTGGCAGAACGACATGAAGGCTCGGCAAATCCCGATGATTTCTGGGGTTGGCGCGAAGCCATGTATCAATTGGCACTGAGTATGAATCCGGATGAGATGGAAGCCATTGCTACCATGCTGTATTCGGAAATGGCACGTCATGGATATACCAACGTGGCCGAATTCCACTATGTACATCACGATAAGGATGGAAAGCCCTATACCAACCTTGCTGAGATGGGCAGCCGATTGATTGCCGCTGCTAAAACTGCTGGAATTGGGATTACGCTGTGCCCTATATTTTATCAGAAAGGAGGCTTCGGACAACCTCCCAATGATCGACAGAAACGTTTTATCTCTCCTACGATCGATGCGTATTTGAAATTGCTGGAATCGAGTCGGGAAGCTTGTAAAAACTACGAGCATGCCAATATTGCAATTGGAATTCACTCCATGAGAGGGGTAGAACCCAAGGACATTGCTGAAATTGCAAAATCGGGTCCGCAGGACATTCCTTTTCATATTCACGTTTCGGAACAACTAAAAGAGATCGAAGACTCCATTGCCTATTTGGGAAAAAGACCGGTAGAATGGATGCTGGAAAATGTTACCATGAATGAACGCTATCACTTGGTACACGCCACGCATCTAACCAAGCAAGAAACGATTGGATTGGCCCAAAGTGGCGCGAATGTGGTGATTTGCCCAAGTACAGAAGGAAATTTGGGCGATGGTCTCTTTCCTCTGAGAAAATATCAAGAAGAAGGTGGAAAATGGAGTATCGGGACCGATAGTCACGTAGGTTTGAATCCTTTGGAAGAATTACGAATACTGGATTATGGGCAACGTCTTATCTCCCATAAACGAAATACCTATTTCTCACCCCAGCAAGGCGATGGAGGTACCTATGCCATAGAAATGGCTACTGTGGCAGGAAGAAAAGCCATGAATAATTTTGAAAGTGACTATTTTAAAGTGGGGGAACCTTTCAATGCCTGTATTATCGATGGCACCCATCCTTTACTTGCTAACTGTAGCGATAAAAACTTGGCCTCTACGATAGTATATGCCACCGATAGTACCATGCAAGAAGGAACCATTTCCCATGGAAAACGAATGATGGAAAACGGAAAGCACATAGGCCAAAATGAGATTAGGAATGCCTTTCATAAGACGATGCGGGTATTGGGGAGTAGGTAAGGGAATGCAGTAATAATATCATGAAATGATTATAGAGATTAATTCCCCTATAGAAATCGAAAAGATTAGGTCTCTTTTAGATAAAAATGAGAAGTTGATATTTGCTTTAAAGGAGGGTGAATTTAGTCGAGATTATGTTATAAGCTTGCAGAATGAATTTTCCAATCATGTAGTTACAGAATTCGAGTGGATAAATAGGATATTGATTGTTCCAAGCATTCCTACTAAGATGGTTATGGAAAATTTGACGGGGTTCTACGAATGCATCGAACTATTCGATAGGACAGCTCATTCTCTAATGAACCTTTTAGCAGAAACATTTGATATCGATTTAAATAATTCAAATGAATTACATCACTTAAAAACGCATAGACTTGCTAAACAAAGTGGGGAAATAGGCAATGCATGGAAGTTTCGCTTTCATGGAATGGGATGTTCTTTTACAAATTCTGTTACTGGGCAGTTTTTGGATGTCCAAACCATAAATGGAAAGGAATTTGGGCAATTAGACACTTATTACCTTATGAAGTTTATTCAAACAACAGATTCCTTAAAAGAAATGGGTTCAATCCTTAATGATGAATCAAATAATATGCAAAAAGTGATTGAAGTATTGCGGTTGAATGGTTATTTGATAGAGTTACCGAACAGAAATGGTGCGCTAATTATTAATCGGTATAAGAGAAGCAACTAAAACCAATCACTAATTGTAATTCTTAAAAACACATTGGACCAGCACGATAAAGCAATAGTATTAGAATTGTTGTGGAAAGCAATCAACTTCTTTTATGCGATGGCTATAATCTGTGCCATTATTGTTGGAATTAGGGCTTTGCTCTATATCTTGGGCGGAATGACAGATGTAGAAACGAGTAAAAGTGGATTGATTAAAGTTTCTACAGTATTAATTGGTTACATCATTTTCAGGAACATGGTGAAGTCCTATTTCAGGAAGAAAATTAAGTAACAGAATAGTATAATAAAGCCTGGCTATTTTAATTCAAGTCAGAAATTATTGTTACGCTTTTGCTATCTTGAAGACTCATTGTGAAAGACCTTTAAAAAACATCGCGATAGCCCTACAGTAGAAAATGAGAATCTTAACCCGAGGAGAATATTACGGAAACCAAAATTCAGAGAGCTCATTTAATGGGGTGTTGTTATCTCAATACACTTACACGGCAGATAGAACGGATTGGCATTACCATGAAAATCCGTATTTCATGTATGTATTGCAAGGCAATATGAAGGACTGCAATACAAAGACGAAAACCCTTTGTCCTTCGGGGAGCCTTATGTTCAACAACTGGCAGGAAGCGCATTTCGGTTCCAAACATTCGGAGAGGGCCAGTGGGTTTCATCTCGAATTTGAGAAGAATTGGCTCAAGGAAAAGGGAATCCCTTTACAAGTGTGGGAGGGAAGTCAACTTATTCATAATCCGCAAATACACTTTCTATTTGCACAACTATATCGCGAATTTCTTATATCGGATACATTTAGTGAGGTATCGGTAGAAGTTCTGTTGGTTCAAATATGCGATGCCTTAAGTGAGATAAAACATATAGATTCGCTCCAGAATCCCATTTGGGTGGATCAGTTAAAAGAGCTACTGCACTATGATACGGCTGCATTAAGCCTCGATTATCTATCCAACGAACTGAATGTACATCCCGTACACCTTTCGAGAGCTGCGCCCAAGTACCTTTCCATGAGTCTTGGAGAATACATGAGACAACAGAAACTGAAAAGGACAATTCCCCTTTTATTAGATTCATCAATCAAATTAACGGAAATAGCCTATCAAGCTGGTTTTTCGGATCAGAGTCACTTTAACCGTGTCTTTAAATCCCATTTTCATACGAATCCAAGTACTTTCCGAAAAATGGTCAAGAAAAGCGGTTGATGTTAATCTGATACAATTTTTAATAATTCTGCCTTTCTAACTTTGCGACTCAAATCCTATATACCATGCGTACATACCTAGCAATTTTAGTATTTATGTCCCTATCCGTAGTAATGAGTTGTGCACAAAGCGAAAGGCAAGACTATCAAGGAGAGTGGATTGGCTTTTTACCCAATAAGAACAGCTTCAATTTTACGGTTACCTTAGAGAAATTAGAAAACCAAGCTTATCATCTTACCATTGCCAATGACGGTGTTCTTATAGATGAAAAGATAAAGTCCTCTAACGCTAACGGCGTACTGTTCAATATGGATGAGCAGCTGTCTTTCGATCTAGAAAATGATCCAGATGGAGAAGGACTCACAGGGTTCATTAAAACCGGGAAACTTTTGTATCGCATGAATATACCCAAGGTAGGCGAGAACAAATTTGAGGGTGCTTGGAATCCATTTATGCTGAACAATGGCTTGCAGTCCGACGATATTATGCTTTATGTTGAACATACCGAGGGAGACAATATGATAGCCTATCCTTTTTTAGGAGACCAACGGTTTAGAGGAACATGGACCGCGGGCTTTAATCGCCAAGGGAATTTACTCTCATTTAGGGACACGAATACCGGGTTTAATTTTCGCGCTACCCTGTTAGAGAACACCATTGAACTTGAGATTTTATTGGTTAATGCCTTGGTCGCGCAAACTAGTTTAACCCATACCAACGATGGATGGGAATATAGTTCAAATCCTGTGGATCAATCTCCGAATACCCATACCCCAGCACTATTAAACGATGGGTGGGTCACGGCCAATTGTAGTGAATATGGAATCGATACGGGAGAATTGCAACGAATGATCGATAGCATTCATGCCAACGCATTGGTAAACACACATAGCGTTTTAATAGCCAAGGATCACAAATTGGTATTCGAAACGTATTTTGATGGTTTTAATGCCCATATTCCACATGACTTGCGCTCTGCTTCCAAGAGTATCTCTTCCGCGATGATTGGTATTGCGATTCAGGATAATGTGCTAAAAAGTGTCGATGAGAATTTGTACGACTTCATTCCCAAGGATTATGAATATACTCTGGACTCATTGAAATCCAAGATAAAACTGAAGGATTTACTCACAATGAGCTCGGGATTCGATGTAAATAACCTAGCCTCTGAAGATTACTATCAAAACCCAGAGAACCCTAATAATTGGCTCACATCCGTTCTTGAGGCACCTGTGATACATGAACCGGGGACTTATGCCGATTATGGGTCTGCCAATCCTTTCTTGCTTGGAGTGTGCTTGAATGAACGTTTGAATAAACCCCTTGAAGTATACATGGATGAAAAGCTCTTCGCTCCTTTGGGGATTACGAACTATATCAATCAGACAGATGATACTGGGGTTACGCCCTATTTCGGGGGAGGGATGCTTTTAACATCCCGTGACTTGCTGAAATTTGGGCAACTTTATCTTAACAAGGGCCAATGGAATGGAACACAGATCATCCCTGAAGCTTGGGTGGAGGAATCGTTTCAAAAGCATGTGCAATTACAGGATGTAAGGGATAAAAACCATTATGGATATCAATGGTGGCATGATACGTATGAAATCAATGGTAAGGCTATAGCAACCATCGAAGCTCGGGGCGCGGGAGGACAGTTTATCTTTATCATTCCCGAGTTGGATTCGGTTGTGGTCATCACTTCGGGTAATTTCAGGAACCGTAAAGGCAATCAGCCCAGGGATATTTTAAATGGGTTTCTACTTCCGGCGCTGCTCAATTAAAAAAGGAGTTTGCTATCTTAGTAAGATCGTTTATTCCTATTGTTATGAATGAAATCGTATTAAGATCTGCCACCTTAGAAGACCTAGACGTACTACTGGAATTTGAGCAGGGCATTATTACTGCAGAGCGACCTTTCGAACCTACATTAAAGTCCGAACGAATCAGTTATTACAACATTAAGAGCTTTATTCCAGCAGATGATGTTGAGGTGGTCGTGGCGTGCATCGCAGATGAAATCATTGGTTCTGGGTATGTGAAAATCGAAAAATCGAAATCCTTTCAAAAGTTCGATTACCATGCGTATATCGGATTTATGTTCGTAAGGCCAGAGCATCGGGGTAAAGGCGTGAACCAATTGCTTATGGATAAGATGTTGCTTTGGGCGAAAGAGAAGAACTTAACCGAAGTTCGACTGGAAGTATATAACGACAATGCACCCGCCATTAGAGCCTATGAAAAAGCAGGCTTTAGGAAGCACATGATCGAGATGCGTTTGGATGTGGGTGAAAACACCGTGGAATAATGCTTCCTGACCCTATATTTATGAGATTAGTATCCATTGTTTGAAAGTAACGATTCCATTACAGAATAAATGTCCTTAGCTATCAGCTGAAAAATGGAAGAAAAGGAAAAACCACGACTGGCGCGATTAACAGCCATCATTACACAGTTACAATCGAAAAGATTGGTGACCGCCAATTACTTGGCCGAAAAGCACAATGTAAGCGTTCGGACCATTTATCGGGACATTCGAACCCTAGAAAAATCCGGAATTCCAATTGTAACGGAAGAGGGTAGAGGCTATTCCATTATGGAAGGGTATCATCTTCCTCCTGTCCTGTTTACCGAAGATGAAGCCAATGCTTTAATCACAGTAGAGCAATTGGTACTTAAGAATAAAGATGAGTCCCTTGTGGAAAATGTATCCAGTGCTTTGGAAAAAATAAAGTCCATTCTAAGGTATTCCCAAAAAGGTAATGCCGATTTACTGGCAGACCGAATCTACTTTGGAGGCAATAACAAGCAGGAGAAGACAAGTAATAATCTTATGAAGATTCAGTCTGCGATCATTCATTTTCAGGTCGTACGGATCGATTATGTGTCTTTAGAGCAAAAACAAACCACACGGGACATCGAGCCGTTTGCCATCTACAGTATCAATGGAAACTTCCTCCTCATAGCTTTTTGCCGATTACGGGAAGACTTTAGGGCATTCCGAATCGATTTCATAGAAAAATTGATTACCCTAAACGAAGCCTTCACCCCACATAAGATGACACTGCAAGAGTATTTTGAAAAATATGTGAAGGCCTAAATTTACCCCTGACACAGGGCTGTCACATTCGCCATGTATGTTTGCGCTATAAACGTATAAAAGCAAATAAAAATGGAAATTTTCAAAATCATTATCCTTTCATTGTCAAGTCTTTTGTTGGTCTTTGTGGGAATCTCACGACTAAGCAATCCTATAAAAACCTATTTGAAGAGTTCTGGGATTCGGTTAGAAAATGATGTCAACCTATTAAACGAAATGAGAGGAGTAAGTGTTGTGATGCTCTGTGGCGGAATTCTAACAGCATTGGGAGCAATGTTCTCGATTTTTTCTTTCACCTCGCATGTAATTGCGGCACTCATCTTCTTGGGCTTTGCATTGGGGAGGATTATTAGCATGACGGCAGATGGCAAACCGAACAAGCAAATCACCCAGGGGATCGCGTTCGAGGTAGTTTTAGGAGCGGCAAATGTGCTAGGATTGCTTCTGTAACGAAGAATACTAATCCCGTTTTGTTATCTTGAGGTCGGACAATCATGTTTTTAACAGGACATAGACCTAAGCTTTATGTCTTTAAAATGTAAGAGAATGAAATTCAGATACATCGTATTACTATGTATACTAATCGGTTGTAAAACGAATAGTCAGGATGAACATACCGATGAAACCGACCCGATAGAAATTTCAATAAAGAAACATGCGGATTCATTGCTGGTTATACCTGAGATCACTGCTGTGTCAATTGGGGTTTACAAAGATGGTAAAGCCTATACCAAACACTTTGGTGAATTGGACAGGGGAAAAGGTAATACACCAACAGATAGCACCATATATGAGATTGCGTCGGTGAGCAAAAGCTTTACGGGATTACTTGTTGCACAGGCCGTTCTAGATAAAAAGTTGAGTTTAGAAGACGACATAAGGGATTATTTAAATGAGGATTATCCTAATTTGGAGTACAACGGTAATCCTATAAGAATTAAACATCTTATGAGTCACACAAGCCGATTACCAAGATTTTTACCAACTAGTATAAACTCTTTATTCGAAAATATTGATGAAACACTCCCGTTTCGAATTTATGAAATCAATCAGCAGTATAGCAAGAAGAAGTTCTTAACAGACTTACTTGCAGTGCAGATTGATACCATACCCGGAATAACGTACGAATATTCCAATGCCGATGTAGAATTGATGGCTGGCATATTGGAAAATATTTACGGTACTTCCTATGAAAGTCTTATTGAAAAGTATATCACCAATGTGGCAACTATGCGGGACACGAAAGTAAATTTAACCGAGAATCAATCAGAAAGATTGGCAAACGGTTACGGCGAGACAGGTAAAAGAACACCGCACTTTGCGAATACCTTATGGGGATCTAGTGGAGGACTGAAATCTACGATGTCCGATTTAATAAATTATATGGAGTTTCAACTGGATGAATACAATAGTTTGGTGGTAGAATCACATAGGTCCATATATCGAAACGAACATTTGGAAATCGGGTATTTAATCCCCATTTACAATGATGAAATAGATGGTAAGAACTATGGCATTCATGGAGGTGCATATGGCACTCAGAATTGGTTTGCTGTGATCCCGAAACATAATTTGGGTATTTCTATAATTACGAATCAAAGCGGACCACAAACGTATGGGCAATTATTGAGAACTATGAATGCTATTTTAGGCGATATTAGATAAAAAATCAATGTGATTGTTAGAATCGTTCGTAGGCCACCGTATAACAATAATTCCCTTCACCCGATCGCTATTCCTTATATTTGAGATAGTAATTATCGCAGAGCATTTATGAAAAAGGGACTACTGTTCTTGATCTTTGTATGCATCACAACGATAGGGTATGGTTGTGATTGCAAAAATGGAAGCGTAGCACAAAATTTTAAAGCACATCAAGTGGTTATCACGGCCGAGGTCATTGGTCTGTCAAAAGTCTTTTACAGGGATGATGTTTATAGAATACAGGTAGAACTAAAGGTAACGGAGAGCTTTAAAGGCGGGAAATCCGGCACTATAAAAATAATTACAGGGAATGGGTATGGCGATTGCGGATTTCATTTCGAACAAGGAAATCGGTATTTGATTTTTGCCTCGCTCAGTGATGTTTATAGCGAGGGAGCCAAAGAAGAACTAACCGCTACCGTGTGTTCCCATACGGGATTGGTTGACAAAAAATCTAAGCAAATAAAGGTTGTTCGCAACTTGATGTAAATCCTAATAAGTAAAAATGTCAATACCCTGTTTGAGTTGAGTACAAGACAAAAATGATGGATCAAAAAATAACCCTAAAATATATTATTGCCATAGCAGGGGCCGTTCTGTTTACATGGGTGCTGCATGAGTTCATGCATTGGGTAACCGCAGAGTTGCTGGGCTATGATTCTATCATGCGATTGAATTCCGTATCGACCATAGACGGAGGAGAACATGCTGGATGGGATGGAGTGTATACCTCGGCTTCGGGTCCGTTAATTACGATTCTTCAGGCCACCGTTGTTTTTTTGTATCTTAAGGCTAAAGGGTGGAATAAATGGGTCTATCCGCTTTTGTTCGTTCCCTTTTATATGAGATTACTGGCTGGGATAATGAATTTTATGATGCCGAACGATGAAGGAAGAATTGGCGAATTTCTGGGAATTGGTCTCTTTACAATATCCATTGTAGTTTCCGGATTCTTGTTTTTTCTCGTATATAAAATATCAAGAAAATACGCACTCAATTGGAAGTTTCATCTTTGGACAACCCTTTGGGTCTTGTCGGCCAGTTCGACGTTGATAATGGTGGACCAATTTTTCAGCATTAGAATTCTATAATAGTAAAACATGTATCATGAAGAAAACAATACTCATAATCCTGCTCCTGTGTTGCTTCAGCTTGGATTCCTATGGACAGGATAAGGAAAAAATAGAAAGAGCAGCCCTAGATTATATCGAGGGGTTTTATGAAGGGGACACCACCAAGATTAAGAGAAGCATTCATCCAGACTTGTCCAAATTAGGGTATGGCAGTAGTAGCGGCGGATCTAAAGAACATATCATGACCTACGAAAGGGCCATTGGTTTTGCACGCGATGTGGCTGGCAATCCAGAATGGGCCGCACCCAAAGATGCCGTGAAGAAGATCGAAATCCTGGATGCCCAAGACAAGATTGCCTGCGTAAAGTTAACCCTCTATTGGGGGATCGACTATTTATTGATGGTAAAGTATGACGACAAGTGGATGATTAGTAAAGTCCTCTGGCAGTCTTTGGAATAATTCAGTGCAAATTATTTGAAATCGGGAGTGTATGAGTTATGATTTAATGGTTTTTAATCCGAAATCAGCACCAAAATCTGAGCAGGAATTTTTGAAATGGTATGATCAACAAACCGAATGGGAAGAAAACCATGCATATGACGATCCGAAGGTAAGCGCTGAAGAACTACGGAATTGGTTTTTGGAAATGATCTCTGATTTTCCAGCTATGAACGGGCCTCATGCTCCGGCTGATATCGACGATAGGATAGATGATGAGAACATAACAGATTACAGTGTAGGAAAGGATGTAGTATATGCTGCATTCAGCTGGTCCATGGTCGAAAAGGCCTACCCAAAAATGCTGGAATTGGCGAAAAAGCATAAAGTTGGATTTTTTGATGCTAGCGGGGATGGGGATATTATGTTTCCCAATGAAATGGGTGAATTGGTATCAATTAATAAACCAAAGGAGTCCAAGGCTTGGTGGAAATTCTGGTAAATAGTAGTCGGATTGTGAAAATATTGAAACGCCAAAAATAATCTGTAACGCTCTGTAAATGAGACGAGAATACAACCTATTAATTGTCATAAGAAAGCACTTCATTTGTATGCTGATAATGCTAAGTGGAGGCCATGCTTATAGTCAAAGTGAAACGGATTTGTCTCAGATTAAAGGAGTAGAAATTTTCTTATTCGAATCTGAATGCCGCAATGACCACTCCTACATAACAAAACTTGATCTTGAGGATTTGTTAAAAATGTATAAAGAAAAGAAGTCGCTAGCGACCCTACCCGATAATAAATGCCATTCCTATCTAGATCTTGACGAGTGTGCGGTGAGGTCTGAGGCCTTCCTCGCCAAGAGCGATATTGAGAATTTCGATTGGACACACAGTAAAATCACGCTAACGGAAAGTGGTATTCAGAAAATGAGAGAACAAAAAGTTCCTATTCAGAGTCTGCCCTTCGTGCTAAAATTGAACGGAGAAAGTATTTATGCGGGTCGATTTTGGAATATTTTTGCCTCGGGTAACTGTGATAGGTTATGGATTTTGCAAAATCCCGGAGCAAAAGTGCTCCAAGTTGATTTTGGATTTGGCTCTCCCTGTGGGAGAGATCCAAGAACAGAAGAATGGCGTATACAAAAAGCATTAGCTTCGAAAAAATAAAGAATGAAAATAAACATTACTCTCATGTATCTTCTCTTGTCCGTTGCGGCCATGAGTCAAACAAATCCTCAGGAATTGTACGAAGCGGGAAATTTGAATTTCAAGTCTGGAAATTTTGAAAAGGCCATTGAAAATTATACAGAACTAATGAATATGGTCGATGAAAAGTCGGTCCAAAAGACTTGCTACATTAATCGTGGGCTTTCCTACGACCGAATGAAATTGTATGATTTAGCAATTACAGATTTTACTGAGGCGATTAAGTTAGATAGCACCGATATGGCCTCATTTATAGACCGGGGACTCTCAAGAATGCATGCAGGTTATTTAGATAAGGCCAAGCAGGATTATAATTATGTAGTTTATAAAAACAATGATAAGAGAATGCTCGAAGCGGCATTGTATTGGTTGGCGCGAATTCATTATGCGGAGGGAGCATTTGAGAAAGTCATTCAAAATTGCGACCAATACTTTAGGATCAACCCGAATGACCCCGAATTGTATTTCATTCGTGGAACCGCAAATGACATGCTTAGAAACTTCCAACAATCAATTTCTGACTATGACAAGGCGATTGAAATCAAACCAAATTATGTTCAGGCCATAGCAAATCGTGGAACAGCAAAAATTAATCTTTTAACGGGAAGTGGAAATCTTCAACCCACTAAAAAAGAAACAAAAGATGCTTGCAGGGATTTAAAAAAAGCAAAAGAGTTTGGAGACAGTTCGGTAGATGATTTGATCTTTGTCTATTGCGATAGAAAAAATAAATAAATTCAATCAAAAATTGAGAGCCGGCCAATGAGTGAATTTGATGAAGTAATGTCCCAAAGATCAGATTTCGAACTGTATGAGATCATTACACACAAAAAGGATAGCTACAAACCTGAGGCTTTGTTGTCTGCACAAAGGGAATTTGAATCCCGAAGTATCAATTCTGAAACAATCGCCCAATTTGAAAGAAAAATTAAGCAGGCGGAAGAATTAAAACAACAAAAGAAACATCAGAAATCTGAATTTATAGAGAAGGGGATGGATGTGGGAAAGTTGCTACTACCCACAAAGAAAGACACACTTTCCAGAACAATGCTGTCCCTCTGTATTTTCTTGACGATTTCCTTCCTGTACTATGTGTTTTCCGATTTTTGGATGATCACTTATTTGTTTTCGGATATCGGGAGTTGGGATATAAGCATTGTTGAGGTATTGCTACCCTACCTTTTGTTTCCCATTGGCATTTTTGGACTTTACAAGAACCAAAAATACGGTTGGTACGTCATTGTAGCCTTTCTTACCTATTATGCCTTTGCGGCGGTCTATGCAGGAATAAGTAGTTACCGACACTCCTTTGGGGGTGAAGGGGGAATATTCGATATATTCCCAAAACCCAGTATTGCAAGTATTATCCTCCGGTTTGTCGTTTTATTTGGGATCGTGATTTTTTTGAATCGCCCAAAAACCTTAGCCATCTTTTCAATAAATAAAGGACCTGCAGGACTTTTTGTGGTTATTGTTTGGCTTGTTACTACAGCACTTTGGTGGAATTTAATGTAAGATGTGAATTAGGGTAAGGTATTTGATAGTAGTATGGCTAGAACTATCAATTATGAAGACTTACTTGCTGCTATTCGTTGCTTTTTTCGCTCAATCATACGTGTATTCCCAAAAGATTGATTCCTTGAAAATGTTTATGGATAATGATTGGAGCACGTATTTCCGTTGGTTCGATAGCGATACGGTTGTTTTAAAATCAATTCCGAAAATCGATACGGTCTATACGGGTCTTACCCGAAAGGAAATGATGCGAAAAAAACGAAGGAATTTCCTTGGTGAGCGTATTAGCTTTCCCGAGGGAAAACTGAAATATTCATATACGATGTATTGCCCTGTAGGGGAGCGCTATAAAAAGGTGAATTCCATCGAATTAGTTGATAACCACGTCATCGTAGATTTTCAATCAAAACGATGGCCATGGCGAGACCATGAATGGGTTTTTTCTAAAGTGAAATTTCGAATCTTCAGATGGACACCCGATCATATCATCCTTATCAAGAGATCCCAAGTAACAAAATGAAAGAACAAACAGTATTCCTGATTATTCATAGATGTTGGACAGGAAATCTTAGAATTCAAGCCCCCAATACCGATTTGATTATATTTGATAATAGCACAAACTAGCAATAATGATGAAAAAAACACTGTTCGTCTGCTTTACTGCTTTGTTAGGGTTGGGATTGCTTTCCATGACCCCAACCTTGGCCGAAGAAAACAATCCAAAGGATTTAATACTAAAAAAATTGACTTGGCAGGATCGTGAGCGTACCTATTGGTTACATCTTCCACCGGAAGATAAAATGACAGGCGCTCTACCTGTACTTTTCCATCTTCATGGAGGTGGTGGAACTGGAAAGGGTACTCCCGGGCTTACGTATAGAAGATTCAATAAAATTGCCGACCGTGAAGGTTTTATTGTGGTCTATCCCGATGCTATCGCCAAAAATTGGAACGATGGCCGTACCGAAAATCTAAAGCCAGAGAATAGGGACGTGGACGATGTCGGCTTTATTGTAGAAATCATCAATCAGCTCAAAAGCGAGTATAGTATCGATGCTACGAAGATCTTTTCGACGGGAATGTCCAATGGCGGATTCATGACCTCACGATTGTTATGCGATCGTTCCGATCTTTTTCGAGGGGGAGCCATCCTTACCGCTTCCATTTCTGAAGCTTACTTGCCCAAGTGTGATCCGGCAACACCTGTAGCCGTTTTGGTAATGAATGGAACCGATGATCCCTTAGTGCCTTACGAAGGAGGTGATATCCGTCTATTCAAAAGAGGAAAAAGCCGAGGGAAGATCATTTCCAATGACGATTACTTGGAATTCTGGCAACAAAAGAATGCCTGTACTGGAATTGAGTCCGATGTTGTATTACCGGATAAGAAAAGGAGGGACGGTACGACAGTGCATGTTAGGACCTATAGTAACTGTGTCTCAGGCGGGGCTTTGAAATTCTATAAAATAGTGGGTGGAGGCCATACCTGGCCAGGAGGTAAACAATACTTGGGCAAAAGGATTATAGGCAATACCAGCAGGGAAATCAATGCCTGTGATGAGATATGGGAATTCTTTAGTTCGCTGGATTAAATTGATGAATCTCCCTAATAACTTTCTAAACCCAATAATATCGATGCATTTATTTTATAACTTAGCTACTGTTCGTATTCACAAAACGTTGCATAAATGATCGCATTAAAATCTATTCCCGATCCATCTTACTTCGAATTGAATCGATTGGCCGACTACGAAGCCTATTTCTTCGTGTTCATAGCCATCCTTTTGATTCTTGTTTTTTTCAAAATGAAAACAAAGGGAAGATCCCAAGCGAATCAGGTTTCCCCTTCAAGTATCGATAACAGCTTCGAATATGAGAGCAGGGATGTGCTTATGCAACCCAAGAAACAGGTAGATGAGTTTGAGGTTCCGTTCAAGAATTTCTCCTTGCACGGATTTTATATTGCCTTTGGCATCGTATTCATCATAACATTCTGTTCGCTGTATTCGTAACCCCACCAACCAACCTAATTAATGAAATCCATCCTAACCTTAAGTATTCTTCTTTTCTTAGTTTCCAGTTGTTCAGAAAAGAGTAAGGATACGGTCGATCCCTCGAAGCAATTCACCAAAGAACTTCAGGAGTTAAAAGAATATTTTCAAATCCCAGGTCTTGCAGTGGCTGTAGAACAGGAGGGAAGCTTTGTGTATGAAGAATACTTTGGTGTTTCAGATCTAGAGAAACAAACCCAGTTAGAAGCTACCACTGTATTCCCCATAGCTTCCATTACCAAGGTATTTTCTGGGGTTCTTATCATGAAGCTTGTTGAGGAAGGAAAACTTTCGCTTGACGAACCTGTTAATACATACCTACCAAAACCTTTGCTTGAAGATTCCGTTCTTGTAAAACACGTGCTATCGCATACTTCGCAAGGTAAGGTAGGAGAGGAGTTTTATTATAGTTCCAGATTTGGGCTTTTAACCCAAGTGATTGAAATGGCATCCGGAAAGTCATTTGCAGATGCCATGAACGATGAAATCTTAGCACCCTTAGCACTTAAAAACACCTTTTTGTTGAAGGATTCTACACAGCTTGCCGAGAAAAACAAGGTGATTGCAAAACCGTATTTCTTAGACAATGGGGTTGAAAATGGTTTTATCGACTATGGTTATTCTGCTTCCGCTGGGGTTGTTTCCAATCTTAGCGATTTGAGTCTCTTCAATCGGGCCTTGGATAATAACACACTTCTTTCTCAGCCATCCAAAGACGCTATGTTCTCCTCCTTTGGAGCTGGATTGCCTTATGGTTACGGGATTTTTAGTCAGGAATTTCAAGGTTTGCAGATCGTGTGGGCGTATGGGCAATATGATTGTCATTCGAGTTTGCTTTTAAAAATACCTGAAAAGAACATTACCGTAATTGCACTTGCCAATAATAACCTTATGAGCGATCCTGCTCGGTTGATTTATGGAGATGTTACTTCCTCAATGTTTGCCATGAGTTTTCTGAAAAACTATGTGTTGGGCTACACGGAAATGAAGTTGTTCGAAGCTACGGATGCGGTGGATATTACTGAAGTTTCCAATAAAGAATTTTGCAGGAAGAAACTATTGGCCCAAGCATTGGCCGAATCGTTCATGGCCAGATTTGATGCAACCAAAATGCAGTCCAGTGCAAAACTGCTGAATACTGTATTTACCGCGTCCCCAGATTATTTACAATACGCCGATTTAAATCTACTCCATACTCTTACCTTTTTAAAAAGTGTGGCTTTCTACCGGGATCTTGGCGAATTCAATGAATTCGATACACATATAGAAGCCATAGGAGAGAAGCTCCTTCACGAAACACCTAACAATCCCTATGTACATTCCTACATGGGTACTTATTATGATCGGAAAGGGAATGTAGAAAAGGCCAGATACCATTTCGAAAGCATTGTTAATGCCCATAATTTTTCAAGAAATTGGTACACCCAAGAAGCTGAAAACTGGTTGAATGAAAATAAATAGTCTTTATTTGTGTAGAACGCTTGGGATACTGTATTAAGAGAAGTTCCTAAAGGTTGGCTATATATAGCAATAAGAAGCAGGCAACAATTATGAAAGCATAGTGACCAAAGAGAAACATTTATATCGAATTTTATTTCTTGGATCCGTTTTTATATTGATCCTCAATGATCTGTATCTTAAATATGAGTTTCATAATTTTTTAACTGGAAAGTTATCAGACTTTGCAGGACTATTCGCCTTTCCCTACTTCTTCAGTTGTCTATTTCCGAAAAGGGCAAAGCCGATTTATATTGTTACTGGAGTTTTGTTCGTGATTTGGAAATCGGAATTTTCACAGCCCTTTTTCAACCTTGCACATTCGTATGGAATCGGAATTAACCGAACGGTCGACTATTCAGACCTGGCTTCCTTGGTTATGCTTCCCTTGTCCTTTAACTATTGGAAAACAGAGGTAAAACAAATACTGAAACCCCATAGGGTTTTAAAACCTATCATTATCATGGTTTGTTGTGTGGCTTTTGTAGCGACTTCCTACCCTAAGCACTACGAGGAATTGGCAATGAATTCTGAATTTATAAAGATCGTATCTTCTGATTATCAATCTGCAAAAAGAAAGTTGCATATATATAATGATGCTATTTATAACAGAATTTATTATAGAATAGAATTTCCAGAAAAGATGGCTCACATTTCAACATTGATACAAGTAGATTCGATCGATGAAAGAAATACAAGGATTGTCCTTGATAGTATTTTGGGGTTCTCGGTAGCGAGTAAAGGATCTTTATTTAGGGTGAGATACGATGAAGAAACCATCGAGTTTATCCGAAGTCTAAGCAAAGAAGATATCGAAAAACTGTTTTCAAAACAGATACAGGAAGAATTTGGAACTGAGTAAGATATTCAATTACATACGCGATTTCGATCTCGATACGCTCGGTATTTCCGGTGGTGAAGTTTTAATAGGTCTCGTGATCCTATTGATCCTTGTGGCTATTATCAAATTCTTGATTTCAAAACTTCCAGACCCTTCAAATACAAAAGCAAGTAAGACTTTTTCTATTGTACTCAAATCGGTGATCTACCTCCTTTTCGCCTTATTTGTGCTGAAATCGATACTTACCAAAGACTATCTTTTGCTCATTGCGATTGTACTGGCTCTGTTAATCCCTAGTTTTAATCGAATTGTAAAAGCCTACGACAAATGGGTAGACAAAACCTTGGGATGAAATAAATCCCAGAGTATGGTGAGACCATGAATGAGTTTCTTCTAAGGTAAAATTTCAAATCCTTAATTGGTCACCAGAAAGGATAGTCCTTAAAAAGTAGATTTTAATTCTTTTTTAAAAGTGTCAGGTTTTGTGGAAGTTGCTGTTATATATATACATTAGCAATGTATGCCACTTAAGCGGACGATTTTAGAATGTAAGGAATTATTGTATCGGCTAGCTCTACAAATGCTTCATAACCAACATGATGCAGAAGATGCTGTTTCCGATTTTTACATCAAGGTTTTAGAGAAGAAAGACCAATTTTCCAAGTACGATAATTTGAAGGGTGCTCTTATTAGAAGCATGAAAAATCACTGTATTAACCTTCTTAAATCGAAGAAACGCCTTCTACCACTAGAAGAGATACCTTCAGAAATAACCGATGCTACCAATCCTATTTTTTCTGACGATAAAAGATTGGCATTGGTTCAAACGATCATCAATGAACTTTCAGAAAAGCAACGTATTATGATCCACCTTCGAATGATCGAAGGTTATTCCATGAAGCAAATTGCCGAAATCATGGAAGAAAAAGTGAATACAGTAGAAGTAAACATCTCCAGAGCGAGAAAAAGAATTAGAACGGAATATGAAAACAGGAGATCTAAATAGCATTAAAGACTTGCTGGGCAAGTACGATTTAGGAAAAACTTCCTTGGAAGAGGAACGTGTCTTGATCGAATATTTCGAATCTGAGGAGATTCCCTCTGAATTGCTCAGTTACCAAGCGGAATTCAATTACTATTCAGCTTTCAAAAACATACAGTTCACAGGATCCTTACCGGAAAATCTGGGAACTGAAGGGAGTTCCTTTTTCAAAAAAATAGGACAGTTCTTTTCAAAATGGTACGTGTTATCTGCTTTAATACTTCTTCCGAGTTCCGTAATCCTTTTCACGTATCTGAATCGCACAGTGGAGGAAGTTCCCAACGTTCATCAAGAAGAGGATAAAACAAACGTTCCTATTTCAATTATAAAAACCGATTCAACAACACAACAAAAAATAGTACCGCAACCTAAAGACACCTTCCAAATTTCAGAAACCAAAACTGCTCCCAAGAAAATAACGGTCCAGCCCTCAAATGATTTGGTCGTTAATGAAATAGATAATGTTGTAGCTGCGTCTCAGGAAAAGGATTCTACAGAGATTCATTCGCAATCCATAGATACTGGGGTCGCAAAGGATTCAACACGACCCGAGGATACTTTGGTCTCCAAAGATCCCATAACAACCGAAGGTAAAGGTATAACAAAACAGAAGGGCCTAGTGGTCTCCAGCGAATATGGACCGGTTACCTTTAATCTTTCGGAAAAATCAACCTCTGGACAATTAACCATGATTTCGCATTCGGCAAGGCAGGCGGGCATAGAGTATATCTATGTGGTTGATAGGCACAGGAGGAAAATCCATGAATTGAATATTGTAATGATCATTAAAAGTACCGGAGAGCGTTCGCAACTTTGGATAACTGTTCCCAAAAAGGGCAGCTTTTCAGAAGTTCTAAGCTGGACGGTCGATGAAAACGGTAATGCTGTGTCTTTGGGCCCCAATAAAATTGATCATAAGGTCAAAGCCATACATCCTCTCGACTAAAAATTCTTTTAGCTGTCAGTTTTTCGATGCCTTTGTTGTCTTATTAGTACAATCAAAAAACCAAAGACATGAAAAAAATCCTAATTTCTGTAGTGATACTCTTTCATTTAATGTCCTGTGCGCAGGTAAACGTAACCACCCAAGTAAGCGAGGGGCAGGCAAAGAAATGGAGAAGTGACCTTGTTAAAATGCATAACGAGTTAAAGGAACGTCATGTGGACATTTATCATACGGTTTCCGAAGAATCTTTAGACAGTGCCGTGAATCTACTATATGAGGACATTCCTCAATTAAGTACCAGTCAAATCCTTGTAAGGATAGCGCAAATAGTAGCCATGATAGGGGATGGACATACTTCTTTCTATCCATCTTGGCAGAAAAAGAAGGAATTTCATGTCTATCCCATAAAGTTTTGGTCCTTTTCCGATGGAATATACGTTACCTCTACTACCGAAGATTACAAAGAGTTTCTGGGTAAGAAATTGATGGGAATAGACCGCACACCGATTGACGAAGTATTCGATAAGATTAGTACCATTGTAGGTGCCGATAATGATATGGAGTATGTTTACAGTGTCCCTTTTGGCATTCCGTGGGCAGAATTACTGTATGTGCTGGGTATCGCAGATTCTCATGAAAAGGCAGAATTCCATTTCGAAAACGGCAGTACTACACTACTTCCCTTGACGTTCAAGAAATGGAGGAACGCAGAATATATTACTGCCAATACAATGTATCCCAATGGGAAATCTCCAAGCCAAAGGGTGGAAGCATTGTTCGCTACACCTCTTATAGTAGATTCCCTCAAGTTTAAAAAACGCCCACGCTATTATTGGTATAAACATCTAGAGGAAGAAAACGCCATATTTTTTCAATACAATGTTTGCTGGGATCAGAAAGATCGCCCATCATTTGCTACCATGATGGATAATATGTTCAGAGAACTGGAGGAGACAAATACAGAAAGGCTCATTATCGATCTAAGGCAAAACACCGGTGGGGAACCTATGATCGCTCAACCGCTTATTGATGCACTTAAAGAACGGAAGGCTTATGTGGATGAAGGCAGGGTATTCGTATTAGTAAGCCGACGCACTTTTTCTGCGGCTTTGACCAATGCGGTTCATTTACGCAAAGTGGGTGCCCGAACGGTTGGGGAAGCTCCTCGGGGCAAACCAAATAACCCAAGTGAAGGGAGGGACATCGACCTAAAATCGACCAAAATATGGCTAACCGTTTCTACACAATTTGTAGAACGCGATCCCGATCTGGGCGATCAGGACTACTTACCCATAGATATTAAATACGACATGCCTTTTGATGACTTTCGAAACGCTCGGGATGGAGCGTTTCACAAAGCGATGAAAGCCGAATTGTTCAACTGATAATCAGCTTACTTGAGGTTTTGAATCATGGCGTATCTGCCCCGTATTCCATTTTTATAAGCTGATCATTGATTTTGGCATTAAGAATGGCTATGTACAAATGATCGTATTCATCTTCGGGAATATCGGCGGGTTGTGGGGAGAACCCGAGCGCACCAATGGTTTGAGGAACCGTATTGCTGTGTCCCACGACCAAAATGCGTTTACCTTTATGGGTGGTTGTGATGTCTTCGGCGAGTTGCGGAATATCGAAAGCATCATACTCCAGCACCGTAAGCCCTAGTTCCGTAGCCAATGGATTGGCAGTTTGCTGTGTTCTATTGAATTGCGAGGCGTAGATGATATCGATATCGGCTTCATCCAATATACGGCTAAGCTCGTCGGCTCGTATCTCGCCCGTTGCGTTAATCGCATCAGAACTTCCTGCTCTATCGGCATGACGCACTAGAAACACGGTGGTCGGATCGGTAGTAATATAGCAGCACAACCACCATATAACGATGGGAATTATAATAATGATTGGGAAAATAATCTTATAGAATCGAGCTCTTTCCATGATGGTTTGTTTTTAAGTTGTTTGCAAGATAGTTGCTTTATCCTTCTGAAAGCAAGAGGCTTTCAATGGATTGTTCCTAGGGTTTTTCCCTAGGATCATCAATTTTTCAAGAATTGCAAGTAACCATGTCTTTACCAGCCGCTCTTGAAATGTGTTTTAGCTATATTTGATTGAATTAACAATGGCAATGTCATAGATAGAAATGGGAATGAGAACCACCCTTTATGGGTACATTGAGGAAATGGATTTTTGGAAAGATCCAATCAAGACGGAGGTACAGAATCACAATGCTCGGGTGATAGAATCTTTGAACGTAGATGACGAATGGCCTCCGTTATCTAGGGAGATGTTTTCCATAACGAGAAACTCCAAGGATGAAGTGTATAGGCCTAATCTGGAGTATTCCGGCAGAATTATTCATTTTGGTGCAAATTTGAAATCGGTCGAGCATGAATTAGATGAGTGGGTTGAAAAATTTGAAGTATTACTTTCAAGGTTGCTTTGGATAGAATCGAAAGTACACTTCCAAACCGAGTACTGCGAGCTTCAGACCTTACAATGGAATGTAGGCTTGAATGCCTATAATGTGCGAAACGATGGAAAATTCCCAGATGCCGTTCAGAAATCCCTTTGGGAATTTAAATCAACCTGGGAAAATACCTAAACAACAATTCCGATACTTAATCACCTGCACTTAGTTGCTCAAATATGATCAAAAAGTCCATTCTATTTCTTCTGATATTAATTTCAACTTTTTGTTATTCCCAAGAAGCAGAAGAGCAGACGGAAACCCAATTGGATGTTGCCTTCGCTCCCGGTCTTATTTATCAAGGAAACTTCTTTGCCGATTTAAATATTTTGATTGGAGAGGTAACCGTAGATTTGGATTCCAAGATACCGATAGTAGGTATTAAAGGGTTTAGAATTGGAATGGAGTCCAATTTTAGGGACAATGAAAACTTTACCATAGCCCCTAAAATAGGGTATGAAATATCTCCCATGCTTTATACTTTGCGATTGTCGGCATTGAATTACTTTCAAAATGGGAATTCAGAATTCCGAATACTACCCGAAATAGGTCTTAGTTTGGGAGGATGGGGACTTTTAACCTATGGATATGGAATCGCTTTTAACGACGGAAACCTAAACAATGTCAGCAATCACAGGGTTTCTTTGAGTTTTAACCTTAACAAGAGACTAAGAAAAGGAACCTTTGAATTATTGAAGAGATAAATGAACATTGAATTCATAAGACTTACGGAAGTTGAAAAATCAGACATCATGGAGTTGATGAACGATCCCTTGGTTCGACGGCAAATGCCGTTGCTACAAGGCGATTTCACAAAAGACAATTGCGAGGCGTTTGTGGCTGCGAAAGAACAACTTTGGGCGGAACATGGTTATGGGCCGTGGGCTTTTATGATAAAAGATCAATTTGCGGGTTGGGGAGGACTGCAGCCCGAAGATGGGGAAGTAGACTTGGCCTTGGTATTGCATCCCGATCATTGGGGTACTGGCAAGATGCTGTATAGGGAGATCATTCGGAGGGCCTTCGAAGAAATGGGACTACCTTCGGTTACCGTGTTGTTTCCTCCATCCAGAACACGGATTAAAGGCTTTCTACGCCTCGGATTCAAAGAGGACAAGGAAATAATGGTAGGGAAGGAACTGTTTATTCGATATCGCTTGGAAAATCCTGTAAAGAATGAAAACTAGATCGAAAGCCATGAACCTTACAAGCAGGCTACCCAATAAGCTGAAATCAGCAATGAAGAGATTACCGCTATTCCTCATCCCTCTTTTATTCATGGGCTGATGGCAAGATGCATATTATCTGAGCGATGACAACGATGATAAAAAGTATTTGGCCAACTACATTGATCAAGTTAAAAAGGAAGGAAAAATTGGAAGTAAGCCTTTATTAGTATTGAATGGTGAAATGATCACCTACGATGCTCTAAAAAAATGCGACCTTGTATTGTTTCGAAAGGACATTGATTCCGTTCAGGGAATATTTCAAAAAGAAGACGAAGGAGCACTGCATATTTATGGCGAAGCGGGAAGAAATGGAGTCCTTCTCATTGCGGTAAAAAAGCACAAAATGGTATGCGATTGATCGGGCGGCACAAGTCTTAATTTGATTTTAGTACTTTGTTTTTCAGATTTCTAGAGCTGTCTTTTTTCTAGGTATTTGTTTTTTTCTTACCTTAATTACCCAACTAAAAAACACAATGCTATGAAAAATTTTATGCTACTGCTATGCTTATTGTTATCGGTAAGCCTAGCAAACGCCCAGACCACGATCGATGCCTGGGGCGAATTTTACTTTGGTGACTTACAGGGCTGGACGAACACCGATGGAGGTACTGAATTGCTTACCTCAGAGACCTTTCCACCCGATCCGACCGGATATATGATGCAAAAAATATGCGATGGATCTACCTCTGCCGTTGGCGAAATGGCCGTGGTTAAGATACAGGACGAACCCGGTAGTGTCAATATCTGTGGAGGGATAGATTGTTTTGCGGGCTTTGAGTTCCATCTAAACAATATCAACAGTTTCGACATCCACCTTGTGGTAGGATTTAAAGATGTCAATGGAAATAGGGTAACCTATCCAGATAACACTATTGTGGTTCCGGCACTTTCAGATTTTTGGTATTATTCTTTCGGTTTTGCACCTCCTTATTATGTGGATGGGACTTTCGATTTCACTCAAATCACCGAAGTGAAGGTATTCCATTCTTTGGATGCCACTTCATACGACGGTGAAATTTTAGAGGGTACGCTTCAAATTGAGGCCATATATCCCATACTTCTTTTGGGGACGGAAGATAACATGCTTCAAACGGCAACCCTATCACCAAACCCAGCCAGTGATCGAGTGGCTATAGAGGCCATGACCCAGCTATCCAGTTATCGTATGTATGACCTTTCCGGTAAATTAGTTAATGAAGGAACTATTAACGACCTAACCTATGTGATCGATCTAAGTCATTTTAAGAGTGGAATGTATTTTGTGGAGATTACATTCGATATGGGCAAAGAAGTTCATAGGATCGTAAGGGAGTAAATTTGAAACAACTACTTGTAATTATATCATTCTTTATTGGATGTGTAATATTTGGACAGGAAAATAAAACTGACTCCATCGACCATAAGGTTCGATCTATTGAGTCCAATGTTGCTTTAACCGAATCGAAATTTGATTGGGTTGAGCTTACGGGCATAGCAACGGATGGAGGAGGAATTCTGAAGGTTTGGAAGGAAGAAGATCAGATGTATAAAATATACGAGGAAATAGGTCTTTCTTACGGCCGAATCGCCACCACCATATATTTGGATAACGGAATACCTATCAAGATCATCGAAACAGAAGAGAATTTTGAAAGGACAAGTAATGGCCTTAATTACAAAGTATTGGACGAGGTTTTTAAGGCTGTTATTTATGTGGTCGATTGGGATAACGACGAAAGTAAAGTTGAAAAAGAAGGAGAAAGAGTAATGAGTGAGGGCAATTGCTCCACTTTTGAGTATGAACCCATTGTTGAACGCGCAAAAAAAGCCACAACAGAATAATACTATGCACCACTCAATAGATCAACTCTTTACTTTAAATAACGGTATAATTATGCCTTCTTTGGGCCTTGGAGTTCTTTTTGCCCAAAACGACGGAGAAGTTGAAAATGCAGTGATTTCAGCTTTAGAAGCTGGGTATCGTAAGATTGATACTGCCTCGGCGTATCAGAACGAAGAAGGAGTGGGAAGAGGCATAACAAAAAGTGGTATCGACAGAAAAGATATCTTTCTTACCACCAAAGTTTGGAACAGTGAACAAGGCTATGACAATACTTTAAGGGCTTTTGACCAAAGTTTGGAGCGTCTTCAGACAGATTATATAGATCTATACTTAATACATTGGCCGGTAAAAGACAAATACAAGGAAACCTATAAGGCCATGCAACAATTGTATGCCGAAGGTAGGGCTAGAGCCATAGGTGTTTGCAATTTTAGTATAGAACAATTAGAGGATTTAATGGCACATTCGGATATTGTTCCGGCACTCAACCAAGTGGAAATGCACCCACACCTAAGTCAATATAAGTTAAAGGAATTCACGGATCGAAATAACATTCAACTCGAAGCTTGGCGCCCCATTATGATGGGGGAAGTACTGGATATTACAGAGTTAGTGGACATTGGAAAGTTGCATGGGAAATCGGCCGTACAAGTGGCCCTACGTTGGTTGATACAGCGAGGGGTGTCTGTGATCCCTAAATCCGTAAATCCTGAAAGAATCTTAGCAAATGCTAAAGTATATGATTTTGTATTAACTCCAGATCAGATGGAAATCATCCATTCATTAAATCAAGACCGACATCTGGGAGAGGATTTATCTCATGTGGAATAAAAAATTGTGATTTGGGCGGTCGCCTTTAACAATTTATAAAGAAGGTTGTGATTTATCTTTGAGTGTAACCAACCCCTTGGGCTCATAAACAACCTCACATGAAGCTAAGAATCCTAATGGTAGCTTTTATCAGTCTACTTTCCCTTACCGCTGTATGTCAACCCAAAGAAAGGGACAATATTGTAGGACGAACCATCACCTTACCATCGGAGGTATTAGCCGAAGAACGGGAAATACAGGTGTATTTGCCTAATGGTTATTCCGAAAATGAAAGTGAATACCCTGTACTGTATGTGTTGGACGGACAACGTTATTTCCTGCATGCGGTGAGTCTTCAACAATCCATGACTGGATTTCGGCAAACCCCAGAGTTTATTGTGGTAGGGATTTCGAAAAGTCCGTCGGAGCGCAACAGGAACTTCAGTTCCAATGCCCAAAACTTCCTGAGTTTTATAGACAAGGAACTTATTTCCTATATCGATACCCGATACAGAAGTTCTCAAGAGCGATTGCTGTTTGGTTGGGGATTCGCTGGTGGATTTACAATACAAAGTATGGTCGATAAACCTCAGTTGTTCGATGCCTATATTGCTGCCAGCCCTTTTCCGGTAACAAAGAAGGTAGCAGCGGTAGATAGTCTTTTGTCTAAAGACACTAGCTTCGACAAACTACTCTATTTTTCTTCAGACATCAACGAGGGAAGCGTAAAGGAGGGAACCGCTCTTTTACACGAACTTTTGTTGCAAAAGGCTCCAGAAACCATGCCTTGGAAGTTTAGGGAGTTCGAAGGAGAGGAACACCGATCTACTCCCTATGCAACGCTGTATCATGGACTTCGAAACTACTTCCAATATTATCCCGAATTGCAGTTCAGTAACCTGGAAGCTTTTTTAGAAGCTGGCGGATTGCAATACGTCTACGATTACTATGAAAAGAGAGCTTCGAGGTATGGATTTCCGGAAGAGTTGTCCGATTGGACCATGTTCAGTATCACCAGAAATGCCATTCGGGCCGATGATTTTCAACAATTTGAAAGGTTCGTTAACGAATTTCAATCCACAGGATTTATCGATCGACTCCGCGTGAGTCGTGCAAGTCTTATCGCTGAGTTTTATCTAAAAAATGAACGGTTCGAAAAGGCAAGGGACTTCTTTTCAGACATTTTGAAAAAATCCCCCAATGCCGTACGTACACTACAGGGCTTGGGAGATGCATATAAAGGAATGAAACAGGATGAAAAGGCCGTAGAGTTTTATGAAAAGGCGAAAAGCCTTTTGGAGAAAAAGGGCAATTAGAAAAATAGTACCTTGTAGCGAATCAATATTTCTACAGAATGAAAGTCAAAATATTCTTAGCACTCCTAGGCACCCTGGTATGCTTCGCCAGTTGTCAAGATGGGGCATCCAAGACTTCCAAAATTAAAGAAGGTATGGTCAAAATAACCATCATGTATCCCAATGGAGATGGCAAAACCTTCGATATGGATTATTATGCCAGCAAACATATGCCAATGCTAGACAGCTTGTTTGGTGATGCCTTAAAACATCTGGCTATCGATAAGGGTGTCGCAGGTAGGACTCCAGATGAGCCCATTCCATATTTGGCCATCGGTTATATGTATTTCGATACACTTTCGGAATACGAAAATGCCTTTGGACCCCATGCTGAACAAATCCTGGGTGATATCCCGAATTACACCAACATTCAGCCTGTCGTTCAAATTAGTGAGGTGGTAGAATAAAGGCCTCTTCGTCTTTCATTAATAACCCAACCCAATGAGTGAACCTAAACATAGGGGGTTTTTCTACGAGGAAATAAGTAGGATAGCCAACAAAAACCATAGATTTCACCGCATTTCAAGCATGTTGCTGGATCATATTATTATGACCTATGTTATTGTTTTGCCCATAGCATTGGTAATGATTCTTGGAGCCACTGGAGTTGTGCAATTGAGTGACCGTGTAATAGAAATCCCCTTTTTTGTTGTTATGTTCATATACTTCAATAAGGATTTTGTGAATGGCAAAAGTCCGACCAAGCGACTCATGGGATACCGGGTAATAGACCGTAAAACGGAAAAGCCAGCTACAGAATTACAATGTTTCATTAGGAATTTAGTCGCTATCGCTTGGCCCATAGAGGCGATTGTCGGATTTATGAACCCTACACGTAGAATAGGAGACTTTATCGCAAATACTAAAGTGGTTCGATCAGAAAAGCAAAAACTTAAAACAATTTGGGTAGAATTAAAGAATAAAGAGTGGAAGTGGAGTATTCTTCTCATTTTGGTGGTAGGAGTTGTCTATTTTTATGGACTAAATTTCCTAATGCCAATGCCAGTTTAAGCAACAACACAAATAAGAGCGACAGAGTTTGAAAATTGAATTTTAAAGAATATGTTTCTTTTTAGGGGGTCCATTGGTGCAACAGAAACTCTCAGATCGAAACATACAGATTACATTAATAATCAACGCATTTAATTGTCAATGAAAGTAGAAACCTATAAAATAAAGGACTGGGAAGATTCCGAACAAGGGCTCTTACTAGCAGAAAACGAACAATGGATTCTTGTAAAACACATCCCTGTGGATTATGTAATAGATGGATATCGTTTGTACCATAAAGGGTTTGTGGAAGAGCGATCAAGTACAGTTCAGGATGCACAAATTGAGAAGGTTTTAAGACTGAAGAATGTGGAAGACGCGCCTCCTGCAAATTTCAGCTTTGCCGATACCCTAGGTCTTTTGGATTGGGTAGAATCCAACTACGGAATTTTCGAATTTCAAGATGATGATGAATCCGAACTGTTTTATGGAAAGAAGAATCGCATCGAAAATAATGCACTCATTATCGATATGATTCATTCCGATGGATCGGTTGAGGTCGATTATGATTACGAATTTAACCTAGATGAAATTCGAGTGATCACTTTCGAATCCGACTATCACACATCCATTCAATTGCTTTGGCGGGATCAATTAAACAAAGCGTAACTCCCAAACATCAAAATTCTAATAAACGGGAATACAAAGCACGCTTATCTAAACTATCACATATAGCCGAATGGAAATACTATTTAAATATGCATGGATATTATTTATTGGAGTCACTACGGCAAATGCATTTGTACTAAAAAGTCGAGCGAAAAAGTATATAACCGAACGACCAGAACTGGAAGAAGGATACGACAAACTTTTCCAGGGATATTTGTTTTATGGGAACATTCCTTGGATAGTTATGATGGTAGGGAGTGTTAGTGGACTCACTCAGGGTATATTCGATTATTTTAATCCTCGTTCCATGAACCCTATGGTACTCATTTTTCATTTTTCCATTGTGGTACTTTGGTTTTTGGGGGTGCGATGGATTTATTTTAAAAATGGCGCCAACTTCTTGGAAACGCATCCAGGTCTTTTTCGAAAATCGAACCTAAGTGGAAATAAGTACATGACAGCAAAACAGATTAAGTTGTTCTACCCTTTAATGCTTTTAGGAGGAATAATAGGCATGGCAATGATGTGGATTATCAATTTTCCGACACCCCAATTCTAAATTGATTTAAATGCTAAGAAAAACAATAAGAGTAATCGCAATTGCTTCTTTGGTATTAGCATATTCCATTTTCATATATAATTATTCTCTACATGGATTGGATTCATATTTTACCCAATTGTTTAATGCGGCTTGGATCTTCGGAATTGTGAGTGTAATTTCCAACGCTGTTTATGTTATTTTGAGCGATAGGAATGATGATTATTTATATTGGATCGGTTGCCCAGGTTTGATTTGGTTCGTACCATTTTTCTATGATATTGATTCCCAATACGGAATCTTTGCCATGATTGCTTACCTTTTAGTGATCGTATTCCTGCATCGGGATATCTTCATCAGACGAAGACCGTCCTAGAATCTGACGTATATTTTGAAGTAGGCTTAAGGAAGAAAAAAATACCTATGAAACAATCCATTGTCCATATTGCCTTGGTCGTAAGAGATTACGATGAGGCCATCCAATTTTACACCCAAAAATTAAATTTCGAATTGTTGGAAGATACCTATCAGCCAGAACAGGACAAACGATGGGTAGTTGTGGCACCACCCAATTCGAATGGGACTACCATATTGTTGGCAAGGGCCTCCAAACCTGAGCAGGAAGCATTTATTGGCAATCAATCGGGTGGAAGGGTATTTTTGTTTTTGAATACCGATGATTTCTGGAGGGATTACAATGAAATGCGCTCAAAAGGAATTGAATTTGTAAGGGAACCCAAGGAAGCAGATTACGGAACCGTGGCCGTATTTAAAGATCTATATGGCAATTTATGGGACTTGTTACAATTAAATGCCGATCACCCAATCGTGAAAAGAATGCAATAATTTCAATAACTTTAGAGGTATAATACAACAACAATGAAAAGTACTGCCCATCACGACGAACGCATAGCACAAATGACTTTTGCCTCCGTATATCCGCATTACGTAAGCAAAGTCGAAAAGAAAGGCCGAACCAAAGAAGAATTGCATCAAGTGATCGAATGGCTCACAGGTTTTGACGACGGCAAACTACAGACTTTGATTGATGAGAAAGCCGATTTTAGAGCTTTCTTTGATCAAGCCTCCTTACATCCCAATGCCCACCTTATTAAAGGCGTTATTTGTGGCTATAGAGTAGAAGAAATCGAAAACCCATTAACTCAAAAGGCACGGTACCTGGATAAGTTGATCGACGAATTGGCTAAGGGAAGAAAGATGGAGAAGATTCTTCGTAAGGCTGAAGGGTAATAATCTTTATTGGGTTAACTATATGGACCGAAGAAAATTCCTAGAAATAAGTAGTGCACTTGGGGTTATGTCACTCTTACCCATCTCATGTCTATCCGCATCATCGCCCAAGTATAAAATGGGATATCAACTTTATTCCATTCGGGATGAAATGGAAAAAGACCCTGTTGCGACCTTAAAAGCCCTAAAAGATATGGGTTACGAAGATTTCGAAACCTATGGCTACGATGCAGAAAAGAGAACCTTTTACGGCTTTAAGGCGAATGAATTCAAAACCATCTTGGACGATTTGGACCTCAGTGTAAGCAGTGGCCATTACGGATTTTCAGAACTCGCCACCCAACCCGATGATAAACTAAATGAATTTGTAGATCAATGCATAGAAGGCGCCGAAGCCATTGGAAGCCGATACATTACCTGGCCATGGATAAACGAAGTGCAGCGAACCTTAGATGGCTATAAGTCCATAGCAAAGCAAATGAACCTTATAGGCGAACGTATTGCCCAAGCAGGTTTGGGATTTGCCTACCATAATCATGGATACGAGTTTCAAGAATTTGACGGTAAGTCTGGCTTCGATATAATTATTAATGAAACCGATCCAGCTTTGGTGAAAATTCAGCTCGATCTGTATTGGGTGATGCATTCTTCCAAAAACACACCTGCAGAGTTAATTGCCAAATATCCGGGTCGCTATGTCATGTGGCATATCAAGGACATGGATAAAGTCACCAGAGACTATACCGAATTAGGCAATGGTTCTATCGATTACCACAAAATCCTTCCCGATCCAAAAGTTTCGGGATTGGAATATTACTACATCGAACAAGGAGGCAATTTCACCGAAAGCTCGATGAAAAGTGCTGCCTCCAGTGCGGCTTATTTCAAATCAGATCTGAAGCAGTACCTTTAATCACTCAAAAACCAATAGGGCCGAGCCATGGCATCATGACGTTTAAGGGAGCCTATTCCGAAATTGTCTTCAATCGTACGTAGTAAACTGTAGTGATTCACTGGATCGGTATTGATGGTACCTGCCTCCAAGAAATCGCCTAAAAGTAAGGTGTAAATCCCATAATCGAACGGGTATGGGTAAGCCTCATCGAAGGTGAGTACAATCAGTGTTTCTGGCGGGAATTTGCTTAAAGGATCATCCCCTAAAAAGGACTTTAGGAATTTCTCCATATTATCAAGATTCGCTGTATCCGGCCCAAGGTCGATATTGTTGGCAGCGGGACGAAATTCTTCTTCACTTACGTTATGGCCATCATTAAGCAAATTGGGCACGTAAAAGCTAAAATGAGGCAAACGATGGGGTAGGGTTTCGCATTTCAGATCTTTTTCAAATTCTGTGGCATTTACAATACGAGCTAGTCGATTTGGGTTGGAAACAATGCTTGGAAACGAGAGAAATGGAACGTGTTTTCTGGCATAGGGAAACAGTTCACTATCTGGGGGAACATTGGCTAGATTCTCCGTTGGCGATTTGCTCAGGTCGTACTGCAGTTTGTCCTTGTAATCGGCATCTGGCGGCAAATTTTCCGCATAGCACTTCCAACTTAGGTTGTTGGCTTCTAATAGGTCCACAATAGTAGCGGGGCTATAGCCTTCTTCATGATAGCGATAGCTCCCCGTTTCACGGCCTTGTTCGGAATTTGGTTGCACCCAATACCAATCCATATAATGCGCATTGTCATCGGCAATTCCCATAGTATCCCCTGCAATGGTAGCAATGTAATTGGGTTGTGAAGGATGGGTTACCCCTTGTGCATTGGTCATAAATACCCCTTTTTTTCGCAATCCATTCAAGTACGGATTGGCTAGCGCAGAACTTCGCATGGTGTTTTCTAAAAAGACCACAACGACACGTTCAAATACTTTTCCCATGTGTATTCGTTTTTTTGATGTTAATAAATGAAAGGGTTCACTGGTTCTCCGCGGTGGAGTGGCATAACCATGTGAGGCATTCTACAGCCAATAGGGGGAAGTGCAAATATAGAATTTTATCACAATCTCAATGAAAAGAAAGTTAGGGTTACAGCCTTTTTGCAAACCCAGTTGCAAAATGCATATTGCTTATATTTGGTATCATAAGAACCTATGTATCCTTAGATCCATGATAAGAATTATCACCTTCATTTTCGGAATTTCCTTCACCCTTGTATTATTCGCTAATTGTTCATCAGACAACAGGAACATCACGGTTAATTCAATCAAGGAAATTGATTCTGTTCTATCTCCGTCAAGGCAATTTTTTGAAATTAAGGCAGACAAAGAAGCTATTGTAAAGGGTGCAAAAGGGACCACAATTTATATCCCAGAAAACACTTTTCAATTTGTTGATGGAACAGCGCCCGTAACTCCGATAAAGATAACGCTTAAAGAAAGCTATAGCCTGAGTGAAATGATTTTCGAAAACCTACATACACTTTCCGGAGATAGGATTCTCGAAACCAATGGGATGATATACGTTACAGCAGAGGCGGACGGGCAACAACTTTCTGTAAGGGAGGGTAGTGCGATAGTGATTGGGTTTCCTAAAAATGGTTCAGAAGAAGAGATGGACCTATTCTATGATTTTCAAATAAATGATAGCACACAAACTTGGATTCCCGATTATCAATTGTTCGAGGCAAATGCCCTAGCAGAATCAATTCGTGAGACCGATACGCTATCGGAAGGGGGAGATGAAGCATTTCAGGTAACATACCCCATCGAAATGACCGATGATCTCTACGATTACCATTTTTGGGTTTCCTTAAGAACGGCAACTTTTGATGAAATAAAGCTATTGGGAAGGGATGAAACCATTATAGATTATTTGCGGAATCCAGAAAATATCGATAGCGCCACAGCCTATTCCTTTTACACAAATAATTGGAGGGCCGATTTTGACCTTCACATCGATGAAAAAGGCAATATGTTCAATTTTAGGCCTAACAAGGACATTGGTTTGGAATATGACGAAGAGGCTATAAAAATAGCAAAGGAACTATTTGAGTCTGTTCCTGCATTCGATGTGGATGCCTATGAAAGGGATTTAACGGAAGGATGGGATTATGCGTTGGGGATTATGGGAGGGCGCTCTATAAATTGGTCTCGATTTAAACAAAAATTTAGAAATAAGTATTCCGATTATACAGATAAGGCCGTTGAAAAAATGGATGCCAATACGCTACAATATTTTGTGTTTTCGGCGACAGAACTGGGTTGGATAAACTGCGATAGATTTTTGGATCTGGATGATACCGAAAAAACCGATTTTATAGTTAATACAGCCCATCCCAAGGATACGAAAGTCCAAATAGTCTTTAAGGATATAAAAAGTATCATGAATGGAAGATTGGAGAATGGAAATATACTTTTTGGTAGTGTCCCTAAGGGTAAATCCATACAGGTAATAGGTATAAGTCATGCCAATGGCAAACCAACCATGACCATCGTTGAAACCACTACGGATGCTAAAGATTTTGAACTCACCGGTTTTAAGGAATTTACCCTCGATCAATTGGAAGCCGAACTCAATAAACTAAACTAAAAACGACCTGAAAATTTTGAAGACACCTTCAAAACTAGATCAAATCCACTTTAAAACGAGACAGAATCGATGGCTTTGGTACTTTTCCATCTTTTGTCGATTGGCATTGGCTGCCGGATTCATTCCTGCTGGACTTACCAAAATCATGGGCGAACGTTTTGCCAGTGGTTTGTCCGTTAGCCATCCCATGGGGCAATATTTAGAAGCCTTGCATCACACAGGTTACTATTATACCTCCATCGGAATTGCACAGGTGCTGGCTGCGATTCTTTTGTTGATCCCTCGTACCGTAACCCTAGGGGCTTTATTGTACTTACCCATTATTCTCAATATCTGTATTCTATCCTATACCGTTCGTTTCGATGGCTCCTTCGTTTCGGCTCCGCTTATGTTGTTGGCCAATTTGTACATATTATTTTGGAATTACGATCGCATACGTTTTATCCTGCCTCTTAAAGTAAGCACAGAGTACACCCTCGTTCCGAAACCTGATAAATACAGTAACAAATTTCCCTTCCTTTTCTTTACGGGTGCTATGGCGTCTATGGGAATGATCATTCTTTTCTTTATCTATGGCCATGAGGTAATGCCCAGAAATTCCCTCTCAGAATGTAAGAAGCAGTTTGTCGGGACGGAAAATGAAGCCGTAGGATCGACCTTCTGTGAATGCATTCACACCCATGCCGGAAATTTGGACGAGTGCCTAACCGTCTATGAAAAAAACAAAAAATGAAGAAAGGCTTACTCTCCATTTTTCTATTCATTGGGCTACTGATTGTCCTTTTGGTGTATTCACAAGACCCTGTGGATGTTGCGGACCCTAAGTCTATTGGTGGTATTACGAACATCCAGGAAAAACAACGAGGAGCGCATGTGTTTAGCACGGTAGATACGACGAATGCCCATATGTTTCGCAAGATGAATTTGGAATGGGTGGCTTTTGTGCCTTGGGGATTTCAGGATCAAATCGATAGCCCCGAAGTGACCCATCACAATGGAGACAGTACCTACATAAAACAGCATAACGAACATTGGGTTCGAAAAATAACCGAGGCCCGGGAAGCGGGTTTCAAAGTCTTTTTTAAACCCCATGTTTGGATTGACAGACCTGCAGATGGTAAATGGCGATCGGATATTTTTCCGAAGAATGACGCCGACTGGGAACAGTGGCAAGAAACCTATCGTAATTTCATACTCCGATACGCTCAGGTCGCAGAACAAGCCCAAGCTGAGATGTTTTGTGTTGGGGTTGAGTTTACGCGGTTGGCGTTAGAAAAACCCGATTTCTGGCGCGAACTCATTGCAGAAATTCGAGAAGTGTATTCAGGAAAGCTTACCTATGGAGCCAATTGGTATGAAGAATACGAAACAATCCCATTTTGGGATGCTTTGGATTATATAGGCATTCAGGCCTACTTCCCGCTAACGGATCATGAATATCCTAGTGCTATTGCCATCTCTGAAGGTTGGAACACCTATTTGCCGACCTTGGATTCTCTTCATAAGAAATTTGACCGTCCTATACTTTTTACTGAAATGGGCTATAAAAGTACCTCAGATGGAGCTATGAAACCTTGGGAATGGATGGATAATCCCTATCATCCCGAATACCATTATTCGCTCGAAACACAGGCTAATAGCTATCTAGCGTTCTTCAATACGATCTGGAATAAAGAATGGTTTGCCGGGGTTCATATTTGGCAATTGCGAAGCGACTTTCAGCTGGATCCGGAAAAGCAAAACAAGGATTTTACACCCCAAGGGAAACCCGCGGAGTCAATTATTGCAAAGGGATTTCAAAACTGATCCCAAGTAAATCCATTAAACATCTATCCGAAGAAGTTTTACCCCAATACCATACATTAAGACCAAGTCGTGGTTCTTAAATGCTCATTCAAATGCCGTTTTGACTCATAGACCGGATGCTTTAACTCACTCGTGTTTTATACTACTTAAATGAAGGCCTAAGTTAGGGGTGAATATTAAATAACACAGTATGAACACACGACTTACCACAACGAAGGAAACCCTTAGATATTTTGGGTTTTTAGCCTTATTCATGAGCCTATGCCTTATGGGCAATCCATCATTCGCACAAAGCGATGGACAAACCGTGACGGGCGTTGTAAAAAGCAATGATGGTCCTCTGTTAGGAGCGACTATAGTGCTAAAAGGAACGAACGTTGGTGTGGTCTCCAATGAAAATGGAGAATTCACCTTTCCGCAAGAACTAAAGCAAAACGACGTATTGGTAGTGAGCTACCTAGGGTACAAAAAGAAAGAGATTACCATTACAAATGCGACCACTTATGTAGAACCTTTTTTGGAAGACGATCCTGTAATTGTAGTGGCTGCCCTACGGATGGAACATCCCGAGACGACTTCCAGTGAAACTAGGAATTAGTCTTCGTGGAATGAGATTTTTAATTGTTGTAGTATACATCTTCACCTTTATAGGGGTATCCCATGCTCAGCGAGACGATTTTAATGAAGTCGACTTTTGGAGGGCGGAGTATATCGCGCAAGGTTATAAAGGTGAAGAACTACAGCAAATGTATGAGATTACCCATGGAATCAAGTCTCAGCTCACCACCGAGGTAGAACGTTTTAGGGCGGTTTACTACTGGGTATGCCATAACATTCGGGGCGATTATTATTTAACTACAGAAAACGACGATGAAAGAAGAAGGTTACGAGATGACCCAGAAGCCTTGCAACGGTGGAATAACCAATTTAAAAAAGAAGTCTTCGCAAAACTACTCATGGAGAAAAAGACCCTTTGCACGGGGTATGCTTATTTAATCAAAGAGCTGGCCAATAGAGTCGGTTTGGAATGCGAAATGATCTATGGTTTTGGTCAAACCAATAAGACAAAACTAGACGATCTAGATGCCCCAAACCATACATGGAATGCCGTAAAGCTGAATGGGAAGTGGTATTTGTGCGATGCTACCTGGTCCAGCGGAGTCATAGACATGGCTACCTATTCCTTCAAGTTTAAATATGACGATTCTTTTTTCTTAATGGATCCGGCCAAATTTGCAGAAACACATCAACCCATAGAAGCCAAATGGTCGCTGCTGAATCAAGAGGTACCCTAACTGCAGGAAATTTTGACAAAGCAGTAATTATTATCTTCACCGCTTAATTAGTTTCACAAGAATAATGAATACGTTGATTTCGAACCCAAAGAAGCTTTTCATTATAGATGGTGCAGGGGCTTTGCTTTCCGCTTTTCTATTGGGAGTGGTACTGGTTCGGTTTCAAAACATCTTCGGAATCCCGGCATCTACATTGTACATATTGGCTGCCATACCGTGTTTCTTTGCCGTATACGATTTGTATGCTTATTTCACAAAAAAGGAAAACGCAAAGACATTCTTGAAAGGGATCGCTCTTATGAACCTTCTGTATTGCTGCTTATCTATTGGGTTTGCGTTTTACCATCTTTCAGAAATCACTCTTTTAGGTTGGCTCTACATTTTGGTTGAAGTTGCGATCGTAACGATCTTGGCTACCATCGAATTTAAAGTAGCCAACCGTTTATAGATTCCAGTCGTCTTTTGATCCTTTCTATTGGCTACGTCATCGATTCACTATTCTTTTAGGGGAAGTGCTTAGCTACTTTTGAAGCATTAGTAATCATAAATCTTAGGTATCATGCTGCGAATAATTAGATATATTGGGCCTCCATTGATTTTTGTCACTGTTGGTTTTATAGGAGGATATTTCTTTGAAGATTGGTTTGGGTCCATTGGGAGAGACGACGGTAAAGTAATATGTACCTCATCTCAAGGGCATTCCCGAGAATACGATAGGGTAGAAGGGTATACCTGCTGTGGAGCACTTTACAACCGTTACCCAGATAATCCAGATGTAGGTGATTTGCAATGTTGTCATGATGGGTCTCGTACAAACCCTGAAGGCTGTAATTTGGCTTATGGCACTCCTTGTAGTGATTGCCAATGATTCTCATCAGTTTTTGCTTTCCAAATTTTTGTGAATATTTACGAGAAGGATGGCCCCATAGATACAACACCAAACTTTTTATGCTTCTTTTATCAAAGAATCTAATAGTAAAGAAATGGTTTGCTGCGATAAATGACCAGAGGATTTTTACAATCCCTTTCTAAACGTACTCCGTTCCTTATGCTGTTGTGGATCATAATCCTTCCATAGCAATTGTACAGCCGTATTCTCGATCAATTCCGGATTGGTTTCTACCGTTTCTATGCCTTTGGCATTAAATAGATGTTGCATTTCCTCGAAAATGATAGCAGTGACGCCTTTACCTTGGTATTCGGGATCGATCCCAATAAGATAAAAGGCTGCTAAATCATTTTTCTTCTGTGCTTGCAGTATGTGGTACCATCCTATGGGGAATAACTTTCCGTTGGCTTTCTTCAAAGCTTTGCTAAAGGAAGGCATCACTACCGAGAAGGCAATGAGCTTCCCATTTTCATCCTTAATACAGGTGATATAATCGGGATGGATGAACCCGAAATATTTTTCCTTATAATAGTCTATCTGGTACTGCTGAATAGGAACGAAAGTTTGTAACGTATTGTAGGTTTTGTTCAACAAATCGAACATACTATCTACGTAGGGCAGGATTTCCTTTTTGTTTTTAAATCGAATCACGGACAGGTTGTACCTCTTCTTCACAAGTCCAGAAAACTTGGCAACTTTTTCTTTAATAGACGGAGGAATACTCATCTTAAACTCTACCCAAGTAGCTTGCTTTTCAAAACCCAATTGCTCAAAATGTTGCGCATAGTAAGGATAGTGATACCAAGTGATCATAGTATTCATTTCATCATATCCACGGGTGAGAATACCGGCTTTTTCCATATTGGAGAAGCCTACAGGACCTTCTACGTATTCCAAATTGTGCTCGCGTCCTTTCTCATAGACCTTTTCCAATAAGGCTTTGGTCACTTCTATATCGTCGATAACATCGAACCATCCGAAGCGCATCTTTTTCTTTTGTTGCTCTTCGATTTCCAAATGGTTTACAATGGCAGCAATTCTTCCAGCCGCCTTACCATCTTTGTAGGCGATATAATAGGTAGCTTCGGCATTCTTAAACACTGGATTCTTGGAAGCATCCATGGTTTCCAGTTCTTCCTTAATTAGGGGAGGAACCCAATACTCGCAATCTTTGTACAGGGCAAAGGGGAAAGTAACAAATTGCTTTAGTTGTTTTGGTGTGGTTACTTGTTTAATTTCAATCATAGGCATTCTTCTCTAGTTCAGTCCTCCAGCGCCGCCGTCATCTTCCAACTCGAAACTGTCCTTTCGCTTTTTATTCTTCTTCGTTTCCTTCTTTTTCTTTTTCAGGGCTCTGTTTTTCTCTTTTTCGGCTCGTTTTGCTTCTCTTGCAGCCTTTCCTTTTTCTTCAATAAACTCGTCTTCTTTGTGCATATCGAAGCGGTAAGCAAGCCCGACGCGTCCATAGAATAGGGAAGGAGTATCCTTAAAGTTAATGGAAAGTGAGAGATCTACATGAAAATCTTCATTAATAAGGGCCGCAGCACCTCCTCTCAGGATATTATCGGCATAGAAATCGCTTTTAAAGCCTTGATTCTCCACAAACACCGAAAAGTAATCGTTGGTAGCATGTGTTACTGTAACGATATATCCATACGACGGAAAATCGGTGGTGATGCGATCGGCAATGATATTGGTAACAATCACAAATCCGCCAATTAGATTATTCTGGGTAGAAACCACAACCTTAGGGCTTATACTACTTTCTTGCTCTGGTGTGAAGGGATTATCGGCAAAATCGAAATTGGCTCCCGCATAGACCGATACCGCTGGAATAAGATCGGACCACTGAAACTTATTGTTCTTCTTCCAGCTCAGCAAATTAGGGCCTTCCAATACTTTCTTTCGGTACGGGTCGTACACAAGGTACTTGGCTCCAATAGTGTTGCTCCTGAAATTACTTTCCGTAAACTCAAACGGATTTACGCCCCTACTATCGGTTACCTTATTGCTCTGAAAAAGTCCAATAAGACTTATTTCCAGCTCTTCCTTAAAAAACCCATAACGAACGCTGTAATCCCAAGCAAAGGCATTAGTTTCGGTTTCCAGTAAGTTGTGTTTTTCCTTGCCCAAAGAAAAACCCGTCTCAAACTGAAGCACATTCTTTCCTACCGAGAAGGCTCCTTGAGAGACTCCGGGCCGATTGGTATTGATCATTTCCGTGTATTGGGCCACCGCACTTATAGGGCATAAAAGCGCGATAAATAATAAGTTTCGTAGGATGCGCATCGCAGATTGGTTTAGGCCAAAGATATAAGATTTTATCATTTATTTAATAGCTAGTTTTCTTCTTTTTAGAAGGCTTTCTGTACCTTTGAAAATCATAACGAATACTATGATTTCCTTTTTGAAAACGATCTTAATCATCCTCTTGGTATATTTTGGCCTTAAGTTTTTATTTCGCTTATTGGCTCCCTATGCCATGCGCTATATTGCAAAGAAGGCTGCCCAGCGATTTGAAAATGCTTTTGGACAGGCACCCTTTAATGATGCTGGTGCGACCTATACACAACCCAATCCGTCCAAATCGGCGGATGATATCCCAAAATCTAACGGCAAAGTGGTAGGAGAGTATATTGATTTTGAAGAGATTGACTAATATCCCTTCCTAAGTGGATGGATGCTTTCAATTACCGTGATACTATAGCAGCTATCTTGCATATTTTTTATAATTTCCCTCGATCTTAATTCCACACATATGCAGTTCAATTTTAAGCGACTCATTCCCCATGTGATCGTATTGGTACTTTTTATCATTGCCTCCTTGGCCTATTTTAATCCGGTACTTCAAGGCAAAGCCATTTATCAGAGCGATATCGTGCAGTACAACGGAATGGCGAAGCAACAAAACGATTTCCGAAAGAGAACAGGGGAAGAGACCTATTGGACCAACAGTGCATTTGGTGGAATGCCTACCTATCAATTAGGAGCTAAATATGCACATAACTACATAAAGAAACTAGACCTCACCCTACGGTTCTTACCCAGACCTGCAGATTACCTATTCCTTTATTTCATAGGAATGTATATTTTATTTCTGGTACTGAAGGTAGATTACAAACTGGCATTTCTCGGAGCTATTGCCTTCGGGTTCTCCACCTATCTCATGATCATTTTGGGCGTTGGGCACAATGCAAAAGCACACGCCATTGCCTATATGCCACTGGTGCTGAGTGGAATCATTCTCACCTTTAGGGGGAAGTACTTCTACGGATTCTTGCTTACTACAGTTGCTATGGGATTGGAATTGGTTGCCAATCACTTCCAAATGACCTATTACCTATTATTACTGGTGGTTTGTTTGGGTATTGCTTACCTCATAGATGCCTATCGAAAGAATATGATTCCGCACTATTTCAAAGCTGTGGGTGTCATGGTACTTGCTGTGGGATTGGCTTTGGGCTTGAACGCTACCAATATTCTAGCCACTCAGGAGTATGCCGGAGAATCTACCCGTGGAAAAAGTAATATTACCATTAACTCCGATGGTTCGCCTAAGGAAGGTACTAGTGGACTTAGTTATGAGTACATTACAGAGTATAGTTATGGGAAACTGGAAAGCCTCAACCTGCTTATCCCAAATTTTATGGGCGGTGGTTCTAGCGATGGTTTTCCTGAAGATTCAGAAGCTGCTGAGCAATTAATGAAGGAGACAGGTGCTACACGGGCGCAGGCACAACAATTTTTGAACCAACAAATCCCCTTTTATTGGGGAGATCAACGGTTTGTAGCGGCTCCAGCTTATGTAGGAGCGATCATTATTTTCTTAGCCGTATTGGCCTTGTTCTTAGTGCGCGGCCGATTAAAATGGTGGATTGTGGCTGGATTTGTATTGAGCTTGTTACTCTCATGGGGGCGTAATTTTACATTCCTCACAGAATTCTTTATCGACTATGTTCCCCTCTACGATAAATTCCGAGCGGTTTCCTCTATACAGGTGATTATTGAATTGATATTACCCATCTTGGCCGTCGTAGGGCTGCATCAGTTTTTCAATGATTTTCAGGATGCAAAAACCAAGAAGAAAGCCCTCATCTATTCTGGATCTATTGTAGGGGGACTTATTTTATTATTAATTGTATTCAGTTCTGCTATAGGTTATGTAGGACCTTATGATAGCCTGATCATCGAGCAGATGGGAGTGCCGTTTATGGATGCCGTTCGTGAAGATCGTGCGTCGGTAATGGTAACCGATGCCTTACGTTCACTCATTCTCATATTACTCACCCTTGGTGTGCTTTGGTCGGTATATTCCAAAAAGTTGAAAGAACTGTATGCCATCGGTATTTTGGCCGCATTGATCATTTTCGATCTGGTTGGGGTAGATCAACGATACATCAACAGTGACAATTTCGTAAATGCCAAAGTGATGGAGCGTCCTTTCGCACCTACAGAGGCAGATACCCAAATTTTAAAGGATGAAGGGCATTATCGAGTGTATGATGCCTATAACGATGCTTTCAATAGTGGTCAGGCGAGTTACTATCACAATGCCTTAGGGGGATATCACGCTGCCAAACCAGGGCGCATGAGTGATATTGCAGATTTCTATTTAACTGAAATCAGTCCCGATATCTTGAACATGCTCAATGTAAAGTACATCATTGTACCCACAGAAGAAGGAGGGGCAAAAGCCCAGCAAAATCCCTTTGCCAATGGTCCTGCTTGGTTTGTAGAAAATGTTTTGCCTGCGAATAATGCGAACGAAGAAATCCAATTATTGGATAGTTTGGATACCAAAAAAACGGCTGTAATTCATACCGAATTTTTACCAAAGATTCCAACAAAAGACATACAAAGGGATAGTACGGCTACCATCGATCTATCGAGCTTTGCTCCCAACAAATTAGTATATGAAACAGCCACCAAGACCGATCAGTTGGCTGTCTTTTCTGAAATGTACTATCCACACGGATGGAATGCTTATATAGATGGTAATCCTGCCGAATACTTTAGGGCTAACTATACCTTGCGAGCTATGGTGGTGCCAAGTGGTATCCACCAGATTGAATTTAGATTTGAACCCAAAGTGGTAAAAAAGGGAAGTACTATGGCGTTGGTAAGCAGTATTTTATTCTTGCTTATTATTCTGGGAGGCCTGTATTGGGAACAACGAAAAGAAAAAGAGGTTAAGGAGGAAGACTAATGAAACGGGTACTCATTATCTGCTATTATTGGCCACCGGCAGGCGGTCCAGGAGTACAACGTTGGTTAAAATTCGTAAAGTATTTTAAAGAATTCGGGATCGATCCTGTGGTTTTTGTACCCGAAAATGCCCATTATCCCTTGCAAGACGAGAGTTTTGAGTCTGAAGTTCCCTCGGATATCGAAATCATTAAATTCCCCATTAAAGAGCCCTATCGCTTTGCCAAATGGTTTTCTCGGAAGAAGACCCAACAGATAAGTAGTGGAATTATTACCGAACGGAATCCTTCTCGACTGGAAAAGTTTTTACTTTATGTTCGAGGCAATCTTTTTATTCCCGACGCACGGGTGGGATGGGTAAAACCTTCGGTTCGATTTCTGAAAAAACACCTGCCCGAAAATAAGATCGATACCATTATAACCACGGGACCACCTCACAGTTTACATCTCATAGGGTTAAAGCTTTCGCAACTGATGAAGGTAAAATGGATCGCCGATTTTAGGGATCCTTGGACCACCATTCACTACCATCAATCCCTGCAATTATCGAAGGCGTCTGCGAATAAACACAAACGTTTGGAAAGCGAGGTTTTAAACACAGCCGATCGGGTAGTGGTGACCAGCTGGAATACCCAAAAGGAGTTTTCTGAAATTACCAACCAACCCATAGCTGTCGTTACCAATGGTTTCGATGCACAAGAAACCATACAGGGAGATTTGGACAAAAAATTCAGTATTGTTCATGTAGGTTCGTTGTTAAGCAATAGAAACCCGGAAGTACTTTGGAAGGTATTGGCCGATTTGGTACAGGAGAATGAAGACTTTAAAAAGGCATTGCAAATAAAATTGATAGGTGCTGTGGGGGACGAAATCCGTGAATCCATTCAAAATCATGGATTACGATTATTTACCGAAATTCCAGGTTATGTGTCCCATTCGGAAGCGCTTCAGCTTCAGCACAAAGCGCAGGTATTGCTGTTGGTTGAAATGGACAAGGAAGAAACCAAGGCCATCATTCCAGGAAAATTATTCGAGTACTTACGAGCGGAACGTCCCATTGTTGCCTTAGGGCCTGAAGGGAGTGATATAAAACGCATACTGGATGATACGCAAGCGGGTCAATATTTTGGGTACGAAGAAGAACAGGAATTGAAGCAGGAGATACTACAATTATTCGATAATTATCAACACAGTACGCTACGTGTAGCTTCTCAGAATATTTCTCAATATAGCAGGAGGGAACTTACCCGTACTATGGCCGATCTTATAAAAAGCTTATAAAAATCGAAACCCCCGGTCTGCCGAAGCGTCTCGAGGGTTTCTCACTAACCAACCAAAAAATTGTTACAATCCGCGTCCTCTTCTTGGAGCGGAACCTCTCGATCTAGATGATGAGCTTTTTTGCTTTGCATTACTTCTAGAGCGATTGGGTGTACTTTTCTTATAACTTCCTCCACGGGACGTATTCGCCTTTCTTTTGTTGGAGGGAGCTCCTCTCTGTACAGAAGACTTTCTTTTGTTAGAAGGTGTCCCTCTCTGTACCGATGTGTTCTTTCTTTTCGTAGCCGATCTTTTCACATTACTTCCCGAACGGTTTCCAGAACGTTGGGTTCTAGTCTGTGTACGGTTCTTGGCTACTTCGCCTCTTCGATTGCTGGGGCGAGTCGTTGTTGTCCTTTTCTTGCTGTTGTCACCACGGGTTACCGTACCTCGGTTTCCTCTGGATGTTGGACGTGTGGTCGATCTTTCCTTTTTAACATCTCGTCCAGAACGACTTTGTGTTCCACCACGCGTAACATCTCCTCGTCTGGCGCCATCTCTTCTTTGCGCCACTTCACCACGTCTAGCACCATCTCCTCTTCGGTTTATATCACCTCTTGAGGTGTTTCCTCGTCCGTTTCTAGCGACAGCTGTATTTCTTCGGTTCGGGTTGTAATCCCTGTTAACAGCGCTTCTACCATTTCTGTAGTGAATACGGCTTCCTGGGCGATAGAAGTCACGTCTTCCGTTTATATAGGATCTACGTCCGCTACGATAGTATCTTGTGTGATACGCAAAACTGTATCGTACAGGAGCATAGTATTGTCTGTAAGGATAGTCGTATACTATACAACTTGTGTACAATGGGCGAGCGTAATATACGTGCCATGGTCTGTAAACATAGGTTCTATAGAATGGACTTATGAATCCAGTACAATAATCGAAGGCTCCAAACCTGTTGTAGAAAACCCGCAGTCCACCTACGCGAACAATACGGCGGTTTGTATACCGAATTTCTACATCTCCAGCCTGAACGATACGTCCAAAGTGGTCATAATAGATAGGAACATCCTCTACTTGGATCACAGCACCGTAGTCGTCATACTGTACGTAGGCGTCGTAGTCGTATCCGGAATTGAAGGAAATGCTTACCCCTGGGGTGTTTACATTAACGTTCACGTTGCTTCCTCGGTTTCCTAGGTATACGAAGTCGAATTGTCCATCGGGAAAGACAGAGAATTCTACACCACCTTCTACGAAGATGTACGAACTTCCATCATAAAAGTTTCCGAAAGTTTCTACTGGGGCATTTTCCGAAGCTTTCAAACCGAAGCTTGTTAAAAACAATCCCAAAATGAGTGCTGTTACTTTTTTCATAATCTTAGATTTTATAGGTTGTACTTGCCAATTAATTTTGGTTGGGCGTGTACACTTTTTCTAATAACAACCACCGTGCCAAAAATTAAAAGCCCATATTTTATGGGCTTTTCTAAAAGAAGTTACCCTCCTTCGGCGCGGGGGGCCTCCAGAGGGTAATTCAAAAAAACTAACCAACCAAAAAACTATGTATTAACTTAACTTACTTTGTTACGATTCTACGACCTTCCCATACATCATCGTCCCAATCATTCCAGTCATCATCCCAATCATTGTCGTAGTCATTATAGGTATACCAATCATCGTGCCAAACATTTCTATTGAATCGATTTATGGTTCCGTAGGTTCTTCTAATTTCGCCAAAACGATTGTATTCTATGGTCATTCCACCTACCTGTACCATAAACCCTCTTTGGTGGTAAATTGGTACACTTCCAATCTGTTTTACTTTTCCATTTCTTTTGTAACCAATACAGATGTTGTTAACGGCGATGATGTTTCCATACAGATCGGTTTTTACTCGAAGTCTATTGTAGTTAATATGACCTCTTCGTCCACGTCTGTTATTGGAGTTACCATGGTATACCACATTGCGGTTTTGTCTTTGCCTTTGTCTCTGGTACTGGTAAGGTGTTCCACAGATGGCGGCTTCTTCGAAATCGAAGGTGCCGTCGGTGTATACTGTGAAGAGAACACCATCTTCTACAAAACGTACGGATTGCGAATTGTAATAGCGATGCTTCTTCCCTTTTTTGATCGTAGTGTGCCCGCCATGATTTCCATGATGTTGAGCTGTGAGCTGCGTAGTCATTCCTCCTAGGAATAGGGCTACAAGTAATAGTACTTTTTTCATATCACTAATTTTTAGGGTTAGTCACACAATAAGCGGTGTGACATACGCTATTTGATTAGTGACAAACCAAGAGCCGTGCCAAACTCACAAGGTATTGTTTAGCAGGTATTTAAGGAGAGTTGTGAAGTGGCTGATTACACTAGCGAATGATAAATTGAGCGGTTTTTAGCAACTTTTTTTCTGAAAACACCTGATAGAAATACAGTCCAGCCGAGTACTGCATCATGTCCAGTACAAAGTGATTTGAAGAGGGCCTTATTTCGGTAACGAGCTTACCTGAAACATTATAGATTTGAATTCGATCTACGGCTCCTTCGGGAAACTGAAGAATGGATTTTGAAGTGACCGGATTGGGGTAGAGGACGATTGCTTCTTCAGAAAAATCATCTATACCCAAAGTGGTATTGTCGCAAGAGGTGGCCTCGTTGAAGTAATAGGTTCCGGAGCTGTTGGTAAAGCACACTAACGCCTGTCCTGCCGTAATATCCAGCAGTTCCCAGAAACCATCAAAACCATGAATATTACCAATTCCTTCAATCCATTTAATTTGAGTAAAGCTTGGCTGAGAATAGTTGCTGAAAGTGATGACCTTTCTTGTTTCTCCTGCTATATCCAGATATTCTACAGTTTCTACTGTCATAGAGGTATATGTCATCCCATTACCCGCTGTGTGGCATATAGGGAAGGATACATCGTAAGCACTTCCCAGTAGATTGAAAACTTCTCCCACTTCCAAATTCATATCGATCAATACCTTGTCGGCCTCTTCATTCTCATCATATTTATACACAATTCCGTTCTCTTCCCGAAGATCGCATCGCACCGCTCCATCAATATAAAGCTGTGTATAATCCATTCCATTATGGGTTACCGTTCCGCCTACGGTAAGCTGGTCCGTGATGGTAAAGCAACACGGATTAGGAGGTAGGGGCTCGAAAATGGAATAGTAAATGTCTACGCTCCAGGTATTCTCTTCATCCAGCATAGGAATGTAGTCCTGGGACCATAGGGAAGTGGATAACGCCAAAAACGTCACCATTAGTAGTTTCTTTTTCATAGCCGTTGGTTAGATGATGAACTTAAATTTAAGAAAAAATCCCAAGGAAATGAGCAAAGGCTATGAACTCAAGGTCTTATTTCGTGAAATTAGAGCTTCTCCCGAAGGTACTCTGCCGTGAAGGAATCCTTGTTTTCGGAAACCTCTTCCGGAGTTCCTTGTGCCACTACTTCACCTCCTTTTTCACCCCCTTCTTTTCCAAGATCAATGATATGGTCCGCGCATTTTACCAAGTCCAGATTATGTTCCACGACGATCACCGTGTGGCCATTGTCCATAAGGGCATAAAAAGAAGTAAGTAACTTTTTAATATCGTGGAAATGCAATCCAGTAGTGGGTTCATCGAAAATGAACAATGCTTTCTCTCGAGAACTTCCCTTTACTAGGAAAGAGGCTAGTTTAATACGTTGGGCTTCCCCGCCCGAAAGGGTAGAAGAGCTCTGTCCCAATTGTACATATCCTAATCCCACGTCTTGCAACGGCTGCAGTTTGTTGGTGATTTTCTTTTCACCATGCAATTGGAAGAAGGCAATGGCATCGTCTACCGTCATGGAAAGAATATCGTGTATGCTCTTTTCGTGAAACTGAACCTCGAGAATCTCCTTTTTAAAACGTCTTCCTTTACAGGTGTCGCATTCCAAATGCACATCGGCCATGAACTGCATTTCTATAGTCACTTCCCCTTCGCCTTTACAGGTTTCACAGCGCCCTCCATCTACATTAAAACTGAAGTGTTTTGCCTTGTATCCGCGGATATCGCTCACTTTTTGCGAAGCAAAGAGATTTCGGATATCATCGTAGGCCTTTATATACGTAACGGGATTAGATCTACTGGAACGTCCAATAGGATTCTGATCGATAAATTCCACGCTTTTAATGCTATCGAAGTTTCCTTTCAGTTCCGTAAACTGTCCCGGCTTTTCTCCATATCCACCAATCTGGCGTAATAGGGCAGGGTAGAGGATCTTCTTTACCAAGGTACTTTTCCCGCTACCGGAAACTCCTGTTACGGCGGTAAATGTTCCTAACGGAAAGGTTACGTCGATATTTTTAAGATTGTTATGTCGGGCACCAATAAGTTCAATGACATTTTTAGAGGTTCTCCGTTTTTCTGGGACTTCAATCTCTAGGCTGCCATTTAGGTAACGCGCCGTTAGGGAATCGCTTTTCAGAATATCATCAAACGTTCCTGTCGCCACAATTTCCCCTCCAAAGGTTCCTGCTTCTGGGCCAATATCGATGATCTCATCGGCCGCTTTCATGATTTCTTCATCGTGTTCTACCACGATTACCGTATTCCCCAAGTCCCGTAGGGATTGTAATACTCCCACCAAACGTTCGGTGTCTTTTGGGTGTAGCCCAATGCTCGGTTCATCCAAAATGTACATGGAACCTACCAAGCTACTTCCTAACGAAGTGGCCAAATTGATACGTTGTGATTCCCCTCCGGATAGAGTATTGCTTTTTCGGTTCAGGGTAAGGTATCCCAATCCTACGTCCATAAGGAAACGCAGACGGTTATTGATTTCTATGAGCAATCTCTTGGATACTTGTTGCTCGTATTCGTTCAATTCGATGTTTTTGAAGAACTCCGCTACTTCGGTCAAAGGACGCTCCACCAATTCTTGGAGTGACTTACCACTAATCTTTACATAATGGGCTTCAGGTCGAAGTCGCTTTCCAAAACAGGTTCCGCAACGAGTCTTTCCACGATAACGCGAAAGCATTACTCTATTTTGGATTTTATAGCTTTTGGATTCGAGAAAAGCAAAGAAGTCATTCAGTCCTTCGAAGTGTTCATTTCCTTCCCAAACCAGTTGTCTTTGCGCTTCGGTAAGTTCGAACCAAGGTTTATGAATGGGGAAATCGAATTTATAGGCACTGTTTACTAATTGGTCCCGATACCATCCCATACTTTCACCTCTCCACGGGAAAATGGCATTCTCGTAAATGGAAAGGGCAGTATTGGGGATGACCAAGTCTTCATCGATACCAATAACATCGCCATAGCCTTCGCAAGTAGGACAGGCCCCATAAGGATTGTTGAAACTGAAAAGATGCACATTGGGCTCCATAAAGACCATTCCGTCCTTTTCGAAGCGGTTATTGAACTCTTTTATGGTCCCATCGGACAATTGTTCTATATATAAGGTACCCTTTCCTTCAAAAAAGGCCATTTCAACGGCATCTGCCAATCGGTTGAAGAAGTCCTCATCGTTTTTGGTGATGACCCGATCTACCACCAGCTGTAAGTTTTTGGGAAGTGATCCTTTCAGTTCGTCAATACGGAGCACCGAATCGTCCATCTTCACTCGGGCATATCCCTGTTGGGCTAATGCTTGGATCTTATGTTCCATAGTGCGCCCTTCTTCCAAAAGGATAGGGGAGATCAACAACAGTTTTTCACCCTCTGGATAGGTTTTTATATGGTCAATGACATCGGTTACCCGATCCTTTTTCACTTCCTCACCAGAAATCGGGGAGTAAGTCTTTCCAATTCGGGTATATAATAATTTAAGGTAGTCGTAGATTTCGGTTGAGGTTCCTACGGTAGAACGCGGATTGGTAGCATTTACCTTTTGTTCTATCGCAATGGCAGGGGCAATTCCTTTAATAGCATCTACCTTGGGTTTATTAAGCCGTCCCAAAAACTGACGTGCATACGAAGAAAGACTTTCCACATATCGGCGTTGCCCTTCAGCATACAAAGTGTCGAAGGCCAAGGATGATTTTCCGCTCCCTGAGAGTCCAGTGATCACTACCAATTTATTCCTTGGTATGGAAACGGTAACATTTTTAAGGTTGTGTAATTTTGCTCCTTGAATAAGGATTTCCTGCTTGGTATCTACGGCTACTTCTTGCAATTTTACAAAAGAGGTTTTATTAGAATTTTGCAAAGATACCACTTACTTTTTAAGATCGTATCGTTGAGGGAATTATAATTTTTTTGGGAAAAATCTGTCTTTTTTTTGCATTTCTGAAATGAATGTTATTATATTTACCCCTAAGAACACAAAAACGTTGCCTATAGCATATTATTACTTTTTTAAATAAACATTAAGACTGAACAACCAAATAGTTGTTTATTTTAAAAAGAATAGTATGAAAAATAGTACAACCCCTGATGGGTTACTTGTAACCCAGTACATGAAAGGTAACGAATCTGCACTTTGTGAATTAATTACCCGACACAAACAACGCATTTACAGTTTCATCTACTCGAAGGTATTTGATCGCGATGTTGCTGAAGATATTTTTCAAGACACATTTATTAAAGTTATTAAGACCCTGAAACGCGGGGCCTACAATGAAGAAGGAAAATTTTTACCCTGGGTAATGCGTATTGCCCACAATCTAGTAATCGACCATTTCCGAAAGAACAACCGCATGCCCAAGTTCGAGAACAATGATGATTTTAACATCTTCTCGGTACTGTCCGATGGCGCCTTGAATGCCGAAAAACAATTGGTGAAAGAGCAGGTGGAGAGCGACGTTCGTCGCCTTATTCAGGAATTGCCGGCAGATCAAAAAGAGGTGCTCATCATGCGCATGTACAAAGAGATGAGCTTTAAGGAAATTAGCGAACAAACAGGAGTGAGCATTAATACCGCATTGGGAAGAATGCGTTATGCGCTCATCAATTTACGTAAGGTTATTGATAAACATAATATTATCTTAACCAATTGATACAATAAAGTAAAATGGCCGGCGTTATTTAGGAAACAGCAACCTCAAAATAACGTTCTATGGCAAAATTGTACTCTGAAACTTCACGCAGGGAGCGCGTGAATGAAAACTTGGCTCCGAAAGAAGAAACCATAAGATTTCTTCTGGATTACTCGAAGGCTTTAAGTGTTATAGATTATAATAAAATGAAGTTTGAAGCACTTCTAAACTAAACTTTGGCCCTCCTTCGCTAACCGCTTAGGAGGGTTTTTTTATGCCCTTTTTTTAACGATTTACCCTACTGTTACTTTTCTTTACATTCCTAGACATATCTTTGTACCTCACTGTGAATTAGGATGAAGAGTAAATGGACAAGAAGGGAATTTGTGGCTACAGGCTCTGCAGGAGCCATAGGCACCCTGTTACTGGCACATCTATTAAGTGGTGCTACAGATCCGTCTAGTACCAACAAAGAGCATCGTATCCATGAAATAAAATTACGAACATCCACATCCTTGGATGAAATTAGATCGTTCTACCATTCACTATTGGGCTTCTCCATTAAATCCCAATCCGAAACCCATTGCTCTTTCATTGCCGGGCTTTCACTTGTTACCTTCTTAAAAACAGATAATGATGCTACTGGCGCTCCTTTTTACCATTTTGCATTCAATATACCGGAAAACATGATTGGGTTGGTTGAAAAGTGGTTGGCTCCCAAAACTCCAATCATAGAAGCTCCTTCCCATCTAAGGGATTCCGATTACAGCAATAATATTGTTCATTTTGGACATTGGAATGCCCATTCTGTCTTTTTCTATGATCCTGCTGGAAATGTGGTGGAGTTCATAGCCCGTCACGACCTGAAAAATCCAAGTAAATCTCAGCGTTTTGAAAGTAAAGATATCCTGTATGTAAGTGAGATAGGATTGGTTACCGATGACGTAAATAAACTATATAATGCCATTTCGAAACAATTCGGATTGTATACATATAAGGGAGGTTCGGAACGATTTACCGCTGTTGGCGATGAATATGGCCTCATACTGTTGATGAACTCGAATACACGGGCGGCATTTAACCAAGGGAGAAAAAGAGAAACCTATCCTACCCAAATTATTTTGAATGATAATGCTGGTAATGAAATATGGGAAGCACCGGGACTTCCGTTTACTATAGCTTCCAAAAAAGGATAATCCTATTCCGTTCCTTCTTTTTTGATTTTTGTCCCATTACGACTACCTTCGCCAGTACCTATCTACGCTTGCAGTGATGCACCAAAAATTGAATATTGAAAAGTTCACTCCCGAAATCAATAAGGTCTACTTTATTGATAGCTACTCACTCATTCATATTTTATCGGGGAAAGGGAGTATTCAGGTAGATTTCAAAAACTATTCAGATTGGCAAGAGAAAGCCATTTTTTTGGAAAAGGGCCAATACATTAAGTTTTTATCAGACGATTTCGAAGTGCGAAAGATTGTCTTTTCCGATGAGACAAAATTCTACAACAAAGAAGTTCGTGTACTTTTTAAACACCTCATTTCATTAGGATATATCGACCTTATGGAATGCGAGGAATGCCAGAATTTTCTATCGGAAACTGTCCTTTTTGAAGGTGCTGCCGATATTATTGACATTTCCTCTAAGCAATGGTACTGGCAAAACCCATTCAATGCCAACAAAGAGGAATATCAGATCATTTTCGACACCAAAGACATTATAGATCAGGAGTTTGCCAATAACTTGACCTCTTTAGATCTGGTAGGACTCATTAACGATAGGGGATATGGTGCCCAGACCCTAATTAAAGACAAAATTGGGATTACGGTAAAAAACCTGATGGGAGCGAAGCGGTTAATGGAGAGTAAAAAGGAAATCGCTTTTACCGATAAGAGCATTCAGGAAGTATCCTATGATATGGGTTATAACGATCCGTCCTATTTTAATCGGACTTTCAAAAATGCAACGGGACAAACGCCTAAGGAGTTTCGGGAAAACTTTGATTTCGAAAATCGAGACCTTTTTGCACAAACAGTTTTGGAACTCCTTAAAGAGCATCATCAGGAAGAACGGGCCCTTGCCTTCTATGCAGAAAAAATGAATGTATCGGTAAAGACCTTATCTAAAAAGGTAAAGGCCAAAATGAATACGACCATGGGGCAATTAATCCGTTCTGAATTGCTCTACAGTGCCATGCAGCTATTGCAGGAAGGTGAGCGTATTACGAGCGTTTCCGAAAGATTGAGCTTTGAAGAACCCAATCACTTTTCTAGCTTCTTCAAACATTATTTAGGAATTACCCCCAGCGAGTTTCTTTCCAAAAAGTACCATAAGTAGGTCTTTTTTTGTAGGCCCCAAGGGGCACTTTCATTCCATCTTTGCAGTGTATTAATCAATAAAACTGAAAAAGATGAATATTAAAGATCAAGTAATTAAAATGGATGCCATCGTTAGCCAGGGAGCTATCGTAGACGCTGTAAAACAATTCTTTGCCGAAGATGCCAGTACTTCCGACTATGGAAACACAAGCACCACAGGAAAAGCGGAAATGATTGCCAAGATGGAAGGATTTGCTAATTCCATAGCAAATGTAAACGGAATTCAGCACCATCATTCTATTGTAGATGGAGATGTTTCTGCTTCAGAATTCACTTTCGATTTCGATATGAAGGACGGAAGCCACATTTACTGGCATGAAATCATTCGTAGGGTTTGGAATGCCGAAGGGAAGGTGATTCAAGAAGAATACTTCAATGCTCAATAAATCAAGTTTAATTTTAAATACTATAAAAATGAAAATCATAAAATCAATGATCGTAGTTGCGGTGTGTTTACTTATGACCACTGCTTATGCCCAGGACAATAAGGCTAATAATATAGACAACAGTAATATCGCTTTGCAAGGATATAGCCCAGTGTCCTATCTGGATTTGAATCTAGCACAAAAAGGAAACAAGCAATTTAAATCGGAATACCAAAAGGTAGTGTATTACTTTACTTCTAAAGAACAGAAAGCAGCTTTCGATAAGAATCCAAGCCGCTACCTACCTCAATACGGCGGATTCTGCGCCTTCGGGACCTATGCTGGAGCTAAGTTTAGGGTAGATCCCAACAAGTTTTTGGTAAAGGATGGGAAGTACTATTTGTTTCTAAATAATGTAGAATTGGATGCCAAGCAGCTTTGGTTGGCAGAAAAGAACCATGGGAAGCTTACACAGGTAGCGAATAAAAACTGGGAGAATTTGAGCAAGACCCATAATTAAAATAATTGCTCTCGATTGGCTAGGCGTAAGTGATCACCACTTGCGCCTTTTTTATTGGTTCGAAAAGAAGTATGAAAAACAGTTAAAACCCCTTTGATATTCAGAAACTTACGGCTTATATTGATCTATTAACTTGAAAATCAGTAGATCATGGAAGAAAATATAATCGCTGCCCTCGTGGGTGGCATTACAGGAGCAGTTATAAGTTTGATTTCCTCTTACGTCATCACCAAGCTAAAAATAGAACAGGAAGTGAAGATCTGGAACACAGAATTTGCGGTGAATTACTCCAAGTTATTGTTCGAAAGTCCACAAGCCGCACAACAGCTGGCTAGGCAATTTGCCATTGGGCTTATTGTCGTTAGGGATAAAGAGGGCAGAACGGCTTCAAAACATTTTATACCCTATCAGTGTAAAGTTGCCATAGGGCGTAAATTGGATAATGATATCATTTTAGAAGATCCTTTTGTATCTCGCGACCACGGTATTTTCTTTTATCGGGGAAATAAGGTGTTTTTTCAATTGTTATCGCCCTTGAACAAGACATTTTTAAATGAAACGCCTATCGATAAAATCTGCCAATTGCAGTCCGGGGATAAGCTGATTTTGGGACAGACTTTGGTTGAATTTGAAGAGCTGAAGTAGATTTTGGTTCCGGGTTCAAGGTTGATTTGTTGATGGGTTGATTCGTTGAATTGTTTAACCGCTGAATCGTTTAACTGTTTAGTTGACTGGTTTTACATTTGAAATTTTACATTTTTCTGTTTAAAGGTTCTAGGCCCATTTGTTTCCCTAAATGAAATCACTTCTTCACTCAATTGCGATGGGACGGAATGTTGGAAAGAGGTAGTTTTACTTTGTCAAAGAAAACCAATGAAGGCAGTAGCATTATTTTCCATTTTACTTAGTGTATCCATTTCTTTCGGTCAAAATCATTTGAGCCGAGAATACTACGTATTCCACGATTCAATTATCACATCCCTAAAGAAAGAGTTTAAACTTTCTGAACACGATCAACCTTCCGAACTGATCATTTTTAATAACGATACCTTAATTCTTGCTGGGTATTTGGATGATCTTAAGTTGCACCCAAGTTATGATTACCCCAATAACGTCATCTATAAAACTGAGGATGGAGGTGAAAATTGGAAGAAAATAAAATTCGATGGAGACGCCTGGATATATGATGCTTTTTATTTCGAAAATGGATTGATCTGGATGGGAGGGTCGGATCACTATGTTCATTTTTCCGATGATTATGGTGAAACATGGACTAAAAAGCCTATACCCATTACACCTACTGAAAGGGTACATTCCCTATATATGAAAGATTCAATAAGCGGAATAGCTGGAGGACTATCGGGAGGCTTGGCAATTACAGAAAACAATTGGAAAACCACAGAACAGATAGAGACTCCGTTAATGCAGCGAAAATATGAATCGACTAAAGAAGCTGCCGGAATTCGTATTGAAAATCTACTATGGCTTGAGGATATCATTCTTGTGAATCAAGCCGATCGTATTTTCTATACCTACCGAGATAAAATAGAATGGAGAACATTCAATATTCCTGTGAGTTCATTTCAATTTATTGAAGAAGAAAAGCATATTAAGATTAGAAGCATTGGCGATAGGGTATTTGTACTTGACGATAAGCTAAATCTTGTTAAAACTTACCCAGAAGAACATATCTGGTTTTCAATTAAGGAGAATGAAGGCGAAATTGACTTTGGCAGTTTTAAATCGGATGAGATTGCTTCCCTAAAAATTGAATCGACAGAATGGTTTTTTGATAGGCCTGGCTATCACATGTCTCCCGATGTATACAAGCCAAAAACGCAATCCATTCTTTTCGAAGACCACAATGGGAAGCTCAAAGTGAAAACCAAACGGTATAGAAAGAGCAAGGTTCCTAGTTTTAGTTTTGATAGGGTATCTCAGCTTTTGGTTTCTTCAGAATTGAATTATAGCATCAATAGACTACCAGTTGATTTGAATTTCAATGACGGAGACTTGAGCGATTATTGGAAATACTTTAATAATGAAAAATCGGAATTGAAAGGTGATTTCTCTTATCATTTAGATATAAACAATCCTTCATTTAATCATCCTAAGGAGGTAGTGGATTCACATGACCATAATCATGTCTTAAAGATATTCAGAGATGCCTATATGCCTGGAAATGCTTTTAGCTTGTTTCCCAACAATCCTGAAATCACGATTACCATTAAAGATACGTATGGACAGGAATTGATTCTTTCCAATAAACATTCTTTCTTGTATTCCCTTCCCTGGACGGTTTCTTTTCAAAACACAGAGATTACTTTGTATAATCCCAAAATAACGCAGTTTGTGAAGTCGGTACTACCTTCAGATTTCTATAACTATGAAAAATTACAAGGAGGTAAGTTGATCTATCTTTTGATTCGGAAAAAAATAATCGACGGATTGAAATATGAGAAAGGAGGATAATAGTTTCCATCCAACCATCTAGTATTCCTCCTCAAAAATCTGCGGGAAATACGTATTTCGGGTAGCCCCTTTTTTCTATAATTTGGGCATGAATTCAATGCTACAATATTATGAGTCAACCTACTTACATTTCTTATCATAAAGATTTTCAAAGAGTTATTGGGGATCATTACAGTTATAAGACCCTCGTAAAAACCAACGCCCATGAAGGTCCGGTATATTTTAGAAATACCAATGAACTGTATTTTACCACAGTTCCGGAAACCATTAATATTCCCATAGAAGGCTATAAAAAAGTATCCATTAAAAAGGTGTGTCTTGGAGATGGGAACAAAATTGAGACCGTACGGGAAACGAGCAATATGGCCAATGGAATGACCATAGACTTAGCTGGGAATCTTATCATATGCGAACAGGGGACCAAAAGTTCCCGGGCAGGGATTAGCAGATTAAAAATAGGGGAGGACACGCCCAAAATGTTGGTGGATGAATGGTTTGGCCTGCCATTGAATTCTACAAATGACGTGGTCGTGAAAAAAGATGATGGGAGTATTTGGTTCACCGATCCAGCCTATGGCTATGCTCAGGGATTTAAGAATCCGCCGCTTGTAGGTAATTTTGTATACCGATACGATACACAAAACGATCAACTTGCGGTTGTGGCCGATTCGTTTAAGCGACCTAATGGATTGGCTTTTTCACCCAAACAAGACAAGCTGTACATAACCGATAGTGGAGCAACTGTGGGAGACGACACGCCTTACGATGTTAATGCGCCACATCACATAAAGGTGTTCGATATCATGGAAGGTAGATTTCTTTGTAATGAACGCCTATTTGCTGTGGTTACGCCAGGCATTCCCGACGGGATTAAAGTGGACACTGAGGGAAGGGTATATTCCTCCTCAGCATCGGGTGTAAAAGTGTATACTGCCGAAGGTACTCTATTAGGTGAGATTTTAGCGAAAGGAGTGGCTAATTTCTGTTTCGGGGGTAAGGATAACAACATATTGTACGTCTGTGTGGATACTGCCATTATTGAAGTTCAACTAGCTGCTGTTGGAGCGAATGATTATAATTAGTAGACAGTGGCAGTAGGCAGTCACAGTTTACAGTTTCGGTTAGCGGGTTTCGGGTTGAAGGTTGATTGGTTTAGTTGTTGAATCGTTTAATTGATGAGTTCCCCGGTTTTACATTTGAAATTTTGCATTTTTCGGTTTAAAGGTTCCGGGTTCAAGGTTGATGTGTTCAATTGTTTAATTGTTGAGTTGTTGAATTGATTCTTATTACTTTTCACTCATCACTCATCACTCATCACTCATCACTCATCACTCATCACTCATCACTCATCACTCATCACTCATCACTCATCACTCATCACTCATCACTCATCACTCATCACTCATCACTCATCACTCATCACTCATCACTCATCACTCATCACTCATCACTCATCACTCATCACTCATCACTCATCACTCATCACTCATCACTCATCACTCATCACTCATCACTCATCACTCATCACTCATCACTCATCACTCATCACTCATCACTCATCACTCATCACTCATCACTCATCACTCATCACTCATCACTCATCACTCATCACTCATCACTCATCACTCATCACTCATCACTCATCACTCATCACTCATCACTCATCACTCATCACTCATCACTCATCACTCATCACTCATCACTCATCACTCATCACTCATCACTCATCACTCATCACTCATCACTCATCACTCATCACTCATCACTCATCACTCATCACTCATCACTCATCACTCATCACTCATCACTCTTCACTCTTCACTCATCACTCATCACTCATCACTCATCACTCATCACTCATCACTCATCACTCATCACTCATCACTCATCACTCATCACTCTTCACCTCTCACTCTTCACTTTTACAACCTATTTTTCAAGCTGTTCACCTTGCCAGTGATCCCGATAATTCTAAACAATTGGTTAAATATTGTTAATGGCTGCTCGTTTTTTGTTAAATTACGCTGGAAAAAGAAACACCCCATGAAAAGGATTGCCCCAACCCTGTACTTCATTGTTATTGTTTTATTACCCATTTTAAGCGTTGCCCAAGAGGATTATGTCCTCCGAGAAGGTGATCCCGATGGTATTGGAAAATGGTATATGCAACGGGAAATAGCCCGGGTTATGGATGCTTCTGCCATGGATTGGCTAGAACGGCCAGAGCGCTCACGAGAAGAAAATACCGCCTTGTTAATGATGAATTTAAGGATTCGTCCAGATGATACTATTGCCGATATTGGTGCTGGTTCGGGCTATCATGTTTTTAGAATGGCTCCACGGGCCACAAACGGACATGTATACGCTGTGGACATTCAGGATGAGATGCTTCAGGCGATCAAAGAAAAGCAAGAGAATGGTGATGTGACGAATGTATCGACCGTAAAGGGGACAGAGAAAAGCGTGAATCTACCTGAAAATTCGGTGGATAAAATACTCATGGTCGATGTGTATCATGAATTCAGTTTTCCGAAAGAGATGATGGCTTCCATACAAAAGGCCTTACGTCCCAACGGTAAAATATATCTTATCGAATACCGTGAAGAAGATCCCTATGTTCCTATTAAAAAACTACACAAAATGAGCGAGGAGCAAGCAGTTGCAGAAATGGAAGCTGCAGGATTTCAGTTGCTAAGAAATATCAATAACCTACCATGGCAACACTGTATGATCTTTGTGAAAGAGCGCTTTTAATAACAGCTTAGCGGGTTCTGGGTTCAAGGTTAATGAGTTGATTCGTTGAGTTGTTTAATCGTTGAGTTGACCAGTTTCACATTTTTTGGTTTAGATTTTCATAGCATGGACTCCGAGTGAGCCGACTGAAAGGAGGATTGCATCGAGGAGTCAATTTAGGTTTTCGGGTATTTTCAGTTAGCAATTAGCAATTAGCAGTTAGCAGTTAGCAGTGACAGTTTTCAGTCATTAGGGTTTCGGTTAGCACATTCCTTATAGCTCGCCACCTTCAATACCAAATCATCAATCTGCAATCGTAAATGATCGATCAAAAACTGTAACATTTCCTAAATAGGGAGGTCTTTTTTCAAAAGCAGACCTGATGAAAACTAAGCTGGCCCTTCTCATGATCGTTTCGATCGTATTTGCTTCTTGTCAAGAAAAAAATCCAGAAAACAATTCTATCAATGGCGTATGGGAATCTGTAGGATCGGGTTGGGTCCTTCAAATACAGGATAGCACCCAATATTCGTTATATGATATTACGGCAATATCATGTTTACCCTCGCGCAGTGCTGGATTGAATGAAATTGAATCGGCCATATCCTTAGAAAACGATACACTTTCCTTTAAAAAGGGAGTGATGGAATATCAATTTACGCGTGCCGAAGATCTTCCCGAATTGTGTGCCATATCCCTTTCCCCAACTCAAAAAATAGATCCCTTGTACAATTTCGAAGTGTTCGCTGCCACCGTAAAGGAGCACTATGCTTTTATGGAACTCAACTCTTTGAATTGGGATGCCCTGTACCTTCAACAAAAAACGAAATTAAGTGAGGAATCCACCATGGCCGAGTTGTACACGGTTATAGAGGAAACATTAGAACTTCTTAATGATAATCATGCATATTTGGAAGCTACCGATGAAGTTTATGAAATGTTAGCGGAGGAGGAAGAAGAGGAGGATAACGGCGAAGCGCCCTTAGAATATGGGGATTTCCAAGTAGCCAATTTGGTGGCAGGCCATCATATAGACGAGGACATGACCCAAGATTCTTGGTTAATGAAATGGGGCATTATGGACGATGATACGGGTTATGTCGTAGTAAAGGCGATGTGGTTATATGCCGATCTCAATATTCCGCAATCCCTTATAGATGAGGTAGGTTTTGTAGATGCTTATGTGGAAACCTTTCATAAGATGGATGAAGGGAGTTATATAAAAAAGGAAGTCCAAGGAGTGACAAGTATTCTTGATAGGGCTATGAATGACCTTAAAGACACGGAACAGATAATCATCGATATGCGCTTTAATGGCGGCGGGCAGGATGCCGTAAGCTTCGAAATTTTAAAGCGATTCAATCCAGAGAGAAGGCATGTAGTGACCACAAAACTTAAAACGGAGCAGGGGTATTCTTCAGAACAAAGGCTTTATTTAGACTCGACACCTAAAGCCTATACAAACCCAGTATTCGTATTAACTTCCCAACAAACTGGAAGTGCAGCCGAAGCCTTTTCCATTTGCTCTATGGCGGTGCCTCATATGAAGCGCATAGGGACTCACACACAAGGTGCATTGTCCACTGCTCTGGAGAAGGCTTTGCCCAACGGATGGGTATTCTCAATTTCCAACGAGGTGTATATGGATACCAAAAACAATTCCTATGAAAACGTGGGCGTTCCCGTAGACTACGAAATCCCTTTCCCTAAAGATCGGCAATCTTTCTTCCGAAGTGTAGCGAACGATCTTGAGGAAGACAAAAAAAGGATTTTAAAGGCGATTCGCCATGTAGGCCTCCAAGAACAAATCTGAAGCCCTATTTTGTGAAATCTTAGGGAAAGAAAGCCTTGCGATATTGGTATCTTGTTTGGCCTAAGATAGTTCAGTGTTAAAACGTATCTTCATAATAGTTTGCTGTTTTTGTATGCCTGTATTACTGTGGGCACATCCATCATGGGGCATTGTGGTTGATGATGAGGGGAATATTTACTTTACAGATATTACCCATAACGAGAGAGGTTCTGTTTGGAAGTTAACCTCCGAAGGAGAACTTATACTGTTACTAGGCGATTTTCATGCCCATAATGTAAGTCTGGATGGCAATGGTAATTTGATTACAGCACATGGAGAAGGGACCCATACAATGGTTCGACTTTCTAAAACAGGAGAGATGGACACATTGTACCATACCTTGGACCATAAAACTTTTTTTGGAGGCAATTGTGCGTATTCAAATAGTGAAGGAATTGTCTTTGGTATCGAAAAACGATTTTGGAAGATTGACAAAGATGGCAACCGACAATCGGTAAGTGATCATGTTTTTGAATGGAATCAATCCATTTATGTAGACGATGACGGCAATTATTATGGTCCAGATATAGGTAAGGGCAATAGTAGTATTGTGAAGATAGAAGCATCCGGAAATGCCAAAACGATAGCCACAAACCTTATTTCTAAACAACCTTTTGACCCGCATAGTGATGTATTATTGGGAATTACCAAAGATGATAAGGGTACTATATATGTTGCCGAGACCGCTGGACAGCGAATCCTGAAAATTGGGGAAGATACCTTAGTAGAAACCTTTTATGTTTCAGAAGCAGATTGGTTCCCAACGGGAATCGATTTTCATAACGGAAATGCTTTTATACTCGAATTCAAAACAAAAAACGGTCGGGCAGGTCCGAGGATTACCAAAGTAGGAGCCTCTGGAGAAGTGATAAGAATATTTGATTATGGCTCCTACGAAAAAAACAGGTCGAAACCCGTAGGCACACGTCATGAAAAGAATAGAAATGGCTTTTGGCTTTATGTTGTTTTTGGTAGTTTTATATTCCTATTGTTATTTATTTGGGTTCGGGTTGCACGTTTTAAAAAACTTCGTTCCCTCCATGATGGTAACTATTAACTTTAAGTGTTTTTAAGTAGATGAAGTATTTCATTTCGTTTCTTTTCCTACTATTGCTTGTCTCATGTAAACCCAAGCATGTAGAGATAAAACTCTCTGCTTTTGAGACTTCGGAGTGTAAGAAAGAATACAATTTTGATCTACAGGGAACTGCAAAGAGCACAGTATTGAATTCCGGAAATTATCAGGTTTCTGTTTTTGGAGTAGCGAATTGCTGTTCCGATTTTGAACCTGTATTTGAAATAAAGAATGATACACTCCACCTTGGATTTAAGGAGGGAGGAAACATCTGTAGCTGCTTCTGTTGTTATGATTTTATATACGAGGTTGAAGGAATTGAAGACATTTCTAACTATACCATTCATTACACAAATCCCATTATAGAAATTGTAGAAACGGAAGTTATTCCTGAAATCGATTAATTTCCCCCTTCAGGTTAACGCGTTGTTACTGAGTTCATAATATTTATCTATAGTACTCCTATAGAGTAATAGACAAATATTGTGCGGTAAAACCGTAACAAAATCTCCACGCTTTTGGGTAACTTGGGTATGTAATTGAAAAATTATGTGTTATGAACTTTCTAAGACGCATGGAAAATGGGATTAGGGCATTAAAGAAAGAGATAACCAAGCCAGATTCTTTTAGTAAGGGGGAGGAATTTGAAGAATACGTTAGGAAGGTGCTTTTTCCGCAGGCCCGATTCCAATTAATTGACAAAACACACGGTTATAACACTAATCGTGAGGATTTTGTGGAGTCGAGTTTAAAACCTGATTTTAAATTCAGGGACACCAAAAATGGCCAAGAATTTTACGTTGAGGCCAAATGGAGAAATGGATCCTATAATCGGGACAATAAGCTCCAATGGTGTAATAAAAATCAATTGAGACGCTACAAGGACATCGATCAATACGAATCGAAGGTATTCGTTGTTTTAGGGTTAGGTAATAGTCCTAAACGCCCTGAAGAAGTGGTATTGTTTCCAATGTCTTCGTGTAATTTCAATTCACTGTACGACTCTTTTCTCAGCAAATATTCATTCTACCTCGGAAGGCCTGTATTTTCAGGGTATCTGTGGAATTTGAGATAAGCCTTTTTCCTTACTTTCGCTTTTTCTCGTACTCCGCGATCACACTTTTGCGACCAATTGTTTTGGTAATGATGTCTTTGTCCAAGTCCCAGCCGCGGGCAGGGGAGTACTGTCGTCCGTACCAAATGATCTGTAAGTGCAAGTCGTTCCATAAGTGTTCTGGAAAGAGACGTTTTGCATCTCTTTCCGTCTGAACCACATTTTTTCCATTGCTCAGACCCCAACGGTACATCAATCTATGAATATGGGTATCTACGGGAAAAGCCGGAATACCAAAGGCCTGACTCACAACAACACTGGCCGTTTTATGTCCCACTGCGGGAAGTTCTTCTAGAAGATCAATATCTTCGGGCACCTTGCCGTCGTATTTATCGATGAGTATATGGGAAAGCCCATGAATTCCCTTCGATTTCATGGGAGATAACCCCACAGGTTTTATGATCTCCCTTATTTCGTCTACGGTAAGCTTTACCATGTCGTAGGGATTATCGGCCACCTCAAACAATAGGGGAGTGATTTGGTTCACTCTCACATCTGTACTCTGTGCAGAGAGCAATACGGCTATCAACAAAGTATAGGGATCTTTATGATCTAAAGGAATCGGTATTTGGGGATATAACTTTTTTAACGTATCAATAACAAAGTCTACCTTTTCCTGTTTGGTCATTTTGTGTAATTTTATACTCTGTTTGTTAAACAAAATTATTGTGCTGCATGTTGCACAGTCTGGTCGAGCGCAGTAGAGACCTTTATGAGGAAAGCTATCCAAAATAGTTCTCGACTGCGCTGGAACGGACGGACCGATAATTGAACCGATTTAAAAACAAAAATACATCAATGAATACACTTAAAGAAGGGGACAAGGTTCCAAATTTCACAGCCATCGATCAAAATGGGGTTACCCGTTCATTAACCGACTACAATGGAAAGAAACTAGTGGTTTTTTTCTATCCAGCAGCTAACACACCCACTTGTACTGTAGAAGCCTGTAACATTCGCGATCATTATCAAGATTTACAGGACGCAGGTTACGAGATCCTTGGGGTAAGTGCCGATACACAACGTAAGCAAAGTAATTTCAGTAAGAAATTCGATTTTCAATATCCTTTATTGGCCGATATCGAAAAGGAAGTCATCAACGCCTTCGGGGTATGGGGGCCTAAGAAATTCATGGGACGTGAATTTGACGGTATTCACCGTAAAACCTTTGTCATCAATGAAGAAGGAGTGGTAGATCGTGTTATTGATAAAGTGAAAAGCAAAGAGCACGCGGCTCAGATTCTCGGCGCTTAATTCGCTACTTTTTCCTTGGTTTTACAACCAAATAGGGATTTTTCCTTGATAATCTCGGCAACACCAGGTGGGAGCATTTTTTCCCATCCAGATTCGCCTTGCTCAATCATGCGAAGTACTTCCCTAGAGAAAATCGTAAGGATATCACGGTTAAAGTTTTCGATGTCGACTACTTTACCATTGTATTTAAAGAACTTGTAAAGCTCTTTCATACGTGGATGCACCTTTAGGTTATCGCTGGTTACATACGTGCCATCCTCATTGCGCATTGGATATAGATATACCTTAAGGTCCTTGAAAAACAGCTTTCCGAAGGCTTCCAAAATACCACCACTTAGGTGACGGTAGTATTTTTCATCAAAAATATCTACGAGGTTGTTTACTCCCATGGTAAGCCCCATACGGTTACGGGTATAGTTGGAGAAGTATTCTACCAATTTGTAGTATTCCTGGAAGTTGGAAATCATTACGGTATATCCCAAGGAACAGAGTAAACGGGCTCGGTCCATAAAGTCCTGTTCGTCAATTTCCCCCTCAGCACGAAGATTGGAAAGGGTAATCTCGAATATGGTCAAGGTCTTTTCGGGATCCACGCGATTTTCCTTTTGGAACATCTCATAGGACTTCTCGAACATATCGATATTTACCTTGGTCACAGGACGGAAACTTCCACGCAATGCCAGTACATTCTTTTTGTAAAGGATACGGGCTGGAAGAATATTATTACCATCGGGACCAAAAATAACCGCTTCTGTCATTCCGTTCCTAATCAGCTGTAAGCTCATTAATCGATTGTCTACCGTCTTTTCAAATTTAGGACCAGAGAAGTTAATCGTGTCAATTTCTATCTTGTCCTTATCAATATGATCGTATAGATAGCGTAATAGCTTCCTAGGTTGATCATGTTTATAGAAAGCTCCATATACCAAATTAACCCCTAAAATACCTAAGGTTTGCTGCTGTAATACCGCTTCATTTTCTTTAAAACGGATATGGAGAATTATTTCACTGTATTCCTCGTCCGGCTTGGTTTGAAATTTAATTCCTATCCATCCATGCCCCTTGTACTTCTTGGCAAAGTCGATAGTAGCCACAGTATTGGCATAGGCAAAGAACATTTTGTCTGGGTGGTTTTCGCGAACGATACGTTCTTCAATAAGATTGATTTCGTGCGTAAGCATTTTCTTAAGACGGGATTCGGTAACGTATCTACCGTCTTTCTCCACACCATAAATGGCATCACTAAAGTCTTTATCGTAAGCAGAGATGGTCTTGGCTATGGTTCCAGAAGCGCCTCCGGCACGGAAGAAATTACGAACGGTTTCCTGACCGGCTCCAATTTCTGCAAAAGTCCCATAGATGTTTTCGTTCAGATTTATTCGTAAGGCCTTGTCCTTTATGGAGGGAATGGTTTCAAACTCCTTATCTCCTGGAATGATTTCTGGCATAGCAATAGATTCTTTTCCTCGTATTACAAAGGTAGCAAAACCTCTAGCTAAACAAAAAAACTCAAGTTAAAAAACAATAGGTTGTAAGTGATTTCGACGTACGACCTTTTTTTTCGATTAGTTCTTAATGAATTGGGTAGTAATTGATGTGCCTTTCCCAAAAGCCTTAACAAAATAAACTCCAGATGTTAAGGTACTTACATCTATTTCAGTTTTCTTGGTTTCCATCAATAAGTTACCCTGTATAGAATAAATAAACAGCGTCTCGTATGGGTTGTCTCCACCGAGATATAGGGTTTCCGACACGGGATTGGGATATAACACGATCTTGCTTATGGTGTTTTCATCAATACTGAGTCCGCAGGTTGCATCATAGACCGCAGTGTCATCCTTGCACCAACCAGAAGGAAAACCACAGGGTTGACTATTTGAATAGTCGACATCATCGACAGCAATACATGTGAGATTGGGATTGCCATCGGCCAGCATGGCAAACATCGTACTGTTACTTCCGCTACGAACATCGAGGAATTCCAGATTATTGTTATAACACCATACAAGATTGATTATGGGGTTCTGCCTAAAATCTAAACTTATTAGTTGGTTCTCTTGTATATAGGCGCCTAGAAGGTTAGGGTTTTGTGAAGTGTCCAATTCAGTAATTCCAGTATTGCTGCACCATAAGCCAAATAGATTTGGGTTTTGGGAAATATCCAAACTGGTTATTGGATTGAAACCACAGAATAAAGATTCGAGATTTTCATTGTGCGTAACATTTACCACCGAAAGCATATTGCTCTCACAATTCAAGCTTGTAAGACTGTCATTCTGTGAAACATCTAAACTCGTAAGCTCATTGGCATCACAACGAAAATCTTCCAATTGGTTTAGTGCCGTAATATCCAACTCGGTCAAATTATTGAAACTGCAATTTAAAATCACCAAATTAACAAAGCTTTCTATCCCAACTAAGGAATTGATGTTTTTGGAGAATACTTGAAGATGTGTAACGGCTTCTGCTTCACTTACCTGTATTTCACCGTCACTATTGGTGTCAATTACAGGATCATGCCCTAAAAGAGCATTTTTAAAATTGCTATCAGGGATGGTTACAATTTGAGCATAAATACCTGAAATAGAAAAAATAAAGAAGAATACAGCAATCTTTTTCATGGCATGATTGGTTATGGTTACCTAAAGTTAAACAAAAAATAAATTCATGCGATCCAAGACTGTTATTTCCACAAAAATGATAAATGAAACTAAAATTACCTGTATTTTTGTACGAATGAAATCGCCGCTCACCGTTACTTTTTTGGGCACAGGAACTTCACAGGGAATCCCTGTCATTGGGAGCACCCATCCTGTATGCTTAAGTAAAGATCCAAAAGACAAACGCCTCCGGGTTTCGGTGCTTATTCAGTGGGATGATCACACCATAGTAGTCGATTGTGGTCCCGACTTTCGCCAACAGATGTTGCGTGAAAATGTGAACAAGATAGAAGCGGTTTTAATCACTCATGAGCATAATGACCACGTTGCCGGAATTGACGATATACGTCCCTTTTACTTTCGGCAGGGGGATATTCCATTTTATGCCGAAGATCGGGTGTTCAAGGCACTACACAAGCGTTTCGCCTATGTTTTTGAAGTAGAGAATAAATATCCGGGAGCGCCTACGATTACCGAACATACCATTTCTAAAGAACAAACGTTTCAGGTATTGGACAGGGAAGTAATTCCTATTGAAGTTATGCATGGATCGTTACCGGTTTTGGGATTCCGCATCGATGGATTTGCTTACCTCACCGACGTAAAAACCATTGCCGAAGAGGAAATGGAAAAATTAAAGGGAACTGAGGTATTGGTTTTGAATGCCCTAAGGGAAGAACCCCACAATACCCATCTCAATATAGAAGAAGCACTGGAAATCGTACAAAAGATACAACCCAAGAAGGCCTATTTTACCCATATAAGCCACCTTATGGGATTTCATGAAGAAGTGGAAGCACGATTGCCCGAAAACGTACACTTGGCCTACGATACCCTTACAATAACCATTTAAACACTCGCTATGAAGTCCAAAATATTCATGTACCTATTTTTCTTTTCCATTTTACTGGTACTGTTCATGTACATGAACCAGAAATCCATTTACGAAAGTCAGGAAAAGAAAATAACCTCATTAAACAGTTCCTTGGAAAAGAAAACCGATTCCATTGCGAAGATGGCCGAAATTTTGGAAGATGCAGACTATTTCAAACTTCAGGGGAACGATAATGCCATGACCTACTTGGAGAATCTTGGGCTGGAACCTGCTGCTGTCGAAAATGAAATTCGTGAATTGATCTTGGAAAAAAACCTCGAAAAAGGAGGGAACCCATTAGTAGATTACGAAGGGTATGGGGAATTTAGGATCAATCACATGAAGTTTTTAAACCACCGCTGGATTCAGGCAGAGTTTAGTGATGGGAGTACTTGGGGTGAGATGATTGTGGAGTATTTTTATGACCACAACATGCAATTGGAATTAACCCCTGTGTCCTCGATACTCTATCCCAATTAATGGAAATTAGGCCCGGGAAATCCATATTTTACTTCGGTTTTGTATTTTGTGTATTGGGAATACTGCTTTTAATTCCATTACTGGCGGTTCCCTCCTTAGAAAGTTCAGCCGTTCCTATTATTATTTTGTTGTTTTTATTCTTCACAGGAATAGGCGGTTATTTGTTACTGCATTACTACAATTACAAATTGGTTTTGGATACTTCAAAAATGGAAGTCAAAAACGCACTTGGAAAGGAGCGTGTCGTATACATGGAACGTATTGAAAGAGTAGGCTATAGACGCATTTTCCCTGTTATTGTGGTACATGCCGAAGGAAAGAAGATTCATGTGGACCCTATGTACGGGTATTTTTTGGAAGCCATTCCTAAACACAAGTATTCGGATGAGTTAAAGAAGTTTTTGAGCATCAAATAAACCTAAGAATCGGCCTTTCTAAACATCGATTGCACCATTAATTCATTATCTCATTCAATCATTATCTCATTCAATCATTAACTCATTAAATCATTGCCTTCCCAGCCATTCCTTAAACTCATAAAAGTTTTGTGGTGCCACGCCGTGGCCTACGGGGAATTCAGAATAGTGACAATCGATACCCAGTGTCTTTAAAAAAGGCTGTGTGTTTCGGGCCCAATCCACTGGGATGACCATATCCACACTTCCGTGAGAGCTATAGACATTGAGATGGGAGAAATCATTGTCTTTGTACCCTTCTTTCAGAATGCCTTCGTTAATGTAACCACTTAAACCAATGACATTCTTTACTTTTTGTGGATAGCTCAAGGCTACGGAAAAGCTTAAAATGGTTCCTTGGCTAAATCCCAATAACGTTAGATTGTTCACATCCACAGGATACTGTTCACCAATTTCGTCAATCACCTTAGCTATCAGCTCCCTAGATTCCCTAGCCTGTTCGTCATCACTGAATTTCCCATCATTAGCATCGAAATAAATCTGATACCAAGCATTGCCGAAGGGTTGCATGGGTATGGGTGCCTTAAGGGAAATAATGGCATATGCTTCGGGAAGTTCGGAAGCGAAAGAAAATAGATCGTTTTCATCACTACCATATCCGTGTAGCATCACAATAGCGGGTGCATTTTCAGCTAGCGAACTAGGGCGGTAATTGTGTTCTAGGGAAAGGGTTTTCTTCATGGTATATAAAAAAAGATGCCGCAAGGTACGATCCTTACGGCATTTGCAAAAGTATTTATATGCTGTTTATCCTATTCCTTTGAACCACTGCTGAAATTGCTCACCCAATACAGGAATGGGCTTCTTTTCTCCCTGCACGGCACCTATAAAACCAAGTAGCCAAATCACGAACATTAGGATTTGGATGGTCCAGCTGAGGATAACACTTCCAACAGCTATAGCAAGCATAAAATTAAGAATGTACAATGCGAGTCCAAGAATCATGATCCCGAGCATCTGACGGATGTGGAAGGAACCAAATTCCGATTTTTCATTATTGTTCATTACAAGGGCAATGATCCATCCAATAAGGGTCAAGTAAGCGACAATTCCAATAGTTTTCGAATTGTCCGTAGAAGATGTTGACATAGTATATGTGATTTTTGGTTAGCGATTTATCTCCTTAAATATAAAGAGTCTAATCCAAAAACCGAAACCACGACTGAAATTTCTCACTTAAAAAGGGGATGCCTACCTTCTGTTTAAAGATAGCCATGAGGAAGCAAAATAGCCAAAGACAGACCGCTGTCCAATACACATAAAAGCCGAACTCATAGCCCTGTAGGGCCACTGAAGCAAAAAGTAAAATGACCAGTCCAAACATATTCTTAATATGCCAAGTGGCGAATTCATGCTTATCGTCCTTATTCAAGAAGTAGGCTATGATCATTCCAATAAAAGTACAGTAGGCAATGATCGCCTTCGTATGTCCGGATATATTATTCATTTACAACCCATTGATTTTGATTCACGATCCCGTAGACATTTCCTTGCATAGGATACCCTACAAGCGACGCATTTTTGGAAGTGGACAGGATACTTTCTTCAGAAAAGACCCAATCGCCCTTCGGACTAAACAACGTAAGATTTGCTTTCTGTCCCTCTTCAATAGGGTGTTCTTCGACACCAAAGACCTTTTTAAGTCCTGTAAGGCCTTTAATTGCTGTTTCTAGGTCGGTTTCGCTAAGAATAGCCCCGAAGCAGCTTTCCAGTCCAATACTGCCAAAATAGGCATGATCGAACTCCGTACGCTTGTTTTCTACATCAATCGGGTTGTGATCACTGGTAATACCATCTATGATGCCATCGGCCAGTCCTTTCAACAATGCTTTGCGATCCTTTTGGGTTCTTAATGGAGGAAGCAGTTTATAGCTCGTATCGAAGGAATCCAATACATCATCCGTAAGGCATAGATTATGAACAGCCACACTACAGGTCACTTCCAAACCTTTCTTCTTGGCTTCTTTAATGAGCTTTACACTTTTTTCGGTTGAAATGGTCGGGATATGCAACTTACCTCCTGTATATTCCAGTAAATAGAGGTCCCGGGTAATCTGTAGTTCTTCCGATAGGGCCGGAATACCTTTTAATCCTAATTTGGTACTGTTTTCCTCTTCATTAACCACTCCCTTAGTGGCTACTGCCTTTTCAAAAGGAAAGGATTGCACCAATCCATCGAAGTTTTGGGCGTATTGCAAGGCGATTTTCAGCAGATTCGGATTTTGTACAGGCTTTTTGTAGTCGTAAAAGGCAATGGCTCCTTCACTATGCATATCGTATAACTCTGCCAAATCTACTCCTTCGCTCTTGGTGGTTAAGGCTCCAATAGGATACACGGTTACTGGACTGTGGTATGCTTTGGTTTTTAGGAATTTCACCTGCGATTTCGAATCGGTAACAGGTTGGGTATTGGCATTAACTGCAACTGCTGTATATCCGCTCTGTGCAGCGGTTTGCAATCCGTTTTCCAAGGTTTCCCTTTCTTCATATCCAGGTTCTCCAAAGCTCACACTAGGATCGAACCATCCTTGCGAAACATGTAGGTTTTTGAAAGATAGGGTAGTGCTCTTGGTATCGGAAATAGAAGTTGCAATTTTCTGAATAACACCATCTTTAATGAGGATGTCCCGCTTTTTGCCATGATGCTTGCTCGCAGGATCTATGATGGTGGCCGATTTTAGGAGTATGTCCATACGTTAGTTCTTCATGAATTTTAAGATCAACATTTCCCCCAACAGAAAAACTAGGGCAAAAATAACAAACCATTTCCAAAAGGAGTTGATTTTGTTGTCCGAAGCGATCGTATCGAACAATTGTGCTACCGAACTGTGCACAGTAACTCCTTCCCAATCCTCCACATCACCATACTGTAGTTGACTTTCGCCACGGGGATAGTTGTATGCTACATATTCCAAAAAGGTTTCCCCATTTTCGGCGGTGTAGTTTCCAGAAACCCCAGGATCATCTGTGGTGGTAATCTCCACACTATTGGCTTTGGTTTGCTGTAAAGGAATAAAACTGCTAATGCTATCTTTTAAACTGATGATCTCATCCTGTGTTAAGGAGATGGGAATCGCATAGGTGTTCTGTCGTCCAATTTCATAGTACAATTCTGGCAATGGTAGACTTTGCTGCGCCATATTGATCAAGGTAGGCACAATAAGCGGTGAGCTCTTAAAATTCGAATTTTCGCTCGAGAAGGCCGCTGTACCTACATAACTCTTTGCCTGTTGTAATAAGAAGGGCTTATTATCATCGAATCGAAGCAGCGGGGTTGCATTGGTACTAACTTCTAAATAAGAGTTCACCTTCGGAAATTGAAAGTTGGTCACCTGCTTTTCGAAGACGCTAGCATACAAAGGATGGGAAAAGTTGATTTTTGAAATATTCTTTTCCGAATTTACTTCTGAAGAGAAACTACCAATTCCCAAGGCATTCAAAAGGGTGTTGTAAGCGCTTAGATCGCTATTGCTCGATGGGATTACCAATAGACTTCCACCACCATCGCTAAATGCCTTTAAACTATTAATTAGGGAAACTGGAATGGTTTCCAGCTCATTCAAGACAATGAAGTCTTGTGCTGGGATATCGTTGTAATTAACGGCATCGTGGCTCTGTTGAAGGTATTCGTAGCCTGCCTGATCGAACAGGCGTTGTAAGAAATTGGGATCTGCCTGATTAATGGATAATACTTTGATGCTCTTGGGAGTGTTCACACTAAAGTAAAGGCTGTTATCGTAAGGCAGGTCTGCATCGGTGATGCGTAATTCTCCCTGAAGTCCTTCTACATTTTCCAGTGTAAAGGAAACTGTGTTCACACGGCTATTTGAAAAATCGACCGCTGTTTTTGCAATTAAGGACCCTTTGCTCAAGAGCGAAATGGGAATGCTTGGTGGTACCTCTCCTTCGGCAGAAACCCTAACTTCTAATTGAAGACTGTTTCCTGAGGCGCCACTAATATAAGCGGTGTCGATAGAAACATTATTAGTCGTAACTGGGCTTAGGGTTACTACATCGGTAGTGATGCCTTCTTTCACTTCGGGAAAGGATAGTGTATTTTGAAGATCGGTGATGAGGATGAGTCGCTTTTCAGAAGCTGGGTTGTCGGTAAATAATTGATTCCCCTTCAACAATACTTCATCCAAATTCAATTGCGCATGTGAGGGTTGAATGGATAGAATTTCTCCTTTCAGGTCGTTCTGTGAAACATTTCTTTGCGTATCGTCATTGGTAAACCAGCTTAGTTTATCGTTACCATTCAATAATTCGAATAATTGCTGTTTCGCTCTTGCCAATAACGGACCGTTGGGACCTTTGGCCTGCATGCTAAAAGAATTATCCAAGTACAGAACCGTTTCTTTTTCCGTATTCAGGGCCGTTTTCGAAGCAGAGAAAGGCTGTGCGAAGGCTAGGATGATACAAGCCAAGGCAAGGAGTCGCATGAGCAACGTAAGCCATTTTTTAAGGCGTGAACTCTTTCGGGTTTGTAGGGTAACTTTTTTCAGAAAGGCAACATTGGTAAATTCTACTTTCTGAAAGCGTCGTAACTGAAAAAGATGAATTAAAATAGGGATAAGGAGCAGCAATAAAGCATAAAGTAGTTCCGGGTGTTTAAACTGCATTCCTTTAAAATTGGCGTCAAAGATATGAAATGGAATATAAAAATAAACGCTTCCCGGTTGGAAAGCGTTAAATTCTTGGTAAAAGAACTATTTAGGTTTTCTTTAGTTTGATTTCGGGCTTTTTCTCTTCCACCGGTTCTTCATCGCCACCACCGCCTCCAAACAATAGGGGAGTACTTGTATATGTAGTGCCAAAATTAATGGCGGCATAATATACTTGGTCTACGGCACTGTTCAGCTCTTTGTCTGAAAGTGGACTTAAGGGGTGAATGAACACCGACCACATAATATCGTTGGATAGGGCATACTTCACGTCGAGAGCTGTGTGAAAATTGGCCGCCAGGCAATCCAACAGAATTTCTTCGTTCAATTTGTCTACTTCTACAATGGGAGCAATGATACGCATGCGGTCATTGGTTTCATCGGTAATGACCATCATGGGCAATTCGTTGTACACCAATTGCCATCTACCGGATATTCCATCAATGGAATCCACTTTTTCTGTAAGTAGGGTTTCCAACCGATCATTATTCATTTGCGAAAAGGAGATCGTAGATAGGAGCAGGGCGAAAAGTAAAAGAATCCGTTTCATGTACAGCAATTTAAGAGGTAGTCGAGCCTCACTGGCTTTACTAACACAATATAATCAATATATTGAGAAAAAGCCCCGAATGGCTGGATTCGAGGCTTTTTGGTTGGCTATCAAAAAAATCAGTTGGGGTCATTTATTCAATAGCACACGCATCAAGATCGAACTCATAATAAGTCGCTCCCGCGGAGTCACTCAATGCGATATTCCCAACCCAAGCGGTCTCATAGGTGATCCCTTTTAATATGCTGTAGGCAGCAATGGCTATTTTCTTGAATTTTAGGTTGGAAATATCGATATCGTAAGAAACAATGGTCGTTCCCTTGGCATGGTTGGCTCCATGGGGAAATGCTTCAATATTGGGGCTACCATTCAAGTTTGTTGGAAGGTCCGAGACGTCTCCTACGAATAAATTGGTGGCATTTAGGGTATAATTTCCCTTAGCTTCATATTTTACGGTAAGGGTATTATCGGCAATATACACCGATACAATTCCCATAATTTGGTCGGGGCCAGCAATGAGTTCGGTTTCCGAACACAAAACAGGCTTTCCGTCTGTGGGAGGACATTCATTCAGCGCCGGGGAAGGACTTGATGCAATAGCTGGGCTTGCAATCAGGGCAAACAAATAAAATAAACATAAGTAGGCCTTTTTCATGACATTAAGATTTTAGGTTTGTTATTCCTAAAATAAGAAATACACTTTAAAATATCGATTAAAAGCATATTTATTCGATAAAATACCTAAATTTTGTAAGAATTTACGGATTTACCGCAGACGGGAAAGGGCTAAAACTTCTCAAAAACACCCAATCCGAATAATGCGAAGTCGTACTTCACCGGATCCACCGGATCCAATCTTCTGAGGTTGGCATCCAATTCGGCCACAGCCTTGGCATCGTTCTGCTTTCGTTTCAGCAGTCCTAGCTTACGGGCCACATTACCTGAGTGTACATCTAAGGGACAGGACAATAGGGAAGGAGGAAGGGATTTCCAAAGACCAAAGTCGACCCCAGTAGTATTGGGCCGTACCATCCATCTCAAATACATGTTTAGGCGTTTGGCAGCGCTGTTTTTTAAGGGATCGCTTACGTGTTTTTCCGTTCTGCTTTTATGAGGTAATTCAAAAAAATCCTTTTTGAAAAGGGATAGCGCCTGTTGCAGTGAGTGCTCCTTTGCATGGGATGAAATCGCCGTTTCCAACCCTCCCTTGTTTTGATATAGGTGTCGTAAGGCGGTTACGAAGTAAGTTAGGTCGTCCCCATTAAAGGTACGATGTACAAAAGGGGAGAGGCGCTCCAAGTCTTCGTTAGTATGATTCATAATGAAATCATGCGGAGCATTTCCCATAAGTTCAATGAGCTTATGTCCATTATTGATGATGCTCTTTCGATTTCCCCAAGCGATGGTAGCTACCAAAAAGCCTATAATTTCAATATCCTCTTTTTTCTGAAATAGATGTGGAATCTGAATGGGATCCGTACCAATAAAAGATGTGCTATTATAAAGCGCTACCTTTTCGTCCAGGAATTCTTTGAGTTCTTTTCGGTTCACTGCTTAGGAAACAATTCGGCCATCTTGCATAACCAATTTGCGATCGGCCATCTCTGCCAGTTCTTCGTTGTGGGTTACAATGACAAAGGTATGTCCAAATTCGTCCCGTAGCTTAAAGAATAGGTTATGCAGCTTTTCGGCACTTTCCGTGTCTAGGTTACCACTAGGTTCATCGGCCAATATCACCAAAGGATGGTTCATTAGGGCGCGTGCTACGGCTACTCGCTGTTGTTCCCCACCAGACAGTTCATTGGGCTTATGGTGTGTCCTGTGATCCAATCCTAGAAAGTCCAATAACTCCTCCGCCCGTTTTTCGGCTTCGTTCTTGGAAATTTTCTTGATGAAAGCCGGAATACAAACATTCTCAAGAGCCGAGAATTCAGGCAATAATTGATGGAACTGAAAAATGAAGCCCAAATGCTCATTTCTAAATTTGGCCAAGTTCTTTCGGTTCAGCTGCGCTACTTTGGTATTGTCTATAGTCAAATCCCCTTCGCTTGCCGTATCCAAAGTTCCCAAGATTTGAAGTAGGGTGGTCTTTCCAGCCCCCGAAGCCCCAACGATGGAGACGATCTCGCCTTTTTTAATTTCTATATCTACACCTTTCAGTACGTGTAGATCGCCATAATATTTGTGAATGTTCTTCGCAGAGATCATCGTTGATGAATAATGCGTGAAAATACTACTTTCCAAATGATCTACAAAGCAGGATCACTCTTACTGAAAAGATATTTTACATTGTTGTAATCGATGAAATAAGTAATGCGCAGGGAAACGGTATGCTGTGTTGGCTCATTAAAAAGATTGCTCAAACTTTCAGTATAATTAAGTGTGGATTGTTCGTCCAGTTTAAAAATCTGATTTCGGTATAAGAGCGTCGCTTCACTTCCCGGAGCAAAACGCCAACGGAAACTTAAATCCAAATTCCAAATATTAAAGTTTCTGTTGGGATCGTTTTCTTCCACATCGTAATCGGTAAGGGAGCGGCTTCCATCTTCATTTAGTGTCCAAAAAATATCATCGCTATAATCGGCGATACTCCAGAAGTTTCGGAAGCGAAGATCGATGGCTTTGTAAGGATCGAAATTGTAGCTCGCCGTGATCTGGTTTTCCAAACTGCGAACATCCCGTTGCCCAAAGAAGATGTTTTCATCGTCGTTATCTATCCAACCGAACATATTGTTGCGAATGGATAGATCGGTGGAGAGGATGACCAAAAACCTATCGGAAAAACGATAGCGTGGCGAAATATCCATAAAATATTGCCTTTGCGGTTCATCGAACGCCTGTCTGTGTCCTACGCCAATGTCGTAGGCAAACTTTTTCCGGTAATCTGAAGAGCACCACAATCTTCCTCCTAAGTTACGAGGAAACTCTACAAAGCGTCCTTCTACACGGGGCTCGAAATAATCCTTGTTCTTGGAATTGTACCCCAGAAATCCACCAAAAGCAAAGCGCTCTTTGGTTGCAAAAAACCAATTGGCGTTTATATTGTTCCCGGTTTCTACACTAGGTTGATATAAACGTCTATGGCGCACCGTAATTCCCACACGATAGGTGTTAAACCACTCGGTGGGTTCAAAGATTTGGTAGGAAGCACCCGCTACAAAATTGTTGAAGTTGTTTCGAAAGTTAAGTCCAAGGTCATTAATGTCGAGAGTGGTATTGGCAAAGTCATGTCCCACACGGTATCTAAAATTCCCTTTGATTCTAAAAATGTCCAATTCCGACTGAAAACCAGTTTCCCATCCTTCGGCTCTATGGACATTGCTTACAATCGCCCGTCCCGATGAACGAAAGTTATTGCCCTTATCGGCCACGTCGAATACAAAGGCAGAGGTATTGGCATCGCGGAAATGTCCGTCACGTGTTACATTGGTGTTTATAAGGGATATGGAGGAGTTTCCATTAAACTGTTGGTCCAACACAAAGATATTGTAATTGGCCAGAGGCTCTACCAAAACGTCCCTTACATTGCCAGAAATGGTATCGGTAACCTTAGCATAGGTCTTTTCGGTCACAGCGTTAAAGAATCCGATGCCCAGTTTGTCCTTGGTCCTTCCAGAAATCTTAAGGGCATTCAACAAGTTTACTTTTGAAGGGTATTCTGAAACCTCTTCGTTTTCTGCCAATTCACCTACATCACCAGTAGGTGCATTGCCCACCCTTCGTGAAAAGAAGATACGTCCTTTGTTGAAGAGATCGATTCCTTCCGTAAAAAACTGTCGTTGCTCCGAAAAGGTCTGCTCAAAAGGTCCTAGGTTCAACCGGACTTCGTCAAAAGCCGCTTGTCCAAAGTCTGGGATAAGCGTCGCATCCAATGTAAAACTATCGCTCAATCCATACTTAATGTCCATTCCGGCAGTAAAGTCGGTTTCGGTCTCTCCGTCGATACTCGTCACTACACCTTGTGCAAAAGGGAAGAGGGTTAGTCGAACTGGAGGATCAATATTGCTTACCCCAGTGACATTTCCACTGTATTGGGATTCGTTTCCTTGGGTATTATCGATAAAGTTCCAGGTGTGGGTTTCGTTCTTTGTATTGATACGTCGGTAAAAGTTCACACCCCAATCCTGTACGTCTACTTCTGGGAATCGAAGGGCATTGTAGGGAATCCTAAATTCTGCATACCAGCCTTTGTCATCTTGCGATACACGGCATTCGAACACCACGTTATAGCTAAAATCGAAATCGTTCTGGGTAGAAAGGGCATCGCCAATGGTCCCCGCGCTGGTCACAAAAAAATGGGTTTCATTAATCCCATCGTTGTATGTATTGAGTGCTACGGCAAAATGATCGGCTTGCACAAATACTTCATCCCGTTGGGAAAACTGTCTTAGGATGTTTTCTGGGTCGGGATCGTACATATAGGCAGCAACATAGACGTTCTTATCATCATATGCCATTTTCACCTCGGTCTGATACGCTGAATCTACCGTTCCTTCATTACCGGGCTGATACATATTGAAATCACCATAAGCCGTTAAGGATTGCCAAACTTCATCGTCTAATTCACCGTCTATTTTGGGAGGATTGGATATACGCTTGGCTTCTAGAGTTTTCTTTTCCTGTGAGTAGTTGATGGTAGACACAAAAAGAAAGGGCAATAGCAGGAAAAGATATTTCATATATTGGTAGTAAGCTGTTAGTGTTTCGGCGGTAAAAGTAAAAGTCTCCCAAAAGGCGCGGTATTAACGAAAAGTTAAATACATGGGAGAATGTTAAATCCGTGATTTTTTAACATTAACTTTGGATTATCTTAATGAAAAGCACAGAAAAAATTGTATTCGCAGGCGGGTGTTTTTGGTGCACCGAAGCCGTTTTCCAGAGAATAGAAGGAGTAGAAACAGTGGTTTCCGGATATACCGGAGGCACGATCAAGAATCCAGCTTACCGAGAGGTCTGTACGGGTAGAACCGGGCATGCCGAAGGAATCCTTCTCACCTACGATCCCAATGTGGTCGATATCAATACTTTATTGGAAGTACACTTTGCCACACACGATCCAACGACTTTAAATAGACAGGGGAACGATGTGGGAACGCAATATCGTAGTGAAATTTTCTATACCACCAAGGAACAAAAAGAAGCTTCGGAAGCTTTCATAAAATTACTTACCGATAACAAGGTATTTAAAGATCCTATTGTTACACCAGTGACCCCATTGGATGTGTTTTATGAAGCCGAAGAGGACCATCAGAATTACTACAACGGGAATAAAGACCAACCGTACTGTAGTTTTATCATTACACCAAAGGTGGAAAAGATCAAAAAATATTATTCAGAAAAATTAAAAACCAATTAATGGGATCATATCGTTTTTATGAGGAATATAATGAAGAGGTTACCGACGACCTTAAGGAGAAATATCTCGAAATCCTGAAAGATGTAGGGGAGGATGTAGAGCGCGAAGGGATTGTAAAAACCCCAGAGCGTGCGGCCAAGGCCATTCAGTTTCTTACGTCGGGACATTGTCAGGATCCAGCAGAAATCTTGAAAGGAGCCATGTTTGCCGAAGATTATAATGACATGGTAATTGTAAAGGATATCGAACTGTATTCCCTTTGCGAACATCATATATTACCGTTCTTCGGAAAGGCGCATATTGCTTACATTCCCGATGGACATATCGTAGGGCTTAGCAAAATCCCAAGGGTGGTAGATGTATTTGCCAGAAGACTCCAGGTGCAGGAACGATTAACACATGACATACTAGAATGCATAAATGACACGTTAAAACCTAAAGGCGTGGCAGTTGTGATCGAAGCTTCACACATGTGTATGATGATGCGTGGGGTTCAGAAACAGAATAGTGTGACTACAACATCTGGATTTCGAGGGCAATTTGAGAAGATTGAAACCCGAAATGAGTTCCTAAAATTGATAAGCACGGACCTCGCCTAAACTTGGCAAGCTTATTGCTTATATTTAGAAGAAATTAAACCTGCTTAATTAGATGAAAAAAGACAAATACAAATTATTAAGAAGAGGAGTCCTTTACGATCTTGTAGGTGCTGCTACCTACTTTATTCCTGTAGTGGGACCTTTTCTAGACATCGTCTGGGCCCCTTATGCTGCTAAAAAGATGAGTGAAATGTATGAAGGCAATACGGGAAAAATCGCCTCGGTGATTGTATTCTTGGAAGAGATCCTTCCTTTTACGGATTTCATTCCGACCTTTACGCTCATGTGGCTATACACCTTCGTGTTTGCCAAGGCAGATAAGGCCGTACAAACGATTGAAGTAGAAGTAAACGAATAAAAAATAGCCCCGAATATCGGGGCTTTTCTTTTTTATATTCCTTATTGCAGTTCGCGAAAAAATTATTGGGCTTTTCTTACCAAGAATCCCAATCCCATACCGCGTAGCATCTTTTTTTCAAAGTTCCAAAAGAAAGCATACTCTCCAAAGAGCCAACCAAAGAACACCAATAGCACTTGATAAATGGGAAGAATGATAAGAATCCTAACGGGCCAATAGATATACCAACCCATTTCCCTGGTAATACCAACGGCATCGGTTAAGGGACCTGCAAACTTTGCTGAGGTACTTCCTGTGATGGCAAAAACAATAAAAATGACCGTAAGTTGCCAGTTGGAGGTAATGCCCCAACGTTGTTTGAGTTTATTCATAGTTTGTTATCCTCTGCTAATTCCCCGACTTCCCGGGAGGTTTTGATTGTACCGTTGTTGAAAATAAAGGAAGTAATTGTACAGTAGGTAATTTACTTCGTATCCATAATCGATATTGAACTCATAGTTAATCTCCTGCTGGTACAGATTTCTGTCGAACTGCTGGAAATTCATGACTCTTCGGTTGTATTCGATCACGAACTGTTGATTTTTACGTTCCAAAAAGTCTTGCCCGTAATACCCTCTAGGGTATTGAGTAACTAACCAGGAATTAAATCCGGGATCAATGATAATGATTTCATATTCCAACTCATCGTTGGCAATTCTAACGGTATCATTGGCAGCTTCGGCGACGGCTTCACTATCTTTCTGTACGACCGATTTAGAACTATCGCAGCTGGCAAAGGTGAGGATACAAATGAGAATGATTGCAAAATACTTCATAGCTCACGTTTTATGTTATAAAGTTATGAAAACGCCCTGTTTTTGAGCGTGTTTTAACTGTGTTTAACAAAAAATGTGCCTTAAACTCGCGTCTAAGGCACATCATTATACTTCGCAATGTATAATGTTATCTTCCAAAGAGTCCGCCTAGCAGTCCGCCAAGGCCTCCGCTCTTTTTATTGCCGCTTAATAGCATTCCTGCCACATCATCGATCACACTACCATCGTTGTCACCATCTAAGAGGGACTCAATTAAGCTTTGTTGTTTGGGTTGGTTTCTTCCGCCACCCATAAGTCCGCCGAGTAAATCACCAATACCCGCCTGACTATTCACATTCTGTTGTCTTTGTTGTTTTCCTAAATACCCAAGTAGGATAGGGGCGGCTACCTTTAAAATATTCATGACCGCTCCAGAATCCATCCCCGATTTATTGGAAAGGGCATTGGCTACATTGTTTTGTGAACCGCCCAAAACATGTCCTAATATCCCCATTCCATCATCCTTAACGGCTTGGTCTACACCGCCTCCAAAAAGGCCACCAAGGTTGTCTAAAATGCTTCCGTCGTGCTTTCCATTAAGGGCTCCTAAAAGTCCAGCAGCACCTTCCGGAGTAGAGGCGTTACGCTTCATGGCTCCCATAAGAATGGGAAGCCCCATTTGTAATACCGAAGCTGTTTTATCTACGGGCTGATTGGTTTCACTACTAACACCACTAATAATTTGGCGTCCTGCTTCACTGTTCAATAAATCAAGTATACCTGACATGCTCTTTACGTTTTTTGGTTATTTCCTAAAGGTAGGAAAAGTTAGAAACAATTTAGCTGAGCAAAGAAATTATTTGACTCGCCAATTCGGTTCCAATTCGGTCTTGTGCCTCTTTGGTAGCAGCACCAATATGAGGGCTTAAGGAAACCTTTCCGTTCATAAGTACTTTAATAGCTGGAGTGGGTTCCGCTTCAAAAACGTCCAATCCAGCAAAGGATAGTTTGCCGTCTTCCAATGCATCCAATAGAGCCACTTCATCGATCACGCCACCTCGTGCCGCATTGATCAAAGCCGCACCTGGCTTCATTTGCCCTAGTTCGCTTTTTCCAATCACATAATCCTTTTGGGCAGGGACGTGTAGCGTTACGAAATCACTCTGTTTCAACAATTCGTTCAGTTCCATGTGCTGGAAAGAGAAAGACACCTGCTGTCCGTCGAAGAATTGTACATCGATGCTCGCATTTTCCACATAGCTATCGCTATAAATAACTCGCATTCCAACTCCCAATGCAATTTTGGCTACTTCTTGTCCAATACGGCCAAAACCAATAATACCCATGGTTTTTCCACGAAGTTCTACACCACCGGCATAGCTTTTCTTTAAGTCTTTAAATTTGGTATCTCCTTCTAAGGGCATGTTGCGGTTGGCATCGAACAAAAACCGAACACCACCATACAAGTGGGCAAATACCAATTCGGCCACAGATGCAGAAGATGCAGCTGGAGTATTAATTACATGCAATCCTTTTTCGCGTGCGTAGTCCACATCTATATTATCCATTCCTACACCTCCACGTCCGATCAATTTTAGATTGGGACATGCATCGATGATATCCTTTCTCACTTTGGTAGCACTGCGTACCAAGATTCCATCAATGTTTTCGTCATTGATGTAATTGATTAATTGCTCTTGAGCTACTTTCGTTGTAATCACTTCGAAACCACCAGTGGTAAGGGCATCAACTCCGCTTTGTGAGATTCCGTCGTTTGCTAGTATTTTCATTGTCAGTTTTAAGTTTTAAGTGCTAAATTTTAAGTTATAAGTACTTGGTTCAACTTATTGGTCTTGATTCTTACATTCTCCAAAAGTCTTTATAACTAAAGATTTTGTTGACTTGTTTTTACAATTTTTGTCAATATTTTTATGATCTGTTCTATTTCGTTTAGATATGGCTTCATATCTGCTCGAATTATCTTTCCTTTTTCAATCAATCGTAACCAGTATCCGGTTTCTCGAGCTTCCTTTGAAGCAATCGCCATTTTGGCAATAAAATCTTTTTTGTTTTGTCCCGCACCTGCTTCATCACATACGTTGGCTCCAATACTAGTAGCAGATCTTAGAAGCTGATCAGCAAAGACGTATTCTTTATGTTCTCTAAGCAGTTTTACCAGTTTAATTACGCTAAGTGAAAATTCAAAGCTATTTCCTCAATCATTTATCCTAATTCAACATTTTAACACTCAACACTCAACACTCAATACTCAACACTCAACACTCAACACTCAACACTCAACACTTAGATCACGATTTCCTCTCAAACTCCTGCATCACATCTACCAATACCTGAACACTTTCCAATGGCAGGGCGTTGTACATAGAGGCGCGGTATCCACCTACACTTCTGTGTCCGTTCAATCCATTAATTCCCGCTTCCTGCCACATGGAGTTGAATAATTCTCCATTAGCTCCTTCAGCCAAATTGAAGGTAGCATTCATCTTAGATCGGTCTTCCTTGGCAGCGAAACCTACAAATAATGGGTTTCTGTCAATTTCATTGTATAATAAAGACGCCTTGTTGTTATTTACTTTTTCAATAGCAGCAATGCCTCCTAGGTCCTTCAACCATTGTAGGGTAAGCATAGAAGTATACACCGCAAAAACAGGAGGGGTATTGAACATACTGTCCTTTCCTATGTGTACTTTATAATCCAACATAGAAGGAATGGTACGATCTACTTTTCCGAGTACATCTTCCTTCACCACTACCAAGGTAGTTCCTGCTGGTCCCATGTTTTTCTGGGCACCCGCATAGATGATATCGAATTTAGAGAAGTCCATTTCACGGGAGAAAATATCGCTGCTCATATCACATACCAAAGGAACATTCACTTCTGGAAAATCGGTAATCTGTGTTCCGAAAATGGTATTATTACTGGTACAGTGAAAATAATCTGCATCGCTAGGTACTTCATATCCTTTTGGGATATAGTTGAAGTTTCCATCCTTGGAGGAAGCTACTTCGACCAATTCCCCAAACATTTTTGCTTCTTTAATCGCTTTGGTAGACCATGTACCAGTGTTTAGGTAGGCTGCCTTATTTTGAAGCAGATTGTGGGCTACCATTAAGAACTCCATGCTCGCTCCTCCTTGCAGGAACAAAGCCTTGTATCCCTTATCCTGAAGTCCCAAAAGCTCCAATGAAAGGCTTTGCGCCTGTTCCATGATCGAAACAAATTCCTTGCTTCGGTGGGAGATTTCAATAAGGGAAAGACCGATGTTGTCTAATTCGACTACAGCTTCGGATGCTTTTTTCATTACTTCCTGTGGCAAAATACATGGGCCAGCACTAAAATTATGTTTCTTCACAATGAGGTGATTTATAGAGTTATTTGGTTTAAAATTTTGCAGCTACAAAGATGAGAAATATGGAAGGAATACAGGTTAAAAAATCAACAAATTATCAATACAATGTCAACAAATATCAGCTTTTGAAAGCTTCTGAAAATTGAGGACCGAAATCTGAGGATTTCGAAATCTATGCTACAATTCCAGCAAGAATTTTAAGGTATCCACACCATCGGCATAATCCCAAAGCTTTGGCGATTGTGCTTCCCCGAAAGGAATTTCGCCTTCCCATCCCGTTTGCCCCACAATACATTGTATGTTTTCCTGGTTTTCAGAAAGATGATCTTTCAGGTGATCCAAGTCCTTATATCGCTCATAAAACACGACCGAAATAGGAGAAGAGAACTGTGTGTCTTCTTTCAGCAACATGAACTCATTGTCCAATAAGGAAACATCGCTCATTAAGTACACCGCCTTGTTATAATCGTAGTTGTTGATGTACTTGTCGTTGTAAATGATTTCCTTCCAAGCATACATGCCATTGAAGAAGGCGTCGAAGTCATAATCTTCTGGGAGGTATACTTTAGAAACATTACGGCATCCCAAACCGAAATACTGAAACACATCACCGGCAAGTGCTTCCATTTGTGCTTTGGACTCATTCCCCGTAAGCACCGCTACCGAGTTTCGGTTTTTCCGAATGATGTTGGGATATTTCCCAAAGTAGTAATCGAAATAACGTGCCGTATTGTTACTTCCCGTAGCGATCACAGCATCGAAGCCTTCCAGTTTGTCTTCAGTAAAGCGTATGTAGGATGCAAAGGCCGGTTCTATGGTTATGAGTTCTTTGGCCAAATAGGGCAACAATACCCGATCATTGGAAGAAAGCTTGGCCAACACCTTATGGCCGCTCATTAATACCGAAAGGAAATCGTGAAAACCCACCAAGGGAATATTTCCCGCCATCACGATTGCGATGGTTTTGGAAGCGGTGTTTTCCGAAAAAGAATAATTCGCCGTCCAAGACTCCAAATTCGTTTGTTGCAAAGCTTTCCCCCAACTTTCTAAAGCAAATTGTAGATTGTCTGGAGTAAACCAACCGTTTTGGGCTTTTGCCTGTAGTAGTGCCGCATTATCGGTGTCTTGGGACCATTCTGAAAGAAACGTCCCGAGCTTAGTAAATGCGTTAATTCTTTGTTGTAATTGCATGCGGTGTTTGGAGAAGCCCTTTTTCAGTGTTAAATTTGCGGCAAAGTTAGAAAAAGAAATCGCTATGGCCATTATCATCACAGACGAATGTATTAATTGCGGGGCTTGCGAACCAGAATGCCCCAATACTGCTATTTATGAAGGAGCGGACGATTGGCGTTATGCCGACGGTACCGATCTGGAGGGCGATTTGGTATTGCCCAATGGTAAGTCTGTGAATGCCGAGGAAACCCAAGAGCCTGTTAGCGATGAAATCTACTACATCGTTCCCGATAAGTGTACGGAGTGCAAAGGCTTCCACGAAGAGCCTCAATGTGCTGCTGTTTGTCCCGTAGATTGCTGCGTTCCCGACGAAGACAATGTAGAGTCGGACGAAGTACTACTCGGTAAGCAGTCGTTTATGCATTTTAAGTAGGGTTTTATTACTGAATTATACTTTTAGTTTTACTTTTTGAGGCTTTGTTGTATTTGACCATGATATAAGCCCTCCAGCCACAAGTATGGCTCCACCAATGAAAGGGAATCCTGCACCCACTAAATCTGCCATATTCGAAGAAAACAAAAAGGGTAGACAAAATAGCATACCCGAAATCCCTGCTGTTATAGCACCTAACGCGCCAATTTTAATAAATGAGCTTGGCTTATAAACAACGTCTAGGGTCTCTTTAGAAGGCAATACAATTTCTTTCCTGAGTTCTTCTAGATTTCTATGGCCACAGGCGTCTAGGGTCCAATGGGAAATAGGTAAGGTTCGTTTTCCGTGTATGTAATCCTCATAAAAAGTACGCCAGCGATCAGGAAGTAGAAGCGCTCCAAAAACAAAGATCAGGTAACTGGGAATTGAATGATTCCCATTTCCGATCATAAAAGCCTGTAGTCTAATCTCTTCTTCCGGAGTCATTTCATAATCCAATAGTATATGTTTAAGATCGTGACTTTCAAAACCAGGGACGAAATGAAGTTTACGAGAGCGCAAACAATTTGCAATTTCGGCTCCTAAGGTTCCTTCTGGGAGTTTGTTCAATGCTTCCAATTTGGAGTGATAGGTAGACATTTCACTAAAAAATGTGATGACTTTTACTGCAAAATCAAAGGAGATCTTGATAATCTTACGGGCGGCTTTCTGGAATAAATTCATTTTTTGAGCACTTTGTTATAAAACTAGATGTATTTACTATTTGGGTAAACGCAGAATTAGGGAAGCGCATTGTTGAATGAAAGAAATAGAGCACCGTTTTAATGAATAACGATTTTTCGTTTTTCATCAATGGAAAAAGAGCATCAGAACAAGAAACTCCCACCGAAGCGGGAGTTTCTACTATTTTCAAGGTTTTATATTGCATTAGTCCCAAAGGCTTCCTACAGCAGATGACCATCCCGCTGCAAAGGCAACACTACCAGCAATAGCTACGTTTGCCCCAGGAACGGTAAGACCAACTCCTACTGCCATGAAATACCCAGCAGCACCAGCAATATCATTTCTCACGGCCTTTTTCCACCATGGAATTCTTGAAAAGCCAGTAGTACCACAAGGAGCCAATCCCATTCCGCCAGCGGCAACGGGAGTCCATAGTTGCGCAGATTTTCTAGCAACGCTTATGGAAGTCATCATAAAGCTCCAGTCGAAGCAATCCAAATTGGAATCTACTTGGCTTTGTAACGCTGTTAGGCCGGCAACGAAACTTGCATAATCGTTACTCTGGTCAATTAGATTCATCAATTGGTTATAGTAGCCCACAGTAGCGGGATTGTTGAATTGTTGGGCATAATCCTCGGCAGCAAAGGTTACCCTTGGATCGTTAGTCATTTCCTTGATATGATTATCATTAAATTCTCCTTTACCCAGGGACCTGTATGTAGCCATTGCATCCTCCATGAAATCGGGGGAGTTACAATCCAATTGCTGCAACCAATCTATTACGTATTCGTTGTGTTTTTCCCCTATTAAATTAATTTCTTCGATGGAAAAAGAACCGCAACTTCTATCCGATAGGTTAAGCTGATCTGGAGCTTTACTCTCTCCGTTATCGAGTTTACTTTCTGAGGTGCAACTAACTACCAATAGGCTAAAAAGGACTAAATGAAATACATTTTTCATACTTATAAAATTAAATTGATTCCTACTCTATTATAGCTTTTCGGATACCGCTAATGGTAGATAGAGGGTAAAAGGAATTTTTGTTACCCAGTGGTTGTGAAAAATGATCGGATAAGAACTTTTTAACCATGACACTTCATATAATCCTAAGGCTAGCGAGCAGCTTTTCGCATCATTCGGCGTTCGAACAGTATTCCAAATTACAGTCCGCCGAGTGTTCTTCGAAGAAGAATGTATCGAGGTGCCTGTAATAAGTGCCCCTCGATACCAGAAACCAAAAAATCACCCTTCAACAGGCTCAGGGTGACAAAAAAATCCACTTCCTCGGTTACAATCCCTTTTCGAGAATTGACATAAGAGTGATTGTTAAACCATTAATCCTATAATCATGAAGCACTTAGTATTAATAATGATCGCCTTATTTGCCTTTCAAACCCCGGCAGAGGCACAGTTATTCGAAAAAATTAAAAGGAAAGTAAAGAACAAAAAAGAACAGAAAGAGAACGAAACTATCGATGAAGGCATCGAAAAAGTAGAAAACATCTTTAAAAAGAAAGACAAAAAGAAGAAAAAGAGAAACGGAGATGGCGAAGGAGAAGACGAAGGCGCTTCCACAGAAAGCGGTCCGGTAGTGACTCCAGACATGTCCGAAAAGAAAGAGAAAGAAATCTGGATGAAACGCTACGATTTCAAACCTGGACGTGACATCATCTTTTTCGACGATTTCGAAAACGAAGACATTGGGGAAATCCCAAGTAAGTGGTATTACAACAAAGGTCTTATGGAAGTGGTCAAAGTAAATTCCGAACAGAACCACGTTATGAGTGGCGATCTGGGTTATGGCCATCCCAATTGGGAAGAAGGCTTTACCCTGCCCGAAGCCTACACCATCGAATTCGACATATTCGTAGCCGATCCAGCCGCCGAAAATAAGGGTTACGGGAGTTACGGATACACGCTGTATTTCTACGATGGCAATAAAAAACAAGTAGCTACCATCGGTATTGGACATGCCACTATGGCCCTACGAGGGAAGGTTGGAGGTGAATTGCCCGATGTAACCGCCTATGACCTTGGAGGAACCTGGAACCATATCTCTATTTCAGTGAATGGCAATAGTTTTAAAGGCTATTTCAACGATTACCGAATGTTCAACACACGCATCGACCCGGGAGCTAAACCAGTGTTCTTTACGATGTGGAATTGTTGTCAGACTACCGAGAAGCCCGTATTCCTTATCGATAATTTTAAAGTTGCCGCAGGAGCACATCCCAAATACAAAGAAGAAATTTTGGAAGGGAAGATCGTTACCCAGAATATCCTATTCGAAACAGGAAGTTCGGAGATCATTCCAAGATCCTATGCCGAAGTACAGCGTATTGCCGATGTGATGAAGGCCAATGCCGATAAGACGTTTAGCATCGAAGGGCATACCGACAATGTGGGAGCCGATGAGTACAATCTTAACCTTTCTAACGAACGTGCTAAATCGGTGAAAAAGGCTTTGGAAGACATGGGAATCGATGCCGATAGACTCACAGCCATCGGATTTGGGGAAGCCATTCCATTGGAATCCAACGATACCCCAGAAGGACGTGCGATGAACCGCCGTGTGGAGTTCGTGGTACAATAAAACGGGAGCCATGAAAAGATATATGTTATACTGTTTTCTATTGCTCTTTGCGGGAGGCGTGCTGCAGGCCCAGGATATTTGGGACCTAGAGGAGCAATATAAAACCAAGGAAGCCAAAAAGGATAAGCAATTGATCGACCTTATTAGTTTGCATCAGTTGGGGCATCGTATAGGAGAGAAGGCGGATGAGTTGGCTTTTGCCGCTCCCAAAGGCTCTTCCACTCAAGGAGTATACCTTCGGAAGGCCTTGTTGTACTATTCCCTCTCTGCAAACTATGCGCAGATTGCGGTAGATCAATTCAATAGTAAGTCCATGGGGCAGCAGAAAGTGAAATCCTGCGAGAAAGCCACTTTTTACTACCGAGCCCTAGGGAAACCCAAGATCATTCACGAGAAGCGATTTATCGATGCCTGTGACTTGCTGAAAACAGCTGGAGAGGATGATCCGGCTGGTGATGACGAAGATACTTCCGATCAGGGAAAAGGAGACCCTTCAGGACCCTTGTACGACTATGAGGAGTTCGAGAAGACCTTAATTGGAAAACGATTGTTTTTTAAGACGCCGAAGCAGACCTTCTCCATGATGGTATACGAGCCTTTTGTCATTACCGAAGAACAGTCCATTCAACAGGCCATGGTGAAGAAGCAATTTGAACAAGTGATAAAGATGCTTCCCAAAGAACAACGAGCTGCACAGCGAAAGGAAACATACGACAAGTTGGGAAGGGCTCATTGGTATAACTTCGGAAAGGACCTTGGAGGTGTTATCTTCTTTGCTGAAGATCAAGGCGGAAAGGATATAAAATTGCTTTGCGATGAAACCGATTCCAAAACTGGAATCGCCTATAAAACTTCAGTAAGTGGAGCGAGAGCGTGCATTGCTAGCATTTACAAGCACCCCAAAACAGGGGAACGGTTGAAGGGTGGTTCTACCATTGTACAGGTAGAACACAAAGGCGATTTGTTTCAATTGCTTTTGGTGGCTGGAAAGAACTACAACACCTCAAAGCACGAAAAGATTTTAAGGGTTATGGCACGTTCCCTTCGTATGGAAGGGGTAACCGAGTTGCCCACCATAACCGTAAAGAAGTGCAAGGAAGATGCGGTAATGCCATTGGCTAAAGGAATTCCTGTATCATGGACGATGTTCGATCGTAAGCGTAAAGCCATTGTGGTGCAACAACCCGTAATGGCCCGTGATGCTGGAATTGGCGATGCGGTATCCAATTACTTCGGATTGGTCTTAAAAGTCATTAACTGGACCAAGGATGCACGGCAAATCATGAATTTTACCAAAGGTTTGGTGGTAGATAGGGATCTTAAGAAGTCATTACTTACGACCGGGCAATGGCAATTGGAACACCATGTGACCAAAATGGAATTTATTCCAACGGAGATTGAAGACTATTCCTCCTTCAATTATGATGGACTCCTTACGAATGCTGCTATCTTTTATCTGGAGGCGCTTCAAAAAGTGAGCACAGGAATCTCAGGACTTGGTCGAAAGCTGAATAAAAAATCCATGCGATTGTACTATGAAATTCCAACGGTAACTGTGGAAGCCGAATGCATTCCCCAAATGATCTGTAAAAATGGAAAGTGGGTACCCGATTGGAATAACTTGACGTATAGACGCATAAAAACCACGTATGGCAAGATCACTTCCCCCAATAAGGATTTTATGAGCATACGGGATGTAGAAAGGGATTTGCAGCGTTATTTCAAAGATAAAATTTATGAATTGGAGCAGTCGGAAAGGGACTATGCCAGGATATTGAACCGATGCGATGATTCAAAAGGGCAGTTGTATAAAATCGATTTTCCGGTACATATTGACAAGTGTCCAGTGCTTGAAGGTAAGATACAAATCGTTCAATATGAAACCTTGTTCAAAGAAAAGGTTCAGAATGCCCGAAAAGAAGAAATGCGACGCTGGCTTACCGTGCTGAAACCGGCAGAGAAATCGAAATACACGGGAAGGTTGCTTGAATTAAAAACGCAAAAGGATGCTATGAACGTAGATCTTAATAAGAAGATCAAACTCAGGGAAGGTCATATTACCAATGGCAATGAAGGGGAGGCAGCCCGATTGGAAGTGGAAATTGGGTTTCTACGGGAAGATATCGCCTTGATAGAGTCCTTTGAGACCAAAACCCAGGCAGCTTTAGGTGTGGTGAATTCAGGAAGTAGGGAGCGTGCCATGAGTCAAGAGTTATCCGCAATAAGCACCGAAATTTCCAATTTGAAAAAACAAAAAGAAGCATTGAAAAAGCAATTGCAACAATGCGTTAAGGATTATGATAAACTTCGATAAGTGCTTCTAATTATCGGAAGGCCATAATGGCCAGAAAAGGGGGAGAATGCTTCCCCTTTTCTTATGCCATGGGTTTATAAGGAGTAATTGTATTTGTACAACAGCCCAACGGCTTTATTGATAATTTGCTGACTTCTAAAATAGTAAGACGACTCTGGATACTTTTGCACGATGATATCGGCATATTTCACAGCCGTACGGCAGCTGTAAGCCATATTGCTGCTCTCATAATAACTACAGCAACATTCCTTGTTATAAAAGTCGGCTATGTGATAAATGACATTATCCACCGCATTGGTATTGTTGTAATTAAGCAATAGGGTATTGAATAGATTCAATCCTTTATTCGGATCTTCAAGGTTTTTGAAAAAATTATAGATTCCTTCTGCTAAAGCGTCATCTGCGAGATCAGAATCGGGATAGTTATCCATAAACTCGGCTACCTTGGCTTCTACTTTTGTAGGATCGGCCACCACCAATTTTCGAATGAGCAAATAGTGGAGGTAATCCATTTTATTGGAATTGGAAAACCGCTGCATGCCGTTTTCAATCTCCTCAGCTAAAGTGGAAGGGGAGATATTGTAGGTGAGCTCTTTCTGAAGGGCCAAAAACCGATTCACATCGTTGGTCGTCTTTAATTCTCCCAATAATACCCCTTGCTCAGCAGTTTTTCGGATTTCTTCAGAAATACGATAATTTCCGCTTAGCAAAGAATTACAGAGTTGGAGGGTATTTTCATCGAACCAATTTTTGTTCATTTTTTCCTTGAGAAAATAATTGACTCCATGGGAAGCCTTTTCCGGATATTCCTGAATAATGGCAAGTATGGCACTATTGTCCATTCTAGAAATAAGAGTTCTAAAATTTCGGGTGTCCCAATGGAAGCCTCTCGAATTAAGCACATTTCCCAGCACGTAATCCAGGTTTTCCCGGCTTACATTATTTCCCATACGAGAAATGAGCACCGGTTCTAGGGAAGTTTTTTGTCGGACGTAATCTCCCTCATTAAGCCCTCTTAATACCTCAAGGGCCCTTTCGTTATCGTCCATTTGGGCATAACACCATGCCATCCAATACAGGCTGTCATCGTAGTGAGGAAGCTCCGAATAGCTGGGATTATTGGCATACTGGCTAAAAAATTGAATGGCTTCCTGTAACAAGGACTTCTCCCTTCGGGTAACATCGTTCTCTCCAGACATAAAAGAAATCACCGCCAGACTAAAATCCTTCTCAGACTTTTGCTCATAGAATTGTTTTACCTTCTCATATCCTGATGCATATATAAGGATGTCCTTGATTCTCGAATTTGGATTGCAGGATAACGCCTTTTCGTAGTCACCGATGAGGTAGTAACCATAAGAACAATAAGGGTCATTATCGTCAATAACTTCCCGTAAACGGTCACGGGATGCATCAGAAACATATTGGGTGAGCAAATAACGCGGATGGATTCCCTTTTCCATTAAAGTGGCTATAGAATAGGGGGTATGTGCCCATACATTCGTAATGATCTTATTTCCGTATTCACCCTTAAGGCTGTCCGCTAAATTTTCGGCGTATTCTGCTCCATGACGAAGCCGAGCATTCCTAAGACAGTAAATGATATCCAACTTTAGGCTATGATTATATTCAGGGAGCGACTTGTCCCGTTCGAGCACCATCTTGGTTGCATTCGCATAGTCTTTGAGACCTACATATCCCGCCACCACATACCCTAACATTTCATCATAATCAAGGGAATCTACCTCAAAGGCCTCTTTAATGGACTCTCTAAGCTTGGTCATGTTCTCGTATTCAAATGCCTCTACAACATTATGGTATAGCGAGTCATTGCCTTGTAGATTGTAGCGTTCGGTAAGGGTAGGCTCTATTTTTTCAATGACTGAAATGGTGGTTCTCAATAAGGAATCCTGAGCCTTTTGATCTTCCAAAAGCTCGTCTACTTTTAAATAATTTGAAACCTCGTTAGCCCTTGTGTACTGGTAGATTTCGTAATAACTCAAAAGAATGGAAGGTAGGGTAATGATCAAGAAAATGATCAACTGTACCCTATGGTGCCTACAAACGAGAAATTTGCAGTTATTCTTGCACCGCTTAAACCCTGCTGTTCTCCCCAAACAACGCATCGCACATTATATTTTAAGAGCAAACTGAATCAGAATGCATCAATTATAATGTAAATATACTGATAATCAGAAAGTTATTTATGTAAGAATCTTCAGATTACTTTTCGAATCGCAACAACCACTTATAAAAGTTGGACGCTCCATACATCTCTGTCCAAGCATTATGGCTATCACTTTCACGGGAGGTGAAAATATAATTATGGTTTTCATAATCGGCGCTGGCGATGGAACTGGAGTGATGAAAACGGACTTCGGATTGCGATTCCAACTGATTTACACCACGTTCGCTACGATGATACCTAACCACAGCGTCTTCGGTATTGTGCGACACCCAAATAGGCATACTTGCCAAGGCTTCGTAATCGCCCACACCTCTAGGACCACCACAGATAGGAGCTACTGCGGCAAATACATCACTCATACTACTGGCCAATCCCCAGGCGCCGAATCCACCACGGCTTAGACCAGTAAGGTAAATGCGGTCGGGATCCACATTTTCGGAAGCCATCACATCCTTTAATATTTGGCGCATGGTGTCTTCATTATTGAAGAACTCACCACCATCTATATGAGGCATAACTACAATAAATGTATCCCTTAGGTAGCGGTCTAATTCAGTCTTCAGGGAACTATCTTCCATGATCATTTGGGGTAGTGCCCATTGCAATAGCTTGTCAACGTCACCGCCAACTCCTAGACCTCCTTGCAGAAAGACCAAGACAGGATATTTTTCCGATTGGGTATGGCAAGAATTGGGTACGTAGAGGTTGTAACCATCCATAGTTCCGCTTTCAAAGTCTTGGGTAATCGTAATAAGTGAACCCGGATGTCCCTTGGGAAGGGGCTGGGGCTTAATACTTTTGTTTTGGGCGAAGACAATAAAAGGAACAAATAGGAAGAGGAGGGTTAATTTTGAAGATTTCATGAAGGTGAATTTAATACGGTAAATGAATTGCTAGTGCATACATAACGTTGAAAATCCATTTTTTGTACCTTAGAGCATGCCCATTTGGTTACATACACTGATTTGGATTCTGGCGATCTACATCGTCATAAGCGTACTCCTGTATTATCTTCAGGAATACTTTCTGTTTAAACCCGAAAAGCTACCCAAGGAGTTTCAGTTCGCTTACGAAAACCAGATTGTAGAAGAATACAACGTGGAAACCAGGGATGGAGCTGTGATCAACGGACTTCATTTCAAGTCGGAAAATCCAAGGGGTGTGGTGCTTTATCTGAAGGGAAACTCCAAAAGCATAAAAGGATGGGGGAAGTTCGCGGTCGATTTCACCCGGCATAATTACGATGTGATTATGGTCGATTACCGAGGCTTCGGGAAGAGTACGGGACGACGTACCCAAAAGGCTATAAAACATGATTTGCAGTACATATATAACAAAATGAGGGAACGGGTTCGAGAGGATTTCATCATCCTTTACGGCCGATCATTGGGATCTGGTTTTGCCACCAAGCTGGCCTCGACCAACAATCCGAAAATGCTTATTTTGGACGCTCCCTATTACAGCCTTACGAAGGTGACGAAGCGATACATTCCCTTCATGCCACTGTCGTTGATTTTGCGTTTCCCCATGCCTACCTATAAATGGCTCAAATATGTGAATTGTCCCGTGCATATCATTCACGGTACCAATGATAAGCTTATTCCCTTTAAAAGCAGTGTAAAACTCTCTAAAATAAAGCCTGAGCTTACCCGTTTATGGCCTGTGATAGGAGGGGGACACAAGAACCTCAATAATTTTGAAGAGTACCACAGAATGCTAGGGGAGATCATCAATTTCAAGAAAGAAGAAATTGATTTGAAAACGACCAGCCACAAAGTGATTCATACGTCTAAAAAGGCCAAATGAAACGATTGAAAAAGATTTTAGGGACCTTTTTGGGTCTTTACCTAATTATAACCATACTTATGTTTTTGCTCCAAGAAAAACTCATTTTTTTACCCTCTACCTTGCCTCAGGACTATGCGTATACGTTTCAGGAGGAATTTGAAGAGCTTTTTTTGGAAGCCGAAGACGGTGCCCGTCTCAATGCGCTTCACTTCAAAGTAGACAATCCCAAAGGCTTAATTCTCTACTTTCATGGCAATGCTGGGGATCTTTCCCGCTGGGGAGTCATTACTTCAGAATTCACCAAATACGGATATGATGTATTGGTTATGGACTATAGGACCTATGGAAAGAGTACCGGAAAACTCTCGGAAATGGCACTGTATGGGGACGCTAAAATGTTTTATAAGAAGGCGATGGAATTGTTTCCTGAGGACCAGATAATCGTGTATGGAAGATCTTTGGGCACGACCTTCGCTACCGCAGTCGCTTCACATCATCACCCCCAAAAGTTATTGTTGGAAACCCCGTTTTACGGACTTGAGGAACTGGCCAAGGAACGTTATTGGTTTCTGCCTGTTTCGGCTTTTCTAAAATATCAATTTCCTACCTGGTTTTATGCAGAAAATGTGAAATGTCCTATCACCATTTTTCATGGAACAGAAGATGAGGTTGTTCCTTATCACAGTGGGAAGCAATTATACGAAACCCTCCCCAAGGACCAAGCGAACTTGGTTACCATATCGGGAGGGTCTCATAACGACTTGATAGCCTTTCCGGCGTATCATGAAGCAATTCGCAAGGAATTGCAGGTCGATTAGTTAATATTTTGGCTTATTGTCTTTTTGCTTCTTTTTTTCCTTCTTTACAGCAGCCTTTCTTCTTTCTAAAGCTCTCTTCTTTTCATCTGTAGCTTTCTTGTCGTCAGTTTGAGCTTTGTTTGCGCTAGCATCCTTTAATGTAGCCGATTTTAATGTAGCAGGCTTCTTTTTGGTTTCTGCCTTTTGCTCTACTTTGTCCGCTTTATCCTCAGCTTTCTCTGTTGCTTTATCCTGCGCCTGAAGGGTCATGGCAAACGCAAATGCACAAACGGTTAAAAGTACTTTTTTCATAAATAGATATTTTAAGTAATTAATTTAGTTAGTATCCTTTCAAATATACCTTTTTTAAATAGAAAAACTAGTTCCTTTTTTTACGATCTAGCTTTCCCACACCTTTTCCTCTGCGTTCCAATCGTTTACGATTGGCTTTCAAGGCTTCTTGTCTTTCTTTTTCCTTTTGTGCCAGGAGCTTTTTTTGAGCTGCAGCTCGGGCCATGGCCTCTTCTTTGGACTTTTTCAGTTCTTCCTCTTGTTGTCTTTTACGTTCGGCAATAAGAGCCTCATTGTTTTCGTCCACGTTGGTTTCGTCTACCAAGACATTTTTTTGATTGATGGTATCCGATTTTTCAGCGAATACCTGATTCTCCTCCTCGTCATCGGCAACCACCACGGCACCTTTCTGTCCTTCGATGGTTTCTACCTCTTGGACAGTTACTTTACTGCCCTCTTTGGTAACGATTCGCTTTACGGTTTTTACTTCGGTAATAGTCTTATTTTCCTGCGCTAAGGAAGGCCCAATAATAAGAACTATAAAGAATAGGGTAAGGGTAAAGTTCTTCATAATAACAGCATTTTAGTGATTTGGGGTGGGGTAAATGTAAGGATTCTTGGGGATTTCTGTACAAAGACACCTGAAATGGGTCGATTCTTTGGTCGAAAACGTATATTTGCACTCTCAAAAATGAAAACCGAATGAAAGCAGGAATTGTAGGCCTTCCCAACGTAGGAAAATCTACCCTTTTTAATTGTTTATCCAACGCAAAGGCACAGAGTGCCAATTTCCCTTTTTGTACCATCGAACCAAACATTGGAGTAGTAAACGTACCCGACAATCGTTTAGTGAAACTGGAAGAGTTGGTGAATCCGGAACGTGTGGTTCCCGCAACCGTAGAAATCGTAGATATCGCCGGATTGGTGAAAGGAGCGAGCAAAGGAGAAGGACTCGGAAATCAATTCTTGGGGAACATTAGAGAAACCGATGCTATTCTTCACGTTTTGCGCTGTTTTGATAATGATAATATCGTACACGTAGATGGGAGCGTGGATCCTGTTCGTGATAAGGAGACGATTGATATCGAGTTACAGTTGAAGGACCTTGAAACGGTCGAAAAGAGAATTGAAAAGGTATTCCGTGCTGCCCGGACAGGAAATAAAGAGGCTCAGAAAGAGCTGGAAGCCTTGGAAAAAGTGAAGGCTGGACTGGAAAGTGGAATTTCTGTGCGTGCCATCGATCTTACCGAAAAAGAACGCGAAGAGTATACCGATCAGGTGCAGTTCATTACCGACAAACCAGTGATGTACGTTTGTAATGTAGATGAATCTGCAGCAGCCAGTGGTAATGCCTATGTGGAAAAAGTAAGGGAAGCTGTGGCCCATGAAAATGCCGAGGTATTGGTGTTGGCCGTTGGTACCGAAGCCGATATCACCGAATTGGACACGTTTGAAGAGCGCCAAATGTTCTTGGAAGATTTGGGATTGGAAGAGCCCGGTTCTGCCAAATTGATTCGCAGTGCCTACAAACTATTAAATCTACAAACATATTTCACTGCTGGAGAGAAGGAAGTGCGTGCTTGGACGGTATTCGTTGGAGCTACTGCACCACAGGCTGCAGGGGTCATCCACACCGATTTTGAAAAAGGGTTTATCCGAGCAGAAGTAATTAAATACGATGATTACGCACAATACGGAAGCGAAGCTAAAGTACGCGAAGCCGGAAAGATGGGCGTAGAAGGTAAAGAATACATCGTACAGGATGGCGATGTGATGCATTTCCGATTTAACGTGTAACTTTATTCAGAATTTGTAAGATTCCCAAATGGGAATTCTTACTTACTGAATCTATTTTGGAAGAAGGCCTTTTTTCCAAGTAATCCCCGAAGTACCCTAAACATAGGTGTTAAACAAGTTATAGGACTTTTTTACACTTACAGATTTGTTGTTGGAGACTGGGTGATTTTTGGCTATATCATTCTGCTTTCTAAATTGCCAATCAATTCAACGAAACCAGTCTACTCAGTCGAGGATTTACACCAAAAAAGTTCGGTTTTATGAACCTAGACTACAATCACATCTTATAGAACACCCTTACCTTCGCTATCAGATAGATTTACCGCTAGAAATTAAAAAATGTAAATCTTCTTAGAAACAACGTAGGATACCTTTATCCTTCTATCAAATGACAATCGTCACCTAGTTAAAAGCCCGTTAAATGGTGTTCTAATTCATAACCCCGAACAAGGCTAAATCCCTAATGATATATGTTTAGACGGAAAATCAATACTAAATAGTTTCAAAAAATATATCTCCACAAAAACAATGGCAAAACCCAAATTTAAATTTCATAGATTCAATAGAAGGATTCACCTTTATACGGGATTGTTCATGATACCCTATATTTTCATTTTTGGTCTTTCCGGATTTCTGTTCAATCATCCTACCGCTTTGATAAACCGCACGTCGCATTCCTTTAAGCTAGAGAATGAAGAAAGTTTTGCACCTCTCTTCCCGGATATCGATGCTTTGGCTTTATCCGTGACGGATTCCCTGATATTTGATGGAGTAATTACAAGCCCAGACATAAAAGACATAAGATACAGCAGCACCATGATTTTACGGAATTTCAATGATGTTGCAGACTACCGGATTAATGCAGACATTCCTTCCTCGAAGGTTCAATTATTAACCTTGCCCGATTTTGCTGAAAACATAACAGTTGCTCGTGGAAGCTATTTGTTTCCCTCTATGTTAGATTCTGAGGCATTATTAACTAAGGCAGAAGAATTATTAGTTACCCAAGGCATAACACCTGGAGCATCTCGAGTACAGCGCATCCCCAATCTAGTATTCGACCTGAGTGATGCTAATAAGAATTATCGCGTAAGTTATAATCTAACTAACGGCAATTATAGGATAGATGACCTCGACAAGCGAAAATTTAAGATTAATTATTTGTTTACCAATCTTCATGAACAACATGGATATCCCGTATCCGGATTATCAATACGATGGTTGTGGGTGTTTTTTGCTGATACGTTGGCCATCTTAATGATTGTGTGGGCCGTTTCGGGCTTAATTATGTGGTTTCAAATGAAGCGTCTCCTCACTATAGGAACTGTTTTGTTGGCTATTTCAGGATTCATTTTTATATTGATATTACTAGATAATTACGAACTAGGATTTTAAAACATGACAATGAGATACAAGTTGATGAAAATACATTTGGTTGTTACGTTAGCCTGCATACTCTGTTTTGTAAGCTGTAAGAAAAAGGAAGTAAGTGCGAATATGCTTCAAACCGCTCATACGTTAGAAACGACGGCATATCCAATTCAAGATAACTATGATGCCATACTTAAAAAGATGGGTTTGGCAAACCGAATGGAGGCATATGGAGTCCCTGGTATAAGTATGGCGATCATTAAAAATGGCTCATTAGACTGGACCATGGGTTACGGTAAACTCCAAGCGAATTCTCCCAATGATGTAGATGTTGAAACATTGTTTTCTGTTGGTTCGATAAGTAAGGTTGGAACCGCTTTAATGGTATTAAAGTTAGTCAAGGAAGGAAAATTGGATTTGGATACCGATGTTAACATCTATTTAAAGTCATGGAAAGTCGAAACGAACCGTTTTACACAGGAACACCCCGTTACTCTACGCAATATCCTTTCCCATACAGCCGGATTTACAGTGCATGGCTTTGCAGACTATATGCCAGAAGAATCATTGCCCACTACGCGTCAAATATTGGATGGAGATTATCCCGCTAAAAACAGTAGGGTCTATATAAACCTTCCGGTTGGTTCCCGTTACCGATATTCAGGTGGAGGAACGACAGTAGTCCAACAAATTATAGAAGAAATAACTGGGAAATCCTTTCATGAAGCTGCGGATGACTTATTGTTTTCCCAATTAAACATGAATAGGAGCAGCTATGAGAATCCACTTCCTGAAACTTTGGGAAACATTGCCAAGGCCCATAATAGGAATGGTAAACCTGTGGCTTTACCCAGGGGATATCAGGCAATGCCAGAAGCAGCTGCTTCTGGGTTATGGACAACTCCTACGGATTTCTCCGAAGTCATTCTAATGCTTTTGAGTATGTACCATGAAGAGGGTGCAGGTTACTTAACACAGGTTCTTGTTAAGGATATGATGCGTCCTGTGCGCCCTAGTGAATATGGTCTTGGGCCTAGAATAAAGGTCGATGGTGATAATATATATTTTGAGCATGGGGGAGCTAATGACTCTTACCGAGCCAAGTTTATTGCCAGCCTTAAAAACAAAAGTGGGATTATCCTATTTACCAATGGAACCAACGGATCTAATTTAATTGATGAAATCATTCCAGAGTTCGACTTCATATTGCAATGATCTGAAGATTGTTCAATTAATGCGCAAAAGCTAAGAATAGGATGATATACAAGCATATTGTTCTGTGTTCTTTTTTACTACTACTATCTACGCAAGGTTGTAAGATTAAACGAAATGTGGCTCATAAAAATGCACCGCTACATGGGATTTGGAATCTAGTAAATGTAAAAGGCGGGTTTGAAGCTATTGACGTTAGTTATGAAGAAAGGGAGATAACTTGGTCTTTTAATGAAATTGACCGAAAGCTAACGGTAGTAAATAATTTGCTTGGGAATGAATTGTATTGGGTCTCTTCGGGAACTCATGAATACGATATGCAGCAAACGAATGGATATACATACCTGGTAATCGAAAAATTCCACCTAAGATTGGTAACCATAGATGAAAAGCACCTTAAGGTTGTTCAAAGCATAGTAATGCATGGGGTAGGTGTTAGTGAATATACCCTGTACTTTGAAAAACTTAATTAAGTTTAGTCTTTTGTCTATACTCACTAGGTGTTAGTCCTGTTTTCTTCTTGAATACCGTGTTAAAAACAGATCTAGAAGTAAACCCGGTAGAGTACATAACTTCCTTAATTGGTAAAAGAGTGCCTTTTCCTTCTTCAAGTAAATTTTTGGCTTCGTCTACCCTAAGGGAATTAATATAGTCTGAAAAGTTCTTTCCTTCTATTCTATTAATAGTCTGGGATAAAACTCTAGGATGTACCTCTAAGGCTTCTGCTAATGAGTCCAGGTTTATGTCCTGCTCAAGATAAGATCTGTTCTTTTCCATGTACCTGTTAAGCTCCTTTGATATAGACGTTAAATATTCCCTGTTATCGTTTTTTGAACCATCGGAGTATTTACTCCTATTCATGGCCGCAATTTTCACATCGTCACCTGTAATCCCTAGGAAATAGTTTGGATTTATAATTCCATGGTAAATGATCCAGTTAACGAAAACCAATACGCCTATCAAAACAAAATATCCAATAGAGAGCTCCTTTCCCATAAATTGGAAACTCACGCTGTAACTCTCGATAATGCTAAGAATGCTGTTAATGACACAAATGAATAGTAGCGCCAAGAGCCAGTTGGTTTCCAAACCGATGCCCTTAGCGGTAACCTGGGGTATGGTCTTTCTGTATACGATTATCTTTCGAAGGGCTAGTAGAAAATAAATAAGCATTGTGGGGAGTAGAAGGGGATGCAGAAAGTCACAATAACCATATCCAAGTATAGAGGTTATATAAATAAAAGCTCCTGGTAAGAAATGCAATGCATCTAGAGGCTTAAAAACCTTTTCTTTTATCAAACTAAATTCAACAAAAAGAAATATCAATGGACCATATAGAAAACCAAAGGAGCACATATATAATGGGGGATTAATTAAGTATTCATTGATTAATAAATAATTTATTGCAAACTGAACACCTACGAGCAATAGATTAAGTGACAAGAAAATATTGCTCGATTTTCTATTGTATTTAGGAGTAAGTAGGACAGTACCAAAAAAAAGGCTCAACCAAATTATTATTGTGTATAGTGCGTTGATGAAGTCTATTTTCATGGGTTGATTGAATTAATACCTCTTAAGGCCATAGGAATTGTAAAATACCAAATTTTGGCATCTAGTTTACGCCACTATAAACGTAGACAATAATAAATCATTGAAGATATCTTCAGAATTTATTTGCCTGTTAAAGAATTCATAAATGAAGTTCTACTTTATGAATCCAAACAATACTGCACCTCATTTTAACTGCGATTTTTGAAAACAGAATGAGATTAAGTATAAAGTCTCCATAGAGACAGTTATTCATTTTTCGCATGGTATGTTAAAGGAGTTCTATTTTATGAAATAAGATCACATAGGAATTTTTACGAACAGACTTTGAATTTATTACCTGTAGGTTTGGTCAAAACCAAAAAGTGAGATCATGAAAATAGGAGTCCTCTTCGTCCTTTTCTATCAAGGCATGCTATGCGTTAATGCACAAATTGTGGACATTCCAGATTACAATTTCAAAAATGATCTAGTGAATACCCTATGTGTGGACATTGATCGAGATGGAATTGCAGATGATGATGTGGATACCAACAATGACGGTAAAATCCAACTATCCGAGGCCAAAGCAGTATTGTGGTTAGACATATCTAAATCCTCGACCACTCCGGACCGACAAAAAGTTAGGTCCCTTGAAGGGATTGAGGCATTTTCTAACCTAACTAGCTTATGGGTGAGTCATAACCTACTGGAAGAATTGGATGTTGCCAACCAATCAAATCTTAAAACTCTCCTCTGTTTTAATAACAAATTAAGCGTATTGGATGTAACACAAAGCCCCAACTTAGAATTTCTAGGCATAATTGCGAATCCTTTACAAGAGCTCAGTGTACCACAAAATCCCAATTTGGAAGTACTGCTATGTGTCATGGACGATATGGCCGAATTGAATGTAAACCGGAGCCCTTTTCTTAGTCATCTCATTTTGGGTAGCTCCTCTTGGGAGGTTTTTGATAATTCAAATGGGCTTACCCTAATTTGTTCCAATAAGAATATGGATACTCTATATACTAGCAACGATGCAAAGTTAGAAGGTGCATTCTGTTCTGGGAACTAATTAAGTGCTCGGGATGTTAAATCGTAACCGAGCTATGTAGAATAGTAATCTAAGATTTAAAATAACACTGTGAATTTGAAAAATGGAATGAAAACCAATACAAAATACATAGCCGTTTGCTTTTTATTTCTTTTTGCCTGCTCCTCAAGGGAAAGCAATGATAAGAAGATTCGAAAAAGGGTATCCGGCTATTTTGAAACATACCAAGAGCGTAAAGATTTTAGCTCATTTATGGAGTACTATGATGATAGCATTGTACTCATAGATATTATTAATGGGGATAGCATCGCAGGAAAAGAAGCGCTCTCAAACTTCTTCAATTGGCATAACCCGAGTTTAAAAGGCTTAAGTGATGATGCCTTGATTGTAGAAACTCAAACAATTGAAGGGAATCGGGTAGTTACGTCAGGCTATTTTACCGAATTTGAATGGAATGACACAAAATTTGAAGCCATGGATTTTATAATTGTTCATGTTTTCAATGACGATTTTAAGATTATTGAGCAGATAGATTGGATTAATTATCCACAAAATCTTCTGACTCCCAAAAACCAAAACGATTTGGATACATTGATGGAAGGTGAAAGTGAAAGTGAAAAACAGCTCGTAGGAACTTGGAAGTTGATAGAGCTTGCCGATTTCGACCCCACTTCAAAACGATGGATATATCCCTTTGGGAAAGGAGCCCAAGGGCATTTCACTTACACCGCGGGCAATATTGTTACCATAAATATTTTTAACGAGATCCCAATAAATACTTCCAAAGATTCAATAAACAAGGTTCTTTTTTCATTCGAAGATATATTATTGAACTCGGCGGCCTATTTCGGAGAATACTCCATAGACGAGGCCAATGGGATACTAACACATCATGTTAAGGGAGGCGCAGTCCCCTGGTATATAGATACCAACCAATCGAGACCTTTCAGATTAGAAAACGACACCCTGTACATTGGAGATATGGTTAATTGGAAGAGGATTCTAATAAAGGTCGATTGAATGGTTAGGGAAGTGTTCGGAATTATTTATCTGTAGGAAATCGAACAAGGCCCAAAATTTAAAGGGAGCCGCTATATGTTTGGATGTATCCAAACGGTCGATTAAGCCATAGTGCAGAAATTAGATTTGTCATCGAAAATTAAACTTTAAGATTATGCGAATTAAAACAATTACATTATGCCTCTTGAGCTTTTCATCATTTTGGTTAGGAGCTCAGACCGTTACTACTTTTACGGGAGGTACACCAGACGACGCAATTACTATCGACAGTAATGGGAATATTTATGTGTCTCAATATAGTGGAGATACGGTTTTTAAATTCACGCCTTCAGGGGATGTTTCTTCATTTGTAACAGGTTTAAATACTCCGAATGGTTTGGCATTCAATTCCAATGAAGAGCTATTTATCTGTGATGGACAAGGCAATATGGTATATAAATATGATACCGATGGGAATTTGTTGCAATCCTTTGCAATCGATGGTCATCCATCCGGAATAATTAAAGATCATGACAGCGAAAACATGATCATTACTAGATACGTAGGAAATACAATAATCGAACTTTCTCCAGATGGGACCATTACGGAAATATCCGCTGCAGAGGGGCTAAATGGACCGGTAGGCTTGGCATTTGATGAAAACGGGACTCTTTTTGTGGGTAATTTTACCGATCGGGATGTTTATAAAGTAGAAGCAGATGGTAGCATCGATTACATCGCCACTGTTGGTGATGAGGGTAATTTGGGTTTTATTGACTATGCCCATGGTACCCTTTGGGGAACTGCATTTCAGGAAAATAAAATTTATACAATAAACCCAGATGGAATAAACGATACCGAGGTATTCACGGGAAGTATTGCCGGAGGTGATGATGGCGATATTTCTGTAGCAACATTTAACCAACCTAACGGAATTTTATTCGATGACTCTGAAGACACCATGTATGTCAGCGATTTTGGCTCCAAGAATTTGAGGATTATTTCGGGTTTTACCCTGGGTTTCGGAGACACCGAATTGGGAAGTGAAGTATTGACCGTAGTTCCCAATCCGGTTTATGACAACTTACAGCTGAAAGGCAGTCTTTTAGAAGGAACCTATACAGTTACACTTTACAATGTTTTGGGAGAGTTACTTTATAAAGAATCTATTCTTGCAATAGAGAATAGGACTTTAGCAGAAATGAATATTTCACATCTAAGTTCGGGGATTTATTTAGTTAAGGTCTCCAATAGCGGAACAACCATTACCAAAAAGTTGATTAAGAAGTAGACAGGCTTCAAGACTAGGTTTCTTTTTAATAGTTGCTCAACACAGAAATCATCCGGTGAAAATTGCTTTGGAGAAGAAACGAGGAAAATACATGATTAATGAAGCCTTTTAATATTCATAGCGATCATTTAGGTTATAGGATGAATATCCTAATCAGTGTCTTGGGAAAAATAGCATTCCCGTTGAAGCAAGGATTGAGATTGGAATGCATAAAGGATATAAAGTACATCCTTGAGAAAAGCGGTCGGACAGAGGTCCATTTGGTAGATGGGAGAATGCTAGTAGTTCCTGAAAGTCTAGCGTATTATGAAGAGCGACTGGTTTCCGATGGCTTTATGCTTTTACATCCTAAGGCGCTGATTAATTTTTTTCACTTAATGGAGCTAGATCTTTCCGGTGAGGGTAAAATTGTTATGTGCGATGGGAAACAATTGTCTGTATCACCAGAGAATATTCAGGTTATTGAAAAATGCTTGCATGAAAATATGTAGGCAATTTAAACACTCCCTATCACAGTACAACCAAGCCTATGAATGAATTTGAAAATTCTATTCCATGATTAGAAAACATAGAGATCAGGATCTTGATCAGATTATAAAAGTCTGGTTGGAATCATCAAGATTAGCCCATCCATTTCTGAACTCCGATTTTGTTGAGAAAGTTAAATCAGATATGGTCCATATCTACATACCGAATTCCGAAACATGGGTATATGAAGTTGATAATTTAATACTTGGATTTATAAGTATGCAGGACAATGAAATTGGGGGGTTATTTGTGCAACCAAGTCATTTGTCGAAAGGGATTGGAACAAAACTAGTCAATTTTATAAGAAAGGAACACTCAATTTTAGAGGTTGAAGTATTTGAAAAAAATATAATTGGAAGAACATTTTATCGAAAGTATGGTTTCGAAAGAGTTAAGAAATACATACATAAAGAAAGTGCGAATGCAGTTTTGAGATTGAGACTTAAATGTTAGGTCGAAACTACTCAGAGTACAATTAAATCTACACTATTTGAATTTAGCGAATTCATCCCACTTTGTGCGATGATAAAGGAATTATAGGGTCCATATAGAAGTGGGCCCCACGGACTTTAACAACATAAAAACAAACACAAAATGAAAAAAGAGAATTTACTTTTAATCACCCTAACAATGCTTATTTCATTAACATCAATATCACAAACTGTAACAACGGTTAGCGAGGAATCCCCGGACGATGGGATTGCTCTGGATAGCAATGGAAATGTATACCTGTCAGAATTTTCGGCCGGAAGAATCCTTAAATACGATACGGCAGGAGAAATGACAGTTTTTATTGAAGGTTTAACCTCTTGCAATGGCATTGCTTTTGACTCCAACGACAATCTATTTGTGTGTGATTATTTTGGTCAAGCCATTGTAAAGTTTGACAGTGACGGAAACCAATTAGCTTCGTATCCGGTCACGGGAAATGCATCTGGAATTATTAAAGATTTCGATAGTGATGATATGATATTTTGCACCTATGATGAGAACAGCATCTACAGATTGGCAATCGATGGTACTATAACTGAAATAGCTTCTGGCGGTGATCTCAACGGCCCTGTAGGTTTGGCTATGGGGGATGACGGTTCCTTGTATGCCGGTAATCTTAACGATGCTAAGATTTATAGAGTGTCGTCAAGTGGAGCTCTCGAATTTATAGCCCAGATAGTTCCAGGAGATGGCGGTTCGTTTTTGGGGTTCATTACGTATGCTCAAGGAAGTCTATGGGGGACCATGCTCGATTCCCATGAAATTTATAGCATTAACCCGAATGGAATTGATGATATAACCCATTTTGCGGGAAGTGCCGAAGGGAGTATGGACGGAGATATCTCTGTGGCAACATTCAGCTTTCCAAGTGGGATATTATTTAATAGTGCGGGAGACAGAATGTATATTACAGATTCAGGTACTCAGAATCTTAGAATTATTTCGGGAATCCCATTGTCAACAAAGGATTACGATTTAGCAAAGAATGATTTTTTCGTATCCCCGAATCCAACAAGTACTATTTTAAATGTAAGACTCCCTTCAACTTTGAATGGTGCATACTCCGTTAGAATAATGGATAGTCTAGGCAAAGTAGTCTTTTACCACAAGAACATTACAGGTAGTACTAATGTGGATTCGAGAATGGAACTGGACATAAGCAGTTTCAACAATGGTTTGTACTTTATAGAAGCCTATAATGGACGATCTACATTCACTAAGAAATTAATTAAACTATAGAACAGCAATTCGTACATGTTTCAATTTGGAGAGGCCTAAGTGAATATACTTTTCCTTAATGGTACTACCTAAATTAGTTATGGAGCGGTAAGGAACTCAGAAGCATATGAGTTTTAGCTTGCTGCTCTTTGTATATGAAGGGCTATTTGATTCTATTTGATATTTTTGCACTGCTCGGGAGCCATTTCCATTATTCCTTCCCGGGTTGTTTATATTATCAAAAATTGAGACTAGATTTTGGAAGAAAGTCCATTTTCCCGCGTAATCCCAGAAACACCCAAGACACCAGGTTGGATGGTGGTGGTAGAAAAGTTAATTGCCGCTTTTTTCGCTTTTATAAGTATTGCCATGGCAGTGGTTACGTTAATGGCCCTGCAAAGGACTTTTGCCTTGGATTATGACAACGAGACGACACTGGATAAGCTGCGGGACTTTGTTGATACCTACGGATTTACGACCATAATTCTCTTATTATTCGGGATCGCGGGCGTTTTACTTTTTCTAAAACGAAAATGGGGTTGGATAGCGGCCTGTACGGCTGTCTACGTGTTTTTGTTTTGGTCCCTTTATAATATGGCACGAGTGTATCTCATAGATTCAAGACTCCCCAGTGCGTATGATGGGTTTATGGCCGTATACTTTGTAATTTTTGGTTATATCATCTACTTTCTCAATCGCAAGACCATTAGACAACGCTATTCTGTAACCAAAACAGATTATCTGCACCTTTTGTACTACTTCCTTTTTTTCAGCGCGTTGAGATTCTTGATTTTTCTGCTCTAAAATGAAGCTGCAGTATTAGCTTAATTGAGGTTGTGGAGCGGCTAGGGCTTCCAATCGCTTATATAACTTTTTCACTTTCTTTTTTGAAACACCTTTATGAACTGAAGAGACTTCCACTTCTTGTGAATCATCGTTTATTCTGAAGAATATTTGACTTGAAAAAAGCACTTCGTCCAACTGTGTGATCTTCAATTCGGACAAGTTCAGCTTTTTCTCCACTTCCTTTCTAAAGTATCTTTTGGTTTTAACGGAAAGGTATGCTTCCTCCGGAAAAATGCGAATGGATTGCACGTGTTTCTCCATCAAATCACTCACAGTCCAAATGAGTATCAAAACACTGACAGGAACAAAAACGTCGAATGCATCGGGGCCCTCGCCTCCCAACAGCAACGTCATTATAGAGTGAAAATTGAACATAAAAATGGAGCCTAAAACCAGTGCGGTCCATGTAGTTCCGAACTTATAGGTTCCTAGGTGCTTTTTATTTTCGAAAATGACTTCCAAATAGAATTGGAGTTAGATTTCCGTGAAAGTATCGATCATTTGAAGGAAAGTGGTTTTGTACTTCTCTTCGTATTCGGCCAAGGTCCATTCCATAACCATATACACGTTTTCCCTTCCTTCAATAAAGGTGATGATGTAGTAAATATCGTAGTCTACTTCGGGAACACGCGCGGTGAAAGCTACTTGTTCTGCATCCAAGCCATTTATGGTCACTTTTTTGGGAGTGGCATCGCTTAGCATGTTCATGCCTTCGGTAAAGTAGTCCATTTGTACATTGCGGTAATTGCCTGCAATGGATTGACCATCGTCATATTGGCCCAATTCTTTGAATACGTCAACAAAATCCGTTTTGTCTTCATCAATAATGGCAAGATACGTTTCCTTGAAAATATTCTGGAACTGCATTGAGGCATCGGCATTCAGATCCTCCGCTTTTTTCATGTACTTGGGGATCGAAATTTGGTACATCTGTAGGGCCGATTCTACCCTAAAATCGGAAGTGTCGAGATCTTCGGCACCTTTACCTCCAAAATTGCAGGAAGTAAACAATAAAAATAAAGAAATGACAGTTGAAAGGGCGATGATTTTTTTCATTGGTTTATTAGTTCTGTAGTTGGATCACCCAAGGTAGCTAAATTTCATCAGACGGCAATTACCAGAGCCTCATTTTCTTAACAATTTGAACCAATAATTGTTAATTACTTTACCGTATTTGGGTTTCAGTTTTTGCATCATAATTTTATATTAGCCTCTATTCTACCTACGATATGTCACAAACCCAGTATACCGAAGATAATATTCGTTCCCTCGATTGGAAGGAACACATCCGTATGCGTCCCGGAATGTATATCGGGAAGTTAGGGGATGGTTCTTCTCCGGATGATGGTATCTACATCCTATTGAAAGAAGTACTCGATAACTGTATCGACGAATTTGTGATGGGAGCGGGTAAGACTATCGAGATACGAATCAAGGACAAAGAAGTTCGGGTTCGTGACTATGGGCGGGGTATTCCCCTTGGGAAAGTGGTAGACGTGGTTTCCAAAATGAACACAGGAGGAAAATACGATACCCGTGCCTTTAAGAAATCCGTAGGTCTTAACGGGGTAGGTACCAAGGCGGTGAACGCCTTGTCCACATATTTCAAGGTAGAATCGGTTCGTGATGGTAAATTAAAAGCGGCCGAATTCGAACTTGGGGAACTTAAGAACGATGCCGATTTAGAAGATACCTCCAAACGAAAAGGAACCAAAGTAACCTTCATCCCTGATGAAGGCATTTTTAAAAACTACAAGTTCCGTACGGAATATGTAGGGAAGATGCTGAAAAACTATGTGTACCTCAATCCAGGACTCACCATAGATTTTAACGGGGAGAAATTTCATAGTCAGAATGGTTTAAAAGATCTTCTTGAAGACAACATGTCCCAAGAAGACATGCTATACCCTGTTATTCACTTACGTGGAAACGATATTGAAATAGGACTTACCCATAGCCGTACGCAGTACAGCGAAGAGTACCATAGTTTCGTAAACGGACAGAATACGACTCAAGGAGGGACGCACCAAGCTGCTTTCCGTGAAAGTATCGTAAAGACCATACGTGACTTCTATGGTCGTAATTACGACGCTAGCGACGTACGCAAGTCCATTATAGCTGCCATCAGCATTAAAGTAATGGAGCCCGTTTTTGAGAGTCAGACCAAAACAAAATTGGGTTCTACCGAAATGGGAGGCGGATTGCCAACCGTTCGTACCTACATTAACGATTTCATTAAGACGCAGCTCGATAACTACCTGCATAAGAATCCTGAGATTGCCGAGAAGATTCAGAAGAAGATCATTCAAGCAGAGAAGGAGCGTAAGGAATTGAGCGGAATTCGTAAACTGGCACGCGAACGTGCTAAAAAAGCCAGTCTACACAACAAAAAGTTGAGGGATTGCCGTGTTCACTTGGGCGATACGAAAAACGAAAGAAGCTTGGAAACCACCCTGTTCATTACGGAGGGTGATTCGGCGAGTGGAAGTATCACTAAGAGTAGGGATGTGAACACCCAGGCCGTTTTCAGCTTAAAAGGGAAACCTTTAAATAGTTACGGTCTTAGTAAAAAGATCGTATATGAAAACGAGGAATTCAACTTGTTGCAGGCGGCGCTAAACATCGAAGATTCTTTAGAAGACCTTAGATACAACAATATTGTAATCGCAACGGATGCCGATGTGGATGGAATGCACATTCGTTTGTTGCTTATTACATTCTTCCTTCAGTTTTTCCCAGAACTCATTAAAGAAGGGCATTTGTACATTCTACAAACCCCATTGTTTAGGGTTCGGAACAAAAAGGAAACTATTTACTGCTATACAGAAGAAGAGCGTGTAAATGCGATCGAAAAGTTGAAGCCCAAGCCAGAAATTACGCGATTTAAGGGATTGGGTGAGATTTCCCCAGACGAATTCAAGCATTTCATAGGGGAAGATATGCGCTTGGATCCAGTAATGCTGGACAAAGCGATGAGTATTGAAGAATTACTGAAATTCTACATGGGTAAGAACACTCCCGATAGACAGGAATTCATCATCAATAACCTAAAAGTAGAATTGGACAAAGTAGAAGAGTAAAACACTACATCATAATAAAACCTAGTCTGCCCCAGAGGCGGTCTTTTTATGAACGACGAAAACGAACATAACGAAGAAGAACTAAACCCTGAAGATTTGCACGAGCAAAACGGAGAGGATATGGATATGGACGAAGGGGATTCTGGAGAAACCATTACCCGGGTCACTGGAATGTACCGTGACTGGTTTTTAGACTACGCCAGTTATGTAATCCTGGAACGTGCTGTTCCTGCCATAGAAGACGGTTTTAAGCCCGTACAGCGTCGTATTATGCATTCTATGAAGGACTTGGACGATGGACGCTATAACAAAGTAGCAAACATCGTAGGGCATACCATGCAGTACCATCCGCACGGAGACGCTAGTATTGCGGATGCTATGGTGCAGATTGGGCAAAAGGACTTGCTCATCGATACGCAAGGGAACTGGGGAAATATCCTTACTGGAGACCGTGCAGCAGCTTCACGTTATATCGAAGCACGGCTGTCCAAGTTTGCTCTGGACGTGGTCTACAATCCGAAAATTACCGACTGGCAGGCTTCCTATGATGGGCGTAAGAAAGAGCCTATTAACCTGCCTGTAATGTTTCCATTGCTATTGGCACAGGGAGCAGAAGGTATTGCCGTAGGGCTTTCTACCAAGGTATTACCGCACAACTTTATTGAATTGATCGATGCTTCTATAAAGCATTTGCAAGGCAAGCGCTTTACGTTGGTGCCCGATTTTCCAACGGGTGGTATTGTAGATGTAACCAACTATAATGATGGGATACGCGGTGGAAAGATTCGCAGTAGGGCCCGTATGAATCAGTTGGATAAGTCCACTTTGGTCATTACCGAAATTCCGTTTGGAACTACTACGACCAGCTTGATCGATTCTATCTTAAAAGCAAACGATAAGGGTAAAATCAAGGTGAAGAAAATAGAGGATAACACCGCTGCAGATGTGGAGATCCTCGTCCATTTGCCGAGTGGGATTTCGCCTGACAAAACTATAGATGCCTTATACGCCTTTACCAATTGTGAGACATCGATTTCTCCATTAGGGTGCGTTATTGAAGACAACAGACCTCTGTTCATTGGTGTTTCCGAGATGCTTCGCCGTTCTACCGATCGTACGGTAGAATTGCTGAAAAGTGAGTTGGAAATTCAGCTGAATGAACTGGAAGAGCAATGGCATTTTGCTTCCTTGGAGCGTATTTTCATTGAAAACAGAATCTATCGTGATATTGAGGAAGAAGAGACCTGGGAAGGCGTTATTTCGGCCATCGACAAAGGCTTGAAACCCCATGTAAAACATTTAAAGCGCAAGGTAACCGAAGAGGATATCGTTCGATTAACGGAGATTCGAATTAAGCGTATCTCTAAATTCGATATCGATAAAGCCCAACAAAAGATTGATGCCTTAGAGGACAGCATTGCCCAGGTAAAGCATCATTTGGAGCACCTTATTGAATATTCCATAGATTACTTCAAACGACTGAAGAAGGATTATGCCGAGGGGAAAGAGCGCAAAAGTGAAATTCGCGTATTCGACGATATTCAGAAGACCAAGGTGGTGATCCGAAATACCAAACTCTATGTGAATAGGGAAGAAGGTTTTGTGGGAACCAGTATGCGTCGGGAAGAATATGTGACCGATTGTAGCGATATCGATGACATTATTGTCTTTACACAAGATGGAAGGATGGTGGTAACCAAGGTAGATTCCAAAACCTTCGTAGGGAAAGGAATCATACACGTGGCTGTCTTTAAGAAAAAGGACAAGCGCACCACCTATAATATGATTTATAAAGACGGGACACGAGGTGCGACCTATGTGAAGCGCTTCAATGTGACGGCCGTTACGCGTGATAAGGAATACCATCTTACCCAAGGAAACAAGGGAAGTAAGGTATTGTACTTTACTGCCAATCCGAATGGAGAGGCAGAAATAGTGACCATTTTACTTCGCCAGAGTGGAAGCATTAAAAAGTTGAAATGGGATCTCGATTTTGCCGATCTTATGGTGAAAGGACGTGGCTCCAAAGGGAATATCGTAACCAAGTACCCAGTGAAGCGTATAGAACTCAAGGAAAAGGGTCTTTCCACGCTAAAACCCCGTAAAATTTGGTTCGATGATACCGTACAACGATTGAACCTTGATGGAAGAGGGGAATTGTTGGGAGAGTTTAAAAGTGAGGACAGACTGCTTATCGTGAAGCAGAATGGAGTTATAAAAACGGCCATTCCAGAAGTTACCATGCACTTCGATGACGATATGGTCGTGTTGGAAAAATGGATTCCAAACAAACCGCTTTCTGCTATTTATTGGGAAGGAGAAAAAGAGCTTTTCTATGTGAAACGCTTCTTGATTGACAATCCAGATCGCGATGAAAGTGTAATTACCGATCACCCTAAATCCTACCTAGAACGCATTTTTACAGTCCATAGACCTATGGCTGAGGTAGTTTTCGTTAAGGAGCGAGGAAAGGATCGTAAGGAAAACTTAGAAGTGAACCTAGAGGAGTTCATTTCCGTGAAGGGAATTACCGCTATGGGGAATCAGTTAACTAAAAGTAAGGTTTTGGAAATCAATGAATTGGATCCTTTGCCTTATGAAGAGCCCGAGCCAATAGCACCAGAGGAAATAGAAGTGGTGGAAGAAGAGGCTGTTACAGGTAATGGAGCTGATAATTCCGATTCCAAAACCGAGACTTCTTCAGGAGATAATACACCTTCGGACTTGGACGATGACGAAGGACAGACTACCTTGTTTTAGACGGGTGCATCGTAACCTGCCGATGCTGTAAATCTTTACATAGATGAAAAATTTCTTTACCGAGTTCAAGAATTTTGCCGTAAAGGGCAATATGATCGATATGGCCATCGGTATTATTATCGGTACGGCCTTCAATAATGTGGTAAATGTCATCGTAAAAAAAGTGGCACTTCCGCCGCTTTCTTTACTTACCGATGGGGTCAATTTCAGAAATAAAAAATATGTGCTTCGCGAAGCTTCCGAAGGCGTGGAAGAAGTCGCCATAGCCTATGGGGAATTGATCGAAGTCTTTATCGATTTTGTCATTATTGCCTTTACGATTTTCGTAGTGATAAAAGTGATGAACCGCTTTAAATCCAAAGCAGAAGATCCTAAGGATGAAGCCGTGGAAACGCCCAAAAACATTGAGTTGCTCGCCAATATTGAGCGCTTGTTGGAAGAGCAAAACACCCTGTTAAAGAAAGGGGAATAGGGTTTATACCGACACTCTATTTTTCAGGAATAATGCCTCATTTTCCTCTACAAACCTTTCTAGGGTTGCAAAGAAATTCAAGATTACATCTTTGTCGTTATTCACGTTAATGGTGACCAATCGCACGAATTCGCGATCCCCAAAAGAACCATATCCTACCAATAATTGTGAGTGTTCATAGAGCAATGTACACAGATCTCGAGCCGGAATGCCTTTGTAGTTAAAGCATACCGAGATGGAATCGTCGATACTAAAATCCTCATAATCTTCATGATTTCTCACGTAATCCCTAGCTACATCGGCCAATTCGAACTGTTTATTCACCATTCCTTCCAATCCTTGGGTTCCTACACTTTTCCAAAGTGTCCAGAATTTTAGGGCATCATTACGACGACCGCATTGTAAAGAGGTTTTTCCTAGGTTGAAATCGTCGTGATCTGTTTGATATAGATAACTAGCGTCGTTTGAGAAACTGTCGTATAGATACTTTTTGTCCTTCACCATTAACAAAGAGCAGGTGAGTGGTGTCCCCATCATTTTGTGAGCATTTAGGCTGAAAGAATCCACTTTTTCCAAGCCTTTCAGCAAATGGGTATATTTTTTACTGAAGATGACAGAACCACAGTAGGCTCCGTCTACATGAAACCAAATATTGTATGTATGACAAATACCTGCAATGGCATCTACGTTATCGAAGGCCCCGAGCACAGTAGTTCCGGCTGTTGCGTTCACTAAAGTGGGAACATACCCCTCGTTGATATCTTGCACAATTGCTGCTTCTAATGCGTCTACATCCATGCGCCCTACTTCATCTACGGCTATACTTCGTACCTGATTGCGTCCAATACCACTAAAAGCTGCATTTTTAGGAGTGCTGTAGTGTGATTCGGCAGAGGTATACACGGTAAGATTGTTTTTTACGCCTTCATATCGTGCCTCGTTTTGTTTGGAGTCCCTAGCCATGAGCATTCCCATAAAATTGGTCATGGATCCACCGGAAGCGAAGGTACCGCCTGCATTTTCGTCCCATCCAATAATATCGCACACCTTGCGCAATACAGCCTTTTCTACCCCTATCATAGGGCCGGCGGCCTTGTACGTATACATACTATTGTTGAGCATGACCGAAAGAAGGTCTCCCAAAATGGCTTTATCATTGCGCCCACCAAATAGTTGGTTGAAAAAAGCATTGGTGGCCGTGCGTGGCGCTTTAAAAACCAAATCTTGAAGGATGGTGGCAAGATCTTCTTCCGAAATTGGGTGTTCTTCCAAATCCAAATCCATGCGCTCAAACAGCTCGCCAGAGGGAACAAATTCGGCTACGGGATTTTTGGTTTCATCTTCTAATAGATTATGAACGATTTGTTGGAAGAGTTCCAAGGATTTTTTCATAGCAATTCTCTAACTATTTAACTTTAACGGCAGTTCCCTTTTCCTTGCCCGTCCCACCAACAATGCCATATTCGAAGGTATAGCTTTGGTTGTCGGTGGATAGTATCCTTATATGGACGGCTTTCTTTTCTGCCATGTTTTTGGGGTTTATTTTTTTTACGATATACTCACAGTCATTGATCCATCGAATGGAGGAGGTATCTGCCTTTCCTCGAAAATAATCAATTTCTATAGAATCGTTTCGTACAAAGGTAGTCGTTTCAATTTCCGTTCCTATCAAAGCTTCGAAAGTAAATGTTCCAGTTTTAAAATCGGAACAATTGCGTTCGGGTGGGGAAAAACAGCTTGAAAGTAAAAAAAGGAAGAAAATCGCAAAAAATGGGCGCATATTGGGATTTTATACAAATTTACGAAGAACGTCCCTATCTATATGCCTTAAAACTTCCGTCTTTGTAAAAAATTATGATTTGGTCAATTTCTGAATCATTTTTCGGGAGTGGGGGTTTCTTTTCTTCGAAAGACGTCACCGGAGTAATTTCTGGTTTTTGATTTTCCTGCTCAGGATTTTCTTGAGGAGGTTGATGAAAAAGATCTTCGGCTTTCGGAATTTGTTTTTCAGGAATTGCCTCTTTCGAAGTGGAAGGGAAGGTTCCCTTGCCGTTCAACAACCAATACAATTCTACCTCTGGAAATTCTTCCAAGACCTTCATGACAAATTCCAAACTGGGCTTGTTTCTACCCGATAGGAGATGAGAAATTGTGGAGCGGTTGAAGGAGATTTTTTCGGAAAAAGCAGTGGCAGATAATCCATAAAACTCAAGGATTTTCTGCAGTCTTTTCGAAAATTCTAAGGTGTTTACCATTGTAACTTCAGCAAAAGAAAAACTTTGTTACAAATGTAATCAAGGCAGTTGGAAAGAACAAGTTACATTTGTAAACATGAGTGCATATTATTGAATATTTAGTTTAAATAATATAACATAAGTACCTGAAATAAAATTACTTAATTTTAAAATCAAATCAAATTGTTAAATTTCACGGTACTGTTGTAAACTTCCACATCCTTTTGTTTACAACGATTAACATAAATGAATCCAAATCTTGATTACAATTGTAAACTTATAGATGTTTACTTTTGTAAACGACAATACTTGCTATGGAAATTGAAACTTGGTATCAACGACATTTTGAATCACTATTACAGGGGCGTTATATTCAGTTAAAACACCTCGAACCACTCTTGGATTTTTATGCCAAAAAATTCAAAATCGAAACCGTTGGACATTCCGTTAAAGGACAAAAAATTGTTTCCATAACCATTGGTAACGGACCCGAAAAAGTACTGGCTTGGTCACAAATGCACGGAAATGAATCGACCACTACGAAGGCACTTTTCGATTTCTTTGCTTTTATTTCACAAGAAGAAGATCATCAAAATACCATTACAGACTTCTTAAACAACTATACTTTTTGTGTGATTCCTATCCTAAATCCAGATGGATCCGCCGCTTATACACGTGAAAATGCCAATGGAATAGACTTAAATAGGGATGCCAAGAAGCTTTCTCAACCAGAAAGTAAGGTCTTACGGGATGTTTTTGAAGCTTTTCAGCCGGATTTGTGCCTTAATTTGCACGATCAGCGTACCTTATATGGTCTATCTTCGGGAAAAACCGCTACAGTTTCATTCTTATCGCCTGCTGCCAATGAAAACAGAACGGTTACTAAGTCCCGTAGGGTGGCTATGGAGCTTATCTCCCGTATGGCGACAGTACTTTCGGATATGTTACCAGGGCATATAGGACGCTATGACGATACTTTTAATGAGAATTGCGTAGGAGACACCTTTCAATCCAAGTCAGTGCCAACTATTTTATTCGAGGCAGGTCATTATCCTGGCGATTATGCGCGTGAAATAACACGTAAGTATGTTTTCTATGCTTATTTGGTGTTGTTTGGACTGTATCCCGAAGGAGAGGTAGATCGTATTCCATATACTTCCATACCCGAAAATGAAAAAAACTTCAGGGATATTATACTGCGCAATGTTCGTTTTGAAGGATCGGACGGGGAAGAGGATATTGCATTGCAGTATGAGGAATATTTGGAAGGGGATAAAATTGCAATGGTTCCTGTAGTCGATTCTGTAGGCAAATTATCCAATTATTTGGGTCATAAGGAACTAGATTTGGAAGGAGCCGAAATATTGCTGAATTTTCACGAAAACGTTTTCGAAGGTGAGAAAGTTTCAACGATTGTTAATAAAAACGCAAATAATCAGGTTTTTTTCAAAGATTCCTTCGACGTTTTTTAGCTAAAAAAAGTATTTTTGCCTAGACAACGTAGACACTTATGGCAAAATTTAAACTAGATGAAACCGATCACCATATTCTAGATATGTTGATCGAAAATACGAGGACACCGTTTACGGATATTGCTAAGAAACTTCAAATATCGGCAGGAACGGTGCATGTACGGGTAAAGAAAATGGAAGAGGCTGGTATTATCATCGGTTCTTCCCTAACGGTAGACTACAAGAAGCTAGGATATTCCTTCATTGCATATGTGGGAGTATTTTTACAGAAAACCTCTCAAACCCAGTTTGTTCTGGAGCGTATCAATGAAATTCCTTTTGTAACCGTTGCACATGTGACCACTGGGAAATTCAACATTTTCTGTAAAATTCGCGCAAAGGATACCAGTCATGCCAAGGAGATTATTTATCAGGTAGATGACATTGAAGGAGTTACGAGAACAGAAACCATGATTTCTTTGGAAGAAAGCATTAATGACAAAAAACGTTTAATGCATTCTATCTTTCACGAGATAAAATAAACACTGTTAAATATATAGTAAACCCCTCGCACTCCAACGAGGGGTTTTTTATATTTGGTGTCTTTCAAAATCCTAACCTATGACACCTGGAATCGACTACAATACCTATTATGAAATGTACATCTCCTTAACGGGAGATAATCCTGTAGCCAATCAATTACAGGAAGGGCTTTCGGCCACTACATCCTTTTTTGAAGGCATTCCTTTCGATAAACATGAATACCAGTACGAGGAAGGAAAATGGAGTCCCAAGGAAGTATTACTTCATATTATTGACACCGAACGGGTTTTCGCTTATCGAGCACTGCAGTTTGCCCGTGCGGAGAATGTGGTGATTAAGGGGTTCGATCAGGATGAATTTGCCAATAATGCACGACCGGTAACACGATCTATGCAGGAGTTGTTGGAAGAATATACAGCGGTAAGGCAGTCTACCATTGCCATGGCAAAGAGCTTTTCGGAAAACACATTGGCAAGAAGGGGAGAGGCCAGTAACTCACCATTATCGGTAATGGCGGCACTAAGGATTATCTGTGGCCATGAAAAGCATCATGCCAAGATCATAAAGGAACGGTATTTATAGAAGTTCAAGCTTCGTCTTCTTCCAAATTCTTTTCCGGGAGCTCGCTAATGGGCTCGTTGTAATTGGATTCAGAATAATCTTCTAGATCAAAATTTGCCATCGAATTTACCAAGCTGGAGCTTACTTTCACGAGGTAGATGGTGTCCTCGGTATTTACCTCTACAGCTTCGATAGTTTCGTTTTTGGCATTTTTGAAAACGATAATATGCTTATCGTCGTATCCATCCGGATACTTTTCCACAAGTAAGGAGAGAATTTCGGGTGTCAACTTCTTATAATCAACAATTACTCGTTTCATTTTTGGGGTGTGATGGTTGAAATCTTACTTTAAAGATACTACGGAAATCAATACGAATAACAACCAGCGTAAAAATTAAAAGCCTCGTGAATAAGGTCATTCGCTACGGTGCAATTCAATTTATGATTCCCTATCTCTTTCAAAAGTACAAATTGAATGCTTCCGTGCGAGTTCTTCTTATCGAAGATTAACAATTTAATAATCCCGTCGATCTCTTCCCTTGAAAATGACTCTTTAGGGTAGTATTCGCTAATGTACCGAGCGGTCTTTTGTAGTTGGTCTTCCGGAAAATTGAATTGTTTGTGCGAGATATAAGTCTCCAAAATCATCCCAATCGCAATGGCTTCACCATGTAAAAGGGTACGTCTGTTGGATGACATAAGGCAATGGGATTCTATGGCATGCCCTAGGGTGTGGCCATAGTTCAGTGTTTTGCGCAATCCTTGCTCGTAAGGATCTTCGGTAATGACTTCGTTTTTAATGATGATGGAGTCCCAAATAACATCCTCCAATTGGCCGGTGTTATTCTTGTCCATTTGCATGACCCGATCTAGGTATGCTTCAGAATGGATCAATCCGTGTTTAATCATCTCTGCCGTTCCACTTCTAAATTCATCTTCCGGAAGGGTACTGAGAAAGTCGATATCAATAATAACACTGTGTGGGTTTTTAATGATGCCCACCTGATTTTTGAGGCTTCCCAAATCCACCCCATTTTTTCCACCTACGGCCGCATCTACCATAGATAATAGGGAAGTGGGTATATTGATGAATTCTATCCCGCGCTGATAAGTACAGGCTACGAAACCACCTAAGTCGGTCACCACGCCGCCGCCCACATTAATGAGCAGGCTTTTTCGGTCGGCTCCCAATTGCGATAACTGTTCCCATAATTGAGTGCAGGTGGAAATGTTTTTGTGTTTTTCTCCTGCCGGAATGGAAAGGTGCACAAAGGAGGTGATTTCTCCCATTTCATTCAAGAAATGCGGCAAACAGGCTTTTTCGGTGTTGGAATCGGTAAGCACAAATACCTTCGAAGGGTTCATAGCTTCGATGGTTTGGCGGGTCATTTCCCATGCATATTGTCCTAAATATACAGATCCTCTGTTCTTTACGATTTTTTTCTGCATCCTTTAAATTTGGCCTGTTTGAGATATCAAATCTAAGTATATTTGTGAGGATATTTGTATTCTGATGACAACAAAACGACTTTTCGATAATACTGAAATAGCTTTTAAGCTAAAGAACGATTCTCAACTGGAACGCGCCTACTTTCTCTTCAAAATGATTTCCAAAGAACCCTTGGTGAAAATAGGGACGGCGGCCACCAAATTTGCACTCAATATCAATTTGCCTGTTGAAGGATTGATTCGCTCCACGGTCTTCGACCATTTTTGTGGGGGAGTAAGTGAAGACGATTGCCTGCCTGTAGTGGATAATTTGATGGAGGCCGATGTGCATTCGGTGTTGGATTATTCGGTAGAAGGAAAGGAAGAAGAGGCACAATTTGATGCCACGATGGAAAAGGTGATCGAATTAACCTACTTCGCCAAGGAAAAAGATGCTATGCCGTTTTCGGTATTTAAACCTACGGGATTGGGAAGATTTGAAATATGGAGAAAAATTACAGAGAAGGAACCTTTAACCGAAAGTGAAACCCAAGAATGGGAGCGGGTTGTGGCTCGATATGATAGGATTTGCCAGGTAGCGCACGAATGCAATATCGCTTTGTTGATCGATGGAGAAGAGACTTGGATGCAGGATGCTGCAGACGATCTTTGCGAACAAATGATGGAGAAGTACAACAAAGAAAAGCCCATTGTTTTCAATACCTTACAATGTTATCGTTGGGATCGGTTGGATTATCTTAAGGAAATTCACAAACGCGCTCAGAAGAAAGGATATAAGCTAGGTTTTAAGGTGGTGCGTGGGGCGTACATGGAGAAAGAAAATGACCGGGCAGAGGAAAAAGGGTATCCTACACCCATCTGCCATGACAAGCGGGCTACGGACGATCATTTTAATAGCGTTGTAAACTACATCCTGGATCACCTTACAGATGTATCACTTTTCTTAGGTTCCCATAATGAGCAGAGTACGTATTTGGCTATGGAGGTAATGAATGCCAAAGGCCTACTGCGAAATGACGCTAGGGTTTGGTTCGGACAGTTATATGGCATGAGCGACCACATTAGTTATAATCTGGCCGCTGCTGGATACAATGTAGCCAAATACATTCCATTTGGCCCCGTTAAGGACGTGATGCCTTATCTTATTAGAAGGGCAGAGGAAAACACCTCCGTTGCCGGACAGACCAGTCGGGAATTGGATTTACTGAAACGTGAAAAACAGCGTAGAGGCCTATAAGCGGTTATTGCGTAGCTACTCGGACCGCTAATTGCTCGCTTCCTTTTTCGAATAGTCGCAATACATATTCTTCGGTACGTTCGTTTGCCGTGCCAAATCCATATTGAACATTGCATCGCAGAAATACGGGTTTGTCACTTCCCGGGGTTCGATTGCCAAGGTATTTCACATTGACTAACCAGACACCTTTGTCGCCACCAGAAATTTCAAATTCTTCCTGCATATACCCCTTGATCTGCTCGTCCATAAGTCGGTTCTGATTTTCGGCAGTGTGTTTCCAAGTAACAAAGTCCCTTTTAGGGTTTACGAACGTAAGTTCGAAATCGGCACCCCAATCACTCCAGTCGAATACAATACGGGCATCCAACGGTTCTTTTTTAAGATGGGACACTTCTATTTTGCTCAGTTCCAGTTTGTCCTTATGGCTTGCCACAAGATTTCGGATTTCCTGATGTGCCGTTTTATTGAGAGGTGTGAAGTCAAGATTCGGATTCGCCGTTCCTTTGGTAATCGCCAATAACAGATCCAATGCCGCTTGGTTATTTCCATTATTTTTCTGGGCCTTGGCAAGGTCTAAATACGCTTGGGTTCTATTGGGGTGTTCGCTCAGCATGGCTTTGGCAATGTCCAATTCCATTTCGTAGAACTTCTTCTCCTTGGCCTTGAATAATAAGGCACGCATCGCAGCGAAATCGTCCGTGTGCATTTCAAGTATATTGAGCCCAATGGCCTTAGCGAGGTTTTGATTTCGGGTAGCGAAGAAATCGAAAGCGTCTATATAATAATTCGTATTGCCGGTTTCGGACGTTCTCTGCTTTCCGTACAGAGCATACGCACTCTCTGTGTCGGGTTGCTGTTGCAAAGCAGTTAGATAGGTTTGTGTATACTTAGGGGGTGCTTTCACTGTCCCTTGGTATTGGTTCGTTTTTTTCTGGGTGCTTTTCCCTTCTTTTCGCCTTTTTTCAGCTGCCTCCATAGCAGCGCGCCCTTTCGTTGTAATGAGGATTACACCTCCTGCACCTTCGGACCCGTATTGGTTGGTAGCGGCAAACCCCTTCAATACGGTAATATCGGCGATGTTATTTACATCGATAAAATTGGTGAGTTCGGCTCGGGTACCAGAAGAAGGTCTTGTAATGGATTTTGGTAATGGGGCACCATCAATCATAATCAATGGGTGCTGCGCCCAAAGTACCGAATTTGCCTGTCTAATCTTGGCTACGCTAATCTCAGTGGCATATCCATCTCCCACACCAGATATCTTTCCGCTGAGAGCACTCGACATGGTTCCTAAACCTGTATTCATTTCTTCTGAAGAAACATTTTGCACAGCATACCCCAATGATTTTTTGTCCACTTTGCTGTATCCAATATTTACCTGTTCCTCTTCTTCCTCAGCTTTCTCGTTCTTCAAGAACACTTGGGACAATTGAATTCCTTCATGCCGAATCCAAACATTGAGTTTTGTATTCTCCGTAATGACTTCTTCTACCGTAGATATCCCGGGAACTTCTACCACCATGATATCACCCGGCTTGGCTTCCAATTGAAAGGTACCATCGCTATTGGGCACGGTACGGGTTTCCGAATTTTTTATTGAAATAGAGACAGTTTCGGGAACAACATCTTCTCCATAGATATTACCGGTATACATTTTGGTTACGGCCTCACTTTGGGCTGGCTTCTCTGCTGGAGCCATGTTAATAAGCCGTCCTTTGTTGGACAATGCCAAAAACTGAAGGCCTTTTAGATTGTGTTCAAATTTACTGTTCACGACGTATAGCATTTTGCCAAGGGGAGGGGTGTCCTTTTCAATATTTTCCATACCATCGGTAAACAGGAATGTGGTTCCATCGGCAAATGCCTTTTTTAAGGTGTGGTACCCTGTAGGCCCATCATACTTAGCGTTTTTCAATACCGCTTTTGCCTCATCCCAATTACCTTCGGAAATCGTGAAATCATTGGAGGATGCGCTTACTCCATTAAACAGAATGACCCTGGTAGTAACTTGAGGATACTTTGCGAAGTATTTGTCCAGAAATCCAATTTCTTTATCTGTGGAACGATCCTGCATTGAAAGCGAGACATCCCAAGCGATGGTTACTTTTTCTTGAGCATACAGGGATGCTGTAAGACATAACAATAGGCTGAATAGAAGTTTCTTAATCATAGTGATATGGAATTTCATTAAAAGTAGTAAAGAACAATAAGAAAGTAAGTGCAAGTTTCACGACGGTTCCGATGGTTTAAAAATGAAGAGTTTTCGCAAGCGTTACATATTAGGCTTGTAATCTATAGGTAGGCTATTGCCAATGCGTTCAGAGAAAAGATGTCCGTCCAGAAAAAGGCTATCCGGCGGCAGGTAATTCCCATCCGGAAATACGGCCAAAGGCATGTTCGGATTAAGTTTGGTGATCATCGTTTGCTCATTCTTGCGCTTGTATTCCAACAAGAAATTACGCTTAAACGTAACGATATATCGGTCTTTTTTAGGTTCTATGTCAAATACCTTGTATCCATTTATCGGGGTTGAATTGTAGTACAAGTAAAAGCCTTCTTTTTTCAGATTATTTCGAAGTAATGACCTAAAGAAATGAGCCATAGATCCTTTAAACTCCTCTTGCCGATTCTTTTTGAAACGGGCCAATGCCACAGGATTGGAGGTAAGGTCTTTATAAAAACTAGACCCCTTATAATACACTTGGGAGCAATACGGAGTACTGCGTGAGGCGCCTTCGTAAACGGCCTGAAAATCATCGAGATGATATTCGATCTCATACCCTAATAAATTGTTGCGTATACGTAGCGGAACGTCCGCTGAAGCCTTAAGGGTTTTGCTTTCTTCATGAAACCACAAGTCGAGATCATCTTCATTGAGTATCACACAAAAACCCCCTGCGCGATTGGATCCCAAAAATTGTTTTTTGAATTCATGGAACTTTTTATCCCAAGTCCAAGAGTCGGAACGAATGACAATTTCATTGAGGTCATCCGTTTTCTGTTGTAGGACGACCACATGGGGTTCTGTTCGATAAGGATTACGGATGGTCTCTGTAGTATATCCCACATAGCTAATAGCCAAGGACGCATTTATAATCTGATCCGTATCGATAACAAATTTGCCATTTTCATCACTCAGGGTACCAACGGTGGTTCCATTGAGATAAACACTCGCCCCCATGAGTGGGGTATCGGTATTCGTATCGTAAACGTATCCTTGTATTCGCTGTGCCGAAATTTTTGAAACACACAGGAATAGTAGAAAGCATAAGTATTTATAGGACATCTAAAAGGCTTTTGTTAAATGTACAGACGAAAACCCATTCAAACACAATGATACTTCGGGAAGTGCCAGAGGTTTAAGAATGAAGACAGCATTCTATCCTTAAGGTACATCCAAACGCACGGCCAATTGTTCACTTCCTTTTTCGAATAATCTAAGGACATATTCCTCAGTACGTTCGTTGGAGGTACCGAAACCGTATTGTACCAAGCAACGAAGGAATACAGGTTTGTCATTTCCTTCGGTCCGATTACCCAAGTATTTTACGTTCACTTGCCAAAGCCCTTTTTCTCCACCGGCTATTTCGAATTCCTCCAGCAGATATCCTTTAATCTGTTCGTCCAAAAGACGATCCTGATTCTCGGCAGTATGTTTCCAAGTCACAAAATCGCGTTGCGGATTTACGAACGTAAGTTCAAAATCGGCATCCCAATCGCTCCAATCGAAAACAATACGGGCATCCAATGGTTCCTTTTTAAGGTGTTTAACCTGTATTTTACTCAGTTCCAGTTTGTCCTTATGACTGGCCACCAAATTTCTGATTTCCTGATGGGCTGTCTTGTGAAGCGGAGTAAAATCTACATTGGGATTTGCGGTTCCTTTGGTAATGGCCAATAAAAGGTCCAGGGCCGCTTGATAGTTTCCATTGTTTTCCTGCGCTTTGGCCAAGTCCATATAAGCTTGTATCCTGTTAGGATGAGAATTGAGCATCGCTTTGGCTACATCCAACTCCATATCATAGTACTTTTTCTCCTTGGCCTTGAATAAGAGGGAACGCAACGCAGCAAAATCGTTGGCATGTATCTCTAATATATTAGAGCCTATGGTTTTGGCCAGTCCCTGATTTTGGGTGGCAAAAAAGTCGAATAAGTCGATGAAATAATTGGGGTTGGTGATTTGTTTCTCGCGCTGATTAAAATAGGTCTCCCTTGCCGCATTGGTATTGGGTTGTCGCTTCAGGGAAGCGAGATACGATTGCGAATAGGTGGGAGGCGGTTTTATGGTGCTTTGGTATTGATTGGTCCTCTTCTGTTCTTTTTCTTCTTCCCGTCTGTCCCTGGCTTCTTCCATAGCGGCCATGGCCTTGGTCTTAATAAGAATGACACCATTAGACCCTTCAGAGCCGTATTGATTGGTCGCAGCATATCCCTTTAAGATAGTTACATCGGCCACATTGTTGGGATCGATAAAATCGGAAAGCTCCCTGCGTTGGCTCATAGGGTTTCTGCTCGAATTAGATCGTGCAATGGGAACACCATCGATAAGGATCATTGCAAAGTTGTTGTTTGAGATAGTGTTCTGTCCACGAATTACAGCTTCACTCAAGTCCTGATTTCTACGTTTCTGAACTCCTGTAAATCGGCCTTCGACAGCATCGGATATGTTGGTCACCGCTTGGTTTAGCTCTTCCCGCTTCAGGGAAGTCACCGCAAATCCTATTTTTCGTTTTTCCAAACGGTCAAATCCAAAGGCTTCCATTTGCGAGCCTTCTTCCCTTTGGTCGTTTTGGATGAAGACCTGTTCCAATTCTACCCCTTCATTCCGAATCCAAACATTTAGATTACTGTTTTCGGTCATGGCTTCTTCTACAGGAGGAAGTCCGGGAGCTTCTACCACTAGAATATCTCCAGGCTTGGCCTTTAGCTTGAAGGAACCATCACTAGAAGGGACAATTTTGTTCTTCGTTCCCTTAATGGCAATGGAAACTGTTTCGGGAACGACATCGTCTCCATATACATTACCCGTATAGAGCATAGCGGGAATCGACTTATTTATGGCCCATTCCGAAGGAGCCATATTAATAAAACGCCCCTTATTGGATAATGCCAAAAACTTAAGGTTTTTAATGTCGTGTTCGTACTTACTGTTCACGACATACAGCATTTTCCCTAGGGTAGGCGTGTCTTTTTCAATATTCTCAATACCATCCGTAAATAAGAAAGTCGTACCATCCTCAAAAGCATCGGTGAGCGTATGGTAACCAGAAGCGCCGTCGTAAGTTGCTTTTTCGAGTATTTGCTTGGCGGCTCCCCAATTTCCTTCAGCTATCTGAAAGTCCCTTGTGGTAGCACTAATTCCATTGAATAGGATGACCCGAGCCGTAACTTCAGGGTATTTGTTGAAGTATTTGTCTAAGAATTCAAATTCTTTATCTGTAGATCTGTCCTGCATGGAATAGGATACATCCCATGCTATCGTCACCTTTTCTTGTGCGAAAATCGAAAGTGTGCCTACCAATAATAGGCCCGTTAGGAGTTTTTGTAACATGGCAGCGTATTTTTACTAAAAATACTAAAGACTTGGAAGAAAGCCTGTTGATAAAGTGTTAAGGTTCCGATGAAACACAAAAAAATGGGTCCTTTGTGTCATCGTAGTCCCCTTTTTTAACATTCAAAACCCATATTTCCAGTGAATTCCTTACAAAGTGCTTTTAGAACCCTATTTATCCAGAATGGGTCTCTAAACTGAAGGCTAAGTATTCGCTGCCCTCTTCAAAGAAATGAATCATATGCTCTTCGGTGCGTTCATTTTCCTTTCCGAAGTTATACTGAATGGTACAACGAATGTACTCAGGAATGTTCTTTTGACTTCTACTTCCTAAGTATTTTACAATGACCTTCCACTTTCCTTTGTCACCTCCAGCTATTTCAAACTCTTCTTGAGAGTATCCTAAATCGAGTTCTTCCTTTAAGCGTTCCGGTTCGGCCATGGTATGATTCCATTGCGTGTAATGGCCGTCGGGACTTATAAAGACGAATTCAAAGTCCGATTCCCAAGCACTCCAATCGAACACCAGACGTGCTTCCAATGGTTCTTTGGAAAGGTGAGTGGCTTCAATTTTACTCGTTTCCAAGGATTCTTTGTGCTGGGAAATGAGATTACGTATTTCCTGATCGGCCATTTTACGTAAAGGGTTGAAATCTAGGTTCGGCCGAATGTCTCCTGTAGTCACACCCAGCAGTATGTCAAGGGCTGCTTGATAGTTTCCGTTGCTCTTCTGTGCCATAGCCAAGTCCAAGTAGGACTGAATCCTATCGGGGAATGAAACGATTAAGGCCTTCGCAAAGTGCAACTCCATATCGAAAAAGTGCTTTTCCCGTGCCTTAAACAACATCGTTCGCATGGCACTAAGGTCATTACCGTGCATTTCCAAGATGTTATATCCTATGGTTTTGGCCATGCGGGTATTTCTCGTCGCAAAGAAGTCGAAAAGGTCTATGGCAAAGGCAGGTTCCTTCTCTAAGTGCGCTTTACGTTGTTTCAAATACAATGAGTAGGCACCGTCTAGGCTGGCAGTGTTCTCTAAATCCGATAGATAATTTGTCGAATAGGCAGGCGCTAAGAGATCGACATTATCATATCGACTTAAAAATTCTTTGGCTTCCCGTTCCCTTGCCTCGGCTTTTTCCCGCTCTACACTCATTTTGGTTTTAAGTACAATAGCGCCACCGGAAGCCTCCGAACCGTAAATAGTAGTCGCTGCAAATCCCTTTAGTACCGTAACTGAGGCAATGGTTACAGGGTTTATAAAATCGGTAGATTCGCCAATAGGCAAGGGGACATCATCCAAAATAATTAATGGATAATTATTTTCAACCAAACTGTTGCGGCCACGGATAACCGAGGTTTCCAACTGCGTTCCCCGAAGTCCTGAGAGTCGACCCAAAACGGCTTCGCTTATCGTAACGGCAGCCTGGTTAAAGTCTTCACTGTTTACCGTCGTCATTCCGTATCCTACAGCTCTCTTTTGTTGTTTTTTATTACTGGTGATAACCTTTTCGGATCCTTCCTTCTTTTTCTTCTTCTTTTTAAGGAACACTTCCCCCAATTCAATCCCGTCATACTCCATCCAAACATTCAATGTTCTGCTTGGGGTCACGATACGTTCTATAGGTTGTACGCCTACGGCTTCAAAAACGACCACATCACCCGGTACGGCTTGGATTTCAAAATTACCCGCATCATCTGGACTGGTACGCACCTTGGTATCTTTCACCCGAATCGTAATGGCATCCATGGGGACATCCAAACCATAAATGTATCCTTGCACTTTCTCTTTTTGAGAATCGCCCCATTGTGGCGGTGGGCTTAGGTCAACGAATCTTCCTTTGTTTGATAACGCTAAAAACTGAAGGTTTTTCAAATTCTTCTTCGATGCGCTGTTAATTACGTACAGCTGCTTTCCCATAGGAGGGAGGTCTTCTTCTATGTTTTCCATACCGTCCGTAAACAAGAAGGTCGTTCCATCCAACCAAACCGTAATCAGCTTTTGGTAGCCTGTACCTCCATCGTAGATTACCTGAGACAATTTGGTTCTAATCGCCTGCCAGTTGCCGTTTTCTATTGAAAAATCTTCTTGATTGGATTGAATCCCGTTGAAGAGGATTACCCGTGCCTTCACATTGGGATATTTGGTGAAGTAGTTGTTCAGGAATTGGAATTCCTTTTCGGTATTTCTATGTTCCATGGAAAGGGAAACATCCCAAGCGATGGTAATTTTTTCTTGACTCCAAAGTGTGCTAGCAATGCACAGGAACACCAGACAAGCAATTTTTTTTAGCATGCGCAGAAGGTTTACCACCTAAAGATAGCTAAGATTTTAATGCGTAGATGTTAAGAAGCTGCTAAGAGCGCGGGTTATTTGGAATTACTGATGAAGATATCATTCACCTTGGCTTGGTTCTCACAGTTTTCGACCGTGATCTTCAACCACTGCTCTGAAGCCTTACCACGGATTACATATACATTACAAGGATCGCCATCGGTATTGCTTTCAGAAAAGAGCACATCGCCATCTTCCAGCAGTGTAGAAATGGCCGAAGTGTCCAGTTGTTTACTCGCCAATTCCTGCAATACCTTGTCCGAGAATACGCGTTCTTTCAACCGAATGTTTTTCAATACCCGGGCATTGGGAAGGTAGTCCATTTCACAGGAGGCACCACTTCCACCGATAAAGAAATACAAAAAACAAAGACCGAGGACGAGTCCTCCAAAATAATAGACAAAACGCTTGAGTAAAGGCATTAAAAAAGGGTATGAAAAAGATGTGTTCTAAAAAATGAGCAAATTTGGATCGCTGTATGGCATATCGAACCAATCGGCGACCGCTTTGTTCGTTAAAATTCCGTGGTAAAAATACAAACCATTTTTCAATCCGGCATCGATTCTTATGGCTTCTTCCAAACCACCGCATTCGGCGATTTCCAAAAGATAAGGCGTGAAGATATTACTCAATGAAACGGAGGCCGATTTGGGGTAGCGCGCCGGGATATTAGGCACCCCATAATGTAGCACACCATGCTTGGTGATGGTGGGATTGTCGTGGGAGGTCATTTCGGTCGTTTCGAAACAGCCACCCATATCCACACTTACATCGATGATCACTGCACCTTTTTTCATGCATTCTACCATGGCTTCGGTAACAATAACGGGCGATCGATGTTTGCCGCGCACTGCGCCAATGGCCACATCGCAGCGTCGAAGCGCCTTCAGCAAGTTTTTTGGTTGTATTGTTGAGGTATACAGTGCTTGTCCAACTTTAGATTGGATTCTGCGCAGTTTGGTAATGGAATTGTCGAAGACTTTTACATTGGCGCCCAATCCCAAAGCCGACCGAACCGCATATTGACCGACGGTTCCTGCACCAATTACTACTACTTCCACAGGTGGTACCCCGCTTATATTTCCGAACAGGAGGCCATTCCCGGTGTTTGAATTCACCATGAGTTCTGAGGCGATAAGTACTGAGGCCGTTCCGGCAATTTCACTCAGGGCTTTCACGGCGGGATAGCTTCCGTCTTCGTCTTTGATGAATTCGAATGCCAAAGCCGTGATCTTCTTTTTGGCAAGAGCCTCGAAATATTCCTTTTTTTGTCCCTTAAGTTGTAGGGCAGAAATGAGCACCGTTTTCGGGTTGATGTGTTCCAGTTCCGAAAGGGTAGGGGGTTCTACTTTTAAAAGAATAGGGCAACCCAATACCTTCTTGGAATCTTCTGAGATTTGTGCACCTGCTTCGCTATACTCCTTGTCCGAATAACCCGCTTCCAATCCTGCGCCTCTTTCAATAAGCACTTGATGGCCATTGGCGGCCAAAGCAGCTACGGCATCTGGGGTTAGGCAGATCCGTTGTTCCTGAAAATGGGTTTCCTTGGGAATACCGATGACGAGATCCCGCTTTTCATGGGCGATTTCAAGGGTTTCTTCCTGAGGGAGGAGTTGCGCTTTGGTAAAGGGAGATTTAGGTTGCGACATACGCGGCTGGTGTTGGTTGTACCAAGTTACACAATAAAATTGAAAAATGGGAACATCCTGCGGGGTGGAAAATACTGAATGCCATTCCGAACTTGACTTCTCCCTCCTAAAGTCAATATGCGAATGCATGGATTCGGAATGGCATTTTTCAATCCTGTCTCTCGAGCCCTCCTCGAAAGAACTTTATAAAATTCGTTAGGATTGGCGTTTTTTGCAAGGGGATAGTATGAGAATTCATGAATTGAATGATGACAATTCTTGAATTGCATGAAATGAAAATGAATTTATATTTCTGAAATACAGGTTGTTACGTGTGATTTTAAAAATACCTGCGTTTTTGCCGTACAGGCGGTGCGGGAAATGCCTAATTTTAGTGGTAATAGTATATATAGTAAGTAGATTAACGATGTTTTTCTACTTATTTAATGGAAATACTCAAAAAGGAATTTTACATCAAAGCCTTAGAAAAGAAAAACGAAGCTTAGTTAAATAGGTCTTTGATTTGACCCCATAGAGATCTATTGGTGCCCAACTCTTCCTCAAATGACTTCAAATCTGCCCCTCGGGCTTTAGCAAAAAGCTTTGCCCTGACCAAATAAACACCTGGTACGATTATCATCATTAATGGTAGTAAATAATATAGTTCAACTTCATCTAGTCCTTGGCTTTCATTGAAAATACCCCAAAGTTGAAAAGTATACATCGCGATAGGCACTAAGATGATCCAGTGCCACCAATGTTTGCAGGTAAAGAACCACAGCAAAAGAAGACTTAATGGAACAACTTTACTCACCACAAACCAAGCGTAGGTGTTTACCGAGTGGTACGCTGTTTCAATAGTAAAAAAAGAAGTTTCCCAAACTTTGGTATCGCTTGGGAAATTCTTGTAAGTGTAAAAAATAAATGGCGTAGCAGCTATAAAAAGCACTATTAGTCCGCCAATGAATAAGCTTTTCTTATCCTTGCTTTGGAGGTTTGAGGTTTTCCGTTTCGACTTGTTGTTCATCTTCGATGTTCTCAGGAGTACAGGATACAAATAAGAAGGCTCCTAAAAATGCAACGAGAAAAAGGTAGTTTTTGAGTTTCATAATACTAGTTTTTTGTGAGGTTTATATTACAAACCTATCACGAAAAAAAACAAGTATATCAAAAACGTTCGCCGTAATTTGTTAAGTTTGGCCTTAGACAAAAGTATCCCTCTTTAGTAATGTGGGGATTGGGGACAAACATTATAAAGTAGGCGGTTTTGTATGTGTTCGCTGCAGTTCTAGTTCACCGGCAAAATGTTTACTGTTCTACTTCCGTTTTTGTTTTTGGTTAGTTCTATGGTCGTTGAGCCATCGGGTAACAACGACGCTATCTTTTCAGGCCATTCCACGAAATTCCAATGCCCAGAATCGAAATAGTCTTCTATTCCAATGTCCAAAGCCTCTTCCTCTGCTTCTAGCCGATAAAAGTCGAAATGATATAATTTGTCTGCTTCCAGGAGGTATTCGTTTACGATAGAAAAGGTTGGGCTACTAATCGTATCCTGGACGCCCAACTTCTTGGCAAGCTCTTTAATGAGTGTTGTTTTACCTACTCCCATTTCCCCATAGAACAACAGGGTTTTAGTGGGAGCATTGCTTAACACCATACCAGCAACTTCTGGTAATTCTTGTAATGTATAAGTTCTTTTCATGATCGTAGGGCCATAACAAATATAAAAATATTTCCGACTATCCACTGAAAACACCGATTAAATGTATGAAAATCAGTGTTTTCTTACAAAAATTCTATTTTGGGGACAATACTGCGAATGGAATGATCATCTCTTCCAACGAAACCCCACCGTGTTGGTAGGTATTTCTGTAATAACTTACATAATGGTTGTAATTATTTGGATAAGCAAAGAACAGATCCCCTTTGGCAAAGATGAACGAACTGCTCATATTAATGCTGGGCAAGTGGATATTACTAGGGTTCTTGGCTGCCAGCACATCCCGATCTTCGTACGTTAAGCTCTTTCCAGTCTTGTACCGTAAATTTAAACTGGTGTTCTTGTCTCCAATCACTTTCGACGGATTCTTCACGTTAATTGTTCCGTGATCCGTGGTAATGATCAACTGGAAGCCCAATTGCGCCGCCTGTTGTATGATTTCCATCAAAGGAGAATTCTTAAACCAGCTTTCTGTTAAGGAACGGTAGGACTTATCGGTAGAAGCCAATTCCTTTATTACTTCCATTTCGGTTTTGGCATGCGACAGCATATCTACAAAGTTGTAGACGATCACTGTAAGGTCCTCGTTCTTGTGGCTCTTAAAGTTTTCGGACAGTCGCCTCCCTTGTTTCAAACTTGAGATTTTATGGTAGCTCCAGTTTAGATTAAGCCCCAATCGCTTAAGCTGAGCTCCCAAAAACTCCTTTTCGTACATATTCTTTCCTCCCTCATCGGTGTCATTCAACCACCAGTTAGGGTGCAATTTTTGCATATCACTGGGCATAAGACCCGAAAAGATGGCATTTCTCGCATATTGCGTGGCCGTAGGTAATATGCTATAGAAGAGGTCTTCCTCTTGTTTCTTGTAAGCGTTGTTCAAATAAGGTTCAAAAGCCTTCCATTGGTCGTAACGCAAATTGTCTACCACGACCATCAAAGTGCGTTTGTTGGCCAATTGTGGTACTACTTTATCCTTAAATAGGGTATGTGACATCACCGGAGCATCATCGTTGTTGCCAAACCAGTCGCTATAGTTTTTGTCAATGAACTTGCAGAACTGCGTATTCGCTTCTACTTTCTGGGATTCCAAAATTTCGAACATTCCTGTGTCCTCAATGTTCTCCAACTCCAATTCCCAATAGACCAATTTCTGGTACAACTCGGCCCATTCTTCATGCGAATTGATCATGGACATATCCATGGCAATCTTCCGGAATTCCTGCTGGTAGTTGGAAGTGGTTTTTTCCGACACCAAACGGGAATGGTCCAGGTTCTTTTTCAAACTCAAAAGAATCTGGTTCGGATTTACAGGCTTAATTAAGTAATCGGCAATTTTGGAACCAATGGCTTCCTCCATAATGTACTCCTCTTCACTCTTGGTAATCATAACTACGGGAAGCGTGGCCTGTTGTTCCTTTATTTCGGCAAGCGTTTCCAAGCCGGTAAGTCCGGGCATGTTTTCGTCCAGGAAAACGATATCGAAAGTATCCTTTTCTATTTCCTGAAGTGCCTCCGTACCACTTTGCGCTGTGGTCACATTATAATTACGGCCTTCGAGAAACAGGATATGGGGTTTCAATAGGTCTATTTCGTCGTCTACCCAAAGTACTTTTATCTCGCTCATATATGTATATTTGTTTTGAAATTAAGATTGGTAAGCTGCAAGTGGCAGTGATACTATAACATCAAAAATACTTCCATAGTATTTTATAGTGTCGTTACACATTATTAATTAAAAGTTAAAGTTTGAAATCCAAGAATAAACTCAAGATTGTTAACGACCCTATTTACGGTTTTATTACCATTCCCAGCCCGCTCGTTTTTGAACTCATAGAGCACCCTTATTTTCAACGCCTGCGACGCATTACCCAAATGGGGATGTCATACCTGGTATATCCCGGAGCGCAGCACACCCGATTTCATCATGCCTTGGGCGCTATGTTCCTTATGCAGCGTGCCGTACAGGTATTGCGCTCTAAAAAAGTGGAAATTAATGATGCCGAAGAAGAAGCGCTGTATGTTGCTATTTTGCTGCACGATATTGGTCACGGGCCCTTTTCGCATGCCATGGAACATAGTATCGTAAGTAATGTGAGTCATGAAGAGATTTCGCTGCTGTTCATGAACGAATTGAACCGACAGTTCAGCGGGAAATTGGATCTTGCGATTACTATTTTTAAGAATGAATATCCCCGTAAATTTTTACATCAGCTCATTTCGAGTCAGTTGGACATGGACCGTCTCGACTATCTTCGTCGGGATAGTTTCTATACGGGTGTTAGTGAAGGAAATGTCAACTCCCAACGTCTTATCACCATGTTGAATGTAAAGGACGATTCCTTAGTGGTAGAGGAGAAGGGAATTTACTCGGTTGAAAAATTCATCATTGCTCGCCGTTTAATGTATTGGCAGGTATACCTTCATAAAACCAGCTTGGTAGCAGAGCAATTATTATTGCATTTACTGAAACGCGCCAAGGAATTGGTGCAGTCAGGACACGATTTGCCAGCGAGCAAGGCCCTTTCCTTTTTCATGAAGGAAAGTGTTTCTTTGGAAGATTTCTCTACTGAAATTCTAGGCACCTTTTCCCAGTTGGATGACTACGACATCATCTCTGCCATGAAAAGTTGGAAGGATTCTGAAGACTTTGTGCTTTCGGAACTTTCGGACATGCTATTGTACCGGAAACTGTTGCGCATAAAACTGAAGAAACGACCTATTTCCAAAGCAAAGGTGGAAGAGAAGATAGAAGCTGTGATGAAACAACACAACCTTTCGGCCCATGAAGCATCTTATTTTGTGTTCCAAGGGAGCATAAGCAATCAGGCCTACCGAATGGATAAGGACACCATAAATCTCATCCGGAAGAACGGTAGGGTGGTCGATGTGGCCAAGGCCAGTGACCAACTCAACATCGAGGCCTTATCCAAACGGGTGGTAAAATATTATATCTGCTATCCTAAAAAGGATTAGTATTGCTTTTTTTATATTTGCAACACTCAAAATCAAAAATGAAGTTTACAGCCAACCAAATAGCAGGAATTCTTGAAGGTGAAGTAGAAGGAAATGAAACCGTAGAGGTGTCAAAATTGGCTAAAATTGAAGAGGGAACCCAAGGGAGTCTTACCTTTTTGGCAAACCCAAAATATAAGCCGTATATCTATACCACAGACGCGTCCATTACTATAGTGGATAAGGATTTTGTGGCGGAAAGTCCTATAAAAACTACCCTAATTCGTGTGGATGATGCTTACAAGGCATTTTCGCAATTGCTGGAATATTACAATCAGGTAAAAATGAATAAGGTAGGTATAGAACAACCTTCGTTCATTGCAGATTCTGCACAATATGGCGAGAATATCTACATAGGAGCTTTCAGTTACCTAGGGGAAAATGTTTCTATAGGTAAAAATGCCAAGATTTATCCCAATGTATATATTGGAGACAATGTGACCATTGGAGATGACGTTGTGGTATTTGCAGGGTCCAAGATTTATTCTGAAACAGTCATAGGAGATCATTGTGTCATTCATAGTGGAGCTATTATTGGCGCCGATGGTTTCGGATTTGCCCCGAACGAAAAAGGAGAGTTCCAGAAAGTACCACAAACCGGAAACGTAATCATTGAGGATTATGTAGATGTAGGTGCGGGAACTACGATAGATAGGGCCACATTAGGCTCGACGGTAATTCGTACGGGTGTAAAACTGGATAATCAAATACAGATTGCCCACAATGTAGAGATCGGTAGGAACACTGCCATCGCTGCCCAAACTGGAATTGCAGGTTCTACCAAGATTGGTGAAAATTGTCTTATTGGTGGTCAAGTAGGAATTGTTGGGCATATCACCATTGGTAACAATGTAAGGATACAAGCACAGAGTGGTATAGGAAGAAATGTAAAGGACAATGAAGTGTTGCAAGGATCTCCTGCATTGAACTATGGAGACTACAACAAAAGCTATGTTTACTTTAAGAACTTACCTAAAATAGTAAACCGACTAAACAACCTAGAAAAAAATAATGGAGATGACTAACTGCGAGGCTAAGCAGCGCACGATCGAGAAGGAAGTTTCGCTTACCGGAGTGGGGCTTCACACAGGAAAAGAGGTGACCATTACCTTTAAACCGGCACCCGAAAACTATGGGTACGCCTTTGTTCGTGTCGATCTGGAGGGAAATCCAGTAATCGAGGCGGACGCCAATTACGTTGTAAATACACAGCGCGGAACCAATTTGGAGAAGCGCGGAGTTAAAATACAAACCTCGGAGCACGTACTTGCGGCTCTTGTGGGAATGGAAGTAGACAACTGTATGATTGAGTTGAATGCCTCCGAGCCTCCTATTATGGATGGTTCTTCCAAGTTCTTTGTCGAGGCTATTGAAAAAGCCGGAATCGTAGAGCAGGAAGCCCAACGCGAAGAATATGTGGTAAATGAGGTGATTTCGTATACGGACGAAGAAACTGGAAGTGAAATTACCATCATCCCAGCCGATGAGTACCAGGTAACTACCATGGTCGATTTTGGAACCAAGGTCTTGGGAACACAAAATGCGTCACTAAAGCACCTTTCCGACTTTAAAGAGGAAATCGCCGATTCCCGTACCTTCAGTTTCTTACATGAATTGGAAATGCTGTTGGAACATGGTCTCATTAAAGGAGGGGACTTGAACAACGCCATTGTTTATGTGGACAAGGAATTGAGCGACGAAACTATGAAGCGTCTGCGTCACGCCTTCAAAAAAGATAAAATTTCTGTAAAGCCCAATGGGATATTGGACAATCTTACGTTGCACCATCCCAACGAGGCTGCTAGACATAAGTTATTGGATGTAATTGGGGATTTGGCCTTGGTAGGAACCCGCATTCGCGGAAAAGTGATTGCAAACAAGCCTGGGCATTCCATTAACACTCAATTTGCCAAGAAACTTTCAAAAATTATAAAGATCGAGAAGCGGAATAAAGTACCCAAATTCGATCTGTCCAAGGAACCGGTGAAGGATGTTAATGCTATCATGGCTATGCTTCCTCATCGCCCGCCATTTTTATTGGTGGACAAGATTTTGGAATTGAGTGATAAGCATGTGGTAGGATTGAAGAATGTGACCATGAATGAGCCTTACTTTGTTGGGCACTTTCCGGGAGCACCTGTAATGCCAGGGGTTCTTATCGTAGAAGCCATGGCGCAAACCGGAGGGATCCTAGCGCTTAGCACGGTTCCAGATCCAGAAAACTATCTTACCTTCTTTATGAAGATTAACAATGTGAAGTTTAAGCAGCAGGTAAATCCAGGGGATACTTTGGTCTTTAACCTAGAGCTTATTACGCCAATACGAAGAGGAATTGTACATATGCAGGGAAATGCTTACGCCAATGATAAACTGGTTACGGAAGCCGAGCTTATGGCACAAATTGTTAAAACCAAAAACGACTAAATGAATCAACCATTAGCCTACGTACACCCAGGAGCCAAGATTGCCAAAAATGTAGTAATCGAACCTTTTACCACCATTCATAACAATGTGGTCATTGGGGAGGGTACATGGATTGGTTCTAACGTAACCATTATGGAAGGCGCCCGAATCGGAAAGAACTGTAATATCTTTCCTGGAGCCGTAATTTCTGCCATTCCGCAGGATCTAAAATTCCAAGACGAAGAAACCACTGCCGAAATAGGCGATAATACGACCATTCGTGAATATGTAACGGTAAACAGAGGAACCATAGACAGGGGGAAGACTGTAATTGGTAATAACTGTCTAATCATGGCGTATTGCCACATTGCCCATGACTGCATCGTAGGGGATAATTGTATTTTCTCCAACAGCAGTACTTTGGCAGGACATATTACTGTGGGTGATTACGTAGTATTGGCGGGAATGACTGCCGTACACCAATTTTGTATGATTGGTAATCACGCTTTCGTAACGGGAGGTTCCTTGGTGCGTAAAGATGTTCCTCCGTATGTAAAGGCAGCTCGTGAGCCTCTTTCTTATGTTGGGATCAACTCCATAGGATTGCGTAGAAGAGGTTACGAAACCGCTAAGATTCAGGAGATACAGAACATTTACCGTATCCTGTACCAAAAAAGCTATAACAATACGCAGGCTGCACAGATCATTGAGGCCGAAATGGAAGCTACTTCAGAAAGGGACGAGATCCTTCAATTTATCAAGAACTCCAAGCGAGGAATCATGAAGGGATACTTCCAGAACTAAAACCATTATAATTTCAGAAATACCAATTAAGCATGGCGAATACATCAGATATTAGAAAAGGACTTTGTATTAAATACAATAACGACATATATAAAATCGTGGAGTTCCTGCACGTTAAGCCCGGAAAAGGACCTGCGTTCGTGAGAACCAAATTGAAAAGTGTTACTTCTGGAAAAGTAATCGACAATACGTTTTCTGCTGGTCATAAGATTGAGGACGTCCGCGTGGAAACCCACAAGTTCCAATACCTATATAATGAAGGGGATACGTATCACTTCATGAACACGGAGGATTACTCCCAGATTCAATTGCAGGTAGATACTTTGGACCGTCCCGACCTTATGAAAGAAGGAGAGGTTGTAACTGTGATCATTAACACGGAAGACAGTATGCCTTTATCTGTAGAGATGCCTGCTTCCGTAATTTTGGAAGTTACTGCTACGGAGCCTGGAGTAAAAGGAAATACTGCAACAAACGCCACTAAACCTGCCACGGTAGAAACCGGGGCACGGGTTAACGTTCCGCTCTTTATTAACGAAGGAGATAAGATAAAGATAGAAACCGAAAAGGGTACCTATCAGGAACGGATTAAAGAATAAGACAAAATTAAAAGTCCCATCCCAGAGTAAATGAGATGGGATTTTTTATATTTGGTTCCTAATCGTCAAAAATGAAGTTTTCAACACCGCAGACCCTTTCGGCCATCGCCGACATCATTGGCAGCACTTATGTGGGTGATGCTAACTTTCCGGTGCTGGGAATGAATGAGATACACGTAGTGGAGCCAGGGGATATCGTTTTTGTAGATCACCCTAAGTATTACGACAAAGCGTTGCAATCGGCAGCCACGATTGTACTCATCAACAAAGAAGTAGATTGCCCGAAGGGAAAAGCGCTACTGATTTCCGACGATCCTTTCCGCGATTTCAATAAGCTCACCGATCATTTTAATCCGTTTGAACCTGCAAGAGCGGTTATTGCGGAGAATTCACAAATAGGATTACACACCATCATTCAACCCAACGTTTTCATTGGAAACAATGTTAAGATTGGGAATGATTGCCTTATTCATCCCAATGTGGTTATTTATGACAATACTATAATTGGGAACAATGTAACCATCCATTCGGGAACCGTATTGGGTGCCGATGCCTTTTATTACAAGAACCGTCCAGAGTATTTCGATAAACTGAAGAGCGGCGGAAACGTCATTATTGAAGATAACGTAGATTTGGGTGCTTTGTGCACGATTGATAGAGGAGTGACAGGTTCTACTATTATTGGCAAGGGTTCTAAGCTGGATAATCAGGTGCATGTAGGACACGATACCCGTATAGGAAAGCGCTGTCTTATTGCTTCCCAAGTAGGAATTGCTGGTTGTGTAGTGATTGAGGACCAAGTGACCATTTGGGGGCAGGTTGGGATTACCAGCGATGTCACCATTGGGGCCCGAGCGGTTATATCTGCCCAGAGTGGCGTAAGTAAGTCCCTTGAAGGAGGAAAGTCGTACTTTGGAACCCCTGCGGATGAATTCAGAAAAAAATACAAAGAGATCGCGTCCATACGCCTGATCCCAGATATAATTGAAAAATTAGATAATTTAGAATGAGCAAGTCAGCCAAGGAAGTCGTAAGAAACTTCTATCTCTCCAAAGTCCTTACCGATAAAAACGTACTAGAAACCTATTTTCATCCTGAAGTTGTATTAATTTGGAATAGTTCCGATGGACTTTCCATTTTGCATTACGACGATTTGGCTGGGTTTTTCATGGAAATTGGCCGTACCTATCAAGATCTTAGGGTAGAAGTGAGTCATCTTTTGGCAGATGGAGCCCATGTCACCGTTCGATACAAGTACTACATAAGAACCATCGAGAACCCTGATGAAGAATTGGGAATTGCCCATTTCATCTCTATATGGGAAGTTAAAGACGGTAAATTGTACCGTGGACACACGGTAAGTCAGCCGGTAAGCATTAACGACGACACTACCGAATCTTATCATAAGGTTAAGGTCTAAATTCTTTTGAAAAAGAGGATAAAAAATTACCTTTGCACATCGTAAAATTCAACTTTAAAAAAATCACCAATGAGTGTATTAGTAAATAAAGATTCGAAGATCATTGTACAAGGTTTCACAGGTAGTGAAGGAACCTTTCACGCCGGACAAATGATTGAGTATGGAACCAATGTGGTAGGTGGAGTAACTCCAGGAAAAGGAGGGCAGACCCACTTAGACAAGCCTGTTTTCAATACCGTGCAGGAAGCGGTAGAAAAAGTAGGTGCAGATACTACCATTATCTTCGTACCACCTGCCTTTGCAGCAGATGCTATTATGGAAGCTGCCGATGCGGGAATTAAGGTGATTATTACGATTACAGAAGGAATCCCAGTAGCCGATATGATCAAGGCGGCCGACTATATTAAAGACAGAGACTGCCGTTTGGTAGGGCCTAACTGTCCTGGTGTAATTACTCCTGAAGAAGCCAAGGTGGGAATCATGCCCGGTTTCGTTTTCAAAAAAGGAAAAGTAGGAATTGTTTCCAAGTCTGGAACATTGACCTACGAAGCTGCAGATCAAGTAGTAAAACAAGGATTAGGAATTACAACCGCTATCGGAATTGGAGGAGACCCTATTATTGGGACTACCACTAAAGAAGCTGTTGAATTATTGATCAACGACCCAGAAACTGAAGCTGTGGTAATGATTGGTGAGATTGGAGGACAATTGGAAGCCGATGCTGCCAAATGGTACCAAGCCAGCGGAAGTAACAAGCCTGTTGTAGGATTTATAGCAGGAGAAACTGCACCTGCAGGAAGAACCATGGGACATGCCGGAGCAATTGTAGGAGGAAGTGATGATACCGCACAAGCCAAGAAGAAAATCATGAGAGAATGCGGAATCCACGTGGTAGATTCGCCTGCTGAAATTGGAAAGAAAGTAGCCGAAGTTTTAGCGTAAACTTTAGGTAAATAATAACACAAAGGCCCTGTTTATACTCACAGGGCTTTTTTATCTTTGGACGATAAGCATACGATTTAAAAACTAACACCAACCAACACTATGAAACTATTAGAAGGAAAAACGGCCATCATTACCGGAGGGAGTAGAGGAATTGGAAAAGGGATTGTAGAGACCTTTGCCAAGCAGGGAGCTAATGTGGCGTTCACCTATAACTCTTCGCAAGAGGCTGCTGAGGCAATTGCCACGGAAGCTAGTAAAGAAGGCGTAAAGGTAAAGGCGTATAAAAGTAATGCTGCCAGCTTTGATGAAGCACAGGAATTGGCTACCGAGGTACTTAAGGAGTTCGGAAGTATTGATATTCTAATTAACAATGCCGGAATTACCAAGGACAACCTTTTAATGCGTATTTCTGAAGAGGATTTCGATAAGGTGATCGAAGTGAACCTGAAGTCTGTATTTAATATGACCAAAGCGGTACAACGTACCATGTTGAAACAACGAAAAGGGTCTATCATCAATATGAGTTCCGTAGTAGGAGTGAAGGGAAATGCAGGACAGACCAATTACGCAGCTTCTAAAGCGGGTATTCTTGGTTTTACCAAGTCCGTAGCCCTGGAGTTGGGATCTCGTGATATCCGTTGTAATGCCATTGCACCTGGATTTATTGAAACCGAAATGACAGGGAAATTGGATGAAACCGTAGTGCAAAGTTGGAGAGAAGCCATTCCGTTAAAGCGAGGTGGAACACCAGAAGATATTGCCAATGCCTGTGTTTTCTTGGGAAGTGACCTTTCCGGTTATATTACAGGGCAGGTGTTGAATGTAGATGGAGGAATGTTAACGTAACAATGCTAGGATGCACGCTGTGCATCGCCAATGAAGTAACATCTTGATAGCAGAAACCATACTATACATAGTGATTTCGGTCGTAGTGGCACTGGCTTTAGTGCTCTTCATGTATGGATATAAAACCAAATACACCAGAAGGCTTCGTTTGCTTTTTGGTGTTTTGCGTTTTTGTACACTATTGAGTTTGTTCCTTTTGCTGATAAATCCGAAATTCAGAAATAATAGCTATACCATACAAAAGCCAAAATTAACGGTGTTGGTAGACAATTCTTCTTCCGTGATAGAATTGGGCAAGGCGCAAGAAGTATCTGGATTTGTAGCGGCCTTGCAAAATCACTCAGATCTTAACGATAAATTCGATCTAGGGTTCTATGCATTTGGAGACGATTTGGATGAAATGGATTCCCTTTCCTTTGCAGAAAAGAAGACCCATATTTCCAAAGCGCTGAAAACCAGCAATGAAATCTTTAAGAATGAATTGGCTCCCACAGTGTTAATCACTGATGGGAATCAGACCTTGGGTCAGGATTATGAATTCTTGGGAGATTCGTATGGAAATAAGATTTTTCCTGTTGTTGTGGGCGATTCCACTGCCTATGTAGATCTTAAGATTGAGCAGCTGAATACCAATCGCTATTCCTTTTTGAAGAATGAGTTTCCTGTTGAAGCTGTAGTAGTGTATAGTGGGGAAAGCCCGATTAATGCTCGTTTCACCATTTCTAAATCGGGAGCATCGGCCTATTCTCAGAATCTATCTTTTTCAAAAGAAAACAATACCCAAACGGTGAACCTCACCCTTCCCGCCACCCGTGTGGGATTGCAACGTTATTATGCTCAGATTCAACCATTGGACGAAGAGAAGAACAAGGTAAACAATGGCAAAGCCTTTGCGGTAGAGGTGATCGATCAATCTACCAATGTGCTTATCATAAGTGATATTATTCACCCCGATTTGGGAGCCTTGAAGAAATCCATAGAAAGCAATGAGCAGCGTAAGGTTGCTTTTGCCAAACCGGCCGAAGCTGCAACCCTACTGAACGATTATCAATTAATCATCCTCTTTCAACCCAACCGAAAGTTCGCTCCTGTTTACATTGAAATAGAAAAGCTAAGAAAGAACACTTGGACCTTTACAGGCGCGGAAACCGATTGGAATTTCCTGAATAATGTTCAGGATAACTTCCGAAAGGACGCTACGGGTGAAACGGAGAACATATCAGGACAATTGAATCCCAACTACGGGGCCTTTGCCTTGGATGATTTAGGTTTTGAGGATTTCCCACCGCTATTGGCCGAATTTGGAGATCTTTCCATTTTGGTACCTCATGAAGTGATCCTTCAACAATCCATTAATGGTTTTTCTACGGGATCACCTTTATTCGCCTCGGTGGATAACAATGGTGTCCGTGACGCCATTTGGGATGCACAAGGGCTTTGGAAATGGAGGGCGCAGTCGTACCTAGGAGACTCTAGTTTTGAGGATTTCGATGATTTCATTGGCCGAATGGTGCAGTATTTGGCCTCCAATAAAAGGAGAAGTCGTTTGGAGGTTACTTCAGAAACCTTTTACTATAATAACAATCCACTCTTAATTTCCGCTCAGTATTTCGACAAGAACTTCGTGTTCGACAATAGGGCGCAATTGCTTATCTCTGTTACCAATAAAGAAACCGAAGAGATAACACGGTTTCCTATGTTGTTGAAAAACAATTATTACGAAGTAGATTTGAATAGCCTTCCCGCTGGGGACTACAGTTTTACGGTATCGGTACGGGATGAAGGGGTAGCGCGCAGTGGCAGTTTTACCCTTTTGGATTTCAACGTAGAACAACAATTCTTGAATGCCGACGTAACAAAACTTACCCGATTAGCGACCCATACAGGCGGAAACGTATTTTTCTTGAACCAAGGAGAAGGAATGGTAAATCAGTTAATGGAAGACGATAGCTTTCGCTCCATTCAGAAAACCGAACAAAAAGTAGTACCTTTAATAGATTGGAAATATCTGTTGGGGATTATGGTTTTGACGCTTTCCTTAGAGTGGTTTATCAGAAAATACAACGGACTTATATAAATAACCAAAAAGCATAGAATTATGGACAAATTACCTAAGTTGGGGATTCCTATCATTATTATTTTAGTGATTGCGATAATCACATTGGCCAAGTCGGCCGTAACAATTGGCTCTGGGCAGTCGGGAGTGCTCTATAAAACCTTTGGAGGTGGTGTTGTAACCGACAAACCGCCATTAGGGGAAGGATTTCATATCATAGCACCTTGGAACGATGTCATCGTATATGAGGTGCGTCAGCAAGAGCTTTTCGAAACCATGAAAGTACTTTCTTCCAATGGTTTGGAAATTACCATTGATGCTTCTGCATGGTATCAACCGGTATGGAATGACCTTGGAAAATTACACCAAGAGAAGGGCGAGAACTACTTACAGCGTGTTATTCAACCTGCCATTCGAAGTGCCGCGCGTAGTGTGGTAGGGCGTTATACACCCGAACAGCTGTATTCCAGTAAGCGGGATGCCATTCAGGAGGAGATTTTTGAAGAGACAAAGAAGATTTTGGACAATCAGTATGTGCAATTGAACGAAGTACTGGTTCGAGATGTAACACTACCAGCGACCATTAAAGACGCGATCGAGCGTAAACTGAAACAAGAGCAGGAGTCATTGGAGTATGAATTCCGTCTGGTAACGGCAGAAAAAGAAGCCGAGCGTCAGAGAATTGAGGCACAGGGTAAGGCGGATGCCAACAAGATTTTAAGTGCTTCATTAACCGATAAGATTCTTCAAGATAAAGGAATTGAAGCAACGCTTAAGCTTTCCGAATCTCCTAACAGCAAAGTAGTGGTGGTAGGTTCTGGCGAAAGCGGGTTGCCACTTATCCTAGGAAATAATTAATCGAATATCATTTCGAATGAAAAGCGGAAGGAAACTTCCGCTTTTTTAATTCTATATTTGAAATATGAAAATCATCATCATCAACGGTCCTAATCTAAATCTACTGGGTAAGCGGGAAACCGATATCTATGGCAATCTTTCTTTTGAAGATTTTTTCAATACGTTGAAAGAAAAATATTCCCAAGTAGATGTATCGTATTTCCAATCGAATGTGGAAGGAGAGTTGATCGATAAATTACAGGAAGTAGGCTTTTCCTATGACGGTATTATTCTAAATGCTGCGGCCTATACACATACTTCGGTGGGCATCGGGGATGCCGTAAAAGCGATAGAAACTCCTGTGGTAGAAGTACACATATCCAATACCTTCGCTAGGGAAGAATACCGACACCAATCCTACATTTCGGCAGGTGCGAAAGGGGTTATTCTAGGTTTCGGATTACAGAGTTATGAACTTGCCTTAGAAAGCTTCATTTCAGAATAATTGCTTGGAATGCTATGAAACGATTTGCTTTACTTCTTACTTTTTGCCTTGTGATTTCCTCGTCCCTATATGGGCAAGCAAAGGTTGGTGTAAGAGGCGGTGTTAACCTCACCTTTTTTAACGAAAACCAAGAACAGTTTGGACTAAATGCCGACGCTGAAGTTGGTTATTTTGGGGGGATTTTTGTCGATGTTACGATATCGGAACAATTTCACATTCAACCGGAGGCCTTGTACGCCGGAGTGGGTGAATTCGAGTTTATAAATGCGCCGATTTATGCAAAATATTATGTAGCTGATAGTGTTAGCCTGGCTGTGGGCCCCAGCCTAAATTATTTTTTCGATTTCTTCATCAATAAGCTCAAAGTGAGAGCCGATATTAGCGCGGCCTATCACTTTTCGGAATCCGTCGAAACAAATTTAAAATACACCCTTGGGTTTGAAGAACTATCTCCCAATGTACTATTTCTGGGAGTGGGAATTAAATTATAAATTGATAAATGCGACCCGAACGAGTGTCGCTTTTTTTAATTCTTATGGGTTATCCGATAGATGAATCACCTCGTCATAGGCCCGTACCAACGGCGTTATTCTAGGTCTTAAGTTACGGAGTTACAAACTGGCTTTAGAAAACTTCATTTAAAATTGTAGCTTTATAGGACTAAACAACCGCCTATGAAGCATATTTACATACTACTCATATTCTGTTTTTCTTTTGGATCTATAATCGGCCAGGATCATTCTGTGGCTCGTGAATGGAATGAAGAATTGTTAGCGGCCATACGGAACGATTTTGCTAGGCCTACGGTACATGCGCGAAACCTTTTTCATAGTTCTATGCTTATGTACGATGCATGGGCCCTTTTAGATCCCACGGCCACCACTATGTTTTTGGGAAGGAACTTCGGAGGATTTAATGTTCCTTTTAATGGCATTCAGGAGCCTACTGATCCAGAGGCAGCTGTACATGAAGCTATTAGTTATGCGATGTTTCGATTGCTGTCCCATCGATTTGCCAATTCGCCCAATGCGGAAGAAACACTAATCGCATTAGAAAGTAGGTTTCTTTCCTATTCGTACGATCCCTCTTTCGAAAGCACCGATTATTCCGACGGCTCCTACGCCGCTTTGGGTAATTATTTGGCCCAACAAATGATCGCCTTTGGGCTTCAGGACAATGCGAACGAGCAAAACGAATACGAGAATCAGTTTTACGAACCTGTAAACGAACCCTTGGTCTTGGATCTATATGAGGACAATAGCGAAATAGATCCGAATAGATGGCAACCCTTGGCCTTTGAAGTTTTTATCGATCAATCGGGGAATACCTTTCCTACCGATGTTCCAGACTTCCTAAGTCCGGAGTGGGGGCAGGTTACAAATTTTGCGTTGGATAATAATGCGCTTGAGATATTCAATGTAGATGGCTTCGATTATTATGTGTTCAATAATCCGGGACCGCCGTCATATATTACCGAAATGAGCGATCCTTTGGACGATCCTTATAAATGGGGTTTCGCATTGGTGGCTTCTTGGTCCAAGCATTTAGATCCTGCAGACGGTGTCACCATCGACATTTCCCCTGCGAGTATCGGAAACATACAGAGCTATCCCACCAATTTCGCCGAATACCAGCAGTTTTATGATTTTGAAAATGGAGGTGACAATGGAATTGGTCACGCTGTAAATCCAGCCACAGGATTGCCGTATGAACCACAAATGGTGCCGAGAGGGGACTATGCTCGTGTATTGGCCGAATTTTGGGCCGATGGTCCTGACTCCGAAACCCCGCCGGGTCATTGGTATACAATTTTGAATTACGTAAGCGATCATCCTTTATTGGTGAAACAACTACAAGGAGCAGGGCCGGTTTTGGAGGACCTAGAGTGGGATGTGAAATTGTACATTCTATTGGGTGCTGCTATGCATGACAGTGCCGTGAATACATGGGGCCTTAAGGGATACTATGATTATATACGTCCCATTTCTGCTTTGCGATACATGGCAAGTAAAGGGCAGAGTTCGGACCCAACCCTGCAAGGCTATGATCCTGATGGATTACCATTACTTACGGGTCTTACAGAAATTATTGAAGTAGGGGATCCGCTAGCTGGTGACAATAATGAGCATGTAGGAAAATGTAAGGTGTATGCTTGGAAAGGCCCTGATTATATCGATGATCCCGATACAGATGTGGCAGGGGTAGATTGGATTCTGGCCGAAAGATGGTGGCCCTATCAACGGCCTACCTTTGTTACTCCACCTTTTGCTGGATATATTTCGGGACACTCCACTTTTTCCAGTGCTGCAGCTAAGATTTTGGAAATGGCTACGGGAGATCCATTCTTTCCGGGAGGAATGGGGACCTTCGATGTAGCTCAAAACGAATTTTTGGTGTTCGAAGATGGCCCATCGGTAGATTTTACCTTACAATGGGCGACTTACAAAGATGCATCGGATCAAACAAGTTTATCCCGTATTTGGGGAGGAATTCATCCGCCAATAGACGACATTCCCGGCAGGATTTTGGGAGAGGGGATAGGCGAAGATGTCTTCGACAAGGCATTGGACTATTTTGATGGAGTACTGAATGTGGAAGAAATAGAGATGAAAAGATATTCCATGTACCCAAATCCATCCTCCGATGAAGTCTTTATTGAAGGGTTGGAGCACAAACCACAACATATTCAGGTATTGAGTATAGATGGCAAGCTTATGGAAGTCTCTCTTGATACTCACTTGAATGATAATAAGATCAAATTGTCGGTGAGTGCATTACAAGCGGGAATTTATTTCATCCAACTTACCGATCCGGACAATCATATTGAGACCTTGAAATTGATAAAGGAATAAAAAGAAAAGAGGGCCTTGGCCCTCTTTTTTGTTTCTATGTGTTATGCACTTTACAAGTGAATTACTTCGTCGTATGCATCTGCCACAGCTTCCATCACGGCTTCGCTCATGGTAGGGTGCGGGTGAATGGCTTTTAGTACTTCGTGCCCCGTGGTTTCCAATTTACGGGCCACTACGGCTTCGGCAATCATATCGGTAACTCCGGCACCGATCATGTGGCATCCTAACCACTCTCCATATTTGGCATCGAAGATTACTTTTACAAAACCGTCCTTCGTTCCAGCTGCACTGGCTTTACCGCTGGCGGAGAATGGGAATTTACCCACTTTAAGATCGTATCCTTGCTCTTTCGCTTGCTTTTCGGTCAAACCAACGCTCGCAATCTCTGGCGAGGTATAAGTACATCCAGGGATGTTTCCATAGTCGATGGCCTCTACATGCATTCCCGCGATTTTTTCAACACAGGTAATACCTTCGGCAGAAGCAACGTGCGCTAGGGCAGGGCCCGGGGTTACATCGCCAATGGCGTAATATCCAGGGATATTGGTCTGGTACCAGTCGTTCACCATAACCTTTCCTCTGTCTTGAACAATACCTACATCTTCCAATCCAATCCCTTCAATGTTTGTTTGAATTCCTACTGCAGATAGTACAACATCGGCTTCCAATACTTCTTCACCTTTCTTGGTCTTCACGGTAGCTTTCACGCCTTTACCAGAAGTGTCTACACTTAATACCTCAGAATTGGTCATCACCTTAATACCAGACTTCTTGAAGATACGCTCAAATTGCTTGGATACTTCCTCGTCCTCTAACGGTACTAGGTTGGGAAGGTATTCTACGATAGTTACTTCGGTTCCCATGGAGTTATAGAAATTGGAGAATTCTACTCCAATGGCTCCGCTACCTACAACGATCATACTTTTAGGTTGCTTGGCTAGGCTCATGGCTTCACGATAGCCAATTACTTTCTTTCCGTCCTGCGGAAGACTAGGTAATTGACGGGAACGAGCTCCTGTAGCAATGATAATATGGTCGGCGCTGTATTCTTTGCCATCTACATCGATCTTTTTGCCTGGCTTCAATTTTCCGAAACCTTCAATCACATCGATTTTGTTCTTTTTCATAAGGAACTGTACTCCTTTACTCATTCCTTCAGCAACACCACGGCTACGTTCCACCACTTTACCAAAGTCCTTGTCGTACTCCTTTACCGTAAGACCATAGTCTTCGGCATGCTTTAAATATTCGAAAACCTGAGCACTTTTCAATAATGCTTTGGTAGGGATACATCCCCAGTTAAGGCAAACGCCTCCTAGGCTTTCTTTTTCAACAATAGCGGTCTTAAAACCCAATTGAGAGGCGCGAATGGCGGCTACATATCCACCGGGGCCACTTCCTAAAACGATGATATCATATTTGCTCATAAGAGTACTTGTATTGACTTGTTTTTTGAAGTAGCGAATTTACGAAATAAATAGGCACCTGAAAAAGTTAGCACAAAAAAACGAGCACCGATAAAACCTAAGGGATTCAAAAGCTATCAGCACTCGTGATTTGGGAAATCTTCCTGTTTTACATTCCAATTAAAACATATCCCCTTCGGGTTTTTCGGTAATGATTTCCGTTCCATTTATAGTAGCGCTTTCCTTTCACTACCACTACGGTGTGATTTCTAGGAGCTTTGCTTACAACGACTACATTGCGTTGTGGAGTGGTATGTACGACCCGCGTAGCACAGGAAGTGGTTCCAAAGAGTACTATAGCGAGAAGAAACAGTAACTTTTTCATAAGAGTGTTTGTTTATGGTTACACTCCTATGACTAAGGAAGCTAGGAAAGGTTTAATTTATTCCTTGTTGAAGTCTACCGAGAGCGAATTAACGCAATAGCGTTGTCCGGTTTGGGTTGGGCCGTCGTTAAAGACATGGCCCAAATGACTGCCACAGGTGGCACAAAGGATTTCGGTGCGGATCATCCCATGGGAGGTATCCCGAATGTATTCTATGGAACCTTCTATGGATTCGTCGAAAGAAGGCCATCCGCATCCACTTTCGAATTTGCTATTACTTTCAAAAAGAGGCGTGTGGCAAGCACCACACGCGTAGGTTCCCTTTTCGAAATGTAAGTTATAGGTTCCGGTGAAAGGTCGCTCTGTTCCTTTTTGGCGCAGGATACGGTAACGATCCGGCCCCAATTCGGCGAGCCACTCTTCTTCGGATTTATGTATAGGATACTTACTCATATTATTCGTTTACTTCGCCCACAAAGACCAAGGCAGCTCCGTTGATACAGTGCCTTTTTCCAGTGGTTTCCCTAGGGCCGTCATTAAATACATGACCTAAGTGTCCGCCACAGGTGGCGCAGTGTTCTTCGGTACGGGCATAGCCCAGTTTGTAGTCTACGTCGTATTCTACATTGCCTTCTATGGCGCGATCAAAACTTGGCCAACCCGTCCCACTATCGAATTTGTGCTTGGTTTCGAATAGGGGAGTGTTACATGCAGCGCAATGAAAAACACCTTCGCCCTTAAAGTAATTAAAATTACTGGTAAAAGGACGTTCGGTTCCCGCTTCCCGAAGTATGTAGAATTGCATATCGGTAAGTTGGGCTTTCCATTCGGCTTCCGTTTTGGTAACGGGAAAGACTTTTTCTTTTTTCTCGGTTTGCGCTTTAGAGTTGCAGCTTAGCAGCAACATGCAGGCGACAAGAAGGCCAATTTGTTTCATGGTGTTTAATTTCCTATAAATTCAACATTGGCAGCGCGCTCTAACTGATCCATAGTAAGACCAGCATCTCCGAATTCCGAAGGAACTACTGCTATACGGAAGGTTTGGTCGTTGGTAAAACCATTTCCTAACGTTGTTAAATCTACATCGCCCTGAAGAAAGAGCAAAACATCCACGAATGTATGGTTAAAGGTGTACTGAAACGATCCACCAGTATCCAAGTAAATGGTCTGCGGTAGCGGCGTCCATACATCTAGGGTACCGCCATTTCCATCGGATACTACATCCTCTAGCCAGTATACCAATACGGCATCGCTTTCAAACACTTCCACACCAGCGGGATAGGAAACCAGTTGTCTGAAATCATTACCGGCCGTAAAATCAACGGTGGCTTCAAATACTTGACCTAGGATATTAATACCTGGATCTCCTGGAGGGCCTGGAGGGCCTGGGTCACCTTCACAGGCGGTAAAAACAAATGAGCTAACAATTGCGAGGAGGAAAACTATTTTTTTCATAAATGTGATTTTTTGAGATGGCAAATCAAGATCAAAATTCGTTCCAATTTAGAAAATGGCCTACTATTTGCAAAGATTTTTTTAGCCATAAAAGTAAAATTATATGGCTATATTTGAATGTAAAATCAACGTACTATGATTAACTTTAAACAGTTTGTTTCGCTATTGGCAGTGGGTATTTTTATGATCGCCTGTAGCACAAATCCTTTTACAGGAAAGAAAACATTGGCTTTGGTGCCGAATTCTCAGTTATTTCCTATGGCTTTTCAGCAATACGATCAGTTCTTGTCTGAAAACAACGTGGTAAAAGGTACCGCAGATGCACAGATGATTACCAATATTGGTCAGAAAATCTCCGTGGCTTCAGAACGATGGCTAACCGCAAATGGATATGCAGGATACCTTAAGGATTATCAATGGGAATACAATTTGGTAGATGACCCAACCGTGAATGCTTGGTGTATGCCTGGAGGTAAGATCGTTTTTTATACAGGAATACTTCCCATTGCAGATGGTGAAGCAGGTATAGCCGCTATTATGGGACATGAAGTGGCACATGCTTTGGCCAATCACGGGCAACAGCGTATGAGTGCTGGACAGCTTCAAGCCTTAGGTGCCGTAGCGGGAAATGTTGCTTTGAGTAAGGATCCCAAAAATCAACAGATATTTAATCAGGCATATGGAATTGGATCTACGGTTGGAGTAATGTTGCCTTTTAGCAGAAACCATGAGAGTGAGGCCGATAGAATTGGGTTGACTTTAATGGCTATTGCGGGATATGAGCCTCTGGAAGCTGCAGAGCTTTGGAAGCGCATGAAAGCTAATGCGGGAGGACAAGCACCACCAGAATTTTTAAGTACGCATCCTTCGAGTGATACGCGTATCAATAATATCACTGCATGGGCTCCAGAAGCCAAGGCGGAAGCTAGAAAATTTGGAGTGACTACATTCAAAAAATAAAATTAACCCTTCAACATAAAGCTGCTCCTCAGCAGCTTTTTTTATTTCATTATGGCTACACAACTCCCCAAAGGAAACAAGAAACTCTTAAACGCTTGGGCCTTTTACGATTGGGCAAACTCGGTGTACAGTTTGGTTATTGCCTCAGCCGTTTTTCCTCTTTTTTACGGTGCGCTATTCGATATTGCAGAGATTGAGGAAATTGAGCTCTTTACCCTGTCTATAGAGAGTAGTAACGTCATTTTCTTTACCACAGCTTTTGCGTTTCTTATTGTTTCCCTAATATCTCCTATACTATCGGGAGTTGCGGATTATACCGGTAATAAGAAAATATTTCTAAAGTTTTTCTGCTACCTCGGAGCTTTTAGTACCATAGCATTGTATTGGTTTAGTCTGGAAAATATCTATTTGGGATTGATGTTTTACACCTTGGCCTTGGTTGGTTTCTGGGCGAGCTTGGTGTTTTACAATTCCTACCTTCCAGATATAGCACATAAAGAACAACATGATAGTATTAGTGCCAAGGGGTATTCATTGGGATATATAGGGAGTGTACTGTTATTGGTATTATGTCTCGGTATGATTATGAGTCAGGAAACGGGCGAAGGTAAGGTGCAAATGATGCGCTGGTCTTTTGTGCTTACAGGTGTTTGGTGGATTTTATTTAGCCAGTATACCTATATGTATTTACCCAAAGGGAATACTGCTGGAGGATCTTTTTCTAGTAAGGTCCTGTTTAATGGATTTGAAGAGTTAAAGAAAATATGGCGAGAGTTGGGAGGACAATTGAAGCTGAAAAGATACCTCATCGCATTTTTCGTATATAGTATGGCCGTACAAACCGTTATGTTAGCCGCTGCTTATTTTGGCGAACGGGAATTGGAATGGGGGAGCGAGGATGAAAAAGTCACCGGACTCATTGTAAGCATTCTATTGATTCAGCTAATTGCTGTTGTAGGGGCCATATTAACATCTAGGTTATCGGCAAAAGTGGGGAACGTGAAGGCTTTGATTTACATTAATGTGTTTTGGATATTCTTATGTGTATATGCGTACTTCATATATACTCCCTTTCAATTCTATATTGCGGCCGCATTGGTTGGGTTAGTAATGGGAGGTGTACAGGCACTTTCCCGGTCTACCTATTCTAAGTTCCTTCCCAAGACAGAAGATACCGCATCCTATTTCAGTTTTTATGATGTAGCGGAAAAAATAGGGATCATTATCGGGATGTTTTTGTACGGATTGGTGGGAGAGTTGACCGGAAGCATGCGATATTCCATTCTTTTTCTCATTATTTTCTTTGTAACGGGTGTTATTTTGCTACGAAGAGTACCAAGAAATAAATCGGATTAGACAATTTTTCTTTATGTTTGCGTTAATTACCTATGCAAACTACTTACTTATGAAAAGGAAACATCTACTCAACTGGATGCTAGTTGCCCTATTAGCGTTCGGTTTTAACGCTTGTGACAGTGAACCCTTAGAAGGGCAATTTGTACAAGAAGAACAAGGAAACGGAGCCGAAGATGGGCAATTTGTTGCTTCCGTTGGAGGTGGTGATTTTATAGCTGAGATTGTAAACGCTACCTATTTTACGACTCCAAACATTATGGTTATTAACGGTGTAAAATCCAATGGTGAGGTAATTACCTTAAGCATAGGAACACCGGATGTAGGAACTTTTAGCTTAACAGCAACCAGTACTTCTCCCAATAGTGGAACGTATTTCCCTACCGAAGGAGCCTTCTATTATACAGATGGCTTAAATGGAGGAACAGGGCAACTGGACATTACTTCCTTAGATCAAGATGCACAAACAGTTTCGGGAACTTTTGCCTTTTTAGGGGTGCGCCAGCAGTTGGATGCCAATGGTGATCCTGTGTTGGATGGTTCCGGAAATCCTCTATACGAATCGAGAACCATTTCCGATGGAGCTTTCAATACCATTCCTTACGAAGTCAACACCACAGGTGACGGTGACGGCGATGGTGATGGTGACGGTGATGGCGACGGTGGAGATGATCCTACCGATCCAGCCGATAGCTTCTTTGCCAATGTAGACGGTGACGAATTCGTAGATATTGAATTAGTGGTGAATGAGACTACTGTTGGAGGAATCGATATGTTGAATGTCATTGCTACAAGAGCTAATAACGGAACTATTCGTATCGATATACCAAGGGATTTGGGTGTAGGGACTTACGAGTTCAATACCCCTATTTCTGATGGTACCGACCTTATTGCTATCTATACTGATGGCGATGGCGGTGAGAGTATGACCTCCTTTACAGGATCCATTACCATTACCGAGTTCAGTGCCATTACAGGTAAATTGGCGGCTACCTTTAATTTCCAAGGATCGGATCCTTTACAAGACCCAGCTCCTTTGATTGTAGATGTAACCAATGGAGAATTCAATGTTGATTTCGTTCCCGATAGTGGAGGGGTAGATACTGTTTTCATGGCAGACATTGACGATGTAGCCTATACGCCTACTTCTGTAGAAGTGACCGAAGAGCCCTTTGGTGATTCCGTTACTTTGATTACAATCACTACCATTAATGAAGACGAGAACAGAAGTCTTACCATATCGTTCCCGAATGACATTGCCGTAGGAACTTACGATATGTCACCTACTTTTGAAGTTGGGGATGAGAAAGTAGGGCGCTACAACCCAGATATTGGAAATACGGGATTGTTTAGTTCGAATCCAGGAACGCTGACGATTTCCTCTTATGAATTGAGCAGTGGTATTATTGAAGGAACCTTCAGCTTTACCGCTCAAGATGCAACGGGAATTGATCCTACCATTTATGAAATTACCAACGGAACCTTCGTAGTTACCGTTCAGTAGATAACTTAATTGCAAAGAGAAAGCCGCGATTCCCTTGAGAACCGCGGCTTTTTTATTTGATCGATGAATTGTTTATAGTTCGTACTTCGAGTGGTTTTTCGAAGAAAAATTGTATCGAGAAGTACTAATAAGATGAAATATCTCCAGATCCCGAAGTTTTGGTATCACTTCTATCAGGGTTTCCTTTATACACAATATCTCCAGAACCATGTACACGGGCTTTAATGCTGTTTTTAGCAACTACGTTGGCATCTCCAGAACCTGATACAGAAGCATCTGTATTCTTGGCATCAAGATCGAAACCATTAAAGTCGCCACTTCCGCTAATGCGAACTTCCAAATCGTCTGTACTACCACTTAATTCGATATCACCGGAGCCTGTTACGGAAGCTTCCAGCATTTTACTGCTTACGTCCAATACAACGTCCCCTGATCCTGTAACGTTTACTTCGAAGCTATCTGAATCGATGCGGTCTTTGGTGTCAATATCTCCTGAACCGGTAAGACTTACTTTTGAAATGTCCTGAAATGGCACATATACGTGGATTCCTTTTCTGGTTCTAATGTTTGTATTCTTTTTGGTGCGTATTACCAAGGCATTGTTCTTCACTTCAACAATGATATATTCCTGAATGTTCTCGTCGGTCTTCACCGTAATGGTTCCTTCAGATCCTTTTTCTAAATGAATATCCATAGATCCTACACCTTTTACGGCATCGTAATTACCGGTGTTTATAGTTTTTGTGGTAACGTTACCGTTTCCTACTACTTTCTTTCCCCATTGGGCGTTAGCTTCCTGCACACCTGCAATAAGGAGTGCTGCAACGAAACTGAGTTTTACTAGTCTTTTCATTTTTCTTATTGTTAGTTTTTGGTGAGTGATACCCCGCCATAGTCGGAGTTGATGTTAATAGTATTTCCAGAGTTCTGGCTACCGTGATAGCCACTGTATGATTTACTGCTGTGATCCTTGGCAGACTTCATTACTTCCAAGTCTTCCTTGCCAGATAGGCTGGCGTAAGAGAGATCGATAAAGAAATCGAAGTTGTAACCACTATCGAATCCTAGTTTGATTCCTGCATAATCGGATTGTATGGTGATATCGCCAGCGGAAGCTGTGATATTTTTAACCGTTACAGAACCGTAGTCGGAGTTTACGTTCATGTCACCGCGAAGCTCTTCAACCTTCAATGGGATATAGTCTCCACGTCCTGTGATATTGTCTACACCACCTACACTAATTTTTCCGTAGTCATTACTGTAGTCTATGCTTCTCGCATTCAGGATTTCGGATTTGGTATAATCTGCGTTAAGTTCCAATTCCTCTACTTTTTCCAATGTAAATCCAGAGTAGTCTGCATTTATCTTTCCGCTCTTCATATACTCTATGGAAGAATTGTTGGTGTAATCGAAGCTAAGGTAGTTATTGTCTGCCATGAGTTGTCCGATATTCACCTGACCGTAGTCACAGCTTATTTTGCAGTTTCCTTGTAATTTGTTGATGCTTATGGCACCGTAGTCATTGCTTAGGTCTACATAATTGGTGGCTGGAACTTTTATGGTGTAATTAATCTCCATGCGAACATTGTTGTTCTTTTTCCAGAAGCTCCAAGAATTGTTTTTGCGGCCTTTAAAAATGGTTTTTGCTGTTACCAAGGACGCACTACCACTAAAGTCCACATCTATTCTTTCCAGTTTATCCTGAACTTTTTCCTCGTTGTTTCCATTGGTGGTAATAACCACTTCAATCACCGTTCTGTTTTCGCTCCAGCTTACGATATCAATGTTTCCGTAGCTGTTATCCACTCGAAGTCCTGCATCGGCGTTAACGGTATATTCTTTATTTAGGGTTTTGGTTTTGGTGTATTTCCCTTTAAATCCCGGATCATTATTTGCCACCGAGATCGTGGGGAGCAAGAAAGCAATTAATAATAATTTAAATAGTGATTTCATTTCGATTTGCTTTAAGTGTTTCAATTTCCTCTATGGTTTCAATAACCTGTTGTAATAGTTCGATTCGGTTTTGGAAGTTCGCGATCATAGCGGCGATCACTCGCTTGTCGTTTCCACTTTCTACCAAATCTATTTTTAAGGAATCGTATTCTGTCTCAAGAACCTCCATGCGGGCCAAGGCGTCGTCTACGAGTTTTTTGGTATCCTCACTTTCAAAGCTTTTGAGTGTTTCCAATTCCTCATTGATTACAGAAACAAAGAACGATTGTGTTTCTTCCATTTCGGGAGAGACGCTTGCCAATCCTTCTACTTGGGGGTCTTCCGGTTGGTCCTTTTGGAAGAAAAGCCCTGCAGAGATAAGCAATAGGATAGAAGCTGCTATGGATAATGGTTTCCATAGGGATCTTCTTTTTCCTTTGGTGCTCAAAGGAACGATGGTGTCCTGATCCTCACCTTCAAGTCTTTGTAAGAAGCGCTTCTGGTGTCCCTCAGGGGTTTCCTGAAGGTCAAAGGTTCCTTCCAAACGTTCGAAGAGTAAGTCTAAATCGTCTTTTTGTTTCATGCTACAACTAATTTTTTTCGTAAACTTTCTTTGGCTCTGGAAATAAGGGTTCTACAATTGGCATAACTAATCTGCAAGATTTCACAGATTTCCTCATAATCATATCCTTCAATAAAATGAAGGGAGAGGATGTTCTTGTAATTTTCATGCAAACCGTCCATACACTTCATGACCTCTTGCGATCGTAGCGCGGTGTAATCTTCATTAACACCATCCAGATGCATTTCGGATTCCTCCTTAATGTTTTCTTCTGGGACTTCTACAAATCGCTGGGATTTACGGTACTGTACGATACTGTTGTTAATAACAATTCGCTTTAACCACGAGCCGAAAGAGGCAGTTCCTTTAAAGGTATCCAGTTTACTGAATGCCGTAATGAAGGATTCCTGCATTACATCTTCGGCTTCTGCCGTATTCTTTACAATACGTAATGCCGTATTGTACATGGCCTTTTGATAACGGTTGTACACTTCCAATTGTGCCATCCTATTTCCATCTTGACAAAGAACGAGTAACGATTCTATATTTTTTTTGGTTAGCGTCAAAAAGTGTATGGTTTATTGGATAGATATGCCTTTTTTTGAATTGTTACACTTAGGTTTCATTTTTTTGAATAAAATTGAATTTCCTTTATCCCGTCAAGCACTATACATGGCACAACAATTGCCCATATAGGATAGAAAACCTTTGAAATCGTATGGTTTTTAAGGGTTTGTTTTAAAAATACTAATTCAAGTTAAGAAACAAAGCATTCTAGATCATATATTGCATGACAGAATGTCTTAAGATATCATATGGCAAAATCAAAATTAACAACCCTAGACAGTTTGTCATTTCAGGAATTGAACGAAGATGCAGAGTTGATTCCTTTAATGACTCCGGAAGATGAGGATGCAATGGCTAGGGAAGAGCTCCCCGAAACCTTGCCCATTCTGCCCCTTAAGAACACCGTGTTGTTCCCTGGTGTGGTGATCCCTATTACCGCCGGAAGGGATAAGTCCATTAAACTTATTAATGACACCAACAGAAAAGGGAAGGTAATTGGAGTCGTGTCCCAAAAAGAAGAAGAAAAAGAAAATCCAGGCATTGAGGATATCAATCATATTGGTACTGTAGCCCGCATCTTGCGGGTGTTGAAAATGCCCGATGGAAATACCACTGTAATCATTCAAGGAAAAAAACGATTCGAGGTATCGCAAATGGTTACCGAAGATCCTTTCCTTACCGCCACTATTACTGAAGTATCGGAAGCACGCCCTGCACCAGATAACAAAGAGTTTAGTGTCATTATCGATTCCATCAAGGAATTGGCGTTGCAGATTATTAACGAAAGCCCAACGATTCCTTCGGATGCGGCCTTTGCTATTAAAAACATTGAAAGTAATTCGTTCCTAATCAACTTTGTGTCTTCCAACCTTAATATTACAGTAGAGGAGAAGCAGAAGCTTTTGGAGATCAATGATCTGAAAGACCGTGCTTTGGAGACACTTCGTTATATGAATTTGGAGCTACAGAAACTTTCGCTGAAAATGGATATCCAGTCCAAAGTGGAGACCGATATCAATAAACAGCAGCGTGAGTATTTCTTACAGCAACAGATGAAGACCATTCAAGAGGAATTGGGCGGTACTTCTCATGAAGCTGAGATTGAGGAAATGCGTGCCAGGGCAAAGACCAAGAAATGGAGCAAGGAGGTAGCAGAGCACTTCAATAAGGAGATTTCTAAAATGCAGCGCATGAATCCGCAGGTGGCAGAATTCAGCATCCAAAGGAACTATTTGGATTTGCTTTTGGAGTTACCTTGGAATGAGTATAGCGACGATCAATTCGATTTAAAACGCGCTCGCAAGATATTAGATAGGGACCACTACGGATTGGAAGATGTAAAGAAGCGAATCATAGAGTATTTGGCAGTATTGAAGCTAAGGAATGATATGAAATCGCCCATCTTGTGTCTTTTTGGCCCTCCTGGAGTAGGTAAGACCTCGTTGGGGAAATCGGTAGCCGAAGCCTTGGGCAGAAAATATGTTCGCATGTCCCTAGGTGGGTTACGCGACGAAGCAGAAATTCGTGGACACCGCAAAACCTATATAGGAGCAATGCCTGGACGTATTGTTCAGAGTATTAAAAAGGCCGGGACGAGTAATCCAGTATTCGTGTTGGATGAGATCGACAAGCTTTCGGTAGGGAGCCAAGGAGATCCTTCTTCGGCCATGCTAGAAGTATTGGATCCTGAGCAGAATAATGATTTTTACGACAACTTTTTGGAATTGGGGTATGACCTTTCCAAAGTCATGTTCATTGCTACTTCCAATAGCTTGAGCACCATTCAGCCTGCTTTGAGAGACCGTATGGAGATTATCAATGTTTCAGGATATACGATTGAAGAAAAGGTTGAAATCGCCAAGCAGCATTTACTTCCGAAGCAATTGAAAGAACACGGTCTTACCGATAAGGACTTGAAAATTGGAAAGCGTCAGCTTGAAAAAATTGTAGAAGGTTATACACGTGAAAGTGGTGTAAGAACCCTAGAGAAGCAAATTGCAAAGATGGTACGCTATGCGGCCATGAAGATTGCAATGGAAGAGGAATACGAAAAGACGATCACTAACGAAGTGATTGTAGAAGTGTTGGGTGCTCCCAAAATGGAACGAGATAAGTATGAAAACAATGATGTGGCTGGTGTAGTTACCGGATTGGCTTGGACCCGTGTAGGAGGCGATATTCTCTTTATAGAATCTGCTTTGTCCAAAGGAAAAGGGCAGTTAACCATGACCGGAAACCTCGGGAAAGTAATGAAAGAGAGTGCTACCATTGCGCTGGAATACATTAAATCGAATGCCAAAAAACTAGGGATCGACCCGGAAGTATTCGATAAATACAATGTACACATTCACGTACCCGAAGGAGCCACCCCTAAAGATGGACCTAGTGCTGGAATTACAATGCTGACCTCTTTGGTATCGCTCTTTACCCAGCGAAAGGTAAAGAAGAGCTTGGCAATGACAGGAGAAATTACGCTACGTGGAAAAGTACTACCTGTAGGTGGGATAAAAGAGAAGATATTGGCGGCGAAACGCGCCAGAATTAAGGACATTTTACTTTGTGAAGACAACAGAAGGGATGTGGAAGAGATTAAGCCAGAATACCTCAAAGGGCTTACCTTTCACTATGTTAAGGAAATGAGCGATGTGCTGGATTTGGCCATTACGAATCAAAAAGTGAAAAACGCCAAGAAATTATAGTCGCATTAACACGACAGAACCGAGGCCTGATGTCTGGAATTTATCCCAAAACATTAGGCCTTAATCATTTTATAGCTGATAAAAATAAATTATCATTGTACTCGTTTAGAAATCAAGGAAGCGTTTTTCAGATTAATGAATAAAAACCTGATTCTCTTATTTGCCCTTTGTCTTGCCACCTCTACGTATGCTCAAGTAGGAGGGCGCTCTACGTATCAGTTTTTAAATCTTCTCAATTCTCCCCGACAAGCCGCTTTGGGAGGTAAAACGGTGACCAATTACGATTACGACCCTACCCAAGGGCTATTTAATCCAGCGAGTATTAACCCTGAGATGGACAATCAGCTGTCCCTTAATTACAACAATTATATTGGAGATGTAAATTATGGCTCAGCAGCCTATGCCTATCTCTGGGACCGTCGTACACAGGTACTGCATGCTGGTATTACTTACGTGAATTACGGACAATTCGATGGATACGATGAACAAGGGAATGCCACCAGTAGTTTTAGTGGTGGGGAAGTGGCCGTATCTTTTGGTCATGCTCGAAATGTAGCCTTTACCAACTTTCATATTGGTGCCAATGTGAAGTTTATCTCTTCGAAATTAGAGCAGTATACTTCCTTTGGAGTAGCAGCAGATATTGCCGTAATGTATGTCTATGAAGATTGGGATCTGCATTTTGCCTTGGTAGCCCGAAACGTGGGAACACAGTTAACTCCATACGATGTAACGATCGAAAAATTACCTTTTGAATTGGTTTTTGGAGCTTCGCAAACCTTGGAGAACATTCCTATTCGTTGGCATTTTACGTTGGAAAACATGCAGCGTTGGAATGTCGCCTTTGCCAATCCGAACCGAGAGCAAGGGGATTTGGAAGGGAATATTACCGAAGAGAAGATCAATTTTATCGATAATGCCTTTCGCCATATGATTTTTGGGATCGAATTGTTCCCGGAAAGTGGGTTCAATATACGTCTGGGATATAATGTTCGTAGAAGTGAAGAACTTCGTATCTTGGAACAGCGTTCCTTTGCTGGTTTAAGTGCTGGTTTTGGAATAAAACTGAATAAGTTACGGCTTAGTTATGCCTATTCTAAGTACAGTAGTGCAGCTGCGTCTAGCTTCTTTGGACTCAATATCGACCTTCAATAATGCGAAACATTACCATTGCCATCGATGGCCATTCTTCTACCGGAAAAAGTACTGTAGCCAAGCAACTCGCCGATTATATTGGGTATATCTATGTGGATACGGGAGCCATGTATCGAGCAGTGACCCTGTTCGCATTGCAGCACGATTGCATAGCTGAAGAGCAGGTGAATGAAGCCAAGTTGGTGGCTCTATTGCCCGAAATCACCCTTCATTTTGAAAAGAACGAGGATGGCAAAGCAGAAGTTTTTCTAAATGGCAAGAATGTAGAAAAACAGATTCGCACCTTGGAAGTATCCGAATACGTAAGTCCTGTAGCCACTATTTCTGAAGTTCGTCGTAAACTCGTGGAGCAGCAGCGTGCCATGCGGGACGGCCAAGGCATCGTAATGGATGGCCGCGATATAGGGACTGTCGTATTCCCGAATGCAGAATTCAAGGTGTTTATGACTGCTTCTGCCGAAGTTCGTGCACAACGACGCTATGAGGAATTAATGGGTAGGGGACATACCGATATCACTTTTGAAGAGGTATTGGAAAACGTGACCGAACGTGACCATATCGATTCCACCCGCGAAGATTCTCCCCTGGTAAAAGCCGGGGATGCTATTGTAATCGACAATAGTGAAATGAATTTGGAGGATCAATTTCATATTCTATTGCAATTGGCCAAGGATCGTATTGCGGGAAGGATTTAACCCTTTTTCTTTTTCTTCAAGGATTCTTCTGTAATTCCTGCTTCTTCCATCAATTTTAGTCCGTAGTTACGAATTACCGTAATCACCTCAATGGATTCCATTCCTTTTTCGGTAATGCTATATTCTGTCTTGGGAGGAACTACAGCGTATACTTTTCTATGAATAAGGCCGTATTTCTCTAATTCCCGGAGTTGGGTAGTGAGCATTTTGTCGGAAATATGAGGAATGTTTCTTCTCAGTTCACTGTAGCGGAGAATCTTGTCTTTCAATCGCCAAAGGATTGGGATTTTCCAGGTTCCGCCAATGCGGTCCATGGCAAATTCTACAGGATTGTAATAGTTCTTTCCGTCGTAAATAAAATCAGGCATAGCGCTAAAGTACTGTAAACACTAATACTTTCCAAAAAGTTAGTACCGCACAAAAAGGGATATAAGGAAATTTTAACAGGTGTATTTCGGAACTTTGAAATGTTCAATTTTTAAACTCTAATACAATGAAAAAGAAAGTATTGATTGTCGTAGCCAATCCGTCTATACATCCCACACTAAACTATCCCGTAGGTTTTTGGGCTTCCGAATTGTTTCATCCCATTACTGTATTTCAGAAAGAGGGGATCTCCTATGATATTGTAAGCCCTGAGGGAGGCAAAGTCATACTAGATCCGATGAGTGATCCCAATGACGAGAGTGGTTATTCGGCCTGGGACCAGGTGAGCAAACAGTTTATAGATGAAGGTTTCATGACTACACTCGAAAGTACTACGTCCATTTCGGACATTAATGAAGCGGACTACGATGCCATTATGGTGGCAGGTGGGCAATCGCCCATGTTTACTTTTGAAGATGCAACGCAACTGCATAAAACTTTCGAGACTTTTTATAACCAAGGAAAAGTGGCTTCAGCCCTTTGTCATGGGGTAAGTGTACTTAATTATGTGAAGGACAGTGAGGGGAATGATCTAGCGACAGGAAAAACCGTGACGGGATTCACCAATGAAGAGGAAGATGCTGCCAATGCGGCTGTGGGTACTGAGGTAATGCCTTGGCGCATTGAGGATGCCTTGTTGGCGAAAAATGCTAATTTTAAGAAAGCGGAAGCTTGGCATCCCTTTGCTGTGGCAGATGGAAACTTGGTTACGGGCCAGCAGAATATGAGTGGAGAGGTAACCGCTCAAAAAATCGTTGAACTTTTAAATGCTTAGTGTATGAATATTGCTGTGATAGGAACTGGTAATGTGGGAGGTGCCTTGGCCAAGCGACTGGTGCAAGGAAATAAGATTATTCTTGGGGTTCGTGACTTAGCTACCTTCAAAGGAAAAGAACTTACGGAACATGAAAATATCGCTGCGACATCTATAAAGGATGCTGTTAAAGCCTCCGAGGTTGTGATTCTTGCTACACCAGCCACGGCTGCTATAGAAGTTGCAAAATCATTGGGCGATACTACCGGGAAAGTAATCATTGATACGATGAACGTGGTTATGGGCAGGGGACCGGAGGGCTATACCAATACGGCAGATGCGATTTTGGCAAATACAGCGACCAATGAGGTGGTGAAGTGTTTTAATACCACGGGCTTTAATAATATGGAATTGCCTGTTTATAATGGGGTGTTGATCGATAACTTCATGGCTGGAGATAGTACCAAGGCAAAGGAAATCGCTAAAAAGCTATCCGATGCCGTTGGGTTTGCCCATTGTTATGATGTAGGCGGCAATGACAAGTTCTTTTTAATGGAACAGTTTGCCAATTTCTGGATCAATTTGGCGATGTTCCAAGGGCAGGGGAGAGAGATTGCGTTTAAACTATTGAAACGATAAAGAAAAAGCCGCCCTTTCGGACGGCTCTTCTGGCTAACTCTAAATAAACACTGTGAAAACTATATGATAAAAGGGTTGTTTATTTCGTGCCACTCCTCTGTTCGGTACCCACAGTCATTCGTCTTAAATAAGAAGAGGTCCCTGCGCTGTGCCTGTCGTTTCATTACTCTGTGAATGTTCTGTGTAAGGTTCATGTTGTTCGTTTTTTAGGCCCTCCGATGCACCTAGTGCGAAGGAGGGGTGATTGATTAATTTCTACGTTTATATTATCTATAACGTCTTTTGCTGTTCCACACAAAACCTAGTGATTCTTTAGGTTTCTCTGTCAATGTGTTGCTGTCTAATGTTCTCATGATCTGTTCGTTAAGTGATTGATGAATGACTTTTTGTTTTGATTGATTTACTAGATAGACGACAGGAAAAATAAAATGTTACAGTACTATGCATTACAAAGTACCTTTTTAACAAAGTTTAACAGTTTTGGTGAAATGTTGAGCCGTTTAGGTGTTGAATTGTTGTGTTGTTTCGGGGAGTAACGCCTAGTAATCCGAAGGGTAGCTTTCAAACCGTAGGATTATATCGAGGTGTCATTAGAGTTTATTCGTTGAGTCGTTGAGTTGTTGAATCGTGTAGTTGCTTTGGTTGTAGAGTGCAATAGGGAATTGGTTGTGTTGAATTGCTTTTAGTCCAAATCAAAGTACGCCGTCACTGCAAACTGCTACTGTAAACTGCTACTGTAAACTGCATACTGTAACTGCTACTGAATACTGTAACTGCGAACTGCTACTGCAAACTGAAACTGTAAACTGAAACTGCAAACCGAAAAATGTAAAATTCAAAAAATCAAACCCAGAACCCGCAAACCCGCAACAAAAACCATTATTGCTTTGAAAATCAAAATAGAAACACTAATTTTGCAGCCCTTTTTGACGATATAATAGGAGAGCGGAAAGGAAACATATAAAAAACAAGAAACCCTTCTGTGGGATCATCGTAATCACTTTCCTTATTAACACAGAATACAAAAAACCTTTTTGGTTGCATCTTATTAACTAATAATCAACCAAAAAGCATTCAGAAGCATTATGGCTGAAGAAACAAAAAAAGCAGAAGCTGCTGTAGAAGAAAAAGCAGTAGTGGAGCAACCCACCCAGGAAGTATCTTTAAAAGAAAGCAATCCTGAAAAATTCCTAGAAGAGTTTAACTGGCACAACTACGAAGAAGGGATCGACCCTGTAGCTGGCGAGCAATTGGAAGAGTTCGAAAAATTGGTAGCCGAGAATTTCGTAGACACTTTAGATGACGAAGTGGTAGAAGGAGAGGTAATCCACATTACCGATCGCGATGCTATTATCGACATCAACGCCAAGAGTGAAGGGGTAATCTCCTTGAACGAATTCCGTTACAACCCAGACCTTAAAGTAGGGGACAAGGTAGAAGTATTGATCGACGTTCGTGAGGACGCTACCGGTCAATTGATCCTTTCTCACCGTAAGGCACGTACCATCAAAGCTTGGGACCGCGTAAATGCAGCTCACGACGAAGGTACTGTGGTAAATGGATTTGTAAAGTGTCGTACCAAAGGAGGTATGATTGTAGACGTATTCGGAATCGAAGCGTTCTTGCCAGGATCTCAAATTGATGTGAAGCCTATCCGTGATTACGATATATATGTAGGTAAAACAATGGAATTCAAAGTGGTGAAGATTAACCACGAATTCAAGAATGTTGTAGTATCTCACAAAGCGTTGATCGAAGCAGATATCGAAGAGCAGAAGAAAGAGATTATCGGACAATTGGAAAAAGGTCAAGTATTGGAAGGTGTCGTGAAGAACATTACTTCTTACGGTGTATTCGTAGACCTTGGAGGTGTAGACGGATTGATCCACATTACAGACCTTTCTTGGTCTCGTATCAACCACCCGAATGAAATCGTTGAGTTGGATCAGAAGTTGAACGTTGTAATCCTTGATTTCGATGAGGACAAGACAAGAATCCAATTAGGTCTTAAGCAATTGAACCCTCACCCATGGGAAGCTCTTGGAGATGAACTTAAAGTAGGTGACAAAGTAAAAGGTAAAGTTGTTGTAATTGCTGATTATGGTGCCTTTATCGAAGTAGCAGAAGGAGTAGAAGGACTAATCCACGTAAGTGAAATGTCTTGGTCTACACACCTTAGAAGTGCTCAAGACTTTGTAAACGTTGGTGACGAGGTAGAAGCTCAAATCCTTACTTTAGATCGTGAAGAGCGTAAGATGAGCCTTGGTATCAAACAATTGACGCCAGACCCATGGACCGATATCACTAAGAAATACCCTGTAGGTTCTAAGCACGAAGGTATCGTTCGTAACTTCACCAACTTCGGTGTATTCGTAGAGTTGGAAGAAGGAATCGACGGTCTTATCTATATCAGCGATCTTTCTTGGACTAAGAAAGTGAAGCACCCAAGTGAGTTCACTAACATTAGCGATACGCTAGAGGTGATCGTATTGGAGTTGGATGTAGAAGGACGTAAACTAAGCCTTGGTCACAAACAAACTACCGAGAACCCTTGGGATAAGTACTCTGAAGAGTTCGCAGTAGGATCTAAGCACACAACTACTATCGATGAGATCGTAGACAAAGGTGCAGTGATCAACTTCAACGAGGACATTAGTGCATTTGTACCTAAGCGTCACTTGGAGAAAGAAGACGGAAGCGACCTTAAGAAAGGTGAAGAGGCAGAATTCCAGATCATTGAATTCAACAAAGAATTCAAGAAAGTGGTAGCGTCTCACATGACCATTCACAAGGAAGAAGAAGCGAAGATTGTGAAGCAAGCTGCCAAGCGTGCGAAACAACAAGCGGACGAAGCAAAACCAACTCTTGGTGATGCCAACGCTAAGCTTCAAGAATTGAAAGACAAAATGGACGGGAAGAAATAAGTAAGCCCTACATTTTAAAATACAGTAGCCCTTCCATTATGGAGGGGCTTCTTTTTTCTCATTATTTACTAATAGTAAGTACCTTTTCTTAGGGATTGTTGCTACTTTCATCCTTGTTATGAAAAAGGAAACCTTATTTACATGGACGGTACTGCTACTCATTACCGTTGCGATTTCTTGCAAAAGCAAGGATGCCGCGCAGGACAGCGAGAAGAATACGGTCATTGTGCAATTGCACGATAGCGAGTCGGTAGTGCAATTGGAAGAAAGCCATACCGAATATAGCCTTAAGAAGGAAAAGGTATTGAGTAGACCCATGCACATTTTCCTTTTCAGATTCAATTCAGAAAAAATCCAAAATACTGAGCTTGTCGAATTGTTGAAAAAATCCGATTTGGTAAAAGAAGCACAGCTAAATAGAAATGTAACCCTAAGAAACTAATGCTATGAAAAAGTTTTTATTCCTTATCCTGTTTTGTGCCGCTTTCAGCTTGCACGCACAAGAACCCAACTACCTACGCCATGAAGTATTGGTGAAGTTAAGCAAAGATGTAACGGCAGACATGCTCTCCAGCGAAATGTCTTCGATGCAAATTACGAATGCTACATTAGTATCACGACCCATGAACATTTGGCGACTGCAATTGAATCCTTCCTCTATGGATGAAGGGGAAGCTGTAAGAACCTTATACAGTAATTCGAACGTATTGATTGCCCAGAAAAATCATATTGTGAGAAGCCGTGCCACTCCTGATGACCCTCTTTTTGGAAATCAATGGCAATATTTTCAAGATGATGATAAGGACATTGATGCCGATGAAGCTTGGGACATAACCACAGGAGGAACGACCATGAATGGAAATGTAATTGTTGCAGCCGTATTGGACGATGGAATCGATTTAAACCACGAGGACTTCGAAGATAACCTTTGGACCAACGAAGCCGAAATTCCAGACAATGATATAGACGATGACAATAACAACTACGTAGATGACTACCAAGGTTGGAGTATCGTTACCAATGATGACAATATAGCTGGTGGAGGTCATGGAACACCCGTAGCAGGTATCGTAGGTGCCAAAGGAAATAATGGGATCGGCGTGACAGGTGTAAACTGGGATGTAAAGGTCATGGTGATAAAGAACGACTTCAATACCAACGAAGCGGCAGTTATTGAAGCTTATAGCTATGCATTGGAAGCCAGAATGCTATACAACTCCACTTCTGGAGCCGAAGGGGCTTTTGTGGTATCTACTAATGCTTCTTGGGGAGTGGATTTTGGAAATCCGGATGATGCCCCATTGTGGTGTGCGCTGTATGATACCCTTGGGGAAAATGGAATTTTAAGCTGCGGGGCTACTATTAATGACAATCAGAATGTCGATATCATTGGAGATTTGCCAACCGCCTGTCCTAGTGAATACCTTATTAGTGTGACCAATACTGATATTACAGATAACAAGGTGCTTTTTGCCGGTTACGGCGCTGAAACCATCGATCTTGGTGCTCCTGGTGCAGGAGCGTACAATACAGCCCTAGGGAATACCTATGGTGGTTTTGGGGGTACTTCCGGAGCTACGCCGCACGTAACAGGAACCATTGCCTTGTTGTATTCGGCGCCTTGTCAGAATTTTGCCAACCTTGTAGATGCCGATCCCGCCGCCGCTGCGAGGTTTGTACGCGATTTTATTCTTCAGGGAGTAGATCCCAACGAATCCTTGGAAGGTATTACCACTACCGGCGGAAGATTGAACGTAAACAATGCCGTCCAGTTGTTAATGGATAACTGCGATGCCTTGGCAGTAAATGATTTTGAAGCAGATGCTAGTCTTATAAAACTATATCCCAATCCATCGCACGGATTGGTCTCTATTTCCCATCCTAGAAATGCGGCTATAACTAAGGTGAAGCTTCATAGTATGGATGGTAAGTTAATTACCGAATATCAAGACTTACCGAATGAAACCCTAGATGTCACCTCGCTTTCTGCAGGGATGTATATCTTGAATATCGTGTTTGAAGGTGAGTCCACGGTATACAATAAAGTGCTCATCAAAGAGTAAGTAGAAAGGCCTAATTCTACTTATGCGTTGTAGGGGTTGCCGAAACTTTCGGTAGCCTCTTTTTTTTGAAAAAATATAGATTTAATGAGGCTTTTATAGCACTCGATTCATCACTTTATTGGAAGGCCGAATTGCCATTTTTCGCATATTCTATTAAAAAATTACCAATTTTAATAATTGATACCCTAAATTTGCATTCTGAATCATTATTCAGACACCTTCTATGAGCCAAAAAGTGTTACTCAACGCAACCGAAGTAAACATCGCACTTCACCGCTTGGCTTGTCAATTAATAGAAAATCACGATACGTTCGAAAATACCGTTCTTGTGGGCATTCAGCCACGCGGAATATTCTTGGCAGAGCGCCTAAAAAGTCTCTTGGAGACCGAATACAAGATCAAGAATATTCAAATGGGGTATTTGGATATCACTTTCTACAGGGATGATTTCAGAAGGGGAGAAAAGACTTTAGAAGCCAATACGACGAAGATCGATTTCATTGTAGAGGATAAAAAGGTGGTGTTTGTAGATGATGTATTGTACACGGGAAGGAGCATTAGAGCTGCACTAACGGCCATTCAATCCTTTGGTAGACCCTTAGAGATTGAATTGCTTACGCTCATCGATAGAAGGTTTAGCAGGCATTTGCCCATACAGCCCGATTACAGAGGGCGACAGGTAGATGCTATTAACGAAGAAAAAGTAAAGGTATGCTGGGTAGAGAACGAAGGGGAAGACGCCGTATACCTTATAAATAAATAGCATTGCGAATGAAGGAACTAAGTGTAAATCACTTACTGGGCATTAAATACATCACCGAAGATGACATTCAGCTCATTTTCGAAACGGCAGATCATTTCAAAGAAGTAATCAACCGTCCCATCAAAAAAGTACCTTCCCTTCGAGACATTACCATTGCCAATCTGTTTTTCGAAAACAGTACCCGTACGCGACTATCCTTCGAATTGGCAGAAAAAAGACTTTCGGCAGATGTAGTCAACTTTTCCGCCGCCTCTTCTTCCGTAAAGAAAGGAGAGACCCTCATCGATACGGTAAATAATATCCTTTCTATGAAGGTAGATATGGTAGTGATGCGCCATCCCAATCCTGGAGCAGGGGTATTTCTATCAAAACATATAGACGCGAGCATTGTAAATGCGGGAGATGGAGCCCATGAGCATCCCACACAAGCCTTATTGGATTGTTATTCCATTCGTGAACGATTGGGCGATGTAGCAGGAAAGAAAGTGGTGATCGTGGGAGATATTCTACACTCGAGAGTGGCATTGAGTAATATTTTTGCCCTTCAGAAACTAGGGGCAGAGGTGAAGGTTTGTGGCCCTAAAACGCTGATTCCAAAATATATAGATAAATTGGGAGTGGGAGTAGAGACCAATCTTCGCAAGGCGTTGAATTGGTGTGATGTAGCGAATATGCTTCGGGTTCAGAATGAGCGTATGGACATTAGCTATTTCCCAAGTACCCGGGAATACACACAGCAGTTCGGATTGAACATGGAAATCTTGGAATCTTTGGACAAAGAGATCGTGGTAATGCACCCTGGACCTATTAATAGAGGGGTAGAAATCACTACCGAAGTGGCGGATAGTGGCCAGGCGATTATTCTAGACCAAGTCCAGAATGGAGTAGCGGTACGAATGTCGGTATTATATTTGCTGGCTTCCAAAATAAAACGTGATGAAGACTGAAAAGACTGAGAAATATACCCTCTTGGCAGATGATAGAAATGATTTTGATGGGTTTGTGAAGCATTTGGAAAGTGTAGTACCTAAAAAATTTGCAGAAGATCATTTGGTGATCGACCTTTCCTCGAATGAAACTTTAGAACTATCCCAACTGTTGGCGTTTATTAAGCTTTCCACCTACCATAGATCTACCAAGCATTCTTTCGTTATTGTGAATCAAGGAGTGGATATTGATGAAATTCCCGATGAATTGGTTGTAGTTCCTACCCTTCAGGAAGCCGCCGATATCATTGAAATGGAAGAAATAGAGCGAGATCTAGGCTTTTAGCAATTGATGATTTACGATTGACAATTGTTGATTTATGATTCTCTATCGACTATAAACTAATGGTTTTACTCGCGAAATTCACACTTAAAATTTAAAACTCAACACTTAAAATTTAAAACCTAACACCTAAAATTTAACACTTAACACTAGTAATTAATGAAGTTAACAATCCTTGGCTGCCATTCTGCAACACCCCGATGGGATGCAAACGCTACTGCACAAGTATTGGAAATGCGAGGACATTTATTCCTGATAGATTGTGGCGAGGGAACCCAAGTTCAGCTGAGGAGGTTTAAGGTTAAGTTTGCTCGGATCAAACACATTTTCATATCCCATCTGCATGGAGATCATTTTTTCGGATTGGTAGGACTTATCTCGACATTTCGTCTGTTGGGACGTGAAGCCGAATTGCACGTATATGGCCCTAAAGGCATTAAAGAGGCAGTAACGCTTCAATTAAAATTGGGAAAGAGCTGGACGAACTTCCCATTGTTGTTTCATGAACTGGAAAGTGATGCTCCTGAGCTCATTTTTGAAGATGAAAAACTTTCGGTTACTACCATTCCATTAAAACATAGGGTATATGCCAATGGTTTTCTGTTTCAGGAAAAGCCTGCAGAACGAGGGCTGAACGTAGAAAAAGCAAAGGAACTGAAGGTAGAGATGAGCTATTTCCGAAAAATAAAACAGGGAGCCGATGGTATTACCGAAGACGGTACCATCATTCCTAATGCTGAAATTACGTACGATCCGCCACCTACAAAAGCCTACGCCTATTGTAGCGACACTTCTTATTTTCCAAGTATTGCTCCACAAATAAAAGGCGTTACGGCCCTATACCATGAATCTACCTTCTTGGATAAGGAACAGCATTTAGCCGAAAAGACCGAGCACAGTACGGCTAAGGAAGCCGCCACCATCGCTAAAAGTGCTGAGGTTGGCACCTTGATTTTGGGCCACTATAGCGGACGTTATGGAGAATTAGAACCTTTCCGGACCGAGGCTCAGGAAATCTTCGAATCGGTGGAATTGGCCGAAGATGGAAAGGTGTTTGAGTTTTAGATTTTCGGAAATTCCTATACATTTGGAATAGGATTTGTACGAATTTAGAACCGATACACACATTTCTATATTCTTAAAAGTTTTTAATTCCCCTTCAGAACCTCAATAACCCCTTCCTTATAACTCGCCCCTATAGGCAATTCAGTTTCGTTAATTTCCACGTCAACCTTGGTAAAAGCGGTTACTTTGGCCGAATTCACGATAAAGGATCGGTGAATTCGCAAGAACCCGTTGGGTAGTTTACTTTCAAACTGGGAAAGGGATTCCTTGGTCATGATTCTCTGGTCGTCCGTATGTATGCGCACATAATCCTTCACGCTTTCTACATATAAAATATCATGGAAACGAATCTTTACGAATTTCTTGTTCGCATTTACATAGATATGATCATTAACAGCCTGCGGTTCCTGCGAATGGTTGCTAGCACTCGATCCCATGAGGTGCTTGCACTTGTTCACCGCCTTGAAGAATCGGGTAAAGGAAATAGGTTTTAAAAGATAATCTACCACATCCAATTCGTAGCTTTCCAGGGCATAGTTTCGGTAGGCCGTGGTAAAGATCACCTTGGGAGGATTGTGTAAGGATTTCAGAAAATCGATCCCCGAAACCAAAGGCATTTCAATATCCAAAAAGATGAGGTCGATAGCATCTGTTTGCAGCACAGTAGTAGCTTCCACAGGGTTTGGAAAAGTTGTGATAAGTTCCAAATCGGGAATCTGATCCACATGCGATTGTATCACTTGCAGCGCCAGCGGCTCATCGTCTATTGCTATACATCTTAGCTTCGTCATCTTATTGTAAATCTATGGATAATTTCACCCAATAACTATCCTGGGCATCTTTGGCTTCCAATTCGTATTGATTGGGATAATTAAGTTCCAATTGTCGCCTCAAATTGGCGATCCCAATACCCGAATTACCATTGTTCATTTCAATTCCTTCCGGTTTACTGTTGAAAACGGAAAAGGAAAGCTTTTGACTTTGTACCAACAAATGAATGTGAATCTTAGCATTTTCCGGACTCCCGCTAGATCCATGCTTAAATGCATTTTCAACCAAAGGAAGCAGTAGGAGTGGAGCAATGGGAGTAGAGGGTTCATCTACCGAATGTTCGAAAATCAAATCCAGATCATCCCCATAACGCAGGCTTTCCAAATCTAAGAACCCCTGTATGAGTTCAATTTCTTTTTCAACAGGGATGGTGGGCTCATCGCTTTGATACAAGATAAAATCCAACAGTTCCGATAGTTTTAATACTACCTGAGGTGCTAAATCGGATTTTGAAAGGGTCAGGGCGTAAAGATTATTCAGGGTATTGAACAGAAAGTGCGGCTGAATCTGTGCTTTCAGGAATTTCAATTCGTTTTTTGCCTTCTCCTTATATAGCACTTCAATTTCGTGCTTTTCTTCAAACCGCTTTTTTATCGTTTTAATAATGAGCATGATCAAAGCATACATATACACCGCTGGAAAGTATACGGCAAAGAGGTAAGGAACATCCCAAAGGATCTCCCAAAGGGATTCTTGGGTAAAATCTTCCCTAAACAAGGGCTCTGCAATGTATACAACCGTACATCGTGCTATGACGGCTAAAAGGTAAATGGACAGAAAAAGGGAAAGAGCAAAAGCCCCATATCTCTTTTTGAATAGCAACTTAGGTACTTGATAGTAATTGAGGAAGTAAGCTGCAGCTAGCTGTGCCGGAAGCATGGCTATATTGTTGTAAAAGTGGTTCAAAGTTCCAGTACTCAGGAAGGCCGATAAAGAGAATGTCCCCAAAAGAAACACCCAAAACAGGATATGGGAAGGGACACGATACTGGAGAATACGATCTATGAGCCGAGGTTGGGATTTCATGAGGGCTAAGGTAACCATTAGACGGATTTCTTATTCCATATTTCTGTGCACGTGGGATAACGACCCATAGAAAGCGGTTTTTGAATGATAAACAGCGTTTTTTGTTAAAATCGGGTTTCTATGGGTAGAAAAAGGTTGTTGGTCTTCTTTTTTTAAAATGTATTAAACCGCGATATACTTTTGACATGCATTCGAGTGACAATAAAAACATTCATCAATATAAATCGAACTTTATGAAAACCATAATCACAATCATTACCCTTCTCATAGCTGGTATAAGCATGAACTACGCCCAAAGCTGCGAGGATTTATTGTTGGCAGTTCAGGACAACAATGTTGAAAAAGTAAAAACCCTTTTAAATACCCAGAACCCAAATTGTAAATTTAATAGTAGACTTCAGCCTCGTACGCCCCTGGGAATGGCAGCAACGAATGGAAACGTACGCATTGCTAAACTATTGGTAGCTTCGGGAGCTAAGGTTTCTTATCGCCATTCCAACGATGCCAGTGCCCTCATGATCGCCGCCCAAGGCGGGCATTTTGAATTTGCCAAGTATTTGGTAGATCAAGGAGCGAACGTAAAGAAGAAGATTAGCGGTGATGGAACACCTTTGATTTCGGCGGTACGTGGTGGAAATATCGATATCGTCCGCTTATTTCTTGAGCGCGGTGCTAACCCCAATGTAGAGGTAGATGGCGACGGAAATGCCATGATCTGGGCGGGTGGTTGTGACGATCCAGCTATTTTGAAACTACTCATGAAGTATTCCGGCGATATCGATAAGGAAACCAAAGGCGACGGAACTGCTTTAATTCGTGCTGCTGGCGGGGGTAAACTAACAGTGGTAAAAGCCCTGGTAGAAATGGGGGCCGATGTAAACAAAGCCAGTGATGGGGATGGCAACCCTTTAATAGCTGCTTCTCGAGGAGGACATCTGGAGATCGTTAAGTTCTTGGTCGATGCTGGTGCTGAAGTTGACGCCCATGTTCGCGGAGATGAAACTCCATTGATAGGTGCTGCTTGGTCGGGACATTTAGAAGTGGTTAAATATCTAGTTTCCCAAGGAGCCGATGTAAACAAAACGGTACGGGATAGTTTTTCATTGAATTCTGAACGTCGGAATCCATTAAAAATGGCACGTCGTGGCAATCATGATGAGGTGGTGAGGTACCTTTTAAGTAAAGGAGCAAAAGACTAATCCACCCTTTATGAATCCGGTTAATATATCAAAAATCCTCTTTTTGGTAACGGCGCTTTGTATAATGTCTTCCTGTTATGCACAGACTTTACCAACCAAAAAGGGGATTGTATTGCATTTGGACAGTTTGGTGAAAAAGCAACAGGCCGAAAGGAACATTCCCAGTCTTGCTGTAGGCATTGTAAAAGATGGTAAAGTGGTTTTAGCAAAGGGCTACGGTTATGCCAATGTGGAAGAAAAAATCAAGGCCGACGGGCATACGGTATATCAATTGGGTTCAGTAACCAAAATGTTCACAGGTCATTTGCTAGCTTCTCTGATACTTCAGGATAAAATGCAGCTTTCAGATACTTTGTCGAACTATTTTCCGACTTCCCTTGAATTTCCAGTTGGCCGCAAGGGACAGGTGGTGACGATTCGGGATATTGCAACGCATTCTTCGGAGTTTCCCAGATATCCTGTTAATTTAAAACGAACCGATCCTTATCCTATAGATGGATACTCCAAAGAAGAACTATTGAAGGGAATTTCTAGAGTGAAGTTGCGTAAAGAAATCGGCAAAAAATATAAATATTCCAATTTTGGCTATGGAGTATTGGGAATAGCCATGGAAAACCGAATGGGGAAGGAGCTTTCAGGCCTTATGCATGACGAGATTTTTTCAAAATATGGAATGAATAATTCGTCTTTGATGCTAAATGAAGGGATACAGCAAAAACTAGCGACCCCTTATCTAGAAGTTTCTCCCTTAACCCAAACCGAACCATGGAATATGGAAGCTCTAGCTGGTGCTGGTAATTTGTTCAGTTCCGTGACAGACCTTACTCAGTTCATGTTGGCCCTATTAAAGGAGGGTGCCATAAATAAGATACAACAGACTCCGTATTTACAGATAAATGATTCCTGGAGTTATGGTTTGGGCTGTTTTATTGTCGATTCCAAGAAACGAAACACGCCGGTCATCTATCATGGAGGCGATATAGATGGTTATGCGTCTTCTTTATCCCTATATCCCGAATATGGGTTGGGTTTTGTTATTCTTACCAATTGGGGCGAAGGACAAAGCATAGGACAGGCATTCGAAACCATTAGCAAGGAAATTGTAGACCACTATCTAGGAAAAATAGACGATTAGGGACATAGCGGTCTCCTATGCCCGAAAGAATCCCGTATTTTAGCTAAAAGGAATTTCATTTATAAATGTTCGCTATGGCTAAAAAATTGATCGCGCTTTGTATCATGCTCGTATCCTTTACCTCCTTAGCCCAGGCCAAGTATGAAAAGGAAATCCGATTGAAGGAAACCCTAGTTCCCCAAGTAGCACTGGATTTTGTGCAGTCGCTTTCTTTTTCAAAAAAGATTAAATGGTACAAGGAAATCGGGATCAATACTTCTTCTGTCGAAGCCAAGACCAAACATTTGGGAAAACGGTATAGCGTTGAATTCAGTATGGATGGGACTTTGGAAGATGTAGAAATACAGATTAAGAAAGAGGAAATTCCAGAGAATGCTCGACTTCGTATTACAGAGTATTTCACTTCAAAGTTTGGGAAATATCGAATCAATAAGATTCAAATACAATACAGTGGCGATCCAACGGTACTATTGCCATTTTTAAAAAGGGAGAAGGTTTCTACAGAGATTAACACCAATTATGAAATTGTTGTAAGTGCTAGGGTTAATAGGGCCTACAAGAAATTTGAGTTTTTATTTTCAGAGAAGGGGGACTACTTAAAATCTGCGGAGATTGTCCTGAAGAATACCGATAACATTGAATATTGATATGAAAGCATTCCTCGTTTGCATATCAATTCTCATTACTAGCTACGTTGTGGCGCAGAGCCGTTATCAATTTGGCCTATTGCCTTCGGTAAACATCAATAAAAAACTTCCGAACGACTGGAAACTGAATGCCAAGGTAGAATCTCGGCAAGAATTGAAAAGTGGGTTCTTTGGTGAATCCAATGACTTTCAATATGAGTATTTACAGACAGATATTTCAGGTATCGCGGCTAAGAAAATAGCGGTAGATAAATCGTTAGCAGGAGGGTATCTTATCCGACTTCGTGAAAAGGAGGTGTTGCACAGGTTCATTCAACAATTTATTATCGTAAAGGGGTATCACGGTCTACGATTGGCACATAGATTTGCGACCGATGAGACCTTTCAGAAAGACGGGGATACTGAAGTCCGATTGCGTTATCGGCTTTCCTCTTTAATTCCGTTGAGCGGACAATCGGTAGACCCCAAGGAATTTTATGTGAAGGTAAATCATGAATACCTGAATGCTTGGGAAGGGAAGGATCATGATTTGGAAGTTCGTTTGGTTCCCCACATTGGTTATAACATTTCAGAATCGAGTAAATTGGAGTTGGGATTAGATTACCGATTGGATTCTTTTATAGACTCGAGCCCTAGACATCGGTTTTGGACAGCCATTAATTGGTACATGTCTATCTAAGGATGTCGATAATTCATTCGTTTTGTTTTTCGCTATAGGTATGGAATCTAATGTGTACATTTACCCGGCCTTCTCATCTATTGAGATTCCATTGCTTCTATGAAGAAAATCTATTTTCCCGGTTTAAACGGTGTCCGCTTTATTGCGGCTTTTTTGGTAATGGTAGATCATACAGAGCTTTTTAAGTATAGATTCGGACATACCACGCTTTGGGCCAATTCGTATAGTTCTTTTCTAGGAGCATCTGGGGTGACCATCTTTTTTGTGCTTAGTGGCTTTCTTATCACATATTTACTTTTGACTGAGAAAGAGGCACAGCCCATTAATATCAAACATTTCTATATACGCAGGATATTAAGGATTTGGCCACTATATTATTTTATCGTTGCGCTATGTTTTTTTGTAGTTCCGCATTTGGGTTTTTTTGAGGTTCCTGGGTATGTCACCGGAACCGATCAATTTGGAGAACGTTTATTTTTGTTTTCGGCCCTATTGGCTAATGTGGCCTTTGTGTATTATCCTGTTGTAGCCTTTGCTAACATTCTATGGTCAGTAGCAGTAGAAGAACAATTTTACCTCTTTTGGCCTCATGTAATAAAGCGAACAAAACAACTTTTGCATGTTTTTTTAATCCTAATCTTGGTGTATCTGGTTATAAAATTGAGCGTATACTTTTGGGATTCAAATCATAAGTTAAACGCTGTAATTTTTCGGACAAGATTTTCTTCAATGATTATTGGAGCCATAGGAGCATATATGGTGTTTCGTAAGAGTTCGGTATTGCGCTGGGTGTACCATTGGAGTTTTCAACTCATCACAATAGGTGCTTTTGTGATTCTTATGGGAAGAATGATCCGAAATGAGTATTTCGATCTAGTGGGAAATGAGGTTTTTTCTTTGGTAGTATGTTTACTTATTGTGAATATAGCCACCAACAAAAAAACTGTATTGAAATTGGAAAACGCGGTGTTCAATTATCTTGGCAAGATATCATACGGCTTATATGTCTATCATTTGTTTGCGGTTACCCTAGTCGTAAAATTTATAGCCCCTGCATTAGGATTAAAGAAGTTGAGTAGTGTTGCCGAATACCCAATCGTTATTGGTTCTGTATTGATCATTACCGTAGCCATTAGTCATCTTTCCTACTTTTACTTTGAGAAACCCATTCTAAGAAAGAAGATAAAATTCTCCTCCATCTTAAGTGGAGATTTGGTAGAGAGATCATCCAGCAAGACCTAAAAGTCTGTTTTCTGAATCATTTACAGGGTTTTGCATACGTATTTTCCTCATCTATACATGCGTGAAAACACCCCATTTTCAGTTTTATATTTTATTTAGCGAATCCCTAACAGTAGGCAACCTTCAGAAAACGTATTTTTAGATGTAAGAACAAACCTACATTTTTAATTATGAAGACCATCCACCTGCTGCTTGCAATCACGACTTTATTGTATATCCCCGGTTCTCATGCCCAAACAAAGGAAGGCGACGAAGCTATTACCATTGGGAAAAAGATCAAGTTCTATTCCTCCATCCTTGGAGAGGAGAAAGAACTCTATATATCCCTTCCGCATAAATATGAAGAGCGCGTTCATAGCTATCCTGTGATTTATGCTTTGGAGGCCGAATTCCTGTTCGAGCCCGTGCACACTGTGGCCAAGGTTATGGCGGCTCGTAGTAAAATGCCTCAATCCATAGTTGTAGGACTAGCAAACGTGGACTACCAAAAGCGTTATGAAATGAACTATGAACGCTGGGGAGGCAAACCGGATCTGTACTTAGAGTTTTTCAGTAAGGAATTAATTCCCTTTGTTGAAGAGAACTACAGGGCTAATTCGCACCGCACGATCATCGGTTTATCTCCGACTAATGGATTGCTATACCATACATTTTTGAATCAGCCCGAAGTATTCAATGGTTACATTGCCTTGGCAGCCCAATTGGAATGGGAGCGGGTAGAGGGAGTAGACCTCATGGGAGAGCTCATGGAAAAATATGAGGATCTAACCTTCCCGAAAACCACCCTTTACTTAGGCCGGGCCGATGGGGATATGAAAGGTGATATCGATGCGGCTCGTGCGTTCGATGCGGCCTCGCAAAAGCTGGCGCTTGGTAAACGAAGAAATGTCACTTGTAAGATTGACGTGCTTCAGAACGATGAACACTATTTAATGTGTTTGCAGGGAGTGAAAAACGGTTTGGCCACCATTTACCCCAATTATTTATGGAAAAGCCCCAGTTGGAAAGGATGGGATAAGAGTACGAATTATGCAGAAGAATACTATAAGGGCTATTATGAAGATCTATCCGAACGCTATGGTTTCGATATCTTTCCGGTAGAAGATGGACATGCTTACGCCTACCATCTTACTGGGCGCATACAGAACGCAAAGCAATGGGGTACGAACCAGCAGGTGATCGACCTTGCGGAATTGGCACTGACGTATTATCCTAATTCGGCCCAGCTTAGAATGACCTTGGCAGAAGCCTATAAAGCCAATGGAAACATCGATTTGGCCCTGAAAACTGGGGAGAAGGCCATGGAGATGGCAGGCATGTACCATAGTGGTGATCTGGAAATGTATTCCCAAAGAATGGACGCCTTAAAACAATGATCTCCAGCCATCTAATAATCCAACAATCCAAGAATCTAATATTCTAATGGTCCAACCATCCAAATATCTAAACACCCAACCAACAGATAATCAAATCGCTACGGTAAAACCATAGTGTTTTAACGCTAAATAGCTAGTTTTGAATCCTTTGAAAAATTAAATGACTGATAGTCAGTTAATTATAAATTTATATTTTTCCTTTTTTTAGTTAAAAAAATGTATATTTAAACATCCCCATGTAAGTTTTTTCCCTCAAGAATAGTCAAAGCAATTTTTCTATGGTTCAGGACACTATGTCGAAAGCGGAAATACTTCAATTACTCAATGACGCTTACAAGAAGCGCGGAGAGGAATTGAATACCAGTATTAAACTCACTAAAAAGGCACTAGAAGCTAGCAGAAAGCTTCAGGATTCTAGCCTCATTGGTAAGAGTTTAACGAAGCTGGCGTTGTATGCCATGGTAAAGGGGGAGCATGAGAAATCGATTAAACTTTCCACAGAAGCAATCAATTGTTTTAAGTCGGTAGATGATGAGTTGGGCGCAGCAGACGCCAACTACAGTATTGCCGGGGTGTATTACAAGTCCAACAACTATCATTTGGGCATGTTTCACCTCATTGATTGTCTATCCATTTATAGAAAACACGGAGATCATCATAACGAATCCAGAACCCTTAAATCGTTGGGTACGGTATACGAGGTCTTAGGGGATTACGCCAGCGCAAAATCGGTGTATGAAGGTGCGATAGAAGCTGCTCAGGCCGTGGGGGATAAGAATTTGGAATCGAACGCCTATAACCCCTTATCAGGTATCTTGCTGCGGTATGGTAAAACCCAGGAAGCGATGGATCTCATTCAGCGTTCTGTGGCGATGAAGCAAGAAACCGGAGATACCCGTGGTTATGCCTTTGCGGTATACGGAAGGGGGAAGGTATATCTGAAAATGCAGCGTTACGAAGAAGCCGAACGCGATTTTCTCGAAGCAGTAGGAATTCATAAATCAGTTGGGGATAGTTTTGGTATAGGCATGGCCTATACCAAAATGGGCCATTTGTATGTTGCCACTGGCAAAATAAAGAAGGCCAAGAAGTATCTTAAAATAGTAGTAAAACAGAGCGAAGAGCGAAATCAGTCCTTGCTTAAATACAAGAGCAATCACTTCTTGTACGAAATTTACAAGGGCGAAGGAAAGAAAAGAAAAGCCCTAAAGTACTTGGAGAAGTATTTGGATGAGAAGGACGCGACGGTGAATTCTCAAATTCTGAAAGTAATCCACAATTACGAACGTATTTCCCGCATGCGTTCTTTGGAAAAAGAAGCCAGTCTGGCCCGTGAAAAAGCACTGTTTAAACGAAAGCAAGAACAGATGGAAGAGGCCACGAAGATGAAACAAGAGTTCCTTTCCAGTATTAGTCATGAAATTAGGACCCCGCTTAATGCCGTGACCAGTATTATTTCATTGCTCGAGGAACGCTCTGGTGAAAAAGACAAGAAGCTACTTACGTCCCTTCGGTTTTCGTCCAAAAACTTGCTGCGAATCATCAATGACATACTGGATTTTTCCAAATTGGATTCCAACAAGATGAAGTTGGAAACCCGCTCTGTTCGATTTAAAGACTTCATACACAACATTCACAGTACCTATCATGGATTGGCCATGGAGAAAGGACTGCTTTTTCGGGTAAATATAGCCCCGGAAGTTTCCAAGTACTATGAGATCGACGAAACCAAAATGTTTCAGATCTTAGGTAATTTAGTGAGCAATGCCATTAAGTATACTGAGAAGGGCAGTGTCGAAATGTCCATAGATTTGGTAGAAGCCCAAGGAAAAACCGATGTAATTCACTTTTCGGTAACCGATACCGGTATAGGTATTCCTTCTAAGGAAAAAGAACGACTGTTCGAAAGCTTTTATATGCCTCCATCCGTCACTACGCGTAAGGAAGGTGGAACCGGATTAGGTTTGGCCATCGTTAAAAAGTTAGTACAATTGCATGACAGCTGTATTGGCTGTGAAAGTACCCCTGGTATAGGTTCCCGTTTCAATTTCTCCCTCAATTTAAAACGTAGTAAGCCGCCATTACAGACTGACAAAACCCTGTTTAAGCAATTAAAAGGCCGTGTAGCTATTGTGGCTGAAGACAATGAGATCAATGCCATGGTAATGCGCGAATTACTGAAGAAGTGGGGCGTAACCCTAAAACGCGTTAATAACGGTAAACAAGCCGTTGATATGGCCAAGGAAGAAAAGGTGGACTTTATCCTGATGGATATCCACATGCCCGTGATGAATGGCTATGACGCCACCCAAATGATTAGAAACACAGACAATCCCAATCGGACCACGCCCATTTTCGCTCTTACTGCAGACAGCACCGTTTTGAATGAAGAAACCGGTTCGGGTTATTTTAGTGGTGTTTTACTGAAACCCATTGAAATAGATCGCCTATTCGAAGCTTTGGTCTATGCACAACGCATAAAACCAGAGGTGCTTTCATAGTCGCTCCTTCTTTCCATGTCAATTATTTTTACAAAACCCTCCATTTGGTAATATTTTTGTCATTGTATTAGTCTATGGACTTTAGTCGTTAGTCGTTAGTCGTTAGTCGATGGTCGATAGCCTATCATCAATCTACAATCATCAATCTACAATCATCAATCTACAATCATCAATCTACAATCATCAATCTACAATCATCAATCTACAATCATCAATCTACAATAGTCCAACTATCCAAAAGTCAAACACTCCAAATTGCGGGAAAACCGTAACTCAAGTTAAACCGTAATAGGTAAATTAGTAGAAACTAACTAATACTTTAGATTTCATGAACGACTCCCAAGAAATTGACTATTTCTACGGGTTATCTGTACTCCTTACTGGTTATGATGAAGTCGTCCTTTACGCTAGTGGGCAAGGGGAGACCTATTTTAAAACCGTACGCCGCATATTGGGCAAACAACTTATGACCCAATTGCTTTCTGAGTTTCAGGTGATCCTAGAACAGTCCAAAGGAAATTCCAAGAAACTTCATACCCTTCTTAAAAAGGAAATGTTGAAGGACGCCAAATGGGGCCCTGTATGCCGAAATATCATTCAGTTGTGGTATATGGGCAATTGGTACGAAATGCCCACCGAATGGCAGGAGAATTATGTAAGCAGCACCGAAGACACCACCCATGTGGTTTCCGCCAGTAGCTATATAGAAGGATTGGTATGGAAGGCCATGGGCCAACATCCAAAATCTGCAAAACAACCCGGTTACCATACCTGGGCCGTTCCACCCAATTAAATTACAATCATGAAAGAAGGAAAAGAATTCGATGTAGTCATCGTAGGTGCCGGTATTACAGGTGCCATCATCGCCAAGGAATTGAGTGCCCGGTGTAAAGGTCTGGATATCCTCATTCTGGAAGCAGGAACGGGAAAAAGTTCCGATTTCGATGATTACGAAAAATACAACGATCAATATTACAATGCACTGGCCAAAACGCCTAACTCACCCTATACAGATTCACCCTACGCACCCTCCCCCAGTGTATTAGACATCACCCAAATAAAGGACAATGAGCCCGATACCAACGGATACTTTGTGCAATACGGTCCCTTTCCGTTTTTAAGTAATTATAATCGGAATGTAGGGGGAACGACTTTGCACTGGTTGGGAACCACTTTACGTATGTGCCCGAATGACTTTAAAATGAAAACCCTTTACGGGCATGGGGTTGATTGGCCCATTGGTTATGATGACCTAAAGCCCTATTACCGCCGGGCCGAATATGAAATTGGCGTTTCCGCGGAGGTAAATGAGCAGGAAATTTTGGGGATTACCTTCGATAAAGGATATGTATTCCCCATGCATAAAATCCCGCAGAGTTATTTGGATATGTACATGACTAAAAACATGAAAGGACTCACTTTTAAGGATGATGGCGTTACCTATCCCGTAAAGGTGATTAGTACACCCCAGGGAAGAAACGGTATGCCCAATCCCAAATACAAAAACTTTGATACTAGAGAGAAGGGCTTTATGCCCGTTGGAGCCGTAGGCAATCCCGATTTAGGACAACGCTGTGAAGGAAACTCCAACTGCGTGCCTATCTGTCCGGTACAAGCTAAGTACAATGCCTTGAAGACCTTGCACGATGCCTTGCAAAACACCAAGTCCAAGGTGACCTTGATCAATCAGTCGCCTGTGTCTACCATAGAAATAGACCCAAAGACCAAGAAGGTAAGCAAGTTGCATTATAAGACCTTTAAAACGTCCAAGAACGGCGTTCGTACCGTGATTAATAACCATACCGTTCGCGGAAAGATCGTGGTATTGGCCGCCAATGCGGTTGAAAATGCCAAGATATTACTGGCTTCTGATGCGTGCACACGAAGTAATCAAGTAGGGAAGAACCTCATGGACCATTTAGTGATGTTGACTTGGGGGTATATGCCGGATGATATAGGGGCCTATCGCGGACCTGGTTCTACTTCCGGAATGCCATTGATGCGCGATGGAAGCTTTAGAAAGAACAGATCTGCCTTCCGGGTCGAAATTGGAAATTGGGGCTGGAACTGGCCTGCCAATACGCCTGAAAGTACCTTGCAGGATGCTGTGGCCGATGGACTTTACGGAAAGGACCTGATCGATAGAATTAAAAAAGAAACCAGCCGACAGTTCCGAATCGGTTGGGAAATGGAGCAGGTACCTTCCGATAAAAATTACGTCACCATTGATGAAAAATACAAGGATGAGTTGGGGAACTACCGTCCCGTGATTCATTATACCATGAACGATTATGAAAAACGTGGTGCTTTAGTAGCTTCCAAGTTATCTGAAAAAGTATTCGAAAAGCTGAAGGTAACCCCGGCCACCGATTGGCAGGACACGGCTCCCGGTTATTTTGAATACGAATACGAAGAAGACGGAAAGAAAAAGACCTTTAAATCGGTCGTAAATGGAGCAGGTCATGTGGTAGGTTGCCACCGAATGGGCGATGATCCCAACACTTCTGTGGTGGATAGCAACCAAAGGGCGCACGATCACAAGAACTTATTTGTCGCGGGTTGTGGAAGCTTTCCGACCTTAGCGACTTCGAATCCAACCTTGACCATGGCGGCCTTGGCGTATCGCACGGCCGATGAAATTGTAAAGGAATTTACCTCTTAAATCACACCCAATTATGTTAGATCAAAAAAACCTTCCATACCACGAACGTTTTGTTCAGCCCACGGCCAAGGAACAAAAAGTAGAGGCCACTTTGGAGAAGAACAAAATGCTTCGCTCCCTTATGTCGGTTTCCTTGCAACAGGATACCCTGGCCGATTTACACGAACACCTTCGGGTAGCGATGATGTTGGAGCTTTCCACCATTCCTCCCTATCTATGTGCTTTGTATTCCATTATGAAGGGTGACATGACCGATCCTAACTACAAAGAAGAATACGGCGACAATGCGGAAGCCGCTGCCTTAATCCGTTCCGTCATGATGGAAGAGATGCTACATTTCACTTTGGCGGGCAATATTTTAAATGCCGTAGGAGGAGAGATGAAGATCAATCACAAGGAGTACGTACCCGAGTATCCTACGGTACTGCCCGATAGTGCTGGGAAGTTTCAAGTACACCTTAGTAAGTTCGATAAAGCGGCCATTCGTACATTTTTACGGATTGAACAGCCCACCCCTCCCGAAACGAAGCCCAAATTAGAAGGCTATACCACCATTGGACAGTTTTATCATGCGATAGAGGAGTTGATGAAGAAGTTGGAAAAGGAAGCCAAGAAGAAAAAGAAGACCATTTTTACAGGTGACCGTAAGTTACAGATCGATGATACCTATTACTACGGCGGTGGTGGTAAGATATTGGAAGTGCGAAACCTAACCACCGCTTTAGATGCCATTGAAGAGATTTTGGAGCAGGGAGAAGGTTCGGAAACCACGATTTACGACAATGACGATGAGTTTGGGCAGATCCGTGAATTGGCGCATTATTTTAAGTTTAATGAGATTTATGAAGCACAGCGCTATGCGCATTGTCAGACCGATCCCAAGGATCCACCAGAAGGCACCAAGATGGACATTCGGTATGACAAGGTCTACAATATGGGGATCGATCCTAAAACCGAAGACTTCGTTACGGACGAGCTAAAGGCCTTATCGCATGAGTTCAATCTCGAGTACCGTAAGCTGTTGGATCTATTGCAGAGTGCCTTTCAGGGCCAACAGGAAGATTTTCTAGAAGCCGTAGGTGTTATGTACAAGCTTCGCTATAAAGCCGTTGCCCTTATGCGTAATCCCATCCCTGGAAAACGAATAAATGCGGGGCCTACGTTTGAGTTTGTTGAAAAATGAAGTTCATAGGCTGGTTAGAAGTCAATTTAAATAAAAAAATAAATGAAATTAATATCGACATCAGCATTAGCGAAAGAAAGAGGAATTGATTCTAAGCAATTGTTTCAGGATTTAAAATCTCGCGGATGGATATACAAAAAAGATGATCAGTGGAATTTGACTAAAGAAGGAAAAATGGCTGGAGGAGAAATGAAGTACAATCCTAAATATGGTGAATATGTGGTATGGCCCAACAACATGGACTTAAATAAAGAAATTCGTTCCAACGAAACACTCAGCTCTACAAAAATTGGACAGGAATTTGGAATATCCGCCCAAAGAACAAACGTAATATTGGCTGAACTTGGCTGGATTGAAAAGTCAAACATTGGAGGTTGGGAACTGACAAAATATGGAAAGAGAAATGGTGGATTTGAGATGGAAGCTCAAAACGGGTCCCCTTACGTAATTTGGGATAAACGAATTTTGCAGAATAAAAGCGTGTTAAATTCTATTGACGCCGCAACAGGGAAAAGTTATGATGATTCAGCAATGAATAGTGCAAAACCTGTCTATGAAACCGATGAATTTAGGAAAAAGCATGAGGCAAAATATAGAACACAGGATGGCCATAGAGTTAGAAGTCGTGCTGAAGCAATGATTGATGACTACTTGTATAGCAATGGTGTGGCTCATGCTTATGAAAGACGACTTCCGGGAATAGATGAAGAAGTAATATCAGATTTTTATATTCCAGCGGGTAAAGTTTTTATTGAGTTCTGGGGAATGGAAGACAATGAAAAGTATAAAGAACGAAAAAAGAGGAAGCTTGAAATCTACGCTGATAATAACTTCAATTTGATCGAAATGAATGACAAGGACATTGAGGCGATTGACGACGTGTTGCCTCGAAAACTGAAAAAGTTCGGTGTAAATATTATTTAGAATATCCAATTGGCTACCAGAGACTAACTTTATATCGTAACTCTCTTTTTTCTACTTTTATAAACAAAATCTTTCAATCAGAGCTTGAAAAAAGTCATAGTCATTGGAATTCTGTTTATGGGCTTGGTTAGTATGGCCCAAGAGAGTGATTCTGAATCTAGAGCAAAAAACGTCTATTTGGAGCTACTAAGCCATACTCCAAAGAGCTTTAAAATAGATCGAGAGAATAAACCTTTAAGCCAACTTCTTGAGGCTGATCTTAATTCCATATGGAAATTGAAGACAGCTTATGAATTGAAAGATAGATTAAACGATCATGAAATTAATTGGCTGGAAAAGGAAATTAATCAAATGGCCGTTTCGTTTTTTTTGGAAGGAAAACCTATCATTCTCCAGAGTGTTGGAGGGTATTCAGGTTGTCCGGAAGAACTATTACATACTGAAATCAGGAACGAAGTGAACGTTACGATTATAAGCTTGTGCCAAGGCGGTTGTATCGTTAATAGCGATATGGAAGATTTTATTAAGATATTCAATAATCGGACGGATAAATTAATATCCAATTGAAAAACGTGACGTCTTCCATTCCCCCGCTAAGGCAGGACTCCGTCGGGTGACCTCCTTTTCACTACTTTTATATAAACAAAACTATGGGTAATGTAAATGGAGTCCGAAGACATCGACATAAATGCAAAGCATTTCATCGCTTCCGTTAGGTATAATAAAAGTCAACCCGAAGATTTTGGATTAACAAAAGTGAAGGGGAAAGAACATTATATCGACACGGAAGGGAATTTATGGCAGAACGAATATCTATGGGATTCTGGATGGGGAAATGAATATGGATTTATAAAATTACCCGAGCCTAATTTCGAACAGCTATGGACGTTATTGACTAAGTCTAAGATAAAGGAGAATGTACTGGGAGCGGCCGAACTACTCAATGGATATCCCAAAGAGCTTAAGGATAAACTTCAGGAGCTCTTCAAAAATCATAAGAGTATTGACCGTGATCTTACCAAGAGACTTGCGCATTTGGAACTATTAAACCATGTTACAAATCATTCAGAAACCCACGGGAAAAAATACGAAGAGGTGAACGAAGATTTTCAAGTATGGAAAAAACTGAAAGACGATTTTGATAGATTGAAAACCGATAGTTTTATTCAGCAATTTAAGAAGACCATTACTAGCAAAAGAGAATCATAAGGCAAGGGCCTAGTATTGAATGGTATTATCAATGAAATAGTGAAATAAGGTGAACTTTGATTTAGAAGACAAACTATCAGAATATGTAAAGAAAGGCGACTTGGATACCGCCATTGAAATAGCAGAATCTGAATTAAAAAAAGTTTCAAAGACAGACTTTCATGCACTAATTGGCAAGGATTTACTCCATCTAGCGCCCGAATTAAGCACGTTCATTTCAAACTTTTACTCCGCGGTTAAACTTAGATATGCAATTAAGTTTTCAAAAAAACTAAAAGCATTGTACTGTGAAATGAATGGATTCACAATAAACTATGACAGATGGTTTGTAGATATCTTCGCATATAGTGATATAGATGAGAACGACTATGATTGGCTGGCAGATTATGACTTCTTGTCGAAACGGGATATGACTATTAAAGGGTTTGAGAGCTTTCAAAAAGTCTATGAAGACGTTCATAAATACCAGAAGTTCGATATCCCAGAAATTGAGCAAGCTTACGACATTGCCGAATTGATTATCATTTTGAGGCTTCAGGAATTATTTCGGAAAACTTATAAAAAGGCCGAAAGGAAGGGATTGAAATGGAGCTCTATTCCTATGTTTGTCACAGCACACGACTATGAAATGATGTATCGTATCAATTAAAATGATTCGCTCTGCTATATTCCCAATGGGTGACGTTCATTATATCATTTAATTCATGAAACAAGACTTCTTTTAATAAACTTGATTCGCTTCATCTTACTAAAAGAGGGATTAATTGCTATCTTAAGAAGCAAAATATACGCTATGAGAAAAATTGTTTATGGTTTACTTCTATCTGTTACGATATTAAGTTGTACATCCGATGACGGGGCTAACGATTCTGAAGACAACTACGCTTCTTTTTTATCTGACACCTCCATAGAAACCGATATCGATTTCATGCCCGAGGAAACATACGAGGTGTTTGATGGGACTCCACAAGTTCCGTCCCTAAAATTGAAACTGGTTACTACAGAAATTTACCCCTGTGTGAATTATACGCTAGCCACAACCACTTTTGTTAGGGACACCGAGTTGATTGTTCGGTTCGATGAGGTGATAGAGCCCGTTTTTTGTTTAACGGCAATAGGTCCCGCAGGCGTCTATCTCGATCTACCCGAAGATATAGAGCGCATTACGCTCATAAATGGGGAAAGCATAGATAAGTATACCATAGAAACAAATATGGATAAGGTTGAGATACGCCTCATAGAAAGGAATTTTACCAACCTGCTTTTTGAAAACACCTTTCGCCTTCCCGAGAATTCATTCGCCTACGTGTGTGGTACTAATATAGATAATACCCAATTGTATGATGATTTCAAGAATATTTTACTCAGCAATGCCGCATTGACAGAAATCACCTTTAATGGTGAGGGGAGGATTCCTTATCCCGAGAGTTCTTCGGGGCATGGGGTAGATCATCCTTCCGTGTTTTTTCAATATACCGACGAATCGATTTTCGATGAACTGGGAGAAGTGCTTGACGATTTTGCATCACAATATCTTGAAGGGGAAATTGGGGTAACCATGCGTCTCGATAGCTGGAAAAACAAAAGACATGCAAGTTGGGATTAAAAAAGAATTTTTCGCCTACCTTACTTTTCCTAAACTCGAAATTCCTTAATGATAACGATTCACCTTAAACCTTCATTTCATAAGTTCTCAACGATAGTACTACGTGATAACGAGATCGTATGTGAAATTCGCCAAAGGTTTCAAGACCTAACTGAGTTTGAGAAAAAAGAGGTTCTTACGGCTTCTCAAGATTTGAAATTGAAGGAGCTGAAGGAGTTCAATCAAAAAGCTAAAAAAGAACATTGGTTAGAGAAGAGCGAAATTCCCAAAGAGGTTTCCGAACAGAAGGCTAGAATCAATGAATTGATCAAAAACATCATCGACAAGCCCATTAAGGACGACAGAATTATTCTCGATGGTATTCAGGTAGAATGTGTATTACATGAACCCGAGATGCCTCCTCAATTAATCGAGTTTCACTCCCCAGAAGATGGGACAAGGGAAATTGAGATCATTAAAAGCTTGTTTGTGATGCTGAATCAGAGTTTTACATCGGAACCCGTGGTGAATTATTTGGAATTGGTTCAAGGCTATTTTGGTATGGGCCAACAATGGAGAATCACAAATGAAGATCCGCTAACCATGCGATTGTTTGGGAGTTTAAGCATATATGAAAAGGAAGGGATCATAGAATTGTTCAACTCTTTAGAATCGAACAAAGTGCTTATTCTAGACCTGCGTAATTTGGATGGAATGGGGACCACTTTCCATGAATGCTTTCAAGAACTGATGGGTAGAATGGAAGCGGTGTATTGGCTGGTTTCGGAGAATGAACTGCTATTAAGGCACTTAGATGAAATAGGAGTATCGAATACATATGTCTTTAAGGATATGGATGTAATCCTTGAAAAAATGAAGAACAGAAATTGAGAAATGGGGGCAATTAACTGCAAAAAACATGGTAGACAATTGATTATAGAAGTTTGCGAACATGCATACGAAGCGCTTCATTCCAGACAAAAGTTAGATTTACTTAAAATTCCAATTCTTAATTTAAGAGTTTGTACGAGTTGTTATGATCAATTTCGTTTTCAGGCAGTACCAGATATAACAATAGAAGACCTTCTTGAGTTGGATGATGAAGAGGCTGATCGTATTGGTGACTTTGTTCATGGAAAATATGATCAGGTAAATAGAAAGGTCATGTGCGTGGCCTGTTATAATGAACTAAAAGAAAAGCATTAATGATTCCAGACTTTTTAAAGAAATTTGAATCGGAGTTAAAGAAATACGAAAGAGCCTTTATTCGTATCAACGCAAAACCTAGAAAGGAAAGCCCTCTAGAGGATAATCTGGATATAATAGACAACAAGTTTTTGGGAAAGCCCTTCTTTCCAAAAGATAAGGAGTATCCTAAGGATGAAAAGGGCAACCCAATGGTGATGGTGGCTCAATTAAATTTTGAACAAATTCCAGAACTTGAATTCTTTCCGATGGATGGGATTCTTCAACTCTTTTTATCTCCAACCGACTGGTATATGAAAGATTCCGCGATCGTGTATCACTCCAAAGAGCAATTAGAGAAGGAACCCATGAATGATTTTTCATTCCTAACCGAAGCTGCCTATGAAGAAATGCCCGTATATAAAATCCATCAATTGAGTTTTGAAAAAGCTATCGATAGAGGAGGTTCAGAGGATTCACAATTCGACTTTCTTTTTGATGGCATCGATTATTGGGAATACACAGAACGATTGACAGAAGAGCAGGAAAAGGAGTTTAATGCTTATTTCCGTGCCATGGGACATAAGATCGGAGGTTATGCCGAATTCACACAATCGGATCCTAGAGGCAACAGTAAGGAACAAATGGATGATATTCAGGTGTTACAAATAGATGTGGACGAGCATATCATGTTTGGAGATAGTGGATTAGGGCATATATTTATAAGCAAGGAAGACCTTATGAATAAAGACTTCTCCAAAGCCTATTTTTACTGGGATTGCTGTTAGCTATTTTTAGACGAATCATTGAAAAAGCACCAATGAAGCAGGTCGGAATCATTATGAAAAAAGTATTATGTCTTTTTGGAATTGTATTTCTTCTGGGCAGTTGCGAAGAAGAATTAGGCAATTACTATTTTGAGTTCGATACAGTAGATTGGTATACAATTGATATAGACGAAGGGGATGTCTTTGCTTTGGAGGATCAGCTTAACACATTGGAGAATGAGAGGCTAAAGTTAGATTTGTTGATTAATGATATCCCCAATTCAGTAACGGATACAACGTTCATAGCGAAGTTAGAGACTGTCGGATTTACAAAGACGACCATCAATGATTCCCAAAAAATAAATACTCTACGAGAAATCTTTAGAGAAAAACCGCATGAAGATGTACTGGCGGCAGCGTGTATTGCCGTGTACCGGGATATTTTAATTTTTAGGAAACAGGGCAAGATAATCGGAACTTCGAAAGTATGTTTCGATTGCAATCAAAGTCAAATTCACGGAACAGAAGTCAATACATCGTATTTTGGACAGTCTGGGGACTATGGAAAACTGGCTAGACTCTTACATGAATAACTCAATTTGAACGAATTAAACTTTTTTAAATTCATTATTGAATATGAAATATATAAAGCACATAATAATCGCACTAGTCTTTTTAAGTAATTCGGCGATTTCTCAAAGCAGACTTGTTTCTTGGAGTCAATCAAATATTGAGAATTATACAAAAGAAATGTATGATAAGGCTCAAAAGCTAACCACAGATGAATTATTGGAAAAAAATCTAAATGATATATACTGGAGTGAAGTTTTTCTTACGCTAAATGCTTCAGTCAATAACTATGCAAATAATACCGAGTATCAAAAACAACTTGCGAAACAAATAACTAATCAGAAAGAAACAAAATTAGAAGGAACAAGTAGACTAATTATCTGGGATAGAATCATCAGTGGAGATATTATTTTCGAGGGAAAAGGGATAGTGATTGATAATGATTTATACAAGGTTTGTGGAAGAGCAAATCAACTTCTTCAAAATTTGACAGGCAAAAATTTTGGCAATGTAAATATTAACTCTACTTCTTCAGAACTTGAAAGCCTTAAGAAAAAATGGTTAGATTATCTAACAGGAAAAGAAATAACAGAATACAAAAAAACTGAACACAAAAATTCTAAAATTGAGGAGATAAGTAGCTTGGAAGCCTTCGAGGCCATAATAATTTCCGTTCAGCCGAGAGATGAAAAGGACAGGATAACAGCCCAGTGTTTGAAAAACATTTACGGATTAGATGAGATGCCTGACAATCCAGGATCTGAAGCATATTGTAACCCGGATAGTTACAGTTTTGCCTATTTAGCAATGTTGGTAGGAGACGAACCCTTGGACAAAACCAAGGACAGTGAATATTGGAAGGAGTTTTGGAACAAAAACAAGAACGCACTTACTTGGGATGATGAAAAAGGATACTTCGTTATCAATTGAAGTATTCTATGGTTTGCTATCCCTCATTCTCATCGTTTTACTACTGGAATAAGGATTTTAATGTAACTTCCTAAGGGAATTGTTGTCTTTTCACTAACTAAGCTTCACAACGCATGAACTTTTTTACCACCTTGTTGTCATTATTTCTTCTAACGGGTGTCAGTTCCTGCCAGAAAAAGAGTTTGGAAGGCACCTGGAATAGATGCAATCGGGATGGAAGTTATGTTGAATATATTATTACGAACGAATATTTCGTCATGTTGCTCAGTAAATCGGACAATATTGGTTTCTTCAAAAAACAAGATATAGAGAAGGGAATGATCATTTCGGATCATACAAAATTGACTGAGGTGGCTTTGATCGGTAATCCCGATACCTTATGGGTATATAGTTATTCCAAAAACCAAGTGATCTTACGAAGTCGCATCAATGGCGAAATTGAACTGAATAAAGCTTCTTTCACATATGCTACCATCGACACGTTGGATTTTGCAGTTTGGAAAAGTAAAATCATTTCTGAGTTTCAAAAAAGAACACTTTTTATGAATTGCCAGGATATCCGAACGGAAAGCGAAAAAGAAGTTGAGGTGTTGGATGTAACTGATGATAAGGAAGAGGAACTTTTATTAAAAGGTGTCAGAGATTAGAGAATAGAATCGCTTGATTGCAACAAAATTAGCATAATACAATCATAGAGGTATGAATCGAAAACTTTTAATCGTACTGTTTGCGGTATTTTGGGTAGCATTGGCCCAAGGTCAGATCAATAAGGTACTTCCCCAAAAAGGTATAGAAGGAATGCCTGTGAAAATTGATACTACTAGCATTAGTGAGGTTATAGGGATATATGGGGAAGATTTCAGGATTAATGAAAATCCAACGTATACACGCTACTTCTACAAGGACCTGGGCATTACTTTTCAATTTGAAACCTATGACAAGAATCAGATCGTCCGTTCCATCTATTTAGAATCTCCCTTTGAAGCGGAACTTGAAAATGGCATTCGACTTAATGAGAGTACCATGGAAGATGTTTGGTTAGCGTATAACAATAAAGGATGTTTTACAAGTGCCAAAGAAGCTCGGCGTCCCGAAGAAGGGATCACTTTTTACATACATAAAAAGCCCAAACAACGTGGGTACAACGCTAAGAACAAAATATTCAAGTTCGAAATCCATAACAAAGGGGAATTTGGCATACCATCAAGGGTGAATTATGAATTTGATGATGACCCGTTCGATCGCAAAATGGATGAATTGATTTCCATACTGGAAAAAGACACTATCAACTTTAATGAGCTGGATACCTTTTTGAAAAAGGAAAATGAGGAAAAGGGAAAGAACAGTAAGCTTTATTCCTTGGAGTCCCGTTTAGTTTTCGAACGACAATTGGAAAGTGGCATAACCCAACAGAAATTTGAACTCGACCCTTGGTCCAAAACCTATGGTCTAAACATTCTGAAGAAAGGAAGTTCCCTGATCTATCTTAGATTGGAGCGTCGAGGAAGAGATGCAGAAGTGATCTTTGAAAGGGATAGGACTGCAAATTTCGAGGAGCTGAAAGGTAGGTATAAGGAGTATAGTGTATTCATCTTTGGTAGTGCTTGTGGATTTGCGGGAACAGCTCCAGCTGGGTGCAGCAGAATGTACAATTGGGCGAATGAAGGAAATTATACTGAGTTGGCGAAATGGCTACATTCCATAAATCCCGAATTAGCTGCCTATGGATATATTGGCCTGTATATTATGAAGAAAGAAGGTAACACCATACAAACCAAGGAATTGGAACGAATGAAACAATTGAAAGATTCAGAGGTAAAGTTACGAATCTGCTTAGGCTGTTTGTATGGAGGAACTGAAACAACCAAGGAAGCGCTGTCTAAAAAACGTCTAAAAGATTTTTATTATTCTTTTCGAGCTCGATATTAGCTGATACATTAAGGTGGGAGAAATACTAGATGTTATAACAAAGTTTATTCATCTGGACCTTTTTATAGGGTTCGGGCTTTATTCCATCCTTTATTTTGTGGTTCGCATATTCAAGCGCTATGAAAAAATCGTAGCATTCGATTACGATGCCTGTAAGCTTACCGTGTACTTAGGAGTGATTTTCTTTATCATTTCTTTGGGACTTATTTTGGTATATCAATGGGATCGTGCGGTTGGACCTTATTGGTTTGGCGTCTTTTTACAGCCTATCCTATGGCTCATTGTAACCCAATTACTCCGGTTTGAAGTCATCCGAAAGTATTTCATTTTCCGATTCCTAATTTTCATATCGTTTATAATCACCTTCGAACGATTCGTGATCATCGTAACTTCCCTGCATAGGGACTATTTGCCTAGTAGTTTGGGTGACCTTAGTTGGAAGAGCCCTAGTTGGAATGTCGGATTGGGTGTATTTGAGATCATCGGCGGGATTCTATTTAAGATTGCCCTGTTTACAGTTGTGGTACTATTATATCGTTTTGTAATGCGCCAATTGGGATTCCGTGCTATAGAAAAGTAATTTAACCCAAATTTAAAACCAGCGTTTTTCCGTAAATACGGGTAATGGCGTATCTTCGTAGGAAGATTGATTGTTAAAGTATGGGTTTATAGGAACATTCATTAGTTCATTCAATCATTTACTCATTCAATCATTAATTCATTATGTCATTAACTCATTAAACCATTGGCATGCGCGATAACCTGCACGATTACCGAAAAAGCTACGAAAAGGGAGTATTGGACACCTCCACGGTAGATAGCAATCCGTTGCAGCAATTTCGTACTTGGTTCTATCAGGTACAAGATGCCGGTGGGGTAGATGAGGCCAATGCCATGACCCTTACCACGATTGGATTGGACGGATTTCCTAAAGGACGTGTGGTGTTGTTGAAGAAATACGATGAAAACGGGTTCTATTTTTATACCAACTATACGAGTGAAAAGGGGGAAGCCATTTTAGCCAATCCCAATGTTTCCTTGTCCTTTTTCTGGCCCAATTTAGAGCGACAAGTACTTATTAAGGGAATAGCTCAAAAAACCAGTGAAGTAGATTCCTCCAATTATTTTGCCTCCCGGCCGAAAGGAAGTCAGTTGGGAGCCATGGTATCTAATCAGAGCAGTGTTGTAGAGAGTAGGGAAGCTTTGGAAGAAGAATTGAAAGCCTTGGAAGAAACCTACGACGGAAAGGAAGTACCCAAACCCGATGATTGGGGAGGATTTGTAGTTCAGCCGGTAGAATTTGAATTTTGGCAAGGACGCCCGAACCGTTTGCACGACCGAATACGATATCGATTGGACCAACTCGATTGGGTGATTGAGCGGCTAGCGCCGTAATAGAAGTGAGAGGTGAAAAGTGAAATGTGAAAGGTGAGAAGTGAGAAGTGAAAAAGAAGAGGGACTCCGAGTGGGCCGACTGAAAGAAGGGTTGTATCGAGGAGTCGGTTTGGAAAAGAGAGTAGAGAGATTATATACTATCGACTATAGACTAAAGACCATAGACTAAAGACCATAGACCATAGACTAAATAAACACATCAACGAATAAGACAGCTAAACAGTTAAACAACAAAATGAAAACACTTTACATGGTCCGTCACGCAAAATCGTCCTGGAAACACGACGTTATCGATCATAAGCGACCCCTAAAGGGTAGGGGAAGAAGAGACGGCGTATTGGTTTCAGAATATCTGAGCGAGAAAATAACTCCGCCCCAGCGTATTATCTCCAGTGGCGCGACGAGAGCATTGTCTACTGCTCAATACATGAAAGAGGCATTCCAAACCCCTGATTCGGATTTTGAAGTAAACAACGACCTCTATGATTTCAGTGGCCACAAGGTGATGGATATTATCAAAGGACTGGACAATTCCTATGATCGTATTATGATTGTGGGCCATAACCATGCCTTTACGTCCATTGCGAATATGCTTGGAAACAGCTATATTGATAATGTTCCAACCTGTGGGTTCGTAGAATTACAGTTCGACACTAACAAATGGAGTGAAATCACCACTGGAAAAACAGTACAAACCGTATTCCCAAGAGACTTAAAAGAATGACAGTAAGCACCGTAGCAAAGAAAGTAGAGAATAGGTACCTAAATCGTGAACTCAGTTGGCTGCAGTTCAACGCACGGGTATTACAGGAAGGCGAAGACCCCACCGTTCCTCTCATTGAACGTCTTCGGTTCCTTGGGATTTTCTCCAATAACTTGGACGAATTCTTCAAAGTACGTTATGCCACTATTAAGCGCATTGTCGAGGCCGGAAAAGGCGGTAGAAGTGAGCTTGGAGGGATTTCTGCTACGGAATTATTAGAAGAAATTACACAAACTGTAATTAAACAACAGGCGCATAGTCTGCGCATTCTGGGCGATATTCAGAAAGAATTGGAAAAAGAGAATATTTTCATCATCGATGAGACCCAGATTTCAGATACACAATGCACGTTTATTTCGGACTATTTCATTCGTAAGGTAAGTCCAGCGCTTATGACCATTATGATTTCCGAACTGGAAGAATTCCCCGAATTAAAGGACAGTGCTGCCTATTTGGCCGTTCGGATGAAAATGAGGGAAAATGGCGATAATGGAAACGGCAATGGAAATGGGGTAAACTATGCCCTGATCGAAATTCCTCGAATTATTGAACGTTTCGTGGTATTGCCCGAGGAAGATGGAAAACAGTACATCATTCTACTGGATGACCTTATCCGTTCGCAGATGGGGAACATCTTCAATATTTTTGATTATGAGTCCATTTCGGCCCATATGATCAAGATTACCCGAGATGCCGAATTGGATATCGATAGTGATCTTTCCCGAAGTTTTCTCGAAAAAATCTCGAAAAGTGTGGCCATGCGAAGTCATGGGGACCCCGTTCGTTTTGTATACGATAAAAGCATAGATCAAGAGACCTTACAGTTTATCATGGATAAGATGGGGATCGAAACCACAGATAGTGTTATTCCTGGCGGTCGTTACCACAACCGTAGGGATTATATGAAATTCCCTAGTCTTGGCCGTAAAGACCTTATGTACAGTTCCGTTGAACCACTCCCTGTACCCGGATTGTCGTTGCAAGGACGTTTGCTTAGGAAAATTGCCCAGCGTGACTATTTGTTGTATGCTCCTTACCAAACCTTCGCCTATGTAGTGAAGTTCTTAAGGGAAGTTGCTTTAGATCCAAAGGTGCAATCCATTAAGATTACTATTTACCGTCTTGCCGAAGTATCCCACATAGCGAGTTCTCTGATCAATGCAGCGAAAAATGGTAAAGAAGTAACCGTGCAGATTGAGTTACAAGCCCGTTTCGATGAAGCTGCCAACATACGCTATGCTGAACTTATGCAGGAGGAAGGAGTGAAGCTTATCTTTGGTGTCACCGGTCTTAAGGTGCATTGTAAGGCCTGTGTAGTGGAACGATTGGAAGGGCAAAAAATTCGTCGCTACTCCTTTGTGAGCACAGGGAACTTCAACGAATCTACTGCTCGAATATACACGGACTATACATTATTTACCTCCAATAATAAGATTGGAAAAGAAATCACTAAAGTGTTCGATTTTTTCGAAGTAAACTACCGCATAAAAAAATACAACCATCTTTTGGTGTCTCCGCATTATACTCGAAATGCGCTCTATCAACTTATTGATGCCGAAATAGAAAACCACAAACAAGGACTTCCTAGTGGTATCAAATTCAAAATGAATAGTCTATCCGACTTTAAAATGATAGATAAATTGTACGATGCTAGTAGAGCAGGTGTGAAGGTGCAATTAATCGTGCGCGGAATCTGCTGCCTTATTCCTGGCGTGGAAGGCATGAGCGAAAATATTGAGGTGATCAGTGTGGTTGATAAATTTTTGGAGCATCCACGTTTGTACATTTTTGAAAATGCAGGCACTCCAAAATACTATATCTCTTCTGCCGATCTTATGGGAAGGAATTTGGATAACCGGGTAGAAATTTCCTGTCCTATTTACAATGAAGAGATACAACAAGAATTATTAGATACCTTTGCGATTAGCTGGAACGATAATGTGAAGGCCCGAGTCATTTCAGAAAAGCAGGACAATGTCTATAGGAGAAATGATTTGGAATCCACACGTTCGCAGTTTAAATTGTACGAGTATTACAAAGAAAAGTTGAAAAATTTTGTTGAACATTGAGAAATACGGAGCCATAGATATTGGTTCCAATGCCATACGCCTACTTATAGCCACAATTATTGAAAAGGACAACCAACAGCCCCAATTCAAAAAAACCTCGCTAGTTCGTGTGCCTATTCGTTTGGGAGCCGATGTATTTTTAGAAGGCAAAGTTTCTGATGAAAACTATAAGCGCATGGTAGATGCCATGAATGCCTATAGTCTGCTTATGAAAACTCATGGTGTCGTTAAGTACCGTGCGTGTGCCACTTCGGCAATGCGGGAAGCTGCCAATGGAAATGAAATAGCCGATAAGATTCGGGAAGAAACAGGGATCAATATCCAGATCATCGATGGACAGGACGAAGCTGCCATCATCGCTTCTACCGATTTACAAGACCTTATAGATACCGATAAGACCTTCCTCTATGTTGACGTAGGAGGGGGAAGTACCGAGTTCACTGTATTTGCTAACGGAAGAACCGTAGCTTCAAAATCCTTTAAATTAGGAACGGTTCGTGTCTTAAATGATATGGTCCGCGAATCTGTTTGGGAAGAGGTGAAAAAATGGATTAAGAAAAGCACCAAGAAATACGACAAAATAAGCTTGATCGGTTCGGGGGGGAATATAAACAGCATCTACAAATCCAGCGGCCGGAAACTGGGCAAACCCTTGAGTTACTTTTACCTGGCCAACTATTACGAGCGCTTAAAATCCTATACCTATCACGACCGTATTTTCGAATTGCAAATGAATCCGGATCGAGCGGACGTAATTGTCCCCGCTACGCGTATTTACCTTTCTGCCATGAAATGGAGCAAGGCCAAGAATATCTATGTGCCTAAGATTGGACTTTCGGACGGAATCATTAAAAGTCTTTACAACGAGAAACGCGCCAAGGAAATGGAGGTAGAGATTTAGAGCAGTAGCTCGGCAATTTCCTTCCAATTGTTTACCCGTTCATGACCGCGATCATCATTTATGTTATGTGGTTGGGTAAATAGTAAACTTCTATTTTTAAAAGGATCCAAGTTTTTATAATGATCATCGATTAAAATATCTCCCTGGACAGGAACCTTCGAACCACAAAGGATAATATTACGCCAGGAAATGAAAGGAAAATGCTCTTCCAACCAATAGTATTTTTCTTCCAAACTATTCGGGAACTCCATAGCGGCAGAGACAATGAAAATATCGTATGAATCGTAGAGTGCTTTTACAACTTCCTGCGCATCGGGTATGACGGGTGCTTCCCTAAAAAAGCCTTTCTCTCGAACATGCCGCTTGGCATTGGGAAAAGCGACGATTTCATCCTTCCCGTTGACCTCCTCCAGTTGAATAAGGCGTCCGCTTTCTGCAAATTCAAAATTAATGGCTTGTTGATAGATGTCTGCCATGACACCATCCATATCGATGAGCAACCGTTGTTTCATAGATTTTCCTTTTTTGGATTTCTAATTAGATTGCCTTTTGGGATTGGGTTGCGTGGTGAGTATTAATTTTCGGGGTATAAGTCCTCTGGAACGTTTTGCTCAACCCAATCATGAACCTCTTGCTTACCGACTACCCATTTTACACATAACTCAAGATTGTTGATTAGGCCAATAACAATAACTTTAAATGCTTCGTTCTCTTTGTCTTTCTCTTTGCAAAATGCATAGAAACTCTTTCTAGGGTCTATCATTGTTTCTTTTGGATTGAGCGAAGAAGCAACTGTAATAAATCTTTGGGCCTCTGTGGTGTTGTTAGGAAGGAAAGTTCCGTCTAGATATCCCATGTCCATGGAAGAATTATGAAAAACACCAATTTCGATGCCCTTCCAAATAATCATGTATTCTATTATGTGGCTATCCATGAATCCGTTCAGAAGTACTTAAATCCTTCATAACACCCGCTTCAAAATCCAGCAGATCCTGCCATTTTTTATCCACTTCTTCACGATTTCCAAACTTACGGGCAAATCCAAGGAACATAGTGTAATGCCCAGCTTCACTAATCATGAGTTTACGGTAAAATTGAGCCAATTTCTTATCCTCCAATTGCTCACTTAACAATCGGAAGCGCTCACAACTGCGGGCTTCGATAAGCGCTGCGTACAGCAATCTATGGATGAGCTGGGTATTGCGATCACCTCCTTTGGGGAAGAATTTCATGATGATGTTTACGTACTCATCCTTGCGTTCACGACCTAAGGTCAATCCTCGTTCTAAAATGAGGTCGTGCACCATTTTAAAATGACTCATTTCTTCCTGCGCTAAAAGCGTCATTTCATCCACTAAATCGGAGTATTCGGGATAGCCAATGATAAGGGAAATAGCCGTTGATGCGGCTTTTTGCTCGCAATAGGCATGATCTATAAGGATTTCTTCGATGTTCTTCTCAACAATATTCACCCATCGGGGATCGGTGGGCAGCTTAAGCCCCAGCATTTTTATCTCATCGTTTTCTAACTCGCTCATCTTCGTGCATTATATATCGAGATCGAATTCCTTTCGGAGGGTATCGATCAGCGGATTCTTTTCCTTTAATTTTTCGAACTTCTCCCGTGGCGTATACGCATATCGCTTTACTTCTTCTTCATTTACCTCTATAGAAAGGTCTATGTCGTAGTTTCTCAGTTGTTCCCGTAAATAGCCCAGTAATTCGTATTTAGCGCGTTCTACCTCCACCTTAATGGTGCTATTGGGAAAAACCAAATGAATTAGGTTACCCTCCAATTTAGGAGTGCCCATGGTTAAGTGGGAGAGCAGGTTAAATTTTCCATCCTTCTCTACCTTTTTGGTGTAGGAAGTCCAAACGGATTGCATTTCCTCTTCGGTAAAGGATTCCTTGGGAAGATTCTTTTCGTCTGGCTGATTGGCCACTAATTCTTTCTGAAGTTCCTGCTTCTTCCGAATGCTTTTCAATGAAAGGGCCGACACCTTTTTGGCATTCCGTTCTGCCAAGATTTGTGGTCGGTCGATGACGCGTTCTTGCTTGGGAGCAACCTCGGTCTTTTCTTCAGCGGCCACGGTTTCTTGTACGGGTACGGGTTCCTTAACTACGGGTTCGACAGCCGAAGGCTCTTGAACGGTCGTTTCAATTACCTCTGTAGGCATTGATTCTGTAACCACCTCTTCCTTAGCAGGTTGTTTTTCAGTAACAGGGTTTCTTTGTGTTTTAAAGTAGGAGGGAGGGATTACGAAATGCTTCCCATTAGTATTTTTTTTTTCTCCCTCGAAAGTGAGAGAGGCCAATTGCAATAAGCAAAGCTCTACCAATAACCGTTGGTTACGGCTGCTTTTGTACTTGAGGTCGCAGGTATTTGCCAAGTCGATGGCGTCAAGCAGGAATCCTTGGGATGTTTTTCCAGATTGTTCCAAGTACATTTGCTTTACTTGTTCTCCTACTTCCAACAAGGCAATGGTGGATGGGTTTTTACACACCAGTAAATCCCTAAAATGCGATGCCAATCCAGCTATAAAGTGATGACCATCGAATCCTTTGGAAAGGATCTCGTTGTATTTAATAAGTGCCTCTGGGATTTTATTTTCCAGTAACAAATCGGTGAGTTCGAAATAGTAGGTATAATCCAATACGTTCAGGTTCTCGGTAACGGCCTGACGCGTTAAATTCTTACCCGAAAAACTTACCACCCGATCAAAAATGGATAAGGCATCGCGCATGGCGCCATCTGCCTTCTGGGCAATGATATGCAAAGCGTCGTCTTCCGCATCAATCTGTTCGGCTTTGGCAACTTCGGCCAATTGCATTTTTATATCCTGAACGGTAATTCTCCTAAAATCGAATATCTGACAGCGGGAAAGGATGGTAGGGATGATTTTGTGCTTCTCCGTCGTAGCCAAAATGAAAATGGCGTGTTTGGGAGGTTCTTCCAACGTTTTCAAAAAAGCATTGAATGCGGCAGAAGACAGCATGTGCACCTCGTCTATGATATACACTTTGTATTTTCCAACTTGCGGAGGGATCCTGACCTGATCGATGAGGTTTCGGATATCATCCACAGAGTTATTGGAGGCGGCATCCAATTCAAAGATGTTGAAAGCAAAATCTTCATCTTCATGATGGCTACCATCGTCATTTATTTTCTTAGCTAGAATACGCGCACAAGTTGTTTTTCCTACTCCTCTGGGCCCTGTAAATAGAAGGGCTTGTGCTAAGTGATTGTTCTCTATGGCATTCTCCAGCGTATTGGTAATGGCCTGTTGCCCTACAACATCCTTAAAGGTAGTGGGGCGATACTTTCGGGCCGATACAATGAAGTGTTCCATAGACTAAAACAAATATAGTAAGGTAGTGGAAGTAATGAAACTTAAGGCCTTTGTATTTTGTATGAGTTATTAACATTTTAGTGTACTTTTGCACCCGCAGGCCGCCTTATCGCTGTGAAGGAGTGCAAGCTCCCTTCACGGAGGAAAGTCCGGACACCATAGGGAAGCATAGCGGCTAACAGCCGTCGCCCTGTAGCACCCGCTACGGGGTAGGACAAGTGCAGCAGAAAGGATGTACAGGTAATGCTGTAGTGAAATCAGGTAAACTCTATGCGGTGAAATGCCATGTAAACCTAGGCTTGAGGGTACCCGCCCGATCTAGGAGGGTAGGCAGATTGAGTATTTTGGCAACAAAATATCTAGATAAATGATAAGGGCCTTGTAGTTTTGCTGCAGGGTACAGAATCCGGCTTATAGGCCTGCATTTTTACTTTTGTGCACTTCCAATAGATGTTGCGCCCATGCTTTACAATCATCCATAGAAGAGAAGAGCTCTAACGTCCCTTTATAAAAGTTCTTTTCGAAGCTTGCTGTCTGCATGGCAGACTCGGTATAGCAAACCACTCCAATTCCCAAAAGGTTAGAGAATAGGTCCGATCGCATTAAACAGGTCGGATTTATGGTATAGTCGTATTTCCTATTGGCAATAGATATGAAAGGTGTATCGGGGTAATGCTCATGGAAAATCTGAGTCATTTTTTCAAGGTGGGGATAATCGAAAGCTACGCCTTCGTGTATGGTAGAAATGACATATTCCCTGTGCAATTCAAAAGTGGCAAAATCCAGCTCAATTACTTTCTTCTCATTTGGGGACGGCATGGTACGTGATTCTGAAAATTGAAGCTGCAAAGTACTGAATTTTAGATGTAATAGACAAAGTTATTGTCCAGATTCTTGAATATTTTTAAGGGTCCAAGCCTCGCATTCTTCCATGGAATAAAAAACACCAAAAGGACGTTTGTAAAAGGCCTTTTCAAACTGTGCCGTATTATAGGAAGATTCGGTATGGCAAAGGACAGCAATGCTCATTAATCTCGGGTGATTGGAGACTTCCAAATAGCATGTGGGATTTACGGAAAAATCAAATTTTCGGTCCGAAATATATCCAAAAGGCTTATCTGGATAATATTGTTCAAATACTTCGAAGAGTGATCCGAGTTTCGGAAGGTCGAAAACAATTCCTTCTTGTATGGTGAGCAATGCGTATTGATCATATATTTCTACCTGAACAAAGTCCAGGTCGATGGTAGTAGGGGGGAGAGGAGTCATGTAGTCTTGTTAGATTTGTTTTTCTTGTTGTTTGGTTATTTTTTTTAGTTCTTTTTCAATCCATTCTTCACCCTCTTGCATATCGTAAAACACCTTGAAAGGCCGCTTATAGAATTGCTTTTCGAACTGGGCCATTTGGTATGACTCTTCCGATTGACAAACAATAGCGATTGCAGCAAGATTAGGATGGGATGAAGATGTTAGATAGGAGGTGGGGTTTACGGTATAATCGTTCCTTCTATCTGAAATATATCCAAATAGTTTATTGGGGTAATAGGTGTTGAATATGTTGTAGAACTCTTTCAATTCTGCTTGATCAAAAACTACCCCTTCATTGACAGAGGCAATCATTAAATTTGGATACAATGTAACCTTAGCAAAATCGAGCGATATGGTCTTGGGGAACTTCAAAGTACTAGATTTCTTTATTAAAAAAACTAAATACGGATCCACCGTATTTTCTAAACTCTTGAAAACCAGAAAGCTCTGTTAAGTCGGTCTGTTTTGGGTGCTCAATGATAAAAATTCCCTCTGGTTCCAACAAATTATTCTGAAAGATTTTTCTTACCATATCATCGATTTTCTCTATTTCAATGGCATAAGGTGGGTCTGCAAAGATCAGGTCGAAGGACTGTTGTGACTTTTCCAGAAACTTAAATACATCGGATTTAAAAGGGGATATGGGAAGGGAAAGTTCGGTAGCCGTTTTATCAATGAATTTTACACAAGCATAATGGCTATCTACTGCCGTAATTTGCGACACTCCTCGAGAAGCAAATTCATAGCTCATGTTCCCCGTTCCTGAAAACAGGTCGAGTACTCGGATTTCGTTAAAATCCAAACGGTTCCTTAGAATATTAAAGAGACCTTCCTTCGCAAAATCCGTTGTAGGGCGAACGGGAAGATTCTTGGGGGCCACAATTTTTTTTCCTTTATGCGTCCCTGAAATTATACGCATTTGAGTTGGTTTTTAAAACATACTTCTCATGACCTTCCTCCTCCCCGAATGGAGGAAATTCACGCGTAACAAACGAAATATTTCTAATATAAGTATATAAGAACTCAAATTTTTCATCCGATTTAACGATACTGCCACACAATGAGGTGTTTACATTGTCTGGATTTAGCTTTAATTGCTCCAAACAGAACAGTACATAGTAGATGAAATCTTCGGGAGTTTGGTATGAATAGGTATTGCAAAGTTGTAACTCTCCCTGTCGGATGACGATGCAATCGAATTCATTGCTTTTTACGTGCAGATATACCTTTTCTTCGCTATTGTGCTTCTCTGTATTTAAAAAGTCGCTAAGAAGCACTGATATGGAGTGGTAGTATTCAAAACCTCCGTAACGTTCAAAAATGTAGTTGTTAATGTTCATAAAGGGAACATATACAACGACAATGCCCTGGCTTTTAAGGGTATCATGGGCAATGTAATCGTTGCTCAATATCTTGGTATTGAATTTTAAGTACTCACTGGCCTTATTTTCATCGAAAAGCGTCTGGGGAACGGTACAGTAGGTGGGTGTGCTATAAATAAGCTGAACAACCTCAAATGCTCCGGCCAATTCGGGTGTACCTCTTAGCGTGGTATCCATTTCTAAAAGCAACTCTTCTGGAGTGTACGACCTTTCCAGTTCTTTTTCGTGATAAAAGACGATATCCCCTTGTTGGGATGACACCAAAAAAGAAAGTCCGGTCAAAGAAATTTGAACGGACAATCTACAAGTTTGGTTGGTTTTATTATTGTCTATCAGTGGCTTTGTCATATAATTTTGGCCAGTTTCCACTGGTGTCGACATCGTCCATAGATCCTACCTTGATAAATTCCCCATTTACTCCGTCTACCGCATTGGTTTGCTTTTCCTGAGCAATTAGGTTCCTGTCTTGACCCGCTAACACTACTTCCTTAGCAACCTTGGCTTCGAATACAGAATACATAGTTCCGCCTTTCTCAAGCTTTCCAGCCTTCATTTCAAATTTTGAATCCGATTCAGGAACATCCATCATAGTCTTGTAGCGGTCTGTACCTTGGAATAAAGAATCTCTTACAGGCTTAAATCCAAGGGTGTCTATAATAATAAGGTCGATAAAGTAACCTCCTTCTTCAGGATCTAGACCATAAGCGATATTCTTTTCTGTATCTGCCTTACTACTGTCACGTCTCTGCGTAATAGCGTATTGTGCTGTATCGATAAATCGAACCAAGCTATCAAAGCTTCCCGTAAAGTTTCCGGTAATTTCCTGGTGCGCCAACTGTGATGCCTGAATGTCTTTCAACTTGGCAATCACCATCTCATATTTTTGTTCCTTCAACTTATTGAATCGAGTTGTACTTGTAATCGAATTGTACAATTGCCAACCTAGATAAACTGAGATCAGTAACAATACAATGGAAATGATCGGCGCGAATTTAACAGGTACATATTTTGTGACAACTCTGGCTATTATAATGATTGCCACTATTCCAAGTACAATGTATAGAATCATAATGAATATTTGAAGATTATTTTATTTTAAGGTCTATCGCAAATCTACAATTTTTTTTTATTCGTAAAAGGATATTACGAAAAAAACCTACCTATCTTTAGCCCTTAGTTTTTCTGGCTTTATGGATGTTTCGCATTTCTATGGTTTACTTAAGAGTGATTTCCCACATAGGGTCACAAATAAGCAAGATATTGCCCTTAAGTTATTGGCCCAATTCATCTTATCGGAAACCAAGAATGAAACTTTTTTGTTAAAAGGATACGCTGGTACGGGAAAAACGACGCTTATAGGGACCTTGGTAAAAAATCTTTGGAAAGCCCAAAAGTCATTCGTGCTGCTAGCACCCACGGGCCGCGCCGCTAAAGTCATTTCCAATTATAGTGGAAAACAAGCCCTTACCATTCACAAGAAGATCTATATGCCTAAAAGCGAGGGTGTTGGTAAAGTAGTGTTTAGTCTTCAGAAGAATAAAGCACGGAATGTGATCTTCATTGTGGACGAAGCCTCCATGATTCCAGACATCAATCAAGATTCCCGTCTTTTCGAAAACGGCTCTTTGCTAGACGACCTCATGCAATACGTATATAGTGGGCATGGTTGTAAGCTATTGCTCATTGGGGATACGGCGCAGTTACCTCCCGTAAAACTGGATATGAGCCCTGCTTTGGAGGAGAAAACCTTAGAGAACTATTACAATAAGGAAGTCGTTTCATTAGAGTTGAATGAAGTAGTACGCCAGCAACAAGAAAGTGGGATACTATATAATGCCACCCAAATTAGGGATGCATTAGACTCGGGCTTCTACGAGAGTTTTAAAATAACCGAAGCTCCCTTTCCCGAAGTGGTGCGCCCTCAGGATGGGCAAGAGGTTATGGATGCCATACAGGATAGCTACGATCAGCATGGCAATGAGGACACAGTAATTATTGTAAGATCCAATAAAAGGGCGAACCTATACAATCAGAATATAAGGCAACGCATCCTGTTTCGGGAAGAAGAACTTTCGGCAGGGGACTACCTCATGGTGGTAAAGAATAATTACTTCTGGGTAAAACCCCATTCGGAAGCTGGTTTTGTGGCCAATGGAGACATTATCGAAGTATTAGAGATATTCGGCATTAAGGAATTGTACGGATTTCGTTTTGCCGAAGTGAAAGTACGCATGGTCGATTACCCCAATATGAAACCTTTGGAAACCGTGCTCTTATTAGAAACCCTAACTTCGGAAACCCCGTCACTTTCTTATGAAGATTCCAATAAATTATACGAAGAGGTAAAAAAAGATTACGCCGATGTAAAATCGAATTACAAACGCTTCCTTTCCATTAAAAACAACAAGTACTTTAATTCCCTGCAAGTAAAGTTTTCCTATGCCATAACCTGCCATAAGTCCCAAGGGGGTCAATGGAATACGGTTTTTATTGAGCAGCCTTATTTGCCCAACGGAGTGGACAAAGATTATTTACGTTGGTTGTACACTGCCATGACCCGAGCAAAAGAACGATTGTATCTACTGGGGTTCAAGAGGGAATTTTTCGAAGATTCTCAGTAAACCTTTTCCATTTTTGAACATCTATAAAATAATCTGGTTAATTTCTTTTCAGAATTAACAAAGATGCTATTTTTGAAAATTGATAAAAACCCTATCATTTGAAGATAATTGCTATGATCCCCGCACGCTATGGTGCGTCGCGTTTTCCCGGAAAATTAATGCAGGACCTTGGGGGGAAACCTGTAATCGTCCGTACTTATGAAGCTACCCAAGAAACAGAGCTATTCGATGAAGTATATGTTGTAACCGACAGTGAGGTGATCTTTAAAGAGATCGAACTGCACGGTGGTAAGGCTATTATGAGCAAGAAGGAACATGACTGTGGTACTGATCGAATTGCAGAAGCCGTCGAGGACATGGATGTGGATATTGTAGTAAATGTACAAGGGGACGAACCTTTTACCAGTAAATCGGGCCTTCAACAAGTGTTGGGAGTATTTAATGGTCCCGATGCCGATAAGATCGATCTGGCTTCCCTCATGACCGAAATTTATGACTGGAAGGAAATCAGTGACCCCAATGCGGTGAAAGTTATTGTAGACAGGGACAATTTTGCGCTTTACTTTTCACGTTCACCCATTCCATACCCAAGGGACAAGAACGCAGCCGTACAATATTACAAGCATAAAGGGATATATGCATTTCGAAAAGAAGCATTGTTAGATTTCTATCGTTTGCCCATGCGAACCTTAGAAGCGGCAGAAAAAATAGAATGTATTCGTTTTTTGGAATACGGAAAGAATATAAAAATGGCTATATCCAATACACAAGGGATCGAGATCGATACCCCCGAAGACCTCGTGCGAGCCAATAAAGTGCTGAAGGAAGACAAAGGGATTCGTGTAAACAACAAGTACCGCAACTTCCCCATGGTGCCCAAGGTGGTATTCGGAAGGGGATGTTTCGATCAGTTACCCTCCATCTTAGCGCCTCAACGAAAGGACAAGGCTCCTTTCATTTATTTGGTAGACGACGTATTTAAAGAGAATGAAGAATTGATAAACCGAATGAATCTTCGGTTTAATGATAAACTCATCTTTGTTTCAGCTGAAGAAGAACCGAAGACCGAACAGGTAGATACCATAGTAAAGAACATAAAATCTGAATTTACCTACCGTCCTTCCGGAATTATTGGAGTAGGAGGTGGAAGTATTCTAGACCTTTCCAAAGCGGTGTCCATTATGCTTACCAATAAAGGAAGTGCTTCCGACTATCAAGGTTGGGATTTGGTGAAGAACAAAGCGGTTTATCATGTTGGTGTACCTACCATATCTGGAACCGGAGCCGAAGTTTCCAGAACCACTGTGCTTACAGGGCCTGAGAAGAAGTTGGGGATTAATAGTGACTTTACACCTTTTGATCAAGTGGTGCTGGATCCGGACCTTACCGTTGGAGTTCCGAAGAATCAGTGGTTTTATACGGGAATGGACTGTTTTATTCACTGTGTGGAGTCTTTAAATGGTACGTTCCTAAATGAATTCAGTAAGAGTTATGGAGAGAAGGCTTATGATCTTTGTAAGGAGATCTTCATGAACGGAAATCTTACCGAGGTAGAATCCCGAGGCAAATTAATGATGGCTTCTTGGCATGGCGGAATGAGCATTGCTTATTCCCAGGTAGGAGTTGCTCACGCTATGAGTTATGGACTTTCCTACGTATTGGGAACTAAACATGGAGTCGGAAACTGTATTGTATTCGATCATTTGGAGGAATACTATCCAGAAGGAGTACGTCTTTTCAAGGAAATGAAGGAATATCACAATATTGATATTCCACAAGGTATTTGTGGCAATCTTACCGATTATCAGATGGAAACGATGATCGATATTGCACTGAGTCTTGTTCCCCTTTGGGAAAATGCGCTTGGCGAAGATTGGGAGCAGAAAATGACTCGTGACAAGCTGAAGGAATTATACCTTAAGATGTAAAGGCGTATTTTCGCGCTATGGGTTTCACCAAATTTATATTTCACAAACTTTTAGGATGGAAGATCAAAGGATCCTTTCTTCCTGAAGTGAAAAAAGCGGTCATCATCGTGGTTCCCCATACGAGCTGGCATGACTTCTATGTTGGTGCACTGACACGGAGAATATCTAAAACCGAAATCCATTGGGTAGGAAAGAAGGAGCTTTTTAAATGGCCCATGGGTGCCTATTTTCGATGGATGGGTGGTTCTCCATTAGATAGGACTTCTGGACAGAACAAAGTACAGGCTATTGCCCAACTTTTTAAGGAAAAGGACGAATTTAGACTCACCTTAGCTCCGGAAGGCACTCGGAAGAAGGTGGATACTTGGAAGACGGGATATTACTACATTGCTTTAGAATCTGAAGTGCCCATTATTCCTGTTTCTTTCGATTATAAAACCAAAACTGTTACCATAAATGAGCCTTTTCAACCCAGTGGCGATATTGAAAAAGACACCCCACTTCTTAGGGCATACTACGATGGCGTAGTGGGTAAGCGTCCTGAATACACATAGTTCCGTTTTTATTTGTAGCTTTAGAACAAATAAAAAACTATGAAATCCCTCCTTTATACCTCAGCTTTATTTATTTCAATTTCTTTATGTGCCCAAACCCCTTGCGAAAGCGGAATGGCCGATATCTTCCCTTGTGAAAATTATGATCTGGTTTCCCAAATTCCATTATCGACCATGAACTCGGTAAAGGCGAATGATTCCTGGGGATGGACCGATCCTATGGATGGAAAAGAATACGCTATTATTTGTTTGAACGAGGCCACTGCCTTTATTGATATTTCAGATCCTTTAAATCCTATTTATTTAGGCCAGATGCCTGGAGAAAGTACCCAGCATACGACATGGAGGGATGCCAAAACCTACGAAAATCACGTGTATGTGGTGAGTGAAGACTCCGGACATGGTATGCAGGTGTTCGATTTAACACGTTTGCGCAATGTGGCAAGTCCACCAGAAATTTTTACGCCAGATAATGTATACACTGATTTTGGTAGCGCACATAATATTGCCATTAATGAAGACACGGGGTATGCCTACGCGCTAGGCACCTCTACTTTTAGCGGAGGAGCCCATTTTATAGATCTTTCCGATCCAGCGAATCCTGTAGCTGATGGCGGCCACAATGCAGATGGATACACACATGATGCGCATATAGTTACCTATAATGGTCCCGATAGCGACTATACGGGGCAGGAAATCATGATTGCCAGCAATGAAACAGAGGTAGATATTGTAGATGTAACCGACAAAGCCAACCCAGTTACCATTGGCACCATTGCCTATAACAATGTGAATTATACCCATCAAGGTTGGCTTACTGAAGATCACAGATACTTCATTTTGGGAGACGAAACCGATGAACTGAATACCGGAATCAACTCCAGAACCATTTTCTTCGACTTTGAAGATTTAGATAATCCTCAGTTCCATTTCGAATACGAAGGCCCGACAGGAGCGACCGATCATAATGGATATGTGAAAGGAGATAAATTCTATCTGGCCAACAATGCAGCAGGGTTGCGTGTGGTAGACATTAGCGATATTGCTAATGCGAATGCCACGCAGGAAGGATATTTTGATAGCTATCCTACCAACGACAACTCTGGGTTTAATGGTTCTTGGAATGTATATCCGTTTTTTGAAAGTGGCCATATCGTGATTAGCGACCGCGCACAAGGATTCCTTTTGGTACGTCCTTCTGATGTATTGGGAACCGAAGATGCTGAACTAGAAGCATCCATTGCCATTTATCCAAACCCAGTAATTAATGAGGTTGCCGTCGCTTCCCCTCAATTTGCTATAGAAAGTATCAAAGTGACCGACCTTTCTGGAAAACAAGTCTACGTAAGTGGTGAAATTGCGCAAGGAACGCATACGCTTGATCTTTCAAGGCTAAGTGCAGGTATCTATTTCATTACATTGAATGATCAAGTGACGAAGAAGATTATTAAGCAATAGAGAAATAACAATTGCACATAAAAAACCCTCCGAGGCCTTGGCGAAGGAGGGTTTCTTAATTTATGTGTGTTGGTTTACTCTTCAGAGGAGCTTTCATCCATGGTGTGATAAACGTTCTGTACGTCATCATCTTCTTCAATCTTTTCCAATAGTTTTTCTACGTCAGCGGCTTGTTCAGCATCCAATTTCTTGGTCACTTGTGGGATGCGCTCAAAACCGGACGATAGGATTTCAATATTGTTTTCTTCCAGATACGATTGAATGGCTCCATAACTTTCAAAAGGAGCGTAGATCAATACCCCATCTTCATCTTCAAAAATCTCTTCTACACCAAAATCGATCAATTCTAGCTCCAGTTCCTCCATATCCATATCACCCACATTCACGCGGAAATTACAAACGTGATCGAACATAAAGGATACAGATCCGGAAGTTCCTAAGTTTCCATTGCACTTGTTGAAGTAAGATCGAACATTGGCAACGGTACGTGTATTGTTATCGGTGGCAGTTTCTACAAGAATAGCGACTCCATGAGGTGCATACCCTTCAAATAATACTTCTTTAAAATCACCCTGATTCTTATCGGAAGCTCTCTTTATAGCGCGTTCAATATTGTCCTTCGGCATATTTACCGCCTTTGCGTTTTGAATCACCGCACGCAATCGGGCATTGGAATCGGGATCGGGGCCACCTTCCTTTACAGCCATAACGATATCCTTTCCAATACGTGTAAAGGCTTTGGACATGGCCGCCCAACGTTTCATTTTTCTCGCTTTTCTAAATTCGAACGCTCTTCCCATAAAGATTTTATATTTCGTACAAATTTAAAAAAATGCAGCCCTTTTCAAAGGGAATTGGAGGCTATAGGGAACTCAAATAATACCTCCACACGAAATTCATGAATTAAGACTTATACAAATAACTGATAAACAGTTAGATATATAGCACTCAGTTTTGCCTATAGAAAATAGTTCTATATTTAATTCTAAACTACAACCAACGATCATGCAAAGCCTTTATTCCAGTGGCCCAACCAATGTGCCACCGCAACTTACCAAGCCTACCGCTTCTTTTACAAAACATGTATGGCTATCTGTTACGGGACTTCTTTTATTTGCCGTACTCTACATCGTACTCATGGTATGGTTCGGGCGCCTTGCCTATTATACTTGGATGTCCGGCGGGAGTTTATGGAATTATATACTCGCAGGAGGGTATTCCTTTTTGTGTCTTTTTATGCTAAAGTCGCTGTTCTTTCTTTCCAAAAGGGAAGAAAACCCTATGCGCCATTATGTGACCCAAAAGGAAGAACCTGTACTTTTCGATTTTTTGTATAAACTGGCAGATGAGGCCGGAGCACCCAGACCTCATAAGGTATTTCTAACCGATCGGGTAAATGCCAGTGTTTCTTATGACCTTTCGCTGTTAAACCTCATTTTCCCTTCAAAAAAGAACTTGGAGATTGGGCTCGGTCTTGTCAATGTGCTCAGTCTTGGAGAGTTTAAAGCAGTATTGGCTCATGAATTTGGGCACTTCGCTCAACGTTCCATGTTATTGGGAAGGTACGTATACGTTGCGCAACAAATCGCGGCACGAATCATAGGAAAACGGGATATCTTCGATAGCTTTCTAAACCTTATCTCCAGTATCGATATCCGTATTTCCTGGATTGGCTGGATATTATCCATTTTGGTTTGGGCGGTACGAGCACTTATTGAAACCTGTTTTAGTGTGGTGCGTGTGGCCGAAAGGGCCTTGTCTAGGGAAATGGAGTTTCAGGCAGATCTTGTGGCCGTTTCACTTACAGGGAGCGATGCCCTTATCCATGCCTTGCACAGATTACAAGTAGCAGACGAAGCCTATGCCAATGCGGTAGATGTTGTAAATATGAAGTTGGGAGATAAGAAGGCAGTGAAAAATTTATATAAACTACAATCCAATTACATTGAGAAAATGGCTTGGGTGTTGAATCAACCCGATTTCGGGCAATCTCCTAAGATTCATGAAGAAAACCCAGAATCCCACCGAATATTCTCATCCCGAGCCTACAATCCACCGCAAATGTGGGCTACACACCCTGCCGACAAGGATCGTGAGGAGAATGCCAAACGGCAATACATTGCTGCCGAGATTGATGAACGCCCGGCAGATTCTCTATTATCCGATCCAGAAGCTTTCGAAGAATCCATGACGGCCGCATTAATTAAAACGGCCAAAGTAGAAACGGAGATAATGCCGACAGAGGAAGCCATTACATATCAGAATAAGGAATACTTTAATTGGTCGTTCTTGGATCCTAAATACAACTCGGCCTTCTTGAATCGCTTTGCCTATACGAACTTCGATACAGTCGAAGAAGTATTGAATCATGAAATAGCCAATACTTCGGACTTTGCTCCAGAGTTTGACCGATTGTATGGGGAACTCATGGCTCAAAAGCTGGAGGAAATGAAAGAGATAAAAGAAGAAATCGAAGCCTTGGAGGTAGCCAGAAACGAAGTGGTTACTATGGAGAAGAGGACTATTTGGCATCGTGGTGACAGAATTAAAAGAAAGGATATTCCCGAACTGGTGAAGGGATTGCAAATAGAAGAAAAGGAAATTCGAGATCGTCTAAAAAACCATGACAGTAGGGCGCGTACGCTTCATTGGAAAGCCGCCAGTATCATGAATCCCGGATGGGGTAATTATCTAAAGAGCCTTAACCATCTTATCCATTATGCGGAACACGCCATTGCCGATATAGCGGATTGTGGAAGAAAATTCCATAATGTGCTGGCTGTTGCCTTGGCAGATGGTAATGTGTCTTCTTCAGAGATGAACGAAATCCTCATGGTAAGCAATGATTACTACAAAACAGTGAAGGCGCCTTATGTGCAAAGTAAGAAGATTCATTTGGATGCCGAATTACTGAAAAAGCTTGGAAAGCCCACATACGCGGATACGTTTGAAGAGTTTACCTTGGGATGGCCCGAGAAAGACAACATAGATCGTTGGGTAAATGTTATAGATGGTTGGGCAGGGGTTGCACGTAGTTCCTTAATGGCGGTACGAAATATCGCATTAGAAAAGCTTTTAGAAATAGAAGCACAGGTAAAAGAAAGTTATCTTACCAATAAGTCCATGGCAACATCTGCCCCAGGTAGCATATCTATTGTTCCTGAATATAATTTAAGAACCCCTGGAACCGAGCGGAAGATACAGCGGAAATTAAAATTATGGGATCGGTTTATTATTGGAGAAGGATTGTTTGGATCGGCCGCGAAGTTCGGCGTTTCGGCCTTGCTTGTATTCGGTGCTTTAGGACTGGGAAGTTTTACCACCGGGACGGAGATGTATCTCTACAACGGACTTTCCATTCCCGTGATAGTAACTATCGATGGTGATAAGGAACTGGAATTACCACCCAATGATCATACGAAAATAGCAGTCGACAATGGTGAAACCTACCGATTTGTGGCTACCACAGAAGATGGGACGGTCATTGAGGAGTTCGAGGGAGACGTTTCCAATCCCAAATACAAATACATTTACAATGTAGCACAAGCAGGTGCATTTTTGGAGTATAAGGTTTTTTATGGATATGACGGAACGTCCAATGACCGAAAGTTAGGAACCAAAAGCTGGTTAGAGGTAAAGGCAGACTATATTTTGGAGGAGCCTCCAACGACCATACGATTATCTTCGAGTAGTAGTGGTACGAGTAAGAAGGTGGTCGCCGCCTATAGCGGTATAGATCCGTACGACCTAGTCACTATTTTAGATGATGATGGCGATATCTCCAATATCATTAAAACCCATGTAGAATGGGACGATCCTTCTAGCGAGAATATCATGAACTGGCTTAATATTGTTTCCCGATCTGAAGCACCTTTAGAATCCCTGTCCAAGCGATTGGAGCATTACGATCAGGATGTGGCTACGTTACGGGCCATCATGAACGAATCGGATTCCATTCAGCGGATTGACTTCTGTAAAGACATGAAACAAAAATCCGAAGCAGCACCCAACAATCCGAATTATTATTACTTGAGTGCACGATGTTTGGAATCGGATCCAGAGAAAAACACATTATTTGTTTCCGGTTATGAGAAGTGGGAGGACCACCCTTGGTTGGCGTATGCCTCAGGATATATTTATGCACAGGATGAAGAATGGGAAAAGTCGTATGATGCATTTACCAATGCTGCCAACGGAAATGAGGGACTTATGGAAGTTTTTGCGGTTGATGCCGAACGAGTGAGAAGAATGCTAGAAAAAACTACCGACGACGCGGAAAAAGCTACATTTAGAAACATTGTAAGCGATGATCTGCAATACAAGCTAAGTATTGATAGGGGAAATATAGATAGCCCTTCGTACAATCCAGATAATACCTATATCCTTTTAAAGCAAGGGAAACTGGAAGAAGCATATAGTTTTGTAGAGCAATATGAAAATTATAAACCCTATATATATCGCGTTTTGGCCGTTTCCGACGGAGCTACGAATGAAATGAGAGAAGCAGCTCTGGCCTTGGATCCTATGGCGGGAATTGATACCGCAACCATTTGGTATACCTTGGCCTTAAACATTCAGGAGAATAGAACCAATGAGGATTTGCTTACTACCTTTGGATTGATGGGATTAGAGGAAGATGCTATTTCGGCTTTTGAAAGGGTGTTGAAAGAGAAGAATGTCGTTGGAATCGAAAATTTGATCAGAGCCCAAGAAATCTATTTCAAAGGCTATATGTATGCGGCAGCATGTATCGTGTTGAAGGATAAGGCACCGGGCTCTTGGAGAACTATGGCAAATACAATGTTGCTAGGAGGTGAGTCCCCTTATTTTGCTGAATAGGGTTACCCCACTAAATCGTTGATGATCTGGGCCAATTCAAAATCATTATCCGTAACACCTCCAGCATCATGGGTAGATAAGGATATTTGAAGTTTGTTGTACACATTCGACCAATCGGGATGATGATTCAATCGCTCAGCTTCAAAAGCGATGCGGGTCATGGCAGAGAATGCCTCTTTAAAATTATCGAATTCGAAAGTAGTATGTAGGGCATTGTCTTCGTATAACCATCCCTCTATTTCCTGAAGCTTGGAACGGATCTGTAATTCTGTCAAAAGTTTCATAAGCTAGCTTTAAAGGTGTCTATTTCGTCACGTAGTGTGCTATCTTCAATGACTTCACTTATCTGAATCTGATAGTTCTTCGGAAGCTTATTTTTCTTCGGAAGTAAAGCCAGGTAGCGTTCGTCATTGCTCTGAAAAACACTCTTAAAGATAGGTTTTTTATCGCTTATCTTTTCAGCAATCTCTTGGAAGAGGTCATCATGGTGAATAACATCGTTGCTGGTTAAATGAAAAATTCCGTATAAACCTTTATTGATGATATAATGCACCTGTTGGGCTACCTTGTCCGCTGTGATTGCGCTTACAATGAGGTTGGGGTATACTTCAAAACTGGCCGAATGCTTTATGGCTTGCTTCAATTGAAAAATCCTCGGTGCATTTACACCCAGTACAATGGGCAGTCGCAAGATGCTGTATTGTTCTTCGGGTAATTCTTGCACAATTTTTTCTAAAGCAATTTTAAAGAGCCCGTACTTACTTTCGGCTCTTGGCTTGTCATTTTCGTAGGAAGGGAATTTCCCCAAACCATCGAACACATTTACCGAAGAGAGCAACAATAATTTGGCATGTGTCCCAAAGCAATAGGAGACCAATAGACGATGAGCCTCCAATTGTGCTTCAAAATCCCCACGTAGTGCAGAAATAATGATATTGGGCTGCAGGGTAGCGAGAATGGCGTCCAATCCGCCATCTTCTACCGAATAGTGATAGAATACCTGATTGTCCTTAAAATTACCCTCCTGACTGGCATACGTACCATAAACGTCATAGTAGGAGAGGAGTTCTTTGTAAAGGACGTTCCCAATAAAACCGCTTGCTCCCAACAGTAATATTCTATTGCTTTTTTGTGTAGGGTTTATGCTCATAGGTAGGTTTAAAAAATAGATAATTGGGTTGCTGTTGTAAACTTTTCCAATGCCTGCATGCCCAAGTGGGAATTGCCTTTTTCATTCAGTCCGGGAGACCAGGTAGCAATGGTAAATTGATTAGGTAGCAAAGCAATGATTCCACCGCCAACACCACTTTTTCCGGGTAGACCCACCTCGAAAGCAAACTCACCAGCTTCATCATAAAAGCCACAGGTTAACATGAGTGCATTTATACGCTTTACCTGACTTTCGTTTAAAAAAGCATGATCACGCATACACTTCCCGCGATTCGCCAAAAAGTAAAAGGCATTAGAAAGCTGTTCACAATTCATTTCCAAAGAACACTGATGAAAATAAAAGTCTAAAACCGTTTCTACATCATTGTTGAGATTGCCAAAGGATTTCAGCAAATTGGCGGCTGCATAATTTCTAAAACCCGTACTCTTTTCAGACAGTGCTACTTTCGTGTTGAACTGAATAGAGAAATCGTTAGTGAGATTTCTCACGTAGTCTAAAAAGTCTTCCTTGGGGTTATCTAATTGTGAAACCAAGATATCTGCTATGACCAACGCCCCTGCATTGATCAATGGATTTCTTGGAATTCCGTTTTCTAGTTCCAACAGGGATAAATGATTGAAAGGATTGCCAGAAGGCTCCACATCAACACGTTTCCATATAGAATCACCCACAAGGGAAAAGGCTTGCGCAAGTGATAGTACTTTAGAAATACTCTGTATGGAAAAAGGTTTATTCCAAGCTCCAATCTTGTGCGATTCACCGGAAATGCAATTCAAGTAAATCCCAAAATTCTTTTCATCAACTCCTGCCAGTTCTGGTATGTAAGTCGCAACGCTTCCTCGGTCGGCGCTTGCATCCAATTGAGAATGGATTGTACTTATGATGGAGTTGAAATCGGGCATGCTATCCCTTATAAAATGGGAGTTTTACAATCGTTGCAGGGACGGCATTTTTACGAATCTGAATGTGGATTTGCGTTCCTACATCCTTCATAATCGTTGGCACATAACCCAAACCAATACCTTTTCCTAAAGAAGGTGCCATGGTTCCACTGGTTACGTTACCAATTACTTTTCCTTGTCCGTCCACAATATCATACCCTTGTCTAGGGATTCCGCGATCGTTCAGTTCAAAGGCGATCAATCGTCTTTCGGGGCCGCGTTCTTTTTCTTTTTGAAGGTTTTCTGAATTGACAAATTCCTTAGTGAATTTGGTAATCCATCCCAATCCAGCTTCAATTGGAGAAGTGGTGTCGTCTATGTCATTTCCGTAGAGGCAGTACCCCATTTCCAATCGCAATGTGTCCCTCGCTGCCAATCCAATAGGCTTAATACCCCAATCGGCTCCTGCTTCCAACACTTTATTCCAGATCTGCTCTACTTCACTGTTCTTACAGTAGATTTCGAAACCACCGCTTCCAGTATATCCCGTAGCACTGATGATAACATGTTCAATTCCAGCGAAATCGGCTACCTTGAAAGTGTAAAACTTAATGGCGCTCAAATCCACACTGGTAAGGGATTGCATGGCTTCAGCTGCCTTCGGACCTTGGATGGCCAAAAGCGAATAATCTTCGGATAGGTTACGCATTTCTGCACCCATAGTGTTATGGGAACTAATCCAATTCCAATCTTTATCAATATTGGAAGCATTTACAACCAATAACCACTTTTCTTCCTCCAAACGATACACGATAAGATCGTCTACAATTCCGTTGTTTTCATTGGGAAGGCAACTGTACTGTGCTTGCCCGTCAACCAACTTCGAAGCATCATTGCTAGTCACTTTCTGAATAAGAGCCAAGGCATTAGGTCCCGTAATTAGGAATTCACCCATATGGGATACATCGAAGACACCCACGCCTTTACGAACGGTTTCGTGTTCTACGTTTACCCCTTCATAAGAAACGGGCATGTTATAACCGGCAAAAGGGACCATCTTGGCACCCAAAGCCTCATGAACGGCAGATAAAGCAGTATTTTTCATAGGTCTGTAGTTGTAATTGGATTGCAAATTTAGAGATTCTCACAAAGCTACCGTAGGATTTGTTTGATTGTTTTCAACAAGTTGGTAACTTGCGCAAAATCCTTTTTCATGAACGTTTTTTCCGCAGAGCAATTGTACGAAGCCGATAAAGTCACTACCGAACGACAAGGTATTACTTCTACCGACTTAATGGAACGTGCTGCTACACAGATTTTTAATTGGCTACACACCCGTATGCAAGGGGCTCAGGTACCCATTCATATATTTTGTGGAATTGGAAACAATGGAGGGGATGGACTTGCCTTGGGACGATTGCTTATTCAAAGCGGATACAATGTCAACGTATACATCGCCAATTTTACCGATAAGCGATCCAAGTGCTTTTTAATCAACTACGGAAGGATTAAAGATGTAACTAAGAAATGGCCCATACTTATGAAAGGAGAAGAAGATTTCCCGGAAATACATCCCGATGATATCATCGTAGATGCCCTTTTCGGAATCGGATTGAACCGTGCTCCCGAAGGTTGGGTGAAATCCCTCATACAATATCTAAATGCTGAAAAAGCGTTTAAACTGGCCATAGATATCCCAAGCGGATTAAGTGCCAATGGACCTGTATTGGATCCTGATGCTGTCCTTAACGCCAATCATACCCTTACTTTTCAAACCCCTAAGTTGGCTTTCTTTTTACCGGATACCGGGAAGTATGTGCCTTATTTTGAAGCTTTGGATATTGGTTTGGATCAAGAATACCAGATGATGACCCGGCCATTGGCCCGTGTCGTGGTAAAACCCATAGCACAGACCTTTTACAAACAACGTCCTAAGTATGCCCATAAGGGTGACTTTGGACATTCTTTTTTGGTAGGAGGTTCACGTGGAAAAATAGGAGCAATGGCATTGGCGACAAAGGCTTCTTTGCGATCGGGGAGTGGTTTGGCCACGACTTTTGTGCCTGCCTGCGGACATGATATTTTAATTGGCCTTGTTCCTGAAGCCATGGTTGTATGCGATGAGAATGAAACTACCATCACCCAAACCGAATGGGATACATCTAATTATACGATAGGAGTCGGACCTGGAATGGGCCAAGAAAAAGAGACACTCAAAGCTTTTGAGGCGTTACTTTCTAATGCAGAAACACCTATGGTGATCGATGCAGACGCCATTAACTTATTGGCCGCAAATCCCAAATTGATTGAGGAAGTGCCCAAGGGCTCCATTTTTACACCACATCCTGGAGAATTGAAGCGTCTTGTTGGTGAATGGGATCACGATATCGGGAAGCTGGAAAAGGCCAAAGAGTTTTCAAAAGCCCACGAAGTTATCATTGTGGTAAAAGGAGCTAATACCGTAACGGTATTTGGAGATGACCTCTACATAAATAGTACTGGAAACCCTGGAATGGCTACCGCAGGTAGTGGAGATGTATTAACAGGGATCATTACAGGGCTATTGGCCCAAGGATATGAGCCTTTGGTTGCCGCTATGTTTGGGGTGTATTTGCATGGTAGTGCTGGAAATTTGGCTACGCAAGAACTAGGTTTTGAAGCCCTTTTGGCAGGTGATATTGTTGACACCATTGGAGCGGCTTTCCTAGAGTTGTTCCGTCAGGAACCAGCACCGGAAGCCCCACCCGAAGAGGCGTAATAAAAAGCATAAAAAAACCGCCATATTTCCTTCGACAAGTTCAGGATGACTGGCGGTTTTTCTATGCTATATTGTTGCTTTTAGATCATCTCATCAAGCATTGTTCTAAGCTCTGGATTAGAAGGTCTAGGAGCATTAGGGCTAATGATATTTCCATCAGGATCGATAAGAATGAAACGTGGAATTCCCTTAATGTAGTAGTCCTTTACGAATTTAGACTCCCAGTTGTTATCCGCAAACAACTGAACACCGCCTAATTCTTTGTCGGTAACCATAGCTATCCATTTGTCGTGATCTTTGGGTCGGTCTATAGAAACACTAACAAACTCAATGTTCTTGTCATGGTAATCCGCCTCTACTTGCTTTAAGTGAGGGATTTCCGCCTTACAAGGCCCACACCAAGTAGCCCAAACATCTATGTATACATATTTCCCCTTTAACTCTTCTAGGCTAGTAGTTCCCCCAGCGTGGTTCTCGTAGTTTGAGAAGGTTGGGGAAGGAGAACCTTTGGGTAAATTGGTTCTAAGTGCAATAAGGTCTCCTAAGTATCCTTTGTAGCTTTTAACGGTACCTTCTATTCCTTTCTTGGCATCGTTCACCACCATGGTATCCAAAGTAGTTTGCTTGTCCAAGTAAGCATTCAACTCATCAGCAACACTGGTCAGTTTTGCATCCAGTCCAGCAGCATCCATCTCATCAATGTCAAAATCCAATAATTTCTCTTTCATTCTGGCTTCTTCGGCCAAGTAGTTATTGTTGTCGGCACCTTCACCTGTGTAAGCAATGGTTTCATCAAATTGCTCGGTGTCTAAGGTCATGTGTAGATCGTACCCATTTTTTAAATACAGTCCTGTATATTCACCACCATCGTAAAAGGTGTAAAAATCGGTATCCACCTTTAAGGTATCGCTAAATGTACCATCCTCGTTTACAGGAATAACTCTTTTAAATCCTTTTTTCGATAAAACAATAGAGTCACTGTTCTTGTTTGTTATCTTACCGGAAAAGGTTACATAGTCTTTTTTTACTTCCGTTTGGCAGCCTATAAGTAGGAGTCCAGCAAACAGAAAAAGCATTTTTTTCATACTTACGGTATTTGGTTTTTGCTAAAATAAAATAATATTCGGTCGATTACTGAAAAATCGATAAAACCTTAACAAGAAATTGGTATTTTTGTCGCAAACAACCTATGCCCATGCGCCCAATTCATTATGTGAGCAGCGAGATACTATCTTTAGGCTTAATCAAAGATATTATCGAAGAAAACAAGGCCATTGCCCTTTCCGATGAAGCTATTTTAAACATCAATAAATCACACGAATACCTTCAGGAAAAAATTAAGAATGACGATTCGCCCGTCTATGGTATCAATACTGGTTTCGGTTCTTTGTGTAATGTGAAGATTTCCTCCGAACACCTCTCTAAATTGCAGGAGAATTTGGTGATGTCGCACGCCTGTGGAACTGGAGATTTGGTTCCCAAGCCCATTGTAAAGTTGATGTTGCTTCTAAAAATTCAATCCCTGAGTTATGGTTTTAGTGGCATCCAGTTGCAAACCGTAGAGCGGCTTATCGATTTCTACAACAACGACGTTCTTCCCGTGGTGTATACCCAAGGAAGTTTAGGAGCTTCTGGAGATCTAGCTCCTTTGGCTCATATGTCCTTGCCGTTGTTAGGCAAAGGGGAAGTGCATACGGAAGATGGTTTCATGCCAGCATCTGAAATACTCGAGGAGCACGGCTGGCAACCCTTAGCATTGCAGGCCAAAGAAGGCCTTGCCTTGCTAAACGGAACACAATTCATGAGTGCCTATGGGGTACATTGCTTGTTGAAAGCACACAAGCTATCTTATTTGGCGGATCTTATTGGAGCCGTTTCTGTAGACGCTTTCGATTGTAATATGAGCCCTTTCAATGAACTGGTGCATATTGTGAGACCACACCGTGGGCAGATTAAAACAGCACAATTAATACTGGAGTTTTTGGAGGGAAGTGAAATTGGTGCTTCCGAAAACAAAAAGGTTCAGGATCCGTATTCCTTCCGTTGTATTCCTCAAGTACATGGAGCCACCAAGGATACCCTAACTTTTGTAACAAAGACTTTTAAAACCGAAATAAATAGCGTTACCGATAACCCAAACATCTTCCGAAATGAAGATCAGATCATTTCTGGAGGGAATTTCCATGGACAACCCTTAGCTTTAGGTTTGGACTATCTCGGAATCGCAATGGCCGAATTAGGAAATATCTCCGAAAGAAGGACTTTTCAGTTGGTTTCCGGAGCAAGGGAATTGCCACAGTTTTTGGTGAATAATCCGGGACTGAACAGTGGTTTTATGATTCCGCAATACACGGCAGCCAGCATTGTAAGCGCGAACAAGCAATTGGCAACACCCGCTTCGGTAGACAGTATTGTTTCTTCCAATGGGCAAGAAGATCATGTGAGTATGGGGGCAAATTCGGCTACCCAATGTCTTCGCATTATCGACAATGTGGAAACCATCTTAGCCATTGAGCTAATGAATGCCTCCCAAGCCATTGCTTTCAGAAAGCCCAAGAAATCCTCGGAATTCGTAGAGTCCTTTTTAGGGCATTATAGGGACGGGGTTCCTTTTGTAGATGAAGATCGCCTGTTGGCGGATGACATGCATGCTTCTATAGGATTTCTACAGAGTTTTTCCATAGAAAATGATATTTTGTTCGATTAATCATTGATTTTTCTATTTTTATAGAAACAACTCCAGTACAATGAAAACCTCATTACCCCGTATCATGACCTATGGTCTCGTACTCATAGGCTTATTTTCCGCATGTAAAACCCTGAACAACGACGTTACCCACGAACAGATGGTCGCCCAAAAGGCTTCGGCCGATGCCCGCAAACTGGTTACGGAATCCGATTTTAAAACCTGTAAAGAAGGACATCGGGAAAAGTTAGAAAATCAGGTGACCATGAAGAATAATCTGTGGGGTAAAACAAAGGTAAAACGGGGCAATGTAGAACTATGCATATTTAAAGAAGGTGAAAACTGTGGATGGGAATGGAAAATCGACAACTCTGCAAGTGGTGTAATAGGATACCCCGCTCTTGAAATTGGAAGAACGCCTTGGGGAGGCAAGAAACGAAAGAATAGTGGTGGATTCCCACTTTTGGTATCCGAAATTGATGCCTTAGATGTTTCCTATAATTTCGAAACCCATGTAAAGCACCGCAAATACAATCTTGCTTTCGATATTTGGTTAACGGATGTTTCCCAGGCCGATAATAAGAATATCACTACCGAAATCATGATTTGGGAAGATTATTTCGATTTCAGTTCCTATGGAAAAGTAATCGAAAGTATCCTTACTCCTTTTGGAAGGTATAAAGTATATAAAGGTTACTTAAAGAATGATAAATTCGCCCAGGATTGGGTATATATTGCCTTTGTTCGTGAAAGCCCACGCTCCGAAGGGAAGGTAGATGTAAAGCACTTCATGGATTATTTGTTAGAAAACGAACATGTTTCTCCTACCGATTATTTTGCCTCTTTAGAACTGGGTAATGAAATAGGCAATTCCAGCGGTATTACTTTGGTGAAAGAATTTGAATGGAAGCTTAAAAAGAAATCTTAGCTTTTGCTACATATACCTAAGAATTATAGCCCTTTCGTTTTTGATAAAATGAAAGGGCTATTTCTTTTCAATTGTATTTACTTAAGTTTAGATATTAGATAAATAAGACTGTGAAACAATTTTTATACCCATTGGAACAATAGTTAAACCCTCGGAATGGATATTCATATAGCTTTGTTGAAGATTTAATCCTTATGTACCACTAAAGACTGAAAATCATGAAAAGAGAAATTCTACTATTAATGACTTTTTGTATGTTTTCGGCTCTGGGAAAGAGCTTTACTTTGTAAATTTAATGGTTATACACATTTGCCGCAGTCGGCAATTTGTTATACTGAAGTCATATATGGGGCCCAAAATTTTTCCAAAGTTTGTTTTGTTTTTCTTAATGGTATGCCCTCTTCGTGGGTTGACCCAGACAGAACCCTTATTGCGTTTGGAAAAAGTAGAGGGCAATCTATCTAATGAAAATATTACCAGTATCGATCAAGACGATAAGGGCTTTATATGGTTAGGTACAGAAGATGGTCTTAACAGATACGATGGGCATCATTTCGATGCACTTAGGAGCGACCCGGAAAAGGAATCATGGTTGCCGGCCAACTATATATCTGATATCGCCATTTCCCATGACGGGAATTACTGGTTAGCAACATGGGGAGGTGGAATGAGCCGTTTTCGCCCCGATAGCTTGTCATTCGATAATTTCTTTAAGAATAAAGGTTTTGGCCCAAGGTATATTTTATCCTTGCAAAAGATGGATAATGGGAATTTAGGGTTAACCACGGACGAAGGGGTTTTTGTGTACGTAAGAGATAATGGAAATTTTATCAAAATTCCAGAAGGACAAAGAACCAGTAAAATTGCAGCTTTTGGTAACACCCTATGGTTGGCCAATAAAAATCGCCTTTTTAAGTACGATATGGAAAAAAGGCAGATTACGTTGCACTACGATGCAAAAGATAGAATTACGTTGTTGGTTCCACATGATAAAGGGGTCACCATTGGAATGGGGACAAAACTTAGGCATTTAGTTCATGGTAAACTAATAAAGGAAGAGGATACCAAAGTTGAAATGGAAGGCTTTGTGAAAAGGAGTGATGCTATCTATTTGCACTCCAGGAGCGAAATCTTTGAGCTCGAGCTTGATTATTTTGCTTTAAAGAAAGTGCCTCTAGATATAAAAGCTCCATTCAATAGCTTGAAGACCCTGTTTGTAGATCGTGATGGCTTATTGTGGGTAGGTACCTCGCATGGTGTTTTTAAAGAAAGACAACACACAGAGACATTTAATAAGGCTTTTCCACAGATACACGCTCGTAGAACCCTGAGATGGGAAAATAGAATCTATGCTGGTGGATTAAATGGACTCTTTGTACTGGATAGTATAGGGGTAAGACATCAAATCCTTAATGAACCCATACTTTCTTTAAAACGGTTCGATTCTATTTTATGGGCAGGTACTGGTAAAGGCGAGATTTTTAGGATTTATAATGATAATGTCATAAGCAGGACAAAATTGAACACCAACCTTAGGGTAATGGGGATTGAAAGGGACAAGAAGAACAGGATTTGGGTAGGCAGTTGGAACGGTGTGCATCTATTGGATGAAGACGGTACAGAATTAAGGTTTTTCAACTTGGATGCTTCCGTGCCGTCCAATGAAGCCAAGATTATACAAATGCTAAGGGATACAAAAGATCGACTTTGGGTGATTACAGCGGCATTTGGGGTGTATTGCATAAAGGACGTTTCCGAATTCCCTTTACAGTCATCACAGCTGCCGTCAATTAATTACAGGCATTTAAGGAAGGATTTGAATAGCATCACCTCTAACGTAATTACCACACTAACTGAAGATAAAAAAGGAACTATTTGGTTTGGAATGGATACGGGTATTGTTTCCTTCAACGAACAAGAAGAAAACTTTTCAAGGTTAAGAAATGGTGGCCATCTATTCGACAAAAAGATCATGGCACTGCGTTCGGATCTCGACAACCGGTTGTGGATTAGTACTATAGGTGATGGACTGTATGTGTACGATCAGGAAAACGGACAATTTTTCAATTATACAGTAGAAGATGGGCTCATTTCCAACTCTTTCCTATATTCTTCTGGCTACTATTTTGATAATGATCATATCCTATATTTTGGAACGGACAAAGGTATTCAAGCTATAGACATTAATCGCTTAGAATCCCCGTCGTTGAAGAAAGAAGTAGGCATTTCCAATATTTCCATTCAGCATAAGCAAGGGGAAGCTGATGTTTTGCCTTTTAATGCCCCCTATGCAAAGGACATTAAACTGAATTATACCGAGAACAATTTCTCCATTCGTTTTTCCAACTTGGATTACGAGCATAACAATAAGGTACGATATGCGTATGCCCTAGACAATGAGGATTGGGTAGTTGCAGATCACCAAACTGCTTATTTTACGCGTATTCCCTTTGGAAATCATGAGCTTAAAGTAAAGGATCTTTATCATTTAGGGGAAATTGGAGTGCCTGATAACGTGTTTCGGTTTCAAATGTATATTGCGCCACCATGGTACCTATCCTGGTGGGCATACGCAGGTTACGGAATAATGTTATTGTTGGTACTATTTTCAATATATGCGTTATTGTTGAGGCAGCGATTGGCGAAATCTGAAACACAAAGGACCAAGGAATTTGATCTAGTAAAATCCAAAATGTACGCCAACATATCCCATGAGTTTAGGACGCCGTTAACTATTATTAACGGGTTGACCGATGCTCTTTTAAAAGATAAGTCCTCCAACACCAAAGAGCACAAAAGGGTTTCTGGTATAAAAAAGAATAGTGATCAGTTGCTGCATTTGGTTAATCAGATGCTAGATCTTGTGTCGTTGGATGTACAACAAATGCAGGTACATTACAAGCACGGGGATCTTATAGGGTTTGTTGGCAAATGTATTTCGTTTTACAGGGCCTATACAGACTCCAAGCAGCAAGAACTGGTGTTCCTAACCCAGATGGAAAGCCTATTTATGGATATTGATGATGATAAACTGCAAAAAGTGGTTAACAACCTTTTGTCCAATGCCATAAAATTTACCCCTGCAGGAGGTAAAATAACGGTACATATTGGGTGCGATGAAGAATTAAAGCAGGTGGTTCTTACCCTATCGGATACAGGGAAAGGGATTTCAGAAGAGGATCTTCCTTATATATTCGATAGGTATTACAAGACATTCGACACGGAGAGTAACCTTGGCAACGGAATAGGTATGGCACTTACAAAAGAACTTGTTGAGCTCCTTGATGGAAGTATTTCGGTGGAAAGCAATATTCTTAAAGGAACAACTTTTAAGATTACACTTCCCATTCTTAAAAATGCTTCTTCGTCACATTCCTTAACGTTTAAATCACCTTATGTAGACGAGTTGGTTGCATCTCCAAAAACTCCGTTAAACCCCTTCAATGAAAAAAAGCATACTGTTTTATTGGTAGAGGATAATGAAGAATTATTGCAATACATGAAGGGGCTATTAATGCAAAAGTATAGGCTATATACTGCAAAAAATGGGAAAGAAGGACTTCGCATAGCTAAAAACAAAAAAGTAGACTTTATCATTAGTGATATCATGATGCCTGTGATGGATGGACATGAATTCTGCAAGCAGATTAAGAGCAAGGTAGAAACCTCCCACATTCCGTTTATTATGTTAACTGCGAAAACAGATACTCAAAGTAAGGTGGATGCCTATGAAATTGGTATTGATGCCTATTTGGAAAAACCGTTTAATAGTGATGAACTACTGGCTATAATTGACAGTATTTTTGTTAAGAATTCCCGCAGAATAAAACAATTCAGTTCTTTGCTCAATTTAAAAGGGGTAAATGATAATTATAAGGATATTAATCAGTTAGATATTGAATTCATTCAAAAAATTCAAGAATTGGTAGTAAATAATAGGGTTAAAGTTTCCACGGAATCTCTGGTGAACTCCTTAGGTACGAGCCGTACGCAACTACATAGGAAGGTTAAAGCCCTTACGGGGATGTCTATTATGCGGTATGTTAATCGAATTAGATTGGAAAGGGCCAAAGAGCTTTTGGAAAAATCACAACTTTCGGTAAGCGAAATTGCTTATGAGGTAGGATTTGAGGATACGTCTTATTTTTCCTCAAATTTCAAAAAGATGTATAAAGCAACCCCTTCGTCTTTTCGAAAATAAGCTCGATCATTGTAAAATTAACGCGCACAATTAACGCAGGTAATGGCTTGGGGCATTAATAGGATCCTGCCCAAAGGAATTTCATTCTTACAACGCACACAGATCCCGAAATCCGTATCATCTATCTTAGAAAGGGCTACCTGAAGGTTTTTCAACTTGAGCTCAGCCTTTTTCAGTGCAGCATCATTTACACTTTTATTGTTAATGGCGTCCATTCGCGATACACGTCCTATGGCATTTTCCGGAGCAATGGGTTTTGTCAATTCCCTATACTTAGCAACCAGTCCTTGCGTGCTTTCAATTTCTTCAAGAATTCGGGTTTTAATTTGTTCTTTTTCCGTCATAGGCAATTAGTCCATTTGTTCCTGAATGGTCTTGTGTACCCATTCTATGGCTTCGCTCAATGTTTCGAAGATAGCAAAAGGTTTCTGATAGAACTTACTTTCGAAAGCAGCGCTTTCCCTAAAGGTAAGATTGTCGGATACCACAGCTATGGCTAATAAATTGCAAATCTTGGAAGTTTCAATATAGGTAAGGGGATCTACAGAGTAGGAGTGAATGCGGTTGGAAATATAGACAACGGGCTTGTCCTTGAAGTGGGTGTCTATGACCTCTTTCAATTTTACATTGTGCTCGGGGGTAATGGTAATGCCTTCCCGTATCTGATTGACTAAAAACTCATCGAAAATAAAGGCTTCACAATAGCCTAAATCGTAATAATGGAACATACTCATGACGTGGAGGAGGGTTGGTGGGTAATAAAAATAGCACCTATCCGAATAAAATCAAATAGGTGCTACGTATTTTGATGAGTGCGACTTACGATTCTGTCGCCTTCTTCTGTTTTTTTATCTGAATTTTCAGTTCTTCCGTTTTCTCATCCAAATCCATGGTGATGGTATCACCTTCTTTCAAATTTGAATTAATAATCTCTTCGGCCAACGCATCTTCAATGTATTTCTGAATGGCACGCTTTAAAGGTCGGGCACCATAATCCTTATCGAATCCTTTGTCGGCAATGTAGTCCTTGGCTTTTTCGGTAAGCTTTAAGTCATATCCAAGATCGGAAATACGCCCGAACAATTTGTTCAGTTCGATATCGATAATTTTGTGGATGTGCTCTCTTTCCAATACGTTGAAAACCATTACATCGTCTACACGATTTAGGAATTCAGGAGCAAATGCCTTTTTCAATGCATTTTCAATAATGCTTTTAGCATGGGAATCTGCTTGACTTGTTTTGGCAGCCGTTCCAAAACCTACCCCTTGACCAAAGTCCTTCAGCTTACGCGCTCCAATATTGGAAGTCATGATAATGATGGTGTTTCGGAAATCGATCTTTCTTCCCAAACTATCGGTAAGATATCCATCATCCAATACTTGCAATAACATGTTGAATACGTCGGGGTGCGCTTTTTCAATCTCATCCAGCAATACTACAGCGTATGGCTTGCGACGGATCTTTTCGGTAAGTTGTCCACCTTCTTCATACCCTACATAACCTGGAGGTGCACCGATAAGTCGGGATACGGCAAATTTCTCCATGTATTCACTCATGTCGATACGAACCAAGGCATTATCACTATCGAATAGCTCACGTGCCAACACTTTGGCTAATTGGGTTTTTCCAACTCCGGTCTGTCCTAGGAAAATGAATGAACCAATTGGCTTGTTTGGATCCTTAAGTCCCGCACGGTTTCGCTGAATGGCCTTTACCACTTTGGCAACGGCTTCATCTTGACCAATAACTTTACCTTTGATACGCTCTGGCAGTTCTGCCAATTTGTTGCTTTCCGTTTGGGCAATTCTATGAACAGGAACTCCTGTCATCATAGATATTACCTCGGCTACCTGGGGCTCATCTACCATCTCTTTATGTAACTTGGATTCTTTTTCCCAAGCTTCTTGAGCTGTCGCCAATTCTTTTTCCAAGTTCTTTTCATCATCGCGAAGCTTAGCAGCTTCTTCGTATTTCTGCTTTTTGACTACAGAATTCTTCAACTCACGTACTTCTTCCAATTTGGATTCTATCGTCAATATCTTTTCGGGTACATTAATGTTGGTAATGTGAACACGGGATCCCGCTTCGTCCAAAGCATCGATAGCCTTGTCCGGCAAGAAACGATCGGTCATATATCTGTTGGTCAATTTCACACAGGCTTCGATCGCATCATCGGTATAGACCACATTGTGATGACTTTCATATTTTTCCTTGATGTTCTGAAGGATCTCAATGGTTTCCTCCACGCTCGTAGGTTCTACCAATACTTTCTGGAAACGTCTTTCTAAGGCGCCATCCTTTTCAATGTACTGTCGGTATTCGTCTAGGGTAGTGGCTCCAATGCATTGAATTTCTCCCCTTGCCAGGGCAGGTTTAAACATATTGGAAGCATCCAAGGAACCGGTAGCACCTCCCGCACCTACGATGGTATGGATTTCATCTATGAAAAGAATAATGTCGTCATTCTTTTCTAATTCATTCATCACCGCTTTCATTCGCTCTTCGAACTGTCCGCGGTACTTAGTACCCGCTACTAGACTAGCCAAGTCGAGCGTTACCACGCGCTTATCATATAAAATACGCGATACTTTTCGTTGTACAATACGCAAGGCCAATCCTTCGGCAATGGCACTCTTACCCACACCAGGTTCCCCTATAAGTAATGGGTTGTTCTTTTTCCTTCGGCTTAGGATTTGCGATACACGCTGAATTTCATGTTCCCTTCCTACTACAGGATCTAATTTTCCCTCTTCGGCTTGGGCAGTAAGGTCCCGGCCAAAATTATCGAGTACCGGTGTTTTCGATTTCTTGCTGCCTTTGGTAGAACTTGTTCCCGAGAACAAATTGTCTTTATCCCCATCTCCCGCTGTGGCTTCGTCATCATCATTGGGGAAGGAATCGGATGCTGTAGGTTCTATATATTCTTCGTCGTTGGTTATCATAAGTTTAAATTGATCTTTTACCCCATCGTAATCCACCTTCATTTTATGAAGCAGTTTGGTGGTGGGGTCATTTTCATTTCGCAGTATGCACAAGAGTAAATGTGCGGTATTAATAGACGAGCTCTGGAAAAGTTTGGCTTCCAGGAAAGTAGTCTTCAATGCACGCTCCGCTTGTCTCGTAAGATGGAGGTTCTTTTTATCATTGGTGGTCGCACCAGCATTAGGGTTGGCGGGACTCAAAATTTCTACTTTTCTACGTAGGTGGTTTAAATCAATATCCAGGGCATTCAGGATACTCACGGCCTTGCCATTACCGTCGCGCAATAGACCCAACATGAGGTGCTCTGTGCCAATAAAATCATGACCCAGGCGCAACGCCTCTTCCTTACTGTAGGCTATTACATCTTTTACTCTTGGTGAAAAATTATCGTCCATATATCGTTCTCCTGTTTGTCTAAAATAAGTAAATAAAATTAGTTAAGGGCAAAAATTGTACCCAATATGTGAGGTAGTAGTAAAAGGAACAAATTTCTTACTAAAATGCAAATGCAAGCTACGATACTTATTAACGTTTTTGCATTAAATTTTTGTTAATAAAATCGTGAATATTACCCCTTAAAATCGCTGTGAATACCTGCAAAATAGTGTATCTTGCTTTCTTAGATTTTAATAACCAAATAATAGTTTTTATATATGGCTGAAGGCGAAAAATTAATCCCAATTAATATTGAAGATGAGATGAAATCGGCATACATCGACTATTCGATGTCGGTCATTGTGTCACGTGCACTGCCAGATGTGCGTGATGGAATGAAGCCTGTTCATAGAAGGGTGCTGTACGGAATGTACGAATTGGGGGTAAGAGCAAATAGCGCACATAAAAAATCTGCAAGGATCGTTGGGGAAGTATTAGGTAAGTACCACCCGCACGGGGATACCTCCGTGTACGATGCTATGGTTCGTATGGCCCAGGAGTGGAGTTTGCGTTATATGCTGGTCGATGGACAAGGAAACTTCGGATCTATAGATGGAGATAGTCCAGCAGCAATGCGATATACAGAGGCGCGTATGCGGAAGATTTCCGAAGATATGTTGGCCGATATTGATAAAGAAACCGTGGATCATCAACTTAACTTCGATGATACACTTCAGGAACCCACCGTACTGCCAACCAAAGTGCCAGGCCTTTTGGTGAATGGTGCTTCGGGGATTGCCGTAGGTATGGCCACTAATATGCCTCCGCACAACCTTTCAGAAGTAATTGACGGAACAGTGGCCTATATAAATGATAACGACATTGACATAGACGGGTTGATGCAATATGTTAAGGCGCCCGACTTCCCAACAGGAGGTGTTATCTATGGATATGAAGGTGTGAAGGATGCTTTTCATACTGGAAGGGGTCGTGTTGTGATGCGTGGAAAGGCCCATTTCGAGGAAGTAGCGGGACGCGAATGTATTATCGTAACCGAAGTGCCTTATCAGGTAAATAAGGCCAATATGATTAAGAAAACTGCCGATCTTGTTAATGACAAAAAGATCGAGGGTATTTCCAATATCAGGGATGAGTCGGATCGTAAAGGAATGCGAATTGTTTACATTCTGAAAAGGGATGCCATTCCTAACATCGTTCTTAACATGCTATATAAGTACACCGAACTGCAATCCAGTTTCAGTGTCAACAATATTGCCTTGGTGAATGGACGTCCTAGGTTACTGAACCTAAAGGAGCTTATCCATTATTTTGTAGAACACCGTCATGAGGTAGTGACACGTCGTACGGAGTTCTTATTGCGCAAAGCCGAAGAAAGAGCACATATTTTAGAAGGGCTCATCATTGCTTCCGATAATATTGACGAAGTGATCAAGCTTATTCGTGGTTCGGCCAATGCCGAAGAAGCGCGTGCCAAGCTGATTGAGACTTTCGAGTTGTCCGAAATCCAAGCGCGTGCCATCGTAGAAATGCGACTGCGACAGTTAACAGGTCTAGAGCAAGACAAGCTTCGTACCGAGTACGAAGAACTCATGAAAACCATCGAAGACTACAAGGATATCTTAGCCAAGAAGGAACGTAGGATGGATATCATTAAAGAAGAGCTACTCGAAATTCAAGAGAAATACGGAGACGAAAGACGTTCTGTGATCGAGTATGCCGGTGGTGATGTAAGTATTACCGACCTTATTCCAGATGAAAAAGTGGTGATTACCATTTCGCATGCAGGATACATTAAGCGTACATCACTTTCCGAATATAAGAAGCAGAATAGAGGAGGAGTTGGCCAGAAAGCTTCGGCCACAAGAAATGAGGATTTCTTGGAAGACCTGTTCGTGGGGACCAATCACCAGTACATGCTCTTCTTTACGCAAAAAGGAAAGTGTTTCTGGATGCGTGTATTCGAAATTCCAGAAGGTAGTCGTACTTCCAAAGGACGTGCCATTCAGAATTTGATCAACATAGAACAAGATGACAAAGTGAAAGCCTTTATCTGTACGCAAGATCTAAAGGATGAAGAGTACATTAACAACCACTATGTGATCATGGCAACCAAGAAAGGACAGGTGAAGAAAACTCCATTGGAGCAGTACTCACGTCCAAGATCCAATGGTATTAATGCCATTACCATCCGTGAAGGTGATGAGTTATTAGAAGCGAAGCTTACTACAGGGGATAGCCAAGTAATGTTGGCTGTAAAGTCTGGAAAGGCCATTCGTTTCGAAGAAGAGAAGACCCGTCCTATGGGTAGAAACGCTTCCGGGGTTCGGGGAATTACCTTGGGAGGTCCTGAAGATGAGGTAGTAGGAATGGTAGCTGTGAACGATACCGAGTCCAACATCTTGGTGGTTTCCGAAAATGGATACGGAAAACGTTCCAGCATCGAAGACTACCGAATCACCAATCGTGGAGGAAAAGGGGTGAAAACCATTAATGTTACGGAAAAAACAGGTACTTTAGTAGCCATAAAAAATGTGACCGATAGCGACGATCTTATGATCATCAACAAATCGGGAATTGCCATTAGAATGGCTGTGGCAGATCTAAGGGTGATGGGTAGAGCCACGCAAGGGGTTCGTCTAATCAAAGTACGCGATGATGATTCTATCGCTGCCGTAGCCAAAGTAATGCATGAAGAAGATGACATGGACTTAGAAGGGGAAGACCTAGAAAATGAGGGAACTCCAGAAAATGGCACAGCTATTGATAAAGACGAGACACAAACGGATAATAACGAATAAATTTAAATTCCCTACAATGAAAAACAGAATACTTATTGCCGGAATGATGTTGGCTTCCTTGGCCGTGATGGCGCAGAAGAAGGAAATTAAAAAGGCCGACAAAGCACTTAAAAATGGCAATATCGTTGAGGCTAAGAACTACATTAATCAAGCAGACGCTCTCTTAGCCAGTGCCGACGACAACCTCAAAACACAATTCTACCTTATTAAGGGGGAAATTTTTACCAAAGATGCCGGGGAAACTAATTTCGATAAGATGAAAGTAGCGGCCGATGCTTTGATGAAAGTTGAGCAGTTTAGTCCTAAAGGCGATGTTGTTACGCGATTAGACCAAGCGAAAAATGCACTCAGAATTAACTTGGTAAATAGTGCAATTAAAGACCAAGAGACGAAAACCTATGCCATGGCTGCCAATAAGCTATTGGAAGGGTACCGAGTGAGTCCAGTAGATACTTCTTATATGTATTATGCTGCGGGTAACTTGGTAAATGGTAAGGATTTCGATAATGCCCTGGCTCATTATAAAGAGTTATTGAAAATGGGATATACCGGTATCAAGACCGAATATCTCTCTAACAACCCGGAAGGGGTGCAAGTGACACACCCTAATAAGGAGGATATGGATCAAGCTGTATTGTTGTTGGGTCACACTGCTCCAGTAGAGCGAACCACAGAATCTGTAAGAGGGGATATTTTGCAAAAGGTAACTCTCATTTACATTAGCAAAGGAGAAACGGACAAGGCTCAGGCTCTTATGAAAGAAGCAAGAGAAGCCAATCCGAACGATGTTGCTTTAATGCGTTCTGAAGCTGATTTGGCTTATAAAATGGGAGACATGGAAAAGTACGATTCCATTATGAATGAAATCATTAAAACGGATCCTAACAACCACGAGTTGTATTACAACTTGGGAGTAGGAGCAGCTCAGAATGGACAGAAGGAAAAGGCACTTGGGTACTACAAGAAAGCGTTAGAGATTAAACCAGATTATGCCGTCGCTCAAATTAATATTGCTGCATTGATGCTTTCTGGAGAAGGTGCGATCGTTGAAGAAATGAATAATTTGGGAATGTCTGCTGCCGATGAAAGACGCTATGACGAGTTGAAGAATCAACGAACCAAGTTATACGAAGACGTATTGCCTTATTTGGAGTCGGCTGTTAGAGCTAAAGATGACAATGTGGAATTGGTAAGAACCCTTATGAATATCTACAGTCAATTAGGAAAAGATAGCGAGTACAAAGCGATGAAAGCCAAACTAGAATCTATGGGCGGATAATATATCCGACGATCATAAGAATATAAAACCGCTCCTTACGAGCGGTTTTTTTATGGATTAAATGATTATTATTCCTTCGTAATAACAATGCCCTTTCTATGGTTGTTGGTATGTACATCCAAAAGATAGGTACCAGGGGAATAATTGAAATCGAAGGAGTATTGTTTTGTATTTGGATCCGTGATCTGTTCACGTATAAATTTTGTAATGAAGCGCCCTGTTAGATCATACAGCTCTATAACCAAATTATCGCTGTGCGTAAATCTAATTTCCACGTTGAGTTTATCTTTAATAGGGGTAGGAGCCACCTTTACGTCCAAATCGGGTACAGGAACGGATTCAAACTCTTCGGTGCTCAAGAACCCTGTGAATTTATAAATAGATTCGCCGGAAGCATATCCTAGGTTTGGATTTAGCCAAAATATTCTATTTAAGTTATCTCCCAATCCAAGGCTGGACCAAGTTTCCCCACCATCATTGGTTTCATAGAATCCCGTGTTGTGTCCACCCATCCATCCGCGTTCTGGGGTTTGAAAACCTACGGCCTGCACAAAACCTTCGGGAGCACTAAATGTTTGCCAATTAAGTCCGGAATCCAAGGATTTCGCTAATCTACCTGATACGTTAGATTGTATGGAGCCAAACATCACTGTGTTGTTCTCGAGTAGTTGTAGCTTCCAAACATAGTCGCCTTCGTTTCCAGAATTGAAAATTGGCGTCCATGAATTACCCCCATCGGTAGTTTTCAATATCACACCGCCAGATGAAGCATTTCCCGAAACAAAGCCTGTTTGCTCGTCTATGAATAGTACTTCGACCAAGGCCTCTGCATAGGCAGACATGTCTATGAATTCCCATGTCTCTCCGCTATCGGTAGATTTTATAACATAAGCAGGATCAAACCAAGCACCGCATCCGTAGACCGTACTTTCCCCAACCGTATCCAGTCCGCAAATGGCAGGTGGATTAGGGGTAATGCTCACTTCGGTCCAAGTATCGCCACCATCCGTAGTTTTATAAAAAGTGTTACTTAGTGTGCCTAAAAAGCCAATATTTTCATTCAGGAATTCAATGTTTCTAAAGTAGCCTCCCGGATCGAACTGCAGCGTCCAAGTCTCGCCACCATCCGTTGTTTTGTACACTTGAGAAGAAGGGCCATTGGCCGCCCATCCTAGATTTTCATTCAGAAAAAATACATCGTCAAATCTTCCCAGTCCGGAAGGGGCATTGGATAGTTGTAACCAAAATCCCTGTGCCATGGAGCAGGTAATAGACAGCAACGTAGCCAGTAAAATGAGTAATGGTTTTTTCATAGTAGTTGTTTTTTTGAGTAATGCCAATCTCAATATAGGCAAAAGGAAATTGTCAGGAAGGCATTGCCTCTCTGCTTTCATGAAATACGATAAATGAGTAAGGAATAAAAGGACTATAGAATCCTTTTAATCACCCGCAGTTTATGGGTGTGACGGCGTTCTTCGTGATTGAAGATTCCCGTGTGGTCAATACGATCTATACGAACGCGACCATGTGCATGAATAATGTAGTTGTCTTCCATGATAATGCCCACATGCACGATAGCACCTTCGGCATTATCGAAAAATACCAAATCCCCGGGTTCGCTTTCTTCAATAAAACTAAGGGCTTCCCCTTGAGTAGCTTGTTGGCTCGCATCTCGAAGGAGGGAATGTCCATTCAGTCGATATACCATTTGGGTAAATCCGCTACAGTCAATTCCGAAAGGAGTTCTTCCACCCCATAAATAAGGACTGTTCAAGTAGAGCAGGGCGGTATCGACTAGGTTTTCCTTCGCGGTCTTTCCGGAAAATGATTTGCCCTCGAAGGTATGCTTAAGTACTTCGATTCCATGCAAACTGCTTCCCATGGGAATGGAAAGCAGTTCTTTTTTTTCAGTGGTTACGAAATCCACCAAATCTGCCGAAAGGGTAGGGGTTTTCGTATCTAGTGCTTTATATTCTTCTTCAGAAATGAACTGAAACTGTTTGTTGTCTATCCAACCTTCATACTTGTCATGCTGCAATCGGATACGGCTCCATTTTTTTCGGCTTTCCAAAACCTTGAGTACTTCCCCATACAGCACCTGATTGACCATTTCACTTCGGTCATTGGGTTCGTCGCGCAAGGGGACAATACTAATTGGACAAATACCGTATTTCATGCAGAAGAAACTAAGGGCGGAAAGAGATTAGTTTCTTTCTATAACCATGGCAGAAGCTCCACCACCTCCATTACAGATAGCAGCGGCTCCAATCTTGGCATCGTTTTGTTGTAGAACACTAAGTAGAGTAATAAGGATACGAACGCCACTACATCCTAGAGGATGTCCTAGAGATACGGCTCCTCCGTTTACGTTTACATTGCTGTCGTTGAGTCCTAAGATTTTCATATTGGCCAAACCTACCACGGAGAAAGCTTCGTTGAATTCGAAAAAGTCAACATCATCCATGGCAATTCCTGCTTTTGCAAGGGCTTTGGGCAATGCTTTGGCAGGAGCTGTGGTAAACCATTTTGGTTCGTGGGCGGCATCGGCATAGGAAGTGATACTGGCCAATGGGGTTAATCCTAATTCGGTTGCTTTTTCTTCGCTCATAAGAATCATCGCACCAGCACCATCATTAATCGTGGAAGCATTGGCCGCAGTTACAGTACCTTCTTTGGTAAAGGCAGGACGCAACGCTGGAATTTTTTCCATCTTTACATTCTTGTATTCTTCATCTTCACTCACCACCACAGGTTCACCTCTTCTTTGGGGAACGCTTACTGGGACAACCTCATTTGCAAACTTTCCTTCGCTCCATGCTTTGGCCGATCTTTCGTAGGATTGAATCGCAAAGGCATCCTGATCTTCACGGGAGAATTCGTATTCAACAGCACAAGCATCGGCACATACTCCCATGGCATTTTTGTCATAGGCATCTACCAATCCATCCTTCTGCATTCCATCTTCTAGAGTGCCCGGACCAAATTTCTTGCCGTTACGCATGTGTACATAGTGAGGAATATTACTCATGCTTTCCATTCCACCGGCAACAATCACATCAGCATCACCTAAGGCGATGGTCTGTGCAGCATGCATTACCGCTTTCATTCCAGAGGCACATACTTTATTTACAGTGGTACAAGGAACGGTATCGGGGATTCCAGCACCCAATGCAGCTTGTCTTGCGGGCGCCTGTCCTACACCAGCCTGCACCACATTTCCCATAAATACCTCTTCTACAAGGTTGGGATCCAAATCGATTTTATCTAAGGCGCCTTTAATTGCTGTGGTACCCAATTGGGCTGCAGTTAAGGAAGAAAGGCTTCCCATAAAACTACCGATTGGGGTTCTCGCAGCGGCTACAATTACAACTTTTTTGCTCATGGAATTATCTGTTTTAAACGGTACGCGAAATTACGGATTTTAATTCAAATTATGCATCTTTGGTCGAAGGTACTTGGGATAAATGACGCGATATTTATACCTTTACTACAGCAAGAATTTTTATGGCGACATTTTTCTCGTTTTTTACAAAAAACCAATCCCTTATCTATAAGGTCTTTTTGTACCTCATTTCCACGGTCTTGGTCATCTATTTGCTGCCCAAAGGAGGGAAGTTTAAATACGATTTTCAGAAAGGGAAACCTTGGCAGGACGAAAACCTGTATGCGCCTTTCAATTTCACTATAAAGAAGGATAAGGCAACTCTTGAGCAACAAGAGGAGGATATCCGTGCCAGTGCCATTCCTTATTTCGATCACAATAGTTCCATTTCTGATGAGGCCGCTCAGAATTTTGTGGCCTTATTCGAATCCAATTTTGTAGACAGCCTTTACAGAACCCCTAAGCGGGTTGCACAAAACCTCGGGGTGAGCATTCTCAATTCCTGCTATACCGTTGGGGTGATAGATGAAGTCAATGCTTTTAATTCGGATAAACTTATTTATTTGAAAAGTGGTAATGAAGTAAGGGAGATTCTCTATTCTCAATTATTTCAGAAGGAGAAACTTTCGCAAACCATTAGCACCCGTGTTCAATTAATCAATGCCAAGGATATTGAAGGACTGTTGCAGCAGCTTCTAACCAGGAGTTTGGTACCCAATGTTTCCTACAATGCACGACTTACCAATACTTCTATAGAATCAGACATCAATAATATCAACCCTAATCGAGGTATTATTGAGAAAGGGGAACGGATTATTGCCAAGGGAGAAATGGTTGAAGGTGATAAGTTTCAGATCCTTAATTCCCTTCAGGCGCGCTACGAGAGCGATGTGTGGAGCCAAAAGAACTACTATTGGGTGGTATTGGGGTATTCTATATTGGTGTCCCTCGTATTTATCATGCTGTTCTTATTCCTGAATAAATACCGCAGGGCGATTTTTAGGGACAATACGAAGGTGAGCTTTATATTCTTCAATGTAATCTTTATGGTATTTGCGACCACTATGGTTGTGAAGTACGATGCTACCTATATCTATGTGATTCCGTTGTGTATTCTTCCTATTGTATTGAAAAGCTTTTTCGATGCTCGATTAGGGCTCTTTGTACACGTGCTTACGCTGCTACTATTAGGGTTTATAGTTCCCCATAGTTTTGAGTTTTTGTTCCTTCAAATCATTGCCGGAATTGTAACCATTCTTACAGTGTCTGAACTTTCCAAACGAGCCAACCTATTTATTTCGGTAGGGCAGATCACACTTATTTATATCATTGGGTATTTTGCTTTTTTCATCATTCAAGAAGGAAATATTGAAACGATTGAATGGAAGAACTTTGCCTATTTCATTCTCTGTGGACTCATTACTTTGTTTGCCTTCCCGTTGATCTATATCTATGAAAAGGTATTTGGCTTGGTTTCTGAAGTATCCTTGTTGGAATTGAGCAATACCAATTCAAAATTATTGAAAGAACTCTCTAACAAAGCTCCTGGAACTTTTCACCATTCCTTAAATGTTGCGAATCTATCTGAAGCTGCAGCAAATGAGATCGGTGCCGATGCCATGTTGGTTCGAGTAGGGGCCTTGTATCATGATGTGGGAAAATTGGTGAATGCTTCGCATTTTACGGAAAATCAATTGAATTCGGTCAACGTGTTGAATGAATTGGCACCACGAGAAAGTGCCAAGATCATTATAGATCATGTCATTCGAGGCATTGAGATTGCCCGGAAATACAAATTACCGGATCGAGTGATCGACTTTATTAGGACACACCACGGTACCAGTTTGGTATACTATTTCTATAAAAAAGAGGAGGAGTTGAATGGGGAAGCGATGGAGTCAGATTTTAGATATCCGGGACCCAAGCCTTTTTCGAAAGAAACCGCCATACTTATGATGGCAGATAGTGTAGAGGCCGCTAGTAAGAGTTTAAAAGAGCCTACCTCGACCAAGATTGATGCTTTTGTAGAGAACATCATTAACAAACAGATGGAGCAAGGGCAATTTATCAATGCAAATATTACCTTTAAGGAAATAGAGACCATTAAAAAAGTACTCAAAAAGAAACTGTACAATATTTATCATCTAAGGGTAGAATACCCAGAATAAAAAAAGACTATGGAATACAATAACAAAAGAGGAGGGGAAGAACCCATTCCTTGCGATCTAAAGGAAGGAAGAAAATATTCATGGTGCACCTGTGGGCATAGTGAGAATCAGCCGTTTTGCGATGGAGGACACAATGACAACAATGGATCACCCAATTTGCGTTTTGAGGCAGCCGAAACGGGCACGGCCTATTTATGTACCTGTAAAGAGACCAAGAATCCTCCCTATTGCGATGGCTCGCATAACGCGTAACTATTAAAAGATATACAGAAAAGTCCGGTCCTGATGTGATCGGACTTTTTTATTTAGATAACTATTTCCATTAAGAGAAAACAGAACAATACAATGCTATTAACTTTCTTGTTTTGGCCATTTCCAAGCCTGCCAGATGATGATGGCAAATACGATGAGTTCGGCCACTTGATTTATCGCATAGAACGTATGCCACTTAGATCCTAGTGTGTCGATTAGCAAAAGAATAGAAATGACAGAGAGTAGGCCAGCTACAACAATGTTGAGCCATTTGCAAATCCTTGGTTTTAATACTATGGGCAAGAAAATCATAAAAGAAGGGATCATAAGGGTCGTAGCGAAGACAACCAATAGACCGGGAGTTATCGGACCTATAGGCGACTGTTGGTTTTTGAATGCTTCAATAGCGCCCGGTGTCATTAAATCGAAATAATCGGTGTAAATGTATAAAAACATAAGTGTTGTCCAAAGCAGCGCTAGTTTAAGTTTAACGTTGATTTTATGATCAATAAGTGAGCTGGAATTCGATGCATTTTGTTTCATGACAGGTTGTTAGAAGTGACTATACAATTAAATAGACGCTCTCTAAAAATAAATAGTTGCTTGAGGTAGCGTAGCATTTTACCAAGTCATTCGTCATCTACAAAAAGAGGCCAATCATGTCAGAAATATCGAAAGTTAGGATCTATCTTTTACGCGGAATGTATTTGCTTATATCGGCAGGTCTTCTCTTGACCATTTGGCCCGAAATCATTTTTCCTGACCAAAGAATAGCCAATGAAGATTCGGTGATTCAAGCACTACTTGGAGGACTAGCGCTATTAGCAGCCCTTGGGATCTGGTATCCCTTACAAATGCTACCCGTTTTGCTCTTCGAACTTGTTTGGAAGTTGATTTGGGTACTTGGATTCGCATTGCCTGTTTTGTTGAATACAGGTTTGGATACCTACGCTATGGAAACACTTTTCGCTTGTGCCATAGGAATCATACTGGTTCCCGTGACAATTCCTTGGCGTTATCTTTATACAAGTTACTTTAAGACCCACACTATATCTGCTGGACGATGAAAAAAGGAGTATCTCTTTCTCGATATGCCAGGATAGGAGGTTTTCTGTACCTCCTTATCATTGTTTTGGGTACCATTGGACAGATAGCTATTAGAGGTTCAATAATTACAATGGATGCGGAGTCTACCTATCAGAATTTGATGACATCCGAAAGTCTTTGGCGATTAGGGATTATTGGGGACGTAATGATGCATGCATTGGACATTCCATTGATGGTTATTTTGTTCATGCTATTTCGAATCGTGAATAAATACATCGCATTGTTGGGCATGTTGTTTAATGTGATACAAACAGCGGTATTGGTCGCCAACAAGATGTTGCTTATAATACCGACGATTTTAATCAATAACCCAGAGTATACGGAATCGTTCAGTGCTAGTCAGATACAAGCCTTAGTATATCTCTTAGTGGATATGCACGATTACGGTTTTGGCTTGGGGCTCATATTTTTTGGTTTTGCTTGTCTAACATATGGCTATTTGGTTTATAAATCGGACCACTTTCCACGTATTTTAGGAGTTTTGGTAGTCCTTGCGGGGCTATGTTACCTCATTAATAGCTTTGTGCTTATTCTTGCACCAGAATATTCGGGAGATGTGTTTTATGTGCTTTTGTTTTCCTTCATTGGAGAGCTGTCTTTTGCACTTTGGTTGCTCATTAAGGGCATAAGAATAGTGAAGTAGGAGGTAGATATATGAAATTAAAAAAGCCCGATTACTTTAATGATCGGGCTTTTGTTTTTTTAGATGGTTATGCTTTATTCTTCCGTTTCGCCTTCTTTTCCTTCGTTTTCGCCTTCTTCTGTTTCAATAGGCTCTTCCTCTATAGGAAAATAGTCTTTGGTATTCCCTTCAATGGTTTTCTTGAGATTCGCAAGATTGGTCTCTTCCTGTCCTTTTACGGAACCGGCCATCAACGCCATAAGCGATTTTGAAATGATTCCATTTCCTACGGCAGTGGTGGTGGAGCTGATTTTTGTTTTTCCGTCATCCGTAGCCGACATAGACAATTTGTAGTCCATATCCATAAAGTCGGAGGTAAATTTCATAGCAACGGATTCGTCCGGTACAATTTCAGTGATGGTTTCCCGAATGACCATTTCCTCTCCGTTTTGAATAAAATGAATATCCGATACGGCACCTACAGTACCAGGAGTTCCGCTTACGGCTTCAGTCTTTTGGTATCCTTCCAACCAATCTGCCAACTTTTCCTCATCTTGGCTAACCGCCCAAGATTCGGCTAGAGGTTTTTCGACGGTAATTTCACAATCGTACGATACTTTGGGTTTGATGATCCCAGCGAGGAAAAACCCAATAGCCAAGATGACTATAATTCCGAGGATGTACTTTAAAATTTTCATAAGTTTGGTATTTGTGATTGTTAGTTTACAACTGCAACAGAGTCCTATTCATCCATGACCTTTCCTAATGTGCTTTGCAACTCTTTTATATTGCAAATCAACTCTTTTGGGCCTTAATTTAAGATTTTAATTTATAATCTCAGTATAAGGTAGGTGTGCCTTATGCTTTAGGACTACCAATACCTAAGGGCTTTGCCGTTTTCTAAGTATTCCTTTAAGGATTCGTGAAGTAAGAATTTCCAACCACCAGTAAAGCTCTCTTTGCTGAAATCTGGGAGTACAAATGTTTCAAGTCCTTCATGGGTAAGTTTCAACTTGGTTTTTTCTCCAGAAGAGGACAATTCGAAAGTAACATAGGAAAGCCCTTCGTATCCCTCGTATTGCCAGGTGTACTTCAATTTTTCATGCGGAATCACCTCTACGACTTCACATAGGTGCATATAGCGCTTGTCTTTCTCGCCACCTTCGAAATGAAACTTGAAACCGACTTCCGGCTTAAAATCAGATACATCGAAATACCATTTTGTCATTAACTCTTTTTCGGTAAGAGCTCGCCAAACGAGTTCTAGAGGTGCATTGTATTCATGTTCAATAATCAGTAGTTTATCTTCCATTTTATCTTTGGTTTTATGATTCTTTATCACTTGGTTTTCAATTCATCTAACAAATCGCCTAGTTGATTAAGCTTCCCGGTCCACATTTTACGGAAAGGTTCTAACCAATCTGCTACCTCCGCTAACTTTTTGGCTTCAAGATTGCAATAGCGTTCCCGGCCTTCCTTTTTTATGCTGATCACTCCACATTCCTGCAGGTATTTAATATGCAGGGATACGGCTTGCCGGGACATATCGAACTTATCGGCCAGTGCGTTCACGTTTTGTGATTTTTGGGTAAGGGATAGTAGAATACTTCTCCTTGTAGGATCTGCTATGGCATTGAAAACATCTCTTTTCATGGTCTAGTTTTGATATGCAAGTATTTACTTGCAAATATATGTGCAAGTTTTTACTTGCGCAAATCATTGTCAGTTTTTATTTGTTTTGGAACTCAACCATGCTTTTGGATGCAGGGTAGTGGGCAAAGAATTTTGTTTGACAATGTGATTTCGAAAGAGTTAGATTTTTTTTACTTTTTATCAATAAAAAACTCTAATAATATTTTGTGTTATTTCTAATATAGACTTACATTTGCATCCGCATTAAAAAAGGATCGATCACATAGATTCTATCGGAGAGGTGGCAGAGTGGTAATGCAGCAGATTGCTAATCTGTGAACGCGCAAGTGTTCCCCGAGTTCGAGTCTCGGTCTCTCCGCAAAATGCACGGGGTGTAGCGTAGCCCGGTTATCGCGCCTGCTTTGGGAGCAGGAGGTCGCAGGTTCGAATCCTGCCACCCCGACCAAGAAAGTCCAATCACTAAAGTGGTTGGACTTTTTCTTTTGCCGAAGCTTGAAGCGTAGCTTCAGAAGCGAAGGCAAAATGAAAAAGGACACACAGGGTACCTGTGTTGGACTTTCTTGAGCACCGTTCCCCTTTCAGGATCAACGCAGTTAATCCGATATTCCCAAAGCTTGAAGCGAAGGCAAAATGAAAAAGGACACACAGGGTACCTGTGTTGGACTTTCTTGAGCACCGTTCCCCTTTCAGGATCAACGCAGTTAATCCGATATTCCCAAAGCTTGAAGCGAAGGCAAAATGAAAAAGGACACACAGGGTACCTGTGTTGGACTTTCTTGAGCACCGTTCCCTTTTCAGGATCAACGGATTTAGTTCTCTTTTTGCTTTATCCCAGCAAACAAAAACCAAATAATAAAAAGCAATTCCCCAAAGGTTAACAATTCAGAGTAGAAAAGAAAGTCACCTGTGCTAGCGAAAAGAAGATCTCCGAAAGAAGCCAACAAATAACCAAGCCCTCCAATATACAGGAAATACATAACTACCTTGGGAAAAAGACCGGATGTATAAGCAAGCTTTCCTAGAGGGAATAACCATAACCCCCAGAAAATCATAGAGATGGACATTCCATTGTTATAGGTGTTAAGGCTGTGCTTAATAAGGTGTTCTTGTCCCGACAGGGATAGGATTCCTATTTGGTTCACTTCGTTATACATGGAAATAGGAACACTCACCAGTGCAAAAACCACCATTAAGGTAGCTAGGCCTTTGTCGGTTTTATCGAACAACTTGTATAAAAGGAGAGGGATGACAATAAATAGAAGCTGTACAATTAACCTACCCACAATGCCAATTCTAAAAAGCCATTCGTTGGAAAAAATGTTAGCAGCTGTTTTTTCAGTATTTCCACTTTCAATAATAACAGACGGGATATACATAATACTGAACATTCCAATAAGAACCCATAAAAGGTATAGTATTCGAAGTCTGTTGGCAATCTGGTTTTGGTTGTAGTCCTTCATGGTTTAGAGTTTACTTTAAGACTGAATTCGGCAAATTTTGTTACTTGAGCATTGACATTTGTAAAATGAATAGGATCTCCCTTTGTCAGTGGTCACGTTCAACTCATACCTTATTAACTCGTACTTTCCTAGCCAAGAACCATCCCACCAATGAGATAATTAACAGCAGGAATGCCGAAAGGAAGTAGATGTTCTTCGATAGCTTGGCCAATAGGAATCCTCCAAACACCAAACCGATAATACTGGCAAAACTTCCCACACTATTGGCTATACCCTGCAATGCCCCTTGATTGTTTGCAGAACCTACTTTCGATAGAATGGATAGATAAGAAGGCCACATAATACCGTTACCCACTCCATATAAAACGGCCCCGGTATACAACCATAGGGAATGGGTACTTGTTAGGCATGAAAATGAGAATACCATCACAAAAGCTCCAACGGTAAACAGTATTTCTTCCGAATACTTGTCCGAAAGCCACGAAAGGACAGGTCCTTGGAATAGAATCATGACAGAACTCAAAATGGTAAAAAACAATCCTACTTTCTCGGCCGACCATGCTAGTGAAGTAGAAGAGTACATCGAAAAAGTGGCGTAGAAAAAGTTGAATGCCAAGAAAATAAGAAAGAAAAGGGTAATCATAATAGGAGCTTTTCCTTGGGTTATAATCGTTTTCCAATTGCTGCTTTCTTTTTCTTTCATCTTATGGCATTCCTTGTATTCTGCCCCAAATACCTTTTTTAGTTTGGCCTTAGGACAATGGTATACCGCTTCTTTCAGTTTTACCTCGGGAAGAAAGAAATAGATGGCCAATAATCCCACCAATGAAATGAATGCGGCCACTATGATCGTTAAGAGATTGCTGTTTGGGAAGGCTGCCAGTAATCCTGCGATGGCAGGTCCAAGCATAAACCCAAGACTCATGGAAGCAGACATTTTGCCAAAATTTTTCTTTCGGTCTTCTTCCGAAGAAACATCCGAGAGATACGCATTGGCAACAGATATATTTCCTCCTGTGAGCCCATCCAAGGATCTTGCCAATAGAATTACGATCAATGGGATGGTAAACCCTAAAACTCCAAAGCCTTCCATTTCTATTTTAAAAAGCTCGTCTAGTGGGACAAAAAAGGCGAGCAAAAAGATGAGCCAACTTAATAAGGTTCCTGCTTGGCTAATGAGCAGTACTCTTTTTCGTCCAATTTTGTCCGACCATTTCCCCAGAACTGGGGCTCCAATCATCTGAAACATGGGATAGGTAGAGGCAATTATTCCATAGAATACAGCATTGCCACCAAAATCGATAATAAGAAAGGCTAAGAAAGGAAGAATAATACCATAACCCAGGGTACCAATAAAATTGACGAGTAGGATAGGGAAGATGTTACTTTTCAAAAAAGCGGATAGCTTCGCCATTTTACAAGGATACTTTCATATTAGCTTCTATGAAGATATAACTAATTAATCTATTGTAAGTTAATTTATGACTTTCAGAACAAAGCGAAGGAATGATATTCTATAATTTAGTTTTTGTTTAACAAAATAAATTAATAGTTAAACAAAATAGTTTTAACTTTGTAAGGCTTCGTTATGTGTAGTTTATAATTGAAGTGCAAATAAGACAATACATGAAACACTCAGAAACCTTATTGAATACTTTAATAAATGGTAACGGACTCAGTACCCTAACAGACGATGAAATAGGGGATGATCATATTTCCACTGGTCTCGAGACACCCATGCGGGCCGATGCATTCGATATTTCAGATGTCGAAAAGAAAGAAAAGATTGCTCATTTGTTTTCTCAGATTATGAATGTTATGGGATTGGACCTTACTGACGATTCCCTAAAAGGAACCCCCAATAGGGTGGCCAAGATGTATATAGACGAAATATTCTCTGGCCTTAATCCCGCCAATAAGCCAAAGATTGCCCTTTTTGATAATAAATACCAGTACAATCAAATGCTGGTGGAGAAGGATATTACCTTTTATTCTAACTGCGAGCATCATTTCGTTCCCATCATCGGAAAGGCACATGTAGCTTACATTTCTTCCGGAAAAGTAATTGGGCTTTCCAAACTCAATAGGATTGTTCAGTACTATGCCAAACGTCCGCAAGTGCAAGAGCGTTTAACCAATCAGATAGCCAAGGAGCTGCAAACCACCTTAGAAACGGATAATGTGGCGGTTATCATCGATGCTAAGCATTTATGCGTTTCGTCTAGAGGGGTTAAAGATGATACTTCGGCTACGGTAACATCCTTTTATGGAGGGGTGTTCAACAAACCACACAAGATTGCCGAACTTCAGAACTATCTGAATTCCTAATTATTTTAGTGTAATACGGTCTATCTCCAATCGGAAATTTTCGTTTTTCTTATTGCCGATAAGAATCGCAATTTCCTCAATATAGTCCCCAGGGAAATTGGACATATTGAGTTTTCTGCCACGAAAGGCAGGATACAGGGTGGCCAATGGAATTTCGATGGTTTCCCAGCTACCCGAGGTTTTAAAATAACCGATATAAGAGTAGTAATCAGATCTACTGCGCTTCACACGAAATTGATACGATTTACCATCGCCTTTCACCCTCAAGGCTACTTTCGATAACTCTTGGGTGTTGATGGTTTCGAAGCGATAACGTGCTGATGAGAATCCGCCATTGTTCTCTAAGGAAACTTCACCAGTGAAGATACCGTGGCCTTCCTTACTTATATAGAGCTTCCCGTCCGATCTTCCACCCATGACCACATCGTCTACCACCCGCCAGTTGGTAAGTGCCTGGTCTTGCTTAAAATCGAATAGCATCATAGAGTTGGATTGTAGGTAGTTAAAAAGTAAAGTGAAAAGTAGGATAAGCATAATTCAAAGGTTCAAGGGTTACGAGAAGCTCGGAACTTCGGGGACACGTGCATAGGGGAATTTCGCAATTTTGGTCAGGGAGTAGTAACTATTAAGGCCAGAGATACCGATGCCACCGCTTTGTTCCAAATCAATTTCGTTTTCGGAATAAGCTTCATCGGGGATGACAAGGTGGACTATCTGCCCTACAACCATTAAGGTTCCATTCGATTTAATACTAATGAATTCCCGAAGGCTCAATCCCATTTTAAAGGGACTCTCCTTAACGAATGGAGCGTAAAACCCTTCCCGGAATTCTTCCGTGAGATTGCAACGCTCAAATTCTGAAATCCCAGCATCGAATTTCGCCGAGGTATAATGCGCGTTTTCAATAAAATCCGGGTGGATGTGATTGATGGTATAGAACCCGGTTTTCTGAATATTCTCAAAAGTATGCCTAGGTACTTCTCCCGTAGGCCGCAGAACGAACCCTAATAAAGCGGGATTGCTTCCCAAATGCACCACAGAGCTGAAAATGGCAAGATTGGTTTGCCCATTAGGAGCTATGGTGCCAATAAGATTGGCCGGTTTTATTCCCGTAACCGAATTGATCAACTTTAAACGGGTAACCCGATCCAGATTTTTAATGTCTTCGTGTGTATATTCCATGGTTTGTTGAATTCAACCGGAAATCAATCCAGTTGATCAATTTGTTTTGCAATTTCTTCCGCTTCAAAAACCTTCTGATCGCTGAGTTTTCTGTTGGAAGTAGAAAGCTTATGGGCTTCCTTCAATAAACTCTCGTATTGAGCTTGTAGTTTTTCCTTTTCTGTTTTCTTTTTGAATATTCCGAACATGGCTTTGGGTTTATATGTTTTTTGTCGTTAAAGAATTTATTTTCAACCTTAGAAATATCGAAACGCACTCCTAAGAATGCGTTTCGAACAAACCAACTATTCTAACGGATTAACAAAATAGACTGTTTGAATAGTTGTTCGTAGCGCAGTTGAAGGGTGAATAGCAGCTTCAATTACGCATACCGTAAAAATAAGCAAAAAAACATTTTGTTCAACAATTTTGTGATTTTGTTAAACATTATTATGATTGATTTTCAGCGAAATAGCAATTGTTTCCCGAAGATCGGCATTATACACAATCCTGTATCGCTTGATCCAATATGCTGATACCTAGATCGATTTCGGCCTTAGTGATGGTAAGGGGAGGAGCGATTCTAAATACGCTTCCATAGCCTTTCATCCGAACAATGTTCATGTTCAATCCCAACACCAAGCATCGGTCGCAGATATTCATACCCAAATCATCATCGGGTATTTTGGTTTCACGATCCTTTACTATTTCAACCCCCAACAATAATCCCATGCCGCGCACATCGCCTATGCACTCATGTTTTTCTTGTAGTTCCAACAATTGCTGTTTAAGATAAGCACCATTTTCTATGGCCTTTTCCGAAAGATCTTCGCTATGCAATATGTCGAAAGCCACCAATCCCATGGACGCACAGAACGGATCCGAAACATGGGAAGTCATATACACAAAGCCCAATTCATGGCACTTGGCCTCGATTTCTTCGGTCGTTACCGTGGCAGCCAAAGGTAATCCTCCTCCCAATGTTTTGGATAGAGTGATAAAGTCGGGGACGACATCATACCATTCGAAAGCAAAGGTTTTCCCCAAGCGACCCAAGGCCGTTTGCGCTTCATCGAATATGAGTAGCAACCCTCGCTCATCGCAAAGCTCTTTCAATCGCTTTACATAATCGGGTTTTAGTTCTATCATACCTGCGGCACTCAACAGAGGTTCAGCGATTAAAGCAGCATATCTCCCTACAGATTGTTGGTCTACCATACGCATGCCCACTTCCAAACAGGTATTGTCGCAGGTTCCCTTGCAATGTGCTATGGGACAGCGATATTCATAAGGAGCGGGGATCATAAGACTCCCGGGTATTGTGGGACCATATCCCTTTCGGGTTTTGGAATAGGTATAGGACTGGGCGCCGGCCGTCATTCCATGCCAAGAGCCAGAAAACCCAATGATTTCGAATCCACCTGTGACCAACTTCGCCATGCGTATGGCAACTTCATTGGATTCCGATCCTGTGTTCACAAAGATGCATTTGGACAAACTTTCCGGTAATTCGCTGGATAGTTTTTTGGCAAGATCTATTACAGGTGGTGATAGGATAGAACTCAACAAATGGATGGCCTTGCCTCCAGATGTTTCGAGCAATTCCACGATCTTCGGGTGATTGTGCCCAAAAACAGAGCACATTTGTCCCGAGGTAAAATCTAAAACGGCATTTCCCTTCTTATCGTAGATATAACTTCCCGAAGCTTTCTCGGCTACGAATTCGGTAAACTCACCGCAATAGCGTATTAGATACTTTGCGGCCTCTTTCACTTCTTCTGAATGTAATTCCTGCATGATCTTTTCTTTTCATGCAAGTTCTTTCATTCCTTCTACAAAAAATTGTAAAATTCTATCATTCTTTGATAAGATCGGCGTACCGTTTTGGGATCATTCCAACACTTGTTTTGAAGTATTTGTTGAAATGACTCTGATCGTAAAAGCCAGTTTCATAGGCTACTTCAGAGAAACTGTCCTTGGTCTTTATGTATTCCTTGGCCTTTTCAATACGGAGATTGAGCAAATAACGCATGGGAGCTATGCCTATATTCGACTTGAACAAGCGTTGAAAATGGCTTTCGCTCATGCACGTAAGATCCGATAGCTCTTCTACAAGTATAGGACGATGGTAGTTTTCTTCAAAATGGGTCAACGCCTTCCGAAGTACCACGCCTGCATTGGTAGAGTAGGGCTTGTTGGGAGCCAAAAACCTTTTAAATACCTCTGGGATGTTTTCTAAGTCATTATTCTCTGTGCTAGGAACTAATATATTGGACCGTATGGAATCATACCATACATCGAAATGATCCTTATAGGAAAAGCAATTGTGAACGATGGTGAGGCCCAGGCGACCGTTATACACATCGGTGAACGAATGGGACTTAGGTACCCGAATTACTTTATAATAGAAGAAATCATCTACCAAGGATTGATGCGCCATATAGGGCGGGATGATCACAAGATCGTTTTCCTTGAGCCGGAATGTCCCACCTTGACATATAAGGTTTGCACTTCCCCCTAAGATATAGGAAAAGGTATACAGGTCCGGATGCAAATGCATCGGGAAGTAATGCTTTTTGTCATAATATAGGGTTGCACATTCCATGAGATGACGTGATTCTATTCAAAAGTAACTAAAAAACAGGGGAATGGACAGCACTGGGATTATAAACTAGGGTGCCTTTTAATGAACTTTTCAATCAAGCCCCAAACTGCGGTTGGTTGGTGTAGCATCATAAAATGTGAAGTTTCGTCCATTACATGAAGCTCAAGATCCTGGGTATGCTCTTTTAAATAGACTTCATCACCTTCGGTCCAATCGCAAGTATTGTTTCTATAAACAGCCAAAACAGGGACTTCAATATGAATATCATAAAGATGATTTTTCAGCAGGGAGTGTAACTGTCCCTTCAAAACATAGCTAGGTGTAGTGACTGCGCCTTGTGCCACCAAGTCTTGAGCTGCTTCCGAAAGGAAAGGATCTTTATGAGATGCCTGTAGGTTTTTCATAAACTCTGTATAGTCACTCCTTTGCAAGGTTTGGGTCATCCATTCATGTACACCCTTAGAAAGTGCCATATTCACTTTTCCATCTAATAGCACCCATGCGGAAACCCTTTCAGGAAAAAGGGAATAAAACCGTTTCATAATAACCACGCCGTAACTATGGGTCACGAATACTGCTTTTTCAATCCCTATTTTATCCAAGAGTGCTTCTGTGCTATTGGCCCAAAGGGTATCATCGTATTCAATTCCCTCGGGCTGGTCACTTTCTCCGTGCCCTAAAAGATCCAACGTGATGATTCGTTGATTTCCAGCAAGGTTCAGCATGGAATTCCAGATACGTCGATCTGAAGAAGCTCCATGTACACAAACCATTGGAGTCCCCAAGGATCCTTGCGATTGATATTTAATGGTATGCCCCTTATACTCGAATTCCATATTGTCACAGTTTTTGGCAGGATAAAATTGACCGTTTTTGGAGTGGACAAATTGTACAAATGCGACATTTATAACCAAACGATGCCAAGAATCACTTGTATTTCTAACATCGATATGGAATAATAATTACATTTGATTCTCAGCGCCATTCGCCATGAAATTTACAAATCTCTCATTCGATCCTTCATTAAAAGACCATGTTCTAGCTGTATGGCAATTGGAGTATGCTGAAGGAGCGGATCAGGAATTGAATTTCATCGAATTTCTCACCTTTGCCTGTGCTTATCCTACATTGGTGTTTCAGTACCAAGGAATCGGTTTTTTACGAACGTCCCTGCAACGGCCTGCGGCGGTTATTCCCAGAAACCATTTTACGGGGATCGTAACCCAGCCCATCGATATTTGTACTTCGGGCCCATTCGCCATGGTAGGAGTTACCCTGTTTCCGTATGCTACGGGAACACTTTTCGACTTCCCTGTGGACAAAAGTATCAATGGTATCTTTGGCTTAAAGGGATTTGACAAAGTATATGATACGATAGAAGAGCTGACCCCAGCCATCACTGCTTATATAGAAGGATTGATTCAGGAAAGTGATCCTGTAGATCCTATTATTCAGTCAGCTGTCCAATTTATTGCCGATAATAAGGGCGAGGGTTCCATTTCAGAACTATCCAAGTACTTGGGATATTCCGTGCGTCAAGTGGAGCGCAAGTTTCAACGTTATATCGGTGTTTCCCCTAAGGAATTTGCCAAGATCGTTCGCTTTCAGAACACATTAAAAGTAACCCCTCATGATATGGGACTGACCCAATTAGCATTGTTTAACGGATATTCGGATCAGTCCCATTTTATAAGGGATTTCAAAAAACTATCAGGCATAAAACCCAAAGACTACTTTTTTCAGGACCAGAGAATGGGTATTGGTTTTATTAAATACAGCTAATTCAAGGTATTTACAAACGAAACTACGGCGTTCAATAATTCCTTGGGCGTGCTCAAAACCATATCGTGGGTTGCTTCGGGGATGATTGTCTGTTCGCTTTTGGAAGACAGCTTTAGTTGTTCTTTTTGCAATCGCTCCCAAATCACATTACTTTCTTCCACGGGCATACCGGGAATGGAACGAAAGGCTTCAAAACTATTTCCTGCGGTAATGACCAATAAAGGAACATTCGTAGGGGATTTTACTTTGCTCTGGGAATAGGAGAAATCCATCAGGGTCATCTCGTTCACCATAGCGTCATAAAAAGCAGGAGTGCTCGAAATTTTCTGATAGTCTTTCCAGTATTTGGCCGTCAATGTGGAATCGATAGGGATCATTTCGGGTTGTAGCATGCCCTTTCGTGCCATCGTGCCAGACTCTTTAAATCGATTGATTCCTGCCTCAACGATCATGGAAACCATGGGGGGTAATTTCTGGAATTGAAATTCAGTAGCTGCATCGGCTAGAATCAGGGCCTCCACATCTTTTGGGTAGTTGTTTAGAAAAGTTTTTATCACAAGGCCGCCATAGGAATGCCCCATGAGAATATAAGGGCCTTTTTTTTCCAACTTGGTTAGCGCCGTGTGCAATTCCTCGGCGATGACTTTTGCGGTTCTGGAGTAGGGCGAGGGGTCACTCCAACCATAACCCGCCCGATCGTACGTAATGACTGTAAAATGTTTGGAAAGCGTTTTCTGAAATTCTAACCATTGCAAGGAAAAGGCACCTGCACCAGCTTCGATAATGATTGTTTTGGATCCTGTACCCATAACATTTAAATGCAATGCATAGCCTCCAATATCTACTTTTTGCCCAGGAGGAGGGGAAAGTTGTTGTGCCTGGACTTGTAGCGTTAGTAGGAATAGAGAAAAAAAGAGAATGGATAAGAGTCGTACTGATTTCATAGAATGTGCGTTTAGATAGATTCGATTTATAGCACCAAACTATCCAAACAAAACCGAGTCACGGTCATACTAAATTGAGCGTGACCTATTGGTTCATCTTTTAATTAGAATGTTGTTGAAGGTATTGAGAAGGAGTAACCCCAGCCATTTTCTTGAAGACCTTGTTGAAGGTGTTTTTATTCGAAAAACCTGAGTCGAAGGCAATGGCAATGATAGTAAGGTTTCTGTATTGAGGATCGGTAAGTCGTTCCTTTACCTCATTATAACGGTATTCGTTAATGAATTCGTAGAAATTCTTACCCAGTTCTATGTTAAGGGCTTGAGAAATGATATGTTTAGGTTTTTGAATTTGATCGGAAAGGGTAAGCAAGGAGAATTCAGAATCCAAATAGGGTTTCTCACTATCCATATAATGTACGATTTCCGTTAAGTGCTTTTGGAGGTCTTTCTTTTCCATATTTGAGGTTCCGTACTTGTGGGCTGCATTTCCCAAAAATATTTGAGAAAAGGTTTTGTAGTTTTTGAAAGCAAAGACGACAAGGGCATTAATGGACGCAGCACAGAATAGCATAGTGAGGTAGTAAGCTTCCTGATGAATGCTTTGTTGAAAGAAATACCATACCAACGCCAGGAAGTCTACCGCCCAAAACACCATAAAGAAATAGCCGAATTTAAGCAACCAACGATACTTTCGGGTAGCGGACTCAGTCCTCACAGTTTGTTTGGCGTTCCATAAGATCTTTAAAGCATAAAAGACATATCCAAAGCTGATGACTATTTGGAGACTAAGAAATACAAAGGTTCCAAGATCCAGAGGTTGTCTTACCGTTTCCAGTTGTGCTTGGACCAAGACAATTTTATCTTCAGCATTCAATAGATAGAAAGGTGTAAGGAAGACAATACCAACAAATAGCGGAATAAGATGAAGCAACAGTGAAGGCTTAATTGTGAAATTTTGAGACGCGATTGACTTTATATAGACGTAATAGCAAGGGCCAATGAGCATTGACAGGGGCGTGAATATATGTTGGAGATAGGGAGCTCTTACATAGCTTCCCGAATGGACCAAGAGATATTGAAAAAGGTTAAGGGCAATGACTAAGACCAGGGTGGCCAAGAAATAATTCGCTTTGTTCCGCTGTCTTTGGGTCAACAAAATACCCACAAAAAGAAACCCCTGTAGCATTCCGAAGAAAAGAAGAACGGCCCAAAAATCGAAGGTTATGTCAAATGTGCTACCCATACGTACAAGGTCTTTGATAAAACTACAAATAAATAGAAAGGAAACCATGTAGCTCGATTCCATGGGGTGAAATAGGTCATTCTAAATTAAAAGGTACTCCCGGCGATACTTCCCTGGGTAATTTCGAATCCAAAATATCACATATGGAAAACACTTCGCTATTACGAAAGGCCTTAAAGGCCAATGGATTTTTTTCGCTGCTTATGGGAATTATAACAATGACATTGGGTAATACGGTAACGGCTGTTTATGAAATGGCTAATGGACAACCCTTGTTCTTTGGCATGCAATTGTGCATTTTTAGCCTGTTCGTGCTCTTCAATGCCTTTTATAAAAGGGTGTTCATGGGCTTGGTCTGGTTCATTATTGTACTGGATATATTGTATGTGCTACTAGGGTTTTATAGCTTGAGCTTGGTTGAAACCATAAGTCAAGGCGGCCTGTTTTTGATTATCATCACCAATCTTATTGTATTGATGTTTGCCTTCTTTCAAACGAAAGGGGTCTTGACCTACAAAAAATCGAAACGGCAGGTGCTATAGTCAAGAATATGTATGAGGATGTCGTATTTATTCAATTAAGTAGAGAACCTTATTTCTACTTTTGATAAAAACATCCAAACCATGAGATTTGTAGAAGCCTTTACCTTAATCCTAACACTTGCTTTTGTTTCCCTTCATTTCGATGGGTTCGCCCAAAGCGAAACGCGAACAGCCAAAACCAAGCATTTCATCATTCAATGGGAAGAAGGGAATGTTACTGAAGCAGATGTTGCTGCCGCTAAGGAAAAATCGGAACAAATCTATAAAGTGTATGCCCAGTATTTGGGCTATGCAAAATTACCCAAGGAACGCCTTACGATTATCATGGGTGGGCAGGGGATTGATATGGAAACGGGCAACGTCAATATTCCTTATGTAAATGGGCAAGGGACAATTCATATATACAATTTCCCGACCGGCTATTTTGGCGAATTGGCTCATGAAATGATGCACGCTTTTCGTGTATTTAATGGTGGAACCAACGATTGGTTCTTGGAAGAGGCTTTGGCGGAAGCATTGGCCGCCAAGCTTTTTCCCAAAACGGTTGGTTTTTGCAGGTATGGATATCCCATGACTGTGGCTGCGGGTGCCTGGATGGTAGATAAGGATAGATACATTCCCCTTAGAAAGCTTAAAGACAACCACAATGCATTGAGTATGAAATGTTCGGCTCAGAGCTATGCCTTGCGAGGGGACTTCTATCAGTATTTGGAAGGAACCTTTGGAAAGCAGACCTTCCTGAAATTTGTCTATGATACTAGTTCTCCCAAATACGAAGCCTATGTAACCTTCTTTAGAAAGGATTTCGATACCCTGGAAAAGGAATGGCTGTTGGACTTGCAGGATCGCATACGGAAAATGCCCGACTTTGAAACCCAAAAAAACAACTATCGGACAAAATCTGGGGTGCAGTACATCAACGTTTGTACCTCTGGTGTGGACTATTAAATCCAATTTCAAAAAAGAAGAATCCCTAAATTGCATTCATGGATAAAGACACTGTACTCAATAGCCTTTCTTCTAACATGAATAGGAGGGATGAGGTTCCCAATCAGGAGTTGGCCGAAAGAATAGCAAAAGCCAAAGATACTGAGGCTATTCCTATCCTAATTGACTTGTTGAAGGCGAAAAAGGCCCTTCAGAACGATGCCATTAAGGTGTTGTATGAAATAGGGGAGCGCGAACCATCGCTGATTGCTCCCTATTTTGAGAACTTCATGGAGTTATTGGATCATAAAAACAACCGACTGCAGTGGGGTGGGATGACAGCCATCAATACTATTACCCTTTTGCGGAAAGAGGATGTTTATAAGAATCTCTCGCTTCTTGTGGAGTTGGGAACCCTTGGCTCCGTAATTACGAGGGACCAATTAATGTATGTGCTTCAGAAAATGGCGAGCCAGCCACCATTCAGAAAGGAAAGTATGGCCTATATCTTCGAGATACTTTCCCAAAGCCCACCCAATCAATTTCCCAAATATGCCGAGGAAACCCTAAAAGTAATTTCAAAAGAGGATGGTAAAGTTCTGTTGGAAATACTTACGAACAGAGTGTCCGATTTGGAGAAGGAAAGTAGCCGGAAAAGGGTACATAAGGTGATTAGGGCTTTAGCGAAAAAGATGGAATAAACGTTTGATCGTAAGTGAAACAGTTTTTTCTTTATGATAGCTTCAAAAGTTGCTTCCATACAACAGGCAAAAAAATGTCATGATTTATCTTTGTCGGGTATAGACTTAATTTTATATTTGCACCACCAAAATTAAAACGGTCGCGTAGCTCAGCTGGATAGAGCATCTGCCTTCTAAGCAGACGGTCGCAGGTTCGAGTCCTGCCGCGATCACCACAATAATTAAATCCTGCAACATTAGTTGTGGGATTTTTTGTTTCCGGCAATATTGAAGCTTTTCTAAAAACTTCCACGCCAAACAATCATATTATATTGTAACAATTCCGAACTCCACTTTACTTATAGATGGACTCCAAGTAAAACTATATTGACAAACACTAGCCAAGAACTTCACTACGAATATGTTGCTGATGCTGGAGATATTACTGTAATAAAAGAAGGCAAACGCATTTACTTTTCCGAACAAGAATATAGATGGTTTCGACCCAATTATAGGCTTGTATATGATGAAAGCCTGAACTTATTGCTCACCTACAGGGAGAGTGGCTTTTTTACAACGAAAAGAACTGTAGAGTTTCTTGTTTCCGAACTGGTTGAAGATGGTTTCAGTATCACTTCGAAGAATACATGCGTCTTTTATAATGGCGATGAGGTAACCCTTAAGGAAAAATGGATTCCCTTTATCAACCCATTTATGCATATTTATATGAATGGGGAAAGAATAGGCGAAGTACGTAGAAATTTTGGGTTGGTAAATCGATTTAGAATAAAAATCAAGGACTTTGGGGAATCCTTCGAACGGAATTTCCTGTTGTTTTTCATTTGTGTTCAAGCCAATCGCAATGATGGGGATGCAGGTGGAGATTAAAAATTGATGAGATTATGAATATTATTGGAAAATGGAAAGGCTTTTATGAATACGGGGAAGGGTATGACCTTCCGTATTTTGCCAAGCGTGTAGGGCTAGAGATCACTTTTGAAGGCCATAACGATAGATTCATTGGATCTACCCGAGAAGAGCCTTCGGAATATTCCGTTCCCTTAAAAGGTACGGTAGAAGGGTTTGTAGAAGATGGATTGATTTCATTCATTAAACGATACCCGAAAAAACCGGTGATTTTGGAAAGGCACAAAATAGGGATAGAATTTGAAGAGGGCCAGTCCGAAATAGAACATACAGGTGTGGTCGATGAAGAGCACCAAGCCATTCATGGCTCTTGGACTATTTATGATGTTGTAGAAGATGAACAAGGAACATATGAATATGCAGCTCATGGAATCTGGTTGCTGAAACGGGTAGATTAGGGTATTTGATTACCTTTATAATTCTAAAGAACCATCCTAATGAGCATACAAGAACAACTGGCTAAACAAATACGGGACATGCATTCCGGCCCAAATATGACAGGTGTGAACCTAACGGATGCCTTGGAAGGCGTAACTTGGCAAATGGCCAACCAAAAAGTAGGGGAGTTGAACACCATAGGCGTTCTTGTTTTTCATATCAATTATTACATTCATGGGGTGATCCCTGTTTTCGGAGGGGGCACACTCGACATACACGATAAATACAGTTACGACGCTCCTGAAATTACCTCAGAAGCCGATTGGAATCGCCGGTTGGACCAATTTTGGGCCGATGGGGAGAAGCTAGCGGCACATGTTGAACAATTACCGGATGAAAAGTTATTTGCTCCTTTTGTCAAGGAGAAATACGGCAATTATTTCAAGAACATCATGGGTATTGTTGAACATACGCATTATCACTTAGGCCAAATCGTAATTATTAAGAAACAAATACGTACAGCCACGTCCAATCCCTAAACCGCCGTAGCCATGCCCGCAAAAACAATATACTGGATCAGCACTTTATTGGTTTCTGCCATGTTATTGTGGAGTTCCTATTCCTATATATTCAGCGAAAGCACCATTCAAGGGATCCGAGACTTGGGATTTCCGGATTTCTTTAGAATTCAATTGGCTGTCCTGAAGTTACTCGCAGTACTCATTTTGGTAGTTCCCCAGATTCCTCTTACCGTTAAAGAATGGGCGTATGCCGGCGTCGGATTGTTTTTTATTACGGCTATTGTGGCTCACTTTGCGCATAAAGATCCTATTGCTATTAATCTGATCAATGTTGTGTTTATTGGATTGCTTATTGTTTCCCGTATATATCTGCACAAACTTTCTTAACCAAATTCTAAGTATCTATTGAAAGCACGTAAGACATATTTAAGAGGGAAATCGGTTTTTATCGTTTCCTTAATTGTCGTTGGAGTCACTATATTAACTGTTTACTTAACAGGAATCCATTATCATAGAAGCGTTACGACCAACTTTTATTGGTCATTGGGAATCATTGCATTCTCCTTGTTTTCTTTTTTAACCTATGGGTTGTTTAAGGGTGTGGGAATAAAGGATAATTTCCCTTCTTTACAGGAGGCCAAAGATAGCGTAGATTTCATTCCCTCAGTGGGCGATAATTCCTGGGTTACCGAAATTCCTGTTCCAGAGGTGGAGAATCCCATCCTTTCGGTGTTGGTTTGGATCGGTATGACGATCCTCATCATTATACTGCTGGTGTTTATGGAATTCATCTTTTGGGTTTCCATTTTTCTCTTGCTAGCCATGTTGTATTGGCTTTATTTTAGGGCACTCAGACTTGTTTTTAGTATTTCTCGAAAAACGATAGGCGACTTTGGTAATTCGGTAATTTATGCCCTGGGGTATACACTTTTGTATACGGGATGGATTTTCGGAATTGTATATCTGGCCGAAGTCCTTCGGTAGACTACGAAATCATTTACCAACTTTTTTGCACTTGAGGACGACCCTTTCATTGTTCGCATTGGTAGTAAAGAACAGATACACATCACCACCATCGGCTATACGCCACTTTTTGCGAAGTGACGCCACATTTTCTGAGAAGTTTCGGGTGGCAACATTGGCTTTTGTGTTTTTGAAAGGGGCCATGTTCTTTTTCTGATAGGGAATAACTTCCAAAATATCGAAAACACGCCCAGGAAAATCCTTTAGTGCTTCCGATGTATACAAATGGCTATGCGTATGAAGCTTGCCAAGACCGTAGGTGCGGGCTACAGCGCCAAAGTTACCGGACTTCATAATCGCCGCGTTGGGCTCATATAAATACTTTCCGGGCATTTCGAATGAGAGGTCGTACTCACCGCCAACGGGACATTCAAAAAGTTGCGCCTTTTCCTTGGTGAAATTGCACGTAACCATATTAATAGTTCCTTCAACCCTCTTCTGAACGATCCATAGCAACTCTTTTACGTCATTCTCTACTGCTACAATATGAATCTCCTTCACATATTTCAAATCCGCAATTGCCGCTGTGATGTCAAGCATGGGAGAGGTTTTCAATAGGAGAGTATCACAACGTTCGAGCAGGAAATCCAGATGACTCACCACGTCCGGTTCACAATCTTTCAGAAAGAAGACCTTACCTTTGGAAGCATGCCTTCGAGCGGGATCTGTATAGATCACATCGAAGGTATGATCCTGTATGCCCTTCAGTCCATCCACGCATTCAGTTGCTACATTATGGATTCCCAAAGCATTAAAATTGTGCTTGGCTATGGCAGAAAGCCGTTCATCCTGTTCAAAGTGATATACCTTTTCGAAATGCGAAGCAAAATGGTATACATCCACCCCAAAACCCCCTGTGATGTCGACCAACGAATTTCCCTTCACCAAGGATGCTTTGTACTTGGCGGTGGTTTCGGAAGAACACTGTTCTAAATTCAACTTATGTGGATAGTAGATTCCTGGGCTGTGATGCCAATTGGGCAATTTCTTTTCAGCTTTACGATAGCCTACAATTTGTTCAATCAGTTCTGTGATAGGGACATTGGGAAAGGGACTTCCCTTAAAGGCTAGGGCAGTAGTATCACCTCCAAAACTCTTTATGAAATCTTGAACATCTTCTTGTAGAATGGCTGGATTCACTCAGCGAAAATACGTTAAGTTTTGGTCAACTCAAACAAGGCAACGGCAGTGGCTTGAGTTACATTCATGCTGCTGTTGGCGCCGAACATTTCAATATGGGCACAGTCATCTAAGGCATTCAGGACACTTTCAGATATCCCCAATCGTTCGCCACCGATAACGAGAGTTATTTTTTCTCCCTTTTCGAATTCAAGGGATTGAATGGGACGACTTTCTGAAGTAATTTCCAATCCAATAGCGCGATACCCTTGTTCTTTTAGCGTAGCGATATAAGTTGGAAGGTCTTCTTCAACACTATGGTTTACTGTAGAAAATGTATTCCGAGCGGTTTTTCGAAGTCGCGGAGAAGTGAGATCGATTTCATGGTCGAACACTAATCTCTCGATGCCAAATGCATCGCAAATGCGGAACAAACCGCCAATATTTGCAGGTCCTGTTACCTGATTGCAGATAACCACAATAGGATGCTGGGTAGGGGAAAAGGGTGTGGTAGTATGCGTATGTTGGGTATTCACGTTTCTAATGTTCGAAAACGTAAGCGATAATATTGGCTCCCATTTGAAGGGCCTTTTGTCGGACTTCTTCAGGATCGTTGTGAATTTCAGGGTTTTCCCAACCATCTCCTAAGTCGCTTTCAAACGTATACAAAAGCACTAAGCGTCCCTCATACGTAATTCCGAAAGCCTGGGGCCGCTGATTGTCATGCTCGTGAATCTTAGGGAGTCCTTGAGGAAATTTGAAATGACTACTAAAAATGGGATGGTCTGCAGGGAGTTCCTTCAATTCCTCATTGGGAAACAGCTTTACCAATTCCTTTCTTAGATAGGAATCCATTCCGTAGTTGTCGTCTATATGAATAAATCCGCCGCTTAAGAGGTAATTCCGTAGATTCTCTGCTTCTTCATTGGTAAAGAACACATTACCATGCCCTGTCATGTGAACAAAGGGATAGTTAAACAGCTCCACGCTGTCTGGAGACACTGTCTCCGGCTTTTCGTTCATGGAAGTGTTAATCTGTTCGTTGCAAAAACGAATGAGATTGGGAAGTGCTGTGGGATTACTATACCAGTCACCACCGCCGCCATATTTTAAAACAGCCACTTGTTGCCCATAGGAGCATAGGGAGATAAATACGAGTATTAAAAAGAAGTAATTGCGCATAAGCGCATCAAAAATACAAACTTCGTGGAGTCGGGAAAATAGATTAACTAGATTTTATCAAACATTTCCGCATGCATCTCATGCGTAAAACGTTGCCAATCCTTGGTAATAACAGAAACCTGTTTCCTTTGAATTTTGGAAAGTACGCGCAGATGGTTGGTAGGTTGTTCAGAAGAAAGATACCGTACGGCTCCCTTCTTACTTATTTGGTTGGCATTCATAGGCTCGTTATATAGGGGTCTATATTTTCTAGTGACTTGGGGACCCCAATATACAAATTATCGACTAAATACCAAATTTACCGTTAAATGAGCTGTTAAAGTTAATTTTGATGTAAAAAGGAAATTCCGTGACAGGCAGCAATGGCGGCGGTTTCGGTTCGTAACCTACTGTTTCCCAGCGTAATTACTTCGAATCCATATTGCTTGGCTAATTCATATTCCTTGTAGGAAAAATCTCCTTCTGGCCCAATTAGGATGACAACACTTTCATTTTTAGCTACTTGTTGTTTTAAAGTGCTTTTTTCTACCGCTCCGCAAAAAGCCATAAGGTTCTTGCTTTGTGATCCCTTTTGGCTTTCGATAAATTCATTAAAGGCAACCGCATCCTCCAAGATGGGTTTGTGGGCCTTTAAAGATTGCTTCATGGCACTTTCTATGATGCGTTCAAAACGATCTTTTTTTATGACACGACGCTCGCTATGTTCACAAATAATTGGGGTAATACGATGTATTCCAATTTCTGTAGCCTTTTCCAAGAACCATTCGAAACGATCATTGTTCTTGGTGGGTGCTACTGCCATGTGCAATTGATAGGGAAGTGGTCCTATGGTACGAGAATCCTTAACGATGGCCAAACACTGTTTAGGCATTAGACTTACAATTTCCACAGAAAAGAAATTGCCTTTTCCATTGGTCACATCGAGTAAGTCTCCTTCCTTTTTGCGCAGGACTTTTGCGATATGCCTACTTTCTTCCTTATCGAAGACAATTTCCGTCGTGCTGGTATCAATATTTGGATGGTAGAACAGGTTCAAGCTTCTATATTTTCATGCGCGCAGTGGCAACGACGTTATTTTTAGCAAATAGTTGCTGTTTGTACTTCAGTTCACCCACCATTGCAATCATCGCGGCATTATCGGTACAATACTCGAATTTTGGAATATAAGTGGTCCAGCCTAGATCATTTTCAGCATCGCGAAGTGCCTTTCGTATACCGCTATTGGCCGAAACACCTCCTCCAATGGCAATTTCCTTAATACCTGTTTCGGCTACCGCATTCTTCAATTTATCCATAAGATAGTCCACAATGGTATATTGAATACTGGCACAAATATCTGCCATATTTTTTTTTACGAAATCTGGATCGTTTTGGGTTTCCCTTTCTACAAAATACAGTACAGCCGTTTTCAATCCACTAAAACTGAAATCCAAGGGGCTTACCTTAGGCTTGGTAAACGGATAGGCCTTCGGGTTTCCTTCTTGGGCATATTTATCGATAAGGGGGCCACCGGGATAGGGAAGTCCCAAAATCTTTGCCGATTTATCGAAGGCTTCTCCCACGGCATCATCCAGGGTTTCTCCAATAACTTCCATTTCAAAATAATCGGTCACCTTCACAATTTGCGTGTGCCCACCACTTATGGTCAAGGCCAAAAACGGAAAGCTAGGAGCGCGTTGTTCATCGGCTTTAATGAAGTGTGCCAATATATGCGCCTGCATATGGTTCACGTCGATTAGGGGAATATCCAATCCCATCGCCAAGGACTTGGCAAAGGAGGTTCCTACTAGGAGTGATCCCATAAGTCCAGGACCTCTGGTAAAAGCGATGGCTTTTAAGTCTTTTTTGTCGATATTTGCCTTGTGCAAAGCTTGATGCACCACTGGGACGATATTCTGTTGGTGCGCACGTGACGCAAGTTCTGGCACAACCCCACCATACTCCTTGTGTATTTGCTGGGTCGCTACAACATTGGATACAACCTCACCGTTGTTAATAACAGCAGCAGCGGTATCGTCGCAGGAGGATTCAATACCCAATATATAGCAATCTTGCATCATGAAATTTTAGGCACGTTTATTGGTGACAAAATTAAAACTTTAAAAGCGTATCAAAAAACTTCGAAAAATAATTGTCCGGACCATAGTAATACTGCTATTGCTTGTATTGGTTTTGGTTATATTTTTCTCGATTCCCGCCGTACAAACGGTAGTAGCCCGTAAGGTAACCGATCGGTTGAACGAAACCTACGGCACCGATATTCAAATTGAGCGTCTTGGACTCAATTGGAAGGGTGAGGTAGATTTACGGGGAGTTTTTATTCGCGATCACCATCAGGATACCTTAATTTATTCCAAAGAAATACAGACTAGCATTCTAAGTGTAAAACGTTTAACGGAAGGTGACCTCGATTTTGGCTTTGTAGATCTTTCGGGAGCTAAATTGTACATTACCACGTATGAAGGGGAAGAGGATGATAATCTATACATCTTTACCGAAAAGTTTGAAACCGGTGAGCCTCCTAGTGGAGAGCCCTTTTTGTTGAATTCGGATGAAGTAAATCTTGAGGATACCGTAGTTCGTATTCGTGACGAGAACCTTCAAGCACCCGAAGCCATTAATTTCTCGAATATTTATTTGTCCGCCGATGATTTTTCCATCGTAGGTCCGGACATCACGGCAAAAGTACATTCCTTGACCCTAGATGCGGCTCGTGGTTTTTCGGTTCAGAAATTGGAAGCAGACTTCGCCTATACATTGTCTGCCATCACGTTCAAGGATTTACGGCTAGAAACCTATGATTCCTTCATAAATGGGGATTTGGTGTTGAATTACGATGAAGAGAAGGGCATGGCAGATTTTAATAACTCTGTAGTAATCGATGCCGATTTTGTCGATTCCAATATTTCTACCAACGATCTCAATGCTTTCTACAATGAGTTTGGGCGCGATATCAACATTAGTTTAGAAGGCGCGATCGACGGAACACTCAACGACTTTTTGTTTTCCAACGGATCCTTAAGCTTTGGCAACACTCGATTGCTGGGAGATTATTCCTTTAAACATCTTCTGGATGATGATGAGACTTATATTATTAGCGGAAAGGATCATGTCATTACCACCAATTATTTCGACCTAAGACGACTTATGCCTTCCGTACTTGGGGAACAGCTGCCTCAGGAATTGAAGTATTTTGGAAGTTTTTCGGTCATTGGAGATACTCAATTGGACGACGATTTCTTAATCACCAACAGTAATATCCTGAGTGATTTAGGGGATGCCAAGTTGGATATGGAAATGGGGAATATCCATGATTTCTCCAACGCCTTTTATAATGGAGATGTCATTTTCAGTGATTTCAATTTAGGGAAACTTACCAATTCCATTTCCTTCGGAAAGGTGAACGCCAATGTGAATATCGATGGACGAGGATTTACTGCAAAGACAGTGAATACAAAGATAACGGGGAATATAGCCAGTTTCGATTTCGAAAACTATGTATACAAGGACATTGCGGTCTCAGGAAACTTGAAAGATCCCATATTCAATGGAAAACTATCCATAGATGATCCCAATGTAAAATTGAACTTCAACGGTTTGGTAGACATTTCCAAAGAGTTCAATCAGTACGACTTTGAAGCAGATATTGAATATGCCGAGCTTAACAAGCTGAATTTGTTTAAAAGGGATAGTATTTCGGTTTTTGCTGGTCGTATTGTAATGGATATGCAAGGAACCACGGTGAATGACGCTGTGGGGAATATTGAATTCCTTCAAACCTTCTATCAAACGGAAAAGGATGATTTCTACTTCGACGATTTCTTAATTACTTCCTCTTTCGAAAAGGACATCCGAACCATAGAGATTCGATCTCCCGATATTGTAAATGGTAAGATTAGCGGTAAGTTCTTGGTTGAAGATATCCCCAACCTTTTCCATAATTCGGTAGGGAGTATTTATGCCAATTATATTCCCAATGAAGTGACTACGGGACAGTTTATCGATTATGAATTTAGGGTGTACAACAAGATCGTAGATGTGTTTGTTCCTCAATTGCAATTGGGGGAGAACACCCGTGTGAAAGGTTCGGTATATTCGGACGAATCTAAGTTTAAATTAGATTTCCGATCCCCAGAAATGCTGGTGTACGATAACTACCTAGGAAAGGTGAACGTTCAATTGGACAACGATAATCCGCTGTATAACGCATTCATTTCGGTAGATTCGCTCTACACCGGTGCCTACAATCTAACGGATATTAATCTCATTAATAAGACCCTAAACGATACACTGTACATTCAATCGAATTTTAAAGGAGGAAAGCGGAAAGCGGATCTCTTCGATCTGGCCTTGTATCATACCATTAATCCAAACGGGAAGTCGGTTGTTGGAATTAAGAAGTCGAAAATCACTTACAAGGATAATGATTGGTATCTAAATAGGAATAATGACTCCAGGAACAAGATCACTTTCGATAATAACTTTAAGGACATCAATCTAGATTCCCTTACGCTGAGACATAAGAATGAGCTCATTCAAATGGCTGGTTTTGTGCAGGATACCAGTCTTATCGATATGAAGCTTCAGTTTAGGGATGTAGATATAGGCAAGTTACTGCCCGAAATAGACAGTTTGGATCTCGCAGGGAACATTAACGGTAAGATGAATTTTCTGAAACGCGGCAAGGCCTTTTATCCCAATTCGGAAGTTGTGGTAGACAATGTGACGGTAAATGAGGTAAACTACGGTGATTTGTACGTTGATATTAAAGGAAACTCAGATCTTACCAAATATACCTTTGCTTCCAATCTTCAAAATGACAATGTAGATTCCTTCAAGGCCCATGGTCTCTTAAGTGTTGAGGGTAAAGATCCCACAGTAGATCTGAACGTGGACTTTACCAATTTTAATTTGGCTGCTTTCAGTCCTTTCGGAGGCGATGTAATTAGCAATATACGGGGTAATGTAACTGGGAAGGCCCAGGTAACAGGACTTGCTAGAGAACCAGAGATTAATGGAAACTTAGCATTGAATAATGCTGGGCTTACCATTCCGTATTTGAATGTAGATGTGGATTTGGACGACAATACCTTGGTGCAGGTAGAAAAAGAACTTTTCCTTTTGCCGAAAACAGGAATTACAGATACCAAGTACAATACCTATGCCACCTTGGAAGGATTCTTCGCCCATAACAATTTTGACAATTGGGGAATGAGTTTGGAAATGGATACGGGACGTTTTCTAGTATTAGATACGCCTCCAGACGACGAAGCCCTGTATTATGGTACGGCATTTATTAGTGGAGAATCCAAGATACAGGGCCCTATGGACGAGTTGGTCATCGATGTGGTAGCGACCACCGAAGAGGGAACTAAATTTAAAATCCCGATTAGTGATGCAGCCAGTATAAGTGATGATTCCTTCATTCGTTTTATTTCTCCTGAAGAGAAACAAGCCCTTATTAGCGGAGAGGTAATCATTCCAGAGGAAGTAAAAGGACTTTCCCTCAACTTTGAATTGGATATCAATGAAAATGCGGAGATCGAAGTACTGGTAGATCAGCAGAACAATTCCAATTTAAATGGAAAAGGATTTGGAAATATGCTGCTGGAAATCAATACCAATGGTAAATTCAATATGTGGGGTGACTTCCTTGTGACCCAAGGAACCTACGATTTTAGGTATGGTGGCATTGTAGATAAAACAATCGATCTAGTACCTGGGGGAAGCATTACCTGGGATGGGAACCCAACCAGAGCGCGATTGGATCTTACCGCACGATATGAAACTGAGGCCAATCCTGCGGTACTGTTAGATAACCCTTCTTTCAATAGAAAAATACCGGTTGAAGTATTGGTAAGCCTTTCTGATGAAATCTTGCAACCTGAATTGGATTTCCAGATCAATTTCCCTCGAGTGAGTTCTACGGTAAAAAGTGAGTTGGAGTATAAGTTGCAGGATAAGGAGCAACGACAAACACAGGCCTTGTTTTTAGTGTCTACAGGAGCGTTCCAAGGAGATTTGAACATTGGAGGGCAAAATGCCTTTAGTAGCACCCTAACGGAACGTGTAAATAAATTGGTGAAGGATATTTTTGCCGATAGTGATAAGAAATTCATTGTCTTACCTTCTATTAGTACCAATCCCAATAGTGTGAGTCAGCAAACTGAATATCAGGTAGGGGTGGACTTCTCTACCAATATTTCGGAGCGCATCCTAATCAATGGTAAGGTAGGGGTTCCTGTAGGTGGAGCCAATGAATCTACCGTTGCCGGAGATATCGAGGTGCAATGGCTGGTAAATGATGACGGAAGCCTACGTATTAATTTCTTCAACAGACAGGCGGATCTTCAATTTATTGGGGAAGACCAAATCTTTGAACAAGGAGCTGGAGTGTCCTATTCGGTAGACTTCGATACCTTTAAAGAGTTGATGCAAAAACTCTTCAATAAAGAAATGACCAAGGAGAAGAAGGAGGAATTGGAAGTTGAATCCGATGATAATTATCCAGTGAACTTCATCGCTCCCGATTCCAAAGAAGAAAACTAGTCGTTTTTACAGGGAAGCGATCATGGATATTTCCACATTCACGTATTTGGGCAAATTAGCCACTTCAACGGTTTCCCTTGCTGGTGCGGTTGCCTCGTCAAAATAAGTAGCGTAGACCTCATTTATTTGAGCAAAATTCCCCATATCACTAATAAAGATGGACGTTTTAATCACATTGCTGAAATCCATTCCAGCAGCAGTTAATACCGCTTTCATGTTTTCCATGACCTGCTTGGTTTCGGTTTTTATATCGTCCATAACCAATTCGCCTGTGGCAGGATCTATGGCTACCTGTCCCGAAGTATAAAGCATGTTACCCAATTGTACAGCTTGGCTGTAGGGGCCAATAGGAGCAGGGGCGTTAGGAGTGTTGATTATTTTTTTCATCTGGTGTTTTTTTGAATTATAGCCTTCTGTCGGCCTCTCGACGTTTGTCGTATTTAATGTCTTTAAGGATACCTCTAATGCCTATAAAGAAGTTCCACGAAGTATTTCTTGCACCAATGGGCGTCCAACTAAACCAACTGTACCAACTCTCCAAATCCCTTTCAAATCGGAGTTGGGTTAAGGTAACCCCTTTGTTTTTAAAATCATATCCCGAAGAAACCCGTACGCTCCATCGTGGCGAGAGCTCTACACTGGAACTGAGCATGATAGATTGAGACGAAATCTCGTTCTGTCGGACCGAATTGCTATAGGTCATCGTGTAAGCCATTCGCAGGTTCCAAGGGATTTCATAATTATACCAAGATTGTCCCTTGTCTTTCGTTTTCTTTCGTTGCTGCGATGCCCTATTGTCTATGGGTGAATCCACACCAAACAAGTCGTCTGGTCGACCTCCATTTCTAAAGGTATCATTCTCGAAATTTCCATCATCTTCAGGCTCATCATCATCTTTGCCTTGAAAGTCTTTGCTTGAGAAGGAATAATTAAAGCTCACATTTGCTGCCGTTAGCCTAAACAGACTTCCCCCATTATCAATATTGAAACGGTCGATGCGCTGGTTGTTGTTGTCCAGTGCATAAGGATCTAATGACCCATTTAAGTTCAATTCCAGTTTTTCTATAATAGGAATTCCTGCAGAAAAACGAATCGGACTAAAGTTTAGGGAATCTGCAGAGAAGCTGTAGTTTCCAGCGAAATTCAAATTGTTGATCAATGATATTTTCTTAGGTTCGGTCGCTGTTGTGTCCCGATCCCGTACTTTGGCTTCTATCGTATTGTTCAAGGAGTAGGAGAGCCCACTGGAATAGTTGTTGCTCGGTGCGCCATAGAGCGTTCCTTCGAAACGGGAATACTGCACAATTTCATCCTGTACCAAGGGATCTGCCGATTGTGTTGGGATTACGTATTCATCATAAAACTGATCGAATGCTGGACTTACACTGTAACTTATGGAAGGGCGCATGGTATGGCGAATGGCCTGTATTTTACCACCTTCTTTTTTTGGTGTGTAATCCCCGTAAAGCGTGGTTCCCAAACTCGTTGAAAAACTATACGTTCTATAACTGTCGAAACCTGAAACCGTATCGCGAACCACACTACTCGTTTCTGTATCGTACGATTGATCGAACGTTCTTCCTACCCAAACTTCTTCATAATTGGCTCCCATGGACATACTTAAGTAGTCGAAGAGCTTAAAGTTGGTACTTAGTGGAATGGTATGACGCGCACCGATGCGGGCATCATCGAACATTTCTTTTTTGAAGAAAAGTGAATCTGTGGTTTGTATCCTGTTTTCGGAAACCACATTGTATTGTAGGTTGATATTTTGTAAAGCCCCTTTCTTTACACCGCTTTTCGGTGCGAAAGGGAAAACCCGTGAAACGCTTCCATTAAAGTTGGGCAAAGACATATTTATGACTTCGGTCTGCGTATTCTGACTGTGTGTTGCAGCAATAGTAAAGCTTACCTCCGGTTGGGTGGGGATGGTTTTTGAATAGGAAACCGACGAGCTCAAGGTATTTACTAGCTGACTGGCATTGTTCGTCTGATTGATACTTTGCTGAAGGAATCGACTACTTCCCAAATTAACCGAAGCACTGAATCGCGAATTCGGGCTCGATTTAGGGTCTTGGGTGTGGCTCCAACGGATATTATACAACGTACTCTGACTGAAATCCGGGAATCCCCGTTCGCTTTCAATGAGGCTTTCATATCGAAAACTAAGGTTCCCCCGAAATTTATAGCGAAGTGCGTAATCACTATCACCCCGCAATCCATAACTTCCATTGGTATAGTAGTCCCCCGTTAGGGTTAGATCTACATAATCATTCAATGCGAAATAATATCCACCGTTTTGAAAAAAGAATCCCCGCCTATTTTGCTCACCAATATTAGGAAATATGAACCCTGAAGTACGATCTTGGGTAATAGGGAAAAACGCAAAAGGCAATCCAATGGGGGTAGGGACATCGGCGATGTACATATTTACCAGACCGGTCACCACCTTTTTCTTGGGAACGAATTTCGCTTTACGCGCCAGAAAGTAATACTCGGGATCTTCGGTTCTTTCGGAGGTGGTAAACTTTACATTCTTAAAGTAGTATACCGAGTCGTTTTCCCGTTTGGTAATGGCTGGGATAAATTTTACCCCATCCTGTTCTGTGGCCGAGTTGTATGAAATGGCCTTTTTGGTATCCATATTAAACCGAATGGAATCTGGCTCTACCTTATTTGGTCCCTGAACGAAAATAGGCGCTTGACTGTACACTCCCGCACTGTCTATTCCTTTGGCGTAAACTTCGTTTTTGTTGTAATCTAAGATAATAAGTCCTGCATCTATGCGAAGATCTTCGTAAACGATATAGGCTTCATTATACATATACACCTTTCCTTCCTTTCGATCCACATAGACATAATCCTCTCCATAGTATTCTACCACATCGGTGAGCAATTCGTTTTTTGGCTTTATGGTGTCAGTCTTTACAGTATCGACGGGTACTTGGGAAAGTGTAATTTCCTGCGTGAGCAGCGTATCCCTTTTTTCCTGGATTAAAGTATCTTCTTTAGCTCGAATGATTACACCACCGCGTGCAGGAGGGTCCTGAGCAAATAAAGCAGTGCTGCAGCAGAGCAGAAAGATATAGATTGGAAGTAAAAGGTGCCTCTTTATATGCAATGTTAAAAGTCTATGTATTGTAGATATCTTTTGTGATAAATAAATTTTGATTTCCCCAAACCTACCATCGCAATTAATAAATTGGCTTAGTTTTTGAATGCCCAAAATTAAGCATATTTTTTGGGCTTAGATTTCGAATAACAAAATTTTAAAATATCAGTATCAATACTGCGTTTCATCTATATGAGAACTAAACCGCTACTCATTTTCGTGCTATTTATAGGAATTTTAACTTCCTACGCTTTTATTAGCCACAATAACGATACCACAAACCCCTTTGTCGTCGTATTGGATGCGGGTCATGGAGGTAAAGACGGAGGTAAGTACCATAAAGGGTTGAAGGAGAGTGATATTGCACTAAGTATTACTTTAAAAGTGGGGGCTATTTTGGAAAAAGATCCCAACTTCAAGGTAATCTATACCCGTAAGACAGACGTGTTCGTTAACTTGTTTGAAAGGGGAGCAATAGCCAATAGAGCAGACGCCGATCTTTTTGTTTCCATCCATTGCAATGCACACAATTCGCAGGCCCATGGGGCGGAAACCTTTGTATTGGGACTACATGCCAACGAACGGAATATGGAAGTGGCCAAAAAGGAGAACGAAGTAATTTTCTTGGAGGATAATTATGAAGAAAACTATGCCGGCTATGATCCAGACTCTCCTGAATCATTTATCGGCCTAAGTATTTTACAGGCAGAATATCTGGATCAGAGCATTATGTTGGCGGGTCTGATACAAAACAACTTTGTAAATAAACTGAAACGTAAGGACAGAAGTGTTAAGCAGGCAGGTTTCATCGTATTGCACCAAAGTTATATGCCTAGTGTGTTGATAGAAACGGGCTTCCTTACCAATAAGAAAGAAGGCGCTTATCTCAATTCTAAGAAAGGGCAGAACGATATGGCAAGCTCTATTGCAGATGCCGTTAAAAGCTATAGAAAGAACCTGGCTCTGGCGACCAGCGATGCCCAAAACCCAGTCATTACCCAAGACGAAATCGAAGAAGCCATAGAAAGTACGGAGGAGAAAATCTACGAAGGCGTTATTTTCAAAGTGCAATTGGCGGCCAGTAGCAGAAAACTGGAGCCAAAGCCATACAATTTCAAGGGATTGGAAGAAATAACCTGGAATAAGGAAGATACCCTCTACAAATATTACTATGGCGAAACGAGCGATTACAATAAAATCCAGCTCATGAAAACCTATGCTAGGGAAAAAGGATATCCTTCCAGTTATGTGGTTGCTTTTCGAAATGGTGAAAAGGTGAAATTGGCCGATGTCCTTTCGGATGAACCTCAATAAACCCTTGCAAACATTGATTTTTTAGTAATTCTTCTTTAGGAAAAGGGCACTACGTAGTTTTACGTATTTTTCTAAAAATGATCCATTTTGCCTGTGATTTTTGCCCAGAACTGAGTAAGTTTGAGGTAAAAACTACCCAATGGCAACTGAACCCACTACCCCAAAAAAAGCAGATACAAGTCCTCCTAAAAACAATGGGACAATCATTTCGGATGCAGTAAAGGCAGAACTGCGTGAAGAAATCAACAGTATGATTTCCTTTGCCGTTTTCAACGGTACTATCATCAATACCGAAATACTGAATGGCATAAACAATGATGATGTTGAAAGCTTGGTGAATACACATAACCTACTTTGTAAAAACATTGCACCCGCTACGCCCAAATCCATTAAATACATTCGTACCTGTAAACAAGATGTTACCAATAATATGAAACTAAGCAAGATTCCTTTGGTAAGGAATTTAATCATCTTGTCCATCCTGTTTTTAGCGATTTTTATTCTCACAGGGATGTCCGCCGATGTCAATGACGATTCCCTCGATAAGGGAATTATGGAAAATGAAGGATGGTCTTTATTGCTTAACCTGGCGTTTTTATCGTCCATTGCCGGTCTTGGCGTATTATTCTATCTTCTAAAGAACGTTACGGTAGCCGTAAAGAATAGCACTTTGGTCCCTGAAGACAATATCTACTATTTTGCGCTTATTGTTTTGGGGGTGATTTCGGGTTTAATTCTTTCAGAAATCATATCCTTTTATGACAAAGACCCAAACAGTATTAATCTTTTTAGTAAAAGTGTACTCGCGCTTATAGGCGGTTTCTCTTCCGATGCCATCTTTAGTGTGCTTCAAGGTATCATTGATCGAATTAAAGCCATATTCATTACATCCAGTTAGTTATGATTACCGAGGAAAACTTTAAAAAGATCATTCCAGATGTTAGCTGGGACCGCGCTTCAAAATTTGTGAACTTGTTCGATACAACCTTGCCTGCTTACGGTATCGATACCCCATTACGAAAGGCCCATTTTTTGGCTCAGGTGGCCCATGAAAGTGGAGGCTTTAAGTATGTGGTGGAAAATTTGAATTATTCCGCCAAAGCCTTGTACGGAGTGTTTCGCAAATACTTTCCCAATATGAACTTGGCCAACCAATATGCCCGCCAACCCGAAAAGATTGCCAATCGTGTATATGCAAATAGAATGGAGAACGGGGATGAAGCCAGTGGTGATGGATGGAACTACAGGGGTAGGGGACTTATACAGCTTACGGGTAAGGCGAACTATAGAATGTTTTCCGAGTACACCCAACAGGATTTTCTGGGGCAACCCGATCTGGTAGCGACTCCCCAATGGGCATTGGCTTCTGCCTGCTGGTTTTGGAAAAAGAACAATATTAACCGATATGCCGATGCCGACGATATCCATATGGTCACTAAACGGATCAATGGTGGGTACAACGGTCTTCAAAGCAGACAACACTTTTTGGACGAGTTCAAAAAGCTATACGGTATTTAAACGCAGCAACCTACTTTGCTGATATGCTGACTTTGGAAGCGTTTTTATTTCTGAAAACGTCGTTCTTCTTCTGTACATAATCTTTTTTCAAAAGCATGCTATAATCATATTTATTCCTACATTTGTTTGGTAATAAAAAAGCAAACATTTGAAACTCTCTAGAGAAGTAAAAACAGCGATTTTAGTTCTTTCCGGAATTCTCCTGTTCATTTTTGGGTATAGCTTTTTGAAGAATTCAGATCTTCTGAATACTTCAAAAGTGTTCTACGTAAAATATGACAATGTAGCTGGCTTGGCCACTTCAGCCCCAGTAACCATTAATGGACTGGCTGTAGGAAAGGTAATGGAGATTGATTTTGCCGATAGGAGCGGGAAATTGGTAGTGAAGTTTTCGGTAGAAAAGGATTTTCAGTTCTCCAAGAAGAGCATGGTGCAGATTTACAGTAGTGGATTCATTGGCGGGAATAACTTAGGAATCATTCCGGATATGAGCACTAATGTGATGGCCGTTTCTGGAGACACCTTAAAAGGGGAGATCCAATCAGGAATGATCGATGGAATCATTGAGAAATTCGACCCATTAGAGAAAAGCCTGATGCAGACCCTTGGACGTTTGGATACGGTGTTGAATGGAGTGAACGAAGTTTTGGATGAAGATACCAAAGCCAATTTGCGTTCGAGTATTGCCAATCTAAATCAGACGATGGCAAGCTTCAAGGGAGCTTCCCAGAACTTCAATAGCCTATTGAATACCAACAAGGAGAAAATGACCAACACCTTGTCCAATCTAGATACCACGGCAGCCAACTTCGCTAAGCTTTCAGATTCCTTAGCGCAAATCAATGTGAGCAGTCTGGCTTCTAATTTAGAGAACACCATTGGTCAATTAAACGAGCTTTCAGAAGGCATTAAGAATGGAGAAGGAAGTCTGGGCAAGCTGTTGAAAGACGAAGAACTATATAACAATCTAACAGGCGCCTCCCTTCAGCTAGAGCAGCTATTGGAGGATATGAAGCTCAACCCCAAACGATACGTTCATTTCTCTTTGTTCGGGAAACGACCCAAAGCCTACGAAACACCCAAAGATTCGGTTAACTAATGCAATACATTCCTAACATACTCTTTTTATTGGCCCTGATTCTAGGGATTGGCTATTTTACACGAAACATTCGTAAAGTCATCCGTAACATTAAGTTGGGGCAGGAAGTAGATTCTTCTGACAATAAAGGACAGCGTTGGAACAATGTTATTCGAATTGCATTGGGGCAATCGAAAATGGTGGTACGTCCTATTGCAGGGCTGCTTCACATTGTGGTATACCTTGGGTTCATTATCATTAACATAGAAGTGCTTGAGATCATCATAGATGGCCTATTTGGTACCCATCGTGCTTTTGCCTTCATGGGCGGGTTCTATGGTTTCCTAATAGCATCTTTTGAGATTCTGGCCGTTTTGGTGTTCGTATCGGTGATTGTCTTCTGGATTCGCCGAAACATTCAGCGTTTAAAGCGTTTTCTTAGTCCAGAGATGAAAGGCTGGCCTAAGAATGATGGAAATATCATTCTTTACTTCGAAATGGTGTTGATGACATTGTTCTTGGTTATGAATGCCACAGACATTTCTTTTCAGGAAATGAATTCTGGTAATATTGTATCTAAGCACATCGCAGGATGGTTTGGTGGTACTTCGGTAGAGACACTGCATATCATTGAGCGCACTGCTTGGTGGCTTCATATATTGGGAATCTTGGTATTCCTTAACTATTTGTATTTCAGTAAGCACTTGCATATTATTTTGGCATTTCCCAATGTGTATCACGGAAGGCTCGCTCCCAAGGGGCAGTTTAAGAATTTAGAATCGGTTACCAATGAGGTGAAGTTAATGATGGATCCCAATGCAGATCCATTTGCCGCGCCAGCGGAAGGAGCCGAAGCCCCTGCCAAGTTTGGAGCCAGTGACGTAATGGATTTATCGAGGATTCAATTACTGAATGCCTATACCTGTACTGAATGTGGTCGATGTACCAGTGAGTGCCCAGCCAACCAAACAGGAAAGAAACTATCGCCTCGAAAGATCATGATGGATACCCGGGATCGTTTGGAAGAAGTAAGTAAGAACATTGATAAGAACGGAACTTTCGAACCCGATGGGAAACAGTTGTTGGATGATTATATTACAAGGGAAGAACTATGGGCCTGTACCACTTGCAATGCCTGTGTACAAGCCTGTCCAGTAAGTATAGATCCACTGTCAATTATTATGGACATGCGCCAGTATTTGGTGATGGAACAATCGGCAGCTCCTTCAGAGCTTAACGTGACCATGACCAATATAGAGAACAATGCGGCACCATGGCCATTCAATCAGATGGATCGTGCCAATTGGATAAATGAGTCATAAGAAAAGAATCGTTCTTTTAGGTATTTTAGTTTTTGCTGGGATGTCCAGCCTATTGGCGCAACAGCGGGATTACAGGAAGGATTCCCTTCAGTTTAAAATGTATACCCGTATTTATGTGAACAAGTCCATAGAACTGGATTCCGTAGTAGTAAAAAAGATTTTCTGCGACTATTGTTCCGAGAAACAATTGGAGGTTTTACGCGAAGAAGCGTTCCGCAGAAGTGTCTACGAAAGTAGAAACCCAAAATATAGAAAACCGGGTGAGCACAGGCTGGCCCTTTATATACGACTGAGTAAAGTAGATTTTAAAGCGTTAAACGACGAAGAAGATGAATAAAGACGAAGTAGAGAAGTTATTACACGAAAAGGTAGAAAGCGGTGAAACAGTAAGTCCTGTATTGCCCGAGGGAGTAAAGAATTACCTCATCGATATAGATGGCACCATTTGTGATGATATTCCGAATGAAGAACCAGAACGGATGGCAACGGCAAAGCTATATCCAGATGCCTTGCACACCCTAAACAAATGGTATGATGAAGGCCATATTATTTGCTTTTTTACCTCGCGTACCGAGGAACATAGGGAAGTGACGGAAGAATGGTTGAATAAACACGGATTTAAGTATCATTCCATGCTTATGGGAAAACCCCGTGGAGGAAATTATCACTGGATCGATAATCACTTGGTAAAAGCCACAAGGTATAAAGGCAAGTTCACCGATTTGGTCGAAAAAGAAGTAACTATTGAAGTTTTTAAAGATTAATATGAGATACATTTTTATACTATTCCTTTTTGCTACCGCTTTAAGTTGGGGGCAAGGAGTGACGCAATCTGAAGAAGAAGTGCGAAAATTGATAAGTAAATCATGGCTTATGGATGCAGCACGCCAAAATGGGAAGGCCATGATGCAAATGGAGGGACAGAAGAAGAACATGATGTTTGTCTTCCGGGAAGACAATACCTTCGATTTCATCGAGAATGGGAAACAATCGGCCGTAGGGGAGTGGCGACTTAACCCAGAACGTAAATGCATTGCACTTGCCATACAACAGAAAATTAGTTTATTGATTACTTCCCTTAACGAGCAAGAGTTCGTAGCGATTACGCCTGCTCAGTATACTGCTCCAGAAGGAAGTCAGAAAATGGAAGTTGTATTTAAAGTAGTAAATTAAGAAGTACATGTCAGCACCTATTAAAGTTCCAACAATGGCCGAATACATGGCACAAGGGAAAAACCCGGAAGTTCTTTTTTGGGTTGGATGTGCAGGTAGTTTCGACGATAGGGCCAAGAAAATAACCAAAGCTTTCGCCCGATTGTTGAATGAAGCTGGAGTGGAGTTTGCTGTGTTGGGAACGGAAGAAGGTTGTACGGGAGATCCTGCCAAACGTGCGGGGAACGAGTTTCTTTTTCAAATGCAAGCCATGATGAACATTCAAGTGCTCAATGGTTATGAAATAAAGAAGATCGTTACCACCTGTCCCCATTGTTTCAATACCATAAAAAATGAATACCCAGAATTGGGAGGCACTTACGAAGTGATGCACCATACCCAATTTTTGAAATCCCTATTGAACGAGGGTAGGCTTAAGGTAGAAGGAGGCAAGTTTAAAGGAAAACGCATTACTTTCCACGACCCTTGTTATTTGGGCCGAGCCAACAATGAATATGAAGCTCCAAGGGAGTTATTGCAAAAGCTGGAGGTAGAGCTTATAGAAATGAAGCGTTGTAAAACACGTGGATTATGTTGTGGAGCAGGAGGCGCACAGATGTTTAAAGAACCTGAAAAAGGGAATAAAGACATCAATGTTGAGCGTACTGAGGAAGCCCTGGAAACCCAACCAGAAATTATAGCTGCGGGATGCCCGTTCTGCAATACTATGATGACCGACGGCGTTAAGAGTAAAGAGAAGGAAGATAGCATTGAGGTGATGGACGTAGCCGAAATGATCGCCAATGCAAAGGATTTATAGAGCATGTTAGCAGATTTTAACGATTTACCAGATAATTCGAGGATTTGGATATACCAATCCAATAGAAAACTTTCCGAAGAGGAAGTTTCGCATATAAATGAAAAAACCGCCCATTTCCTGCAACAATGGACCGCTCATGGTTCCGATTTGGAAGCAGGTTTTGAGGTGAAATACAACCGATTTATCATCATTGGCCTTAACCAAACCAATGCCTCCGCTTCCGGCTGTAGTATCGACGCATCGGTACATTTTATTCAGTCGTTAGAAAATGAATTCGGAGTAGACTTATTGGATAAAATGAACGTTACTTTCTATAATGGAGACTTCATTGCCCATAAGTCCTTGGCCGATTTCAAACAAATGGCAAAGAACAGATCGGTATCCCCAAATACGGTTGTTTTCAATAACCTCGTGAATACCAAGGCCGAATACCTTGAGTATTGGGAAGTTCCCGCAAAAGATAGCTGGCATAGCCGTTTTTTAGCATAATTTTAGTATAGTTTTTGTTACCTTAGATTCTATGAAGCATTTCATAGCAACCTCACTTTTCCTAGCCTTTTCTTTATTGGGGTATGCCCAACAGATTAACCCGCTTTTGGTGGTAGAGACCGAACAACCTTACCAGCAACAATGGGTAGACAGTGTGTATGGGGCTATGAGCTTGCAGGAAAAAATTGGACAGTTGTTCATGGTCGATGTTTTTTCGAGCGACCCCAAGTCCAAAACCGATCAAATAAAGGACCTTATTACCGACTATTATATAGGAGGTATTATCTTTTCAAAAGGAGGTCCTGTTAGACAAGCACATCTCAATAATGAGTTTCAGGAGCTTTCTAAAACCAAATTGCTTATTGGTATGGATGCCGAATGGGGACTGGCCATGCGCTTGGATTCGACCTTTGCATATCCATGGAACATGACCTTGGGAGCCATTAAGGACGATCGTATTGTCGAGCAGGTAGGAAAGCGCATTGGAGAGCACTCCAAGCGTATGGGGGTTCATTTCAACTTTGCCCCGGTTGTAGATATTAATACAAACCCTAAGAATCCTATCATTGGGAATCGTTCTTTTGGGGAAGACCGTGAGAACGTTTCCAAAAAGGCGATTGCCTTCATGAAAGGAATGCAAAGCGCCGGTGTTTTGGCCAATGCCAAGCATTTCCCGGGCCATGGTGATACGGATGCCGATTCGCACAAAACATTGCCTACCCTTTTATTCGATAAGGAACGGATAGACTCGTTGGAGCTATATCCCTACAAACAAATTATTAGTGAAGGATTGAGCAGCGTTATGGTAGCCCACCTTAATATTCCGTCCATTGTGCATGAATCGGGATACCCCTCATCCATTTCAAAAAATGTAGTAACCAATATCCTCCAAGGAGAGCTTGGTTTTAACGGTTTAATCTTTACCGATGCCTTGAATATGAAAGGTGCGGCCGATTTCAAACAACCTGGAGAGATCGATTTAGCGGCTTTCTTGGCTGGAAACGATGTCCTTCTCATTTCTGAAAATGTACCTAAAGCACATAATATGCTTGTTAGGGCATATCGTGAAGGAGCTATTACCGAAGAACGTTTGGCACATTCGGTTAAGAAGATATTGCTCGCCAAATACAAGGTAGGACTCAACGATTATGTACCTGTTGCAGCTGAAAATATAGTAGAAGAACTCAATGCAGCCGAAGATTATGCGCTGTACGAAGAAGCCATGGAAAAGGCCTTGACCATAGTCAAGAATGATTCGGCCATATTACCCATAAAGAACCTTAAGGATACCAAAATTGCCTATGTAAACTTTGGGGATGATAGTGGAAAAGAGTTTTTGAAGTACTTGAGAAAGTATTCCGATATCGACTGGATCCGTGCTAATAGCCTGTCTAGTTATGTAAAAAAGCTTGAAAAGTATGACTATGTCATCGTAGGCTTTCATAAATCGAACGCCAATCCTTGGAAAGGATACAAGTTGGAAGACAAGGAGTTGGTTTGGTTGTACGAGATTGCAAGGACCAATAAAGTCATACTAGACGTATTTACGCGTCCTTATGCGTTGTTGGATATTACCGCAACAGGGAATTTTGAAGGGATTATTGTTTCCTATCAGAATAGTAAGGTAGCGCAACAATTATCGGCCCAGCTTATTTTTGGAGCCAGAGGTGCCGAAGGACAATTACCGGTTTCTGCGGGAGAGGACTTTCCTGTAAATACCTCTATTGTTACCAAAGACGTAAATCGCTTGCAATATGGAACGGCCGAAAGCGTGGGTCTGTCTTCCCATAAATTGAAGAAAGTAGATTCTTTGGCGCGAATTGGTGTTTGGGCGGGTATGATGCCCGGTGCACAAATATTGATAGCACGCAAAGGAAAGGTGGTCTATAGTAAGAACTTCGGTCATCATACTCCAGAAAAGAAGATTAGGGTACGAGACGACGACGTGTATGATGTAGCATCGCTTACCAAGATTTTGGCAACGCTACCTTTAACCATGGAGTTGTACGATAGGAACATTATTAACATGGATACCAAGATTTCGGAAATGCTTCCGGAATTCAAGCGGTCCAATAAGGCTAATATCAGTTTAAAGCGAATGTTGACGCATACAGGTAGGCTAAGGGCTTGGATTCCATTTTACATTAATACTATAGATTCCGTTACCCAGTTACCTTCAGATAAGTATTATGCGAAAGAAAAGTCGAAGGAATTCCCAACAAGGGTGGCAAAGGACTTATTTGCTCGCAAGGATATTACCGATACGATTTACGACCTTATCAAGAAAAGTGATTTACGCCAACGATCCGGATATAAATACAGTGATTTACCCTATTATTTAATAAAAAAATACTTGGAAGATTTCTACGGTACTCCTATGGATCGATTGGTGCAACGCAATATATATGAGTCATTAGGAGCCAATTACACTCTATTTAATCCGTTGTCCCGTTTCGACAAGGATGATATTGCTCCCACGGAAAACGATAGTTATTTCCGAATGCAGAAAGTTCATGGCTATGTTCACGACCAAGGAGCTGCAATGATGGGTGGTGTTTGTGGGCATGCAGGATTGTTTAGTAATGCCAATGATGTGGCGAAGATCATGCAGATGTACCTTAATAAAGGTTTTTACGGGGATAAGCGTTACTTTAAACCAGAAACCGTAGATGCTTTTAATACTTGTTATTATTGCGATAATGATGTGCGTAGGGGAGTAGGGTTCGATAAACCCCAATTGGGAGATGTTGGGCCTACTTGTGGTTGTGTGTCTATGACCAGTTTTGGTCACAGTGGTTTTACAGGAACATTTACGTGGGCCGATCCAGAAGAGGATATTGTGTATGTATTTCTTTCTAACAGAACCTTTCCCACGGCAGACAACCGCAAATTGATCGGGAGTAATTTAAGAAGCAATATACAGGAAGCCATCTACAATGCCATCATACGGGAAGAACCAGAAACAACAAAACTAACGATTGTAGAAGAATGAAAATAGCCATTGTTTGTTACCCAACCTTCGGGGGAAGTGGCGTGGTTGCTACAGAGCTGGGAATTGCCCTAGCCGAAAGAGGACACGAAATTCATTTCATTACCTATAAACAACCGGTACGACTGGAATTGCTGTCTTGGAACATTCAATTTCACGAAGTTTCGGTACCGCAATATCCACTGTTTAAGTACCAACCTTATGAGTTGGCACTTTCCAGTAAGCTGGTGAATATTGTAAAGCAATACAAGATAGATCTGCTTCATGTACATTATGCCATTCCCCATGCCTATGCAGGTTATATGGCGAAGCAAATGTTGAAGGCAGAAGGAATCCATGTGCCCATGGTCACTACCTTGCACGGAACCGATATTACACTGGTAGGAAACCATCCATTTTATAAGCCCGCTGTAACTTTCAGTATCAATGAAAGCGACGTGGTTACCTCGGTATCACAGAGTTTGAAGGATGATACGTTACGATTGTTCGATGTACATAAGGAAATCCAAGTGGTGCCCAATTTTATCGATGTTTCCAAATACAACAACACCTTTACCGACTGTCAACGGGATATGATGGCAGCGCCTCATGAGCGAATCATTACCCATATTAGTAATCTGCGTCCTGTAAAACGTGTCATGGATATTATTGAGGTGTTCGATCGTATCGTGAATGAAATTCCTGCCAAACTATTGTTGGTTGGAGATGGGCCGGAGAAGAAACCAGCAGAGGAATTGTGTCGTAGAAAAGGAATTTCGGACAAGGTAATTTTCTTCGGAAATAGTAGCGAAATAAACAAAATCCTTTGCTTTAGTGATCTGTTCCTACTTCCTTCGGAAAAAGAAAGCTTTGGTCTGGCTGCTCTAGAAGCTATGGCCAGTGGCGTTCCTGTTATTTCTTCTAACACGGGAGGTTTGCCCGAAGTAAACGAAGACGGAATTAGCGGTTATTTAAGCAATGTAGGGGATGTGCGTGATATGTCCATGAAAGCCCTTTCTATTTTAAAGGATCCAGAGACCCTTGCACAATTTAAGAGTCAAGCTAGAGAATCAGCACAAAAATTTGATACCAAGAATATTCTTCCCCTTTATGAAGCCGCTTACGAATTGGCTTTTGAAAACGTGGGCAACGGTATTTAATCGATTTTCAAATATTTCTTTGGTGTATCCTTACCGTCACCCCAATTGTTGTTTCGGTCTGCTTTAGGTCGACAAATCTGCTACTAAATTAGGATCGGCGTTCGGATTATAGGCATCCAGTTTCACGTCCTTCAAGAAACCATTCGTGAATACTTTGGCCATTTCTTGAGAGAGTAGGGCCGAACGGTAATCCATCCATTTCTGGGCGTCTGCACCAAACATATGGTCTGCCAATCCAGGGAATTCCCAATCGGCATTCTTACCCCAGTGAATGGTAAAGGGAATTTGGTGTTGTTGTAATACTTCAATCATACGCTGAGCATACTTCTCCAAACTAATGATCTTATCAGAACCTTCCCAAATAATACCGTCAATCTCGACCATGCAGGTAAATGGATACTTGGCAAACGAGATCAGTCCATCCGATTTTTGAATAAACCGCATGGCAAATATGCCGGGGACAGGACCTTCGTTGTTCGTAAGATCCGTCAACACCTTTAATGCTTTAGAAGAATTGGCGTGATCCACACCAAAAGAGCAGGCAAAGGCCTTGCCTTGATATCCTGCATCCCAGAAAATTTCGGAAAGCTTCCCTACAATGACTTTATTTTCGTCGGGCAGTATGCTATTACTTAATGCCTTCACGAATTTTGGAATGGCCTTGGGGAACTTTTCAGAAATCTTGACCAGTAAATAGATCAAGTCCCGATAAACAAACTCCTTCATGAAAGGAATGGGGTTGCCAAACTTCTGCTTGTATTGCGGATCGAAAGGCATTTTATACATCAGTTCTACAGGCACTGTGTCTTCATTACTGTACTGATTGATGTATATTTTATAATGATAAGGACGTAATGGATTCCCCTGAGCATCAGTTTTTTCAGGGATTTTAATGGGTGAATTTTTAAAATCCAAGGTGTCTGCCAATGCCAACGCATCGGCCTTCTTCACCTTAATCACATGACGCGATAGGAGGTAGTGGTCTTCAGCTTCAATCACAACTCCATGAATAAATCCAAATGATCCGAGGCCTACCAAGGCAGCATTAAAAAGCCCGTCATTTCGAATCACCCTTGCATTCAACTGGGCTGCAAAAGCATTACTTAAAGCAGGTTTTGTATGACGCTCAAGGTATACGACATCCTGTGGATTGGGACCTAGAATAAGATTGAGTCCTACCACATAATCCTGAACGGACCCAACATCAATTCCCGAACCATGCACGCCTGTAGAAATACACCCCGCTATGGTCTGACCATTACTGGCACCACTTGCCTTGAGGGATTTCCCCAGCCTTTCCAGGTAGAAAGAAGTTTCTTTAATCGTATTCCCGCATTGCAATAAATGTAGATTGTCACTTTGATACGGACTATTACCGTGCATGTCCGATGGCTGAATGGCAATCTTCACATTGAGATTGGCTGTAAAATGCATACGATCTTTTTGATGGGCAATGGACGACATGGACCAGCGCGCACCAAAGGAACGGAAACCGTGATTTTGGTTAGAAGCCACCAATAGCAATCGGCGCATTTCGTTTGCTGCATCGTTGTAACGATCCAGCGGATTGGGCATCATGTTCTTTTTCTCCATTTTGGTGGAAAGAAAGAATTTAAGGGGAAATGGACCATTTTTATGAATGGTGTTCCATCGTTCTCTAGGGGTTGTCTTTGTTGTTGCCATATCGTTTAGCCTTGATCTTTAACACATACATATTTTACTTTCATCTTCCGTTTCCTTCCGAAGGTGACCAGATAGAGGAGTACACCTCCAAAGGTGCTTCGGTATTCTACCGTATGCAACGCGCCCGATTCGCATGCATCGATATTAACGGGATTCTCATCGGTGGTTGTTTTAACGGTGATGATGGTATCTATAGTCCTAAATAATTGACCTCTGGCAGGATCTTCGTTGTCTTCATCATCAAAACCAGTATCGTCCAATTCGGGACCAAATCCATTGGTAACTTTCATCCTAACCGAATAGCAGGAGGACAGCATTAGGAGGGATAGGAATACGCAAAGTATTTTGAGGAATTTTGGAGTTTTCATTACTTAAGAAATTGGTTATCAAACTAATTGATTGCTAAGTTATAAATGAAAACTATGGGAGGAAAGAGGGAAAACCCCTTTTTTGTTAGGTGATTTTCAATAAAAAAGTCCCCAAAATGGGGACTTCTATATGTAAAAATGAGGTATTTCTTAAAATTGATAGCGGATACCAAGTGCAATATCGAAGTCTACGTCATCATCGACAAGATCACCTCCGAAACCGAATTCAGGTCTAAAATCCAGTGATAGGAGCAACGGAATATCGAAATCATATTCAATACCGATATCTCCTGCAGCGTAGAAATAAGTTTCGCTGTCGTCTGTACCTGCGGGAACATTATCCACACTGATGCTACCAACACCTCCACCGGCACCAACATACCAGTTAAAGTTGCCATCTAGGTTGAATACCCATTGGTAAAGACCTGTTAATCTAAAAGCATCGTAGTTGTCTCCTGTTCGCCATCCAAGGTCTAGTTCCAGACGATTATTTTCGCCTAAAGCACGTTGATAACTCACTTCGGTGCCAAATCCGTCGCTATCTCCTACACGTAGCCCTATGGCATTGTCTGAAATATTTTGGGAAAACCCGGTTGCAGATACAATCATTACAATAAATAAGAATGCAAATTTTCTCATGTTAGGTTGTTGTTTAATTAGTACACTGGAATAAATAACGTATTTACCCCTTCATTATTTCTTTGTAATTGTGAAATTACGAAACATATCCTAACAATTAATATGCCATTCGCTTATCGGTACTTTCAAATATTTTATCGGCAGAATTTGCAATAAAACCGGTAAATCCATGATAGCGATAGGCAAATTCGTAATAGCAGGAGGTCACAACGAATATACCTTCCTGAAACTGAACAGGAATATTATCGGCAACAATACTGGATTGCCGTAAAAGCTGCTCGGGGGTTCCTTTAATTTCGCCACCAGATGTATTGAGGACGAAACCTTTTTCCTTCAGGAATGCATTTACCGATTCCAAATTTGAAAAGGTTGTCAAATCATTTACGGCTACAGTAAAGTGATTCGCACAGAACCCGTTTACGTACAGCCAAGCGGCATATTCTGATTGTTCCAACAGTTGTGAATAAATTTCATAACTGGGCAGCTCCCATAGTCTTCCTGCAAAGAGCAATTCCATTGGGTCTAGTTTGTTGAAATCAATACTGTCGATAATCCGCTGTATCTGTAATCGAAATTCGATAGGGAATTCTTCAATTTTCAATTCACTAATGAAAATCAATGGGAGGGAAGGATTCGTTTTGTGCGCCAAATGTTTGGCGTAGAGTTTTTTCTCTTCGAATACATAATCGTTCTTGAATTCGTATCCCAAGGCCAATGGCAAAGCGGCTAACTGATCAATGTTGATTCTGGGATCGTTAAAGGTTCTAAAAGCAATATGGTCATTGTTTACCGTATTCCCTTCATTTTCAAAGGCTTTTTTCACAAGTTCTGCGGAAGGCGTGGTGGCGGCATAGTCTTGCCACAATTTCTCGAATAATTGTGTTGTGTCCATAGCGGAATAATTATGATTAATTTTTGTTCAAAATTAAACCAAGTTTGTTATATATTTGCGATATTATAGTCAATATGTTATTTATTAAATTGATTTTGTGTTATTTTATTTCTATAGAACTGATTTTAAAAACATTTTGACTTTTTTCAATACTAAATGAATGTGTTATGAGTCAGATTGATTATGTGGACTACAAAATTCTTACGGCCTTGAAAAAGGATGCGCGTAAGGCTTATTCCAAAATTGCCGAAGAACTTCAGATTTCTAACTCCTTAGTGCATCAAAGGATCAAGAAAATGAAGGATAATGGGCTTATTCTTCGTTCCGACTTGGTGTTAGATGAAAAGAAATTGGGGTACAGTACCAAGTCTTATGTGGGGATCCGTTTAAAGCAAGCCCGCTTTGCAGATGAAGTGATTGTGGAGCTCGAAAAAATACCCGAAGTAAAAGAATGTAATTATGTATCGGGAAAATATGCGATTTTTGTATTGATTCATGCCAAGGACAACGATGCGTTACGTGCTATTTTATACGAACAGATTCATGAAATACAAGGAGTAGAAGGGACCGAATCCTTTATTTGCTTTACGACGAATTTTAACCGTTCCGTCCCTGTCATATTCGAAAAACCCGCATTTTGATTAAACACTTACAGCGTTTTCAGGCTACTTTTGAAGGCGATTTTCATTTCGACGATCTCCATAAAACCCTTTATGCCACAGATGCCTCCGTATACAGAAAACTCCCATTGGCCGTGGCATTCCCTAAGAAAACCCAAGCCTTACAGCAACTCATAGCCTTCGCAAATGAGCACAAGACCTCTTTGGTTCCGAGAACGGCCGGAACTTCCTTGGCAGGACAATGTGTAGGGGAAGGGATTATTGTAGATGTTTCCAAATACTTTACACAAATCGTTAAGGTTGATAAGGATCAAAAAACCGTTACGGTACAGCCTGGGGTAATTCGGGATGAACTGAACACTTATTTGCAACCTTATGGCCTTTTCTTTGGGCCTAATACTTCTACCAGCAATCGCTGTATGATAGGAGGGATGGTTGGTAACAATAGTAGTGGAACTACCTCTATAAAGTATGGTGTGACCCGGGATAAGATTGTGTCCATGAAAGTTTTGCTATCGAATGGAGCAGCGGTTGAATTTTCTTCGATCCCTTCGGAAACCTTTGTTTCTAAGGCAAAGAAGGATTCATTGGAAGGTTCAATCTATGAGGTTCTTCTCGATCAACTAAGTCAAGAAACAATACAGGAAGAAATTCAAAAAGAGTTTCCAAAGCCAGAAATTCACCGTCGTAACACAGGATATGCTGTTGATGCCTTATTGAAATCGGAATTGTTTGGAGGCGCCGAAAAAGAAGTTAATCTCTGTGCATTACTTTCTGGTAGTGAGGGTACATTGGCTTTCACCACCGAGATCACCTTGCAACTGGACGATCTGCCACCACCGCTCTCTGCTATGGTGGTTCCCCAGTATGAAACCCTGGAGCATTGTTTAAATGACGTGCAGGTGGCCATGGAACATTCGCTTTACACCTGCGAGATGATGGATGATGTGATACTGAAGTGTACCGAAAACAATAAGAAATACGACCCCTATCGCTTTTTTGTTTCAGGCGATCCCAAAGCACTGTTGATGCTGGAAGTAAGAGCATATACCGAAGAAGAACTTGAGCGGAAAACCAAAGAGTTACTGGTGTCCTTGAAACAGTCTGGAAATGGCTACGTCGCGCCTGTGTTAATGAGGCAGGAGATTGATATGGCCATGGAACTGCGGAAAGCGGGATTAGGATTGTTAGGAAATATGGTGGGTGATAAAAAAGCGGTGGCTTGCATTGAAGATACGGCAGTAGCTTTAGAAGATTTACCGAACTTCATTTCGGAATTCACCCAGATCATGAAAGATCATGGACAAGTAGCCGTGTATTATGCCCACGCAGGTGCAGGGGAGTTGCATTTACGCCCCATTTTGAATCTGAAAACCATTGAAGGGGTAGATTACTTCCGAAAAATAACCACAGATGTGGCCAAACTGACCAAAAAATTTAGGGGTTCTTTCTCGGGAGAACATGGTGATGGTATTGTGCGTGCGGAATTTCTGGAAATGCAGATCGGTTCCAAGAATTTTGAATTACTGAAGAAAATAAAGAAAACCTTCGATCCAGAAAATATCTTTAATCCCGGTAAAATTACCGATGCATGGCCTATGGATGCTTCACTGCGAACGGCTGTGGATAAAGAAACTCCCAAGGTGTCTACTCTTATGGACTTTTCCGATTCGGAGGGAATTGTGCGCCTGGCCGAGAAATGTAATGGTAGTGGTGATTGTAGAAAGACAGAAAAATCTAATGGAGCCATGTGCCCTAGTTACCATGCCACCAAAGATGAAAAGGATACCACACGCGCCCGAGCCAATAGACTGAGGGAGGTGTTGAATGATTCCAGTAAAGCTAACAGATTCGATGATTCAGGGCTTAAGGAGGTATTCGATCTATGCATAAGCTGTAAATCCTGTGCGAGTGAGTGTCCCAGTAATGTGGATATCGCTGTGGCCAAATCCGAATTTCAATATCAGTATGCCAAAACCAATGGAAGGAAGCGTTCCGATGGATTCTTCGGAAAGAGCACACATTACAATAAAATAGCGGCAAAGTTTCCAAGGGTGGCCAACGCTTTGTTCAAGGCGCCGATTGTTTCAGGAGCTATCAAAAATTATATGGGAGTCGCTTCAAATCGAACGATCCCAAATATTTCAACTAATACCTTCAGTAAGTATATTCAATCAAAACAAAATCAAACAGTTAATGAAAATATAATTTATCTTTTTGTAGATGAGTTTTGTAACTATTTGGATACCGAGGTGGCTATAGATGCCTATGAGCTTTTGATGGGTTTGGGCTATCAGGTAGAACCCATTCACGATTTGGATAGTGCTAGGGCCTTATTCAGTAAAGGGTATTTAGACGAGGCTAAAGAGGCCGTTAATAAGGCTATTTCGGCTTTAAAAGGGAAGATTTCGACGGAGCATCCATTAATCGGAATAGAACCTTCGGCCATTTTGGGCTTTAGGGACGAGTTCCTTCGGATAGCAGATGATAAGGAATCTGCTAACAATATAGCGTCCAATACGTTCCTTATCGAAGAATTCCTGGCGCAGGAGTTCGAAAAGGGAAGGATTGCTGAGGAGCAGTTTACGGATCAGGAATTGGACTTAAAACTGCATATCCATTGCCATCAGAAAGCGTTGAGCAATCAGAAGGTAACTTTCGATATACTCAATATTCCAAAAAATTACAGTCCTAAGATCATTACAGCGGGTTGTTGTGGTATGGCGGGTAGCTTCGGATATGAAAAGGAACATTATGACATCAGCATGAAAATAGGGGAGTTGCGCCTGTTTCCAGCGGTGCGAAAGGCTTCAAAAGAAACTGTAATCGTTGCTAATGGCACCAGTTGTAGGCATCAAATAAAAGATGGAGCCAACCGGCAGGCATTGCATCCAGTTACCGTATTGCGTAATGCCTTACTTTGAGGCGATTTCGCTTAAGGCAGAGAACGCCGAAAGCATCTCTGGGAAAGAATCTTCGTCGCGCAAGGTATTTTTAATGGGGCTCATAACGGGACGTCGATTTCCATGCTGGTACAGCTTCCAAGCTTCGTTATTGTATTCTAAAGCCGTTAGATTCTCGATCCAATCCCCACTGTTTAAATAGATGCAGCTTCCTTTGTCGGTTTTTACCTCCCGAATGGTAGGCTGATGAATGTGACCGCAAACCACGTAGTCGAATTTATTCTCAATAGCCAGTTCGGTAGCAGTGTTTTCGAAATCGCTAATGAACTTAATGGCTCCCTTTACACTGTTCTTTATTTTTTTAGATAAGGAGTATTTTTCCTTGCCCATTTTTATCAAAACAACATTGATAGCGCGATTCAAAAGAATTAAAAGGTCATAGCCCCAACCTCCCAATTTGGCAATCCATTTGGTGTGCTGAATGGAAGCGTCGAATACATCGCCATGAAAGAACCAAGCGCGCTTTCCATCAAGGTTCAGTACTAATTTGTCTAGGATGTAGATATTTCCCATTTTGGTTTCACTAAACCTACGGAGCTTTTCATCGTGATTGCCGGTAATGTAGTATACCTTAGTGCCTTTGGCGGCCAAAGCAAAGATTTTTTTAATCACCAATAAATGGGATTTGGGGAAGTAACGCTTGCGAAACTGCCAGATGTCGAAGATATCTCCATTCAGGATAAGCTTCTGTGGTTTAACGGAGTTTAAATATTGTAAAACCTCACGGGCATGGCAGCCGTAGGTTCCCAAATGGATGTCGGATAGGACTACGATTTCTAACTTTCTCTTCAAACCCAAAATATCTTGCTACAAAGAACTCAAAAAAGCCAAGTATGCAGTTTACCAGAATGTTATGCGTTTTTCATGAAAATGTTATACGCCGCAATAGGTATGTTTTCTAAATATTATGGCCGGCCTATTTTTTTATTGACTAGATACATTTACATTTGTTGAAAAGCATACTATGGCGGGTAACTCCTTCGGAACCTTATTTAAATTGACCACTTTTGGTGAATCCCACGGGGAAGCCTTAGGAGGTATTATAGACGGCTGTCCGGCGGGACTTACACTCGATTTCGATGCCATTGAAAGAGATATGCAACGTCGCAAACCTGGACAATCGGCCATAGTTACCCAACGTAAGGAACCCGATTCGGTAAAATTTCTCTCAGGTATTTTTGAAGGCAAAACCACAGGAACTCCCATAGGATTTGTAATTGAAAATACGAACCAGAAATCCAAGGACTATTCGCACATAAAAGACACCTACCGGCCTTCTCATGCCGATTATACCTATGACCAGAAATATGGTATTCGGGATTACCGTGGAGGAGGAAGATCCTCTGCCCGTGAAACGGCCAGCAGGGTAGCGGCAGGTGCCATTGCCAAGCAATTACTAAGCGATATCAAGATAACCGCCTACGTATCCGGAGTGGGAGAACTCATGCTGGATACTCCTTATTCTGAATTGGATTTTTCCCAAATAGAAAACAATCCGGTACGCACTGCAGATACCGAAATGGCTTCCAAAATGGAAGCTTATATAAAAGACATCCGTAAGCAAGGAGATACTGTGGGTGGTCAGATCACCTGTGTTATCCAAAATGTTCCTGTAGGGTTGGGAGAGCCCGTATTCGATAAACTTCATGCCGAGTTGGGGAAGGCAATGCTTTCTATCAATGCGGTAAAAGGATTTGAATATGGAAGTGGTTTCGCTGGCACTCGACTAAAGGGAAGTGAGCACAATGATATCTTTAATGAAGACGGAAGTACTCAGACCAATTATAGCGGTGGTGTACAGGGAGGTATTAGCAACGGAGAAGATATTTACTTTAACGTGGCCTTTAAGCCCGTAGCAACGATCATGCAATCGCAGGAAACCATCGACAAGGATGGAAATGTGGTTGAAATGCAAGGGAAAGGCAGGCATGATCCCTGTGTGGTCCCGAGAGCCGTGCCTATTGTAGAAGCCATGGCTGCTTTGGTATTGGCCGATTTTTGGTTGTTAAATAGAATTTCAAAAGTATAAATCTATAGATATGAAGAAACTAGCACTGCATTGGAAAATCCTTATCGGAATGGTTTTAGGGATTGTTTTCGGGCTAATCATGACAGGCGTTGATGGAGGAGCAGGATTCGTAGACGATTGGATCAAACCCTTGGGGACCATTTTTGTGAAGTTGCTGAAACTTATTGCTATCCCGCTTATCTTGGCATCTTTGATCAAAGGTATTTCCGATCTAAAGGACATCTCCAAGTTTCGGAATATCGGTCTAAGGACCATGGTTACCTACATTGGTACTACTGTGATCGCAATTACCATTGGATTGTTGTTAGTGAATGTGTTACAGCCCGGTGATGGTGTTTCTGAAGAAACAATCGCAAAGCTTACGGAAACCTACGCTAATGAAAGTGGCGTGCAGGGTAAGATTGCAGAGGCAGGTAGGCAAAAGAGCAGTGGCCCACTTCAGTTTTTAGTGGACATGGTGCCAGATAATGCTTTTCATGCACTATCTAATAATGGCTTAATGCTTCAGGTGATTTTCTTCACCATATTGTTCGCAATCTCCATGTTGCTCATTGGAGAGAAGAAAGCAAAACCAATGAAGGACATATTCGATTCCCTGAATGAGGTGGTCCTTAAAATGGTAGATCTTATCATGTTGTCTGCGCCATATGCCGTTTTCGCACTTTTAGCAAGTGTTGTGGTTTCTTCCGAAGATCCCGATCTACTCATAGCCCTATTGAAATATTCTGGTGTCGTAGTAGGAGGTCTTATTCTAATGGTGGTTTTCTACTTAATTGTTGTAGGAACCTATGTGAGAAAGAACCCGTTCTGGTTCCTTAAACAAATTAGCCCTGCCCAGTTATTGGCATTTTCTACGAGTTCCAGTGCGGCAACCTTACCTGTAACCATGGAAAGGGTAGAGGAACATATTGGGGTAGATAAAGAGGTATCCAGTTTTGTACTTCCCGTGGGTGCAACTATTAATATGGATGGAACGAGTTTATACCAAGGAGTAGCCGCCGTTTTCATTTCGCAGGCACTCGGTTTCGATCTTTCGTTTGCAGATCAGTTAACTATTGTCCTTACCGCCTTATTGGCTTCCATTGGTTCGGCAGCAGTTCCAGGAGCGGGAATGGTAATGCTTGTAATTGTATTGGAATCTATTGGTTTCCCAGCTGATAAATTGGCCATAGGGTTAGCACTTATTTTCGCAGTAGATCGTCCGTTGGATATGTGCCGTACGGTAATCAATGTTACAGGAGATGCTACAGTTTCTATGCTGGTGGCAAAGTCCGTAGGGAAATTGGGAGAGCCTAATGTAAAAGAATGGGACGACCATTACGAAGAAGTAAAATAAAAAAGAAAACCGCTCTTAAAGAGCGGTTTTTTTGTGAGGTATAGCAAAGGTATTATCCTTCTCTTTGAATTTCCACGCTGTGCGGGTATGGAATTTCGATTCCAGCTGCATCCAATGCAATCTTCGCTTTTTCCAGTGTGTCAAAATAAACATCCCAGTAATCTTCTACTTTACAAGCGGGACGTACCGCGAAGTCTACAGAGCTTTCACCCAATGCAGAAACTTCGACCATCGGAGCAGGATCGCTCAGAACTTTTTCCTGAGAGGTAAGCACGTTCATAAGCACTTCCTTGGTTTGTTTGATATCGGCGTCATAGGACACCCCAATGGTATGGAATACTTTTAGTACACCCTCTGCACTGTAATTAGTGATGTTTCCGTTGGAAAGCGCTCCGTTGGGAATGATAACTAATTTGTTCTGTGGGGTTACCAATTTGGTAGTAAAAATTTCTATTTCTTTTACATGGCCCAACTCTCCTTGAGCTTCGATAAGATCCCCGATTTTTATAGGTTTAAAAATCATTATGAGCACACCTCCCGCAAAATTTGCCAGTGAACCTTGCAAGGCCATACCTATAGCCAAACCAGCAGCGGCCAAAATGGCGGCAAAGGAAGTGGTTTCTACCCCTAAATTGCCCAAGATGGCAATGACGAGCAAAACTTTTAGCAACCAGCTTATAAGGTTTTTCAAGAATTTTTGAAGGCTTTCGTCATAATGACGCCTGTTCATGGCAAAGCCAATACCCTTCATGATCTTTTTAATAATCCAGGATCCGATGATCCATATGGCAATAGCTCCGATGACTTTAAGTCCATATTCGGAACCGTATTCTACAATTTTGTCAATCCATTTTTCTAGGTCCATACAGTGTGTTTTTATGAGTCACCCAAAATTAGCAAAAAGAAGGCCCTATGAAACAGAAAGTTATGTTTTTTAAAGATGAAATTTTACAGCTTGTCGAAAAGGATTTTTATCCTAGTAATTCAATAGGAATTTTAACTATTGTCATGCATTGATAGCCAGCATATTTCGTATTTTTGCAGTCCCCAGACTACTGAAATAATGAGAGGATTTTATGCACTGTTGATTGGGCTTTGTGCCCAAACCCTACTTGCCCAGGTAGGAGTAAATACCACAACGCCCAGTAACGCTTCGGTTCTAGAAGTTTCGGCCACAGATGACAACGTAAATTATGGAGGTTTTATGCCTCCCAGAGTATCGCAAACAGAGCGGGATGCCATTCCCGTGACTGCAGCCGATGATGGTTTGTTGGTGTTCCTTCAGGAAGGATCTACCCGTTGTGTTCAGATCTATAATGGAGTAGATGGCCAATGGGAGGATGTCTTTTGCATGCCTATAGTTGCAGCCGACCCTTGGATCAATGAAATTCATTACGACAATAACGGTTCGGACACCAACGAAGGTGTGGAAATTGCTGGAGCGGCAGGTACCGATCTTACCAACTGGAGTGTATTGCTGTACAATGGAGGCGATGGATCTGTGTACGACACCATTAACCTTTCAGGAACCATAGATGACGAAGGCACAGGATATGGTGCTGTGAATTTTTTGCGTTCTGGTTTGCAAAACGGATCTCCCGATGGACTTGCATTGGTTGATGATGCAGGAACCGTCATTCAGTTCTTGAGCTATGAAGGCAATTTTACTGCTACCTCTGGAGCCGCCAATGGAATGACTTCTACCGATATAGGTGTGGCCGAAGGAGGGAGTTCACCCGTAGGGGAGTCCTTGCAACTCACCGGAACCGGAAATCAGTATTCCGACTTCACTTGGTCTGGGCCCAGTACGCATTCCAGAGGTGATATCAATTCAGGTCAAACCATAAATTAATTCCTATGAGAAAGGTATTGTTTTATGGAATGATGTTCTTAGGAACTTCAATTGCCTTGTCACAAGTAGCCGTGGGTACTACCACGCCTAGTGATGCAGCAGCTCTTCATGTGGAAGCATCTCAAAGTAATAGTATAGGAATTGGCGGATTCTTAATGCCCGTGGTTACTGAGGCAGAGCAACTATTGATTCCCGTATCTACTACCGATGCAACGGATGATGGGATGATGGTATTTGTAAGTGATCCTGGTACTGGAAAACATTGCTGGGATATCTATGACGGCGTGGCCCATACATGGAGAAGTATCAATTGTTTTTCTACCTCCAGTTGTAGCGATATTTTATTTGAAGAAGATTTCGATTCCTATGTAGATGGTACGGGTGTTACCGGCGCCAGCTCTTCCAATGGTGACTATCCTTCGGGAGTTACCCAATGGACCCTTACCAGCTTTTCGGCATTCGGGTCGACCACGCCCGCCCTACCTGGAACGCTGGCAGATGCCAATGATTATGCTTTGGTAGAATCTGGAGAGCTCCGATTTCGGGATTTAAACGGCACTTTCAGACTGGAAACCCAATCCATTAATATTTCGGGATATTCGAGCATTCAGATTTCCGTAAATGTTCGGGGAACGGGTGACTTCGAATACGACGTTTTAGACCATACAGACGACTTTAATTGCGGTGAAACGAACTCCGATTACTTTGATTTGGAGTATTCCATCGATGGCGGAGCCTATGTAGAAGTATCAAATTTCAATTCTTTGGGGACGGTAAACCACACTATTGTTTTCGACGAAACCTTTGCGAGCGATGGTAGTCTCGTTAATTTAACGGCTGATTTGACTGGTTTATCGGCTTCTAATTTAATTATTCGGTTACGCCTTCAGAACTGGGCCAACAACGAATCCATATACATAGACGACCTAATTGTACGGTGCCAATAGAAAAATAAAAAAAGCATATACTTTTTTATCTTATTTGCTATATTTATTTCTCTAAAGTACCAATCTATGAATGTCTGTTTTATTATGTATCCGTGGGATGAAATGGATCCCGAAAATGACTCCACCTTAGCGTTGATTCAAGAACTTGCAAAACGGGGCCACGGACTTGCCATAACCACACCAGCCAACCTCACCATTCGGGATAGTGTTGCCTACGCCTTTAGCCGTTGTTTAAGACGTGCTGATAAAGTATCTAGTAATCTAAAATCTTTTCATAGCAAAGCAGAGTTCTATGATGAAATGCTTCCTCTGGCAGGATTCGATGCCATTGTATTAAGAAGCAATCCGCCATTGGATATGATTATGCTTAATTTCTTGGATAGTGTAAAGGATGATGTCTTTATTATGAATGACCTAGATGGCATACGAAGGGCGAACAATAAATTGTATACCGCTGTGTTCGAAGATGAGAATAATGAGATCATTCCGCGCACGCACGTAACCAAGAACAAGGAGTACCTAAAAAATATTATTAAGGAAGGCCCAGAAAAAATGATCCTCAAACCCTTGAACGGTTTTGGGGGATCGGGTGTTATCCTTATAGAAAAGAGGGCCATGAAGAGTATCAACTCCTTGCTGGACTTTTATATTACCAACAAAGACGGAACTTCTAATTATGTGATCCTTCAGGATTATATTGAAGGTGCAGAGATGGGCGATGTTCGTATTTTATTGTTGAATGGACAACCCATTGGTGCCATGCGTAGAGTGCCAGGAGAAGAAGACCATCGATCTAATGTAACTGCTGGAGGCCGTGTAGAAAAGCACAGTTTGACCAAGGTGGAGAAGGAGTTATGTAGGAGAATAGGACCGAAGTTGGTGAAAGATGGGCTTTATTTTGTGGGAATCGATGTGATTAATGGGAAATTGGTAGAAGTGAATGTGATGTCCCCAGGAGGAATTACCTATATCAATAAAGTATATAAATCGCGTGTTCAGGAGAAGATCATCGATTTTGTGGAAGACAAAGTTGAAGAACGCGTAGCCGCTTTCGAAAGGAGACAGAAGCTTAGAAAGCATGTAAGTGATGCCTAATGTAACGTGATTGTATGCAGCAACTTTCCATTTCAGAAATCATTCGGAAGATAGAGGCCGAAGAACGATTCGAGGCCGTTTCCAACGATTATTCCTTTACCCTCAAAATAGATGATTATGTTCCTTATCTATGTGGAGCGGTTCATGATGGGCATCAATTTAGACGGGAGTTATGGGATAACTGTTTGCACACCGAATACGACCGTTGGTACGAAGAGGATCCTTGCACCAAGGAATTTGTAAAATCCCATCCTATTGTTATTGCCGGTTGTGATAGCCGCTTCGAATACGATCTAAATCGCGATCCCGAGAATGCAATCTACGAAGATGCCTGGGGTAAAAAACTTTGGAAAGAACCTTTACCAGCTTCCCAAAAAGCGCATAGCCTGGCCAAACACAATGCTTTCTATGAAGTTGTACATGCCTTAGTAAAAAAGATGGAGGAGAAATTTGGCGCATGCGTGGTTTACGACATGCACAGCTATAATTGGGTACGATGGGATCGGGAAGTGCCTGTTATTAATTTGGGAACTGCCAATGTAGACAACGCCCGATTCGAAAATGAGATTGAGACTTGGCGTCATTCCCTTTCTCAATTGAAACTACCACACGGTATTGAATCCACTTCTAAGATTAATGATACCTTTCAGGGAAATGGGTATTTTTTGAAATTTATTACCAAAAACTTCAAAAATACCTTAGTTTTGGCAACTGAGTTTAAAAAAATATATTGTGACGAGATAGGACAAGTGATTTACCCAGAAGTAGTTGCTGCCATTGAAGAGCAACTTAGGGTAAAAGTAAAAGAGCATGCCGATGCTTTTTATGCGGTCCACAACATGTAGTATGACGTATCCTGAAACTATTGTAAACACACACCCTAATTTATTCAAGATCGATACCAATCTCAATCGATTGGTGAAGAAGATCGAATTGCTCAATTATATTAACCCTACCAATATTGAGCAGGAGAAGCGCAATTTCTTTTCTTCGAAGTATAACGTGAACCCATCGTTTCATTACCGGAAGATAGATTTTGATGCGTATAAATTGCAACAGGAGCTATTTTCTCAGGATATAGATAGCATTAAGGACGAGGAAACCAGAGCTTTTTACAAGGATGTGATCTACGATTATTCGGGATTGATAGAATGCATAGAGACCATTGGTAAAGGTTCTAAGTTTTACTACAATTCCTTAAAATCCTTTGGAACACCAACGGAAAAAGATGTAGAAAATGCCCGTTTTATCCTTCATTACAAGGACGAGGTCTACAATGAGGAAATGTTTCCTGTATTCAATGCTACAGAAGCTTCACAATACTTTGAGGAATTTACCAAGCGATATGATTTTCCTTTCAAACTGAAATTTTCCAATAAAATTTCAGCCGCAGCCATGGTACAAAACAATACGCAGACCATGTTACTGAAAAAGAATCATCGTTTTAGCGCCAATCAATTAAAGGTACTTGCCAATCATGAAATAGGGGTACACTTAGTAACTACCTATAACGGTATGGAACAGCCTTTAAAGATTTTTAAAAATGGATTCCCTAAAAACGTAGAGACCCAAGAAGGACTAGCGGTATTTAGCGAATACATGAGCGGTTGTCTTACCTTATATCGCTTAAAGGAGTTGTCGTATCGGGTGTTGGCAACAGATAGCCTTCGCAAAGGATTTACCTTCTGTGATACCTTCGATCTACTGCACAACCAATATAAGTTGAATAGGGAAGAGGCTTATAATATTACATTGCGAGCACACAGGGGAGGTGGCTTCACCAAGGATCATTTATACCTTACGGGGCTAAAAAAAATCTACGATTACTATCAAGCCCAAGGAAATTTGGACAACCTGCTAGCTGGTAAGGTGTCCTTAGATCAAGTGGATGTTGTTCAGAAATGGCAAAAGGAAGGATTGGCAGAACCTATTGCCTACAAGAATCTTGCGTTCGATAAGAATGAGAATTCAAATACTACTTTGGAGTTTATTCTTCAGAATTTAAAGTAACCCTTCTAATTACAGGAATTTAGATTTCAATTCTGGGGTGGGAATCATACAGCTTTCCTTCTTTCCATACCATTTGTATCGGTTACGTGCTATCCAATCGTATACGATATTCCGTAAAAATGGTGGGAAAATCATGAAAATCATCATCACGGGATAGGCCCCTCCTAAATACTTGGATATACGAAGTGCTGCCGTCGATTTGGTATAAGCCTTTCCATTTTCAATGAAAATAATGGAGTCCACCTTGTTGGTGTCTATACCATGTGATTGAATGAGCTCCTTACCAATATCGCTCTGTAATGCCGTAAACTTAAAACGGTTTTGCTTGTCCCTTTTTATCACAAATGTGACAGACGAATTGCAGAGGTTGCAAACACCATCGAATAAGATGATTTTATGATCCAAAGATGTTCTTTTGTTTATTATTACAAAGTTAATTACCAAGTCTCAATTTTCACTAATAAATCAAGTTAAATACACAGCTTCAAAATCGACCAAAAGTAAATAATATCGACAAACGAATTTTATAAATAATTGACCTTGTTTGTGTTATGGGGGGGGATTGATGTTATACCGTAATAAAACTACACTTAATCGATACTATCTTATGTTTCAACGAATTTTGTAGGAATTATTTTGTAGGAAAAATTTTATACGATTAATTGCATGTAAGAAGTTCACAATCAGTCTACCATGCAAAAACTTTTACGCCCCCTGTTTTTGGCCTTGCTTTTTATAAGCATGCAAGGCTATGCCCAAATCGGAATGAACACTACAGACCCGGAAGGAATGCTCGATATATCCAGCACTACCCAAGGAGTCATAATGCCTCGAGTGGCGCTCACCAATACAACGGTCGCGGCGCCAGTGGTAAACAATTCTGCCAAAGGACCAAAATTAGCCGATGGCACCATGGTCTATAATACCAATACCGTGAACGATGTATTTCCGGGTTATTACTATTGGCAAACGGATAGATGGATCCGATTGGATGGTAAGGGAAAACAATTTCACACAATTACTTTACCAGCCCTTAATAACAACAATGTTGACTTTTCACTAACAGGCGCTAATAATTACATAGACATTTTTAGATTGGACCGGTCTGTGGGTTCAGATATTTTCTTATCCGGGATTGACGGAGGAACCCACGGAAAGGCCATTCAGGTATATAATCTCTCCAGCACCTACCAGCTTACGATTCTAAGCGAACTCAATGCGGCAGCTTCTAGTGCTGAAAATAGATTCTTTCTCGATCAGGATGTGGTTCTTAAACCGGGTCGAGGTACCATACTCGTATACGATGGTGTCGTAAATCGATGGATCGTATTCCGAGGCGACAACTAGTCGTCAAAACAAAGTTTAGTATATGATGTCGTGGGTGGTTTTTAAAGCCACCCATTTGTTTTTGTTTTTTTGAAAGATAATTGCCTCTCTCTGGGGCATACTTATCATATACTTAAGTAGATTTTTAGTATATACATTTCTTTTGTAATAAGCAGGTTACCAATAATTTCCCTCTGCCAAATCTTAGGAACCCCAAATCTAACTAACCTGCGCAAACTCATGAGTTTCATTGTACGCCCCCTAATCGCTTTGTTGCTTTCTTGTTTTTACGGTCATGCCCAAATAGGAATAAATACTACCGATCCCGAGGGCATTCTGGATATAGTAAGTAAGGATGAAGGTGCCTTATTGCCCAGGGTAGCCTTGACACAAACTAATGTAGAAGCTCCAGTAACGAATAGCGGTTCCTCTGGGCCCAGTTTAGCCAATGGAACCATGGTATACAATACAAATAAGGTAAATGACGTATTCCCAGGCTATTATTATTGGCAGACAAATCGCTGGATTCGTTTTGATGGCAAAGGAAGGCAATTCAGTACTGTTTTGTTGACGGGTTTAAACAACGATAATGTAGATTTCTCACTGAATGGTGCCAATAATTATATCGATGTTTTCCGATTAGATCGAACTGCCTCTACCAACATTTTCTTGTCTGGTATTCTTGGAGGCACCCATGGAAAGGCCATTCATATTTATAATTTATCCGATACCTATCAGATTACCTTACTCAGCGAAAATAATGGTACCGCTTCCAGCCCGGAAAATCGCTTTTATTTGGATCAGGATGTGATTTTAAAACCGGGTCGCGGTACTATATTGGCTTATGACAGTACAGTGCAGCGTTGGATTGTGTTTAGAGGTGATAATTGATTGGTACAATAAATAACTCCAAAATTTCAATGCCCCATGAATTTTAAATTAAACTCGCTAAAACTTTTACTTATGGTTAGTCTCTGTGGCCATGCACAAGTAGGAATTAACAATACGGACCCTGAGGGAATATTAGATGTGGTAAGTAGTGATCAAGGTATGTTAATGCCTAGGGTAGCCCTTACAGAAACTACGGTCGACTTACCGGTTACGAATACATCTTCTTCGGGACCTAAGTTGGCCAATGGTACTTTGGTGTACAATACCAATACAGCCAATGATGTTTTTCCCGGCTACTATTATTGGGAAGATAGCCGATGGGTGCGAAGTTATTCGGTAAGCTCGGACAAAATGTTCAATACAGTCGTATTGCCTGTTGTGAATAATGACAATGCCGATTTTTCACTTACCGGACCCAATGACTTTATAGATATCTTTCGTCTGGACCGTATACCGACTACCGATATTTTCTTATCCGGCATTCAAGACGGCACTCATGGTAAGGCGATTCAATTATACAATTTATCCAATATAAATGAAATTACGATGCTTAGCGAAGCCAATGCTATAGGTTCAGATCCTGAAAACAGATTTTATCTCGATCAGAATATTGTTCTGAAACCTGGGCGCGGAATCATTCTGGTTTACGATGGTTTGGTTCAACGTTGGATCGTATTCCGCGGTGATAACTAGGCAAGCTACATTGTTTTGAGGTATGGGATCCCCATTCTCCTCAACTGATTCACCCCATACCCATTACAATGAAATGCCCTCAGGTTGGTGAGGGCATTTGTTTTTTATGTAAATCCCGGATATACCATACTTACTGGGGTTGCCACCCGATGGCTCAATGCTTTTTTGAACCCTGTCCATACTTTGTCCATGCCCATTTTTAGGAAGAAAAGGGAGGCGCAGATACTTTTGAAGCGTTGAATCTCAAACAAACAAATTATGAAAACGACACACCATTTTTTACACAGGTATTTTCTTCTTGTTCTTAGTCTTGTCTTCTTTAGCTCTTGTAGTACTGAAGATGATGGAGGCGGAGGGGAGAATCCCGAAGCCAACAGTATTACCGAATATATTTTGAGCTTAACCTATAGTCCAGATGTCATGCTCAATGTGCAAGACACGGGCGGCTTGTCCAGCGAGCGTACACTTACTGCTGAGGATGTAACCACCTCTTCTCCCAACCAAGGAACAGTCGTAGAATGCCAAGTAGCCGATTACAGTCTAGAATCCAATTTCGACGACGTGGCTATTCTTCGCCCTACCAACGGAATTATATATCCCGGCGCCCTTGTAGTAGGAAATCAAGGCTTATTGGACGGTGCTCCCGATCCTTTTGCAGTAAGTCGTGCTCCTGCCACCTTACGATTGGATTTGCCTGGTATAGGAACCAATGGAAACATCACCATCGATGATCCCGCCAGAAACTCAGAAGTACAGGCTGGAATCGATGAAGCTTTAGAGTGGTGGAACGATAATTCCTATGAAGAAGGTTATGTAAACGCTGCAAATTCTACCTATCAGGCCGCAACCTCATATTCTTCTACCCAATTAAGTTTGGATATTGGGCTTAATGCCGAATGGGCTACCGGAGCCATCGCTTCTCAGTTTGAATATGAAAGCAATACGGAAAGGCGTGTAGCCTCTATGGTGTTCAAACAAGTATTCTACACCGTTACTATGGATACCCCACAATCCCCAGGGTCGGTATTTGGATCGGGAACTTCCTTGAGTCAGGTAGAAGCGATCATGACGGCGTCCAATCCGCCGGCCTATGTAGCATCCGTATCCTACGGGCGTATTATCATGGTGCGCATGGAAACCACCAACATGGATACTTCCGTAAGTTTGGATGCTGTGTTGGAATACAGTAGTGGGTTGAACAATGGAACCGGTGAAATAAACGCCACCTACGATCAAGTCTTACGAGAGTCGACTCTTAATATTATCACCATTGGTGGAAACGCAGAAGTAGCGACGAGTGCTGTAGAAGCTTCTAATATCGAAGATGGCCCAGGTGGGTTGAACTATATTATTACCGGGGACAATGCGGTATACAGTAGGGACAATCCAGGGGTCCCCATTGCCTATTCCATTCGCTATTTAAAGGACAACTCCTTGGCCAAAATGGGATACACTACGGATTATCGAATAGAGCAGTGTGGAAGCTACGGATTTAGCCATGATGAAATTACCGTGACCAATGATTCCTTCCATGACATTCGTTTTAGAATCAAATACCGTGGACAGGATACCGAATTTATCTACTATACTGCGTTTTATGAGGTAGATCAGGATGACACTTTAAGCCGAACACCTCCAAACGGAGCGCATGATGTTGAAGTGGAATTCGAATGGCAATACGGTGCCGGCGACTGGAACGACATTGATGAATATACCATAGGTTACAACTATTCAGAACGTTGTTACAGATCTACAGGAGGTGATATTTTCGGAGCGCCGTCTCAAATCGCACAGATAAGCTGTAACTAATTCCCTAAAAATTGTTTGTAACGCGGCCGGTGCCTAAGTTGTAGATTCAACAACTTGGTGCTGGCTGTTGTTTTATGTTTTGGTGAATAGTACGTTTTGTACCCTGCCGTTGTTAACATTCAGTCCCACGACATTTCCCTGTGCGTCCCGAATGATTTTAATCTCATAAGAATTCATCCTTAGATAGTCTTCTAAAATCAGTTCCGCTTTTCTTTCCTTGCCATTTTTGGTAACAAAATAGGTAGTATCGTTCATGAATTTTATCGAAACTTTAGTATCGGTCTCGTCATTGTAAAAACTGCCATTCAGTGCATTCTTGTCAAAACTCCTCAAATCCGAATCTCCTATTTTATAGTAGGTGCTTGGCTTTTGAGATGAAAGGTACAGCGTAAATTGTTGCTTGGATTCGCCAATGTTCGTAAAGTTCATTTTCAAATCCTGAAACGTTTCATATTGGAACAAACCCTCCTTCTCCTGTATTAATTTCACAGGATCTCGTTGGTATAATTCCCGATACAGCGAACCGTCTTTTTCCATAATTTTTATAATGGTCCCGTCTTCGTTTTGGTAATTCCCCAGCACATTTTCAATACGTTTTAATTTCTCAATGATATCTGGAGTTCCAGGATATACGGCATCGTCTTTCTCCAAAATCAAATTGGTAATCTGCCAAGCCAGATAATTTGTAGGTACACTTCCGTTATTGGACATAACCACAACCGACATCTTTTCGGAAGGGAATCGTAAGAATGTCGCGTTGTAGGCACCTGTATTTCCATCGTGATAGGTGTAGTCCAAATCTGCGGAACTATCGAACATGAGGCCATACCCATAGGCGTTGGCTATTAGGGTTTGACTTTGGTCAATTAACTTGCTCGAATAGTAGGATCCATCATTGCGCTGTACGATTTGCTCCCATTTCAGTTGATCTGCCAGCGTTGTATATAAAGCACCGTCTCCATGCAATTCGGTTATAGCAGGGTATTCCTTCCAACCATTCCAATTACCATAGGGTTGTGCTTTGTTTGGAATCACTGCCATATAATTTGTTAGAAAACCGCTGTTGGGCATTCCCAATTCCTGAAACATTGACTTTGTTACATCACTAAATTTTTCTCCTGTCACCTTTTTTATTATTTCGGTAAGCAAGATGTAATTCGAATTGCTGTACAAATATTCCGTCCCCGGTTTGAAGTTCAAGGCGGTCTGGGATGTAAGAAGCTCCATGGCATCGCCATTGTCTATAAAAAGTTGCCACCACGTTTTTCCCTTGAGCGCCCATAATTCGTACACATCCCTAATACCACTGGTATGGGCAATTAGATCTGAAATAGTGATGCTATCTTCAATATTCTTGTATAAATCTGGCAGGTACTTTCTGATGTCGTCTTCTAAGCGAATTTTTCCTTCTTCAACTAGCTTCAATACACAGAGGGCTGTAAATTGCTTTGCGTTAGATGCGATATTGAAACGGGTGTCTTTAGCTACCTTTATTTTATGTTCAAGATTCGCAAAGCCAACATAGTTTTCGTATGCGATTTCACTATTTTTTACGACACCCACCGCAAGACCTGGGGAATCATCGTTTGCATGTTGGTAAAGAATTTGGCTAAGCGCTTCTTTTTTTACTTCGCCTATCGATTGCGAAAACATTTTGGCGGTAGCTAATAAGAGAATGGCCAATAGGACTTTGTGTATCGTCATGATTTTTTTTGATCAAATAAACCGCGATTATTGGCTCTAATCGCTCCAAATGACCATTTGAACCTAAATTCTATAACCGATTTTTCGAAATGTATTGCTTTGGGGTAAGTGTAGTATGTTTTTTGAACGCTCTATTGAAGGTCGTCTTGGAATTGAAACCACAATCCAAGGCAATGCCAAGTAGGGTGTTACTGGTATGTGCTCCTTCTTGTAGCATTTTTATAACAGCTTCGGCACGTTTTTTATTTACGAAATCATTGAAGTTCATATCAAACTCCTGATTTATGGCTTTTGAAATGATGTTTCGGTTAGTATTTAAAAGATTCGCCACATCGCTCAAAGTGAGGTTGGGATTTTTGTGGATATCATCCGCTTCAAAAAGAAGGGTGATCTTGCCTTTCCATTCCTTTAAGTCCAATGAATCATTGGTTTGATTATTGGCGTCTTTCTTTACATCATTCCGAATGGGCTGAAGATCCACTAGATCATGAACATTAAGTCCCCTAGTAACTCTAATGGTATGGGAATAGCCCGTAATGGAGATATACAGTAGCAGGATGGAAAAGCACAAATAATACCAGTATTTACTACCAAACTCTCCCCATTCAGGATTTAAAATAAAGAAGAGTACCCGTAGCACTAAGATCAAACCAAAGGCAATGGTAAAATGTTGAATCCATCTAAAGGCAATTTCGTCGGCATAGCTTACTTCCTGTAATGATAATTTTCTATAGCTTAGGTAGTACTGAAGACTCTTATACAAATAGAATAACATAGATATCAATCCTGCCATTTGGTACCAAAAGTCTAAATCTTTATCCCTTCCATCCGCATAGAAGTAAAATTCATCCAAAACAAGTTTATCCCCAACAAAGACGATTATACTGTATATCATATAAGCCACGGCAGGTAGAAAATGAATATAATCCTTTCGACTAAGTTTGAAGTCACTATTCAATAGTGTTTTGATGTAGAAAAAGAAAACGGGACCTATTAAGAATAACTGCTGAAAGGGCATAAAGAACATGAATTCCCGATAGCTTTTTACAGAATACCAACCTGCATACCCCAACATAAAAGGGCAGATATATAGAGCACCTAGAAAGATGAATACAGCCAGCCATTTGCTGTGTTTCTTTTGCTCGTTAATTCCTTTGTTAAAAAGCAGGGACGAAAAGACAATGGCATGAAAGAAGAAAATGAGTAGGGTAGCACTTTTCTGGTTATAATCGAAAAATAGTAGATCGTTCAAGTTATTCCCGCTTTAGTTTGTTTCCGTAATTCAAATTATTAAAAAAACTCAATTGCCGCTCATATAAATACCCATTGGCGATAAATTCCATTTCGTAGTTAATCGTTTTCAAATGGAGTTTCATTTGATCGATTGAATATTCGTGGAGTCTCAGTCTAAAGTAGCGAGCGTATAATTTGGAAACACCAACCTTTAACAGGATCCACATAGGAGATAAAAAGAATGGGGAAACATTTTCCTTTCCGCGTTTTAAGGTGATGGAGATAATATCTTCTTCTGCAATGGGAATAGCGGTTAACTTATTAGAATAATTGGCTCTTAATAAAAGTCCTCGAGCTCGTTTTTCAAAATTGCATTTTGAATTCAATTTCAAGGATTCATCTTCGGGGTTCTCACTTTCAAATGACTTCAAGTACATCCCCGCACTACCAATGGCTTTGGGTTTACGCCAATCGACTTTAGCTGGTTTCCCAATCTTTTTTGTGATGGATTGTTCAGTCATTATAACAAAAACCTTTTTATCAGTAATTTTTACTTTCCTTAATCAATTTCATTATTTGTTCAAACTCCTTGCTGCTCACAGGTGTTCTTTCTTTCGAGGGAATATCGGTCATTACCTTATGCGCAACTACCATATTCCATTCGGGGATCACAAAAATTCGTTGCCCAGCGGTCCCTGTAGTTACATATGAGCCTTCAGGCAAACCTCCCGCATAGTCTTTGGCTGGCAGCCACCAAAGAAATCCTTGGGCTAATCTTTCCTTTTTAGGTATAGGATTCAAGGTATAGTTGGTAGTAATGTTTTCAATCCAATTTTTCGGAATTATTTCCTTTCCATCCCAGTTGCCATTATCTAAAAACAACTGACCAAATTTCGCCATATCCCTTGTAGACAATCGAAATCCAACCTTTGCATGCATCGATAGGGTCGTATCCTTTCTGTAGAAGGTCTCATATTCTTTTATTCCTAAGGGTTTAGCTATTCCATCATCAAAGGCTTCTCCAACAGAAAGTCCCGATAGATTTTCAAAAACCGTGGTAAGTGCATTATAATCCCAATTATTATAAGCCCATTTCGTTCCTGGTTCGTTTTCGGCTAAGCCCAATAAACTGTCCCTAAGTAGTTGTGCATTTCCAACTTGCGAAACTGCCGGATGATTTATACCCGAAGTGCTTTTTAATAGGTGAATTATTTTTGTACTCTTTTGCAATTCTGTGAGCGGGATGGGATCGTCATCAATACCGATTTCTGACAATGTGGACTCCAAATCAATCTTATCCAGATGCTGGGAAATAAGGGCCATTAATATCGCTTTCCTAATAGAATGCACCCTACTAATGGAATCAATATCTCCATAGGAGGCAATGATCTCTCCATCAACCTGTATGATGAGTGAAAAAGTGCCGGCTTTTTCGGCATAGGCCAAGGCTTCATTTAGTTTTTCGCGATCCCAGATCTCAGGCTTTTTCTGACACCCAAACGCCAGGGCAATAAAAAGAGTCAATAAAAATGCGGTCGATTTCAAGTTTGCAATATAACTTATTACTGCCAAAGGTATTCCCTTACGATACCTTTTCCAGCTCTTCCAAACTTACATTGGTCGTGAACATGCCATAGTTTACAATGGCTTTCTTTTTTTCAATTGTATCAATGGTGCCAATGGCCTTCCCATTAATCATCCGAACGCGATCACCCACTTTTAAGGCGACCTTGGGTTTGGGAGCTGGTTCTTTTTGGGCCTCGGCTTTTTCTTTCTTCTTCTTTTTACGGATCTGGGCTACCTTTTGTTCTACTTCTTGACGCAGCTCATGTTCCTTTGCTTTTTCCTCCTTTTTCTTGGCTTTGGGCTTGGGGGTGGCCTTTTTACGCTTGCTGTTCTCCACCATGACCAGCTTCATGAGCTCGTCTAACAAACGTTTCTTTTGTTTGTTGTTGAAGTAGTTATTGGCCAAGGCATCGAATTTCTTTCCTAACTGAATCAATCGCTGGTTGGCATCAAAGACCTCTTGATAGCGCTCCAGCTTTTCCTGAGCCCGTGCGTTGGTCATTTCCAATTGCTTACTTTCTTCTCTTGCTTTTTCTTCCTTGGTTTTTAAAGAGGCCGAAGTTTTTCGTAGCTGCGAACGCTCTTTTTGAAGATTGGCAATAGTCTTATCGAAACGAACCTTTCCGCGTTCAATCTTTTTCTTCGATTTGTTGATGAGACTGTACGGAATTCCATTTTTCTGTGCCACCTCGAAGGTAAAGGAACTTCCTGCCTCTCCCAATTGAAGCTTATAAACAGGCTCTAAACTTTTGCTATCAAACTGCATATTAGCATTGGTAGCATGAGGGAGTTCGGAAGCCAATAGCTTCAAATTCGTATAGTGTGTCGTAATGATTCCGAAAGCTTCACGCTCATAGAACACTTCCAAAAAGGTTTCGGCCAAGGCACCACCCAATTCAGGGTCACTTCCCGTTCCAAATTCATCGATTAGGAACAAGGTTTTGGCGTTACACTTCTTCAGAAACTGATTCATCTTCTTAAGACGATAACTATAGGTGCTCAAGTGATTTTCTATCGACTGATTATCACCAATATCGGTAAGGATACGATCGAAAAAACAGAATTCACTTAACGGATCTACAGGAATGAGCATACCGCTTTGTAACATGAGTTGCAACAGTCCAGCGGTTTTCAACGTAATACTCTTTCCTCCAGCATTAGGCCCTGAAATAACAATGATTCTGTTTTCAAGGTGTAACTCTATAGTCTGCGGAAATGTTTTTTTCTTTTGTGCTTTGTTTGCCAAAAGGAGTAGGGGATGATAGGCGTCCTTAAGAAACAGCCTTTTCTCTTCGGTAAGAATCGGCAGGCATCCCTTTATCTGAATAGCATATTTCGCTTTGGCATGCCAGGTATCTACAGTAATTAAATAGTCCTGGTATTGCGATAACAATTGTTGATAAGGACGCACGTATTCCGTAAGTTCCTTTAGGATACGTTTTACTTCCTCCAGTTCCTCATGCTGTAGATTACTTAGCTCATTGGCATATTCCAATGTTTCTTGAGGCTCCATGTATACGATACTCCCAGTCTTGGAACTTCCCAGTACAGCACCTTTGATCTTTTTGCGATGCATGGCGCGTACCGCCAGCACCCTTCGATTGTCTACTACCGATTCACGGATTTCATCCAAATAATCATTCTGGGCGTAGTGGGAGAGGGCTTTCGAAAAAGAAGAATTAATCTGTCCCTTTACTACATTCAATCGCTTTCTAATAGCAGCCAACTCTGGAGTGGCATCATTCTTTACATCTCCATACCTGTCGAATACCTTATGAATGGCATCCGAGATAAGGCTCGTAAAGGTGATCTTTTCTGAAAACTCACCGAGATACACATAAAACTCTTCATATTTTTTGAAGAATTTGAGCAGCGTCTTAGTCGTTTCGGATACGGAAAGAATGCGCCGGAAACCCGAAACTTCCAACGTACTGTTTTCAATTCCCAACAACTTCAATTCGTTCGAAATGGCTTCGAAACCGTGGTTGGGAATAGGGTTGTCGGTATCGAAAGAAGCGGTAAACTCACGTACCCTGTGCAACTCTCCCATGATTTCGTCTTCGTCTGAAAACGGAACAATACCTAATACGGCTTCCTTTCCCAATTCGGTAATACAAAGGTCGGAGACCTGCTGCAATGCCGTGGGGAATTCTAAATCCTGAAGCGTTTTTGTATCGATCTTGATCATAAACGGGATGATCTACAAAGGGTTTTTATTGTAATTTTACGTGCGCAAAAGTACGAATAATGTCAGTAAACATTGAACCCACTTGGCACGATAAATTGACGTCCGAGTTCGACAAACCTTATTTTCAGAACCTTATCCAATTTGTAAGGGCAGAATACAAATCACATCGCTGTTATCCTCCGGGAAAACAGATCTTTTCTGCTTTCGACCATACACCTTTCGACAAGGTAAAAGTAGTCATCATAGGGCAGGATCCCTATCACGGTCCGGGACAGGCCAATGGGTTGTGCTTTTCGGTAGCCGATGGAATCCCACATCCACCATCCCTTCAGAATATTTTCTTGGAATTGAAAAACGATCTGGGGATTGAAGTACCACAAAGCGGTAACCTTGAGCGATGGGCTTCGCAAGGCGTCCTTTTGTTGAATGCTACGTTAACTGTTCGAGCGCATACCGCGGGAAGCCATCAGAATAAAGGATGGGAAAAGTTTACCGATGCAGTGATTGAGCGTTTGTCCTCAGAAAGAGAAGGATTGGTCTTCTTGCTCTGGGGTGGCTACGCCAAGAAAAAAGGGGCTAAGGTAAATGGTGCAAAACATACAGTGCTTGCCAGTGGGCATCCTTCGCCTTTAAGCGCGAATAGGGGATATTGGTTCGGAAACCAACACTTCAGTAAAACGAATGAATATCTAAAACAAATAGGGAATGCCACTATAGAGTGGTGAACATATCATACAATAGACTGCGGGTAGTCTACTCTTCGGCGGGTGCTTCTGGCTCGGTTACTTTGTTACAGCTAAACTGTAATAACAAGAAGTTGATTGCTAGTAAGGTTCCCAAAACTATCAGAAAGGTTGTCATACTTCTTAGGTTTTTACGTAGGTAAGACGCCGGGTAGCAAAAAAGGTTGCGCTTTTTTTTAAAAAAATTAAAAAGAGTGCAACAATTCCTTGCTAGACACCTTTCTATCAATGAGTTCCAGCTGCAATAATTTTTCCTGAACAGCCTCAACTTGGTCCAAACTAAGGTTGTTTTGAGACCATTCTGTGAGCGAAAGCCACTCCTGAACGTCTTCCAATTGCTGATCGTATCTATTGGAAATCATTCGATCGATCGATGGGATATTCTTGAAGTCGAGGGTAGTGTTATTAATAATATCCAAGATAGTCTTCACGCTATCCGGATTATTTTCCAATACATCTTCCCGAACGGCAATCACAAAGCAAGGCCATGGGGTAGGGCATTCGCCTACTAAACGGAAAGGGCCATTGTCCACATAGGGCTTGGTCGTAAACTTTTCCCACATGAAATAATCCCCTTTGCCCTCCGGAAGGGATTGTAAAGCTCCCTCCAGGTTTTTGATTACTTCAAATTGAAGGTCGTTTTCCGTATCCCAGCCGTGGTTTTCTGCATTGACATACGCCATAAGGTGTGAGCCAGAACCGTATCGGCTAATAGCGGCGGCAGTTCCCTTTATGTCTGAAACGGAGTGGTAATCGGAATTCTTGGCAACATGGATACCCCAGATCAATGGGGAAGCCACGAAGACCTGAACAATTTTACAGTCATTCCCATTAATGATATCACGAATAACGCCTTCGGTAAGAATAACCGCCATGTCGATTTCTTTTTCACGAAGGGCTTTGCACATTTGCCCTGTCCCACCATAGAAATCCTTCCAACGCAAGTTTATGCCTTCTTCTTGGTATTCCTTATTACGTAGCGTTAAATACCAAGGTAAATTAAAATGCTCGGGTACGCCTCCTATGTGAAATTTCTTCATGCTACAATACGGTCTAAAACATTTATAATAAGGGAATCCACCGCCTTTGAAGGCGAATCGCTAAAGGTTCCTAGCGCTCTGTTGGCCAAGATAGCATTAAGGGAAACAGCATTATGCCCCAACAAACTAGCCATGGCATAAATGCCAGAAGTTTCCATCTCAAGATTTGTAATGGTCTTATCATTATATCTGAAAGACTCCAGTTTTTTATTCATCCCATCGTCTTCTAAAGCCAATCGTAACTTTCTTCCTTGTGGGCCGTAAAACCCAACATTGGTGGCTGTAATTCCCTGAATGAAATCGGAATCTGGAAATAAGGCCAATAGGTGCGGACTCGCGGCCACACTATAAGGCTCCGATTTCCTTGGACTCCATTGTAAGTGATTCATAAAGGCATTAATAAAGGCATCGTCAGAATAATCATGGTCTCCATAGAAATGGACTAGGTTATCGAAACCAATGGCCATGGCGGATACTAAAAAACTATCAACTGCAATATCTGGCTGTATAGCACCCGAAGTACCAATGCGAATGAAATCCAATTGGGTGAAGGTTTCTTTTGTGGTACGTGTTTCTAGATCGATATTAGCCAAAGCATCCAGTTCGTTGAAAACAATATCGATATTGTCGGTTCCAATCCCCGTAGAAATTACCGTCATCCGTTTTCCTTTATAACTTCCCGTTTGGGTCTTGAATTCGCGTTTTTGCTTGGTGAATTCAATGGTGTCGAAATGCCGTGTTACCTCCGATACGCGGTCGGGATCGCCAACGGTAATGATGGTTTCAGCAATATCTTCTGGATGTAAATGCAAGTGGTATATACTACCATCTTGGTTTAGAATAAGTTCCGATTCTGGAATGCGCATTATCTCTTTGCTATAGCCTGTTTGGTGGAGCTGTAAAGGTAGTCGTATTTGGCACATCGACCAAATAGGGTATTGTCCTGTAAGTCGTGTAAAACATTGTGGTTTTTGTGCAGAATATCACTTCCTGTATCCGTTAATTTTAATACCTCATCTTGGTCGAATAAATGCCATAACCTTTCTACGATTTGAAACCATTGCAGATCCCCAAAACCATAATATCCCTGATTGCGAAGCAATTGCCCAACCAATGTATGAGTGGAAGTGAGTTCGTTGTCATCAATGGCTTTCAATACCTGTGTTTCCAAAGCATTTAATCCGTTCTCTTCGGAAGGAAAACGTTGGAGATGTGCTGTTATGCATTCTGATAGGTATGGAAGCTTTTCCGCGTCAAAATCCACTTCTCTTAATCGAGAATGATCATCCGAGCAATAGGTCTCCCAAAATTGAATCAGAGAGTTTCGATCAGAAGCATTCAACAAGACTTTGTTTTCGTATTCTCGAAGAATGGCTTCTTCAGAAAGTTCGCTCAGCCCAAAAAGGCCTTCTTTTTCCGGGATATGTCCGCTACACACCAAATAAAAGGTCGTATTGGGTAATTGTGAAGCCATATAGGAACAGGCGGCTGCTAGGTTGATGTGACAGAACAAATCATATTCGAACCAGAGCACTACCGTATCAAAATGGGAAGTGTTCAATACATCAAATTGAGCAACAAAATCATGGTATTTAGTCTCGGCTGTAGGTTCGAACCTTTTCAGGTATGCAATACGTTCATCGATAAAGGCCTCAGATAGGACTTCAGGGTAAGTGGGGCCTTCACAAAGGATTTCATTCCAAGTTAGGATCGTTTCCTTCTGAATGATCGATCGCAAGCATTCCGTGAAGCTATCGCCGTTGGTAAGATGTACAATATTAGCCGCCAACCCGTTTGGTTTTAAAGCCTTTTTCCTGAAGGAATTTCATGATCCGATCCCGGTAATCTCCTTGAATGATGATTTGTTCATTCTTAAAACTTCCACCAACACTCAGCAATTGCTTTATCTCCTTGGCCAATTGTTTAAAATCATGGTCGGCTCCGTTATATCCTTCAATAATGGTGATGGGCTTTCCCTTGCGCTTCTCATATTTACAAATGAGCGGCTCGTCCTGAAGCCAAACTGTGGGCTTCTCTTCCTTCTTAGGTTCCTCACTGGGAACATGGTCTGGAAAAAGGTTTTTAAGTTGTTCTTGTAAATCCAAAGTGACGTTACTTTTTAATCAAACCAATATCTACCAATCGTTGGTGGAGGAACTCACCTGCAGAAATGTCTTCGTACGCTTTTGGGTGGTTTTCATCAATACAAGCTTCCAAACAATCCAAACGCATATCGCTTCTTGGGTGCATGAAGAATGGAATGGAATATCTTGGCGTATGCCATTGCTCCTTAGGAGGGTTTACCACACGGTGGATCGTAGAACGAAGTTTGTTGTTGGTATGACGCTCTAACATATCGCCTACATTGATCACCAATTCATCTTCTTCAGGAATGGCGTCGATCCACTGTCCGTCTTTACGCAGTACCTGCAGTCCTCCTGTAGAAGCTCCCATAAGTAAGGTGATTAGATTAATGTCACCATGGGCACCGGCGCGAACGGCCCCTTGGGGTTCTTCGGTAATAGGAGGGTAGTGGATGGGGCGTAGGATACTGTTTCCGTTGTTTGCCCATTTGTCGAAATAGTGCTCTTCCAAACCTATATATAAAGCCAAAGCGCGAAGCACATAGATTCCTGTTTTCTCGAGCATTCGATAGGCTTCCATTCCTGTGGCATTAAAATAAGGGCGTTCTTCCACTATTACATTTTCCGGATACTCCTCGGGAAGGTTGGCATCTGCTGCCGGTTCTTGGCCAAAATGCCAGAATTCTTTTAAATCTCCTTCTTTCTTGCCTTTGGCGTGCTCTTTTCCGAAGGAAACATAACCACGTTGCCCCCCCAAACCTTCAATTTCGTATTGTCGTTTGGTTTCTACGGGTAAGGCAAAGAAACCTTTTACTTCTTTATAAAGATCTTCCACCAATTGGTCATCCAAAAAGTGGTTTTTAAGGGATACAAATCCAATCTCTTCATAGGCACTTCCAATTTCATCCACAAACTTTTGCTTTCTCGCTGGATCCTCCGAAAGGAAGTCGGCCAAATCTACGCTAGGTATATTATTCATAACATCATCGTTTATACATACAAATATATCAAATATACCGAGGATTTCCGAGCGAAAAAATACGGGGAAATAGTTTGTACAATAGGCTTTTTTTCTACATTTGACATTCACAAAATTTTGAACATGGCAACCGAAACCAAGGAATCCATTTTTTTCGATTATGACCGCAAGAATCTCAGTGATGATGTACTGATTACCCTGTACAAGCGTATGCTTAAACCTCGATTAATAGAGGAAAAGATGTTGATTCTTCTGCGGCAGGGGAAAATTTCCAAATGGTTCAGTGGTATTGGGCAAGAAGCCATATCGGTAGGAATCTCTTCTGTACTGAATAAAGAAGAGTATATCCTGCCCATGCACCGAAACTTAGGGGTGTTTACCACCCGTGAAATTCCGTTGCACCGTCTGTTCTCCCAATGGCAAGGAAAAGCTAGTGGATTTACTAAAGGTCGCGACCGAAGTTTCCATTTCGGAACCCAGGAATACAATATTGTGGGGATGATTTCCCATTTGGGGCCTCAATTTGGAGTAGCCTCTGGGATTGCCTTAGGAAATCTTCTAAAGAATAACGACCAAGTATGTGCTGTGTTTACCGGAGAAGGCGGGACCAGTGAAGGGGATATTCACGAGGCATTAAATGTGGCTTCTGTATGGCAATTGCCCGTACTTTTCTGTATTGAGAACAATGGATATGGGCTTTCTACGCCTACTGAAGAACAATATCGATGCGAAAACCTAGCCGACCGCGGTAAGGGCTACGGTATGGAATCCCATATTATTGAAGGGAATAATGTTTTGGAGGTATTCTCGCAGGTTACCGACATTGTGGAAAGCATGCGCAAGGATCCAAGACCGGTGTTATTGGAGTTCAAAACCTTTAGGATGCGAGGTCATGAAGAGGCGAGTGGTACCAAATACGTGCCTGCAGAATTGATGGAGACTTGGGCTCAAAAAGATCCTGTATTGAATTTTGAAAGTTATCTACTTTCTGAAGGCATCCTTTCTGAAACAAAAATCGCTACGTATAAGGCCGAAATAAAGAATGAAATCAATGCTGGCTTGGACATTGCTTTCGCTGAAGAGGTTATTGAATCTACTGAAAGTGATGAATTAAATGATGTATTTCAAGAATTTATATATCAGAAAGTTAGTTCGAAATTAGAAACAAAAGAACTCCGTTTTGTAGATGCTATTTCTGAAGGTTTGAAGCAGTCCATGGAACGCCATGATAATGCTGTAATCATGGGACAGGATATTGCAGAATACGGAGGTGTTTTTAAGATTACGGAAGGATTTGTTGAAGCTTTTGGAAGGGAGCGTGTGCGCAACACTCCCATTTGTGAAAGTGCTATTGTTTCGGCTACCATGGGGTTGTCCATTAATGGTTTTAAAGCCATTATGGAGATGCAGTTCGCCGATTTTGTTACTTCTGGTTTCAATCCTATCGTAAATTACCTAGCCAAATGCCATTACCGCTGGGATCAGAATGCCGATGTTGTGATCCGTATGCCCTGTGGAGCAGGAGTAGGTGCTGGACCTTTCCATAGTCAGACCAATGAAGCGTGGTTTACCCATACTCCAGGGTTAAAAGTCGTTTATCCCGCATTTCCTTATGATGCAAAAGGACTATTGGCAACGGCCATTGAAGATCCGAATCCTGTGATGTTTTTTGAACACAAAGCATTGTATAGAAGCATCCGTCAAGAAGTTCCTACAGATTATTATACGCTTCCCCTGGGGAAAGCTGCACTTTTAAAGGAAGGTAACGATCTTACCATTATTACCTATGGAGCTGGGGTTCACTGGGCATTGGAAGTATTGGAAAATAACAATTATTCCGTGGATTTGCTCGATCTACGCACACTATCGCCCTTAGATACAGAGGCGATCTATACTTCTGTTAAGAAAACGGGGAAGGTGCTTATCCTTCAGGAAGATTCTATGTTTGGAGGTATTGCCAGTGATATTTCTGCACTCATTACTGAAAATTGTTTTGAGCATTTAGATGCACCCATCCGACGTGTGGCCAGTTTGGAAACACCGATTCCTTTTGCGCAGAATTTGGAGAACAATTACTTGCCTAAAACCCGTTTTGAAGAAACATTGGCCGAACTTTTGGCGTATTAAAGGTTCGCTTTTCGTTTAAACACCCGTTTATTTGGTTGATTTACCGTCGATTCCACGTCTTGGGTATTTCGTTTTTTAGTACCTTTCGTTAGCAAACCAAACGAATATCAACCTCGTAAAACCAAGCATATGAAAAAAGTTATGATGCTATTGGCGGTTATCGCCATCATGGCGGGCTGCGGCACGCCCAAAACGGTCATAGAGTCCAAAAAAGTCATTAAAGGCGATTGGGTCATAGATGACATTACTTATAGCGAAAAAGGCACCTTTAACATTACGATGTTCCAGGATACGTCCAAAGAGTGTTTTGAAGGAAGCTCGTGGCGTTTTATTCCAAATAATAACTCGGGTTATTACTCCATTACCGATGGAAATTGCCCCACGGGTGAGCGAAATTTCATTTTTACCATTCAGGAAATAGATCCGGATACGGGCCTTTATGATTTCTTGCTGAAACCCACTACAAAGCTGGGTAAGCCCGATAAAGATAGGGCTGTTGGTTTCCGATTGCGATTGGCCCAGTTGAGTAACTCTTCTATGCGCTGGGAACAGACGGTACAATTGGAAGGAAAGCCCTTTACCATTACTATGAACTTCTCTAAAATCAATGAATAATGAAACGATATATGAAACAAATTGCTAGTATAAGTTTAGCCCTGGTTCTAGCATTAGGGCTAACAGGATGTGACGCTACGCGGAATGCCAATAACAAACAGAAAGGTGCCGTAATTGGTGCTGCTGGAGGCGCTGTATTGGGAGCCATTTTGGGTAATAATATTGGAAAAGGTGGAAATGGTGAAATAGGTGCAGTAATTGGTGGTGTCGTTGGAGGTGCCGCTGGGGTGCTTATCGGTGCCAAAATGGACAAGAACGCCCAGAAAATCGAAGAAGAAGTGCCAGGCGCTAAAGTGGAACGCGTAGATGACGGTATTATCGTCACCTTCGATGGCGAAAACAATGGAGTGTATTTCGATACCAATAAATACAACATCAATGCCGATTCTAAAGCGACTTTAGATAAACTTGCAGGTGTTTTGGTAGAATTCCGGGACACCGATGTTTTGGTAGTTGGGCATACCGATAGTACCGGAAGTGATGAATACAATATGACACTTTCCAAAAATCGTGCTCAGTCTGTAACCAATTACTTTACAGGATCAAAGGGATTAAGCCCAGGGCGTTTCAATACCAACTGGTTTGGGGAAACAAGCCCTATCGCTTCCAACGATACACCAGAAGGTCGTGCACAGAACCGTAGGGTGAATATTGTAATTGTTCCTAATGAGAAAATGAAGCAAGAAGCCGAAAAAGAGGCAGGCGGAGGGAACTAAACCCTATTAAGAATTTGAAATCATAAAATCCCAAGACAGCGTTCTTGGGATTTTTTTTTCTGAAGATTTCCTCCGTACTTTAAGAAGTGAATTCCCCCAAGATATATTCAGTGATTATAGTAGGAGGCGGCCTTGCAGGGTTAACCGCTGCTTTGCACTTTTCTAAGCATGGGATTAAAGTGTTGCTGATTGAAAAAAACGCTTATCCCAAGCACAAAGTTTGCGGGGAATACATTTCAAACGAGGTGATTCCTTATCTCAATTCTTTGGGAGTCGATCCTTTTGCTGAAGGTGCCATACCCATTACCCAATTTGAGATTTCGACCAAAAAAGGAGGCGTAGCCAGAGCAAAGCTTCCATTGGGCGGATTCGGGATATCCCGTTATGCACTGGATTTACTGTTGTACGAAAAAGTAAAAGACAGAATTGATGTGGTGTTTGGCCAAGTAGATGAAATCCGGTTTGAAGAAGATAGTACCTTCACCGTAGATACCAAATCCAATGAAACCTATCGATCCCATTTTTTAATAGGGGCCTACGGTAAGCGATCCAACCTCGATGTGTATTTGCAACGGGATTTTATTGAAAAGCGCTCGCCATGGTTGGCCGTAAAGGCGCATTACGAGTTCGATTTTAAAGATGATGTGGTAGCCCTGCACAATTTCGATGGAGGTTATTGCGGACTGTCCAAAACAGAAACAGGCGTGGTGAATGCCTGTTATCTGGCAAAGTACACAACGTTTAAGAAGTCGTCGGGTATAGCAGAATTTCAGGAAACTGTAATGTCTCAGAATCCTCATTTAAAAACGTTCTTCGAGCAGGCAACCCCTGTTTTTGAGCGCCCCTTGTCCATAGCGCAAGTTTCCTTTTATCCTAAGAATCCTGTGGAGCACAATACCTTTATGATTGGGGATAGCGCTGGGCTTATTCATCCACTTTGCGGTAATGGTATGGCGATGGCAATTCACAGTGCGAAGCTCATTTCAGAAATATTGGTCAGGGCAATCCAATCGAGTTCCCTGAATCGTGAGGCTATTGAAAAGAAGTATTCCGAACAATGGCGGCAAACCTTTCAAACACGTTTGTTTTACGGAAGGATCCTTCAGCAATTATTGTTGAACAAACAGATTTCGCATTGGGGCGTGCAATTTGTGAAACGTTTCCCTGTGTTGATTCCCAAACTGATTTGTAAAACCCATGGATCTACTTTTTGATGGTTTCGTTTTCATCTAAATATCGATCTAAGGAGTTGGAGGTCATGGACGACATGAACTTCCAAGGTGCTGAGATGAAGCTGCTCCTGAAGGACCTTAAAACTGTAAATACCCTTTTAGGCGGCACCCATATTACGCTTTCCGGTATTCAAGATCTATTAGATGGAAGAAACAAAATAACTGAACCTTTGGTGATCGTAGATTTGGGATGTGGAGATGGGGAGATCTTACGACAGTGTTCTCGTTGGGCTCTAAAGAAAGGTTTGGAGATGACAGGGATAGGGGTTGATGCCAATCCATTTATTTTGGAAGAGGCCCAAAAGCGTTCTTCTGGGTATTCTAACCTAGAATTCAAAAAAATAGATGTATTTTCAGGGATGGATTCGCTACCCGAATTCGACATTGCCCTTTGCACCTTGTTTTTACATCATTTTGAAGAAGAAGAAATCATAGGATTGCTTCAGAAATTACAGCAACGATCGAAAGTTGGCATCGTTGTAAACGACCTAGAAAGGAGTGCATGGGCATTTCGGTTGTTTCGAATATTCGGTGCCGTGTTTTTGAAAACAGATACGGCAAGGAACGATGGACTTATTTCGGTAGCGAAAGGATTTAAGAAAAAAGAATTGCAACACCTAAGCCAGGAGATATCCGGAACCCATCGCATACGATGGAAATGGGCATTTCGGTATCAATGGTTGATCTCTAATACATGAGCGTAACAATTACTACAGTTGCCAAGCAACTTCCCCAATATACCCGGTCTACGGCCGAAATCCTTCCCTTTGTGGAACAATGGCTACAGGGGCAGGACGATCGTTTTCGTAGAAAAGTGATCAAGATTTTCGAAGGCGCAGGGGTAAGTCGTCGCTATTCCATCATGGATGCCCATGAAGTGTTTTTCAATTCCACTTTCGAAGAGCGAAATGATATCTATATAAAGGGAATGAAGGAGTTGGGGAAACAGAGTTTGGAAAAGGCCCTAGTCAAAGCGAATTGGAGTCCCAAGGACATCGACTTTATTATCACCGTAAGTTGTACTGGGATCATGATTCCTTCGGTAGATGCTTATCTCATCAATGAGATGAACCTGCGGCAGGATGTTGTGCGATTACCAGTAACTGAAATGGGCTGTGCCGCTGGAATTTCAGGAATGATCTATGCCCATAATTTTCTAAAGGCCAATCCTGGGAAGCGAGCAGCAGTGTTGGCGTTAGAATCCCCAACGGCTACCTTTCAATTGGAAGATTTTTCCATGGTTAACATCGTAAGTGCTGCTATTTTTGGCGATGGTGCGGCTTGTGTATTGATGTCTTCCGAAGAAAATGCCGAAGGCCCCAAGATTATTGATGAAGCCATGTATCATTTTTATGATGCGACCCATATGATGGGTTTTAAAATGGTGAATACGGGCCTACAGATGATTTTAGACAAAGACGTTCCCGATCAGATTGCCCAGCATTTTGGTAATATTATTCATCCCTTTTTAGAGGCGAATGGAAAGACCATAGCCGATGTGGATCACCTTGTTTTTCATCCCGGCGGGAAGAAGATTGTACAAACGGTCGAAGATTTATTCGGAGGATTGGGAAAAAACATTGAGGATACAAAAGAAGTTCTTAACTTATATGGAAATATGAGCAGTGCTACGGTACTATATGTGCTCGAGCGATTTTTAGAACGGGACATACCCGAAGGAGAATTGGGATTGATGCTGAGTTTTGGGCCTGGTTTTTCGGCCCAGCGCATCTTATTGGAATTTTAATATGGAGAATCACCTACAGAAATGGGCTGTCATTTTAGGCGGCAGTAGCGGATTAGGCCTCGCCAGTGCTAGAGCGTTGGCTAAGGAAGGCTTTCATATTTGTCTGGTGCATCGGGATCGTAAGTCCGAAATGGAGACATTGCAATTGGCTATTGCCGAGATGGAATCTTTGGGTGTTCAAGTGAAATCCTTCAATAGGGATGCTTTGAAATTGGAGACCTTAAATGAAGTAGTGGAAGCGCTTCCAAATAATTCAGTGGGTGTATTGTTACATAGCATCGCCAAAGGAACGGTAAAGCCCTTATCACATATTTCTTTGGAAGATTTCAAAATTACCTTGGATGCTATGGCCTTAAGCTGGTGGCAATGGACGGCAGCTTTGGTAGCGGAAGGGAAGTTTGCAGAAGGAGCTCAGAATTTAGCTTTTACCAGTGAAGGGAATACCAGAGTTTGGAAGGGGTACGGAGCAGTTTCGGTAGCCAAGGCGGCCTTGGAAGCCTTAATGCGGCAAATGGCGGTAGAATACGCGCCCCATGGAATTGCTACTAATTGTATACAAGCGGGAGTAACGGATACGCCTTCCCTTCGACATATACCTGGGTACGATGCCCTTTTAAAGAGTGCCGCCCAACGGAATCCTTTTTCTAAAGTGACAACCCCCGAAGCCGTTGGTGGAGTTGTTGTTGCCTTATGTAAAGAAGGTGCTGGGTGGATTAATGGCACTGTGATCAAAGCCGATGGCGGGGAAAGTTTACGTTAAATGAAACATCAGGAAATCATAGCACAATTACCTTACGAAAAGCCATTCCTCTTCGTAGATGCGTTGGATGCTGTTAGTGATGACGGAGCCCAAGGGACCTATACGTTTGCTGAAGATGAATACTTCTACCAAGGTCATTTTAAGGGAAATCCCATTACGCCCGGTGTTATTCTTACCGAATGCATGGCCCAGATAGGTGTGGTATGTTTGGGGATTCATCTTATTGATGGCTTAACCGAAGACGATAAGATTGCCCTTGTTTCCAACGAAGTTCATTTCTATGAGCCCGTATTACCTGGTGAGAAGGTGACGGTGATTTCTGAAAAGGAATATTTCCGTTTTGGAAAATTGAAGTGTCAAGTGAAAATGCTGAATGAAAATGAAAAAGTGGTCTGCAAAGGCACCATTAGTGGCATCATTTTTCAAAATAAAAAGGAATCCTAGTGAAACGAAGGGTAGTGATAACAGGTATGGGAATTGTATCTCCCAATGGAGTGGGAATTCTTACCTTCCTTAAGAATATACGTTCTGGCGTCTCTGGAATTCGGCATTTCCCCAAATTAACCGAGCTTAATTTTTCTTGTCAGTTAGGCGCCCAACCTGAGGTTCCTGAAACATTACAAAAACAATACTTTACCGATCTCGAATTGCGGAATTTTAACAGCAATGGCATCTTGTATGGTGTAATGGCGGGTATGGATGCTTTGGCAGATGCAGGAATTAACGTCGCTGAAAAAGAAGGCGAACCCTTATGGGATTTGGGAGTTGTTTTCGGAACCGGGACCAGTGGCGTAGAGAAATTTCGCGAAGCGATTTATAAATTGGATGACGGTAATGTAAGACGTTTGGGAAGCACTACAGTAATTCAGACAATGGCTAGTGGCATTAGTGCCTATTTAGGAGGTAAGATAGGAGCTGGCAATTGGGTTACCACCAATTCATCGGCCTGCGCAACCGGAACGGAAGCAGTCCTTATGGGGTATGATCATATTGCCAATGGCAAAGCCGAACAAATGCTCTGTGGAAGTTGTAGTGATGCCAGTCCCTATGTCTGGGGTGGTTTCGATGCTATGAAAGTGACCACGTTTAAACATAATGACACCCCCAAACAGGCGTCAAGGCCTATGAGTGCCAGTGCTAGTGGTTTTGTGCCAGGCAGTGGAGCGGGGGCGGTATTGTTGGAATCCTTGGAAAGTGCTCAAAAACGGGGTGCTACCATCTATACGGAAGTTTTGGGTGGAAGCAGCAATAATGGTGGGCAACGTTTAGGCGGAAGCATGACGGCTCCCAATAGCAAGGCTGTGCAAAAATGTATTACAGATGCCATACGTAATGCCCAAATAACTTCAAGGGAATTGGATTACCTGAATGGGCATTTAACGGCAACGGCAAAAGATCCGACAGAGATCGCAAATTGGTGCGAGGCTTTAGGTCGAAAAGGAAAGGACTTCCCCTATATCAATTCATTAAAAGCTATGATAGGGCATGGATTGGCAGCCAGTGGCAGTATGGAGATTATTTCGACGGTATTGCAATTGCAGCATGGTTTCGTTTTTCCGAATATCAATTGTGAAGATTTGCATCCCGAAATAAGTGAACTCATTGATCGTGAAAAGGTTCCGCAAGAGGAAATTGAAGTGCCTTTAAAAACCGCGGCAAAAGCCAGTTTTGGTTTTGGAGATGTGAATGCGTGTATTATCTTTAGAAAAATTTAGTGAATGACATCCGAAGCCATCTATGACCAACTACGGGACATCATAAAAGTATACTTACCAGAAGACGTTTCCGTTGATAGTATCACACCAGAAAGCCATCTAATACAAGAACTTAATATCAATTCTGCCCACCTAATCGATGTCGTTTTGGATGTGGAAGATGCCTTCAATATATCTATTAAGGATCATGAATTGCAAGCCTTGGATACTGTTTCCAACGCAATTAAATTGATTCAAGAAAAAATAAACAACTAACTAAACCATCACCATGGAAGCTTTTTTTACTGCTGAAAACTTAATTACATTACTATTGCTCATACTGTTGCAAGGGGTACTGGGGTTGGATAACCTTCTGTACATATCCATAGAGTCCAAAAGAGCTCCTTTGGATCAACAAGCCAAGGTACGCAGGCTTGGGATTGGTATGGCGATCGTACTTCGTATTGTTTTGCTGTTTGTGTTGTTGCGCCTTATCGAATTGTTCCAGGATCCGTGGTTTGAGTTCCACGATAACGGCATTTTCGAAGGATCTTTCAACCTGCACAGTATTATCATCCTCTTTGGAGGTGTTTTCATCATGTATACCGCTATGAAAGAAATATGGCATATGATGGTGATAGAGGATGAAGACGATAAACCCAAGAAACCCAAATCGGTTGGGGCGATTATCTTTTCTATTGTCCTCATGAATTTGGTGTTCTCTTTCGACTCCATTCTCGGCGCTATCGCCCTTACAGATGTATTCCTTACGATGGCTATTGCCATTGTAATTGGTGGATTACTCATGATCTGGTTGGCTGGAAAAGTAACCGAGTTCTTAAAGAAGAACCGAATGTACGAAGTACTTGGATTGTTCATTCTTTTGGTAGTAGGAATCATGTTGCTTTCGGAAGGCGGACATTTAGCGCATCTCAAGTTATTCGGAAGCGAAATTGAAGCCATGAGCAAGGCTACTTTCTATTTCGTGATTGCTGTGCTGGTGCTTATCGATATCGTGCAAAGTCGCTACCAGAAGAAGCTTAGCCAAGAGATTAACCGAGAATTCGACGATTAATGTTTTCTATTTCTTTTCCCGAAGTAACACCGAAGGTCTTAGCCATAAAGCTTTCGGCCAAAGGGGAAAAGAGTGTTCGCAGTAACCACCCTTGGATCTTTAGCGATAGCATTGACAAGGTTAATAAAGAAGGGGCTTCTGGAGACATTGCTGTCATCTTTAGTCATACCAAAAATAAACCCATTGGAGTTGGTTTGTATGACCCAAGTTCTCCCATTCGCATTAAAATGGTTCACTTTGGAAGTGGAGCTAAGTTAGATGCCTCCTTTTTCGAAAGTAAGATTAATGAAGCCTATTCCAAACGAGCATCCTTATTGAAAACAGAAACGAATAGCTATCGTTTACTATTTGGGGAAAATGATGGGTTTCCAAGCTTGATAGCCGATGTGTACGATACTGTTTTGGTGGTGAAGCTGTATTCCGCTATTTGGTTTCCCTTTTTGAAAGTCATATTAGAGTTACTCATAAAAACTTCCGAGGCAAGCTGTTGCGTATTGCGTTTAAGTAGGAACCTTCAGCAAAACAATTCCCATAACCTAGAAGATGGAATGGTGGCGTTTGGTGCGTTGGAAGACGAAGTGGTACCCTTTGTAGAACACGGAGTGAACTTTTCAGCCAATGTGATTAAAGGTCACAAAACGGGCTATTTCTTGGATCATAGAGCGAACCGAAAACGGGTAGGGGAGCTATCTGAAGGAAAAACCGTGTTGGATGTATTCAGTTATGCGGGAGGCTTTTCGGTACATGCCTTGGTGGGTGGCGCCACTGAAGTGACTAGTTTGGATATTAGCAAACAAGCGTTGGAAGTCGCTCAAGAAAATGCAAAATTGAATGATGTCTCAGGAGTTCATATCACCCTTGCAGGAGACGCCTTTGCTGAGATGAACCGCTTGGTTGAAAATAGAAAACAGTACGATATTGTAGTGGTAGATCCGCCTAGTTTTGCCAAGAGCGCCAAGGAAATCACCTTAGCCAAAAAGAAATATGCGCAATTGGCGATTTTAGGGGCACAATTGGTAGCTGTTAAGGGTTTACTGGTTTTGGCATCCTGTTCTTCACGAGTAACGGCCCCAGATTTCTTCGATATCAACGCAAAGGCGTTGGAAGCATCCGGAAGAACGTTTCGAATGGAGGATAAGACCTATCACGATGTAGATCATCCCATCGGATTTCCAGAAGGAGCTTATCTTAAGTGCGGATATTACCGTTTCAGCAATTAAACGAAGATTGAAATTAGGCCAACGAATGTAATCCCCACTAATGCTAGGACGGTGGTCATGACCGTAAAGCTTCGGAAGGTTTGTTTCTCCGTCATTCCCATATATTTACATACCATCCAGAATCCGCTATCATTCACGTGCGACAATATGGTCGCTCCAGAGGCTATGGCAATGACCAATAAAGCTGTGTCGATAGCACCTAAGGGATCCGTTTCCAATAATGAAGCTACCACACCAGCAGCCGTGATCATGGCTACGGTGGCAGATCCTTGCAGGATGCGTACGAGCGCAGCAATGATGAACGAAACTACTAAGATTCCCAGACCCAATTCCTTGAAGTAGTCGGCCATCATGGTTCCGGTACCTGTTTCAATAAGCATTTGTTTAAAAACGCCTCCAGCACCCGTGAGTAGAATGATAATTCCTGCAGGGGCTAATGATTTTCCTGTAATGGTTTGCAAGGTTTTGGCCGTGTTTCCTCTTTTAATTCCCAATACATACCACGCAATGAGATTGGCTAGGATTAAGGCGACAAAGGGATGGCCGATCATTTTGGCCCAGTTTTTCACACTTTCTGAAGCCCAAGAGGCCATATCGCTATTTAGGAATGTGTTACCCACGATTAGGAAAATCGGTAATGCAATAATGCTGAAAATCATCCAGACGGAAGGGCGTTTGCCATCTTCCTGTTCAATATCGGAAAGTAGGGCAGGTGCATCGATATGGATTTTCTTTGCTATATATCGTCCGAATATGGGTCCGCTTATTATGGCGGTAGGTATTCCGACAATAAATCCAAAAACAATTACCCATCCTAAATCTGCTTTCAATATATCGGCTACTGCCACGGGACCAGGAGTAGGTGGGATGAAGGTATGAGTTACCGCAAGTCCAGCTAATAAGGGGATTCCGTATAACAGCAAAGATTTTTTAGAGGTTCGCTGCAAGGAATAGATCATAGGAACGAGGATGATAAAGGCCACATCGAAGAACACAGGAATAGCAATAAGAAACCCAGTGAGCATGAGCGCCCAGGAAGTTCCCTTTTCTTTGAAACGACTTAGTAAGAAAGAAGCGACAGCTTCCGCACCTCCAGAATGTTCCAAGATAGCCCCGAACATGGCTCCGAGACCCACGACAACGGCCACAAAGCCCAGTGTACTGCCCATTCCTTCCTGTATGGTCACTATGATTTGATACGGATCCATGCCAGCAATGATCCCCACGATGATACTTGCAATGAGTAGGGCAATGAAGGCCTGGATTCTAAAACGTAATATAAGCAGTAGGAGGGCAGCGATGCCCACAAAGATGGCAATGAGTAAAGTACTATCCATTATTGGTCCAGTTAGTGGTGAAGGATTCGTTTTCGGGACGATCGTTTCGTCTATAGGTATGTGCTCCAAATTCATCACGCTGTGCTTGGATGATATGAGCAGAAGATTGCGCAGTGGTTATGAATGCATAATAATTGTAACTTTCTGAAATACAACTATTTAATAATCTATATTTCAATGAATAAATCAAGGTGTAAAGAAACGGCTTTTCGCTTTTCAAAATGGTTCGAAGTATGGTGCGATCATCGAGAATTGATGTATGGTTTTTGAATACATCAACAAAACTCTCCATGAGTTGGGATTTAATGATACAGCCTTCGGTCCAAATCCTCGCCAATTCCGATAGATTGATATTCCAGTTGTGGGCATCAGAGGCAGCTCGGATCACTTCGAACCCTTGATGATGATTTAGTATACGACAAGCACGATAAGTTGCCGCTAAGGCTTCGAGACTTGGTACTTCATCTATGGCGTGTCCAGGGATGGCCTTGCTAAGCTTCATCCTTTCCTCTTTTTTAGAAGAAAGGTAACGCGCGGTTACCGCAGCATTGATGGTGGGTGTGGGGATACCTAATTGAAAAGCCAATTGAGAAGTCCATGACCCCGTCCCTTTGTTCCCAGCTTTGTCTAATACTTTATCAATTAGATAGTCATCTCCTTCCTTTTTTTGAAGGATAGTGGCTGTTATACCCAGTAAGTAACTTTTGTGATCGCCTTTGTTCCACTTTATGAAAATGGCTGCGATTTCTTCATTGGAATGGGTAGGAGAGAGGATGGCATAGCAATCGGCAATGAGTTGCATTTCTGCATATTCAATTCCGTTGTGAACGGTCTTTACCAAATGCCCTGAACCATCGGGACCAATCCATGAAACACAAGGTTTCCCATCGTTGTCCTTGGCAGCAATAGCTTCTAATATAGGTTGAAACTGCAAATACGCTTCCTGTTTTCCTCCGGGCATAATACAAGGGCCATGAAGGGCGCCCTGTTCGCCGCCGGATACACCAACACCCAAGAATTCGATATCGTTTTCTTTCAATTCTTGCACGCGTCGTTGGGTATCCTTGAAATGGGAGTTACCACCATCAGCGATGATATCGCCTGAGTCCAGTAGCGGCTTAAGTTCAGAAACTACAGCATCTACGGCGGCTCCTGCAGTAACCATAAGTATAATTTTCCTGGGAGATTGCAAAGAGTTCACGAATTTAGATAGATTAGTGAAGCCTTGTGCATTATCTGAGGCATCTTTCAGGAAATTAGGTACGATATCCTTCTCGGCTTCTGTCCATCGGTTGTATGCGGAAACCGAAAAGTCTTTAGATAGCATATTCTTAGCTAGGCTTCTGCCCATAACTCCCAATCCGATTATCCCTATGTCTGATTTAAGCATATCCAAAACGTTTTATAATGGATTCAACAATTCTTCTAGGGTTGATGCGAACATCAACATGGTATCCATATTCGGGAGCTTCCAAAGCATCAAATTGGGACTGTAGCATATCTGCCTTCATGAAATGGTTTCGGTTCTTCATGCGTTCAAAAATGGTTTCAAAAGAGCCTGTAAGAAACACCCAATCGACTGTCGTGTGCGTCTCAAGTATCTTTCTGTAGGATTCCTTTAAAGCCGAGCAGGCTAAAACCCCACCTTCCTTTTTATTCCAAGAACGGATCTCTTCAGAGAGCTTCTTTAGCCAAGGATAGCGGTCCTCATCATTGAGGGGTTGGCCGCTTTTCATTTTATCAATATTGCTTTGCGGATGAAAATCATCCGCATCATAGAATGGAATTTCAAGGGCATGGGCCAATTTCTTTCCAATAGTGCTTTTACCACTACCGCTAACACCCAATACTACTATGACTTTATTTCGCTCCAAAGAAATCACTTTTTACACCAGCTACTCCTGGATTCGCAACAAAAATAGAGCCCGCTAACGGATACTGTTCTTTTTCAGCTTCGGTCATGTCCACACTAGCAGTGGTGATATAAAGAACATTTAGGTTAGGTCCTCCAAAAGCACAGGCCGTCACATTATGTGCAGGTACCTCAATCTTGGAAATAAGCGCTCCTGTTTTGGGATTGAAACGGGCTACTGCATTACCATTCCACATGCCTACCCAAAGCATGTCTTCGCTGTCTATCGCCATACCATCTGGAAAACCATCTTTGGGATCTACAGTAACCACGGCACGCTCATTGGAAATAGTGGCCGTTTCAACATCATAATCATACGCTCTAATGGTAGCTGTGGGTGTATCGATATAATACATGGTCTTGTGGTCTGATGTCCAAACAATTCCATTAGAAATGGTCACGCTATCAATCATCTTTTCAGTCTTACCTTGTTCGTCGATCTTGTATACGCTCCCTTTGGGTTCGCTTTGCTCCAGGTGCATGGAGCCCACCCAAAGATTACCATTGGGGTCGCATTTACCATCATTGAATCGATTGATGGTCAATTCTTTTTCTACATCAGAAAGTATTGCTAAGGAGCCATTTACAGTATTCAGCATATACACACCATCTTCTAGTGCTACCAAAGCCAAAGAATCGTTCTTAGGAACCACAGTTCCGATTAAAGAAGGAGTGGGGAAGGACCTATTTTTTTTGGTTTCAGGATTATATATGTGTAATTGTTTTCCTAGAATATCTACCCAATAAAATTCTTGGGTTTTGTGGTTCCAAAAAGCACCCTCACCCAATTCGGCTTTAATTTTATATTCTAATTTGGCAAGATTTGGAGTTTCCATTTCGGTTTCCACAATAGGGATTTGTGTATCTTTTTGTTTGCAGCTAAAGGATAAAGTGCAAAGTAAAATTATGGTTAATAGAAGGTTAGCTTTCATTAATTGGAATGTTAAAAATGTGATTTTTTCACAATTTTTTTCTAAAAAGTTTTAAAATTAATCGTTTAGTATTTAATTTCGAAATAAATTCTGATGAGTTATGACGAAAAGACCCAAGAAAAAAACGCATGCAGATTTCCAATCCCGCTACAGAAGATCATTCAATTTTAGACGTAGCTCTAAAAATGATAAGTTGGTACTGAATGAAAATGGCGAATTGGTGCTGGTGAAGAACGAGCAAGAGTAATACTGCCTTGTTTTATATAACAGATGTAGGTGCACTTGGTGTGCCTTTTTTTATGGAATTTTATTGGCGGGAGTAGGGAAGGGTGATCGATATATCTACTTCGTTTCGTTCTCTTTCCTTGTACACTTCAATCTCGAAATCGTGAGTGTTTATGTGGGTTGTCCCAATAAGATGATTTCCCCCGTTTGCAAATTTCCACGTCACTTCTTGAGTGATTCCCTTTATGGTTAATGTGCCTTTTACTTGGAACGATTCATTTGTGCCAGTGATCTGCTCACTTTTGAAATCGAGGGTAGGATGTTCCTTGGCATGAAAGAATTTTTTGGACCGTAAGTGTCGACTGCGCAACCAATTATTGGTATCTAAAGTCTTCGTAATCACAGATCCTGAAATGACGGAACTTTCCAAAGCATTCAGATCAATATTTCCTGTAAAAGTGAAACCCTCGATGCTTCCTTGTACATCTTCATCCAAGAAAACAAAAGAAACTTGTGCTTCGGATTCTTTGATCGAAATTGTTTGTCCGATGAGGTTGGAAGTCAGTAAGATAAAAAGGAAATAAACAAAGGTTCTCATAGTGTGATACGTCGGAATTATTCAAAAAAGCTAACATTTCTATCTCCAATGACCCATTCCAATCCGCCGAGTATATGGGTTAAAACGTACTTGTTTTTATAGGACTCCTTGGTATGCCCTAATGCGGTATAAAACACCCGTCCGCCATCGTAAATTTGAGACCATGAAATGGGATGTTGTGTTCCATGCTTTCCACCGTGATAGGTTGACTCATCTACAGTAACAAGAATGTCTAGATCGGGTTGTACGTTCTTAAAATTATACCATTCATCGAAGTGTTCGTAGACTTTCGGTATCCATCGTGTTGCTGGATGGATAAGATTATCACTGTTAAGGGTGGCTTTTTGTTGATCTGGGTGCGATTCGAAATAGGCGCCTACCATCTTGCCATACCAGGGCCAATCGTATTCGGTGTCTGTAGCTGCATGAATGCCTATGAATCCACCACCATTTCTCATATAGTGTGTAAATGCTTGTTGTTGGGATTCGTTTAAAACATCTCCCGTAGTATTCAAAAAGACAATGGCAACGTATTGTTTCAGGTTTTCATCTGTAAACTTGGTGGCGTCTTCGGTAGCATCTACAATGAAGTCGTGCTGTTGTCCTAACGATTGGAATGCTTTAATTCCATCGGGAATGGACTCATGGCGATAACCTTCGGTCTTGCTAAAAACCAGAATACGCGGTTTTTTGGTACTATCCGCACAGGAAACTTGGGTAAAACTGAAGAGGAGAACTACTAGAACAAGTATATTTTTCATTAACGATGGTGTTGCTAAACAAATGTACTAAATTTGGAAAGCGGTTTTTGGGTTTGCGAGTTCCGAGTTCAAGGTTTTCTGGTTCTGGGTTCGAATGTAGGAAGGTTGGGATGTTGAGTTGCTTAATCGTTTAGCCGTTGAATAATCAGTGAACAGTAGCAGTTGACAGTGCGACCTGTCATCCTGAGCTTGTGGAAGGATGGAATGTTCTGGGTTCAAGGTTAATGGGTTTATTTGTTTAACTGTTGAATAATCAGTGCGCAGTAGCAATGAGTAGTGGGACTCCGAGTGTTCTATGAAGCGGAGAGCATCGAAGCGAAAGAGAATGTATCGAGGAGTCATTAGTATGCAGTGCACAGTAGCAGTTAGCAGTTGCAGTGTACAGTAGCAGTTAGCAGTTAGCAGTTAGCAGTTAGCAGTTAGCAGTAAATTATAAATAAGAAATATTCAATCATAAATAATCACCCGTCAATAACAAATTAGTCAATCGTAGATCTCATGAAATACATTTTCCTTTCCCTTAGTCTTTTGATTCTTTTCAGTTGCAAATCCCCAGAGGAAAAACAACCCGTAACGTCGGATACCGGTACGGTGACCCTTAGAAATGGCGAATCCCCGGAAACTGTCGAATCGGACAATGGACCCTGTTACGGAAGCTTTGCTCACAATGTCTACATATGGCTGAAACAACCGGATAATGAAGAAGACCGGGAAGCCTTTCTTGCTTCGTTATATAAATTTTTAGATGCTTCCGAATATGTAGTTTCCAGTCATGTGGGAGCGCCAGCCCTGTCAGATCGCGATGTAGTGGATGATAGTTTCACTTTCAGTATTGTACTTACCTTTAAAAACAAAGAGGAGCAAGATCTGTATCAGGTAGAACCTGTACATGTTCAATTCGTAGAAGAGTCATCACATTTATGGAATAAGGTGGTGGTATACGATTCTGAGAATCTGAGATAATCAGACGGCGGCTTTTTTCCTTTTAATAGCGAAAAGCACTACGGTAGAAATTCCCGAACAGGCTGCGAAACCGATAAAAACCGGTAGGGTAGAAGACTCCAAAAACCTTCCGATATAAGTACTAATAGGCACTGCCATTAAGGTGGAGATAAGCCCTGTGATGGCTGCAGCAATTCCGGCAATATGGCCCACGGGTTCCATAGCCAATGCGCGCAGGTTCCCGAATAAGAATCCAATAGCGAAGAATTGAAGTCCGAAAAAGATCAATAGAACGATAATATTTGGGTTATTACCCGTATAAAATAGAGCGATATATGCGAGTGAGATGGCAAAGAAGGCCAAGAGGGAAGTGGTTACCAATTTTTCCATTCCCAGTTTCACTACCAGAATACCGTTCAAAGAAATGGCAGCTCCAATGGCAATGGCCAGTCCAGCAAATATGTAGGGAAACTCTTCCTTAAGGCCGTATTGCAAGTCGAATATTTGCTGTGAAGCACTTAGATATACCATAAAGGAACCTACGACGAAACCGGATATAATCGTATACCCCATGGTTTGACGGTGTTGAATAATTTCCTTCAATCCCAAACTAAGCCTGGAAAAAGTGAATGGAATCCTTTTTTCTACCGCCAGGGTCTCCCGCTGTCGCAACCAGAACCATATGGCGATAACGATACTAATTACGGCTTGTACGTAGAATATGGTTTCCCAGTTATAATGATCTAATATCCATTTCCCAAGGGCCGGTGCAATGATGGGCACCAATAGGAAGACAACAGTAACAAAGGACATAATGCGAGCCATATAATCCCCAGAATACAAATCCCGAATAATCGCGATACAGATGGTTCGCGGGGCGGAAAGACCAATGCCTTGAAGGATACGCCCGGCCACCATAACTTCCAAACTTTCTGCATAGACACAAACGGCACTAGCGATAAGGAATACTACAAAACCTAGATAAACAGAGGGTTTTCTCCCTACACTATCCGACATTGGGCCAAAAAGCAGGGGACCGATTCCAAGCCCCAAAAAGATCATGATGATGAGCAATTGGTTATCGACCGTTTGTTGGGTGCCAATAGCAATTCCGATGACATCCAAAGCAGGAAGTAATGCATCTACTGCGAGTGCTACGACCGACATCAGCGAGGCCATTAGGGCGACAAATTCTATTTGGGAATGTTTTTTCAAGAATCTCCACAAAGGTAAATGAACTTTGGGCAACAGGCATGTGATTATGATTATCTTTAACAACAAATTGAGAGGTATGAAGATAAGGGCCACAGTATCATTAATATTGCTTTCCATCGTGTGCCATGCACAAATTGAATTGGATGATTTCAATTGGGTACATCATTACGGACAAGAAGGTTTCGAGGGCTTTACAGATGTGACTTCCGATATTTTCGGAAATATTTATACCGTGGGTTATTTCACAGATACGATGGATGCCGACCCAGATCCTACTGAGGAGGTCATCCTGACTGCTGTAGGTGAACTCGATGTTTTTATTATGAAAAATGATAAGGATGGAAACTTTATTTGGGCTAAACAGGTAGGGGGAGCTTTCGAAGATCTTTCAGAAACCATTGCGACGGATGCTTCGGGTAACGTATACATAGCAGGCTATTACGAAGGAACAGCGGATTTTAATCCGGATCCGGATGTTGCATACAACCTGGCAAATGCAGATGGTTGGACCAATGGGTTTTTATTGAAATTGGATGTGAATGGAAATTTTGTATGGGTTAAAAATTTGGAAGGGGATCACAGTCAGCGATTCAATGAAATGACGGTGGATGCACAGGGCAATTTTTTGTGTACGGGGTATTTTAGGAATTCCGTAGATTTCGATTTTGGTCCTGAAGAATTCATTCTTACTGCTTTATCTTTTGACAATGCTTTTATATTAAAATTAGACTCCCAAGGTGATTTTGTTTGGGCTCAGAATATTTCTTGTGGTCAATGCGTTGGAAGCGCTATAACTACAGATGGTGATTCTAATGTAATAGCATCGGGTACTTTGGATGGGAGTGGGGACTTCGATTTTGGCCCTGAAGAATTTATTTTGGCCTCTACAGGAGGAACGCGGGATGTTTTTATTACGAAGTTAACATCCGACGGTGATTTTATCACCGCGGGTATCACTGGTGGAATCAATAGCGCTAGTATTCCCGAGGTAAAGGCAATAAAGACCGATAGCAACAATAACATATACATTACTGGACATTTTGCGGGAGAAGTTGATTTTGATATGGATCCTGATCCAGCTTCTACCGTATATCATGACGCAACCGGTATTTTTAGCATTCATTTATCAAAACATTCGCCGACTTTACAACATCAATGGTCCTTTCCTTTAGGAGCTGGATTTAGTTTTGGAAGAGACTTGGAAATTGACGAAAATGACCTTATTTACATAACTGGTAAGGTAAGTACGAATACAGACTGGGATCCCGATCCTGTGGGCATTTATACCACATTGTATTCTGACAATGACGATGGTTATATAGTGGCATACAATGCTGATGGAACTATAAACAGTGGAATAGGCATACGAGGTGGAGGAGACCAAGAGGGAAGGGGAATACATTTTGATCATGGCGGTAATCTGATACAGGCTGGCTTTTTCGAGTTTAATCTGGAGGTTTTCAATCAATTCGATATTTCTATTGTAGAAGCTTTTAGCTCGAATGCGGATATCATTAAGTTTTTCAACAACCCCATTCCCAATCCAGATAATTTTCCGCCCGTAGCCCAGGATGATACTGCAACTGTAGATCAAGGTGATAGTGTGGATATTACTGTGCTACAGAATGATAGCGATAGTGATGGTGCGCTGGATGAAAATTCTATTGAAATTGTATCCCAACCTATACATGGTACTTTATCAGTATCGAGTGGTTCCATCACCTATACCCATGACGGAAGCAGCACAACTAGCGACAGTTTTAGCTATACGGTCATGGATAACGAAGGAGCGAGCTCCAATGTAGCAACGGTTTCTGTTACCATCATGCCCGTGAATCAGTTGCCCCAGGCCAATGACGATGCTTTTGAAGTGAATCAAGGAGAGAGTATCACCTTCAATATTCTGGCAAACGATACTGATCCTGATGGGAGTCTGGATACTGATTCTATTACCATTACACAATCCACGGTGAATGGTTCGGTTACTATTTTAACTGGTGGGAATATCACATATACCCATGATGATAGCGATACGACTACCGATAGCTTTCGGTACACGGTTCAGGATGATGAAGGCGGGGTGTCCAATGAAGCAGAGGTAAGCATTACCATTATTCCAACCTTGAATGTGGCTGACGAAATTGTCACTCCTACTAATCTATATGTGTATCCTAATCCAACATCAGGCACATTTAGTGTGGTAAATACTTCAGATAAAACGGTACTGCAAATTGTACTTTATGATGTACTTGGAAGAAAGCAGAACCCAATTGATTTCAATCGAAACGAAGACGTTATACAAGTAGACGTGCAACAACTTCCCAATGGGGTCTACTTTGTTGAATTCATTTTAGATACCAGTATTGCGAAACGTACATTGGTGAAACGGTAGGTGTGAGGAGTGAAGGATGAAGAGTGAAGGGTGAAGGGTGAAAGGTGAAAGGTGAAGAGAAGAGATTCTACTCCACAGTTAAACGATTCAACCCAACACTTTGATTCCATTGTCTACCGACTATCGCCTACCGATCAAAATAGGAATAATCACCTAAGAAAAAGAAGGAAAATCCTGTGGATCAGTGGTGTAAATAATCGTAATTTTCGGGTCTAAACCCCATTAATCCAATAATTATGAGCACATCTGAAGAAACAAAATCGAAAAGTTTTCCTTACAAAACCCTAATCTGGGCGTTATTGGCTTTGGTAGCCATGTTCCTATTTAAGACCGAGTTTAAAGAATTATTGAGCAAAGCCAATGAAGTTTCCTTGTTCGGTATCGAACTAAAAGTAGGAGAGGAGCAGGCCGAAGAATTGGAGCAAGCGATTGCAAAGTACAAGGATGAAATCATGGCTTTCGATTCTCAAATGGCCGAACAACAAGACCATATTAGAAAGTTGGAACGACTTAAACAGGGCTTGGAAAAGGATTTGGCCAATTGCCCAAGAGCTTCGGAGAAAGCGTTGATGTTGGATGAGGAATTTAAAATTGTTCTCGACGGAAACAAAGAACTGCAGAAACAGTCAGACGTGATCCGTAACTGGAAGATTTGGAAACGTGTCGACCCTGATGCGGATAAACGAAACAACGAGTAACCTAACTCATAGAATTTTATAGAGAGAGGACCTTTCTTCGGCATACCTCTGGATTATTGATTATGAATATGTAATGGATACCTATCCGTTAGCGATACAATGCTTTGGCAGAATAACGACGGCAATGTATTTACGGGAACCAAGAATTTATAAACCATGGGAATGCATTGCAATGAAACTCTTTGCAAATATCATTGTATTCACAGGGGTTTTAATCAAAAACATAGTTGTGCTGATTTGAAAGCATAAGGAATCAATACTCCACTAAACAGTTAATAATCAATAGGTCTGTCTTTATAAAGCGGGCCTGTTGATCTTTCCATTTTATATTGGGCGTATGTAATATTGTACTGTCGACGTTTTTTAAAATCTAACATTAACCAAAAAAAAATTACCAATGAAAAAGCTATACTTTCTTTTGTTTTTGGCGTCCAGTGCTGTATTGAATGCACAAATTGTAGATATACCAGATGCCAATTTTAAAAATGCACTTATTAATACAGACTGCGTAGATACCAACGGGGACGATATACCCGATAGTGATGCCGATACCAACGATGATAACGAAATACAGGTGTCGGAAGCAGAAGCGGTTATAAAACTCTATGTGGACTTTCAGAACATTGCTTCACTGGAAGGCATCGCCAGTTTCACAAACATTGAGGTCTTGTTTTGTGATTTCAATCAGTTAACCGTATTGGATGTAAGTCAGAACCCAGCACTCACGTTTTTGCTTTGTGCCTCTAATGAACTTACCAATTTAGATGTTACTCAAAATCCAAATCTGGAGCAATTGTGGTGTGCTTCCAATAACCTAACCAGTTTAGACACCTCCCAGAATCCGAACCTAACTAGGCTTTCTTGTGGTGCCAACAATATTGCCTCGTTGGACATAACACAAAATCCCGAATTGGACATTGTAACCTGTGCGGCTAATGGCATGACGAGTCTCTTAACCCAAAACCCGAACCTTACGGGATTGTATTGTTGGATGAATGAACTCGTACATCTAGATGTTTCGCAGAATCCAAACCTTTTAAATTTCTCGTGTAGGGATAACAATCTAACTGGTTTAAATCTAGCCAATGGAGCCAATGTCAATATTGTGAGCATGCTGGCTTTTGGCAATCCAAACTTAACCTGCATTCAGGTAGATGATGAAACCGCCATTTATCCCGAATGTAATACCGATGCCAATACGGGTTGGTGCATAGACGATACGGCTTTCTACAGCGAGAATTGCACCTTTGGGATCGGTAAAAAGGATGCTCTGGCCATCATCCTGTATCCAAATCCAGCTTTCAATAGGTTGTATATAAGTTCTTTAGAGCCTTTACAGGATGTCAAGGTATATAATGCCAGTGGTCGTTTGGTTATGAATGTGCGTAAAGACCAAGATGAAATAGATGTATCTGCATTGTCAGCCGGATTATACTTTGTACAAGCATTCAATGGGGCCAAGACAGTGACGACCCGTTTTGTGAAGCGCTAGGAGAGTGGTCATAGAAAGGTAGATTGAATAGGTTTTTCGAATTTTTGTAATTTGATGGAGTGAAACTCTTCAACCGTCAACGTTCAAAGTATTTGAAATCTAACCGAATTAAAAAATATCTAGCCTACGCCATAGGGGAAATCATTTTGGTGGTTATTGGCATTCTCATTGCCGTGAATATCAACAATTGGAATGAAACCCGTAAAGCCAAAGTTGATAGGAGGGAGCTGGCGCATTCCATCTTACAACAAATGGTTCAGGATTCCTTGAATATTCATAAAGTGCTTCAGGGGCAAAAGCGTACACAAGTCCTATACGATAAGATCCTTCGGGAAACAGCTCCGGAGGATCCTATTGAAGATTGTCCGCGATGTCCTCAATTGGCAATGACACAGTTTACGGTCACAAATATGAATCCGAAGGTGATTAATTTGCTGGAGCGATCGGTACTGACGGAGGATTCCATTTCGGTACGCTTATATGCTATTGATACCGATTACAAGCATTTCGACAATATCCTCGACTTACTCGAACAGACCATTGTAGACAATCTGAAACACAACATGGCCGAACTTCGTGATAAACACGAATGGTTCGCAGGTTATGTAAGCAGAAGGGAATGCAATGCCGACTGTGAAAATTATTTTACCAAGAGTGCCGATTTTCGGAATCGTGTGGCCTATGCTGAGCTGTTGAATGTATTCGCCTACAGTCAAGAACTGAATAATTTTCAAGGGAGAATCCGGGAACATATCGGTGCTTTGGAAGGAATACTTCAAGAAGCAGAGTAGGGTCTGTAGGAATAATTTTACAAGTATTTTTTAGGGTCTATCGGGATTTTTCTGTCCGAGGTTGTTTTAGTAGTAAAAGCAGCAAAGTTGTTATGCTAAATGAAACATAAAGTAAACACACCTAAAAGAGTGTGTCCCTAAAAAGAAACATTTCCCTATGAGAGCTTAACCTGTATTTGTTTAATCCCAACAAGATGTTTTGGTATTGTTGCAAGAACCATTCTGGATAGCCCCTCCAGAATGGTTTTCTGTTTTATGATCTCAAGGATAGGGGAAAACACTCCATAAAAAAGAGGGAAACAACTATTATATGTATTTGGTAATCAGCTATATTTATAGAAAATAATCTGAATATGGCGGAGCGTTGGAATGCTTCTGGTAGAATTAAAGCAAAGTTTGGGGATATTGCCTGGAACTATTCTTTTGTAGTCACATATCATCCAGACAAATGCAGAGTTACTTTCCGGCCTAAAGTACAACTAACCTTTCCTTCGAGTTTCAAACAAGCAAAAAAAGACAAATATGTCAAGGCCTGGTCTGAGGCTGTTGCCAAAGCCTTTAATAACAAATGGAAGTTGGTACCTGTAGATCCTCAGCGCTGCGAACAATGTAAAGATGGTATCGATATCCGAGTTCGGGTTAAGTTTGTAACTTCATGGACGTGGACCGATGATCAGGAAGTAACTGTACATGAAGGTGAGGATAAGGGAAGCAATATGACCAATTGGTATTTGGAGGATGGTGATTTTGGAACTACGGGCAAGATAGGAGGAGTGGTGCATGAAGTATGTCATATGCTCGGATTGGAAGATGAATATTTGAATGAAAAGCATTATCCAGGTAAAAAAGAAAGTGACTTACCACCAGACCATGCAGATGGTATTATGGACGATCCGAATAAACCTGTGTTAGATAGGCATATGGAAATAATGGCATTCAATAAAGCCAAGGTAAACGACCATTTACCCTGTCCAACATATAAATTGGCAAAACAGTAATCTAATAATCACAACATGCAAATAGCCACTTTTATAGATAGTAGAGATGCCACGGCCCAATTTACCTATGGTTTTGGACCGGATGGAAGTGTGTTTGTAGCCATAGATGATGGAAGTGGAGGTTATACATATAAAATGTTCACTATACGAAAAGTACCAATTCTAGACATCTATAGTTGGCCTATGACGTATGGTGTAGTGATGCAACCCGTGAGTCCAGGATCATCCTTGATATTTCAGACCTACGATATTTGGGAAGATCATTTAGAACAATTTCATTTCTTGGACGGACAACCTTTATTAGAGAAGCGTGCCGATGCCTTAAAAGCCATTGCTATCGCAGATGCCGATTATTTGAGACCTGCTCCAAAGTGGGTAAGCCTCTATATGGCTGACTTATTCGGACTGTAGGAGTCCATAGAGTCCATAGTACTTCCCGTTAAATAATAGTTAATTGGCTATTTGTTACTTCTAAAGCAGAATATCTTTAATGATGTTTCCTGCTAAATGATTCGCAATGAACTATTTTCTTCGATTTTCTGTCTTGATTATGGCACTTTTCATATCGTCTTCCGGGATCTGTCAATATGTTGAAAGCGAATGGGAGGATCGTGATACTTGGATGGATGTCAATTTTATTTTTGATCAGGTTGGAATTGAAAAAGGCAGCTATGTAGCAGACATTGGTTGTCATGAAGGATATTTAAGTGTGCATCTTGCCAGAAGAGTAGGGGACTCCGGTAAAATTTATGCGGTAGATGTTAGGGAAGACCGCTTGGAAACGTTACGTGAGAATCTACAAGACAGAAAGTTGCGTAATGTTGAAGTCATTCTGGGTGACTACGACGATCCTAAACTACCTCGAAATGCGTTGGATGTGGTCATCATCATGGATACCTATCATGAAATGGACGATTATAGGACCATTTTAGATCATGTCTACAGTTCGTTAAAACCCAACGGAAAGATTGTCATTGTAGAAAAACTCAAGACACGCATTATAGGAAAGTCACGGGATGCGCAAACCAATGCCCATAGTTTGGGAACTGAATATGTGACTGAAGAATTACGGGATGCCGGTTTCCGGGTTATCTACGAAAACAATGATCTGGGCGATTGGGAAAATGATACCGACAAGGTGATATGGATGCTGATAGGCAGAAAAACCTAAGTTTGCTACGTTTCAGGAATGCATCAGGGTGTAGATATTCACTTTGTTTTCTTTTCCTTTTAGCAGTACGTTGCCCATATGTTTGGCTACAAAATTGTTTTGCATACTCAACTGGTCCTTAAGGCTTTCTGAAATTAATATGGGAACTTCATAGGTATTGCATTCTGCCTGAATTCTTGCCGACGTATTGATGACATCCCCGTGAAAGGCCAATTCTTTTTTCACAACACCGACTTCGGCCACCATTAAGGTTCCACCATGCAAACCCGCCTTAAATAGGGGAGTTAGGCCATATTTTTCATTGTAATATGCAGCTTTACTTGCCAAAAAAGCAGCAAACTCAAAGTACATCTGTACGCAGTTGTTATTGGCCAGCCCTTTTGCATACGGCCAGCTTAATACCGCTTCATCGCCCACATATTGATAGATTTCTGCAGCGTATTTGGGTACAATTTCATTAAGATCGTAAAAACAGTCCTGAATGAGCTGACTGTATTTAAAATGCCCCAGCTTTTCGGCTATGGTGGTAGAAGATTGTAGATCTAGAAACATAAAGATGCGTTTCTCTTCCTGAGGTTTTTTATAACGACCTAGGAGCATTTTAAGGAAAACGCCTTTCCCGAATTTCTCATTGGCAATTTTAATGAAGGAGAATACGATAGAAACCAATAGTACATATAGCAGTGTGGACATAAAAACTTCATCTTCCCACAAAGGACCTGCGGTGTTATCCACATCGATTCCGAATCTCAATTGAATGAGGGATCGAACCAATTGAGAGACTGCGGTAATCGTAAACAGGTATAAGAATGTTTTAAAAAGAATTAAGAATCCTATTGACAATCGCTTAGAGGCATATTTCTCGAAAAAATATTCGATATGGGCAAAGAGAAACCCCATAAGGAGTCCGGAAAATGTGAACAATCTTAAAATGTGTGGCATTTGTAAAATCTCCTGAAAATCGCTGTTTACACTAACGCCTTGGAATTCTGAAAGCCCATAAAACCGGAATATGGAATACAGTACCAGTGCGATGCACCAGAACACCATGGATCGGATGACTTGCTTGCCGTATTCTTTTAATGACTTATACATTTCACCAAAATCAAATATGGCTTCAAGTTACGATTTAATTATCTAGAAGGAAATGGAGAGATTGACTCATATTCCTTTATTTCTAGTATTTCAAGATCTTTTTCACCTGCGTGGTTCCATTGTCAAAATGAATTTTAGCCAAATAGAGTCCAGCCGATAATTTACTTAGGTCAATGTTGGTTTGGTTCTCCCAGGTGCCTATAAACTGTCCTTGCGTATTACTCAAATCTATACGCATAATTCCGCTCTGGGAGTTAAAAGAAACCATGTCACGGGTAGGGTTGGGGTAAAAGGAAAGATTGATGAAGGATGCATCCTCAACACCCAAGAAATCAAGATTTCTAAACCAAGAGACCTCACCGCTTAGATACGCTGCAGTAACTACATCGGGTCGAGCGTCGCCGGTAACGTCCCTAACATCCAAGGCGCTATATTCATCTCCCCAAGCCACATTTTGAATAGGACCAAAGGTTCCATTCCCGTCTGTATTTTCATACCAACTCAGATAATATTTTTTCAAGAAGACTATGTCCAGATCCCCATCCACATCAATATCTTCGACCTTAAAGTCGACCTCTATCCAATAGTCGCCCGGTTCTGAAATGGGCCTTCTATCGGATTCAAAAGTACCATCGGCATCAAGGTGTTTCACCCAAAATAGGGAGGGAGGGGTTCCGTAAACAGTTCTTGTTGCTATTAAATCCTTAATTCCGTCGCCATCCATATCTACCATATCCCATACGTCAAGCCCCCAGATTATGGAACCTGTTAGTAATAAGGAGGGTGCGGCAAAATCCCCTTGGCCCAAATTTTCCATTACATACAGATCATCTTCACCACGGTCTACATACATTATATCCAGATCGGTATCATTGTCATAGTCGAATGTCTTAACCCTAAAAACACCAAAGGGAACCTCCCTTATAATTTGACTTTCACTAAAATTGCCCTGTCCGTCAAGGTTTTCAAAATATATCATTTCTACAGGGTTGTTATCGGATAAGCTTAGAATATCTAAATCTCCATCGCCTTCAATATCCATGGGTACCATGCGATGAAAAGCACGCACGTTATCATCTAGTTCTACGAAATCCCCCATGGTGCCTTGCCCGTCTGTATTGAGAATATATCCAATGCGATCATTGTCATAAGAGCTAACCACGAGATCTAAATCATTGTCTGCATCGAGATCTGCAGCAAAAACCTTGGATGGGGAAGGGGTACTTTCAATGTAAGAGGCCGCTGCAAAAGTTCCATTGCCATCTAAATGCTCCATATAGAATACGCTGCTGGCTTCAGATACCCCAATAATATCCTCATCTCCATCTCCATCAAGGTCTACCCAAGCTACATCCGTTGTTTCTGTGGTTTCCAGAACCAAACTTTGGGGGTCTTCGAAAGCGGTGCCATTGTTTCTATATAAGTTTATATCGGACCTCAAAACGCCGCTCGTACCGCCATCAAAAAATGTATTGACAACATCTAAAAAGCCATTGTTATCCATATCACTAATGGCAAGGTGGTATGGAGCGTTTTCCGAGTCTAGTTGATCGAAGAGTTCAGGACTACTAAAGGTGCCATTTCCATCGGTATTTATAATTTGATAGATTTGAGATGTTTCCCAGGTGGTATGAAGAATATCTAAATCGCCATCGTCATCCAAATCGTTTATTTGAAGTTCATCAATTACTGAAAACTGTGATTCTATCTCGGTGGGGGCACTAAAATTACCATTGCCGTCATTCGCTAACCAAAATAAACCTCCATCGTCAAAGCTTGAAGAAAAGTAGAAAAGATCATCAAAACCATCGCCATTAAAATCTTCGAGCCTAACGATGCGTACACGGGTATTGGAAGAAAGGATCATAGTGCCGGAGTCAAAATTTCCAGAACCATCACCCTTAAATATGCGTACACCAAAAAACCCATCATCATCAAAGGCAGTTACAATGTCTAGGTGACCGTCATAGTCGGCATCGCGAACCGCAAAGCGGGAATCGAAGTAGAAACCTTCTTCTTGTTCTATAATATCCCTAGGGGTCCAAGAAGTTCCGGTTCCGTCAGTATTTTCTAGCCATAAAAAATCATTGGGATCTTCGCCAATATCTGCTACGAGATCCATGTCGCCATCTTCATCAATGTCTGCGGCCACAATATCATTTCCCCTTGAGCTTCTAAAAACTAATTGTTGCGCATCCCCAAAAGTACCTTGTCCGTCCATATTTTCCCAGATATAAACTCTCTGGCTTTCAAAATCGGTACTAACCAAGCTGTAAACATCGAGATCATTGTCCCCGTCAAGGTCCGCAGCGCCAACGCTTTCGCCAACATGCTGTCTGTCTATGCTATGAACAGCTATAATTTGACCATTACCATGGTTTTCTAGCCATCGTATGGTACTATAACCCTCGGCGGTTATAAGATAATCTAGATCGCCATCTCCATCCATATCATAGGTTTTTATATCCCTAGGACCATCGATTAGGTAATCTGGAGATGTGAGTTGATTTTTTTCGAAGTCGGTTTGTGAAAATGTGGTAAATGGAAATAGTAGAAGTACGGCAAGCGCACACAGGAATTTAGAATGAATCATAGCGGTATTTTTTTCTCTTACGCGGATATCATCTGAGTAAGAGATGGTTGGTTTCTTTTTACTTAAAGGTAAGAAATTTTTGGATTCGTAATAGGGAAGGATACACGAGCGGCTAGAATGGAACTGTGAAATACCGAAAATCTGATATGAGCAGGGGATTGTGAAAAAGTCTATTTTACATAATGTAAATTATAGAACAATAAGTGCTTACCCAATTCCCAGTATTATGGCGACTTCTTGGGTTATACTGCGATTTCCACATACACCTCATTGTTATTCATTTTTGGGTCTCCAAAATTTGGCTCTTGGCTATCGGTCTCCACCTTTTTAATTCTCCTATTGACCAGTACTTTTCTTATTTCTTCCAACTTATTTACATCATAACCGGGAAGTAAAATAGAATTAGTGTACTTTAAAATACTTTCTATATCCTCATCATTTCTGAACATGGTATCCAATTTTGAGAACTGTTGCTCTGAAATTTTATCTGAATATGGGATCGCTAAATTCTTAAACTCATTAGGGGTTAATTCTAGAACTCCTCCTCCATAAAACCTTCCTTCCAATTCAGCTAAAACAAAGGTTAAAGAATTATAAAAGGAAAATACAATTTTCCTTATATCATATTCATCTTTAGCATTTATTCGATAAAATGAATCTGTAGCCAAAGCCTCAGATTCATTTACAAATATTTTTGGGTAGAGATGACTTCTTTTAATAAACATACCTTCAGAAGCCCATACGGAAGGAACATTATACCAGTGTTCCCGTTTTTGCATTTTATATCTTTTGTGAAGTTCCCCTTTACCATCTTCTCTTTCTTCCTCTCCCTTGTAAAAGTATTGATTTGCTATTTTACCAAATCTTTTCTTTGGTTGATTTGGGAAGTGTAAGAAGTTTACATTCTTGTTTTCATTTTTCAACTTAGCGAAATCCAAATGACAAAAAGAAACTAGATTGGGCACAACATATCCTTTAGGTAATATTGGCTTTACTATATTTTTAAGTCTATTGAGTTTGTAATTAATTAGTGTTTCATCATTTACTATAAAATAATCATTCGCAGCTGACACAATTCCAACTTGAGCAGTAGCTGAATAATATTTAATGGAACGAAATGCTTTTTGATAACCATCAATAAAATTTAACTCTTCATCCGTTAAAATATAATTTGTCCATTTATCTAATGTAGTTCGATGAATATTGCTATGCTTTTCTGTAAACCTTGGTTCTTTCAAGTCTTCTAATTCATCCACTTGATAAAAAGAAAATCCATGCTCTTTAGTATTATCGATTCCTTTAATTCCTATTAATGCAACTACATCTTGTTGGATTCCTTCAAAGATCAATTCATTGAAAGCGAAAACCTCTACTCTATCAAATTCATTAACAATTATAGCTCTTAATTCTTTTGCATATTTAACCTGTAAAACTTCAGAAGGAATAACGAAACAGAGAATACCATTCCGATTTAAACTCATTATTGCAGCTTCAACGAAGGCAATCCAAATGTTATTAACTTTTCCCTTCGAAGTTATTAGATCATTCGAATCTCTAAATTTTTCATGGACTTCATCACAACTTTTAACTTGTGCTTCTTGAAGATTCTTTCTTTTTACATAAGGTGGATTTCCAATGATTAAAGAATATTTTTTATGTTTTTCTAAAAAAAACTTTAAATAATTTTTACAATACGCTTTAGCTTGAATTTTCCCTGATCTAGGTATTAGATCCAAAGCTTTATTTAATTCCTCTTTATTTATATCCAGTAAGTCAATACTTAAATTATGATTAGAATTTAAACTAATATTATCTAATAAAGAAGAAATAAACCGGCCATCTCCAGAACTTGGCTCTAAAATAGAAATATTGGTTTCCTCTAAGTAATTTTGAGTAATATGCTTTGTCAAAAAATCAGAAAGAATTTTTGGAGTATAATATGAACCAGTATTTTTTTTGTTAGACATTATAGCACTATAAACTATTGTAATAATCCATTAAGTCTTTATGAATCAGAACATATTTAAAACTTAAATCTTTGGCTTTTTCTTCTAATGCCCTATAATCATTCGATTGTTCGTCCATTTTTGATAGTTGCTCAGAATAAGCGAAAATTAGTTTTCGTAGTTGATTGACTTCCCAAAGAAGTTTTATGGCATAATTTCGTTCATCAAACTTAAATGCTGTATTCCACATCCACTTACCTAATTCGGTCTTCCACATGATACTGCCGTTATTCATTCTGTAAAGATGATTATCATAATCCGAATTACAAGGATCGATGAATCCCTCATTCTTGTAATTAGGAATATTTACATCCCCTGATGGCCACTTTGATAATTTGTTGTTATTACAAAACTTGCATGAATAAACTAGGTTTGAATATTCTTCTGTAGAAATTTGACCTAATGGTTCAAAGAGGGACTTCGGAATAAAATGATCAACTTCATACCAAGTATGTCTATATCCATCATAGGAACCACAATAACCACAATGACAGTGAAAATCTTCCCTTAAATCCGGTTTGTGCTGTGACCATTTTCCCTTCTTCGGAACTTTTGTGGGATTCTCTCGCCTTTTAGGAAGCTTCTCTCTTACCTTCACTTTTCTTTGTTCTTTTTAATCAGAGATTTCAAGAAATCTTCTGCCTTTTTCCTGGTTTCAGAAAGATCTTCTAATTTTTCCGAAGAAATTAACTTCTCTGGAACCTCATTTCTTTTAGTTTTATCAAGATCACCAAGTTCTCTCTGTAGCTTAATCAAATTATCTTCATCAACTATGTTTAGACCTTTTTCTTCTCCTTTTTTTAATATTTCTGATATCCTATTTTTTCTATTATCAATACGACCTTTATAACGAACTACACTACTAATTAAGATCTTAATAAAACGCTCTGTTCTATTCCTATCATATTCTTCATCCTCTTTACTTGGGATTTCATCTTTACTAAAAATTATCTTCAAATCTTCAACATAGTTCTCAGCATCATCCCTTTTATTTGTAAAAATTATACAAGGGAACAAAGGTCTTTTATCATATATTTCTTTTTCTACTTCTTCTCCATTAAAGAAAACTTTATTTGATTCGTCCAATTTATAATCGATTAATAATAAATCGATATCGGAATTGTAAACTTGCTCCATTAATTGATGCAAAGTCATTCCTTCAAAAAAATCATAACCTATAATTTCAATTCCGAATTCACGAAATCTACGTTTGTACTTTCTTACTTGATGCTCATCCTCATCAATATATCCGAACTTAAGCTTATTTTCCATGTTTCTTTTTACGTATTGGGAAGGATATCAAAACCGAAAACCCCATTTCAGCATCCAATATATTAATTGTTCCATTATTGTCATCTACAACAGATTTGACAAGATACATTCCAAGACCTGTCCCAATTTCTTTACCTTTCCGATCTTTTTTTGATGTTGTGAATGGGAGAAATATTTCATCCTGATCATCTTCAAAGATTTTATCTAGGCCAACTCCATTATCTGAATAAATAATCTCAATAAATTCACCTTTAATACCAATCTCAATTTGTATATTTCGCTCCTGAGATTTGGTCAAATTGTCAAAAGAATCAATTGAATTATTAATTAAATTGGTAAATATTGTTGACATATCCATTTCGAAAGCCCTAAAATTGTAATCAACCTTTTCCAATTGATCTATAATATTTAGACTTATGCCTTTTTTCTTAAATATTCTGGCCCAGGATAATTCTAATGATTTTAGGAAAGGAGAAAATTCGAACTTTGCTCTCTTCCTTTTATCTTTTCTTATAGCTGTTAAGGCATAATCTACCCAATGAATTACTTTATCGGAGTTTTCAATCAACAAATCTATAATGTCAACACCGTCATTATATTCTTCGGATGACTTTTTATCTTTAGCAACAATTTCTCTAAATATTTTTTTTAAGTCCTTTACTTCGACAGCATTATCCTTTATTTCTTTAAGTTCATGGGCAAATGAAGATACTACTAGGCCTAAACTGGCTAATGACCTAATTTGAACTATCTCTTGATTTTCCTTTTGATCTCTTTCCTTTTCTAAAGCTTCAAGAATTCGTCTGAAAACTTCTTCATATGTTTTCCTTTCCTGATTTATCCTTTCATTTTCAAATAAATTTGCTATTTTTTTTCCATAAAATAATTCTTCTACCTCCTTTCTCTGTTCTATCATTTCCAAAGCCATTTCTTTTGCTTTTTCGTTAAGCTCTCTCTCTTTCTTAGTTTCCTTATCCTTTTTTATTTTAAGAAAAAGAGGATTTAGTACTTTAGTTCTATCATACTCGAACTCATGGATTACATTAACAATGATTTTTTTAAATGTTTCAAAAGCATCATTTTCCTGTAGGGAACCTCTATCAGATTTATCAATTAATAATGGATTGTTTTTTCTTGTAATAGAAATAATCCCAGCAGTCTGCTCAGGTCTGACTCTCCAATCTCCTATTCTTTGACCAGCACCAGCAGGACTTTGCGCAACTCTAGCCCCTAATCTCAACCAATCGTTAGTAGGATCTCCATAAGGCCTAACTCTAAAAGAATCACGGTAGATTTTAACACCACCGAACCTATTTAATGTTGATCTTCGTTCACTTGCAATGACAGTTTTAAATGGATATCCTTCTTTAACGGAATTTGAAAATTTTAAATAGTAAAATGTTAATTCAAAACTACCTACATCTCTTAGTAATTTTCTTTTATCATAATTTAGCTTCCATTTCAATACTTTATCTATTGACTTTGAATATTTAAACGTCCTTTTTTCTATTGTCTTTAGATCATAGGGTTTTTTCTGTCCTTTATAAACATCAGGAAATTGTTTCTTTAATTTACTAATGTCAATTTCGTTTCTCGTTATTTCAAAATCAACTTTTAACTCTTTTGAATCATAAGAAGCCTTTAATTTATAATCAAAATCATTAAAAAAAGCTGTTTCTACCTTACCATATTTTTTTGGCATTTGGAAATGCTTGAAAAATACCTCAAAAGGTATCTCCAACTCTTTTGGCGGAATTAATGCCTCTAGACTATTGAATACAGAAGAAATGTCATCATCAAACCAATCATCTTTTAATTTTGATATTTTAATTATTGTACCATTTTGAAAACTTAATTTTTTGAGTAACTCATCTGCCGAAATATTACTTTTAGTTAATTCTCGAATCTTAGCTTTCAAATCAATTTTCACAGTCTCAAGTTCAGCTTCAATCTCTGATATTGACTTATCGGATTGATCAAATTGATTCCAATCCATTTTCCAATAAGAGCCGGTTTTATCCTCTGATTTTTTAGATAGTGTCCACATTTCTGTTTCAAATCCAAGCCTGTCCAGCGCAAATCTTCCGATTCCTTTTGCTCCAGTTTTAGTTCTTTTTGCGTCAGATATATAGTCCTTTTCTTTATTGCCTGTACCAATCTTCATCCAATGGTTTTTTATTACCTTTTCGGTCATGCCCTCTCCATTATCAATAATGTATATGAAGCTTTTCTCTTTAATAGGATGATGGTGCTTTATTTCGTCAACTTTAGTTTCACTCTTTGTTTCAATATCAAAAATAACAATGCACTGCTTAGCATCTGCATCGTAGGAATTTTTCACCAATTCTATAATAGCTCCACTTGGATTCGAGAAATTTTCTCGCCCCATCAATTTTCCAGCTCTTGCAGATACTTTAAACTGTACTTTAGCCATTATTATATTGTGCTTTATTAGAAACAATTAAATCTTTAATATCTATGTTCAAAATATCAGTAATGAGATTCAAATCTTCAAGACTTGGCGGTCTTCTATTTTGGACATAAGAATTAACCATATTCTAACTCTTTTTTAACTTTTCTGCGAACCAAACTTGTTTTAAACCTTTCTCTCCAAATACCTCTTTAATGCGATTTATCATACTAATCAAGTTCAATAATAAAAATAGCATAATCATTTAATTTTATATCATGTTTTGAGATAAAATTAAATCATTACCTGACTTATACATTCCACACCTATTCCCCTTCCCCCTACGTCGTTAAGGAAAAGAGTCTTGCCTTACTTTGTTAAAGAATCCGAAGGGATAAAAATTTTCCGAAAAAACTTTAGTGCAAACTTTCACTTTTATCCAAAGCTCAGGTTGCATTAGCGCAAGAGCATTATAATACAAACTGCATTATATCATAATTCGACATTATACTGAATCGCTTTGATGTGTCGTACTGAGTGCCATAACCCTAACAACTTGCAAATAAACATAAGGGTGTGTTAACAACGAAAAGATCAAAAAAACAACCCCAGGACAAGCTCGGGGTTATCACAAATTTTGCCTAAGTTATGTTAGCTTAGAAAGAACCGATTACTATTTAGCAAATGCAGGAACGACGGTTTCAAAAATGGGTTTCATGATCTTGTCATCGTCCCGGTCATAACCCATAATGACAATGGTTAAATCAAGTTCTTCTACAACCATAACCCGCTGGCTACCACCTCCCCAGGCCAGTGTCATATCATAGCTTTTGTTACCAACGGTTACTGGTGTGTAGTACCAAAAATATCCATATAAATAATTCTTGGGCATCCAATCTATGGCAGGCCGTACAATCCCGCGGGTAGCTTCTTCCAGATAGGCAGCAGAAATAAACTGTTCTCCGTTTAATTTTCCCCTGTTTTGTACCAAATGCCCTAATTTTAGCATGTCACGAGATTTCATTTTTACCATCCACCCTGCCTGCGGTAGCCCACTTACATGTTTGGACCATTCATAATCGGTAATACCAAGAGGATCTAGTAGCTCATTTTTAATGAAGGCCTCAGCCGATCCCGGCACTACAGCATCAATTACCGTCATCACCAACATGGGATTAAAATTTCCGTACAAATAAGTCTGCGTCTCATCGGTAATAGGCTCGCTACGTTCCAAAAGCGTCTGCACCAGCCCCTGCCCTTTCAAACGAACGGAATCATTTTCAATTTCTTTCCATTGTTCCCTGTCGATCGTCAATCCACCTTGCATGGTTAATGCCTTGTGAAGTGTGATTTTTTCGTATCCTTTGGTGAATTTCTTAGGGTCTACATCTTTCAAGAAATGAGTCAAAGGCTTGTGGAGATCGTCCATACTTAAATATCCCATCTCAATAGCCCGTCCCAATACCAAACTGGTATACCCCTTTACTGCGGAGGCTTGCCCATGCGGCACATTGACACGCCCCTTGTTGTAATAGGATTCATATACCAATTGGTTCTTATGTGAAATAAGTAACGCATCGTAATGACCATATTTGCCGTCAAAAATCTCTTGCGAGACCTTTTTGATTGCGTTTTGGTCTTCGCTACTCACCGCTAAAGTATCAACCATTATTCCATCTTTTCTGTCCTCTGGAGTGGTCGTGACAAATGCCTTATTGAGTCGCGGAGTCGACCAGAATGAGGTCTCATTGCCAAGGCTTGAAACCGGGTTCAATATAGACGACAACCAGGCTGCGCTGCGAACGGCTGTTGCAGGAAATGCAGTACTATGGTTCCCATCGATCACTTCTTTATACACGGATAAACCAAGATCTCTTCGATCGTTTAATAATTTGATGAACGATTCCATAGGCGCAACCACTCTCTCTTCTTCCAATGAGCCATAGGCAATAAAAACATTGGCATTTAGACTCGAGTTCTTATTTGAGGCCTCATAAGGCCCAAATTGAGTATTCATTTCGGTTAACATATCGACTTCTCCCCTAACCGTTGGACTGCCAATAATGTAGTTGTTAAAGGTATCCGGTTGCTTCATTAGAATATACGCACCAAATTCCCCACTCAGTGAGTATCCGAAATACGTGCGACTGTTTGGGTCCGTGCGGTAGGTTTTGTCCACATAGGTAATAACATCATTGCGAACAAAATCGAGATGCTTATGGGCCTGTCCTAATTGAAATTTTGCTTGAACTTCCGGATTGCTGTGTTCTCTTATCGAATAATCCCGAAACCTACTCACATGCGCTCCTACTTCTTTTTTTAAGTCTTCATCGATGTCTAATTGATACGAAATTCCAACTAGAATCACATCTTCAATAATGAATTCCTGACAGGTAGATAGTACTTCAAGATGCCACTTAGCATCTGTATAATAAAGGACAGGATACCTTTTAGTAGGGTTTTCAGCATAATCTCCTGGCAACTCTATATACAGTTCATAGTTTCTTTCTGTTTTTGTGTCCTTTATGGGGACTACCCGAATTTGTGGTGATTCTAAAGAAGATCCTACTACAGGTGATACAATTTCCTTTACACTATTTTCCTGTGCAAAGGCATTATTTGTTAGTATAAGAAGAAGTAATAGTAGACCTTTGGTTAAGCTTTTCATCGTTTCATTATTTATAAATACACGATAAAAGTATTGGATAAACCCGACCAGAAATGGTAAACAGGATAAGCATGGCGTTTAAATGATGAAATCACTTCATCATGGATATAGGCCTTTTGTAAGAAATTATGAAAGTTTGTGTTTTAACACAGTACTTTTGCAGGTAACTAATAGAGCTCATGATACAAAAGTCTTTAAAGAATACCCTACTCATCAACCTCGGGGCATTTTTGTTAGTGCTACTCCTTGAGCTATTTAGTAATTTGATCATTAAAGACAAATTAGGTTCCGATTATGCGCTGTTCGTTCACAGTTTGAGTTATACCGTACACATCATGGGAATCATTTGGGTCAATCATTTCTTTCTCATTCCTTATTTCCTAGATAAAAAGCGCTATCTGCTATTTTCCATATTTCTCCTTGCCACCATCTTTGCTGCAATATCTACCAAAATAAACTTCGAATATGGTTGGATCGCTATTTCCAAATTCTTCTTCTTCTTTTTATATACCACCGGAACTGGAATGGCCGTTTTCTTTTTGAGAAGAAACATACGCATACAGAGAGAAAACAGTGAAAAGGAAAAGTTGCAAAGAGAGCTCGAATTGAACTACCTAAAGGAACAGGTAAACCCTCATTTTTTATTTAATTCATTGAATAGTATTTACGCCCTTTCAAGACAGCAATCTAGCGAAACACCTGAGGTTGTCATGCAACTTTCGGAATTAATGCGATATCAACTGGAAAGCGCTAAGAAAGACCTTGTTTCCTTAAAAGAAGAGTTGGAGTTTATAGAAAATTATTTATTGCTTGAAGAAAAGAGGTTAAGCAAACGCTGTACGATCGAATTTTTAATTGAAGGAGAAGTATCGAATTATAAAATAGCGCCCATGTTACTCATTCCCTTTGTGGAAAACGCGATTAAACATGGTGCACAAGCCACTAATGAGCAGAGTACGATTGATGTGAATGTTTCCATAAAAAATTCCAAGCTTCATCTTCATGTTGTAAATTCAAAACATAAAACGGTTGCCCAATCCACAAGAACGGGAATGGGGCTCGAAAATGTGCGGCGGCGATTGAATCTTTTATATCCGAATGCCCATGTATTAGAGATCAATGATATGGAGAAAGCGTATCATGTAAATTTAACCATTGACATAACAGATTAGGAATGATTAAAATTGCCATTGTTGATGATGAATTGCTAGCACGTGAAGTGTTAGAGGAATACTGTTCTAAAATAAACAACTTTGAATTGGTCCTAAGTACCGGGAATCCCATTGAATTTGTGAATTTTATGCAGCAAAATGAAATTGATCTTGTTTTTTTGGATATAGAAATGCCAGAACTCAATGGAATGGGAATTTTACGTTCTATGATAGCGTCACCGAAAGTTATATTAACGACGGCATACTCCGAGTATGCATTAGAAAGCTATGACTTTGGCGTGGTAGATTATTTATTGAAACCGATAAAACTTGAACGCTTTTTGCAAGCGGTAAACAAAGTTTCGGCTTTGCAAATAACAGCACCCAAAACGACTCACAAAAAAGAAGAACTTACCATAAAGCATGACGGATTACCACTTTCGATTCCATTTAAATCAATTCTCTATATTCAAAGTTTCGGGAATTATGTAAAGATTTTTACGGATACCAGAATGTATCTTATCTCCGAGACACTTATTAATATCACAACCTCGTTATCTGGAAATTTTCAGCGAACCCATAAATCCTATATTGCCAATTTGAACAGAGTTACAAAGGCTACCCGAACCCATGTATTGATTGACGATAAGAAGGTGCCTGTAAGTGCCATGTATAAGGTTGTTGTTTTTGAAAAATTGGAAGCTTTGGCGAAGCTATAAAATACGCACTCTAATTCTAAGTCATTCCACACACAATTGCTCCACTACTCTACCTTCTTGGCTCGTAGAATGCACGCCCACCGGCAGGTAATACAAAAATATTATATGGCAACTTTAAAGATGGAATTATTCAGTTTATGAATTCATATTTGAAGCAAGCTTAACATCCAAGTATGAATGATTATTTTTAACTTTAGGGTTAACAATAATAATTATGCTATTGATATGGGAATTTCAAGTGGTTGGTACGATATAGAGTATTTAAGAACGGATCACACAGGTGATATAATGGAATTTAATCTATCGTGTCCGCATGGAAACTTTCTCATTATATACTATGTATCTACTAATACTTGCGATATAAACCCTGTCCCTAATCCGGAATTAGTTTATTATATAGTCAATAAATTAGGAGAGATGAGACATTGTGGTTTATCCCCGCAAGACTTAAGTTTTAGAATTACTTCGAGAGATTCTGATACTTTTTAGTATCAATTCTTTTACCATGACGTTGCTTCACACTATGCTGGCTTCGCAAGGGTGTACTCCAGGCACTTGTATCGTATCTTAAGCGACTCACGGCCACATTTTCTTCAGGTGACTATTGGTATTATTCCCTAAAAATCCAATCGATAATTCACCTTCAACGCCACACCCCAATTGGTACGTTCCAATTGCTCGTTAAAATTGTCGGTAATGACCAAAAACACATAGGAAAGCGGTTTGTATTCCCATTGCAGTCTGCTATTGAAGTTTAGGTTGTCGTTCTGTGTGCTGTATTGTATATAGGTGGTCCAATTAAGGCGATTGGTGAAAAATACTTCCCCGGTAAACTGTGCCAAATGAAAGGTTTCTTGTCCCAATTCATTTAGATCTAAATCGTCTAGCTGATAGCTCACCAAAAGATTGGCGTAAGGGAGCAATCGGTAATTAACGGTTCCTCCAAGGGTGGTATTCAAACCACTATAAAACTGTCCATATTGGGCATAGGCATTGTACACAAAACTCTTGTTTCGGGCTGAATTATACCCTGCTCTCGCCCTAACGTAGTTATAAGAATCTGGTACCAACGGATTGCCATTGCTCAGGGGATCGAAAGCATATTTTAAATTTACGTAGTCGTAGTACAAATTGAGATACACTGCCGACAGTTCTTTAAAGAATAAAGCGGTATTATAAAAGGAAGAAGACTGTTGCAACTTGCCGGCCTCATCCCAATAGGTATTGTTACTTCCAAAGAAATATCGGTATTGATTTATGCTTTCAGAATTTGTGGGGAAATGGTTTAAGGTCCCTTCCACCCTACTCTGTGTATAGCCTTCACGGACCGTAACTTCTTGTTCGGCATCAAAATTAAATAGCCGTGGTGTAAAACCAACATCCGCCACATAATTACGCTGCACATGCCGTATAGAAGCACCAAAATCTGCACCCCGTACGTTGTAAAACATGCCTATATTATAAAAACCATCCTTCCCTGATACATTCGAGGTAAAACTCTTGGCGGCATTGGCCACTCCGGTCCATTTTCTGTCGATGGATTTGTAATTAAGGTTTAGCCCGGTAACACGATTGTAATCATCCTCAAAGCCGAAACCTTCTGTTTCTTGCCTATTTACAAGAAATCCCGTTGCGGTGAAGCGTTTCGATAATTGATGCTCCCCTACCAACACGCCAAAGTTTTGAGCAGGATCGTCACCTTCTGCTTCCGTTTGTGCATTGAGTAACCCAATACGGGTTTTAGGGCTAAGGTTTCCAGAAAGCTTCACTCCAAACTGCATCGCGGTAGCTGCCCCAATACGCCTCGAGTAAAATGGATTGACATCGGGCAGACCTAAATTGGAAAACAGATCTGCATTCTCCAAAAAGAAGTTACGGCGCTCTGGAAAGAAGACCGAAAAGCGGGTGAGGTTGGTTACCTGTTGGTCCACATCGATTTGGGAAAAATCGGGATTGATAGTAGCATCCAATTTTAAGGAGGAACTTACATTGTACTGAACATCCAGACTAGGCACAAAGGAGGTTTCATCGGTGTCATTCAGTACATCATTGCTATAATTTACCGTGGTTGAGGGAATGACGGCAAAGCGTGCATCCGTTGTTTTAGGCAGTTGGTCGATTTTAAAAGGCTGTGTGAACCGCAAATCGAATAGTCTATAATTACGGCTTAGGTCGGTGAAGATAGTCCAAGAATTGTTCTTAATATCGCGTACATAGGTTTGTATGGCAATGGCTTCATTATCTTGATTAAAGCTCAAGTTTTTAAAGGGAATGGCGATCTCGTATTGTTTTTTGGTACCATTCACCTGTGTCGCTGCCTTCCAAACGGTATTCCAATTACTACTCAAGGTAAAGCCTTCATTAATGCGCTCTACCAAACCGTCCACCTGCGTTCCTCCCATATTTACGGCAAAATAGTAGGCGCTTTGTTGTTGCAATTGGGTGTCCATAATGAATATAAAGGTTTCACTTTCAGCCACAGAATTCCCAATATCATCACGCTTTAAAGAACTTAGTTGCACCTTGCTGGTGGTATCATTGTAAATAGCTGAAATGACTAACTGCTCTCCATTATGAAATAGCCTGACTTCCGTTTGATTTTCGGCCAAGCCTTCGTCGGTGGGCAGGTAATTATGAAAATTGGTGTAAACGGGTAAGGTCTCCCAAACAGATTCCTCTAATTTTCCATCTACTTCAATAGTCTCATTTACAAATTTAATTTCCAAGGGTGTCTGGGCCCAACCAATCGCCGATAAGCTCAGCCCAATAATTAGAATACAAAATCTCATAACACCCCAAACCTATTACAATAACACACTCCTATTTTTAAAAATAGACCAACCTAGGTTGGGCGTATACAAAAATGGAAAAGCGGGTTTATAGACCCAAAAACACTGTTTGTAGCCCGTTACTATGGGTTTTGTAGAAAATGGATGCAGGTCATTCAGAGAAATGATATTTTTGAGGATTGGATATGTTTCTATGAAAGCCTTTTTTACATCTCGGTTTGCCCAGCACCTCTTATTTTGGGTATGCGTATTCACTTATTTCATCATCACATCCAGTATGGTGTTCTTTAGGGATTACAAGCATCTTACCGAGAGCACATTTACCATCATTGTACCACAGATCATCTTAGCCTACGTGTTGCTCGACTTTTTGATACCAAAATTTCTTAACCAGAAAAAGTATGCACTATTCATTGCCAGCACACTTTTCACACTCATCATTATATTTATGTGTTATGTGGCCGTGAGACAATATTATTTTGATGTAGAATACATTGATACCTATAATGAAATAGCCAAAGGCTTCGCCCTACGTTCCTATGGCGAACGACTAATGGACATGAATATGTTCTTTAGCAAAACGGTAAAATTCCTCACCCCAGCAGCCTTGCTTTTTACATATCGTTTATTCAAAAATCAACAAAGCCTGCTGCAATTGAGGGAACAAAAACGCCTTGCAGAATTAAGTGCCTTGAAAAACCAATTGAACCCCCATTTCTTATTTAATACGTTGAATAATTTATACGCCCTAGCGATTGAACGTTCCGATAAAACCCCTGAAGTCATTGAGCGACTTTCCGAGATGTTAGATTATATGCTGTATAGATGCAAGGATGACTATGTATCGCTGGAAAAAGAAGTCAATTTGATCGAGAATTATCTAGCCTTGGAAAAAATCCGTTATGGAAAACGGGTAGCCATTGAATTTGAAAACAATAGCAATGGTAATGTGAAAATTGCCCCTCTGATTTTACTTACCTTTATCGAAAATGCCTTTAAGCATGGGGTGAGCCAAGAGTTGGACCAAGCAAGCATAAGAATACTATTGAATTCAAATGATGAGGAAATCTCCTTTATGATTACCAATACTAAACCCAATACCATCGTCCAAAACAAGAATGTAAGTAGTGAGGCTTTGGGGCTTGAAAATGTTACGAAACAACTTAATTTGTTATACCCAGAGGCTTACGAACTCGTGATAAATGATTTGTCCAATTCTTATGAAGTCCATCTAAGTATCCCTTCCTATGTTGTATAAATGCCTGATTGTAGATGATGAAGAGTTGGCCCGAAGATTACTTGTTAATCATCTGTCACAACTTGAAAATTTTGAAGTGGTTGCCGTTTGTGAAAGCGCTATTGCCGCAAGCAAAGTGCTAAAAGAGCAAGCCGTGGATCTGTTATTTTTAGATATTGAAATGCCCATCTTAACAGGGGTCGATTTCTTTAAGAATCTTATAAAGAAACCCAAGGTAATTTTTACGACGGCCTATCGTGATTTTGCTGTAGAAGGGTTCGAATTGGATGCCGTAGACTATCTTCTAAAACCCATTACGTTTGCGCGTTTTTTTAAGGCCATTGAAAAGTTTGAGAATCTTCAAAAACCCAATACACCAAATGCATTGAGTAAACCTACACAAGATGACTTTATCTTCATCCGAAAAAACCGGAAGCAAGTAAAAGTTTCATTCGACACTATTTTGTTCGTGGAAAGCTTAAAGGATTACATCAAGATTCACACAAAAGAGGGTAACCATACCATTAAATATAGCATCACTTCGTTCCATGAGTTATTGGATGAACGTTTTTTACGCACGCATCGTAGCTATCTTGTAAACCGTGATAAGATAACCGCCTATACCGCACAAGATGTGGAAATAGAAGCTATTGAGATTCCCGTGGGCGAAAGCTATAGAAAACACATTCAAGTACTATTGGGCGGGAATTAATGTATCACCTCGACTCCCTTTTCTCTCAAGTTCTGTCCTACCCTTTTACTCTCCAGAATTGTTGTTAAATACATCATTCAACAACGTTTGCAGGCTTGTCCATGATTTTTCATCGGCTTCTGCATCATACGCCAAAGGCAGGTTGAATTTCTCTCCGTTGGCATCGGCTGCTTTAGAAGTAAAACTGTGTTTCACCCCTGGATAAGAAATGTATTCATATTTAGCTCCCAAGGAATCCATGGCAGCTGTGAATGCAGTTACCGATTCTGGATTTATAAATGGATCATCAGCACCATTGCATACCAATACGCGTGCTTTTAAATCTTCATTGGGCATGACTGGCAATGCCACACCACTGTGAAATGCAGCCACGGCATCCAAATCGGCACCACTATTAGCCATGGTTAAGGCCACACTGCCTCCAAAACAATAACCTATCGCTGCTATTTTTTCCGAATCAACCGATTCCTGCGATTTCAATAGTGCTAACGCGGCATTAAAACGTGCTTTTGCTTCCGGTAAATTGGAAAACACAGCACCTGCAAATTTTCCGGCATCTTCGGGATGGTCCGCCTGTTTCCCATCTCCGTACATATCTATGGCCATGGCTGTATATCCAAGTTCAGCCAACATATCCGCTCGTTCGCGTACATAATCATTATGCCCCCACCACTCATGCACGATCAAAACTCCAGGTTGTTTCACTGTACTGTTCTCATCATAGGCAATATATCCTTTGAGGTTGGTCGAGTCCGTGGCATAGGTGACTTCCACACCCTTTACTTTCATAGGAAGTGATTCTTCTGTGGTAGTAACGGTTGGTGTCTCTTTCTTTTCCTTACAGGATATACCGAAAACGAGGGAGAGTAATAGAATATAGATAAGTGATTTTTTCATGATGGTTTATTTTCGAATTGACATAAAGGTAGTGATTGTTAAAGCATAAAAAAAGTGACCACGGTAACGTGATCACTTTCTACTAAACTATTTTTTCTGAATGCTAGTCTTCGTAATCTTGACCTCGACCTGGTGTGTAAGGCGCACCAGAATTGATTAGTTTTTGCTCCAGGGTCTTTATGTCTGTGTTGAAAATACGCTCCATCTTCACCTTTATAGCCGTTATCTCTTCCTTGGCTATGGCATAACTATCGCGATGCGTTTTTGTAGGTGTTGCTGTGGAGTATTTCTGCTCCCAACCAATAGATCCTAAACGACTTGCGGGTGATGGTGGTTGACCCACATCCAATCTACGTTTTACGGCATCGCCATACATGGACAATTGAACTTCCTTTAACTGATTTTCTATGGCTTTTACATCTGCCATTAAACTACCCACAGGTTGTTCCGAACGCTTTATAGCGGCCTTCATATACTTCAACTTGTTTCTGGATTCTGACATTAGCCTCTGTGCAATACCGAAATCTGCTTGCAGTTTGGCCACTTCCTTTTGGAAGGCTACTTTTTCCGCCCTGTTTTCAGCAGGCATTTCTGCATTATCCAAGGCTTTTACCTCAAAACTAACTGGAGTTGTTAGCGACGTTATTACACCATCCTCAAGTAAGCCCATCTCTACGGTGTATGAGCCAGGATTAACCAATGTACCTACATCTTGCCCAGCAAAGGGATTATAAAAAGATGGTTTGCTTAAATCAATCGGATTTTGAAGCGTATACCGTAGATTCCAATGAAAGCGCTGAACTCCTTTTTTAGCGGGTTTAAATTCTTTCTTCACTGTTTTTCCACTGGCATCTTTGATAGTGAATACCAATTCGGCTTTGCCCTCTTCAGTTTCCGCTTTTAGATCGTCGTAACTAGGATAAGGAGTGTCTTTCCCATCTTTAATAAGTTTCTTTTCTCTCTTTTGGCGCTCACTTTTCAGTGATTTATGTTCCGAACCATAGTAATAAGTTATGATCGCTTCAGGGCCCAGATTGGGGGCGGCATAGTAATTATCACCCTGAAAGGATTTACCGGGCAGTCCCAAAGGACTACTTTCTTCCCACATTAAAGCGGTTCGAATCTCATAAATTTTGGCTTCTTCGGCGGGTTTCGAATTTTCAATATCTCGCAATACAGAATAGTCGTCCATAACATAGAAGCCGCGTCCAAAAGTTCCCAATACCAAATCGTTTTCACGTTCTTGAATAGCGATATCCCTAACGGCTATAGTAGGTACCCCATTTTTCAACTGTTTCCAATTTCCGCCCTGATTGGGCGTAAAGAACACGCCGAATTCCGTACCTACAAAAAGTAAATCCTTATCTACATGATCTTCTTCAATAGCATACACACTCCCCCGTTCGGGAAGATTAGACTGTATAGCTGTCCAGCTTGCTCCTTTGTTCGTAGACTTAAATACATAGGGTTTGAAATCGCCATATTTATGATGGTTAAAGGCTACATAAATGACATTCGCATCGTGTTTGGATAAATACACACTGTTTACATAAGACTGTGTAGGTGCTCCCGCAATGTTTGAAATTTTATTCCATTCAATCCCGCCGTTTTCAGAAATGTAAACAAGTCCGTCGTCGGTTCCGGCAGCCAATAAATCTCTATTGATGGGTGATTCTGAAAACGCAACCACACTTCCGTAAGGCGAAGTAGAACCATTCTTCATGACGGCATCGATACTCACTACCCTATCATATACTTTTAGCGTATTTCTGTCGATTTGTTGGGAAAGATCATCGCTAATAACCTCCCAGCTATTCCCGTAATCATCGGACCTAAAGACTTTGTTCGCCGAAAAATACAATCGACCGGGAACATGCCTGCTTACCACTAACGGGGCATCCCAATTGTAGCGATAGGCATTCTCACCTTTTCTTGCCTTGGGTTTGATTCCCACCGTTTCGCCACTCTTTTTATCAAAGCGAACCAATCCTCCATATTGGGATTGGGCATATACGATATTGGGATTGTTAGGATCTATTTGAGATTCAAAACCGTCACCACCATTGGTAATATACCATTCTGAATTTCGAATGCCATGATTGGTTAATACTCGGGAAGGCCCACCCATACTGAAGTTATCCTGGGTACCTCCATAAATATTGTAGAAGGGTGCATCATTATCTACGGCAACTTTATAGAATTGGGTCACGGGTAAGTTCTTCTTAAAATCCCATGTCTTTGCCGCATCGAAAGTTTCATAGATACCACCATCACATCCTACGACCCAATGTTTATTGTTGTGAGGATTAATCCACATACAGTGGTTATCCACGTGCTTGGTATCCTCACCTACGAATTTAAAATTTTTACCTCCATCATGTGTTACCGACATCCAGGTATCCATGGAATACACCGTATGTTCATCTACAGGATCGGCAATAATTTCCTGATAGTAATTTCCACTGGTAACATGGGAACTTCTCTTTTCCCAGCTGGCACCTCTATTGGTAGAGGCAAAGAATCCGCCTTTTCCATTGGCCGCTTCCACAATAGCATATATAATTTCTGGATTAGCCGGGGAAATGGCCAGTCCAATACGTCCTAATTCTACACCGGGCAATCCTTTATTGATCTTTGTCCAAGTTACTCCCCCATCAACACTTTTGTGCATGGCAGATCCAGGGCCACCACCCACATACGTATATACATGTCTGCGTCTCTGATGCGTAGAAGCATAAAGAACATTAGGATCTCTAGGGTCCATAACTACATCGTTTACCCCAGTATGCTCATCGACCTCTATGATCGAATTCCAAGTCTTTCCACCGTCTTCTGTCTTATAAAGCCCTCTGTCTCCGCCTTTGTTCCATAATGGGCCAATAGCCGCCACATATACGACGTCAGAGTTTTCTGGATGCACTATGATTTTCCCAATATGTTCGGAATTTTTGAGTCCCATATGTTTCCAGGATTTACCGCCGTCCAAAGACTTGTATACCCCATCGCCATAAGCCACCGAACGCTGGTTATTATTCTCTCCGGTTCCTACCCAAATCACGTTGGAATTGTTAGGGTCCATGGTAACACAACCAATGGAATACGAACCTTGTGAATCGAAAATAGGTTCATAGGTAACGCCAGAATTTACGGTTTTCCAAACACCACCTGATGAAGTGGCCACATAATACTCAAATGGATTGTTGGGATTAAAAGCGAAATCAGATATACGTCCCGAGGTTAATGCAGGACCCACACTACGCCATTTAAGGCCCGAAATACTTATGGAATCCAATGGAGTTTTTGCATCGGTATTCTTCTTTGATTTTCTCTGAGCATCACACACTTGGGCAAAACCGAGGATGAGGCAAAGTGCGACAATGAATGATGTTTTGGTTTGTTGGTATTTCATGATTGGCTTAGTTTTCTATACTTTGAATTGATCGTATGCATATTAGTAATTTTTTAGGTGTTAGCCTTTAGATTTAACAAGGACTTAAGCTTCTGTTATGCTTTGTCACCATTAAAAGATCAATAAAGAACTATGGATATATGCTAAATGTAATTAAGCTTTCTTATTTTAGCAACCGAGTTGCATTAAGATATCTATTTCTTTATGAGGAAACTATTCATCCTAACCCTTTTATTTGTGGGTATATCCATTAATTACTCCGCAGCGGATCACCCAATAAAATTAACATCGTCGATGATTAAATACGACGCGAAGACCAAAAGTATTCGTGTAGAGTGCAAAGTTTTTTTCGATGATTTTGCGCCAGTAATAAGCGCATCCTTAATCAAAAGTATCAATCAGTCCAACCTAACAAAGGATGATTTGAGAAGAATCGAAAATTATTTTATTGAGAAATATAAAATCACCATAAATGGCAAAACATTACCATGGGAAATTAAATCATATGACATTGCTAAGCGGGAAACTATATTGACACTAGTATTTACTCATAGTAATATTACCCTTAACAAAGGAGACCAAATACATATTGAAAATGCCCTGCTTTTTGAAGTGTTTGGGGATATTCAATCCAATTGGATGACTTTGCGCTTCCCTCCTTTTCTTAAAAATGAGTATTTCGAATGTACCACCTTCAATCAGAAATACTCCCATACCCTTTAACCTATTCACCAAATGATTCAATTAAACACTTTTTTTGTAAACGGCTGGGAACATATCGTCGACATCAATGCCTATGACCATTTGTTGTTTGTAATGACCTTATGTGCCGCGTTTAAAATATCCCAATGGAGACAAGTATTAGTGATTGTTACCGCTTTTACCATTGGTCATAGTGGCACTCTTATTTTAAGTGCTCTAGATATTATTCCAAGCAATCCGCAGTTGATAGACTTATTAATTCCCTTTACGATAATGATAACGGCCATTGCTAATATCATTTATTACGGTAAAGAAGGTAAGTTTTCAAGCAACAAATTAAAGTATGCCATTGCCCTTATTTTTGGATTGATTCATGGATTGGCTTTTGCAAGCAATTTTAAGTTCATGATGTTTGGGGACAGTATCATAATGCCTTTGTTTTTATTTAACCTAGGTATTGAAGTAGGACAGTTGTTTATTGTACTTCTTTTTATGATTGCTTTATGGCTGTATACCAAAGTGATTAATGGCGAGCATTTAAAATGGAATTTATTCGTTTCGGGAGCGGGTTTTGGAATCGCAGCTACTATCTTCTTAAATGCACTGTAAGAGCAGGATAACAAATTCAATTATATTGAAAAAGGTGACCCTATAAAGGATCACCTTCCCGTTTAATTGCTCATTAGGGCCTTCATAATTAGATAACCGATCCAGAGAACTATACGGACGATCCATCCTATTTCTATATCGTTATCATTATTTCGAGCCCTTCTGTGCGCTACGTTCACCATTTGCGCTTGCGCTTGGTATGGTGCTTCATAACCCACTTCGTTCTTTCTTTTCACTTGGGTTTGCTCCATCCAAAGATTGAGCAATTCCTGTGATTTACGATCGGGCTCTGCGTTGTACTTTGCTTTCGCCTGAACAAGCTCATACTCCGGCAAACTCACTTCAAGGGTTGCCAAACGTTTTACCGGCTCACCGGCTACCTCCTTCTGTAGAGAGAAAATGGCAGCTTCACCGTCATGACAATCCGTATCATATTCGGCAACGCAGTGTTGCATTTCATTTCCTTCGTCATACAGTTCGGCAGAGTTCAATAACTCAACAGTTTTAAAAACTACCTTTTTGTCATCGACGAATTCTTCAACATACAAAGGCTTGATCCCTGTTCTACTCCAGGTTAGGAAATTTTCCCTTTTCCTAAGGTGAACGTCACGGTGCCACTCATGAGTTTGTTGCAGCAGGGCATTAACCGTTCGGTTCTTCATTGAAAATGAGTTGTCTTCGCGGTATTTAAACGTGAGATAGTCTACCATCAAATCTACATCGCGAACATTCAAATCTTCCTCTTTAGCGAAGAAACGAACTACTGTCGCCCAAAAGGGCTCCTGCTCTTCACGAATGATAGACAACCTTGAAATAGCGATCAATTTTGCCGTCTTCGTAGAAGCTCCAAAACCAACAGCTTGTGCGTATCGCAATGCTTCCGTAATCGATAAGAACGAAGGGGCATTCCGAAAGGCGTGTGCCATTTTGTGGGTAAGTTGTATAGGCATTTGCGACAAATCCTTGACGCTCTTCCCCTTCCCTAGCTGAACATACCAAAGCATGTTTCTTTTTTCAGCACTATAAAATGAAGCCTCTAAAAATTCTGGGGTCTCATATTTGGCAAAGCAGTGCTGTATCAAAGAACTGAGTTGCTCATTTTGGTGCGAAGAAGGCTTTTTCCAATCTTCGATAGGACGTACCAACTTATTTCCAAAGGAACTTATATTGTGCAAAACAGCTACATGATTGTAGTTTCGCAGTAAGGCATAGCACTTCTCATTGTACAAGTGAATCAAGAGATCCTTAAATACGTTTCGTTTCCAAGTATATTTATACTTACTGGTTTTGGAAAAGAATTCACGTAGCATAGACTCTATGGTTCCCTTATAGTGCATGGGCTTATTGTCTTCGTTGTAAATTCTTTCAACTAACTTCTTGTAGTTGCTGTATTTTAATTTCTGTTGCTGTAGTAGCTCATTTGTTTTCATTTTTACTGTCTTTACATGATGATGATCTATGTAAAGCCACTTACATTCCATAGGTTTCTTATCGTTATATACAAGTCTATATATGCTTTGCTTTGGCTTTATCTGTTATATACATACGTTGGGTTTGGCCAACAGAAGGTCTAATCCCGATAAAGGGATGTAAGGTCAAATACGTGTTATTAAGGTTTTGATGTTAGGTTTCGGAAGTATCTTGCTGTGAAACCAAAATGGAATTACAAAAAAAGTCCGAAACTTTTGGGCTTCGGACTTTTCTCATACCTGTATATAATCTAATGTATATGGAAAGTAGTCACGAAGCGGGTGCATAAAGAATCCTGTTCTCCACGCCATACGATATGTGATTCAATAAAATACATAGTTGCTTCATTTAGTGTTAATGCAATGATTTATTGCGGTGCAAATATGAAATCAATTTTACAAATTCACAAGAAAAATATGATTTTATTTAATTGATTATCAATTATTTAAGTGCAATTTTGGGTAATAGAATCTCTGTCCGCTATAGGCAGATTTCGTAACGCATTGTAGTTCTGTGCGCTAACGCTTTTGGCATACTTCTTTTTCCTGGAAAAATAATCACAAAAAAAACGCCCAATTTCTTGGACGCCGCTCTTCATTTATATCTTTTATAGGGTTTTCAACTATAGCACCAAGGCATACATTGAATTTCGGCATCCGTTTTGTAATATGTTTTAAAAAGGTGAATCATATAAAACCGTCATTTATTTTTTTGACAATGCAAATATGGATAAAAAAGAGGCATACTTCCAAAATCATTCATAAAAATTGAAGTTTATGCACTTTTGAGGCTACTAAAACTGAGTCTCCCCTCCTATTTACAAATTATATTTACCTTGCATGAAGTACTTAAAGCTTAATTCAACTTATAACCTTAAATAAGATGCGTATTAAAAATTCACTCATTATTGCGATTACCCTTTCACTCATTTTTTCTGCCTGTAAAGGCAAATCGGAAGCCGTTTCCGACGCGAAAAACAATTCCTTTCAGGATGCTATCATAAGAAATTATGGAGATGTGGCTTTAGACGGATGCGGTTACGTTGTCGATGTATCCTCCACCATTTACATGCCAAAGAACTTATCTTCCGAATTCCACAAAGATGGATTGGAAGTGAGAATTAAGTTCAAGGAATTGGACCGCGTTAATTGTGGATTGGTTAAGGATGCGCATTTGGGGATGCTTATTGAGGAGATCGAGATGAAGTAGTTATACTCTTTCTCAAAAGCAATCACCCGTATTTTCCAGCATATAAAAAGGGCCGTCTAGGTTATAGACGGCCCTTTTATTGTACTTAAAAGTACTATTATCTTATAATTAACTGCTTCACAACCTTACCTTGTGCACCTTCAATGATGGCAAAGTAATTGGATTGAGACAGTTGGGAAACGTCGATAGATCGCTCAACACCCATTTGGTTAAGGTCAACCGACTTAATAAGTCTTCCGGTCATATCGTAAATGGACATGGATTCCAATTCTAAGTTTTCAGGATTGCTTAGATACAATGTTTCAACCGTTGGGTTTGGATGTAGTACAAGACTGGATAGTACATTGTCCTCCAATCCTAGTGACTCTTCTACAGTAACTTCGAAAGTACAAGAATCTACGCTACCATCGGTAAGCAATACGTTGATGGTAATTACGTGTACGCCAATTTCCAATTCGGTTCCAGGACTTGGTGATTGGAATGTTGCATCGAATGGTGCGTTCGCACAAATTTCTGAAGCAACTTCCAATTGATCTTGGAAGTCCTCAAGCGTATAGCTACCTCCCGCAGGAACGCCTACTACTTGATCATCCGGACAGGTAATGGTGATATCGGTTCCATCAATTACCTCTACGTATGCGATACACGTACTAGTTAATCCATCATTATCCGTTACCGTTAGGGTTACATTATTAAATCCAATGTTATCACAGGTAAAGGTATCCATATCGATAGTCGTGGAAACGATCGTACCGTTATCATAACTTCCTCCTTCAACGTCGGATACATCGATTGTTACAGATCCAGAAGCATCCATAGTCACCACATGTGTTTTACAAACAGCTACTGGCGGCTCTGTAGTATCTTCTTCGTCAAGACAGTTTCCAACTTCTTCAATGTTATTAAGAATTACGGCCAATGGTTGTGGTCCAAATCCTAGGTTGAAGTTGATCCCTACCGAAGTATTAGCACAGTAACTCATGATAGTTCCTCCCTCTGAAGGGTTTCCTGGCAATGCACAACTTCCTTCTGTGAAGCCAGCACAACCATCGATAGCGGTGTTGTTTCCATTCCATACACAAGCGTGCGTATGTCTTGAACCTAATAAGTGACCCATTTCGTGAGAAATAAGGAATACGTTAAAGGAATAAATCGGTACATCTGGTACAGAAGTTCCTACCAAACCTGAGTAGCACAAGCTATTGTCTGAATTTCCTGGGCAGATTCCCGAGAATCCAGCTGCTACCCCACCGTAGTTCTGCATCATTACCAAATGCCCTAGATCTCCATTTAAGAAATCTGTTTGAGTCGCAAAATTGCTTAACTGCGCAGAAGAGTTTGTTCCTGTATATGGGTCTGGATTCACCCAGATCAACATATTAGAGGTACGTGCTAAGATTCCGTCGTTGGCATACAATACATAGCTTTGTGTAAACAATGCTGTTAAGAAAGCAACAGTATTAGGAAGGTTTTGACCAAAAGTGTTATACACACTGCGTCCTGCTTCGATGTAGATATCTACCTCGTCTCCTGGGTCCATTTCGGTTTGAGAAGGAGTTAATTGCTCTACCGTGTAGCCAACACCATCATCTTCTGTAGCACAGCTTAGGTTAGGCTCAGAAATGTCTAGATCGGTATCCTTGTAAATGATGTGATCAGTGTCCGAAGTTCTAATCTTACCCAAGGTATGGTTTCCGTCATGATTGGATATAAAACCACTAATTTGTGACTCATAAATACTGATAGCTACAAGTGAGTGCTCATCTCCAGAGATCACACCTCGATAGTGCTTTCCGAAATCTACTTCGTTGGTAATATCCTGCCCAGTATCGGTAACTGCTTTAAAACCGGGAGCAAAAACTTCCATTTGGATGAGATCCAAAGAAACTGTTTGACCATTGGTAAACGGTACATTAAGACTCATTTGCTTTGGGTTTTCGGCCAAAAGATTCTGGAGTCTTGTTTGGTCTAGGGTGAAAACAACCCCATCGTTTACGCTTTTAGAATAATCTGCCGTGGCACTTTTAGTAATTGGATTGTGAATTTCAAAAGATTGAAATGCACCGTGCTCGGCTTTTGCCTCTGTAATAGCTTCAGCAACTTTACCCGTTCTGTGTTGGGCAAATGCTATTACCGGCATTAATAGGAATAGAATAATAATTTTTCTCATAGAACTTAGTTAAAAAAGTTGTTAAATATATCCATAAATACCCGATTTATGGGTAAAAGGATATATATTTTATAAGCAAAAATAGTTTTATGGTGTAAAAGTGCACGTTTTATGAGATTAATTGGAGATTTTTAAATAGTATCGACGATACTATAGTAACCTGTTTACTACCCTTGCCATTATACCTTCTAAAACTATGTCTATAAAGGAATTATCTTCGTTTTGCAATCATTTGTTCCCCACTTTCAAACAATGTAAAACTCTCTATTTCCGAAGTATCGCTTTTATTGAATACTAAAGCTGCATCCCTATTACCAATAGTGAATTTAATGGTAGACATTGGGGTTAGCTTCATAGCAAATCTTCCCGGAAACTCTACGAAAAGATCACCTTCATTTTCTATTATCTTTATGGTATGCCCGGATGGTATTTGATAGTCGCCGACGTAACTTTTCAATGTTTGAATGTCTAGCATAATTTCCTTTTCAGGTATATCATCTATTAAAACACCCAATTCTGACAATGAATTTCTGGAAGCAGAGATCGAGGGATCTAACGCAAGGGCTTTTTTGTAGGATTTAACTGCATTTTCTTTATCATTCCTATTCTTGTAGCCATCGCCTAGGGAATCCCAAAGGTTGGCATTGTCCGGAAATAATTGAACATTCAATAGGAACAATTCTAAAATCCAATCGGAAGTCTTGTCATTCTCCAATAACATATACCCTATTCGGTTGAAAAGATTGGGGTCTTCGAAATCATTCCCATACGCTTCTTTTAAAAGCGCTAACAATGCTGAGGATTGCTTTGGATTGTATTTTTCAATGAAGTCGAGGACTATAGTATAGGGATTCTTTTTAATTGGCTTTGGGTCATAACTTGGATCAAATACCATTTTTTCCAATTTCCATATTACTTCCACTTCTGGACTGTACCCATTTGTAGAAAATAGCAAGACCACATCTTCTTCGGGTAACCACATGAACTCGTGGAAAAAGATCCCATTAGAGCCATTATGCGTTACGATTTTGGTTTTCCTTTTCGAATTAAAAATGGCCCATCCATATGCATAGTAGCTTTCATCACTTCCTTCTTGTTCTTGTATATAGGGTGTCGTTAAGAGATTCATGGAGGATTGGGTTAAAATAGTATTGGACTTGAGTGCCTTATACCATTTAAACATATCTTCTTGTGTGGATTGAATCCCTCCATTGCCCTTCAGTGCCCAAGATATCTTCCCAGCGTTTTGAAAACGGGGAATCATGGCTCCCCAATGTCTAACACCCCTAATATAACCATGTGCCAACATGTTATCCTTCCATTCGGGCATTAGATAACCGGTTTGTGTCATTCCTGAAGGTTCAAACAGGTGTTTTTGAAGGAATGCTTCATAATCCATTTCTGAAACCAATTCAACGATACGTGCCAAAGCGCTATAACCAGCATTAGAATATTGATGCTTTGTTCCTGGCTCGTAGCGTAATTCTGTGGTAAATAAGGTCTCGAAATAATCCTTAGTTGATATATAATCAAAGTCACCATCGCCTACAGAACCTACCAAACCAGAAGAATGCGTTAGTAATTGATGTAGTGTAATATCCTTTTTGTCCTGAGGAAGTCCTTCGAAAAAAGTACTGATTGCATCCGTAAGTTCCAATTTCCCCATTTCTGCCAGCTTAAGGATAGCCGTAGCCGTAAATTGCTTGGTTACTGAACCTGTGGAAAAAACCGTTTTAGGCGTGTTGGGCCGTTTCGTTTCCTTATGAGCCAAACCATAGCCTTTATTTATGATGATATCTCCTTTCCTTGCTATTAAAACGGCGCCCGAAAATCCATTTTTTGAACCTTCAGTGAGGTAGTGGTCTATTTTTTCTCTGAGTATTTCATCCTTTTGAACTGTTTGCGCATAACTCAAATAGGGTAACAATAGGATACAAATTAGCCTTACAATTGTGTTCATGATCGTTTTTTGATTGATTTGATTGAATGATTTATATCTTATGACAATGATTTTTGTGATTCGGTTACATCATTGTTTGGAATTCTTGCCTTTAAAAAGTCCCAATATCTTTTTGGGTATGCTCGCAATGAAGGTGATAACCTTCTTCATAAAGTCTTTTTCAAACTCACTGACCGAGCGTTCAATTTTGGCAATATCCTTTTTAATGGTCTCCTTTTCGAATTGACTCACAGCATCTTTAATAAGTTGTACATCTCTTTTTATGGTGTTTTGCTCAAACGAAGTGGTCCATTTCTTTAATTCTACCATAAGTTCGGACATCGCAATCTTTATTTCTTGGTCTTGAGCTGATTCATGCCAGATGTCTTCTATCGTATTCCAAGATTCTTGTTGTTCTTTATTATCCCACATATGCTTTTATTTTAGGTGTAATACAATTAAGTAAGGCTTTACGTATCCGTTTCATTTTCACGGCGACATGATTTTCGGACAAGCCTGTTATCTCCGAAATTTCTTTATAAGCCAACCCTTCGAGCGAAAGAATAACAATAGATTTGTCTATTTCCTTCAGGGTTAGAATGCAACTCTGTAAAGCCTTGTACTTTTGATCTTCATAGTCATTCGCCATACGCTCTTCTGAAGCAAATTGAATGGAATCCAATCGCATGGTCTTGTCATTTTTTTTATCAAGTCTCCCTTTTGATCGAAGACAAACATTAAGCGTGATCCTATAAATCCATGAGCTGATACTGGATTTTCCCTTAAATGAGTCATACGATTTCCAAATTTGAACGACCGTTTCTTGAAACAAATCTTCTGGCTCTATGGGGTTGACCGCATAAATTCTACAGATCCTGTAGATCCTGCCTTTATTGGCCTCAATGATTTCTTCAAAGGTTTGTTTTGGTTGATTTTGCATGTAGTATGTTTTTCCTTCTACTCTGTTAGTGACAGGAAGTTTGTAAATATGACAGAAAATGTAAAATAATTATTTGCCGAAGCGTAATTCTAGTTGATTTTGTATGCGTGTCGGCACTTAGACAAATAGGTTACCAGATAAAAACCTGTACTTTTATAAAAACGTTACTTAATATGATGCATTTAGCAATCGGTCCTTGGCAAATTTTATTACTTATTGCCATAGCCTTTATGATACTATTCCCCGTTATTTTATTGATTGTTTTATTGAGGAGGAAGAAAAAGAAGGAGGATCCTAACTGAGATAATAGTTTATTTAGTCCTATGCAATTGTAAAGATGGAACATTTTGTCCCCGACAAATAACTAATTAAGAATGTACATCAGTCGGAAATCCATATGATCGGCCACTTTACCATAGGCGATCATAGAGCCGCCAATCGTCCATCGTTTAGATTTCCCGAAGCTGTACCATAAGGAATACCGTTGGTACAGCCATCTAGGCTGAATGTTCTCAGGGCGTGTCACATAGATACCAAATTGCTGTAGAAAGTAGAAATTCCCCACCTTAAAATGATGCCCCAAAGTTATGGCAGAAGAAAAGGCAGAATCATCTAGCATATCACGTCGGGCAATTTCCTCATCGGAATAATCATACCATAGTTCAATCCCTCCGTTCACTCCATTGATCACCGATAAAGGTTGTAACACCCCAGCATTAAGTCCAATAAGCAAATGATTGGTTGCCTCGGCTTCCCTACTGGAAGATCGTAGGCTATAAAAAGAGCCTAGATAATATTTTCTGGATCTACTATGATCCCGTAATTCGTCGGGTTTGGGTTGTAGGGGCTCAAAATCGATCATTCGATCTATCCCTACAGACAAGGTTGGAAAGTTCATTCCCTTGTTGGGCTGTTTTTGTCCACCATTAGAAATATGGTTGTAGTTAGCCGATAAATTGATGGCATATTTATTATTGAGATGATAACTTAGATTAAGTGACAAGGCCAAATAAAAACTGAAATGGGAACTAAACAGCAAATTCTCGGGATTGGTTTCGGCATCAAATGTTTTATCTAGATACGTAGCGCCTATAGATCCCCGTAGGGAAAATTTTAAGGGTCCTTTGTAGGCAAAATAGGGTTCTACGAAGTAGAGCAAGTTGTAGGAGCTCCCCAACACATCGGGATTGGCATAATTGAAATACGCAAAGGACAAACCGGTACGTCCATAACAATAACAGGTTTTCCAGGCTTTGTCACTGATTTTAAGCCGGCTGTATTCCAATTGAATCCCCCAGGGATTGGTTTGGGAAACGGGTTTTACTTCTTCGGAATGGGAAATGATAAATCCATAATGGGATTTCAGGCTATAAAAACTGGGGTTTTCCTGCCCATAGGTGAAAGGGAATGTTAGAAGAAAGGCTATAAATCCAACATACGTTTTCATACCTCTTAAGCTACGAAAAAAATACGGAATGATTAATAACACCAGCCAAAAGCTTTCTCCTCTTCAAGTTTTCCAAACCGCTACAACGTCAAAATAAATTATATCTTTAGTTTATTGATCCTTAATAATTTAAGTTAATCCTTCGGATATATTGAAGATGAGCAAAAAGCCGCATAAATTTGGTACATTTTTAGGTGTTTACACACCCAGTATCCTCACCATTTTAGGACTGATTATGTACTTGCGGTTTGGCTGGGTCGTAGGAAATGTGGGCTATATGAAAACAGTCCTCATTGTTTTAATGGCCAGTTCCATTACCTTCATAACGGGCTTAAGCGCTTCGGCCATTGCTACAAACATTAAAGTAGGTGTGGGTGGTGAATACTATATGATCTCCAGAAGCCTTGGTTTAGAACCCGGCGGAGCCATTGGGATTCCCTTGTATTTGTGCCGTACCCTGAGTGTAACTTTTTATTGCTATGGTCTTTCTGAAGCCATATTGGCATTATGGCCGGAAAGTCGAGATATGTTTCAAGGCTACTCTTTACAAGGCTTAACCATTCTATTCATTGTGCTCGTAACTGCCTTATCCGGGAAAAGTGCCAAACTGGTATTAAAATCACAAATCCCAATCATGATCATTGTAGGTGCCTCTATTCTGGCTTTGGTTATTGGTGTGCTAACCAAAGACCTACAAGCTCCAACAACTGCAGCCACCTATAGTACGGCGCCCAAAGGGTTTTGGTATGTATTTGCTGTTTTCTTCCCTGCAGTTACAGGTTTTACAGCCGGAATTGGTCTAAGTGGGGATTTAAAGGACCCACAAAAATCCATTCCAAGAGGCACACTCGGCGCTGTGGTTTCAGGCGCATTGATTTACTTAATTGTTCCACTGTTATTGGCTATTACAGGAGCGCTTACGCTAGAGCAAATGGCCGATCCCGAAGCGGGTGTCACCATTTGGACTCGCTTGGCTGTATTCGGACCTTGGATTATTTATCCAGCCGTTTGGGGTGCGGTGTTATCTTCCGCCTTTGGAAGTATTTTAGGAGGCCCAAGAATACTTCAAGCGTTGTCCATGGACGGATTGGTGCCAAAATTCTTGGCAAAACTCTCACCCTCTGGCCAGCCCACCATCGCTACTTGGATTAGCGGGGCCATTGCTATAGGTGCCGTTTTTCTTGGTGGATTGAATACCATTGCCCAATATGTTTCTGTCCTCTTTTTAACTCTTTACGTAGCTGTGAATGTTAGTGCGGCGGTCGAACAACTCATTAAGGAACCCTCCTATCGACCCAAAATCCACGTACCTTGGTTTGTGTCACTATTGGGTGCTGCGGCAGCCATGTTAGTAATGTGGCTCATTAATCCCTTGGCTTTCATTTTCGCTTTGGGTCTTGAAGCCCTAATCTTTATTTATTTAATGAGTAAAAAGTTGGAACAACAATGGGGAGATGCCTCTACCGGAATATGGATGCACTTGAGTCGGTTTGCCTTGCTGCGATTGAATACCAAAAAAGTCCATACCCGTAACTGGCGTCCAATCATTATTCTTTTTGTTCGTGAATTAAAAGGACATATGCAATTGGTGAAGTTTACGGAAATGCTTGGACAGAATAGCGGGTTATTGACGATCTCCAAACTGATCACCTTTAAAAATAGAGAAGAACTGGTGAGACGAAACGAGATCGCTTTCGAAATGCAGAAAGATCTAGCCGCCGAAGGCTTACAGGCGTTGACCGAGGTGAATGTCGTGAGCGATCTAAAACAAGGAATGTATCAAGTAGCAGCCTCGCATGGAATGGCGGGCGTTAAAACCAACACTGTTGTATTTGGATGGTCCCGAACCGAGGAGGGTAGAATACAAGAATTGCAAGTGATTCAAGAGCTCGCAAACTCAAGGAAGAATATTTTAATGGTGCATTGTAACAAGCCTTTTCCCAAACGACAGAAAAAGCGGATCGATATATGGTGGCGTGGTGAAGACCGAAATGGGGATCTTATGTTGCTCCTCTCCTATTTAATAAGTTTAAATAGAAAATGGAAGAAGACGGTGATTAATATATTTTCGGTGGTTCATTCTGATGCCGAAAAAAATCGCAGGGAACATCATATACTGTATTCTCTCAAGGAAGCTCGAATCCAAGCCAAAATTCATGTCCTTATTAAGGATAGTGAGGACATCGTAGGAATCCTTATTGGCAAAAGTGCCAAAGCCGATCTTGTTTTTTCGGGGTTGGCTCGCGGTAATAGTGATTTCGCTTCACGAATAGCAGTCCTAGAACGTATAGCGAACCACTTAAAAGTCGTTGTCTTTGTACAAAACAATGGGATGGAAACCGAAACCCCTGTCATTTTTAGTCCATCGAAAACATAGGTTTTATCTGCCCATAGGTTAAAAGGAATGTTAGAAGAGTGGCATTGATTGTATAAGGAAATAAATTTTCCATATAAATAAAGTGAGAATATTTATGATTTATTCGCAATTTGTAAAGTCCATTGAACAAACGGACCAAAGGAAACTTCATCTTTAATACCTTCAAAATTCTGAATTGGGATTCCTACACGAAATTGAGTTTTCGGTGTTATCTTAAAATCCAAAAAAGGCGTAATCACGTTTTTCCTAATTATTCCATCTTTTGCAAACTCCTTGTTTTCCTTGGCCTCCTGATACTCAAAAGAAGCTCCCAACAAAATTGCTGGTTTGAATAGGGCCGTAAGATAGTCTTTAGAATCCTCATAATTTTTGTTTAGCGAAATAATTTCATGAGCAATAGATAAAGACCCTCCTATGTAAAGTACCCTCTCTTGATCTCCCTTAGGGTTAGAAAACTTATCAGAAATATGCCCGGAAATACTTATGGCAGTTTCTGAAGAAAAAACATATGTGAAATTGACAGAATAATTGTGACTTTCCACTTTGTTAGCATTATCGATTATGTTATCCATATCCAGATCCACTTCATCTCCCCCAATTATTTCAAATAATGATATATTGTATGCCAATGTAAATTTATAACTGTTCTTCAATAGATCCTCATAGAATTTTGCATATTTCCTACTTTGTTTCTTATAAAAATTAGACTTAAAAGACTCATATTCATGATCCGCCTCTCCAGCATTTTTAGGTCTAAGAGAATTAAAAGAAATATTATTGAAAAGTCTATCAGCTTTTTTTCCAAAGGGAGATGAACTGTCATATCCAAAACCTAATCCAAAGGTAGTAATACCATTTTTTTGTACAATATTAATACGTGTTTCCTCTAAAAAACCTAAAGCTCCAGAAGAGTTAATAAGCTTTAATGGTGCAAAAACAATTTTTTGGATATTATTTTTCTCTGAAAACTGAATATTTGTTGATAAAAGCTCATAAGTGTTTAAATTGATATCATTGAATATTACAGGTTCACTATTTGGACCAACTACAGAACTATAAATATTGCTTAGTTCAGGACGATCGAACTGCTGCCCAATTATTTGTTGAAAAAACAATAAGACAAAAATTAAAGTAATGATCTTATTCATAATTTTAGTTATTTAACATTGTATTTAATATTACCTTTTAATGGAGGCGTTCCTCTTTCTATTTTTTGAGTGTCACCTATTTTTTTTGGAAGTACTTGAGTAGCTTTCTTCTGATTATTTTGGTAAATGACAGCTACAATATTCGGTACTGCTGTAACCCCAAGTATCTCAAATTTTATCTCCAAATCCTTATTAGGTTCAAATTCTCCTAATTGTATTACTAGATTCCCATTGGATGATTTAATGGCTTTACCATCAGATAATAGATTTCGGGTCTTACCATCTACTTTAACATAAAGTTGGTAAAGGACTATTTTTCTTCGCTTTGTAAATGAGAACGACAGATATACAGACGAGGTAATTAAGTTTTCATTTACTAAAAGATCTAAGGAAGTTTGATCAAAATTGTTTAAATCGAGGTTTCTAAATATGCTCTTTATCATTTTAAGTTAATTTTTTTAGAATTTGTACTAGAATTAATCCTCTTTGACATCAGTTGGAATACTATATTCGACACTATTTAAAGTGACTTTTAATATTGGAGGTATCCTCTTGCCTTTATCAGACTGATTAGTCTTATTTTCAACAATGAATAAAATACAGTTTAACTCAAATTGGGTATTGCCGGATTCCTTCTTACCCAATTTTATATCTAAAGCATTGTACTTTTCTTTCCAAGTATCTTTGTTTTCAGCAATTGCCTTTTGAATCACCAAAGCTGAAACACTTTTGAGCTTTTCATCTAAAGCTTTGTCCTGGAATACATCTTTGGCAATTTTACTTCCTTGCTCAGTAGCTTTAATACCAAAATAGAATGATGAAATTGCAGTTACCAATACACCAATAATGGCCAGTACGTTTTCTGCCATATCCTTTTGTTCAGTTTTCATATTGTTAAAAAAGAAAAGAGAGAGTAGAACAAATAGAATAACAATTGATAAGGCCATCGTAGCCCTTATGGATCCAGCAGGCAAGCCGAGGGGATGTGGATCATTGTTGTTGCTTCTTTTACCCGAATAAATGGCGAATCCTATTACAGCAAAACCAATTATAATGATGCTAGATAGTATCCAGGAATTTAAGGAGTTAGTGTTTGGTGTTATACTTTTTATTTGACTATAAAGTCCAATAATTAAATATGTTTTCATGATAAAATTATTTCCAATTATTACATATGGTTATTGATTTCAAAGTTGAATCAGTCCAATGATTATTTAAATAGGGAACGTCCTAAAGCTTAAAGAAGAAAATCCTTGAGACGAGCAAGAAAAGACCTAATTATCTGTTTATTAATATTTTAAAATCTTTTTAAAGGTTAGGTTTGGCTATTATTAATCTTAAAAATTTTTATATTATGTCAAAAGTTGAATTTGGAAGACCAATTAATTTGGTAACCGCTGAAGCGTTACTTAAAAGATATAATGATCTTTCTGAAGCGGTGGAACGAAGACCATTAGGAACGGACCCTGGTGGTAGAGATGAGTTTATTAAAAACAAGAAAAATGCTTTCATATTTTCGAAGAAGTCTATGTTAGATTTGATAGTCACAAAAGAAGCTGATTATGTCTTAGTTGCTCTTGGTGCTCATACTACGAACGAAGGGGGTGGTAAAATAAAAGAAGGGGAATTCACCGTAATGACCATTGGCTATGTGAAAGATGACACTTGGAAAGGACAAGGGGTTAAATTAAAAATTATAAGTGACTTAGATCCGGGATATCAATATCCTCCAAAACAGGTTGTTGACGATCTTAACTATGTTCAAGTCAGCGAACTTATTCAATCTGAAGGTAAAATGAATATAATGGTGCCACCGCCACCCAATAATATTCATGACAATGCGGGAGTTGAATTAATGAAAGAACTAATAATGCTATAATTCTATTCAATATTCAAAACTCATTTAATCAAATATCCATCTGGAGCTGCATAGTTCCGCTTATTGTCGGGCTTATTTACCTAAATAAGTTGGACAAAAGCTCCCGATGGATATTTTTATTGATCATTGCTTCCTGTATTGCCCAAATTACCCGTGCCGTTGTTGGCAAAGGGAACCCACTACTCCCCTACTTTTATAATACCCATATTTGTTTAGAGCTTTGTTTTCTTTTTATGTTTTTCAATAACATCATTAAGACAAAAATCTACAAAACCATTTTACATATATCCTTAGGGATAGGTGTTGCCCTTGGACTATTATTTATTGGGTCCGATGGGTTTGGGAATCGCTTTCTCCACGAATGGGTCTGCTTTAATAATATACTTTTTACCGCATGGATTCTATTGTATATCTACGAGTTGTACCAAAGGGATCTTGGTAATCGGAGACTATTAAACTCAAATTCCATTTTTGTAATAGGGTTATTTTTCTATACTACCTGTACCATTTTTGTATATGCCCTTTGGGGCTTTATCACAAATCAGCAGGAAATCTACCCCAAATTGTCAGGTATTTGGCATATACACCATGTTTTCAATATTGCAAAGTTTCTACTAATTGCATTTGGTTTTATCTTTATTGGTAGAGGAGACATTAAATTAACGACGGAGGTATCCTATGAACAATGAAAATAATACAGACTTCATCATAGCCATAATAGCAGGCTCTCTCCTTCTGTTTGTGTTAAGCACTTTTATCGTTGCCTTTACTACATTGTACTTTAAAAGGCGTAGGGAATACAAACGGGAACGGGAATTACTTCAGTCCGAATTTAAATCCACCCTCTTTAAATCCCAACTCGAAATAAAAGAGCAAACCATGCAGTTCCTGTCTGAAGAATTGCATGACAATATTGGCCAAATTGCCAGTGTTATAAAAATCTACCTTAGTACACTAAATCTTGATAAAAAAGAAGAAGCGGAAGATAAAATTGAAGAATCTTCCAAGCTCATAAAGCAACTACTAAAAGACCTTAAACTATTATCGCTAAGTCTTAACAGCCAACACGTTACCCAATATGGGTTATTAGAAGGATTGAAGCTGGAAGCAGAGCGACTGAATAAAATAGACAACTTTGAAGCCAACCTTCAAGTTAGTGGTAAGCAGTTGAATTTAGACCCCGATAAAGCTACCATCCTATATCGGATGTCCCAGGAAATTATCAATAATACCCTAAAACATAGCAATGCTAAAGTATTGCAAATGAATATATCGATACAAGAAAAATTCCTTACATTAGTATTTAATGACGACGGTATTGGATTCAATTTGAGGGAGAAATTGGACGAAACCGGTTCCGGCTTAAAGAATTTGCACCATCGTGCAGAACTTATAGGAGCCAATCTTCAGATTATTACCTCTCCAAAACAACAGGGTACAGCTGTTATCATTACGTTGCAACTTTAATTATGTCTGTTACTAAGGTCGATTCAATCAAACTGGGGCTGGTTGATGATCACAATCTTTTCCGCAAAGGGCTCATGAGTCTTATCCATGGGCTCAATGGTAACTATTCTATTTTATTCGACGCTGTTAGCGGGGAAGATCTACAGCAAAGAATAAACCCTGCCATACTTCCCGATATTGTGCTACTCGATATCAATATGCCGGGAATGGACGGTTTCCAAACGGTTAAATGGTTGCACAGTACCTACCCTTCTGTAAAAGTACTTGTAGTAAGTATGATAGGCCGTGAACGAACCATGATACAAATGCTTCGTTTGGGTGTAAAAGGATATTTAAGCAAGGATGTAGAGCTAAAAGAACTTGGGGAGGCGTTGACAGCTATCCACGAAAAAGGCTTCTACTACACCGATTTCATTACCGGTAAATTGGTGCATTCCTTTCAATACGGTATTCCGGAAATGGACTCTTACCTGCAGTTTCATGAACTCAAAGAGCGGGAACAGGTTTTCATCAAACATGCCTGTAGCGAATTGACCTATAAAGAGATTGCCGATATCATGTGTGTAAGTGAAAAGTCTGTCGATGGTTATCGCAACTCCGTTTTTGAAAAGCTAGGCACCAAAAGCCGCGTGGGTCTTGTCATCTACGCTATTAAAAGAGGCTGGGTGGATATTTAATATCTATTTCCGAACCACTTCTCTTCCTCACTTTATCACACCTTCGCCAACCATTTCAGTAAATATTCTGTTTGAATAGGATCTATTAAGATAATCGGTTCCGAGTACAACAAAGGCGTTCGTTCTGCATACTTTTCGCGGAGTTTATGATTGATTTTCCGAAATAATAAGGATTTAGAAATCGCCTTTAAATGGTATACTCCCGTATCAGTGATCTTATCTCCTTCATTGATTTTATAGATTGCTTCCCCACTAATCAACGCATTGGCGATTAAGTGTTCATCCAACAGAAAATCAGCGACTTCCTGTAGTAATTCTCGGTCTTCGGAAACAACTTGTAGTGACATCATAGTGTAAGGTTTTGTTGATTCAAAATTATCGAATCGACACCCATACACTCATAAAAATTAGTTAAACTTTTATATATTGATAGTATTACTATTAAATTTGTTTTCAAATCAACTAAACAATGGACAGATTAGGAATTCAGATTACCATTAACCCACTACTCTACTCAAAGGATCCTGAGTCTTCAGAGTTAGGTCGTAGAATTGTTTCCAAAAGCATCGAAATGATGGCCGAAATGGGCTTCGAGACTTTCACATTCAAGAAACTAGGAGTCGCTATCGGTTCCAACGAAAGTTCCATTTATCGCTATTTCGACAGCAAGCACACCCTCCTTATCTATCTTGTAAATTGGTATTGGAGCTGGATGGAGTATCATCTCGTTTTTATGACGCATAGCATGACAAGCCCTGTGGAAAAACTCCGTACGGCCATAGAAATGCTTACCAAGAGGGTTACTCAGGATCAAAAGTTTTCCTATATCGACGAGGTCCTCCTATATAAGATCATCATAGCCGAATCGAGCAAGGCCTACCTTACCAAAGATGTGGATGCTGAGAATGAAAAAGGCTTCTATAAAACCTACAAACGAGTTGTGCAGCGTGTGAGCGAAATGGTATTGGAGATAAACCCTTCTTTCGAGTTTCCACATATGCTTATATCTACCGTAATCGAAGGTTCCCATCACCAGCGATATTTCTCCGAACACCTCCCCTCACTTACCGATTTTGAAGAAGGGAAAAACAATGTAGTTCGATTCTACACGGACTTGGTTTTTAAAACAATCTCATAACAAATACTGGCTATGGAAAACGGCACTATGACCCCCTGGCAACGCTTCGTGGGGCTCTTAAAACTGGATAGAAGGGATATTCGGCAAATTATATTTTACGCCATCTTCGCAGGTCTGGTAGCACTCTCATTACCCTTAGGAATTCAAGCGATTATCAACCTCATACAGGGGGCGCAGTTAAGTACGTCTTGGATTGTGCTAGTGATTCTAGTTACTATTGGCGTGGGCTTTCAAGGTGGATTACAATTGATGCAAATTCGCATTCTGGAAAATATTCAACAGAAGATATTCATGCGTAGTTCGTTTGAATTCGCCTATCGTTTTCCCAAAATAAAAATGAGCGAAATCCGAAGCTATTACCCTCCAGAGCTGGCCAATCGCTTTTTCGATACGCTCACCGTACAAAAAGGGTTGTCTAAAGTATTAATTGATTTCCCTGCCGCGGCCTTGCAGATCATCTTCGGACTGTTGCTCCTATCCTTCTATCACCCGTTTTTTATCATTTACGGAATACTATTGGTAGCGCTCATTTACTTTCTATTCCGATACACCGCAAAACGCGGGTTGGCAACGAGTTTGGCCGAAAGCAAGGCCAAGTATAAGGTGGCGCATTGGATTCAGGAAATTGCCCGATCCTTGGTAAGCTTCAAGCTTTCCGGCAAGACCCATTTGGCTATGCAGCGTAACGACGAGCATACCGCCACTTATCTGGACGCTCGGGAAAGCCATTTTAAAGTACTGCTACTTCAATTTTCCCAAATGATCGGGTTTAAGGTTCTGGTGACGGCAGGTCTACTGCTTATTGGTGGACTATTGGTCATTAACCAACAAATGAATATAGGTCAGTTTGTAGCGGCCGAAATAATCATACTATTACTCATAGGTTCAGTTGAAAAGCTTATCACGGGGCTAGAAACCTTTTATGACATCCTAACCTCCTTAGAAAAGATTGGACAGGTAGTAGACAAGGATTTGGAACCCCAACAAGGGCTAGATCCGTTATCACATTCAGACTCCTTAACCATAGAGCTTAGGGACGTAGACTATATAACACCAGAAGGGAAAACGATCCTTAAGGACATTTCCATAAGCTTTACTTCTAAAGAACGAATTGTATTGTCGGGAGGATCTGGATCCGGGAAGACTACCTTGCTCAAAATGCTATCAGGGCTTATCATGCCTACCAGTGGAAGTTTCTACATTAATGACAATGCTATTGAAGGGGTGCATACCAATGCCTTCCGATCGGTCGTAGGTCAGGTATTGCCAGAACAGCTTCCTTTTGAAGGCACCATCATGGAAAATATCACCTTGAATGATCCCAGTATCACCATGGAACGATTGAATGAAGTGATTCATGCCGTGGGATTGATGGACTTTGTGAAAGATCAGTACAAAGGACTGCATACTATGATGTACCCGGAAGGGCAACAGATACCCCATACCATTTCTAAACGTATTGTGTTGGCACGGGCAATCATTAATGAACCCAAATTACTGCTGCTCAAGGACCCTTTGGAATATTTTGAACAAGAGGAAGTAGAAAGAATTATTAACTATCTCATTGCCCCTGGACATCCTTGGACCCTAATTGTATCCAGTAGAAATCCACTTTGGAAAACCAAATGTAATCGCACCTTTTTATTGAAGGATAAAACACTTTATAACAAGTAATAAGATGCTGAACATAACCCATAATAATGTAAATAAACAGGTAACCCTTAAGGGATATAAAGCCTTTTCTAAGGCTCATAAACCCGATCACTACCCATACTTCAATAGGTTTTTGATCGCGTTTTCTGTGATCGCAGTTGTTATCCTGTTCCTTCCATGGACCCAAAACGTAACGGGGAATGGTTATGTAACCACGCTGACACCAGATCAACGACCGCAGACCATCCAATCCCCTATTCCCGGGCGGATTGAACAATGGTATGTACGCGAAGGTGACTTTGTTCAGAAAGGGGATACCATACTGCATATTTCAGAAATAAAAACGGAATATCAGGATCCCAATTTGGTAGATCGTACCCTTCAACAACAAGAAGCCAAAACACGTTCGGTAGGTTCTTATGAAGAAAAGATCAATGCTTTAGACAATCAGATAGGAGCTTTGGGACGTGAACGTGGATTGAAGCTAGAACAGGCAAGGAATAAAGTGCGCCAGACCGAATTGAAAGTGGTTTCGGACAGTATTGACCTGGAAGCGGTTCGAACCAATTATAAAATTGCAGAACGTCAATACGAGCGTACGGTTCAATTGCAAGAAGAAGGTTTGAAGGCCATTACCGATGTAGAAACCAAGCGATTGAAGCAGCAGGAAATGCAGGCTAAACTTATTTCGCAAGAGAATAAGTTAATGACCAGTCGTAACCAATTGATCAATGCACAAGTAGAAGTAAGCCGAATCACAGCGGAGTATGCCGATAAGATTGCCAAAGCTCAAAGTGAGCGAGCCACGGCCGCTTCATCCAAATTTGAAACGGAGGCAGAAGTTGCTAAACTAGAGAATCAGACAACCAATTATCGTATTCGGAGTTCCATGTATTATGTCACGGCTCCACAAAGTGGATTCATCAATAAAGCATTGCGAGCTGGAATTGGGGAAACCTTTAAGGAAGGTGAAAAACTAGTCAGTATTATGCCTGCAGAATACGACCTGGCCGTTGAGACCTACGTAGAACCATTAGACCTTCCCCTACTCCATTTGGGAGAAAAGGTGCGTATTCAGTTCGATGGATGGCCCGCTATCTTCTTCCGTGGGTGGCCCAATGCTTCCTATGGAACCTTTGGAGGTGAGATTGTTGCTATTGAAACCTTCATTAGTGACAATGGAAAATTCAGGGTACTTATCGCTCCGGATGAAACGGAAGGGGTTTGGCCTGAAAATGTGCGTGTCGGATCGGGGGCCTTCACTATGGCACTTTTGGACGATGTTCCTATTGGATACGAAGTTTGGCGAAAACTGAACGGATTTCCACCCAACTATTATGTTCCCGAAAACAATAAAGAAACCTCCAAATTGGATAAGAAATGATGCGTTTCGTACAGCACCTACTATTACTGATTTTTTTGGCTTCTTCATTACCCGTATTGACACAAAGTCAATCCAATGTCTTGTCGTATGAAGAATACATTGGCTATTTAAAGGAGCACCACCCTATTATGAAACAGGCGAATCTTCGTCTCACCGAAGGTGAGGCCACTTTGTTGAAAGCACGTGGTGGTTTCGATCCTAAGATTGAAGTGGATTATGACCGCAAGGAATTCAAAGGGACAGAATATTGGGACATCCTGAATACTACCTTCAAAATACCGACATGGTACGGATTGGAATTCAGGGCTGGTTTTGAACAGAATACTGGCAACTTTTTGAATCGACAATTGTCCGGAACCGAAGATGGATTGTACAGTGCTGGGGTTTCTTTGGACCTAGGAAAAGGATTCGTCATCAATGAACGAATGGCCAATTTGAAGAAGGCAAAGTTCTTTAGGGAGCAAACCAAAGCCGACAGGGATGTACTACTTAACAATCTCATCTTTGAAGCCACCAAAGCTTATTTGGATTGGATGGAAGCCTACAACGAAGAACGCATTTATGATTCCTTTTTAAACAATGCCCTACAACGATTTGAAGGTGTGAAAGTGCGTGTTAATGCAGGTGATATTGCGGCCATAGATAGTACTGAAGCACGTATAACCTACCGAAACCGATTGCTTAATTTAGAGGCTGCCCGCCTAAAACGATTGCAAAAAGCTTTGAAGGCCAGTACATTTCTGTGGTTGGAGGATGTGCCTTTGGAAATTCAAGAGAATGTAATTCCCGAAATGCCATCCATGGAACTTTTAGAGACTTCTTTGAATCTTATAAATACTGAAGATATAGATGCCCTTATCGCTAGTCATCCGAAACTGCGTAGCATGGACGAAAAAATTAAAGGACTGGAAGTAGATCGTTCCCTGAAACGTAACAAGTTACTACCTACACTACGCTTGGAATACAATTTCCTTACAGAAGAAACCGATAATCTCAATACCATTAATACCGGCGAATATAAAGGAGGGCTTACCTTTCGATTGCCCTTGTTCTTGCGAAAGGAACGTGGGGATGTTCGCTTGGCGAATGTGAAATTAAACGGTGCCAATTTGGATAGAATGAATACTTCCTTGGTGCTTCAGAATAAGATCGTAGCTGCCAATCAAGAAGTGTCCTCCTTAGAGAGACAGCGGACATTGATTACCGATATCGTTACCGATTACAGGACTTTGGTCAGCGCCGAAGAACGGAAGTTCGAATTGGGCGAAAGCTCACTCTTTCTTATTAATTCCAGAGAGCAGAAACTTATAGAAGCTAGTTTAAAAGAGAATAATCTTCAAATTAAATCCTTGAAAGCGTTGGCCAAACTGTATAATGCTATAGGCATTTCAATATAAAAGTGAGGACCCAATCATAGTAGGTCCTCACCTTTCAATTTGTTTTATTTCTTAAAGATTCTTTTGAAAGAAAGTGCTGGTTTTTTGAACCGCCAAGCTTACTTCCGCTTCTTGATCGTAAAAAGCGAACTGATGCATGGGAGAATCCAAGTCGGTCGGTACCCAAACCAATTCTTTGTTACCTGATGGAATGGTTTCGAAGTACTTCTTGGTATAATCTGGTAATACACAACCATCGCTATGTACCATGAATACCGGTTTATTAAGATTTTTGGCCGATGGAAACGGATCCAATGTTAACCAATCTTCCCAAGTAGCTACAGCAAACTGATCGGCGTTCCATTGGGGAATGGCCCCTCGATTAGGGTTTAAATAGTAATCGAATTCCCCGTACATGGCCGCCGTTTCATCGGTAGTGGAAATGGTCTTGATATAGGTGAATTCTCCTGTTTCTGCATACTTCTTTTTGGCTTTCCTTGCCATTTCAATCTTGTTTTGAACTCCTTCTTCCCCGCCGTAAAACCATTTTACGGCTTCCGCATCGTGTAACCAGGAAGCGGTCGTGGCCACAGCTTTAATATCATCATTCTCTGCCGCAGCCATCAAAGTATACATGGAGCCTGCGCAGACACCAAAAGCTCCAATGTTCGTATTATCTACCTCTGGCAATGTCTTTATGTATTCAATGGCATTATTAATGTCTTGGATTTTCATTTCAGGATTTTCCCAAGATCTTGGCACCCCTTCACTTTCACCAAAATTTCTAAAGTCGAATGCAAGAGTAATGAAACCATTTTGAGCAAAGCGTTCCGCATATAGTCCTGCCATTTGTTCCTTTACCGTGGTCCAACTTCCGGAGCATACAATAGTTGGGTATTGCTTTCCTTCTTCGTAATTGGCAGGATAGTATAAATTCCCTACGATATTTAATCCTTCGCTTTTAAAATTTACTTTTTTCATCTTATTGTCTGTTAGTTTAATTTGATCCAACAATCCGAAGCCCTTGGCAGCGACTATGGGATTGAATATTTCTACATATTCTGTAATCTCACCTTCCGTATTGAACTTGAAAGTGGAATAATATTCGTTACTGTATACTCCTGCTCCATCTTTCAGTTTTATATTCCCTGTATATTGAACAAAGACCATCGTCGGATCTTCCATCGCATGGATTTGCTCAATGGGAAAGTTCATTCCATCAAAGTTTGGAAATACAGGTGTCCAATAGGCTCGTATGCCTTCTTTTCCGTTGGCTCCTTTCGGAAAGATATCCGAATGGTATGGATTGATATGTTTGGCATCTTCAGCAAATAGAGCCACCAAATCGTCTACGCTTTCATCTTCAAGAGCTTTGAAAAATGCTTTCACCGATGCCTTGTTCTTTGTTGCTATTTCGTTATTCATAATTAATTGATTCGCTTGCTTTTCTTCCCATCCTGAACATGCGAAAAGCAGCATGCTTAATGTTATAAGGATTCCTTTTTTCATCTTATTTATTCTTTACATTTTCAATGGCCTTTTCAACCAATTTTCCATTTCCGTCCTGGTATTTGTAATGAAAGGTCATAGCGCTAATCTTCCAATCGTTTTCTATTTTTTTCAAGTCGAAATCATAACTACCCACTACGGTCCATAGACTTCCATTTTCATCTTCTAGGTAATGCGTGGCGGTTCCGTAACAGGAAGATTTCGCTTCATCTTCATCTACTTTGGTTATAAAGTTTCCTATCTGGTGGTGTGTATGGGAGAAACCGGGCAGCACTGTTTTCCATGCAGTAGTGATCTCCTTCGGTGTTACTTCGGCAGCTGTGTTCCCCGTCATCGAGGAGTAATCCAATAGTACTTTCGAAGCAAATTGGGCTTCCACTCCATTCCAATCTCTATTGTCCGAGCCAACAAACAATTTTGTAACGGTCTCTTGTATTCTGCTTGTTTCATCCATAGTCATCGCTGTTTTTTGTGGATTCTGACATCCCAATAGGAATATCATCATCATTGTCACTGTTTTCATCATTCATTGTGTTTTACAGTGCAAAGATGCGATCGCCTTACTCGAAAGGGATTATGGAATCAAACCAAGAAGTATAAAAATCAAAGATGTTGGGTTTTCCGAAAGGAATTTGGGGTCTGATTTGTGTTTTTCTTGAAAAAACTGCTGAAGTTGTTAGGGGCTTCGAAGTGTAAAGAATAAGCAATCTCTTTTACGCTCATATCGGTTTGCAGTAGTCGTGATTTTGCCAAACGCAAGATGTGTTTGTTAATGTGCGCCTTCGCGGTATGTCCTGTGATCTGCTTTACGATGGCATTTAAGTGATTGGGGTGTACAGCTAACAATTCGGCATAATAGCTAGGAGAATGCGTCTTTTTTGAAAAAGTATCCGAATTATAAAAACTGGTTTCTATAGCGGTTTGAAATCGGGATAGTAAATGAATGTCCGCCTTTCGAAATTCTTCTAAGGCTTCTTCTTTATTGGTTTGTGCATTGAAAAACCGTTTTACGAAGTTCAGTAAAACCAATACCTGAGCCTCGATAATAGCCAAAGAATCTTCTTTCAGAGTTCTGTTTTCTTCATAAATGGCTTCGTAAACAGAGAGCAATTTTGAAACTTCCTTGGATTTCACCTCGAAGGGGATGGATCTGTCGATCTTCAAAAAGGGAAACTCCATAAGCAATTGTTGTAGATGCTTGGATTGGGTAATAAATTCCTTCGAAAAGATAAGGTAGTACCCTTCCCAATCGGGCAATATATCCCATGAAATGATTTGAAAGGGTGAATTGAAAAACACAGTGGCGCCATCAGGAAAATTGGTATGGTGTCCGGATATTGCCTTCCCCGATCCCTCTACCTTGATGGCAATGGCAAAGAACTCGTGTTTAAATGGCTCCATATTGGCCACAACAGTAGGCATGTTCTCTTCAAAACTCCGAATATCGAAATAGGGTTGCTTGGGAGGAGCAATCTGGATCGCCTTACAATAGTCCTCTATGGTCTTGAAGTGTTGCACATATCAAATCTACATTTTCTTTTTTAGTAAAGATATTTCGCTTATTGGATTCTATGCAACTGATGACATTTTTGAAGTGTTTCGATGTATTGGAAACGATACTAACTAATACACCATACCATGAAATGTTTAACCCATATTTTGATCATTTGTACGTTACTTATCGTTACTCCCCTGTCCGCCCAAGAGGATACATCCTCCGGCAGTTTCTTTAGCGGATGGGAATTTGGAGCCAAAGCAGGCATTAACCTTTCCAATATGTATGGCGACGTTGGGGATAATTCCTTCCTCTTTTTTGCCAATGCCGGTGCAGTAATTGACAAAAAGGTAATCGATCCATGGAGCTTGAGCGTAGAACCCCATGTGTCAGGGGAAGGACAGAACCTAAATGAAGGCTACGAACGAGTCATATACTTGAATCTCCCTTTCCTCGTTAAGTATCAAGTTGCTGAACCTTTGAGTATAGATGGTGGAATCCATATGGGTGTTAAGATTGCTGAGCGAACAAAATTCTCTAATGGAGATACCAAAAATAGAAACCGTTTTAAGAGAATTGCTCCTGGATTCACTGCTGGTGTTACTTATGACGTTACTCAAGATTGGTTTGTACAATTCAGGACTAATTTAAAACTCTCTGACGTGATTAGATACGATGCCGGTGATACCGAAGGTTCTACGATACTTGCTTTTCAATTCTCTGTAGGTCGATGGTTTAACTAAACGTGTCTATCGATTATCATCAGATCGGATTTTTACCATGGTCTTGATCAAATAATGATCGGATAAGTATGTATCGTGAGCCAAGGGACTCGCGGCGCGCAAAATGTATTGCCTGCTATACCAGAATGCCTTTCTCTCTTCAGATTGGGGAATAAAAATCCTATCAAAAGGTGCTTCGTTTCCACGAACGAAAGTAGGGATGTCATCCTCGTTTAAATCCTCGAAACCACCCTTAACAAATGCTTGTATGGCCTCTTCGCTTCTGGATTTACAATTCGTATCTCCTAGAATAACAATGTCTTTATCATTCAATTTGTCTACTACATTTCCAATATTATCAATCAAAGTTTCAGCCTCATATTTTCTCTTCAGAATTACTTCGTGCCTTCTCCCTACATTCGATTTCATATGAATAGGGATCACCACCAAATCGGTTTTGCCAGGTTCTGTAGCGAACTTAACCGCATGCGGAGTTCGATCCCATAACCCCAAGCGCTTGCCTTCATGCATCACATGAGTTTTTACAGGAATCTTATAGGTCTCCTCCTTGGTCACCCGAGCTGTGTTCCATGCAACCCCGCACAGCTGACTTTTATCACCAGCATTCTTATTCGGGAATATCTCGTATTCCCAAGAATTACCTGTGTGTTCTTCAATCAAGTCTAAGGCCTTCCTTAAATGTCTGTTCTCCATGTTGGTGGAATCGGTAATATATAGTTCTTGCAATGCTAGAATATCTACGCCCGAAAGTTCAATATGCTCTGCCAATGCGTACTCATTCTCATCATTATCATCGGTAGACTTGCCATAGTGTTCTATATTCCAACATCCTACATTTAAATATCTCGAATTCATAGTTCCATGTTTTAATAATTAAAAAATACACCCGGCTTAAAAGAACCGTACTGTTTGATCATCGAATGAATAAGCCATCTTCTTGGTCTCCATAATATCTAGACAAGCACTTAACTCTCCAATAGAATTGAATTTTAGTTCTTCTTTTAGCTCCTTTTGTTTGAAGTATAGGTTGATGAGGTAAATCTGTGCGGATTCATTGATCACGGCATCATAGGAAGTTACCATCGCTTCGGCTTGTGTCGGTACCGCAATCTGTTTTACCGATTTCCTTGCATTAACACGTCCTTCACCTATAGGTTTATTTTGATCTGAATAATGGGGATCTACAGTTTGTTGCAGCAGTTTCATGAGGGCAGTTCTCTTTATGTCCGGTTCCATAGATTTAATAAGTGCGGCCAAACCCGCTACATGTGGACAAGCCATAGAAGTACCACTTTTTACGGAATACATATTGCCCCCATGCTGCAAGGATTTAATGGAAACACCGGGAGCAGAAACATCGACCTTAGTGCCGAAGTTAGAGAAAGAAGCGCGAGAATCACGTCGGTTCACAGCAGCGACTGAAATGACACGCGTATTACCGGCTGCCATATCTGGCGTCACTTTCATATTGGCATTTCCCGCCGCAAAAAGAGTGATTACCCCTTTTCTATCGGCATACTCGATCGCATCCCTTACACTTTGTGATCTACCAGGACCCCAACTGTTATTGATGATATGGGCGCCATTGTCTACGGCATATTTAATACATCGTGAAAGGTTTAAACTGGAGCCACCCGATGGGGAAAGCCCTTTAACCGCCATAATCTTTGCCTTAGGCGCTACTCCAACAATGCCGATGGAATTATTTCCCGTAGCGGCTATAGTCCCAGCCACATGGGTGCCATGACCATCATCGTCCATGGGATCTGGAGTATTGTTTACAAAATTATACCCAAACTCTCCGTTTGCATTGGTCCACATATTAGACTGTATGTCGGGATGATTGTAGTCTACACCGCTGTCTACCACCGCCACTATGACGTTTTCTCCTTCTGTTTTTTTCCATGCGGTAAGGCATTCCAACTTTTGTAAACCATATAAGTCATTGAATAAGGGATCGTTCGGAATCTCCCCATCCATAACCACTTCTTCCTTATAGTTTATCTCATCCAATTCGGCATAATGAACCATATCATGGTCATTGAGATACTTTATAAGTTCTTCTACATCGATTCCGTTGGGTAAGTCGAGCTCAAAAGTGTTATACAGCCTTTTTTCATAGTTAGGCATTTCTTTGAGTATCTGAGTCAGCAATTCTTCATCGGAAAATCCAGTTAGGGAATTAACAGCGTTCCGCTCGTTCATGAATTCCTTCATTTTATCAGATAGATCGTACAGTCTTTTTATTCCTATTTGTTGCTGATTGGAAGCAGGAAGGTTGGGTAAGATGTCATTGATATTTACATCTTCTTTTATAGAACAGATTACTTTAGAATTCATGGCTTAGATTTTTGAAATTGATAGGGTAAATATCTATTTCAATCATAAGCACAGGAATACCCAATACAGGGTATATTTATCAATACCAACTTCTTTGAGTTTTTGAAAACATGTTGAAAACTACGGTTTTACCGTAGCGGTTTATGGGTTTTATTCCTTACTTTTATAGAACACTTCCCCATCGATTCGGTCCTTACCCAATTGATTTTTTAGTTCTAGTTATTATACCCAATGAATCTTATGTCATATTGTATATGACTATGATTCTGTCTTATTCATATGAAAATTTTAAAGTGGATACTTTTTGTGCCCGATAAAACAAATATTGACAGAACCCATTCATTCGGATATAGCCGAAAAGAATTATGACGATTTCACTTTTCGCCCCCCTCGCCCATCAGATGCCGCCAACATACATCATTTGGTGAGCGCTTCTGGAGTATTGGATATAAATTCTACCTACTGCTATATGCTAATGGGTGCGCATTATGCACAAACATGTACAGTGGTCGAAGATGGAGAAAAGATGATCGGAGCGCTATGCGGATATATTCCTCCAGAAAAGGAAGATACCTTGTTCGTTTGGCAAATCACTACCGACAAGCAGTACAGGCGATTAGGTGTTGCTGAAGCCATGATCGAAAGTATCATCGCTAGGTTATCTCCTACGGCTAAGTTTCTTGAAGCCACAGTATGTCCTGGAAACCAAGGTTCCCTTGCTTTTTTTGAAGCCTTTGCGGCTAAGCGAAGTACCACTGTGGTGAAATCGCTCCTATTTCCTGCATCCCTATTTAGGGAAGCATCCCATGAAGACGAATATTTATTAAGGATAGGTCCCTTATGAAAAAGGAAGCACAATCAAATATAGAAGCCAAAGCGGCCAAGACCATGCAAAAACTGGTTGGCCAGAGTATGGAAAGGGAGTACAATCCCTACAAAGATTTTAATTGGTCCGAATCCCTTCCAAACGATCAAGTATGGATGAGTCCAGAGCTTTTGTCCATTTATAAGGTAATTCCTTTTGATACTATAGACGACACTCAATTCATGGCTCTTTGTAAATGGGAGAGTCTTAATTTTTACAGTATCAATGTTCATGGGATACGGGAGTTATTAACTGCTGTACTTCAATACATATATCAACCAGGCTTTGAGGAATATTCGGATTATTTAAATCACTTTTTGGGTGAAGAAAATGAGCATATGTGGTTTTTTGCCCAATTCTGTCTTCGCTACGGAGGAGAGATTATGCCGTATAAACGATTCCGATTCGATTCATCCTACCCTGCCGAAATCCAACGGTTCATCACCTTTTCACAGATTCTGATTTTCGAAGAGATCGGGCATTACTACAATAAATATATGATGAAGGACAGTCGGTTACCTGAGATTGTACAAAGTATAAACCGCGTGCACTACGAGGATGAGAGTCGGCATATTAGTATGGGGAAAGTATTGACCGAAGTATTCTACAATGAACTTTTGCAGAAGCATTCCAAAAAAGATATGAAGAAAATTGAAGCATATCTGGTTCGGTACATTCAATTTAGTTTGGAAGGTTTCTATAACCCCACTTGTTATCGCAATGCGGGATTTAAGGAACCCCTCAAACTCAGGAACCGTTTACTCGAACATCCTGAGCGGAAAGCTTTTCATAGAACGGTTTTAAAGCATACCCTTCACTTTTTTGAAGACAGGCTAGGGTTTACAGCAACTATAAATATTTAAGGCATGCTAACATTAACGCATCAAAAAACACTAGATACCCTAAAGACTTGGTTACTTCAATTGGATGCCAATGAAGGCGTTGAAGACATTTCTCCAAATGAAGACCTTATAGACGGTGGCCTTATCGATTCGCTAGAATTTGTGAGCTTTTTAATGCTAATAGAGGATCTAAGGGGAGCCGAAATTACTTCCTTCGAAATGGAATTGGATAAGTTTAGAACCCTCAACTCAATCATTAAAAACTTCTTCTAAATGGAAACGCAATTATCAATTTCCGAAGAAAAAAGTCAAGTGTTAGACGAGGCATTATTGCTGGTAAATGAGGCAGATAAAACACTCATGGATTTACTGGAGCAGTGTTTCCTTGTTTGGGGGAAGAAAATGAAAACTGTAGAAATAAGCTTCCCTCCCATTATCTCTATAAAAGACTTGGAGACGATCAACTATTTTGAAGATCACCCAACGCAGGCCGTTTTCCTATCGGCTATACCTTCTTACACGAATCCATCCGAGGGTAGTTATGCAAACAACGCGGAGCCATTACAATACGCCCTAAACCCAGCAGCGTGCTATCACGCCTATATATCGCAACGGGATCAGGAAATTGATGAAATGGTCCGGATTTCGACACAGACAAAATGTTTCCGAAATCAGCCTCCCTATTCGTCCACAGGACGTATGTTCACATTTACACAGCGAAAATTTGTGTTCATGGGCGGTTCTCAAGAAGTACGGAATGCTCTCAAATCCTCCGAAAAATTCGTGTATGAGCTGGGAACAGCATTGGGATTGGAGTTAGGAGAACAGCCATCGCAAGCCCCGAACTATATAGAAGATCCAAAATTGGGTAAGGTAAAAGCCTTGTTTTTGGCTGACAAAGAATTCATGTATAAATCTTTCCCAGCATTATGCCATACCAATTTTCATCGTAATTATTTCTGTAAACGGTTAAACGTAAAACTATCCAACGGAAGATACGCCTTTGCTGGTTGCTTGGGAGTCATCCCAGAATACTGGCTGCTTAGCCTAAAGGACAAGTATGGCTCCGATATGACCACCATTACTCAATTGTTAAATAACTATCTCAATATTAATGCTCAATAATATGAACGAAGCAACAAACTATCAGGAAAAAGACCTTGTAAGATTCGAAGATTTATTCGAAAATGCACTTATCGGACTCCATATCGTAGGAGGCGATGGTATTATAAAAAGAGCCAATAAGGCAGATTATACGCCGATTGGTCTAGAAAACGACCCTGCAAGCTATATTGGCAAACACATTGCTCAATTTCATTCCGAACAGGCTGTCATTGAGGATATGCTGGATCGATTAATACACGATCGTCCTCTGGTGAGTTACAAGGCAAATCTTAAGTCTGTTGAGGGAGATGCCGTTCCCGTGGCGATTTATTCCAACTCATTAATGGATGGAAGTGACTTTGTAAATACACGCTGTTTTACAAAACCTGTTGCGGAGTCCATTCAGGATTTTTCAGAAAAACAAAAAGCAAACCCTGTCAACGTTAATGATCTCCTTGCTGGCTTGAACGAGGATGAAAAAAAACGCCGCTTTACCGAACTGGAGGATTTCTTCATGCAGGGAAGTATTCCCGTTCATATAGTAGGTCCCGACGGTACTATTCTTTGGGCCAACCAAGCAGAACTGAAGTCCATGGGATATGAAGATGCACCAGAAGAGTACATTGGCCAGCCCATTATGAAGTTTCATGCAGATCAGGCAGTCATCGAAGAAATGCTTACCCGACTGTTGGATAATCGCCCCTTGGTGAATTTCAGCGCGAAGTTGGTGCGTAAAGATGGAACTACTTTCCCGGTGAGTATTTGTTCCAATTCAAGGATGGAAAATGGTGAGTTTATTAATACCCGATGCTTTACCTATCCTTTGGATACGACGACTGAAACATCTACGACAAATGGATTTGTATGGCCGAGAAATGAAGATATACAGGCATGAAATTAGCTACAGCGAGCCATACCAAACAAGAATTCTGGAAACAGACCATGACCTACATTGTGGGTCGCAAAAAAGTTGAGGAGTTTTTGGGTTTTTTAGTAGAGAGTAGCAAAATACTCATGAGCGATACGAGCTTCTACGATACATTCCCAAAGTTAGGTGAAATCGCAGTCCCTTATTTAGGGGATTGGTTTAGTATCGACTTGTTCTTTGGACCGGGAAGGGTTCAAAACGTGACTGAACAGCATATGGCGGGGCTCGACCCAGCTATGAATATAAAAATTGGTGAGGCCTTTAGACCGTATACGCAAAAGGATGCTGGAGGCAAACGGAGCATAGTGGCTTCAAAAACACCAAGAATTTATAAGACAACTCCTCAAAATACAAATGAGGGGCCTGAATCTATTCTATCCAATTTAGGGGTGCGGTCGGCACTTATTGTACCCTTAGTGTTACCCAGTGGTTGCATTGGAACCATGGAGATATTGTCGCTCGAAAGCAGTGAAGAACGTCTTTATGGACCTGCAGAGATGGCATTGGCCGAAGAATTGGGAAGAAGGGTGAGCCTGGCGGTAGAACGCAGTGTATTATACCATGAAAATCAAAGATTTAAAAACGAGAAAGCCAGAAAAATTTCAACCTTCTACAAAGAAGGTCACAATACATACAATCATAGTTATAAAATTTAAAACTAAGCAATATGAGTAAGCAAGATTTAGGACAAAAAGTCCCAGGAGCTGACAACACCTATGCAAAAACCTTGAGTCAAGGGGCAGATATGGAAGTGCAGCGAGTTACGATTTTAAATGGAGGAAATATTCCTCTACACTCCCACCCATTTGGGCAATCCTATGTAGTTATTGCAGGAGAAGGTGCGATAGTTACACCTAGTGGAAAGTCTGCGGTTGGACCAGGTGCAGCGGGATACTTTAAGCCCGAAGAACCACATGGATGGGAAAGCGAAGGAGGCGAACTGGTTTTTGTTTCTTCCTCGGCAAGTGAAGATGGAATCTACGAGGCCAATGAGGTTTCTGGGGGAAAATGGAACATTCACTACCATAGCTAAAAAGGCGTCCGAAACCACAGATTTTCTTCCTGTTCACCTGCAATTTGAAAAGGTAACCTTTTCCCATCCGGATAAAGTTGCCCTTATTGATGGTGCTGGGAAGGCTATGTCCTATGCACAGCTGCTGGAACAAGTTTATCATTTAAGTGCTCTCTTACTTGATAAAGGGGTAAAGAAAGGCGATGTAGTAGCCTTTCGAAGCTCTCATAATTCAAATCTAATCGTAGGCATACTAGGTATTCTAGGCGCAGGTGGCGTAATGCTTCCCATTTCTCTAGAGATGCCTAATGAAATGGTATCAGCACAACTCGAAGATTGCAAGGTTCGGTTTATTCTTACTGAAAATGGAGCAGTATCTCCAGAAACCAAGGGCTTCGTCCAAATTCAGATGAATGTACCATTTACCCCTGTAAATGGCTCGTTCAAATTACTTTCAGGTAAGCACGCCTATATCATTTACACCTCAGGATCTAGTGGGAAACCCAAAGGGGTCAGGGTTTCCCATATGGGTATTGCCAATCTATGTCATTGGTATCGGGAATTCTGCCATATCGGGCCATCGAGCAGGACCTTGATCATGATTCCGTTTACTTCCGATGCAATGTATAAAAACATTTTCGGCACCCTCTGTTCCGGGGGAACCCTTGTCATGAGTGATAAGGCAGGATACCATCCTTTACGCATTTTAAAGCGAATTCAAGATGAACAAATAACCCACATTAATTGTGTTCCAAGAGCCATTTATCAAGTATTATATCTGGCAAGTCGAAATGAATACAAAGGGCTAAATTCTTTAAAGGCCTTGATTTTGGGAGGAGAAACCATAAATCCCGCGCATTTGGCCGATTGGTTTCAGAAAAAAGAATCCTCCTGCTCTCTATATAATATGTACGGCCCTACGGAATGCACCGATATCTCCATCGCTACCCAACTAAAGCATTCACAATTAACGGCTGGGACATCTATTCCAATAGGTAAACCCATACAGGGTATGAAAGCATATATCGTAAATGACGATGGGGTATTACATCCTAATGGAAGGAAAGGTGAACTCTGGATTTCCGGTGTTGGTGTTACCCATGGCTATATCAATAATCATATACTAACTGCTCATAATTTCATCCCGGATCCATTTTCAGAAAAGGAAACGGTGTATAAAACTGGAGATTTATGTTCCCGGGATGAGAATGGCAATATATATTTTCATGGTAGAATCGACCGACAGATCAAAATTAAGGGATTCAGGGTAGAACTGGAAGAAATAGAATTTCGGTTGAAAGAGGTTCAAGGCGTATTACAGGCTGTCGTACTTCCAACGAAAGCGAACGGAGAAATAGACAAGTTGAAAGCATTTGTCGTTATGGAAGATGAACTTAAAATGGACGTTGTGAGGCTTCAAATCCATTTGATGAAATACCTACCCAAGTATATGATTCCGAACATAATAGTACAAATAGATAGTATCCCCATCGCTTCCAATGGAAAAACCGATTTTAAACAATTGGCGATGAATTAGGTGTATGGCACGCAGTATTAATGTTGTCTTAGAGGCATTCCCATCCCCTCCAATTCCTTATTTTTAGGCTTTATTACGATCCATTGGAGAGTCTACAGCACATCATAGATCAGATACCCATTCGCCACGATCTGGCTTCGCACATTATGTTTTTGGGAATTGTACAGGCGTACTTTCTAAGTTTAGTCATTTTTGTGCGCTCTAAGGCAGGATCGGCCATTCGCATTTTTGGTTGGGCATTGCTCATTCAAGCCATCGTTTGTACGGACACCTATCTCTGCTATACGGGGCTTATGAAATATACCCTACATGCAAATGATTCCACGGAACCTTTGGTACTGCTTATCGTACCTTCCATCTATTTCTTTACATATGCCTTGTTAGAGCGTAAACCGATACGCTTAAAAACACACTGGATGCACTTTTTGCTGCCAGTACTATACATGCTCACTCAGATTGGATATTATACGAGTCCTTTGGAAGTCAAGCTCAATGCCTACCTAGATGCCTATCATGATGCTATCCCTATGGTAGCCGTCCCCGAAGGTACTACCTATAAATATCAATTAATTAAAAGTGAATTCCGCTGGTTGATCCTTATTAGCGTTTCAGTTTATATAGTGCTCTGCATTTTACTCCTTGTGAAAAAGCGAAAAACAATAAAACCTGCTACCCAAAAGGTGAAGGTCGATAAATATGTATTTACCCGGAACTCGGTCTTATCCCTCGTTCTGCTGCTTGGGGTATTGCTCTTCATCTTTCTGCGTTACGACGACGATGCAGGGGATCATTACATTGTGATTTTTATGGCTGCACTCACCTTTGTAAGTTCAGTATTCATTCTTTCAGAATCACGGTTCTTCGAGAATTCTTGGATCGCCGATAAATATGAAACCCTTACTTCTAATGGGGTGGACTTTGTAGACATTGAAACGTATTTGCAGGAGGGACTTTCCTTTCTCTCTTCAGAAATGTCCCTAAAATCCTTGGCTTCACATTTGGATGTAAATGCCAATGCTGTTTCCAAAATCATCAACACAGAAACAGGATATAATTTCAACGATTATATCAATCAGAAGCGTATCGAAGTGGCCAAAGGTAAGCTGTTGGATTCCCAGTATGCTCATCTAACGGTCGAGGCCATTGGACAATCGGTAGGTTTCAATTCTAAATCTACTTTCTACAATGCCTTCAAAAAACATGTGGGCATATCCCCTACCCAATTTATGAAGCAAAATAAGGGATAAAACTCTCCAATTTCTCCACTATTGTAATTCCGAACGGATGTGAGCCCTTAAAATTAGGCAGTTTACGACGCACATCTCAATTTTGTCGAAAAATAATTCATCATGCAAAAAACAATTAGAAGACACGATTTAGACTGGTTACGGGTACTGGTATTTGGACTATTAATTTTATATCATGTAGGGATGTTCTTTGTTCCTTGGGACTGGCATATCAAGAACAATATAATCTATGATTGGTTACGTTGGCCGATGATCTTTTTAAATCAGTGGCGCCTTCCCATCTTATTTGTTATATCTGGAATGGGAACATATTTCGCACTATCAAAAAGGAATCTGGGGCAATTCAATTTAGAGCGTTATCTGCGTTTGGGAGTTCCTTTGTTATTCGGAATGTTGATCATTGTTCCTCCACAGGTATACTTTGAGCGATTAACAACGGGCGAATTTGTAGGATCCTATTGGGAGTACTATACTACGGCTTCTTTTGCCGGAGGTCCTTATCCAGAAGGGAATATCACCTGGCACCACTTATGGTTTTTACCTTATCTATTTCTCTTTTCTTTGGTTTTATCTCCTCTATTCATCTATTTGAAACGAAACAAAACACGTTTTGTAGAATGGATCAAAAAAGTAATTTCGAAACCTTTCGGTTTCTATATTTTTATCATTCCACTTTTTTTGGTTGAAGTATTTGTTGAACCCTTCTTCCCTACTACCCACGCTCTTATTGGCGATTGGTTTACGATCTCGTTTTATATTATTTTGTTTTTCTATGGCTTTGTGCTGATTGCCACAGGAAATGTCTTTTGGGAATCTTTAGAGCGCATTAAAAAGAAAGCCTTGATCTTAGGAATCATTTCATTTACACTTTTAATCCTTAGATGGTTATTTATTGAAGCCGATGATTGGCCTCAACATTTAGGAGAAGGCGCCTTGAAGATTATTAATCTTTGGTCGTGGATACTGGTATTGTTTGGTTATGCAGCACAATATCTCAATAAACCCAGTCGTCAATTAAGTTATGCGAATCGCGCGGTGTATCCTTTTTATATCCTACACCAAACGATTACTATTGCCTTGGGCTTTTATCTTATGAATTTGGAATGGAATTTCTTTATCAAGGCAGGGCTCATGACCTTAGGTACCTTCTTGATCAGCTGGATGATTTATGATCTTATTATTCTGAGAATTCCATTATTACACCCAGTCTTTGGATTGAAAAAACAGAAAAAGACACCTCCAAATAGTTAGAGGATCAATTATGCAGAGGACGTCTAATAAAGAAGCCCGTAAACAAAACACTTACGGGCTTACTGTTCTAACTACTTCGGTTTCGATATACCGTTCTTAAGGTTCTAATGCAAAAGCTGCGCTTCTATGGGCATCACGTTTCACTCGGCTCCATCCATTTGTAGCCATAGTATAGACATTAAGGTTTTGCCCAAACGCGGCTTTTCCTTCCCCATCGTCATAGCATTCACCCAATAATTCGGAAGGTGTAAAATTCTTGCTGTAGATACCTCCGCTCAAGGTATAACCCATAGCGCTATCTATTACCATTCCGTGCGCATTGGCATTGCCTACACCTCCGCAGGTTCCTTTTACCACACCAAAGCTGAACACCGCAAAATCATTAGGGTGCGTAGCTTCAAAAGTGATCTCAAGGGTAGCTTCTATACCATTGGGTTTGTAGTTTACAAAACCACAGCAGTCTAGGGATGCTGGCGAACCATTTACATTGATAGTAAAGATGTCGGCATCACAACTTTCGTTGTCAAATCGCATCAACATATTGTAAGCATCCGCAGTTCCCCCAGAAATTACATTTCCTGTCGGATCTTCCAAGTACTGATCCGGTGCATTACGACTTAAACCTGCATTGTTATGCTGCGGAATCTTAAAGGTATCCCTTGGGATATTGCTCAGAAGATTTCCAGCTTGATCAAACAGCTCCAATTTAAATTCATACAATCCATCTCCACCCAAGGTGGTAGAATCGAATGCAATGGTTCTCATATTGTATGTTTGTTCGTGCCAAAGCGGACTGTCCTCGGGGACATTAAATGGCGCCATCGTTGGTTGCTGTGGTGGGATGATATATAGATTGTCATTCCCTCCTACACTAAATGGTCCCAATTTCACACTGTTGGCTCCGATCTGTACATCATTGTTCGAGTCCAAAAATTGAAAATCGTATCCCTTGTGTACGGCTCCTCCTGTAGGTGGAACTGGCTTATAGGAATCCCCAACTGGTGTAAGATCTGCATCGGTTTTCTTACGATAACTCCATCTGTAGTAGTAGATTCCGTTGTTTGGCAAATCACTACCAAAGCCCATATATATGGAAGGAGTTCCTCCAAAGGGTCGCTTGTAATCATCTACCGTAGTTGTCATAGGCCACACATCTCCAAAGGCCGATGCGTCAGTTAAACCAATACGATCGTACGGTACCGTTTGACCCGGCGGTGGCAACAACACACTATCCTGTTCTATATGGGAAACACTGGTACCTTTACTAATGGTTCTTACGAATACCAATTCGCCCCCAATACCACAGTCACAGCAACAATCTGCTGGTACCCGTGGATCGGTAATCTGAATGTTAATATCGCTACCACAATTATAATTCCAGTAGGTATAACATGGAATTGGTGGTTTATATACAGTGGTCCACTCTCCATTGATGAAGTATTCTACCCAAATGTAGATATCCGGCTTATCTCCAAAACAATTATAGGTAATTGTAGTATCGAATCTACCATTGGCATTGGTTTTTACAACAGCCAACTCCTTACACTTATAGAAGTAGGGCCACCACCATGGCCAAAGGCAGAACCAAGGATGAAATACCGCATAATTAGCCACTATGGTTTCCCGAATGGTATTAAGGTTTCCTGTGGCTAAATTTTGTTTGATTGCAGTACTTAATTCCGGAAGTTGTTCGGTGACCTTAGCTCTTTTTTCCTCTACTGAAAGTGTATCGAACATATTTTCGACAGGAGGTGGTGTTGAGGTTGAAAGGGCCATGCGTTCAAAGGGCGGTGGATCGGGAATGGGCCTTGGTATAGGTCTAATTCTCTCCGGTTTTAAAATGGCTTCAGGAACTCTTGCGATAATATGATCCGGAATTTTACGGATCCAAAAGATAATGGGATCTACTTCACAAATATGTACCCTTGCATTACATACTGGTTTGTTTTCCCATACATTGCCCATGTTTACCCATTTGGACAATTTACCTTTTACACGACATTTACAGTAAAGCCAGAACTGTGTAAGGAATTCTGGAATGGGAGCTACGCGTACGATGCTATCGTCTTGAAGCGCAGTCATTATGGGTTCATAGGCCTTGTAATTGTCCATCTCCTCCAAATTGGTAACAGCTAGGATTCGCTTGTCGGTGGTTGGTGCTACAAAAAGCCTTAGGTCCTCGGTGCGCTGTACGCGCTGATCTTTACTTAAGTCGAAGACGAGTTCTAGATCTTTTGCAAACTGACGCTGCAACAATCTTCCGCGACAGTCGAATAGAAACCCCACGAGGTCCAATTCTACTTGTGGGAGCTGTTCGTACGACAGTTGAACTTTGAATCGCAAAGGTGGATTCTTAGATTTTTTTTCCATGATTGTGGTTTTAAGTTTATCGCTTACTCTTTTCTTCTGAAGTGGATTTTCGGCTTCCTCCATGTTGTTCTACTACGTATACAAGCAGTGCCCATACATAGCATTCATGCTACATACGCGCTTTTTTGGGCTGATACGATATAGTTGTTCGGCCTAACACACGAAAGAATTCTGAAGATGGAGGAGATAAGGTGATGAGTAGATAAGAGATGGCTAGTAGATTCGTAATCTTATCTATAGAAACCTTTTAAAACGTTTCATAAACTCCTTTTACATACCCAAATAGTAAGCGGGTTTAGGTATTGTGCTGTTAGGTTAATACAAATATAAGAAACTGAATATCAGATATTAAGGAGTATTGACCTTATTTTAATATAGGAAAAACCCTTTTTGGGTATATCACTATTATTTTTTGTGGTAGATGTACTTTTTAATGACAAAACACCTTAAAACTTGCTCCTAAGGACCCTATGGCAGCAAGCGTGTTTTTAAGAATAAGTGCGGCCTGTATTACTTCGGCATTCGGATTATCTTTCGTTAATTCCTTAATAAAACGATCCTTCGAAAAGGAACCTCCGATAACGGCCCAAACCTCTTTTTGAGCGTTGGGATTCAGTTTAAGGGCTTCAATGGCATCCCAGGCCTTGTCGTCCGTATAACCCGTTGTATTACGCCGAATCCTATTCCTTATTTTGAAGTCGATCCCCTGTTTTTCATTTTTGTATTGCCAAGAATATTCTTTCGCCCATCGATCAAGGTGTTTGGGTTTCTTGGTATCGAACATGGATATGTATTGAATATTCTTAATGGCTTGATTACAAACTTCACTCACCTGAGTGGCTCCGTAACCTTGGGTAGCCTGTGTTGGTTTGTTGCCCTTCCCTTTTGCGTGAATGAAAATAAGCCGGTTATCATCGGTAATTGCTATGAAGTCCGCGCACTCGGTGCCCATATCATCGCACACCAATAGATCTATTTTCGTACCGAAATGTTTTGCTAGTTCGGTTTTTTCGCCGAACGTATCAATTAGGTTGAAAATGGACTTCTCTTGCCACGAATTATCATCTTTTCCATTTTTAATCCCTTTTTCGGAAGTACACCAGCTCAAGGCATCTATTCCATGAATGATCTTTTTTAAGGTAAAATTTCGTTCATTCAGTTGACGTCCATAACGCAAGGAGGTTTTGTAGAAAAAACCATTAGCATATAAGTAATGCTTCTCGGTTAAAATTCGGAAGGCTTGATGTTCATTCAGCTGTCGAATTATACTGGAAGTTTGAGAATTAGCCCTATCATGTATAATGGCGTTTAGTTCCAGCTGTGGTGCTTTCAGCATGAACTTCTTCACTTCCTTGTCGAAAGCTATTTCGATTCGATATTCTGTCTCATTTAGTCTAAGCTTGAAAAAATAAATGCCCTTATACTTCTTGATAGGCAAACATTTATCTTCGATGTCATAAATGGAAACTCCTTCTTTCTGTTCTTCAATATCAAATAAGTCCAAAAGGATATTTCTAGGAACTTCATCAATTACATTCAACTTTTCATTGGCGTACCTATCAAAAGTTGTCACAGGAACATTGTTAACGTCTGAAATTCGATCTATTAAGTAATCCAACCAGGCGAGGTATTCATTCAATGAAACGTACTTAGATTCGGATTGGGTAATCCTACCATTTTTAAAACCCACATAGGTACGTAATTGCACGGTTCCATCCCCTTCAGGCTCTCGTTTGTAATTTTTATAGGTCTTCTTACCAATATACGATCCGAAGGCAGATGTTATGTAATGCGTGAAGTCGTTAAGAAAGGGAGTCGATTTCTCGATAGAAGGTGCCTGAAAACTATGCGACCGCAATTCACGTGATCCCATGGCAGAATTATTAAGCGAAACACGGATAAGATTGGTCTTATCATCTTCCGAAAAAATACGTTTTAGGCGTTTGGGGTTTACCCCCATTCCGATACCCAATAGACTTTTACCCAATGGAACTTTCCCAGAACTGGTGTAATAGGCGATGTACTCAGGAAAGGCTTTTATAAGAATTACATCATTTGAGATTACGGGAAAATAACGCTCCTTTAGAAACCCTGAATTTGAAATGGAAATATAGAGGTATATCCGTGTATTGGAGTCTATATGATAACTGGAGTAAATTCTATCATCCTCCCTGAGTTGCTTTTCTATTCCATTTATACAATACCGGTCAAGGTTAAAATTATTCAGGCGCTCAAAAAAATTCACTTTTAAAGGTAGTTGAACTACATTATTTATTTCCAAAGGAGATATGAGGCTGAAAGTTTCCATATTTAATTTAGAACGGAACCTGCCCTCCAGATACATTTGATCCGGCATATTTTCATTAATAAGCTCGAAAGCGTTTTCCACAAAACTCTTTTGGTTATATCCTTCATCTTCTGCATACAAAAACCCCTTCCATTCCGATAGGTAATTCTCATCTGTATAATTGAATACAAAAGCTCTTTCTTCCTTCCTTTCAGGATTTCTAATAATTCTTCCTATTTGCTGTACCAGTGATCTTGTATTACGCAAGGGTTCATATACCGCAAGGACACGAAAAGAGGGGTCATCAATACCTTCCAACAGTTTGTATTGGTGGATCCAAACTACGGGGGCATTGGGACGCTGTGGATCTTCGGGTACTTTCCTTACTAATCTATCTTTGAGACTTTCATCTTTTAGAGCGTCAACAAATCCTGAGTCGAAAGCCTCATGTATCGCTATGAAATCCACTTTCAGTGCCTGCAGGGTTTTTGCCATTTCCATTATGGAATAGCGATTATCGCAATTGATGATAATCTTATTCTTATTGGAAAGTTCATCCCCTATTTTCACTTTATAATGATCGATAACATCCATTACAAATGCCTCTGCAGAATCCGCTTTTCCGAGATCGAAAATCTCAATATGTCGTATATACCCCTTGTTTACAATCTTATTATAAGACGCTATATACGAAAGGTCCCAATCTATATCGAAACTTTTAAGGTCGTTACGGAATGGGGTTGCGGTAAATATGATGCGCGGCACGTTAAAGGCCCTAATAGTGTGACTCCATGAAGTAGCGGGTTCGTAATGGCCTTCATCAAAAATTACAAGGGATACGTTATCCAATAATTTTTGGTATTCTTCCTTGTGTTTACTGGCTACTTGTATCTTTTGAATGGTACAAACCAGTACAAATGGGGTTCCTTTGGGGTTTTCTTTGAGGTAATGATCCAGTGGTTTGGAATAATCGCAGACCTTTCTTTCGCTGATGTCTACGTCTATTTTCTGGAAAAAGTTCTTCGAGTTCGCTGAAATGGAAGTATCCGATCTATCCCCTATCTGATTTCTTATCTGTGTGGAAACAGCAACCCTAGGGCTAACGACCAGTATTGCACCTTTTATCTTCGTACATCGCGCAAGCGCTGCTATAATAGCTGTTTTTCCACTTCCAGTAGGCATGGCTACTAGGGCGGATTCATCGGTTACGTCATTCGTGTAAGCTTCAACATAATCAAAAACCCGTTCGGTTGCCTCCTGTTGAAAATCCCAAAGTTCGTTATATACGGCGGTATAGTCTTTAGATTTTATGGTATTTCTTGGCATGTCTTATTTGAGGAGTTTATTGTTTAAAAGGAAATCATTACCTGTCGAAAATCTGATAATCAAAATAAAGGTCATCTATCTCTGTCCTGTCAATAAATCGTTTCCATTCGGTATCCGAGATGTTTTCGGGTTTCTTCAAATTACTTTCATTGGTTTGAAATACCCTTCCCTGGCTTTTCTTTACCAATGCCTCCTTAATGGTAGGCAAAGGATGTCTCCAGGGTTTACTTTTAGAGTTTGCCCATTTGCTCGCCGCTGGAATCATAGTAGTGAACTCGTTGGAAAACTTACCAACGCCTAACCAACTAATATTAGGGTGATCGTCATCAATTTTACCATTCAATGTGGCATTATGACTTCCGTGGTGACATGCCTTATAGAGAACCGTTTGGCCTAAAATCTCTTTGGCTGTCTTGGAAGTACCCTCTTCACTAAAACTATGGTCATTCCAAGATACCCAACTTCCTCTTTGGGCATCTCCTCCAAATAGAAGTACTTTCTTACTGCCAGGTAATTCGAAAGCAACAACAAGGCTTGTATTGTTTATACCGTCATTCAGTTTTAATGCCATCGATTCTGCTATGTAAAGCCATTCCTCGTCGATGCGTCTCCATGGTGCATTACTGAAAGTCTCCTTCTGATCGTGATCCTCTATGTCCAAAATATCTTCCTTTCCATAATATTCCTTGAAGAACCCGTGGCCAAAGGCGTCCTCATTGTTAATTCGAAATTCCCTTCGGAAGGGTGAGGTATTGTCTTCTGTTGTTACGGCATTGTTGAATGAAAACATATGTGCTTTGTGCGTTTGAAAACCTTCATTGGCCCTGGGATCCTCATCCAATAGTAATTTTTCATCCCTAGGTGGTCCCAGTATATAAGCCTTTACCTGTTGGGTACCATTACCATTTGTCTTTTGCATAACTCTGGTTTCATCGAGATTCACTACTTCCCCAGGATTTAGATATCGCACCCCTTTATTTTCTTGTGCTTTATCCTTCACATATTTCATAGCTTGTTTGTTGGATGACTTTGAAGGATCTTCCACGAGCCCTCTCAATTCATCTACCGATAGCACTTGGTCATTGGTATTGCCAAACTCCATTCCCAAAAGATCATCGAGACGCTCTAGGGTGCTATTTTCCTCTTTCAGCATCATTCCTAGTTTATCACGACTCTCAACCAACTGCAAAAGTTGATCTTTATGGGTTTGCCTTAATTTATTGGCCAGTTCGTCTGCGGGATTTTCGGTCCAGGCAAACCAAGCTTCTTTAATGGTAAAATCCTTAAAGTATGGACTCCTCTTCTTCCAAAATGCATTTACATGATCTTCGTGCTCATGGGTAACTATAACCAAATCTATTATCTTTCCTGTCGCTTCTGCTAACTGATCTATAATAGCCTTTATATCCTTATTGGGAAGGAACTTTCTCGAACCGTTCTTTGCTCCACAATCGATTAGAATATAATAGGGCTGATTTTCGTTTTCACGGGGAATAGCTATAAGAAAGCAATCTCCGTGGCCTATGCGATACATTCGAACGGAAACACCGTCTTGTGGTGGAATTAATTTAGGCATAATACTTTATTTGATGTTTATTATTGTTGATGAAGAAGAGCAAATGGTTCATCCCTAAAATTGTTATTCATATGAGAGAGGTGCTCTGCATATCCAGCATCAAAAGAATTACCTATAACACCATACTCTCCTTGAATAAATTTGCGCAATCGGTCTAACTCTTCATTATTTGTAATATTCCCTGGAGTACAAATAACCCTTCTAATGTCTTTGGTGGTCGTATCGATGATAATCGTACACCCAGCTCTGTAAATAAAATCTGGAACTGTTCCCTCAGATGGCCCTTCTTCGTCCATTTTTACCTGCACCTTTTCATCGAAAAATCCCATTCGCTTCTGGGTAATTTCAATAACGATATCTGTTGCATAACTACCGGCAAATGTTTTTCGAACCGTAGGACGTGCAGAATGAACCTCTACCGTAGGAGTTCCCTTTTTCATTTTCACAGTTTTTGGCACTTTATCATACCCTAAGACAAGTCCAAATAATTCGCTATCCTCCATGCTTATTTTTCTTTGTTTGTCCTGCTCAAACCATTCGTGAATCTGGGATCGTAGCTTTCTAAGGTTTTTCCATACATCGTATCTGTCACTTCCCAAATCCCAGGCAGATATGGAATCCAAAAAATTACTGTCCTTAATATTGTCTACGAGTTTTTGTCTTCTTCTGCGAGCCGCAGTAGACTTATACACATATTCTGTATAATCCTGATCCTTGTAATGTTCCGATACCTTGTTACGCATTAATTCTTCGGCAGAGGGCCATTTCAAAGCATCCATTCCCATGCTGGTTACTTGACGTGGTTTTATACCCCATTCGCGAAAGCTCTGTATGAATACAATACGATAGGTATCATCTTGAGGTGCAAAATCTATATCGGCCGTAATTACTCCGCGAAGAAAGTCTCCAAAAGTAACTCCTACAGGAGGACAATAGTCGATGGCCCGAATGCACATTTGGAGTATCCTATCTGCGGCCTCCGCAGCTTCTATAGACAATCGCTTGGTAAGATCGGGGTGAATATCTCCTTCTGGAAGCGTCCCAGTACCATGAGTTACGATTCTAAAAAGGTCCTCCGTGTTCTTGGAGTATACCAACAGAAAAGCCCTAAATACAGCTGCCACTAAGATAGAACCGCGTGCATGAGGTTGCATGATCGTTTCATAAGCATGCGGATCGGCCTTTTTAAACTCCCATTCTCCAGACTCGGGATTTATAGAACCTAAGGCATCCCGAAGTGCACTTCCCCTTCCTGTGGCCCTTCCAAATTCCTGAGCGAGTTGCCCAAGTAAACTCTCCGTTTCAAGATTACCCCGTGTGTTCTTAATTTGGCTTTCTAACACTTGGGGATATGAAAAATGTTGAAATAAGGCAACGATATCGGCGAATGCTTCGTGAAAAGCATGTACATCTGGATTGGTTGAATCATTAAATCTGGGATGTACTCCATCCAATAATGCATGGGTTACTTCATGTGCTATGATATCGTGGGATAAGCAGGTAAAAACAAGCGTTCCCGGCGAATTGTATGCATCCTTTGCTGTTACGGGAAAATATCCGAACATCAAGGATTTTTTCGGCGGACTATAATATGCATTCTGCTGCCTTAGTGCATGTGGATATATTCGTAATCTTCTAACGAACTTGTTGATATAAGAACCATCTTCCAATCGCACCGTTCTGTCCGCCCAAAAGGCAACCCTACCCAAGGCCCTTTCAAACTGGCGAATGGTGGACATAGCGACTGCGTACACCATTTGCTGATGAAATTGAGGATTGGATTCTGATGGGGTGAGCCCATCGCGGGCAATAATATTTGGATCTTCCAGATCTACCGGTTCATAGAAAAACCCACTCCCAGGATCATAATCTATCACCTCAACATATTCGCCAATAGGACCTGGATCTAATGGAGTTTCCCAAGGAATCTCCAAAGTAAGTTGATTCATTTCGGCTGTATCTAGCTGAATGGCCAAACTAGGATCAAATGCTAATACCCTTAGTCTTCTAAATGGTGGGGGGGATACTGGTATCTTGCTATCTTTAATACTCATGAGTTATTTGTTTAAGTGCATAATCGGGCAAATGATTTCCCATGAATCCTAAACCACATCAGTTCCAAACAACAATCTTTGCTGCTCTAATTGATCGTCGGCTGTGAAGTAAGGCACTACCCATTGAGAGCCAGGATCCAAATGGTCATGTGCCAAATACTGTGCATCCGTTAGTTTGTTAGAATCGTTTCTTCTCTTAAAATGATTAAAGAGTCTCATAAAGTCACAAATAAACATATCTGCGATTCGCGTATTACCGCGTATGATCAGCATGTTTTCATCATTATCCTTTGTAGAAGCTTCACTGAAATTCGCCGAACCACTTATCACAACAGGATCATCGGATAGCGCATCTACCAATAGATACTTGGTATGGATGTAGTTTACGTGATCGTTTAAGCCGGTTAAGGTTTCTATAGCCACATCGGTATGTTCTATTCCTTTTCTCCGCTTCAATTGGGCCCCATAGGCAATTCTATTCTGACCGGATTGCCTGAGCAACGGATATTTATCTCGCATTAAGCCGGTTATTCCCTCCAATAACAAATACCGTTGAAAAGCTCCTTGAGCAGATGCGCTATTGTTCTTTAAAACGTTCAATAGCTTATCATCCATAGAAAAGGCAGCCGTAAAGAACACCGATTCCTTCGCCTTGTTTATTTGATCTGCATACCACTGTAACATATCCAAATCCTTTCGCGGACTAAATATGGCGTGGATACTGTTGGGTGGAATATCATCTAGGTTAGGGTTGTTCTCGGCAATCCAATTTTTCATTGCAGTTAAATTTGGATCACTTCCCCGCTTGGTTTTGATAGGATCTTCAGATAGTTTGTTCCAATACTCCAAATATTTCTGTGCTATGGCCTCATCACGCACTATATGCCCAATGTTGGACTGTCCAAAAATCCCACCATAAGTGATATTTGTAGAACCCGTCCACAATTCTACAGGTTTTCCATCCTTAAGAAGAAGAATAAACTTGTTATGGGAAATGGTGGTGTTTGTCCTTTGAATGAGCATCTTACTAAAGGCACGCCAATGCTTAGGATCTGTTACGCCTACTTTTGCAATTGTTTTCATTGCTGTCGTAGTAATACCTTCGGGCACCCTTAGTTTCTTTAATTCCCCACTAAATGTTAGGTCTTTGGTGCCATCTGTATAGTTTATAGTGGTCTTCGCATTAGAGTTTCTGCTCATTTTATAGGAGGTCTTGCGCTTTGCATGATGGATGATCTTAACATCCACCCCTCTCTCTAATGCATCAACAAAGGCTTGAGCGGCAGGAACGTAGGACAACTCATACAAAGAAGCTCGTATGGAATAGGATTTGTCCTTCGCTTTCCCAATGAAATCTATTAAGGCTTCTTCCAATCCGCGTGATAGCCATTTATACGCTTCTCCATTAGGAACATCTTCTGGTTTAATGAACTGTTTGTATCTAATTTTCGAACTGTCCTCTTCCAGTGCTTCTGTCTTATACCATTTTCTATACTTTTTAAACTTCTTGCTATAGGCTTGACTGCCCGCGACTCCCCTATTAAAGAACACCGCATGTTCATGATCCTTTGGATTTTCTGTAGTCACTTGTAACTGTATGGTCTCGCTTTCCTCTGTGTTATTAGGGGTTCCATATACAGCATTGATCTTATACGTATAAGTAGTATTTGGATCTACACTGTAATCCCCCCACAGGAAATCTTGAATTATGGAATCTTGAGAATTGGCAAACTTTCTACCATCACTCAATAGGATATAGCCATTCCCGACTTTCTTTTGAATTTTAAATCCTAACAATCGGTCCTTATCTGCTTCTGGAATGTTAAGCCCGAAAAGGACCACTTCCAATCCTGCTATGACCTTCACGGAAATTTCCGCATTCGATTTTGTTAATCTCATAATTAGTGTTTTAATCAGTTGATGTTAGTGGATAATCTTCCATTTTTCCTTCATGGGTCACTATGTAGGCTTTGAAATTGATCGGGTGAGCAACCTCATCTCCCAAACCATGATTTTCCTTTACTTTGTCTAGAATCGTTTGGGGAATGTCTTCGGCAATGGCGAGGAATTCCTCAAGATTCTCTTTATTATCGTCAATGAGTCGAACCCTCCTGTATACCCCTTCATCCAAATATTTAAGTACCACCTTTCGCTTTTTGGCAGCTACAGATATATTTTCGGTATCGTTACCGGATCTTTCTACATATACTCGTTCGGAATCCATATCGATACCATACCTTCTGAATGTGTTTAGGAACAGTTGCTTGTCATCGAAATCGCTTCTTGCCGTTAGGAAAACTACCCTGCTTCCCTCCGATTTACTGGTAACGCGATGAATAATTTCCCGAACTCGTGTGAGTATTGAAGGAATGGGTTTGGATTGCTCGTTAAATATCTCAGCATTCTTAAACTCTCCAAAATCATAATCTTCCCCATCGGCCAATTCGTAGGTATTAAATTGTTGGTTATCCAGTTCACGCACGATCTCCCCATCTTTAATCACTTTTACCCTTGCGAAGGTTCTAAAGACGGTTTCATCAATATCAATGAATGTAATCCCGAAACCGTATACATAATCAGGGATCTTATAAGGTTTTTGCTCGAAACTCTTAAACAGCCCAGAACCTAAATAATCTTCCTTATCCTTAGGAGCTGGTGGACAGAAATAATATCCTCCACTAATCGTCTCAAGTACTCCTTTAGAATACAGCGCATCCATGCCCGTTCCGGGTACTGGAAAGTCCTCATTCATTTGCCACATATTGGTAACATGCTCAAACTGCTGCTGAATGCTTTTCATGTATGCAATAAAATGCAGACCGTTCACGGATTTTCCGGTTTCGTCCACCCCATCAAAAAATGGATATGGCCTGCGTAGAAATCGTCTGTCTAAGTCGTTAATACCGAAAAGATCTGGAGTAGGCCTTCTGGGTTGTACTTTTCGTATATGGGCATTCAGTTTGCCGTCCCTTTCATCTTTGGGGTCTGGGTATACAGGTGTTAGATTGGCAATACCTGTTTTATCTCGTGACAAAGGCATACTCGTTTTCTTATCCCGACCAATCATTTCACTTTGCTTTTTATCATGGAAAGCCTCCCACACCGGCATGTTTTCACGGATCTTCCTATATACCATATAACTACCGTTAAAGCACCAATCGGGTTCTGCATCGTTATTATCGACAAACACCAACTTTTCAAGATCTATCCCGGACCGTAAATTGTCGATACCATCATTAAAGCGAAGGAATTCCCGCTCGTCTGGCCTACTAAACCCTTGTTCTACAGAATGCACCTTAAAGTAGCTCTTCGTATCATCCGTTTTCAGAATTTTTCTACAATCCCTGTTGATATACTGAGCGAAATACCTAGCAATACTTACGTTTACATACATACTATCGCTGGCTACGATGAAGATTAAGTCCGACTGATCCTCGGACGGATTGAAATCCTTAGAATCCCCTGGAAAAGCCGGCATGGGCTTTAAGTATTTTGGACGTTGTCCCCGTATACCAAAACGGTCGAATCCAGTAGGATCTACGAACAAAGAAGCACCAAATCCTACGGTTACGGTAACTCGATAGGTATCGGGAACCTTGGATTCATCCAATGGCAACAGATTGTTTTTTGAAGGAGCCTTCAGCATAGAACGGTGACTATAATCTGAGATCACCTTTAAAAGCACTTGCAATTCCTCTGCGTTATCGCATAATACGTCTCCTCTAAGAATAGCGCAGCATTTTTGTTTGTCTACAATACCCTTATATCTTTCATATTTAGATGGGTCTTCTAGATCAATCCCTGGGTGTAAGGGATACCTAGGATCACTTATCCCACTTTGAAATTCACCTTCATAGAAAGGAAGCGGCGTGGGCAGGATTTTTTGTTTCGTCTTAGTGTCCATATTGTGGTCTTCTTTGATGTTGATTTTGATGATTTGGAAAAAGTGTGATAAAAAACTCGGTCCATCCTCCCATTCTAACACGTAGGAGGTTATGATCGTCTGGGTTTTCCTTGGCAGCTTGGAATGTCTCTGGACTTGCTACAGTAATCGTTATGATATTACCCCCTTCTCCATTGGCGAATTTCTGAATGGCCTCTTCCAACTTGGGAAGTGGGAAATCCTCAGGAATATTAAAATCAGCGGGAGCTCCATCCGAAAGCAAATCGATTCGCTTGTCTTTATATGAGTTAAGGGCTACATCCAAGGTCGTATTTGGAACCTGAATAGCATTGTTTTCTGGGTGTAAGGGATCATAATCACTATGTCTAGGAGCAGGAGACATGTCCGAAGCTATAGGATCCATGCCAAAACGACCGTCTGGAGTGGCTCCGACGAAGCTTCCACTAAACACATACTGTTCGAAGGTTCCAACCCCTGGAGCAAATAATATTTCGAAAGGAAATTCTTCAGATCCATACTTTTCCCGCAATGTTTCCCACTGCTCTTCATGCATAGGTGATGTTCTGGCTTTGTCAAGCTCTTCGTAGAAATCTTCAATAAGCTTCCATGCCAATTCATCTACTTCCTCATTTCCGAATCCAAATTTTGGCTCTGCAAGACAGGCATTTCTTATTTCTTCAATACGCTCTTTTGTAAGCTTAAGCCCAACGATTTCTGGGTTTTGTCCCCAATTGGATCGCAAACAACTCACTAATTCCTCTAGGGTCATGAATTGTTTTTCGAACACAAGGTTCTTTATGACCCTAAGTGAATCCGTAGCAGTACTGATCCCTGTCATTAAGGGTGAAAAGAGCTTGTATTTGGCTCCACCTCCCGAGATATCCCGACCGGATTCCATACAACCAGAAATCATGGCCGAAAGTAATGGAGAAGGACTAACATTCTCCTTAATTCCATATTGTGAAAGAATTCCATTGAAAAACTTATGTGCCCCAATACCAATATGGGTTTTTAATATTTCATAAAATGAATCGAAACTCTTTATCTCCGAAGCCGAAGCCGTTCGGTAGCTTCCCTTCGTCCCTCTTAGGTAGGTACTACCCGCGAAAGCAATTCCTGCTCCTTCATTCAATGCTTTTTCAAGGGCATCCAATGCAGGAACAAATCCAAAACTAAACTCGGTTTCCCCCGCGAATAGGGTTTCATAGCATCCATCGCAGGCATAGTTTCTTGCACTTGCCAGCTCCACATTCCCTCCCGTTTTCGTATGCAGGGAAGGGATAATACGTTCATCATTCAAAAGCACTGGGTGTGCCCCGCCACTCATGATGGTTTCTGCAGCTAGTTTAATGATCTCTTTAGGTGTTTTACTGTGCACCCTTAGATCGAGCGTTGGGCTATTAAGGGGTAATCTTCGAGAAGCTTCCAAACAGAATTTAGTAATATCATTACAAGCATCTTCGAAGTCTTCAGCGTCATTGGCTATACATCCTCCTATGGTTACCTGCTGCATCCATTGATTGAGAAGTGCTCCTTGATCAAAATTACTGGCGGCACCACTTCCCAGAAGGGCTCCATCTGAAGAAGTAAATCTATCCTCGGCAAAGCGTCTATTAAGAATGACCTTTTCATCCAGCTTTATCCAAAATGCATCGATATATTCCTGTGCTTCCTCTTTGGTAATAGCTCCTTTGTCCAAATCGGCCTCGTAATATGGATTCAGCAACTGATCCAGCCTTCCCAAAGGAACGATCTCCCCAGTAAAATGAAGGGCGCAATGCATTATATGAATGCATTGAAGGGCTTCGGCAAAGGTCTCTGCAGGTTCTGCAGGAACCTTTCTAAGCCGTTCGGATACTTTGGACATATTTTCATATTCGAGCGAACCAGCCTCGAAGGTGAGCTTAATCGCATCGCATCGATCTGCATAGGAATTTGCATAATGATTTATTCCTTTCATCGCCGATATGATGGCAGTATAAAAGGCTTTCTTTTCAGGATGTTTTTCCATGTACACCTGACACATTTCAATAATGCCCGAAGTTCCCTTTTCCAATATGATTTGATGATTGGGTACAGTATGCCCAAATGGGGACCATTCGTTTAAATAATGGGTTTCCCAGTACAGGCTTTCCTCGTCATTCAAATAGCGCATCAATTCCTTGCCTTGACCCACAGAGTATGGTGGAAGCGTTCCCACAATCAATTCCAAAGGATGAATTTGCATGGTTTCACCTTTGTAAATAAATGGATCCCTCGTTATGAGTTCGAGTGTTTTCTGAATGGCCAATCCCTTTCTTTCCATAACCGAAAGTGATCGTATATCGTCATCGTCCTTGTAATGATCGAAGAGGTGACCGAATTGATCTTTGTCCAACCACGGAGGTTTGGAATGCCATTTTTCAAACATTTCTTGTAGAAGGACACAAATACGAGGTGAGGGTTTATCCCTGTCGCCATCGGGAAGGTTCTCCATGGCTCGCCAGAATGAAAGGATATTTTTATGCATTGGATATAAAATTGGTTTACTATTAACACATACGCTCCCAGGCATTGATACTTGGGCGTATCTAGCCATGGGGCGGGTCTTATCATTTTCGAAAAGACCCCATACTGCCATGAATTCATAAGAACCTGCATTGAACAGAAATTGGGGGATGGACTAGCAATTCTTCCTAGAGCTTTCAGTAAAATGAATAAGCCAACTACAGATCGCTTTCTTCAATACATCGGGTTCACACAAATCGTATGGCACATAAAGTTTGTTATCAATACAAAGGGGATAATGTTATGGACACCTGCGTTGGGAAGTATTCAGGGATATGAAGAAATGCTCGACTCGTCAAAATTCAATGTGTCGCAATCATATTCCTTCTTCTAACAAGAAACCTTAGTTTTCAGCTTCTTAGGTGTCTTCCAATATCAAAATAAAAGTAGTGGCTAAACAAAGGCAGCGTAATACCCTTTACCGGGTATATTTTTGAAGTTTATGTTTTCTTGGTAGTGAACTTAAATGGAGGATTTATAAATCCATTCGGTCTTGAGAATCCTTATAGTTTTTGGCAAGTAAGTAAATGAGTCCAAATAACACGGGAACTCCTGCCGTAATGATTGCCATCCCTATCGGGGTGCTAAAAAATTCGAAAAGTGATTCCATGGTGTTAATGTAGTAAATCTATGCCGTTTTAATTACACTATCTTAGAATAAGTAAAAAGCCCACCAATAGGCGGGCTCTTCGTTTTAATAGTTTTATTGGATAGTACAATACTATTTCCTCACCAGATTCTCTAATCTTCCGTAGAGTATTTCAATCCATTTCTTTGAAAATATGGCTCCCAATACACACCACGCCCATAGTACGAAGTAATCGGTAGCTTTTTCGAACTCCAGCACCTTGCTTTCGGTTAAGGTCAAGGCCAAAATAGAAATGGAAGATGCGATAATCCCGAAAAGTATACTTGCACCTAAGGTCTTCGATTTCTCTGTATTAGAAGCTATCGTCGCTTCAATATCCAAAATAGCCTGATTCATCTTTTTAATGGTATCATCCATTTCTGTTTTTAATGCATCGGCATTGGCTATGGTTATGCCCGAGTTGACCGCAGTAAGCGTTTCTTTTACCTCCTCTACTTCTTCTTTAATAATTTTAAGCTTTGGCCAATTCGTTCGAGCAATCCCGCCTATAACCCCTGCTAGTATGATAATGAAAATGATAAGTTGATAATCGGGTGCTTTTAGTTTCGTTAATTCCTCATCTCTCTCTTCTATATCTTCAATCTTATCATCGGTTTGCTTGTACGCTTCGAGAATCGTACTTGTCTTATCATCTTGTATGGTTTTAATGGTCTTGGTGTGCCTTTCCTTTATTTTTGAATTATATTCTAATAGTTGCTTTTCAAATTCTTCATCTTCAATCCACTTTTGAAACGAACTAACTTGCCCATTCATCATTTCGATCCATTCCTCTTCCGCTTCCAGTAAATTCACTTTATCCTCAAATTCAACTTTCTTAATCCGTTCATCTGCTTTACCACATAGCGTATCCTTCCGTTCTTGTTTAAGTGAATCCACTTCTTTAGCATGTAAAGAATTGAATTGAAAACCCATGCATAGTAGCACAACTAATATCAATAAGGATTTGTTTGAACTTTTCATATCTATAACTTTTTATGAATATTCAATAGTAATACTTACCACGAAGTCATAGAATACCCACTACAGGGTATATTGCCTTAGACAAAAAAAAGACCGCCTATAAAGACAGTCTTTTTATCTGAATTCTGAATCTAAAATCAGTGCTTCCCAAATACGTGAAGCTTGGCTTTACGTTTAGAAGCATTTTTGGTATCGTATATAAAGACAATCTTCTTAATAATACGCTTGTTCCCCTTTAGATCGATTACTCGGGAAGTACTCTTTCTACTGAAATTATGCCTTAACTCAATTTCCTGCTTCGATCCGTTCGCATAGTGAACTACCATACGATGCATATTCAGGTTTCCGTTGGATACCATCAACTTCAGTTTTTTGAAGCGACCATCGTCCAGTCCAACATGCATGACATCCCTGTCCAATTTATAATCTACTTTCTTAGTACCTATACGTACCCAATCTTTTACTAAAGTCTCGGCGGGAGTATCAAAACTTGATAGTCCAACCAACATAAAAGCCGCGATAATAAATGTTCCAAATTTTTTCATTTCAATAATACTTTAAGTGTTAATGATTTTTGTTCGTGCTATGGTTTGGACTTCCATTAGTGCAAAAGGTTTAATCTAATTCCGTATAACACATACTATCAAACACTTACAACAAACATTTTGTATCTTTAGAAGTAGAGACGAGATTCATTTTATTCTAGATCGCCTTTCTTTCCCCGTTAACTAGCGCATGTGCGCACTAAACAGTTATTCCCATGGATGTGAAGACTACAAATTCTATTGGCAGCGCCCCAGAAGATCTTAGGATCATAGATATGGACTCACCACTATATCATTATGCCCGGGTAATTTCGAATACACGCTTCGGTCATATGCCCAAATACATTGCTTATTGTGAACATGCAGAACATGTGCAATGGTGCCTTACCTATTGCAGAGATCATGGATTGGATTTTAGAATACGCTCTGGAGGTCATCAACATGAAGGCATGTGTTCTGGAAATGGGGTCATGATTATTGACCTTTCTAAAATGGACTCGATTGAATACATAGGCGACGAGGAAGCTTGGATCCCCGTCGGAAAGCAATTAGGAAAGGTATATGAAGAATTAGAGGCTAGAAGTCAGATCATTCCGGGAGGTGGTTGTCAATCGGTAAACGTAGGAGGGCTTACACAAGGTGGTGGATGGGGGCTTTCCATTCGAAAACTAGGAATGACTTGTGATTCAATCACAGAATGCGAAATGGTATTGGCCAGTGGCGAAATTGTATATCCCTCGCACAAGGAATTGTCAGATTTATTTTGGGCCATTAAAGGCAGTGGTGGCGGAAACTTTGGAGTCATTACCAAATTCAAGTTTAAATTGGCAAGTCTTGTCCCCGTAATGACATCCTTTGCCCTTTTATGGCAAAAGCCTGATGATGTAAAATTAGTTTTGAAACGATGGGCCCATTTGCATGCAAACCTGGACGAGTTGGATCCAGCATTATCCACTGCTTGTGGAATGATGGTAGCCAATCCAGAGAATGTCCTATTGCCCGATGGACACCTAAGTGCGGTGCATTCGCGTATGGGAGGTCAATTCTATGGATCGAAAGCAGATTTATTGGATTTACTAAGGAAATACTTCGGCAGTCTTATTCCGGATGAAAAGGATTTTGTACAGTTAGCGGAGACCCGTTATGAGATTCCGGCAGGTAAACGATCCAAAAGTGATAAAGAAGGAGCTTCTCTCCTAGCCCACCACCAGGCGAAAGTGGCAGATTTCATAAACCCAACCTCTACTATGGATCACTTTGACTACAAAACCTCCAGTTGTGGCGATAGAGGCTACAAGGTGCTTCCAGAAGCACCTACCTCCACTTGCGATAGACCACATCCGCATAAAGTGACATCGGGCTTTCCAAAGGCAAAAAATAATCAGGAGCACGATACCCTTATAGACAGCATCTACGAATATTTAGGGCGTACTTGTTACTATTCGGATGTAAGTCAATATATGAGTTTTCATTGCCTTGGAGGCGCTGTTACTCAGCATCCGGAGAGCCGGGTATTCGCCTTTTATGAAAAACCCTATATGTTGCAAATACAGTGTTGGTGGGATGATGCTGGAAATGCTTTTACCAATGAAACTAGAAATAAAGTCTATGTAAAATGGGTAGAGGATTTCAGGAAACACCTCTTACCACAAATTGAAGGGGCATTCATCAATTTTATTGACCAATCACTAGTTGATGACCCACATACTCCAGAAGGTCGCCTAGAGCTACTTGCCATATACTACGGAGAAAAGCATCTGAACACCCTTAGGGTTCTTAAAGCCAGATACGATGAAGGTAATTTCTTTAATTTCGAAATGAGCATCCCGCCTTGGCCACCTCTATAGATGATTACTCTTCATATCCTTTGTTGACCAATCGTTTTGAAATAAACCAATAGTTTCCTGCAGGATCTATGACACCTGCTTGACGATCTTCATAGTCCATATCGGCCGGAGCAAAAGAATCCTTAGCTCCGTGGTCCAATGCCCGTTGATAAAGCATATCTACGGCTTCCGTGTATAAGTAAAAAGCCGTTCGCATATCGCTAAATTCTCCGCGTGCCTGACTGATCATAAAACAGGACTCCCCAATTTTTAAAATACAATTGGCTATCTCGCCAGTACGTTCGTTGGTAGTTCTATTGATTTCTTCGGCGAAGAAACCCTCCTTCAGAAATTGAATGAGCTCTTCAGGTTGTGCTGCAAACAAATAAGCACTAATGGTATGGAATCCTGGAGGGATATAGGTATCGTAAATGTGGTTCATAGGATTTGATTTTGCCAAATCCTAAAGATAGCAAAGAGATATTGTTCAAAATTGTATAAAGGCGACATAGAAAGCCCTTGCTACTACACCTCTTTATTCTTAAGAATAGCTTCTGTTTTCTCAATAAGTTGTTGAATAGCAATCTCATCGTATGCTAAGGGATGCGCTCTTCCGAAATCTCCTCTATCATTATCGAAATACATGGCGGTGATATCCTTATAGGCTTCAGAAACTGCCAAATCGAACAAAATATTGGCTCCTTTATCGGCCGAAGACCAATGGTGTCCATAAGCCTCCCTCACCATATTGGTGTTCAATAAAGAGCCTGGGTTCACAGCAATAATAGCAATGGCATCATTATTCATGGCTTTATAAAAACTCCACATGGTTAATGCCAGTTTACTCTGTGCATAGGCCTCTTGAACGGATAATTGAGCGGTTCCAGTAAGCGCTTCCAAAGATACTGGAGCTTGTGCCGCCGAGCTCAAATTTATTACCCTTGTGCCTTCCCCTTTTTCCAATAAGGGCGTAAGGTACTCGGTAAGAACATAAGGGGCTAAATAGTTTACCGCAAAGCGAATATCCAAGCCTTCCGGAGTCAAAGAGACAGGGCCTTGAAAAACCCCTGCATTATTAATCAACACATCTATCCTCGGGAGTTCCTGCTTTATCCGCGTGGCCAAGTCCCGTACTGCCTCTAGACTGGAAAAGTCGGCTACATAGCCATCAATAGCTTCGTTGTGGGATACTTTTTTAATTTCCGAAATCACTCTATCCAATTTTTCACGGTTCCTTCCATGAATATACACTTGGTGGCCTTCCTTCGCCAGTTTTGTGGCAGCCAATTTTCCTATACCATCCGTACTACCCGTAATGAATATGATCTTTTTCATGATACGTTCTCTTTTTCTTGTGTTGAATTAAAATGCGGCAATACCTTTTTTGCGAGTCGTTCTAAGGTTTGTTCTATATCTATGGGGTTAAAGCGTAAGTTTAATGCTATATGGTTAACCCCTATGTTTTCCAGTTGATTAAAATATTCTATTAAGTAATTTGTTCCTATTCTAAAGCCTAGGTGAATAGGTTCAGGTTTATAATCGTCATCCTCTTGCAAGTCTATATACAGAGGCTGCATGAATGGTTTGTCATTAACTCCTGTAGCGTCTATTAATTCCCGCCATTGAGTGATACTGTGGTATTGCTGGGTTAAGTTCCTAGGATAGTACATCCAACCATCACCATGAGCAGCGTTCCATTCCATGGATTGTTGACTAAACCCTGTAATGAGCATCGGAATCTTATGTCCAGTAGCCTTCGGTAGTACATCGATATGGCCCTTTAAATGACCAAAATGATTTTCTTCCAAACTGGGAAACTCTTTTTGCGATTCACGAATGTAATTAAAGGATTCCCTAAACAAATGACCTCTATTTTCATAGGGAACATTCATGGCGGGATATTCATCGTACCGATCCCCGGAAGCTACTCCTAAGATTAACCTTCCTCCAGATAATTGATCTATGGTCGCAGCCGACTTGGCCACATGAACGGGATGGTGCAAGGGCAAAGCAATGCTCGCCACGCCCATGGCAATGTCCTGTGTCTGCCCTGCTAGGTATCCCAGATAGGTAAAAGGATCGTATTGCTGTCCCGCATCGCCAAAGGAAGGAACATGAAAAGGAACGTCCCGTACCCAAAGTGCTTTAAACCCCAATGATTCTATAAGCTGCGCCCTTTCTAGATGTCGCTTCATAGTAGGAATAGGACTTTGGGCGTAATTCTCAATGGGAACTACAATCCCTACAGTTAATTTACCAGGTTTGAATACAGTATTGTACCCCCTATTTATGGTTTCAAAAACTCTCATAAAGATGAAGATCTTCCCACCGAAGCAGGAAGACTCTAATAAATTCGTTGCTTTCTAGGAAAGATCGTCTTTCCCTTCAATAAGATAGTGATTACTTACAGAACCAGCTGTTCGAGCCTTTAGGTGTGGCACATATTCCGGATCGTTCATAAAGTTAAGGGCAGCCTCTTTAGAAGGCCATTCCAATACAATACGAAGACCGACTTCGGGTCCTTCGCCTTCCAAACGCTCATGGCTTGCGGTTCTTGCCAAATACTTGCCTCCGTGTTTTGTCACTAATCTGCCTGCTGTAGGGAGATAATCAGCGATCCAACTATCTTCCGTTGGCGTTACATCTAATATTGAATAATAGCTCATAATTCTCTTTTTTAGGTTTATTTGAATGTTATTTACAGTTTCACAATTACTTTCCCCACGGTTCTACCACTTTCCAATTGTTCATGTGCTTTTGCCATTTGATCGAAGGGGAATGATTTTGAAATTTGCGGCTTTACGGCACCGCTTTCCAGCATGTCCTTTAGGGTGTTCATATCTTCTCCATCGGACTGTACCATGTGGAAAAGGACCTTCACGTCCCTTTCTTTGGCCAATGCTAGAATCTCCTCCGAAAATTCAGGAGTGGGAATAGAAACAATGGCACCGCCCGATTTTACGACCTTTACGGAATTATAGAGCGTTTCCCCATTGAACATATCGAACACAAAGTCAATATTGGAAAGGACATCTTGAAAGGCCTCTGTTCTATAATCAATATGCTCATCGGCACCTATGGACACCACAAAATCCTTATTCTTAGCCGAGCTCGTAGTAATGACATGAGCACCCATGGACTTGGCAATTTGTATGGCGAAATGCCCGACACCGCCAGAACCTGCATGTATCAATACGCGATCTCCTGGATTCACATTATTCTTTAATACTTGTAGGGCTGTTAGGGCAGCCAAAGTGGTCGCAGCAGCTTCTTCAAAAGAGGTTGACGAAGGGATTTTAGCCAAATGCGCTTCGGAAGCAGCTACATATTCGGCATAGGCACTTCCAGTACCTGGAAAGTTGATCATTCCAAAGACATTGTCCCCTATATTGAATTTAGTAACCTTGTCTCCTACAGCTACGACAGTCCCAGCGATATCCCAGCCCAACACAATAGGACTGTTTCTTCCGCAAATCATTCCTAAAACATCTTCATTGCCCCGTACTTTATAATCTACAGGATTTACACTGATAGCTTTCACTTTCACCAGTACTTCTTCATCTTTAATTATGGGTTGCGCCACTTCTTTCATCACTAAATTTTCTATGCCTCCTGCTTTTTCTAATACAATTGCTTTCATTATGGTTTGTTCCTTTAAGATTTAAACTATAAAAAGTATAGTGCAAAACTAGAAAGCCTTTGGAAATCATGCAATAACGGTCAAAAGTGATAGTAACAGCATATTTTTTCAAAATACTGATTATTAGGTGTTTATATCAAAATATTTTTACTATAAAAAGTATAGTTGTATAATTTTGTATAGTATTGTAGTTTTGTCCCTACAAAACGGTAATTATGAGTGAGAAGCACGAAAAGAGATTGATTCGGTACAATGACAAATTGTTCTCCTGTACTACAAGTATCGCTATGGAGTTGATTGGTGGAAAATGGAAAAGCGTTATACTAGTTTATTTGATTGATGGAAAGAAACGCTACAATGAATTACGCAAACTGATTTCGACTATTACCGAACGTACGTTGAGTCTTCAATTGAAACAATTGGAGAAAGACGGTCTTATATCCCGCAAGGTGTATACCAAGAAACCCCCTTTAAAAGTGGAATATGCCCTCACCCCTTTTGGAGAAAGCTTGATACCCGTACTCACTTCTATTGCCAATTGGGGCATGGTCGTGGCAGAAGAAAAAGGAGAGTTTTTAGAGGTGTAGTAGGTCTCGTAGTAAATTAACTATCCTTTTACCTCCAACTTATACCCTACACCATGCACATTGCTAATTTTGATGCTCTCATCATCTTTTAGCTTTTTTCTAAGCTTGGAAATATAGGTATCCAAACTCCTTCCAACTACTACGCCATTGTCTTCCCACACCTTTTTCGTTAGCTCTTCTCGCTTTATCACCGCATTGGGTTGCGCTGCTAACAAGGTAAGCAACTGACATTCTTTTACGGATAGACTAATTTCTTCGGCTTCCTTTACCAATTTATTCTGCTCTGGATATAACCGAAAACTCCCCACATGGGTAAATTCTCCATTAAGCGCCGGTACTATCTCTGGACCTTTCTTTAGGCGTAAGAATTCTACAAGAAGTATGGTAAGTATAAGAAGTACGATAAATACAAGTGTTTGTTTATTAAAAAATGAAGCCTTTTGTTTATTGAAGGTGATTTGAAGGGTATAACAATCTTCTGGAAGTCCCCTTCCCCTGCAGGGAATGATATTATTTTCTTCTTCATTTAATACAGCATAGCTATAGGCAACTTCTGTATCATCACATTGCAACACCTCTACCAAATAATCTTTGGATATAGCTCCTTTATGAAGGCTTCTTTCTACCAAAGCTACCAGGCTATCTGGCTGAATGGCAAGTGTTTTCTGAAACGAAATCCGATAGGAATCCTCTTTTTTAATGACCGGAAGCACCAAGGAAGTGGAATCTTCATTCGCGAGTAATAGCTGATGTCCTACCTCCCGAAGGGCTGTTTTGGCCAATTTCGAAGTCGTATCCTCGGTTTCTTGGAATCCCATAGTAACCATAACCCCAAGGGTCATTATTACTAAAAGGCCCGAATAGTAAAGTATTCTCTTTTTCATGGTTCCTACAAATTACAGGCAATTTGGTGAATTTTTACAAGGGTTGACACTTCTTTTACATTCTTTTGACATTTCCGATGGCCCATCCCCATAGTTTTGATCAAAAATTTAAATCATCATGAAGAAACTATGTATTCTATTCTTTGCATTAATCAGTGCAACCATTCATTCACAAACCCAGAACACTTACCCGCTTCAAGTAGCACAGAGCATCATTAATTGGAAGGGAACCTATGCTTTTCAATTCAGTGAACATAACGGTACCGTTAATTTCATTAAGGGTGAGCTTAGTACGGCCAACGGAGATATTGTTGGAGGATTTTTTGAGGTGGATATGACCAGCATTACGAATCCAGATTATGAAGAAACGGGCGATGGTCCCGTTGCACACTTAAAAGACCCTGATTTCTTTGATGTGAAGAAGTTCCCTAAAGCTATATTAGTCATTACAGATGTTATCTATTTCGAAGATAGCAATGATCATAAAATCCTTGCAGATCTTACGATTAAAGGAATCACCCAGCCCATTGAGTTTTGGCCAACATTGGTAGATGGTGACAAGAAGATACTGAAAACCCGACTTAAGATAGACCGAACCCGCTGGGGAATCACCTACAACAACAAACTTAAGAATCACGCCATTTCCGAAGCGATAGAGTTTGATGTAACCTTACAATTCTAGGGCATAGATTATAACATTCTATTTCTCTTGTCTTTTTACGTGCTTTTGATTCATTACATAATGAGTAATCAAATAGTAGGTTCCCTATAATTTACCTATCAAAAATGGCGGCAATTCCCTTTTTCCAATTGTCGCCATTAGCATTTCATAATTTATTACTAAGCGAATATATTATCCGATACAATTGTAGGAAATTTCTATGGGAGCATTCATATTTGCATCAACAATATTTGATCGAATTCTACAACCCAACAAAATTTAAAGTAGATCAAATTTTTGTGCTACGCTCCTTGGTATTTTTAAGTTAAGATGTTCTTTACGGAAAATCTTTCAATTGCGATTTACGTACCTATATGCAGTTCTCTATACAGTTAAGCACGCAGTAGTAATATGGGAATATTAAATCTACTCAAACTATTGGAAGATTAGGCTTTAAGTGAGCGGCCTGGGGCGGGTCGCTCCTAAAGCTGCTTTTAACCGTAAAATGAGAAAACATCTTATCCTAATAATTCTGGTTTGTGTTTTGTGAGGTTTAAGAAATACAAATTATTGAGTTTTTTTAATACTTGGCGAACTTTAGGGTTCGCCTTTTTTTATGTGCGCAAATCACAATTATTGGGTTGTCCTCACATACCGTTGGCTATAAGCAATAGATCTGGGACCGCCCGACCAGCTCCCGTAAGGCCTGTAGGACGTAGGGCTATGTGGATTAAAGTCACTTATTTTCATGTCATGATAATAATAACCGCCCCCGCGGTATCCGTAGCCTCCTTCTTCATTAATCCCTTTAGGCCAATCTTCATTCGTAGCGGAACCGTCTTCAGAAAGTGAACCATCTCCATGGGTTCCTTGGTAATTCCGTCCGATAGGGTGTCCGATGGTTACACATTTTTCCCACAGACTTCCCGCCAAATCCATGACCCAATAGTAAGAAGCTCCATACACTTGTCTGTTGGTGTCATTTAAATCTGCTTCAGAAATACCATCTTCCAATATCAATTCATCTGTAAGCGCCACTTTACGCTTTAAGGCTGCTGTATTATCGGTGCCCCATGGAAATTCATGCACAAGGGGATCGGCAATACCTCTTGCAGCTTTGGTAAATTCCAATTCGGTCATGGGACGCAGTCCAGCCCAATCGGCAAAAGAAGCTCCATCGTCCCACGTAATGAAATTCGCAGGACGGTTATAGGTATCGGCTTTATATTGATCATTATTATACCGAATCCCACCTTTCTTTTCATAATATTTTTCTACTTCATGTGGACTCAATTTCGACGCCAAATGAGCAGGTATAGCATTTAGGAAATCACAATACAAACCTTGCGTAGTTTCATATTTCATGATATAAAACGCATCATGTCCTTTTGGGAAGGCACTGGGAACCGTTCCTTCATGATCCCCGCGATAAGGGGAATTGCCTATTTGATAGTACAAATTACCTTCCTCAGGACCTACCTTAATCGCTTGGTTTTCCGAAGTAATATGGTAGGGTCCAACGGGATTTCCTGAGGCATCCGACTCGTAAAAGGAAGCATAATCGATGGCCTCCTTTTCGGTAGCCCCTACGTAAAAAGATCCTTTGGGAACATATACCATTTCTATGGCAAATACTTGTGCCGTTACATTTTCGGGAAGGTTCTTTAAGACTGAAGCATCCAACATCAATTGTACGTTCCAATGGACATCGCCCCGATGCATGGCTCCTGGCGCCACAAATACCCCTACTCTATCTTCGGGAACTGACAAATCTCCTTCAGGACCATTAATAGCCGTAATTGTATGTGAGGAATTTCCCAAGGTTCCATGAACGTAGTTCCCTTTAGTATCTATTAATTTAACAAATGCCCAAGCAGCATCGTGGTTTTTCGAATTCTTCCAACCATTTTCCCAATAGAGTTCGAAATTTACAGTTCCTTTCTTTTTATTGAAGGCTACGTTAGAAACTTTAATGTCGTTGGCGTATAGGGCTCCAACAGCCATGAGGAGCACTATACATGCAGTTTTTTTGAAGAAGTTCATTGCGAAATGTTTTTTGATGATGATTATTCACCGTTCAAGATACCCAAAAACCACTGCGCTAATTCCTAAGAACTTCTTAAATAATTGTGGCTCAATCCTATTCCTAATTTATTACTGAGTAAGTTTTTATAAAGTGATCCATATAAATATTCTATGTGGGTTTGGATATATTCGCCTCCAACAATTAGTAAAGAGAACTGGAAAGTCCAGTTTTTTCAATTATAATTGCTAGGGTAATTTAATTGTTTTACGCAGACTTCGGGGCGGGTGCTTAGCCCGCCTTTGGAGTGCGGCGTAGAACCTCACCGAGTGCCTACCACCATTTGGAATAAGTACCTCCGTCCAGCGTATTGAGATCTATGGATGCTCCCATTTTAGGAACTACCACGGGAATATTTATGGCCTGAGCTTGTTTCACCACGCGCTTTACAGGATCATCCCAGTCGTGCATAGCCAACTGAAAAGCACCCCAGTGAATAGGCATGATTACCCTGGCGCCAACATCCACTCCTGCTTGGGCTGTTTCTTCGGGCATCATGTGTATTACAGGCCATAATTCGTTGTACTGTCCACATTCCAGCATAGCAAAATCGAAGGGACCGTACTTTTCCCCAATGGCTTTAAAGTGTTCTCCATACCCGCTATCGCCACTAAAGAAGATATTATTGTTTTCTGAAGTAATAACCCACGAAGCCCATAAGGTACTTCCCCTGTTATTGAATTTCCTCCCTGAAAAATGTTGGGCGGGCGTGCAGGCAAACCGAAATCCTTCGTATTGGGTTTCCTCCCACCAATCCATCTCAGTAATTCGATCCTTGGGGACATCCCACGCCTCCAAATGAACCCCGACTCCCAAGGGAACAAAGAAATGGGTCACTTTTTCACGAAGCCTCTTTATGGATTCATAGTCCAAATGATCGTAATGATCATGAGAGATGAGCACCGCATCTATATGCGGTAATTGTTCTATTTCGATAGGCAGAGATTTGTTGAATCTCCGCTGTGCATCCCTAGAAATTGGCGAAGGCATATCGGTAAGCATAGGATCGATGAGAATATCCTTTCCTTCGGCCTGCAATAAGAAAGTGGAATGCCCAAACCAAATAAGTCGTGCTGATCCATTATAATCGGCCACTTGGGCAGAATCCGCCTTTAGCATGGGTAATTCTTTGTCCGGTTTGGCATTGGGAAAGCGATTAAAGAGCATGGTTCGCATGATTTTCATTCCCTTACCAAAGGTGATGTCATCGTCTACCCCGTCGATATTTATAAATTTCCCATCTTCATGATTGTCTGATTTTGCATAGGTTTCTTTAAGTTCCTTACTTACATCACCTCCAAAAGCAGGATGTAAATTCACAAAGAGAAAATAGCCTATGACTAGTATTCCGATGAGTCCCAGTAAAATGAGTAACATACGTTTTAGAAGTTTTAATATTCGTTTCAACATAATGATTAATGCGTTGCCCAAAGATTAATGTCTTTATTCTCGGGATGTTTTAAAGCCATGGAATGTGATAAGGTATGGATCATGGCTAATCCAATTTTGGTGGTAGTAGTAATGTTTTTGGATTTTTTAAGTAAAGGAAAAAAGGGTCGCATGATTACGTAAATAGCATTATACCATCCTGTCTTCGATTTAATGCCCCGTTCTGGGATAATCGCGCCGGGTCGAAAGGCATAAGCATCGCCAAATCCTCTATTTAGGATATAATTTTCGGTTTTTCCTTTTACGCGCACCCACATACTCCTCCCCTGTTCCGAGCTATCCGTTCCAGCTCCTGAAACATAATTAAAAACCATATTAGGATTCAATTCATGTAGGATGTCTGCAAAGATTTTCGTGATTGTATAGGTAATTTGAGTGTAGCTGGCTTCATTTAATCCTACTACGGAAACACCCATGCAAAAGAAGCAACCATCACAACCCACTAATTGATCTTTTACACTTTCTAAAGCTGTGAAATCCTGCAGTAAGATTTCCTTCAGTTTAGGATGTTGCATCTCAAGACTACTTCGGTTTATGGCGAGCACTTCCGAAATATCGGGATGATCCAAGCATTCCAAAAGCACGCCTTTGCCCACCATACCGGTAGCTCCTGTAATAATTACTTTTTTCATGTCAATTCTGTGATCTGTATTGCGCAGGACTTACCCCGGTTTTCGATTTGAATAACTTGCTAAAATGTTGTGGATATTCGAACCCAAGATCGTAAGCGATTGCACTAATGGAATCTGTTGTCCCCAATAGCTTATTCTTGGCTCTATTCACCACATAACCATTTATATGGTCTTTAGCACTCTTTCCAGTTTCCTTTTTCAGTAAATCACTTAGATAATTAGGTGACATATTCAATTGCTCCCCACAGTATTTCACACTCGGCAATCCTAATTCGGTAGGTTTGTTCGAATTAAAATAATGCCGTAGTAGTGATTCGAATTCCGAAATATGATCTTGGTGTAAATTCGTCCGCACATAAAACTGTCTGTCGTAATAGCGTGTGCTATATCCCAACAACAATTCAATATTGGAAACAATCAACTTCTGACTGTGTTTATCGATATTCTGTTGGTATTCCCGTTCAATTTTCAATACCAGGTCGGTAACGATTTGCTGTTCTTCTTCCGAAAGGTGAAGTGCTTCATTTACTTCATAATCGAAAAAGGAATATTGACTGATGGTACGGCCCAATTCCGATTTGCGGATGAGATCGGGATGAAAAAGGAGTAGCCATCCTTTAGAATCGTGACAGATATTTTCGGTCGTACCGTAAATAACTTGATGGGGTTTGGTAAAAATCATCGTTCCATCGGAAAAATCATAAGAACTTCTACCGTATTGTATGGAGCCTTCCACACCATCCTTTAGGGATATCATATACAGTTCTGATGAAAACTTCATTCCTTCGAAGTCGGTTTCCTTCGGAAAGTTTTTCATATGAACTACCGAAACCAGTGGATGTTTTACCTCTCCTAAACCTAGCAGCTGATGTATTTGCTCAATACTCTCTATGTTATATATTTCGTCCATGATCTATACAAATTTACGAAACCAAATGTTGGCGCTTAAGCCCTTTTGCTTATCATATTCATAATGGTTTTGTCGAAGAATCGATCACTGAACCATTTTCTGAAGAATAAGGTTTGAGCCGCCATTTTACCCGCAGAATAACGCGTTTTAGGCTTTGGACTTTTTACGGCTTTGGAAATTACATCGGCAATAACCGTTGGAGGGGAAGACTGCCCTTTGGTTTCATAGGTGCTTTTTACGGCATTCATCATATTATGGGCCAAAGGGGCATATACACTATGCTCCGATCGAGCAAAATTTTCTGCCATGACCTCACCAAATTCTGTTTTTATGGCGCCCGGTTCTACAATAACAACATCGATCCCGAATTGCTTTACCTCTATACGTAGACAATCGCTCCATCCTTCCAAAGCGTGCTTTGTCGCATGGTACCAAGCACCCAACGGACTATAGATCTTACCTCCCACAGAACTAATATTTATGATTTTCCCACTTTGCTGAGACCGCATGGTGGGCAATACCGCTTTGGTCACTTCGGCCAAGCCAAACATATTCACTTCAAACTGACGTTTGGCATCATCATAGCTCACATCCTCTATAGCTCCATACACAGCAAAACCAGCATTGTTTACTAATACATCGATGCGTTGCTCTTTTTTTAGTATTTCAGAAATGACGGCCTTCACCTGGTTGTGAACAGTCACATCCATAGACATTGCCTTTCCTCCTGCCGCTATCAAATCCTGCATATTCTCTACGCGACGGGCTAGACCGTACACAGTATGTCCTTCTTCAATCAATTGCAAGGCAGTAGCTTTTCCTATGCCTGATGATGCTCCTGTGACTAAAATTACTTTTTTCATAATCCTTTGTTTTAGGTGTTCTTTGGATTTTACACTGCAAAACTAAGACGCACGGCATTCAAGAAATTATACATTTTACAGAATGATGTATACTTTTTACAGAAGTCAGTAATTTTCATTCCAATTATTCGTAATAAATTGAAATTAAACAACTTAGATTATTACAAATCGAACTTCGCAATACACTAAAGGGTATATAGTAACAATTAAATAGTGTGATGATGAAAAGGAAAATCCCCCTACTCGCCCTGGGTTTTATGATGAGCTGCTTACCGCTACTAGCCCAAACAACGACCCCTAACAATGAAATGTCCCTTCCAAGTATCGTTAAAATCCCAGATTATCTTATGTCCGGGGATATCAATACCATTGCGGGTAATTTTGATGGAGATAGCAACAATACTACCGTTCTTTTAGGAAACAGACCTTTGCCGGTTTTAAAAGAGTCTTCAACCCATGTTGTCTTTAAAATTCCGAATGACATACTTGGATCGCAAAAACTAACCTTTATCGAAAATGGAAGAAGCCTTTCCTATCCCTGCAAAGTGGTTGGGGTCGAACTATCGGTAGACAAACCCCATCTTGTAAAAGGAGAAAGTGCCACAGTCACCTTAAAGTTTGTTGGAATGCACAATCTGAAAGTTCCGGTCTCGGTAACGCTTCAGAACTTAAGTCCCAAAAATGTACGCTTACAAGGAGGCGCGGAGCAAATGGTTATGGTATATCCACAAGATGTAGATGTAAACGGTACTTTTACAAAGAGTTTTAAGCTCAAAGCCCGTCAGAGTGGTGGATTCAGCATATCTACTATTTTACTTAGTCCTCCGATAGCTGAATGGAATGTCCCGAATATAACAAATACCAACCCCTATGCTTCGTTCGAATCCGAATACGAAACTAATTTTGAGGGTACTCCTGTTCTCAGTGGGAATAAAACGAAAGAGAACAACGAAGAGAAGGAACAAAGTACCGTACCTGAAGCCGAAATACAAGAGGAACGAAATAAAGGGAGGGAAATCCCTGAGGATACCCCACTCGATCCAAGGGACCCCAAAGACAGGAATAAACCCTATTCCAGACCCGTTCCGCCAGGAATAGACCCTCCGGAATCTGAAGAAAGAAAGTACTGGAAAGATATGGATGCCCTATTGGAAGACGCTCGCGAACAAGATACCATTGCTAACAACTACGAAGGTCCTATAGTCCCGGGAATACCGGGATATCCTTCGATGAGCACAACGACCCCTTGGAAAACCAGTTATTTCTTTAAAGGGAATGTTCCATGTAGGGAAGACATCTACTATTTCTATCAGCGATATGACTACCTAGACGACCGAACGCTTTTGTTTGAGGAGCAGCTCTCCCCGTCCTTTGAGTTCTTTATTGCCGAAGGTGATAGCAAAATTGAATTCACCAAAACCACCGACCATTGGGAGTATGGTGCTACTGCCAAAATTGGGAAAGGCCCCTTAGAAATTGAAGTGAATGGAAAAAACTGGACCACTACGATCAAGATTGATGGAAAGGGTTCGTCTAAACTTCGAGGTAGGCATTTGTGGCTCTTTCATATTGGGCGTCTGTATTTGGTACGTAAAGCCTATCTAAGTGTTGAATACGAATACCATTATGAAGTATGTGAGAATGGTACTCCCAAGACGTGGGTCGTTACCTCTTATAGAGATCATTGGGCGTATTGGTATGACTGGGAAGAAGAAATTGTTGTAGCCTTTAAGGACGATGAAGGTAATTTTCATCGTATGGACGCTTTTCCCACTACGATCCGTACAGAAAAGCAAAGTGAGAAAATTGAGAGTTACACCATCGATAGTTTGGATGTGAAAAACTTTAAGGATCCAGATGTGGAAGACTTTTTTCCAAATTCTTAGTGAAGGAGTTTAGTGCGAGTCAAGACCTAGCTTTTTTATAGTAGTGCCGGAAGCTGGCCAATACGGTTTCTCTGCCGGAACGATTAAGTTTGAAAGGTCCTTTGCTTCCACCTTAGTGTGCTCATGGGCTACGAATTCGGATATATCCTCTATTTCTAAAACGTCTTCTCTAGAATATTGGGTAATCTCATCATTACGAAGACCGAGTTGTATAGCTCGACGCTCTAATTTTGCACCATAAGGATCATGGTCGGGATCCCATTGAAGACGCACATTTGATTCTTTTACAGACTGTTGCCAAGCTTCATGGGAAGCATAAATACCTTCTTTATAAGTGGAATACACCGCATTATCCAAATAACGATCAAATGCTTCCCGTTTTAGGTGTATGGCCAATACAACTTCCTGTCCTTCTTTCGTTCCCCAACCATTACGGAACATCATCCATAAGAAGTTGGGTTTAATCCAAGTCATTCTACTGAGACTAAATGCTCCTCCGAAATATTGATTCCTAGCGGCGAAATGACCTATTTCCGGCCGATACGATTGATACACAATAATCTTTTCATCATCGTATTGCGCCATGATGTGTTGACCGCTTTTGGGCCATTTTTCTATTTGATTCGTATATAATTCTGTATGTAATTTCATGATTTTAGTGCTATTTCAAACCGAAGGATTAAATCTTCAATGTCTCCATATCTCGCTAATTGTTGGATCCACTCCTTTGGGATTTGTGCTACGCCATAATACAAGCCAGCCAATCCTCCGGTAATGGCAGCTGTGGTGTCGGTGTCTTCTCCAAGATTCACGGCTGCCAACACAGCTTCTTTATAGGAGTCGGTGTTCAAAAGACACCATAAGGAAGCCTTTAAGCTGTTCACCACATAACCACTTCCCGAAATTCTGGAGACTTGAATCTCATTAACATTATACTCAAGAACATCGAAATAAAATCCGATTTCCTTGGGATTCAAATCTTGAGTAGCCAAAAATGCATTGACCAAGGTTTTCATGTTCTGATATGCCTTGAACTTATCCTTGGTTTCCATGAGCTGCAATGCATACTCCAGGTAGATATAACAGGCCAATACCGATCTCAAATGAGCATGGGTCATAGATGATATATCCTTTACCATTTGAAATCGCTTTTGGATGTCACCTTCTTTTTCCAACAGAAAAACCAGAGGTAGAATGCGCATTAGTGATCCATTTCCATTGGAGTACTCGTCCATACCGCCACAGATTTCGGGCGTATGCCCTTTCTTCATGTAAAAAATGGCTTGACGTGTAGTCACGCCTATGTCGAAAACCGTTCCGTGGGGTGTCCAATAGGCATCGTCATACCAAGCAATGAACTTCTCCGCAATAGCATGGGTATTGTAGCCATTCATTAAACCTTCCATCAAACAAAAGGTCAACGAACTGTCATCCGACCAGGTTCCAGGTGGTTGATTATGACTCCCATGCCCCACCATGGTAGTAGCAGGTCGCTTTTCCATATCATCCTTTAACAGGAACTCATAAGGAACACCCAAGGCATCACCAACGGCTACACCGTACACTCCTCCTCTTATGTTATTCAACAAACTCATCCTATGTTCACTTTAGTTGTTTTAATTATGTTTTTAATTACTTCATTCTCCGATCCCTTAAAATTTGGTCCTATATAGGTCTTCGTCACGTTTATAGTACCAATAATATGATCATTGAAAACCTCCATTTCCTCAGCAGGCACCCACAGTTCGTTATGTGTTGTGCCCCCTACGTTCTGAACTTCAAACTTCTTAAGATACTCAGCATCTACTTGAAACGCTGTTACAAAGCCTATATAACCCGAGAACTCATCGGTCGTATTCCATTTTACACAGATTTCAATCGCATACCCTTCATTCATTACCGGATAGAATATAGGTTGCCACTCCAGTCTGGGCGGAAAACGGGCATGACCACTTTCAATGATAAGCTCCAATTCCTTAATTCCTATAGGTCTATATAGTGTTATTGTTTTCATGTGTTCAATATTCTTTGGTATAGTTCGTAATTGTCCTTTTCAAAACAAACAAATACCACTTCTTTCATATTTTCTTGCTTTTCCATCTCCAATATAGCATCCACTGCTATTTGAGCGGCCAAGGCTTTCGGAAATCGGTACACGCCCGTACTGATATTGGGAAAGGCAATGGTTTTTATTCCATGTTTGATCGCCAATTGCATCGCATTTACATAACAATCCCTAAGTAAACCTTCCTTTTCCTTTCCTCCTTCATTCCAAACCGGACCTACGGTATGGATAACATGATTCGCCTTTAGTTTTCCTGCTGTAGTGATTACGGCTTTGCCTGTATCCAATTTCCCGATACGAGCACGTATGTCAAGACAAGCTTCCAGTATTTCCGGACCTCCTTTTCTGTGAATGGCCCCGTCTACCCCAGATCCACCCATAAGGGAAGAATTGGCTGCATTTACGATGGCATCCACTTCCATTTCGGTAATATCACCAAGTATCACTTGTATTTCCATGTACTATACTACTAAATTAGCTTTCTCTTTGGCAATACCAATTTCCACAATACTTCCTGAATTGAATTGCAAAAAGTCCGATTCTATTCCATCACTAAAAATAACCCCTTTTGAAGGCATTAGCGATTCTATCCTTAGGGTTTGTCCCTTATTGATGGTACCAAAACCGATTCCCGTTTGGGACATCCTACTTAAAAAGGGCTCACGGACCACAAAGATCAACTTATCATCCCTCCAATTCAAAGTTGTTTTGCATTCCCTGCGGTCCATGAAATAATGCCCCTGAATGTTATTTGCCATATTGAATACCGAACTCAGCCATCCTGTAGAACCTGCTCCGGTGGATACCAAAATACCACTGGAAGACTGTCTTTCCTTCTTCCCTTCGAACTCAATCGTATAGCGTGACGAGACATGGGAATCTGCCCCAATATAAAAATCGTTGAATGCCAAAAGGGTTTGCCCATCCTGGAGTGTTGCCTTCGCCATGGTCACGGTTTCAATCTCATATCCGCCCTTCACCATTCGCCTTACTACAGATCCTACTTTATTGGGTTGAAATTTCAACAAAATACCATCATAGCGTTTCGGATCGGGATTCACACCCACAATAGGCAATCCATTTACATACTTTGCTGTATTTGCTACCAAACCATCTTGTCCTAGCACCACAATCAAGTCATTTTCGGTGAAAATATAGGTAGGCAAAAACGAACGGTCGATCACCTTATGCTTCAATACGTTTGAAACCGAATCCTGAACCTGCCTAAGGGAATTGTAGAATATCTGATGCTCCTTTTCGTAGAACTCAAAATCCCCTCCAGTACGTTCTAGGTAAAACCGGGCTTGAGCTTTTGAATTAAATCGCTCTATAAGCTGCTCAAGCCTAGTTTTATCCCTTATAATGATGACCTTTTCAAATTCCATGATTAGGATTTATTTTTCATTATGGACTCCAATAATTCTGGAGAAATATTCAAGTTTCCAATCTTTTCGGCATTTTCGGCCAATTCCCGAAAAGCCAAAGCAATGTTATTACTTGGGTCATTCCCAGTATTGGAAATCGCCATCAGGATTTTCCAGTCGAGTTCCTTATAAGGTTTCAAAGAAGCATTCAACACATATTCTTTCACATCAGCCTCTTTCTTCTCGTTGGTCACCTTAATATCGATCAGTTCCTTGCGCTTTTCCTCCAAGGAGATACTGGAAGCCATTTCCATTTCCTGTAGCACCTGTTCGTTCTCTTGTTTTACCACATCGGTTTCCATCTTCTTTTCTACGATCTGCTTCTGTTTCTCCTCGACCGCAATCTCTGTATTCAATTCACTTTCTTTAATCATTCGTTCCTGCTCTACAGCAAAATTGCGTCGCTCGTAGATCGCTTGGTCAGCTTCTTTTTGAAGCGACTCACGTGTCTGAGCTTCTAAAGCCCTTGCCATTTCAGGATTGGGCGTTACCCCTAGCACATTCACACTAAGAATCTCTAACCCCAGCATTTGAACAGTTTTGGAAGTTTGAAGGCTATTGAAAATTTCGTTTTCAATCTCATCCAATTTCCTAAGGGCATCTTTAAGGCTCAACCGCTGAATGATCCCTGCGCTGGCCGTTTGGGCCTCATTAATAATACGTTGCTGTATCTTTTCATAATCATTCTTCAGGTATTGCTTCTTGTGATTTACCGTGAAATCCAACGTCTCTGCCAATTGCTTTGGATGCTGAATCTTGTAGGTAATCTGTCCTTGCAAGGTTACCTCCTGATAATCCTTGGTAGTTTCATGAAAGACGAATTGAAAATCGTCACTCTGAATTGGGATCGATACAATGGAAGAGTTAGGCGTGAAGTAGAAGAAGGACAACCCTCTCCCCTCGCGCTTCACCTTACCATTTTTGTAATGGATGACATAATTCATCGAATCGAACTTGATATAACTGATTCCAAACATGACGTAAAAATTTAGTTATTTGCGTATTTATTACACAAATATAAAATGAAATGAAATTATTGCCAAGTTTATTTGTGTCTTTTTTACACAAAACATTCTTTGTTGTTGAATATCAGTAAATTAAATTTCGAAGATGATACCCTCTTTTTTCAGCTTGAAGTACCTTTCTTTATTGAATTGGAATAAATGAGCGGGTCTTCCGGAGCCTTTGGACACTTTTTCGGGAAGTTCGTCCAATATATACAGCCCTTTGATCTTCTTCCGAAAGTTTCGGCGATCTATGGGTCTTCCCAATAGCGTAGTATATAGTTTTTCTAAATCCGAAAACGGAAATTTCTGGTCCAGTAATTCAAACCCTATGGGCTCATAGGTAATCTTCCCCTGTAGTCGTTTAATGGCAGCGGTAAGGATATAGTCATGGTCAAAAGCTAGATCTGGTAACTCCTTTATATTAAACCACTGCGCTTCTTTAGCATCTGTAGAAGCTTTTAATTGAAAGGCCGTAGGGCGTACCAACCCGAAATACGCTACCGTCACTACCCTACCCCGCGGATCCCTTTCGGGCGCTCCAAAGGTATACAGCTGCTCCAGATAATTAATTCGTACTCCGGTTTCTTCCCGTAGTTCCCTTTCTACCGCATCTTCCAAGGACTCACCTTCCAGTACAAAACCTCCAGGGATGGCCCATGCACCTTGATGGGGATCGTATTTTCGCTCTATGAGAAGTACGGAGATCTCCCCTTCTTCATAACCGAATACCACTGCATCTACCGTAAGTTTTATGGATTGCTTCATTAATATGTGTATAGGATACACAAAGTTATAAAATTATAGTTAATCCAATATGTTGGTCCAGATCAAAAAAAGGGCGTTTTACGGAACGCCCTTTTTATAAATTCATTAATACTTACCAGCAAATGGGTAGAAATGCTCTTTCATTATTCCCACAAATCCGCCTTCCACTTTATCAGATTGCATGGCATTTGGGTGAATATAGGCCCTTAGTATTTCGGCTCCAGCACCTTCCCAGGTAAAAGGTATAGCTCCAGCTTGCACCATTCTTTCAATGGCTCGGTTGTGAGCATCTATGGTCGCATCTCCCATGACATCCGTGAGAATGTATACCTCATACCCTGCTTGTATGGCGTCGAGAGCCGTATACGTTGGGCAACCCGACGTCCAAAGTCCGGTAATGATTAGCTTTTTTCGTCCTGTTTTTTCAACTGCATGTATCACTTCACGGTTCTGCCAGGCATTAAGGGATATACGATCAATGTTTTTTAGATTTGGCATGAGGTCCTTAAACTCGGTTAACGTCGACTCATTGGCTCCAATGCCAACACCAATAGTAGTTTCAATAATAGGGATGTTAAACACCTGTGCCGTTTTAATAATGGCTTGGGTATTATTCGTTAGCACATCTCTTTCGATATTTCTTACCGTACCCATCATTTCCTCCTGAAAATCGATCACCAACAATACTGTATTCTCGGAGGTTAAAAGATTATCGAATTTGGGATCTTTCGGAATATAGTTCTCCCCAGGTTTCTGGGCATAGCCCAAAGACATTATAAGCAATGCAATTACCGCTAGGGATACTTTCTTAAGGTTTCTTTTTGTTGTCATATCTATTGTTAATTTATTAACCTATACATTATTTGTAGGTACATATAATTTTGTTAAAAAAAATCATTCTGTGGTTCTCGCTCCTTCAAGCGCTACGTTCAATAGGGCAATGGCCTCACTTTCCTGTGTAGTTTCCACTATCCGTACATCAGAGCCCTGAAGTTTTAGAATCAAGTCTTTATACTCTTTTAGAGTCCATCCAGCAGTATCGGTATTACCTCCTGGAATCTGTTTCTTTGCCGCACTAAACCTACAGGCTCCAGGGGCGAAATATATGATGGACCATTGCTTGGATTTCAGTTTTTCAATAAAATCCTCATCATTGGTCGTTGGGACATAATGGGCATTTCCAATACGGGGAGGGATCATCCTTGCGAATTGATTCGATAGATACGGATCACAACCTCTTGCGAGAATGCTTTTCTTGGAATGATCCGTATTAGAATTTATTGTTTGTGCTGTTACATTCATAATACTCATAAAACAAATTAATATGGATAATTTTATGTTGTAGACCACGCTAAATAGCTTCCTTCAGTAGATCGATTTTTCCGTCAAGATCCGATTTCAATGCTTCGTCCAATAGTGCATTTTCCGAGAAGTTCTTGTGAAATGAGGGCAGCGAGAAATCGGCAATGATATTTCCTCCCAAATAAGGGAACGACATTTTCGCTGCCTGAAGAACAGTAACCCCTCCCCTTCCTCCGGGAGATGTGGCCATGAGCAGCATGGGTTTTTGTTTCCATACCTCTTTGTCAATTCTGGACAACCAATCGAATACATTTTTAAAGGCCACACTATAAGAACCATTGTGCTCTGCCAAGGAGATGACCAGTCCATCTGCAGATGACAAAAGCGCATCAAGTTTACGTGCATCTTCGGGGATGCCATTTTCCGTTTCTTCATCGATTCCGTACAATGGTAGACGGTAATCATTTAAATCGATCACCTCCACTTCCGAATTCTCCACCAAGCTAGCCGCGTAGCTAGCCAAGGTCTTGTTAATAGAGTTTTTACTATTACTTCCGCCTAGGGCAACTATTTTTTTCATATTTCTTTTCCTTTTAGTTTACGTATAAGTCGTTTTAATTGTTCTGCTTCTTCTTGATTCAGGTTATTCATCATGGGCTTGTGAAATTCGTTTACCTTGGCATCCAATTTTTCCAACAGCGCTAAACCTGCTTCGGTAATTATGATGTCCATCTTCCTTCTATCAGCTTCACATAAGGTACGTTCTACCAATCCTTTGGCAGTTAATTTGTCCACTATTCGAGTTACATTGCTGGAACGTTGTACCATTTTTTCCAATATAGTATTTACGGATACGGGCTTCCCCTTGGCTCCTCTTAGAATACGGAGTACATTGAATTGAGGCTCATAAATATCGAATTCCCGTAAATCCTTAGACACAGAATCCGTTATCCAATGCCCGGTTCGAATAATCTCAAAAATAGCCTCATAATAATAATTCATAACACCTACATTATTTGTAGGTACAAATATAATGAATTTTATCTATGTTTAACTCTGTATTTTGTTAGTAATATGTTAAAAGCTAATTACCATTATATCAATTTGTTTGATAAATTTCTTTACCTTGGAGCAACGGCCCCACCAAATCATAAATAGCAATAGATGTAGGAATTTACCCTATTGTTTGAATAGGATTTATATATTTACGACAACTAAAAACCAATTTCCCCTAATCCAGAAGGTTAAACACCTTTATATTATGCATGCATAAAATATGAGAACAACAACCACACAATCCACTAAACTTGATGACATGAAAAGAATTTTGTTTTTTTTATTTCTGTTTATGGTGGGAACCACCTATTCCCAAACAACTGTAACCGGAAATGTGACCAGTCAAGATAACGAACCTATCCTTGGTGCTAACGTAATAGTCTCAGGCACTTACGTTGGAACCGCAACGAATGCTGATGGTAGTTTTACCCTAACCGTAGAAGAGAATCCCCCATTTGAGCTAGAAATAAGTAGCATTGGCTACGAAAACGCTACGGTACAGATTACCCAAAACAACCAAAGTGTTTCCATTACATTACAAGAAGGTAGTGAACTGGACCAAGTAGTAATCTCTGCTTCCCGAACACCAGAACGCCTATTCGAATCCCCTGTAACTGTAGAGCGCTATGGTATTCAGGAAATAAAGAATTCTGCTTCTGCCGAGTTTTATGACGGACTCGAAAACCTGAAGGGAATCGATATGAATACCAACAGTTTAACGTTTAAGTCCATCAACACCCGTGGTTTCTCCACCTTTGCGAACAATAGGTTCCTGCAATTGGTAGATGGAATGGACAACTCCAACGCCGCCCTTAACTTCCCTCTGGGTAACCTTTTGGGAATGATAGAGCCCGACGTACAGAGTGTGGAAATTCTTCCAGGAGCCGCCTCCGCCCTATATGGAGCCAACGCCTTTAACGGTATTCTTTTTATGACGAGTAAGAATCCTTTCGATCACCAAGGTCTAAGCATCATGGTTAAAAGAGGGATTACTTCCCAGGAAGCTGCCGGAAACAATGATTATACCGATGTAGGCATACGTGCAGCACATAAATTCAGTAATAAATTCGCGGCCAAAGTGAATTTCGGTCTATTGGTCGGAACCGATTGGTTTGCTACCAATACAGAAGATAAATTACAACGCGGTATCGACCGTTCTGCCACCGATTATGACGGAATCAACGTATACGGGGATGAGGTAAGCACGAATATTAGAAGTGTAGCCGAAACCTTGGTAGCGATTGGAGCACTTCCTCCAGGAGCTGATGCATTAGTACCTGCTATAGACGTTAGTAGAACAGGATATGATGAAAGAGATCTTACCGACTATGACGCAGAAAGCGTAAAAGCCGATTGGGGTCTGTACTACCGCCCTTGGGAGGATGATTTCGAAATTGTATACCAAGGTAAAGTAGGTACTGGAAAAACCATTTATCAAGGTGCCAACCGCTATCGTATCGACAACTTCTTCCAACAACAGCATAAACTTGAATTCCGTAACGACAATTTCTTTTTAAGAGGATATGTTGTTCCTGACAAAGCAGGAAACTCCTATGACATGGTATTTACCGGAATTAACATCAACCGCGCATGGAAAGACGATCAGACGTGGTTCGGGCAATATGTTGGTGCTTTTGTACAGGGAACTTTGGCAGGTCTTTCGGAAACTGAAGCTCATGCCCTAGGACGACAAACAGCCGATACTGGACGTTTTGAGCCAGGCTCCCAAGAATTCAACACTGCTTTCAATAACAGTATTAGTAATCCCGATTTGAATGAAGGATCTCGATTCCAAGACGAATCAAGATACTACCATGCGGATGGGAACTATAACTTCGGACACCTTTGGGATGCTGCCGAAGTACAAGTGGGTGGATCGTATAGAAGATACCGACTAAATTCTTCGGGTACTATTTACACCGATGGTGATGGACCTATCGATTACTCTGAAGTGGGATTGTATACCCAAATTCAAAAGAAATTACCGATCTCCGATAATGTAGATGTAAAACTTACAGGATCTATCCGTTACGATAAGTCTGAATTATTCGATGGTTTCTTCTCTCCAAGGGTAGCCGCCGGTTTCACCATTGCCGAGAATCACAATATTAGGGCTTCTTACCAAACTGGTTTCAGAAACCCAACAACTCAGGATTTATTTATCGGATTGGATGTAGGGCGTGCCATTTTAGTAGGTAGTGCCGAAGGTAACCCTGCCATGGATGTTCGTACGTATCCTTTAAGTGCCAGTGGACAAGCCATTTTGGGGGTTCCTCAACTACAGTTAGACGGTACGGGAGCGTATAACAATTCCTTCTCTGCCAACTCTGTAGGAGTATTTGCTGCGACAGGAGATCCAACGCAATTGGTGGTGTCCAATCCAGAAGCTGTAAAACCCGAGCAGGTATCTACCATAGAATTGGGATATCGTGGTAAGTTGTTCGATAACAAATTACTTGTAGACTTGAGCGGATACTACAACAGCTACGAAGATTTCATTACCAATGAAACGGTTGTAACTCCTTTCTACGGAGATGTAGGTTTAACACAGGCACTGCCTAATGGAGTTCCTGTAGCGGTTGCTGCATTGGCAAATGGTGACTTCCAGGCTTTCCAAACTTATACCAACACAGATGCCGAAGTAAACTCCTACGGTGGTTCTATTGGATTGACAATGCGTATTGCCGATAAATTCGATCTTTCTGGTAATTATACTTATGCCAAATTGGATTTTGATCGTGAGGCAAACCCAGATTTCCTTACCTCTTTCAACACGCCAGAGCATAAGGTAAAAGCCACTTTAGGAAGTACAGATTTGTTCGAAAACTTTGGGTTCAATGTAGCTTGGAGATGGAGCGACACCTATCTGTGGGAAGCTACCTTCGGAACAGGGCAAGTACCTGCTTTCCATGTAGTGGATGCGCAAATAAACTACAAAGTTCCTAGTTTCTTGAAATCTACATTCAAATTAGGTGCTTCTAACTTATTACAAGACGAATATATTACCGCTTTCGGTACGGGATTGGTAGGATCTGTATACTACCTATCTTGGACCATCAATAATTAATTAGCCTTCCCTCTAATTATATCAAAACCCTCTGGAGCTTCATGCGAAGGAGGGTTTTTTATTTACAGTAGATTATAAACGCATTTCCATTTCAAACTGATCCACGGTATTTTTCAATTGAATGTGTTTCAGAAAATTAATTTTTGAAGTCAGTTGCTCGTCCACATTATTAATTCGAATTTCTTCCGAAATACCTTGAATGGCCGAAAAAAGCCGCTCCCAATTCTGAAGTGTATCTTCAAAAACATCGAATTGCGCTACGTAGCACCTATTTGGTTCTAAAATGAAATAGGCCGCTTCTTTTCCATTTGAATTGATCACATAATAATCATAGGATCCCCTTTGGACGGTCTCTATATGGTTATCCCAGGAATAGCTTTCCTGATGGAGTGTTTCCCACAAAAAATGGGAAGCGTCTACATTTTTTAGGACATAATCATGTTGCTCCGCTCCTACCTGAAAGGTTCCCCCATAGCATTTGTAGCGCTTGGTAATCGAAAAACCTACCTTCTCATATGCTTTAACAGCTTTTTCATTTTCGGTAATGACTTCCAAGGCACATAGGGAAATTCCTTTTTCCTTCAGTTTGGGGATACAATGATCATATAATTGCTGTACAATACGCTTCCCCCTGTATTCGGGAATTACTCCTGTACCTGTATTGAAGGCAATCCTATCCCCGTTCCGAGTATCGATAGCATGTATGATAAAGCCTATCAGGGTATCTCCATCGAACATTCCATAGGAATCCGCATAACTTACCTTGGCCCTTCTCCAACGTTCTTCGTAGAAATCATGATCCGTAGGCATTTTGACAAAATAATTGGCAAAAGCCACTAGGAAGCAATCCATAAGTGAGGCGAATGGCAATGTGTCTAAGCTCTTTATCTTCATTCTATTTATGAAATATTATAGGGTTGCAATCATTATTGGAACACTTATTAGAATCGTAAAACAAATATGTACTTGTTAAGGTAATGTATTTTTCCAATAAGCTTCTAAAAAAAGGATTCGTCTCTTTTTTGTAGGATTTGCAATGATCTAAACAAATAGTTTCCATAATAATATCTTTTTAAGTTAGGGCAAAGGCAACAGCTTGGTCCGCGTGAATTTGTCCAGTATCGAATAGTGGGATTGAAATATCCTCTGCCTGTACAAGCATGGGTAATTCGGTACATCCCATAATCACGCCTTCTATACCATTGCTTTTTGAATTTTGAATCATCTCAATAACCCTCTGTTTGGATGTTTCCGTAAAAACACCTTTCAGCAATTCACCATATATGATATCATGAATGATTTGCATGTCCGAAGGATTGGGGACGGTGATGTCTAGGTCATATTTATTTTCCAAAACAGAGGTGTAGAAGTCCAATTCCATAGTAGGTTTCGTACCTAGAAGCAGGACCTTTTTAAGTTGTTTCTTGGCAATAGCTCGTCCCGTGGCATCGGCTATGTGCAAAAAGGGAATCGATATATCCGCTATAATAGCGGGACTTACCAAATGAATTAAATTCGTGCACAACAACACCATATCTGCCCCTGCCCTTTCCAATTGCTGGGCACTTTTCACCATGATGCGTTCTATGGCTTTCCAATCTCGATTAGAGGTATGCCGTTCGATTTCGGAAAAGTCTACCGAAACCAGTATGATTTTAGCCGAATGAGATCCCCCAAGTTTTACGTTTACGGCATGATTTATTCGTTCGTAATACAATTTTGAAGATTCCCATCCCATCCCGCCTATCAATCCAATAACCTTTGTTTGTTGTTGCATGCTTCTTATTTTGGAACAAAACTAAATCCATAAACCTCAGTATACCAGCATTGTAATTGAAGGTTGAAATTTTATGGTTGAAAATTTTTCAACTACATCCCAAGGGTGAGTATTGTACCTTTGTACTATGGAATTGAAATACTTCCGACTTATAAAAACCATCGCCGAGGAAGGTAGCATTGCCAACTCATCGGGGCGTTTGTTTTTAACCCAATCTGCCCTAAGTCATCAGTTAAAGGATTTAGAAGAACGTTTGGGTTTTAAGGTATTTCATAGAACCCGAAACAATTGGGAATTAACCGAAGAAGGCAAGGAATTATACAAACTGGCGAATACTTTATTTAGTGCCATCGATGAAGGTTTTGGAACCATAAAACAAATTAAGGAAGGGGCCAAAGGCTCCATAAAACTTAGTGCCGAATGCCAATCCTTTTTTCATTCCCTTCCTGCCTTTATTCAGAAAATGGGGATGCTTTATCCAGAGATAGACATTGACCTGAGCTTAGGATCTACGCAGCACATCATCTCACAGGTGCTATCAAACGAAATAGACATTGCGATTGTCACCTCCCAACCCGAAGCAGAAGCCCTTACTAGCACGCAGATCCACAAGGATGAAATTTTTGCGGTGATGCATCGGGAAAATCCACTGAATGAACATCCTTATCTGGAGGCGGGTCATTTTGAAAAGGTGCACTTGCTTATCAATTCCTTCCCTATAGAAGGTGTTTGGGTATATGAGCATTTCCTGAAACGCGATAAAGTGAACCCTATTAAGATATCTGCTATTCCCTTCACAGAGGCCACACTTTCGCTCATAGATGCTAATATGGGGATCATGTGCGCTCCCAAATGGCAGTTAGCTTCTTTCACTTTGCCCAAGGATATCGTTTTCAAAAGAATTGGTAAGAATGGCTTAAAGCGCACACATTATTTGGTGGTCCAAACGTCTCAAAGAAATAAGGATTATATCCATGATTTCATCACCAACATTGAAGAGGATTTTTTGGATACCGAATAAGCTACATTGCCTATTCTACTTGTGTGTAGGCCCAAAGTATTCGCAACCGTTCGCTTTCACTAAAACCTGAATCTGCCTGCCATTCTAGTCTTGGCATCAGTTTCTCATCCAGATTCAAAACAATATCGATTAAATAGTCGCCTTGGGGTATCATATAACCCACACAACCAGCCTGATAAGGCACTGAATATTCTGTATCCTTTATTGCTTTTATTAAATAATCGGTTCTTTGTTCAAAGTTTCTTTTACGAACGAGTGCTTCGTATGCGATCGCTTTTATCGTCCCATTCGGAAATTCGGTAAGTTGTTTTAATTCAGAAATTGTAGCATTTTTCTGTATCCAGCGCCTTGTATCGTAAAGCTTATACCTTCTTCCATCAATCCCGATATAAGGTCCCGAAACACTCCCGTATTGCATCACTTGTACACTATCTTTAATTTGCATTCGAATTCCGTTCCAATTGTACGACCAGCTTTTCTCGTAAAAGGAAGAAAGAGCGAAAACAATAGCAATTCCAATTACTGAGATGAGTGGAAAAAAAATTGAAATCGTACTGTGCTTCTTGTTTTGTTTTCTATTTCTTTTCATACGTGGCATTTCCAAAATTCACATATTTTCCTTCTTTGTTCTTATAGAAATCTTCCACATATATTATACCATTTTCAATTCGGTATAATGTCTTTCCCTGTTCGGTAGATGCATCGCCCCAAAATATTTCGAGTGTATCCGACGATATACTTCCAATTAAAGGCAAGCGGACCCCTCTAGAATCGAACCAAGTACCAGAAACACTGCCATCCTGTGCAATTTGATAATAACCATGTGCCTGCATGGTTTGCATCTTTCCCTCGGAGGCCTCAAAACCGTTCTCGAATTCAAGTTTGATAAATGTATTATTTAAAGCAGCTTCCCAATGCATGGTAAAATGGGCAGTCTTACCAAATAGGGTTCCACTTCCCTCCCAAGAGGATCCCTCCACCTTATCGAAAAATGTTTGGGCAATCCCTGCATGGCATACGAGAAACAATATCAAATACTGGAATAGTCTCATCTTTATAATTTTAGGCTCATAAAATTCCTGCCGGAATAATTAGGTAAAAGATAACCAGAATATGAATACCTAGAGCAATTTTGCAGTAGTTGTTCCTTTTTTTGATACCAGTGATATTCAAAATTAAATAGGCCCAGAAAGAAACAGTCCTTCTGGGGCCTATAACCACATGTTCAATAAACAGAAGCTATGAACATTTTTTTGGGCTTCCCCATATATCATAATTCCCTATGAATATTGCTTTAGAGGTTAGGCGGGTGCGGAGCTCCAGCATTGTGTCTTTTCAAATTTGCCATCCTTGATGGCTACTTCATAAAAAGTCTCGGTAATTTGATCCCCACTTAATTCTACAATGGCAAAACCGTTTTTAACCCGCAACTGTTGTTGTTTATCCAAAGGAGGCGGCATTTTGGTGTGACTGTAGTACAACACCTCAGGATTAGGGCCATTAATTAGATCCTGAAGATAGGGTGCATTGCCAAAGGGAATGGAGGCATGGCCACAACAGCGCATAAGCGGCCCGTTGCCATCCCTAGTTTTCTTTTCACCGTAGATGGATAAATTATCATTGTATACAATTCCATTATGTACGTGTCCCCAATACCATACATCTGGAATATGGGGTGCAGTTGCTCCTAATATTTGATCCCACATTGGGTTATTGGGTTTCGGTCCGTTCTTGTCCACTTCTATTCCATTATGGTGAGTGCACAAAAAGACCTTTTTCCCTGAGTTGTAGGCTTTGGTTAAAAATTCCAGCTGTTCCTGTCCTCCATGCTTGGTAGCGATAATACCATCCATGTACAAGGGACTTTCGTCGTAATATGCAGAATCCAGTCCTACGATAATCCACTCTCCAATTTCAAAGGAGAAGTAGGTTGTCTGATTCTGATGGGTAAAACGAGCATCTTTCAATGTGTTTTTCATGAGCCCATTGGCGCCATCGTACATTTCATGATTGCTATTCATGGTATAGAATTTCCCTTTATACTTTAAAGGAATTCGTTCTAGAAAATTGCTTGTTTCTTCCCCCTTGGTCCCTGCATAATACACATCGCCTAAATGGATGATATAATCGGGGTCTTCAGAAATAACCCCCTCCATAACCAATTGGGACGGACATTTAGGTGTTTCCCCGTCACTCCAAATACCCGTCCCCCAATCGCCAATAATGGCAATTTTAGCTGAAGGGGGAATTGAATTATTAGATACTTTAGTTTTTCCCTCGGGATTCGTTCCGAAAGGATGGATGAGGAAGGGCAATACTTTATAAAGGATATAATATCCCAAGGATAGGAACCAGCCTACATCTAGTTGGCAGTATTTAGAAATCACATACAGTGTCCCATCGCCTGCTACCCAACCATCCGACCATTCTTCCAACATTTCGGTGGTAATCTTACTGGGAGGAATTCCCAGAACGTCGCGCAATGCTCTTGTTAGAAGGTTTTTATCAATGAGCTCATTCAGGAAATACAAGGCAGTCATATTCTCATAGTCATGATGATAGTTCTCCTTGTAATCACCATTCAAAAAGTAACTCTCGCACGTTACCAAGTATTGCCAGAATCCTTCTATATTCCTTTTCCCGGTGCTTAAATCTGCCTCCTTGTTTAAACCACTTTCTAGCTTTTCATTGACATCATTAAGAAGGTCTTTGATATTCGAATCTATATTGAATAATTCCATGACATTGCGTTTTATACCCTCTAATTTCTTGATTAACAAACAATAACACAATACGTATTTATACGTGTTTTATAAAAAAAAGCGACCTCTTTAAAGATCGCTTTTAGGTCATGGTTATGATGCTTTAATCCGCTTCAAGAATTTCGATTATGGCCTTGGCCACAGGAGTGGATGACAACCAATTCTGTCCGGTTACCAACCGCCCGTCTACCTCAACATGAGCGGTATTTCTCGGGGAGTGCTTAAATATCCCACCACGACTTTCTATGGTTTGGGTGATCTTAAAGGGAAAGGTACTGTAGTACGCCCTATCTTTATGTTCGAAAGCATCGGGATAACCACTTACCCGCTTACCGTTTACCAAATAGTTTCCACTTTTCGTTTTTAGATTTACAATTCCTGCTGTCCCGTGACAAACGGAAGAAACGATACCTTCATTTTTCTCGTAGATATCCATTGCTATTTGCTGTATGTTCTCATTTTCTGGTACGCCAAACATGGAACTTCCACCACCTATATACTGAATGGCTTTGTACAAGGAATAATCAACTTCCTCGGGGCTCAAGGTATGCTTAATGGCATACATAAAATCATTATTGTACAGTAACCGTTTACTGGTCTCATCGGAAGTATCTACATAGGCTACGGGAATAGCGCCTCCCTTTGGGCTCACAAAATCTACATGATATCCCGCTTGAACGAACGTGTCATAGGCTTTTACTATTTCATAAAAGCTATTCCCTGTCTTCATTTCTGAATCTCCATAAAATTGGGCATTCGACACCACAAAGAGAACGTGATCTCCACTTTTGGAGGAATCTTCGCGTGTGGCAGTTTTCGAAATAATCTTCCAGGTTTTACCCTCCATCTTCTTCAAAAGAAAAAGATCGATAAAACGCCATTTTCTTTGAGGTATTAGGATTTCAACTTTAGCGGTAGCAATATCCTTGGACACATCTATGGATAGGATCTTCGCTTTTCTGCCATTAAAAGTACCCGATTCGCCTTTAAACCAACTTACATATTCATCGGCTGAAAGTTGTTTGAATTCCTCCCTAACGGTTAAATAAAGCGTTGCATTTTCGGCAAAAGCACTGCGCAGTTGTGTCTTTTGGTTATAGGAACTCCCCTGCATGTAATCCTGAAGGGTTTTGGTGATGGATTCTTGGGCGGATTGTGCTAAAAGGGAACATGAAGTGAACAGTAAGAATAATAGGATTCTGATTTTCATTGTGATGAACGTTTTTAAAAGTTTTGGTAAACTTCTAAAACCCATCCCGAAATGAATTCAAAAATTATAATCCAGTCCTCCAAGATTATAATTTTGGAGCACTTTATTCCTTAAATTCGGAAGGTGTCATCCCAGTAATCCTTTTGAATATGCTGTAAAAAGAAGATTTCGAAGAAAACCCCGCTTCAAATCCAATGGCTTCCAAAGTATAGGGGTTTTCTTCCTTTAAAAGCGCCTTGGCTTTCTCAACCCTATATTCATTGATGTAGTGATTGAAACTCTTTCCCAAGTTATCATTGAGCAACTGCGACAATTTATGGGACGAAATCTGTACTTCCTTAGCGAGGTCCTTTAGTTTCATGTCTGGATTCATAAAAAGTTCCTTTTCCTTCATTATTACCTCTAACTGATGTACAATTTCGTCCGCTTCCGAAGTCTCAATTTTCTTTGCTTTGTACTTAGCGGGAGGATCCTGAAAGAGAATAGCCCGATTCTTTTTCAGAAGTAGAAAAAAGATAATACCGTACAGCGCAAAGGAAAAAGTAAGCGCTCCGGTAATATACCAACGGTACATTCCGATATTATAGGCAATGAAAATAAGCAGGGTACTCGTATAGACCAATAATAACCAAAGTTCTTGCGTGGTGAAAGCTTGTCCTTTCTTGAATATTTTTAGAATAGAAGAGCGAATCATATAACCCGATAACACAAGGTAAATACCCCAAACTGCATAGATAAAACGAGCTGAATAGCTTCTCCAGAGTTCAGGATAGACCTCATAAGGATATATCATACCCAATACTACAATAAAGCATAAGAGCCCTGCAATATGGAGTTTCCAAGAGATGGGCACCTTCTTCGAGTTCTCCAATTGTGATTTTATGTAATAATAGAGCATAACGCCTATTAAAAAGCAGGCAGACAGTCCAATTTGCAGGTACAGAAGCACACGGTCCTCATTAAAAACCATGTACACGGATTTACCAATACGTATGCTTAGCATAAGGATGAGAAGGCCTAGAAAATAATTGGGCAGCCTGTTTTTCTTTCTGAAAAACAGCAAATAAAAACTCAAAAGAAAGCCGTTAAAGACTCCCAGTGCGCTGAGAAAAAAAAGGATGGGAGCATCAATATCCATGGAATATCAAAGATATCAATTTCTCATATCCGTAAATGGTAAAATTATGTTGTTTTTAGGTGATTTCATAGTGGGAAAAGTAGTGCACGGTGGTTTACCGCACACGACTTCTCCCGATGGGATATCGAATTAAGTCATTGAAAGTATCCTCTACAATATGTTCCTTTCCAACGACCGTTTTTAACCGATATCACCTCATAATGAAAGATTAATGCTATTACTTATGTAAACATCTCGTCGGCACTAACATCCGGAGCCAAAAGCTCACCCCATGTGGCCTTCATCTGATCGATTTTATCTTGAGCCCCCATTTGTTCTAAGATATTCAATACTGCATTGTAGGCAGAATCCAATGCCCCTACAATCCATCCATGATGCACAGAACAACATTCACCGGCAAAGTTGAGACAACCATTAAATTCTGGCGTTAATAATGTAGGATATAAATTCTTGAATTGCCCTGGAGCGAATAGCGCAAAGGCACCACCGCCTGCATGGTTATCCCAGAACCAAGTTTTCGTCGTTCTTTCCGGATCATAGCCTGCAAATTCATCGTACACATTCACTTCGGGATATAGATAGGCAATTCCTTTCAGGCATTCGTTTACGCGTTCCTTGTCGGACAATGCACCCATGCGTTCGGCATCCTGAGCCCAGCAATAGATCTGCAGTACTCCACCCTTTGCGTCATATGCATAAGAAGGATAAACAATTTGGCGATTGGATCGATCCGAAGTTCCTACCCCAAGTCCTTTGTCCTGACGCTCTCCTAATTTGGCCCAGAACTGGGATTTAAAGGTAATGAACGCTTTAAAGGAAGGCATATAATTACTTTCCCGAATGGCTCTGGCTTTAGAGAATGAAAGCTTATCGAAGAAGTTCGCTTTCAATTGTCCATTTAAGTAATTGCCATTGGGCAATGTGGTAATTGCATAGGGATAAGACTTCACTGCAAGTCCTTCTCCAAAAGGCCTTTGTATCGTTAAGCTCATTCCTCCATGTCCATCGAATAACTTTTCATCATAGTCTACCGAGGTAACGCGATGCTGCATAAACACACGCTGCTTTGGACTACTAGGAGTACCTGGCGAAGGATTCTTGGCTTCTGCTTTGGGTACTGACTTTGGCGGCTCTGCGGCAGGCGTAAGGTTGGGTGGGGAATATCCATAAGCATTATTGGTTCCCTTTATCATCCCTATGATCTGTTGCGCCCAATATCCATCTTCTACCCGAACTCCTTCTTCCAAATTCAATACTGTCCTACAGGCATCTGGAAAATGCTGCATTCCGTCATTTACCGTTACCATGTAGATATTGGGGTCTTTGGGATCATAGGTGTTCTTACTACCATTCCAATCATACACTGCGATCACCATTTCAACAAAGGAAACCGAATACATTCCCGTTCCTACATTGAGGGTTTCCAGATAGCTGGCGACATTGTACGGAAGGTTGTCCGTTTTTTCTCCCATGGCAGGATCGTAGTACTCTCCAAGTTCTCCCAAGGTAAACACATTGGTAAGGTAGGCCCACATGGAATAATGATCAAACTGCATTAAGTATTCAAACCCTTCGGAAAAGGACTCGTCTATTTTCTTCAAAAACTTCTCGTTTACTTTATCCAATACCATATTAATAGGCAAGTAGGGGTCTCCTTTTTCAGGCTTCACTTCGGTCACCCATACCATGTCTAAATCCCCACCTTCGTTAATACCAAAGTTCAAGGAGTTTAAAGGAGCTTCGGCAGCAGTAATAGGAGCAGGCATATTGTTATAGCGCAGTCGCTGTACATCTGAATTGTAGTAAAACTTGCGCCATTTTACCATCTTGTCCTCCATTCCGTTGTATTTCAACACAGAATTCACAGCAAGGGTTAGGTGTTGCACGGGTAGCATATCTGCCGAAAACTGAGGAACACGCATCCCTCCAACTTCTCCGTAAAGTCCAGCAGCATCTGGATCGTTGGGATCATATTCTGTAGAATACCAAGTATCTATCCTACCACCCACACGATCGGAAGCTTCGAACACTTCGCATTCAATTCCTAAAGACTGAAGAATAAGTCCGGAGTACAGTCCGGCAAACCCACCTCCTATAATTCCAACGGTCGCTTGATCCGTTGTTGGCGTATACATTGCCTTTTTAAGGGAACGTTGCCGCTTAACTTCTTTATTAAGGTTTTGCCCGTGATTCTCAAGAATCCACTGGGAAAATGCTTTTTTAACGGATCCTTGGGGTTTGGTAGATCGTTTTCTAGAACCGGAATCCCCTTGCGATGGGCCCGGTTTAAATGAAAGATAACTCATGGTACTAGGTTTTTATTTAAGGTTTAGTATTGCAAACTGCATCTAACAAACTTATCCAAAACCCCATGGGAACCCAATAAGTATATATACCTAATTTAAGAATGGAAATGCCGTAATTCTAGGGTTTCACCCAGGCCATCGGATCTTTATTAAGCGCTTCCCAATCTGCCGTGAGGGCTGTTCGAAGTGCTGTGAGTTCCTCGGACTCGTATCCCTTTTTCTGAAGATCGATTACATAGTCCAATAGATTGTAGCAAGTGGTGAAATGGCCACAAGCAATAAGCGAATCCATTCTATTCACCTTGATATCCTCTTCGTCCCACCATAAGGTCGTTGGGGTTTGCGAAGCGATCAGTGCAGTATGTGTTAAGGATTTGCTGGGTTTTGGCTGTATCTTTTTGTTTAGAGCACTATTGCCGTAAGGCGTTTTCTCGCCATTTAACTGATATACTGTCGAAGTAATTCGCTTGTCATCCAGGCTTTCTTCATTGTAAAGCATATCATAGTTAAGTCGGCGTATTTGTTTCAAAAAAACATCATTGATCATTTTGGCACCTGATGTTAATCGTTCGGTGAGCATACGTTTTACCAAGCCTACTTCCAAATTCTGAAAACTGAGGACATCATTCAACAATACTTCCGGAACATTCTTCTTTATCAAATTCGTAATCCAATTGGAGGCGCTGTTCTTAACCGAAGCCAGTATCGTACCCAAAATCACTAGAACAACACCTATTCCTGTTAATAGGCCTCCTACAATGTATAAGGCCGTAATTTGCCCTTCCCCGAACATTCCTTGACCATTTAAAAACAACAGAGCGATACCAATAACCAGTATCAACCAATAGAACCACTTCACCTTAAAGTAACTGAGGATGCTCTTAAGCGTGGTTCGTAAGGATTTCTTATTCCTCACAGGATCGTTATCGGGAGCCCATGGAACCATTTTATAACTGGCTACATCGTTTACGATCAATAAATTGAAACGGTCTTTCATTCCTTTTCGCTTCGTGATGTTGATCATACTCTCAATCCCTTGATTGTCGGCAATACCACCATCCATAATCCCAATACCTTCCTTAAAGTAGGTTTCACTTTTCAAGGCTTTATAAGCTTCTGAATTATGATCGGAGAAATAATCGTCTGGGAAAATCAAAGGCTCAAAACCTAAGGGGAAACAGGACGAAGAAGCCACAATGTCTCCCAACTGCACGTCGAATTTCAAATCATCCGAATGCTCATTACGCAATGGACTATTGCCAAATATGCCATGATTTTGAAATCGGAAAGGCAATCCGAATGAAAATTCGGTACTATTAAAGCACACATTGTTGAGTTCTATTTTGTCATCATGGTCGTATACGCCGAAACCACCTTTAAAAACATCCATTTCGGCATAGGTCAAGGCAAAGGCGTTAATGATACTCTGCTTCTTGTAACTATGCTGTTTCCAAACATTGGGATTTTCCAATTTATCTACAGCATCTTTAAGCAGTGTGTCATTTTCTGGGGTGAATTGATTGTAAAACCCCGAATAGAATTTGGCGAAATCAAAATCTGGGGATTGCGCTGCTTTAGAATAAGCCACTGCCAGCAAGGTACCTCCACTTACCGAACTTACTGCTCGGGCTTTACTGAGTAGGGACTGATTTTTGTACTGAATTCGGTGTAAATAGGATATCACCCCAAGGGCGAAAAAGGTAGCTCTGTATCCACCTCCGCTAAAACAGAGGCCAATACCATCGAATGGAACTAATTTAGGATCTTTTGTCGATTGTTTCTTCACGGTAGTAGGCTTTTTGTGGGGAGAGGTATAAAATTACGAAGAATAGAAGCCTATGCAAGTTAATTTTGTTATAAGAGAAAGAAAAATGATAATTATACAGTATCTCTATAAGGTTAATAGGAAATAGTTAATGCCGTTAAAAGATAATTCCCTACACTTCAACGATTTTCGCTGAAAACGAGCATCACTTAACCAGAAATTTCGTACATTTATATAACGCTTCAAATCACCATCAATACAATCTACACCTGCTAGGGTAAGCCCTTTATCCTACCGCATTTCTTGTCAAAAAGAAGAACAAACTCCTTATTCATGGTATAGAGATTGTTAAACTTCAAAATATACGTGTATGAAGAAATTTTTACTTTTCTGGAAAGAAAAATTTAAGGAATGGAACATAAAATTGGTAGAGCTTGCTAGAGCTAGCAGCTATGCCATTCACCGTTAGCCAAACGTTCCTTTTTAAATTTTTCTTTAATCCCCCACCATTCAGGCGGGGGATTCTTCTTTTAATGACCTTGCTCTATACGTTTTAGCATTTTGGTGGCATTACGCCCTACATTACCCTCAGGATCCATAGATAACGCTTTCTGATACAATTCCTTGGCTTTGGTATTATCCCCTATGGTTAAGTATCCCTCGGCCAAGCTGTCCCAAGCATTGGCAGAATTTGGAAACAACTGGGAAACAAAACCAAATACGGCCAAAGCATCCTGATGTTGCCCACGGCCCAATAGATTGTACCCTACTCTATTAAGTTCTCCTTCAAAGTCGAAAAATCGATACGAAGGATCATTTACCATTCTAGAAGCCTCTTTATAAAGTTTTTCCTGATCCCCAGCCATATACAGATCGGTCATATACTGCATAGGGTCTAAAATGAAATTGTTGTCCGAGAAGTTTAGGCATGTATCTAAGACCGGATCCTCGTTGTTCTTATATTGCTCGAAGCTCATATCCACTGCAACGTGCGGTGCCAACCAAGGCTTGTTCTCCCATTGGGGTTTGTCCTGCCACCAAGCGAAAGAAAGATATATCGGTAATTTGGTGTTGGGAAGTTCTACGAGATTATTGTCCCCATAAAAGTTGATGTTCTCTCCCGTGGGTTCTCCTAGGAAAATGGCATTGGTATAATTGTCCAATTCGTTTACCAGGTTCTGGCAGGCAGAAAAAGTACGACGCCCTAATATAACATACAGATTACCTACGGTATTGATCTTTTCGGAAGCGATGATCTCCGTTACCACGGCTTTGTTCTTATAGTTATTTCCACCACCGTTAAGACGCACATCTAGAATAAGACGTTCTACGTCGTTCTCTTCAATAAAGTCGAATAAACGCGAATAGAAAGCTGGAGTGGGTTCGTTAGGTTCGTCCTGAATCTGACTATGACGTACGTATACCGCTTTCTTTTCGGGAAGATGTTCGAAGTAATAAATCTTGTCCAAATTCTTTAGGTACAAAGGCGTTTTGCTCTGATCGCGTACATCCAGCCAATCTCCTTTTTGTTGTACAAAACCATAGCTTTTTGGTACCAACTCGCCTAAGGGAAGCGCTTGAAGCGGCATTTTAAAAGTTGCTCCATCCTTTTCAAAGGTTAACGATACGGTATCTGACATTTGAGGGATTACTTTCTGGGCGTGCAATACCTGCGGACTTACTAAATATAGAAATCCGTATGCCTTGAAGAATTGTTCATTTTCAACAGGAACCGCAGGGTACACCGCTTCCATAGCCTTTTCTATGGGCATGTCCCCTACTGCTATCACTTTAGCTCCCAATGCCTTTTCGTAGTCTTTATGAATTCCTTGTACATATACCCCGTCTGAGAAAGCATACAGGTTAATGGGTAACTGACTGAAGGGAATCGGATTGTTGCTTATTCCCAATCGGGTATGGCCGTATTTGAACAAACCAATGATCTTGGCAAAACCTACATTGATCTCATGCTCTTCTAAATTGGGAATGTCTTTGTGAAATTGATCGACCGCCGTATCGAATTCTTCCTGCGTTACTTTTTTGAAGAGAAAGGAATAGTCTTTATGAACAGTCTGTTGAAGGAATTTTAGGTCTTCTTGCCACTGTTGGGCCGTAAATGAACTTTGAGCGGTTGCCTGCAAAGCCAAGCAACCCACGAGGAGGAGGATTAGTTTTTTCATAATATTTGATTGATTGATGATCTATCTAATATTAGATAGATTTTTATAGGTAATTGTTACACTTTTTGAAGGGTAAATTTTACTTCAAATAAGAACTAAAGTGTGGAAAGAAAAGAAACCAAGTCATCCTCCTTTTCTAGTTTCAGTTTTTTCTTCAATCGATACTTCGATTTTAGTACACTATCGGGAAGTACATTGAGCATAGAAGCAATTTCCTTGGTAGATAGATTCATACGCAAAAAAGAAGCCAATCGGATTTCCTTTTCGGTGATCTCGTTGTAGATCTCCTTCAGTTTTAAATCGAAGTTATTGTGCACTTCCGAAAAGTAACTTTTAAAAACTTCCCAATCCTTATCCTCTGCCTTTTCCTTCTTCAGTAACATAATGAGTCTCCTGAATTCTATTTTGAAGAGCTCAGGCGATTCCTTGATCCGTTCCAGATTGCTCTTCAGCTCTTCAATAAATGTATTCTTCTGCACCAAATGCAGGGTTTGGGAAGTCAGTTCTTTCTTTTTGAATGCTATTTCCTGCTTGTAAATCGCCTCTTGCTTTTCCCTAGCAATCCGATTCTTTTTAATGCGTTGTTTGAAACCAAAATACAGCAACCCTGTAATGGCCAAAAAAGCAAACATCCCAATACCGTAAAGCGTTTTGGTAAGGTTAGACACTTTTACCTCTTCATTCAAGGTCTTAATTTCCTGTTGCTGAAGGGCTATCTCGGCTTCTTTTCGTTCGGTGGCATATTGTACCTCAAGTTCATTTACTTTGTCCACATTCTTCCTTTTGTAGAGGCGAGCTTCCATATCTGAAGTAATCACACGATACTCAAATGCCTTTTTGAAATCCCCTAAATCGGCATAAACATTAGCAATACTCTTGTAATTGCCAATTAAATGAGGGGTCTGCTCAATTTCTTTATTTATAGCGATACTTTTCTCATAATAATCCAGAGCCAATCGTAAATCGCCTTTTATGTGTGCTATTTTTGCCAAGGACAGCAAATTTTTGGCTTCCAATCCTGGGTTATTAAACTCTTGGGTGAGCCGTAGCGATTGCAGCGCATAGTCTTCTGCCTGCGGTAAACTATCCCACCTCCTATATAACACATTAATGTTATGCAAAACACGCGCCTTTTTAATGGGATATCCAGCCTTGTCAAAATAGGCCAATGTCTTTTTGTAGTAGGACAACGCTTCGCTATAGTTTTTCTTTTTCCTGTGATTTAATCCAATATTGCCTTGCACTTTGGCCAGATCTTCTTCAGCACCAGCATTCCTTTCGTATATGGCTTCGGCTTTTTTGAAATACTCAGTAGACAAGTCCACATTTTGTAGCACCCCATGAATATTTCCTAAGGATACATAACTTCTTGCAATTTCAACTTCACCCAAATTCAATTCCTGTTTTAGTTTTAAAACCAACTGAATGGAATTCATGGCTTCCTTATATTTTCCCATCTTGCGTTCCACATTTCCCAATTCATTAATAGCTCGCATTCTGGAGTTAATGTCTCCTTTAGATTCAAAATTTGCTATTGCCCTCTTTAACCAAGTTTCGGCCAAGGGAAAATTGGACGTCCTTTTATAATACAGCCCTTTATACCAAGTCAGATCGAAGTCCGATTCATTTGGGTCCATACGAAACGAAATAGCTTCAATACTATCTAAGTATTGTTTTCCTACAGCAGGTTCTTTTTCATAGGTTTTCAGAAACAAACTTTTATGAAGTGTAATCTTTTCGGTATCATCTTTTGCTTCCGATAAAGCATTTAATAAACTATCTACCTTTTGGGTGTTTTGCCCAAGGGCTGAAATGAAAAACAAAAAAGAAAAACAAAGGGAAATAAAAAATTTCATAGATGGGAGTTAGTTGTTCCCAAGATACTCATTTTGAATGCCTTCTGAAACCCCAATCCATGGCTTCAATTTCCTTACAATAGACAGCACAATCAATTTTTAAGTTTCAAGTAATTGATTTTCAATAATATACAAAATAATCAATCACAAATCTAAAATTGAATTGTCCATACTTTGTCCATGATAAAATCGAAGGCCGTAATTCATGAATACAGTTCGATTTACACCTAAGTAAATTTTTTTTGGCACGCTTGTTGAATTCCTATTAAACAACTAGGCTATTTCAGAGTCAAATAGTCAAAACCATAAAAGTTTAACCCGTCTGCCCATAAGCGGACCACTAAATTTCAATGTTATGAAAACGCTAAAAGAATTTTTAAACAAGAAACTAAGTAAGTGGAATGAAAAATTGGTAGAATACGCTAAAGCCAGTAGTTATGCAATCCACAGATAATACTACAGAACCGTTTCGATAAAATCCCTCACGGAATATCCAGTGAGGGATTTTTAATTTTATTCCTCTGTAGTTCCCCGAAAAAGGAAAAGCTCTAAATCCCTTACAAAATCCTCCCCCAAGTTGTTATTCGCAAAAGCCACATATCCCACTTGCTCTCCAAGGATATAGGCATATTTACAGTTAAAATCCCCATTGTTTCCTCCGTGGCCTATGATCTTGCCATCGGGTGTTTCCTGTACAAAAAAGCCATTGGCGACTCCTTGCGGATACTCGGGATCGTACATGCGTTGCTCGGAAGTTAATTTGGTATAAGGTGTATATATACTTTCGTAGGTTGCCTGCGACATGTGCTCCTCTTTCATTAACCCAATCACAAAATTGCTGAAGTCCATTGCTTCGGTCATTACACTTGAAGCCGGACTATCTACATCGGTTCTTTCCTTGTAAGAGGGAAAAGCGTGATAATGCCCTGTAGCTAGCTGGTCAAGTATACTTCGATCATAAGTGAAGTGGGTGTTCTTTAATCCGAAGGGAATAGCCACTTCTTCTTTAAAAACTTGTGAAACAGATTTCCCCGTAAGATGGGCCACTACCCTACCCAGGTAATTATAAGCTGCTCCCGAGTAACCAAATTCGGAGCCCGGTTCAAAATTCAAGGTAATATCAGGACCGTTCATCCATCCTCCGGGACCACCAAACTTACTGGGATACGGCCAATTGCTTAATCCCGATTGATGGTTCAAAACAATCCTTGCGGTAATGAGTTTGGATCGCTCGTCTTTTTCTATCAAGGGAAACGGAAGGTATTCCAATAAGGGTTTATCCAAATCGATAATGCCCCTTTCTACCAAACGAAGCACCATTACAGCAAACAAAGTCTTGGTGGTAGAAGCCCCTTCGTATAAGGATTCATTGGTCAGTTTTTCTCCCGTGATCCTATGCTTTACCCCACGATTCAGGTTATAAACTACCTCTCCGTCTTTGATAAGCGCTATAGAAACCCCTGGAATTCCATAATAATCCTGATGCTCTTTTATAAATCGATCAATTTCCTTTAGATCGGGTTTCTTGGCCCGTAAGGCCCCTTCTGAAAGTGTTTCGAACTTGGGCTTGGCAATCGTTTTCAGCACCAAATCAGGCGCTTTTTCAGTCTTCCCAACTTGAACTTTCACTTCGGCAATGGGAGTTATACGGCGAGTTTCATGTCCATGACTTCCTGAAAACAGATCTAAGTTCAAATCATAGGTTGGTGATACAGTGTAGGTTCCTTCTGGAAGTATTGTTTTGTAGTATCCCGTAGAATCTACAGCAGTCTGAAACCAACGTTCGGGGTGCCTCTTATTCACAAACTTAATCCGTTCTATCGGCCCAACCAGCGTATCGGCGGCGGTTACCCTTCCTTCTACCCAATCCAAGTCCGTATCTTCACTTACCGGAAGTACTTCGCCTAGCCGTATAGCTCCAAGACTCTTTCCAAATTGCGGAGTCCAGATGGCAAGGGCCGCTTCTTCCTCTCCCATATCACGATCACTAATAAAGAAATCGATTCCAATGGGGTGCATTGGCCTTAAATCATCGCCCAAAGCTATTTGCCATTCATAAGTGGTTACCTTTCCCATTCTTTTAACGGCCACAGTAACATCCTCCCAATCGAAATCGGCATGTACGCCATCAAAATCCGGAGATCTCTTAAAAATATCGGTATATCCCTCATCACCTGCTGTGAACAGTACATTAGCCCCGCCTTTGGTGTCATGCTGAAGGTCCACATACAAAGTGACTGTATCCCTGTTTCCTTCTTCACCTACTGCAACCGAAAGATGATCATCATCTATCACCTCTACACCTACAAAGAGGTGCTTTCCTTTGGAATCATAAGCCACACGGAATGACGGAGCGAAATCATCAGCAGGCCTATTGGGGTCATCGAATACATAAGTCAACTTGTAGGATGTGGCGTTTTTGGGCCAATCGTTGAGGTTACCATCTACCACAATGTCCGTGGTTGGATAGGCAATCGCAGGTGAGGATTGTTGCGCATATAAGATTCCCGAAGAAAAAAGGAATACAAAAAGAGCTACTAATCTCATTTGTTTTCGCGTATTAAAATATCCCCGTTTAATGTTTTGAATACAATATCTGCTCCACCACCATTAATGGTTCCGGCAACTCCTTTCTCTCTTGTTACCTTGTACACTCCATTTTTGTTGGTCGTCTTTACATTACCTCCATTGTTCACTTTTACAATTTCGAAATCGGTATACACATTGCCATTGTTTGAACTAGCTAACACATTAGCTTTAAGCGATTTAGGGAAACTTATGTCAACATCTCCATTAAGGCTACTAAACATCATATTTGCATTGTTATGAACCGAAGCGAATGTAACTACAATGTCCTGATTTAGAGCATCTGCAATGACCGAGCCTCCCACATTTCGCATGGTGATTTTACCATTGGTATTACTGGCCTCATGCGTGCCATCAACACCCTCTACCACAATATTTCCTTTGTTCACGGTCTTGAGATCCAAGGAAAATTGCTTGGGCACCTTTACTACGAAATCGATCACCCATTTACCAGGGGTATATTTGATATATACTTTATTATTAATTTCCTCTACCGTAAAAGAAAGGGAATTGTCTACAATTCGTTTCATGCCATTCTTAGATCGTTGCTGTTTCTTATTGTTCCAGCCCTTGTTGCCTTGTTGTTGCCCAGTGGCCTCTACAATGACATCTTCCCCATTGTGTGATTGAACAGTAATGTTTCCATCGATAATATTTACCACCAATTTTCCTTCCTGGCCGGGATTAGATAATGGAATGGTAAAGGTTTCTTTGGTCTGTGCTGTAAGTTGGGTTCCTACCAAAAGAAGCAGTAGTATTCCGAAGTGCTTTAGTGTGTTATAGTGTGTTTTCATGCTATTATCCTTTTATGGTGACGTCACCATTCAGTACGTCGAAATCCAATTGAACCCCTCCAGAGCCAATCTGAAATTGGGTATCCTTGTTCATTTTATATTTTGTGCCCTTCTTTCCTTTCCTTTTGGACATTTCCATGGCCCCACTGGAAGAACGTGTCTCCAGATTGGTATAGATATCACCATTCAAACTCTTAAAAGAAATGTCGGCATTGAGTCCGCTTTGAACATTGATATTGATATCACCATTTAATGAGGCATACTTCGAATCCTTGCTTGGGTTTTTGGAATAACTGATGTTAATGTCTTTGTTCAAGGCGTTGGCATAGGTTTTACCTGCGATATCTTCCAAAGTAATGGCTCCATTAATATTGCTCACGGTAATATCATTGGCTTCCACACGACTGGCAAAAATATCTCCATTGTTTATGGTACTTAATTCTAGATTGGTGTTCTTGGGTACTTTCACAGTAATATCTAGCTTATAGTGATACTTACTGCCATTCCAAGAGCCTTTATGATTGAATCGACCTGTTTCTAGATTGAATTCCGTATAAGGCGAATCGTGATACACGTAGATGATGTTTCCCCGGGTCTCTACTTTGATACCAATCTCGCTTTTTCCCTGCTCCAATTGTCGGGTATTGTTTCCTTCTATGGTCTTTTTAACCGTTACGGAAACTTCATTCCCGTTGGTTCCTTCTACCCGTACAGGACCATTTACATTGTACACTACCAATAGATTTTCTGATGAATTACTCGGAAATCGTTTCTGATCGGTAATGGTTTCTGAATGTTTCTGAGCATAGCTCACCCCCACAAATAGTAGGCACAAGCTCAATGTAATTAATTGTAATTTTCTCATGATTGTTCGCTTTTCCTTATCCACCGAAGCGTGCCGTTAGGTAAGCGTAGGTGGGTAACTTGATTGATTGAATTAATGATTGAATGATTGAATGATTGAATGACTAAATGATTTAATTAAATAATCTCCTTTATGGATTCTTCCAGTTTCTCCTTTACTGCTTTATTAATATCCGGCTTCTTCAGCAAGGTTTCCATGGAATTAATCGATTTCTGTTCTTTTAGGGTTACCATAAGTTCGGCCAAGGCAATTTGTACCAAGGGGGATTCCTGCTGGGTAATGGACATGACCAAACCCTCCCGAACAATGGGGTTCTCTACATATTTAGACAAGGAAGTGACGGCAGCTAAACGTACATTCACGTTAGGATCGTTATTCAGCATTTTAAACAAAGCCTCTATCACCTTGTCGGTAGCACTGTCCAGTTTCTTCACTTCACTCAAGGCTTCCAAGCGTTTGGAAGCTGATGGCTGATCGGCCAAGGAAATCACCAATTGCGTTCGTACCTCATTGGTTTCCTGTTCTGCTTCTTTCAGTTTTTCATTAGCACTTACCAATGTTTGGGTCTCTGCACCACTGGTATTCCACTGTTTGCCTAAAAAGAAGCCCAGCGCCATCACAATGCTAGCAGCAATCCCTATTGCCCAAGGGCGCAGACGGAATACTTTTGTAGTTTCCGATTCCTGTTTCGGACTTTCATCCATCGCTTCCTGAAGCTTCGTGTAAAAACCCTTATCCATTTCTTGGCTGGGCGCCTCCAACTCAGCATCCAAAGCCTCCATAAGGGGCTCCCAATCGGCTAATTCCACCTTTACCTCAGGATGACGCTCCAAATAGGATGCTATCTCCTGCATTTGGGTTTCCGAAAGTTGTCCCAGCACATAATCGGACCATAGTTCGTGTAATGTTTCCTTATCCATATCCTATTGTTTTTGAAGTTGGAGATAAACGGTTTTCAGTTCCTTTAAAGCCCTATGCGCCTTCGTTCTTGCCGCATCTTCGCTACAACCTAGTATCGCTCCTACCTCTCTATATCTCAATTCTTTTAATTTGCTTAGCACAATGACCTCCCTTTTTTCTAAGGACAGTCGCTTCAATGCTTCGTGTAATAGATTTTTAGACTCTTTCAATTCCATAGTTTCCTCGGCTCCCTTTCCATTTTCGGTTTTAAAGGCTACGCCATCCAAGTCTACTGTATCCATGTGTTTCTTGTTCTTTCTGAAATGATCATGGTTTACATTTCTCGCTATCTGAAACATCCAGGTGACAAACTTGCTTTCTTCTGTATACGTATGCTTGTATTTAAGGATGCGCATAAACACATTCTGAACCAAATCTTCTGAAAGCGCTGCATTGTGATTGGATTGAAAAAAGAAATTGTACACCCAAACTTTGTAACGTTCGTATAACATTCCCAATCGATCCACTTCGCCATTCTTAACGGCTAGCATGAGCGTGTTGTCGGTTAGTGCGTTCAAGAAGCTGGTTTTTTTGGTGTTTCTGAAATAGTAAACTCACGCTTTATAAAAACGTGACAGAATAAGGTAAGAAATTTTTAGAAAGCCCTTGAACAAAGGCATACCGTACTATTCGAAAGTGTACAGCTCATTGTGAATGCCATAGAAAGCCTCATCCTGCTGTTCTTGTTGTACATCGAGATTACTGAAAAGGATCCTCCCGATCCCTTGCTCTTTGAAGAAAAACATCATCGTGGCAATTCCGAAGTCATTACCGCCATGCCCTATGCAACAGCCCTGATCCAGATCCCAAATAAGACCGGTACGGGAGTCTAAGGAATCATTGTACACAGTAAACATCTCCTCATAGGAAGCGGCACTGAGTAGTTTGCCTTCCCCGTCATAACCGCGCATCATTTCCTGAAGGAATAAAGTCATATCTTCAATTGTGGAATAAAAGCCGCCATCGGGATAGGTGACGATGGAATACTCTGGGAGGGCGTGATAACGATCGTTGTAATAAGCAATATGGTTCAACGTATCCACTTCTGCCTTCGACCATCCAGAACGCTTCATCTGTAGCGGATCTATAATGTGTTTTCGTGTGTATTCGCGGTAATCGGTTTGCGCAGCAATCTCAATAATATGCGCTAATAGTGCAGATCCGTAGTTACTATACTCATAATGAGTTCCGGGGGCATGGTTCAAGAACGTATCTTCGTCGTACCAAGCTCCTTTTTCAGAAAAAACATCCTGTAGAAACTCGTCCATAGGCCGCGTTTCATTCGTATTGTATTTGGCAATGATAGGATGCCAGACTTCACGCCAATTTTCTTTCAATAAAGGTTTAGCGAAAATATTTCCCTTTCCTCCATTGGGTTCATCGTTTATACCAGAGGTATGTGTGGCCAAATGCCTAACGGTTATCAAACTGTCTGGAAAATGTGCGTGAACTACTTGGTAGGGTAAATACTCGTTTATAGGAGCGTCCAAAGAAAGTTTCCCTTCCTCTACCGCCTTCATGAGTGCCACGCCAATAAGGGTTTTACTAACCGATGCGATCATTTGCACCGTCTGTGGATTGTAGCGCAATTGCTTCTCCATATTGGCAAAACCATAGCCTTTGGAAAGAAATACGGTATCCTTGCTAAAGATGCTCACAGCAAAACCAGGGAGTATATCTTCATTCGCCTTTTGGGTGAAGAATACGTTCAAACTATCCAAACGCGCTGTCCGTTCTGCCGTAAGGTGAAAGGACTCCTCAACTTTGTCTTCTTTTTTCTTGTTAGCACAGGCATAAGAAAGGAGTAAAACAAAGAGGACAGGGATCAGTTTGGTGGGCATGGCTTGTTAGTTTTAAGGTAAAGACTCTTCTTTTGTCGTATCGTTACACAAATAGCAACGCCCGTCTCAATAATATTTCGGGACGGGCGTTGGTTTCAGGAAATAGTGTCTTATTTCACCACAACTTTGGCAACGGATTTTAAATCACCCGTTGCAATCGTAACAAAATAAATTCCGGAATTAAACTGCTCTTTATCGAGCGTATTCCAAGAGATACGTTGCGGACCAGACACTACTTCATTAAGCAAACTATATACTTTCTTTCCTTGAACATCGTATACCGCAACTTCGGTTTTCGATTCGGATGCTACTTCAAAAGATATAACGGTTTCTTGGGTTACCGGATTCGGCGAAACCGATACGTTGAATGGATTTACGGCCAGATCACCTACGCCTAATAACGATGGGGTAATACGCGTGTAATACACATCCTGTCCCCCATTTAAAGTATTACACCAAGCAATATGTGCATGGTCGTTATCACTTTTCATATCGAAGTAATCTCCCATTTTGCTTTGGTTCGGGTATCCTATGGTAGGATCGAATGAATCCGAAATGGGTTGGTTGTACAACCACGTTTCACCTTCGTCTGTAGAAAAGGCATAATACAGTACGGAATCAAGTCCGCCATTGTCATCACGCGTATCCAGCCAAATAACATCAATTCTTCCATTGGGCGCCACGGAAAGAGTTCCAAACCAATTGTAATTCCCTAAAGGATCTGTATTGATACGAACTGGAGCTGCAAAGGTCGCTCCACCATCTGTACTTTTAGCAAACATAACATCTATGGGATCACCTCCTCCCGTAGGTATTACCGATGCCAACATGTACACATTGTTATTGTTCAAATCTACATCTACCCAAAGCTGTCCTGCCAGTCCCGACGGATTAATAGGCAATCCGGCGGCTACACTACCTCCCATATTCACGGTGGTTGCAAAATCCCATGTTACGGCCGATCCAGCATCCTTAGCAGTCGTAGATTTTACCAGAACATTGCTAGCACCGGATCTACCAGAAATGTATAGATCTCCAGCAGCATCTACTGCCAAGGTGCCCCAAAAGGGATTTCCATCTATGGTGATACAGTTTTCGAAGGTGGTACTCCCGTCTGTAGAGCGGGTAAAATAACCCGGAGAACAGGTGGTGAATGCAGAGTTCCAATTGGAGTAATTGTGTCCATCCCCGATACCTCCGGTTCTATCCAAACGCATCCATTGCTTATCCCCTCCAAATGCGGGGAAGGGTCCCGTCCAATCGACTCCTCCATCTTCAATTTTATAAACATCGCAGGCAAAGGTTCCCTGTAGACTATTGTAGTAAAAGTTTCCGTTGGCATCGAAATCCAAAACCGGATCCGATCTAAAGACACCTGGATTTATAACCCCTGGAAAGGTAAAAGTGGCTCCTCCATCTAAGGAGTAGCCATATCCCGCCTGCCTAAAGTTGCTCGCAATGGCGTCGAATTGTCGCCACCCGACAACGATTCGGTCGTTATTAGTGGGGTCTACCGCCAAGGAGGGTTCATTTCCGGCATCTCCAATAATGTCGTTTCCTTCAGCATCTACATTAACTTGAGTAGTAAAATAACTGGATCCAATAAAACTATAGGCGGGCTGCCTGGGCATTAAGGACTTATCTACAGCTACATAGGGATCATCTGGGGTTTCATCGTGCAAGGCTCGAACCTCTGCATCGGAAGATTCTTGACCAAAGGTTACCATAGATAACAAGAAACAAAACAGGGTGAGGGTGTGTTTAGTTTTCATGAGCAATTTTTTTGATTGTTGAACCATTAAAGATACGTTATTCCCATCAACATTTATGAACCGCGCCTCTTCATTTATAAAGCACGTGCAATCACTTTAAAAATTGTGGCACCATTTGTGCTTCCCTGAGATTATTAAATAATTACTATATTGAAACCTGAAAAAAGCCCTGCAATATGAACAAGAACCTATACCTCAGCTTAACCTTGTTATTTGCTTTATTTTCTACTGTCGCCTTCGCGCAGGAGTACAAAGTGGATATTGAGGAAGAAAGAAAAGCCAACCGCCTATTCCTTTACGCGGTAAACAAGAACCTAGTAGATCTGGATGTTGCTATCAAAGTAACTGGAACCGGATTTAGACAACGAAAGGGAGTTCCCCGGAAAACCCGGGTACCTGCGACTTCCCGTGTTAACCTTTTAAGCCTCATTATTGAAAGAGGCAAACAACCCGTGTACGAATACGAATTGGATATTACCGATAGCCTTTCGAGACGGGTGATTAGAAAGGAATTCGAACTCATTAAAATCGATCCCAAAAAGAACATCACATTGTATCTTACTGAAAAGTGCCAGACCTGTGATACCATTGTAAGTGGTTTGGAAAATAGTCCTTATAAGTACAGAACCTATAATGTGGCTGAAGATGAAAAAGTAAGAGAACAATTAGGGAAGGCTTTCATAGGAGCATCTGTTCCCTTAGCCGAAATGCAAAACCCTGTGGTGATGTTGGATGGAAAAATGTACATCCACATCGATTCTTATGATGCTTTAATGATGCGTGTAAACGAAGAAGGGGAAGTAAAGCCTATCATGGCACCTTCCAAAAACGAAGAAGAGGAAGGGCAAGAGAATGAAGGCGAAAACGAAGACGACAACAATTAGCGGCCGTTATCTATAACCTATTTTTACAAACCGCCTTTTTATGAATTAAGAGGCGGTTTTTTTATTTCTACAGTCTTTGGCATTTTTCTTGTGAAACTACCTGCAAACCATTGCACGTATGAGAAATTCCAGACAAACACCCAGCATTCACACAGGCAGTATGGCCGACATCGCCTTCCTCCTGCTCATCTTTTTTTTAGTAACGACCATTATACCCAATGACAAGGGAATTCCACGAGTACTTCCTAAAAAATGTGTGGATCCACCCTGCGACCTAACGTTCAATGAACGAAATGTATTACGGTTAGAATTGAACCAAAAAGGGGAACTCAGAGCCGACGAAGCGCTCATCGATTTTTCCGAATTAAAAGAAACCCTGAAGAAGTTCATCGACAATAATGGTGATAAGAGCTGTACGTATTGCGAAGGGATCGGATTTGTAGGGTCTTCAGATAATCCTACCCAAGCCATTATTTCCCTTCAGTCGAGCAGAAAATCCCGTTACAAGGATTTTATAGCCATCCAAGTAGAACTCAATAAAGCGTATTTCGAATTACGAGAACATTACATTGCCAAGACGTTTAAAGGTCGCGCATTTTCACAGCTGAGTCCAGACGAAATAAAGCAGGTGCGCGATGCCTATCCCCTATTGATTTCAGAAGCAGAATTAAAATAAGCAACCAAAAAGTTGCGTTTTAAAATATCTTTTGTAATTTAGCAACCGTATAGTTGCATGTTTAATCGTAAACCTTAGTCATTATGAAAGATAGCATTAGTAAAGAAGTTACCTTTAACCATCCTATCGATACGATATGGAAGGCCATTACTCAAGCCGAAGAAATATCCACATGGTTCATACAGGCAGATTTTAAGGCCGAACCCGGATACCAATACACCTTTGTAGCCAGTGAAGAAAATAACTGTACTAACATTACTGGCGAAGTAAAGGCAGCCAACCCATATACACTAGTATATACGTGGATTGTTGAGAACACAGACGTAGAAACCACAGTGACCTGGCAATTGGAAACCACTGAAAATGGTACTCTCCTCCGATTAGAACATTCGGGAATATCCAATTATTCCGGAGATACCGCCCTTACCATGTTCACAAGCTATAGCAACGGTTGGGACAAATGCATGGTCGCTTTAGAAGAACACGCTCAAAAAATGGTTCATGCAGGATAAGATTACCAAAGTTTTAAAAGCCATTGCCGACCCCACACGTCGGGAAATATTTCATGCCGTAGTGGTTACCGCTACGGCCTTGTCTATTTCACAGATTTCTGGGCAGTTTCAAATATCAAGACAGGGAGTTACCAAGCATATTAAAACCTTAGAAGGTGCCGGACTCATTCAGATCACTTCTCAAGGAAGGGAGCGCTATTGCCATGCCAACCCCAAACCTTTGGAGGAAGTACAAAAATGGCTGCAATTCTACGATAAGTTCTGGGATGATTCCTTAGATCGCTTAGGAAGTTATTTAGATGCCAAAAAAGAAGCGTAGTAGATTATTCCTCTTCCTTAATTACAATGATGCTGGCTCTGCTTCCCGTAAGTAGATTCCATTCCTTGGCAGAAATGATGAAGCCATTGTCGTCGTACACATGTAGTTCTGCTGTGTTGGGTCCTGAGGAACCTTGATTCAGGGCTTCGAATTCTATACGGTTGGTGCCTGGCTCCAAATTAAGGACAAAGCCAGAAAAACTCCCACCTAGAAACACTTGGGATTGTACGATATCTTGATTTACGTAGACACGGATAAGATCTCCATCTACATATTCATGATCCCTATATTTAATGGTCACAAAGGCGGATCCCGTTTTCATATCGCCTAAAAACTGATCCTGCCCATATTCAGGGAGCGGTTCTTTATCCTTTGTAAAGGCCTTAGGTGCTTTCCCTTTGTTATTTTCCAGCAGGCCATCGGTTTTAGACATATCGAAAGGTTCGGGGTCCGTTTTTCCCAAAGACATATCGGTCTTGGGATCCCTTTCATCCTTAGGAGTAGTTAAACCATATCTCTTACGTGCGGGCAGCTCCAATCCCGTAGGATCATTTACATCGGTATCTTCTACCTCAAATTGTACACTATTGGTATTGGTATCCAGTTGACCATAGGAGAATGTAACTGTTAGAGCTAACAGTGATAGTAGGGCGTATTTCATAAGTGTGGCATTCATCTCTTTGGGACTATCAAAAATTAAACCAAAAATTCTTTTTAAGTATCCTCTCCTACTTGGTCTTTTGAAGTTGATCTTCCTTTCTTCCGAACCCAAAAATAAACAATCAACAACGCAATAGGAATTACAATATAAACAATCACCTCTAATGGACTGGTAATATCTATCGGGGGATTGTTGGTAGGGTTGGGAACATCTGTTGAAACTTGCATAGCGATTTTTACAATTTTTTCAATATAAATTTACGAATTAACTGCGACATTGAAAATCCTAAATTAATTGATCTCTATTCCTTTACGTCTTGTTAATTAACAAAATTATAAGTTTTCTTAACTTGTTTTTTTAAGCATATTTCGGTTCTTGCACCCCACAAACCGTTAAAAACTTAGTAGAATGAAAAAAGCTATTGCACTAACCCTGCTTAGTGGGACTTTTGTATTTACGTCCTGCGTTTCCAAAAAGAAATATGTCGAACTAGAGAATCAGTACAACGAGACTCGCTCTACCCTTGCCAAGACCCAGGTGGAAAAGGAAGAAATTGAGGCGAAATACGCCAAAATTGAAGATCGTGTAGCCAATTACAACGCTAAAATCGCTTCCCTAACCGATGCCAACGTTGAATTGGAAAACAACAGCCTTAGAAACTATGGTAATGTAGTGATTTCCAATAGTGACAAGGAGCAAATGAAAAAAGCCTTGGCCAATGTGGACCAAAATGAATTGGCAGAAGCCAGAACCCTTGAGGATTCTATGAACCTTATCATTTCCCACAACCTTAAAAAGAACTTGGACGACACCTTGGTAGCCGAAGGAGAAGAAGATGAAATCTCCATCGATGTGGATGAGACCGTCGTAATGATCACCATTTCCGACAAACTATTATTTAAATCGGGAAGCTACCGTGTTAACCCAAAAGCCAATAACTTACTACAACGTTTGGCCGATGTAATTAACAGTGAACCAGCAATGGAAGTTCTAATCGAAGGACACACCGATGCTCAAACTGTTAAGAAAGGTGCTTATGTTAAGGACAATTGGGATTTGAGTGTTGAACGATCTACAGCTGTGATTCGTAAGCTTCAGGATGATTTCGATGTAGACCCTTCTAAACTGATCGCTGCAGGAAGAAGTAGCTACCAACCTTTAACTGATAATGATTCGTCCGAAGGAAGAAGTAGAAACCGAAGAACCCGAATTGTGATTCTTCCGAACCTCGATAAATTCTTGGCCCTGTTGAGTGCCAACTAGTTATAAGAAAATTCTTACCGAATTAACGGCTTTCAAGGTGATTGGAAGCCGTTTTTTATTTGACACCGATCGAAAAAAATAGTACTTTCATGGTTATGAATGAATTCATTGCCCCCGTTAGCGTAGAAAATTCAAAGTACCGAGAGCATTATTTGAAAAAGTTGGAATTCGAATTTGGGAATTTTTACATTTTCGAAAAGTATGTTATTGGTGAAATTTTCGAGGGAGTTCATTTCAATTGGGCCTTGGCAGAAAAGGTCATTCACGGGGTTTACGATTTCTTCGGTTCCACCGAAATTAAAGTCGCTTACATTTCCAATCGCATTCATTCGTATTCCGTACAACCCAAGGATTGGATGCAATTCTTTAAAGAACGACACCATTTAAGATGCATTGCTGTAGTAGCCTATAGCAAAATGGGATGGATGAGTGTTGTACTGGAAAAGATCTTCTCCAACGCTCCTATTAAAAAATTCAAGGATTTAGATTCCGCTATCGATTGGGCCATTCATAGCAAGGAGCAGAAAAAGTTTCCGAAAAATTAAGTTATCGTTTCGGCGGTTTCGACGGCCGTACTTCAATCTTACTAGGCAAGGTACGTGGATGCATCTTGAGCAGATCGATCACTATTTGACCAATATCTTCAATCTGTATTTTCCAAGCATCCTTGTCCGAAGGTTCGTTTTGGTTGAAAAACGTCGCGACACTTCCAGGCATTATGGTCGATACCTTAACATCGTAAGGTCGTAAGTCCAACATTGCAGATTGTGTAAAGCCAGTAAGTCCAAACTTACTTGCATTATAAGCACTTCCGCTCGCAAAGAAATTGGTGCCCGCCAAACTCGATATGGTAATATAATAGCCTTTACTTTTCTTAAGGGCCTCCAATGCTGCCTTCAGAGTATAGAAAGCACCGGTTAGATTGGTATCTATGGTTTGTTCCCATTGAGCAACGGTTAGTTTGTCTATAGGGGCAAAATGTCCCAATCCAGCATTGGCAATGACCACATCGACCTTTCCGAATTCTTCCAAGACTTGGGCAACAGCTGCTTTTTGACTATCATAATCCGTAACATCGGAAACGACACCAATAGCATAAGCCGAATCATTCCCAAACTCATTCAAGGATCTTATGGCCTCCCGAATTCCCTCTGGGGTTCTTCCCGTAATCGCTACATTCATTCCCTGATCTAAAAATGCTTTGGCGATACCATATCCGATTCCTTTCGTACCTCCTGTTACAAAGCCTACTTTACCCGTTAAATTGCCCATAATCCCTATTTTATAATTCTAAAATCCCTTGAATCTATTTAATTCCAATATGTTATCTCTCTGTTCTCCACAGATATGGGAACAAATTCATTCGATTTCGCAAAGTGTTGTTTCAAATACATCTTCTTTTTTATCCAATTGCCTTGATCATCGAGCTCATACTCCATTTTAGTTTCGTTATCCAACTCATTGTCCCGATATGATTTTGTATTGGTAGGATTGTAATATTCATCGTATTGGGTGATGCTTTCCAAGTGTTCCGTGCCGTCTGGATAGATATTATAATAGTGAATTTCAGTAATACGATTGTCCTTATACTTTGTAAGGGTTCTTGACTTAAAGTGATCCGCTTCCCAAATCGACTCGATCATATTTCCATTTTCATCATATGTAAATGTATTGATGGTATTTTCTTCTCCGCTGGTTTCAGTACTCCGAATTAAATTCTGATTCGCATCATACTCATAAGCATAACGCACGACAGTTGTATCCCCTTTTTCAATCTTTATTTGTTCGGCTATTCTGTCGGATGCATCAAACCTCGAATGAAATTCGTAATTCATAGTGTCATTAAGGGTAACCTTAATAGTTTCCCTGCTATTGATAGTATCCCGCTCAATGAGCTGCACCGTTTTTCCAATTGGGCCTTGTTTATTTATTGTTACGGACTTCACAAGAAATTCGCTATCGTCAAAATAATGTGCTATGGTTTGTTGGGACGCTCCAAAAACATCAAAAGATTCAGATTTCAGCAAGGCACCGTTTTCGGAAAACTCTTCAGTTAAATTAAGCACGGGATCTTTCATAGAAGTAAGATTGCCGCCTTCTATGCGAGCGATACGTTGATCGTAAGACTTTACTTTTCCAAATAAATTCCTTTCTTCCAAGTCGGTTTCAAAATTGGAATACTTTGGCTGTACTTTAGGTTCATTCTGGCAAGCAATACAAAGTACCGCTAATAAGATAAAGCAGATTGCGTTTTTCAAATTCAGGTTTTGTTTTAGAATTCATTCTAAAATACAAATTCCTAGGTACTCTTATTCAATAATTCACTAAATTCCCCTTCATGAATCGATGGATACCCCTTCTGCTCCACTTCTTATGCTATCCGGGAATTGCCCAAGATGCCTTGGTAGATATGGCTTCCCTTTCGGATGAATTCGCCTACGAAATTAGGTACGCCACACCCGATAATTTTATTGGGGAAACCCTATATGATTGCGCCAAATGCCTACTCCGGCCGGAAGTGGCTAAGGCATTGAACGAAGCCAATATGTATTTCTGCGAATTGGGCTACAAAATAAAACTGTATGACTGTTACCGTCCTTTGGATGTCCAGAAAAAAATGTGGGCCAAAGTTCCCAGACCTACATATGTGGCCAATCCCTACGGAAAAGGAAGTATCCATAACAAAGGTGCTGCAGTAGATATTACCTTAGTTACCTTAGAAGGGTGCTATGTGGAAATGGGAAGCGATTACGACTATTTTGGTCGGGAGGCCCATATTGACAACTACAACTTTTCCGAAGAAATCCTAGCCAACCGAAAGATGCTCATAGAAGGAATGCGGAAACACGGGTTTCAAACCGTTCGTACCGAATGGTGGCACTACAGCTTTAGAAAAAACCGTTCCTACCCTACCCAAAACGATCCATTACCCTGCGATTAATTCTTATTGTTTTGCAGGTTCTAAATGAATCATGACGTATCTTTGCAAAAATTTTTCGCCCGTGGATATATCGATTAAAACCTTCAAAATCATTAGTGTACTAGAAGCTATTTCTTTTTTGGTGTTATTGGGAATCGCCATGCCCTTAAAACACATATGGGGCCAACCGGAAATGGTTCAGGTTGTGGGAATGGCACATGGTATCCTTTTCATGCTGTACGTGATTGGTGCCTATTTCATCAAAGAAAAATTGAACTGGAGTTGGTCGGTGTTTTCCGTTGTGCTACTTTGTTCTATCTTACCTTTCGGCCCCTTTTATGCCGAACGTAAATATTTGAGATGAACCGCGAATCCCTAGCCACGTATTTTGATTGGTTAAATACCTATTTCGTCGATGCGGGTATGAACCCTGCATTGGCTTTGGCATTGAGTACAATCATAAATTGTATTCTAGTTGCCGCCATCGTCACTCTACTGGATATTCTGGTAAGGAAGACCATCGTTACGGGTTTTCGCATTTTCAGCAGTAAAACTAGGACGACCTATGATAATTATTTGGTAAAAAGTAATTTCCCAAGATTTGTAGCCCATTTTATTCCTGTCGGTGTCATTTGGTATGTGGAACCATTGCTTTTTAAAGGATATCCTCCGATTTCCGAATTTCTACTGATTGCCATAGACGTATACATCGTCATTCTAAGTGTCCTAGTATTTCGAAGCATCCTTAGAACCACGACCAACTATCTAAAAACTAAGGAAGAATACCGAGATAAACCTTTAGAGAGTTATGTTCAGGTGTTGATGATATTTGCTTGGGGAATTGGCTTGTTCCTCATTATAAGCCGACTTACAGGCTATGAAATAAAGAGCCTACTAACACTTGGTGCCGCTTCGGCCGCTTTATTATTGATCTTTCGCGATACCATATTGGGGTTTGTGGCCAGCATACAGGTAACGGTAAATGACATTGTTCGTATAGGTGATTGGATCACTTTCAGTAAATACGGGGCCGATGGCTATGTGACCGAAATCAATTTGGCTACGGTACGTGTTCAGAATTTCGATAATACCTATACCACAATTCCTACCTATAGTCTTACCTCCGATTCCTTTCAGAATTGGCGAGGCATGCAGGAAAGTGGCGGACGAAGAATTAAAAGATCACTTTTTATAAAACAGGGATCCGTAAAATTCCTTACCGAAGCACAAATTGCCGAGCTTTCTAAAATTGAATTGATCACCGAATATCTTTCAGAAAAGCAAACGGAAATCGATAGTCATAACTCGGATAAAAATGCCGACAAAAGTCTTCCCATTAATGGTCGCAATCAAACCAATCTTGGGGTGTTCCGGATATATGTGGAGAATTACCTGAACACATTATCGGGAATTAACAAGGATATGTTCCTCATGGTTAGGCATTTATCCCCTACCACCGAAGGGATTCCTATGGAGGTGTATTGTTTCAGTAAAAGCAAGGAATGGCAGGACTATGAAAAGATCATGGCACACATTTTCGACCATCTGATAGCGGCTACCCCCTATTTTCAGTTGGAACTGTTCGAAAAACCAACCAGTACGGATTTAGTGAGTCTTAAAAAGAACTAACCTTTTAATCGGTCCTTCACGTATTCTATTTCGGTTTTCCCATGCGGCTTGGGTTTTCCGTCATCCCCCAAACTCACCATGATGATGGAATCTATGGTAATAATGGTTTCCCGTGTCATTTTGTTTCGTACCTCACATTGCAAAGTAAGGGAGGATGTTCCAAACTTTACCACTTCCAAACCTATTTCGATAATGTCTCCTTTTTTGGCAGAACTTCGAAAATTAATTTCACTCATAAATTTGGTCACGGTACGTGAATTTTCCAACTGAATGATGGCATACAGTGCCGCTTCCTCATCTATCCATTCCAAAAGTCGTCCCCCGAACAACGTACCATTGGGGTTTAGGTCTTCGGGTTTTATCCATTTTCTAGTGTGAAATCTCATTTAAAAAAGAGTATGTTGTTTGGCCATTACGGGAATCTGAACATCGGTCCCAAGGCGTTCGTTTATTTTTTCGATGAAATGTGCCGAAAGCAAAGGCGATGCCTTCTCTACATTTTGGTGCACAAAGAAGTATATGTCTTGTAGCCCTTGGGAAACCCACTCTTCCAATCGATCTACCCAATCGTCCAAACGTGTATAATCGCTTTCATGGTTGGCCCCATTGTAACGGATAAAGGCCGAGGGGCTGGTCATTCGCATATGCAATAAATCCCTTCTCCCTGCAGTATCAACGACAATATTGGTAATGTTGTATTTCTCAAGGATATCATACAATTCATTGGCGACCGTTTCGTCATTGAACCAATCCGTATGACGAAATTCTACAGCGACTCTCATATCCTTCGGAATAGCTTCAAAGAAAGGCACCAAACGATCCATATTCTTCGGGCCAAAGGTCCCGTGCATTTGCACAAAGGGCATTTCGAGCTTCTCTTTTAGGTTGGAAGCGTTCAAAATATACTCGTTCCAGTACCCTTCAAAATCCTGTAGTCGCTTCCAGTGGGTAACCCCTTGAAACACCTTTGGAAAAAAGCGAAAATCGGCTGGGGTTTTATCGTACCATCCTGCAAAGGTATCTGCGGGAAAAATTCGATAGAAAGTGGCATTCAATTCAATAGAATTAAACTGTGTTCCATAATACTCCAATTCATCCTTGGTACCACGGGGATAGAATCCCTTTAAATCGGCCCGATTCCATTTGGCACAACCCACATAAACATTGGGTTTATCGAGCTTTTCGTTCTTAGAAAGCACTGCCGATGTACCTTCATGATCGGGTGGTAAGGTGAAGTCTATGATGGCTGGATTATCTACTTTTCCGAATTTCATTTTTTCCGTTTTTGTAAAGGTATTTAAAATACTCCTGAAATTTTTCAAAAAAAGTGGTTACATTATGTAACAAAACCAAGGGTTCGATAGTCTAACTCTTATCACCAAAACATCACGAAATTTCATGAAAACATTAAAACTCTTATTTGTTCTTTGTGCTTTAGTAGCATTTACTCCTAATACCCAGGCACAAACAGCAGAGGAAATCGTTGACAATTTTTTTGAAAATACAGGCGGAATGGACGCTTGGAAAAAAATTAAATCGATGAAAGCGACCGGGACCGCTTCTTTTGGTCCTCAGAAATTCCCTTTTATAATGTACACTATGGTAGACGGAAGAATGGCTGCCGAGGTAGATTTGCAAGGGTCGAAATTTATCCCTCAAGCATTTGATGGTGAAAAACAATGGGCAATGAACTTCCAAACCATGGAAGCAGAAGCCGCAGATTCTGAAGCATCACAAAACTACAAGGCCAACGAAGCCAAAGACTTCCCAGATCCTTTCCTAGATTACAAAAGCAAGGGGTATACCATTTCTTATGAAGGAAAAGAGACCATAGAAGGTACAGAGGCTTTCAAAGTTAAGTTGACCAAAAACCCAATCATGGTAGACGGTAAGGAAGAGGCACATTCTGTAATGTACTATTTCGATACCGAAAACTACGTTCCGATTGTTTCTGAAGAAAAAATTACTTCTGGACCACAAAAGGGAATGGTGCAACAAACCCTTTACAGTGAGTACTTAGAAGCGGGCGATATCTTCTACCCTTACACATTCGACGTTAAAATGGGCGGTCAAGTAGTACAGTCCATTAACATGACCGAAGTTGAGTTCAATGCCGATATCGACGAGTCTATCTTCGTAATGCCAGAGAAAGCCACTCCGGCCGAAGGAACCAAAAACTAATATCACAAACCTATATAAATCCTCTGCTTGCAGGGGATTTTTTTAATTCAAAAAACACCAACCCATGAAAAAGGCCATATTATTTTTAGGTGCCTTGCTGGTATTGCCCTTCACAGGATCAGCACAGGAAATTGCACTTAAAGGAAAAGAACTCTTCGGGGATATGAACGCTCGCCATATAGGTCCAGCCTTAATGAGCGGTCGTATCAATGACCTCGAAATGCACCCCAACAACACCCGAATCATCTATGCCGGTACTGCCGGTGGAGGGGTTTGGAAAAGTGTAGACGGAGGAGCTACCTTCTCTCCTATTTTCGACGAACACCCACAATCTATTGGAGTAGTGACTTTAGATCCGAAGGACCCCGATAATACTATCTGGGTAGGAACCGGAGAGACCTGGACGCGAAACTCCGTTTCTATTGGAGACGGATTGTTCCGTTCTACCGATGGAGGAAGTACTTGGAACGAAATACCCGGATTTGAGAACAGTGAGCGTATCGCCTCTGTAGTTATTAACCCTAACAATACCAACGAAGTATATGTAGGTGTTTTGGGAGCTTTATGGAGCGATAGTGAAGACCGAGGGGTATACAAAACCACCGATGGCGGAAAGACCTGGAATAAAATACTCTACATCGGACCTTCTACTGGGGCAGCCGATGTTATTATGGACCCCAACAATCCAAACACGCTCTATGCTTCCATGTGGGAGTTTAGAAGAAGTGGATGGGGATTTGCTTCAGGAGGTCCTACCAGTGCCTTGTATAAATCTACCGATGGTGGTGCCAATTGGAATAAAATCCACAATGGATTCCCTCCGGGAGACCTAGGGAGAATTGCCGTTGCGGTAGCACCGAGTGACAACAATATCTTATATGCGGTATTGGAAACTGAGGACAAAGCCAAGAACGGACTTTGGAAATCTACCAATTCTGGACAGAGTTGGGAACACTTAAACAATGACTTCGGATTGGTGGTTCGCCCTTTCTACTTTTCCCGTATTACGGTAGATCCTCGTGATCCAAACGTTATTGTAAAGGGTGGATTGAACGGCTCCATAAGCCGAGACGGAGGAAAGACTTTTAAAGATTTGGGTAACATGCACAGTGATATTCACGATGTTACTTTTCACATCAAAGACAGCGATATTATGTACAGCGGAACCGATGGTGGTGTATACCGCTCTTGGAATGGAGGAACCACTTTCGAAATAGTGGAAAACCTACCGCTTTCCCAGTTCTACCACATTAGCGTAGATGACGCAGAACCTTACAATGTGTATGGAGGTTTACAGGACAATGGATCTTGGTACGGTCCTTCTTCTTCTCCAGGTGGAGTGAATGCAAGGGATTGGAACAGCGTTGGATTTGGTGATGGTTTCCGTGTATTGAAGCACCCAACCAAGAATATCATCTATTCTGAAATGCAAGGGGCCCAAAACGTTTGGCGCTACGATGCCGACAGGCACAAAACCAAAACGATTCAGCCGTTACAGCAAAAAGGAAAGGCCAAATTGCGTTGGAACTGGAATGCCCCTATGGCGGTAAGTCACCATGCACCGGACCGTTTCTATATGGGTAGCCAGTTTGTGCATAAAAGTAATGACATGGGAGACTCTTGGGAGATTATTTCACCCGATTTAACTACCAACGACCCCAGTAAGCAGAATCAGCAAGATTCTGGGGGGCTGTCCATGGACAATAGTGGAGCCGAAAACCATACGACCATTTTCACCATTGCAGAATCTCCATTGGATGAGAACATTCTTTGGGTAGGAACCGACGATGGAAATGTACAGGTAACCAAGGACGGTGGAAAAACATGGGACAATGTAACCGCGAATCTTACAGGCATCCCTGCTAACACTTGGGTATATCATATTGAGGCCAGTGTTCATGGCAAAGGAATCGCTTATGCTGTATTCGATGGTCATACGAGCGGAGACTTTACCCCTTACGCCCTTAAAACCACCGATTACGGAAAGACATGGACCAATATCATTTCGGAAGACGTACAGGCACCTGCCTTTGTGCGAAACATTCAGGAAGATTATGAAAACGAGAATCTGCTTTTCTTGGGTACCGAAATGGGATTGTATGTTACCATTAATGGCGGAAAAAACTGGTCACAGTTTACCAACAATATGCCTCCCGTGGCTGTGCATTTTGTAGATCTACAAAAGCAAACCAACGATGTAGTTATGGGAACGCACGGACGTGGTGTGATCATTATTGACGATATAAGCCCATTACGTGAATTGAGCCAAGAGGTGCTATCGAAGGATGTTCATTTCTTTACTAATGAAACCTTCACAATGAAAGAAAGCAGTGGCTTTTCTGGAAGCTTTGGTGCCGAGACGCAATTTGTGGGACGAAATAAAACTACTGCAGCCCGAATTATTTACTATCTTAAAAAGAGACATACCTTCGGGAAAATGGCATTGGAAATCCAAGACATGGACGGTAACAGAATTATAACCATCCCTCCTGGCAAATCGAAAGGAATCAATGTGGTTACATGGGGATTCTTTGGTGAAAGGCCAAAAATGGCGGAAGGAAAGACCTTTGCCGCTGGTGGATTTACCTCTACCCGAGTACCGGCCGGAAAATACAAGGTCGTCTTAACCAAAGGAAAGAAGACCTACGAACATATCATCGAAACCAAATACGATGACACTTCCTTAACCACCTTGGCAGAACGAAAGGAGCAAGAGAAATATACCATGGATATGTACAACATGGTAGAGGACTTAGCATACACGGTGCACCAATTGACAGAGACCCAAAAGACGGCTCAAATGGTAATGGAAAAGCACCCAAAAGGCAAAAAGACGGCTCAGAAGTTATACGATGCTTTAGAAAGTCTAAGAGGTGATCTTGTTATTACTTCGGGTGACAACTATGTGGCTTCGGCCGAACCGGAATTAAGGGAGCGTATGGGAACCCTGTATTCTAATATTGCCAGTAGTTATGACCGCGTTACTCAGGATAGAAAGAACAACTATGTTCTTATTTCGGAAGAGTATACTGCCGAAAAGGCCCGTTTTCAGAAGATCATGGAAAAAGAAGGAAAGAAGTTTATGTCCTTCTTGGAGAAAAACGATATTCCGAAGCCCGCCATAAAATCGAAAGAAGATTTCCTAGTCAAATAATAGGAATCAAGTTATAAGCGAAAGGCCCCTCCATAAAAGGAATTGGGGCCTTTTTTTATGGGGAATATGCTGTTAAAAACAAGTTCATAACTCTTAGAAAGCATTGGTATTCGAAGTCACTTTATTCCTACTTTTAATAAAACAATCTCGTTATGGAAGAAAGAGATCGTGTCCTCAAAGGACTCCGTCCGCAAATTCCCACTGCCCGAGTACTGCCGGGAATGACTCCTGAAGAAACCTTTCAAAACAGCACTATTCGGCCTATTGCCAAGTTACAGAATGACCTTTTAATTGCTGTCTTTAGGAATTATGCTAGAAAGCATAAAAATGTATTCTACGACCTTTCCATCGAAAAGCGATTGGATTACATAGAGAACGCTATTCATAAGGATATGAAGTTCCGTAATTCCTTAAAAGGCATTATCATAGGCCAGTTCACGCTTGAGGAATACCAAGCTTATACGGAGAATTCGTCCGCACTTAACAAACGGATGATGAACATCGTAAAGGAGCGCCTTAAAAGTAATCTCCAATTACTGGAGTACGCGCGAGTGTCTTAATCCAAAAGCGAGACTCCGTTAAGATCTGTGGTAAGTACTTCGCTCATATAGTCGAAGAACGGACGAAGCAGCTTAAAATGATGCAGGACATTATCCGCAAAATCGGGTGATAGCACTTCCTTATCAGTAAACTTATGGGTTACGAAGAAGTTCTTTAACCGGATAAGGTCGATATTGGGATCGTCTTTAGAGAATCCTTTAGGTGCTGTTTTCACAGGATCCCAAGCTTCGAACTCACCACCAAAAGCCTTGGCAAATTTGGGCTCAGCCAAGATTTTCCGAATGGAATCTGGGTCCATCTGAAATTCCTGTCGTATTCTAAGTAGATCTGGCGGTTCTGGACTAAAGAAACCTCCTGCCATGGCCGAATTACCTCCTGGCTCTATACGTAAATAGTACCCTCCCCTCCTATGGGCTCCCGCTCTGCTGTAGCTAACACTTCTGTGTACATTATAAGGCGTTTTATCTTTGCTAAAACGAATGTCCCTATTAATTCGGAATACCTTTACCTTTTCAATCTGATCATCTTCATTCAACCCTGTTTCCAACTCGGCATACAATGCTTTCAACACCTTTTCATTGGCTTGGTACTGCTTTTTGTTCTCTTGCATCCAATCCTTATGGTTGTTCTTTTTAAGGTCTTTCAAAAAGCTTAGAACTTCTTTGGGTAGCGCACTCATACGATTCAAAATTTAGGAGTATGAAGGTACAAAAATCTATTCGGATTATAGCTTCACTTCTTGTAACAGCAATCCACTGGCCGGAACGATACGCTCTAACTTCATCGTCACATCTTCCTGAAGGCTTTTTTCAATATCGGAAAGGGTGAACTTGCCTTCCCCAACATCGAAAAGTGCTCCCATCATGAGACGGATTTGATGCCTTTTAAAGCCCTTTCCCCGAATGCGGTATAAGTAACTCTTTTCAGGAAAGAAATTGGCTTGATATAATTCATTTTCAACAATCTCGCTTTGGGTTATGGTTACGATTGTCTTTGTTTCCGGAGTAGGTTTGTAGCTATAGTTTTTGAAATCATGTGTCCCCTCGAACAGCTGAGCCGCTTGTTTCATGGTATCCAAATCCAAATCTTCAAAAACCGTATACATAAGAGGAGCAGCAAAAGGATGTGTCTTCGCTCCGTAGGCAAAAAGATAGATGTATTCCTTTTCCGTAGGAGCCTCTATAATGTTGAAGGATTCGTCAACTTCCTGTATCTCCAAGGCCCTTATATCCTGTGGTAAATTGCGATTGAAAAGCGGAAAGAACTCTTCTATTTGCAGGGGTTCATTATCTAAGAATAATTCCACATACTGCATGTGCGCAGATACTTTAGCATCGGTCCTGCCCGCCGCTAATAATTTGAAGTTGTTATGCCCTAATACATACTGAAGGGTTCGGGAAACCATGCGCTCCAATGTGAGTACATCGGGCTGCTTTTGCCACCCATGATAACGGAATCCAAGGAACTGAATGGTAAGTAGATAGTAGTAGCGTTTACGGAACATTGCACAAAAATATCTATATTTATTGAGTACAACCAAAACCAAAAGAAAATGACAACAACTAACAAACCCGGTGCCCTGTTTTGGGTTATTGGCGTTCTTGCCTTGCTTTGGAATCTTTATGGACTATTAAATTTCACCATGGCAACTTTTATGAAAGATGCCGTAGCCGATGACTATCCGACAGACATTATGGAAATTTTCAATGCCCTTCCTTCATGGTATAGTGTCGTGTTCGGAGTAGCAGTGATAACGGGGGTTTTGGGCTGCCTCTTCTTGTTGATGCGTAAAAGACTCGCTGTAGTGTTTTTCCTATTGTCGCTTATTGCCGTATTGATTCAGATGCCTTATTGGCTCTTCGCTACCGATATTATTGAAGTAGCTGGGATGGCCCAGGCGGCGGCGATGCCTATCTTAGTAATTATAGTCGCCCTATTCCTTTATCTTTATAGTAGAGGTAAAGCGAAGAAAGGCATGTTATCATAATAAACACCAAATACCATAAACCATTAAAGGCCCGTGTAAAAGCGGGTCTTTTTTATTTATATCTCTTAAGATGTCACCTCGATAACCGTCGAAGACGGTCAGGCACGTCTCACTTCGTTCGAAGCACTCGGCGACCGATTCATAGGACTTCGAGTGGTTTTTTGAAGAAAAACTGTATCGAGAAGTCCTTTTCTATAAGCATAATTCGCACTACTTTCGTTTTTCAAAAATCGAATTCTTTTGAATAAGCACTATCCTTTCGATCCTTCCCTAAAACACCATATGTTCATTGCACTTGGGTTGGCCTTATGGATATTCGCTTTTCTTTACTTCACCGAGCCTTTGGACGTAGATGAATTCGGGGACACCGAAAAACTCATCTATCTCCCCTTCTACGGTTTGGGTGGAGCCATTTCATATCTTATGATGATGCCAGTTCAACGTTGGATTTGGAAACGAAGCAACAGTAATTGGTATGTAAAAAGCGAACTGCTTTTCTTGGTCTCTTTCGTTGTCTGGGCACTTATCGTTACCCGGAGTGTATATTTGTATGTGGTAATGGTGGATGAACCTAATCCCTACTCCTTTGGATATTATATAGGGAACGTTTTCTTTCCGGCCATTTCCGTATTACTCCCCATCGTGATCATAGGTCGATGGGCGTTCGGGAAGTATAGGGAAAAGCAATACGAAGATCAGAAAATCGAAATCCAAGGAGAAGGCACTTACGAAGGCCTTCGTATCTTCTTTAATGACCTCATCTGTGTAAAGGCGGACGACAACTATGTGGAAGTTTCTTATTCCGAACATGGAGAATTAAAAAAACAGCTCATTCGCAATCGACTGACCAAAATCTCCGAATCCTTCCCAGAGCTCTTACGAACGCATCGTTCTTATTTAATAAATCCGTATCATTTTAAACAGTACAAAAATGCCTCTGGAAAATTAAGCTTGGTGTTGCATTCAGAAATTGAAGTCCCTGTTTCCAAAAGTTATTCGGCAGCAGTAAAAGAGGCCATTCCACTCGCCACAAAATAGCGGCGTTTTACCCCAAAGACCTATAAATAGAATGTTTCGGAAGTTTTACTGAATAGTTTTGTCGCAGTAAAAAATGAAAAATCGCGACATGAAATCAGTAATTATCTTTTCAATTTCCTTCTTGTTTTCTTCCCTAGTATGGAGCCAAGAACAAAAACCCGAAGTACTCATTATGGGCACCATGCATGATGTTCCCAAAATCGTTAAACATGCCTACAAGCCCTTATTGAAAATTGCCATTACATACGAACCAGATGCTATTTATACGGAGCACAATCGTCCCCATGACTCCCTGAGTTTAGCAAATGACGAAAGTCAATTCTTTTTGCCCTATTCCGATAGTATTTCAAAAATATTCCAAGAAGAAAAGCAAAGAACCCTGACTTTGACCAAAAAGGACATCACAAACATGACATCGGAGGACTTTGAGTACTTAAAGCATTATTATGCTGTGCAGAAGGATAAAGCCAATTGGTATTACTATCAATATCTCCATAAATATGGTATAAAGGGAAGCAAAAAGCCACTACGCCATGAGAATGGGGACTTAACCTCCAAATTAGCCATTGCTATGGGCATGAACTTTATCTATTCCATGGATTACCAAAAAGAAGCTCCAGAATATAGTAGACTATGGAGACAATGCATAAAACAAAGCAGGAAAGATGGTGAAATTGAATATTTGGTAAAACACAATAAGCGGGATTATAGAAAACATATCCTCCCTGGATTGTTTGGTAATTTGGGTACCTATAGCAACAAGCAAAGTTCTATAAGACGCTATCGGGTAAGTAACCGATTCGAATTCCGGAAAACACCTTTCGAACCTTGCAAAAAAGCGGGTGAAGTATGGGATCGTCGCAACGCAGGCATGGCCAAAAACATCGGGGAACAGGTCTTGGAGTACAATCACACCAGAGCCATTGTCATTGTGGGTGCTGGTCACGTCCTTGGTATCAAGGAAGAACTGGAAAAGCAGTTTCCTGAACTTCGCGTTCGGATTTTGGATGAGGATTAAGTAGCATTTCTAAATTGGACTTCTCGATACAATTTTCTTCGAAAATCACCCGAAGTCCATTGTAGTGTGCCACCTCCATAACCCCTTGTCTCCTGGAATACAGGATAGAAGACCAATCTGAGAATTCAGAAAAAGGTCACCGAGTGCTTCGAACGAAGTGAAACGTGCCTGACCGTCTTCGACGGTTATCGAGGTGCCCTCTCTTTATGCTTCTACCTCGTCCTTATCGTACTTATGACGGGAACGTAGGGTTTTCTCAACATCGCGCAAGTGGAATCCTTTGGCCTGAAGCATCACCATAAAGTGGAACATAAGATCGGCACTTTCGCTTAAGAAATCAAGGTCATTATCCCCCATGGCCTCGATCACTACCTCGACGGCTTCTTCCCCTACTTTCTGGGCTACTTTGTTCACTCCTTTCCGAAAAAGGGAAGCTACGTAACTATTCACGCGTTCGGGATTGTTCTTTCGTTCTTCAATCACCTCTTCCAAATACGAAAAGAATCCAAAATTGGACCTATTCCTTTCGTCCCAACAAGTATCCGTTCCTAAGTGACAAACGGGCCCTAATGGTTTTGCTTGAATGAGAAATGCATCATTGTCGCAATCAATTTTAATGGATGTCATTTCCATAAAATTACCGGACTCTTCACCCTTGGTCCACAAACGCCCTTTACTTCTGCTAAAGAAAGTAACACGTCCTGTCTCTTGGGTTTTGGTGAGTGCTTCCTCGTTCATATAACCCAACATGAGCACGTTTTTTGTAACTTCATCTTGTACCACGGCGGGAACCAATCCGTCTGGGTACTTTGCATAATTAATTTCCATAAGGTTTGTATTTAAATGCGAACAGGAATTCCCTGCTCTTTTAGTTCTTGTTTTAATGTTTCTATTTCTATTTCCTTGAAGTGGAAAACACTGGCCGCTAAGGCTGCGTCCGTATTTCCTTCTAAAAAGGTATCCGCAAAATCGTTGATACTCCCTGCCCCGCCGGAAGCAATGATCGGAATATTGACAAGTGATGCCAATTTGGAAAGCGCCTTGTTCGCGAACCCATTCTTAGTACCATCATGATCCATAGAAGTAAAAAGAATTTCTCCTGCCCCACGTTCCTCCACTTCTTGGGCCCAATCCCAAAGGGAAATATTAGTGGGCTCCTTTCCTCCTACTAAATGTACTTTCCAATCCCCATCAATCTGCTTGGCATCGATAGCCACCACAACGCATTGGGAACCAAATTTGGCCGCCAATTCATTGATTAGCTTAGGGCGTTTTACTGCAGCGGAATTAATGGAGACTTTATCGGCCCCATTTTTCAGTAACAATCCAACATCTTCTACCCGGCTAATTCCACCACCCACGGTGAAAGGAATGTCCAATTCGGCTGCAATTCGTTTAACCAAATCGGCCAAGGTCTTACGTCGTTCCTCTGTAGCCGAAATGTCCAGGAACACCAGTTCGTCCGCACCTTCTTGTGCATAGCGCTTGGCCAATGCTATCGGATCGCCAGCATCCCTTAGACCAACAAAATTGATCCCTTTTACCGTACGGCCATCTTTAATATCCAAACAGGGTATAATTCGTTTCGTAAGCATGTTATTCGTTTTTAATGTTTAGATCAAACCCATCGTAAAAGCCTAGATCCTGTGCCTCTAATTGTTTCACCCAAAATGCGATCTGTCCTGTATGATAACTGTAGTGCTCCACCACATGCATGATGATCCCAATACCGGATAACTGAAAACCTTGTACGTCCCTAATCCTAACAAGCTCCTCTTCGGAAACTTGATTAATCGTGTTGATGGCTTCAGTCACCGTTTGTTCTAATTGATCCATCAATTCGGCTTTGGCGAAGCCTTCTTGAGCTTCGAATTCCTCATCACGAACCCGAACATCGGGTAGATTGCCCAAAGAGGAAATGGCGTATTGTCGTATGTTCCCACACAAATGCAATATGAGGTTGCCAATACTATTGGAAATGCCATTGGGACGCTTCCAAACGGCCGGTTCTCCTATCTTGTCTATCGCAATACCTATCATCCTGCTACTCTCCTGCATTCGGTAGATTGCATTTTCCTTGAATTCTTTAACTATTAAATCTTTCATTAGTTATTCAGAATATATTGTTCTAACTCTTTTAGCGTAATCCTATTTTCATAGATAGCTTTACCAATGATGGTTCCTTCACAGCCCATCTCAGCCAATTTGGGTAGTTCTTCGAAGGTGGAGATACCACCGGAAGCAATCAATTTCACATCACAACTTTCCAAAATCTCTTTATAAAGACCAAAAGAAGGTCCTTGAAGCATTCCATCCTTGGAAATATCGGTGGATATCACATAGCCTACCCCTTTTTCCTGATACCCCTTAATGAACGGAATAAGCTCTTGGTTGCTTTCCTCCAACCAACCGCTTACGGCTATCTTCCGATCCTTGGCATCGGCTCCCAAAATGATTTTTTCATTGCCATAGGCCTTTAACCAACGCTCGAAAGTGCTAGGTTCTTTCACAGCAATGCTTCCACCTGTTATCTGCTGTGCGCCACTTTCAAAAGCGATCCGAAGGTCTTCATCGGACTTCAATCCCCCTCCAAAATCGATTTTTAAATTCGTTTTAGTAGCAATTTCTTCCAGCACTCTATAATTGACGATATGCTTACTTTTTGCACCATCTAGGTCTACTAAATGAAGGTATTCAATGCCATGGGCTTCAAACTCCTTAGCGACTTCCAATGGGCGTTCATTGTAGATCTTTTTGGTACTATAATCTCCTTTGGAAAGTCTTACACACTTTCCTTCAATAATATCGATTGCGGGTATAATCCTCATTTTATAACTCTAAAAAATTCTTCAGGAGTTGGGCTCCTGCTTTACTACTCTTTTCTGGGTGAAACTGTACCCCATAAAAATTATTCTTTTGAAGTGCCACACTATATTCCGTTTCATATTCGGATAAAGCGATCGTATCATTGGAAACCGGTGCATAAAAACTGTGTACTAAGTACATATATTCATTTTCTGAAATCCCATTGAATAAAGACGAGTTGTATCCAAATATGGTATTCCACCCTACCTGAGGCACCTTTACCTTCTGCGAAAACCGACGCACTTCCACATCGAAAATACCCAATCCATCAGTATTTCCCTCTTCAGAACTACGGCACATAAGCTGCATCCCCAAACAGATACCCAAAACGGGTTGTTTGAGCTCCGGAATTACCTCGTCAAGCCCCGTAGCCTTCAATTTATCCATAGCACTACTCGCCTCGCCGACCCCCGGGAAAATCACCTTGTCCGAATTCCTAATTTCGTCCGCATCGGCACTCAAGGTTGCTTCAAAACCCAAGCGGGAAAGCGCAAACAGTATGCTCTGAATGTTCCCTGCTCCGTAATCTATGATCGTCGTTTTCATTACAATACTCCTTTTGTGGATGGCAAAATCATTTTTTCAGTATCCCTTTTCACGGCCGATTTAATAGCCTTGGCCCAGGCTTTAAAAATGGCCTCTATCTTATGGTGTTCGTTGGTTCCCTCGGCCTTGATATTGAGATTGGCTTTGGCACCATCGGAGAAGCTCTTGAAGAAATGGAAGAACATTTCCGTAGGCATCTTCCCTACCATTTCACGTTTAAACTCAGCTTCCCAAACTAGCCAATTGCGGCCTCCGAAGTCGATGGTCACTTGTGCCAAACAATCGTCCATGGGTAAACAAAAGCCATAACGTTCCATCCCTAACTTATTGCCCACCGCCTTGTGAAAGGTCTCTCCTAGGGCAATGGCCGTATCTTCTATGGTATGGTGCTCATCCACTTCCAAATCACCATTTACCTTAATTTCCAAATCCATTTGCCCGTGTCTCGCCAATTGATCCAACATGTGATCGAAAAAAGCAATTCCGGTATCAATGTCACTTTTCCCCGTGCCGTCCAAATTCAACTGAATCGCAATTTGGGTTTCGTTGGTATTCCGCTCTAAGGATGCGGTTCTATCCCTAAGCTTCAAGAAGCGATAGATCTCCTCCCAATCATTATTTTCAAGGGCTATATAGGCATCCAAATCAGCTCTGTTTACCGTAATTTCGGAAGTTCCCAATTCCGTTTTATCATTAATAAAAATCCCCTTAGACCCCAAATTCTTGGCCAGTTCCATGTCGGTTAAACGATCTCCTATGACAAACGAATTGGCAAGATCGTAGGTATCGGAAAAGTAATCGGTGAGCAATCCTGTTCCCGGCTTACGGGTAGGTGCATTTTCATGCGGAAAGGTCCTATCTAAAAACACCTTGTTGAAACAAACCCCTTCATTTTCGAAAGTGCTTAAAATGAAATTGTGAACGGGCCAAAAGGTTTCTTCTGGAAAGACTTCGGTCCCCAAACCATCCTGATTGGTTATCATGACCAATTCGTAATCCAGTTCACTAGCTATCTTGCTTAACCATGCGAACACTTTGGGATAGAAAATCAGTTTTTCGAAAGCATCGATCTGTTCGTCTATTGTTTCCTTAATCAAGGTTCCGTCCCTATCTATGAATAATACTTTTTGCGCCATTAGAGCTGTTTTAATGCGTTGATTATTAAATTGTTTTCTTCAGGTGTACCCACGGTAATGCGTAGGGTATTCTCACAATGCAGTTGCGTGCTTCTATTTCTTACTACCATACCTATATCAATGAGTTGGGTGTATCGTTGTTGAGCATCATCCACGCGGATCAATAAAAAATTAGCGTCGGAAGGAAAGACTTGTTTCACTATTGCTACTTCTTTCAAAGCATTCTTTAAGCGTTCCCGTTCCGAAATAATGGTTTGGACTTCTTCTGTAAACCTTTCATTGTCCACAATACGCTCGTAAGCGTATATCTGGGTGAGTGTATTTATGTTATACGGTGGCTTTATTTTATTGAGCAAAGCAATGATTTCTGAAAAAGCATAACAGCTTCCCAATCGGATTCCTGCCATACCATAAGCTTTGGAAAGGGTTTGGGTTACGATGAGATTGTCATAACTGTTGATTCTTTTGGTCCAGCTGGAACCTTCGGTAAAATCGATATAGGCTTCATCTATAACCACGATACCGTCAAACTTCTCAATAAGTTCGCGAACGGCCTCCCCTTGCATGGTATTGCCAGATGGATTGTTGGGGGAACAGATAAACAACAATTTGGTTTCAGCCGTTTGGGCGGCTAGTATTTCTGAAACATCCAATTGAAAATCTCGAGTTAACGGAACTTCCAAACATGCTATATCATTTGTTTCTGCCAATACCTTGTACATACCGTAGGTAGGCGGTACTATAATTACACTGTCCTTCCCAGGTTCACAAAACACCCTGAAAATAAGGTCCAGTACCTCGTCACTTCCATTACCCAAAAGTATTTCTTCGGTTTTCACTCCCTTTTGGGAAGCTAATAGCTCCTTTAAAGACCGTTGTTGCGGATCGGGATAACGATTTACCTGGGTGTTATTCGGGTTTTCATTGGCATCCAAGAAAACCATTTCCTTATCGAACTCCTTGAATTCGTCACGTGCCGAACTATAAGGCTTCATGGCCAAAACGTTAGGTCTTGCCAATTGCTGTACCGTTCTTTTGTTATCTACTTGACTCATACCTTACGCATTCAAATAATTTAGTCGAAGGGTCACCGCATTTTTGTGGGCCTGTAAACCTTCCGCCTCTGCCATGCATTCTATAGCGCTTCCTATGTTTTTAATACCGTCTTCAGATATTTTCTGAAAAGTCATGCTCTTCATAAAGCTTTCCAAGTTTACCCCACTGTACTGCTTTGCATATCCATTGGTAGGTAATGTGTGGTTGGTTCCCGAAGCATAATCGCCCGCACTTTCCGGTGTGAAGTTTCCAAGAAATACGGATCCTGCGTTTGACAGTCCATTCACAAAAAATTCCTCATTTTCGCTCACAATAATAAGGTGCTCAGGACCATAGGCATTGATCAATGAAAGGGCGTCTTCGTTTTTATCCATTAGAATAATTTTTGAATTTTCAATTGACTGATTTACAATGTATTTGCGATTCAACACTTCAACTTGAACTTTAATTTCTTTTTGTGTTTCTTCAGCGATCTTTTTAGAAGTACAAACCAACATAACCTGGCTATCCGCACCATGTTCTGCTTGGCTCAATAAATCGGAAGCCAAAAAGGACGGCACAGCGGTTTCATCGGCAAAAATCATTAGCTCACTGGGACCCGCTGGCATATCTATAGCCACTTGAAATTTGGTGGCCAATTGTTTCGCCACAGTCACAAATTGATTCCCAGGACCAAAAATCTTAAAGACCTTAGGGATGGTAGCTGTTCCGAAAGTCATAGCTCCGATCGCCTGAATGCCTCCTACTTTAAAAACTTGCGTAACGCCACACAAACTCGCTGCATATAAAATAGCCGGAGCTACCTTTCCTTCTTTATTTGGTGGGGTACATAGCACGATTTCTTTACAACCAGCCAAAGTAGCCGGTATAGCCAGCATTAAAATGGTAGAAAATAAAGGAGCGGATCCTCCGGGTATGTAGAGCCCAACCTTTTCTATAGGGCGTTTTTCCATCCAACACTGCACTCCAGGAGTGGTTTCTACTTCAATTCGGTCACTTTTCTGGGCTTTGTGGAATTTTTCAATATTCTCCTTGGCCGTATTAATGGCCGCTTTTAGTTCTGTTGAAATCTCCTGAACAGCATCCTGAATCTCGTCTTCGCCTACCTTTATGTCCTTTAGCACCACTCCATCGAATAGTTCGGTGTACTTGGAAACAGCAATATCTCCCTTCTGCCTGATTTCTGAAAAAATCTCATTTACGGTAAGCTCAATATCCTGTACGGATTGGGTGGGACGTTCCAGAATTTCATCCCATTCACTTTTATTTGGATTGTCAATAATCTGCATAGCTTTCTTTTAAATAACCATTTTCTCAATAGGACAGACCAGAATACCTTGTGCTCCGGCTTCCTTTAATTGATCGATCACTTCCCAAAATTCTTCTTGCTTAATGACACTGTGCACACTGCTCCAGTTCTCATCGGCCAGTGGCAGTATGGTGGGGCTCTTCATCCCGGGAATAAGGGATACAATCGTATCGAGTTTGTCATTGGGAGCGTTCAACAGCACATAGCGAGAACTTCTTCCCTTTAAAACCGATTGAATCCGGAAACGCAGACGTTCTAAAATAGGTGCCGAATCTAAAGGGAGCTTAGGAGAAACAGCGAGTACTGCTTCGCTTTTCATCATAATTTCCACTTCCTTTAGATTGTTCTTGAACAGTGTACTACCACTACTCACAATATCGCAAATGGCATCTGCCAATCCGATATTTGGAGCAATTTCTACACTTCCATTAATGACATGGAGATCGGCCGAAATTCCTCGTTTTTCCAAATACTTTTTGGTGGTGTTTGGATATGACGTAGCGATACGTTTCCCATCTAAATCGGAAAGGCTGTCGTATTCAAATATCTTAGAAACAGCAAGAGATACGCGACATTTAGAAAAGCCCAAACGCTCTGTTATCTCAATATCCTCCCCTTTCTCCACTAGGACATTTTCGCCAATAATGGCACAGTCTACCACACCGTCTTTAAGGTATTGCGGAATGTCCCCGTTTCGTAAATAATATACCTCTACGGGGAAATTTTTGGCTTCTGCCTTTAATTGATCCTTTCCATTGTCGATAGAGATCCCCGCATCTTTCAACAACCTTAGGGAGTCGTCGTGTAATCTCCCCGATTTTTGAACCGCAATTTTTAATTTAATCATTGTCCTATTCTTTTTCGTTAAAATTTGGCCATAAAAAAACCCGTTTGACTACTCAAACGGGTTTGTAAATATGTTTAAATTACACATACAATCTATCACCTCGCCTGAGCCAGTCGTGATAAATGGTGATGATGTAAGTTTCTCATTTGCATTTCTGTTACAAACATAATCAAAATTTGTTTAGTCTATGTGAAAAATAGATTAAATTTTCGGGGCCTTGTCATTAATTAATTTAGTAAGTTTGTTATGCCTTGAAAAGCTTTTTCAACACCTCTAAAACAACCAATTACCCAAAATGAAGAATTTCCTAACGGCTCTTCTAGTATTCCTCGTATGGTCATTTTTTGGGCTGTGGTTGTTTTCCATACTAGATCCGGTTCACCAAAATACCAATCCGCCTGAGGAGGTGGCTAGCACCTCTACAGACACGGTAGAGATTGACGAAGGCCCCATTACCGATGAATCTTTAGAGCCTATTGAGGGGGATAGCCTTAATCGACTTGAAAACGAGGTGGAACCGTTTGATAGTCATGAACAGCACCTTGGTTTGAAAGCCATTACGCCAAAGAACGATGTCATTTTCTTATTCAATCAAGGCATTGGTTTTCATAAAAACAGCAGTGATATCATCTTGAACGAGGAGGTCAAGGATTTTAAGTACAAGCTGAATACGTATATGATCTCCCACCCCAATGAAGAACTTCACATTTGCTCTCTATATAGTGCTTCTGAAGATATACACACCCCAAACTGGGGTTTTCAGCGAGGCCAGAAAGTGAAAGAATTGCTTTTGGAGACGGGTATGGCCCGAGAGAAGATTGTTATTAAGCCTATTATCCGTGAAATTAATTTTGATGAAAACGGACGACACGAAAATGGTATTTCCTTTTCTTTCAGTCCATTAGATGAAGCCCGAATAGCCGAGGCCGCATTAAAATTACCAGAAGACAAAACTATTTACCCTAAATTGGTAAATAATGATATTTTTGTAAATAAAGACTTACAGGATTTATTGGCGGAAGTCAAGGAGGCAATGGCTGCGAATCCTAACCTAATTGTAGAGGTCGTAGGGCATACTGATAATGTAGGAAATGCCAATGATAATTACTTAGTGGGATTAAAACATGCGAGACAGGTACGCTGGTACTTGGTAACCAAGGGCAAATTGGACAGAAAGAAGATCATCGCACGCTCCGAAGGAGAATCTAAATCCATTGCAAGCAATAAAACTGAAAGAGGTCGTTTATTGAATAGGAGAATTGAAATAAAGTACAGTTCAAGTTAATGGATCAGCTTACCGAATTTGTAAACCAATTACCTGATTATCTCGGGGTATTTCTTTTGATGTTGAGTACCTTTTTAATTGGTTATTTTTCTGCTTGGTACATGCAAAAATCCAAATACCTCAAGGCACTGCGTAAGATTAATAAGACTTCTGAAAGAACAAAACGTGTTCGGGATGAAAAGGACATCGATGTCATCTTCACAGAAATTAAGCCTAAGATCATAGAAGTGGTTAAGGAAACCCAAGAAGAGTTGCAAAGTGAAATTGAAGAAGCAGAAGAAGAGGAAATCCCAACTGCTTTACCCGCCGAGGATATAGCCGAAAAGGCACGTACCAGTTACATTACTTATACGCTGAACAAACCAAAACTCAATTTCGATAATTTCGGCCATGCCGAAGTTTCCGATAAACAAGACCTAACCCAAATAAACGGCATTGGACCTTATATTGAGCAAAAACTCAATGAAATAGGCATATACAATTACGAACAAATAAGTCGATTTAAGGATGAGGACATTCGTGTGCTTACCGAATTGATCGATTTCTTTCCAGGACGTATAGAACGAGACGATTGGGTGGGTCAGGCAGAAAGCCTTAAAGACTAATATACCACCATTATGCAATTAGCTACTCTCGATTGGGCCCTCATTATTTCATTTTTTGTTGTTTTCCTAATCATTGGAATACTGGTTTCCAAACGATCGGGAAAGAACACGAAAGAGTTTTTCCTTTCGGGACAGAACATGCCTTGGTGGTTATTGGGAATATCCATGGTGGCCACCACCTTTTCTGCAGATACTCCTAACCTTGTTACCGATATCGTGCGACAAAACGGTATCTCCGGGAACTGGGTATGGTGGGCCTTCTTACTCACGGGAATGCTTACGGTATTCGTGTATGCTAAACTATGGAGGCGTTCTAAAGTACTCACAGACCTCGAATTCTACGAATTACGCTATAGTGGAAAAGAAGCCGCTTTCTTGCGTGGGTTCCGTGCCCTCTATTTAGGCGTTTTCTTCAATGTAATGATCATGGCTTCCGTATGTTTGGCAGCAATTAAAATAGGCGGAATCCTTTTCGATCTCGAACCATGGCAATCGGTGGTTTACGCATCGATCATTACGGTAGCCTATAGCTCTATTGGAGGACTACGCGGAGTGATTTTCACGGACTTCCTGCAGTTTATTGTTGCTATGATAGGTTCCGTTTGGGCCGCTTATTATATCATTACTATGCCGGAAATCGGTGGATTGGAAAATCTATTGCAGAATGAAAATGTATCGGACAAACTGAATTTCCTTCCGGATTTCAGTAACTCAAAGAGCCTTATCACCCTACTTATTATTCCCATAGCGGTGCAATGGTGGAGCGTTTGGTATCCTGGAGCGGAACCAGGGGGTGGTGGATACATCGCACAACGTATGCTTTCTGCCAAGGATGAAAAGAATGCGATAGGAGCTACCCTCCTATTCAATATTGCCCATTATGCCCTACGTCCATGGCCTTGGATTTTAATTGCATTGGCTTCCTTGGTACTGTATCCGCAGCTTACAGACATTGCAGAACAGTTTCCCAAAGCGACGATGGGACATGATTTGGGATATTCGGCCATGCTAACACACTTGCCTGCCGGTCTATTAGGATTGGTGGTGGCGTCCCTCATTGCTGCTTTTATGAGTACGATTTCTACGCATCTAAATTGGGGGTCTTCTTATGTAGCCCTCGATTTTTACAAGCGATTTGTGAAGCCCGAAGCATCTGAAAAAGAATTAGTTTCCGTAGGAAGACTTTCTACAGTTGTCCTTATGATTTTGGCTGCTTTGCTGGCTCTTCAGTTTGAAAGTGCATTGGATACCTTCAATATTTTGCTCCAAATTGGAGCAGGAACAGGGCTTATTTTTATCCTCCGTTGGTTCTGGTGGCGTGTCAATGCCTACAGCGAAATTACTGGGATGGTCGTATCCTTTGTTATTGCATTGATATTCGAGTTTACGGAATTGGGATTGGAAGACCATGAAAAGCTAGTACTAGGTGTTCTTATCACCACCATTGCATGGATTGTCGCCACCTTAATTACCCAACCTACCGACACGAAGCACCTTACTAAATTTTACAAGGCTATTACACCGTATGGTAGTGGATGGAATGGTTTTAAGGAGAAAGCGAAACAAGAAGGGGAAGAACTGCCTACATCCAACGATCGATTTACCATCGACCTTGCATCCATGCTCTTAGGAGTCGTCTTAGTCTACACTGCCTTATTTGGCATGGGGTATCTCATTTATGGCAACCTCACAGGCGCTTTAATATTACTGGCCATCGCAGGGCTCTCTGGTTGGTTTATCTTTAAACTCTGGAAGCAGAAATAAAAAACGGGGCCCTGTAAGGCCCCGCTTCATATAATAAGGTCGTTATGATCCTACTTCAAGAAGATAGAGAAACCAGCTCCAAATGAAATGATGCTCATTTTGTTCTTAAGGTCGCTCTCTTCCTTGTTGGATAGATTAGCATTTACATACTCAACTCCAATGTTTACAGCAGCTGTATCATTCAAGAAAATAGCTACACCACCTTGACCTTTAATAGCCAAACCACTGAACTTGGTTGCATCTTCTTCTCCTCCCATGGACCATAAACCAGCTCCAGCTCCAATGTAAGGACGTGTATTGCTACTTCCGAAGAAATAAGTTCCATTAGGAATTACACCAAAAGAATTGCTCTTTACTTCTTGCTCTCCACCTTCCGTATCGAACTTAGTGTTAGAAGAAGTAAAAGACAGATCCAATCCAACAGCTAGGTTATCGATAACAAAGTAGTTGGCACTTGGAGTGATTGAAAAGGTAGATGTAGTTGTGTCATCTCCTTCGGTACCGTTAAATTCTGGAGTAGTTTTGGTTGAAGAAAAAGAAACACCGGCGTCAGCTCCGAAGAACCAACCTCCCTTTTCTGTCTGTGCTTGTGCAGAAAACGCAAACGCGAAAACTGCAACTAGTAGTAGTAATTTTTTCATAATTGTTTAGTTTGAAGTTTGATTAATTGGGACGAATCTATAAAAATTTTCTTTAACAGTTATACAGGAAAAACCCTATTTTTTTCGATTATGGGTTCTATTTCCCTGTTAATCCCATGGAAAAAGGAGCCTTTAGGCTCCTTTTCAATTCATTCTGGGTATTTTGAATTAATTAAAAAACCATCCCACAGAAAGACTTAGATTAGCATTTTTTCCATCAAAATCGGATACAACATCACTTAAACCGATTACGTAACGGGCTTGGAAGAACAATCCCAAAGCGGGAAGTTTGTACTGTGCGCCAATACCTGCAGCAACATCTACAGACTCAACATCATCGATGTCCTCGGTCTCTCCGTCGGCTTCGGCTTCGCTTGTAATATTAAAACCGAATTGAGGCCCTCCTTGTAGGCTTAAGCCTTCTGCAATGGTAAAATCTGCCAAAACAGGAATGTTGAGGTAATCCAGTTTCCCGGTTACATCTACCCCTTCTTCCTCTGCAGTAAATCCTTGTGCAGAATACACTACTTCAGGTTGAACGGCAAAGAACTCTCCGATCCCGATATTAACAACAGCACCCACATGGAAGCTGGTTCTCCCATCGAAGTTGGCATCGTCGGCGTCGTCTCCATTAATGGAAGCCAAGTTGAGACCTGCCTTTGCCCCAAAGGAAATCTCTTGCGCACTAGCGTTGATGGTGAAAGCGAATACCGCAACCACCAACATGGTGAATAATTTTTTCATAATTGTTTAGTTTGAAGTTTGATTATTAAAACGAAACTAAAGAATATTTTTCTAAACAAAGAATGAGAATAGTCCTATTTCTTTAAAAATAAACCAATTAAAGAACTGATTATCAATAAAAAAGGGGTTGCATCCCGCAACCCCTTTTTGATGAATCTTGACAATTTTCTAACTTATAGGAAAGAGTATCCCAATGAAAGTGTAATAACACTATTCTTACCGCTTTCCACATTCACGGAACTACTTGTGCTTTTAATTACGTCCGAAAGTCCAAAGTTATAACGTCCGTCGATGCGGATTCCCATGGGAAGGTCAATTCCAGCTCCTACAACACCAGAAACATCTGCTGTTTCAGCCTCCGCTACATTCTGGAACACATCCTTAACATTGTCATCCACTACAAAACCAAACTGAGGTCCTCCATGAATATGAAGATTTTCGGTAATAAAATATTTTAGGACAATAGGAATGTTTACGTAGTTAAGATCGATCTTATCCACATCGGCCTCCGCTCCTTGTTGCGAGTACAACAAGTCTCCTTGAATACCGATCTTGTCACCCAATTTTACACCAGCAAAGGCACCGAACACAAACCCTGTACGGTTGTCCAATCCAGAAGCATCTGTAATATTGGCAAAGTTAACACCTGCTTTAATTCCTAAATCCAAGCCTTGAGAAAATGTGACTGTAGACACAAATACCGCGATAACGGTTATTACTATTTTTTTCATAATGGGGGGTAAAGTTTAGTTATTATTGTAAAATTACAACGATTTTTGTTAGGTTGTTATTTCATCCTCACTTTTTTAAAATATCTTTAAATAGCGTATGAAATGGTCACAGGCGCTTACCGATTACAAACATTATCTCCATATTGAAAGGGGATTATCCCAAAATTCAATCACTAATTACGCCTATGACATTCAAAAATTGATGGATTGGTTGGCGACTCATGATATAACAGATTCTCCCCTTACTATTTCAGAGAAAACACTTCAAGAATTCATTTATCAGATAGCAAAGGAAATGAATCCGCGTTCCCAAAGTAGAATCATTTCGGGACTTCGCGGCTTCTTCAATTATCTTATTTTCGAAGAATACCGAAAAACAAATCCTTTAGAACTGATAGAATCCCCCAAACTGGGACGAAAACTACCCGATACTCTTTCCAAGGAAGAAATAGACCAAATCATTGGACAGATCGATCTTTCTAAAGATCAGGGAGAACGAAACAGGGCCATACTGGAAACACTGTACAGCTGCGGATTACGGGTTTCTGAAGCCACCCAATTAAAAATATCCGATCTGCTTTTTGAAGAAGGCTTTATACGGGTTACCGGAAAGGGAAATAAACAACGCTTTGTTCCTATTGCGCCCTCTGCCATTAAATTCATAGAGATTTACCGAAAAGAAGTGCGTTCCCATCAAAATATTCCGGATGAATTTACCGACTTCCTCTTTCTCAATCGAAGAGGGAAGCCATTAACGCGCGCAATGATCTTTACGATCATAAAACAACTGACCGAAAAAGCTGGAATTCGTAAAAAAGTGAGCCCGCACACCTTTAGGCATTCCTTCGCTACGCACTTACTTCAGAATGGAGCTGATTTACGGGCCATTCAACAAATGTTGGGGCATGAAAGCATTACCACTACCGAAGTGTACACCCATGTAGACACTTCTCATTTGGCTTCGGTCATCGAACAATTCCACCCTAGGAATAACTAGCATATTCCCTTTCTATTTGCACTTTTTCTTCGTAATTTCAGTAGCCTAAAAAATAGGAGATGAAAACACTTACATTTAGCAATGGAGATTCCTTCCATGCCATAGGATTGGGTACCTGGAAAGCAACGGGTGACGAATTGAAAAACGCCCTCATAGATGCCATAGAAGCAGGCTACCGGCATATAGACACAGCGGCCGTATACGGAAATGAAGAAGAAATCGGTGAAGTATTGTCCTCCCTATTCGCTGAAGGAAAATTAACGCGCGAGGAACTTTTCATTACCTCGAAACTCTGGAACGACTCCCATCATCCGGAATCTGTGGCCCCTGCCCTTCAAGACTCCTTAAACAAACTGCAATTGGATTATTTGGATCTCTATCTCATCCATTGGCCTGTGGCCTTCAAAAAAGGAGTGGGTTTTCCACAAACACCCGATGAGTATATTCCATTGGAGCAATTGCCTATTGCAGATACCTGGAAATCGATGGAGCAAGCAAAGGCACAAGGATTGACGAGGCATATAGGGGTTTCCAATTTTAGTGTAAAAAAGCTGAGTAATCTGGTCGCAAATTCACAAGAAAAACCCGAGATGAACCAAGTAGAAATGCATCCCCTACTCCAGCAACCGGATTTAGTGGACTACTGTAAAGAACACGGAATTCACCTAACGGCATACTCCCCTTTGGGATCTGGAGATCGCGTAGATGCTATGAAAGCCGACGATGAACCTAATCTATTCGAAATACCGGCACTGAAAAACATTGCCGATAGACATGGAGTTCATCCAGCTAGTGTGCTTATTAATTGGCATTTAACGCGAGACATTGCGGTGATACCCAAGTCTACCACCAAAAAGAACATTGTAAGTAATTATGGGGCCAGCAAATTGCAGTTGGATGCTTCCGATCTGGCGCAGATCAAAGCGCTTGACAGGAATTACCGATTTATAAACGGGAAATTCTTCGAAATGCCAGGAAGTGGTTATTCGAATATCTATGATCAATAGTAGACGAATTACCCATTTCATTGGTTTTTGGGCACTAAGTTTATTCATAAACCTAATTGAAAGCTTCATTCTTTATAGCGGTACTCACTATAAAACCAAGTTCTCAATTTTATATGCTGAATTTCATACATTCATAACCATAGGATGGTTGTGGTTTCTACCCATTTTGTTGCTAATGGTTAACCGTATATATGAAAGAAAGCTCTTAAGGATACTTATTTGCTTTACACCATGGTTATTGTGCGGTGTTTATTATGGTGTGCTCTGGGCTAATCAGACACAAGAAATTGATTTCAGACTATTTGCAGGTTATTTTTATAGATATCCCTATTGTTTTGACATCATCTTATCTATTCTTATTGCATCTATAATAAAGGTCATTCGGATGGAAAGGAAAATAAAAAAAGCTCCTAAGACTACCTCCGTTTCATAAGAGGTCCGCCAAGAAGCTTTTAAATTATTGTTTCGTCTAATCTATTTGGCGATGTTAACCGCACGGGTTTCGCGAATCACGGTAACCTTTACCTGTCCCGGATAAGTCATATCCGTTTGGATTTTCTGTGAAATTTCGAACGAAAGCTGTGCCGCTTTGTCGTCACTTACTTTTTCACTTTCCACGATCACACGTAATTCCCTACCTGCCTGAATGGCGTAGGCTTTGTTTACACCGTTAAATCCAAAGGCAATGTCCTCTAGGTCTTTCAGTCGTTGTATGTAAGAATCCAACACCTGACGTCTCGCTCCTGGACGTGCGCCACTAATGGCGTCGCACACCTGAACAATAGGAGATAACAGGTTATTCATTTCAATCTCGTCGTGGTGCGCTCCAATGGCATTACAAACATCGGCTTTCTCACCGTATTTCTCAGCCCACTGCATTCCAAGGATGGCGTGAGGGGTTTCTGTCTCCGCTTCCGGTACTTTACCAATATCGTGTAGCAATCCCGCTCTTTTGGCAAGCTTCGCATTCAATCCCAATTCAGAAGCCATAACGCCACACAAACGAGCTACCTCTCTGGAGTGATGCAATAGGTTTTGACCGTATGAAGAACGATATCTCATTCTTCCAACGGCTTTAATCAGTTCTGGGTGAAGTCCATGAATTCCCAAATCGATCACGGTGCGCTTTCCTACTTCAATAATCTCTTCTTCGATTTGCTTGCGTGTTTTACGAACCACTTCTTCGATACGGGCCGGGTGGATTCTTCCATCCGTAACCAATTTATGAAGGGACAATCTAGCAATTTCACGTCGTACAGAATCGAAACAGGAAAGAATGATCGCCTCGGGTGTATCGTCTACAATGATCTCTACTCCAGTAGCCGCTTCAATAGCTCTAATGTTACGTCCTTCCCTACCAATGATACGTCCCTTTACGTCATCACTTTCCAGGTTGAAAACAGACACACAGTTTTCGATCGCCTCTTCGGTTCCAATACGTTGAATGGTGTTTACAATCACCTTCTTGGCTTCTTGTTGTGCCGTCATCTTGGCCTCTTCCATAGCGGTTTGCACATAGGCCATGGCATCGGTTTTAGCTTCGCTCTTCAAGCTCTCAAGAAGTTGCGCCTTGGCATCTTCGGCAGAAAGTGAGGAGATAACCTCCAGCTGTTCGATTTGGCTTCGGTGCATCTTCTCTACTTCCGATTTCTTTTTATCAAGCACAGTAAGACGGTTGTCGTACTCTTTTAATTTGTGATCCAACTCGGAGTTGAGCTTTTTGTTTTTGGAAAGTTCGTTGGACACTTGGGACTCCTTATCGCGTGTACGCTTTTCGGCCTCTGCCATCTTCTTGTCACGGTTCAGGATTACTTTTTCGTGTTCGGCCTTGAGTTCGATGAACTTCTCCTTGGCCTGAAGTATTTTATCTTTTTTGAGTGCCTCGGCTTCACTTTTGGCTCCCTTCACAATAGAAGCTGCGTTCTTCTTGGCCGATTTTATCACTTGGGAAGCATTGCTTTTCTCCAGCATCTTCGCTATGATAAAACCAACGGCCAAACCTGCAACGGCGGCTATTGCGATAGTAATTATATTGTCCATATAAGTTTAAGTTAGTGTATAAAAAAAGCCTACACTAATATTGTGTTTTTGAATAAACTCCTTAAAACAAGTTTAGGGCTAACAAGCTGGTCAAGAATCCGCTCAAAGACGGCGCGCTTTTACAACTTCAACTCACCCTTTTTAAAGAATTCGTGTTGAGTTTACCAAAAAATAGTATTAATGTAGGCAGTACCTTTATCTATTTTAAAGAACGTTATGCTAAATGATCTTGCAACAGATGATTTAAAGCCTCGAGCTTTTCTTCTATTTGCTGTTGGTCGTTCATTTTGTCTATTCCCCGTTGTTCTACTTGAGCGGCAAACTGTAGTGCGCACATGGCCAGTACATCCTGTTTATCCCGCACTGCGTAACTTTGCTCAAATCGTTTAATCATCTCCTCTATCTTCTTTGTGGCCTTTCGCAGCCCTTCTTCTTGGGCCGGATCGATGGTTAGTGGATAGACCCTATCCGCAATAGAGAGTTTAATCTTTAACGGGTTTGACATTATTTTTATGTTATTCGGAGAGTTGACTAATACATTGGTCAATTTCCCGAACTAAAGCATTTATTTTGAGTTTCGTATCTCGTTTATGTTGGTCGCTGCCAAGTAATGAATTTGCCAATTTCAACGATCCACACTTTTCTCGCCAGTGAGTCACCTCTTCCTGGGTTTTCTCGTTTAGCTCCTTTAAAACTGTTAACTCGGCTTCTAGTTTTTGGTTTTTATGCTTCAGCTTTTCATATCGATGAAGCAATTTACTAATTCTATTTTCTAGAGAATCAACAATTTCAACAAGGTTGGACATTAACGGTTTTATTCAATACTTATTACACAAAGTTAACATTGTAGCCCCAATATGCCAACAGTTTTTGCCTTTTTTTTGTATTATTGATTAGGTTTGCAATATTTTTTGAATCTCCCCTTTAATTTATAGACAATTAGAATTTTTATGAGATCTTATTTCTTGCTTTTACTCCTTTTTGGGATTCAAATCCATGCACAAAATGTCCCCACCGATTATTTTGACAATCCGCTTGACATTCCCTTGATCCTTTCGGGGAACTTTGGCGAACTACGAAGTAACCATTTTCACAGCGGCCTCGACATTAAAACACAACAACGACGGGGGCTTCCCATTTACGCTCCTGCCGATGGTTATGTGAAGCGAATTAAAGTAGCCCACTACGGATACGGAAAGGCCCTTTACATCACACACCCCAATGGTTACAATACCGTGTATGCGCATTTAGATGCCTATGCGGGCGCCATTCAAGAGTATGTGAAAAAGAAACAGTACGAAAAGGAAGAGTTTCAAATTGAACTATTTCCCGAACCTGAAGTGCTTCCCGTTTCCAAGGGAGATATCATTGGATATACCGGAAACACAGGAAGTAGTGGTGGTCCACACCTGCATTACGAGATTCGTGATGCCTCTTCCCGACCTATGAACCCTATGCTTTTTGGGATCAATATTGCAGACAATAAAGATCCTTTGGTCAATGCTATTATGGTGTATCCTTCCGGTGAAGATGCCCATGTAAATGGTTCACAAAAGCCACAAAAACTGCGCTTAACCAAGCAAAAGGATGGTTCTTATCGAGCTGAGGGTATAGAAGCCTTAGGCACTCTTGGCTTCGGAGTATCCACCAACGACCAGCACGACGGGGCATCCAACAAGAACGGTTCCTATATTATCACTGCTTTCTTCAACGGAGAGGAAACCTATAAGGTACAATTCAACCGTTTTTCCTTTTCCGAAACCCGTTACTTGAATCGCTATATCGACTATGGATACTACAAAAAGAACAAAGTAAGGGTTCAGAAATTATTCCGTGAGCCCAACAATCCACTGAGTGTTATCATCAATGAAGTGGGTAAAGGCTATGTTTCGGTAGAAGATGGCTTCTCTTCTGTATTCCGAATAGAAATACTCGACTTTCAGAAAAACAAAACCGTGGTTACCATTCCGGTCACTGGAAAACAACAAGAGATCACAGATCCATTGGTGATGGATGAGAACTTAGATTTTGTGGTTCACAATCAAGGGAACTCCATTACCAAAGGAAAATTCAGCATTTACATTCCAGCAGAAAGCCTCTACGAGGATACGTATTTGAATATTCAAGCCGACGTAGATACGCTTAAGCTCCATGAAGACGTGGTCCCCTTACACAAAAACATGACGCTTTCCTTCGATGCTTCCAACTACACCAAAGAAGACATGGGGAAATTGTATATAGGAAGATATAACTACAACAAGCCTCCTATATACTATACAACGTATCGCAACGGAAAGAAACTTTCGGCCAAGACCCGAAGGTTTGGCACCTACGTATTGGGTAGAGATACCATTGCCCCTACCATTGAACCTGCCAACTTTCAGGATGAAAAATGGATTAGCAAGAATGAAACGCTCATATTGAAAATTGAAGATGATGCCAGTGGTATCGGCACCTACAGGGCTACAATAAACGGAAAATTCATTCTCACAGAATATGATTACAAAAAAGACGTTTTAGTTTATGATTTCGACGATAATATCATCACCGAAGCCGAAAACAAATTGAAAGTAATTGTCGTGGATAATGTGGGAAATAGTACTACATTTGAAGCAACTTTTTTCAGAAAACAACTATAATATTCGCTTTTGAAAACAAAATATTTACTGCCGCAGCTATTCTTCTTACTATTTATTGGATTTGTTCAAGCACAGACAGCCACTGTGAGAGGGATTATTCTCGACGAAAATAATCAACCGCTAAACGGCGTAAATGTAATTGCAGGCGAAACGGGAACACAAACCGACCTTAACGGTGCGTATGTGTTAGAAATACCTGCAAATCAAAACGTAGTTATCACCTACTCCTATTTAGGACTGAAGGACGCGCAGCTTACCATTTCCTTGGCCGCTAATGAAGATTATGAGTTCAATCCATCTCTACAAGTAGATGTGGAACAGTTTGGTGAAGTCGTCATCGATGCCAAGAAGCGGAAACGGGTTGAAGGTATTACCTCAATTAGTCCGGAAGCCGTTCGGCGTATTCCCGGAGCCAATGCGGGGGTAGAAAATGTACTTACTTCCCTTCCAGGGGTAAGCAATAACAATGAATTGAGTACCCAATATTCGGTGCGTGGAGGTAACTACGACGAAAATTTGGTATATGTAAACGAAATCGAAGTATACCGCCCTTTCCTTATCCGTAGCGGACAACAGGAAGGGCTGAGCTTTGTAAATCCCGACCTAACTTCCAGTGTAGATTTCTCTGCAGGAGGGTTTCAGGCCAAATATGGAGACAAGCTTTCTTCGGTATTGGATATTACCTATCGACAGCCCACAGGGTTCGAGGCTTCGGTAGACGCCAGTCTTTTAGGTGCTAGTGCTTCTCTAGGAGGCAAATCGGCCAACGGACGCCTTACGGGTATCGTTGGACTCCGTTATCGCGATAACAGCTTGTTCGTAGACGCCAAGCAAACGGAAACCAACTTCCGCCCTACTTTCGCAGATGCACAAACGTACTTCACATACAAATTCAGTAATAAATTTGAATTAGGCGTATTGGGTAATATCTCTGTGAACGATTACCAATATGAGCCTTTAACGAGACAAACCAACTTCGGAACCATTACCGACCCTGTGGCCTTATTGGTATTTTATGAAGGCCAAGAAGAAGACCGTTATAATACCTATTTCGGAGCGCTGAAGGGAACTTATGTGCCTTCAGAAAACTATACAGCCAAGTTCATTGGATCTATCTACCAGACCACAGAACAGGAATATTTCGACATTCAAGCCCGCTACTTGTTAGGACAGGTAAATACGAATATTGGTGATGAAGATTTGGGAGAAGTAGAGTTTGCCGAAGGAATTGGAAGTCAATTAACCCATGCCCGTAACGATCTGGATGCACTTATCGTGAATGCACAACACCGTGGGACTCTAAATATTGACGATCACATCATAGAATATGGCGTAAAATACACCCATGAAGATATTAGAGACCGTGTGCAAGAGTTCGAAGTAATCGATTCTGCCGGATTCTCCATTCGACCTCCTGTTCTCGATTTACCGAACAATGAACCTTACGTGCCTTACGATGCACCTATTGTTCCCTTTTCATCGATTCGGGCACAGAACAATGCGAAGATCGACCGTATTTCTGGATTTGCCCAGTGGAGTAAGCTTACCAATATTGGGGAAAGTGAACTTTGGTTAAATGCTGGGGTGCGTTCACAAAACTGGACGGTGAGCGGCGATGGTATCCAAAGTAAGACACAAACGGTAGTAAGCCCAAGAGCCCAAGTAACGTTGAAGCCCAATTGGGACATGGACATGCTCTTCCGTCTTTCTGGGGGACTGTACCACCAACCTCCCTTCTATCGAGAGCTAAGGGATTCTACCGGAACGGTTAGACCTGGAGTAAAAGCCCAGCAATCCATTCATGTGGTATTGGGGAATGATTACAGTTTCGACCTCTGGGGACGTGCATTTACCTTGAACAGCGAGGTATACTATAAGAAATTGACGGATGTGAACCCATATACGATCGAAAACGTCCGGATCCGATACCGAGCCCGAAACAATGCCGAAGCCTATGCCTATGGACTAGATCTACGCCTTGCCGGAGAATTTGTTCCCGGTACTGAGAGCTGGGTGAGTTTTGGGTATTTGAAAACAGAAGAAAACATTGATGATCGGGGCTATATTGCTAGGCCTACAGATCAACGTCTGAAGTTTGGAGTGCTATTTCAGGATTACGTAAAGGTAATTCCTGACTTGAAGGCTTATTTGAACCTTGTATACAATACAGGACTTCCTGGAGGCTCCCCTAGCTATGCAGACCCTTACGATTTCCAAACCCGACTGCGGGACTACAGGCGTGCCGATTTAGGGGTAAACTATGTGCTTATACATGATAAAAAACGCAAGGATAGTGGGCTGTTCAAACCCTTTAAGGAGTTGACTATTGGTGCAGAGATCTTCAATATCTTCGATGTACAAAACTCCATTACCAACACCTTCGTAAGGGACGTATACACCAAAGTACAGTACGCCATCCCTAACTTCTTAACGCCAAGGGTATTTAATGTTCGGGTAACCGCGAAGTTCTAGGAGTTTACGAACTCGCTAAGCACCTCTACAACGTAGTCAATTTCTTCCTTGTTATTGAAACTGGAGAAGGATAAACGAAGGGAAGGTTTTTTTCTGTCCTCTTCAGAAAGAATGGCATTCAATACATGCGATCCTCCTGTACTACCACTTTGACAAGCACTTCCTTGAGAGCAAGCAATTCCTTTTAAATCCATTTGGAATAGTAGCATCATTCCTTTTTCGGGAGTTACTGGCAAGCACACATTTAGCAAGGTATACGTACTTCTTTCGTTATCATCGCAAGAACCGTTAAACGAAACTCCTTCTATTTTCGAGCTAAGTTCAGCCTTGAAGTAGTTTTTCAAATCGGTAATATAGGCTTTTTCTTCCGCTAAGTTTTGATAGGATATTTTCAAGGCTTCGGCCATACCCGCAATAGCGTATACTGCTTCTGTACCGGCTCTTAGGCCTCTTTCCTGTGCGCCACCATAGATCAAAGACTTTAACCCTGTATTCTTGCGTATAAAGGCAAAACCGGCTCCTTTAGGTCCGTGGAACTTGTGAGCAGCAACCGCGGCAAAATCGATCGGGATTTCTTCAAAATCCAACTCAAAATGCCCAACACTCTGTACTGTATCACTATGGAACAGCGCATCGTATTCTTTGCATAGTAACGCGGTACGCTTAATGTCTAAGATATTCCCTACTTCATTGTTCACATGCATTAAACTCACCAAGGTCTTTTTGGAAGTATCTTTCAGTAGATTTTCCAAATCCTCGTAATCCACATGCCCACAATCTTCCAAATTCACGTAAGAAACCTCAATACCATATTTAGCTTCTAACTCTTCGATGGTATGCAATACAGCGTGATGTTCAATTTTACTGGAAATAATGCGCTCTACCCCCAAATCACGTACACAGCTATTTAGGATAAGATTGTCCGCTTCGGTCCCTCCAGAAGTAAAAATAATCTCACCGGCGGCTACATTTAGATGCTTCGCAATGTCTTTTCTGCAATTTTCAAGTAAAGATTTAGCTGACCTTCCGTAAGAATGTGTAGATGAGGGGTTTCCGTATTCAACTTTTAGCGCTTCCGTCATACAGTAAATCACTTCGTTACGAAGCTTGGTTGTAGCGGCGCTGTCGAAATATACTTTTTTCATAAGGGGTTAGAAGCTTGGTTTGTTTTTTGTTGAATTTGGGCAAAAATACATATTAAAATATTTATCCGTTGGTAGTATTAGAAAAGAATGTGTTTCTTTGTGCTATGTCAAACATTTTGGTAAGATTCCGACTACTTTTTTGGGCCTTTATTTTGGGCTTTTTTTCATGGAGTTGTAATGATGGGGATGTCATTGTTACTTCTTTTGATTTTGATGATAGTACTTTGCAGGATTGCGGTGAAGCGGGAGGTTATGTTTTCTTCAAAATCAATTCGGGAAGTACCGAAACTATTTCCTTGCGATTGGGCACCAGCGATCAGTTGTTTTTGGAGTCTGGAACACGGACATTTACCTTAGACGCTTCCACAAACTTTGTGAACTACCGTATTTTCAATAGTACGGTGACCAATACCTATTTCTGTAATGAAGTGCCTCCCTCCGATCCATCCATCTCTATAGAATATTTTGGAAACGCCGGAACGGCCTCTTTGACCACGGTTACGGGGCTCGACGATGATGATTCTATTGTTTTTGTGGCTTCTGAGGATAATATGGAAGAAGGTACTGGCGATTTGGACAACGACGGAATTCCCAATTTTTATGATAACGACGATGATGGTGACAATGTCCCTACCGCTTCCGAAATAGGCGGAGACCCTGATAATCCTAGGGATACCGATGGTGATGGCACACCGGATTATTTGGATATAGACGACGATGGCGATGGGGTACTAACCCGTTACGAAGCCAATGGAACCCTAGATCCTTTGAGCTACAGCACAGACACCTCTGGAGTACCCAATTACCTTAACGACAACATCTCAGACTCGGTTGTTGTTGATCAATTTAGGGAGCATTCCTATAACTTCAACAGCAACATGACATTGCTTATCAATAACCTGATTTTGGTGAATGGTGATGAGCAAATCACCTTCGAAACTTTCGATATGGGCAATATCGATGATATCCTAACGGGAATTATTACGGTAACGCCTGATTTTCCAGAGAATTAAGGCTTTTTGTTCTGATAGACATACACTTCTATCGCCCCTCTTCCATATTTCTGAAAATCCGCGTCATAGTATTTGATGTTATCATATCTATGGAAAAGGTATTCCAATTCAGCTCGGAGCACGCCCTCACCCACTCCATGGATAAATACAACTTTTTGAATGCGCTTTGAAATGGCAAAATCCAACTGCCTTTTGGCCGTGTCCACCTGTAATGAAAGCATATCATAATTGGACATTCCTTTAGAAGACTTCACCAGTTGATGGATATGCAGGTCCACTTCCATAGCAGGAAGGGTTCTTTCCTTGGGTTTTATACGTTTGGTTTTGGAGCGTTTTTGGCCCTCTTTTTCCAAAATAATGACAGAAATTTTGTCAATGTCAATATTTTTGTCAATTGGTGTATTTTTCTGGCTAACAACAAGTTCCGATCTCGAGAAATTCATCTCGAACCCATCTTCGGTAGTTATAGTAACGTCATCTCCTGCTATTTTCGTTACCATCCCAGCAATAGTGTCATCTAAGACAAATACATGATCTCCAATTTTCATAGGTCAAAGGTGCATAAATTGTATGAATATTTAATCGGATAAATATGTTTTTCGTCGAAATTTAAATCCAAAGCAACGGAAATTTCGTACAATATTGTGTAGCCATTTAAAAAAAAAGTCTATTTTTACATCAATATGTTGATAGTTACCCCCATAACTATCTTCCTTTTAAACATAAAAAGTATGAAAAACCTACTACTATCACTAGCTATGCTATGTACAATTGGCGTGGTAAATGCTCAGTTGTACGTTACTCCTAATGCTTCTTCCAGTACAGACTCTTACGTCTTTGTAGATGATCAGATTCTTTATGTAGAAGAAGAAGTGAATTTGGTTCGTAACAATAACGATCCAACGACCGAAGCGAGTATCTACTTGCGTAATGATGCACAACTCATTCAAGGTGAGTCTGGAAGTACTACCAATTTGGGTACGGGATTCCTTTCTGTGTATCAGGACAGCAACAGTGATGCTTATGACTACAACTTCTGGTGCTCCCCCGTAACGCACACAGGAGGGACTGGGAATCAGACTTTTGCACTCAAGCGAATGTACGAAGTGCAAACGCTTACAGAATCAACCCAAGCTGCCACAACACCAGCACACAATGGGTGGTCCAACCCGCTTACGATTTCTACCCGTTGGTACGATTACTGGGATGTGACCAATCAAAGATGGTTGTGGGGTGGAACAGGACACAGAGTTCCTGCTGGTTATGGTTTCACCATGAAAGGAACCAATGAAACCAACTCGGGTGATGGAACTACGGTGTATCAAGATGCCAACAACCAAACATACGATTTTAGAGGACGTCCCAATAATGGAGACATTACCCTCCCAGTTCAGACGAATGACGTAGCTTGGACTGATGGTACTTATTACTATTTTACATTAACGGGAAACCCTTACCCTTCGGCCTTGGATTTAAAAGACGTATTTTACGATCCTGACAATGTTGAGATTTCAGAATTCCGTTACTGGGATGAAGATAGATCCGTTAATTCACATTCCTATTTCCAAAATAAAGGAGGCTATGGGACTTGGGTCCCTGGACCAGAAATGGACGATGCCGACCCCGGAATTTATACAGTACCTACCTTCATGAACTATGATGGTAATGGTGCGCCTATTTCTACAGCTACGGGATATACTCCATTATCTGTAGAAAGAAGGTTTGCTCCTATTGGACAAGGGTTTATGATTGTTGCAGATCCCTTAAATCCGGATGACGGATTCATAACCATAAAGAATAGCCACAGACAATATGTGAAAGAAGGGGCTGCCAATAATTCCGAATGGAGAATTATGGAAGACAATGGAAAAAATGGAGCAGCGGGCTTTGGCCCTATTTTAAATAATGATGATGGTGGAAATGATGATGATGGGAATGATGACCAAGGTAATGGTGATGACTCCTCGTCTGATGATATCCCAACCATAGATTATTCTAACTACACTCCGCAAATGCGTATTCATACGATTTTCGACGATGGAACTCATTTCCGTGATATGGTATTGGCTTTCCATGAATCCGCAACCTATGGTTTCGATAGAGGAATGGATGCTAGACACCCCATGGATGGTGCCGTTGCCGAGGCCTATATGCAAATGCATGTTGGACCTGGAAGCGGAAGCGGGCAAGGTCAAAATCCAGATGCACAAAGAAATTTGGTAATCCAAACCATTCCTTTCCACGATCCAAGAGTTGAAGTACCTATTGTTTTCCAATTACAAGAAGAGATGAGCTTGGAAGTGAAAACTATAGAAGAAATTAATGTGCCTTACTTAACTGCCTATTTGCACGACAAGCAGGCAAACACATACGAGCAAATTTCTGGAGGAGAAATCTCGACAAGAGTTTTAGCCCCTGGTGTATATACAGATCGCTTTTATATTACTTTTAGAGCAGCAGACAATCCTGATCAAGGACCTTATGAAGGAGGCACCATTGACGATTTGATCGCCAAAGAGCAAGATCGCCTAATGGAAAGTGTAAATTTCGTACAGAATAATCCTATTCGCGAATTACAAGTAGACAATCCGGAAGGATATGATGTTAAGGAACTTGCCATTTATGATATGGGAGGTAAGCTGGTGACACTGCAGCGAAACCTAGGAAAACAACGTAGATTAAGCTTCCCAACGGGTAACTTTGCAGACGGTGTATACTTGGTTCGTTTAACCACTGTAGACAACTTAAAAGTAGATTACAAAATCAACGTATTTAATAAATAATATTTATATATTGTTAGGACATGGAAGAACACATGCTACCTTGTCTTAACAAGCAACTTTTCGGAATAGATTGCTTGGGCTGCGGCATACAACGTGCTGCGGTCCTTCTTTTTAGGGGTGAGTTTGTGGCGGCTTTTAAAATGTATCCCGCCATCTATACCCTCTTTATTTTAGCCCTCTTTTTAATACTTAACTTCTTCGTAACGATAAAGCACGCCAGAATTATAAAAATGGTTCTTATCATTGCAAATCTGTTGATTATCGTTATTGGTTATATCGTTAAAATGAGCAACTATGTTTAATTAACATTTACATAAAGAAATTGTCAATTATTTCACTATTTTAGATCATTATTAATAACTAACTGAACAAATTATGGAGAAACAAAAATTACCCAATTCGACCCTCATATTGGTTTTCGGAATCATCTCTATTGTAACCTGTTGTTGCTACGGAGTACTTGGTCTCATCTTTGCGATCATTGCTCTTGTAATGGCTAAGAAGGCAACAGCCCTTTACATGGAGAATCCGGAGCAATACTCTGGGTTCCAAAATGTGAAAACCGGTAAAATACTGGCTTATATAGGTCTAGTACTTAATATTCTTTACCTAGGATATGTAATTTGGTTGTTTGCCACTTTAGGTTCCGAAGGTATCATGAATATGAACCAAGAACTTTTGGAAAAATATGGAATGTAATTAGATTCTAAATCCATAAAAAAAGGCGACCTACAGGTCGCCTTTTTCATTTATTAAAGTTTATTCTATTCGAATTCCTTCAAAGTATTGATAATGATAGATACACAATCCATCAACTCTTCTTCGTTCATTACCAATGGAGGGGCAAATCGAATGATGTTTCCATGTGTAGGCTTTGCCAACAATCCATTGTCTCGTAAACGTAAGCAAATATTCCAAGCAGTATCACTTTCCTCGCTGTCGTTAATTACGATGGCATTAAGAAGTCCTCTTCCGCGAACCAAGGTGCAGATATCGCTATTCTCAATATACTTGTTTAGTTCACTTCGGAACAATTTACCCAAACGATCGGCGTTTTCTGCCAATCCCTCTTCCTTCACAACATCCAATGCAGCCATGGCCACTGCACCCGCAATAGGATTACCACCAAAAGTAGAACCATGAGATCCTGGAGTAATCACATTCATGATAGGGTCGTTGGCCAATACAGCCGATACAGGATACACGCCCCCACTCAAAGCTTTCCCCAAAATAAGGATGTCGGGTTTCACTTCTGGAGTTCCGCTACAATCTTTGTTCTCACAGGTACAATTACCGCATGTAGCCAACAATCTACCCGTACGGGCAATCCCAGTTTGTACTTCATCTGCAATAAAAAGTACATTGTACTGCTCACATAATGCTTTGGCCGCCGTTAGATATCCATCTGAAGGAACATACACACCTGCTTCCCCTTGAATGGGCTCTACCAAGAAACCAGCAATGTTATTGTTACTCTTCAAAGCACTTTCCAATGCTTCCAAGTTATCGTATTCCACCTTTATAAAACCTTGGGTGTAAGGGCCAAAATTCTTACGGGCTACCTGATCGTTGCTAAAGGAAATAATTGTAGTTGTTCTTCCATGAAAATTGTTCTCACAAACAATGATCTGCGCTTCATTTTCTGAAATGCCTTTCTTTTCGTATGCCCAACGTCTACAAATCTTAAGAGCGGTTTCAACGGCCTCTGCACCGGTGTTCATCGGTAAGAGCTTATCGAAATTAAAATACTCCGAAGCGTATTTTTCATACTTCCCGAGCATATCATTATAGAAAGCCCTGGAAGTTAAAGTAAGGGTCTGAGCCTGGTTGGTCATGGCCCCAACAATTTTAGGATGGCAATGTCCCTGATTTACGGCAGAGTATGCCGATAAAAAGTCGTAGTACTTTTTGCCATCAACATCCCAAACATAGACACCTTCTCCTCTACTCAAAACCACAGGTAGTGGATGGTAGTTGTGTGCCCCATACTTGTTCTCTAAATCAATGGCTTGCTGTGAAAGGGTTTTTTCTGCTACTGACATAACGTAAAAATTTAAAAAAGTAAAAATTAAATCAATTCCTACTGTGCCTTTGTTTCCTTGGGGATATCCAAAAATTCAGCGCAGGAGAGAAATCATCCTTGGGCGCAAATTAATAAATATTAATTGCTTCAAAAAAGACTATTGGGACATTTTTCCAGCCAGCGAAGAAACCTGTAATTCCAGTCGTTTTAACTCTCGTAGAATTGCGTTTTTATCCATCTGCAACCACATAAATAACTTGAGCATTCCTGTGATCATGAGGCCTAAAAATCCCCCAGATGTCCACATGATAATATCCTTGGTTGTTTCGGCTTGAAAAAAGCGTACGAGACAAAAAATAAACAGTGCAAAACCGGCAAGGTTCACAATATTAACCAGTACGATAAACCATCGATTTCTAGTTACGAAAAGCCCCCTCATCATTTCGAAAACATTTTGTTCGTCCAGTTGGTCGTAAAATTGGGCTTCCTCTTTGGACAATGTATCTTTTATCAACTCATCTATTTCTTCCATTTTATTTTTCATGATTCTTATTTTTTAAAGTTTTTTTCAATGCTTCCCTAGCCTTAAAAAGTCTAGACTTAACGGTTCCTGGAGGAACTTGTAATATGTCCCCTATTTGTTTGATGCTAAATCCATCCAGATAGAACAGTTGTAATGTAACTTTCTGGTTTTCGGGCAGCTCGGCCATAGCCTTCCGCAACATCTTTATACGGTCGTCATGAACCAAAGAACTACCGCGGTCAGTATTTGAATTAAATGTATCATAATGTAGTTTTAAATGTTCCTTATTCCTCTTTTCCTTTCGGATTCTATCTATAGAAACCCGTGTAACAATACTAAGCCCCCAACTCCCAAAGCTACCGGCATCCCGTAGCTGATTGAGTTTCCGTAAAATGATTTTCCAACTATCCTGGGCTATATCCTTCGCTTCATCCAAGTCCTTTGTATAGCCGTAAGCATGCCTGCAAAATTTTCCATGCCAACGTTTTACCAGCAATGCCATTGCTTTTTGGCTCCCACCTTGGATCTTTAGAACCAGAAGGGCATCGATTATTTTTTTGGATGTACTCATACAGACTACTACCTTCTAGACGAAGAAGTTTGAAAAAGGTTCATTTTTCAACAATAAATTTAAAGCAGAAATATGTTACAGAATTATTTTCAACCGTTGATAAAATAACCTTCAATAGAATTTTACGGCAAAAATGGTTCTGGCTTCCAAGAGTAAATAGAAGGGTGATTTCCATCATATGCGAAAAAATGCATTTTGAGTGTACAAAATGCAACAATTGATGTATAAAATGAAAATTGTTAAAATGGGTTTTTTATAATTTTAGGATAACTAAAAATTACGTTAAACCAGTAAATTATAACAGCATAACCCATAAAATTACAATTAATCTATCGAACTAGTTTGATCTCAAGGATTTATCCTACAAACAAACCTAACAATAAAGCACCCATCCCCACCCTAGTATTCAACCTCACCTAGATTACGTTGATCATAGAGTAGTTCGTCCCAAAATCGTAAATAACCATGAAAAGATGCCCCCGCTGCAATGCGTTGGCCTGTATAGTGCTTTATTGTTCCTTTGTCACTTTTATTCCGTTTAGTGTAGGCCAAAATTCTATAGAGAACTCCTCTGAATATAATGGGTTCTCCCTTCAATACCATAGGGCGGCAGATTTTCATACAAGAAATTCTAAAACTGATTTACCCGATTGGTATACCATAAAAACCCATAATTTTTATAATGGCGATGTGAGGGTGTTCCTATCCCCACTCACCCTTGTGGAGGTAAATAAGGGGCCAACACTACCTTTTACCTCCAGCGCCGCCATTACTACAAAAGAGGGTAAGGGAAGGACCCTTGCTGGAAATTTAATCCATGTTACGAACCTAACGTTAAACACGATTAATACAAGAAGTGCCCAGCGACATAAGGAGACTTCCCTTAGCCATTCTGCATTACACAATTATAAACGCAAAATATATACCCCAGAATATCTTATTAAGTGAACAAAAACAGTACACCAATGAAACTAAATCTACGCCCCTTACTTATTACCCTTCTATTAATAAGTTACCATGCTTTCTCCCAAGTTGGTATTGGTACCACCGATCCACAGGGAATACTAGAAGTGGTAAGCACTACACAAGGAGTGGTGCTACCCAAGGTTGCCCTTACTAACACCACTGTGGCGGCGCCTGTAGTGAACAATTCCCTTTCCGGACCCACTTTGGCGGACGGGACCCTTGTCTACAACACCAATACCGTGAACGATGTGTTTCCTGGTTATTACTATTGGATTACAAGTCGCTGGGTTCGCCTGGATCCCAAAGGGAAACAGTTTATCACTTTAACGTTACCTGCCGAACAAAATCACAATGCCGATTTTCAACTCCTTGGGGTCAATAATTTTATTGATATCTATCGCATTGACCGCGCTATAGCAACAGACGCCTATATTTCTGGAATCGATGGTGGAGCACACGGAAAGTCCATTCAAATATATAATTTGTCGGCCACCCATGAGCTTACATTGTATAGTGAAGGAAACGCCGCTTCGTCCGATCCCGAAAACCGCTTTTTTCTAGACCAAGATGTTATCCTAAAGCCAGGACGTGGTACCATCCTTGTTTACGACGGTGTGGTGCAGCGCTGGATTGTATTCCGTGGGGACAACTAAAAACCTATTTGTCGGGTATGACCCTGTAATTCATACCCCTAACATCCTTTTTTTAAAAAGTCACTTAATCATTGGTGTAAACTATATAATTGCAAACCACATAACCTGACTTTGTAAAGCTATTTTTAATAGAAATAGCTTTATTTTTGCCCCCATGGCAAGACGTAACAAACGAGTAATTTTAGAAAATTTAGAAGTGATCGATGCTGGGGCCAAAGGCAAGGCCGTGGCCAAGGCCGCAGATGGCCGTGTGGTTTTTATTGATAATGCGGTGCCAGGTGACGTGGTTACTGTGCAAACCCACAAAAAGCGCAGATCGTATTATGAGGGCAAAGCCATTTCGTTTGAAAAGCTCTCCGACAAACGGGTAGAACCAGCTTGCTCCTACTTTGGAACCTGTGGAGGTTGCAAATGGCAACATATGGGATATGAGCATCAACTTCACTTTAAGCAAAAGGAGGTTGAAAACAACTTGAGCCGATTGGGAGGCATCCAGCTCCCTCCTATCTCACCTATTATTGGATCTAAAGACACCTATTTCTATCGCAACAAAATGGAGTTTTCCTTCAGCGATAGCAAATGGCTTACCCAAGAACAAATAGAAAGTGACGAAGTCGTTACCAATAGAAATGCCTTGGGATTTCATATCCCTGGTATGTGGGATAAGATCTTGGATATTGAAATGTGTCACCTACAAAGGGATCCCAGCAATGCCATACGGAACTTTGTGAAGTCGAAAGCTGAAGAACTGCAGATTCCGTTTTTCAATACCCGCAATCAGGAAGGAATGCTCAGAACCTTAATGATCCGTACCTCCAGTACAGGTGAACTTATGGTACTCATTCAGTTCTTTTATGAAGACAAGGCACTTCGGGAAGCTATCCTCAACGCTGTGAAGGAGGCGTTTCCAGAAATCACTTCCCTTTTGTACGTCATAAATAGTAAAGGAAACGACACCATTTATGACCAAGAAGTAATCTGCTTCCATGGACGTGATCACATTTTTGAAGAAATGGAAGGATTGAAATTTAAAATCAATGCCAAGTCCTTTTACCAAACCAATAGTGAGCAAGCCTATGAACTGTATAAAGTCACTAGGGACTTTGCCTCTTTATCAGGCAATGAATTGGTGTACGACCTCTATACCGGAACGGGCACCATTGCACAATTCGTAGCCAAAAAAGCGCAAAAGGTAGTAGGTATTGAAGCGGTGCCGGATGCCATTACTGCAGCCAAGGAGAATGCAAAGAATAATGGAATTGAAAATGCAGAATTCTTTGTTGGCGATATGAAAAACATATTCAATGATCAGTTTATATCCGAAAATGGACATCCCGATGTTGTGATCACCGATCCTCCGAGAGACGGAATGCATAAGGATGTCGTAGCGCAATTGCTTACACTAAATCCCGAGAAAATCGTTTATGTAAGTTGTAATAGTGCAACACAGGCGAGGGATTTGGCCCTCATGGATCATGCGTATAAGGTGACAAAGGTTCAGCCAGTGGATATGTTTCCGCAAACCCATCACGTAGAAAATGTTGTACTTTTGGAAAAGAGAGGATAGTCTATGAAACAGAAGCTCATTTGGATTTGCTTTGCCTTAGTAAGCGTTTTGTCATGTACCAAAGATGACATCTGCGAACAAGGAATTCCCACCACTCCTCTGTTGGTTATAGAGTTTAAGGATGCCAATAACAATACCGAAAGTAAGGCGGTTCAAAGCCTAAAGGTATTGCTTACCGATGCGGACAACACAGAAGTATTCGTTAGTACTACTTCGGACACTTTGATTTCGCTACCCTTAAATACAGAAGCTACTTTTACAGAATATCAATTTATTGCCAATAGCAACGATGATACCAATATGGACACTGATTTGCTAACCTTCAACTATACACGGGAGGATATTTACATAAACAGAGCCTGCGCTTTTAAAGTCATTTTCAACGATTTTAATGCGAATCTTGAAGATGAGGCATCGAATTGGATACAAGATATTACAATACAAAAAACAACCATCGAGGATGAGATCGAAGCACATCTTACTATTTTTCATTAGTCTATGGCTTGGGTCTTCTTCTCTAATGGCCCAAACAACATCCGCCGATACCGATTCCATTCCGAAAAGAATCGAAAAATATGGAATCCGTGTGGGAGCCGATCTTTCTAAGCTAGCAAGAACCGCTTTCGAGGATGGTTATACAGGGTTTGAAGTAATGGGGGATCTTCGCTTTTCGAAAAAATTCTTTGCCGCTGCCGAAATTGGCAATGAAACACGCGATTGGGATGAAGAAAACCTAACGGCTACGGCTAAGGGCAGCTACATTAAATTGGGTGCCGACTATAATGCCTACAACAATTGGTTGGGTATGGACAATGCTATTTATGCGGGACTGCGTTACGGATTCGCAACGTTTTCTCAAGAACTCACTAGTTATGGCATTTTTACCACAGACATTACCTTCCCTACCGAAATTGTGAATACTTCACAGGAAACTACTGGGCTAACGGCAAGCTGGGCCGAATTCATTTTTGGCGTGAAAACCGAGATTTTCAATAATCTATATCTTTCCATCAACCTGCAATTAAAGCGAAAGATTAGCGAAGATAAACCCGATAATTTCGACAATCTCATCATTCCTGGATTCAACAGAACCTATGATTCCAGTCAATTCGGGGTCGGATACGGTTATGGAATCTCGTACTTAATTCCTATTCTTAAGAGATAGGCTGTTTTTTGGCTTTCTTACTTCCTTCATAGAGGTCGTATTTCACCAATTTGCTCTCCAATTTACCATTGTAGAGCTTTATTTTTCGGGAAGGCCTTAAGCCTACATGTTTCAGCGCCTCCATATTAGAGGTAATCATCCAAGCCTGCGAACCAGGATATCCTCTTTTTAAGGTATTCCCTATATCACCATAAAATTGGGATACATCGTCTATGGATAATCGTTCGTCATAAGGCGGATTGAACAAAAGGTACATATAGCGTTCAGATTCTTTTTCGCTTTCGAAGAAATCTTTGGTTTCAATCTCTATAAAATCGTCCAGATTCGCGCTCTTCACATTTCTTCGCGCCTTTTTGGTCGAAAGACCGTCCTTATCGTAACCATATACTTTGAAATGGAAATCCTTGATCTTCTTAAGTGCAGCGTTTTCTATCAATTCATATAAATCCACATCGAAATCGGGCCAAGTTTCAAAACCAAATTCATCCCTATTAAGGTTTGGTGGAATGTTACAGGCAATCATAGCAGCTTCGGTAAGTATAGTCCCACTACCACACATGGGATCCAGAAAATCACATTGCCCGTTCCAACCCGAAAGCATCACCATTCCCGCTGCCAATACTTCATTAATGGGTGCGTAGGTATTCTCCACTTTATACCCCCTTTTGTGAAGCGACTCTCCAGAACTATCTAAGGAAATTGTACAGATGTTTCTATCTATGTGAACATTTATTCTTAAAGTGGGGTGATCCAAATCTACATCGGGGCGAACCCCTTCCTTATCTCGAAAACGATCCACGATGGCATCCTTGGTTTTAAGTGCTATATACTTGGAATGGGTAAACTTTTTTGAAAAGACGGTAGCGTCCACTGCGAGGCTTCCTTCAGCGTCCATGTACTTTTCCCAAGGAAGGGTATACACCTTTTTATAAAGATCTTCTTCCGTAAAGACATTGAACGCATGAATGGGTTTGAGAATCTTGATTGCCGTTCGACAGCAGAGATTTGCCTTGTACATAAATCCAATGTCCCCTTCAAAAGAAACACTGCGTACCCCCTTCTCTACATGAGACGCTCCTAGTTTACGAAGTTCTTCGGCCAGAAGGTCTTCTAAACCAAATAGAGTTTTGGCCAGCATTTTAAAGTTTTTTCCCATAGTACTTCATTGTTCAATGCTGCAAAAATAACCTATTTTAGCACCTGAAAATAATAGGAATGCGAAAAGAGGCAGAACATCGTTGGTATTCGTCATGGTTTGATACACCATACTACCATATTCTCTATAAGGATAGGGATAAACAGGAAGCTCAGCGGTTCATGGATAAGCTTACTTCTTTCCTAAGACTTCCGGTAAAGGCCGAAATTTTGGATCTTGCCTGTGGTCGTGGAAGGCATTCGGTGTATCTCAATGAATTGGGATACCGTGTTATGGGTGTAGACCTGTCTCTGGAAAATATAAAGTTTGCAAGGCAATTCGAAAATGAATCCCTGTTGTTTCAGCAGCATGATATGTGCCTGCCCTTTCCTAAACAATTTGATGCTGTTTTCAATCTCTTTACCAGTTTTGGATATTTCGAGGCTGAAGAGGACAATTTAAGAACGATTAGGTCAATTAAATCGGAATTGAAGAAAGGTGGCTACGGTGTTATCGACTTCTTGAATGTCGCACACGTAAAACAGAGTTTTGTTACTAAGGAAACGAAGGAGGTGGGCGGTATATTATTTCATATTGAAAAACATATGGATACGGAGCATATTACCAAACGGATACAATTTGAAGATGATGGGCAACACTTTCAGTTTACTGAAAAGGTACGTGCATTGACACTTTCGGATTTCGAATCCTATTTCGACAAAGTTGAAGCACAATTGCTCCATTGCTTTGGTGACTATGATCTGAACCCATTTAACGAAGAAAATTCTGAACGATTAATCCTTATATTTAACTAATGTCTTATCTCTTACTTTTCCTTGCCGTTGTATTGGGTTATGGTATTGCTGTTTTCTTTCAGAAAAAAGGGATTAAGCAAATGCCGCAAATATTGGCATTTAGTGGAGCTTTTCTACTGTCAATCACCCTTTTTGAATTACTTCCCGAAGTCTTCGAAAGCGAGAATGAGCACATAGGGTTGTACATCATGCTGGGGATTTTGCTTCAAATTGTTTTGGACTTTTTCTCCAAAGGTGCCGAGCATGGTCACGTTCACATAAGTACTACGCAAACCTCCTTTCCATGGCTGCTTTTTTTTAGTTTGGCCATTCACGCCCTATTAGAAGGATTTCCAGTGACCCATAACGAAAGTATGCTTGTGGGTGTTATCGTTCATAAAATACCCATCGTTATCATACTGACTTTGTTTTTTCAAAGAGCCAATTTCGGAAGGGCTACAACCCTAGTATTCCTATTCCTCTTTGCTTGTATGACACCATTGGGGACTTGGTTCTCTACCGAAATTGATTTGCTCAAGGAATATGCTGTCCCAATCAATTCTATAGCCATTGGTATCTTTCTTCACGTATCTACTACTATTTTGTTTGAAAGCAGTAAAGACCACAAGTTCAATTTAGTGAAACTACTTTCCATAATTCTCGGAATCGTTCTAGCTTATTTTGTCTAATGTTCAGTAAAGAAGAATCTAAAAGAATCCGTCAGGAGTTTTGGATTTCCTTTGGTAAGTCTTTTCCCAGAAAGTGGATCCTTTATAATACCAAAGTGAAGGATTTATCTTTTAAATTCCATTTTGAAAGGAAATATGCGCGTGTTTCCATAGATTTCGAGCAATCGGATCTAGAGAGGAGAAAAGAATTGTTTGAAAAATTTCTTTCCATTAAATCGATACTGCTGGAAGCCATCCCCGACCTTCATTTTGAACCTTCATATATCCTTCCCAATGGAAAGGAGATTGCAACCATCTATGTACAAATACAGGGAGTCTCCGTTCATAACAAAAATTCCTGGCAGGAAACCATGCTATTTTTAAAGGATACCATGGAAAAGTTAGAACTAGTCTGGTGGGATTTTGAAGACTACATAAAGTCTTAGATCACATCATAGAGGATAAAGAAGAAGTGAAAAATACTCCCCGCCAACACGAATAGATGCCATATGGCATGGTTGTATGGGATTTTCTCGACAACATAGAATACAATTCCTAATGTATAGGCCGCACCTCCCAGCGCTAACAGGGTAAGACCAAAAGTAGAATGTGCTTCCACGACATTGGTAAAATCGAACAGGATGAGCCAACCCATCACAAGGTATAGCAGTAATGAAATTGCTTCAAACTTCCCTGTGAAGAAAACTTTCAGTAATGTCCCGATACCCGCTATGATCCAAACGGTCCAGAAAATGGTCCAACCATTTCCATCAATAAGGGATATAAGGGCTACTGGCGTATATGTTCCCGCAATAAGGAGGTAAATACTAATATGGTCTAGCTTCCGTAAGGTAGATTTCCAATGCTTCCAAGGTATGGCATGGTATAAGGTAGAAGCCAAGTATAGTAGGATAAGGGAAATCCCGTAAAATAGAATACTTAATGTGCTATAAGTGGATTCATGGGTATCCTTAACCAATAGTACAACAAGCCCTGTAATCGCCAACAAAACACCTAATCCATGTGTTAGTGTGTTCCAAAATTCTTCTCTCTTCGTATACATACAGCAAATTTGATGCAAATTTAATCCATATATGTTTTCCAAAAATCTTTTGCTTCACGAAATGTGATTATTTATGATAGCTTTAGGAAATCTGTGTTTAGTGAATCATGCCAATGAGAATGGCAGTAATCTTTTTCAGTTTTTATCCCTAACGCATCTAAAACCCAGATTCATAAGGGAAGTTTCTGGGGTAGAACTACTTTTTCCATAAACGGTATATCCATGACACACTTTAGTGTCACATAGAAAGGATCCTCCTCGTTGGATTTTTTCCATTTCATTTGTCGATTCAGGATCGGCATCTGATGTTTTCCAATCGTTACACCATTCCCAAACATTTCCCGCCATATCCTCCAACCCCAGTTCTGTTTTACCGAAAACACCGACGGGAGAAGTATTTTTGTAACCGTCACCTACACTATTGTACAACGGAAATATGCCCTGCCATACATTAGCTTTATAGGTATCATTCTCCTTTACAGTATTGCTTCCCCAAGGATAGATGGCATCATCAATTTGTCCTCCATTCCTGGCGGCATGTTCCCATTCGGCTTCTGCAGGCAATCTTTTGCCTACCCACTCTGCATAGGCCTTGGCGTCATACCAAGAAACCTGAGTTACGGGGTGATTGTCTGGAGCTTTGGGCTGATCCCTACCTTGTGGATATTCCCAATTGGCACCCTTCTTCAATGACCAGCGTCCCGTTTCATAATCGAAGACGCCGGCATCGCCAAAAGTTTCAGCACTCGTTTCATAGCCTGTCGCATCTATAAATGATCTAAACTCCATAACGGTAACGGGATGAACATCCATATAAAAAGCTTGTATTTTGGATGCAGTTGGTCCCGAGGGAATTAAAACCATCTTTTCTTGAATAGAATCCGTACTATCTTCTCCTTTAGGAAAGAAGAAAAATACGGCTGCTGCCAGTAACAATATTCCTACTAATACGGTATAGGTCGTTTTCATTGCTAGCCCAGGATTGATGGCAATTCAAGATATAAATAAATAATAGGTATGGTGATTACTTATACGTTAAAATAGTAGCAAGGACATTGATTTAGCGCATAAAAAAACCCTCCACGTTATTGTGGAGGGTTCTGTAAGAAGGCGGCGACCTACTTTCCCGCGTTGCAGTATCATCGGCGCAAACGGGCTTAACTTCTCTGTTCGGAAAGGTAAGAGGTGAGCCCCGTCGCTGTAACCACCTTAGTTTTGTGACATTCCAGGGAAAGGCCCTGTCTGTGTCATCCTGGACTCGCTCCAGGAAAATATCGTGACATAGAGGGAAAAGGGATGCGTTTTTGCATCGTTTACTGTTAAAAAGAGTGTGCCGCCCCCCGGAGGGGGCGTGCGCGTACATAAGCTTACGGGTTATTAGTACCG
>NZ_JAQQTF010000005.1 GCF_028561275.1 Aureisphaera galaxeae
ACCTATACGATCACCCTGACGGCCGAGGACGAGTACGGGAACGTATCTACCTGTACCTTCGAGCTTACGGTGGAGAGCGTACTTGGTCTTGAGGACACGGTGCTTGACAATGCCATCAGCATCTACCCGAACCCAGCGGAGAGCGTGGTGAACCTTGCCAACACGGCCAACATCCTGTTGGACCAGGCGGCGATCTACGACACCAACGGTAGGCACATCCAGACCATCGACCTTAGCGACATGCAACAGGAGAAGGCCATAGACGTGTCCACCCTGGCAACGGGAGTGTACATGGTACTGATCACCAGTGACGAAGGTGCCGCTACGGTGAAAAGATTAGTGAAAGAATGAGGATTATGATAGTTAGTTAATGTAAGAACCCCCTTTGGAAACGAAGGGGGTTCTTTATTTTTTTAGGAGGAGGAAAACTACTTTTTCTTAGCAGGAGCCGCAGCGGTTTTTTTTCGCTTCTTTTTAGGACGAAGTCTGCCCGAAGTTCCCATAATGATTTTTCCCCTTTTCGTTTTTTTGTCTCCTTTTCCCATATGTATTTGTTTTATAGAGTGTTACTAAAGTTAATAAAAAAAAGCAAATCCTTTAGTAGTTATGTATTTGCCCCATCGAAGACACAAATTTTTGCATATCAGCAAGGTCTTCTTAGCGGTTTCTACTGCGAAAAACGTATATTAAAGTACATTAAACTTTAAATTTATTTATTATGAGAAAAAATTATCTATTGCTTTTGCTAACAGCATTCTTTGCTTTTAATATGAGTGCTCAGATTGACCCGTTCTTCGATAATCTTGAGGGTGAAACAGATGGGGCTGATGTATGTAGCACCCCGGGACCTAACGAGTGGTGGATCGACTGGTTCTCCGATTGTTCTACCGCCGGACAAGCAAGCAGTGCTCAGGCCTACAGTGGAAGTTTGTCTTTCTATGTACGTCCATCTGATCCTGGAGCAGGAGACGTTATCGATCCTGTACTGGACTTGGGTAACAAAATCTTCGGGACTTGGTACCTAAGCTTTTGGTACTATGTGCCTAGTAACCGGGAAGCCTATTTCAACATTCAAGGGGTCACCCCGATTGCAGGTGGGGAGTGGGTGGTAGGAAACATTCCTTTCAACGGAGACTTGCTTACACCTGGTGAAGGACAAATTGACAACTCTGCTTTAGGAGCTGTTACTTTCACCTTCCCACACGACCAGTGGTTTAGAATCTACATGGGATGGGATATCTCTGGTGGAATCTCTACGGCAACTTGGTTCATGTATGTTGACGGTAATGAAGTAATTCCTCCGGGAACTGCTTTCACTGATTCAGGAGGAACTGTTCCTACATCATTGGGGGGTTTAAACTTCTTCTCTGTGGGACCAAACAATGAGTACTATATTGATGATGTGGAATTCTGTGATTTCTGTACTGGAGGGATAAGTGACCTTGAGACAATTGGGGTTTCTATGCATCCTAACCCGGTTAAAGATCGATTGAACGTTCAAGCAAGAGAAGCGATCTCTAACGTCACTGTCTACAACCTATTGGGGCAGCAAGTATATACTGCTAACATTGATGCGCTCACTACAACCATAGATATGTCACAAATGACCACTGGAACCTACTTTGTACAGGTGGAAGTCAATGGTAGAACGGCCGTGGATAAAATCATAAAATAAACAATAGCTCCATTGTTTTATAGGAAAAGGGGTGCCATCTGGCACCCCTTTCTTTTGTCTTCCTATGTTCGGAATATACCTAAGTTAGTTATGTCTTTACCGAATTGAGGACACAAAGTTTTGTATGCCAGAAACACCTTCTTTTCGCAATGATTTTATGAAAGCACTTCCTATAATAGCCCCTTTCGATTTTTCGGTAGCCGCCTGAAAAGTGGAAGCATTGCTAATTCCGAATCCGACGATCTGCTGGCTGTTAAGTTCCATGCGGGCGATTCTATCAAAATAATTAGCTTGTTCTTCGCCAAAACCGTCTTTGGCACCCGTGGTACTCGCACTACTTACCATATAAATGAAACCGTTGGAAGCCTCATCTATCTGTCGTATGCGTGCCTCAGACGTCTGAGGGGTGATTAAAAACACATTGATAAGTCCGTATTGCTCAAATATGGATTGGTAGTGCTCTTGGTATTCGGCCAAGGGAAGATCAGGAAGAATGAGCCCATCGATTCCAATTTCTTGGCATTTCGCACAGAAGGCTTCCACACCGTATTGTAAAACAGGGTTGAAATACCCCATAAGGATTAAAGGAATGGAGATATGCTCCCGAACAGCTGCTAACTGATCAAAAAGCTTTTGGGTGGTCATTCCGTTATTCAAAGCTTGGGTAGAACTTTCTTGAATGGTAGGGCCATCGGCCAATGGATCGCTAAAAGGGAGGCCTATTTCTACCATATCCACTCCCGATTGTTCTAATTGCTTTAGTATAGGCACCGTGTCTTCCAAGGCAGGAAAACCAGCAGTAAAGTAAATGGACAATAGCTTTTTATCTTCTTGAAGTTTTTGGTTGATTCTATTCATATACTTCTATTTAGATCAGGAAATCCCCTCTGGCTAGAGATTAAAATAATTTATATAAGTGTTAAGGTCCTTGTCCCCACGGCCACTTAAGTTTAATACGACCACATCGTCTTCCTTAAATTTTCGCTGTTCGAAAATGGCCAAGGCATGACTGCTTTCTATAGCGGGAATGATCCCTTCGAGTTTGCAAAGTTCCAATCCTGCTTTCATAGCGTTCTCGTCGGTGATGGAAATGAATTCACCGCGGCCGCTAGCAAACAAATGTGCATGCATGGGGCCTACTCCCGGATAATCCAAACCTGCCGAAATGGAATACGGTTCGGTGATTTGACCATCTGCCGTCTGCATCAATAGCGTTTTGCTCCCATGAATGATTCCCATTTTCCCTAAGGCGGAAGTTGCTGCACTTTCTCCCGTGTCGATACCCTTTCCTGCGGCTTCTACCGCGATGATGCCCACTTCAGGTTCATTGAGATAGTGGTAATAGATGCCCGCGGCATTACTTCCTCCTCCAACACATGCCACTACATAATCGGGTCGCTCACGTCCTTCTTTTTCCAGCAATTGCTTTTGGGTTTCTTCACTAATAACGCTTTGGAAACGAGCCACCATATCGGGATAGGGATGCGGCCCAACAACACTGCCTATGATGTAATGGGTATCTACTGGGTTATTGATCCAATCGCGAATGGCTTCGTTGGTGGCATCCTTTAAGGTTTTACTTCCGCTGGTCGCTGGGACCACAGTTGCACCCAGCATTTTCATTCGGGCCACATTGGGGGCTTGCCGCTTAATGTCGATCTCACCCATATATACAATACACTCCAGTCCCATCAAGGCGCAGACCGTAGCGGTTGCCACACCATGCTGCCCAGCACCCGTTTCCGCGATGATGCGGTTTTTACCCAGTCGCTTGGCCAATAGAATCTGTCCAATGGTATTGTTTACTTTATGGGCTCCAGTATGACAAAGGTCCTCACGTTTTAAATAAACCTTGGTGTTGTATTTTTCTGAAAAACGTTCGGCAAAGTAGAGCGGGGTTGGTCTCCCGACATAGTCTCGCAACAACTGGCGAAATTCTTTCTGAAAGCCTTCTTCTGCGGTGATGCTTAGGTATTGTTGACGCAGTTCCTCTACATTGGGATATAGCATTTCTGGGATATAGGCGCCACCAAATTCTCCGTAGTATCCTTTTTCGTTAACGTTGTAATTCATGATTCAATTTTTTTAATGCTGAAATATCTTTAAGGCCGGGTTTCACTTCGAACCGGCTGTTTACATCAATGGCGTAAATGGGTAGATCGGTTTGTAAAAGAGCTCGTACCTTGTCCATTTCCTCTAAACCAATCCCTCCACTTAAGACGAAAGGCTTTTTACTGGGATAGTCCTTTAGTACGGACCAATCGAAGGTATACCCATTGCCTCCTTTTTCCTTGCCTTTGGTATCGAACAAGTATTTGTCGACCACCGATTCGTAGGATTGCAGGATTTTAAAATCGAAGGTGTCTTTAATGGAAAAAACTTTCCACAGTTCAACCGCTTCCGAAGCAAGCTGATCTTTTAATACCCAGCAATAACGATCCGATTCTTCACCGTGAAGCTGAATGACATCAAACCCGAACTGCTTTGTTTTTTCGATAATGAATTCGATGGAAGCATCTACAAACACTCCGACTCTTTTGGACGTTCGCGTATCCGATATGGATTCCCGATCGAAATTCCTGGGACTTTTTTCATAGAAAATGAATCCCAAGTAGTCGGGTCGCAACTCGTCTACGGCAGCCGTGTTGTGTTTCATTCCACATATTTTGAGTCGAAGGTCCATTACAGATGATCTATAAATTCTTTTGCTTTATTTCCAGGGTGATCGCTTTTCATAAAGTATTCACCCATGAGAAACCCTTGGAATCCGTATTGTCTCAGCTCGTTGATGGCTTTGAGGCTACTGATGCCACTTTCGGAAACCTTCACAAATTCATTTGGGATCTTTTCTGATAGTGCTTTACTCGTATCCAAAGAAACCTCGAAGGTTTTTAAGTTTCTATTATTAACTCCTAATAAGTCCACTGTGGGATGTAGGGATTTGTTGAGTTCTACTTCGTTGTGTACTTCGAGAAGGACATCCAATCCCAATTCCTTGGCTAAGGCCGAAAAGGATTTCAATTCTTCTTCAGAAAGACAGGCCGCAATCAATAAAATCGCATCGGCGCCATGAGCTTTTGCTTCGTGTATTTGATAAGGATCTACGATAAACTCTTTGCGCAATAAAGGAATGGACACCGAATGTCGTGCCAATACCAAATCTTCTAAGGAACCTCCGAAGAATTTAGTGTCGGTAAGTATAGAAATGGCACTCACCCCTGCATTTTCGTATCCCTTTACTACTTCGGGTAATAATACTTTATCATTAATGACCGACTTGCTTGGCGAGCGTCTTTTGTGCTCGGCAATAATACCCGTGTTCGAATTTCGGATGGAATGGGCCATAGAAATACAGTCCCTTTCATAGTAAGGCAAGCTTTCGATGATAGAAAGCGGAAATGCCTCTTTCTTGGCTTCGACTTCCTTGCGTTTATAGGCGGTTATTTTTTCGAGTATGGTCATTTAGTTAGCGCTTAATTCCTGTAGTTTTTTCAATGTTTTTAAGGCATTGCCCGATAGCAGACTTTCTTTTGCCTTTTCGAATCCATCGATAATGGAAGATCCATTTACTGTTGAAATGGCCAGCCCCGCATTGGCACAAACGACATTGTTTTGGGCTTCGGTGCCTTTTCCATTAAGGATGTCGGTAAATATTTGAGCAGAACTCTCCACGGTTTCACCGCCATAGATATCACTTTGCTGAATTCGTTTTACACCAAATGTTTCAGGAAGTAAGACCTTTTCCGTGACATTGGAAATCATCTTCACGGGGCCTGTTAATGAAACTTCATCATAACCATCCATCGCGTGAAGTACTGCAAAGTTTTTGGTGCCTTTTTGATAGAGATAGCCATACATACGGGCCAACTCCAAATTGAAAACCCCTACCAATTGGTTTTTCGGGAACGCTGGATTTACCATAGGACCGAGCATATTGAAGAAGGTTTTTACACCCAGTTCACGACGGATGGGTGCCACGTTTTTCATGGCTGGGTGAAATAGGGGAGCATGCAAAATACAAATACCTGCTTCGTCCAGAGACCTTTTTAGATAGTCCCTTTCATTGCTGAATTTTATCCCTAATTGTTCCATTACGTTGCTGCTTCCACTAATGGAAGAAACCCCATAATTTCCATGCTTGGTAACCTTCACTCCAGCTCCTGCCGTGACAAATGAGGCTAGGGTAGAGATATTGAAGGTGTTTTTTCCGTCCCCTCCCGTACCGCAAAGATCGATGGTGTTGTAATCGGCGACATCGACGGGAACGCATAGTTCTAGAAGGGCGTCCCTAAAACCTTCCAATTCTTCCAAAGCGATGCTTCGCATCATATAAACGGTAATGAAGGCGGCAATCTGACTGGAATTATAGGCCCCTTCACTAATGGAGACTAGTACATTTCTCGCCTCTTCCTTGGTGAGTTGTTCGTGGTTGATGAGTCTGTTCAGAATTTTTTTCATGGTCATCTATTTTAGGCGGCCACCCAGTTTTTGATCATTTGTTTTCCTTTGGGAGTAAGCACACTTTCCGGATGAAACTGTACTCCACGAATATCGAAATCCCGATGGCGCAGGGACATGATTTGTCCGTTTTCGTCTATGGAAGTGATTTCCAATGCTGCTGGAAAGTCTTCTTTAGAAACTACCCAAGAATGGTAACGGCCAATTTCAATTTCTTGGTCCAAGCCTTTAAACAAGGGTTCATCGTTCACTAGAAGGGTTGCTTTTGTAGCAACACCATGGAAAACTTCACTTAGGTTGATGATCGATCCACCGAATACTTCCCCAATGGCCTGCTGACCGAGACAAACCCCCAAGATTGGGATTTTACCTGCGTAGGCTTCAATGACATCTTTTAATAGACCGGCTTCATCGGGAATGCCAGGACCAGGCGATAACAATATCTTATCGTAATTGGCTACCTCGTCCAATTGAAACTGGTCGTTTCTTTTTACGGTTACCTCTACATCCAATTCTTCGAGATAATGAACCAAATTGTATACAAAACTGTCGTAATTGTCTATTACCAGTACTTTCATGTTATAGGGTTTCTGCCAATTCTAAGGCACGGAGCAAGGCTCCTAATTTGTTATACACTTCTTGTAATTCTTTTTCTTCATTGCTTTCACTTACAATACCTGCCCCGGCTTGAAAATGTAACTGATGATCTTTGCTTACAAAGGACCGGATAATGATGGCATGGTTGAAGTTGCCGTTGAAATCCATAAAACCAATCGCTCCTCCGTAAAAATCGCGGTTCACATTTTCGTATTGCTCCAACAATTGCATGGCCCTGTGTTTGGGAGCGCCACTTAGCGTTCCCGCTGGAAAAGTGTCTGCTACAATCTGAAGGGTAGGGGTATCCGGATTTTTAAGCGCGGTTACTTTGCTTACCAAATGAATGACATGCGAAAAGAATTGCACCTCTCGGTAGGTCTCAACCTTCACATCGCTTCCATGGCGGCTTAGATCATTGCGGGCAAGATCTACGAGCATGACATGCTCGCTGTTTTCTTTTTCATCGGCCGCCAGTTCCTTTGCCAGGGCTGCATCTTGTTCGTCATTCCCTGTTCTTTTAAAGGTCCCTGCGATGGGATGTATTTCGGCACGATCGTCTTTTACAACCAATTGCGCTTCTGGGGAACTTCCAAAAATTTTGAAGTTGCCGTAATCGAAATAGAATAGATACGGAGAAGGGTTTACACTTCGTAAGGCGCGATATACGTTGAATTCATCCCCTTCGAAGCCTTGGGTAAAACGTTTACTAGGCACTATTTGGAACACATCGCCTCGAGCACAATGTTCTTTGCAGGTGCGCACCAATTGTTTGAAGCCTTCATCATCTATATTGGTTTTGGGTGCTCCATTTTTGGTGAAGGGATACTCCGCGAAATTTTTGGATCGCAATAACTGTTCTATCTGTCCAATATTGCTTTCACTCTCGTAACAATGGGAAAAGATATAGGCTTCGTTATTGAAATGATTAATGGCGATGATGTTTTGATAGATAGCGTAATAGAGGTCGGGGATTTCCAGATCGCCTTCCTTTTTGGAGATTTCAATATTCTCGAAATAGCGAACTGCATCGTAGGCCATATAACCGAAAAGCCCGTTGTGAATGAACTTGAATTTTTCCGACGCTTCACATTCAAAAGAGGCGGCAAAGGCATTCATGAGTTCGGTCACCTCTGTATTTGCATCAATCTCCGATGCTAAACGACTCCCGTCGGGAAACTTCTGAATCACCTTTTCATTTGCCACTTGGAAGGAGGAAATCGGATTAAAGCATACATAGCTAAAAGTGTTGTCGTTGGCACGATAGTCGCTACTTTCCAACAACAGGCTATTTGGAAACTTATCCCGCAGCCTAAGGTAGACAGATACTGGGGTGAGCGTGTCTGCCAATAGTCTTTTTGAATGTGTTTTTAAGTTGTATTTCATGTTTTGTTGAAATAAAAAAGGCTTATCGTGATGATAAGCCTTCGTGTATATTTTTTCACACTAGTGGTTATGCTCACGACATTCGACGTAAGTTTTTCCACCACCAAGTATGAGTATTGTTCATTTGCATTGTTGGTTCAAATATAGAAATGATATTTTAAATGACAAATGAAAAATAAATTAAAATTGTAGGTCAACCGCTAGGTCGAAAAGATCTTTAATTGCTTTGTTTCCCAAGTTGTCGAAAAAGCTTCCAGATCCGTATTTAATTCCAAATTTGGTGCGGTCAATGCTTACTTTGGCAGTGGCATTGTTACCATTCATGTCCATTTTGAAACTAATGGGCTTTGTTACCCCTTTAATGGTAATACTACCTTCTACAGCATAGGTGTTACCTGTTTTAGAACTACCGGCGATTACCAGGGTAGCTGTAGGGTGATTGGCCACACCAAAGAAGTCATCACTGCTTAGGTGACCTTCCAATTTCTCTTTTCCTTTTCCAGCTTTAAGATCGGTTACCTGTAGGCTGGTCATATCGATTACGAATTCTCCACCCACAATACGATCGTTATCCATTTCTAGGTATCCTTCCTTAAGATTGATAGTTCCCGTATGCTTTCCAGTCACTTTTCTTCCAATCCAAGTAATAGAGCTCTCCTTAACCTTCATTTTCTTGACCACAGGTGGTGTGAAGGCGGTAAAAGATGTAGCAATAAGCGCTACTAATACGATTTTAAGTGTCTTTTTCATGTTGTTTGTTTTTGAGTTATTCATTGCTTCTTAATTTATCTAGTAGTGTATTTAAAGTTTCTTGTTCGTCTTTGGTAAGGTGTTTTAGTATTTCTTTGTTAGCTTCGTCGGTTACAGGATCCAAGTCCTTTAATAATTGTAGTCCCTTTTCTGTAATGAAAATTTCAACCTTTCTGCGGTTTTGTTCACATACACGTCGTTCTACGAGTTCTTTTACGATCAATTTATCCACCAATCGGGTCGTATTGCTGCTCTTATCGATCATGCGTTCCTGAAGGGTCGATAGGTTGGCCGGATTTCCTTTTTGCCCTCGTAAGATGCGAAGTACATTGTACTGCTGCATGGTAATATCGCGTGTCTTAAAGCGATCGATACTTTTTTCAATGTACCGAGAAGTATACATGATATTGATTACCGTTCTTGCGGGAAGCGGTATCTTTACGGTGGACTTTATGGCCTCTTCGATTGTCATTAATGTATCTACAATTGTTGTAGGTACAAATGTAAGTATGATTTTTGAATTTACAATCACTTTAACACGATTTTAATTTTTCTGAAGTGAATACTACCATAGGGTAATAAGGATATGTTAAATAAAGGTTTCGTATCTAGGACTTTACTATTTTTAGCTTATGAAATTTTTATCCCTTTGTTCACTGGCTTTACTGTTGTTTCTAGGTTGCAAAGAAACTCCTGAAAAAGAAGCCGCTGAAAATGTTGCTTCCGTTGAAACTGAAATCCAAGAGAATCCTCCGGTTGCTTCATCACTAATTCCTACATACAATTTCGACGAATTGGAAGAAACGTATTTTAAGGTTGAAAGTGACTCTACCTATGTTATCAATTTTTGGGCCACATGGTGCAAGCCTTGTGTGAAAGAGCTTCCTGCTTTCGAACAATTGCGCGAAAATCACGCAGCCAATAAGGTGAAAGTGGTGTTGGTAAGCCTGGATTTTCCCGAGCATGTAGAGAAGGCGGTAATTCCGTTTATTGAAAAGAAGGGATTGGAATCGGAAGTGGTGTTGTTGGATGATCCCGATGCCAATACATGGATTCCTAAAGTGAATCCCAAATGGAGCGGTGCGATCCCAGCTACCATTATATTGAATAAGGAAAAAAGTAAGTTCTACGAACAGTCCTTCACCTACGAAGAATTAGAAAAAGAAGTTATATCACTATAAATAAAAGAACCATGAAACTAAAAAAGTTACTTACCCTAGAGGTGGCCGCAGTGCTAGTGTCCTTTATTGCATTTTCGGCATTTATCAATTCTTCCCACAACGAGGAAGTATCGAACCCTGTTTCCGTCGATGGTTACAGTATTGGCGATGAAGCCGCTGGAATTAATTTATTGAATGTGGACGATACCATGGTGTCTTATGAGGATTATCCTGATGCTCTGGGCTTTATCGTTATTTTTACCTGTAACACCTGTCCTTATGCAGTGGCCAGTGAGGATCGAATTATTGCATTGGATGCCGAATTTAAGCCAAAAGGATTCCCGGTAATCGCGATTAACCCTAACGATCCAGCTGTTCAACCGGCGGATACCTTCGCGAAGATGAAACAAAAAGCAGCCGATAAAGGATTTACATTCCCATATCTGTATGACGAATCCAAATCAGTGTATGCTCAGTACGGAGCCAAGAAAACCCCGCATGTGTATTTGCTTCATAAAGAGAATAATAAGAACATTGTGAAGTACATTGGAGCCATAGATGACAACGTACGAAATGCCTCTGGTGTTAAGGAGCGTTTCTTGTCAAATGCCATTTACGAATTGCTCGACGGAAAGGAAGTAACCGTTAAGGAAACCAAGGCAATAGGATGCTCTATTAAGGTGTAAAAAAAGAAATTTATTTTGTTTAACATTTTTCCCGACTTGTTTTTGTAACATTTCGGGATTTTTTACGTCTATTGATAAGAGATTTTGTAATTTTAAGGAAAAATTAACACGATGCAAGACCTTACCCAAAGCCAATGGACAGAACAATTAGCGCAGGATGACAATGCGATGATCTTGGATGTTCGTACCGACTTAGAAGTGGCCGAAGGCATGATCCCCAATGCTAAACAAATTGATATTCAGAATGCAGGTGGTTTTATGCAAGAAGCCCAAGAGTTGGACAAATCTAAGAACTATTATGTGTATTGCAGATCTGGAGGGCGAAGTGCCCAAGCTTGTATGATTCTGAATTCATTGGGTTTCTCAAATACCTATAACCTCATGGGAGGAATTACGGAATGGGAAGGGGAGGTCATAACCCTATAAACTAACCGTTATGAAAAGGATATTATTCATGGCCCTAATGGCCAGCTTTGTCTTTCTCGGGTCCTGCAAGCAGGCCAATGACCGAGAAATTGAAATGGTATCTGCAATGAAAGTTTATGAAGCGGTCTATGGAGAGGAGAACTTACAATTGGTAGATGTGAGAACAAAGGATGAATTTGATGTGAGCCATCTTAAAAATGCTCAAAACATCTGTGTAACCAGTCCTGATTTTAAAGAAAAAGTAGCTTCCTTGGACAAGGAAAAGCCTGTATACGTATATTGCAAAAAAGGAGGTAGGAGTGCTAAAGCCGCTTCTATCTTAAAGGATATGGGCTTTACCAAGGTATACGACCTGCAAGGTGGAATTACCTCTTGGCAGGAAGAAGGATTGGAAACAATTAATTAAAGATTATCCATACTGGAAAGAAAAGGCTATCCCACAAAGGATAGCCTTTTTTTTATGATCCTTTTTGAAGTTCTGCCGCTACTGCCTGTACTTCGTCCAATACCCTCAATAAGTTACCGCTCCATAGTTTTTCGATTTCGGCTTCAGTATATCCTCTTCGGACCAATTCTAAAGTTACATTGAAGGTTTCTGAGGCATCACCCCAACCTTCAATTCCCCCTCCACCATCAAAATCACTGCTAATGCCGACATGCTCCAAGCCCATCTTTTCCACGAGGTAATCAATATGGTCCACGAAGTCGGCAACGTCTACTTCCGGTGGTAGATCGGTCATGGTTTTGGTTTTTGCTTTCACGATGCGGGACATTTCCTCATACGCCGCATAATACGAATCACGGTATTCTGGTTCCAGCTTGCGCACTTCAGACCAAGATAAGAGCATCATCCCCAAGGAGTCCATCACTTTTTCCTGCATTCCCTTTACCACCTTGTTACGGGCTTCATATTTTTCAGTATTCAGATAACTTCTGAAAGCCACGGTTTGAACCACGCCGCCATTTTCCTTCATCCATTGCAATTGTTCGTCGTCCAGATTCCGACTGTGATCACAAAGTGCCCTTGCTGAAGAATGGGAGGCGATAATGGGCGCTTTTGTCAATTCGATCATTTGCCGCATGGATTCTTTGGAAGGGTGGGATACATCGATCATCATTCCCAAACGGTTCATTTCGGCTACTACTTCCTTCCCCAACTCACTCAGGCCATTGTGTAACCAAACATCATCTTCCTCCCCGGTATTACTATCGCACAATTGACTATGTCCATTGTGGGATAAGGACATATAGCGTCCACCTATATCGTAAAACTTCTTTACATTGGTGATGTCCATACCCACAGGATATCCATTTTCAATCCCGATCATCGCGACTTTCTTTCCTTTGGCGTGAATGCTACGCACCTCTTCAGAAGTGGTGGCCAATTCAATATCGTTGGGAGCATATGTAGTTACCAGATCATTGATGGCCGTAAACTTAGCTATGGCGTTTTCGTAAGCCACTTCAAAACCTTGGTCTGTAAGGGAATCTTGCCCAGTATAAACAATGAACCAAGCCACATCCAATCCACCTGCTTTCATTTTCGGAAGGGTTACCTGGGTTTCCAATTCTTGGGTATAGTTAATGGAATCGGTGAAATTCTTCACATTGATATCACAGTGGGTGTCCAGGGTAATGACCCGTTCGTGTATGTCTTTGGCCTTGGCGATGAGCTGGTCTTCGGTCATAGCGGTTTCTTTGGGTTGATTGCAAGAAAAAATGAACAAGCAACTAATGAAAAGGAGGATGGAAGGTTTCATGGATGGTTATGTTTTCCCTAAAGGTAGGGAATATTAAGAAATGAAAATGAGGGGAATAGAAGGCCAATTCCCGCTTACGAATTGAACTTTTCGGTAAGTTCCTGTACAATGGTTTCGATCTTCTTGTTTTTATTCACTTTCTCCAATACCGTAGCTGGTGCTTTTCGAACCTTGCAATCTATAATAGAACAACGCTCGCAGGTAACACCCACATTTTGGGTGGTAATGGAAGGATCTTCCAAAAATTGAATCTTTCGTTGCAGCTGCTTGTTAATGAGTAGGCCAATACTGATGCTTCGGTAGTAATCTTCTTTAAAAGGATCTTTGGTAGCCGAAGAAAGTACCAAATACTTCATATCATCCTTTTGGTAATTGGAAATCTGAATATCGAATTCGTGATCCTTCTTGCATTTGCTAATGTCTTTCAGCACTTTTAACGAGACCCAACGACGGCAATAATGCTCGTTAGTTTCATTGGCATGGGGCGAATGTTGATGGGATAGGTGCAACTCCTTTTTCAGTCGGAATCGGTCACTTTTCGCTCTATGCGTAAACCGCAGGAAAAACAGGTTCTTAATATTGAACTCTTTGGGTAAAATATTCGTGAGTCGCTGATAAAAGGATTCCGGAGAGGCATTGAAAGCCCCCAAGGCTTCCAAGAATGCTGCGATATCGAAAGTGTCTTTTTCGAATATCTCATTGAGCTGTGTGGTAATTTTCGATTTGGGTAGAATAAGCGCACCAGCGAAATAGGAGGCATAGAAATTATTCAGTACTTGGTCGAAAGTGTCAAACTTAATCCATGGAAAGGTATACAGGCGTTCTTCGACCCCCATGAAATTATAGGCGAGCTCCTTGGCGTATATAAAGGTGCGTTGGGCTTCGTCTACTTCATTGGTAAGCAATAGGGTTTTGGTTTTGGGAGCAAAGACCGATCTCAAATTTCCAAGTGCTTCATACTTGTCCAATTCGTCTTCCTTAATAGTATATCCGTATTCTTCCACCAGGATTTCTTCCAAATCTTTGGAAACTACTGGCTGATTAAGACCTATTTGATAGGCCTTAGCGAATTTCAACACGCTTTGCTCTAAATCATCGAAGTAATTGTTGTTGGCCTCTTGGAAAGATCGTACCGATGCCAGAAAAAAGCTCTCCCGACTGAAGTTGTAATGCTGTGCAATTTCAATAATGGTACTAATAAAGGCATTCACTTTGGCCGGAGCATTGGCCACAATATCGATAAGGTCACTTTCTTTAATGCCAAACAGATCTAAAGGGATTTCTTTCAATATTTTGGATTGCAACAAATCTCCAATAGGAGCTAGGTTTTTATCCAGCTTTAAGGACACCAACTGATCATAAGGCACGTCCAGTTTGTCTGAAAGAATAGCAATCTTATCGGGCTTGGGATATTTTTTTCCGTTTTCAATTTCATTCAAATATGATTTCGATAATCCTGTAAGCTTGGACAATCCGAAAAGCGATAAATTCTTGTCAGTCCTTATCTGTTTTAGCTTTAGCCCGAATATGAGTTTAATATAACCTTCTTCCATATGAACAAATATATGCTTTTTTGCGAATATGTATATTTTGCGAAAAATAATATTTAGCGAACGTTCGCTTGTTTTTTCAAAATCTTTGTTTTACTATTGTGGTATAATTTCTAGTATCATGGAACAGACAGTCTTACAACAACCCAAAATCGGTTTCGCAAGGACCGTTACGAACTATTATCCCGAAGTACTCACCGATGAGGCTTTGGCTTTTATAACCGCCTTACATGAAAAATTTAATGCCCAGCGATTATTGCTTTTGGAAAGGCGTATACAACAACAAAAGATTTTTGATACGGGTAAGTTTCCCGAATTTCCCAGAGAAACCCAACAAATTAGGGAAGGGGAGTGGAAGGCATCAGAGATTCCTCACGATCTACAGGACAGACGGGTAGAGATCACAGGACCCGTGGATCGGAAAATGATCATTAATGCATTGAATTCTGGCGCCAAAACTTTTATGGCCGACTTGGAAGATAGCAATGCCCCAACTTGGAAGAACACGATCGAAGGGCAACAAAACCTAATGGATGCCACTAGCAAAACAATCTCCTTATTCGATACCAAGAAGGACAAGTCCTATCGTTTGAAGGAAGAAACTGCCGTTTTGCTGGTCCGTCCAAGAGGATTGCATTTAAATGAGAGACATCTTATCGTTAACAATGAAGAAGTTGCTGGAAGTCTCGTCGATTTCGGTTTATATGTGTACCATAACACAAGAACTTTGATGGAAAACGGAACAGCTCCCTACTTCTACCTTCCCAAATTGGAACACTATCTGGAAGCACGTTGGTGGAATGATGTATTCACCTTTGCGCAGGAATACTTGGGAGTACCTCAGGGTACCTTCAAGGCTACCGTTTTGGTGGAAACCATCACGGCAAGTTTTCAATTGGACGAGATCATATATGAACTAAAGGATCATATCGTTGGTTTAAACTGCGGCCGTTGGGACTATATCTTTTCATACATCAAGAAATTTAGAAATCACCCAGAATTTATCGTGCCGAATCGGGATCAGGTGACGATGACTTCGCCTTTTATGGATGCGTATTCCAAATTGGTGATTCAGCGGTGCCATAAAAGAGGCATTCTGGCCATTGGTGGAATGGCCGCCCAAATTCCCATTAAGAACAATGAAGAAGCCAATGCCTTGGCGCTGGAAAAAGTTCGGAAGGATAAAGAACGGGAAGTTAAAAATGGCCATGACGGTACCTGGGTAGCACATCCCGCCTTGGTAACGGTAGCCATGAACGAATTCAATAAGCACATGCCTACGGCAAATCAGCTACACATCACTCGTGACGATATTCAGATTACTGAAAAGGATTTGCTTAAAGTTCCCGAAGGAACCATTACGGAGGCTGGAGTTAGAAAGAACATTAATGTGGGGATTTTGTACACCGAAGCTTGGTTACGGGGTTATGGAGCTGTGGCTCTTTACAACCTGATGGAAGATGCTGCAACAGCCGAAATATCCAGAACTCAATTATGGCAATGGTTTCACAATGAAGTGAAACTGGACAATGGACTGCGCTTTACCATTCTTGTTTATATCGAACTATTTGAAGACGAAGTGGAGAAGTTACTTGCCGAATTCAATAACAACAATCGGGATACGACCCAATTGAAATTGGCCATCGAGATTTTTGACAAATTGGTGTTGTCTGAAAGATTCGAAGAATTCTTGACACTACCCGCTTACAAATACCTATAAAAAACAATCCTGCGATTGCGGACACAATCAACAGGATCTAATTATTAATAATAAATAACGTAATACGAAATTATGAAAATTGAAGACAGAATTCAAGAGTTAGTCACAGATTGGACGGTGAATCCGCGTTGGAAAGGCATTGAAAGGCCTTACACTGCGGCCGAAGTTGTAAAACTTCAGGGCTCCTATAAATTGGAGCACAGTATTGCTCGTTTAGGGGCAGAAAAACTGTGGAACAAATTGCAACATCAGGACTTCGTAGCTGGCTTGGGTGCTTTGACGGGAAATCAGGCAGTGCAGGAAGTGGAAGCTGGTTTGGAAGCAATCTATTTAAGTGGTTGGCAGGTTGCGGCCGATGCTAACTTGGCGGGCGATATGTATCCCGATCAGTCCCTGTATCCTGCCAATAGTGTGCCTTCTGTCGTTAAGCGAATTAATAAAGCTCTATTGCGTCGCGACCAGATACAATGTGTGAATGGAAATGAAGATAAGTTAGACTATTTGGTGCCCATAGTTGCTGATGCAGAAGCTGGTTTCGGTGGAAACTTAAATGCTTTTGAATTGATGAAGTCCATGATCGAAAGCGGAACTTCTGGAGTTCACTTCGAGGATCAGTTAAGTTCAGCAAAAAAATGTGGTCATCTCGGAGGAAAGGTGTTGGTGCCTACCCAAGAAGCCATCAATAAGTTAGTCGCTGCTCGATTGGCGGCCGATGTGATGGGAGTGCCTACAGTTATCATTGCAAGGACGGATGCCGATTCGGCGGGATTGCTAACTAGTAATATCGATGATAGGGATGAAGTATTTATCACTGGTGAAAGAACCAAAGAAGGCTTCTTTCGGGTGAAAAGCGGTATTGAGCAGGGAATTGCCAGAGGATTGAGTTATGCTCCTTATGCCGATTTGCTTTGGATGGAAACTTCCAATCCCGATTTGGAATATGCCAGACAATTTGCCGAGGCGATTCATGCTCAGTATCCTGGGAAAATTCTAGCCTATAACTGTTCCCCTTCCTTTAATTGGGCCGCTAAATTGAGTGTGGCCGAAATGGAAACCTTCCGAGAGGAGCTGGCGGCTATGGGGTATAAGTTTCAGTTTATCACCTTGGCAGGGTTCCACGCGCTAAACACGAGTATGTTCGAATTGTCTAAGGCCTATAAGGAAAGGGGAATGGCCGGGTATTCCGAATTGCAGGAACGCGAGTTTGCCCTTCAGAAGGATGGATTCAATGCAGTGAAGCATCAAGGATTTGTGGGTACAACCTATTTCGATGCCGTTCAGAATACAGTAACGGCAGGAGCATCAAGCACAGTAGCTATGAAGGATAGTACAGAAGTAGCTCAATTCTAAAAAAAGAGTTTCTATATACAAAAGAGTTGTCCCGTTGAGGCAGCTCTTTTTTTATGAGGCATATTGTACATCGAATAATTGTATGGGCTCCTCTTTACCGCGGAGCATCATTTTTTCCCTTTCATGAAAGGTTAGTGTAGGGTCGGGTTGCAAACGTTCTTTCAATTTTTCCGAAATCAATGTTTTGGAGTTGAGGTTGTTGCATTCTGCTTGTATCCGAGCCGTGGTGTTGAGCACATCCCCCGTATAAATGACATCTTTTTTGATGATTCCTATGATACCTGTAGTCACTTCCCCAATATGCAGTCCCGCTTTGAATTCAGGAACCCGACCGAATTGAGACATATAATCATCTCTTTTTTGTTCGAAGGCTTCCGAAATTTTTGAAAAGCATCGGATGCAATTGTTGTTGTAAAGTCCAGATTTCTCTGTCCAAGTAACCACGATTTCATCGCCCACATATTGATAGACCTCACCGGAGGTTTCCAAAATGGCAGAGGTCATGTCGGCATAATAGGCTTTCAACAGCTTAAAATAAGTTTCATGTCCCATTTTTTCAGCAATGGTCGTAGAGGACTTCATATCCAGGAACATAAAGATTCTATTTTCCTGATTTGGCTCGTGATACTTTCCCAGGAACGTTCCGATAATACCATTACCTAAGTGCTCTTCTATATCGGAATAAAACACGGCAAGTCCCGATATGACAACTATGAAGAGAATGACACTCCAAAACGCGTACGTTCCAACAAATTGGGAGATACTTTCTATAATGACCGGATCGAAAACTGGTTCTTCGTACAGCAAGGAATTGGAAATGAGTGTTAATCCAATGAGGAAGAACAGAATGAACAGAAAGTAGAAAACCGATTTGAAGATGAATTTTTGCCAAAAGGGATTCCGTCTAAAAAGCTTCTTTAGCCAGAACACTTCGATGACACCTTGTATGATCCCTACACCAAAACCCCCAATACAGGTATTGGTTAAAGAATTGATGAAGCCGTATTTATTTCCTGTGGTCGGATAATGGGTTAATGTGCCGATAAGGCCATATTCCAGTAAGACATACACAAACCCGAAAAGCAACCATATAAATCCGAAGGGAAGTATTTGCCGTATATAGCGCTTTTGTTTGGCGTATCTCATTGACATAAAGATAGGGAATCTGCTTTGTTTTTTGGTTCGATATATCTGATGGACAAACAGGGAGTACCTACGGTGATCCCTACTAGCTTCAGTCCTGCAAATAGAAATCTCTTGTTTGCTGTGCAAACAAACGTCTTCAAATAAAAAATGCCTCATAAGCAAGCTTACAGGCATTTTTGTATTTAAATCCGTAGCAGAGATTTCTGCTTGATCGTGGAGCCGGAGGGAGTCGAACCCTCGTCCAAACGTGCAACTGCACCGCTTTCTACATGTTTAGTTTTTGTTCAGATTTTAGACCCCTTGCCGGTCAAAAACTACCAACGTAGGGCTTAGCTTCTTAAATTTTGCAGGAATATCGAAGCCCTATTCCCGCTAGGTTTACTTTTACGAAGTCACTAAATCAATTGCCGTAAACCAAGGCCATTGAGTGACTTCCTGCTTGTCTACCTTGTAGACCGAGGCACTATCCTACTATGATTCAGATTATGCAGCTAGGGCGTAGTTATTATCGCCGTTTAAAAAAGATGAAATATGATATTTACGAGCTGTATCTCAGCGCTCGACATGCTTACTGTACCGTTAGACCCGCTGTCAAAACCAGTCGGCCCCATGGTGTTTCAATGAACGATTGAAGTCTGCAAAGATACACCAAAAAGCCTATCTTTGCACTCGCCTTTTAAAAACGAGGCTTCGTTTCATTTAAAATCAAAAAGTATTCCAAATGGCTTTCACCTTTGCTATTATCAAAGAACGTAAGAATCCACCTGACCGACGTGTCGTTTTTTCACCCGAAAAGTGCCAAGAAGTCATTCAAGAGTTTCCCGAAGCTAATATCGTCGTGGAAAATTCGGACATCCGCATTTTTTCAGATGATGCCTATGCGGCCAAAGGATTAACCGTTTCTGAAGATGTTACCACAGCAGATGTGATGCTGGGCGTGAAGGAAGTTCCTGTAGATGCCCTTATTCCAAATAAAAAATACTTTTTCTTTAGTCATACGATTAAAAAGCAACCCTACAACCGCAAATTGTTACGGGCCATTCTCGATAAGAAAATCGAACTTTATGATCATGAGACTATCGTAAAAGAGAGCGGAGCGCGTCTTATCGGTTTCGGTCGATATGCTGGATTGGTAGGGGCTTACAACGGATTTCGCTTGATGGGACAGCGCGATGGATTGTTCGAACTTCCCAAAGTGGAACACTTGGCAGATTTGAATGAAGTAAAACAAGAATTGGACAAAATTTCCCTGCCGAATATTAAGATACTACTTACAGGAACCGGAAAAGTGGCTCTAGGAGCCAAGGAGATCTTGGATCATCTTCAAATTCGTGAGGTAAGCGATGAAGCCTACCTTACTCAGGACTTCAATGAGCCTGTATATTGCCGTGCCGATGTTACCGAATATGTACGTCGTGCCGATGGTCAACCCATGGATAAATATGCATTTTATACAGACCCCAGTAATCATGAAAGTGACTTCATGCAATATGCAGCTGTTTCCGATTTCTTTATTGCAGGTCATTTCTATGGGGATGGGGCTCCTTATCTATTCACTAGGGAAGATGCCAAACAACCTGAATTCAAAATCAATTTAGTGGCCGATGTTTCTTGTGATATCGACGGCCCTGTGGCCAGTACGATTCGCCCTTCAACGATTGCCGATCCGTTTTACGCCTATGATCCCATTTCAGAAAGCGAAGTGCCTGTGGGTACCTCGGGTTCCATTGGGGTAATGGCTGTGGACAATTTGCCTTGTGAATTGCCCAAGGACGCCAGTGAAGGATTTGGGGATATGTTTATGGAGTATGTTATCCCTGCTTTCTTCAACAATGATGCTGACGGAATTTTAGAACGTGCCCGTATGACTACTTCCGAAGGAACCCTTACCGAACGGTATAGCTACCTTCAGGATTATGTAGACGGAAAATAGCAGGGTAATTTTCAATTAAGCTAGGTGTAAAAGGTTCTTTGTCTGACAATTAATGTCTTTCGTCGATAAATTTGAGGGATTCAACGAATTTTCTTACGGTTAAACCGTAATATATCGATTATTTGCTATTATTGTTAGACAAATCGCCGCCCCACAAATGAAAAAAATACTACTCCCCTTAGTTCTCCTCTGTGTTAGTTTTCAACTATTTAGTCAAGTAGGTATCAATACCACCTCACCATCTACAACATTAGATGTAAATGGAACCATTAGGGTGAGGGGGATCAAATCTGAGTTGGTCGAAACGGAAGCGATTCGGATTATAGGGGTAGATGCATCCGGTAATTTCGTTGAAGTCGAAATCGGAGATAATGTTATTTTGGAGGACAATGTCCTTCGCGCCGTAGAAAACAAATACAGTTTCGCCAATACAGATCCTATATCTGTAGGGCAAGTAGATGATTTCGATCTTATTGTATTACCTGGAGAGCCCAATGATGATAAGAAGATCATTCGCTTCATAACCACGGTTGGGGATATCGACCTAACCGGTATTAAAGCAGGTGAGAATGGTCAAGTGATTTGGCTAATGGCTTATAGTGGACGTATAAAGATTCGAGGTAATGATCTTTCTTCCGATCCAGAAAACCGTATCCTCGCAGGTACTGTAACATTGCAACAATATGAAATGATTCAATTGGTGTACGACGAAACCTTGCAAAAGTGGATTATCATGGACTTCTAATCCAACCTCATAAGAAGTGAAAAAGTGCGCTGTATCAAGCGCACTTTTTTATTTTGATTCAATCAAGCAGTTTAGATTCATGGAATATACCGAACATTAAACCATTAGGCTTCCACTTTCAAATGTTTGGAAATTACTTCTATGAAGTCGTGTTGCTTGTAGGGTTTAATGATAAAATGTTCGAACAGGTTTGTGTTCGCGTCGATGGTGATTTTTTCTTCTTCTACTGCCGTTAGGGCGATAATGGGGATATTTTTGTTGATAGTTTTGATGATTTTTGAAGCTTCAATCCCATTCATTTTAGGCATGTTTATGTCCATGAGGATCAAATCCACTTCTGTTGTTTCCACCCTATGTATTCCTTCCCTTCCGTCATTAGCCACAAGAATGGTCGCTCCATACTTTTCCAACGTCTTTTGTGTGACCAGTAGATTGATTCTATTGTCATCTACGATTAAAACACGAAAGCCTTTAAGCGTTTCTGGCGAGTGCTCTCTTTGGAATTCGATTGCCCCTGTATTTTCGGTTGCTATCTCGAAATTTAATTTGAAAGAGGCAGAAGTCCCTTCATTTACTTTACTGGAAATATGAATATGCGAATTGAGCAGGGACAGTAGTTTCTTCACAATGGGCAAGCCTAAGCCTGTGCCTTGGTGTTCGTAATTGGAACGCGTCGTAGAAAATTCAGAAAAAATATAACCCAGCTTATCTTCCGGGATTCCCATTCCGTTGTCCGTAACGTTAAAATGGAGGTACACCCTGTTGTCTTCCTGTCTATCGCAAAGAACCCGAATATCTATGCGTCCATTATGCGTAAACTTGGAAGCATTACTCACTAGATTCATTAGAATTTGCGAAAGCTTTATGTCATCACCAATTAATAATTGCGGAATGACTTCATCTATATGAGGAACATAGGTGTTTGGGTACGTGGTGTTAAGAAACTTGGTAGATTTAATAACGTTATCTATTAAATCCCTGAGGTTGAAAACGGAATGCTTTAATTTCTCGTTTCCCTTGCGCGTAGTAGTGAGCTGAAGGACATTGTTGATTAACGAAAGTAGGTAATCTGCCGAAAACTTGAGCGAACTTAGGTTTTCGGATTGATGCGTTAATGTTTTATCGTCCTTTAATTGGGATGAAATACCTATGATTCCATATAATGGAGTTCTTAATTCATGAGTAATATTGGCAAAGAGGCGACTTTTCGCCTTTGCCTGTGCTTCACTCTCTTCCTTAGCCTCGAGGAAGAGTTTGTTTTTTTCTACCAAGCTTTTGAATAACCTTCTTCTTTTTAGGTTGGAAATGAATAGAAAAGCTGAAAAGAGGAGAAGGATCCCTGAGGCGATCTTGATCCAAAATATCGTGGTTTGACGCTTAGTTTCTTGCCTGTCGATTTCGTTTTGAAGTGTTTGGGCTTTTAGTTCCTGCTCGTATTGATTTAGTTTAAATTTACCCGTAACTGTTTCCAGCGCCTGCATCTTATCGGCTTCATACTTTTTACTTTTATATTCGTCCGCTTCCAACAAATGAGTGACCGCATCTTCAAAATTGCCTAATTCTATTTGGGTTTTGGCAGCTACCTCGTTCGCGTCTATAAGCGCTTCGTCGTAACCCGAGCTTCTTGCTAGGCGTATACTTTCCAACAAAAAGGGAAGAGCGATCTCGGGTTCCTTTTTTAGATAATGTAATCGACCAGAAATAAGTTGAGCAACGGCTTGATAAGCTTCTGCTTTTACTTTGGTAGCATAGATTTGCGTTCGGTCCACATATTTTTCTCCCTCACTTATTCTGTTGAGATCAAGACTTTGTTCGGAAATGTTGTAGTTCAATATGAACAGGTGGGTAGTGTCTTTCAACTTTTCGGCTAGGGGAAGTGCTTCTTTATATTTTAAGATAGCTAAATCCTTTTTTCCTTGAAGGGCATACATATTTCCCAAATCAATACGTGCCGTAGTGAGGCTTCGGGTGGTATCGTTGTTTTTTTCAGCTTCTTGGATGGTTCTGAAAAATATGCGTTTGGCCTCAACGGTGTCGTTTGTTTGAAGAAAGGCATTACCAATTAGGCTGGATACCCTAAAAATGGCGGTACGATCCTCTATCTGCTTCGCGAGCCTTAGGGTTTCTTCACCCACTGCTATGGTCTGTGCAAAATTGTTGCTATAGAACTGCTTTCTTACAAACTTTACCAAAGTGTCTACTCGCTCTTGTTTAGAGAGTACAATAGAGTCGTTGGTTGCGTTGATTTCAGTTTGGCCTATACATAAGTTACCCCATAGAAAGGGTATAAGAAACAGGGCTTGGGTCGTTAGTTTTAGATTCAAAAGTTGAATTTGGGGGTATCAAGATATCTTTTTTTTTGTTAAAACCCAACGAAATCAATGGATTAGGTGTATAAAAGAGATGGGAAAACCGTAATATTTGATAAAAACATGCTTCCGAAAGCTTTGAAAGGCCTACAGGGGTTTATTTGCTAATAACAATGGGCTCCTTGGTGGTAATCTGAACCGTTTTCGAAAAGAAATCCTTTAGCGCATCATAATATTCGGGCGAAAATTCGTGCTGATTCAATTTAAAATTGAGACGGACACCAATAACACCATCGGCTTCGTTGTAGACAACACTGCAGATGCCTGCATCGTCAGGTAATTTTAAGGTCTTATTGGTTGGTAAGGTTTTTACCGAAAGGCTTTCGTCTAACGTAAATCTTGCGAGATAGGTATAGATCATAGGATATCCCATTTCAACCAAATAATCCCGACTTTCCAACTTAAAGGGGTTCTCATTTAAATATTCCAGTAAGAAAAAGGTGGGCAGATAAAAATCGTTTCCAATAAGTTCGGCCTCCATTTCAATGTCATAGGTTTCCTTCAGGTTTTTCTCCAGATCCTTAAAATTCTCGATTTCCAAATTGGAGACTTCCAAAGTTTCATGTAGTTGCTCCTTCTCGCCAGTATAATCGTCTTTCGTAGCGCTACCAATATCGAATCGCTTCGTACGGCCAAAATAACCCATATGTTGTTCCCCCACTTTGCCCGTAACAAGTCCATCCCCGTCTATAGTGAGTACAGAATTTACAAATATGACATTCTTTTTATGAGGTGTAATAGGGTGCCAATAGCTCCCATTTTTAAAATCCATGATGCGCCCTACACTATTGAGTGCCCTAAAAGGAACGATGCCAAAAGGAGTGTACTTGTCCGCCGCATCCAGATAATACTCGTTGTCCCCAATTTTAAGCCACGCCATGACATAGTTGAACTCAGTAAGTACAGGGAACAATTGATTGGGAATACCCGCTTCCCTGGTGGCGCTAAGAACCAATTGGGTGTCTTCCAGTCCTGCGGCACGTAGCGCATTGATTAAGGAAAGATTAATTTCGGCCAAGTTTCCAGAACCCGTATTGAAGGCCTTTTTTACATCGATGTCACTAAAGATGCGATACTTACCATTCCAAGTATAGTGATCTTGTATGAAATAGTACACGGCTTTTGCCTTTTCCAAAGGATCTGAAATGGTTTGGATATTCTCAGGTAACTGGTTTCCGAAAAACGATTTGGATTTAAGCTGTCGCCCCATGGCTTTATCCGTACGGAATTCTTTATCTACATCTCTCCATTCCTTGGTGTGTTTGGTGCGTTTCCCTTGAAAGTCGAAGCTTTCCTTGAGCTCGTATTTAACCCTGGCAATGTAGTTCTCCCTGGCCAACATAAAATCTTCTTCTTTAAATGCAGGTACATTGTTCATTACATAGAACTCATAGGTGCAATCTGCGGCATCTCCATACCCATCTACCGAAAAACAGTTCTTTTTAACGGAAGTATCGTGGGTATCTAGTTTTCTTCCTCCAAAAAGCCCGATTCTGTAGGTGTAATTTCCCGGTATCTCAGAAATGAACTCACTATAAATCGTAGGATAATCTCCTTGGAATTCCCACTCGTAGGTATGAAAGTAAGGGGATTCTACAGTGTAGGTATATTCTAGAATACTACCATTCTTTACATTGGGAAAAGTGAAGGTTTCGAAACGCCAATTTTCATAGGGATCTTTAGTGAAGATATCTTTTCCGCTTACGTATGTCATCGTTCCGTTGTAATGGGTTACGGCTTTAATATCCTTTACCACCATTCCCGACTTTCCTTCTTTATAATAGGGTATTTCTATGGTAGCACCTTTAAATCGATCCACATTGAGCACCTTAATTTTTTTATGAACTACCTTTTTTATTTGAAGGTATCTATGTTCGTTGAGAATTACCGAAACTTTCCCTTGCGAATACAACTCGACAGCGGCTGCTTCTGGATCATCTGGATATGTTTTCATGAACAATTCTTCTTGGGAAGGCTTCCCGAATGCTACTTCTTTCTTTTTTTGGGCAGTTAATGTACTGATTAACAGTAAAGAGATAAGCGTGCAGTATATTCTGAAATTCATAAGGTGCTTTGGCTACATTGAAAACTGAAATTACACCAATTTTTTAGTTGGGGAAAGATTTTTCTTGAAGAATCCGTACAATACCCACAGGCCGAATCCGAAGCTCAGCGTAGTACCCCAAGCCAATACATTGTTTTGGGGAGCGATTACGATATCAAAAATATCCCGAAGCAGCGCAAAGGGATTTTGAATGATATCCCATGAATTCCACCTGAGGAACCTTCCCAAATAAATACCAAATCCCGTAAAGAAAGGGAGTAGAAAAATAGTGATGCGAACTATCTTGTTCGGAAAGTGAATCCTCCATAATGCTTCCATATCCAACAGAGAAAATAAGTAACAAATAATTCCGGCAATAGAGAAAACGGCCAGCATAAAACCATCGAAAATGGGATGCGAATTGGGATGGTTTAGATGTACAAAATCGGTCAATATATAAGGTGCGTTGGGCAAGAATAGCAACCACAATCCGCTCCATAGCAATAACCCAATTTTCTTGGGCGGTTTGTGTGAAAGATAGGAGGAGATAAGGAAGGGAATCCAAGCCAGAAACAGGTTCCAAACCAGAAATAAATAAAAGAAGGAAAGGGTGAATTTTAGACGGACCATCAACAAAAAAAGACTGATTCCGGTAATGGCAAAAATGGGGAACAGCAATTCGAACCGTTCCATGAAGTAGTGCTTAATTTTTTTCATTTTTCGATAATTTTTCAGCAATTAAAATGACAAAGGCCCCTACGAAATAAGCCAGAAGGTCCAAAGGGTCGAAAGTGCTTCCTAGAATGATTTGAAGGAACTCAGATTGAATTCCCAATACCTCCAAAATGGAGAAAGCCTGAAGCAATTCGACCACAATGGCAATAAAAAGGGTTGCGAGCAAGGCTCGAATCATAGAGAATTTCGAGAACGCCCGTATGAAGGTATACAACAGGGGAATGACAAGTACATCGCCAAGGAATCCACGCACAAAACGATGGAAATGGAACAGGGCAATGGCGACTTCTGTTACGAATAGCAATGTAAATATGACGAGGTATCTTTTCATGTGGATAGATTGAAGTTTCTTGGAAGTCAGACTGAGCCTGTCGAAGTCTGAATGGTATCGAGCCGGTGTTAAAGGCTTCGACAAGCTCAACCTGACTTAACTATAGGTTACTCATTATTCCAGTCGATTTTTCGGGAGGCGAACATGATAATCGCAAGGATTACAAAGAGTCCGATACTTCCTACGAGCAATGCATAGTTTTCCAGTTGAATGATCACATAGATGAAACCATAAAGTGCGGCCAACGAACCCCCGATGAGCAATGGGAATTTGAAGCCCTTTAAAATCGCCCGGGAATACAAGGTGACCAGTGCTAACACAGACAGGGCAGAAATCCCGTAGGCTTTCAAGAAGCTACTATGCTCACTTATGGAAATGAGTAAGGTGTAGAACATTACCAAGGCAAGCCCAATCATGATGTACTGAAAAGGATGGATGTATATTTTACTTACCAATTGAATGAGTAAGAACACTAACAAGGTTAAACCAATCACCATGAATCCATATTTGGCCGTACGTTCACTTTTTTGGTATTCGTCTACGGGAACAATAAGTTTTGCACCAAAGGCAAATTCCATAAGGTCAGGTAAACTATTGAAGAACTGTTGCTGAAACTGACGGTTTATCTGCAACACCGTCCAAGAGGCATCGAAGCCATCTTGCCCAACATCCCTAGTTTCCGGCAGGTAATTCCCATCGAAACTTGGTGAATGCCATTTGGAGGTCATTTTTACATTGGTCTCCTTACCCACGGGAATGAATTTAAGGGCTTCGCTTCCGTTTACTTTTAGGTTCAATTGAAAAGGAACCGATTCATTGGAGTCCAGACTATAGGCCTTGCTAATGTCGCTTTCGACCATATTCAGGTAGTCTTGAGAGTATTTCGGATTCATGGCTAGGGTTTCCGTTCCCAAGGTAAGGGCAAGTGTGTTTCGGATTCCCTTGAGATTGGAGGTTTTAATAAGTACCGATATTTTGTCCCAAATGATATCGGCCGGTTTTACGTCCTGTTCGGATAAGTCGATTTTTGGGAAGTTTCCCGAAATGTTGAGGTCTGCCGTAAAGACCACAGATTCGTAAATACTTCTTTGCAAAGGCTTTTCGGCAATATTGGCTTGGGAATCGATTTTCAATTCGTCAGGAAAAATATAGGCGTAATTCAGGATTTCTTCCGTCTTTATTTCGAAGCTTTTGGTCTTTTGTATGTAGACTTTTTCTTCATTGTAGGTTTTGTAGGGAACCTTCAGAATAGGCCCGGAGAAAACGACTTCGTTTCCCCATTTGTTATTGATTTCCTGCACCACTTCCTGTTGCCGGAAGGCACGTTCGGTAATGAGGCTTTTTACAAATTCCAAAGGAATGAGTAGTACAAGGAGTAGAAAGCCGACAATGAGCATACGTGCGGTAATCGAATTGCGTAACCAAGATGAGAATTTTGCTTTTTTAGGTTCCATATCTTTTATGATTTAGTGTTGTTGTTATAAAAATTCAGTGAGTATATAGGCATAGCCAAAGGCTATGGGAATGTTGGCTAGGATGATGCAAATGGCAAAGAAGGTTTCCAAGAGGTCCTTTCGTATAAGATCTACCACAAGGACCAAAAGGATAAAACCATTAAAAATCACGGCTATTATGACGAAAATCATTCCCAAAAAGACCAATTCCAGACCATCGCCAAGAAGTAATTGCATAAGGAATAGGAAGGTCCCTATGCTGAAAAAGATTAAGGCTATCCTTTTGGCCACCTCTAAGGAAATGATGGGTTTATTTTTATCTTTCATAATAGGGTAGGGTATTGCGTTAGTTGATGCGTTTTTCTGTAGTCGTACATTTCGGTGAGGAGACGATCTGTAAAAATGGCACTGCGGAATTCATTGAAATCCAACCGAAGGATTTTCTTGAAATCGTAGGGATGAAAGGTGGCGGCCTGCTTTCCGAAACGATAGGATTTCAGATAATAGGGAAGGTAATCTGGCAGGATGAAGGTGCCCAGTAGGAGCACTCCGAAGAGGTAGGGCGTTCTTTTTCCATTTCCGAAGCATACATATTGAAGGGCGATTTCATCTTCTACCGCCGTACTGTAACCACAGAGTACATGATAGGCATCGTGTCGCTCTACCTTGGGAATAGGTTCGAATCCATTAGAGGATAGGAATTGTCCCAACCGATGCCCAAAGGTGTTTGGGGGCATGTTCAGCATGTCGGCACTGGTCAATCCCCAGGGTTGCTTCTTTTTGAAGCGGCAATAAAGCACCATGGATTTTTCGAAGAGCCAGTTAATGAGTTGTTTTCTTAATGATTTCATAAAGTACTTTGAATTTCAAAGTGAATTGATAAAAAAATTTAGGGTTTGCGTATGAGCTTTTCCAAGGCTTCTATATGTTTCCTGAATTCTGTCTTTCCCAATTTGGTAGCGCTGTAGCGCGTGTTGGGCTTACGTCCTATAAACTGTTTCTGCACCAAGATGTAATTCTCTTTCTCCAATGCCTTGAGGTGACTGGCCAAATTACCATCGGTAACGTCCAAGAGTTCCTTGAGGCGATTAAAATCGGCATCATCGTTCACCATAAGAATGGACATGATGCCCAATCGTATTCGATGGTCGAATAGTTTATTTATGTTTTCAATAATTCCCACGCAGTACTTATTTATCCCGTATCCAAATCAAACTTCCGTAAATAATATGGCACACGCCAAACCCGATGACCCAGAGCCAGAAACCATATCCGGGCAGCATGGCACAGATAATTCCCAAAATGATCTCGGCAATTCCTAAGTAACGGATATTCCCTACTGTGTACTTAGAGGCGTTAATAAGCGCCAAGCCATAGAAAATGAGCATTAGTGCACCTGTTTGCCCATATTTTTGCTGGTTCAAGATAATAAGGATATAGGCGCCACCGGCTACTAAAGGAATTAAAAAATTGATGAGCAAACGTCGGGTAGAGGCATCCCACATCTTTACGCCTGCTTTTTTCGCTTTTTTCGTAGTAAAGTAAATGGCGGTCACCACACTTAGGAATGCCACCAAGAACAAATCCAACAGAATAAGCCTAAATACTTTACCATCCAGAATAAGATAATCCCTTCCCGAATTCGTAACCAGCCAATAGGCAATGGCTGCTCCTATGAGCGCATAGATCCCAGCAAATACCCCAGAGAGTCCACTTAGGGATATAAAGCGGGACGATCGGTTCATTAAATTCTTGATTTCGCTAATGTCCTTTAGATAATCTTGCTCGCTCATAATAAAGTACTTTGAAATACAAAGTAAAAAGAAAATACCGTACCATCTTCGATTTTTGTAAATAATTTAACAAACAGGAAAAACCCTTAAGGAAAATACAGGAAAAATCCTGTTGCTTTATATAGGTTTTTGGATGCATATTTGAAGTGTATAAGTCTCGACTTAATTTATTTTGATAATCGGCTGGAAAATTAATTGGGGAGTTAATTTACAATTACGATTATTTGGTCTAGGGCTGTTCGGGTAGAGCAGCCTTTTTTTATTTTTATACCATGAATCCAGCCGAAGAATATATCCTACGACAAGAGGAACCCTTCCGTTCCATGCTCATTCATATCCAAGTAATTATAGAAGCTACTGTACCCGATGTTCGGCTGGCCTACAAATGGCGGTTGCCATTTTTCTATGTGGAGAAAAAGCCTATTTGCTATCTCAATGTGACCAAGGGATATGTAGATATCGGTTTTTGGACCGCCAAGTATTTCACCAAGCATAAGGAGTTGTTGGTTTCTGAAAACAGAAAACAGGTAAAGTCACTCCGTTATTGGAATTTGGACGAAATCAATGACCCAGTGCTCATAGAAGTCCTAGAGCAGGCTTATACGTATAGAAGGGAAAAGTTTTTGGATTAAAGCCCTTGAATAGTTCTTCTTATAGCGACCAAATCGCTCAATAGTTTTTCCAGTCTGCTTAAGTCTAACATATTGGCGCCATCACTTTTGGCATTGGCTGGATCGAAATGCGTTTCAATAAACAATCCATCTACTCCCACGGCAATTCCTGCACGGGCTATGGTCGAAATCATTTCTGGGCGTCCTCCCGTTACCCCAACCGTTTGATTGGGCTGCTGCAAACTATGGGTTACATCCAATACCGTGGTAGCATAAGTTTTCATCGTGGGAATCCCCCTGAAATCCACAATCATATCCTGATACCCGAACATGGTTCCACGATCCGTGATCATGGCTTTACCATTTCCACTGTCCAACACTTTTTGTACCGCGTGTTTCATGGATTCCGGACTCATGAATTGCCCTTTCTTTAGGTTGACTGTTTTTCCAGTTTGTGCTGCAGCCACTACCAAATCGGTTTGACGCACCAAAAACGCAGGGATTTGAAGGACATCTACATATTCCGCGGCCTTGTAGGCATCGCTGGCTTCGTGAATATCCGTTACGGTAGGAATATCGAACGTTTCAGAAACCTTTCTCAGAATCTTTAGGGCCTTTTCATCCCCAATTCCCGTAAAGCTATCGATTCGGCTGCGATTCGCTTTTTTGAAACTTCCTTTAAATACATAAGGTATCTTGAGGTCGTCCGTTATTTTTACCACCTTTTCGGCGATGCGCAAGGCCATTTCTTCTCCTTCAATGGCACAGGGTCCTGCCAATAGAAAGAAATTATCGGAATCGGTGTTTTTCAGTTTTGGGATATGAGAAAGCTCCATACGTTTATTTTGAGCTGCAAAGATAAAGAATTCCATAGGTGTAAAATCCATTTATTCACCGTACTTTTGCAGCCTCAAAATGGAAAGGCATGTTGCCTTTCAATGAAAGCTAAGGAAATGAATATTAGAAACATCGCCATCATTGCCCACGTAGACCACGGAAAAACCACCTTGGTAGACAAGATCATGCACCACTGTAGTTTGTTTCGTGAAAACGAAAAAACGGGAGAATTGATTTTGGACAACAACGACTTGGAACGAGAAAGAGGTATTACCATTACGTCCAAGAATGTTTCAGTAACCTATAAGGATACCAAAATCAATATTATCGATACCCCGGGTCACGCCGATTTTGGTGGTGAAGTAGAGCGTGTGTTGAACATGGCAGATGGTGTATTGCTGTTGGTAGATGCTTTCGAAGGCCCTATGCCACAAACCCGATTTGTATTGCAAAAGGCCATTTCCTTAGGATTGAAGCCTTGTGTGGTGATCAATAAAGTGGATAAGGAAAACTGTACCCCCGATGAAGTACATGAAGCGGTTTTCGATTTGATGTTTGAACTGGGAGCGGAAGAGTGGCAATTGGATTTCCCCACCGTGTACGGTTCTGCCAAGAACAACTGGATGGGAGAAGACTGGAAGGAAGAAACAGGGACCATAGAACCATTATTGGATATGGTTTTGGAACACATCCCTGCCCCTAAGGTAGCCGAAGGAAACCCACAAATGCTTATTACGTCCCTAGATTTCTCATCCTTTACCGGAAGAATCGCCATTGGACGTCTACAACGCGGAACCCTTACCGAAAATATGAACATCTCCCTAGTAAAAAGGGATGGTAGTATATTGAAAAGCCGCATCAAAGAACTTCACTTATTTGAAGGTCTTGGACGGAAAAAAGTAACCCAAGTAGAGGCTGGGGATATCTGTGCGCTCATCGGATTGGAAGGTTTCGAGATTGGAGATACTGTAGCCGATTTCGAAGCTCCTGAAGCATTGGAGACCATCGCTATCGATGAACCTACCATGAGCATGCTGTTCACCATTAACGATTCCCCTTTCTTCGGAAAAGACGGAAAGTTTGTTACTTCAAGACATATCAAGGAACGCTTGGAGCGTGAATTGGAAAAGAACTTGGCGCTTCGCGTAGAACCTACCGATAGTGCCGATAAGTTTATGGTGTTTGGTCGCGGGGTATTGCACCTTTCCGTATTGATCGAAACGATGCGTAGGGAAGGATACGAGCTTCAGATTGGTCAGCCACAGGTAATCATTAAAGAAATTGATGGTACGAAGTGTGAACCCGTTGAGGAATTGACCATCGATTTGCCCGAAGAAGTAAGTGGGCGTGCCATCGATATGGTGACGATTCGCAAAGGGGAGATGACCAGTATGGAAGCCAAGGGAGAACGTATGGTCTGCAAATTTGTAATTCCTTCCCGTGGAATCATTGGTCTTCGAAACAATCTTCTTACTGCGACTGCCGGGGAAGCTATTATGACGCATCGTTTCTTGGAGTATCAGCCTATGAAAGGAGGGATTCCTGAGCGATTGAACGGAAGTATGGTTTCTATGGAAAAAGGAACAGCCATTCCGTATTCCATCGACAAATTACAGGAACGCGGTCGATTCTTCATCGATCCAGGAGAAGAGATCTACGAAGGGCAGGTAATTGGTGAGAATTCACGTCAGGATGATATGGTAGTGAATGTGACCAAAACCAAGAAGTTGACCAACGTACGTTCGGCGGGAGCAGATGACAAAGCCCGTATCGTACCGGCGATCAAATTCTCTTTGGAAGAGGCCTTGGAATACATTCAGAAGGATGAATATGTGGAAGTAACACCCAATCACCTTCGTCTCCGAAAAATACTGCTTAAAGAGGTTGACAGAAAGCGTAATAAAGCGTAAGTAATCTACTTAAAGAGAGCTAGCTCTCTGTTAAATAGGCATTGAGGTAAGTCGTTGAATTTCATAAAATTCGATTTTTGGCCTTGTAAACCAAAGAACAGTGTTACCTTTGAGCACATTTTTTGTTAAGTTTACATTTCCAAATTGTTACCTATATGAACAAATTCCTCATGATATTCCTTTATTTCGATCCAGGATTAGGAGCAATGATAGCACAGGCGGTGGTGGCAGCAGCTGCGGGAATCCTACTGTTTTCCAAAAACGTTATGTATAAGATCAAATCCTTTTTAGGATTGGTAAAAGAGGAAGAAGACAATTTCGACTCCATAGATATAGATGACGAAGATGCCCAATGATTCTAATGCAACCTCCCACATTCATGAAGCTTCATTCCGGGACCCCTCGGGGCACATGTTTTGGGATGGTGAGGTACTACGCCGGGCAGTAAACCCCATCTATTTTCCACAATACCATAAGCTAAAGGAGTCGGGACTTTTCGACAACCTTATAAAAAAGAACCTTCTCATTCCGCATGAGGAGACTTCGGTTTCGGAGGACCAGATTATCCTTACGCCAGAGCCCATTCCATTTATAACACATCCGTACGAATGGAGTTTCGAGCAGTACAAGCATGCAGCACTGCTTACATTGCAGATTCAGAAATATGCACTTTCCAAAGGGTTTATACTGAAAGATGCATCGGCTTACAATGTGACCTTTCACAAAGGGAAAGCGGTATTTATAGATACACTTTCCTTCGATTTTTATCAGGAAGGAACCCCTTGGCGTGCCTACAAACAGTTTATCACACACTTTTTGGGGCCTTTGGTGTTGGCGAAATACCATGGAATGGAAATGATTAAAATGATGCAGTCGCATATTGATGGTATGCCCATAAAATTGATTGCTTCATTGCTTCCTGGAAAAACCAAACTGAATTCATTCCTCTACACCAATATCCATTTGTTGGCAAAACTGGAAAAGAAACATCATACCGACTACAAAGCGGAGACCAAAATTGCCAAAATTTCGAAAAAGGCACAGGAAAATATCCTTACTTCTTTGTTTGAGTATATCAAGAAGTTGAAATGCGAAGAAGAAACAGAATGGGGGAACTATTACGATAAAATCAATTACAACGACACTGCTTTTACCGCGAAACGGGATCTTATTCAAGAATGGGTGAAAGATGCCCAAGCACGTAAAGTGATCGACATTGGTGGGAACGATGGAACCTTCGGTCGAGCCATTGCGGATCATGTTGAAGAATTGATCGTAACCGATATAGATAGTGGTGCCGTGGCCCACAATTACCATTTGGTACAGCAGAACGGAGAAACCAAAATGCTTCCTTTCGTATGCGATGTGTTGCAACCTGTTCCAGGTATTGGTTTTAATAATACGGAAAGGGATTCGCTCATTGATCGATTGGCCACCTATAAACCAGATGTCGTGATGGCCTTGGCACTTATTCACCATATCACCCTTTCTGGGAATGTTCCTTTTAAAAAATCTGCAGAATTCTTTGCTAAGTTTTCGAAGTACCTCATCATCGAATTTCCAAAGCGTGAAGACTCTTGGGTAGAAAGTCTTTTGGTACGGAAGCGGGAGTTCAAGGAGCATTTCGATTTTTACCGATGGGAAAACTTTGAAAAGGGGTACGAATCCCATTTCAAACTTCTGAAAAAGGAGACCATAGCAGATTCTAACAGGATACTATACCTGTTTGAAAATAGAAACAAGTAATTTGAAAAAATGGAGTCATACCTTAGCTACACGACTGAAAGACGATAGCGAATATCCTCTTTTGGCTGGGGTAGTTACGGGGCTCTATCCTTTTATTTCCTATTATACCCATAATTTTCAGCTGGTCAATTCCTGGCAGCATTTCCTTTTCTTTTTTGCCTTGTTTATTGTTGCCCCAGCATTGCTTTTTTGGGTACTGTATCGCGTTTCCAACAAGGGATTTTTGAAAAAGTGGCGGAAGTATGGTTTGTTCTTCCTTACAGTATTTGTGTTTCTTCTGTTTGTGGAAATTGCATTGTATGCCCAATTGAAGAAAAAATTGGCATTGGCTACGTTTTTGGCTGTCATACCTTTTTCTTTCCTATTGTATAAGCACTACAAAAAGATCATTGTCTTGCAGGTGGTAATCGCCCTTATAGGGTTGATCTATTTTATACCGGTACTGTGGAAACAAAAGGATATTTCTATGGAGTGGACCAAGCAGCCCGATGCCATAGCTTCAACAGTACTTAAAAAGAAACCGAATATTTACTTCATCCAGCCCGATGGCTATGTCAATTTTGAAGAGATCGCAGGAGGTCATTACAATATAGATAATACCGAATTCAAGTCTTTTTTAGATGCTAGGGGCTTTACCATGTATCCTAATTTCAGGAGCAATTACCCTTCTACGCTCGCATCTAACGGCGCGGTGTTCGCTATGCAGCACCATTATTTTAATTACGGCACGCATCCCAGCAAATTCCTTAAGGCCCGAAGATTGCTGGTTTCCGATAATCCTGTTTTGAATATTCTCAAAGACAATGGCTATAAAACGCACTTGGTGTTAGAATCGCCATACATTTTATTGAATAGACCAAAGATGGGCTATGATGCTTGTAATTTTAGCACTTTCGATGTCCCTTTCATTGGTTCTGGATTTCGGAACAAGAAAGATGTTCAGGCCGATTTAGAAGGATATCTCGAAAATGACTCGGATCAACCAAAGTTCTTCTTTATCGAATTCTTTAATCCCGGACATATTAAAAACAGGAAAGGTGATTCTGAAGGGGCCGAAGGCGAAAAACAACACTGGCAAGAAAGTTTGGAGTATGCCAATGAGCGCTTGACCAAAATGATTTCCACTATTGAAGAAAAAGATCCTGGGGCGATGATCATACTTCATTCCGATCATGGGGGCTACGTGGGATTGGAATATGCCATGCAGATGTATGAAAAAACGGATAAAAGGGATGATATATATTCCCTGTTTTCCAGTTTATGCGCTATTAAGTGGCCGGATACTGACGAGAATACCCCAGAGATAGAGCTGAAAAGCTCTGTAAACCTGTTTCGGGTCATTTTTTCTGAACTGGCAGATGATCCTTCGCTTTTAGAACATCGACAGCCAGATGAGAGTTACATTATCCTTATGAAGAAAGCCCCTAGGGGAGTATACCGATACATCAACGGAAAAGGGGAAATCGTTTGCGAGCAGATGCTGCCCGAAAAATAACCGTTATAACGCCTATTTTACTACTTTAGCTGACGTGAAAAACAGGGGTCATGCTACAAAGGATGACTTTCCAATTTTAATTTGCCTCCGATTCCTATGAATCTTAAAAACAAAAACATTGCGTTCCTGAAATCGAAAATCCTGTATCCTTTCTTTGCAGCCCTAGGAGCTGGATTATACCCCTTGTTTTTTTATTTCACCAATAATTACACCATGGTCAATACGTGGGGGCACGTAAAATTTTTCATCAAGCTGTTTTTGGTGCTACCGGTTTTGGTTTTTGTAGGGGTGTATCTCATTTCGCAATTCAAGACTTTTGAAAAGATAAGGAAGTACATATTACCGTTTCTCGGGACTTTTGCTTTTCTATCCCTATTGCGCTTATGCCTGTACGGGGAGTTTAGTTATTGGGCAGGACTACTTATTTTAGTATTGGCGGGATTGTTTGCTTTTTACCTGCACAAGCATTTCCGAAAATTACTCATTTTTCAATGGTTACTGGCCGTTATCGGGCTGTTTACATTGATCCCCACCTTGTTCCAGCAGATGCAGTTTCCAACCGAGTGGAACAAGCAACCCGATGCCATTGCGGAAGTGACCCTCAAAAAGAAGCCTAATGTATATTTCATTCAGCCGGATGGCTATGTAAATTTTACCCAGTTGAAAAAGGGATACTATGGTGTTGAAGAAACCGAACTAGAAGATTTCCTAGTGGACGAAGGGTTTACCAATTATGACGATTTTAGATCCAATTACATTAGTACCCTTACCTCCAATAGTGCCACTTTCAATATGAAACACCACTATTTTAACAAAGGGATTGGCCTTGGGGAAATACTTAATTCTAGAGACTTCATTGTTTCTCAGAATCCGGTACTGGACATTTTCAAAAACAATGGATATACAACCAATCTGGTAGTAGAAACGCCGTATTTATTGATGAGTCGTCCCAAATTGGGCTTCGACTACTGCAATTATAAGTTTGAGGACATCAACTATATGGGTACAGGTCTTAATGAAGAGGTAGACGTAGTTCCGCCTTTGGAGGAGCGGTTGGAAAACAAAGGAAACGACCCTCAGTTCTTTTTCATTGAAATTTTAAACCCTAGTCACATTGCTACCTGGAAGAATGAAGGGGAAGGAGTGGAAAAGGAAAAAGAAAAGTGGTTGAAGAAATTAGAGGTGGCGAATAGGAAAGTCAAGGAAATTGTTTCGGTAATCAATGAAAAGGATCCGGATGCTTTGGTAGTAATTATGGCGGATCATGGGGGTTATGTGGGATATAAGTACATGCGTGAAATTTATATTAAAACAGAAGACGAAGCCCTTCTTAACTCCGCTTACAGTATTCAGTTGTCCATTCGCTGGCCCGAAGGAATCACTAGACAGGACGATCAACTAAAAACCCCGGTAAACCTTTTTAGATGCTTATTCTCTTCCCTTTCTGAAGATACAGTCTATCTGGAGCATTTGGAAGAGGACGAATCCTTCGCAATCATAGACAAAGGAGCACGAAGGGGCGTTTATAAATACATTGATGAGAACGGGGATTTTGTTTTCGAAAAGGTGAAGTAATACTCGGAAGAAAAGCGCAGCAAAGGCTATCAATGATAAAAGCACTCGATTTAGCAAGCAACATAAGTCAAGCAAGACCACGCAACGGATTCGGTAAAAAGGTTACTTCACTATACATGTCTAATTGAATAATGAGCGGCTTACATTTTTAAAAAGCCATACATTTGGGCTAGCATAAACAACACTAATTCTAAAAATTTAGGGACTATCTATACGGTAAGAAGGTATACAGCAGACGATAGCAAATTGTGGAATCAATTTGTGACAGCCTCCAAAAATGCGACATTCCTATTGCACAGGGATTTTATGGAATATCACAGCTCCCGATTCGAGGATTATTCGCTCATGATCCTTAAGAAAGATCAGTTGGCAGCTATTCTACCGGCGCATATAAAGGAAGGCGAGGTCTACAGCCATAATGGGCTCACCTATGGCGGTCTCATTTGCAAATCCAGATACACTACCGATATTGATGAATGCTTCCAGGCGCTTATCGATTATTTGAAAGTAGAGAAAATCACGGCACTTTCCATAAAGGTGATTCCCTCGTTCTTGCAAGAACAATATAGTAGTGCTTTGGAGTATCTGTTGTTTCAAAAAGGAGCTAGCTTAGTGAGTCGCGATATGAATTTTGTAGTGAATTTAAAGGGAGAAATTCCCTTTCATAGGACCAAAAGAAAAGTTCCAGATTTTGACAATCATCCAACGCTTACGTTAAAGAAGACAGAGGATTTAGCTGGTTTTTGGAATCAAGTTTTAATTCCTGTCTTGCAGGAAACCTACGGAAGTGCTCCTGTGCATTCTTTGGAAGAGATTACCCTTCTAAAAGAACGATTTCCAGGCAATATTGTACAATATAATATCGAATCCGACGATACTATTTTGGCAGGGATTACCCTGTTTATAGATAACGGAGTCGTGAAATCTCAATATTCTACAGTGCTGAAAGAAGGTAAGGAACAGCGGGTGTTGGAGCAATTGTATTTGGCACTTATCCACGAATATAAAAACCTTGGGTATTCCTATTTCGATTTCGGAACGACCACCATGGAGGGCGGGAGTTATTACAACCAAGGCCTTACGCGATATAAAGAAGAGTTTGGGTCCACCCCAATGAATTTAGATCATTATAGACTGGCTTTATGAAAGTTCCATTTCTAGACTTACATAAGATCAATTCCCGATATGATGGAGAATTTCAAGAGGTTTTCAAGAACTTTTTGGACTCTGGCTACTATATTTTGGGAAATCAAGTTCGCCAATTCGAAGAGCAGTTTGCCGCTTATTGTGGTGTAAAGCATTGTGTGGGAGTGGCCAATGGATTGGATGCCTTACGTCTTATTTTAGAGGGGTATAAGGAGTTGGGCCGTATGAAGGTAGGTGATGAGGTATTAGTGGCCTCCAATACTTATATAGCCACAATTTTGGGTATTAAGCAGGCGGGCATGGTACCTGTTTTGGTTGAAGCTGAAACTTCCCGCTATAATTTTGATATGGATCATTTGTCCCAACACCTAGGGCCAAGGACCAAGGCCATTATGCCGGTGCATTTATACGGGCAATTAGGCCCTATGAATGCCATAAAAGAGTTTGCTGAAGCACATGGCTTGCTCATTATAGAAGATGCTGCCCAAGCCCATGGTGCTATGGACGACGGTGGAAACAGAGCAGGGAATTTGGGAGATGCCGCCGGGTTCAGTTTCTATCCTACCAAGAATCTTGGAGCCTTGGGCGATGGAGGAGCCGTCACTACAAACGATACAGCGCTTGCCGAACTGATTCGTAAGCTTCGTAATTACGGATTTTCGCAGCGGTATGTAAGTGATTGGGTAGGAGTGAACAGTCGTTTGGATGAGGTACAAGCGGCACTGCTAAACATCAAGTTGAAAGATCTGGATAGCGATAATGAAGCGCGAAGGGAAATAGCAAAGAAATACCTTTCAGAAATAGAGAACGAACGTATCACCCTCCCTGAATATGAAGGAGGGAAGGATCATATTTTTCATTTGTTCGTGGTACGGGTTGCCGATCGGGAGCATTTCAGAAAGTATTTGGATGAAAATGGAATAGGGCATTTAACACATTATCCCATTCCACCGCACAAGCAAAAGGCGTTGTCGGAACTATCGCATCTTAGTTTCCCAGTAACCGAAGGCATTCATGATACTATCGTGAGCATTCCCTTAAGTCCTGTAATGACGGCGGCCGAAGTAAATCAAGTAATAACCGTGTTAAACCACTATTCTTGAAAATTCCAAAGTTTATAAAAAACAACCTGCTTTTAAAGATGACGTCTTTAAATGCACCAGTAATCCTCACTAGATTGGGGATTTCGCTTTTTATCCAACGGATGATCAGTTTGTACTTTGGAGAGGTAGGGTTTCACCTTATGGGACAGCTTCGCAACCTCATACAGATGTTAACTTCGCTTACTTCCTTAGGGGTTTTTAATGGTATTGTAAAGTATGTCGCGGAGTTCAAGGAAGACAATGAAAAGCTGCGGAAGGTATTTTCCACGACCTTCGTTTTTTGGTCCTGTGCCGTTGGTGTTTCTTCTTTGGCTTTGTTTTTTGGAGCGGGCGCTATTAGCGAATATATTTTTCAGACCCGGGAATACACTTTATTAATAAAAATCACTGCGCTGGTGGTTCCTTTCATTGGACTGCAGCGTATTTTCAATGGGGTCATCAACGGTCTTTCCCAGTATAAAAAGTTCGTGAAGATCGACCTTATCAGCTATCTGGTTTCCGCTGGGCTTACCATTTACTTTGTATATGAGAAGAATCTAGAAGGGGTGCTTTTTGCGATTGCTATTACACCCTTCTTTCAGTTTTTGGTGCTGGTACTCATCTTCTTTAAGGAACTGAAGCGATACATACCTTTCAGAAAGCTCTCGTTTAGCGTTCCCATGGCCAAACCCTTACTGGCATTCAGCTTGATGTCATTTTTCGCTACGGTGGTGCTCAATTATCTGGAGATCGAAATACGAAACGTTATCGTTCGGGTTATTTCGGAAGAAGGATCGGGGATATGGACGGCTATGACTTCTTTATCCAAGAACTATATGTCCTTTTCCATCATGCTTTTCAGTATGTATGTACTTCCCAAGTTCGCGATAATAAAGACACAAAACGATTTCACTAAGGAGCTGAAGAACATCTATAAAACACTATTGCCCATTTTTGGGGCAGGGATGATTTTGGTCTTCTTGCTCAGGGATTTCATTATCGATTTGGTATTCCCTGGTCACGATAAATTAGCGTTGGAGCCTTTGTTTAAATGGCAACTCATGGGGGACTTCATCCGCCTTATGGCCATGGTGGCCTCCTATCAATTTATCGCTAAGAAATTAGTGCGCACTTTCATTTTTACCGAGTTATTGTCGACAGGGTTGTTCTTCACCTTCGCATATGTCTTTGTAAATATTTATGGGGTAGAAGGGGTCGTTATAGGTCACTTACTCCGTTATATTGTATATCTCGTAGTTGTATTGTTCTTGGTATACCGCTATTTTAGAAACAAAAGGAATGAAGCACCCGATGCTTAGATTTTGGAAAATAAAAAAGAATCATATCGCGAAGTTGTAAAGGCCACCTCCCTTTTTGGCGGGGTAAAGGTATTTGCCATTCTTATCGCAGTGATTCGTTCTAAAGTCATTGCCATTCTTATTGGGGCGGAGGGAATGGGAATCGCCAGTCTTTTCATGTCCACCCTTAATATGGTAAATGGAGTTACTAATCTGGGAATGGACAAAAGTGCGGTAAAGGATATTTCCTATGCCCGCGAAAAAAAGGACGAAACCGGTATACAGAAGGCCATTGCTATTTTAAGCCGAGTCACCTGGATTACTGGAATCGTGGGAACGGGGCTTATCATGCTTACTTCGCCTTGGCTCAGTGAACTGGCTTTTGGTAACAGGGAGTACACCCTTTTATTCGTTTGGGTGGCGATTTCTTTACTGTTCATTCAACTAACCAATGCGAAATTGGCCATTTTACAGGGAATCCGTAGACATAGAGCCTTGGCCAAGGCAAATCTGCTCGGTAATTTTTTGGGATTGGTAGGAACCTTACCACTGTATTACTTCTATGGCATCGATGCCATTGTTCCTGCCATCATTTTGGCCACCTTTTTAAGCTTGGCGGTGACCCATTATTTCTCCTTGAAGAATAAGATAAAGATCGATTCCATAGGAAATAAAGCAGCCTTTACCCAAGGCAAAAGTATGATCCGATTGGGAATCATGCTTAGCATAAGTGGATTGATGTCCCTGCTGGCAGCTTATATATTGCAAATTTATATCAGTGCCAAAGGCGGTGTAGATCAAGTAGGGTTTTACAATGCCGGATTTGTAATTCTGAATACCTACGTGGGGCTCATCTTTAGTGCAATGGCGACCGATTATTTTCCGAGACTATCTGGAATTATAGACGATCTCAAGAAAATTCAGCAGACTGTTTTCGAGCAGGCTCACGTAGCTTTACTACTTATTTCGCCCATCATCGTGGTGTTTATTGCCTTTGCTCCTCAAATCATTAGAATCCTGTATTCAGGGGAGTTCGATCCTGCCATCGTTTTTGTGAGTTGGGCCATTATGGGGATGTTCTTTAAGGCGGTTTCCTTTTCGGTAGGATACATCATTATTGCCAAAGGAGATTCTAATCTGTTCTTAAAAACGACCTTTTCCTTTAATACCTTATTGCTTACCTTGAACATTCTTGGATATACTTATTATGGGCTATTGGGATTGGGAATCAGCTTTTTGGTGTACTATATCGTTCACTTCATTGCCATACAAATCATCACCTATTTCCGGTATCGTTTCTATTTAAAGAAAGATTTTTATTGGGTTTTTATCGTTTGTCTTTTCATCTGCACAGGAGCATTTTTAGCCTCTTTTTTAGAAACCGTTTTATGGAAGTATACTTTATTGGTACTTTTGATCCTGATTTCGATGGCGTATTCCTTCTTCCAACTGAATAAGAAGATGGACGTAATGGAGTTAATAAAAAGCCGTTTTAAGAAAAAATGAGCCCGCTAAGAGGAACATATAGGCGTTTTAAAAAACGATGGAAAATCTTCTGGTCCATTAATTGGATGAAGACCTGGTATTTTAACTATAAGATGTTCCCGTATAGCATTGCCAGTAAATTACCGGTAGTCTTTTACGGTCGTGTGAAGTTTACCTGCTTGGATGGTAAGATCACTATCGATGCGCCCATAAAGAAAGGGATGATCGGCTTTGGACAGGCCTATGAAAAGAGTACGCGCGAAAGCGGTATTGCCGAAATTAACTTACAGGGGGAGCTTGTTTTTAAGGGATATGCACAATTTGGGAAGGACTATTTGGTGTATATCCACAATGGAGGTTATTGCGAGTTTGGTCACATGGCTTCCTTGGCATCCAGCGGAAGACTCATTTGCTATAAAAGTATTGTATTGGGAACTTATGCGCGTATAGGCTCGCAAGGACAGCTTATTGATACTAACTTTCACCAAATGATCGATACCAAAACGGGAGAACGATTGCCTAAAACGGGATCCATTCAGTTGGGGGATTACAATTTTGTGAGCAATAGGGTGACCATTATGCAAAAGACCAAAACCCCAAACAATTGTACCATTGCCTCCAATACCCTTTGCAATAAGGACTATACCGATTTGGGTGAAAACATCTTGATCGGGGGAATTCCTGCCAAACTGCTTCGGGAGCATATTTCTAGGGATTGGGAAGGCGAAAAGGATCAAATAGAAAGTAGCCTAAAGGTTTTTGAATCATAAAATCGAGACGAATTGAAAAGTACAACCATAGAAGACATCCAGATTATTGATATCCCTCGTATAGAAGACCCAAGGGGAAATCTTGCCGTGATCGAAAAAGAGGTGATTCCCTATGAAATAAAGCGAGTTTATTACTTATACGATGTTCCTAGCGATGCATCTAGGGGAGGACATGCGCATATTGATCAGTTAGAGCTTTTGGTGGCTGTGAGCGGTAGTTTTACGGTGGTGTTGGACGATGGCAAGGAAAAGACCGAAGTAACCCTTAAAAAGCCTAACAAGGGATTGCTTATTCCCAAGGGAATTTGGAGGGAATTGGATGATTTTTCTTCCGGATCGGTTTGTTTGGTACTTTCCAGCGGAGAGTTTCTAGAAGCCGATTACATTAGGGAGTACGACGCGTTTCTCTCCTACAAGAACGATTAGGACGTCCAAGTGTCCAAATACTTTTGGGCCACCTTGCGATATTCATGCTCTTTTTCCACAAATGTTCTAGCATTGGCTCCAATGCGAGTAATGGCATCCTTATTCTCTACTAGCCAGGATAATTTCGAAACCAAATAGTCTACATCAGGCAAAGCATTGATACACACTTCATCCTCTTGCAGTCCATAGTGTTGCAGAAATTCTGTTTCAGCACCTGTAAACACTACTTTTCCACGGGCCATGGCCTCTAATGCGTTGTACCCTTGGTCGTAGCCAAATACTTGGTCGAGTAGTATGTGCGCCTCTTCAAATAAGACAATGTATTCCTTGTAAGGCAAATTGGTTACGGTGACGATGTTTACTGCTGAAGGGTATTTCTCTTGAATAATTTTTAAGGCCTTTTCGAAAAAAGGAACCCCTTTGGCGAACCTATTCCCACGGTTAATGCCCAAGAAAATATTGATCTTATCGGTAATGGATAGCGGTTTGTATTCCATACGCTCCAAATTCACAGGATTAGGGATAAGCCCTTTGAATTTGGGATGCCCTTCCAAAGGCAACACATAGTCCATATCGGAAGCTATGATTCCCTTTACATGCTTCATAAGCAGCTCATGTGTCTTTCGATGTCCCTTCTTTGCATAATCCAAGATATACTGAACGGTAGGTTTCAATGAAGGATCATTCAAATAGGGGGTAAGGATGGAATATTTTGGTTTTTGGGCCAATAGGAAGTTGACCACGAAAGTGTCCGCTCCGCAGGAGAGCAGATAGACGGTTCCGTTGTTGGCAATGATCTTCTTCAGCAATCTTCGCTCTAACCAAGGCATGGTTTTAATGGGCTTTTCGTTGATGAGTTGCACTACATCATACCCCTTTAGTTGTTTTAGTTTTCGTGAAAACTTGATTCCCTTTTCCAGGGTGAAAAGATCGAATTTGGTGATTCTGAAAATCGCTTTTCTTATGAGGTCAATCCCAGGAAGGCTGAAGAAGCTTGGGCGAATGGAAATATCCACATCGAAATTTTTGAAGCCGTCGCCGTCACCCACTAAGGTAACTTCATGCCCCAAGGAAACCAATCCTTCCTTAAGGTTGTTGTGTAGACGGCTATACTCGCCCAATAATAAAACCTGCATAAAAGTTATATTTGTGCCAAAGTTAAGTTTTTAAACACATGGAACAACCTAAACGCAAAATTGCCTTGGTGGGCAATACCCTTAGCAGTGGGGGTGCTGAGAAGGCACAAGCGAGGTTGTCCATTTTTTTGGATTCGAAAGGGATCGAGGTGCATCACATTCTGGTCACCGATAAGATTACCTATCCGTATGCGGGCAAGGTGTTCAATATGGGACGGTTAAAGAATCAATCCAACGACCTTTTCAACAAATTGAAACGACTTTCGGCCCTTCGGAAGTATCTGAAACAGGAAAAATTCGATTATATCATCGATTTCCGGGTGAAGAAGAACTTTCTTCAGGAAAATCTTATTGCCAATTGGGTGTATAAAGCACCCTATATCATGAGCATCCGAAGCTTTAATACCGATTATTACTTTCCGAAGCAAAAAGCAAAAGCTTCCCGTATCTACCGGAAATCTTACGGAATTGTAGCCGTTTCGAAAGCCCTTCAGAAGAAAATTGAAACCGAATTCGGCTATCAAAATGTCCATACCATATACAATGGGTTGGACTTTGATGAAATAAACACCTTGGCTGAAGCACCCCATAACTTGACATTTCCGTACATCTTGGGCATTGGCCGAATGCAAAGTGGAATTAAGCAATTTGATCATCTCATAGAAGCATTTCATGATGCTGCGGCCCGACAAAAGGGAATTCACTTGGTATTGGTGGGTGAAGGGGAAGATCTTTCAAAATACAAAGAGTTGGTAGCGCGGTTGAAACTTGAAAGCGAAGTGCATTTTATTCCCTTTGTTGAAAATCCATTTCCTTACTTTAAGAACGCTTACGTCACTGCTCTCACCAGTAAATTTGAAGGCTTTCCGAACGTACTCATAGAAAGTCTGGCTTCAGGAACTCCTGTCATGGCCTACGATTGTGAGTCGGGCCCAAGTGAAATTATTGAGCATGAAGAGAATGGACTTCTTATCGCCAATCAGGATAAGGGAGCCCTATTGGAAGCCATGGATCGACTGGTAATGGATTCGGAACTCTACGATCGTTGCAAGGCTCAGGCACGCCAAAGTGTTGATTCCTTCGCCATGGAAGCCATTGGCCAAGAATGGCTTCGTTTATTGAATATTAGCTAAGTTTTTTTCTTCTAGGTATTTTCCTGTTTAAAAAGGTGGATATTCCTATTTCAACTATGCGAGACAAGAACTACTTTCGCATTGTATAGGGAATAGGGTATGTTTTGAGGAGGATATGCCCTTTGAAAGTCATTCGCGCGAATGACTTTTCCTTTTTTATGCCCAGACTACTTTTGATAGCTATTCACAGAAATCCCCAAGTTTTGAAGGACCAATTTCATCCAACGGATACCATGCAAAAGAAAGTTGGGCAATTTCAATAGGAGTCGTTGCTTCCAGGATAAATTAGCAGGATCTATCGGGTCGACCATTTTTCGGAAATTCACTTTATCACCTCCCAATTTGTACATTTTGCCTTTTACATATCGCTGAAAATCCAGGTATTTTTTAATGTCCTTTCGGTCCTTGAATTGCGCTTCGTAACGATCGTAATCGGGAATGATTTTGTCGCCCAGTCCTTTTTGGGTAATCTGATTTTCAGAATCAAAGGCATACTGCACCAAAGGTTGTGAATGATAGGCCATTTTATAGACGGCATGCGCACGGATATTGAAATCCACATCTTCGCTAAACCGGATGGCTTCGTTGTAGTACCCCACTTTTTCAAAGACTTTTTTATGCACGCATAAACAGGACGGGTAATAAAAATTTTGGTTGAGGTTAGAGGCAAAAAAATTGGCTACGACACCATGTTTGTCCACTCCTTCGATATGGAAATCATGATGGATGGTCTTTCCGTTTTTCAATAGCACTTCGTACTTGGTGGCAAAAAGTGAAGTCTCGGGGTAGGTTTCTATTAAAGAATTAATGGTTTCTAGAAAGGTGGGTTTCCAAGTGTCATCGGCATCTAAAAAAGCAATATAATCTGCTTTGGCCACTTTAATTCCTGTATTTCGGGAGGCCGATAAGCCTTTGTTCACAGAATGCTCTAAATATTGAATCCTAGAATCTGAAATGGCTTGTGCCTTTTCGAAACTCTGATCGGTAGAGCAGTCGTTAATAATGATAATTTCAAAATCGGTAACCGTCTGTTTCAGTACACTTTTAAGGGTGTCCTGAATGTAATTTTCCTTGTTGAACAAGGGTATGACGACCGTAAACCTAGGCATTCAATTTCTCTTTTAATAAGGTATAGTGGTACAGACGGTAGAGGTCGAACCACCTTAAATTAGGGTTGTTGGAATATAGGTTTTTTTCAATTCGTTTTTCGAAAGCTCCAATGAACCCTTTGAATATTCCCAAAAGCCCCCATTTTTTCAATTTTAAATATAATTTCTGAACGGGTCTGAAATCTTCCGGAAAGTTCCCTTCCCTGTGAAACTGTAGGCTGGTCTCTAACGACTGAATGGATTTTTTGATAAAGGTTTTGGTGTTCTCCAATCCAAGATGATACACTGGATTGTCTATATGGGCTACTGTAATCCCATTTTTATAAATAAAATAGGACACAACATTATCCAATCCATATACATTTTCTGAAACCAGATTCACCTCGAAAAATGTATCCTTTTTAATCAGGAGATTTTGGGAAATGATAAAATGCGGGCTTTTATTGCGCTCCTTCACATTTTTAGCTTCCCGATCGGAACCGTATTTCCATCGCAGGATTTGTTGTAATTCTGGCTTCTCCTTACGATATGCCACCCCTCCAAAAACAATAGGTGAGTCCTGAGACTGGGTAAGGGAAAATCTTTTTATGAAATCTGGATACTTAGGCATGACATCGGCATCTAAAAATAGGAGCCAATCGAATTGGGCCTGCTTTGCCAGAAAATCCCGGGTAGCAGTGCGCCCTAGATTCCTTTCATGTCGAAGAAGCCGGCAATGTGTGAGTTGGTCAATACCTTGATTTGCTTCAGTAACATCTTGATCCGTAGAAGCATCATCTGCTACCATAATTTCGAAATCATGTCCCGCTTCTAGGCATTGCCGATGGATGTTTTCCACCAAGGAGAGCACGTTTGTATTGTATGTAGGGATAAGTACCGACAGCATGGCTAGTAAGAGATACAAAAATAGGCTTTTGGTTGTATTTATGTTTTATAATTAAACTATTTTAGGGGCGGAAAGAGAAGGAATCTATGGAGACCAAAGCCATTGCGGACATTATTTTAAAAAGACTTAGCGAAGAAAAAGAAGCCATTACCCAGCAGTATACGGCATCCAAGGAAGGCATTGGTCACTTTTTTGTGGACGATCTACTTCCTGAATCCTTGGCACGAGAGATTTACGAAGCCTTTCCCAAAAAGGACCAAATGGTTCGTAAAAAGAGCTTACGCGAATACAAGTATGTGGCTGCTCAAATGGATCAGTACAATCCGTTGTTGGAAAAGGCGATCTATGCATTTCAAGATCCTAGGATTGTAGATTTGGTAGGGGAAATTTGTCGCATCGAAGACTTGGAGCCAGATGAAAACCTCTATGCGGGTGGAATTTCACTCATGGCCGAAGGTAATTATTTAAATCCGCATCTCGACAATTCGCATGATAAGGATCGTGATCGTTGGCGCATACTCAACTTGTTGTATTATGTGACACCGAATTGGGAAGATGATTACGGTGGGCATTTGGAGGTTTGGCCAGGGGGACTGGAACAACCGCAAGTAACCTTACATAGCCGTTACAATCGATTGGCCGTTATGGCCACCCATAGAAAATCATGGCATAGTGTGAGTCCAGTAGTAGCCGAGGGGGAACGATGCTGTGTGTCCAACTATTATTTCTCCAAGACGCCACTTCGGGAAGACGATACCTTTCATGTGACCAGCTTTAGGGCGCGTCCCGGTGAGAAATTAAAAGATTTCTTGTTGGGAACGGATTCCAAATTACGCATGATGATTCGTAAAGTATTTAAAAAAGGGATTCGGGAGAACCCGCATCAATACAAAAAGGAAGACCAAGAGAAATGAGGCAACTGTTATTTTTATTGTCATTGGTTTGTTTCGTGTCTCTAGGTTATGGGCAACAGGATACCGAATGGTTTTATTTCCGAGCCAAGGATTCGGTAACGATCCCTTTTCAAAAGAAAAACAATAGGGTGGAATATGCTGGACAGGATGCCAAATTGAAGGCACTTTTCAGCAAATATGAAATCTATCAATTCAAAAAAACACAAAAGTGGGCCACCAAGGAAAACTTGTACAAAACATACTTCGCAAGGACCAATTCTAAAGCTTTTTTAAATGATGTGCTGGAAAATGCCGCTCATGTATTTATTTCCGGTGAAATAGTGGATGAAGAGGACAAGAAGATATACGAACCCAATGATTATGGTTTAACAAGCACCATAGGAGAGAATTTGGGATTGCCTGTAAATATGGATTATCTCGATTTTCTAGGCTTGCCCAAAGCTTGGTATTATACTACAGGAAGTAAGGATGTGGTCATCGGGGTTGCCGATGGTGCTGTGAATATCGATAATGCCGATTTCAAAGGGAAGATCAATGTAATCGGTAAAACCATAGATGTAAAATCCCATGGTGACGCCGTAGCTTCCTATGTAGCGGGACAAGGGGATAATGCAGAGGGAGTAACAGGGGTTTGTTATGACTGCAGTATGACTTCAACGGGTTTCAACTTTTTCAATGTACGGGAACTCAATACGCCAGGGCTCAGAGTGATTAATTGCAGTTGGTCCCGGCGTTCGTATGTAGAAAAGGACAAGCAATCCGTGGCCGACTTCTTTAAACGAGGAATTTTAATCGTAGGAACCTCTGGAAATGTAGGGTGGGACAAGCACAAGGATAAACTGCTTCGTTATCCAGGAGCTTATGATCACGCTATTTCTGTTTCCACTGCCATGTATAAGTATCCCGATGTTTTGGACAATATTAAAGTAGATGCCAAGGGGAATTACTATGCGGAAAACATTCGTGGTTTTGTAGGCAGAACCGTTGGTTTTAAGGATAACGATACTACCCAAACCTACCGTATTTGGCCTTCTTCCACGACCAATATGAACGATGCGGTAGACATTCTTGCACCTAGTGTAGGAATGTTTAAAGTGTCCCAGTATAGCATCGATAAGAGTATAGAATATATAGGCGATGAGGCTACCTCGCCAGCCGCTCCTTTGGTGTCGGGTACCATTGCCCTTATGTTTTCTTTGTATCCCTGTCTTCCGGTTGATGAGGTAGAAGGCATTTTAAAAATGACAGCTTGGAATGTTGACCATATCAAGGCGAATAAGCCTTACTTGGGGAAGTTTGGAGCAGGGATGCTTCAAACCGGGGATGCTGTGGAAATGGTCTATCAATTGTATAATGAAAAGGAGACGGCTTATATTAAGGATCAAGATTTTTCCCGTTGGGATTTTAAACTGACTGCTTTATCTAAAGAACTTAGAATACAAGATCAGAAATTTAGGGAAGCTGCCACGCTAAATGTCAAGGCCAAGAATCGCATTGTTATTGGGGCAAATACCCATTTAAAACCCAATACTGAGGGAAGCATACGTCTTACTATAGATCCTACCTTGGAAAAAGAATGTGATTTGGTGTTGCGAGATCCCAGTATTCTGGAGGATTAGTTTCTTAGACTGTTTTCTGAACCACCTCGAACACCTGATTTTCATCACATTTCAAGGTCTTGGCAGGATATTTAAGTATCAAGGCATAATCATGGGTTGCCATGAGTATCGTATTGCCGTTTTTGTTGATTTCCTGAAGCACTTCCATAACCTCCACACTGGTCTGTGGGTCCAGATTTCCTGTAGGCTCGTCGGCGATGATCAATTCTGGATCGTTCAACAAAGCACGCGCAATGGCTACCCGTTGTTGTTCTCCACCCGATAATTGATAGGGATATTTGAAACTCTTGGTTTTCATGCCCACTTTATCCAGTACTTCATCAATTTTTTGGTCCATTTCGGCCTGATCCTTCCATCCTGTTGCATTGAGTACAAACAGTAGGTTTTCTTTCACGGTACGGTCGTTCAGCAATTTGAAATCCTGAAAGACCACGCCCAACTTCCTACGGAGGAAAGGAATGTCATTTTCCTTAAGGGTGGCCAGATCGAATCCCACCACTTGTCCTTCGCCTTCGGTTAAGGGGAGATCGCCATAGAGGGTTTTCATAAAGCTACTTTTTCCACTTCCCGTTTTTCCAATGAGATAAACGAATTCTCCTTTTTCTACCGAAACCGAGACCTTGGATAGGATGAGGTTTTCCCTTTGGTAGATGGAGGCATTTTGAAGCGACAAAACAGGTGCTGACATAATGGAATTTTGTTTAGGCGAAAGTAGTTTTTTTACCGTTGGCTTTGTGAAATCTCTTCTATTTTTTTCTTCAGGGCGTCTATTTCTTTTTGCTGTTGAAGGGTATAAAGAGTCAACTCTTCCACTTTTTCCAACAACAACAAATTCATTTCCTTTAACGCCAGACCTTCGGTTTCTATTTCATCGGCCGAGGGAACCTTGGGCAAGTGATGATTTTCTTCTATAAACTTTTCCAAGTCGGTCAAGGATAGAAGCCGATAATCGGGGTTTCGCAGCGAAGCATTTTCATAATAACTTTCGAATACATAATCGGGTGCCACAGCTCCTTTTAAGTCTACAATGACTTCTTGGGTATGTATTTTTCCCTTTACCGTGAGCAGTTCGTCTGGGTTTGACGTACCAATACCAATTTTTCCATTTTTTTCGGTAAGGTTAGAGAAGGCCATTCTTTGTGCAGTACAGCTAGTTACGCCTATTGCCAAAGCTATTAACAGTAAATTCTTCATAAGAAATCGGTTTTTCTTTCAACGTGAGTTTAAAAATAAAGTATTTTTTCGCTCGATAATATTTTACCGTAGCAAAACATACGGATTGGAAAATAAAACCGTTATTATCGAAGTAGCAGGCATGCCCAAAACCTAATTGATGATGTCCAAGAACCTAGTCTCCCTTTTTCTTTTTTTATTATTTCTAACCGGTGTAAGTGCTCAGCAATCAGCTATTTATACCAATGATCTCGAGGAGTACAACAAAGCGATAGAGTTGTACAACAACAAACAATTTCTAGCTGCACAAGCACTGTTTGCAAAAATTGAAAAAACATCAGATGACGTCACTTTAAGTGGTGATTGTGCCTACTATATTGCCAATTGTGCGGTGCGTTTAAACCAGCAGAACGCAGATGGCCTGATGGAATCTTTCGTAAAGAACTATCCTACCAGCATTAAAAAAAACGATGCCTACCTAAATGTGGCTCATTACTATTTCGAAAATGGAAAGTATCCCTATGCACGAAAATGGTTCGACAAGGTAGATGAAGCCAGTTTGGGTAGAAGTCAGGTAGAACGGTATCGTTTCAATAATGGCTATTCCTATTTTAAAAGCAAGCGCTACAATGAGGCCAAGAAGTACTTAAAAATGGTCACCGATTCTGAAAAATACGGCTCACAGGCTAAGTATTACCTCGGTTTTATTGAATACGAAGGAGATAACTACGCCGAAGCCACCGAGCTGTTTGAGCAGGTACAAGGGGAAGAGCGGTATGCCGAAGGACTGAGCTATTACCAAGCCGATATGAACTTTAAGCTTGGAAACTTTCAGAAAGCGATCGATCTGGCCAAAGAACAGTATGACAATGCCAAACCGCCCGAGAAAAGTGAACTTTCCAAAATCATAGGAGAAAGCTATTTCAACTTAAAGCAATACGCCGAATCCATTCCCTACTTAAAGGAATACAAGGGGAAGCGCGGCCGTTGGAACAATACCGATTACTATCAGCTGGGTTATGCCTATTATAAACAGGGCGACTACCAATCGGCTGTGGGGGAATTCAATAAAATTGTAGATGGACGCAATTCGGTAGCACAGAATGCCTATTACCATTTGGCAGAAAGCTACCTAAAACTAGACCAGAAGCAGCAAGCACTTAACGCTTTTAGAAATGCTTCCGAAATGGATTTTTCCCCGCAAATACAGGAAGATGCTTGGCTTAATTATGCCAAGTTGAGTTATGAAATAGGAAACAGTTATGAAAGCGTGCCTCAAGCGATTTCCTCCTTTTTGGAAAAGTATCCCAACAATGGAAATAATGAAGAGTTGAAGGACCTACTTATCGATTCTTATATCACTTCCAAAAACTACGAAGCGGCCTTGGATCTGTTGGAGAACAACAAATCCTTCAACAATAAAAAAGCCTATCAAAAGGTGGCGTTTTATAGGGGATTGGAGCTGTATTCCATAAACGATTATGCTGGAGCTGTAGCGCTTTTCAATAAATCATTGAAAGAACCCTACGATCCAATTTTTACAGCAAGAGCGACCTATTGGAAAGCGGAAAGTGATTACCACGATTCTAATTTTACGGAGTCTTTGGTAGGGTATAAGCAATTCTTGCAATTACCGGAAGCCGATAAGACACCGGAGTTTGCGAATCTTCGTTACAATCTAGCATATAACTATTTTAAACTTCAGGATTACGAACAGGCCATTACCAATTATACTATGTTCGTGGAGTCTTCTTCGAATGATATGGCCCGTAAAAATGATGCTTATCTCCGATTGGGGGACAGCCACTTCGTAAGCAGCGCGTATTGGCCTGCTATGGAAAGTTATAACAAAGCGATCGAAGGATATTCCCCCGACAGGGACTACGCTGCCTTTCAGAAGGCCATTAGCTATGGATTTGTAAACAGGAACGATCAAAAACTGGAAGGACTTAAATCCTTTGGTACGAAGTATCCAAAATCCATTTACAGGGACGACGCGTTGTATGAACTAGGAAATACCTACTTGTCCCAAGACAAAACAGATGCGGCACTGAGTGCTTACAATCAGTTGGAACGTGAAATTCCTGCGAGCAGTTACGTTCCCAAGGCGCTTCTTAAAAAGGCGTTGATTTTGGACAATGAAGGCAATAGCAACGAGGCATTGTCTATTTTCAAAAAGGTGGCCAATAAATATCCATCATCCAACGAAGCCATACAGGCAGTGGCCTCTGCTAAGATCATTTATATAGATCAGGGACGAGTAAGCGATTATGCCGATTGGGTGGCTACTTTGGATTTTGTCGAAGTAGAAGACGCCGAATTGGATGATGCTACGTACCAAGCTGCCGAAACTCCGTATTTGGAAAACAAAATGCGTCAGGCCATAGGACGATTTGAAACCTATGTGAATGAATTTCCAAACGGAAAACACGCCTTAAAAGCCAACTTCTATTTGGCACAACTGTATTTTGGCGATAAGCAAAAGGAAAAGTCGATTCCGCATTATCGCTATGTGGTCGAAAAAGATAGGAGCGAATTTACCGAGCAGGCGTTGGCGCGTATTTCAGAATTATATCTGGCTCAGGAAGATTATCGAAATGCCCTTACTTATTTGAAACGTTTGGAAGTGGAAGCCGATTTTCCGCAGAACGTAGTTTTCGCCCAAACCAACAGCATGAAATCCAGTTATGAGTTAAAGCAGTATGATGAAGCTGTGGTATATGCCGAAAAGGTATTGGACAATGGCAAGGTAGATAATAGCATTAAGAGCGATGCCCAGATTATCATAGCCCGATCTGCCATGGAAACAGGCGATGAGGCAAAAGCTAAAGAAGCGTATGCTGAGGTGGCGAAGATCGCCACGGGTAAATTAGCCGCCGAGGCCTTATTCTACGAGGCGTATTTCAAAAACAAGGAATCCGATTTCAGTGGTTCTAATGCATCTATTCAAAAATTGGCGAAGGACTATTCCGGGTATAAATATTTTGGTGCCAAGGGGCTTGTGCTCATGGCCAAGAATTTTTATGCACTGGAAGATGCCTTCCAGGCCACCTATATTTTAGAAAGCGTCATTACTAATTTCACGGACTATCCCGACGTGGTCGAAGATGCCCGGGTCGAATTGCAGGTCATTAAGGCTGCAGAGTCCAAAACCAACTCTTCCGTCGAAACCGAAGGAAACTAACCACCCATCCAAATTTTTAAACAAAACATACGTATATGTTTCATAACATTTCAAGAGCATTTTTAAGTATGGAGAAGGCCATACGTGTTTCCGTTTCCAAGAGAATACTGCTAGTATTGGCAGTCTTTTGTCTACCAATTCTGGCGATGGCACAGGAAGAGGAAGAAAAGGATTTGGGAACAGAGGTGGTAAATATCGTAAAGCCCTACACACCTAGTGTGAGCGATGCCTTTAAGGTGAAGGAGACTCCTGTGCTGAATGATTCTATTGTTACTACGAAGAAGAAAGTGGACTACAGTATTTTCTCGGTTCCCGTAGCATCTACGTTTACTCCAGCCAAGGGAACAGCGGCTACGGTAGAAAAGGCCAAACCCATCAAGCTATACGACAATTATGCCTCGTTGGGTTTTGGAAACTATACAGCCATATTGGGTGAGTTGTACAGCAATTTTCAAATAAGCCGAACCGATAATGCCGGTTTTTTCTTCCGTCATAATTCATCTCAGGGGGGAATAGACAATATTCTGTTGGAAAACAAGTATTACGATACCCAGTTGGACGGAAATTATACCAGTCGACAAAAAGATATTTCCTTCGAAATCGATGCTGGGGCGGAGCACCAATTGTACAATTGGTATGGATTGAATGATATTGCCAATGACTTCACGGCAGAAGAAATCGCGGCCATAGATCCTCAGCAGTCCTTTTTGAGTGTTTATGTTTCGGGAAATGTGGGATTGAACGAAAGCATTTTTCAGAAAGTACAGGGAGGCGTGCGATTTACAAGCGATAGTTTTTCTTCTTCTGAAATTCATTTTACCGCAAGTCCGGAATTCTTATTGCCCATTGCCGATTTTGACGTGAAAGTGAAGGGGGATTTGGATTATCTAACCGGAAGTTTCGATCGAAGCTATTTGGATGCTGGAACGGGCATCAACTACAGCTATTTGAATTTGGGAGTAACTCCTTCGTTACTCTACGTAAATAACGACTTAACCCTTTCTTTAGGGGCTTCTATCGTATTGGGAATGGATACTGAGGCGAGCGATACGGACATTTTCATCTATCCACAAGTATATGCTTCCTACCGATTGGTGGACGAACTGTTAATTGCCTATGGAGGTGCCGAAGGAGGATTGCGCCAGAACACCTATTACGAATTCTTGTCCGATAACCCATTTGTGTCTCCTACCTTACCCATCGCCCCGACCAGTCAATTGTACAATGCCTTTGGAGGATTAAAAGGGAAGCTGTCCAATTCTGTGGGCTATAATATTCGAGTATCCTACGGAAAGGAAGACGACAAGGCCTTATTTCAGTTGAATCCTTACAAAGGAAGGATTCTCACCTTAGAAGGGTATGAATACGGGAATTCCTTTGGGTTGGTGTACGACGATATCAACACTTTGGATATTTTCGGGGAATTGAAGATTGAAGTTTCTGAAAAGTTCACCATGGGGCTCAATGCCAATGTATACGAATACAGCACCAATAATCAGCCAGAAGCTTGGAACCTTCCTGATATCAGGGCTTCCGTGTTTTCCAATTTCAGCATTACTGAAAAGGTCTATGGAGGGGTTTCCCTTTTCTACGTAGGGAAGCGTCAGGAATTCTTTAGCAGTACGCAAGCAGGCGTCCCTTTCGAACCATTTGCTACCGTAGTTTCCTTGGATGCCTACTTAGATGCCAATGTGAATGTTGGGTATCGTGTAAACGACCGGCTTTCCATTTTTGCCAAGGGAAGCAATCTGTTGAATGACGATTATCAAAAATGGCTTTTTTATCCAGTACAAGGCATTCAAGGGCTATTGGGAGCTACCTATAAATTTGATTGGAATTAGAAGCAACTGTTTTATTCTTTCTGCATCTATGGTATAAATTTCATAGGGAAAAGAATAAACTTAAAGTTTAATGGGGAAAAGCGTTCTTGGGTCTGAGAATGCTTTTCTTTTTTTGGTGTTAAAATAGCCCGCCCTACGCAACACTTCTTGCTGAAAATCATCTATTTACAAAAGAAAGTTATGAAATGGAAGACGTTAGTTTATGCAATGTCTTTGGCACTGCTATTTGTAGGCTGTCAAAGCGATGATGATGGTATTACGACCCAAAATCCGAATATAGAAGGCGATTGGAATTTGGTCGAGGTGAGTGGTGGACTTCTCGGTACGGAGGACACTTTCGATACAGGTCTCATCCTATGGAACTTTGCCGATAGAAAATTGGAAGTCACCAATAGGAATACCGATCCCGAAGCCATAGATCTTTACGAAACAGGAATGTATAATTTTGGCTTCGATATGACTTCCATCCCGCTTACCCTTACCATTGGGGATGCCACGTACACCATTGATACATTTACCGATAATGAGCTTACATTAGATGATCGAGTCGCGGATGGCTATTTCATTCGATTAATTAGGTGATTCTGTAGTCCTATCCGGAAAGCATCCGAAAGGGTGCTTTTTTTATGCTTGGACTTCTCGATACTACTTTCTAACGAAAATCACTTGATCACCTTTACATATCACTTTCTCGTAACCATTATTCCCGTATTTTTACAAAAAATCAAACTACATGAAACCATCTCTCTATTTTATTTTTTGTCTGTTATTTACTTTTGCGTCTTGCGGTCAAAAGGAAGAAGTCGATTTCATCATTACCCAAGCCAAAATCTATACGGTAGATAATGACTTTAGTATGGCTGAGGCTATGGCAGTGAAGGACGGAAACATCGTTGAAGTAGGGAATAGCGAAGCTATTTTGAAGAAATATGCTGGGGAAGAAAGAAATTTGGAAGGAAAGACTGTACTCCCGGGTTTGATAGATGCTCATGCCCATTTGTATAATTTAGGGGTTACCCTTCAACAGGTAGATTTGGTCGGTACCGAGACCAAGAAAGAAACCTTAGAGAGGATTGTAGCCTTTCAAAAGGAAAAGAACAGTACCTATCTCTTAGGAAGAGGATGGGATCAAAACGATTGGGATGTAAAAGAATTCCCGTCCAAGGAAGATTTAGATTCACTATTTCCTGATATTCCCGTGGCACTAACCCGCGTAGATGGTCATGCGTATTGGGTAAATAGTAAGGTATTGGCAATGGCTGGGATCACTTCCGAAACGAAAATGGACGGAGGTGAAGTCGTATTCGGCGAAGATGGAGAACCTACAGGAATCTTGATCGATAGTCCTATGGCATTGGTTCGCAATACGATTCCGCCTGTGAATAAGGAATATAATGCCGCTGCTTTAATGGATGCCGAACAAATCTGTTTTGAATTGGGCCTTACGACCATAAATGATGCAGGCTTGAGCCGTGAGGTGATCGAATTGATCGATGAGCTTCAGCAAAAGGAGGAAATGAAAATGCGGGTATACGCTATGGTTTCCAACTACCCGGAGAATTTGGATCACTTTCTTTCTAAAGGAATCATAAAGAATAATCGTTTACATGTACGTTCGGTAAAGGTATATGCCGATGGAGCCTTGGGATCTAGAGGTGCTGCATTGAAGGAGCCTTACAGCGATAAGGAAAATCATTTTGGCGCCATGATAACCCCCATGGGCGACTTGGAAGCCTTAGCTAAAAGAATAGCCGATGCCGGTTACCAAATGAACACCCACGCCATTGGAGATTCTGCCAATGTATCGGTGCTGAAGGCATACAAAGAAGCGCTTAAGGATATGAAAGATGCTCGATGGAAAGTGGAGCATGCCCAAGTGGTGGATGTGGCCGATTTCGATTATTTTTCAAAAAATATCATTCCTAGCGTGCAACCTACCCACGCTACCAGCGATATGTACTGGGCCGAAGATCGTGTAGGTAGTGAGCGAATTAAGGGAGCCTATGCCTACAAAACCCTTTTGGAAAAGGCAGGCATTGTGGCCTTGGGTACCGATTTTCCGGTAGAAAAGGTAAACCCCATGCACACTTTTTACGCTGCTGTGGCCCGAAAGGATTTACAGCAATATCCAGAAGGAGGTTTTCGTATGGAAGAGGCACTATCCAGGGAAGAAACCCTAAAAGGAATGACGTTGTGGGCGGCCTATTCTAATTTTGAAGAGGATGAAAAAGGGAGTTTAGAACCAGGGAAATATGCAGATTTCATCATTATGGATCGAGATATCATGACCTGTCCTGAAGAGGATATTCCTACAGCAAAAGTATTGGCTACTTATATAAGCGGAGAAAGGGTGTTCGCAAGGAACTAATTAATTACCTCCTTTGGCCTGTAGATCGGCAATGCAAAGTGGGTCCAATTCTGGAACCTTAGCCTGTTGCATGAATCTTTGCAGTTCGCTTCTTCCAATGTTGGTGGCGTCGAAATACATAAGGCAATTATCCACGATGCAATGCTTTTCGGCTACAGGGTCTTCATGGTTGGCATGAATGTCATCACTCAGAATATTGGTAAGTCCCAGAATGTGGCCAAATTCATGATTCAGAACTGTACTTTCCAATATCGGTAATAAATCGGGATCGGAACCGGCTAATAATTGCAGTGTCGATTCATAAATAACCATGGAAGTGTTTCGGTAGGCCGTTCCTAGGGTAACTGTGGTTTCGGTATCGTTCTCAGACCGTCCACTGGAGAAAAACACAAAAACGGCTATATTATCCCCTTCGGTATAGATGGTGCGAACGTTATCTTCTATGTTTCGGATTTCTTGGATGGAAAAAGGAGCGCCAGGCTGATCCTGAATCGTCCTTTCCACAAAACTGACCCCTCCGGGTTTATTTACACGTGCCTCTACGAAGTTTCTAAAATTGGTCTTTGCCGTTTCGGAAGGTTCAGAAATGGCAGAGTAAGCCATTTCCACAGTCAATCTATTGTACGTACCACTTTGCATAATATCTTCGGCCGAAGTACCCAGTCCCTTCTTGTTTTCTGCAGTTGGGTCCACTGCTGCTTGTTCGTCGTCGTCTTTTTTACATCCCATAACGAAAACAAAAGTGAACAGGATAAGTATGGTACGAAAATAGATTCTGCTCATAGCACGATTTTTGTATTTTTAGCAAACTTAACTTTTAAAAATCAACCCTGAAAATGAGGTCTCTGTTTTTAACGCTTTTTTTGACTATTTGTTTTTCCCTGCAAGCCCAGGTAGATGATTACCAGCAGGATATTATCAATTACCTGAGTATAAATGGTACCTACGAACAGTACAGCGCTGCTTACGACGATATGTTCACTGTACTTAAGAAACAGTTTGAAACGGCCAATGTGCCAGAATCGAAGTGGAAGGAACTGAAGGAAGACAAAAACAAAAGTTTAGAAGAAGTGGTGCGGTTTCTTTCCTTCGCTTACCGAAAGCATTTTACCCAAGATGAAATTAAAAAGATGTACGAAGTGTACAATTCTAAGGCAGCACAAGAAATGTTGGCCAAGCAGGGTACACTTACCCGAAATGAAGACAAGGAGGTCGATGCTTTTTTTGAAAGTGATTTGGGGAAGAAGATCGTAGCGAAGCGTTCTGAATTATCGGAAGATATCGGCGAAATCTCTGGTCATTGGAGTCGTGATCTTTTTGCGGCTAAAATGAGTAATCTTGTTAAGAGTGGCTATATTCCGCAACGATAAGCCTCGCGAGATAATCATAATGCTCTCCTCGGGCTAGGATTTCGAATTGAAATCCACTTTCCGAAGCCAGTTTTTCGAAGAGGTGTTCGTCCAAATATAACCAATCGAAAGGTTGGGTTTGTTCTCCTTTATAAGACATCATAAACTCCAGTTCGCCATAATAACGATCGGCCGGAACCCAAATGCCGCCCTCTTCTGTTGTGTCATACATGTATTTCAGATCGCTGGAGTCCACCAAGATCTGTCCATTGGGTTTCAATAGGGTTTTTAAATGTTGAAGGTAGGTTGAAACTTTGGTAACCGTTTCAAAAATACCTGTACCATTCATAAGGAGAAGGATCGTATCGAACGTCTCATCGTTCAATTCCAATAATGGAGTATGCAAAACATTCTTCACACCACGTTCCTGGGTGACTTGAACTGCCCCTTCAGAAATATCGATAGCCATAACATCCATTCCTTTTTCCTCAAGGAATAGCGAATGACTTCCGGCTCCACAACCCACATCCAATACTTTTCCCGAAGCATTTTGCAAAGCCAACTGTTCCAACGGCGGCATTTCCTCATAGGAGCGAAACAAATGGGGAAGTGGCAATACGTCTTCTTCAGAAATATTGGTTTCCGTTACGGGATCTTCTGTATAGTTCCCTTTGTGATAGTCGAGCAAAGCTTTTCCGAAAATGTCTTTCATATCTTGGGGGACAAAGATCGTATTTTTACTTTTGAACCATGGACGAAATTCTGAAACAACTTCCACAACGTGCCAAGGATGCACATGCGGAGAACAAAAAGTTCTTTGCCAAGCTAAAGAAGCGGCCGCCCAAGCATTTGGATCGGTTGATGCAGGAATTGCATGATGAAGAGTTTCAACGAACCGATTGTTTAGAATGTGCCAATTGCTGTAAGACCACAGGGCCATTGTTTACCGATAAGGATGTGCAGCGTATTGCCAAACACTTTCGGATGAAGGAACAGCAGTTCGTGGAAACCTATCTTAGGGTGGATGAAGAAGGCGATTATGTGCTTCAACAAGTTCCTTGTGCGTTTTTGGGAGCCGACAATTATTGCAGTATTTATGAGGTTCGGCCCAAGGCATGCAGGGAGTATCCACACACCGATCGGAAGAAATTTCAGCAGATTTCCAATCTTACGTTAAAGAATGTGGCCATTTGTCCGGCTGCTTTCAACATTGTGGAGGAAATGAAGAAGCGTATACCTCATTAATCGTACAACAAGTACTTGGATCGGATTTCTTTGAAGGCTTCTAAATCCTTCAACCAAGTCTTCCGAATCTCACGAAAGGTATACCCTTGCTCGATTTGCTTTTGTAGTTCCTCAGTACCCGCATGCGCGGTAAAGTTCTTCGTGTTGAAAAACTTATCCTTATGGGCATGATTTCGATACGCATCCATAATCCAGGTAAGATCAACACGATCCATTCGCGGCGTATCCCGCAAATCCAAACCATTGCATTCAGCATCCTTGTGTTTGGGATATTTGGCCCCAAAATTCGGTTGGGGCGTGTAAGCATAGGGATATTTCTCTTTTGGAAGAAAGGGTGAACCGATCAACTGAAATTGCATTTCGGTACCACGACCTGCGTTGAGGTTGGTGCCTTCCAGTAATCCTAGACTTGGATACAGATTAATGGATGTGTCATTAGGCAAATTAGGTGAGGGTCGTACCGGAACTGAATAGAAGGTATCGTGGGTATAGTTTTCCATCGTAATGACCGTGAGATCGCATTTCAAACTGTCCGACAACCATCCTTCACCATTGATCATTTGAGCGTATTCCCCAATCGTCATCCCATGAACCAAGGGAATAGGATGCAATCCCAAAAAACTGGTATGCTCTTTTTTCATAGTGGGGCCATCTACATAATGGCCGTTGGGATTGGGACGATCCAATACGATAAATGGAATTCCTGCTTCCGCACAGGCCTCCATCATATAGTGCATGGTCGAAATGTAGGTATAGAAACGAACCCCCACGTCCTGAATATCGAATACCACTACATCCAACCCTTTCATTTGGGTAGGGGAAGGCTTTTTGTTTTTTCCGTAGAGGGAAATGATGGGGATTCCTGTTTTTTTATCGATACCATCTTGAACATATTCGCCAGCATCGGCCTTCCCACGAAATCCGTGTTCTGGAGCGAAGACTTTCTCTACAGAAATATCAAAACCATGTAAGTAATCTACCAAATGAATTGCATAATAGACTGTTTCCAAATTTCCTTCTTCAAGAGGATCGGTTTTGTCCATTATAATAGAAGTCTGATTGGCTACAACTCCGACTCGTTTACCTTCGAGTAATTTAAAGTACTGATCTTGTCTATTGGCTCCCGTAACGATTTCCTTTTTCTCTTTCTTAATTTCGACGGTATCATGTATTATAACGTCTTCCTGTTTTTTGTCGGTCGCATCCCTATTCCCACTCCCACAAGAAAAACAAATGAATACCGTTAAGGGAAGAACAATTAATAGTGTATTTTTGAAAAAAGATAATCGCATAGTAACTCCGTGAATTTCGAATATTTTGTCGCCCGTCGCATCGCTGCTTCGAAAGATTATAAAAGTAGTATTTCGGCCCCAATAATAAAAATAGCCATAACCGCTATTGCCTTGGGGTTGGCTATCATGATGGTGTCTGTGGCTACGGGGGTTGGGCTTCAGAAAAAGATTCGGGAAAAGGTCTCTGCTTTTAACGGGGATATCGTCATTTCCAACTACGATACCAACTATTCCAACGATTCACAAACGCCTATTTTCACCGATCAGGATTTCTATCCCGAGTTTAATTTAACCGAAGGGGTAGATCATATTCAGGCCATAGCCTTAAAAGGAGGTGTTATTAGAACGGAAACCGATTTCGAAGGCGTAGTGGTAAAAGGGGTGGGTTCCGATTTTAGATGGGACTTTTTTGAAGAGTATCTGAAAGAAGGTCGTTTACCCGATTTCTCAGGAAACCTGAACGACGAAATACTGTTGTCTAAATACCATGCCGATCGTTTGGGCTTTACAGTTGGTGACCGCGTGAATACGTTTTTCCTTCAGGAAGGGAAAAAACAACGTGCCAGAAGTCGCGGCTTTACCATTGTGGGAATCTACAGTAGTGGTTTTCAGCAATTCGATGAACAATTTCTCATGGCCGATATCCGCCATGTGCAACGCCTTAATAATTGGGAAGAGGATTTCGTAGGGGCTTTCGAGCTTTTTGTAAGCGATTTCGATAATATCCAAGAAGTGGGTAATAAGGTGTACGAAGAGATTCCCAGTACGTTAGACTCCCAGACCATTCGTGATAAGTACTACACCATTTTTGAATGGTTGGACCTTTTCGACTTCAATATTTTCCTAATTATCGGTATCATGATCGTCATTGCCGGCATTAATATGAGTACGGCATTACTGGTACTTATTTTGGAGCGAACACAAATGATTGGGATTCTAAAAGCCATTGGTACTACCGATTGGAGCGTTCGTAAAATCTTTCTGTACAATGCAGGGTATATCGTATCGGTAGGATTGTTTTGGGGCAATTTAATTGGAATTGGTCTATTGCTCATTCAAAAATATGGCAAGGTCATCTCGTTGGATCCTGAAACCTATTATGTGACCGAAGCTCCCATTCACTTCGATTTGGGGCATATCCTTTTATTAAATGTAGGCACCTTATTGCTTTGCCTGATCATGTTATTGGGGCCTTCCCGATTCATTACCAAAATCTCTCCGGTGAAGGCAATTCGATTCGAATAAATTAGCGTTCACTTCCGCCTGAAAAAAGAATTGTGTTTTGTACTTTTGCGCCGCAAACAAAACACTATGGAATACGCTAAAAATATTCTTGAAACTATTGGGAATACCCCCTTGGTGAAAATCAACAAATTGGCCGAAGAGCTACCTTGTATGGTATTGGCGAAATACGAGACCTTCAATCCAGGAAACTCGGTAAAGGATCGTATGGCGCTTAAGATGATCGAAGATGCCGAGGCAGATGGTCGATTACAACCGGGTGGTACCATCGTAGAAGGTACTAGTGGAAATACCGGGATGGGATTGGCACTGGCCGCGATTGTGAAAGGATATAAAATGGTGTGTGTTACTACCGATAAGCAGAGTAAGGAGAAAGTAGACATCCTTAAGGCGGTAGGTAGCGAAGTAGTGGTTTGCCCTACCGACGTGGAGCCAGAAGATCCAAGATCTTACTATTCTACTGCCGCCCGCCTGGCAAAGGAAACCCCGAATAGCTGGTATGTGAATCAGTATGACAATCCAAGTAATGCCAAAGCACATTATGAAAGTACTGGGCCCGAAATCTGGAAGCAGACCGAAGGGAAAGTAACCCATTTTATTGTAGGGGTAGGAACCGGTGGAACTATCAGTGGAGTTGGAAAATACCTTAAAGAACAGAACCCAGATGTAAAGGTTTGGGGAATTGATACGTATGGTAGTGTATTCAAAAAATACCATGAAACAGGAATCTTCGACGAAAAGGAAATCTATCCATACGTTACCGAAGGAATTGGCGAGGACATCCTTCCGAAGAATGTAAACTTCGACATCATCGATGGGTTTACCAAAGTAACCGATAAGGACGCAGCCGTTTACACCCAACGCTTGGCAAAGGAGGAGGGAATGTTCCTAGGGAACTCCGCCGGAGCTGCCATGAAAGGGGTGCTTCAGTTAAAAGAACATTTCAACGAAGACGACGTGGTAGTGGTGTTGTTCCATGATCACGGAAGTCGTTATGTAGGTAAAATGTTCAATGACGACTGGATGCGCAAGATGGGTTATATAGAATAATTCTTACATTTTTTCGCTTGCAACCTTCTAAGGTTTTTTCCTAAATTTAGGAATCAGAAATATACTCCCCACATAATTTTAATCTTTGCTTATGCATGAAGATTTTCTTCACTATGTGTGGAAATTTCAGAAGTATTCATCGCAAGAACTTACCACCTATGCTGGAGAGGTTTTGCAGATCCTTTCAGTAGGCACGCATAATTTCGACGCGGGACCCGATTTTTTGGTGGCCAAGTTAAAAATCGGCCCCCAGCTCTGGATTGGAAACGTAGAGATTCATCTTTCTTCTTCCCATTGGTATCAGCACGGACACGAACAAGATGCCCATTATGATAATGTCGTTTTACATGTGGTTTGGGATCACGATACCGAAGTATATCGCAATAATGGGGATGCTGTTCCGGTACTGGAACTAAAGGAGCGTGTATGTCCCAAATTGATGAACAACTACAGCCGATTGCTGAAAAATCCACAACGATGGATTCCGTGCGAACCCGATTTTGGTGCTGTGGAAGAGGTGCTCATGCGCAATTGGATGGACCGTCTCTTTTTTGAACGATTGGAGGTTCGGGCTGCCTTGATAGAAAAAGAATTGGCGCTCTCTGCCAATCATTGGGAGAAGGTATTCTTCCAGATGCTTTGCAAGAGTTTCGGTCTCAAGATAAACGGGGCTTCTTTTTACAGTTTGGCGCAGTCCATGGATTATGACATTGTCCGAAAATGCAGTGATGCCCCGGTTACTTTGGAAGCCTTGTTCATGGGGCAATTGCATCTATTGGAAGGAGAGGTGTATTGTGGGTATTACGAGCAGCTTCAGGATATGTATACTTATCTGAAGGTGAAGCACAATTTAGGGAATGAAGGTGTTGTAACCCCGAAGTTTTTCCGGTTGCGGCCGCCTAATTTTCCAACGATTCGCCTTTCACAAATGGCTTCTTTGCTTTCAAGACATCCCCATTTGTTCTCTCAACTTATGGAAACGCATTCCTTGGAAGAAATGAGGGCTTTGTTTGCGGTATCGGCTACGCATTATTGGGATGGTCATTATAATTTCGGAGTGCCCTCGGCCATTCGGAAAAAAAGCTTGTCGAACCGCTTTATTGATCTGCTTATTATTAATACCGTGATTCCTTTGAAGTATTGTTATGCTAAGTATTATGGTAAGGAAATTTCGGAAGAGCTTATCTCCTTGGCCTGTGCAATTCGAGCCGAAGAAAACTCCATTGTAAAGAAGTACAAAAGCCTTCGGAATATCGAGGACAATGCACTGCAAAGTCAAGCGCTTTTACAATTAAAAAGTAATTATTGCGATTTGCATAAGTGTTTGCAGTGCGAAGTGGGGAATACTTTACTGAAAAAGCAGTAATTTGCACCGTGCTTCAGTTCGTTTATAACATAAGGCATTTTTTCGAAAAGCATGGGTATTATGTGTGCTCCCGTTTGGCAGACCGATTGGGAATGCGGGCCAAGAGTGTACGCTTGTTTTTCATCTATGTATCCTTCGCCACTTTGGGAGCTGGATTTGCCATCTATTTGACCTTAGCGTTTTGGCTGAAGCTTAAAGACTTGGTATACACAAAGCGAACTTCAGTATTCGATCTATGAACAATTTCTTTCGATCTAGGATTTTGGGGGCGCTCTTGCTCCTATTATTTGTATTCTTGGCGGGGGTATTAGGTTTCGTTATTATTTACGATTTCACCTGGGTCGATGCTATTTACATGACCATTATTACTATCACCACCGTTGGGTTTGGTGAGGTACATCCCTTAAGTCCATCCGAAAAGATATTCACCTCCATTCTCATAGTTTCCAGTATATTTATTGTGGGGTATGCCATTAAGGAGGTTTCGGAATATATGCTAAGCAAAAACAACATTGGTAACCTAAGAAAGAAAAGAGTGCAGAGCAAGATCAACAGTTTACAAAACCATATCATCGTTTGTGGATATGGAAGAAACGGAAGGCAAGCAGCCCAGAAATTGCAAGCCTATAATAAACCCTATGTGGTTATTGAAAAGGACGAAGATGTTATAGAACGTTCCTTGGACGATAAGGTCCTTTTCGTACACGGCAATGCCGATGAAGATGAAACCTTATATAGAGCAGGTATTGATCGAGCAGCAACCCTTATCTGTGCTTTGCCTAGCGACGCAGATAATCTTTTTGTGGTGCTATCGGCTCGACAAATTAAGAGTGACTTGCGCATTATAAGTCGGGCACATGAAGAAACCAGTTATAAAAAGCTGAAATTGGCTGGGGCCGATAATGTAATTATGCCCGATAGAATTGGGGGCGATCACATGGCTTCCTTAGTAGTTGTTCCTGACCTAGTGGAGTTTTTGGATAACCTTACGGTTTCGGGAGAACAAGATAGTATCAATGTAGAGCAAATTGCCTTCGAAAATGTGTGCGCCGATGGCAGGGAAATGGCTATTTCTGAATTAGATTTAAGAAAGAAGACAGGTTGTTCCATTATAGGGTATAAAAGTCCGGAAGGGGAGTATATTGTAAACCCGGAACCCACCACTGTGGTGAAGAAGGACTCTAAGCTTATTGTGATTGGCAGACCCAATCAAATAGAAGGGCTGAAACAACTTTACAATGTTTAGAAATGCTTAAGAAATTAAGAAGCAAAAATTTGAATTCGCCATTTTTTTTAGCATCTTGCCTGACGTTTGAATTCTAAGTATAACCAAATAATCCAAATATGAAGAAATATCTTCTCTCGCTTCTCGCAATCCTTTCCCCTTTTATAACATTTGCACAAGAATCTCAAGAAGCTGGCCTCGATCAAAAAATCGACGAAGCTTTTCAGCCCGTGGCTGATTTTTTTACCAATGTTATTTTCTTTCCAATATACTCAAGTGATACTATAACCATTCCTTTTGTTTTGGTGCTTTTAGTAGGTAGTGCTGCCTTCTTTACGTTCTATTTCGGATTCCCGAACGTTAGGTATTTCGGCAAAGCGATTAATACCGTACGAGGAAAGTATGATGAGTTGGAAGGGCATGGTTTGGGAGATCCAGATGCCGCCGTAGATGGAGATATTAGAGATACCATTCGTGATGAAAGTAAGGAAGGGGAAGTAAGTCACTTCCAAGCCTTGGCCACAGCGGTATCGGGAACGGTAGGAAACGGAAACATTGCGGGGGTTGCCTTGGCGATTGCCTTGGGTGGACCTGGAGCAACCTTTTGGATGATTGTTTGTGGATTATTGGGAATGTCTACCAAGTTCGTAGAATGTACCCTAGGAGTGCAGTATCGTGATGTAGGTGAAGACGGAACCGTATATGGAGGTCCAATGTACTATATAAGTAAAGGACTTAAGGAAAGAGGTTTTAAAACCTTGGGTAAAATAGCCGCTGCCTTATTTGCTGTATTCTGTATCGGAGGTTCCTTTGGTGGAGGAAATGCCGCCCAAAGTAACCAGGCAACGATTGTAATTAAAGAATTATTTAATTGGGAAAGTACTGCAGCTGGAGCCATTGTAGGTTTGGTATTGGCCATTTTGGTGGGTATCATCATTATTGGTGGAATTAAGCGTATTGCTTCGGTAACGGAAAAGGTAGTTCCTTTCATGGCCGTAATGTACATAGCTGCTTGTTTGTATATCATCTTCAGCAATTTCTCATTTATTGATGACGCTATTGGTCTTATCGTAAGAGAAGCCTTTAACCCAACAGCTTTTGGAGTTGGTTCTGTTATTGGAGTGCTATTGGTTGGGTTTCAACGAGCTGCTTTCTCCAATGAAGCGGGTGCCGGTTCGGCCTCTATTGCGCACTCTGCGGTAAAAACAAAATATTCTGCTTCCGAAGGTCTTGTGGCCTTATTGGAGCCTTTTATTGATACGGTAGTGATCTGTACGATGACTGCTTTGGTAATTATTATTTTCAACTTTGGAGGTTACTTCGAATATGGTGGTGACGGATCAGGAAGTGTGTTTATAGATGGTCTGCCTTTTGAAGGAGCTGGGATTACATCGAAAGCGTTTGCCGAATACATACCATACTCCAATGTATTCTTAACTATTGCGGTAGTGCTTTTCGCAGTATCCACCATGATTTCATGGTCGTATTATGGATTGCAGTCTTGGAAATTTCTTTTCGGTAGAGGAAAAACAGCAGATATGGTATATAAGCTTTTATTCTGCACATTTGTGGTTATTGGTGCCGCAGCAAGTATGAACTCCATCTGGGCCTTTTCGGATGCAATGATCTTTGCCATGATCTTCCCGAACATGATCGGATTGTACTTCCTGTTCCCAGTAGTGAAGAAACAATTAAGGCGTTATCTGGATGCCATCAAGGTGGCCGCTCGATAATGCGCTAAAAACATATATTTTAAAGAAATTAAAAACTCCCCTGTTTTTAACAAGGGAGTTTTTTTATGTCCACATTTAAGCATCAACCGTTTTGGCACTTCAATAGGGGAGAGCGCCTAGGAATTTTATCGTTACTTTTTATCATCCTGCTATTGCTGGGGTTCATTTACTTCATTCCAATATCCAATAAGGATACCTTCGATGCTTCTTCTTCAGAAATCATGCAACGTCAAAGGGAACTGGACTCGTTGAGGTGTCTTGCCATAGAACAGCAAAAACCGAGGCGATATCCTTTCAATCCAAATTATTTGAGCGATTATAAAGCATATACATTGGGAATCACGCCAGAACAGTACGATCGATTGAAATCCTTTAGAGAGCAGGGCAAATGGGTGAATTCAACTGCCGATTTCCAAAAAGTAACTTTGGTGCCAGATTCCATTTTGAATGAAATAAGTCCCTATTTCAAATTTCCCGATTGGGTGCAACGTTCCCGTAGCAATAAGAAAAGGACTTTTGCTGAGAGAAAACCATTTTCTGGAACAAAGACCGATCTTAATTCTGCCACCCAAGAACAGCTTCAGGAAGTGTATGGAATTGGCGAAGTGTTCAGCAAACGTATTATTGCGAAGCGAAAGGAATTGAATGGTTTTGCTCATGGAATGCAATTGTATGATGTGTGGGGACTAAGACCGGAAGTGATAGAACGCATTCTGGAGCGATTTGAAGTGAAGAACCCTGTGCCCATTGAGAAAATGAATATCAATAGGGCTTCGGCTTCGGATCTATCTACCATTCCAGGTGTTTCGTTTGGCCTCGCCAAGAAAATATGGGAGTTTGTCTATGTGCGGGAAGGGATTTCAGATTTTGAAGAATTGGCAAAAATTGAAGAATTGACACCCCAGAAATTACAGTTAATTCAACTATATTTGCTCATAGAATAGTATATGAAAAAGACGGGCGAACGCTACAGATCTTTATCGAATGTTTTTCCTAACTTGTCCTTGAGATCGATATTTCCCCAATCCATTAAACCAAATTGCGAATGAGTAACATGTATTTTACCGAGGAACACGAATTCTTCAGAAAGAGCTTTAGGGATTTTTTACAGAAAGAAGTGGTCCCTCACATAGAGAAGTGGGAGAAGACCGGAACCATAGAGCGCTTTATCTGGGAGAAAATGGGAGAGATGGGGTACTTCGGTATTTCTTATCCCGAAAAGTACGGAGGGCTTGATCTCGACGTGTTTTACCTCGTAATTTATTTGGAAGAACTACAGCGTATTAATAGTGGTGGGTTTGCTGCTGCCATGTGGGTGCACCCCTATTTGGCGATGACGCATGTGAAAGCAGAGGGAAGTGAAGAGATTAAGGAAAAATACTTGCCGCCTAGCATTAGCGGGGAAAAAATAGGATGTCTTTGTATCTCCGAGCCCTTTGGGGGAAGTGATGTGTCCGGCATGCGGACCACTGCTGTAAAAGAAGGAGATCACTATATCATCAATGGATCCAAAACATTTATTACCAACGGAATCTACAGTGATTACTTGGTGGTTTCTGCCAAGACGCATCCCGAAGAAGGAGGGAAGGGAATTAGTATGTTTATCATGGATCGAGATACCCCAGGAATATCTGCTACCAAATTGGACAAATTGGGTTGGCGTGCCAGTGATACGGCAGAAATTGCCTTCGACAATGTGAAGATTCCGGCGAGCAATCTCTTGGGAGAAGAAAAGAAAGGGTTTAGTTACCTCATGCAACATTTGGCTCTGGAACGTTTGGTAATGGCTGTTAATGCTCATGCCCGTAGCGAATGGGCCATAGAATATACCCTCCAGTACATGAAGGACAGAATTGCCTTCGGAAAGTCATTGGACAAGTTCCAAGCCTTACGACACCGTGTGGCACAAATGGCCAGTGAAGTGGAAATGTGCAAAACCTTTAACTATGTTACCGCAAAGCGATTGGGTAACAAAGAATACGTAGTGAAGGAAGCCAGTATGGCCAAGTTGGTATCGACCAAGGTGGCCGATGAAGTGGCGTACGAATGCCTGCAGATGTTGGGAGGATACGGTTATATTGAAGAATACCCCCTTGCCAGAAACCTAAGGGATAGTAGATTGGGCCCCATTGGAGGAGGAACCAGCGAAATCCTAAAGGAGATCATTGCCAAAATGGTGATCGACGGCAAAAGCTATAAACCAGCTACCTAGCGTTTTTGTGAATAGTCCCATTGTGGTCTAATCCTTGTAGGGTGTACAGCTGTCATTAAATATTTCGACAAAAGATGAAGCATTCCTATTTTAAATACCTACTTGGCTTATCCCTAAGCCTGCTATGTACAACAGTCTTTTCCCAAACTGAGGTAAGGAGTAAGATTGTAGATTTCAACACCTTTATGCCTATTGAAAGTGCCAGTATCTATGTGGAGAATACCACCATTGGTACTGTGAGTAATTCCGATGGAAAGTTTGTGTTGTTAATTCCGAAGAAACATGCCAATGATACTATAGTGGTATCATCTATCGGTTACTCAAGTTTCAAAATTACTGTGGCCGAATTTGTAAATGACGAAGACATCTTTTTGGAAGAAGATATAGCTTCCTTGGATGAGGTAATCCTTGTGGCATCTACCCGCCCAAAAACCGGAAACGAAATTATGCAGCGCGTACTGGAAGAGTTAGAGGAGAACCTCCCGGAAGAGCCCTATTTGCAAAAAGGATTCTTGCGTCACAAAGAACGTAACAAAAGAGAGTACAAATGGCTTATCGAGAGTGCGATAACACTCTATGATTCCAGTTATGCATCTGGTGCAGAGGACAATCTAAGGATCAATGTAGATGAAACCCGAAAGAGTTACGATTTACGGGATGTAGATAGCCTATTTGCCTATGCTGCCTATCTTAAAAACAAGACCAACAACAAACGGTTACGAAAGAAGAATCTTAGGCGGGACACCATTAAAAAAGCATCGCTTGTCAATGCCATTAAATGGAATGATCGTCGCATTAATGGGCTAAGCAATCTGTTTAAGGGAAAATTGAACCTTATTCGTAATGCAGGGGATTCTAGGGCATTATTTGGTAGGGATATGTTGGAGAGGCATCAATTCGAGTTGGATACCATTTTGGTAGAGAATGAGAAAAAGCTTTATAAGATCAAGATTGCAAAAGGGAAGGAGTTTGTAGGATTGAATACAGTTGGCGTCTATAACGAAGGATTCGAGGCCGAGGGGTGGTTGTATGTAGATTGGGATAGTTATGCCATTAAGAAAATTGAATATATGTTGGTGGCGGCGTCCGATGTTCAGAAAAGAAGAAGTAGGTCCCTGTTCGATACCCTGGTGAACCATAAATTGACGATGAGCTTTATGGAATATCAGGAAAAGATGTATCCCAAGTACATCTATTACGAAACACCTAAGTTGGTGAATGTGGGAAATCGTTCTTCGGACAAGAAAGAAGAGGAAGATGAGGAAGCCAAGGATGAGCAGTTCTATTATACCGTTCAGGAAATTCTGTTTACGGAGATTATACAAGACTCAACCGCCGTGAGCGATGCATTGAAGAAAGAATGGTCGGACGATATTTTTTCATCCAGGCCATACAACAAAAACTTCTGGAAAAAATACAATGTATTGTTGGAGAGTGAAGAGGAAGAGAAGCTCATTCGCGATTTAAGTAAGCGGGCTTCGTTATTCAAACAATAATTTTTTCATTTTCCCTTGCATCAATAATAAAAACCTTATTATCTTTGCCGTCCGAAAAAGAGAGGAGGTGATGACACTATGTTAATTATACCAGTTAAAGACGGAGAAAATATCGATAGAGCATTAAAGCGTTTCAAGCGTAAGTTTGACCGTACAGGAACGATGCGACAGCTGCGTGCACGTCAGCAGTTTACTAAACCTTCAGTAAAGCGTAGAGCTGAGATTCAGAAAGCGCAATACATTCAAACTTTAAGAGACGCAGAAGAAATTTAACGATTTCCTTTCACGTAAATATGAAAATCCGCTTGGTAGTATTCCTACCAGCGGATTTTTTTATGGGCACGTTTTTCCATTCCCAAAATAGTTGTCGTACCTTTCCTTTTCAATCCATACTATGACATTTCAATCCTTTATAGATTACTTGTCCTTGGAGAAAAAATATTCTCCCCATACCATTAAGGCCTATGAGAAGGACTTGTCCGACTTTCTTGTTTTTGCGGAAGAAGGATATGGGTACAAGGGTATTTCGGAAGTGAATTACGCAGTCATCCGAAGCTGGATTGTTTCTTTGGTAGAGCAGGGCATTGCCAATCGGAGCATTAACCGGAAAATTTCCTCATTAAAATCCTACTACCGATTTTTACTGAAAACAGAACAGATTGAAGTAAATCCCCTGGCCAAGCATAAAGCGCTTAAGACTCCCAAAAAAGTGCAGGTTCCTTTTACCAAGGCGGAAATAGAAGAGGTCATAGAATTGCTGAAGTTGGAAGAGGGTTTTGAGGGGATCCGAAACCGTCTTATCGTGGAGTTGTTTTATGCAACGGGAATGCGAAGGGCAGAGTTGGTAAATTTAAAGATGGGGAGCTTTTCCTTTTCCGAAAATATCGTGAAGGTGCTCGGTAAACGCAACAAGGAAAGGCGTATACCGCTTTTACCGTCCATTGAGGAGACCTTGACACTGTATTTGGAAGCCCGTAAGGGGTTGCCAGAGATCAAGGATGCCGATTTCCTATTGCTGTCGAAAAAAGGCGTTAAATTGTATGAAACGCTTGTGTACCGAGTTATAAATTCTTATTTTAGTAAAGCATCTGAAAAGGTTAAGAAAAGTCCTCACATCTTACGACATTCTTTTGCAACGCATCTACTTAATGAAGGTGCAGATTTAAATGCAGTAAAGGAACTGCTTGGACATGCGAGTTTGGCTTCCACACAAGTGTACACCCATAATAATATGGCACAGCTAAAACAGGTGTATCGGGAGGCCCACCCGCGCAACACAAAATAACACTAACTTAAAAATTTTTGCGTATGAAGGTAAACGTGCAAACTCCCAACTTTGTAGCGGACGTTAAACTTATTGACTTCATAAATAAGAAACTCTCCAAACTAGAACTTTTTTACGATCGCATCATTTATGCCGATGTATTTTTGAAGGTGCAGAAGACCAGCGAAAAAGAAAACAAGAGCGTAGAAATATTATTGAGTATTCCCGGCGGGGATCTCATGGTAAAAAAAGAAGCCAAGACTTTCGAAGCGGGCACAGATGAGTGTGTTCAAACCTTGGAAAGACAGCTTAAGAAAAGAAAGCAAAAACAAAGGGCACATGCCTGATGATTTTTTTTGAAAAAAGTTTTGTAGAAAAAATAAATTCTATACATTTGCAGTCCGTTAGAAATAGCGGACTTTTTTATGCTGAAATTTAAGTGTAAGGAAGGGCTGAGAAGCCGATATAGCTCAGCTGGCTAGAGCAGCTGATTTGTAATCAGCAGGTCGTGGGTTCGAGTCCCTCTATCGGCTCTTAAATTTCTGAAAAATTAGTTCAGAATACGTTCTTAAAATAGTGTGCAAAACACCTTGGGGAGATACTCAAGCGGCCAACGAGGACAGACTGTAAATCTGTTGGTTTTTACCTTCGCAGGTTCGAATCCTGCTCTCCCCACTTTTTATTAATTTTGCTCGATCTTTTTGAAAGCAAAAAAATAATGATTATCTTTGCACGCATTTTCGAGGTACGCGACTCGAAATTTGAAATGATGAATACCTTTCCCTAAAGGTTTTTTGGGGATAAAATGCGGGAGTAGCTCAGTTGGTAGAGCGTCAGCCTTCCAAGCTGAATGTCGCCGGTTCGAACCCGGTCTCCCGCTCTCAAAAAACTTCAAGGCCCTAGTTATGCGGAATTGGAGTTTTTGTCGTTGCAGAAAGCGACTTATAACGCTTCAGCCCGCAACCAAAAAGCCGGTGTAGCTCAGGGGTAGAGCGTTTCCTTGGTAAGGAAGAGGTCACGGGTTCAAATCCCGTCATTGGCTCAAAGTAGTTTTTAATTGAACACTAATATATAACTAAGATTTAAATTAATACAAGATGGCAAAAGAAACATATGATCGGTCGAAACCTCACTTAAACGTGGGTACTATTGGACACGTAGATCACGGTAAAACAACTCTTACTGCTGCTATTACTAAAGTATTGGCAGATGCAGGTTTTTCAGAAGCTTCTGCTTTTGATCAAATTGACAACGCTCCGGAAGAAAAGGAACGTGGTATTACCATTAACTCTTCTCACGTTGAGTATGCTACTGCAAACCGTCACTACGCTCACGTTGACTGTCCAGGTCACGCCGATTACGTAAAGAACATGGTAACTGGTGCTGCTCAGATGGACGGTGCCATTCTTGTAGTTGCTGCTACAGATGGTCCTATGCCACAAACTCGTGAGCACATCCTTCTAGGACGTCAGGTAGGTATTCCTCGTATCGTTGTATTCATGAACAAAGTGGATATGGTTGATGATGATGAGCTTTTAGAGCTTGTTGAGATGGAAGTTCGTGACCTTCTAAGCTTCTACGAGTACGATGGTGACAATGGTCCAGTTATCGCTGGTTCTGCACTAGGTGCTCTTAATGGAGAAGAGAAGTGGGTGAAGACAGTTATCGAATTGATGGAAGCTGTTGATACTTGGATCGAAGAGCCACTTCGTGAAGTTGATAAAGACTTCTTGATGCCAATCGAAGACGTATTCTCTATTACAGGTCGTGGTACTGTTGCAACTGGACGTATCGAAACTGGTGTTGCTAACACTGGAGATCCTGTAGATATCATCGGAATGGGAGCTGAGAAATTGACTTCTACTATTACTGGAGTTGAGATGTTCCGTAAGATCCTTGATAGAGGAGAAGCTGGTGATAACGTAGGTATCCTATTGAGAGGTATCGAGAAAACTGATATCCGTCGTGGAATGGTTATCTGTAAGCAAGGTTCTGTAACTCCTCACGCTAAGTTTAAGGCAGAGGTGTATATCCTTAAGAAAGAAGAAGGTGGTCGTCACACGCCTTTCCATAACAACTACCGTCCTCAGTTCTACGTACGTACAACTGACGTAACAGGAAACATTAACCTTCCTGATGGTGTTGAAATGGTGATGCCTGGTGATAACCTTACTATTACTGTAGATCTTATCCAGCCAATCGCAATGAACGTTGGACTACGTTTCGCTATCCGTGAAGGTGGTAGAACTGTAGGTGCTGGACAGGTTACTGAAATTTTAGACTAATTACAGTATATATATAAAAGTCTTAAGGTGTCTTACAGAAGTGGGACGCCTTGACTTTTGTTTACGGGTTTACTTGCCTGCCAGCTGGCAGGGCTCAGGAACTGAGCTTCGAAAGAAAAGGTAAACTAGTAGAAAAAACAAGAGAATGAAGCTTTGGCCAAGTTCTCTTACATACGGGTTTAGCTCAGTTGGTAGAGCACTGGTCTCCAAAACCAGGTGTCGGGAGTTCGAGTCTCTCAACCCGTGCGAAAGGCAATGAGTTTAAAAGCTCAAGTTTAAATTTTAAATTCAATAAAATGATAAACTACATCAAAGAATCTTATAATGAGCTTAAGAATCACGTGACTTGGACCTCTTGGTCCGAAGCACAGCGCCTCACCGTTGTTGTAGCAGTATTCTCCGTTGTATTGGCATTGGCCATCTGGGGAGTAGATACTGTATTCAGTGGAGTTGTTGGAAAGTATTTTGAATGGATCAAATCCTAAGGGAGGTATTGGTAATGACGGAGACAAAAAATACAAAAAAGTGGTATGTAGTTCGTTCGGTTAGCGGGCAAGAGAATAAGATCAAATCTTATATCGAAAACGAAATCGTACGTCTAGAACTTCAGGATTACATCGAGCAGGTGTTAGTGCCTACCGAAAAAGTAATCCAGATTCGCAATGGAAAGAAAATCAACAAAGAACGTGTTTACTTTCCAGGGTACATTATGATTCAAGCGAGTTTAGCTGGAGAAGTACCACACATTATAAAATCCATTAACGGAGTGATTGGTTTCTTGGGTGAAACCAAAGGGGGGGATCCTGTTCCATTGCGTCAGGCAGAAGTGAACAGAATGTTAGGTAAGGTCGATGAACTAGCTGTTCAGGACGATAATATCAACATCCCTTATGTAATAGGAGAGACCGTTAAGGTAATCGATGGTCCTTTCAACGGATTCAACGGAACTGTTGAGAAGATCAATGAAGAAAAACGTAAGCTTGAAGTAATGGTGAAGATTTTCGGAAGAAAGACACCATTAGAGTTGAGCTACATGCAAGTTGAGAAAATTTAATTGTTACGCTATATAATAGATTTTTTCTTAAGCTTCCACACAAGAAAAAATCACATTTAAATTTTAAAAAATGGCAAAAGAAGTAGATAAAGTAGTCAAATTGCAAGTTCGCGGAGGTGCTGCTAACCCATCACCACCGGTTGGACCCGCTTTAGGTGCTGCAGGTGTTAACATCATGGAGTTCTGTAAGCAGTTCAACGGTCGTACCCAGGACAAGCAAGGGAAAGTATTGCCAGTAGCAATTACGGTTTATAAGGACAAGTCTTTCGAGTTTGTTATTAAAACCCCACCTGCTGCAGTACAAATCCTTGAAGCTGCCAAGATTAAAAAAGGTTCTGGAGAGCCTCATGCTAAGAAGGTAGCGAGCATTACTTGGGATCAAGTAAAAGCGATTGCAGAAGACAAAATGCCCGATTTGAATGCGTTTACGATCGAGTCTGCCATGAAAATGGTAGCCGGTACGGCAAGATCAATGGGTGTGAAAGTAAAAGGTGCTGCACCTTTTTAATCTAGAAAAGAATCTATAAAATGGCAAGATTAACAAAAAAGCAAAAAGAAGCTAAAGCTAAAGTAGACCCTAACAAGTCATACTCTATCGCTGAAGCCTCTGCTTTGGTAAAAGAAATAACCAACGTAAAATTCGATGCGTCTGTAGACCTTGCTGTACGTCTTAATGTAGACCCACGTAAAGCGAACCAAATGGTACGTGGTGTGGTAACCCTTCCTCACGGAACTGGTAAAGACGTAAAGGTATTGGCTTTGGTAACTCCAGATAAGGAGGCAGAAGCTAAAGAAGCAGGAGCGGATTATGTTGGATTGGACGAGTACCTCACTAAGATTAAGGGAGGTTGGACCGATGTTGACGTGATAGTAACCATGCCAAGTGTGATGGGTAAATTGGGTCCTTTAGGACGTGTTTTAGGTCCTCGTGGACTTATGCCAAACCCAAAGACTGGTACAGTAACTATGGACGTTGCTAAGGCTGTTTCCGATGTGAAAGCTGGTAAGATCGACTTTAAAGTAGACAAAACCGGTATTGTACACGCTGCAATTGGAAAAGCATCTTTCGATGCCGAGAAAATTGCTGGAAACGCAAAAGAACTAATAACTACCCTAGTAAAAATGAAGCCTCAGGCTGCAAAAGGTGTTTATATCAAAAGTATCTTCATGTCCAGTACGATGAGTCCTGGTATTGAGATCGATTCCAAAGACCTAAGCTAAGCGGAAAAACTATAGATTATGACAAGAGAAGAAAAATCACAAGTAATTGAACAGTTGACTGCACAGCTATCTGAGAACGCTAATATTTATTTGGCGGACATTTCAGGTTTGGATGCAGGAACCACTTCTAACCTTCGTCGTGCTTGCTTTAAAGCAGGAGTGAAGTTGAACGTGGTAAAGAACACCTTGTTGGCTAAAGCTATGGAAAGTTCGGATAAGGATTTCGGTGAATTGACCGAAGTACTTAAAGGAAACACTTCCTTAATGGTGGCCGAAACAGGGAACGCTCCAGCAAAAGTGATTAAGGAGTTCAGAAAAAAATCTGACAAGCCTTTACTTAAAGGAGCCTTTATAGAAGAAGCTATCTACGTAGGAGATGATCAATTGGATGCACTGGTTGATATCAAATCTAGAGAAGAGCTTATCGGAGAAATCGTTGGATTGCTCCAGTCGCCTGCTAAAAATGTTATCTCTGCTCTTAAGAGTGGCGGTGGAACCTTGGCAGGTATTGTTAAAACTCTTTCCGAGAAAGAGGGATAACCTAATTTATTGCACTGATTAAAACACAAATAAAAATTACATTAAAACGATAGAAAATGGCAGATTTAAAAGATTTCGCAGAACAATTGGTTAACTTAACTGTAAAAGAAGTTAATGAGTTAGCTACTATATTAAAAGACGAGTACGGTATCGAGCCTGCTGCTGCTGCGGTAGCTGTTGCTGCTGGTGGTGGTGCTGGTGGTGGAGACGCTGCTGATGAGCAAACTGAGTTCGACGTAATCCTTAAAGCAGCTGGTGGTTCTAAGCTTGCTGTTGTTAAGTTGGTTAAAGAACTTACTGGTGCTGGTCTTAAGGATGCTAAAGAATTAGTAGACAACGCTCCTTCTCCAATCAAAGAAGGAATCGCTAAAGACGAAGCTGAAGCTCTTAAAGCTCAGTTAGAAGAAGCTGGAGCAGAGGTTGAGCTTAAATAAGCTCCTCTAATCCAAACCTTAAGGTTTAGGTCTTCTGCAGAAACGCAGAATGACCTAAACCCTTTTGCGTATATAAAGGTTACCATTTTTTGAGTATACGCATCACTGTTTTTTTAATTAAAATTCCGTCCATAGATGTCAGCAACGCAAACTGAAAGATTGAATTTTTCCTCTGTACAAAACAAGCCCAATTATCCGGACTTTTTGGACATCCAAATTAAATCCTTCCAGGATTTCTTCCAGTTGGAAACCAAGTCAGAAGAAAGAGGACAAGAAGGTCTTTACAAGACTTTTTTAGAGAACTTCCCAATTACCGATACACGAAACCAGTTCGTACTGGAGTTTTTAGATTACTTCGTGGATCCACCAAGATATTCCATTCAGGAATGTATTGAGCGTGGATTAACCTACAGTGTTCCACTTAAAGCAAGATTGAAACTCTACTGTACCGACGAAGAGCATGAGGATTTTGAGACCATAGTACAGGATGTTTATTTGGGTACCATCCCTTATATGACACCTTCCGGTACTTTCTGTATCAACGGTGCTGAGCGTGTTGTTGTTTCTCAGTTACACCGTTCACCAGGTGTATTCTTTGGACAGTCGTTCCACGCCAACGGAACAAAGTTGTATTCTGCCCGTGTAATTCCTTTCAAAGGATCTTGGATAGAATTCGCTACCGATATCAATAGCGTGATGTACGCTTATATCGATAGAAAGAAAAAATTACCGGTTACTACGCTTTTCCGTGCCATCGGATTCGAAAGGGATAAAGATATCCTTGAAATTTTCGACTTGGCAGAAGAAGTGAAGGCTTCCAAAACCGGACTTAAAAAATACCTAGGCCGCAAGCTGGCCGCTCGTGTACTTAAAACTTGGCACGAGGATTTCGTGGATGAAGATACTGGAGAGGTAGTATCTATTGAGCGTAACGAGATTATCTTAGATCGTGATACGGTATTGGAAAAAGAACACATTGAGGAAATCTTGGATTCCGGTTCTAAAACCATCCTATTGCACAAGGAGGATAATCAACTAGCCGATTACGCCATCATTCACAATACATTGCAAAAGGATCCTACCAACTCCGAAAAGGAAGCGGTAGAGCATATCTATAGACAATTACGTAACGCCGAACCACCCGATGAGGAAACCGCTCGTGGAATCATCAACAAGTTGTTCTTCTCAGACCAGCGATACAATTTAGGTGAGGTAGGACGTTACCGAATGAATAAAAAACTTGGTTTGGATATCGAAATGGATAAGCAAGTACTTACCAAAGAGGATATCATTACCATCGTAAAATACTTGATCGAGCTTATCAACTCTAAAGCGGAGATCGATGATATTGACCACCTTTCCAACCGTCGTGTACGTACCGTAGGTGAGCAGTTGTCTTCTCAGTTTGGAGTAGGTTTGGCACGTATGGCAAGAACCATTCGTGAGCGTATGAACGTTCGTGACAACGAGGTATTTACCCCGATCGATTTGATCAACGCGAAGACCCTTTCTTCTGTGATCAACTCTTTCTTCGGTACGAACCAGTTGTCTCAGTTCATGGACCAGACCAATCCATTGGCCGAGATCACACACAAACGCCGTCTTTCCGCATTAGGACCTGGAGGTCTTTCCCGAGAAAGAGCAGGTTTCGAGGTTCGAGATGTTCACTACACCCACTACGGAAGATTGTGTCCTATCGAAACTCCTGAAGGACCAAACATTGGTTTGATCTCTTCCCTTTCGGTATACGCGAAGGTGAACAACCTTGGGTTTATCGAAACCCCTTACCGAAAGGTAGAAGATGGAAAGATCGATCTTAAGAATGAGCCAACCTATCTTTCTGCTGAAGAAGAAGAAGAGAAGTTGATCGCTCAGGCAAACATTCCATTAAAAGATGATGGAACTATAAATAGCGACCGTGTAATTGCACGTATGGAGGGTGACTTCCCAGTAGTAGATCCGAAACAGGTTCACTATACGGACGTAGCACCTAACCAGATTTCTTCTATCTCTGCTTCCTTGATTCCTTTCTTGGAGCACGATGATGCGAACCGTGCCTTGATGGGATCTAACATGATGCGTCAGGCAGTTCCATTGTTAATTGCCGATTCACCGATTGTAGGTACTGGACTTGAGCGTCAGGTAGCTTCCGATAGTCGTGTATTAATCAACGCAGAAGGAGACGGAGTTGTAGAATACGTAGATGCAAACGAAATCGTAATTAAATACGATCGTAGCGAAGAAGAGCGTATGGTAAGTTTCGATGGCGACTCTAAGGCTTATAACCTTATTAAGTTTAGAAAGACGAACCAGAGTACGTCCATCAACTTGAAACCTATTGTTAGTAAGGGTGATCGAGTTGCTAAGGGACAAGTACTTTGCCAAGGATATGCCACCGAAAAAGGAGAATTGGCACTTGGTCGTAACATGAAAGTAGCGTTCATGCCTTGGAAAGGGTATAACTTCGAGGATGCGATTGTAATTTCAGAAAAAGTAGTACGTGAAGATATCTTTACGTCCATCCATATAGACGAGTATTCATTGGAAGTTCGAGATACCAAATTGGGTAACGAAGAATTGACCAACGATATTCCTAACGTTTCCGAAGAGGCCACTAAAGACCTCGACGAAAATGGTATGATCCGTGTAGGAGCCGAGGTGAAGCCTGGGGATATCCTTATCGGAAAGATTACTCCAAAAGGAGAAAGCGATCCTACTCCAGAAGAAAAACTGCTTCGTGCCATCTTTGGTGATAAAGCAGGAGATGTAAAAGATGCTTCTTTGAAAGCGTCTCCATCACTTCGCGGGGTAGTAATCGACAAGAAACTATTTGCTAGAGCCATTAAGGATAAGCGAAAGAGAGCCAAGGATAAAGAAGATATCGCAGAACTTGAATTGAAATACGAAAGCAAGTTCCAAGGTCTTAAGGATATTTTGGTTGAAAAATTATTCGCTATCGTAGGAGGTAAAACAGCACAGGGTGTAACTAATGACCTAGGTGAAGTAGTCTTCCCTAAAGGTAAGAAGTATACCTTGAAAATGTTGAACGCAGTTGAAGATTACACGCACTTGGTGGGTGGAACTTGGACTACCGACGATGAGACCAACCTTATGGTTCGTGACCTAATGCACAACTACAAGATCAAGGAAAACGACCTTCAAGGAAACTTGCGTCGTGAGAAGTTTACTATCTCTGTAGGGGATGAACTTCCTTCCGGAATCTTGAAATTGGCGAAGGTATACATTGCTAAGAAACGTAAACTGAAAGTAGGGGATAAGATGGCAGGACGTCACGGTAACAAAGGTATCGTGGCCCGTATCGTTCGTGAGGAGGATATGCCATTCTTGGACGACGGAACACCAGTGGATATTGTATTGAATCCGCTTGGGGTACCATCCCGTATGAACATTGGACAGATCTACGAAACCGTATTGGGTTGGGCAGGTCAGAAATTAGGACGCAAGTTTGCTACCCCTATTTTCGATGGAGCTTCCTTAGATCAGATCAATGAATTGACCGACGAAGCTGGAATTCCACGATTCGGACACACCTATCTATTCGATGGTGGAACCGGAGAGCGTTTCGACCAGCCAGCAACTGTAGGGGTTATCTACATGTTGAAACTAGGTCACATGGTAGATGATAAGATGCACGCACGTTCCATTGGACCTTACTCCTTGATTACGCAACAGCCACTTGGAGGTAAGGCACAGTTTGGTGGACAGCGATTTGGAGAGATGGAGGTTTGGGCACTCGAGGCCTATGGAGCTTCCAGCACACTCCGTGAGATATTGACGGTGAAGTCTGATGATGTTATTGGTAGGGCCAAAACGTACGAGAGTATCGTGAAGGGTGAATCCATGCCAGAACCAGGTCTTCCAGAATCTTTCAACGTATTGATGCACGAATTGAAAGGTCTAGGGCTTGACATTAGATTAGAAGAATAATTCATTCCCCGAGAAATCGGGGAACTGACTATTCTCAATGAAACGGAACAAACGTTTCTACCAAACAAAATTTTAAAGTATTTTTTTCAGCATTATGGCAAGAAATAAAGAAAACACAGTACAGAAATTCAACAAGATTTCTATCGGTTTAGCTTCTCCAGAGTCTATTTTGGCAGAGTCCAGAGGAGAAGTACTTAAGCCGGAAACGATCAACTACCGTACGCATAAGCCGGAGCGTGATGGTCTTTTCTGTGAGCGCATCTTTGGTCCTGTAAAGGATTACGAGTGTGCCTGTGGTAAATATAAAAGAATTCGCTACAAGGGTATCGTTTGTGACCGTTGTGGTGTAGAGGTAACCGAAAAGAAGGTACGTCGTGATCGCGTAGGACACATTAACTTGGTAGTTCCTGTAGCTCACATCTGGTACTTCCGTTCGTTGCCAAATAAAATTGGATACTTACTTGGACTTCCATCCAAGAAGTTGGATATGATCATTTACTACGAAAGATATGTAGTAATTCAACCAGGTTTGGCGAAGAATGAAGAAGGAGAACCGTTACAAAAAATGGATTTCCTTACTGAGGAGGAATACTTGAATATCTTAGACAGCCTTCCACAGGAAAACCAGTACTTGGAAGACAACGATCCTAACAAGTTCATCGCTAAGATGGGAGCCGAGTGTTTGATCGAATTGCTACAGCGTATCGATTTGGATGCCCTGTCTTTCGAGTTGAGACACAAAGCAAACAACGAAACTTCCAAACAACGTAAGACGGAAGCATTAAAGCGTCTTCAAGTTGTAGAAGCACTTCGTGAAGCCAACAACAACCGTGAGAACAAGCCAGAGTGGATGATCATGAAGGTGGTACCTGTAATTCCACCGGAATTACGTCCATTGGTGCCATTGGATGGTGGTCGTTTCGCGACTTCGGATTTGAACGACCTTTACCGTCGTGTAATTATCCGTAACAACCGTCTGAAGCGTCTTATGGAAATCAAAGCACCAGAGGTAATCTTACGTAACGAGAAGCGTATGCTTCAGGAGTCTGTAGACTCTTTGTTCGATAACACGCGTAAGTCTTCTGCTGTGAAGACCGATAGCAACAGACCGTTGAAATCCCTATCCGATTCCCTTAAAGGTAAGCAAGGACGTTTCCGTCAGAACTTATTGGGGAAACGTGTGGATTACTCAGCACGTTCTGTAATTGTTGTTGGACCGGAATTGAAATTATTTGAATGTGGTCTTCCAAAGGACATGGCTGCCGAACTTTACAAACCTTTCGTAATTCGTAAGTTGATCGAAAGAGGAATTGTAAAAACGGTAAAGTCTGCTAAGAAGATTATCGATAAGAAAGAACCTGTGGTGTGGGATATCCTTGAAAACGTATTGAAAGGACACCCGGTACTATTGAACCGTGCCCCCACATTGCACCGATTGGGAATCCAAGCCTTCCAACCTAAGTTGATCGAGGGTAAGGCGATCCAGTTACACCCATTGGTATGTACGGCGTTTAACGCGGATTTCGATGGTGACCAGATGGCAGTGCACTTACCACTAGGTCCTGAGGCTATTTTGGAAGCCCAATTATTAATGTTGGCTTCTCACAATATCTTGAACCCTGCGAATGGTTCGCCAGTAGCGGTACCATCTCAGGATATGGTATTGGGTCTGTACTACATGACCAAATTGAGAAAGACAGACGACGAATACACCGTAAAAGGAGAAGGTCTTACTTTCTACTCTCCAGAAGAGGTAACCATTGCTTATAATGAAGGGAAAGTAGATCTGAATGCCGAAATTAAAGTAAGAACCAAAGACTTTAACGAGGAAGGTGAATTAGCGACTCAGTTGATTACGACTACTGTAGGTAGGGTAATCTTTAACGATAAAGTGCCAGAGCGCGCAGGTTACATTAATGAAGTATTGACCAAGAAATCCCTAAGGGATATTATCGGGGGAATCCTTCAAGTAACTTCTGTTCCTGAAACGGCTGCTTTCTTGGACGAAATCAAGCACTTAGGATATAAATTCGCATTCGAAGGTGGATTGTCCTTTAGTTTGGGAGATATCATTATCCCTGCCGAAAAGCAAGGAATGATCGATTCTGCCAACTCTCAGGTAGATGGTATTATTGCCAACTATAACATGGGATTAATCACCAACAACGAGCGATACAATCAGGTAATTGATATTTGGACGGCGACAAACGCACAGCTTACCGAGCTTTCCATGAAACGTATCCGTGAGGATCAGCAAGGATTTAACTCGGTGTATATGATGCTTGATTCTGGAGCGCGTGGTTCTAAGGAGCAGATTCGTCAGTTAACCGGGATGCGTGGTCTGATGGCCAAGCCGAAGAAATCGAACTTTGGTGGAGGTGAAATTATTGAAAACCCAATTCTTTCTAACTTTAAGGAAGGACTTTCCATTCTTGAGTACTTTATCTCTACGCACGGTGCACGTAAGGGTCTTGCAGATACCGCTTTGAAAACGGCAGATGCTGGATACCTAACCCGTCGTTTGGTAGATGTATCTCAGGATGTGATCATTAATATTGAGGATTGTGGTACACTGAGAGGAATCGAGGTGACTGCATTGAAGAAGAACGAAGAAGTAGTAGAAACCCTAGGTGATAGAATTAAAGGACGTACTTCGTTGAACGATGTAATAAATCCTTTGACCAAGGAAGTGATGGTAGAAGCTGGAGGTCATATTACCGATGAGATTGCGAAGGTAATCAATGCTTCTCCTGTTGAAACCGTAGAAGTACGATCTGCACTTACTTGTGAAGCCAGAAAAGGAATCTGTGCTGCTTGTTACGGAAGAAACCTTGCGACCAACAAAATGGTACAGCGCGGTGAAGCGGTGGGTGTAGTTGCAGCTCAGTCTATTGGAGAGCCTGGTACACAGCTTACACTTCGTACGTTCCACGTAGGGGGTATTGCCGGTAACATTTCTGAAGAGAACAAATTGGCCGTTAAATTCGACGGTAGAGCAGAGATCGAAGATCTTAAAACTGTAAAAGGAGAAGATGCAGAAGGAAATACAGTAGATATCGTAATCTCCCGTACTTCTGAAATCAAATTGATTGATGAGAAAACAGGAATTACCCTAAGTACGAATAACATTCCTTATGGTTCTTACATCTTTATCAAGGATGGACAGAAATTGAAGGAAGGCGATGTAGTGTGTCAGTGGGATCCATATAACGGTGTGATCATTTCCGAATTTGCCGGAAAGATTAAATACGAGAACATCGAGCAAGGGGTTACCTACCAAGTTGAGATCGACGAACAAACTGGATTCCAGGAGAAGGTAATTTCCGAATCTAGGGATAAGAAAAAGATTCCTACGCTTCAAATTTTAGGAGCTAAAGACGAATTGATCCGTTCGTACAACTTACCAGTGGGAGCACACCTTATGGTAGATGATAACGAGAAGATCAAGGTTGGTAAGATCTTGGTGAAGATACCACGTAAGTCTGCGAAAGCAGGGGATATTACAGGGGGGCTTCCACGAGTTACCGAGTTGTTCGAAGCACGTAACCCATCGAACCCCGCAGTAGTAAGTGAGATCGATGGTGTTGTATCCTTCGGAAAGATTAAGAGAGGTAACCGTGAGATCATCGTAGAGTCCAAGTTAGGAGAGATCAAGAAATACTTGGTGAAGCTTTCTAACCAGATCTTGGTACAGGAGAATGACTATGTAAGAGCAGGAATGCCTTTATCCGATGGAGCGATTACACCAGTTGACATCTTGAAAATTAAAGGGCCATCTGCCGTACAGCAGTACTTGGTAAACGAAGTACAGGAAGTATACCGTTTGCAAGGGGTGAAGATTAATGACAAGCACTTCGAGGTGGTAGTTCGCCAGATGATGCGTAAAGTACAAATTGTAGATCCGGGAGATACTACGTTCTTGGAGAACCAATTGGTACACAAATATGACTTTATCGAGGAGAATGACAAGATCTTCGGAATGAAGGTGGTTGAAGAAGCTGGAGACTCTGAGAACTTGAAAGAAGGACAGATCGTAACTGCCCGTGAACTTCGCGATGAGAATTCCATCTTAAGAAGAGAAGACAAGGCCTTGGTTGAAGGGCGTGATGCAGTACCAGCGACAGCTACTCCTGTATTGCAAGGTATTACCAGAGCGTCGCTACAGACCAAGTCGTTCATCTCTGCGGCATCCTTCCAGGAGACAACTAAAGTATTGAACGAAGCTGCAGTAAGCGGTAAGGTAGATACCTTAGAAGGTCTTAAGGAGAATGTAATCGTTGGACACAGAATTCCAGCTGGAACCGGAATGAGAAACTACGATACGATCATCGTAGGATCCAAGGAGGAACTGGAAGATATGACCCGCGAGAAGCAAGAAGTGAATTATAACTAATAGTAGAAAACCAGGCGCTCCGTAAGGGGCGCTTGTTATTTAAAACCCATACTAATGGCAGAAGAAAAGAAGCCCAAACAAGGGCAGATCAATATAGAGTTGGATGCCGATGTGGCACAAGGGATTTATAGTAACCTAGCGATCATTAACCATTCACAATCTGAATTTGTACTGGATTTTGTAACCATCATGCCAGGCGTTCCCAAGAGCAAGGTAAAGTCCAGAATTGTATTGACACCACAACACGCCAAGCGTTTTTTGAAAGCGTTAAACGATAACATACAACGTTTTGAAGGCGCCCATGGCGAAATAAAGGACTATCAGCAACCTCCCATACCGATCAATTTCGGCCCAACGGGAGAAGCATAAAAAAATCGAAGCCTCACTTTAAAGTGGGGCTTTTTTCTGCGCTATAATTATAAACCCCTATGGGTTTGGTAGGGTAATATTACGGTAAAAACGCATATTTTATTGATATTTAAACTTTTAACAGAAAAAAACGGCGTTTTGTCGATGAAATTTGTATGTTCATCGTGTTATTGTAAGTAAGTCCTACTTATTTTCAACCAGAACCTGGCGGCATTGCCTTTCCCCAAAGGAAGCCATTTAAATCCCCTTTTATTTCCCCATTTGCTCCAGAGAAGAATGAGACTTAGTGTCTCATGGCACACTAATGCTTTGTTTTAACTAAAACGTTGGCTTATGAAGTTGATATATTCTCTCATTATTATTTGTTCTTTGGTATATGGAACACAAGCTCAGAATGTCGGGATTAACACGACCAATCCACAACAGGCGTTGCATATGGCAGGTACATCCGCTACAATTAGGGTAGAAGGCCTGGATGCTACCAATAATAGTTATAATGGGGGCGACACGGAACCTGACGGAGATTTAACCAATAATACGTATCCACTTTATGTAGATGATGCGGGGGATTTTACCTTAGAGCTTAAGACTATTTATGGGTCTGAGGAAGTAGATGCCTTTGATGATACGTCACTTCCGACCAGTACGGCGACCTTATTGGCAACTAGTTCAACGGGTGAAGTTACCGTAGATGTGTTTACCTATTCCATTACTGTTCCTAGAGCCACTGTTTTGGAAGTAAAATACGGAATGAGCTATGATATCTTCCTAGACAACACCTATGCTATTATTACTGATAACTTGGCCAGAAGGATTCAAACACATGTTGTCGTAACTGGTGATACCCGAGAATATGCTACGGCATCGAAATCCTATAGCAGCGGAACATCGAATAGTGTGGCGGGTCCGTTTTACAATAGTGGAACCGCCTACATTTCTCTGCCCTCAGCAGGGGCATATGATATTACCATACAAGGAAGGGTGTCTTCCAACACCAAAGCTTCGGGAGGAGGAACAACTTCCAAAGCTACCTATGTTGAATTTGCAACGCATAACGATTTCTTGTTTATGCGATTGTACTAAATGGATGGACCATGAAGCGAACACTACTTTTTACAATTGGAATTTTAATAATAGGACCTATGTATGCACAGGTAGGAATTGGAACTACAGCTCCACAAGAAGATCTACATATTGCAGGATCAACTTCTACCATGCGTATTGAAAGCTTGGACTCTGCAAACAATCCTACCTATAATAACGGGGTAGACTTAGCTCCCGTCTTTGTGGATGGTAACGGAGACATTGTACTGGGTAATGGCACCGGAGCCAGTGGACAAGAACCCTTTAACTTTCTCATAGACGTTCCGGATTTTGTCGCCGATGACCCCTATGGTTTAGGGTATGGATCTGGTAGTGTAGTAAATAGCGATGACTTGGGACAAACACAGGTAGAAGGGCAAATAACCACAGTAACCTTTACCGTGCCCCAAGATGCCATGGTAGAAGTGAAGTATGGCATTACACTGCTTATAGCAGGTAACGATTTGTCGGCAGGTGTTCCCACCACTTATGTGGATTTCGATCAGGCAGTGTCCATGATGACGTTTTTTAAAATCGATTTAAACAACGATGGATTGGATGCCACGGAAGCTGGAAAGGAATACGGGCACAAGGGGCAATATTATGCTACTTCCAATCAAGGAATTATAGGGTATCCCTATATGAATGGCCAAGCTTACTTTACCATTTCGCAGGGTACGCATACTTTGTATTTCTACGGAAGAATAAACGATAATGCGGCTTCTTATACCAGTGTTGGGTTTGGTGGTGCGCAGGATTTTCTGAAAATAAGAGTGTACAATTAAATGCAAGGAATATGAAGAGTTTAGAATTGTTTACGATGCTTCTTTTGGGATCAACAATGGTAGCGCAGGTAGGTATAAATACGACCACTCCACAGAAGGATTTACATGTAGCAGGGGCTGCGTCCAATGTGAGAATCGAAGGGTTGGACGGTAAGAACAACATTAATAATTTAGGAACTGGATCTACCACTCGGGTATATGCCGACACCAATGGAGATCTTACTTTAGGATTGCCTACCGATAAAACCATAGAAATTTTGGTCGATTCGGAAAATTACTTGGATGATGCAGAAACATCTTCAACCAGAATTGTGCAAACAGGAAATGCCTTTGGGTATAACATAGCAGGTAATTTAGCTAATTTCCCTGCCGAAGCTTTCACGCTGACACAAAACGCTATTCTGGAAGTGAATTATTCACTTTCTTATTCCTTATATAAATCCAATGATCGTATTTCGGACCAGCATGCCCGTGTGATCCAAACGGCTGTATACTTTCGTCAGGTAACAGACCCGACGGATGAATATGATGGAGCCGCGATAATAAATGATGTGGATGGAAATCCCATTAATGGAGGGCCATGGTGTATTGATTTGAATTCTTCAGGGACCACCTGTCGGGAAACCGGAGGTTTAATAGCTCTAAATGGTCAGTTTTATGCGAATTCGGATCGAGATAATGGGGACTATCAAGAATACAAAAATACCGGTACTGATTATGTGAAGTTAGGTCCAGGAACCTACGTAGCCCTATTTGCGGCCCAGATAGCCGTTGGTAATACCTCAGGAACGGGATCTGTATTTATTTATTTAGGTTCAGGGAAGGATGACCTACAGATCATTGCACATTATTATAATTAATCTTCGTTATTAAGTTCCGAATTCCAGGTGCAGGGCTGAAGCGTTTAACTGTTTAATCGAAGTGTGATTCTACTTGCTACTTACTTTTTATTCAAAGCACAGTTTTACATTCTCAATTTTACATTTTGAATTTTTCCGTTTGCGAGTTTTAGGGTTCTGGGTTCAAGGTTGACAGTTTCAGTGCGCAGGGAACAATCAATGACAAAAATATTTACACATGTAAAAATTATTGCCAATACCTTGACTCAACATCTAAGCGATTCAACAATTAAACACCTAACACTAAGTACTTAAAATTTAAAACTTCTACTAAGCGTGCACGCTTTCGAACTCACTAATAAAGTGCAGCTTCACGTTCGGGTATTTGCTCTGTGTCATTTGTAAGGTGAAAGCAGAATCGGCAAAGAATACCAATTGGCCTTGCTTGTCTTTTGCCAAGAATTTTGATTTAACCCGTTTAAAATCAGTGAATTCTTCGCTTTTCGGGTCGGCGGGATCTACCCAACAAGCCTTATGAACATTCAGGTTTTCGTAACTACATTTCGCGCCGTATTCATGTTCCAATCGGTATTGGATGACTTCAAACTGAAGGGCGCCAACCGTTCCAATTACCTTTCTACCGTTCAATTCCAAACGGAATAACTGAGCTACCCCTTCATCCATTAACTGATCGATTCCCTTTTCCAATTGCTTGCTTTTCATGGGATCGGCATTATTGATGTATTTGAAATGCTCTGGCGAAAAACTGGGTATACCTTTATATTGCATTTGTTCCCCTTCGGTAAGGGTATCTCCAATTTTGAAGTTCCCCGTATCGTGTAACCCCACAATATCGCCAGGATAGGAGATATCTACTACCTGCTTCTTTTCAGCAAAGAAGGCATTGGGCGAGGAGAACTTCATTTTCTTTCCATTTCGAACATGAAGGTAAGGCGTATTCCTTTCGAAGGTTCCTGAAACGATCTTTATAAAGGCCAAGCGGTCTCTGTGTTTGGGATCCATATTGGCGTGTATCTTGAAAACAAATCCGGAAAAAGCCTTTTCATCGGGTTGTACCAAACGGGTATCACTTTCCTTGGGTCTGGGTTTTGGGGCAATGCTAATGAAGCAATCCAATAGCTCCCTCACTCCAAAATTATTCAATGCCGAACCAAAGAATACGGGTTGCAACGTACCGTTCAAATAGGCTTCGCGGTCAAAATCGGGATATACTTCATACACCAATTCCAATTCTTCACGAAGGGTTTCGGCGGCTTCATCCCCGATAAGATCATCGAGTTCCTGTGAAGCGATGTCCTCTACTTCAATGGTTTCCTCTATATTTTTTCTATTATCACCACTAAATAGGTTTACATTCTTTTCCCATATATTATAGATACCCTTAAAATCGTACCCCATTCCGATAGGGAAGGAGAGTGGGGTTACCTTTAAATGAAGTTTCTGTTCTATTTCATCCAACAATTCGAAAGCATCCTTTCCCTCTCGGTCCAGTTTGTTGATGAAAACAATCATAGGAATGTTTCGCATGCGACATACTTCCACCAATTTTTCGGTCTGTTCCTCCACCCCTTTGGCAACATCGATGACTACAATAACACTATCTACCGCCGTCAAGGTTCTGAAGGTGTCTTCGGCAAAGTCCTTGTGACCTGGAGTATCAAGGATATTAATCTTTATTCCCTCGTATTCAAAAGCAAGCACAGAAGTCGCTACAGAGATTCCCCTTTGCCTTTCAATTTCCATAAAATCACTAGTGGCCCCCTTCTTTATTTTATTGCTTTTTACGGCACCCGCTTCTTGAATGGCGCCCCCGAAAAGAAGGAGTTTTTCGGTAAGTGTGGTTTTTCCGGCATCTGGGTGAGATACAATTCCAAAAGTCTTTCTACGACCAATTTCTATTTCCAAGGACATTTCCTACAATTAAAATTTGGGCAAAGATACGGGTAGTTTTAGTGTTATAAAAGCTTGATTAGTAGTAAAAAACCCCGCATTAGTTCTGACAAAATAAAACGCTCTGACCGCCAATAAAATAAGGTATATACGTATAAGTACGTATGCCTTTTTCCTACAATAAATTGTGGAAAAACCGTACTTTTTATGCATTTCAACGAATATTTATAACAGTTTGGCTAATAGTTCCTTGTTGTAAATAATTTAACATTTTTTCCTACGTATATTTGGGTATCAAAAAGCAGTTGGGGCTTTTTAATTATCGACATCTAACTAATTAAATTTTAGAACCTATGTACCTCACATATGCTACTAGGCTATGCGCTATGCGTAACCTTCTCACCTTCGCACTTTTGTTTGTGTTTACAGCATCATCCTTTGCTCAGAATTGTGGAGCTACTCTTACTGTAGAAAAAGATAGGAATAGCAAAGCGGTATATGAGAACGGTGCGTTCTTCACGTTGGAGTTAACGAACACTTCATCCAGTACCAAGACTTTTACACTTTCTACTGCGCTTATGCAGGAGGGATGTGAACGAGGACAGAAATCGTTACAGTCTGCTGCTGTGGCAGATTTGTCCTTTGTGAATTCCCAATCCAAGAAAAGTCTTTCCAATATCACATTACGTGGTAAAGAAACCTATAAGTTCTATGTAAAGGCCATGGCTTCGGGCAAATCAGCTTCCAAACAATGGGGTTGTTACGAAGTGATCGCCGATCAAGACGGTTGTACCACGAGTACTGTAGTGAAAGTATATGTTCCAAATCCAACAGAACAATAATATCGATATAAGGCTTAAATCAATTGTAGGTAATCACCTAAAATTATTTTTATGAAAAGATTATTACGATTTACAGATACAAACAATGCGAAGCTTTTTTGGCTTTCAATTTGTGTATTGCTGTTTTCATTTGGTTCTGTTTTTGCACAGGACATTACAGTAAATAAGATTGCTGTAGAAAACGCAACCGAGTGTAATCAGTTTGACGTCACTCTTGAAATAATTGGAAATCCACCTCCTAAGCCGCAGGAGGTTGTTTTGGTGATAGACCGATCTGGAAGTATGGGCTTCGACGATGGGGACCCTTCTACCTTACTTCCATTAGAATATGCGCAGGATGCGGCTATCGAGTTTGTTAATAACCTGTTTTTACCAGCCAATAACCCTACCGGTTTAAATAAAATTGCCTTGGTAACCTTTGGGACCGATGTTACCACAGAGGTTAATTTGGTGGGGAGTTCAGGGCAAAGCGATATTATCGATGAAATAAATGATATTGTTGCCAGTGGATGGACAAATTCTGAAGGAGGATTAGTAGCAGCAGATAATGAGTTAATAAATAATGGTACGTTCGACTGTGCCACATCAAGAAGCATTATTTTCCTAACGGATGGTATTCCTACTTGGGAAATTGGAGCTTCAGATAATTGTGACGAAAGTGCAACAAGTAGCTGTACCTTAAATGCAATTCAGGCAGGGGTCAATGCCCAAACAACTACCGTAGGTGGTGAAGTATACGATCAGAAAGTATTTTCGGTGGGTCTTATTGGTGCTTTGAACCAAGGACAAACCGCCATTGCAACTTCATTCTTGAACGATGTTCAGAATGCAGGTGCTTTCCTAACTACAAACAATGCCGATCTATCTGGAATCTATTCACAGATTCTGGGTCAGTTGGTATTTGCTGCCAAGCAATTGCCTGGACAGGCTTTAGTAACCGATGATATTGAAACGGGATTCTCTGTTGTAGGAGGTACGTTGAATCCAAGTAAAGGGACCACCAGTCTTTCTGGAAACACCATTTCTTGGTTTGTAGATGAAATTTTCGACGAAACCATTACCCTAACCTATACGATTGAAGCGATCTCTACGGATGTTTGTGGAGTTCAAGTTCCCGGTACGACGGTAATTAATTATGAAAACTCAAGTTGTCAAACCACTTCCGAAGTGTTTGATAATCCAGATATCTGTGTGCCTTGTCCGGAGCTAACACCAACCGTAGCACGACAAGGTTGTACAAGTTTTGTAGACTATGCAGTCGCTGTAGATCAGATGGGATGTAATTCCCTTTCCGATTCTTATAGCTGGGAATTCTTCCTTAACGGAACTTCCGTAGGAACCGCTACCGGATCTAACGGAACTTTCGAATATACAGGAGGAGGTTCATTTACAGGGCAGTTCGTTGCAGAAGTTAGTTATACCGGTTCTTATGGAAGCGGTTGTGTGCTTCCTGCGGTAACCCAAACTACCAATGTACCATTAACTTGTTTCATTGCCGATTGGGATTATAGCTGTTCCGATAATAGAACAGTGGATGAATATCCGAACAATGCCAATTGCAACTCTAATACGACGATCAACATTCCGGATTCCAGTAATGTGTTCCAATATGTAGTAGAGATTGTATATGACGATGCCAATCCAGGAGCCACTATCGATTTCACCGATGGTGCTGGAGTAGTGCATACGTTACAAAGAACCTTGGTGAATGGAAGTACGAATGAGTGGTTCTACCGAGGATTGATTATTGGAAGTACAGATTCTGTAACCTACGTAGACAACTCGCTGCAGTGCGACTTACAGTCTATTGTAGTATATGCCTTCAGAAATTTCAACAGTAATACATCCAGTGCAGGAACCTTTACCAACCTAAGTGGTGTAAATAACATTCAGACGGTTTCAGTTACCATTCCATCGTTCCCAACCTCAAGAGACGTGAGCGTTGAGGTGCCAATTTCAGAATTGACACCAGATGGGCGTTACCTATTATTACGTGCTGAAGCAGGAGGTATTTCTGATGAGGTGATCATTTACGGACCCGATGCTTCCTTGCCAGGAGGCACTTGTTGTATGGCCATTCCAATGTTGACGTTGGATAATGTACCGGGCACCGTGACTCAGGTAGACATTACTATCGATACTAGAAACGGACAAAATGGACAGACCGTAAATGGACAGTCTTGGGTATTGACCAGTGCCGTAAATGCCGATGTAGATTGTTACGCAGAATTAGATGTGACCGCTACTCCTACAGATGCGCTTTGTTTTGGTGATGACAGTGGTTCTATTGAAGCTGTTGCTACGGGAGGTATCGCACCTTATACCTATTCATTAAATAGTGGAACACCGCAAAGTAGTGGAACTTTTACGGGTCTAGTGGCTGGTGTATATACTATCGAAGTTGAAGACTCTATTGGAAATACAGATTCCATTAGTGTGACCGTAGATGAGCCAGAACCAATTAGTGTAATCATTACAAAAGACAATGCATCTGCTTCTGGAGGTTGTGCCAATGGTGAAGCTACCGCTACACCTAGCGGAGGAACAGCGCCTTATACCTATCTGTGGAGTGCTAGTGCAGGAAACCAAACAACGCAAACCGCGACCAACCTTCCTACGGGAACCCACACTGTTACCATTACCGATGCTAATGGGTGTATCCTTGAGCAAGGAGTCGTTATCGATTGTTTCAACGATTGTGATGCCGTAATCTCTGTAGACGATGTAGTAAATGTACTTTGTTCTGGAGAAGCAACAGGTAGTGCTACGGTAAGTGCCAGCTCTGCTGCCAATCCAACCGCATTGTTTACGTTCACTTGGAATACAACACCACCGCAAGTTGACAGTGGTGCTACTTCTAGTACTGTAACTGGACTAGCTGCAGGTGTTTATACGGTAAGTGTAACCATTGACGGAACTGTGTGTTTGCCTGTTGAGCAAAGCGTTACCATTACCGAACCTTCTACGCCACTTTCAGTAACTGCTACAGCTACCGACGAAAATGGACCGACCACGGGAGATGGAACAGCAACCGCTAACCCATCTGGAGGAACGCCGCCTTATACCTATTCTTGGAGCCCAGGAGGGGAAACGACACAAACAATCACTGGATTAAGTGCAGGAGATTATACCGTAACGGTAACCGATGCCAATGGTTGTGTCGCTACCGCTACCGCAACCGTAAACCCAGGTACTTGTCAAGGATTGAGTGTTACCGCAACTTCCACTCCAGTAAGTTGTAATGGAGGAAATGATGGTACTGCATCCGCTTCTGTTAGCGGAGGAGTAGGAGCCTTTAGTTACCTATGGAGCCCAGGAGGGCAAACAACTCAGGATATTTCTGGATTAACTGCTGGATCATACACCGTAACGGTAACCGATGCTACTACGCAGTGTACTGCGGACTTTACAGTAACAGTAAATGAGCCTTCTGTATTGAGTTCTGGAATTGCCGTGAACAATGTTCCTTGTTTTGGGGATGCAACGGGATCCTTAGACCTTACCGTAACAGGAGGAACTTTTCCATATACTTTCCTATGGAGTAATGGTGAAACCACCGAAGATATTAACAACTTGGTTGCCGGAAGCTATTCCGTAACTATTACCGATGCCAATGGATGTCAGACAACCAACAGCGCTACGGTTTCTCAACCAGCTGCTCCATTATCTGCATCCTCTACTTTCGTAGATGTATTGTGTAATGGCGATAGCACTGGATCTATAGATGTAACCGTTAGTGGAGGAACCCCTCCATACTCTTACTCTTGGAATACTGGAGCAACGACTCAAGATTTAACCGACATTCCTGCGGGAACCTATACAGTTGTGATCACAGATGCGAACAACTGTACGCTTACTGAAGGACCTATCAATATTTCTGAACCTTCTACTCCTATTAGTATCGTAATTACAAAGGAGAATGCTACTACTGCGCAAGCTTGTAACGATGGTGAAGCCACAGCCAATACGAGCGGTGGGACGCCACCATATACCTATCAGTGGAGTGCTAGTGCAGGAAGTCAGACAACAGAAACGGCTACCAACCTTCCACAAGGGACACACTCTGTAGTGGTAACCGATGCTAACGGTTGTACCTTAGAACAAAGTGTAGTAATCGATTGTACCAATACCTGCGATGCTGTAATTACTATAGATGATGTAGTGGACGTACTTTGTACGGGAGATGCAACAGGTAGTGCTACTGTAAGTGCCAGTTCTGTGGCCAATCCGGGAGCTACCTTCACCTTCACTTGGAATACGACGCCTCCACAAGTGGATACGGGCGTAACCTCAAGTACGATCAGTAGCTTATTAGCAGGAACCTATACCGTAAGTGTAACCATAGACGGTACGGTATGTCTTCCAGTAGAAGAAACCATTATCATCACTGAACCTCAGAACCCACTTTCCGTGTCGGCTTCTGCAACGGACGAAAGCGGTCCAACCACTGGTGATGGTACTGCCACCGCAAGTCCATCGGGAGGAACACCGCCATACACCTATGTATGGAGCCCAGGAGGAGAAACGACTCAAACCATTACAGGATTGAGCGCTGGAGATTATACCGTAACTGTGACCGATGCCAACGGATGTACCGCTATGGCAACCACCACAGTGAATCCAGGTACCTGTAGAAACCTATTGGCTTTTGCTTCGGCTACGCCAGTAACCTGTAATGGAGATAGTGACGGTACTGCTACCGTATCTGTTACAGGTGGATCGGGTAACTTCACGTATTTGTGGAGCCCTGGTGGACAAACCACGCAGAGTATTTCTGGACTTCCAGGAGGCGTGTACACAGTAACTGTGTTTGATACAGTAACGCAATGTGACGTTACTGCCAATGCTACCGTAAATGAGCCTTCAGCATTGAGCTCCGGAATTGCGGTAAATAACGTATTATGTTTTGGTGAGGCTACGGGATCCCTAGACCTTACCGTTACAGGTGGAACTGCACCTTATACCTTCTTATGGAGCAATGGAGCGACCACAGAAGATATCGATAACCTCACTGCTGGGACGTATTCAGTGACCATTACCGATGCCAACGGTTGTGTATTAACGGACAGTGCTACTGTTCAGCAACCGCCATCAGGTCTTACAATAAGCATTACAGCACAAACCGATATTTTATGTGGTGCTCCGAGTTCTGTTACTGCCACTGCAGCAGGGGGAACTGCACCGTATACCTATAACTTAGATGGTGGAACGCCACAAGCTTCGGGTACCTTTACCGACCTAGCGGCTGGAAACTATACCATCAATGTATTAGATGCCAACGGCTGTACAGCTTCTGTTGCAGTGACCATTCTGGAAAATTGTACCGAAGCGATTGACGACATCAATGATACCTTTGTAAATGTACCAGTAGCTGGAAACGTATTGACCAACGATATCGACATCGAAGGCGATACACAAACCGTGACTACAACGACTGTTACTTCTAACCAAGGAGTAAGTGTAACAATTGATGCAAGCACAGGGGCTTATACCTATACGCCACCAACCGACTATGTAGGGGAGGACTTCTTCTCGTACAGTATTGAGGATGATGGAAATCCACAGGCTACCGATACGGCTACGGTTTATATTGAAGTGCTACCATTGAGTGGTCCAGAGAATGAAGCACCTATTGCTAACGAGGACACGAATACTACGCTAGTAGACACACCGATTTCCGGAAATGTATTGGTGAACGACTACGATCCAGACGGAGATCCAATCACCGTAACTGGAAATACCGATCCTGCTAATGGAACCGTTGTTGTTAATCCTGATGGAAGCTATACCTATACGCCGAATCCAGGTTTTGAAGGGGTAGATACCTTCGAATACACCATTTGCGATGACGGAACTCCAGCACTATGCGATACTGCCTTGGTAATTATCACCGTGATTCCAAACCACGGAAACATTACCGTTGCTAACGACGATGCCTACAACACCACTCCAGGTATGGCGGTTTCTGGTAATGTACTGGATAACGATTCCGATCCTGAAGGAGATAACCAAACTGTAGATGCTGCCATTTCACCACTAAGTGGACCTACCAACGGAACACTTACGTTGAACGCAGACGGAACCTTCACCTATACACCAAATGCAGGATTTGGAGGAACCGATCAGTTTGTATATGAAATTTTTGACGATGGTAGCCCAGTAGCAAGAGATAGAGCTACAGTTTATGTAACTGTAGGTGGAATCTTGAACACTACCGATGCCATTGATGACATTAACGATACCTTCGTGAATGTACCAGTTCCTGGAAACGTATTGACCAATGATATTGATTTCGAAGGAGACACCCAGACAGTTACTACGACTACTGTAACTACCACTTTGGGAATAACAGTAACTATAGATGCCAACACAGGAGCTTATATCTATACGCCGCTACCAGATTACATTGGGGAAGATTCCTTCCAATACACGATTGTAGACGATGGAAATCCACAGGCTACCGACACAGCGACGGTATACATTGAGGTTTCTCCACTAGGTGATCCAGACAATGATCCACCAGTGGCTAATGCAGATACCAATACTACCGAAGTTGATACTCCAGTAAGTGGAAATGTACTAGTAAATGACTACGATCCCGATGGAGACCCAATTACCGTAACCGGTAACACCGATCCTTCTAACGGAAGTGTGGTAGTGAACCCTGATGGAAGTTATACTTACACTCCGAGTCCAGGTTTCATAGGAGTGGATATCTTCACATACACTATTTGTGATGATGGCACACCTGCCTTGTGCGATACTGCCGTAGTAACCATTACGGTAATTGCAGATCATCAAAACATCACCGTGGCGAACGACGATTCTTACTTCAGTTTCGTAAATGAGCCCATCAACGGAAATGTGTTGGATAACGATTCAGACCCAGAAGGAGATAATCAGTCAGTAGATACTGCCTTAACTCCAATAGTTGGACCATCTAATGGTACGCTATCCATAAATGCAGACGGAACCTTTACCTATACACCGAATACCGACTATGTAGGTCCTGATTTCTTTGTGTACTCCATTTTCGATGATGGAACACCAGTCGCTACCGATGTGGCAACGGTATACCTTCTTGTTGGATTGGATGGTAACACTACCTTAGCTGTAGATGACATTAACGATACTTACGTAAACCTTCCAGTGAGCGGAAATGTATTGACGAATGATTATGATGAGCAAGGTCACACACAAACCGTCACTACGACTACTGTGACAACTGCTCAAGGAGTAACCGTAACGATCGACGCTAACACAGGGGCTTATACGTATACTCCTCCAACGGATTATGTTGGCGAGGATACCTTCGTATATAGCATTACCGATGACGGAAACCCATTGGCGACCGATTCAGCTACCGTTTATATCGAAGTATTGCCAATCGGTACTCCAGATAATGAGCCACCAGTGGCAAATGCCGATACCAATACTACTGAAGTGGATACGCCTGTAAGTGGAAATGTATTGGTAAACGACTTCGATCCAGATGGTGATCCAATTACCGTAACCGGTAATACCGATCCATCCAACGGAACTGTGGTAGTAAACCCTGACGGAAGCTACACCTACACTCCAAACCTAGGATTCGAAGGTGAAGATACCTTTACCTATACGATCTGTGATGATGGAACGCCTGCACTTTGTGATACAGCAACTGTAACCATTCAGGTAATCCCGAACAATGGAAACATTACTGTAGCGAATGACGATGCCTACAATACCTTCATCGATACGCCAGTAAGTGGGAACGTATTGGACAACGACAATGATCCAGAAGGAGATACCCAGACGGTAACTTCAGCTACGGTAACAACGCAACAAGGAGTAACTGTAGCTATTGCCGCCGATGGTAGCTTTACGTACACACCAATTGCGGGATACACAGGAACGGATCAGTTCGTATATACTATTGAAGATAACGGAACACTAACGGCAACAGCTCAAGCAACCGTTTACCTAACGATTGGTGATCCTGGCAATGACATCCTAGCAGTAGACGACATTAATAATACATATGTAAACCTTCCAGTAAGTGGAGACGTTGGAACCAATGATGAGAATGCAGACGGTCCTGCGGGAACTGAAACGTTCACTCTAGTAACTGATGTTACCAACGGTATCCTAGTATTAAATTCTGATGGAACCTATACATATACTCCAGGTCCTGACTTCGTAGGAGAAGATACCTTCACCTACCAGATCTGTGACGCTGGAAACCCAATAGCATGTGATACGGCTACGGTATACATCGAAGTATTGCCGATCGGTACTCCGGACAACGAGCCGCCAGTGGCAAACGCAGATACCAATACTACTGAAGTAGATACGCCTGTAAGTGGAAATGTACTCGTAAATGACTACGATCCCGATGGAGACCCAATTACCGTAACCGGTAACACTGATCCATCCAACGGAACGGTAGTAGTGAATCCTGACGGAAGCTACACCTATACACCAAACCCAGGATTCGAAGGGGAGGATACCTTCATGTATACGATCTGTGATAATGGAACGCCTGCGCTTTGCGATACGGCTACCGTAACCATTCAGGTAATCCCGAACAACGGAAACATTACTGTAGCGAATGATGATGCTTACAACACCTTCATCGATACGCCGGTGAGTGGAAACGTATTGGATAACGATAACGATCCTGAAGGAGACACTCAGAGTGTGACTTCAACAACCGTGACTACCTTGCAAGGGGTAACTGTGAATATCGCTGCCGATGGTAGCTTCACCTATACACCAGCAAGCGGATTTACGGGAACGGATCAGTTTGTATACACTATTGAAGATAACGGTACACCAACGGCAACGGATCAAGCTACTGTGTACTTGACCATTGGTGGTCAAGGAAACGACATCCTTGCGGTAGACGATATTAATGATACGTATGTAAACCTTCCAGTAGATGGAAGCGTGGCGACCAATGATGAGAATGCAGACGGTCCTGTAGGAACTGAAGTGTTTACTCTAGTAACCGATGTAACCAACGGTACCTTGGTGTTCAATGCCGACGGAACATACACCTATACACCGGCTACAGACTTTGTAGGAGAAGATACCTTCACTTACCAGATCTGTGATGCTGGAACTCCTGTTGCTTGTGATACGGCTACGGTATACATCGAAGTATTGCCAATCGGTACTCCAGACAATGAGCCGCCAGTGGCCAATGCAGATACCAATACTACGGAAGTAGATACACCAGTTTCAGGAAATGTATTAGTAAATGACTTCGATCCAGATGGAGACCCAATTACCGTAACCGGTAATACCGATCCATCCAATGGAACGGTAGTTGTGAATCCTGACGGGACTTACACTTACACACCAAACCCAGGATTTGAAGGTGAGGATACTTTCACCTATACAATCTGTGATGATGGTACACCTGCACTTTGTGATACAGCAACTGTAACTATTCAGGTAATCCCGAATGGTGGAAACATTACAGTAGCTAACGATGATGCCTACAATACCTTCATCGACACTCCTGTGAGTGGAAATGTATTGGACAACGATAACGATCCAGAAGGTGATACGCAGACAGTAACTTCAGCAACTGTAACTACGCAGCAAGGAATAACGGTAAACATCGCTGCCAATGGTAGCTTTACGTATACGCCAGCGGCTGGATATACAGGAACGGATCAGTTTGTGTACACTATTGAAGATAGTGGTGCGCCAACGGCCACCGACCAAGCTACGGTTTACTTGACCATTGGAGACCCAGGAAACTATATCCTTGCGGTAGACGATATCAACGATACCTATGTAAATCTTCCAGTAAGTGGAAACGTTGGAACCAATGATGAGAATGCGGATGGTCCTGCGGGAACTGAGACATTCACTCTAGTGACCGATGTTACCAACGGAACCTTGGTGTTCAACACAGACGGAACGTATACCTATACGCCAGGTACGGACTTCGTGGGAGAAGATACTTTCACCTACCAGATCTGTGATGCTGGAAACCCAATAGCATGTGATACGGCTATAGTATACATTGAAGTATTGCCAATTGGTACTCCGGATAACGAGCCGCCAGTGGCCAATGCAGATACGAATACAACGGAAGTAGATACGCCAGTAAGTGGAAACGTATTGGTAAATGACTTCGATCCTGATGGAGATCCAATTACCGTAACTGGCAATACAGATCCATCCAACGGAACAGTGGTAGTGAACCCAGACGGAAGCTACACTTATACTCCGAACCCAGGATTTGAAGGAGAAGATACCTTCACATACACAATCTGTGATGATGGTACACCAGCCCTATGTGATACGGCTACCGTAACCATTCAGGTAATTCCGAATAACGGAAACATCACTGTAGCGAACGATGATGCATACAATACCTTTGTTGATACTCCAGTAGATGGAAACGTATTGGATAACGATAACGATCCCGAAGGAGATACTCAAACAGTAACTTCAACTACAGTGACCACGCAACAAGGTGTTACGGTATCAATTGATACTGATGGTAGCTTCACGTATACACCAGCTGCTGGATACACAGGAACGGATCAGTTTGTATATACAATTGCAGACAATGGAAGTCCTGTAGCCACGGATCAAGCGACCGTATACCTTACGATTGGTGACCCAGGAAATACAATCTTGGCCAAAGATGATATCAACGATACATTCGTAAACCTTCCAGTAAGCGGAGATGTTGGTACGAATGATGATAATAGCGACGGACCAGCGAATACCGAAATCTTCACATTGATTACCGATGTGACTAACGGAACCTTGGTGTTCAACGCTGACGGAACGTACACATATACACCTGCTACGGACTTCGTAGGAGAGGATACCTTCACCTACCAAATCTGTGATGGTGGAAACCCTGTAGCATGCGATACGGCAGTGGTAACCATCGAAGTGGTGGCCGATCCTATCATCGATAACGATCCACCGATTGCTAATAACGATACTGCAGTAACCGAAGTGGATACTCCAGTAGACGGAAATGTATTGGTGAACGATTACGATATGGATGGTGATCCAATTACCATCACAGGGAATACCGATCCTTCTAATGGAACCGTGGTATTGAATCCTGACGGAAGCTATACCTATACTCCAAACCCAGGATTCGAAGGTGAGGATACCTTTATGTACACCATCTGTGACAACGGTACACCGGCACTTTGCGATACTGCTACCGTAACCATATTGGTAATTCCGAACAACGGAAACATCACTGTGGCTAATGACGATGCCTATTCTGGTGAAGTGGATACGCCAATTACAGGAAATGTGTTGGATAACGATTCCGATCCTGAAGGGGATAACCAAACATTGGATACAGGGGTAACTCCTGTAAGCGGACCAGCTAATGGTACTGTAGTATTCAACGCCGATGGTAGCTTCACCTATACTCCTAATGCTGGATTTATAGGAACAGATCAAATGGTATACAGCGTAAATGACGATGGAACACCACAAGCTTCAGATCAAGCGACTGTATATATCTTGATCAGACAAACACCTGCGCCAGCCATTGCTATCGTGAAGACCGGTACCTATGTGGATACCGATCAAGATCAGTGTGCCGATGCCGGTGAAACGATCGACTACATTTTTGCAGTAAGCAACCAAGGAAACGTGCCGTTAGGAAACATTACAGTGACCGATCCATTATTGGAGGCGCCGAACCCAGTAGTACCTATCGTATTTGAATCTGGTGATACCAATAACGATGGTATGCTAGATGTGGACGAAACTTGGTTCTACATAGCAACATATGTGGTAACTCAAGATGATATCGATGCTGGAAATGTGACCAACCAAGCTACTGCTGAAGGTACCGATGCCGACGGAACTACGGTAAGTGATCTTTCCGATGATGAAGTAGTAACTGAAGACGATCCAACCGTACTTACGTTGTGTCAGAGTTCGGTAATCGCTATCGTGAAAGATTCTATCCTAAATGATGAAAACGTAGATAACTGTACCGATCCAGGTGAAACAATCGACTATACTTTCACTGTAACCAATGAAGGAAATACAAGTCTGTCTAACATCACGGTAACCGACCCATTATTGGAGGCTCCAAACCCAGTAGTACCTATCGTATTCGATTCTGGTGATACCGATGGAGATGGTGAGTTAGATGTAACTGAAACTTGGGTCTATACTGCCAGCTATGCAGTAACTCAAGATGATATAGATGCCGGACAGGTAACTAACCAAGCAACTGCTACAGGAACAACACCTAGTGGAGCTACTGTAAGTGACCTATCCGATGATGAATTAGTAACCGAAGACGATCCTACTGTGACCGAGCTTTGTCAGCAGCCTGTAATTGCGATTGTAAAAACAGGAGTATTTGTAGATGGCAACGGAGATCAGTGTTCCGACCCAGGTGAAATGATCGATTACACCTTCACCGTGACCAACGAAGGAAATGTAAGTCTTTCAAATATTACGGTAACCGATCCATTGTTAGAGGCTCCAAACCCAGTAGTACCTATCGTATTCGCATCAGGTGATACCGACGGTGACGGAGAATTGGATGTAACCGAAACATGGACGTACACTGCGAGTTACGCAATTACACAAATTGACATCGATGCTGGACAAGTAGAAAACCAAGCTACGGCTACTGGTACAGCTCCTGATACTTCAACAGTAAGTGATCTTTCTGATGATGAATTAGTGACTGAAGATGATCCGACTGTAACTGACCTTTGTCAGAATCCAGTAATTGCGATTGTGAAGACCGGAGTATTTGTAGATACAGATCAAGATAATTGTGCAGACCCAGGCGAAACCATAGACTACACCTTCACTGTAACTAATGAAGGAAATGTAAGTCTTGGATTCATCACCGTGACCGATCCATTGTTGGAAGCGCCAAATCCAATTGTACCTATCGTATATGTGTCAGGTGATACCGATGGAGACGATGAATTGGATGTAGATGAAACTTGGATCTATACTGCTAGTTATGCAGTGACACAAGACGATATAGATGCCGGACAAGTAACCAACCAAGCAAGTGTGCTAGGTACTTCTCCAGCGAATGTAGGTGTTACCGACCTTTCTGATGATGAGGTAGTAACCGAAGACGATCCAACAGTGGTTACCTTATGCCAGGCCCCAGCCATTGCTATCGTGAAAACGGCTAGCTATGACGACGGAGGCGACTGTAGCCAACCAGGTGAAATGATCGACTATACCTTCGAAGTAAGCAACCAAGGAAATGTAAGCTTAACTAATATTTCTGTAGATGACCCACTATTGGGAGGACCTGTTGCAGGACCAGATAGTGGTGATACCGATGGTGACGGAGAATTGGATGTAGATGAGGTTTGGGTATACACTGGAAGTTACACGATTACTCAGGTAGACATAGACAATGGTGAGGTATTGAACCAGGCCACTGCTGAAGGCACCGCTCCTGATGGAACTGTAGTAAGCGACTTATCCGGTGCTACTGTAGATACCGATGAGACAACAACGACTACATTATGTCAGTCTCCAGATATTGCTATTGTTAAGACAGCTAGTTATGACGATGGAGGTGACTGTAGTCAGCCAGGTGAAGTGATTAACTACACTTTCGAGGTGAGCAACCAAGGAAATGTAAGTTTAGCGAACATTGTAGTAGATGATCCATTATTGGGTGGACCTGTAGCAGGACCGGACAGTGGTGATACAGATGGTGACGGAGAATTGGATGTGACTGAAGTTTGGGTATACACCGGAAGTTATACGATTACCCAGGTAGACATTGACAATGGTGAGGTATTGAACCAAGCTACTGCCGAAGGAACTGCTCCTGACGGATCTATCGTAAGCGACCTATCTGGTGCTACCGTAGATACCGATGAGACTACGACAACCACATTGTGTCAGTCTCCAGCCATTGCTATCGTGAAAACGGCTAGCTATGACGACGGAGGTGACTGTAGCCAGCCTGGTGAAATGATCAATTACACCTTCGAGGTGAGCAACCAAGGAAATGTAAGTCTAGCTAATATCTCTGTAGACGATCCATTATTAGGTGGACCTGTTGCTGGACCAGACAGTGGTGATACCGATGGTGACGGAGAATTGGATGTGACTGAAGTTTGGGTATACACAGGAAGCTATACCATTACTCAGGCGGACATCGACAATGGTGAGGTATTGAACCAAGCTACTGCCGAAGGTACCGCTCCTAATGGAACCGTGGTAAGCGACCTATCCGGTGCTACCGTAGATACCGATGAAACTACGACTACCACATTGTGTCAATCCCCAGCCATCGCAATAGTGAAGACCTCAAGTTATGATGACGGAGGCGACTGTAGCCAGCCGGGTGAGACGATCGACTATACTTTCGAGGTAAGCAACCAAGGAAATGTAAGTTTAGCGAACATTGTAGTAGATGATCCATTATTGGGTGGACCTGTTGCTGGACCGGATAGTGGTGACACCGATGGTGACGGAGAATTGGATGTAGACGAAGTATGGGTGTACACAGGAAGTTATACCATTACTCAGGGTGATATCGACAACGGAGAGGTATTGAACCAAGCTACGGCTGAAGGTACCGCTCCAGATGGAACCGTAGTAAGTGACCTTTCCGGTGCTACTGTAGATACGGATGAGACCACAACCACTGAGCTTTGCCAGGATGCTTCGATTGCCATAGTGAAGACCTCAAGTTATGATGACGGAGGTGATTGTAGCCAGCCAGGTGAAACCATCGACTATACTTTCGAGGTAAGCAACCAAGGAAATGTAAGCTTAGCGAACATCGTAGTAGACGACCCATTATTGGGTGGACCCATTGCTGGACCAGACAGTGGTGATACCGATGGAGATGGAGAATTGGATGTAGATGAAGTATGGGTATATACTGGAAGTTATACTATCACTCAAGTTGATATCGACAATGGAGAGGTAGTGAACCAAGCTACTGCCGAAGGTACTGCTCCAGATGGAACCGTAGTAAGCGACCTTTCTGGATCTACAGTGGATACAGACGATACAACCACTACCGATCTTTGTCAGGAAGCTGCCATTGCAATTGTGAAAACGTCCAGTTATGACGATGGCGGTGACTGTAGCGAACCTGGAGAGGTGATCGACTATACTTTCGAGGTGAGTAACCTTGGAAATGTAAGCTTAGCGAACATTGTAGTAGACGATCCATTATTGGGTGGACCTGTAGCAGGACCAGATAGTGGTGATACCGATGGTGACGGAGAACTGGATACAGATGAAGTATGGGTATACACAGGAAGCTATACGATCACGCAAGGTGATATCGACAATGGTGAGGTGTTGAACCAAGCTACAGCCGAAGGAACCGCTCCTGATGGCACTGTGGTAAGCGACCTTTCTGGTGCTACAGTGGATACAGACGATACAACCACTACCGATCTTTGTCAGGATGCAAGCATTGCCTTGATCAAGACTGGAGTAGTGACTGATAGTGACGGTGACAAGTGTGCTGATACCAAGGAAACCATCGAGTACAGCTTTGAAGTGATCAACACTGGTAATGTTACTGTGACCAATATAGATGTAGACGATCCATTGGTGAATGTACTAGGAGGACCTATTACATTAGAGCCAGGAGAATCTGACAGTACAACATTCACAGCCACTTATGTAATAACGCAAGCGGATATAGATGCAGGGCAAGTAGAGAACCAAGCAACAGCTACGGGTGTTACCGTAACTGGTGAAACCGTTACCGACTTGAGTGATGACGACAGCCCTGTTGAGGATGATCCAACGATCACCGAACTATGTCAGGATGCGGTAATCGCATTGATCAAGGTAGGTACGCCAACCGATGAGGATGGTGACGGATGTATCGATCTTGGAGAGACGATTGTGTACGACTTCGTAGTGACCAACCTTGGTAATGTAGAATTGACCAATGTTATCGTTACCGATCCGTTAGTAGATGTTGTAGGGGGACCTGTAACTATTGCTGCTGGTGAGTCTGATACTGAAACCTTCACTGCAATTTACACCGTAACACAAGAAGATGTAGACAATGGCGAAGTAGTGAATCAGGCAACTGCTGAAGGAACCGCTCCGGACGGAACGATAGTGTCCGACTTGAGTGACGATGATAGCGTATTCGAAAATGATCCAACCATTAGTTCATTGTGTCAGAATCCAAAAATGTCTCTAGAGAAGACAGGAGTATTTAACGATGACAATGGAGATCAGATTCCGCAAGTAGGAGAGACCATTACTTATACCTTCAGTGTAACCAATACAGGAGATGTTACACTTTACAACATCACCATTACCGATCCGCTTCCAGGAGTAGTGATCGAAGGTGGACCGATTGAAGTATTGGAGGTAGGTGAAACCGATAGTACGACCTTTACCGGTACGTACCAGATTACACAAGAAGACATCGAAGCAGGTGAGGTAATTAACCAAGCCCTTGCTACAGGTCAAGACGGTGATGGTAATGAAGTGGATGATGATAGTGATGACCCAACCGATATTACCAATACCGATAACGACGGTGATGGTGATCCGGACGATCCAACAGTAACCGATATACCAAACGTTGGAGGAGCTATATTCGAAATATTCAACGGTATTACACCAAACGGAGATGGATTGAATGACTTCTTCGAAATCCGAGGAATTACAGACTTCCCGAACAACAACGTGAAGATATTCAACAGATGGGGTGTATTGATATTCGAGACCGATGGATATAATGAAACAACCAACGTATTTACGGGTAGATCCAATGCGAGAGCGACCATTAGTGAAGACGAAGAGCTTCCAACAGGAACTTACTTCTACGTGTTAACGTTCTCAGGAGAAAATCCAGGGCAAAACACCTATAACGGATATTTATACATAAACAGATAGACAGTAAAACCCTAAATGGCTAGACCTTTTATGGATACAAAATTGATAAACATGAAAAATAATTACCTAGCAATCTTAGTTCTGATTTTACTCGGCACCTTTTCGAGTAAGGCGCAGCAGGATCCACAGTATACACAATACATGTATAATACTCAGGTAGTGAACCCCGCCTATGTGGGATCCAAGGAAACGCTTAATTTCGGTTTATTGGGCCGTACACAGTGGGTGAACTTCGAGGGAGCTCCTAAAACGGGAACCTTCACCGCGGGGACCCCAATTGGTGCCCTTCAAAATATGGGGTTGGGGCTGTCCATCGTGCATGACGAGTTGGGACCTGCCATAGAATCCAATATAAATATCGACTATGCCTATGTGATCAACGCATCCGAAAACGCAAAAGTTTCTTTCGGAGTGAAGGCAGGGATCGATTTATTGGATGTGGATTTCACCAAGCTGAATATTGCTGATGCCGGAGATGTTTTCGAAAATCCCGTGGATAGAAGGCTACAACCTCAAATTGGGGCAGGAGCTTACTATTTTACAGATAAGTTCTATGCCGGACTTTCGGTGCCGAACTTCTTGACCACGAGTCACTTCGATGAGTCTCAGATAGATGCCATTGTAGATGATCCTTCAAGTTTTGCAGGAGAAACTACCGCTGCAGAAAGATTGCATTATTTCTTGATTGCGGGATACGTATTCGACATTAGTGATAACCTTAAGTTTAAGCCTGCTACTCTTATTAAAGCAGTGAGCGGCTCCCCATTGCAGTGGGATGCGTCTGGTACGTTCCTAATTAACGAGAAATTTACCTTGGGAGCATCCTACAGATGGAGTGCTGCATTGAGTGCCATTGCAGGTTTCCAGGTAAGTGACGAGATATTTATTGGGGTAGGATATGATTATCAAACCACCGATATCGAAACCTACAGTGACGGTTCGTACGAAGTGTTCCTTAAGTTCGATATCTTTAATAAACCAGAGCGTGTATTGTCTCCAAGATTCTTTTAAAATATAAAGTATGTACAAAAGTTCCTTATGTAAAAAAATACTTATGTCCCTGCTAGTAATTTCGGTTACTAGCATTTCCTTTGCCCAAAAAAATAGAATCGAAAAAGCGAACAAAGAGTTCGATAAATATTCTTACATCGATGCCCGTGAGATATACCTAAAGGTAGTTGAAGACGGATACGCATCGGCTCAGGTGTTTCAGAAATTAGGAGACACCTATTATTTCAACAGTGAATACGGACAGGCTGCCGAGTGGTACCAGCGATCCATTAATGAATTTACTTCAGAAACGGATGCTATTTACTACTACCGAGCGGCTCAAGCCCTTAAATCATTGGGGAAATACGACGAGTCCGATAAATTGATGGCAGCCTATGAAAAGGTGGGAGGAGATAATATCATTATACGGAACTTTAACGAAGATCCCAATTACCTGAAGAGTATTGCCTTTCAGGCCAAAGGATATGAAGTAGAAAAAGTTAGTATTAATACCGATAGCTCAGACTTTGGCCCTTCCTTTTACTTAGATAAATTGGTTTTTGCCAAGTCGGCAAAAGCAAACAAGGGAGAGAAGGTATTCGAGTGGAATCAATTGCCCTTTCTAGACTTGTATGTGGCCGACATGGATGCCGAAGGACGACTTTCTAATGTAACTCCTTTAGATGGCGAAATAAACACCAAGTATCACGAATCATCTTCTGTCTTCACCAAAGACGGCCGCACTGTGTATTTTACACGAAACAACTTTACCGATGGTAAAAAAGGACGTGATAAGAACAAAACCATTCGACTGAAGCTTTATAAAGCTATTAAGAGTGGGGACAACTATTGGACCAATATCGAAGAGTTGCCTTTCAATAGCGACGACTATTCGGTAGCACACCCGGCTTTAAGTGTCGATGAGAAACGACTATACTTCGCTTCAGATAGACCAGGTTCCCTAGGGATGTCCGACCTGTGGTATGTAGACATTAATGAAGATGGAACCTATGGAGATCCCATCAACCTAGGACCTACGGTAAATACAGAAGCCCGAGAGAGCTTCCCATTTATAAGTGAGAATAGCAACCTTTACTTTTCGAGTGATGGACGTTCTGGATTGGGAGGATTGGATATTTATGTAACCCAATTGGATAACGGAGGTACTTCTGGTAAAGTGACCAACTTAGGAGAGCCCGCCAATAGTAATCAGGATGATTTCGGATTCATCATTAATGAAAGTGCACGTTTAGGTTACCTTTCCTCCAATAGGGATGGAGATCGTGGAAGCCTTTCCGATGATATCTATCGCGTTCAGGAGAAATGTGAAATTACCATCGTAGGAGCCATTACCAATAAAGTAACAGGCGATGCCGTACCAGGTGCTATTGTTACTTTACTGGACTCAAACAATACAGCGCTGGAAACAGTAACGGCCAAAGAGAATGGAAGCTATGAATTCAAAACTTTGGTAGAGTGCGATACGACGTACCTAATCCGAGCCAACAGCGACGGTTGTGAGTATAACGAAGAAATTGTGGAGACTCCTAATGTAACCGGTAAGATTGAAGTGCCTGTTAAGTTAGAGTGCGATCCTTGTCCTCCAGACGATTTAGGATGTCGTTTGAGCCTTCAGCCAATTTATTTCGATTTCGACCGTTATAACATCCGTCCGGATGCTGCGATAGAGTTGGCAAAGATTTTGGCAGCAATGCGGGAATACCCACAATTGATAATTCACATAGAATCACATACAGACTCAAGAGGAAACGATGCTTATAATGAAGCCTTGTCCGAAAAGCGAGCCCAATCCACTTTAAATTGGTTGGTGGACAACGGAATTGATAAGAATCGTTTAACAGCAAAGGGGTATGGCGAGTACCAATTACAGAACGAATGCTCTAATGGGGTTGAGTGTACTGAGGAGGCACATCAGCTTAACAGGAGATCAATGTTCTTAATCCAGAATTGATGTAAACTTACCAAGATTATGACCCCTAAGCGCCCGACGAAAGTTGGGCGCTTTTTGTTTTCCTTAACATCGCATTTCGTATTTTTGGGTCAAAATTGCTGGATATTCATGGAAGAACAAGTTATTCTTGTCAATGAAAAAGACGAAAAAATAGGGTTGATGCCCAAACAGGAAGCTCACGAAAAAGGGGTTTTGCATCGCGCATTTTCTGTATTTGTATTTAATGATGATAATGAGCTCATGCTTCAGCAAAGAGCACTGGACAAATACCATTCACCTGGATTGTGGACCAATACCTGTTGTAGCCATCAGCGTGACGGAGAATCTTCCCTAGAAGCAGGGATACGAAGATTGGAAGAGGAAATGGGATTCACTACAGAGCTTAAGGAAACCACCTCTTTTATCTATAAAGCTCCTTTCGATAATGGTCTCACAGAACACGAGCTGGATCATATTTTGGTAGGGCACTACAATGGGGAGCCTTCCATTAATAAGGAAGAAGTAGCGGCTTGGAAATGGATGCCTCTAGAAGAGGTAAAGGAAGACATTGTTCAAAATCCGGCCGAATACACCGCTTGGTTCAAAATAATATTCGAAAAATTCTACGAACATCTTAGTGTATGAGTGCAACGGTATATAGAAAGGCACATTTTAACGCCGCGCACCGACTCTTCAAAAAAGAGTGGAGCGATGAAAAGAACCTAGAGGTGTTCGGGAAATGTAGTAATCCTAACTACCACGGGCATAATTACGAATTGGAAGTGGGCATTACAGGGCCCATCGATGCCGAAACTGGGTTTGTGATCGATTTGGGATACCTAAAGAGGATCATTTACGAAGAGGTAGAATTACCCTTCGATCATAAAAACCTGAATTTGGAAGTGCCCGAATTTAAGGAACTGAATCCAACGGTAGAAAACATTGCCAAAGTCATTTGGGAAAAACTTCATGCAAAGTTGGATACGTCGTATAAAATTTCAGTAAAACTTTACGAAACACCACGTAACTTTGTGGTATACTCTGGCTAGGATCGTATGGAATTAGGAGATAAGTTACCCGAATTTACACTCAATGATCAAGAAGGGAATAGTGTTTCCAGTTCTGATTTTGAGGGAAACTCCGTCGTTATTTTTTTCTATCCCAAAAATTTCACTCCGGGCTGCGTTCGCGAGGCCTGTAGTTTTAGGGACAGTTTCGAAGATTTTTCCGATTTAGGGGCTACGGTTTTCGGTATCAGTGCCGATAGCGAGTCTTCGCACAAACGATTTGCCAAACATTATCGCCTGCCCTTTACCTTATTGGCAGATACCAAGAACAAGGTACGTAGACAATTTGGCGTAAAGAAAGGCCTTTTGGGAATTCTTCCCGGTCGTGAAACGTTCATTTTCAATAAAGAAGGTAAATTAGTCTATAAATTTGCAGCCATGGGGGCAGATCCCCACATTAAAAATGCATTGACTTATTTACAGAAGGAGCATTCATGAAACAATTATATCCACTTAAATTTCGACCATTACTCAAGGAAAAGGTCTGGGGAGGACATAAATTGGCTTCCCGTTTTGGAAAGAATGGAGCAGGCCTTCTAGGGGAGAGTTGGGAAATTTCTGGAGTAAAAGGTGATATTTCTGAAGTCAGCAACGGACCTTTACAAGGAACTTCCTTGGTACAATTAATCGAAGACTATGGAGCCGCTTTACTGGGCAAGAAAGTAATGCAGGACTACCACGGGGAGTTTCCGCTGCTTTTTAAATTTATAGATGCAAGCCAAGACCTTTCCGTACAACTGCATCCCGATGATGAGGTAGCCAAGGAACGTCATGATAGTTTCGGTAAAACCGAAATGTGGTACATCATGGATGCCGATGAAGGTGCCCGACTTATTTTGGGATTCAATGGCGAAATGGACAAATCCCGTTATGTGGAGCATCTTTCCAAGGGAGAAATTACACAAATATTGCATGAAGAACCGGTAAGAGCAGGAGATGCTTTTTTTATTGCTTCTGGTACAGTGCATGCCATTGGTGCGGGTGTCGTATTGGCCGAAATTCAGCAGACGTCCAATATCACCTATCGCATTTACGATTGGGACCGACCGGATATCGATGGAAATATGCGCGAATTGCATACCGATTTGGCATTGGACGTTATCAATTTTGAAGATACCAAAGCCAAGCTTCATTTTTCTGAAGACGAAGACACAGTGAACGAAGTTTGTACTTCTCCCTATTTTAAAACCAGTGTGTTACCACTTACCAAAGCGACTTCCCGTACTATGGAAACGGTAGATTCCTTCGTTGTATATATGTGTACAGAAGGAAAAGCCGCTATTGAGGCGTTGGGGGTAACGGAGGAACTCACAAAGGGTGAAACCATACTAATACCAGCAGAAGCTACCCAAATTCATATAAAGACTTCTAAGGCAACACTTTTGGAGGTTACCGTGCCTTAGAAAGTATTTAAAATGGTATTTTTGCTGAAAATTTTTTTACCATGGCAAATAGACGCGATTTAAAGAAAGACATAAACTACGTATTGGGAGATATTATCGAGGCTGTATACATTTGGGAATTAACCAATCCTGATAAGGATACCAAGAAATCGGAAAAGATCATTGACGATGCCATTGAAACCTTCGATGTCCTGATTGCAAAAATGAACGATAAAACCGCAGAGGACAAAAAGAAGCACTTCAATTCCATTCGTGCCGAACTGGAAGAAAAAGGAAGAAAATTAATCGATCAGATCAACGCCCTATAAAGGTAGTTTCAGTATAGTATTAAGGGCTCCAATACCTCAGGTGTTGGAGTCTTTTTATTGGAAGGCTTATTTGTTTTCCTGTTGCTTACGATCTTGTATAAAGGACTCCAATTCTTTACCGTATTTGGAGTCTTTTATTTTTGGGGACAATGCCCCGTAAATAGTATCTAGGTATTTTATATTGGCGTCATAAGCCTCTGTAAGCATTAAGTAAGGAGCCACTTCGTATTCTGCCTGATTCAGGGCGTAGTTCACCGTGGCCAAATAACGGCTCATTAACAGTTTTTCTTGCTGGGTCTGGATGACATTTACCAAAGAATCATTCCCTTCCTTAAGTGCATTCAATCCCTGTTCTATTAAATCCAACTTTTTGTTTTGGTAGCGTTCAAGAAGGGTTAGATATTGCTCTAGCTTTTCATGATTGGTAGATCCATTTACCGAGGCTTCGATTTCATACTGATTCAAATCGGTAGCGACTGTCATCGCCTTAGCTTCCGCGAAAAAGGGAATACGCTTTACAGTATTAGAGCTATCGGCAAAGGTTAGGGTAAGGTAATGGATTTCGGGACTGTCTACTTGAGCAGAAAATTCGAATTGAGAGTTGCCATCTACTTCCATAGAATCCAAAGAAATGAAAAGGGTGTCCTCCAATTTCTGAAGGTATAAAGAACCTTTCTTTAGCCCTTTTATTTCGCCTGTTAAGGTCATTTGGTTTTCGACAGTGCCGCCGCAACTACTCAATAGTAGACAAAGAAGGGGGATAGAAAGGAAATACTTCATGGAATTTGTTTGTTGGCCGCAAATATGCAAAATTAAACGTTACCCAAAAAGTTTATCCACCCGAAACTACCTGCATCATAAATGTGCAAAGCACGGCTCCAAGTGTTCCAATGGCATATCCAAATACAGCTAGAAGTACTCCTACAGTTGCTAAAGATGGATGAAAGGCAGAAGCCACAATAGGAGCAGAGGCAGCCCCTCCCACATTAGCTTGACTTCCTACGGCCAGAAAGAAATAAGGTGCTCTTATAAGTTTAGCCATTATTATGAGTAAAATTGCATGAATGGACATCCATACTAAGCCAACAGTAATTAATCCGGGGTTTTTGAAAATATCCATAATGTCAATTTTCATACCAATTGAGGCTACTAGAATATAAATAAACACACTTCCTATTTTACTCGCACCAGCTCCTTCCAACGTTCTTGCCTTGGTGTACGATAATGTGACTCCAATAATAGTGGTCAAGGATACCATCCAAAAGAACTTAGAGCTTAAGAATGTCAAGGAGTTTTGCCAAAGGCCGGGAGACATGCGGCCTACAATACCATCGAAGGCAGTACTTACATAACTGGCTACAAAATGGGCTACACTCACGGTTCCGAAGGCAATCCCCGCTAATAAGATATAATCCCTTAAAGTAGGATTCCGTTCTGTTTTTTTTGCAAATGTCGAAACTTTTTCTTTCAAGCTTTCAATTGCTGAGGTATCCGATTTCAACCAGCGATCGATACGCGTTGCTTTTCCTATTCCTATAAGAAGTAAAGCCATCCAAATGTTGGCAACTACAATATCAACCAATACCATTTGACCATAAGATTTTTGGTTATAACCATATATCTCCAACATAGCGGCTTGATTAGCACCTCCACCAATCCAACTTCCGGATAATGTAGAAAGTCCACGCCATACTGCGTCGGCTCCTTCACCCCCCACAGTTTCAGGGGATACCAAACCAATCAAAATAACCGCAATGGGTCCGCCCAAAATAATACCCACAGTCCCAGTTACAAACATAATTAGAGCTTTAGGCCCTAAATTGAATACTGCCTTTAGATCCATGCTTAGCGTCATTAACACTAACGCTGCTGGAAGCAGGTACCTACTGGACATAAAATATATTCTTGTACTACCTTCAACGGGATCTGATCCTTCTGCGACCGTGACCCAATTAGGGGCAATAAGTCCCACAGAGGTAAAAATGGCAGGTATTAAATATGCCATGAACAGGGCAGGAACAATTTTGTAAAATTGATACCAGAACCCTTCTTTCTTACCTGAGGTATAAAAAATGAGGCCCAAAGCAATCATCAACAGGCCGAAAACTATGGTGTCATCGGTTAATAAGGGAGTGGTGTCTTTAATAGCCTCTACAGCTTCGACTGGATTTTGCATGGTCAATTAGTTTGAAAAACGCAAAATACAATTAATTCTGAAAACACCTTAGCCTTGAATGAAATCGGATATAAGATTTACCAATTCGGGCATTACGGGAAGATCTGGCCTGTTGTAGGATTTACTGTTGTCAATATCATTGCCTGTTATTTCCTTGAGGATATGGTTCATGTTTTTTACGATGGAATACTTTGCATCTGGACGGGCCTCTTTCAACATTTCAGCTTCAGAAACCTGAACCTGTAGGTCCTTGTCACCGTTAATGATGAAAATAGGAACCTCCAGTTTTTTGATCTCTACATTCGGATTGTACTGCATCCATGTGAGCATAAAAGGCTGGATTTGAGGTCTAAATATGGACGACAATCCGGGACTGTAGTTTTGGGCCACACCATTGGCGCGCATATCGTCGAAGGATTGACGGGCATTATCTTTAAGACCTGGCGCTTGTTTCGCTATCTGATCTACAACGACATCATCTATCTCTTGACCAGCCCCAGCTATGGAGATAAAACCATCGGCACCATCCTGGGCAGCTACCATACCTACCAAGGAACCCTGACTATGACCGACCACATATATTTTTGAAAAGGAATTTGCCTTTTTGAAATAGGAAATGATCTCTTTGGCATCTACAATAAAATCATCGAAACGGATGCTTTCCTCATTCAAGGTTCTGTCCTTCATCTGCTTTATGATACGCTTGTCATACCGAAAGGAGGCAATCCCCTTTTCCGAAAGTCCCTGTGCAAGATATTTTAGACAATTCGTACGCTGCATTTGTTGGTTCCCATCACGATCTGTGGGACCCGATCCACCTACTAGGATGGCAAGCGGCGGATTTTCATTTCCATTGGGGAGCAATAAGGTACCATCTATAAATGGAGATACGCTTAAATCCCGTTCAACTGCTTTAGAATTTTGAGCGTACGTACTGGTAAAAAAACAGATAGCAAGAAAAGAGAGGAAGGTTTTCATACAGGTTCGTTTTAGGGATTGTCTAAGATAGAACGAATCTTTCATTCAATTCGTGTTAAAACGGGGATAAATTAGGTAAAATAACATTGCGGTGACGGTGATGTCGGTATATTTGTAGGTAAACGAGGTAACATATGAAAGCGATCTATTTATGCATTGTAATGGTATTCTTAAATACAGGCTGGGGTACAGCGGCTGAATTTTGGGGGAGAACAGGGCACAGGGCTACCGGCGAAATTGCAGAGAAACATCTATCCAATAAGGCACAGAAAAAAATCAAGGAATTACTGGACGGAGCTTCCTTGGCTTTTGTATCTACTTTCGCCGATGAAATTAAGAGCGATGAAAAATACCGTCCTTATAGCCCATGGCACTATGTAAACTTTCCTTTCGATTCCACCTACGAAGACCATCCCAAAAGTGATCGTGGGGATATCGTTCAGGCCATAGATACCTGTATTAAAGTGCTGAAAGATGCTTCTTCAAGCAAAGAAGACAAGGCGTTTCACCTAAAGTTGTTAGTACATTTCATGGGAGATTTACACCAACCATTGCACGTAGGGAAGGCAGAGGACAAGGGAGCCAATACCTTTCAGGTACGTTGGTTCGATGATGGTACCAATCTGCACACGGTATGGGACACTAAAATGATAGAAAGTTATAATATGTCCTACTCGGAATTGGCTTCGAATGCCGATATGCTGTCCAAAGAGGAGATTGAAGCCTTAGAAAGTGGGACGGTTACCGATTGGATGTACGAGAGCCGGGAATTGTGTTTGGATATCTACAAGAACACCGATATCGGTGAAAAGTTAGGGTATCGATATATGTATCGATATATGAATGTAATGCGCGGTCAACTTCAGAAGGGAGGAATCCGTTTAGCGCATGTTTTGAACGATATTTTTGGTTAATATTCTTAAGAATTAGTTAAGGCTGGTATGTCGTTCATCTTATTATGCATGCATAATATCGAAAACTTCTAAAATTTTGCTTTTCGCAAACGTTTGCGTTGTCTTTTTGCTTTTCTAACTCACTAGAATAGAGTACTTTTGCCCTCCATTTGCGAGTAGGTTATGTTAGAGTACAGAAAGTTCTATTATTTGATTAGGTTAGTTGTTGGGTCGATCATTGCGATACATGGATTGATTCGAATTGTGGATATAGGGGGCTATACAGACTTCATTTTATCCAATTTCAAAGGGACACTTCCCTTTGATACACTTTTGGTCATTGGCGGAGCGCTTTTCCCCTTTCTGGAATTCTTTACGGGACTGCTTATATGTTTCAATATCACTTTGAAGAAGTCGATTATGGTGGGATTTTTTATATCCGTGGTGATGTCCATCTTCATTTTGGTGGGAAACATGTACGAGCGGCTTATCTATCACACAATTGTGTTGATAGGTTTAACATTCCTGTTGTTTAAGGATTCCAGAAGCTTCGCTAATAGAAAGCATTTTATTTAAGGGCCCTAAATGTTAGGTTGATTCGCGGCACGTTAATTTTTTTGGTTTTTGGTAATTGGTGTTTCCAATGGTGCTGCGTTTCACCTGACATTAGTAATAGGCTTCCGTGATTTAAAAAGAGTTTATATTTCAATTTTTTATCCCTCTTGTGCTTTAATTGAAAGCACCTTTTCGCCCCAAGACTCACGGAAGCTATTACAGGGTTCGTTCCCAATTCCTTTTCATCATCACTATGCCAACCGTTACTATCGTTACCATCCCGGTATAAATTCAATAGTACAGCGTTAAAGTGATTTCCCGTTTCCTTTTCCACCCGGTCCTTGATTTCTAAAAGGGTAGGGGTAAATAATTTGGGATACATGGTAAGTCCAGAATACCTATAGGTCTTCTCTTCGCTTCCGTACAAGGCAGTTAATCGGGGTTGGGCATAGACTTTTCCAAAGATCTTTATATCATCTTGTTGCCATGGGGTTTCCCGATAGAGTTCTTCATATAATGCATCTGCCTCTTCAGGACCGAAGAAAGTCGGATAATAGGAAATGGAGGCATCGGGAAGGGGAATTTCGATGGTGCTATGTTCTTTAGAAAACAAATCCATCTTATACGTATTGATAGGCCCAATAGATCAATCCAAATTGAATGGGAATCCTCAAAATGAGTAACCATTTGGGAAGGTTCAAAGATGCCTTCTCATTGCGTAGCATATGAATATGAACAGGGAAGAATAGAATGAGCAATCCCATAATGGCATAAGCAGCCATTTGTTGGGTATCGGCATTCAACAGCATAAATCCAACAATCATTTCGGCAATGCCGCTTACAGCTACCACTTCTTTATGTGCTGGAATATAAGGAGGGATGATTCGTTCATACCAATGGGATTTGGTAAAATGGGTAACTCCCGCTATGAGGAATATAAGGCCTAATACATATTGATGCCATGGAAACATAGAAAGTGTTTTTTCAAAAATAATTGTTTTGAAAGGTATTCGAAACTTTCCCATAAAAAAACCCTCCCTAGCCAAAGGCGAAGGAGGGTTACTTATTAACTAAAACTGACCCCTATTCTTTAATAAGTCGTTTATTTAACTGTCCACCACTGCCTTCAATGACCATAGTATAGCTGGCCGTGGCAAGGTTCGAAATATCAAGCGATGTCTCTATTCCTGAATTTCTCAGATCATAAGTTGCCACCTTTCTTCCCACCAGGTCGAACAATGTCACCTTCTCAAGTGCAATGTTTTGTGGGTTGCTAATGAACACCACGTCTGTAGCTGGGTTCGGGTATACAACGATGGTCGATAGATCCACAGGAAGGTCATCCAATCCAAGTACACTTTCTACGGTCAACTCGAAGGTACAAGTAGCGGTATTTCCGCTGTCGTCCGTTGCCGTCAACGTAATCGTGTACACACCGTCTGGAACTAGGGTTCCTGGTGCTGGATCTTGAGTAACGTCTGTCACTGGATCGGTACAGTTGTCTACTGCTGTAGCTTCACCTGTAGCGAAGTAATCTGGGATTTCGTAGAACAGCATACCTGGTCCTGGATCAACAGTCTGGTCTGCAGGACACGTAAGTTCTGGTGCCAGTGCATCCACAACAGTTACTTCGGCTGTACAAGTGGCAAGGTTACCATTGTTGTCCTGAGCGAACACCTGAACAGTGATCGGAGTACCTATGTCGTCACAAGTGAACTCGAAGATGTCGATGGCCGTAGTGAAGATGCCACAAGCATCGTCTAAGGTATCGATCACGTCTTCTGGCTCAATCACAGCCATCCCGTTTTCGTCAAGTTCCACGGTGATATCCATACAGGTAAGTACTGGATCGGTCACATCCTGAACAGTAACCGTAGCAGTACAGCTTGCGCTGTTACCATTCACGTCGGTCACAGTCAATGTTACGATGTTATCGCCTACATTGCTACAATCGAAGGTATCGATATCCAATTCGTAGGTAGCGATGCCACAGGCATCTGTACTTCCATTGTCAACATCGGTTGGTAAGATAGTTACCGTACCCGTTGCGTCAAGGTCTACGATGATATCTTGACAGAATACCTCTGGTGCGGTCACGTCCTCTACCGTTACGATAGCTGTACAGGTAGATGTGTTTCCGTTGTCATCAGTTACTGTTAGCACCACTGGGTTGTCCCCGACGTTGCTACAGTCGAAAGTATCTATGTCTATATCTAAACTTGCGATTCCACAGTTGTCCGTAGATCCTCCGTCCACATCGGAAGCGGTGATCGTGGCGATACCCGTATCGTCAAGTTGTATGGTAATGTCCTGACAAACGGCCATCGCTGGCTCATCGTCGTTCACTGTGATAGTGAAGGAACAAACTGTCGTATTTCCGTTTACATCGGTAGCAGTGAACTCGATCGTGCTTACACCTACTGGGAAGTCACTTCCAGATGGCAATCCGGCCGTCTGTACAACAGAAGCGATACCACACTCGTCGCTGGCAATAGCATCACTAAATACTACCTGAGCAGAACATAATCCTGGATCGGTACCCGTAACTACATCAGCAGGGCAGGAGATCACAGGTGGTGTATTATCTATCACAGTCACTACAGCGATACAGCTGCTCACGTTTCCGTTCACATCCGTAACAGTTAAGGTAACATCGTTTGGTCCTACATCGGCACAAGTGAAGTCTGTAATGTCTATCGCTAGACTCACAATACCACAGGCATCAGAGCTTCCTCCATCCACATCGGCTGGTGTTATAGAAGCGTTACCGGTTGCATCCAAGAACAGATCGATGTCCATACATACGGCATCAGGTGCCACGTTGTCTTCCACAGTTACCGTAGCAGTACAGGTAGAAGAATTTCCGTTTACATCCGTTACCGTAAGTGTTACCGTATTTGGTCCCACATTGCTACAATCGAAACTACTTGGAGAAACCGCTAGGCTCGCAATTCCACAGTTATCGCTAGATCCATTGTCTATATCGGCCGCGGTAATAGAAGCCATTCCGTTGGCATCCAACTGAACCGTGATGTCCTGACAAACAGCGATTGGCGGTTCTGTATCGTTCACGGTAACATTGAAACTACACGTATCTGTATTTCCGGCCGTATCCGTTACTACAAAAGTATTGGTAGTAGTTCCTACAGGGAACGTGCTTCCAGAAGGCAATCCTGCTGTTTGAGTAATGGTTACACCAGCTACGATTTCGTAAGAAATCTCCAGTACCGGTGCTATTGGAGATTCACGCGTTCCAAATCGTTTAGTAGTTGAAGCAGTTGTTTCATTTCCTATAACAATCCAACCGAAATTAGTGCCTGGATTATCTAGCATATCCTGAACATCTGCCATTAATGCAGCCGATGTCCATGTATAAGGACCATTGGCATCCACATTTTGAACGGCACTGGAAGCTGGATTAAAGTTTCCTCCAGGACCACTGGCCCATGCCGTACCAAGCATTGCATCATTCCAAGTTGCATCTGGTGCTACAGCGGTATCTCCAAATCCACCTCCACCAGATCCTGGTGCTACACCGTTATCTGAAGCACCTTCGCCCCAATCTTCCAATAATCTGTGAAGATTGAAATCATGTGCTCCATTAGTAGCAGTTGGATGATCGGCTGTCATGGTAAGGTTTACACCTGTAATGGTGGCCCCTGCAGGGACACTTCCCGCAACATCGAATGTGAGAACTCCTCGGTGATTTTCACTTACACCGTTTTGTCCTACATACATTAATTGCCCAGCTCCGTTACTATTTCCTGGAATCTCTTGGAATAGAGAATTATCCTTAAGTGGATTTATACTTACGGTTCCAGGGATGATCGTAGCACAATTGTCTGTAGCTGTAACAGCGTAGAACACCTGAGCACCACAAATACCAGTATCATTGTTCACTGTAATATCTGCAGGGCACGTGATCACAGGATCTTCAGTATCCTCTACGGTAATTTGTTGTGTACAACTCGCTGTGTTTCCACCTGCATCTGTAACGGTCCAAACTACGTTAGTAGTACCTACAGGATAGGTGTCGCTTGCATCTGCCGTGTTGTTGTAATCGTTGATCGCCACCGCACACATGCTCACATCATCCACATAGAATAATGGGATAGCTGCAGGATTTGTCTCACTACCATTACCGCCAAAGAAATTGGTGATAGGGAAGAAGTTAATACCTCCCAGTGAGATAGCTCCTGTACTGCTGAATGCTTGATAGCTATATGGGTGACTTATTACTGAAGCTCCATTTACGAAGAACTCCGTAAAGTCATTATCAAGGTCGATATAGTGTCTTACTTCGAACCATGCTCCTTGCGGATACGTAAAGGTGTTATAACCTGAATTTACGTTGTATTCCGCTGTTCCGTTGGAGTTCCACTGAATCTGGTGCCCCCATTCTGGGCCTCCGGCAGGACGCTCGAATTTCTGAATGTTGGTAAATGCTGTATTTCCTACAGGGATGTACAAGCTATAGGTTACTTCCCATACTCCAGAAGTAAGATTACCAAGGTTGTAGATCTGATCTACAGGTCCACCTGCAGGCACACCTTCAATCTTCAAACTCTGGGTTCCACTTTGAGCCTGTTCGGTAGATACCTCACCTGCTTCGGCAGCAGCTCCGGTCCATCCAACCCAATTCGGATCCTGTCCGGCCATAGAACCTAAGGTATAAGACTCTAGGTCATCATTTCGAACACATCCATTGGTAAAGCAATTATCGTCGAAGGTAGGTTGAGGTACAGTAATGGCAGCCTCACAAACCCCTGGGTCGTTGCTTGCAGTAATGTCAGCAGGACACGTAATGGTCGGATCTTCATTATCGATAACCGTCACAGTAAAACTACAGCTTGCTGTGTTTCCAGAAGCGTCCGTCACTTCAAAAGTATTGGTAGTAGTTCCTACAGGGAATACACTTCCGCTAGGCAGTCCTCCCGTTTGAACCGTTGTTGGAGACGGACAATTATCAGTTCCTGTTGGAGCGGCATAGGTTACTACGGCTCCACAATCTCCGGTGTCATTGTTTACTGTAATATCCGCGGGACAAGAAATTGTTGGATTCTCAGTGTCATCCACAGTTACATTAAAGGTGCAAGTAGCTGTATTTCCTGCGGCATCTGTTCCTGTAACGGTAACAACTGTTGTACCAACAGGGAATACACTTCCAGAGGCAGGAGAACTCACTACCGTAGCTCCTGGGCAGTTATCAGCTATCGTAGGCGTAAAGGTAACTACGGCGCTACATTGTCCTGGGTCGTTTCCTACTGTAATGTCTGTAGGACAAGTCACTACAGGGTCTTCTGTGTCATTAACAGTTACAGTCATTGAGCAAGTTCCTGTATTACCCGCAGCATCCGTGGCTGTCCAAGTTACTGTCGTAGTTCCTACGGGGTAGGTTCCGGAAGCATCGGATGTACCATTAAAGTCATTGGTAAGGGTAATGAATCCCGTATTTGCCGTGAGCTGGAACTCGTGCGATCCAGGACCAGAACACTGGCTTGAATCAACCTGAGGATCTGCCAAGAGGGTAAAAGTAAGATCGGACCCGAAGGTAGCAATCCAATTGTTCCAAGTGGCTGCTGGGATGGTTACCGAACTATTAATAACATCACAGGTAGGTCCTCCACCACATTCTTGGAATATTTGTATTCCATCAGGACCGGTAAGTGTAAAACACTCACTAGTGGAACCCGTGGTGAAGTCTCCATTATATTCTATATCTAGTATAACATCTAGTACGGTTGTTCCTAATCCCGTAATCGTGGAAGGCGTATCTATAAGATCCCCCCCGCTAAACAGCATAGCCGTTACGGGACCAGCCGTAGTAGTTGTCGTACCAGGACAATTCTCCATAATAGTAGGAGTAGGTACAGTAACTGCAGCACTACAATTTCCTGGGTCATTGTTCACTGTAATATCAGCTGGACAAGTCAACACAGGATCTTCAGTGTCATTCACCGTAACGTCAAAACTACATGAAGCTGAGTTTCCACCTGAATCAGTAATTACATACGTATTCGTAGTTGTTCCCACAGGGAATTCTGCTCCCGAAGGAAGTCCCGCAGTTTGCACAATAGCTACTCCGCCTGGAACAAAAGTGAAATTATCCAATGATTGATCAGATCCGGAAGTATTATCCCAACTCATGGAAGTAATACCTATCCAATCTGCAGTGTTCGGGAAACTAACTACCCCAGTAGAAGTAGGGATAAACGTTCCTCCTTTAGACGAGGTAAATGTAAATGTAGTTGGATTTGCACAAATCTCTACACTGGTAGGCGAGAAGATGGCTCCTCCGTCGTATACCCAATTATTCCCGGTATTACCGTGCATTAACATTCCGTCTCCGTCACCACAAGGTACAGTCCATGGAGCATCAATGTGTTGTCCTGGATTGGCAGTAACTACCATTAAACCTTCTATGTATGGTGTTCCGAAAACATCTGGCCCTGTAAACGTCAATGTAATTGGGCTTCCGGTAAGACAATTATCCATTCCGGTTACCGTGTAGTTTACAACAGCTCCACAGATACCAGGATCGTTACTAACTGCGATGTCTGCAGGACATGTAATAGAAGGTGCCTCAACATCATTCACCGTAACATCGAAGGAACACTGAGTAGTATTTCCTGCAATATCGGTTACCTCGAAGGTGTTCGTCGTGGTTCCCACAGGGAAGGCACTTCCGCTAGGTAATCCAGCAATTTGAGTTGTGGTAGCTCCACTACAATTGTCGGTGCCTACTGGCGGGGTATAAGTTACCACGGCTTCACATACTCCAGGATCGTTGTTCACAGTAATATTAGCTGGACAAACGATTGCTGGAGGAGTAGTGTCTTCTACAGTTACCGTATCGGAAGCACTATTGGTACATCCATTGGTATCGGTAAATGTATAGGTAATGGTATGCGTTCCTGTTCCGGCAGCAGCGGCATCGAAAGTATACGTCATTCCATTTCCATCGTCCGTCACACCGGGACCACTGTACACACCTCCTGTTGGAGTTCCACCACCAAGACCCGTCAAGGTCGCATTAGGACATACAGGGCTTGCCGGAGCTGTAAAGGTTACAGTAGGCAATGCAAATACTTCCACATCATCTGAAGCGCTAGCAGTACATCCATTGGTATCGGTAAAGGTATAGGTAATGGTATGTGTTCCTACACCAGCAGCAGCAGGGTCGAAACTATAGGTCATTCCGTTTCCATCATCGGTCACTCCTGTCCCGGAATATACACCTCCCGTAGGTACTCCGCCACCCAATCCGGCCTGTACGCCTGCATCTACACATAGATCTGCAAGTGCCGTGAAGGTTACGGTTGGTAATGCGAATACTTCGATCATATCGGAAGCACTACTAATACATCCGTTGGTATCGGTGAAGGTATAGGTAAGGGTATGGGTTCCCACGCCTGCAGCAGCAGGGTCGAAACTATAGGTCATTCCGTTTCCATCGTCGGTCACACCAGGACCGCTATAAAAACCTCCTGTTGGAGTTCCACCGCCCAAGCCTACTTGTACACCTGCATTTACACAAAGATCGGCAGGTGCCGTAAAGGTTACGGTTGGCAATGCGAATACTTCGATCATATCGGAAGCACTAGCCGTACATCCATTGGCGTCGGTAAAGGTGTAAGTGATGGTATGTACCCCTACGCCAGCAGCGGCAGGGTCGAAACTGTAAGTCATTCCGTTACCGTCATCTGTCACACCAGGTCCACTGTATACACCACCGGTGGGTGTTCCACCTCCTAGACCAGCTTGAACTCCAGCATCCACACAAAGATCCGCAGGAGCTGTAAAGGCTACGATTGGTAGTGCAAATACCTCAACATCATCAGTAGCACTAGCACTACATCCATTAGCATCAGTAAAGGTATAGGTAAGGGTATGGGTTCCTACGCCAGCGGCAGCTGGGTCGAAACTATAGGTCATTCCGTTACCATCATCGGTCACTCCCGTACCACTATATACTCCTCCCGTTGGTGTTCCGCCACCAAGACCGGCTTGTACCCCAGCATTTACACATAGATCGGCTAATGCGGTAAAGGTTACGGTTGGAAGTGCAAATACTTCCACATCGTCGGAAGCACTATTGGTACACCCGTTGGTATCTGTAAAGGTATATGTTATTGTATGCGTTCCTACGCCTGCAGCGGCAGGATCGAAACTATAGGTCATTCCGTTTCCGTCATCGGTAACTCCCGTACCGCTATATACTCCTCCGGTAGGGGTTCCACCACCAAGACCAGCTTGAACGCCTGCATCTACACAAAGATCTGCAGGTGCCGTAAAGGTTACGGTAGGTAAAGCAAATACTTCAATATTGTCGGAAGCAGAACTTCCTCCTAATGTATACGTAATAGGATGCGTTCCTACACCCGCAGCAGCAGGGTCGAAACTATAGGTCATTCCGTTTCCATCATCGGTAACACCTGGTCCACTGTAAAAACCACCTGTTGGGGTTCCACCGCCAAGACCGGCTTGTACTCCAGCATCTACACAAAGGTCCGCGGGAGCTGTAAAGTCTACTACAATACTTATGCTAGCAAAAGGAACCGTAGATAATCCTGCTCCAAAAGCGAATGCGTGGTCGTAATTGGCTGGATTTTCAAAATCAGCGCTTCCTACAGGAATCCCACGACTCGCAGGGGTGTATTCCGTTTTAACAGGGGCTGTGGGAGGGAATCCGTCCACAACCAGTGCATTTAGGTATATACCTGTAGGATCTTCAATGGCAGGAAGGTTACCTCCTGGTACTCCTGAATTTCCAGTATACATTACTGAGTAAATATCGGTTACCCCATTGGTAGGATCAGTATCGCTATCAGTAAACGCAAATAGTGACTCACCATTGGTCGCCATGGCAAAACCGCCTACGATTACACTAATGGTTCCACATCCATTTCCAGAAGTATCACTACACGCCACAGTAAATGTGTCTGGAGTTCCTCCTTCAGTCACTGTAATCACATCTCCTTGATCAATTTGACCCGCTGGAGAAGTCCATTGTAAAACGGCTTCACCCGCAGAGAATAATAAGGTTGTATTGTCGAATTCATCTTCCGAGAAGTACACCACGGTTCCTCCGGGTATGTCCTGAGCAGCTACAAAAGAGAAGCCATCAGGTCCAGCATGACTCATACCCATGATGGCAACCAAAGGATCGGAAGCTGAGGTATCGTCGTTGGTAATGCTTCCTGTAGCACTGTTTGGAGTACCTCCATCATATCCGGTTCCGGAAGCAATCATTAATTCCACAGTTTCAGTAGGTTCTACAATAGCATCTACAACCGGTGTCACAGTTACGGCTACAGAAGAACTTCCGTTAGGTATGGTAGCAGTTCCAGTGGTAGCAGTAAAGGTATCCGCCCCAGAAACTGTATAGTCTGTCGTAAGGGTAGCGGTTCCTCCTACAGTAAAGTTCACCGTAATGTTGGAAGTTGCCGCTGCGCTCAATGTAAAGGTGTACACCATTCCAACACCGCTGTCCTCAACTGTTGAGGTCGGTGCTGCGGCCAAAGTAAGGGTTGGATTCGCTGATCCAGTAACTATAATAATATTGGCAAAAGGCACTGTAGAAAGGGTTGCCGGTGCTTGCGCATGGAACCAGTTTGTTATATTTTGGAAATTCGCTTGGTCTACCGTTACACCACGCTCTGGCGGGAAGCGGTATTCCGTTCTTTGTGGTTGAACGGCAGGAAAACCATCTACTACAACAGCCCCCACATATACAGAAGATGGATCTTCTAGGGCAGGGATGTTTCCACCGGGTGTTGAGTTGTTTCCTGTATAAAGCACGGAGTGTACTTGAGTCACTCCATTGGTAGGATCTGTATCCGAATCACTATAAGCAAAGAAGCCTTCACCATTAGAGGCAAAGGTAAATCCTGTTACGATCGTAGTAAAAGTTCCACAGGTTCCACTGTTACAAGATGCTGTAAATACATCGGGTGAGTTTTCCGTGGCAACAATCACTTCTCCTCGAAGGACACCTCCTGCAGGAGCGGTCCAACGTACTACACCTTCACCACTTGTATTGGAAAAGGCTAGGGTATTTCTATTAAATTCCTCTTCAGTAAAGAATACTTCTGTACCTGCGGCAATATCGTCAAGAGCTACGAAGGAAAAACCTTCGATGCCCGGTGCAACAGCATTGTTCAATCCAGTTACCGCGACCACAGGAGTAATATTCTGGGTGTCGTCGTTGGTAATGGTTCCCGTAGCGATACTTGGACTACCCGCCGTATATCCGGCTCCAGCAGCAAGTGTTAGTGTCATGGTTTCATCGGGCTCCAAAGTAGTGTCTCCAACTGGTGTTAGGGTTACGGCGGCTATACTGGATCCTGCGCCTATAACAACAGTACCTGAGGTTGCGTTAAAGGTAGCTGCTCCCGTTTGGGTATAGTCAGTGCTAAACGTAGCCGAACCGCTTACATTGAAATTAACCGTAGTGGGACTTCCAGAAGTAGGACTTATGGTAAATGTATAGGTAATGCCGCTACCACTATTTTCTGCAACTGCTGCAGGTGTTCTGGTAAGCGTAACTGTTGGGCTCGTACAAGCCAGTGTAAAACTGTTAAAAGCGGTAGTGTTAAGGGCCTGATATCCTTGTCCATGTAAATAGTTGCTTACATTTTCTAGGTTATCCCTACATAATCCGTCGCGAATACCTGCTCCTGCAAATACGTATTCCGCACGCCCTGGGTTTACCGCAGGAAAGCCATCGACTACAATGGCATTTGGGTAATCAGGAGTTGGATCCATTATTGCCGGAATAGCACCTCCCGTAGCTTGACCGGATTCTCCTGTATAGAACACCGAATAAATTTCAGTGACCCCATTACTGGGAATCGCATCGGTATCTTGATATGCATAGTAGGCCTCACCTCCAGTACGAAGGGAAAAGCCGCCTCCAAAATGAGTAGCCGTTCCACAGGAGCCTCCACCTGTACAGGTTACTGTAAAGGTATTAGCAGTTGCAGTCTCCTCTATATATACAACCGTACCGGTACTAATGGCACCAGAGGCTGTAAAGCGAACTACAGATTCACCGGTTCCAAAGAGATTAGTTGAATTGTTATATTCATCTTCGGTGAAATATACATTTTCACCGTTGACCAAATCCTGGGTTACCAAAAAGGCAAAACCATCATTGGTTACGTGGTTGGTTCCTATAACCGAAGCCTTTTGCGCTAAAGCCTGGTTTATAGCCATTATAGCTAGTAGGATGGTTAATAATTGTGTAATTTTTTTCATCATGAGGTCATTTGGTTATACGATATCTCCCTATTGTATATTACAATGGTTTCGCAACAAAAATAGCGGAGGCGGTTTTTAAAAGGAATAAGTACTATTACGTAATTTAAATGTTAAAAATTAGGTACATATGTATGGGTTCTGCCATCCTGAATAGGGGATATCTTCTAATTTGGCATATAGATCTTCCATAAATGAAGCTTCTATGGTATCTACAACTGTGTTGTGATACCCAACGTCATTAAAGGTAAATTGTCGGACTTTAAGTAGGTCTGTCTGAGATTCGTTATAGGCATTATAATGCATAACGCCTCTGGGTGTAGGTATCTGAACATTTTTTAAACCGTCTGCAAGGGCTGTAGGGATGGTACCGTGTGTATTGATCACTTCGGCAATTACCTGTCCCACTTCATAGCCAAGCAGCGCCATAATGTTTGGCGCTTTCTTCAACGATTCTTTGATTTCAGAGATAAAGGCATTCATGTATTCACTGTCTTCATCGAAGGACCAAGAAGCTATCGAGATCAAATTTTTGATTCCATAGTCTTCGGTATTCGCTGTTTCGTCAGTCTGCAAGGGAATGGCAACAAAAGGTACCTTATCGCTAAGATCGGATGATCCTAAAATATTCATCACCTTTGCGCCTTCCTTAAAACTGAACAGCGTAAACACCACATCGGGATTGCTTTCTCGGATCCCTGCAACCATTGTTTCAAAAGATTCGGATTTGTAATCCATAGGGGAGACATAATAATTTACAATTTTACCCCCTTGGCTAGTATACCCTTGAATAAAAGCTTGAGAATGCTGATATCCTCCATCGTAATAGGAAGCTGCCATGGCGGCTTTTGTCCCGTATTTTTTGGCAGCATGCATGCCAGCAGCATAACAAGATTGCCAAAGATTCAAGGAGTGATACACCACATTGGGATGCACATGCTCTTGCTTTATTGCATTTCCGCCAATATTTACATGAATGAGCGGTTTTTGATAGGCCTTAAACACCCCGGCCAAATCGGCAAGTTTATAGTGACTACAAAAAGAAACGACTAGGTCTGCATTTTCCTGTAGAATCATTTTCTCCCCCAAACGTACAATACTGTCGTCCGAGGCTGTTCCCACGCCTTCTACCAAGAACTTAGGAACAACTTCAGTTGTATTGATTTTATTGAAACTTAGCTTTAAGGCGTTCAAAAAATCCAACGCCAACGTAGGAAACATGTCCGATCTGGGAAGCAGTATGCCAATTTTTATGTCCATTGGCGTACTAACTTCTAGAAGGGTATACTCCTTCCAATGCGATAACGTAGTAAACCCCTAAAAAAGGATTCCTAATGCTAAAGGATTGATTGCTACCTACGCTAGCCGGTGGTGCAAGATTTGCATTGGCATCTTCTGCATAAGCGTCTGTCATTGCGGCAATATGTTTGCCGGCAGGATTTGTTTCCTCTCCTGTCGCAGTGGACACACCAATGTTATGGGTGTGGGAAGGCAGCTGGCCAATAGTTATGGTATGATTTTCAGCACCTGCTCTTTCCCCCCAGGTAATGGGAGCTAATCCAGGGCCTGATCCTACACCTACAAAACTACGCCCACGAGAGTCGGGTAGACCAAAGGTGGTTCTTCCGTCCCCACCAAACGTGGTTCCGAGTAATGAAAATAATGCCGTATGTGAAGCAATGGCCAAAAGTTGTCCATGGCAGAATGCCCAGCCTCTGGGGGCGAAATTAAACCCAACTGGCATGATTTGTCCGATAAATGGATCCATAATAGTAAATTTTATAAGGTTAGTTTATTGATTAAGTGCAATATTGAAATTAATTCTGGTCTCTCCGAAGTGAGTATCCCTTTTTAGAAATACCCTATCTTCCAGCTGTTTGTTCTCTTTCCAATGCTTTGAAGTAATATGCGCGAAGTAAGGGGTCACTACCAATTCGGTAAAATACGTGTTTCCGTCTTTGGAAACTTTGAAATAGATACGTCCGGACCTTCCCTTTTCGTTATTAGGGAGATCGGTAATAAAACTGTAAGCCCCTGTTGCATCGGTTTTACATTTTCCTCGGTGTCTAAATTTTGTCGAATTGGGCGACATATGCCACACCTCTACTTGCGCATTGGCGAGGGGAGTAGTTCCCAAATGATTAAAAATAGTACCTGAAACCCTCACATGCTTTCCGAATGGTAGGGTTCTAAGATCAGTTTTCTCTTCAGCATACGCATTATAGCCTTCAAAAGGGGATGAAGGTTCGTTAAATGCATTAATTGTGGCTGAAGGTAACAATGCAATTCCTGTAGTAGCCATAGCCGACATACGCAGGAATGCGCGGCGGGGAGTCTTCTCGGTCATAATTTGGTTAGTTAAAACCTAAAGGTACCTTTTTTCTGCTGAAAGTCAAGAAAATATTCGATCAAAGACATCTTTTTTTTGAATGTATTGTAGGTAGTGACCTACAGAAAGACTTTTAGGAGTTCACTAAATACTATATATTGCAATGCACAGACAGCTAACATATGATTTCCCCATCCTATCTCGATCGATTGAAACGAGTCGTTCCCCGTATTATACAAGAAGAGACCCACTATTCAGATTTACAAAATGCCCTACGAGAACTAATGGAGCTCTGTTTGGAGATGACAGGACTCGATTTTGAAACTGAAAACAACACGACCCGAAACCACATTTTTTTAGACTCAGGTAAAGCCATTGGGACAAAATCTGCCGGTGAGTGCATAAACGATATCATGCGGACCAAGCGCTTCACTAGGGGGATTTGTAAGGCGGTAGAGAAAACCAGAGCCACGCAAGAGAGTGGCCCCATTCAATTATTATACACGGGTACAGGTCCTTTCGCCACCTTAATACTCCCGCTGCTCACTCTTTATACTCCCAAAGAGATTCAGCTTACATTAGTGGAAGTAAACCCCCTAAGTTTGGAGAATTGTAAGGAGGTCTTGAAATGTTTGAATGCCGAAGCCTACGTTTCCGAATTTCTGAATTTGGATGCCAGTACCATGCAATTGGAAAATCCCCGTGAATTCGATATCGTTATTGTTGAATGCTTGCAGCATGCATTGAACAAAGAACCACAAGTGGCCATTACCCACAACGTTATGCTGCAATGTAAAGAGGATGTGGTATTGATTCCACAAGAAATTTCCTTACAGGTTTCCCTTATTGATGTGGTAAAAGAATTTAAACAGCTTATGGATACTGGAAAAAGAGGCGGTGAGAATTTCTTCATGCATAACAAAACGGTTTTTGTCCTTAACAAAGAACGTATGCGTTCCTTTGATGTGTCACTTCCCTTAGATTTTAAATTTCCGCAGGTAGCTGTACCACTCTCAGAATATGTACCACAATCTGCAAATGCCATTGCCGTTACAACCGAAATTCATGTTTTTGGTGAAGAACGATTGGGGTACAAAGAAAGCGGATTGACCATCCCTATGGTGCTCAAACAATTACAACCTGGATTATCTATAAAGGAAATCATCACCCAATATGAATTGGGAAATGCTCCTGCCTTGCGAACACAGTGTATCTACTAAACAAAAAAGACCGACATAAGCCGGTCTTTATATAGCATAAAACTAATCTTTAGCTTCTTGAAGGGAAAATCCCTTGCAATGCAATACACATATAAATTCCCAAGTAAGGATCTTGAATGCTGAATGCTTGACTTCCACCTACAGTTTGAGGGGCAGCAAGGTTTCCAGTCGTGTCTTCTGCGAATCCGTCGGTAATTCCTGCAATATGCTTCCCGGTGGGATCAGCTTCTTCACCAGCTGCAGAATTAACACCAATATTGTGAGTGTGTGCCGGCATTTCTGCTATGGACAACTGATGGGTCTGCGCTCCACCTTTTTGTCCCCACTGAATTGCGCTAAGACCAGGTCCGTTACCTACACCTACCATACTTCTTCCTCTTAGATCTGGAAGAGCAAAAGTGGTTCTTCCATCACCTCCGAAAGTGGTTCCTAATAAAGAAAACAACGCAGTGTTAGAAGAAATGGGTAAAAGTTGCCCGTCGCATAACGCCCAACCTCTAGGGGCGAAATTAAACCCAACTGGCATGATTTGTCCGATAAATGGTTCCATAATAATTGATTTTTAAATTATTAAATTGATTAATTGATTGAAAAATTGAGGAAGTGGGGATTCCGATTATTTCTGTTTATAATGTATTGTAATTCATCTAGGGCTAAAGTATTGTGGTGAAACCATTTGTGCTATATGTATAAATACGTATTTTGAATAAGTGCATAAAAAAACCCTCCTTCGCGTAAAGCTCGGGAGGGTTTTGTTTTGGGAATTGTTTTCCCTTATCTCTTGACGAGTCGCTTCACCG
>NZ_JAQQTF010000006.1 GCF_028561275.1 Aureisphaera galaxeae
GTCAATTTCAATATATCAATGAACTTTTAATTCTATTTTTTCCGCTGTTCGGACAATCCCTCATCCGTTTTGCGGGTGCAAATATACAACCCCTTTTTTTATTCCACCAAAACAATTTCAATCTTTTTTCAGCCTTTTTTATTAACCGTTTATAAACAATTGAAAAGGTGCAGGTTACAGCCACAAAAAAATTGACCCGAAATAAGGAATTCCATCTGCCGATATTTCTCGGCCGCATTTCCCGGAAATCCATTCAAATCAATACTATATTTGTAACAGCTTAAAAAAAGAGCGGACAAGCAAGATACTACTTTTCTGTAATTGAGGCAAGTAAAAAAATGAATTAGTTTTCCCCAGTCAATTTGTTCCAATGTGCCGTGAGATCCAAGTAGTCGATTTCCTCCCACGGTTCCTGTCGCTCCAATATATTATCCTGGAAAGATCGTTCGAGGATATCTTCAATTAAATAGTCCTCCTTCACCTCGAAAGGTAGGTATTCCACCTTCAAAGAAATATCGAACATATTGGCCGTAGTGTTGTACCAAAAAGCCCTCCATCCCGTTCTCAGTTCCTTCACCAAATTAAAAGCGGTCCTCCCTGTTTGCCGATGAATGAGCTTCACCAGTATCTGACCTTCAGTACGCGTCAGTTTTTTCAGCTTTTCAGAAAACTCCCCTTCAATATATTTTTGGACACGCTTGGCATACTTACGCTTGGCTCGTTTACTTTCCAAAGAAGCCAATCGCTCCGTCATTACCTCAAGTCTCTCTGCTGCCAGTTTTGCATACGGATATACCTTTCGGGTTTTTCTTCTAAGGATTAAATAACGCCTTCTGTCTTCTTTGGAATTGAATTCCAACTTATTCAAAAGAACTACTTCCTGTAAATCGATAAACTCCCTGGGGATGGTATCCCCTTCCACAATATAATAGAAGGTATAGGTGCTATCCTTTTTATATTCCCGTAAGGTATCCCCTTTCTGTGCCCAGAGATTGGAAGAAAAGGTGACTATATATATAAGTAGTATGTAGGTAAACTTGGACATTTCTTTACGGGCTTCTCTAAAACCGTTCCAAAATTATAAAAATTGAAAAGGGAGCGTTATTAATTAATTACTAATTTTGAGATTCTCATTACAAAACGCACTTATGGCTAAATCTATTTTAAATAAAAAATCACTCACATTTCTCGAAAAATACTTAAACAACGCCGCTCCCACCGGTTATGAGTGGGATGGGCAAAAGATGTGGATGGATTACCTGAAACCTTATGTGGACGAATTCATTACCGATACCTACGGAACTGCGGTGGCGGTTATTAACCCGAAATCCGATTATAAGGTCGTTATCGAAGGGCATGCCGACGAAATTTCCTGGTATGTGAATTATATTTCAGATAATGGACTCCTATATGTTATTAGGAATGGGGGAAGTGATCACCAAATCGCTCCTTCGAAAGTTGTAAACATACATACCAAAAAAGGAATTGTGAAAGGCGTATTTGGGTGGCCTGCCATCCATACCCGAAGCAGAGCTAAGGAAGAACCTCCTAAACCAGACAATATCTTTATCGATATTGGGGCAAAGGATAAAAAGGAAGTGGAGAAAATGGGTGTACATATAGGATGTGTCATTACCTATCCCGATGAGTTCCATATTCTGAACAAAGATAAGTTTGTATGCCGCGCCCTCGATAACCGAATGGGTGGATTCATGATCGCTGAAGTAGCAAGGTTATTGAAAGAAAATGGGAAAGAACTTCCTTTCGGATTGTACATTACAAATTCCGTACAAGAGGAAATCGGATTACGGGGTGCACAGATGATCGCGGAACGGATTCAACCCAACGTTGCCATCGTCACCGATGTAACACACGACACCACTACCCCAATGATCGACAAGAAGAAACAGGGATACGCCAAAATTGGCGGTGGACCTGTTATTGCCTATGCTCCTGCCGTACAACAAAGACTGAGGGACCTGATCACGGATACTGCAGAGGAAAAGAAAATTCCTTTCCAGCGTGCAGCGCTATCGCGTGCTACAGGTACGGATACCGATGCCTTTGCCTATAGCGGAAGTGGTGTTGCCAGCGCCTTGATTTCACTTCCACTTCGATATATGCATACTACGGTAGAAATGGTGCATCGAGAAGACGTGGAAAATGTGATCAAGCTTATTTATGAATCTTTGTTGAAAATAGAAAAAGGCGAAACTTTCAGTTATTTCGACTAAAATACACTAGGGTTCATTTTCCGTTAAATGCTAAAAACGACCTTTAAAAGAATTACGTGAACCGTAATTCTTTTTTTATGTTGTCCATCCAACCCAATTCTATAATTTCGATAGTATTATAAGTGCAAGTTATCGGTATTACTTCATTACAGTTGGGGCTATTTTGATTTCGATACACTCCATTTATAATAAGGAACGGAATTAAATTTTAAGAACTCAAAATGGACATGAAGAAATTGATTTTAGTAGCGGGCGCAGTATTGTTTTTGGCTGTGTCCTGCTCCAAGGAAGAAGTAGACACGATTAACGACGCGCAAAACCTATTAGCGCCGACGACCAAACCAAGTCAACAATACGACATTTATAAAGGGGTATTTACCACATTGGCAGCTGGACACACCGGGACGGTAATCATTCAATTTGCTGAAGGATCTAATACGTATCCGACTGCAATCCTAACCCTCAAAAACGGAGATGTATACGAGGCAAAAGCTTTGAAGCCTATATCAGCTAGCGAATCTACGAAAGGACTACTTTTCCAGTCTCAGGATTTTTCATTCGTTTTCTCCATGATGGAAGATGGGATCTCTCCTATACTAAGCTACGTCACTTTAAATGGTATGGAAAGCGATATTCAAGCAGCGAAAGAAACGGAAAGTACTACAGTAGAAACACGTACTGGTACATGGGGTTGCACGGTATGTAATGATAGTCCATATATACACGAATGGATGGGGACTATTTTAGGGGGAATAAATGACCAATCCTTTAATCTAATAATCGCAAGTCACGCCGACGGCAGTAGTAGCATAATCACACAGGTAACTCTAAATAGTGCGGTATACATAGGGGTTGGACACTTCGACAATGAAGATTGTGAAATACAATTTCAAATGGGTTGCGAAAGAGAGGTTTGTAATATGACCAGCGGTGATGGTTTTACCACTACCGTGGGGTATATGGCCAATGGTAATCCTGTTACTTGGTCTGCCGAAAGGATCGATAATTTTGCATGCCCCTCTATCATTAGCGGAACCTGGCAATGGCCTTCCATTTCCTATGGGCTAATTGAAGGGGTTTTTGAAAGTGACGCTGTTGCTCCTTGTTGTGAATAAAATACATATACATCGTATTTAGATAGATTAGTTAAGTAATAGATGTTAGTAATGCCTTTGTCAGATTTTTGGTGAAGGCATTTTTTTGACAACAACTTTCTTAGTTCATAATTCTCAAATCCGCCTTAGAAACAGAATGTTTTGATTTACAATTCATTACCTATTTATTCCGCTTTTTACTTCCAGAAAAATCGCAGCTAAACCCCTTAAAACCTATTGGTTTAGTAGGTGTATTTCATCGAAAAAAATTGTTAAAATGAATTTTTTATTGAGAATTACATAATATTGTTAACCAGAATTTAATAAATATTACATAATATTCAAAAAACGCCCCTAGTTTTGAAAAAGATTGTTTTACCCCTGACAATGTTTTTTTTGGTGCTTTCCTGTACCGTAGAAAACGACCCGATTTCCAATCAAAATTCATCAAACCTTTCTTACCACCTTTCGGAAGATTCCAACCTCGGAGCTTACAAAGGTGTGTTTACGACCTACAACTCCAAATACCGTGGAGTGATCACCGTACAATTGCCTAACAACCCTTCTAACAGAAAGGTAAAATACCCTATGGCAACCTTACGGCTTAATTCAGGCGAATCCTATCTCATTAAAGCCAACCAATATGTGGATGACCATGCGATGGTACAGGATCTATTGTTCGAATCGGCGGAGGTTTCTTTCCTGTTTTCGGTAGAAGCAAACGGTGCCGAACCTACCATAACCGATGTCACCTTTAAAGGATTGCAAGGAGATATGATCGTATTAAAGGACACTGAACGTGCTCCCGTTACCCCTATTACGGGAACCTATGAATGTGGAACCTGTAATGGACATCCCGTGTTGGGAACAGGGTTGGAACAATCCTTCAATTTTGTATTCAGTTCTTCAGACAGCAATGGTACTATAGCAACACAATCGGCTATTGGCACTACGGTTTATAGTGGTATTGGCGTACAAAACAACTGTTATGATACCGGGACCATAGGAAACTGCAACGTACAAAGTGGAAACGGTACTACGACGAACACGGGATATATAGTAAATGGAAATCCTGTGACTTGGATTGCGAGTCATCTTTATAATAACGAACCGACAGGATTGAGTGATTGTTCCTACATGCAAGGAACTTGGAGATGGCAATCCATTAGCTATGGAGTCATCAACGGGACCTTTACAAGCGATAGCTTTTGCAATAGCATTATGGTATACGAAGATTTCGAGGACGATATGCTAAGCTACACCCCTAATCCTGTTGACAATGTTACCAATGTGAGTTCTCAGGATTACTTCGGGATTCTTCTTCCGGAAGATGGGGTTCCAGGCACCATCAATTACAGCGCAGTAAAAGGAAATGGTTACTACGGCGCCCAAGATACCGATGCTACCTCCAGTGGTAATGTAGACCGTATTGAAATGAACTGGGATAATTTATCCATTGCTCCCTTTAGTATTATTGATGTTTCCGCATTTTTTGCGGAAGATGACGCATCTGATGGCAATCAGGATTGGGATGCGGACAGTTCGGTCAGAATAGAATACTCTTTCGATAATGTGAACTGGACCTCCCTTATTGCCTTTGAATCGGAAATAGGAATGGATGGAAACCAAACCAACGAGGTCCCTCGATTGGATGCGGACCATGACGGTATAGGAGATGATGCTATCCTCACAGATACCTTGGTAGAATATAAATCTACCTTCCCAACGGCAGGGAATCCAACCGTAAGCATACGCTTGGTGATAGAAAACTTGGATTCGGAGGACGAAGACATTGCGATCGACAATATATTGATACAAGGAAATTAAGATACTTGTACCCATTAAAAGGCTGCCAATGGCGGCCTTTTTTTATCTTTGGCCGATACCAAATAATCCTAAGTGCTATTCAATTCTTTCGATTTCGGTTTCTTCCTGGTCATTGTGTTTGCAATGTACTGGATTATTGGCGCTAAGCGACGAAAGGCCCAGAATATTCTATTGCTAGTTGCCAGTTATGTCTTCTATGGATTATGGGATTGGCGATTCTTGGGACTTATCTTTATGAGTTCGGTAGTGGATTATCTGGCGGGAAGAGCTTTGCGATCCACTGACAATAAAAATAAAAGAAAGTTATTCCTCTGGAGTAGTATTCTTTGGAATATAGGTGTCCTCTTTACCTTTAAATATTTCAATTTCTTCTTAGACAACTTCCGTTCGCTCTTCGGAATAGAAGCCACAGAGGGATACTATTTCTGGAATGTCGTTATTCCTGTGGGACTTAGCTTTTATACCTTCCAAACCATGAGTTACACGATCGATGTGTACCGAAAGAAAATACAACCTACTCATAATTTTTTGGAGTTTATGTGCTTCGTAAGTTTCTTTCCCCAATTGGTGGCGGGACCTATTGAACGAGCGCGGGACCTGCTTCCCCAATTTGAAAATAAACGGAGTTTCGACTATCAGTCGGCAAAAGAAGGCCTACGACAAATTCTATGGGGACTCTTCAAAAAAATATTAGTCGCCGATAAGCTGGGCATTGCAGTGACCATGGTTTTCAATGAACCCGAAAGCTATGGCGCAATTACTTTGGTCTATGCTTCTTTGTTGTTTTTCTTTCAGATCTATTGCGACTTTTCGGGGTACACAGATATTGCCATAGGAACTGCCAAACTGTTCGGGTTTAAACTGAATAGAAACTTCAGGATTCCCTATTTATCTATTAGTATTGCCGAATTCTGGATGCGCTGGCATATTACGCTCACCAAATGGTTTACCGACTATGTGTACTTCCCCATCCTAAGAAGCAGAAAGAAAATCACCCCTACCCTACGCGTTTTTGCTGTGATCGTTACCATGGTTTTGGTAGGGCTCTGGCATGGGGCCAATTGGACCTTTGTAATGTTTGGATTGGTAAACGGAATCATTTTGGTTGTAGAGCGGATTCCATTTTTCAAAAACGGGGAAGTACTTCAAAAGAAGCTTTACAAGATTCCAAGGATACTTTCTTTCCTTTATTTCTTTGCCATAGCAGCCTTGATGTCCATGTTTTTTAGATCGCATGACATTTCACAATCCTTTTTAATTCTGAAGAAGTGGTTCACTTTGGAAATAGACCCTCAAATTTCTTCCCTTATCGGAATTAAACTCATGTACTTGGTCATTCTCGTCGTTGCCGAGTTGCTAACACAGAAAAAGGACTTTCCGCTTCAGCAATTGGAAATTAAGATCCCAAAACCAGCGCGTTGGGCGATCTATTATATACTCATTTTCTTAATCGTTCGGTATGCCGAACCGAAAGAGGCCTTTATTTATTTTCAGTTTTAATGCTACGGAAATTTGCTACATATTGCCTATTGTTTTTTATCCCAGTAATTGGGATATACTGCATTGCTGAATACTTAACATTGAACATTCCTTCTTCTTTCACTTCGAATGTGGCCTACATGGAAGCCGAAGAATATACCTTCGAAAATATGGTACTGGGGTCCTCACAAATGCAGCAAGCCGTAAATCCTGAATGGATACAGTCTTCAACGTTGAATATGGCTTCTGGAGACCAGCATCATGACACGGATTTCAAACTATTGAAGGGTATGGAAGATCGTTTGCCCCATCTAAAAACGATCATTTTTGAAGTATCCTACAGTCATTTCGAAATTGCACACAATAGCAAGGACTTTTGGAAGAACAACTTTTATTTGAAGTACTACGGCATCAACAATTTTGAGCGAGGGATCTATTTTAAGGATAAATTGGCCTATCTATCCAATCCCCCATTCTTTTCAAAAAAGATAATTGAATACTATGTGGATGGGGAACATAAAGAAGTTTATAATGCGCAGGGCTTTAACACCAATTCTTTTCATGGGCAATTCCAAAATTTAGGTCATGATGAGGAAAAGATTGCAGCCATGCCACGCTTTAAGATCAATACCGAACCCAATTTGGACATCTTCGAAGTAAACACACGCCTATATTTTGAAATGCTGGATTATCTTCAGGAAAAGGGGTACAACGTTGTGATTTGCAAGGTTCCCATGTACAAAACCTATCACGACCGAAAACATCCAGGTATTTTACACAGAAGGGATAGCATTCTTAACGAATCCTTGGAAAGATATGCCAATGTCACCCTATTCGACCTAGAACAAGACACCCTTAATTTTGAAGTACATGACTTTTGGAACCAAAGTCATTTAAATCCTAATGGTGCCGAGAAATACAGTCGCCGATTGGATTCCCTATTACGAACCCTTAAGTAGGATTTTTAAGCTTCTTAAAGTAGATCTTGGCCTCTTTCACCACTTTGGGTGCCAATATAATCGTAGCCGTCATTGTGGGAATGGCCATAAAGGCGAAGAAGGAATCGATAAGATTGATCATCATCCCCAAAGAAGCTGTTGCCCCTAAAATGATACTTGCAATGTAAAAGTAATTATAGATTCCCTTGTGTTCTGCCCCAAACAAGTAGGACATACACTTGGTGCCATAATATGAATACGAAAACAAGGACGAAATACTGAATACAGCAATACATAGCATAAGACCGTATTTTCCAAAAGAAGGCATAGCATTAGCAAACGCAGCAGCTGTAAGAGAGACTCCATTATCCCCACTGGACTGCCAAACACCGGTTACCAAAATGGCCAAAGCCGTGAGCGTGCAAACGATCAGTGTATCTATGGCCGGTCCCAACATAGCCACCAATCCCTCTCGAATCGGTTCGTTGGTCTTGGCTGCGCCATGCGCCATGGGAGCTGTACCAATACCAGCTTCGTTGGAGAAGGCGCCTCTTTTTATACCAAGCAGAATCAATCCTCCAACAACGCCTCCCAAGAAGGCATCCCCTTCAAAAAAGGAAGCGGAAAAAGCATCCGTCACGATGAGCCCCAAGTAATGAGGGACTTCTTCAATATAGATCCCCAAAATGATAAGCACCATAATGAAGTATAGGCCCACCATGGAGGGAACAAGTTTCTCGGCGGTCTTACTAATTCGGGAAAGCCCCCCTAGAATTACAATGGCAGTAATCGCCGCCAAAATGATACCAATGACCAAATTGGATTTCCAATCCAAATAAACACCCATGGGCTTCAACATAATATCGTTTATCGCTTGGGTTAGCTGATTTACATTGAATACCGGTAAGGCTCCTATAAGTCCAGAAATGCTGAAGAAAATGGCCAAGAACTTCCACTTCTTTCCCAATCCTTCTTCAATGAAATACATAGGCCCTCCTTGAATATTACCTTCGCTATCTTTTCCTCGGAACAGAATGGCCAAGGTTGCCGTAAAGAACTTAGTAGACATTCCTATTACAGCACTTACCCACATCCAAAACACAGCTCCCGGTCCACCAATGGTAATGGCAACTGCCACTCCCGCAATATTTCCCATTCCAACAGTCGCAGAAAGTGCCGTGGTTAGTGCTTGAAAGTGACTTATTTCACCATCGTCCTTTTCATCATCATATTTTCCACGAAGCACAGCAATCGCATGTCCCAAATACAGAAAGGGTAAAAATCGAATTCGAATAAGTAGGTATAATCCTCCACCGATGAGAATGATGAGTAACGGAAGTCCCCACGCCGATGAGGAAAGTTGGGAGGTGAAATTCTCTAGGGCTTCTTTCAAGGTTTGGTTTGTTTAATTGAACCACTAAAGTAATTTAAATTTCAAAATTCATTTCATTTGGCTTTATTTGTAATCGAAATGAAAAAACTACTAACTGCTTTTTTTCTCCTTTCCCTGTCTTTGGTATATGCACAGGAAACCGAAAGCCCTATCATTTTATCTCCAGGAATACTGGGGGGAATTACCGCCGAAGCCAATGAGAACTTTCCTGAAACAGACGGACAAGGTTCCCTTGTTTTCAATCTATTATGGGATCAAAAATTCAACTCACAGGAATGGGCTAGACGCCTAAAAGGCCCAAGAACGGGTTTATCCTTAGCCTATACCGATTTTGGCAATAGAGATAGTCTGGGCAGTGCTTTCACGGTGATGCCCATTATCGAATTCGGAGCTTTTAAGAGTAAGAATCTATCCATATTGGTAGGAATGGGTGGTTCCTATTTCAACACTATTTACGATCCTATTACCAATCCAAACAACCAAGGAATTACGACGGAATTGGTTTGGTCGTTTCGGGCACATTTCAACTATCGATTGTATTCTCGAGGGCGTGTCGATTGGAAAGCGGGAATCGGATATTTTCACCATTCAAACGGACATACCCGTTTACCCAACCAAGGACTCAACTCTTTTCTGTTGAGCGTTTCGGCCGATATTAAATCGAAAAAGGCCATGCAAGAACCCGTTTCCTTCCTGGCATTGGAACGAAGCATTTATCCGTACCTCTCTTTCCGTGGGGGCTATGGAATCAACGTACTAGGGAAACCAGAACCTTTCAATGATAAGAAGCCCGTCTACACATTTGCGGGAGAATACGGGAAGGTAATCAACAACACCTATAAATTGGGAGTTGGTTTTTACTACCGCTATTATGAGCATTATTTCGATTATATAAACGACAATGAATCTTTGGTACAGGATGGTCGTGAATTTGAGTCTTTACGGGATGCCCCTGTGTGGAATGCTTCGGCCTTGGGTGTGTATGGCTCGGGAGAAATATTATTGAATCATGTAGGATTGGAAGTACAGATTGGGCTCAATATTCACAAACCTGCCTATAAAATCGATTGGCGCCTTAATCAGGGATGGGCCTTTATTCCGAGAGAAATTCCAGTAGACAACAATTTTGTTTTGGGAGAATTCGATACCAAATTTCGCGTAAAGCATCTCGTATCTTCTCGTATGGGAATGAAGTATTACTTATGGGGCACCAAGGAACACAGACGAAACAATGTCTATGTCGGTTTCCATATTAATTCCAATGGAGGTCAGGCAGATTTCACGGATGTGAGCCTTGGATACGTCTACAATTTTGACTTAAAAGGGTCTTAGGAACCTATATAATTGAGTACATTAGTTTCAATCCGTTGCTCGATGTTCGAGACATCTGCTTTCACAAACGACTCTCCCGTAATGTTTTCGTACAATTCGATATAACGCTCGGAAACACTTTCTATGTACTCATCGCTCATGAATGGTACTACTTGTCCTTCCAATCCTTGGAATCCGTTAGAAATAAGCCATTGCCGTACAAATTCTTTGGAAAGTTGCTTTTGGGCTTCTCCCTGGGCTTGGCGTTCTTCGTATCCCTCGGCATAGAAATACCTTGAGGAATCTGGCGTGTGGATTTCATCGATAAGTACAATCTTACCATCCTTGGTCTTTCCAAACTCGTATTTCGTATCTACCAAGATCAATCCACGCTTGGCAGCTATTTCGGTTCCGCGTTGAAACAGCTTTCTGGTATAATCTTCCAAAATGACATAGTCCTCTTCAGAAACAATGCCACGGCTTAGTATCTCTTCTCTGGAAATATCCTCATCATGATCTCCTTTTTCTGCTTTTGTGGCAGGTGTAATGATAGGCTCGGGGAAGGCATCGTTTTCTTTCATTCCATCTGGCATGGGCACTCCACAAAGGATTCGTTTACCTGCTTTGTATTCCCTAGCCGCATGGCCGCTCATATAACCTCGAATCACCATTTCTACCTTAAACGGCTCACAGGCTTCTCCAATAGCCACATTAGGATCTGGCGTGGCAACCAACCAATTGGGAACCAAATCTTCTGTATCCTTCATCATTTTCGTGGCGATCTGATTTAGGATTTGGCCTTTGTATGGAATTCCTTTGGGCATGACCACATCGAACGCACTCAGACGGTCGGTGGCGATCATCAATAATTGATTGTTATTCAAGGTATATACTTCCCGTACTTTTCCCTTGTAAATAGATTGCTGTCCGGGAAAATTGAAGTTGGTATCGGTAATAGTGTGGCTCATTAATTTCTGTTTTCAATCGCTTTGTAGGCGGCAATCACTTTTTTCACGAGTCGGTGACGGATAACGTCTTTGTCATCCAAATGGATAATCCCTACTCCATCCACATCTTTCAGGATAAGCAAGGCTTCCTTTAGACCAGAAATAACACGTCGTGGGAGATCGATCTGTCCAGGATCGCCCGTAATCATGAACTTGGCGTTCTTTCCCATACGGGTCAAGAACATCTTCATTTGGGCATGGGTTGTATTTTGCCCCTCATCTAAGATTACGAATGCATTGTCTAAGGTTCTACCACGCATAAAAGCCAAAGGTGCAATTTGTATTACCCCTTTTTCTATATAGGAATCCAATTTCTCGGCAGGAATCATATCCCGCAATGCATCATACAACGGTTGCATGTATGGATCTAATTTCTCCTTAAGGTCACCTGGCAAAAATCCAAGGTTCTCCCCTGCCTCCACTGCAGGACGGGTAAGTATAATGCGGCGTACTTGTTTTTCCTTCAATGCTTTTACTGCCAAGGCAACCCCAGTATAGGTTTTTCCGGTTCCCGCGGGACCAATGGCAAACACCATATCGTTCTTTTGCATGAGGTCCACCAACTTTCGCTGATTGGCTGTTTGTGCTTTGATCAGTCGGCCGCTCACCCCATGCACCAATACTTCTCCACTCACTTCGGAGGTTTCGTAATCGGCACTGCTTTCGCTCATAAGTACACGCTCGATGGTATTTTCATCGAGTTTATTGTACTTCACATAGTGCTCTAGGAGCATGGTCATTCGGGTGTCAAACTCTTCTAGAATTTCCTCATCCCCATAGGCCTTAATTTTACTGCCACGGGCAACGATTTTCAGTTTTGGGAAATATTTTTTGAGAAGGTCAATATTGGCATTCTGAAGTCCGAAAAATTCTTTGGGACTAATCTCAGTGAGTTCAATAATTAGTTCGTTCAAAAGCGGTTGTTTATTGTTTTATGGATAACTAGGGTAAATATACTTTTTCTCTTTGCAAAAGTACCCTATTTTTGCGGTAGTTGTTTAACAAAATATCAACAATTAATAGCGAATGCCCATTGTAACCCTTACAACCGATTTTGGAGAGAAAGATCACTATGTCGGTGCGGTTAAAGGAGCTATTTACAGCGAGTTGGAAAATGTACGGATTGTTGATATCTCCCACTCCATTTCTCCCTTCCATAGTACCGAAGCGGCATACATCGTACAGAACGCTTATCGAAGCTTTCCGAAGGGTTCTATACACATTATAGGGATCGATAGTGAATTGAATCCCGAAAACAAGCATATTGCCTTGTTATTGGATGGGCATTATTTCATTTGTGCGAACAATGGTATTATTTCCATGCTTACCTCAGAAATAAATCCGGAAAAGATTGTGGAAATCAATATTCATGATCGGGTGGAAAGTAATTTCCCTGTGCTCGATGTATTTGTGAAAGTAGCCTGTCATTTGGCCCGCGGTGGAACTTTGGAAGTGATTGGGAAAACTATACATGAGATCAAAGAACTAACAGGCCTGAAGCCTGTGGTAAATACGGAAGGGAATCAGTTAATGGGCAACGTAATCTACATTGATAATTACGGAAATGTAGTGTGCAATATTACCAAGGCTCTGTTCGAAAAGGTGGGCAAAGGGCGTGATTTTAAAATTACGGCACGTACGGCCACCTTCAGTAAAATATATACCCATTACAGTGATTCTATTAACTTCGATCTCCCGGCCGACCGGCGTGAAGAGGATGGAAAGAAACTGGCGATATGGAACTCGTCCAATTATTTGGAATTGGCCGTGTACAAGAGCAACCCAAGAACCGTGGGGAGCGCCGCCACGTTGTTTGGATTGGAATATTGGGATACGGTAACGATTAATTTCAGTAAATAAAAAAGCAAGAGAGGTGTTTACAAGAATTGTAAAAATGGAATTTGATGCACAGCACGTATCCACTTTTTTGAATAATTTTGAGGAAGTGAAATCAAGGATACGGCAATACCCAGGTTGTAGACATTTGGAATTGTGGAGGGACAAACGCGACCCTACCATATTTTTTACTTACAGCCATTGGGATCGGGAGGAAGATTTGGAAAGCTATAGGCATAGTCCGCTTTTTAAATCGGTTTGGGCAACAACCAAGCCCCTATTTCGTTCTAAAGCCCAAGCTTGGAGTGTCGATACCCTTCACCAACTAGCCTAACCCCATGATCGCCCTTATAAAAAAAGAAATAAGCAGCTTCTTTTCCAGTCCCATAGGATACTTGGTCATTGCATTATTCTTGGTGTTCAACGGACTGTTCCTTTGGGTGTTTGGAGGCAATTATAATGTATTCGATGCAGGTTTTGCCGATCTATCGCCTTTTTTTGAATTGGCACCGTGGATTCTGCTTTTCTTAATTCCCGCTGTGACCATGCGCTCCTTTAGCGAAGAGACCAAATTGGGAACTTTAGAACTATTGCTTACAAAACCCTTAGGGTTACGAAATATCATTTTAGGAAAGTACTTTGGTGCATTGCTTCTTATCGTCATTGCCATTGTGCCTACCCTTGCCTACATACTTACGATTTCCAATTTGGGTAATCCCTCCGGGAATTGGGATGTGGGAAGTACTTTGGGATCGTATCTCGGCCTTTTGTTTTTGGCCATTGGTTATACCTCCATTGGTATTTTTGCCTCTTCCCTATCCAAGAATCAGATTGTGGCATTCATCATCGCAGTCTTTCTATGCTTTGTGCTGTATTTTGGATTCGAAGGGCTATCCAGTGATGGATCGGGATCCAACATTGCCTATTTTGGGATGGAATCCCATTTTAAGAGCATGTCCCGCGGAGTGATCGATACAAGAGATGTCATTTACTTTTTAAGTGTGGCGTTCTTATTTCTAACAGGAACCTATATTAAACTCAAAAAGGAGTCATGAGCAAACAAAAGATTACCATACTCCTGGGTACCCTGATTGGGATTATACTTGTGAATTGGCTGTCCGGTATGATCTATAAACGCTTTGACCTTACCCAAGATCAGCGATACACCCTTTCGGAAGCGGCCACGACCATCATTGACGGTGTAGACTCACCCATTAGTATCGACATATTTTTGGATGGGAGATTACCTTCGGAATTTAAGCGCCTCCGAGTTGAGACTCAACAATTACTTGAAGAGTTTTCCGCTTACAATTCGAACGTAAGATATCAGTTCGTAAATCCTTTGGATGAAGGCGTAGACCGAAATGCCATGCAACAGATCATGATGCAATTCGGTATTAAGGGAGCCAATGTGCAGATTCAAGAAAATGGCAAAACGACCAACGAAGTTGTTTATCCGTGGGCTTTGGCTTACTACAATGATAAAACCATTGCTATTCCTTTGTTGAAGAATCAATTGGGAGCTACCTCCGAAGAGCGTATTAATGGTTCCATTCAGAATTTGGAATATGCCTTTGCCGATGGGTTTAGCAAGCTTACCCTTCCCAAACGGAGAAAGGTAGCGGTCTTAAAAGGAAATCAAGAATTACCCGATCGCTACTTGGCCGACTTTATCACCACGCTTCGGGAATATTATTTCATTGGACAATTTACGTTAGATTCGGTAGCGGTGAGTCCGCAACGTACCCTTCAAAGTTTAAATGATTATGATTTGGTGATCGCAGCACAGCCACAGGAGACCTTTTCAGAAGAAGAGAAATATGTACTGGATCAATACACCATGAATGGAGGGGCATCCCTTTGGTTGGTAGACCCTACTTTTCAGCAGTTGGATACCATTAGTGGAAACACTTTTACAGTGCCTCAAGATTTAGGGTTGAACGATTTCTTCTTCAAATATGGGGTACGGGTAAATCCGGATTTGGTAAAAGATATTTACGCAGCTCCTATTACCTTGGCCAGTGGAGAAGGTAACGAATCGCAATACCAACCCTATCCGTGGCTCTACCATCCATTATCGGCGAGTGCCAACAACCATCCTATTACTACGAATATAGAAGCGGTAAAGTTTGAATATGCGAGTAGTATCGATACACTTCCCAATTTGGTGAAGAAAACCGTCTTATTAAGCACTTCCCCTATTTCTAAAATCGTGGGATTGCCAGCCGAAATTGATATTGACAAGGAAATCCCCAAGAATCTGAAAATCGTAAATGAAGGTCCAAACCCCGAAGAGTTCAATGCTGGAGAGGTTCCATTGGCCGTGCTTTTAGAAGGTGAATTCCCTTCGATATATGCGAATAGAATAAAGCCGTTTGCCCTTCAAAATGCGATGGAAAAAAGTGTTCCTACCAAAATGGTGGTGATTAGTGATGGGGATGTTATTCGGAATCAGTTGGACCGCGGTAGGCCTTTGGAGTTGGGATTCGATAAGTGGACCAATTCCTTCTACGGGAACAAAGAGTTCTTATTGAATACGGTAAATTATCTGCTAGACGACAGCGGACTTATAAACATTCGAACCAAGCAAATCGCTATTCCATTCCTTGATCCCCAGAAAACGGCCCAAAAAAGAACCCAATGGCAGTTGGTTAACCTCCTGTTACCATTAGGTTTGTTGGGGATTTTCGGAATTTTCTTTCAATGGTATCGCCGCCGAAAATACAGGCGTTAGTTGTTAATAAGTTTGTTTTAACAAACAACGCTTTCGAGCTATATTTGTACGTAAGGAATACCCTATTTTGGGGGTATAGGAAAAACAGTATTCTTCTGAAATTTGTATAAATGAAATTCATTGTATCGAGTTCTTATCTTCTAAAACAGTTACAGGTGCTTGGGGGCATCATTAACAATAATAATACACTGCCTATTCTTGATAATTTTCTGTTTCATCTGAACGAAAACGAGCTTACTGTCTCGGCTTCCGATCTTGAAACAACCATTTCTTCCAAATTGGAAGTAGAAAGCAATGAGAGTGGAAGTGTATGTATCCCTGCTCGTTTGTTGTTGGATACCCTAAAAACATTCCCCGAGCAGCCACTTACCTTTACGGTAGAGGACAACAACACCGTAGAAATAAGTTCCAATCACGGTAAGTATGCCTTGGCGTATGCGAATGGAGAGGACTTCCCTAGCCCAGTGACTTTGAATGATCCTAGTAATACTGTGATTCAAGGAGATATTTTAGCAACTGCTATAAGCAAGACCATTTTTGCTACGGGTAATGACGATCTTCGTCCTGTGATGAGTGGTGTGTTTTTCCAATTTACCAACGATCATTTAACGTTTGTAGCTACCGATGCACACAAACTTGTGAAATATACCCGCAATGATGTACAGGCTTCTCAGGCGGCAGAGTTTATTATGCCCAAGAAACCTTTGAACCTTTTGAAAGGGATTTTGGCGGGAAGCGAAGAAGATGTTACGGTAGAATACAACGAAAGCAATGCCAAGTTCATTTTCGACAACACCGAAATGATCTGTCGTCTTATCGATGGAAAATACCCTAACTACGAAGCGGTAATCCCGAAAGAGAATCCGAATAAACTCACTATCGATCGTGGACAGTTCTTAAACAGTGTTCGTCGTGTGAGTATTTTCAGTAATAAAACTACGCATCAGATCCGATTGAAGATTGCAGGTGCCGAATTGAATATTTCTGCAGAAGATATCGATTACAGCAATAAAGCAGACGAACGTCTTACCTGTGATTATCAGGGTGATGACATGCAAATTGGTTTCAACTCCCGTTTCTTAACAGAGATGTTAGGGAATCTCACCAGCGACGATGTTTCTTTGGAAATGTCCTTGCCTAACCGTGCAGGAATCCTAACTCCTATTGATGGATTGGACGAAGGAGAGCAAGTGACTATGCTTGTGATGCCAGTGATGTTGAATAACTAGTCTGAATAAACAATAAAACATAAAAACCTCCTGTCATAAAAAGCAGGAGGTTTTTTTAATACTCGATTTCTTTTTCTTAACTCTTACTTTCCGCTTCTAGGACTTTTCCTTTAATCTTAAGTACTTTCCTACCTTCCTGGGCGTTGGAAACTACCGTTATTGATTTTGAAAAAGGCCCCACCTTACTGGTTTTGTAATTCACGGTAATTTCGGAAGATTCTCCCGGTAAAATGGGTTTGGTGGGTTTGGTTGCTACCGTACAACCACAACTGGTTTTAATATCGGCAATCACTACGGGTGCCTTTCCAACATTCTTAAATGTGAAGGTTCGGTTTCCATCTGAGTTATGCGCTACTTCACCATATTCGATAACGTCTTGATCGAATGCCAATATACCTTTGTCTTCAACATTACTCTGTGCATTCATGAAGGAAAAACAACAAAGGAATAGGAAGGACATCCAAACTGAAACTAGGGACTTTGCTCTGTAATTCATTGATACTTGTTTTTTGATTAATACCATACAAACATCTATTAATAACGGTGAAACCCCATAAATATGTTGGTGGAATAAGGGACTAGACCCCGATGGAATTCTCCTAGTCCTCATAAACAAACAACTATTCCGATATTGATTTTCGGCAATTATATGTTAATTAAAACTAAGCCCCACATCACCCACCAACTTAATTCACTCGAAATAGCGAAGCCTTAAAATAAAAATTTAACATTTAATTGGCCCATACACGGATTATTAACAATACCTTCGTTTTATAACTTGATAAGACAGCTTCGTTTGGTCTAGAACATTTTTTCTTTGCGTATCCTTGCTATCTTTTTCTAAAAACAGTACCGTATTAGATAACCACAATTATATTTAAGTATCTCCAAGGATAACCAAGTAAGCATTATCTTCTTTTAATAAGACCATCTTTTTTTAAATCAGTTTTTCTTTCTTCTTTATCGTTTCGAACTTAACATTCACATCGAATGATTCGTATCTAGTTACTTCTATATAAATAAACTATAAAAACATATTTAGTAACAATAATTTTAATAACATGAAAACAGGAACCGTAAAGTTTTTTAACAACACAAAAGGATTTGGATTTATCACACCCGAAGACTCCAATGAAGATATCTTTGTACATCAGAGTGGCCTTATTGATGAGATTCGCGAAAATGACAAAGTTCAGTTCGAAACAGAACAAGGAAAGAAAGGTCTGAATGCCGTTCGAGTAACCGTGATAAGTTAATATCAAAGAAAAGCCCTTCCCATATTGTCATGAAGGGCTTCAATTAATTTAAAATTAAATCTACCCTATGCTAAAAATAATATTGCGAGAAGGCGAGAGTATCGATAGAGCACTGAAACGATACAAAAGAAAACACAGGAACGTTAAACAAATGGAGCAAATACGGGAACGCAAAGAATACAAAAAGAAGTCCGTTCGCCTTAGAGAAGAAAAGAAAAAAGCAATATACAGAAATAGATATCTGGAAGAAAATACCAAAGACTAGATTCTTAGTTTAAGTGGGTGCAAACGATCCTTTTCTATTTGGCCCTATCTTCACAATAGGATAAGATAGGAGGTTTCGTGTTCCCGAATACCAAAGTATATTTTGAAAGACTGCTTTATAGGGCATAACCCCATAAAGCAGCCATTTCACTACCACTTTCTACTATTCCATTGAAAAGCAATCCCAACTGTATAAATAGTATTGGCCGAATTGATATTCGTACCCAAGTTCAGGGCAAGGGAAAAACGTGGTCCCGTATGGATTCGGAATTTTCCTAAGATCGGTAAGCCTATGGTATAGTCATATTCCAATCCGGATCGGGTTGGATCTACATCGACCGACCCATATGCAAAGTAGCCACCACCAATATGACCTTCAAGATAGAGGGTTCGTGATAGTTTTAATTCCCTCCCGTAGAGAACATTCACTTGCTGTGTAACGTCCGGCGTTCCAAGAACAGAAAATTCTCCAGATGTTCCCGCCATAATTGAAAACAAATGTTTCTTTTTTGTGAAGGTACCCATAGCGTCAAATGAAAGACCGCCAGTGTTTCCATCCATATAGATTCCCAACGGGAACGTAACCGAAAGGGAGTTAAAACGGAATCTGTCGTCTTCTTGCATGTGGGGATTGAATTCTTGCCCATATCCCGCGAAATACGAAAGTAAAAGGCACATAAAAATATACTTCTTCATATTATGAATTTTAAAATAATGTTATTGATGAATTTTGATAGGAAGTTGAGACTACCATTTACGGTTGTTCCATTGAATGAAAATCCCAAATGTTGTAATGGTTCGTATGGAATTGATATTTACCCCCATTTTAAAGCCAAGAGAAAATCGGGGTCCCGTATGTATACGTAGTTTTGCCATTAGTGGGAAGGCAATAGTCGAACCTTTTACTTCTTCCCTAGGTAGTGAAAAAAAGCCTCCACTGGAACCAGGCGATTCGTATGAAAAGTATCCTGTACCGGCATGTCCTTCGAGAAAAGTAGTTCTCGAAAGAGGGAACTCACGGCCATAATAGACATTTACCTGTGTAAATGAGTTGTCGGGAGTGAAAATACCATAACTTCTACCATAACCACCAAGGAGCGTAAAAAGATGTTTGGTGTATTCAAAACTAGTATCCAGTTCGAACGAAAAGCCTGCATTGCCTTTTTCAGAATAAAACCCCAAGGGGGCCATAAAAGAAATAGAACGAGTGGTAAACTTCGATTCTTTGGTTTCCGAATTCTGTTCCATTTCCTGTGCTTGGAGGTTGTCATTTCCAGAAAATGCTAAGAAACCAATGATTATAGCCACCGTTCGCCATTTGGACTTTCGCTGCATTAAACGAATAGAATTCTCTTTTAAGGGAATTACAAATGCTCTCATAATTAAATAGATTTAACTGGGCTCATAGATAGCACCAGTTGTTTCAATATTCAATTATAGAGAGGGCTATAAAACTAAATGTGCAATATTATCCATATACCCTAAATCTGGATGTCCAGCGAAGATTTCGGACACCCCTTAATCGTCTATCGTTTCTAGATATTGAGAGGGAGTTTTTGAGGTTAGCTTCTTAAAAGCAGAGTAGAATGTTGACTTCGAATTAAAACCACATTCTAACCCAATGGCGACCATAGTGTAGTTTCTATAACTGGGGTCGGTAATCAATTTTTTTACTTGGGCCACCCGAAGGGAATTGATATAATCTGAAAAATTCTGTCCGCTGCACACGTTTATCACTTTAGATAGATGGCTGGTGCTTAACTTTAAATCGGAAGCCAAGTTGCTCAAGCTCAATTCAGCATCCAAATACTTTTTGTTTTCAATGACGAACGCGTTAATTTCATTGAAATCCGTTCTAAGCTTGTCCATATCGCCCTTATCGTTCAGTTTGGCAACCCCTACTCCTATAAACTTCTGGTTCTTGGTGATATGCCTTCTCAACTGGATTCGATCTTGAACCACATTATAACGATATAAGCCCTGATACCCGATCCAGTATAACAGAATGGAAGAGCTTAACCTCAATATGTTATAGCCCCATTTAATATCGAAAACAAAGTCGGCTACTTTGGCAAAGATCCAAAAGAGTATCACTACCCCACCTATTTTAAAGAATAAGCGAAGCCAATTCAAATCATCATAACTCAACATTTGGTGATACACATCCCGCCTTTTGAAAACTAATTCGAAGGCCTTGTAGAAAATTGCCAAGCTAAGAGCGAGATTAAAAATATCTTCTGCAGCCGTGTATTTTTCGATATAGGAAATATCCTGTCCAGGCACGTAATAATAAACATAGGTAATGACCCCCAATCGAAGTATAAACTCGATTAAGAAGACCACAATCGAAAACTTTACAAAACCTATGATCTTTTTGTCCACTTCGAGAAAGTGAATGATAAAGGCATAAAACATGGGCAAAATGAAAAAGTACCAAGGGACCAAAAGGTTTTCTATGTAAAATAGGTCCGATGTAAAACCCACATTAATTAACCAAGCCTGTAGATTGTTGAGTGATATAAAAAGGACAACCAAGTTCAGGTAGAGTACTACTATGCTAAATTTCTTCCTGAAAAAGAGCGTCACCGAATTAAATACAAATGCTTGTACGACCCCTGCGATTAATATGAAATCAACAATCTTGGCAAATAACATAAATGTAGCGTTACTATTGTTTCATAAAATTAGAGATTAACAATTTATGCAGGGATAAATTGACAGGGGATGTGTCCCGAATCCTATTTATCGGACACTTAAGACCTAATAAACATCTAATAAATAGTGCTTTATGGGATGTCAATTTCCTTTGAATTATTCGTCAAATAGAGCCACAACCCTTGCCGGAGCAGCAGAAGCACCTACAATTTTTAAGGGAAAAACGGCTACTTTAAACCCACTGTAAGGAAGGGCTTCCAGATTTACCAACTGCTCCATATGGTAATATTCCTTGCGTTGACCGACCAAATGCGCCTCCCAAAAGAGCTCCGAATTACCGCTCTTTTTGGCCTCTTGTACCAAATGCTTCAAAGGTAAATCCCAACCCCAAGCATCGATTCCCATAACCTTTATCCCTTGGTCGATAAGCCATTCGGTAGCCGAAGCACTCATCCCTGTTCCTTTCATGGGAAACTCCTTAGTGCCGTTGTACTTGTCCCTTCCCGTTTTAATCAATACAATCATGCCGGGTACCAAGGAAAGCTGTTCTTTTTCCAAAAAACCCTTAATATCCTCTACCGTAATGGCTTCGAAGTCGGGTTTATGGGTCATATCGATGACAATACCATCTCCATACCCTAATTCCAAGGGCATTTCATCAATGGTTTTCGAGGGTTTTCCATCACAGGTAGGCGAATAATGCCAGGGCGCATCGATATGGGTGGTAGAATGCACGCCCATCTTCTGAATGGTATCATCGGCCCATCCTACAAATCCTTTGGGGAACAGTTTTTTAGGAAGCCCTAAGAATAGACGGATGAGTAGATTGGCCTTTTTATGAGGTTTGCGTTTAATCTTTACCCGCATGAACCACGGGTCTTGTTTATTATAACGGATGGGTTTGGAAAGATCTACGATTTTCATGGAAGGTTTGTTTAGACCTTGAAGGTACTAAATTTACCCTATGCACTTAAAAAGTTATTTCGTCGGAAATAGGTTTGGTCTGTGCTTCAATAAAATCGAATATCAGGCGCATATAGGCCTCTCCTCCTATTTGTCCCACATTTAGATGCCCGGCACCTTCTACCAACTCAAAGTGTTTGTTTTGTGAAGCTAAATTGTCATACAAGGCTTTTCCGTAGGTATAAGAAATGCGCTCGTCCGCATCACCATGAGCAATAAATACGGGCTGTTCTATATTTTTCACAGAAGAAATAGGACTCACTTCCATTGGGTCGAAGCTGCCAACTTCGCCGGCTTTCTCTAGGGCATAATTGGAAAGTGATTTAACACCAAAACCTTTCAGAAACCGCTTTTTGTAGTCATGCACGATGATATGTAATTCGGTAAAGGTGCTTTCAATAATACCAAAATCGATGCGCTCATCGTATTCCAAGGCTTGCAAGGAAATAGCGCCTCCCAAAGAATTTCCCCAAATACCAATGGGTGTGTTGGGGTGCTTTTCTTTAATAACATCTACGATTTTTGCAATATCCTGCTTCTCATAGAATCCATAGGTACAGAATTCACCCCCGCTCTTACCATGCGCCCGCAAATCGAAAACCACACTGCTGTAACCACGTAGCGCAAAAGAAGCCGCTAAGGGAATAAAGCTCTCTTTACAACTCCCTATACCATGCACAAAGATCATAACTCCCTTGGGATCTTGTTCCGAAGCATATATCCAATGTGCTTTAAGATCGATACTATCTGCCACCCTTATGGTAAGGGGGTCGCTTTGCACGCTGTAATCTGAAGGTGTAATATCCGAACTAACCCTGCCAGGTTGTAAAATAGCATAGGGAGCTATATGGGTAAATCCAATATAGCCCCCTATGGTGGTAATGAGTAGCAAGCCCAAAAGGACTCTGATGACAATTTTTCTTTTTCGTTTTCTCAAACTACTTATTACGCTTTCTCAGTAAAAAAGGGCAGAAAAGTATTACTGCCACTGCAATTATTAAAATTGTGGTCCACATGGTTACGATATGAATCGAATGGTCGAAAAGTAACTCGGAGCCTCTCCATTATTGGCTTTTACCGCATTAATGATGGGTAATACAAAGCCTATAATACAAGCGTAAATAATTCCCAAAATGCCAAGTCCGAAAAGAAAGATGCCCGGAATGGACAAGATGGTGATAAGGATTAATGTAAGCTGAAAGTTTACAATGGCCTTTCCGTGTTCGTCCATTCCCATGACTTTATCCCTTTGGGTAAGCCATAGAATAAGCGGCACGACAAGTCCCCCAAATCCTGTTAAATAGTACAAGAGTTGGGATAAGTGCGTTACCATGAGCAATGAATTGTCTTGGCGTTTGGCTGATGAAGGTATGATTTCCATTTTCTGATTGATTGTTTAATAACTCAATGTATAGGTAGGTATTTCGTAGAAAATGTTACAACCTTAGAGTCGTTGTCGGTTCGAGCGCAGTCGAGAACTCACGTAATCAGGCCGAGCAAAAAGACCTCTCGACTGCGCTCGAGGTGACAAATGACTGCCTGCTCGAACTGACAGGGGGAGGCTCGAACTGACTTTACATAGCAACAGAATTCGTATTTTTGCGGCCAATGACACATGATCAAACCATAGTTGCCCTAGCTACGCCTGCCGGTGCTGGAGCCATTGCCGTAATCCGACTTTCGGGTAATAAGGCTATCGATATCGCATCAGAAATCTTTACCTCTGTTTCTGGAAAGGTTTTGCGCGAACAGAAAACGCATACCGTTCATTTGGGCCATGTTAGGGACGAGGATCGCGTTATCGATGAAGTATTGGCAACTATCTTCAAAAATCCGAACAGCTATACAGGGGAAGATGTGGTGGAGTTCTCATGTCATGGGAGTAATTACATTCAGCAGGAAATCATACAGCTCTGTTTACGTCGTGGTGCGCGTATGGCACAGGCGGGAGAGTTTACTTTACGGGCTTTCTTAAATGGAAAGATGGATTTGAGTCAGGCGGAAGCTGTGGCCGATCTTATTGCCAGCGATAGTGCTGCTTCCCATCAGTTGGCCATTCAACAAATGCGCGGCGGGTTTTCTTCTGAAATAAAAAAGCTACGTGAGGAACTATTGAATTTCGCCTCCCTCATTGAATTGGAGCTCGACTTTGCCGAAGAAGATGTGGAGTTTGCCAATAGGGATGAATTTCAAAAGCTTATTACCCGAATTACGCATGTATTGAAAGGTCTTATCGATTCCTTTGCTACCGGGAATGTGCTTAAGAATGGTATCCCCGTTGCCATTGTGGGTGAACCCAATGTTGGGAAATCGACTCTTTTGAATGCCTTATTGAATGAGGAGCGTGCCATTGTTAGTGACATTGCAGGAACTACCCGGGATACGATTGAAGATGAAATCGTGATTGGTGGGGTTGGTTTCCGATTTATTGATACTGCTGGAATTCGAAATACAGACGACGTGATCGAAGGATTGGGAATAAAGAAGACCTTCGAGAAAATGGAACAAGCACAGGTGGTGGTTTTCTTAGCGGACAGTACCCAGTTAACAGTTGCCAGTGAGGCTATCGATACTTTTAAAGTTGAAATTGAAAAGGTAAAAAACAAATATCCTCAAAAACCTTTGGTGATCATTGCCAACAAGGCAGATCAACTTTCGGAAAACATTAAAAAAGAATTAAATGTGTCCCTAAGTTCCGTAGAAGGATCGCAGACATTGCTCCTTTCGGCCAAAACGGGCCAAGGTGTGGAAGAACTCAAAACACAATTGCTGGATTTTGTGAATACAGGTGCTTTGCGCAATAACGAAACCATCGTGACCAATACCAGGCACTACGATGCCCTGCTAAAAGCTCTGGAAGAGATTTTGAAAGTACAGGAAGGCCTGGATTCTGGCCTTAGTGGCGATTTATTGGCTATAGACATACGACAGGCACTATACTACTTTGGCGAAATTACAGGCGAAATCTCGAACGATGAACTCCTCGGGAATATCTTCGCGAATTTCTGTATTGGGAAATGATCCAACTTACCGCTATTCAACTAATTACCCTTTTGGCCGTTTTCAATGGCCTAATTTTCAGCCTACTCATATTAGATAAAAAAGAAAATAAAGTTGCCAATCGATTTTTAGCACTCTTAATCGTTTCTATGTGTTTTTCATTTACGCCTTATGTACTGGAAAACATGGTCTGGTACAAATACAGATGGTTGGTGTGGCTCCCACTTTCCCTTTCCTATTGGATTGGCCCTTCCTTTTATTTCTATGTAAAGGCACTCACGCAGGAATTCAAATTTCAGAAAAAGCATTTGTGGTATTTCAGCCCCATCATCCTGAATTTTGTGCACAGTACTTATCATTTCTTTTACCAAGAAGGGAACCCTTTTCCGTACTTTCATAAGTTTACAGAGCTATTGGAATCCTTAGCCATTATCATCATCTTCATTTTTACCTTGTTAAGTTATCGCTTGTTGGTACGCTATGCTGCAAAGCTTTATAATCAATACTCCAATGTTGAAAAAATCACCCTAAGCTGGTTAAAAAATTTGGCTGTGGTGGTCATGAGTGCTTTTGCTATGGTAGCGGCATATTTAATTATAAGTGGATCTTTTCTTGGGAAGAAAAACCTAGATTATTGGAACACATACAAGTTTATATGCATTGTGGTATACATTCTTATGCTGCAGTGGTTGGTTATAAAAGGATACAAGCAAGCACCAACAGCCCCATTGTTTATTAATGTTTCAAACGAACCAGAGATAAAGGAAACATCGAGTGTTATTGTACAACTTCAGAAAATCATTGTAGAAAAACACCTTTACAGAAACCCCGAATTAACGCTAGCCGATTTAAGCAAGTCCGTTGGCCTCTCCGAAAGAACTATTTCTGCTGCTATTAATAACGAATTAAACAAAAACTTCTATCGTTTCATTAATGAATATCGCGTGGAAGAGGTAAAGGCAAAGCTTCGGGATCCCAAATTCGATCATATGAAAATCTTAAGTATTGCCTTGGATTCCGGATTCAATTCAAAAGCCAGTTTCAATCGCATCTTTAAATCGTATGTAGGGCAAACTCCACTTCAGTTTAAATCGAGTAAATCTTAAGTATTTACGGGTATTGATACCTGTTTGCATTTATTGAGACCTCCAAAATAAGAGGGCGCACTAATTTAAGCATCACTAAACCTTGTGATATGCTTACAACTTTCCGATTCCTTCTTCTTGTCCTATTAATTACTACCCTATCCTGTAGTGATGAAACACCTATTGAGACGCCACAAATGTGGGGCTCGCTACAACCCGGTCCGTACTATGTTGGGTACACCACCCATTTCTTGTACGATCGCTCGAGACCCGCCATCCCCTACTCCGATTGGAACGGCCAACTCTTTCCTAACGATGAAACGGAAGGACGACAAATGCAGGTCAATGTCTGGTACCCTACCAATTCTGGAATTGCAAAAGATCAAATGATCTATGGAGATTATATAGACCTAAATAGCCGAAAATTGGATTTTAGCCCCCTTTCCGAAAGTCAGATAGTCTTTTCGGATGGGCAAATCGTAGAAAAGATCAATGCCTTGGGAGGTAACGGTAATTTCACCATAGAAGACCTAAGCCAACTGCGAACTCTCAAGAGTTTTGCCATAAAAGATGCTGAACCAACGAGCGGTAAATTTCCGTTGGTAGTATTTCCCAACGGGATGAGCCCTATGGCTCATAGCATCATGTGCGAGTACATCGCAAGCCAAGGATATGTGGTGGCTTCTACCACTCTAAAAGGAGCACATGCCTCGGCAGAGGATATTTCTTCCCAAGGGTTGGAAACAGCTGTTATGGATTTGGACTTTGCCATTTCCTTCCTAGCCAATCTGCCACAGGTAGATTCTCACAAAATCGGACTTATAGGCAATGCCATCAATTCCTCTCAAATTACAGCGTATCAGAATAGAAATGCCAACGTGGATTGTTTGATCAGTTTAGACGGCGGTCTAATTAGTAATTTTGAGCAACGATTACTTAAAGGAACTCCATTTTATAGTACCAACGCCGTAGATATTCCCATTCTCGCGATTTACGTTCCACATCCCGCGATAGATCCCAGTTATATTTTCCACCTCAAGCATTCGGATCGATATTTCTTTCGTTTTAAGACGATGAGTGAATTTCATTTCCTGAATTATGGTCAGTTAGAAAGCTTCAAGCCTCATATTATTGGTGAACCTAAAGGGAATGTACAGGAAGGACATAGTATCTCTAGTATCTATATGGTTCAGTTTTTAAATGCTTTTCTCAAGGGCAGTTCAGAAGGGTTGGACTTCATTGAAGGTCCAGTTAGCTCAGAATATACAACTCAGATTGATACTTCCTTTATTAAAAGATCCGTGCCCAAACCTCCCAATATTGCCACCATTAAAAATGCATTTCGCATGCACGGATTTCAATATGTGGACAGCATCTATACTAGTTACAAAAAAGCAAATCCTTCTCCCTTCCAGATTGGTTTTTATAAGGAGATGAAAGATTGGTTGGCCTGGAGAAAGGACCCAACATACAAATACCGCTATGCACTTTTTAAATTGGCTTATGACAGTTATCCCAATTCTGCAGAAGTACATTATTACTTGGGGTACTATGCGTTGGAACTCAAAAAGTATGATGAGTCCAAGAAACATTTCGACAAGGCCATAACCCTATTGGAAGCGGATAAGAATCCCGAGTTGACGGTTGAAAGAAAACTGGCCCTGCTCCAAAGTATTGACGGATTTTTAAATGAACTTCCATAAATGTGAATGTCCAATAACCTAGAGACATGAAAGATGGGTTTGTGTTGTTCCAGAATTCTATAATACGCCTTGTCCGAAGAAAGCAACACACCAGACGATGACAGAAGAGATGGTAATTCCAATTGTGTTGGCAGAGAATGCCTTTTTGCGCTCCATTTTGAATAAATAGGTCGCAATGGAACCTGCGTACACTCCGGTACCTGGTAAGGGAATCATAACAAAGAACGCCAAACCAAGGTAACCGTATTTCTTTAGCTTGCCATTAGATCCCTTTTTGGCTCTTTTGGCCACCCAAATGGCCGCCCTTTTGTACCAATTCCATCGCAACAAGCCAACATTCACTTTATCCAAAAAAAACATCATCATGGGAAATACCAAAATATTGGCTGCCAATGCGATAACGAATACGAAATAGGGATTAAGATCGCTAAGAAGACCATAGGGAATACCCACCTTTGCCTCTCCAAAAGGTGATAGGCTCCATAGAATAGTAAATAGTACTTCCTTAATCATTGCAACGATTGAGGGTGCAAAATTACGTTTCTTTTACAGTCTTTATAGTGAATCTTATCTTAAATTTATCTAATACTAAGGCTTTTGTCCATTTTATTCCCCATCTGGAAAGGGTCTGGTTTCCCAACCAGGTGCAAACAATTCCGATTTACATAGTTGTCTAGCAGCTTCATAACCTGCATGATACAAGCAGTCACTTTCTGTCATGACCTCTCTTCCATCCTGGTTTTCGTAGCCTCTTTGCGAAGAGCCGCGAAAGGTTCCAAGAGAATTCGACGCTCTCGGATTGTATCTTGGGCCAGAATACACCTCTATAGTTACAGAGCATATGCCGGTTTCGGGATTGTAATGGTATGAATACGTGATAAAATAGCGGGTTCCATTCATATCCAAATCTGGATTTTGCCGTACGGTATTCCAATCCCTTGCACGGGCTTCTTCTTGGTTCTTTAAACAGTACTTGAATATGGCCGAACCTATTTCGGTAGCATCAGTATCGTTGGTATTTCGGTTTTCACGAAAAGCATCGAAAGGAACATAAATGACATCGGGATACGCATCATCGCCTTGGGCGGATGCAGGTATCACACTTAAGAAAACAAGGGTAAAAAGGGTAGTTAGTCGAATCATGGTATACTGGTTTTCAGATCAATATAGCTATTTTTTATGGATACAAGCTGAATAAATAGGAAGAGCTTAGTAAGGTCCCAGTAAGATTATAGTAATTCCATAATGGAGACAGCGGGAATCAATTTATTTAGTTTTGCTGCAACAAACCCAACTTAATTTTTATATGAAAAAAGTCACATTATTATTAATGGTCATTTTGTTTATTCTTAGTGAAACTCCTGTGCAAGCCACAGACTACAAAACACTTGGCAAAGAAGGGATTACTGTAAACGATGTTGGCCCCTGCGCACCCATCCAAGATCTTACTGTAAGTGAGGTCACCACAGAAAGTATATCCTTTACTTGGGGTGAAATCTCAACCGCCGAAGGATATACCATATCCCTGCATGCGTATAATCCGGTGCCCAATTCGAGTGATTTCATTATTGAAGAACAAACACTAGCCGCGGGAACCTCAACGGCTACGTTTAATGGATTGACCGAAGGTACTTTTTACCATGTATTTATCCGAACGCATTGTGCCACGGGAAGCACTTCGGGTGATACCTTTCAGAAAATACATACCGAGGCCTTGTTCCCAGAAAATGACACCTGCACCAATGCTATTGCTATTGGTTGTGGCGAAACATTAAAGGGAAGTAACTTGTCTGCCACTACCGAAGGCAACCCAAACATTTCGGCCTGTGGAGGAAACTCGAATGTTCCAGGAGTTTGGTATGTCATTGATGACAATGCAGGTATTGCAGGTGATATCACTGTAAATGTCTGCAGTGGCACTCCTTCCGAAATGGACACCATACTTCAGGTATTTACAGGGGAGTGCGGCTCTTTTACTTGTGTTACTCTCAACGACGATTTTTGCGATTTTAGGTCCTCGGTTACCTTCCCTAGTAACGGAAATACCGAATTCTATGTATTTGTTACCGGCTTTCAAGATTCTGGCAGTAAACTTGGAAACTTTGACATCTCGGTAACTGGAGCATGTAATACCCTTACTACTCCAGAGGTTGCGTTTTCCGACTTTGTTATGGGCCCTAATCCAGCAAGTGATGTATTACAACTCTCCAATAACGGCCCTATACAAACGGTTGAAATTTATGATGCCCTAGGAAAAATGGTAGATGTTGTTCATCCCAATGCGGCCGACTTTTCGTTGCCCATTGCCAAACTTCCGAATGGACTATACATCCTTAAAGCCATAGCAGAAGGGGTAACAACCACCCAACGGTTTATTAAAGAGTAACTTTTCTCTTTCAACCAAAGAAAAGGTCTACCCGTCGTGGTAGGCCTTTTTATTTCTACAGATTTTCTAGGTATTATATTAAGGTGTAATAAATTTATTGATATAAGATCTCCTTAACCATTTTTACATCTTTCCAAAAGCAAAATCCCGCTGCTAACTATATAATGTCTTAGGTAGGGTTAAAAACACTTAAATGTACCTTCAATACCCGGGTAATTTTTCATCTGATTCTAATTCATTGAACAACACATTGTAATTATTTTCTGACAGCAAATTTTCCTTGATTCCTACATTAAATTACGTATATACCGTAAATAATCGATATAATACACATATACTCGTTAAACAACGATTTGAAATTCAATTAATTACATTTTACCTGCTATATTTGGAATACACCAAATCAGTAATAAAATGGTAATAAGAAGTATCACTTTCTTGGCTGTTTTTTTATGTATTTGCCCCCACCAAATCATTTCCCAAACTGGGATAAACACAACAGCCCCCCGAACCACACTAGAAGTAGCCGGTGATGTGGAAATTTCGTCCACTATAGACATTGGCACCGTTAACTCATTAGCGGATGGCGACACCTCTACCTTCCTTGTACAAGACACGGACAATACTATTAAAACGTTGGACGTAAGTAACCCTACAGGTGCAGCCTTGGGTTATATTCAGGAATATGTGATTGAAAACATGTTCCAGGATTTCGTTCAAGACTTTGATACGGGTATTGATGCCACCGATTATGTCCTCATTGCAATTTCGGCAAATTATAACGAAGAATTATCGCTTTATAATACCGATGGGCAATCCGATCATTATAGCCTACCCTATACAGCTACCTTCATTAGTGGCGGGACTTGGCATATTGTTGCCAACTATCCAGTGGCTCGTAATGCAGACGTTTCGGCCATTGGCGAATGGACCATCACCACACTTATTTTTTCAAGGGATTTGTCTAAACAATTGGGTACGGTCGCTGTTCCTATGAGTGGTGGATCGACCGCAACAGCTAGCTTTCCCGTTATTAACTAATTACCTATTCAATTATGAAGTATAAAATTACACTGATAGTAGCACTATTAATAAGTGGACTATCGTACGCTCAGGTAGGAATTGGTACTACGGCTCCTAAAGCAGATTTGCACGTGGCAGGCGATATGTTGGTGCAAGATGCTTTTAAAGTAGGCACCTTAACCACTGTTGGATCTACAGAAGAAGATTTTAAACTGGTAGCAAGAAAAACGAATTCAAATCCGGTAGGTGAACTTTCGGTACTCGATGTTCAATCCATTAGTGTAGCTCCCGTAAACCTAGTCAACTACCACTTCAGCAACATAGATTCTGACAATATTGAAGATCTCGATCTGCAATACGATACCAGCAAGTATATCGTAGGTGTGGCAAATTTCCGATATGTTGGGGATGCCTTGGAGAAGTTAGACTACGATGCTACCAAGAAATCCATCGGTCAATTTGTGGTTCGCACCTTCGAGAATGGTGGAACATGGCATCTTGAAATCCGTAACAGAATCTTAGACTTACAACCTTCAGATAGCGTAGAATACTATGTTACCCTAGTGGTGTATGACAAATCATATTTCAGAAACCTTCCTTCTATACATACAGACTTAGGGGGTGGTTTCACGGGAACGGCTTCCTCTGTTCCGGTTCTAAATTAAAATATACAACTTATGCGAAAGAATTACATACTTTTTCTAATAGGTCTTTTTCAATGTTCCCTTGTTCTAAGTCAGGTAGGAATCAACACCATGACCCCCAATAGTACATTGGATGTGGTGGGCGACGTGCGCACCGACTCAAATCTATATTTAGAAAATCCTGGGGATAACACTCAAATCAGGAATTCGAAACTATTAATACAGACTTCCACCAGCGACATTATAAAGTATGATATCGATGTGAGTAAATACGGTCCCATTAATAATGCGGAATTTATTTTTCAGGATCTTTCATCGAATGGCTTGTTTGAATATGACACCAAGATTTCTACGACAGATTATATCGTAACCTTGCAAGGATATTATTTTGAAGAAGCTGGTACTGGAAATCCAGAGGTGATCATCTTGAGTAACCATTCGACCGTAAATATTGAAGGGTACCAGATCTATGCCTTCGAAAACGGTGCTACAGGTACATGGTGCCTCAAGGCGGTTCCCAATGATTCTGTATTTAGGGTGTACGATTTCAGTGTGGGCTCTTACGTGGATACTCCGATCGATTTGTATTTAAATGTAATCATCTACCGAAAAGGGTTCATTTCGAAAGTGCAAACATCCATTTCCAAGAATATGTTGAATTCCAACACTGGGACGGTTGCGCTTCCTCCTGGATTCTAATTGGATACCATTGCGATTAGATAATCCCCTTCCAGCGAATTTTCTCCATAAAAGCATCCTTCATCCGTTTGCTAATGGTCAGCTTATGGGATGCTATTGTCACTAAATTCCCTTCTATTACCAGAATGTGATTCAGGTTTACAATGTGGGAACGATGAATGCGGATGAAATCCTTTTGCGGCAACACGGTTTCCATAAAACCTGTTGTTTGCAATGCTAAGATCATGTCATCTTGGGTATAGATCTTTACATACTCTCCATAGCTTTCAGTAAAAAGGATATCATTAAAATGAACCTTCACCATCTTCCTATTGGTTTTCACAAAGAAGTAATCCGAAAGTAGACTTGAATCGCCCCTTTTGTTATCTTCTTCAGAAAATGAAATAAGGTCTTTTGCTTTTTCTATGGCTTGGTAGAATCGCTGAAAGGAAATGGGCTTTACCAAGTAATCGACCACATCCAAATTATAGCCTTCCAAAGCATATTCTGAATAGGCCGTAGTGAAGATGGTCACCAGCTTTTGCCTCAGCATTTTTACAAGGTCTATGCCCGTAATATCGTCCATCTGAATGTCGGACAGCAGAATATCGACAGTTTCATTTTCGATCAGTTTTTTGGCTTCCAAGGCGTTACTCGCCAATCCCACCACATGAATATCTTCCAACTTATCACAATAGGTTTCCAACAGCAATCGCGCCGGTTCCTCATCATCCAATATAAGTACGTTGATCTTGTTCATATGTATTCGGCATTCTTTACAGTCAAAGGAATCTCTAGTTCTAATTGGTATACCTTTCCATCGTTAGCATCCTTCATGGCATACGTATTACCGTAAAGCAAATCCAGACGTTTTACAATGTTTTTCAATCCCAAGCCCCCTGGGCTAAGTGTCGTGCTATCTGTCTTTTGTTTTATGGAATTGGACACTTTAAAATGCAATAGATGTTGTTCGTTCACCTCAGCATTCAATCGTATAAAACCATTGAGATCACTCACCGCATTGGAATGCTTGCAGGCATTTTCAACCAAATTAACGAGAATTAAGGGTGCCACCAAATGGTATCCTTTAACCCCTTTGTATTCAAAAACAATATTCGTCTGGGCAGAATTCTTCATACGGTGAATCTCGAGAAGGTTCTCAATGGCTTCAATCTCTTTATTCAGTTCTACCGTGTTCTGATCGCATTCATACACCATAAAACGAAGGATTCCCGCCAGTTTCTCTAGCATGGGAGCGGTTTTCTCATTGCCTGTCTGTGCGTACGAATAAATATTGTTCAGCGTATTGAATAAGAAATGTGGATTGATTTGCGAACGTAGAAAGTTAAGCTCAGTTCTCAATTTTTCAGTTTGAAGTACTTCTTGCTTCTCTCGATGCAAATACCATTTATTGATATAGTAGTACATACTAGACAAAGCAATGAAGAGAATAAGCGAAAAGAAACTATAGGCCGAAGAACTCCATAATGATTCTTCCATAGGATAATCGAATGGCATCAAAGTATCGAATGTCAAATAAAGGAAAATGCCAGTACCCAATGTAATGAGTGTAAAAACTACATACTGCAGGTACTTTCTTCGGAACAATAGTGGCAACAACATAAAATAGTGTATATAGACCACTATCATGGTCAACACTACAAAATTCAGGCTAATGACCAGCGCTGGCCAGAAGTCGATGATTGCCAACTCATACGACACACCCATTGCCAATAAGATAAGCCAAAGGATGACTTGTCCTAGGATGCTATACCGTATAAAATTAGTCCGCTTCATCTTACTCTTTTGGCTAAAACCTGAAACAAGATTACGAATTCGCAATCAATGAATACCATAAAATTTGATAAAAAGCCGTTGTATCCCCACCAATGGCAGCTGAAAACCGATAAGTGGATGTCGTTATAGCAAAAATCCACTTATAGGAAAAAAGTGTACGGTAATGATCCTTGTGCTTCCGTTGATTGAATTTTCTGTGTGCTGAAAGATGAATACCTTAGGTTTGTTATGAATTCTAAACCATTCTCGTTATGACTCGAAGTGAATTTGTTAAAGTATGTGGGCTTTTGGGCATTTCATTACCCTTTCAATCCGTTTTGCACGCCTGTTCTACGGATGACAATGGTGGTGATCCCATAGAATCTTCAGAATCTGTTTTAATCATAGGCGCTGGTGCTGCGGGAATGGCTGCGGGACACCTCTTGGCACAGCAAGGCATCGATTTTAGAATCTTAGAGGCCTCTTCCCGCTATGGAGGACGAACAAAACGCAACAACAGCTTTGCAGATTTCCCTATTCCCTTGGGTGGAGAATGGCTGCATGTCGATACCTCTGTACTTTCGGAAATTGTAAATGATCCTTCTGTAAATATAAATACCCAAACTGTACCGTACGATCTTGAAAACGATACCGCGGGATATTACGATGGTTCTTCCCTATCTGTGGTTCCCTTGGGAACGGTATTCGGTAATGATTTTATCGATCGGAAATTTGTGGGCTCTAGTTGGTTCGACTTCTTCGAAACCTATGTTCTTCCGAGTGTACAGTCTAGAATCACCTTTAATACTCCTGTAACGGCTATCGATTATTCCGGAGACAAGGTAACCGTTACCGACGATCAAGGTCAAACGTATTCGGCAGATAGGATCATTGTAACGGTGCCTGTAAAGATTTTGCAAAGTGGATCGATCGCCTTTACTCCCGCCCTACCCGCTGCTAAACAAAATGCCATTCAAAATGTGAATGTATGGGGTGGTTTTAAGGCCTTCTTTAAATTTTCAAACAATTTCTATCCCACCTATCTGGCCTTTGACGATAGCGAAACACCCGCAGGACAGCGTCTTTATTATGATGCGGCTTATGGTCAAAATACCAATATGAATGTATTGGGGCTTTTCTCTGTTGGGCAACAAGCAGAGCCCTACCAGGCACTTTCTGGTGATGCATTGCGTGATTATATACTAAACGAATTGGATGCCGTTTTTAACGGTGCCGCTAGCGCCAACTACGTAGATCATATTGTACAGAATTGGAACGAGGAACCTTATGCGCAAGGTGCATACATCACCGATCAGGAGAACTGGAAAATGGTGAGAACCTTGGGAGAATCTGTAAATAACAAGCTTTATTTCGCTGGGGATGCCTATAGCGATGGTGAAGACTGGAGCAGTGTGCACGTGGCGGCGCGATCGGCACGGGCAGCTGTAGATGAAATGGTAGGGTAACCTTCTTGTTTTTTGATTTTCAAGGGAATAGCCTTACCTTGTAAGAAGCTAAAAACCAAACACTTTCAATTATGAAAGCTATTTCATTTCCCTTACTCCTAAGCTTATTTTTATCTCTTGTATTGGTAGCATGTGGTGGTCGTACCAATAGGAATGCTTCGAGCGCTACCGATAAAGGTGTTGTTCAATTTACCATGGATGGTGTCGATTGGATCAGTGCCCCACCCGGCCATCCCGATTCCAAACTGGAAGAAGAAGCCATTACCGATGGCAATACCTTGGTGCGTATTCAAGCCTTTGGTGCGGATGGCTCCCATCTTGCCCTAGAAATATTTCAAGCAGCTGGGAACTTAGGCCCCGGAACCTACCCAATTACCCAAGCAGGAATGCGAGGATTCTATAAAAAAGATTTTCGAGGTGGCGGCGGTTACCTCACCAATGGAATGCCAGATAATCCCGGTTCCATTACGATCACTGAGCTTACCGACGATCATGTAGCGGGTACTTTTAGTTTTAGATTGAGGAATTCAGCTAATCCAGAGGATATACGGGAGGTTACCAAAGGTAGCTTCGATGTGATGTTTTCGAACTATTGATTGTTGTGATAGCATCCGAATGTACCTATGCAATATCTTGAATAAATCGCTCCAGTTCCGTTCCTGTGGGAATGGCCATTTTCTTTCTAATGCGATATCGCGCACTCTTTACCGAATCTAGGGACGCATTCCGTATGGTCATGATTTCCTTGACCGACAAATTGAGTCGCAATAAAGTACATATTTCCCGTTCGGTTTTGGTCAAATCTGGAAATAACTCCCTAAGTTTCGCGTCGAATCCTTTATTCACTTCATCGATACGTGTCTGAATTCCGGATAATTTATTCTCTGTAGCAATTTGGGTCTGTAGCCCTAGGGTTAGGGACTTAAGAGAACTTTTCAGTTGTTCCGGATCTTTGCTATCCAATTCGTTCTTTAAGGAATTCAGTAATTCTTGTTTGAAGGACAATCGCATGGAATTATCGGCAATGAGACGTTTGGTTTCTTCCAAATTGACCTGTAATCGTTGGTCCAACAACTCTTTTTCCGCCTTTTCCCGTTGCAGGGTCTCTTCGGCCAGCATGGCTCTGTTTTTCTGATTCTTTCGTACGAGGTATAGTATATATCCCCCCGCGACAAGGGTTCCCAAAAGCAGTATGAGATAGAGCATTTTCTGCTTCGCCTCGTTTTCTGCTCGCAACTGGGTTTCCTTATTTTCCTGTGCAAATTTGAGGCTATCGGCGTATTTTTCCCTTTCAAACTGGTATTTCAGTTCTAACTCTTGTGCCTTCTTTACATTTTCAATGTTGAAAATGGAATCCGAATGCCTATTGAAAGTTCTATAGTTATCGTAAGCCTTCTTGAAATTACCTTGTTTGTTGTTAATAAAGCTTTTTCTTAAATACGCATTCGCAATGCTCTCCCGGAATCCATTTTTCTTTGCCAATACCAACGAACTATCAATGGCTTCCATAGCCAAATCATAGCGCTCCATTCTAATGTAGATTCTAGATACATTGTAATAGGCAGTACATAGTGAATACTCCTTTCCCTTACGTCTGGAATCTTCGATATTCTCCAAGCCCAGTGGAAGTGCCTTTTCATATTCCTCAAGTTTAAGATAAAGCACCACCATATTGTTATTTACGCGCTGAATATCTTCGCTACTTGGTATGGATTGAAAAATCTGCTTAGCCCTTTTATAGCTATCAATGGCGGAATCGAAGTTTTCTCGCTTTCTGTAGATCACACCCATCATATTATACCCAGCTCCCAGACCATGGGTATCTTTTATCACTTCTTTTGCGGCAATTGCTTTCTTGAAATAGGCTATTCCTTTTCCGAATTCACCACGACTCCTGTAGACCATCCCTAAATTGTGATAGGTGTCGGAAATCCTCAGTGAATCGTTGGCCATTTCAAATATATCCAAGGCCTTTAAGTAATAATCCAGTGTTTTGGTATGATTGCCTTTTCTCCGTTCTACGATCCCATTCTGAATATAGGCGGTTGCCAGTTGAATGTCGTTGGCTTCCTCCTTCTCCAATAATTCGATGAGGACATCGTTCAGAATTCCTTCGGCTTTGGCTAAGTTGTATTCTATTTCGTATTCACCCAATGCCAATAGGGCATCGATTCGTAGGGAATCATTGACCGCATTTTCTACCGATCTTTCCAACAAAGTTCTCGTAGAGTCTGCCTCTTGCGAATAAAGGAATCCACAGGCAAGTATGAGAAGAATGGAAAGATGTTTTTTCATTCCTACAAAAATACCGAATACGGTTGACTGTTTTATTGCTTCTGAAGCAGTAACTGCTCCATACGCTCTAAGCGCTTTTCTAAATCGTCAATTTTCTCTTGTTGCGATTCAATTTCCTTTTGCTGTTCCTGAATGGCAGAGATAGCTACCACTCCAAAATCGGCATAACTCAATCCCATTACGGCACCATTTTCGTCATAATGCACCAAATCTGGGAATACTTGAGCCACTTCCTGTGCAATAAACCCTGGAACCTTTGCTTCAGAATCTAATTGATCATTATAATGATAGTTCACTGGACGAAGTTTCATGACTCCGTCCAGGGTTTGCGTCATTTCTGTAATGTTCTTCTTTTTATTTCTATCGGAAACAGCCAACCACTGTCCCGTGCCACTAACCACGATGGCACGAAGATTATTGTTTTGTGAAACAACAACGTTCACCCCAGACACATTAATTTTCCATCGTTCCGTACTAGCACTGCTTTCCAACGAAATCCCTCCATTACCTGCAATCACATCGTCGGTTTGCTTGATGTGCAAATCGGAAACAGGGGCATTATGCCCTATAGCGGTTAGACCACTTTTCAGTATAACCATGGCGTCAGAACGATTAGCGCTATTTACACCATTTCCAACAACGAACAACCTATCGGCTGTGTCCCAAGTAGCCGTTCCAGTAGGCGTATATAGTGTGTTATAAGAACCGATTACCGTTTCGGTAAAAGAAGGGGAGAATGTATTATAACCCCAAGCAGTACTACTGGCACCTGTAGCATCCGTATAAATACCAAATGCTGTAGCATGCGAACCATCGGCTTCCGTTCCCTGACCCCAAGCTATGGATGCTAATCCATCTGCTCGTGTTTGCCATCCCATTGATGTAGCTGCATCTGCAGTGGCATTGGTTCCGTACCCCAAAGCCGTTGCATACAATCCAGAAGCTGTGGTAAGACGATTAAATGCAGCCGAGCTTGAACCTGTGGCCCTCGTGTCCTGTCCAGCTGCAAATGAATAAAAACCTCTACTACTCTCATTCCAATAACCCGTTATAGCGGTATACCCGGCTCGAAAAGCTCCTTTGGATTTATCGAAAAAGAAGCGACTATTTAGAGAGACATCTGTACTGTGATTCAATTGAGAAGAGCCAAAGACGAAATCATCGGTAGTATTGTCCACACTTGCATTGGGTCGTACTACGTTGCTTGACACTTCGAATAAACCTTCATCCATGGTAGTCCAAGAAACGGTACCGCTTCCATCCGTGGCTAATACCTGATCTGATGTACCATCTGTGGTAGGAAATTGGTAGGTGTTATTAATGTTTAAAGTCCCATTCACCCTAAGTAGCTGATTGTCGAATTCGCCATATATCAAATCACCTATATATAATCTTTCTGAACCCGAGGTATCACCAGAACCTGCGTTAGTACCTAGAAAAACATTGTTGCTTCCTGTGTTTCGAAAACCTGCATATGCTCCTATACCCACATTATTATTACCATTATTTGACGTTAATGCTTCATTGCCAATGGCTACATTGTAAGCACCTGAACCAGGAGCCAAAGCCCTATTACCCATAGCGACATTAAAACTACCTGCAAATCCAGCAAACATAGCCTCAGTTCCCAATGCAATGTTATATTCCCCTGTTGTATTGGTAGTTAAAGCGTCTACCCCCAAAGCAATATTTCCCTGTCCCGACGTGGTGAACCTACCCGCTCGCCTACCAATAAAAACATTCCTCCGATTGGAGAGATCTTCATTAATTCCTGCATTTTCACCTATAAGCACAGAACCTCCCGTATTTTGGATCTCCAATCGACCTGTATTCATTCTGAAGTATTCCGTACCCGCCAGATCAAACCGTATAATATCTTCATCGAAATTTTCCTCGATTTGTATCATCGTATCCGAATCATCATCCGCAATAGTTGATAAAGTTACCGTGTTGTTATCCTCAATGGTGAGCTTACCAGTCATATTGTTAATCGTTAATGCCTGATCGTCGGTACTTCCTGAAACGAAATCCCATGAAGTAACTCCAGTTCCATCTGTAGTTAGTACTTGCCCTGCAAACCCGTCTGTCGTAGGCATATCGTAAGCATCATTGATGTTCATCGTTCCATTTTTGTAGATGGTCAAGGCATTCGATGTATTTACGGAGGAGGAACCATTTCCGATGACAAACAAGCGGTCGGCATCGTTCCATCCATTGCTAGAAAGTTCTGAATAATTGTTATTGTATCGCCCCAGAACGGTCTCATAACCGGATGGTGCATAGGTTCCATAACCCCACGCCGTGGAATAGATACCATCGGCACCTGTAAATTGCCCCCATGCGGTGGCTAATTCCCCATACGTCGTAGCAACGCCCCAAGCAGTGGAATAACGTCCATATGCCCTTCCTCCCGGACCAAAAGCAGTAGCATATTGACCAGTTGCCTCAGCATCAATACCCCATGCCATGGAACCTTCCCCACTAGCGGTATTATTTTCACCAAAAGCTACAGATAAAACTCCCCTATTGCTATCGTCCCATTTAGAATCATCAATCTTTCCTGCTCGGAAAGCCCCCTTGGATTTATCGAAAAACATACGATTGTCGTGATCGGGGTCTCCTGAGTCGTCTAATTGTGTGGATCCGAAAACGAAATCGGCCGTGCTCATGTTTACTTGATTCCCAGGACGTACCACGCCACTCATCACTTCAAAAAGGGTATTGGCATCCAATCGATTCCAAGAAGTAGCTCCATTATCCCACATATACATACCAGGTGGATTGCCTCCATCGGTAGTGGTGAGATAAATCAACATTCCATTCTGGTCTGCGGTAGGATCACTTGCCGGAAAGGTATCGATACGTGGAACCAAAAAGCCATCGGTATTGGATGGATTGGATGGATCGCTAGCATTTATGTCTAAGGATGCTTTGGGATCCGTAGTTCCCACTCCCACTTGAGCGGTCGAAGAAATTAAACCAAAAAGAAGGAAAATGGCGAGCGTTGTGGTTCTAGTTATTGGGGTCATAGCAGGCTTGTGTTTTTACAGCACAATGATAGAACATCGTCTCTATTTTCCCACAAAATTGAGGGTGTCAAAAAGTGGCAAAATGTTTTAAACCCATGAATATAAGGGTATAAAAAAGCCCCTCACCATACATGATGAAGGGCATCTGCGATTTGTAGATTCAAAATCTACTCCTTAATCAAACGTTTGCTCGTTTGTCCACCACTACCTTCAATGACCAGAGTGTAACTGGCCGTGGCGAGGTTGGAAATATCAAGCGAGGTTTCCATTCCTGAATTTCTGAGATCATAGCTTGCCACCTTTCTTCCTACAAGGTCGAACAGTGTCACTTTCTCAAGTGTGATGTTCTGAGGATTACTAATGAAGACCACATCCGTTGCTGGATTGGGGTATACAACAATGCTAGATAGGTTAACGGGAAGGTCTTCCAATCCTAGTACACTTTCTACCGTTAACTCAAACTCACAAGTAGACACATTTCCGTACTCGTCTTCTGCAGTCAAGGTAATCGTATACACTCCATCTGGAACCAAAGTACCTGCCACTGGATCTTGAGAAGTAATCGTCACGGGATCGGTACAGTTATCCACTGCGGTGGCTTCTCCTGTCGCAAAGTAATCTGGAATCTCATAGAACAACATTCCCGGTCCTGGATCTACCGTTTGGTCCGCTGGACAGGTAATTTCCGGCGCCATGGTATCTACTACTGTTACCTCAGCGGTACAGGTAGCAAGGTTTCCATTTACATCTTCGGCAAATATCTGAACTGTGATCGGAGCTCCGATATCATCACAGTCGAACTCGAAGATATCGATGGCCGTGGTAAAGATCCCGCAGTTATCAGAAATGGTAGCCACATCCTCTGGGGTAATCACCGCCATTCCGTTTTCGTCTAGTTCTACGGTAATGTCCATACACACCACTTCTGGATCTATCGTATCCTCAACGGTCACCGTAGCGGTACAGCTTGCACTGTTACCATTCACATCGGTCACGGTTAATGTAACCGTATTGTCGCCTACGTTACTACAATCGAAGGTGTCGATGTCCAATTCGTAGGTATCGATGCCGCAAGCATCGTTACTTCCGTTATCGATATCGGATGGCAAGATGGTTACCGTTCCACTAGCATCTAACTGTACTGTGATGTCTTGACAGAACACCTCCGGTGCCGTCACATCTTCTACCGTTACGATGGCAGTACAGGTAGAAACATTTCCATTGTCATCGGTCACAGTTAATGTTACCGTATTGTCGCCAACGTTACTACAGTCGAAAGTGTCGATGTCAACATCAAGACTAGCAATACCACAGTTGTCAGTAGAACCACCGTCTACATCACTAGCCGTAATGGTAGCATTTCCAGTAGCATCTAACTGAATCGTTATGTCTTGACAAACAGCTACAGCAGCTTCGTCGTCATTCACAGTAATCGTGAAGGTACATACCGTAGTATTTCCATTGGCATCTGTCGCGGTGAATTCAACTGTGTTCACACCTACTGGGAAATCACTTCCAGACGGTAATCCATCCGTTTGCGCTACAGTCACGCCACAAGCATCACTGGCTATGGCATCGCTAAAGGTTACCATAGCAGAACACAACCCAGGATCGGTTCCTGTTACTACGTCGGTAGGACAGGAAATCACTGGTGGGATATCGTCGATCACGGTTACCACTGCGATACAGCTTGAGCTGTTTCCATTTACATCCGTTACGGTTAGCGTAACATTGTTTGGACCTACATTACTACAATCGAAGGTGTCGATATCAATACTCAAACTCGCGACCCCACAGGCATCGTTAGAACCTCCATCCACATCGGCTGGGGTGATGGTCGCATTTCCTGCAGCATCCAAGAACACATCAATATCCATACATACAGCATTGGGCGCCACGCTATCTTCAACGGTAACCACTGCAATACACGTAGCAACATTTCCATTTACATCGGTAACGGTTAATGTTACGTTATTGGGTCCTACATTCGAACAATCGAAAGTAGATACGTCGATTGCCAAAGTATCGATACCGCAATTATCCGTGGAACCTCCGTCCACATCGGCAGCGGTGATACTAGCATTTCCTGAAGCGTCTAATTGTATGGTAATGTTCTGACAAACGGCATTAGGTGCCGTATCGTCCAAGTTCAAGGTGAAGTCGTTTCCGTCACCTCCTACGTAAGAAACCTTTCCTGTGATTCCACCAAAGGTTATGGAATCTCCTTCTGCTATACCAGCAAAGGTTCCAATAATGGCATCCGTGCCATCATTGTCGATAAGCACTATGGTTTCACAGTTATCTTCAGCTGGACCAAAGTTATCGATAAGCGTTAGAGTTGATCCCGTTACATCTATAGTTCCTGTTACACTGATTTGATCGAAATCGGTTCCTGCATTCGTAAATCCGGCAATATTGAACTGTAACTCATCGCCAGCAGAGAAAGCAGTATTTCCTGTAATTGGGAATTGAGCTCTTCCGTTATCTCCAGCACGCAAAATACCATTCACTGTAATCGCATTGGCATCTATCAAGTCATTTGGCGGAATGGAAGCGATCGTTACAATACGTTCCGAACCAGTGGCATTAATCGTAACATCTCCTCCGGTTTGTACCAAGGTTACATCGGTTCTAAAGGCGACTGCCCAAGAGGTAGAAATTCCTGAACCTCCATTCAATGTAATCGGAGCATTCTGTGTAGACGAGAAGGTACCATCAATACGAAGACCATCTTGTCCGCCTCCTACGGTATCTGGTGCGATCCCAGTAATGGTTATGGCTCCATTTTCGCTAGTTACAGTGGCATTTCCAACAGTTTCATTACCAAAATTGGCATTATTACCAACTCCTCCTGTACCAGTTATAGAAATGGTTCCATTACCCATGGTAGTTACTTGACAAGCATTTCGCAAGCTCATCCCAACATTGAAGTTTCCTGAACCGTTACCTCCAGTTCCGTTAAGGGTAATATTTCCTCCATTAGAGGCAAAAGTGGCGGTAAGCCCTTCAAATCCTCTATTGAAAGCAGCTCCATCACCTCCAGTTCCATCTATATTAATATTTCCTGTGCCTAAATCTTGTACGGTAGCAGCGTTGAAAACCACTCCTTGATTCCCATTTCCACTACCATTTCCTCCAACTCCCGTGATATTGATTTGACCATTGTTGGTCTCCACAAACACATTGCTTCCCCCTAGTTGCACTCCATGATTCGATGCAGCTGCATTATCACCAGTACCTATAAGCGTAATGGTTCCTCCATTGGTATCCCTAAAACCAGACGTTCCATTTAAAAATATTCCTTGGTTGTTATTCCCTGTTGTGTTGGTTACAGTTCCATTCACCGTGATTCCTCCACCATTGGTGGTTACAACCGCATTATTACCAAAATATGCTCTATTGGTATTCACTCCTCCGGTTCCATTTGCCGTGATATCTACGTTTCCAGTTCCAGTAACATTGATGGTAGAACTTCCGTTTGCTAGAATACCATAATTACTGTTACCCGTTCCATTTCCTCCAGAACCATTCAGCAGAACATTTCCATTAAGCGTATTTAAGGAAGAACCTCCCAAAATAGCGATACCATGATTGTTTGTAACTGCATTACCTCCATTTCCAGTAATGGAAATGTTACCAGTAGCAGTATCTGTTAGGGTTACTCCATTTTCGATACTCACCCCTCTACATGTATTATTGGTTCCAGAACCGTTCCCAACTATCGTGATTCCTCCTCCAGCTGAGGTTATGGAAGTGTCATTTCTAAAAAACACTACTCCTTTACCATTATTGAAGCTTGTACCTGCCGTACCCGTAACATTAATTGCTCCCGTTCCCGTAGCGTTTACTGTAGCTCCTACAAAAATTAAAACTCCTTCATTGTTAGATCCAGATCCATCACCTCCAATTCCATTCATGGTAATACCTCCATCTATAGTAGTTACAAAAGTTCCTACTCCGCCAATTCGAATCCCTTGGTTGGAATTAATTCCATTACCTCCAGTTCCGATAAGGCTTATACTTCCTGTTCCGGTATTCTCAACAAGGGAAGCACCAGAAATCTGAACTCCTAAATGTGTACTTCCTCCACCATTACTGGTTCCTACTCCTTCAAACAGAATATTTCCTGTACCCGTGGTTCTTACGGCAGAAGCTTGGAAAACCTGCACCGCATCAAAATTGCTGGCACCGGACTGACTCCCACCTACATTACCATTAATTGCAATGTTTCCATCAACAGAAGTCATCAAGGCACCGTTGATTACCCTCGCTCGGGAACTTGCATTCAATGTTAGTGTTCCTGTGGTAAGGGTGCTTAGATCTGCTTCTACATCTATGAGTTCTGCATTTACATTTAGATCACTATTACCTATGGCTGTAGCATTGGTGATGAAATTCACTGTATCCGTACCATCGTCTCCATTTATGATGAGATCGGCATCGTACAAGGCATCCAGCCCTTGTACATTGATGGTATCATTTCCAGTTCCCGAATTGATCGTAAGACTGTTCGTTGGATTCACGAAGGTTACGCTTTCGCCTTGGGTGGAGTCAATAAATGAAATATTATCACTTGCTGTACCATCATCACTCATGGTGATGGTTTCGTTACCTCCTGTAAAGGTAAATATGCGATCTACTACATTTAGGTTATCTATTACAGGTTCCAAGCCTGTATAGGTAATGGTACTATTTCCTGTTACGTCTACCGAGCCATCACTGCTATTTACGAAGGTATGGGTTACCGAAGCGAAGCTTCCCCCTCCTTGCAATGCCATGGCGTCTCCAGGTGTGGTGGTTTGATTTCCACCGTCGTAATTGATGGCATCTGTATAATTTCCACCTCCAAAGTCAACCGCAAGATTATCATCTCCATCCTGTGTATTGACATTGATCGCTCCTGTAACAGATGCGATGGCTACCAAAGCATCGTTTCCGTCTTGTACGGCTCCTTGTCCTGCAATCACAGGTTTTGTGCTGTCACTAATTCTATAGTTGGTTCCATCTATGATGATGGTAAGATCGTCATCTACGCCCACAGTGTCATTGTATACAAGGTTTCCACTTGCATCTACTTCCACATTGATAGCACTTGATCTAAGAATCACATCGTTTCCATCGCCTTGGTTGTAATAGATGTACCAAGTTTCTCCGTTGAATGCTACTGCACTACCATTGCTTAGTCCTGTAAAAGTCCCAGTAACGGCATCGGTTCCGTCATTGTTGATGAGCGTAAGAATTTCAAAAGGTGTCGCCGTAGACGAAGTATTGTCTATAAGGGTTAAGGTAGCGTCTGTGATGGTAACCGTTCCATTTACAACCACTTGATCGTACTCCGTTCCGGCGGTTGTGAAATTATCCACTTCCACTTCGAAGGTGTCGCCAGATCCCATGGTTAAATTACCATTCACAATCAGTTGTCCCGGTGATTGCCCCGGAGCCAATACACCATTAATAATGGTATTGGACGCATTAAATGACGCTCCCGCTGGAATTCCGTTGGGGGTGTTGATCTCTCCTGTTGTAGTCGTGGCCGTAATGGTTCCTCCTGCTGTAATGCTTGCATTTCCAGAATTGATATCGATAGCACTTGCAGTCGCAACACCTGTACTTCCATTTAAAATGATGTTTCCATTGGTCGTAGAAACTGCCGAAGTGCCATCATAGCGATTTCCGTCGGAGGCATCTAGTGAAACCCCATCAATTTGAATGGTTCCATCTACGGCAGAAATGCTAGACGATCCTACAACTTCCGATCCGTAGTTATTTGCCGTTCCTGAGCCTCCTAAACCAGAGATAGTGATATTTCCTGAAGCTGTAGTTGCGATTTGAGAACCTCCTCTCAAACTGAATCCTATATTGGTATTCCCTGTTCCGGCACCTCCAGTACCATTTATAGTTATATTTCCTCCATTACTCGTAACAGTAGCATTGGGAATTTCCAAACCTCTGTTAAAATCTACTCCAGAACCTCCGGTACCTGCTAATTGAATGTTTCCATTACCGGTACTGGTAACCAAGGAACCCGATGTAAGTACAAGACCTTGATTGGAACTTCCTGTAGTTGTCCCACCATTTCCTGTTATGCTAATCGCACCTGTACTAGTGGTAAATGTGCTCGCAGGGGCATTGCTAATTACAATCCCTGTATTAACGCTAACTCCACTTCCACTATTCCCTATCAATGTAATATCTCCACCTCCCAGATCACTTATGTCGACCCCTTGAAGTATGGTCATTCCATTGTTTTGATCTCCGGTTCCGGTTCCTCCAGTTCCCGTTAAGGATATTCCTCCTCCATTGGTCGATATATTTGTTGTGTCGGTTTGAAAGAAAATACCCGTAGTGGCAAGGGCGCCTGCCCCGGCAGTACCTGTCATAGAAATAGAACCGCTTCCTGTGGCGCTAATGGTCGCTCCAAATAAGGGAGCTACTCCTATATTAAAGTTTCCTGTTCCGTCTCCTCCGGTTCCTAGAATGGTAATATCTCCATCGACAGATTGAACATTGGAAGATCCATCAAATCGTACACCTATAAGCAATTGACCTCCAGCCGTTGATAAGCACTCTCCGGTAATATTTATAGAACCTGAAGTGGACGACACCGTATTATTAATACGTACTCCGTCATTAGTGTTTCCAGTTCCGTTTCCATTACCATCAATTAATATCATTCCATCCTCTGCGGTAATACTACTTCCATTTGCTAATTCAATTCCCATATTAGAGTTGCCGCCGCCTCCACCGGTTCCGAGAAGGGAAATAGTTCCTGCTCCGGTTGTACTTATCGTAGTTCCAGTGCTTAAAAAGTAAATACCTCGATTCCCATTTCCTGTAGTAGTTCCTCCCGTACCGTTAAGGGTGATATTTCCTCCTGTTGAAACTATATCGGCATCACTTTGCATTGAGATACCGCGGTTATTATTGATACCCGTGCTGGCACCAACACCTGTTATCGTTATATCACCGGTAGAAGTACTTAGCTGATGGTTGGTTCTAATGAGAACTCCATGGTTATTTGTTGCTGTACCATTACCTGTACCATTACATACGATGGATCCTCCGTTTAGATCTCTTACAGTCGCATCATCGGCCAAAGTAATCCCTGCGTTGGTGTTCGCAGTTCCATTACCTCCAACTCCGGTAATGTTGATTCCTCCTCCGTTGGATTCGATTAATGAATTATTCTGAAAAATAAACAGACCCGAATTAGAGTCGGTTCCATCGGCACCCGTTCCATTTAGTGTAATGCTTCCCGTTCCTGCAGTACGAACAATCCCTGCACTTCTTATTTCAATTCCGTGTCTTAAAGTGTTGCTATTATAGGCACCTTGCCCCGTAATGGAAATGTTTCCTGTACCCGTGGTTTCAATAATTCCTGAATTAACACGTACACCTATATAATCGTCTCCTGCATCTGGCGTAGCTCCAGCATTGATCGTAATATCTCCATCGGTAGATTGAAGTAATGCTGCACTATTGATTTCAAAATTCTCTTCTGAAGTAAGGTTGATATCTCCAGTAGTCGTCAGATCTTCAGTAATGAAAAGAATTCCCGAAGTCACTATACAATCTCCAGATCCTAAGTCGGTTGGATTGGTTTCGAAATCAATAGTGTCATCAGAATCAAAATTGATGGTTAAGTCCGCATCGAAAGCGGCATCCAATCCGATAACGGATAATGCGTCTACATCGGTTCCACCACTAATGGTAACTAATCCGGTTGGATTTTCGAAAGTAACGTCTTCAAAAGTACTTCCCGAAAAAATGTTAAACCCAGCGGTAGCCTCATTGGCCAATTGACAATCCGGATTGGGTATGTTTGTCAAATTAATTGTCAAATTGACAATAGAACTTATGGTTATCGGTTCCAAACCAGTAAAGGTTATGGACGATTTTCCATCGATTTGTATCACACCATCACTTTTATTGAAATGGGTGATTATCACATCTTGATACTTTCCCGAGTTTCGGGTTACTTCCAGCACATCACCAGTAGTAGTCTGTTGTCCACGTCCTTCATAAAGGATGTGAATACCTAAATCAAGTACTTTTTCGTCTACGATTAAGGTATTGTCTAAATCATTTCCAACAATTTGAATCGTTTGGTTGCTGGTACGATTGGATATCCCTTCTAAAACACTACCGTCCTTTTTTAGCAAGGCAATGTTTCCTGCAGAGGACATGCTTAGATGTAAGATCTCTTCATTTTGGAAATCCAATACAGAGGTCACATTTTGTTTTAAGTCTTTTACATGCATAGCACTACGCTGTTCGGCTCTTCTCACATCTTGCTGGGAAGGCAGTTTGGCCATAGGCTTTACAAATGCTGGGGTCTCATAATTCTGAGTAGCGAATTCTTCAGAATCTCTTGTTTCCACTTCCGGAATGGAAAGGGCAGTTGCGTTTTCTCTTTGTTGCCCATAAGTAAAGGCAGAGATTAATAAGCACCATAGCAGTGCCAGTCGCGGGGTAAGGATCAGTCTCATAGTTTATTGAATTGGTTGATACTGTTAACTAGTTGTAAAGCCCCAAAAATAGAATTTTAAGTGACACTTTTGTAGGAAAAAGGGTGGACAAAAGGGCGGACAAATCATTAAAACACTGGTAATCAGCAAATAAATCGGATTATATACACATTTTATCACCAAAAAAAGACTGCCAAATCATAGTATAATAGTAAGAAAACAACATAAAAATAGCCCCTCACAAAATTGCTGTGAGGGGCTCGCCTAATCAAACCGTGACTGCTGTCACTATAAAAAACTATTAACCTATTTATGAATATTATTCTTTGATGAGCGTTTTGGTAATTTGTCCTTGTTCTCCTTTTATGAATACCATATAAGTAGCTGAACTTAGATTCGAAATATCCATAGCTTTCTCGGCACCCATATCGGTAAGATCGAATGTTTGAATTAATCGACCATTCATATCATAAATGGAAGCGGTTTCCAAAGCTATCTGCATTGGATTGCTCAAGTATACCCACTGCGAAGCTGGATTTGGATATAGTACGACGGTCGAAAGATCGATCGCATTGTCTTCCAGACCCAACACACTTTCAACAATTAACTCAAACTCACAGGTGGAAACGTTTCCATATTCATCTTCTGCCGTTAAGGTGATGGTATACACTCCATCCGGTACTAATGTACCTGCGACAGGATCCTGAGCAGTGATCGTCACTGGATCGGTACAGTTATCCATAACCGTGGCCTCTCCCGTTGCGAAGTAATCTGGAATTTCATAGAACAGGTTTCCAGCTCCCGGATCAACCGTTTGGTCTTCAGGACACGTAATGACTGGTGCCAATACATCTACCACTGTAACCTGAGCGGTACAAGTGGCCAAGTTTCCACTGGCATCGTTAGCAAATACCTGAACAGTGATAGGTGCTCCAATATCATCACAGCTAAACTCGAAAATATCGATGGCCGTAGTTTCTATGGCACAGTTGTCTGTAAATGTGGCCACATCCTCTGGTAGAATGGATACAAAACCATTTTCGTCTAGCTCGACCGTGATATCCATGCAAACTACTTCTGGATCTATATTGTCTTCAACTGTCACGACAGCAGTACAACTAGCGCTGTTCCCGTTTACATCGGTAACGGTTAAGGTCACCACATTATCTCCTATCATAGAGCAGTCGAACGTGTCAATATCCAATTCATAAGTGTCGATGCCACAGGCATCCGTACTTCCATTATCGATCATGGTACCATCTATGATTGCCATTCCCGTATCATCTAATTGAACGGTAATGTCCTGACATACCACCATCGGTGCAGTAACGTCTACTACAGTAACCATGGCGGTACAGGTTGAGATGTTGCCATGAATATCTGTTACTGTTAGCACCACATTATTTATCCCTACGTTACTGCAATCGAAGGTGGAAACATCAATGGATGAGGAAGCCACCCCACAGTTGTCCGTCTCGACCCCTGTGACGTCAACAGCCGTGATGGTAGCCATCCCTGTATCATCCAATTGTATAGTGATGTCCTGACATGCAATGACAGGAGCCTCATTATCTTCTACGGTAATATTGAAAGTACATACCGTTGTATTACCACTACCGTCTGTAGCGGTGAATTCTACCGTACTTGTGCCCACTGGGAAATCACTTCCAGAAGGAAGTCCACCCGTTTGCGCTACGGTGACAGTTCCACAATTATCCAATGTTATGGCGTCGGCAAAAGTTACTATCGCAGAGCACATTCCGGGATCATTACTAGTAGTAACATCCGAAGGACATGAAATTGTTGGTGCAATGGAATCTTCAACGGTAACAATTGCTGTACATGTTGAAGTATTACCGTTTACATCCATAACCGTAAGTACTACATTATTGTCTCCTATATCCGCACAAGTAAACTCGGTAATGTCTATGGAGGTTGATTGTACTCCACAGGCGTCATTAGAACCATTATCTATATCGCCAGCCGTAATGGAAGCCATTCCATTGTCATCTAATTGAACCGTAATGTTCTGGCAGATGGCCGCCGGTGCCACTGTATCTTCCACGGTAACTACAGCTGTACACGTAGAAGTATTTCCATTGACATCTGTTACGGTTAATACCACGTTGTTATCCCCAACGTCGCTACATGTAAAGTCGGTCACGTCTATAGAAGTTGACTGAATACCACAGGCATCATTAGAACCATTGTCTATATCTCCAGCTGTAATGGAAGCCATTCCATTGGCATCCAATTGTACTGTAATGTTCTGACAAAGGGCTGTAGGTGCTACGGTATCTTCTACGGTAACTACGGCCGTACAAGTGGAAGTATTTCCATTGACATCGGTTACGGTTAATACCACATTATTATCTCCAACATCGCTACACGTAAAGTCGGTCACATCTATAGAAGTTGACTGAATACCACAGGCATCATTAGAACCATTATCAACATCGCTCGCAGTTATGGAAGCCATTCCATTGGCATCTAATTGAACCGTAATGTTCTGACAAATGGCAACTGGTGCCACCATATCTTCTACCGTTACAACAGCTGTACAAGTCGAAGTATTTCCATTTACATCGGTAGCGGTAAGAATCACATTGTTGTCTCCTACATCGCTACAAGTAAAATCGGTTACATCTATGGATACGGATTGCATTCCACATACATCATTGGATCCGTTGTCGATATCCGCGACTGCAATGGAAGCCATTCCGTTGGCATCCAATTGTACTGTAATGTTCTGGCATAATGCGGTAGGAGCCACATTGTCTTCTATTATTACATTTACTGGGAAACTAACCGAATTCCCTGCTCCATCGGTAATGGTGGTAGTGACCAAAGTAGGAGTTCCCACATCCGAACAATCGAAATTCTCTTCCGTAAAGGTGTACACCAAGGAATCTGGACAGTTCTCCACTAGGGTAATCACTGTAAGTAGTTCTGTGGATGTTAGTGTTGTATTCCCGGAAGCATCCAATTGAAGGGTTAGATCCACAGGGTTTCCGGCCAAGGTTGGTGAATCATCTCCCCTTGCCCACACTCTGTGAATGGTGTTTGTATTGAAGGCTCCTACACGAGAATCCATGGTCCAGCGGCTATTGCCAGCTGTTCCTATTTCCCACAGACGGCTTTGCATTGGAGGTCCGTTGAGCTTGAAGAACGGTCTTCGCGTTAATGATCGCTCTAAACCAGACAAGAATCCAGTAGCTACGCCTGGAAGATCTGCTGTATGATTAGGCATCGCCGTAAAGTTTCCATTTTGAATTCCGTCGAAGGATCCAGTGGTCGTTTTTACATAGTTGATTCCGGGAGCGAAATCGGTGGTGAAGTGAAGTATTCTTCCATGGTCACTTGTTTCCCCATAGAATCGCAATTCGGTAAAGTCGATTTCCGGTGCCAATTCAAAATTCATGTGTCCCCAGAAGTCAGTTCCACTTTCGTCATCTCCCAAAGTAGACGACCCCAATAATGGTAAGCTGGTGTTTCTATCGTTTAGAGGAGGAAAGGTTCCTTGTGCGTGTACATAGTTGAGTACTAATAACCAATTACCTCCAACGTTATCCATATCCAGGTAACCTTGGAATGTTGCTCCATTAAAGTTGAAATAGTATACGCCTGTTGGGACTCCGTTCAATGCATAATCGGCAATACTTGTAAATGGATTGGTCTGCGATCCGTCTCCATAGGCGCCATCATAGGACACTATTGGGGCTAAATTATCTTCAACCGTAACTGTAGCTTGACAGGTAGACGTATTACCACTCTGATCCGTTATAGTAATGGTTACCGTATTATCTCCTAAATCATCGCACGTAAAAGTGGTGGTATCCAAACTAATGGTATCCACAGAACAATTTTCGGTTATTCCAGGTGGTATAAAGGCAACATATTCATTTATTGCATTCCATCGTTGGGAGTTTCTTCCCGGTACAGCCAAACCTTCCGTTCCCGTGGCATTCTCAATTCCCATGGTAAAGGGTTCGCCATTATCTAACTTCGAAGTGGTGTGAATCTCAATGATATCGGTTCCTTCATGCAGTTGCACTTGGCTCGTAACCTCGATGGTTTCAGCGATGTGTTCTACATTTATGAAGTCTACTACCAGAATCCGATTCGGAGCCGTTCCAATAGTGGCATATTGAATGATATCTGGTGCTGGCAAATCCTCATCGGCAGGGTCAAGATCGTCCCAAGCAAAAGCAATAAAATTATTTGGGTTACTCGTGCTAGGTATCACATCCCCATCGCAGCAACCCGCGTCCCTGGTACCAAAGGAAATGAATCCATTGGATGAGATAAGGAAGTCATCATATGTATTTCCATAGAAACCGAAAGAAAATCCAACGGGCAAGCTTGGTGATAACTCATCATCATTCAGTGAAATCTGCGTAGCTGTGCTGGAAATATCAACAGGATTAAACATTCCAGATCGATCTATAACATAGTCTGTATTGGAAGGAATTAAGTCGGTAGCAGCAATACTTGCCTGTCCATTCTCATCTAATTCAACCGTAATATCATTACAATATATTTCTGGCGCCGTATTATCTAAAACAGTTACCGTTATATCGCAAGTTGTAGTGTTCCCGGCCGGATCCGTTGCGGTGATAGTAACGGTATGATCTCCGATATCGGCGCAGGTATATGTAGTTGCATTAGCTGTAAATGTGATATCGCAATTATCCGTAGCAAAGCCACCAGAAGGAGGAATAAATGCTACATAATCGTTGGTGACTGCCCAAACCTCTGCATTTCTGCCAGGTGTAGCGGTAGCCAGAGTTCCATTAGCGTTTTCAACACCTTGCGTATGAGGGTCTCCATTGGTAGGCATCTCTGTAGTATGAATTTCGATGCGATTGGTCCCTTCATATAATTGAGCTTGTGTGGTTACATTCAAGCCATCTGAGAAATGGTCTACGTTAAAGTATTCCACAACCAAAATTCGGTTGGGAGCGGTCCCTAAGGTCGCATATCTAATAACATTCTCTGTCGGTTGCCCTCCATTTCCGGGATCTAAATCCTCCCAAGCCAAGGCTATAATATTATTTGGTGTATTGTTATCGGGAATCATATCGCCATCACAACACCCATTATCTGTATCATCGTTAAAGGTGATGAATCCATTGGATGAAATACGGAAGTCGGTATAGTCAATTCCATAGAAGTTAAAATCAAAACCAACAGGAAGCGGATCCGAAACTTGGTCATCACTTAAGGTTACGTCGGTTCCACTGGCTGAAATATCGATTGGATTAAAAGTCCCTGACTGATCAACAGAATACCCCACACTAATACTCGGATCGAAGGTTACCGTGCCATCATCCCCTAACGCGATGGTAACATCCTCACAATTAATTATTGGGGCTTCTACGTCATTAACCGTTACCGTAAAGCCACAGGTTTCTACATTTCCGTTTCCATCATCAATGGTATATTCAACTAGAGTATCTCCAGCTGGGAAAAAGTCACCACTTGCAGGACCAGAAGTCTGTGTCACAGAAACGGGACAGTTGTCCGTTGCCGTAGGTGCAGTGAAAGTAACTACGGCACCACACTCGCCGGGATCATTGTTCACCGAAAAATCGCTTGGGCAACCATTTACCACTGGTGGAATATCGTCTATTACATTCACTAATACATCTATAGCAGTACTATTTCCAAAGTCATCCGTGGCGGTAAGCTGTATGGTATTTAGCCCAACATCGGAGCATGTGAAATCGGTTTGCGACAAGCTAGTGGTAAAGTTGATACAGTTGTCTGTAATTGTCAAGGGTAGATCTGCTACCGATAGGGTCGCATTTCCACTAGCATCCAAAGTCAAGGAAGTAGTAGCACTTGATGTAAGAGATAAATCTCCACGAACCCATACTCTATGAATGGTATTGAAACTATTTCCAGCTGCGTCGTCCACTTCCCAGCGGCCTCCTAATCCACGGATTCCCCAGTGGGCTTGTCCAGCTCGCCAGAAGGGAAAATCTGTAAGTGCAAAATTTCCTCGGCTTGTAAAGAAGTTCGGTGCATTTTGCGGAATGGAAGCCGTATGATTAGGCCCTAGTGAATAATTTGCCGGATTGTTAATACCTGAGAAACTCCCAGTTCCCGTTTTTACATAAGTTAGTACGTTCGTATAACTGGTCGTAAAATCAATAATATCATTGGGGTCACGCGAAGTTTGACCGAAGAAACGGATTTCGGAAAAATCAATATCTGCTGCTAGTGTATTCCCAAAATGTCCCCAATTGGCACTCCCAGCCTCATTATCGCCCAAAGTAGAAGAACCCAATAACGGTAAGTCTGCATTTCTAACCACAAGATCTGAATTATCTCCAGCACGGTGTACGTAATTCAAAATCATAAGCCAAGATCCGCCTAGGTTATCGTTATCTAATTCACCTTGAAATATATTCCCGTTAAAACTAAAATAATAACGTCCGGAAGGAACTCCTCCAACCACAGTTGGATCTACAGAAACAAAAGGATCTGCTAGGGTTCCCGTACCCAACCCGTTAAGCGTTATAAAAGGTGGTGTTGTATCTGCTACGGTAACTGTTGCAGTACAATTATCGCTGTTTCCACTAGCGTCAGTTGCTGTTAAGGTTACCGTATTCACTCCGAGATTAGAGCAATCGAAATCGGTCGTATCCAAAGAAAGGGAAGGTGCACCACAATTATCGGTAGAGCCATTATTTACATCGGATGGTGAAATAGTAATATTTCCTGTGGCATCTAAAGACACCGTAATATTTTGGCAATTAGCTGTTGGGTTAATGTCATCCATGACGGTAACCACGGCATTGCTTGTTGCTGTGTTTCCATTAACGTCCGTAGCCGTTAACACTACAGTATTTGCCCCCAGATTGGTACAATCAAAATCTAAAATATCAAGGGCCAAAGAGGCAATTCCACAATTATCGGTTGTACCATTATCAATATCCGCTGTTGTAATACTTCCATTTCCTGAAGCGTCCAACATTAGATTCATATTCATAGTCATTACCGTAGGTGAAATTGTGTCCAACACTGTTACATTGGCCATACAGGTATCTGTATTTCCTGCCGGATCTGTCGCGGTTAGTGTAACTATATTAGCAGTACTGGGGTAATAATTAAAAGTCCCTGCTAAGTATCTATTGGCAGGACCTGCATCCACTAAGTTAGGATAGCTAAATCCTGCGGGCGTACCGGGTCCATAGTTGGGGGTACCTACAAATGAGATAAGGCCTCCCCCGTCATCTGTGGTGCCATTTCCCGTGTTATTTCCATTCAGTTGTCCTGCTTGAAAACCTTTAGCCACAACCATATACTGTCCTGCGGGAAGTTCTACAGGCGTAATGCTGCGCATTCTGTGGTTGTTTACCAATGGATCTGCACTACCTGAAATTATTATATCCAATCCTGGAACAATACTTTGAGTGTTCCGATCGAAAATCGCAACTCGAATTCCACCGGATTGAGTCCCGTTAATACCATCGCTTAAATGATCGAAAGCTCCCAATTCATCAATAAAAATGGGTGTTAGTACATCGAATTTAAGCCCCAATTCACCTGTCCATGCCTGATTACCACTGTTACTCGTGGCCTGATACGCCTGGAAGGGACCACCGGAAGGCCCTACATCGCTACAATCGAAGGTATTCGTGTCTATGCTTAGCGTTACCGATCCACTATCATCGCTAGAACCGCCATCCACATCTGCAGCAGAAATGATAGCATTACCACTACTGTCTACATAGGCTGTAAAATCCTGACAGACTGCCGTTGGCGCTACGCCGTCGACATATTCTATAATAAATGCATAGTCGATATTAATTCCCAAAGAGTTTACAAAATTGGGATTGGGCGGTATGTATCTATACGTTATTCCATCCGGGTAATTGGTGTTCGCTCTATAGTTGGCGATACTGGTCCCGGGATCTATCATAAAAACATATTCGGTACCGGCAGTAACAGGGACCGGAGGTGAAAAATTCACCCATACACTTTCTGCGGGTTGCGAAAGTGTGAAGGTGTTTGATGCCAAAGGATTTGCATCGGTTAGACCTTCATAAATGGTCATGGTACCCGTACCAGCGACGCTCATCGCATTGGTCGCAAAACGGATGCGATCTATAAAACCCGTACAATCTGGGGTAAAAGCTTGCCCATTGATTTGCGTTGTGTTAATGATCTGTGCAGTAACAACTGAGTTATCTATGTCATTACCGGGTCCGCATTGTGAGTAAATAGTTTGAAGGGATGCCAAAAGCATCAAGACGAGTAGGGTCGATCTTCTCATTTTTGGGGTTTTGGTTGATTTAATGGTTTACACCCTTAAGACAGGGAAAGTGAAGACCACCCTATTTTTATTTCAAAAAAAATGAAGTTTTTTCTTAGAAGAAGATTCTAAGGGACGCATTCGACGTAAAGCCAAGGGAAAATCGCTGTATAACCTGCTTCAATTCCAGATCTACATCATCCTCTTCCTCAGCTCTATAGGTGATAGAAAGTGGTATTTTACGATCGTAGAGATTGAGGGCAGAAAAACCTAACTGGGCCTTCCATCCTTTTTTCTTATTGATGGTAAAATTGTAGATGATCGAAGCATCCAGTCGATGATAATCTTCCAATCGGTCACTATTAATGGCCCCAAATCTCACATCAGAATTCTCTGGATTAAAATTGCTGATAGGTGTGAAGGGTTCTCCCGTTCTGTATTGCCATCCCACCGAAATCTGAAGATTTTTAAACGAAAGCGAATTGGAAATCCTGAAACTGTGCGTAATATCATTGTTTCCATCGAAAGATTCGGGTTGAATCGCATCGAAGGTAAAGTCGATATCATTCAAACTGTAGCCTGCCCAAACGCGGTAAGCCCCTACCCTTTTCTTAAATAATATGTCGAATCCAACAATCTCGCTTTCCCCTTCAGAAAGTTGCAATTGAGGCGTGCTAAATCCACTGGTAAACGAAGTGAGTCCCGATAATCTCTTTAGATAGGCGTCGAAATCGACCGTCCATCCGTTGGAATTAAGAATGACACCCAATGATGCTTGATTACTCTGTAATAATGGATAGGTTCTATCATCGGACAGGCGCCAAATGTTATTTTCCAATCTAAGTTCGGTTTGGTTGAACTCCACCAACTGAGAAATAGGTTGGTTCCTTCGTTCTAAACTGGCCTTTAGACGAATGGCATTGGTCATTGGGAATACTACATTTAGCCGTGGTTCGATATAAAGCTCCCCTACACTTCCATAATGCACCGAACGAACTCCAGCACTCAGAATGCCCTTATTCGAAAAACGATAGGTATAGGTTCCAAACAAAGCATTCTTGAGATTGCTTTGTTCATCGAACACAAATTGATTGTCCTCTGGTTCAGAAGGCTCTTCCTTTACCAAATCTATATTCACGCGAGAGTTGGAGAATTGGTACCCAAAAGAAAGTGAGTGCTTTTCATTGAAATCCCGCCTTGAAATGGCCGTGAGCCCATAATCGAAGATCTGATTCGACCTAATATTGGTTTCTTCCAAAGTGTTTTCAACGAACTCTTCATTCAAATAATGGGAATCATAATTCGCTATGTACGCTGTGATCTCCTCAGTTCTATTCTCGGTACTTCTATGATCCCAACGCAAGCTCACCCCGTAGTTTTTGGTCACTAGGGAATCTATTCTGGTTTCCCCAGTGTTCGTAAATTCGAAGTCGAGATCATTACGCGTATACAAACTACTCAATACGATCTTATTGTTTTCATCAGGTTGATAGATTGCCTTAACATTGGCATCGTAAAACGAAAACTCATTGGTGCTGGTATCTACCGTATATTCGTCATCGGTTTCGACAGTGATTATATTTCCATTAATGTCCCGTACTTCCCCGACATTTCGGAATAATTTCTCCGCATAGCTATCGTAGGTAGGACTTTTATATACTTCTGAATAGGATTTACGGGCAAAAACATTGACGGCCCATTTATCTGAAAGAGGTGCACGCACATAGGCATCTGCACTTAATCCATCGATACCCACCCCGGCTTCTATTTTTTCAGGAATGTTATCTCCAGTTGAAATGTCTATGATTCCTGAAATACGATCCCCGTAGGCTGCTTCGGTCCCAGATTTGAAGATGGTCGCTTTCTTAGTAGCAAAAGGGTTAAAAGCCGAAAAGGCCCCATAGAGATAGCCTGTATTGTATACTTTAATATCGTCGAAAAGAATCAAGTTCTGATCCGGAGTACCTCCCCGTATCTGAATGCCAGAGGCCGATTCGTCCAAACTTCCTATCCCAGGAATTAACTGAATACTTTGAAGTAGATCGGGCGTAACCAAACCAGGCAAAATACCCAATTTCTTCTGATCTACCGAGACAGACCCATCTCTTTGCCAATCGATTCCGGAGGTGACATAACCAGAAATGACTACCTCTGTTAAGGACTCGGTGGTCGATGTCATACTAATTGTTACGCATTCCCTAGCTCCTTGAAACTCCTTGGCAGCATATCCTATGGTCTGTGCTACATAGGAATTACTAGCTGTTCTTTGAAATGTAAAGAACCCATCCTCATTGGTTGTAGTTTGAAGATTTCCTGAAATGATGATCGTTGCAAAGGGTATGGGCGCTTTGGTGGCCGCATCGATGAGATATCCGCATACGCTGTTCCTTTCGGGAATGATAGGAGATACAATGACTTGCTTGGGTGAAACCAATTGAAAACTCAATATCGTTTGGGCTTGCAATAGGGACAGTATATCTTCTAAGGTTACTTGTTGTGCATCTAACGACACCACTTTTCCAGAAACCACGTCGAGCGCATATGAAAAAACCACATCATTCCTAACTTCAACATCTTTAATGACCGTTTCTAAGTCGGTTCCGTCATACACATAATCCTGTCTTTCCTGAGCCAACGCAAGTTGAAGGAAGAAAAGTGAGAGGCCGAATAAAAAGTACGTTAGGTTATTTTTCGGATAGGATAATGGTGTTGCCTGTTGATGTAATCTCATAGCGAATTCCCATAGGGATTAGGGTCGTTTTTAATGCGGTTTCTAGGTCGTTATGCGTAAAGCTTCCCGTAAACAGTCGATCGGTATCTACGGTAGAAGATTCAAACGTAATGGGATATAAATAGGTCAACTCTTCAAGCACCAAATACAGCGGTTGCTCTTCAAAATTAGAAATACCATTTCTCCAGGAAGGTGCTTGGGCTTCAAAAGTACTTTCTTCTATCTGTTTGTCTTTTTCAATAAGTAGTTGTTCGCCTTGTGTGAGTATCGTCCCAACATCCGTATCATCTGCGGTAAAACTCACCTTTCCTTCATAACACTTTACTTGAAAGACTCCTCTATCCTTTATATTGAATTCGGTTCCCAATACCGTTACCTGTCCTTTCGAAGTATTTACGGCAAAGTCATTCCCTTTTTCAATCACAAAATAGGCTTCTCCTTCTAAATCCACTTCCTTATCGAGGCTCCAGAAAAAACGTTTATGGGTGATGCTTGATCCTGAGTTAAGATGTATCTCAATCCCATCTTGTAATGCAATCGTTTGGGTAGCTCCAATAGCCGTAGTATGCGTTTGGGTTGCTGTAAAAAGGTATCCCAAACCTAGAAGCAAGACGACACTAGCGGCTACAGCAAACCATCTACGAAGGGAACGTACCTTGGTGGGTTTTTCCTCTTGTAGCTTAGACTTGACCTTTTGAAATGCTGCTTCGGCGTCTATTGAAGGTGCAGATAAAAGCTGAGCTTGTTTGTTAATAAGCTCAAACTCTTTGAAGGCTTCCGTCTTCTCAAAAGCCATACGCTCCTCGTCCGAAAGTTTCCCTTCGATCCATCTAGCCAAAAAAGTTTCGTCTGTTTCGTAATGCTCTGCCATACATTAGCTTCTTACTTATGAGACATTTAAAAATGGATTTACCCTATTTTATACTTTAATTTCTTTTCCTAATTGTTCTCTCAATTCCCGTAATGCCTTGCTCATCCTGCGTTCTATCGCCTTAACGGTGAGTCCGGTCATTTCGGAAATTTCTTTATACGTCTTCTTTTCTACCCGACTTAACAAGAATACCTCCCTTTCCCTTACAGCGAGGGTGTTGATAGCTGCCATTAACTTCTCCCTAAATTCATCCATCTCCACCAAAAAATCAGGACTTTCATTGTCTATGTTCTGCACAAGGGTCTTTTGGTGTTTTAACACCACCTTTTTGTGCTCCACTTCATTCAGGAAAAGGTTGTTGCAAGCCCTATAAATATAGGCCTTTGCCTTAGAAAAGGAGATGGTAGCACATAATTTCCAAAGTTTGATAAAAACATTCTGAACGATATCCTCTGCCTGCTGTAAATCGCCACACTTATAGTAAATGTATTTCGTGGCCGATTCATAGTAGTCATGAAACAACGTATTATAGTTTTTCTCCTCGCAAATGGATGGTTCTTTCTCGGACATGCTCGCTAAAATCTCCGTGCCAAAAGTAGGAAAAGTCCAAAAATTAATCTTCAAAAAATAGGGTGTATTCTCCTTTTCCTGTCTTGTTTACAAGAAACAACCTTATAATCCAATACGTATGAAAGTATATGCGGCCCTATTATTTACGCTACTATTTTGCACTTCGGCCATTGCCCAGGAATGGCTTACAGACTTTGAAAGCGCCAAAACAAAGGCTTCCCGGGACAGCAAACACATTGTTCTGGTTTTTCAAGGAAGCGATTGGTGTGCTCCATGCATTAAACTAGACAAAGAAATTTGGAGCACAGAAGCCTTTAAGAAATATGCCGAGTCACATTATGTGATGTTACAGGCAGATTTTCCCAGAAAAAAGAAGAATGCATTGCCCGAAACCCAACAGCAACATAACAATGGGCTGGCAGAAAAATACAATCCTAATGGCATCTTTCCCTTTGTTGCCATTTTGAACAGTGAAGGCTTTGTGCTCGGGGAAACTGGGTACAAGAAAATATCGCCTGACGAATACATTACTCATATCAACTCATTCATACAGTAAGCCATGAAGAGCCTATCAATTATCATAGTGTGCCTCCTCAGTACTAGCGTTTTCGCACAGCAAAACTTTAAAAGGGCCATGAAATTAATGGGATGCGGTTTCGAAATTACCGTAGTCGCCAACGATGAAGAAGAGGCCAATGCTTATATCGACCTCGCGGTTTCGGAAATTACACGGATCGAAAACATGATTTCCTCTTGGGACCCCGCTTCCCAGACTTCGGAAATTAACAACAATGCCGGCAAACAACCTGTAACAGTAGATCCGGAACTGGTGCAACTTATTGAACGCGCCAAAAAGATTTCGGCATTAACCGAAGGGGCTTTCGATATAAGCTATGCCTCTATGGACCGTATCTGGAAATTTGATGGAAGCATGACCGAAATGCCCTCTGAAACGGCCATTAAAAACTCAGTTGCCCGAGTAGGTTATGAAAAGATTATCCTGAACAAGGAAACGAATACTGTCTTTCTAAAGGATGAAGGCATGAAGATAGGTTTTGGGGCTATAGGAAAAGGTTATGCGGCCGACAAGGCCAAGGCGTTATTAATAGAAAAAGGCGTTTCTGGTGGAATCATCAATGCCTCGGGAGACTTGAATACTTGGGGTATACAGGCAGATGGAAGTGATTGGTACGTCGCTATAAAAAATCCTCTGAATGACGAAAAAGTGTTCTCTTGGATGCCGGTTAAAAACAGCTCCGTGGTTACTTCTGGAAATTACAAGAAATACGTACAGTTTAATGGAGTCCGCTATTCACATATCATTAATCCAAAAACGGGTTACCCATCGAGTGGGGTTAGAAGTGTGAGCATCTTTACAAAAAATGCGGAGTTAGCGGATGCCTTATCCACTTCAGTATTTGTGATGGGATTGGATACCGGACTTCATTTTATCAATCAATTAAAGGGTGTGGAGTGCGTCATTATTGATGATAACTATAAAATCCACACCTCGAATAATATTCAACTGGACAACCTTTCTTCGGATCAAAGCGCTTCGGAGGACTAAATAGAAAAAAATAACTATGAAAAAATTAGGAATAGGACTTCTCCTTTTAAGTTCCTTACAATCCTGTGTGGTGGTAAAGGAATACGAAAAAGTAAACATCAATGATCCCGATATGAATTTAGCCGCACATAAATGCGAACGGTTCGAAACCAATTTTCAAGTATATAGAGAAGGAGCTTCAGGCGCCAACGGTGGAAAAACCGGAGGTGGTTGTGGATGTAATTAATTACTACTGAATGAAGAACATACTGACCGCTATACTATCACTGTCCTGCATTTGCCTCTATGCACAAGACAACTCGAATTCGACCTATCAGAAAAGGGTATTGGAAAATGCTGAAATCGACTTTGTGTCCAGTTACTATGAACAGGACGGAAATAACGCCTCAGTAACGGGGGGTATTGGTACCGAACGGCTTACCGACGTTACCCCAACCATTACGATCACCATGCCTTTAAGTGCTAACGAAATCCTGACTGTAGATGCCGGGATTTCTGCATATACCTCAGCTTCTTCCAGTAATCTGGATCCGTTTGATTCCAGTGGTGCTTCGGGAGGGGAATACGACGATGACCTTCAGGGGGGAAATGCTAATAGAAACAATGCTAATAATCCCGTTACGGGGAGTCCGTGGGTAGCATCTTCCGGAGAATCCTATATGGACATTTGGGGAAATGCCACGCTTAGCTATACAAAGTACAGCGAGGATAGAAATCGTATTTGGAACGTAAATGGAGGGATTTCGGCCGAATACGATTACTTCTCCGCTGGCTTTGGTGGAGGTTATACCTGGTTGTTCAATCAGAAAAACACAGAAATAGGTGTTAAAGGATCGGTGTTCTTGGACAAATGGAGTGCCCGATATCCTACCGAACTGGATTCGTACCTCGATGCCGACAGGAACCTGAACAACGGCTTCTTTGAAGGAATCGATATCCTGAATGAGCAAGGACAGATCATCGACAAGAATGGAAATGACCTTTGGAGTCCTGTATCTGGATTCGAGTTAATTCAGAACAAAAACCGAAATAGTTATACCTTATCCCTTAGTTTCTCTCAAATTCTTAGCAGGAACGCTCAACTATCCCTGTTTGTAGACCTCATACAGCAAGAAGGTTGGTTGGCCAATCCGATGCAACGTGTATACTTTGGGGACCGTCCGAATTACTTCGTCGGAAATGCAGCAAACATTCCCAATTATACCTCACAGAGTAATACAGACGTGTTTCAATTGGCAGATGACTTTGAACGGCTACCCGATACGCGATTTAAAACGCCTATTGGGGCACGACTCAACTATTTTATAAATGAGTATTTGACCGTTCGCACCTATTATCGTTATTACTTCGATAATTGGGGCATGAGCGCTCATACAGCGAGTGTAGAATTGCCCATTAAGTTAGGCGATAAGTTTACCCTGTATCCCAACTATAGATACTATACTCAATCGGCCATCGATTACTTTGCGCCCTTTGAGGAGCACTTATCTACCCAGCAATACTATACATCGGACTTCGACCTGTCTTCGTTCAATGCCCATCAATATGGCTTTGGAATTCGATATACGGACATTTTTACCAAATTCAAGCTCTTTAAATTCGGTTTAAAAAGTATCGATCTACGTTTTGCCCAATACGAACGAAGTACCGGTTTAAATGCAAGTATCATTTCGGGAGGGTTCAAATTTATATTCGATTGAGAACTGCACCCTTCTGTCTAGATAGTCGAAGCGGTTAGGCGAAAGAGCCTCCTGTACGCATGTACGAGGAGGCTTTTTCATAAAAAAGAAGAATAAACTTAATTCTTAATAAAGGCTTGCACCGATGTTTTGTTCTCCACAGAAGCAATCTCTGCAAAGTACATTCCTTGTACCAAATGCGCCACATCTATACTATTTGTGCTTAAATCGGTATGGACAGTCACCAAGGCTCCTGAAATGGTATAAATAGACACTGAATGAATGGCCGAACGATCATTTGGTAGACTAAAATTCAATCTATCACCTACAGGGTTGGGTGCAATGAAAGCATCTAAGCTAATCTCATTTTCCCCAATCGATAAAATACCATCGATCCGCCGGATGTTACCTACTCCACTAAATTCGGATACATACAGGGCATCCTGTGAAGGATTGTAGATAATGCCATTCGGAAAGCTAAAGGTGGCTACAGATATATCGCCATCTGCACTTCCTTGATCACCTCCAGAAAAAAGAGTAACATCATCTACCGCTTCTGGATTGATCTTATAAATCTGATGCCCTCCAAAATTGGTGCCGTATAAATTACCGTCGGCATACGCGATGAACCCAAGAAAATTGTTGGTGGCAGCGCCTCCATCGGGAACGGTAGCTACATATTCCATATCGCTTCCCGTGAAACGATATACTTCGCGTCCAACGAAATTCCCCACATAAAGCACATCGTTCTCGTCATAAGCAAGACCTACAGGAGCATTGAGAGGTGTTCCTGTGAACAAAGTGGTTATGGTTCCATCGGTAGCAATCTCTTTGATACTGTCATCGTTTGTGTCGGTATAGATCACCGTACCTGTTGGTGTCGCAATAAGACCAGAGGGCGTTGGCCCTACGTTGTAGGTTTCCAATAAATTTCCACCATTATCGAACTTCACAACTTCGCCTGCCCCCCAGTCTACTACGAAAAAATCTCCATTAGTATCGAAAGCAAGTCCATTAGGGTTCGTAAATCCACTTACAAAAGGTGTCGCCACACCTGCGGGTGAAATTTGATATACTGTGTCTCCGGCAAAATTAGATCCGTATAGGTTTCCGTCGTTGTCGAAAACTAGGCCATCGTCTACATCTACGGCTGGGTCGTCCAAGAAGGTGGAAACGGTCTGCGCCAATGCCAAGTTTCCCATGAGTAAAAAGAATACAAACTTTATCATAACTTATATTTTAGTGGTTAGACTTGCTTTAAATCATCCTATCCATATAAAGTGCACGATAGGATTCCTTAGCAGCGTTTGTAACAAAGCTATCTATGAAATAAGGCAATGAAAAATGAAGTTTATTCAGATTTATAAATCGAAATAAACTCAACAGGTAAAGGATATACGGGGGCTTATTCCGCTTGGACCAAACGTTTTTTAATGTAATAGGAAGGGGTAAGTCCAGTGTACTTCTTAAAAGCACTGTAAAAGGTAGAGCTGGACGCAAAACCGGACTTTTCGGCAATATGATCTATGGTCAACCTTCTAAAAGTTGGTTCAGTTTCCAGATTTTCTAACGTATACGAAAGGCGCAATTCATTCAGGAAAGTGGCAAAGCTCTTTTCGTAATCTTCATTGATCACTTTAGAAAGATAGGTAGTGTTGGTATCTATAAGTTTGGCCATTTTTGCCAGCGTCATATTCGTATCCAGATAAAAGCCTTCTTTCATTTGTTCTTCGATGGCATCATGGATTTTTTCACGCTGTGCGTCTTGCATCCCAGGATTATCTTCCTTGGGTTGTCTTTTCACTGTTATGGTTTGTCGTTCCTTTAGTTCACGGGCTAACTCAGAATTTTTAAGGAATAACAAATGCTTTTGCCTGCTCTGTTTCACATAAAAATAATAGATGATAAAAAGTATCAGGAATATACCGAGTAAGGCAATGGAAATAATGGTGAGTTTCGTTTTCTGCTCCTTAATTACCATCTCATTTTTGGCATTCTCCACGTTTAACTTCTCAATTTCTACCTGTTTCTTTCCAGATTCGTACTTCTCGGTAATCATTGCAATTTCCTGCTTCACCTTCAGTCCATCCAAAGAGTCCTTCAATTTCAGATAATAAGTGTTGTGGTCAAGTGCATTTTTATAATCCTTTAAGTGGGCATATACGTTACTCAAATTCTTATGAACCAGAGTGTCTACTGCCGGAGCTGTGGATTCTACCAATGCCTTCTTATAGTGCTGTTTGGCTTTAGGGTAATCGTTTAAAAGAACATAGGCGTTACCCAAGGCGTTATGTAACAAATCCAATTGACAATACGAATTATCCTTAATACCTTTTAAACCGTAGTACACGGCACTGTCTGCTTTCTGTAGTTTATGATAATATCGGCTTAAGGCGAGATAATAAGTGGGAAGAAATAATTCTTTTTTATCCTCGGCTACAATGGCAGCTGCCCGCTTTGTCATTGCTATGGCCGCATTGATCCTTTCCTCCTCTTCATATAATTCGGATCGATAATATAGAATGAAACTATCCATACCCTTATCCACATTAAAGTTCCTTGCTTTATCGAAATAATCATGGGCTTTTTCGTACTCATGAATTTCTTTGTAAAGGGTTGCGATATTGGTATAGGCACGGCAAAGTGATACGCTATCCCATCTTCTGAAGGTGCCTGATTTTCGTAAAAGTTTTTCGGCATTGACATTGTCTTCCACCCCTTTCAAATAATCCTTTTCATAATAATGGATTTCCCCCGCCATTAGATAGGATCGTATCTTAATGCTGTCATGCATTTCGATATCCGTAATATTGTCCTGTAGCAGTTCCTTGGCTTGGTTAATACGCCTCTGGTAATACAAATTCAAAGCATTACAAACCTTGGCATAGCCTATCATTTCGTCATTATTGAGACTCCTTGCCAAATCCATCGCTCTTTTGGCGTAGCGGCTTGAACTATCAAATTGTTTTTGTGATGCATAATTAGAAATCCACGCATAGTAGTTACGCATCTCCATAAGTTTGTCCATTGCCACTCCATTGAATTCTTTTTGGCTTTGTGCCATTAAGGAAGTCCTATTTCCCATAAGAAATAGCATCCCAAGGAGGACAAAAAATAGACAAGGGGTTACTTTGGGTCTTAACTTTTTCATGAGCAATTGGCTAGGGACAATAAAAATAATGCACAAGATTTCTTTTAGCGTCCATTATCGTCAGATAGATTCGAAAATTTCTCCAAATTTATAAATCGAGAGTATATTCAAATACTCATCTTTTTCTCTAATTCCACTATTCACTTACTCAAATTTGCCTGTATTTCATGTATTTCGAGGAAATAGTTATCGGAATTTACAGTATCGGAACCAATTTTAAGTAATTTCGAGATGTGCAACTAAAAAATTGATTATGAAAAAAATAATACTTGCATGTGCATTCAGTATTTCATTGGGTGCCATGGCGCAAACTCCATGCGATAGTGGAATGGCAGGTGCCTATCCCTGCAGTAACTTCGATTTACAATCCAATATTCCCGTAGCCATTTTTGGTGCTACATCCGGAAATGATACCTGGGGATGGACAGATCCGCAAGACGGAAAGGAATATGCCATCATGGGCGTAAAGAACGGAACGGTCTTCATCGATATTTCGGATCCTGTGAATCCTGTATACCTAGGAAAATTAGATACTCATACCAGCAGTAGCGAATGGAGAGACATTAAAACCTTGGGCAATTACGCACTCATAGGAAGTGAAGCTGCCGGACATGGGATGCAAATTTTCGATCTTACCCGATTGCGCAATGTGGCCAGTCCTCCAGTAACCTTTACGGAGGATGCTCACTACGATGGATTTGGAAATTCCCATAACATCGTGGTAAACGAAGATTCTGGTTATGCCTTTGGAGTGGGAACCAATACCTTTTCAGGAGGTCCTCATTTTGTAGATATGACAGATCCTTTAAATCCTGTCGGAGCTGGCGGTTGGAGCGGTGACGGCTATTCTCATGACGGACAGGTAGTAACCTATAATGGACCGGACAGTGACTATACGGGAAAAGAGATATTTATTGGAAGTAATGAAAATGAAGTTGTGTTCGTAGATATTACAGACAAGTCGAATCCACAACATATCTCGTCTGTTAGTTATAACAATATAGGATATACCCATCAAGGCTGGTTTACAGAAGATCAAGCGTATTTCATTACTACAGACGAATTGGATGAAGTATTCTTTGGGTTCAATCTACGTCTTATTGTATTAGATGCTAACGATTTGGACAACCCTAGTGTTCATTTTGAATACTTAGGTCCCACTACGGCTTCTGACCATAATGTTTTTGTGAAAGGAGACAAGGCTTATGCCTCTGCCTATAGAGGCGGTTTGCGCGTAATGGATGTGTCCGATATCGCCAATAACAATATGCCCGAAATTGGATTCTTCGATACTTGGCCTGCCGATGATAATGCCAGTGCCAGTGTGGGCGATCCTGGAGCTTGGGGTGCCTATCCTTTCTTTGAAAGCGGAAATATCGTGATTAGCAACTATTCCGATGCCGGTGGTTTCTTCTTGGTGAGAGAACAATCGCTTAGCGTAAATGATGAGAACGTTCAGGCCTTTTCGGTTGCTCCAAATCCAGCGAAGAACGTATTGAATTTCCGTTCCAATAGTGTGCCGATTACTAGCATTGCCATATACGATCTGAACGGTCGATTATTAATCGATGAAAGTATAGACGCGGTTACCCAAAAGACCCTTGCCATCGATAGACTGGCTCAGGGTATTTATATAGCCGTGGTAAATAATATTCAAAGTATAAAAATTGCTAAGGAGTAAGGGACTTGTGCCCTTGCAGAAAAGTCCCTCGAAAGAGGGGCTTTTTTTATATCGCTTAAGTATTAAACGGGAAGGGTAAAGAAGAAAGTACTTCCTTCACCTACGGTAGATTCTACCCAAATACGACCTCCGTGGGCATCGATGATCTTCTTTACATGCGCGAGTCCAATTCCCGTACCCTCATATTCCTCCCGGCTATGCAATCGTTGGAAAATAGCAAAAATACGATCGCGATACGCTCCTGGAATCCCGATACCATTATCGGAAACCGAAAATTCCCAAAAAGCTTTATCCTGCGTCTTTTCAGCAGAGATATTGATTTCAGGTACCACGTCATCCTTCGTGAACTTTATGGCATTGGTAATTAAATTCTGATACACCAATCGCAATTCCACTTCCGAAGCCAATACTTCGGGCATATCGTCTACATAAATTTCGGCTCCAGTCGTCTTTATTTTTTCGGTGAGATCTCCCTGTATATCCTTCAACAGCGTATTTACATTCACATAGGTCTTATCCTGATTCATTCCTAACTTGGAATGCTTAAGAAGTGCTTGAATTAATTCTCGCATGCGTAAGCTAGAATCATCCATAAACTGAAGGCTTTGCTTCGCAACATCGTCAAAGAGATGGTCGTAGTCTTCTTTCAGAATACCGATAAGACTGCTTATGGTACTCAAAGGTTCCTGTAGATCATGACTTGCTATATAGGCAAATTGCTCCAGTTCGGCATTTTTCTGTTTCAATTCGGCCGCTTGCATCTCAAATTCAGAATTCTTTTCTGCCAAAGCATCGCTTAGCTTTCGCTTCTGTAAATACCCTCTGTAGATGAGAAGTGCTCCCAACAATAACAATCCAGCGATTACAAGCAACAGCATATTCACCTTTTTCTGGGAGCTTATGGTCTCATCCTGGGCATCCAGTATACGCTGTTTTTCGTTGATCTCATCCTCCTGAGCTTTCAATATCTCCAGTTGTCCTGCAATCCTAGTATTCGTGCTATCGATGGTTTCCTGCTGTGTTCGTAAGAACTCTACCTGATTGGCAATGGTACGCTCCAGTTCCTGCTCTATAAGGACTTTGTCTTCATATTTCTGAAGTTGTAGTTGGTTTTGAGACGCCAGCTCTAAAATGGAATCTTGCTGCCGCGTTAGCAAGTCCTTGGAAGAAGTGATGATTTCATCTTTCTGGCTTAGTGCTTTTTCCTGTTCCTTGATCTCTTTATCCCTTTCGGAAATAATCTCTTGTTGTGCCTCCACTTGTTTCTCCTCTTCGGCAAGATCATCTTGGGTTTCCTGAAATAGCTCTTTCCACTTTTCTGAAGAACTTACAGCATAGTTTTCCAAAGAAGGCGTAACTATGAATCCTGTGGAAAGTAATAGCGGTTTATTGATCTCGTATTCGAAGGAATCGCCCACATTTACCATATTGATCATGGACGTATTGTAGTTGTAATCTTCGGAAATCAGTAATATATTCTTTCCGGAAAGGGAAGAAAGTACATAGTTAATATCATAATTGAACTTCCTATTTACATACAGCAACTGAATTCCCTGCACATCTTTCACCTTGTTGAATCGGACCACCTCTACTGGTTTTCCTTGTATCTGGCGTCTTTGGGCCATCACTTGCAAATCGATCGCCACCCGATCGGGTCCTAAAACACCAATACTAAACGTATCGAAATCTGAAGCATTGGGCCATGTGACCTGTTGTGCTATGTTGTAAATAAAGATGGTTCGCTGTACCCTTTTTACCTGTTCATTGCCACTTTCCTGCGCCTGTACAGATCCCACCAAAAGGAAGAATCCAAATAACAAACTACAGATAAAAGAAGACCTTAACATAAAAGCAAACCTAATAAACTAAACTACAATCGCAACAATACGCCTAGCGTATAGTTGGCACCACTTACCCCGAATTGCTGCACACGTCGGCTGTACATGAAATTTCCTTGGCTGGTATTGGCGGAATGGGTATGCGCATCGGGATACACGTTGAACACGTTATTTCCGTAAAGGGAAATAATCAGGTTATCACTCATTTGATAACTCACTCCAACATCCGTAATCAATTTCGAAGAAAATATTTGATCACGTGTTTCTACGTTACCCGTAAACTCATTCAATACCCAATTGTCTGGGTTGCCATCTTCCGGGTGCATATAACCTACTTCACCGAAATAGGTATTCCCCAACTGAAATTTATAATTGTCGAATTCGTAAGTAATGAGGGAATTCACTTTAAAATTAGGCTGGGCCTCTTCTACCCGAGCCACATCTTCTCGGCTAAACAACACATCTTCCTGCCCATCAAGTGCCTCCGGAACATGTATATCCCCAACCACCTTTGTGGATGTGAAATTGGCAGATAAAGAAGCATTTAACTCTCCGCTGCCCAAATTATCCTTGTAGAATAAGGAAACATCCCCTCCAGAAGTCCTGGAATCGATAGCATTGGTGAAAAACTGAGCCGCACTTACATTAAAGGGCGATAAAATATCCTCATACCCTTCGGCAAACCTTCCTGAAAGTACGATCCGATCTTCAATATTAATGAGATAGTAGTCGGCACTAAAGGTAAGTTTGTCCCCTAACTTCCCATTGAATCCAAGACTGAAATGCCTAGATGTCTCTGCACGTAATTTATCAATCTTAAAGGCTTCTCGAGCTACCGCGCTTTCGTTATTGAAGGTTCCTACTTGTACAATTTCTCCATCAATGAACTGGGTACTAATGTTCTGGAAAAACACTTGGTGTAACGACGGCGCCCTAAATCCTTTGGAATACGATCCCCTAAAGCTAAGCCTATCATTAACGCGATAACGACTGGATATTTTATAGACACCTTGACTTCCGAAGTCATTGGAAGCCTCAAAACGACCTCCTAGCTTAAATAATAGATTGTCCGTAGCATTTACATCTATGTCCACATATCCTGCCGAATTGGTACGGAATCTGTTCAGTTCATTTTCTGGCTGAAACCCCGGAAACACTTGGGCTCCTGGTATACGAGGTTGCTCTTCCCCGTTCTCGTCTGTAAAAGTTTCGCCTCCGTCAATGTACGAAGCCTCTTCCCCAGCAATGATCTGATAATTTTCAACACGAAGCTCAGCTCCAAAGGCAAGGTTGATTCCCTTTAAATAATCGAACCCGCGGGAAATGTCAAGGTTAGTAGTATTTTGATTGTACACAAACCCTCCCGAATAAAAAGTACGGGGAGAAGCTATTCCTAGGGAGGCATTGTTAGAATTATTGATGGTATAATCAATACGATTGCTTCCTATAGAGTGGCTAAAGTCGATATTAAAGTTATTCTTAATCCCTTTAATCCCCATAACGACAGCGTCGTCCTGAATGTCCGTTAGAATTTCTGGTGAAAATCCATTGGGGAACAATTCGAACACCACACGATCGGGATCCTTCGGGAAGCGATAGAACCCTTTACCTTTACCTTCCCTATAGTTACGACCTCCATGAAGGTATAAGGCCGCTGTAGGGGATACTTTAAATTCTCCATTAAAGTAAAGGGCTAAATTTTGGGTTTCTGCATTCCCAATTTCCATAACTCTTCTATTGTCATAACCTGTTTGACCGAAGAAATTATTCTCTTCTATCAATTGTGCATCCAATACGGGATCATCGGTATACACAGCTCCTGTGTAATCTCCCGCCCTGTTGGTGGCATTTCTATTTCTATACTCGGCTGTTACATTCAAAAAGCCTTTGTTTCCAAGCTTTAATCCAAAATTTCCAGAAGAATAGTTTTCAAAGCCGTCGCCTTCGGTATTAATAAGCACACGATTGTCAATATCGATTACTTCGGTCTGTTTCTTCAGAATGATATTGATCACCCCAGCGATCGCATCCGATCCGTACTGAGAAGTAGCGCCTTCCCTAAGAATTTCAATACGTTCAATCGTAGCTATGGGAATGGCATTAAAGTCGGTTCCTACACTTCCCCTTCCCACGGTTCCATTTACATTAAGGAGCGAACTGTTATGGCGTCTTTTTCCATTCACCAGAACCAGCACCTGATCGGGTCCTAATCCTCGCAAGGTCGCTGGGTCTATATGGTCGGTTCCATCGGAAATGGTCTGATTGGTAGAATGAAAAGAAGGCACCAAGTAGTGCAGCACATCACCAAGCTCCATTCTAGGGGAACTCGCCAACAACTGAGGGGAAATAATATCTACTGGTGCCGATGTCTTTAAACTGGAAGTTGGGCTACCCCTACTTCCAATGGTTACAGGTTGATCTATAGAAAATCCTGTTTCTAACAGGAAGTCCAATGTAGCTGTCTCGCCCACCTTTACGGTCACTTCCTTAGATTGGCCTATGTACATTACAAAGCTCGCATTAACAACATAGGTTCCCTCGTCTACATCTAAACTAAAGTTTCCTTTTACATCCGTGGTGGTAACCAAGTCGGTTCCTTCTATACTTACGGTTGCTCCTGGAAGACTTCCAAACTGATCCGAAACATTACCTATGATCACGGCACGGGACTGCGATTGTCCATAGCCCATAAACTGAAAGGCAAAGAGCAACGTCAGTAGACCTAGGGATTGTCTAAGATTAGGTTTGAAGCGATTTGGTAATAAGGGGGTCATTGGGCATTATAAAGTTAATTCATATAACTAGCTCGTTGAGGAGTATTGCTTTTGGAAATGAACTTCATAAACAGAATCTAATATGTTCATGGAAAGAGGTTTATTAATGTAATCATCCACCGAATACTTGCGCATGGATTTCTTTACTTCCTCGGGATTTGATGAGGTAGATAACAAGATTACTTTAATACCTTCTGTAATATGAACGGGAAGTTCTTTAAAAGCATCCAAAAACTCCCACCCATTCATACCGGGCATATTGATATCCAAAAAAATGAGATCTGGTTTTTGAGCGTCCGTATTGGGTATGGATTGTAGAAAATCCAAGGCTTCACTCCCACTCCTTACCGCTAACGTCCTTCCGAAAGAGTCGTGCTTTCCTAGCATCATTCCATTAAAAAAGTTTGTAGCATTGTCATCGTCTATTAGCAATACAAACTCAACGGGATTCATCATAACGCGCAAAGATAATTAAGTGAGGGGATTACCGAAATTTTGCTACGGAAAAACCGCTGGAAAAATAACAATTTTCGGCCTAATTTCAATTTTATCGACAAAAAACATTCTTTCATCGATGAGCTACATTTACAACTCACTCTATTTCATGAAAATAGCTAACAAAAAATTAAAACGAATAGGTATAATCGACCCCTAAACCAAAGGTAGTATCTATAGTTTTCCCCGAATCCAAACCAGAAAACAGTCTAAAATTCCCGTAATTATCCGTTTTGTACATCACAGAAAGGTAATTATGCAATAGGTTGATATCCGAGGGAAACGGATTGTTATAAGTACCCAAATGTTTAGCGATAGAGGTTTTGAACAGCCATGAAAACTTGCTCACTTCGCCATGCACCCCAAAATGGTGCACCTTGGCCCGATTGCTCACGATAGGAGACGTTTCACTGGTGATTTCGCGTGTTGGATCTACCAATACAAAAGGAACCCCAATAATGGCACCATCGTAGGTCCAACCGCTTCTGTAAATATTATTGCTGAAGTAGTTGTCGGCTCCTGCCAGTTGACTTCCAACACCTTGATCGTCCGTGCTCACATATTCATAAAGCACTCCAGAGACGATTTTCTTTTCGGAAGGCACAAAATGTATCCCCCATACCCCGTCAGGTAGGTTCTTTAGTGCTGTTCCCGATCCATCCTCAAAAGGATGCTCATGGTATAAAGAGAAATCCCCAACCGAAGTACCAAAGCTATAATCCAATAAGTAACTTCCCAAATGATTTCCCACAGCATTTACGATCTCTCCAGCCTCTCCACTTTCCGAAGATTCTTTCGCTAGAAAAACGTCTACAAAAGCATCAAATCCACTGGGCAACTCTCCAAAATCAGGAGAGGTTCCCGCCCATTGCGCATAATGTTGAATCTGTGCTGTAAGGGTGTTATTTTCGTTGATCTTAATATGCAATCCCAAGCGCTTATAATGCACAAGCACATCGTCTACATAGCGATCGTCATTCAACCAATAATGTCCTATTCCCCAATCGATTCCAATAGCATCGGTAATTTTCAATGGTTCGGAAGCTTCCAATAAGACGCCAGATAATGGGCGGGCGTTCTGGGAAAAAAGAAAGTTTTTATTGGTGGTGGATAGACCGTTCATTACCGTCTCTCCTTTTTTCGCCCCAACAACCGCATTCAACCACGAATTGGTGAATTGGGCATAGATATCCCTACGCTGAAATTCATCCTGCACTTCATTTCTATAGAAAAAGGAAGCCCCACCGCTTATTTCTGAAGTTTCGGTCAAAGCATACGAACCTCGAATCTCTCCAAAACCGGAAAAGGTAGTTTCTTCACCCCATCGGGTATCGGTGTTCTTGGATATCCAAAAAGGAGATGCATCTTCGGTGGAAAAAAGTCCCGAAGCGGAAACACTTCCTTCCCAAACTACAGATTGGGAAAAAGCCGTTAGTGTGAATAAAAAACAACAAATAAATCGCATAACAGGTTGGTTTGGGGGTTAGGTTAATGGAATACTTATCTGAATAGACGCCCTAAAAGGCCTCTTCGCTTTTCTTCCGTATATGCATACCCGTACTTGTTGCCATAGCCAAAGTTGATCATGGATACATTGTTTAGTACGGTCGCCACATTCACCAGCCTACCGTCTTCAATCGCATCTTTTGCAAATCCTAATAGCTTTCGCTCGGTATAACTTGCTCTAGCCACGTATAAGGTAACATCGGCGAGTTTGTTGATGAGTATGGTGTCGGTAACCAGCATAGAGGGAGCAGTATCTACCACCACATAATCGAAAAGATCCCGGGCTTCTTCAAAAAACTCAACGGTCCTATGCTCCATAAGTAACTCTGCCGGATTCGGGGGAATGACACCCGAAAGCACAATACTTAGGTTCTCATTGTAACTACTTTGAGCCGCCAGATCCTTTAAAGTCAAACTAGGATCTATGATGTATTCCGTAATTCCTTTTCGGCTTCTGGATTCACTGGGCAGATAACGCTGTAATTGAGGGTTTCTAATATCTGCTCCCACCAAGGCCACCTTCTTCCCTGTAAGAGCTAAGGTAAGGGCTAAATTAAAGGCCACGAAGGTCTTTCCTTCCCCTTTAATCGTGGAGGTTACAAATACCGTATTGGCCTTTTTACCGTTGTTCAATTTATTGATGAACAGGTATTGAAGGTTGGTACGAAGAATCCGGAAGGACTCGGCCAAAATACTGCGATCGTTCACCTGAATAAGCTGTTCGTCATTTTTACCCAGTTTTGGGATTTCACCAATGAGACTCGCATTCGGAATCATGGCTTCCACGTCTCTGCGATTGGCAACTCTATTGTTCAGTATCGATCTTCCGTAGATAAAGGAGAATGGCAGTAACAATCCTGCCAAAGCGGCTCCTAAGAAAATCAGTGATTTATTTGGTGATACGGGAACATTGCCTGTAAAAGCCCTGTCCACTACTTTCGCCTTTGGTGCCGTCACAGCCAAAGATATATTGGCTTTTTCCCTTTGTTGCAACAGGAATAAGTACAGCTGTTCTTTAATGGTTTGCTGTCGCTCTATCCCTCGGTATATTTTCTCTGTGGTTGGAACCTGCGAGAGTTTCGAATTGATCGAAGCTTCCTTAAAATTAAGATCTCGTAGGGATATCTTTAGGGAATTGGTTGTGTTTTTAAGACTTCCTAAAATACCGCTTCGTATGTCTTCTATCTGATTGTTCAAATTAACCACCACGGGATTCTTGGAAGTGGACGTTTTCAACAATTCGTTACGTCTTAGTATAAGTTCATTATAGTTGTCTACCGAACGGGATACCTCATCCCCACTCAATCCGATATTTGCTGGCAATAGATCGTTACTGGAAGAACTTTCCATATAATCGATCATGGTATTGGCCAATTCCAATTGCGTATTTACGTCGAACCGTCTCTTTTCGAACTCACTGGCATCTTGAAGAATAAGCTGGGCCTCAGCTTCTATATTGGTGAGTCGATTTTCGCTCTTAAAGACTTCCTTATTCCGTTCTACAGAATCCAACTCTCGGGTAATAATCTCCAAACGGGAATCGATAAAATCTGAAGTCTTCTTGGCTACCTGTCCCCTGTCGTTAATCGCGTCTTTGTTGTATTGAAATACCAATTCATCTATAAAATCTTCAGCGCGTGCGGGAACCGGTGATTGTAAGCTTAAAATCACAACATTACTGTTCTTGATCTCATTTACCACCTTGATCTGTTTTTGGTAAATGGATGCCAAGCGATCTATATCGCGATACATAACAGATATGGTTTTTCCCACATAGTGATCGAAAACCTCAGGGCGATCAAAAATAGGAAGTACGGTAATGTCACCAAATGGTAAATCTACCTTTTCCCCGAAGTCTTGGGTTCGCTCTATCGATTTGCTCTCGGTCCAAACTTCATAGCTGGTTTCGGAAAGAATCTTGAAATTCAGCTTGGGAACTCTGGCGGAAACCACACTATCATTAAATGTGAGGTATCGAACTTCGAAAGGCTTGTATTCGTATAGGTTGGTGTTTTTCAACGTTCCTATGCTTTCATACACCACATTAAGGTCGAGTGTTTTTACGGCCTCTTTAATAATCCTTTTGGAGCGGAATACCGCTAGTTCATTTTCAATCTTATTGTCCCCAAAGCGATTCAGAAAGCTTCCTAATTCTGAGAAAGCGGCCAATTCTCCCGAATTGGATCCCGAGGTATCATCCTTAATAATGACCGTCGCCGTACTCGTGTAATAGGTGGTTGAGTAGCGCAGGTACACAAGGCTCGCAGCAATGGCCAAAATAACGCCCAGCGCAAATAGATACCAATGCCGCGTGTATCGATCCAAGATTTCCCTTAAGGAAGGTTCATTTTGCGGATTATGTTGAGGAAGATTGCTCATGAAATTATCGGGTAATCAATATTACACTGGTCAATACCACAGTGAAAAGTGACAGCAATGCGGGAACATCTGGTATAAAACCAGATTTCTTAACTCCCTTTAAAGAAGGCTCCACATATACCACGTCATTCTGTTTTAAATAGTAAAAAGGACTGGTGAAAAAGTCGGTTTTGGTAAGGTCTACCTTAGTAACCTCCTGTTTCCCGTCCACTTCCCGGATCACCATAACATTTTCCCTTCTTCCATCTTCTGAAAGATCTCCAGCCAGCCCGATGGCCTGTGGAAGCGTCACCTGTTCATCCGAAATGGTATATACCCCTGGACTATTTACACCACCTAAAACGGTAATCTTGAAATTCATAATGCGAACATCAACTACTATATCGGTAATGAATTCAGAAAGTTTGGATTTCAATTCTCCTTGTAGTTCATCCCGGGTTTTTCCACTTGCCTTGAATGTTCCTAAAACAGGAAAATTAATATTCCCTTGGGAGTTCACTAAGTACCCTTGTAGCGTCGGATTGACATTACCTACATTTCCCTCGAGCCCCGTTTTTCTTTGGAATGGTTCCAAAGATTCACGGCTCATGGAAGAAATAGAAATATGTAGAACGTCATTGTTCTGTATAATGGGTTCGAACGAAAGTGCTTCCCCATTGGTGGCAAGCCCTTCAACATCCTGAAAATAAATTATCTGCTTTTTTGTAGCACAGGAAACGACTAAGAAAAGTGTGCATACAAGAAGAAGAGATTGTTTCATAGTGGCATATAATTATGCAAATATAATCTTTTCGTTAAATGATAAGCTTTAGGTAGTAGTGACTTCGGGATTAATCTGGGATTCTTCATCCAATTCGGCAAATTCTGAATTCTCACTTTTAAATTCGGGCACCAATTCCTTCAATAATTTCACCACTTTCTTGTCTTTATGGCGAGTGGCAGTTTTAATGATTTCCTTTACCTTTTTCTTGATGATGGGGAATTCACCCGCTGGTACCTTAGATACCATAATCTTTGGGTGATAGGTTGGTAAAGTGGTTGAAGAATCATTAAGAAGCTCTTCGTAGAGTTTTTCTCCGGGACGCAGCCCAACAATCTGGATGTCGATATCCTCATAAGGCTCAAGTCCTGAAAGACGGATCATACGTTCGGCCAAATCCAAGATACGTACCGGTTTGCCCATATCGAACACATAAATCTCACCCCCTTTGCCCATGGTTCCCGCCTGTAATACCAATTGACAAGCTTCCGGAATGGTCATGAAATAACGGATGATATCCTTATGCGTAACGGTAACGGGACCGCCTTGCATGATCTGTTTTCTGAAATGGGGAATCACCGAACCGCTGGAACCTAACACGTTTCCAAAACGTGTCGTAATAAATCGGGTATAGACACCTTTTTCATTCTGAAGGGACTGCACATACATTTCGGCCACTCTCTTTGAAGCCCCCATAACATTGGTCGGGTTCACGGCCTTATCGGTAGAAACCATCACGAATTTTTCGATATCGTAGTTAATGGCCAAGATGGAAATATTGACTGTACCCAAGATATTCACATAAATCGCTTCGTGGGGGTTTCGTTCAATAAGCGGAACATGTTTGTAGGCAGCGGCATGATAAATGATGTCGAAGTCGTATTTCTTGAACATCAACTCCATACGGTACATATTACTAATATCCGCCAATTCGGTAATGAAATTGAGCTTGGGATGGTTTCGGACTAGATACAGTTCCAACTCATGCAAAGCCGATTCTGCCTGGTCCAATATGATGATCCTTTCTGGGTGAAATTTGGCCAACTGACGAACAATCTCACTTCCAATAGATCCTGCTCCACCTGTTACCAGTACCGTTTTACCTAGAATATCTTTTTTAATGACCTTGTCATCAATATTGATAGGTTCCCGTTCCAGCAAGTCTTCAATCTGAATGGGTTTGATCTGATTTCGGATATCTGCCTTGGTATTCCAAGTTTCCATGGAGGGTACATTAAACACCTCTATGTTTTCCGAAATACAATCTTCAACGATTTGGTTCTTAAGCTTACCCGAAAGGGATTCATGTACAATCAACACCCCTTCAATATTCAATTCCAGCAAGGCTTGTGTGAGTGAGCCCTTCACAGGAATTACGGGCTTTCCAGCAATCTTATATTTTTTGGAACCAAAATTTCGAGTCACAAATCCTACCAATTCAAACGGCATATTTGATTCGTTGGTAATCGCATTTCCTACCGAAATGGTCTGATCATCGACCCCTATGATGACCACTCTTTTCTTATTGCTTCCTACGGCTGCTTTCTTCAAAAACTGATAGCTCTCCTTCACCACAACGCGAAAAAGAAGCATACAGGAAAAGGAAAGTAGCATATAGGTAAATAGAAAGGTGGTAAGGAATACCTTTTCCCCCATCATTAGTTCATATACCGTATTGAATATAAAAACAGTCGCTGCCGTTAGCATACTGGACAGTGCCAGTTTCTTGATGTCGGTAAACGTAGAATGCCGAATGATACCGGCATAGGTTCTAAACAAAAAGAAAAAAATAAGATTCACTGCAGCAATGGACGCAAACTGCAAGGGGATAGAAATGACTTCGTGAAAGCTGATTGGGGTTCCCCTAAGGATAAGGTAGACCAATAGCATTGAAAAAATGAGCAAAATAGAATCTATGATAAATACCGTCCATCGCGGCAAATATCGCTGATCCAGTAGCTTCAGTTTATTATCTCCATCGTACAACTGGCTTAATAAAAAAGCACTTCTTTTCACATGATTAAGATTAGGCACACAAATATAGCTATAATCTAGACTATTTGGGCGATAACCGTGTTAATCCTTTGTTTCTGTTGCGTTGTTAAATTGGAACCTGAAGGCAAGCAAAGTCCATTTTCGAAGAGCCTTTCGGCTACGTCGGTTCCGTAGTAGGGATGGTTTTTGAATACAGGTTGCAAGTGCATGGGTTTCCATAGGGGCCTGGATTCAATATTGTCACCTTCTAAGGCCAGTCGGAGTTCTTCTGAAGTGAATCCGGCAGAGGCTTCTAAAGTGATACAGCTTAACCAGTGATTGGAAAGCCGATCTTCATCTTTTTCAGTAAAGACAGTAACTCCATCATTGTTCTTGAATAGATCGGTATAAAAAGTATGATTGGCACGGCGGAGTCCCACATGCTTATCCAGTACTTCCATTTGTCCGCGTCCTATACCCGCACAAATATTGCTCAATCTATAATTATAGCCTATCTCGCTATGTTCATAGTGTGGCGCTGCATCCCTCGCCTGCGTGGCCCAAAACACCACTTTTTCCTTTACTTTGGGATCTCGGGTAACCAATGCCCCTCCTCCTGAGGTGGTAATGATCTTATTTCCGTTGAAAGACAGTATGGAGATATCCCCAAAACTACCACAAGGACCCCCTTTGTAATAGCTCCCCAGGGCTTCGGCGCTATCTTCCACAATAGGGATATCATGTTTTTTTGCGATCGCTACTATCTCGTCCACCTTAAAAGGCATTCCGTAGAGATGTACAGCGATAATGGCTTTTGGCTTTTTTCCTTTTGCAATTCGATCTACAATCGCCTTTTCTAAGTGTTCGGGGCAGATGTTCCAAGTATCTACTTCGCTATCCACAAAAACGGGTGTAGCCCCTTGATAAATAATGGGATTAGCAGAAGCACTGAATGTCATGCTCTGACAGATAACCTCATCCCCAGCTCCAACACCCAACTGAATCAAAGCCAAGTGAATCGCCGCTGTCCCAGAACTTAGAGCGGCAACGTGAAATCCTTCACCAAAATAGGCTTCCAAGGCCTGTTCGAATCCATTTACATTAGGACCCAATGGAGCGATCCAATTGGTAGCAAAGGCTTCATCTACATAGTTCTTTTCGGTTCCTCCCATATGGGGTGAAGACAAATATATTCTCTCGTTCATAGTTTATCGTATGATTTTGGCTGGGTTCCCATATACCATAGCTCCATCGGGAACATCTTTGGTGACCACGGCTCCTGCTCCTATTGTAGCTCCCTTTCCTATCGCAATACCGGGTAGGATGACACTTCCCGCTCCTACCAAAGTACCTTCACCAATAGTAACACCTCCTGCAACAGCAGCGTTAATGGCAATATGACAATAATCGCCCACCACAACATTATGCGCTACCGTGGCATTGTGATTTACAATACAGAAACGCCCCAATGAAACATCTGCATCTATGACCGTTTGTGCCATGATCGTGGTTCCTTTACCTATGGAGACAGACGGATACACCACAGCACTTGGGTGTGTTAAAATAGGAAAGTCGGCATCGAACTTTTCCGATAGTTTCCTACGGACTTCGTTATTCCCTACCGAAATACATATAGTGGCTTGCGACAAGTCTTCCCCGTTGTATTTGGAAACAGGAACGTCTAGGATGGTTCCGTTTTTGGGAGCGTCATCATAAATTTGGATTACCTGCAGGTTTCCGATACTCCTAATGAGATCTACCATGGCAAAACAATGGCCTCCTGCACCGTATAAAATTAGGTCTTTCATTCTTGCTGTGTTCCTTTAAAGGGTGTTGCCGTTGCCGAATCCGCTTCGCTAATGTCTTTCCGAAGAAAAACTTTGGCAACCGTTTTAAACAGGATTTTTAGATCCAACAAAAAGCTAATGTGTTGGGCATAGTAAACGTCATATTCAAACTTTTTCTCCCACGATATAGCATTTCTACCATTTACTTGGGCCCAGCCTGTAATTCCAGGAGTTACATTATGTCGTTGCTTCTGAAAATCGTTGTACAAAGATAGATATTGTGGTAGCAATGGCCGTGGCCCAACAAAACTCATCTCCCCTTTTATCACATTGAGTAATTGGGGGATTTCATCCAGAGAAGTGGACCGCACCCATTTCCCCAAGGAAGTAAGGCGTTCGTTATCGGGTAACAGGTTTCCATTGGTATCTTTCGCATCCGTCATGGTCTTGAATTTCACAATCTTGAAAATACGTTCGTTCTTGCCCGGCCTTCTTTGAAAGAAAAAAGGACTTCCTTTTAAATGTATTGTTAGTAACAGGGCTACTATTAAAAATATGGGGAATAAAACCACAAAGGCCAGCGAGCCAAAAAGGATATCGAAAAGTGGTTTTACAAATGCTTTGTACACTTAGGTTGTTATTAAGAATTCAACAAATTCTCGTATTCCTTAGAAAGTTCGCCCCAAATATAACTCCTCTCAAACTGTTCTTTGATGCTACTTCGGCTCGATTTGGCCAAACGCTCGAACAAAACCTCATCTTCCCTTAATTGCTTCATGGCATGGAATAAAGCTTCTTCATCCTTAGCGGGTACTATTTTTCCGTTTTCATTTTCAGTAATGATTTCATTACAGCCATTGATGTCACTGACGATACAGGGAAGTTCCATGGCACATGCCTGCATCACTACATTGGGGAAGCCTTCGCGGTAACTCGGAAATACCAAGGCATCACTTAAGGCAAAAAACGGACGAACATCGGTTTGATAACCAGTCGTAATGATCCCTTCGTGTTCGTTGATGGTTTTTGAAGTCCATTCGGAAACAGCATCCAAATCGTCTTCGAAAGGTCCTACCAAAAGCAAAGTGACTTTGGGTTTCTCTTCATATAATTTTGAAAAAGCCGCTACCATCTCGTTAATTCCTTTGTCCTTCACAATGCGCCCTACGAAAACATAAATGAAGGTAGTATCTGGAATCCCAAATTCGGATCGAATGGCCCGTAAGTCTTCTTCAGAAAAATGAGTTCTAGAAAAATAGGTCGTATCTATCCCATTGGAACTCCCTTTCCCGATAATCTTCAGCTTCTTGGGTTTGATGAATCGCTCCTGTACTATGAAATCATACAGTCCTTTGGAATTAGGATATACGCCGGTGGCAAATCGATAGGTGAGCTTTTCTATAAAGTTGAGTAATTTCCGCTTGGGGCCTTTAGCTTCCATAAGGGGCAATCCTGCTACCGTATGTAACCTATGGGGAACACCTGCCAAATAGGCTCCCAACATACCTACAATCCCCGCCTTAGGTGTGTGCGTGTGTACAATCTCAGGTCGCTCCCGACGCAAAAATCGGTAGAGTTTCCAAACAGCAATAAGATCTTTAAAGGGAGTGATTTTTCGGGTGAGTTCTATTGGATGTACCGGTATTCCTTCCCTTTGTCCATAGGCTTCCAAAGCGGGCCTATCTGCGGATACAGCTGTAACATCGTACCACTGCTTCATATAGCCCAACTGACCTTCCAGTAGCTTTTCCAACGACAAGGGTATGGTGGTGATTCGTATTAGTTTTGGTTTTCCCATAGGGCACGATACAAGGTATTTAATTTTTGAACCATCACATGAATATCATATTCGGAAGCTCTTTGTTTACAGGCAATAGCCACTTCCTTTGCATATTGTGAATCAGCCAATAGCTTATTCAATTTATCTGCCAAGTCTTTATCGTTCCCCTCTTCAAACAACACCCCTGCTCCTTTCACAACGGGAGTTAGTCCTGGAACGGCAGAAGCTACAAAGGGCCTTCCCGAAGCCATTCCTTCAATACTGGAAAGTGATAGACCTTCAAAATGGGAAGATAATACGACTACATCGGCCATTTTCAATAGCGCAGGAACATCATATCGGGCGCCGGTGAAATGTATGGCTCCTTTGTGCTGCAGTTCATAAGCCAACATTTTACATTCATCCATTTTCGGTCCCTTCCCTACCAATAAAAGTGCTGTAGGTTGTTCTAGATGTGCCATCGCCTTGATGAGCGTAGCTTGGTCTTTCTGTTCCGTAAAACTGGAAACTTGAATAATGACCCTATGGCTTTCATAGATATCTAATTCGGTTTTGGTCTTGGGCACAGCATTCCGAATCTTGGCAATATCCACTCCGTTGGGTATCCGTACAAATTTAGAGGCTGGCGCTTTTAAATGTGCCTGCAAGTTTTGCTCTACCTCTCCGGCAATGGCGACGATCTTATCGTATTTCTTGTACATCCATCGATCTACCCATTTCATCAAAGTGCCTCTACGTCTATTGGAAGTGTTATGTTCGGTAAAGACCATTTTCACCTTAGATCCAGACAACCATTTGGCCATAGCTGCCCAATACAATCCAGGAAACAGATGAACATGGATAAGATCGTACTCTTTGAACAGTTTCCTCAATTTAAAAATGTGCTTGGGACTATAGACTGAACCCTTTGCCAACGTATGAATTTTGCACGATCCTGTTTCTTCCAATTGTTTCAGAAAAGAATGAGGAGTCGCATCCAACAAAGCTACATCGCAGGTCGTGCCTCCTTCGTTCAATTTTGGAACCGTATCCAAAATCAATTTTTCCGCTCCTCCCGTGGCTAAGCTATTAATGACCTGAAGTATTCGCAAGGCGTAACTTTTTTTGTTGTTGAAAATAATAGAGCGACCAAAGACCAAAAATGATCCAATAGGGAACGAGCATGTTCTTTTGTCGGATCATAATACCCAAGTTCCCCAAGATGAGACTGAAGGCTACACTTCCCAAGAGAAAGTATACCACAAATGCTTTTAGCATGTAGTTAGAAGTACGAAACCCCTTGAATGGTTTTCTCCGGAAAACTTGCACCGTAAAAATCAGTAAAATGAAATTCTCTACAGAAGCGATCACCGCTAAGATTCCGTTGATATCGAAAAACAGAGGACGGAATAGAAACGTAAACAGCTTAAGTGGGAAAGGATAACCACTAATGTCTACCCCGGATCCTGTGCGGGCCTTATTCAAATTAGCAGATCGTTCTGAGGCAAATTCATTGATGGCAGAAACTTCCAGACTTTCCAGTTGAATGAAGTTCTGAACGTATCCGAAAATGGAAATGAACCCTACCAAGAAAACCAAAAACAGTAGTACTTTCAAATATCCCTTTAAGCGATTGTCCATCATAAATCCAACGCCAAAGGCAAATAGCAAGAACAAAAGAATGTGTGGCCTAATAACAAAGGACAGTATGATACTAATCATAATTAGGAGCCAACGCTTCCTGAAGTCAATAAGGGCATACACAAACATGGCGATGCTAAAAAACAGCAGTGAATCTTTTCCTATTCCTGATGACCAGAAATGAAGGTTGGGCAAAAACCATATCCAAGGAAACAACGGGATGTTGAATATGCGTATGTCTTCAAAGCTATCCAATTCGGGGAAGATATGTTGCATGATCTTAATGAGATACACGAAACCAATGTATCCCAACAGAGCATACATCATATTCCCTGTGAAAAATGATAGTTGCAATACCTTGGATGGAATATAATTGAGTAAGTAGACCACCCCTGTAGCGGAACCTTGATCTATAATCGCCAAAATATCATCCAAAGAATAGGTCTTGGGTGCTTTCCAATAGTGGACGGCATCCCCTCCAAAGAAGGTAAGGTAGAAATGGAAAGCAATAGCAATCCCAAAATGGTAAAAGAACAGTTGACGCAACAATTTCTTATCCGATCGACCCCTCATACCACTGAAAAAATGATAATTGAATCCAATTAAGAATACGATGAAAGTTATGCAGATATCAAGTAGCAGCATTTCTTACTGGTTCGCGGTTATTTCGTCGAAGCGTGCTTGGGTGGTTTCAGAAAGATTCATGGGGTCCGAAGCTTTTTTAGATACCCACCGAAACAGCATTGCCTTGGTCTTGGGGCCAAAGATAGCGGAAAAATAGTCTTTGAGTCCTGATCGTTTCAACCAATAGAACAAGCGCTTAAAACGTAGGCTTCTGGTTGTATTAGAACGCTTTACCTCCCAATCGGTTTCCATTGGCAATTCCAAGAATGCATTTAGTTCATCGATTAGCGCTGGGGTTCTTTGTACCCATTCCTCGAAAGGAACTACCAAAACACGGTCAAATTGCGAACGAAAGGAAGCTATGGCTTTATGATAACAACTCATGTTGGTGTAACTATACCAGGGCAATTGTCCTCTATCGAAAGACGTAATATCCTGTAATAGCACGTCCTCAAAGGATTTCATCTCCCTACTTAAGCCCGAAAGCATTTTGTAGTGGGAAAAAGCCCTAGTTAAGGGGTTGCGGGTAAGGATGATGATGCGTGCCTCAGGGTTGTAGGATTTAATACCTTCTGCCACTCCGGGTGCGTGCAGATACATAGTGCTGGCTTCAGCAAGCCATTTCTCTTCGGTTGCCAATGAAAACAACTTGTCGTAATCGGCTTCCCGCTCCACATTGGCAATATGAAGTGATTCCGGGAATTGGGTCTTTAGATAGGTATCCCAATTGAAAAACTTGGAAGGATCGTACAGGATATCAGGAACTTCATCCACAAAGTAATTGGGTTCCTTGACTGGGCACATATATACCTGGGGAATTTGGGAAAGGGCTTCCACAAAAGAAGTGGTCCCTGCCTTCATGGCACCAACAACGAATAAATTTGCTTTGGGTTTTCCCTCCATCATCCTTTTAATCGTTTAAGCAGTCCATACATTCCTTTATAGGGAAATGCATGTAATAATGTAAGCAGCGCTTTGTGCTTTCCCCGAACTAACCTTTTGGCCAATTTATATACTTGTTTTTCTTCGGAACGACTGTAATGTTTGTAGTTCTGAAGGTATACAATAGGAACAAAGGAGTTTAAATATTTGGAAAACCATTGCTGTTCTTGGTCCGTTAATTTCGGTTTCACTTCGGCCAAGGTAGTAAGGTAGGTACAGAAATCGGTAGCATCATATACTGCTTGAGAGGCGGATTGTGCGGTGTTTTTTAGGTAAAAAGACAGGGGTTTGTTTATAAAAACCACTTCTTCATTTGCACAAAGGCGTATCCAAAGATCATGGTCTTCGTGTTTGCGCTGCCCTTTTCTGAAACGGTGATTCGCATCGAAAAGTGAGGCTTTGAACACCGCATTAGAGGCATTGATCGGCGGCAGATACTTTTTAATGATTTCGAAATAGTTCGTTATCCCAGAAGTTCCATCCTTAGGCAAGAGGGCATGCTGGTAACGTTCTATGGAATCTTCGAAAACCCTGCTCCTACCTGCCCCAAAAATGTTTACTTTGGGAAATGCCTCCATGGCTTTTACCATTTCAGCCAAAAAATTAGGATCCCACCAGTCGTCCCCATCTAAAAATGAAATCCACGGATATTGTGCTTTTTCTATTCCCGTGTTTCTGGCTACGCTGACACCACTATTTTCGATCGTTATAAGTCGAATCCTAGGATCCTGAAAGGTCTTTACCACTTTCTCTGAATCATCGGTACTCCCATCGTTAACAACAACAATTTCAAAATCTGCATAGGTTTGATCCAACACAGACTGTATTGTCTTTGCAACATACTGTTGTTTATTATAAAGGGGTACGATTACAGATACCATATGACATCTACTGAGATTTTACGGCAACTACGCTAAAGAACGGTCTAAGCTTTGGAAACAAATACTCTATTAAACGATATTTCTTTGGGTATTTCCCTCGATAAATGAGGGTTTGCACCTCTAGCCCAAGCTTTTCCAGAAACACAATCAATTCCGTAGGAGTGTATTCCCTTACATGGCCCATGTGCCCATATTTCGAAATCTTGTCGTATTCCTCATAAATTTCACCACAACAACTGTACGCCTTTCCTCTAAACAGGAAATTTCGGATTCCCACCATAGATCGAAGATTGGGAGTAGAAATAAACAACTTCCCTCCAGGCACCATGACCCTTTTAATGTCTTCAATGACCGTAATAAGATTGGCATTAAGATGTTCGAATACCTCATTCATAATGACAGCATGAAAAGTAGCATCTTCGAAAGGTAAAGATTCTTGACCTATACTGCCTTTAACAACCTCCAAACCATTGGTGTCTATACAACTCTTAAACCGGTCGGGTTCCATATCCAATCCCGTAACCCGATAGCCTTTATCTTTTATGGCTGTTGTTAATATGGGAGGTGTTGAGCCCAATTCCAATACCGATATACTGGTATCTTCTGGGAATTCGGCCTGTAAGTACTCCAAATCGAATGACAATCTGTTTATGTGATTCTTAGAATAGTTATCATACCATTCCTTCATAAATTCTTCGTCCGGGAAAACACGGGAACGTGCATTTATAAGGGAATCCTTTGCTTGTTGTGTAGGTTGGTATTTTTCGGAGATGATTCTCATTGTATAAGGATACTGATTTTATGGAGACCTGTAAAGAAAATACGATTAAAAAAGTTTAAGTGATCTAGACTCGCTTTTCTGTTTTCAATACGCAGGTTCCCCTTGGTATTACTTCGCATAGGGTTTCCCCCAATAGCGTGATTAAAATGTACGTCTAAAGAATTCAATTTCAACGTTGCTCCCGTCCACTCTTCCATTTTTGCCAACCAGGCATTCGGATCGGAAACAAAGGAATGATAGGAAACAAAGGTATACCCAGGTAAACTTTTAAACCGTCGCATGAAATACTTTATTTTTAGCCAGTTCTTAGCAATTACCCAATCACTTTTTATGGGCATATAAACCGTCTTATCTGTGTATTCGGGTAGTCTTACCTTCTTTTTCCAACTATTGGCTACTTCAGGCAGCGATCGTTCCAAATGCAAAATAGTCACTTCACAGAAGTTCAATGTAATAAGGATGTTGAGCCATCCTATACTCTTGGAGCTATCTATAAGGATTTTCTTTCCCGTTTTATCCGCGATGCATTGGTAGAATAGCTTAACTCCCTTAACGAACGAACTCCAGTCGGGTTGTGCCAAAATTTCCTTAGCCTTGCCCGCATTTTTATATTTCAAAAGGTACTGGATCTTATTCCAAAAATCAGACGGATCGTAATCCTCTATTTCGGAAGTCAAGGTATTGTGTACATGCGACCACAATGGGCAGCTTACAATAATATCGCCGCAGCCGCATAGTGAATCCCCTTCATAATATCGTCGCCAAAAACGATAGCATTCACCTATTCCGATAGTACCATCTGCATTTGCCAAAACATTTTCCAACAGTGTGGAACCTGACCTACCGTCTCCTGCTATGTAGATAATTTTCATGAGAAGATTGTGGTATTAACCCCTAGTTTTTTCTGAATATATCGAACTAGGATAATGTTCTGTACAATGAGGGTAATGGTATAAGCCCATGAAGCTCCCAATACATCGAAAAATATGATGAGTGCTATACTTAAACCAACATTTAGAATGAGCATTTGGATTAAATTCTTGGAAAGATAGGCTTGATTTCCAGTCATATTCAAAACGGGGCCGGCCGAACCCGCCAAGGCGTGTACCAATTGTCCCAAACAAAGGATGAGTAACGGGATAAATGAAACGGCGTATTCATTTCCAAACATAAAAGTCAATAACGCTTCCCCTCCTACTACGAAAACAATAACCACTACTACCGAAAAAGCGAACACCAAACGGTTGGCTTTGGTAACAATTCGTTGTAGTGACTCCATGTTTTTTTGTTCGAATGCTGTTGAAATATAAGGTGGAATGGCGGAGTTTATTGCGCCTAATGCAAAAGAAACCAATGCTGCACCCCGCATGGCTACGTCAAAAATGGCAACAGCTTCCAAGCTTCCGAAGATGGCCAAAAGATAGGTGATGGACTTTTCCTTTAATGTTTGGGTCCCTCCGTTTATGAGAAAAGGTATGGTAGCCTTGGTCCATTCTTTTTCTGAAAAAGAGGGTCGAATGCCCTTCAACTTGTTCAAAAGTTTGGATTTCAGAAATAATGAACCCACAATAAAAGCTATGGCGGCGGCAATGGCATGAATGAGCATTGCATTTTCTGGGGTAAGTGTATTTCCTGCTAAATAGAAAACGATAAGCCCTACAAAAAGCAAAAAATTCCTTATGAATGTATCTGGCAATTGCCCTAAAACTACCAATTTTAGACCTCTTAATGCCGCAGAGCGAATACTACCTAAGGCCAAAAAGGGAAGTATGAGAAATGCATACCACATGGTAGTGGACATTTCGTATTGGCCCCACCAAACCAAATAGGTAACGTAAGCGAGTAGTAGTGCAAGTGCCGTCGTTAATAGCACCAATTGATTGGAACGAATAAGCAGTCCCTTTATTCCTGCAAAATCCTTTTCCACTTGATACTTGGAAATATAACGTGTAATTAAATTGGGGAGACCAAAAGAAACGGGGATTACGATGAGATTGATGGTTGCAAAGGCTAGTACGTATGCACCAAATTCTTTTACACTTAACACCCTGGCCAATAAAATTCCATTGAGAAAAGCGAAGAAGGTGGATAGGAACTTTATCCCTAAACTACCCAAAGTTGCAACCTTAATCTGTTTGCTGCTAAATAAATCTAAAATATTCACGTTCCCATTACTATCTTCCTTTTCTGGAAGAGAAACCCATTACATAATCATTCCGGCAGCTACGGTCTCGTGCGTAGCATCATCGATCAAAACAAAACTCCCTGTAATTCGGTTGTCGCGATACTCATCAATCATAAGAGGTCGTGTAGTACGAACCTTCACGCGGGCAATGTCGTTCATAGCCAGATCCTTACTCTCCTCGTCTCGACTGTATGAGTTGATGTCGACCTTGTAAAGAATGTCCTTGATCATGGCTTTTTGCTCATTCGAGGTATGTAAAATGGTGTATTTTGCTCTTGGGCGTGCCTGCTGGTTGTTCAACCAACAGATCATAGCATCGAATTCCTGACTTGGGGTTGGCTTGTTGTTGGTCTTTACAATCATATCCCCTCGACCCACATCGATATCGTCCTCTAGTGTAATAGTAACCGACATCGGGGCAAAGGCTTCTGCCACTTCTCCATTGATGGTATCGATGGTTTTAATAGTAGACGTAAACCCTGAAGGCATTAGGGTAACGTCATCGCCAGGTCTAAAGATTCCACTAGCTACACGTCCCGCATATCCTCTGTAATCGATAAACTCCTTGCTTTGTGGACGCAATACAGTTTGTACCGGGAATCTGGCATCGATTTTATTCACGTCGCTACTAATGTGCATGTGCTCCAGTGTATGCAATAGTGGTGCTCCCTTGTACCATTCCATGTTTTCGGAACGATTTACTACGTTGTCCCCATTTAAGGCACTGATAGGAAGGAAACGGATGTCCTTTACATATAATTTGGAAGAAAACTCTTCGAACTGTGCAATGATATTCTCATACACTTCTTCTTTATATTCTACCAAATCCATTTTATTGACACACACGATAATGTGTGGAATCTGCAACAAAGAAGCAATAAAAGCATGGCGTTTCGTCTGTTCAATCACACCATTACGCGCATCGATTAGGATCAATGCCGCATTAGCTGTAGAAGCTCCAGTAACCATGTTTCGGGTATACTGAATATGTCCAGGAGTATCAGCAATAATGAACTTACGCTTAGGGGTGGTAAAATATCTATAGGCCACGTCGATGGTAATTCCCTGCTCGCGTTCGTCTCTAAGACCATCGGTAAACAAAGCCAAATCCACTCCCTCGTGTCCTTTACGCTTACTGGTAGATTCTACGGCTTCCAATTGATCTTCGAAAATTGCCTTGGAATCATACAACAATCGACCGATTAGGGTACTCTTTCCGTCATCTACACTTCCTGCGGTGGTGAATCGTAATAGTTGGTTGTTATCTATTGCCATTTTTAAATTCTAAGTTCTTAGTATTAAGTGTTTAGTTGTGAGATATCTCAATATTCTCCTCTCTTTCCTCTCTCTCGTCGCTATTAAAAATATCCCTGACGCTTACGGTCTTCCATAGCCGTTTCACTTCGTTTGTCGTCTGTACGATTTCCCCGTTCAGTCTGTTTCATGGCCGCTACTTCAGCAACGATCTTTTCCAGTGAATCGGCATCGCTTTCCAGGCCTCCTGTAATGGTAATATCCCCAAGGGTTCTGAATCTGATTTTCTTCTTCTCAATGGTTTCGCTGTCCTCCATAATTAAGTGTTCGGAAACAGGAATCCAAGAATTACTTCTCCAAACCACCTCTCTTTCATGGGCGAAATACAAGGATGGAATGCTAATATTTTCACGAAGGATATAATTCCAAACGTCCATTTCGGTCCAGTTACTAATAGGGAATGCCCTAAAGTGCTCTCCTTCGAAATGTTTTCCGTTTAGGATGTTCCAAAGTTCTGGACGCTGGTTTTTAGGATCCCATTGTCCGAAATCATCCCTATGAGAAAAGAAACGCTCCTTGGCTCTGGCCTTTTCTTCGTCCCTTCTTCCTCCTCCAATAGCGCAATCGATTCGGTTGTCTTCAATAGCATCCAATAGGGTGGTGATCTGAAGAGCATTTCGGGTGGCGTTTTTACCTTTTTCTTCGGCTACGCGTCCTTTATCGATAGATTCCTGTACGGATCCCACAATCAATTGAACTCCCAACTGATTGATTAGGTCATCTCGGAATTTTATGGTTTCAGGGAAGTTGTGCCCCGTATCCACGTGCATTAATGGAAACGGGATTTTTGAAGGATAAAACGCTTTCCTTGCCAAATGCGTTACTACAATAGAGTCTTTTCCTCCAGAAAATAGAATTACAGGATTCTGAAATTGCGCCCATACTTCACGTAAAATATAGATCGCTTCCGATTCCAATTCATCCAAATAATTCAAATAATACTTACTCATCGGTGTTCAGTTTGTTTTCAATATATGCTATGATGGTTGCTACAGATTCCTCTACAGTAACCTTTGTGGTGTCTATTTCTACGTCCGGTGATTGTGGAGCTTCATAAGGAGCGTTTACTCCCGTAAAGTCCTTGATCTCACCTGCTCTAGCTTTGGCATACAGTCCTTTTACATCTCGTCGCTCACACTCCTCAATGGGTGTATTAACGAAAATTTCGACATAATTGTCTGCACCCAGAATATTTTTTATGTTTTCTCTATCCTTTTCATATGGGGAAACAAAGGCAGCCAAGGTTACCAAACCAGCATCGACCATTAAATTGGCCACTTCGGCAATGCGGCGGATATTCTCCTTACGGTCTTCGGGGGAAAATGTCAGGTTATTGTTAAGGCCTTTTCGCACGTTATCCCCATCGAGGATGTAGGTATGGATTCCCTTATCTACCAAGGCTTTCTCCACGGCATTGGCTATGGTCGATTTGCCAGAGCCACTTAAACCCGTAAACCAAAGCAAGAACGAACCATGTCCTTTAATGGACTTTCGCATCTCCCGATCGACACTAAAATTATGGGGGATTACATTCTCTTGCATCAGTTCTTTCCTAGTTTTCTATAGATATAATTCCGTATTCTACCCAGTGGTAATTTGAGCCATAATCGCTCGTGAAAATAATAAAGTGCAAATTTAGTAATTAACTCGGTTAAAGCGATAAAAAGTGCCACTTCATTAAAACTCTCTAAGACAGCTCCCGAAATGATGAAAGTCATGGTGGTTGCCACCAATCGCCAAGAAATGGATTTGTAGACGGTAGCACGCTTGGTCACCACCCCATTCTTGCGGTATCGTTGCCATATACGTTCGTGTACATAGTAGACAAAAAACTTGATCAAAAACTCGGCGGCACCTATCTTAAAAGCATCCTCCAAACTGCACTGTCCAAACAAGCAGGTGATAAGCAATGCCACCAATATGGTATCTGTCGTGGCAACTACGCGCCAGGAGATTCCTTTGAGGAGGCTTCTTATATGTGATTCTTGTTTGTACTGAGCCATGTTAACTCGTTACGAGAAAATAAGGATTCAAAAGATTTTCCTTGTTGTATCGAAGGGGTTGTTGTGTTTCCTGATCGATCACCTTCACTCCCACAGCTCTACAAATGGCATCACCTGCTGCTGTATCCCATTCCATAGTAGGGGCAAAACGAGGATACACGTGGGCATTCCCTTCGGCCACCAAACAGAACTTAAGTGAACTTCCCTTGGAAACAATTTCAACTTCCTTTCCCAAATCTTCAATGTAGGCTTTCGTTGCATCATTAAGGTGCGAACGGCTTCCCACTACTCTTACTCGAAGTGAAGATGCAGCAGGTTTCATAGGGGTTGCTTGAGCCATAATTTCTTCCACAGGGATATTTTCGTCCGTTAGCTCCAATCTATAGGAACCTTCGTCCATTCCAAGAGTGTAATACAAGGTTTTCGAAACCGGCACATAAATGATTCCCATCACAGGTGTGCCCTCTTGTACCAAAGCAATGTTCACCGTAAATTCCCCATTTCGCTTTATGAATTCCTTAGTTCCATCCAACGGATCCACAATCCAACAACTGCTCCATTCCTTGCGCTCACTATAGTCGATCTGCTTATTTTCTTCACTAATAATTGGGAAAGGGGTTTTCTCCAAATAGGTATTGATTATCGCATTGCATTTTTTATCTGCAATGGTAAGCGGTGAATCGTCTCCTTTTAGCTCCACATCGAAGTCTGTTGCATAGACTTCCATGATAGCTTTTCCTCCTTCAATAGCTGCTTTTATGGCGGTTTGTAAGTATTTGTTCATACGGGAAATATAAGTGCGCAAAGGTACAATAAATAGCAAGAATTCATAATAATGTTTACATTTATACACATGAAGAAAATCGCCTACTTATCGTTACTCATCATCACCCAAGCCAGCTGTCAGGATTTTGGAAAAATGCAGTTTATTGCCGATCTCCCTGGGAAGGTGAATGAAATTAGTGGAATTGAAAAATTCCCCGACCAAAATATTCTATGGACCATCAATGATTCCCGTAATCCACCGGAAGTATACGCTTTTGATCTCGACCGAAATAAAATGGGGCAAACCATACGGGTAAAGGATGCCCCGAATATCGACTGGGAAGACCTTGCCATTGGGCCCGATGGTACTTTGTACGTAGGCAACTTTGGCAATAACCTCAGCAACAGAACCGATCTGGCCATTTACGGTATTAAAAACCCTAACGAACTAGACAAAAGACGTTACGAACCTACCGTGGTGGAATTTACCTTTGCGGATCAGCTGAAGTTTCCCCCGAAGGAAAAGGACAAGAGTTATGATGTAGAGGCATTCTTCTTTTGGAAAGATCACTTCTACCTTTTCACACGCAATCGTGCCAAGAAATATGATGGCACTTCGAAGATTTACCGAATGCCTGCAACACCAGGAGAACAAACGGCAGCGTTTATAGGGGAATTTAAAACCTGTGATGACCAAAGCGATTGTGAAATCACTTCGGCAGCCATACACCATGAAACGGGCAAAATTGTATTGCTATCTTATAACAAAGTTTGGGTCATTACCGATTATATGGGCGATAACTTTGCTCACGGTAACATCGAAAAAATAAAGTTAGGACACCGTTCCCAAAAGGAAAGCATTTGTTTCAAAAACGAGAACGAAGTCTACATTGCCGATGAGCGATCCCATGGAAAAGGAGGTAATTTATATCTATTATCCCTGGAAACTGAATAATATTTGTGGCTATTGATAACGATCCTTTAAATACTGCGAAGGACTCGTTCCCTGATACTTTTTGAAAGCACGCGTAAAGGAAGAAGCATTGTTATATCCTACCGATTCGGCCAAGGCCTGAATGGAATACTTTCGCAACAGGGGTTTGCTCTCCAAATTTTCGAGTAATCGTGCCATGCGAAGATCTACCAAGTATTGATTGAAGGATTTGTTCTTATGCGAATTAATCACTCGAGAAAGGTAACTAGTGTTCGTTTCTAGTAGTTTTGCCAAGGTCGTCAGGGTAAAATCCTTTTTCATAAACATATCCGAGTCTTCTATCACTTTCAGGTTTGTGAGAATTTCATCGGCAAGTTTGCCATCGATTTTGCGATTGGGCACACTTTCCCTTTTGCTCGAGTTCAGCAAGTCCAAGTATTCCTCCCTCAAGGCTAGCAAGGCTTTTCTCTGTGATTTCCGCTTCTGCATTCCATAGAACAATATTCCCAACAACAGAAGTAGTGATAGGGCTATTGTCGTCCAATACTTTCTCTTTTCGGCCTGCATCTTGCCTTTAATGGCTGTATTTAACTGAAGTACATTGTTCAGATCCGCTTTGGTAATCTTGCTATTGGCTTTTTCCTTGTCTACCCCAATTTTCTCAAGTGATTCTACCCGTAATTGTGAGTATTTGTAGGCACTGTCCAGCTTGTTCAATTTAAAATAAGATTCTGCGAGTATATCGTATACCTCACTACCATCTGGACTTCCCAAGGCCTTCTTCCCGTAAAAAACTGCCGAATCGTGTTTTTGCTTTCCAAAATGACTTTTGGACTTAAAAAAGTAGACGGCCTGCTTACTTTCGTCTTCGGTATAAAAGGTTAAGGCGGTATCCGCATAAGATAATGCCCGAGAGAATTGTTTTCTGTAATAATCCAATTCGGCCTTTCTTAAATAATAATGGGCCTTATGCTTCTTGTTATTGCTGTCAATCTTCTGGGTGAGCATGTAGGCTTCCTTAAAATAAGATTCTGCGGAATCTATAAGCACAGGGTTCTTCTTTCCGAGGGAAAGAAAGTTTCTACCCATTTCCACACTGATATTGGCCTTTTCATGAAGCAAATGTTTGTACCAAACTTGACTTGTATCGCTTATGTGAAAGTCTATTTCGTTATTCAGTTTTTCCAGAATGCTATTGCTTTCCTGGAATTTTCCCATTTTGCTTTTAAGACTGGCTAAACTAAAGGTAAGGGAGATCTCATTCTTCATATAGTAATCGTCCCGCTCTGGTAAGTTGTTTAAAACTTCTCCCATTTGCATAAGATGATCGTATGCTTCGGAAAACTTCTGTCGGTTCATTTTTAAATAGAAGTATCTCCGGTATATGTTCAGCTTTATGATATCCGTACACTCCTCATAGGTCTTTCCAATAAGGTTTTTTGTGTGGGTATAGTTTTGTGGTTGAGGATTTTGATTAATGACCACCAATACATCATCCAGAATTTCGATACAAGCTATTTCCTTTCCCTCATAGTACAACAGTGTGGCTTCATACAAATCGGCAAAAAGAACACGGCAATGATTATCAGATTGCCTCATTTTCCGAATGTAGAAACGGGTACTATCAGCATCCTTGTGCATGTATTGAACCACCTTATCGTGGTAGATCTCTTCCAATGCTAGGTCTTGGGCGTCTAGGGACCCCAATAACAAAAGAGAGAGTATCCACAAACCGAAGGTCCGTAGCAAATGATGGTTAGCTGACTTCAATAGAGTTACAATTTTTTTTAATGCATTTTATAAAATGCAAATCGCTTTTCGTAAATATAGCTTATTCCTACGATTTCTTCAAAAGCCCAAAAACCTCGGGTAACAAATCACTTCTTTAGGCAACAATAGGCCATAACAACATATTTCTGGAATATTCAATAACACATTTAAAAAACGATGAAAACACAATTATCTTTATGCTTCCTGCTACTTTTCACCATAACATTTTATGGACAACAGCGATCCCTCCTATTCGATGGAGAGGATGATTACGTTGATTTGGGAGAGAACTACGTTTTTAATCCAGACGATTCCTTTACAATCGAGGCATGGATAAAAATTGAGCAGCCGGGGTTTAAACAAATCATTTCGAAACTGGGAATTGAAGAAGGAGCTTTTAGAGGATGGGGCTTCCAAATTGAATTGCATGGACGCATTACCCATCAATCCATCTCTATCAACTCCCTTCCTTCGGGCATGTATTTCTTGTCCATCCCCAACGATTCTGGAGTGAAGGAAATTGCTGAAATAATCAAGGAATAACAAGTTAAGCCATAGGGCTTTTGATCAAGCCTTTACTGAGAGACGGTAAAAAAGGAAGTTCTCACGAGCTTCCTTTCTCCGTTTTATCTTACAGACTCACGCCAAATCCAAAGGAAATACGCATGCCGTCATCTCCACTAAAAATACCCAACTGACCCGAAATGGTATCCACGGCATTGATCCAAAGACCGCCACCCACATCACTGTGCCAAGTGTCACTATCTTCTCCATCCAACCATACTCTTCCAGTATCGGCCCCTCCAAAGATTCCTAATTGTAAGGGCAGAATCCCTGTTTTAAATTTTCGGAATCCATAACGCAGATCACCACCAAAGGCCAAGGCACTTTCCCCACTGAAACGTTGGGTTCGATATCCTCTCAATCCATCGCCCGATCCTAGCACCGCAGCTTGATAGAACTCGAAAGAATCTCCAATATTGAATTGTCCCTGTGCCATGGTACGCAATACCAGCTTCTTATCCTTGGTTAAGGAATTGTAGAACTGTAATTCGGGCTGAATGTATCCGTACGTGCGTTCGGTATCGTCTATATTGGTCCGACCCCCTACTTTCAATCCAAAGTGCATCCCACGACTGGGTGCTCCCGCATTATCATAACTGGAGTAGGTATAGTCCATTTCTGCACCCACAAAGTTCTGCGCTTCAAAAGTATTTGGCATGCCACTGAAGAAATCCGAAATGAAACGTCCTTCGGTATCTTCTACCTCGATATTTTCGAAAAAGGCAGTAATTCCAAAGCGGCCACCGTACAAACCATTCTTCACTACACCTACTTTTCCACTTAGAATAGCCGTTTTTACACGGTTAAAATCAAAATCAACACCATCTTGATCATCAAAATTTTCGGTTTCATTTCCAAATCCAAAGAAGTTACGGGTAAAGTTTTCACTTGTAAAATGGCCTCCAATCAGAAAATTCCAATCCCCTACTGCATCGGCAAATTCTCCATTGTATTCTAAATCGAAGCCTTGGGTAGCGAAGTAGTAGCCAGCTCTAAAAATATGTTTCTGGTGAAACGGATCTGTTTTAAAACCTTTTACGGTATACGTATCCATCAATCCGATACGTAGACCATCATCTGGATTCGCCCCTATGGAAGGGATGATGGAATTGTTACGCGTAATCAACTTTCGGAAATCGTAATTATTGATTACATAATCGTCCCTAAAGCGAATGGCCCCTCCATTATTCTTAGCAACCGTGTTGGGCTTGCTCTTGTGGTCGTGCACCTTTACGGCTCTACCGTTCTCCAACGTATAGATATCGTTGTTCTGTCCTCCAATAATGCGGATAAACACCGGATTGTTCCCTTCTCCTTTTACTACAAAATGATCGTCGTCGTCCAATCCGTAAATCCAGATTTCCTTAGTTTCATTACTGAAAACCGTACGCTCTTTGTAAGGAGCCTCTATCGCGCCATCTTTGATCCTGGAAATGGAAATTTTTGTGGATCCATTTCCCCGAGTTATCTCTATATGGTCATCCTTGTCCGTTCCGGTAAATATGAGTAGTTTGGAAAGGTAATCGTAGTAGCGATTCGCCAAATCTTCCATCTGATCCCTTCTCGATCTCAATTTTACCTTTATTTCTTCGGCGCGATCGTCTTGTACCTCTTTAGGAAGTTTGGTAAAAGCATTTTCAATCACTTCATCCGTAAGGCTCTCCTGAATGTACTTGGCTTGCTTTACCCATTCTTCTTTGGAAGAAGTTTGTACAAAGTTTCGATCCAGCAGAATTCCAGCTGCATTCAACCATTTTATATCCTTGAAATTCTCGTTGTATTTCTGAAGTTGCCCCGCACTCGGAATCAGCACCTTGGCAATATCCAATAAAGCTCCGTCATAATACGAAAACACCTGATCGCGATCTCTTGGGATGGGTCTATATACCTTCTCATCTTTAGAAATATCGAAACGGGACCAGCGCCACTGATCTTGGTGACGGTCCCAGTCGCCCAACAGCATATCGAACAAACGGGCTTTTATAAATGCACTTTCATCTACTTGATATTCTTCATCCTTCCGAAGGTTCTGCATCATGTCGCTCGTGCTTTCAATGGCATCGGGCTTTCCGAAAGACGCTACGTCTAAAAATCCATCATCGGGGCGTTCTTCGATCACATATAATTCGTCCCCAAACTCAGCATTATACTTTCCTAAGGCTTTATGTTTAGGTATGTACAGCAGTTCTGGATTGGTGTGAAATACGCCAACAGCATCTGCCAAAGGAGCAACAACAAAGGAAGCAAAAGGATGACTAGCTGTGTAAAAATCCAAGATGAGATCTTCGGTTACGGTTTCTTCAAAATCCTCTTCGACATAGGTCTCGGTAAACAATACAGTCTGCAGGTATTGCGTGGCGCTTTTCTTTACTCCACGGATGGCAAAATTGCGACCTTTCTTGTCTACAACACGTAGCGAACGGGTCTGGTGCCCTCCCCCTTTTCTTTCAATAGCTAGTCCTCCGTATAAAGTATCTAAGGTTGCAACTGGAACCGTAAGATCGGTGCCATATACATAGCGATAGTGATCTCCCCAAAGCCAATTGTAGCTCTTTCCTTTTTCGGTTTTTTCCTTTTCGTAGGTAGTTGCGACTTTAGTTTTTGGGAAATTATTGGTCAGCGTATTGAAGTCATAGTTGTACTTAGGTCCATGAACTTCGGTACTGAACAATTCTGTAGGCCTTCCATCTTCCGATCCATAGAAGGTAACATGGGAAGATCCATCGGTAAATACCTTTAATTCGGCAAACCCTTGTGTTCCAGAAGAAAACATAGATCCCTCTCCCAAAGAAGCTGCGGATGTTTTTGAACCTGAACCAGAAACAATCTGCTTCACTCCATCCAAATCAATATATTGAAGGGAATGTTCGTGACCCGATACCATAATCAGGCGATCATTGCCCTTAGCCATGGTAATTAGGCGATTCATTAATTGGTTGTACAGCACATTGTATCGATCTTGAGGCGAAATACCTCCTTGCGATCTTATTTGGGTGGCCAAAGTAGCCAATCCCGGCAACGGAATCTTAGACTGAAAGGGAAAAAGATGCTTGTCTAAACTAAACTTCCCTCCATGGGATCCATAGGTAATAGCTGGATGATGTATGGCTAACAGAATGGTCTTTTCGTTATTCTTTTTCAACTCCCCTTCCAGTTCAAGAATGAAATCGTGACGGGTTTTTATGTCGCATTCGTCGTTAATGGTGGGGTGATCGTTCCAATCCGTAATATACCATTGAGAGTCGACCGCCAGCACGACGATCTCATCGGTAATATTGATTTTTTCAATGGGACATCCATTTTCAGGCTGGAAGGTATTTTTACCCAATCCCTTCTCTACTCTTTTTTCCTGTCGCTTTAATCCAGAAAGACCATTATACCAGTCATGGTTTCCAGGAATGAAAATGGTATTTCCATCAAATTCCTTAGCGGCGTTTATCTGAACATCAATTCTGTGTTTTGCCTCGTCTTCCTCTGGGCTTCCCTCTTTCGGCATTCCTTTTTCATAGATGTTGTCCCCTAAAAAGATAAGATGGTCCTTAGAAGTGTCCTTTCCCTGTATATGTTCCTGAAAGGAAAGAAGTGACCAAGTTGAAGAACCCATTTCGGCATTTCCGGCATCCCCTATCAAATAAAAAGTGTGCGCTACCTCCTTGGCATCGTTAGGGGCCATATTATTGGCCTCCTTAGCGATCTTGGTTTTATAGGTAGCACAACTGGATAATAGAAAAATAAGGGCAATACTGATGGTAGTGTAAACTTTCTTCATATCGGTTGACTAATGCTAAAATTTAGTAATTTGGTAAACTAATTTAAACCTGGTATGTCTACACTCATTGAAAAATCCGAAGCATATGTTCAGGACCTCCTCACAGAGGAGTTACCAAGCACTTGCCTCTATCACAACCTAACTCATACCAAACGTGTTTTTAAAAGTACAAAAGAAATAATTGATGGAAGCGGCCTCAATGGAGAAGAGTCCGAAATTTTATTATTGTCTGCTCTTTTTCATGATGTAGGTTATATTGCTGGTGGTGAAGGCCACGAGGCTAAGAGTATTGAAATAGCTGCTTCATTCCTTAAGGAGCATGGTGCTTCCGACCATCTTATCGCCGAAGTGGGAAAGTGCATCATGGCCACTAAGTTCGATGCAGTTCCCGAAACAGAACTGGAAAAAATCATTCGCGATGCCGATGCTTCGCATTTTGCAAAGGACTACTTTCAGGAGGCAAGCGAGTTCCTTCGACTGGAGTGGAAAATGCAGGGCTGTGCCGATTACAGCAAACGCAAGTGGCTCGAAGAGAATATCGATCTGTTACAAAACAAGCACCAGTATTTATCCAAATATGCCAAGGAGCATTGGACACCTAAAAAAGAAGAAAATCTGAAACTCATGATACAGGAAAGCGAAACCCTAGCGGCCGAAAAAGCCCTTCAGAAAAAGAAAGATGGGAAAAAGTTGAAGGAAAAAATGAAAGCGGTAGATCCTGAAAAAGCCATACAAAGTGTATTTAGGGTGACTCTACGAAACCATATTAAATTGAGTGATATTGCCGATACCAAAGCAAACATCTTACTATCGGTAAATGCCATTATCATTTCGATTGCGTTATCCAATTTAATTCCTAAGTTGGATAACCCATCCAATGCCTATTTAATAGTCCCTACCATTATCTTCTGTTTTTTCACAGTAGTATCTATTGTACTTTCTGTACTGGCAACACGCCCTAATGTGACTACAGGAAAGTTTACCAAGGAAGATGTGGAAAACAAGAAAGTGAACCTTTTGTTCTTTGGGAATTTCCACCAAATGAGCCTACCGGAATACGATTGGGCCATGAACGAAATGCTCAATGACAAGCAGTATATCTATTCGTCATTGACCAAGGACCTCTATTTTCTTGGGCTAGTACTTCAGAAGAAATATAAAATATTAAGACTTACCTACTCTATTTTTATGAGTGGTATTATAATTTCGGTGGCCGCTTTTGTGATTTCCTTTATCCTAAGTGGTACGCCAGACGCTTAATTGCTGCTTATTTCCTTCATTAGATCCTCATAGGTGTAGTAGGATTTATCCTTTTTACCACGGTTGTAAAGTACATTTACACGGATGGCTTTTAGCCCTGTTACTCCTTGTAAGTCTTCCAATTCTAGGATTTCGACTTCATCGCCCAGATGTTTCTTGGACTGAAGGAAGTTTACGTATTTCAAATACTCCACCTCATCCGATCGCTGAGAATACACAATGGTAATCTTACCTGGTTGCGTAATCCTCTCGTCCGTTCCTTTAATAAGGGCTTTGTCTACACGTTTCTTCACCACTTCGTAACGGGCATTATAAGTGCCATCTACGTCGAAACGCTTTTCGTCCATACGGAAACGAAGGGATAAGGAACTATTGAAAGCCAAAATCATAGAGGCTACATCTAACGGAACCAATAGTTTCTCTTTGAGTTGATAGAACTTGTTCTCCATCTCGCACATGGCCTGTAATTGCCACAAGCGAAGGTTATACAAGTAAATCTTATTGAAACTATCCTGTTTGGTAATGGACTCGCCAATATATAGGTTATGCTCTACACCATCCGTTTTAAAACGCTCGTAGTAATGCGGATACATTTTCTGAGCATCTTCCTGCTTCTTATCCAGAATAGCCGCCATGGTCTTATTAATAAGCATTACAGATTCATCGTAATCCTTTCTATGCTTATAGATAAAGCCTTTGTCATGATCTAAAATGGAATAGTATTCATCGATAAGCGCCTTTAACTTCGTATCCTTTTTACTTAGGTGATCGTACAAGGGAACAATTTCATTGCGCAGGAAATTTAATACCCTACGCTCGCTATCCACCTGTAGGTTTTTCCGAATATCCTTAAGGAAATTATCGATTCGGAAATTGATCTGCTCGTATATGGGAAGGGGTTCTTCGGTGAACACTTTCGCAATAATTTTCTTTACCTGCTTCAGCTGAAGGATAAGATCGTCCTTGGTCGCCTCATTTCTAGCTGTGGAAGATCCCTTAATATCGATCTGCCCAAACAACGGGAAAACATCTTCGAAAACAATCTCTTGAAAGGTCGCCTCTTCTCCATTCATCTTGGTGTCGATCACACGTTTGGCTTCTTTCTTAAATTTCCAGTGTACACTGGGGTGAATGGAGGTACACTCTTTCTGAATAAGCAATTCCATTTCATTGTCCTTTTCTTCCTTGGAACGACGTACAGAGTCTACCAAGAAAGGCATGATGTCCCTTAGCTTATTGGCATTGATTGTATTTAACTCCTGTGGATTCGGAGATACGATTTCCATCATTCCGAACAATTCATCTTCATTCTGAATGGGTTGAATGATAGCACTTTTTACACCTTGCTTCTGAAGTTTTTTGTACAATAGATTGTCTGGATACAATTCTACGTACCTGTCGGTATCTGATATACAATAAGCTTCCCCTTTGTTCATTAAGTGATCATAGGAATGCGGGCAAAGGGACTTATTACAAGATTCCTTCATTTCCGAATTCAGCAAATAACTTTTCACATTCAATAACGATGGAGGAGCTTGGAAGGTATCATCTTCCGGCTCATAAATGGAATATCCCACCTCTAATTGAGGCAAGCCAAAGATTGCTCTAAGGATTTCCTGAAACTGTTGGGCAAAGCTCTCATCCTTAGGATCATTCTGCAACAAGTTCGCTTTAAAATCGGACAGGGAAACATCGGTCGTAGCGTCGTACATATTGGCGATCACGAATCCACTAAATTTCCAGCTATTCGGCGGAAACTTCTCCTTCCATACCTCGATATTATCAAAACTGTCCAGCAATTCCGCTACATCTTCGGGAGTGATATCTTTTGAGTCTCCTGTTTTTTCTATACCTACAAAGTCTCCATTGTACAAAACACGATAGTGTCTCATGATACCTTGTGCATCCGGGATGTCATAGTAGAAGGGCCTTCTAAAATCGGTTCGGTAGCCATAGTACATATTGAGGATAACGCTACATCCCATGATGTACATTTCCTCATCGGAGAAATCGGCCAATTTAAATTCGAACGAATCACCCCCTGCTACTTTTATAATATTGTCATAACGCTCTGAAGATTTCACCACATAATCCTGAAATGGAATGGTTGCGATCTTGATTTCGTTTTTTTGCAAAATGGATGCAAAAAGATCTTCTAAAATGATATCTATTTGTTCCTTATGTGCCTCAATTTCCTCGGCTGTAGACATTCCTTCGACAAGTGCCGGATAGTCTTCAGCAATTTTCAGTACTTCTTCAGCACGAGCACGGAACAGGGAAGTGCTTCCTTCCAGTTTATCACGATAGGAATCGAATAGCTTTTTAAAGCTAATCTCCACGCTTAGAGGGAATTCCCCTTGAGTAATTTTTTGTTTCATTATCTGCCTAATACACTATAAAATTAAGAATTATCCCGCAAGTGGGACCATATCACCTTGTTATTAACAGTATTTTCGGATTTCCGACTTTCATTCAGAAAAAAATACCGTTACTTTTGTGACGTAAAACCTACTACAAAATGAGACGATTAATTGCATTTTTTATTACACTTTTGTTTATTTCTTGTAATGAAACGAGTTCCGACAGCTATACTTTAGAAGGAAATGCCCTTGGATATGCAGATGGTACCAAGGTTTTGGTATATGACGTGGTAAACAATCAGACCAAAATAAAGGATACCTTGGAGATCATCGGTGAGAAATTCTCTAAGACCTACCCCAATGAAACTGACACAAAGATCCATTTGCTACGAATGGACGGAAGTCGCAACAATATCATTTACTTTGTTGAAAACGAACCCATAAAGGCTACTATTTATAAAGACAGCCTAGGTGCCTCCTTTGTTACCGGTGGAAAACAGAACGAGCTCTACAACGAATTCAATGAAGGCATGGCATCAATCAACAAAAAGAAACAGCAGATTACTGCAGCTTTCCGACAGGCGCAGGTAGAGCAAGATGGTATTTTGGTGAACGAACTACGTGCGCAGAGTCAGGCCTTGACCGCCGAAGAACGCGGCTATAAGTCGAATTTTGTGAATGAGAATAGGAACTCTGTTTTCAGTATTATGCTATTGGCAGAACTATTGGGTAAAGAAGAAATGACTACCGAGCAAGCAAATCAAATTATAGGAGAGTTAAGCCCCAAGATGGCAAAGCATCCATTGGTAGACAATCTTAAAAAGACCATAGAAGCCAAAAAGAAAGCAAGCATTGGTGGTGTCGCTCCCGACTTTAGTGCTCCGCAACCTAATGGGGAAATGCTATCACTCAAAGAAACGTTAGGAAAATACACGATTATCGACTTCTGGGCTTCTTGGTGCCGTCCTTGCCGTATGGAAAACCCTAATGTGGTAAAAGTGTACAACGAATACCACGACAAAGGGCTTAACATCATTAGTGTTTCATTGGACAAAGCCAATCAGAGAGATCGCTGGTTAAAAGCCATTGAAGATGATAAAATGGACTGGTACCACGTATCCAATCTGCAGTTTTGGCAAGATCCGATTGCACGTCAATACAATGTACGCAGTATACCAGCTACCTTCCTATTGGATGAAGAAGGGAGAATTATTGATAAAAATCTGCGTGGTGCTGCCCTTCAGCAGAAAATTGCTAGTCTTTTAGATTAATACAATTCGAAACGTACGTTAACGCGTACCTTAATTTCCATTTCCCCCGGGGCCATTGTTTGGCCGGAGGCATCGTTTTCCATGAGCATAGCCGAACGGAACATGGGCCCTGGTGTATGGGTTGCCTGAAATTCACTAATCTGCATGGCCTTCCCTATTTTTTGGTCCAATACCGCTGTGTACTCTTCTGCCTTTTGTTTGGCATTTTGAATGGCTTTAGTTCGTGCTTCCGATTCTAAACTGGCTTGTTTTGAAGATGAAAAATGAATGCCATCGATACGATTGATCCCCGTTTCAATAAGGCCATTCATAATGCTTTCATAATCGTCTAGATCCACAATTTTTAATGAAATGGATTGATTTGCAGTATAGTTGTACCGCTTAGTGTTGTATTCGTAGGTTTTATTCAAGCGGATGTACTCCGTCTTGATATATTTCTCGTCTATCTTTTGTTTCTTCAAAAATTGAAAAACATCGCTGATGGTCTGGTCGTTCTTCAATTTTACTTCTTTGGCATCATTGCCGGTGTTCTCTACACGTATGTTAACGGTTACCTGATCGGGTATCACGGTTACGATCCCTTCCCCAGTAACATCTACACTGGGTGTCTGTGATTGTTGTGCTGTCATAAAGCAGGTGCTTAGTAAGGTGATGATTGCAATAAAATGTTTCATGCTAATAAATTTTTCCAGTTCTGTACATAACCAACAGTATCACGATGGGAACGGCCAATAGGATTACATAAATCAGCTTATCATCGAACACCGAAGGATAGAATAGTAAAGTTAACAAATACCCTGCCACTGCGCCACCGAAATGAGCATCATGACCAATATTTCCCAATCGGGCCTTCATACCGTAAATAGAAAACAGGAGATATCCTAAGCCGAACATCCAAGCGGGAATACGCAATGCATAAAACAATAAGAGTTCGCCTTCTGGGTGTATTAGAATTGCCGCATAAATCACTCCCATAACGGCGCCACTCGCCCCAACAGCACTATAATGGTACTCATCCTTATGAAAGTAGAATGACAGTAGGTTCCCGACGATTAGGCTTATCACATATATGATGAGAAATCTAGGAACGCCTAAGGTATCTATGACCACATCGGCAAAGAAATAAAGGGTGATCATATTGAAAAATAGATGCACAAAATCGGCGTGTAAAAAAGCCGATGAAAACATTCGTATCTGTTCTCCCCTTCGAATGGCCGCTATATTGAATTTATATTTCTCGAAAAACGAAAAATCATTCAAGGCTTTCATGGAGATAAGTACGTTGGCAACAATTATGATGAGGGTGGCAATATGGATACTTTGCAGCATGTGGAATTTTATCTAACAACGGAATTATAATGCAATAAATTTAGTTAGTTTTGCGCTAACTTTACCTATGCAACGGCTAGTTTATATTTTTGTTTTTCCGATTATCTGGTTCCTTTCAAAGCTCCCTATGGGAGTTCTTTATTTTATATCGGATGCGTTCTTCTTACTCATCTTCTACATCATAGGATATCGACGAAGAGTCGTACGGGAAAACTTGGAATTGGTTTTTCCTAACAAATCCAAAAAGGAAATAAAGGAGATTTCCAGGCGCTTCTACCATCACCTTTGCGATATGGTTGTGGAATCGGTGAAATCTCTTTCCATTTCAGAAAAGGAACTTAACAAACGCTTCACCTTTACCAATGTTGAGGAGATCCATAAACTAGAAGAGCAAAATAAGAGTATCGCTCTTATGGGTGGGCATTACGGGAGTTGGGAGTGGTCTTTTATTCTGCAAAGACACATTAACCATAAAGGATATGCCGTTTATAAACGTATAGAAAATAAGTATTTCGATGCCCTCATCAAGGGGATACGTGCCAAATACAACACCGAACTTATCACCACTAAAGAGACTTTTCATAAACTAGGGGCGGCACGAAATAGAGGCGAATTGACTATTAATGGTTTCTTGGCCGATCAAACTGCCAAACACTGGAAGGCCAAACACTGGCAGGAGTTCTTGGGCGTAAAAGTTCCCGTACTTACGGGAGCCGAAATGATTGCAAAGCGATTGGATATGGCCGTTGTTTTTATTGGCACGAAAAAGGTAAAAAGAGGCCACTACTCTACCACATTTAAGACCATTACTACAAATCCGAAGGAATTCGAAGACTTCGAAATTACAGACGCATTCATAAAGCTATTGGAAGAACTCATTTACGAAGATCCTGCTTATTACCTGTGGACACACAAACGTTGGAAATACAAAGACAATGCCCCAAGGGAAGCATCTTAGGCCTCCTTCAACAACCAATTGGTAAAGTCTACAGCCATCTCCTTTAGATACATTTCACTGTTTTCCATTGCATCCCGAATGTTTACAGCACGTTTCATGATAGCATCGGAATACTGAATTCCCATGTTCCGAATTTCGGATGGAGACAAGGTAATATTCCCACAAAAAGAGGCTACAGGAATTCCTTGTTCCTGCCCAGATTGTATTACGCCATTGATCGTTTTCCCAGAAAGGGTTTGTTCGTCCAATTGACCTTCCCCAGTAATGATCCAGTCGGCATTTTCGATTTCCGAATCGAAATTGGCCAACTTCTTAATCATGTCGATACCCGGAACGAGATGGGCACTTAAAAATAGCATGGAGCCTATACCCATACCACCAGCCGCTCCAGCTCCTGGGACCTCTTGCGGATTTATTCCGAAGTGATTTTCAAGAACGCTCGCAAAATCTTTAAGTCCTTGGTCCAATAGCACAATATCTTCGGGAGTTGCTCCCTTTTGCTGTGCATATACATGAGCGGCGCCATTCATACCATAAAGCGGATTGCTTACATCACAAGCCAAGAAGAATTCAATATTTTTCAATCGTTCATCCACTTCGGCAACATCAATAGCGGCTACCTCCGAAAGATTGGCACCTATGGGCGAAACGGATTCCCCAAGAGAATTCAAGAATTGATAGCCCAATGCTGTGGCCATGCCCATTCCACAATCATTGGTTGCACTTCCGCCGATGCCCAAGATGATCTTTTTAGCTCCTTTAGAAACAGCATCCATGATCAACTCCCCCGTTCCCAAGGTGGTAGCGTTCTTGCAATTTTTTTCTGAAGGTTTCAATAGTTTATGTCCCGAAGCCTCGGCCATTTCAATAAAAGCCGTTTCCGAGTTTTCGCTATACAAATACCTAGCGGTAATGGTTCGGAAGAGCGGGTCGTGCACCTGGGCACTAAGGAAGTCTCCTTTCAAATAGAAATTGAGTATATCGATCGTGCCATCTCCCCCATCGGCCAAGGGAAGGGATATGATCTGCGCTTCGGGTATTTTTTCGCGAATACCCGCTGCCACCAAATAGCAAAACTCAATAGCCGTAAGCGATCCCTTAAACTTATCGGGGGCAAGCACAATTTTCATAGTCCTAAGATACTACCCAAATATGGTGGGAACAAATCTAAGATGCCTTACAACTTAAACCAATCTTTGGAAACGGCACTGGTACAGTCCTCGGTAGCGTTTTTATGCAAGAACTTCCCGTCCTGGTATTTGTAATCCTCCTTCCATTTGGTCCAATGGGAAGCCAATTCTAAAAGGCTATCGCACACATACGCCATTTCTGCATTGGTCATGGTAGGATGGAAAGAAATACGAACCCAACCAGGTTTTAAATAGACTTTACCCGATTCTATTTCGGAAATGATCGCATTCGATTTCGTCTGATCGATCTCCAAGAGATAATGCCCGTAAGTTCCTGCACAACTGCAACCGCCTCGGGTTTGAATTCCGTAACGATCGTTCAACATTTTAACAGCCAAATCGAAATGCAGTTCTCCGATATTCAAGGAAACTACCCCTAAACGATCCCTATGTTCTCCTGCCAAAATGGAAATCTCCTTATGACCAGAAATGCGATCGAAGAAATAGGTTAACAGCTCGTGCTCCCTTTTCATAATGGCCTCAACGCCCATTTGTTCTTTCAGGGTAATAGCCAGAGAAGTACGAATCACTTGTAAAAACCCTGGGGTTCCTCCATCTTCACGTTCTTCTATGTCGTCCACATATTTATGTTGCCCCCATGGAGTGGTCCAAGAAACGGTACCGCCTCCCGGACAATCGGGCACCAAATTTCTATATAACTTTTTATTGAAAATCAACACCCCCGAACTTCCAGGTCCGCCCAAAAACTTATGGGGTGAAAAAAAGATGGCATCTAAATAACTTTCGGGATCTTCAGGATGCATGTTGATGTCCACATAAGGTCCTGAACACGCAAAATCTACAAAGCACAAGCCTCCAATTTCGTGCATCAATCTGGCTACTTCGTAATAGGGTGTTGTTATACCTGTAACATTAGAACAACTGGTGATAGAAGCGATTTTCAGATTGGGCTTATCCTTATATTCTTCGATAAGTGCTTTGAAATTCTCTAAGCAGAAAAGCCCTTCATGATTGCAAGGTATTACAACCACTTTGGCCAGAGTTTCCAGCCAAGAAGTCTGATTGCTGTGATGCTCCATATGGGAAACGAACACTATAGGACGATCTTCTTCCCTTATTTGTAGGGTATCCTTTATTTGTTCGGGGACCTTCAACCCAAGAATGCGCTGAAATTTATTCACCGCACCTGTCATGCCCGTACCCGTTGTAATGAGTACATCATCTGCGCTGGCATTTACATGTTCTTTGATAATTTTCCTCGCCTCACGATACGCATAGGTCATGGCCGTGCCGCTTACAGTAGTCTCTGTATGGGTGTTGGCGACAAAAGGACCAAATTCGTTGAGAATTTTCTCTTCTATGGGACGGTACAAACGTCCACTTGCGGTCCAGTCAGTATAGATAATCTTCTTTTCACCAAAAGGGGTAGTAAAAAAATGATCGATCCCTACAATGTTGCTTCTGAAGGAATTAAAATAAATTTCTAAGTTATCTACTTTGTCAGGGAGCCGTGTAAGCAATTAGGGATCAATTTATTAAGCGGACAAATGTAAGAAAATTATTGCATACTTTTTTCCTTGATTTCAGCAATGAATCGATCTGCCAAAGCATCTGCAGCTTCTTGGGATTTGGCTTCGGTATAAATTCGGATAATGGGCTCTGTATTGGACTTTCGTAAGTGTACCCAGTTTTCGGCGAAATCGATTTTTACACCATCTATAGTTTTGATTTCTTCAGAAGCATAGGCCTCTTCCATTGCTTTTAGTAAAGCATCGACATCCAAATCTGGTGTTAACTCAATTTTCTTTTTGCTCATGTAGTACGATGGATATCCCGCACGCATAGCACTCACACTCGTTCGTTCATCGGCCAAGTGACTCAAGAAAAGTGCGATTCCTACCAAACTATCCCTACCGTAATGTAATTCTGGATAGATGATTCCTCCATTTCCTTCTCCTCCAATAACGGCGTTGGTATCCTTCATTTGTTGTACTACATTCACTTCTCCCACGGCACTGGCGGTATAGTTTCTACCATGCTTTTGGGTGACATCGCGTAGGGCTCGTGAAGATGACATATTGGAAACGGTGTCTCCAGGAGTGTGCCTCAATACATAATCGGCTACCGCTACCAAGGTATATTCCTCCCCAAACATCTCTCCCTTTTCATCTACAAAGGCCAATCGATCCACATCGGGGTCTACCACAATACCGAAATCGGCACGTTCCTTTATAACCATTTCCATGAGGTCCGTAAGATGTTCCTTTAGAGGTTCGGGATTATGCGGGAATTCTCCGTTTGGCGTACAATACAATTTCACGGGTTGTACTCCCAACGCCTCAAGCAATAAAGGAACAGCAATCCCTCCGGTAGAATTCACTCCGTCTACAACCACTTTAAATCCAGCTTTTTTAATGGCTTCTACATTTACCAGATCCAAATTGAGGATTTCTTCAATATGAAGATCGAAATAGGCATCGTTTCTACTCACTTTACCCAATGCATCTACTTCCGCAAAGGAGATCTGCCCTGCTTCGGCTATATCCAATACACGCTGTCCCGCTGCTGCATTTAGGAATTCCCCTTTGTTATTCAATAATTTAAGGGCATTCCATTGCTTGGGGTTATGGCTTGCAGTAAGAATGATCCCGCCATCCGCATGTTCCAAATCGACTGCTACTTCGACCGTAGGCGTAGTCGATAGCCCTAAGTCGATCACATCGATTCCTAATCCGATAAGGGTATTCATGACCAATTGTTGAATCATTTCCCCCGAAATCCTAGCGTCCCTACCTACGACCACGCGATAGTTGTCCTTGTTGCGCTGTTCTTTCACCCAAGTTCCATAAGCGGCCGCATAAGTCACTGCATCGATTGGTGTTAAATTCTCTTTTTGAGGGCCTCCAATGGTTCCTCGGATTCCAGAAATGGATTTGATTAAGGTCATTATTCGAAATTTTGGCAAAGATACTTTTAAAACGGAAATGTTATGTTGCGTTTTTGTAAATTGTCCTAATGAATTTTCTCGCACATATATACCTTTCGGGAGAGGATGAAGGAATTACAATTGGCAATTTTATCGCCGATGGCATAAAAGGAAAAAGGTATGAGAAGTATCCACCACAAATTCAAAAGGGAATATTGTTGCACCGTGCCATCGACTCTTATACCGATCAACATCCTACGGTAAAGCAAAGTACCAAGCGACTTCATAAAAAATATGGACATTACAGCGGGGTAATTGTAGACATTCTCTACGATCATTTCTTGGCCAAGAATTGGCAACAATATCACAGTACACCTTTGGCCGCTTATGTAGAGAATTTCTACGAATTACTACGAACCAATTTCGATATACTCCCTACACGTATTCAACGCATGATGCCTTATATGATAAGCGATAATTGGTTATTGAGCTATGCCTCCATTCAGGGGATAAGCAAAATTTTAAGTCAGATGAACGTTAGGACAAAAGGCATCTCCAAAATGAATTTTGCTGTGTTAGAATTGGAAGAATTCTATACTGAATTTGAACAGGAATTTACCGACTTTTTCGAAGAGCTCATCGCCTACTCTAAAAACAAACTAGCTGAATTATGAAACTAAAATGGTTACCCCTTCTCTTACTGCTTATTGCTTGTAAAAACGAAACTCCTGTTGAAGAAAAAGTACCCGAAATTGGCGTCTTGGCACCGAATGCCATGGTCGTTTCGGCACGGGAAGAAGCCTCACGGATTGGAGCCGATATTATGAAGAAAGGCGGTAATGCTTTCGATGCCATGGTGGCTACCGAAATGGCCTTGGCAGTTGCCTATCCCTATGCTGGGAATCTAGGAGGGGGCGGTTTTATGGTCTACCGGACAAAATATGGTGAATTGGGGGCTTTCGATTACCGTGAAAAAGCACCTATCGAAGCCCATCGGGACATGTATTTGGATGAAAATGGAGAATATGTTCAGGATAAGAGTAAAGTAGGAGGATTGGCCGTAGGTGTACCGGGCACTATTGCAGGTATCTTTGCCGTGCACAGTAAACTGGGTACGTTGCCCATTGAGGATATTTTGGCACCCGTCATTGAATTGGCCCGGGAAGGTTTTATCATTACCGAAATGCAGGCGGGACGATTCAACAAATACGGTCCCATTTTCGAAGAGGTTACTGGAGAACCTACGATATACAGCGGCACTTTTAAGGAAGGAGATCGTTTTAAAAACGAAGCTTTGGCCAATACATTAGCACGTATCGCCGAAAATGGTAGTGCCGAGTTTTATCAAGGAAAAACCGGGCAGAAATTGGTAGATTTCATTCAGAATCACGGAGGCATCATTACCATGAAAGATTTAGATGCCTACGATGCCGAACTACGGGAACCACTCGTGTTCGATTATAAAGATTTGAAGGTAATTTCTATGTCTCCTCCTTCCAGCGGGGGAATCTGTTTGGCGCAGATTCTTAATTCGGTAGAACCCTATCCACTTAAAGAATATGGGCACAATTCAGTGAAGGCCATACAGGTGATTACAGAGGCCGAACGTCGAGCTTATGCGGATCGCAGTTTTTATCTTGGCGATCCCGATTTTGTAGACATACCTGTGGACACACTGATTTCAGAAAAGTACCTTAATGGTAGAATGGATGATTTTTCGTTTGATCAAGCCACGGCTTCTTCAAGTTTGTCCCATGGAAGCATTCCTGGCTACGAAAGTACCGAAACGACCCATTACTCCATTGTAGATCCTTTTGGCAATGCCATAGCGGTAACCACAACCCTTAATGCTGCGTTCGGGTCGAAACTGTACGTACCAGAACTCGGTTTCTTCCTAAACAATGAAATGGACGATTTTAGTGCCAAACCCGGTGAACCCAATATGTTTGGGCTTATTGGTGGAGAAGCGAATGCCATTGCACCCCAAAAGCGTATGCTGAGTTCCATGACACCCACTTTGGTTGAAAAAGATGGTGAATTCTGGATGAGCGTGGGGACTCCAGGGGGATCTACCATCATTACCTCCGTGCTACAAACTATTTTGAATGTCTACGAATACGAAATGAGCATGCAGGATGCGGTAAACGCTCCTAGATTCCACCATCAATGGTTGCCCGATTTGGTCATGTTCGAACCTAAATCCTTTGATCCGGAAACTCTTAGAGCACTCGAGGAAAAAGGCTATACGATAGATGAACAAAATGCACCCGTAATTGGCAAGGTGGATGCCATTTTAAAACTTCCCGATGGCACCTATGAGGGTGGCGCCGATCGTCGGGGAGATGACACTGCTGTGGGTTTTTAAAGGGTTTTATGCGCGCATAACAGGTAGTTTGTCGATAAAAGCAAACACGACAACGATTTGTAGGTAATTTACTACAAACTAAGGGTTTTTCGTTTATTTTTGATATTCTAACCAAATTTCGATAGACCCCGTGTGATTGCGCATATATTGTGGCTTTCCAGAGTTGCAAATCCCCTGTAGTAGCAGTTACGGTGCTTAGTATAAATGAAAGCGAACTCTTTCTTCAAGGATTTGTACGCCGTTATACCGCTATTTATTAGTGGGTTGCTATGTATTGGTCTTATTCTACTGCTTTGGCAAAAGCAAACTGTCGATGTAACGTTCGCAAAAACACTAGAAGACATCACCACCGTCTTTATGGCCATTAGTGGCATCTTGGCCACCGTTATTATGGTATACCTCGCCTTTATGGCCAGCAGTCTAAAGCGCCTAAGGGACGACGCCATAGATACCCTGAGCAAGATCACCCAAAAAATGCACAATTTTAGAAGCATTATAGAATTGCTTATGCGATCCAAAATGTGGTTGCCCGGCCTAAGGGAATACATCGATGACGAATTTGCTGGTCTTACCTTCTTTGATGTCAAGGAATTCTATAAGGGTAAATCGAAATTGGCTATTGAGTTCCTTCAGGAAAGCCATCATTACGAGGATACGGAAAATCTTTACTTGGAATTAAAGTCCCTTCTCATGACCAGTCCCAAAGAAAAGAACATTCCAGAAAGTATTCGTTATCCCAAGATCTACCATCAGGATATTGTTGCCAAGTGGTTGGAACACAAATGTGGATCTGGGCTGTGGTATTATTTTGGGTATAAATACGGAAGTTTCAAGGAAGCCTTGGATTTTAATACCGTATTCGAACGGCATCAGGAAAAGATCATGACGTTGGCCAATGCAATTGATGGAGAGGCCTTTCAGGACTCTTCATTTAACGAGGTTTTCTTGGCCAAATTGGGAGAATATATGAGCAATGAAGTCATTCCCAAACTCTTTCAGTTTCAAGGGAAATCCAATAAGCGAATGCCTTCCTTGTTGAAATACCTCTACTTTGTTTTCCTTTTCCTAGTCTTTGCTGGGATTTTGCTACCCCTTGCCTACCTCCTATTCAATTTACCTATCATTTCGCTCATCATTAGCTTCTCGCTCATCATAAGTACCATCTTCTTCATCTCAATCAGTTTCTATCAGTTCTTGATGAAGGAAGCCAACGGATAGTTTTTTAAGTAAAATTTTTTGATAACTCCTTCATTTTCGGGTACGTTCGGGCTTTAAATTTTAAAAGCATTTAAGTACTTTTGCAAACTATGGCAAAAAGTGAAGAAGTTATTGAGGTTTTAGGGGCCCGTGTTCATAATTTAAAGAACATAGACGTTACCATTCCAAGGGAAGAATTGGTAGTAATTACAGGGCTTTCTGGGAGTGGAAAGTCCTCTTTGGCGTTCGACACCATTTATGCAGAAGGGCAACGTCGTTATATTGAAACTTTCTCTGCCTACGCCCGTCAATTCTTGGGTAGCTTAGAGCGTCCCGATGTGGATAAAATAGAAGGGCTTTCCCCTGTTATTGCCATAGAACAGAAAACCACCAGTAGAAGTCCGCGATCTACCGTTGGGACGATTACCGAAATCTACGACTTTCTTCGTCTTCTATTTGCCCGTGCGAGTGATGCCTTTAGTTATCAAACAGGCGAAAAAATGGTCAGCTATAGCGATGAGCAGATAAAACAGCTCATCATCAAGGATTTCGATGGAAAAAAAGTAAGCATTCTCTCTCCAGTAGTGCGCGCTCGAAAAGGGCATTACCGTGAACTTTTTGAGCAAATTGGTAAGCAAGGATTTTTGAAGGTACGCGTCGATGGTGAAGTCTTGGATATCGTGAAAGGCATGCGTATTGATCGATACAAAACCCACGATATTGAAATTGTGATCGATCGCTTAAGGATTTCGGAGGCCAGCGATCAAGACAATCGTCTTACCGAAACCATCCTCACAGCCATGTACCACGGCGATGACGTGCTCATGGTATTGGACCATGAAACGGATGCCGTTCGATTCTTTAGTAGATCGTTAATGTGTCCCACTTCTGGAATTTCATACCCCAATCCAGAACCCAATAACTTTTCGTTCAATTCCCCCAAAGGAATGTGCCCCAATTGCAAGGGCTTGGGCGAATTGCATCAAGTGAATTTGGATAAAATTGTACCAGACAAATCCCTGTCTATAAAACAAGGTGCATTGGCCCCTCACGGCCCACAAAAGAGCAATTGGGTCTTCAAGCAATTGGAAATCATTGCCACCAAATACAATTTTAAGCTCAGCGATCCTTTCGATAGTATCCCAGAAGAAGCCAAAGACATCATCTTTCATGGTGGAAAAGAAACTTTTGATGTAGCCTCCAAAACTTTGGGAATTACCCGCAATTATAAAATCGATTTCGAAGGAGTAGCCACCTTCCTTCAAAATACTTTTGAGGCGAACGAATCCAAATCCTTGCAACGTTGGGCCAAGGAATATATGGATAAGATTCCATGTTCCGAATGTGGTGGAAGTCGACTTCGGAAGGAATCCCTCAACTTCAAAATAAACGGAAAGAGCATTGCCGATCTTGCCTCTATGGATGTTATAGAGCTTTCGGAATGGTTTGCAGATATAGAAAAGGACCTAAGCGAAACCCAACTGAAAATCGCTTCAGAAATCATCAAGGAAGTACGTGCACGATTGGGCTTCTTGGTCAATGTAGGACTAACCTATCTTTCCCTGAATCGAAGCTCTAAATCCCTTTCGGGAGGGGAAGCACAACGAATCCGTCTGGCCACGCAAATCGGTTCTCAATTGGTGGGGGTACTCTATATTTTGGATGAACCCAGTATTGGATTGCACCAACGAGATAACGAACGCCTAATCGATTCTTTGGTTCAGTTAAAAAACATAGGAAACAGTGTCATTGTGGTAGAGCACGACAAGGACATGATTGAGAAAGCCAACTATGTCATCGATATAGGACCCGCCGCTGGAAAACACGGTGGGGAAATCGTTTCGGAAGGAACCCCAACCGAGATTTTGGCGCATCATACCCTTACCGCCGATTACCTAAACGGCACCAAAGAAATTGAAATCCCCAATGAAAGACGTAAAGGGAATGGACACATTCTTTCGTTGAAAGGAGCTACAGGAAACAACCTGAAGAAAGTAAGTATTGATATTCCTCTGGGCAAGATGATCGGTGTTACTGGAGTTTCCGGAAGTGGGAAATCGACCCTGATTAATGAAACCCTCTACCCCATTCTAAATGCTCACTTCTTTAATGGGGTTAAAAAGCCGATGCCCTACACCAAAATTGATGGGTTAAAGCACATTGATAAGGTAATCGATATCAATCAGTCGCCCATTGGACGTACCCCACGATCCAACCCGGCTACCTATACTGGTGTATTTTCAGAAATACGGAATCTATTTGCCAAGGTTCCAGAAGCGATGATCCGTGGATATAAACCGGGACGATTCAGCTTTAATGTATCTGGCGGACGTTGCGAAACCTGTCAAGGAGGTGGACTTAAAGTCATAGAGATGAACTTCCTTCCCGATGTGTATGTGGAATGTGAAACCTGTCAAGGAAAGCGTTTCAATAGGGAAACCTTAGAAATTCGCTACAAAGGGAAGTCCATTTATGATGTACTGGAAATGACCATTAACGAGGCATGTGCCTTCTTCGAGCACATTCCGAAGATCTATCGTAAACTAAAAACCATTCAGGATGTAGGATTGGGATACATTACCCTTGGGCAACAATCTACCACGCTTTCTGGAGGAGAAGCCCAGCGTATTAAATTGGCCACGGAGCTTTCCAAAAGGGATACGGGAAATACGTTCTATATTTTAGATGAACCCACTACCGGGCTTCATTTCGAAGATATTCGAGTATTGTTGTTGGTGTTGAATAAATTGGTCGACAAAGGCAATACCGTTTTGATCATTGAACACAATCTCGATGTAATTAAAACGGTAGATTACATTATCGACATTGGTCCTGAAGGTGGAAAAAAGGGAGGAAAGGTAGTCGCTATCGGAACTCCAGAAGAAATAGTAACACAGGGAAAAGGGCATACCGCCAGATTCCTGAAAAAAGAACTACATTAGCCTATTGGAGGTAGGCTTCAATAAAAAATTGCGCTATGAGAACTGAAAATCATCAGAAGAACTGGAACGAAATAAAAACAAACGACTCTTGGGCTATCTTCAAGATCATGGGTGAGTTTGTAAATGGATTTGAAAGCATGAGCAATATTGGCCCATGCGTTTCGATCTTTGGTTCTGCACGTACAAAACCCAACGATAAGTACTACGAATTGGCCATAAGTGTGGCCAAAAAGATTTCCGAACACGGCTATGGTGTTATTACCGGTGGTGGACCTGGAATCATGGAGGCAGGTAATAAAGGAGCTCACTTGGCTGGGGGAACTTCGGTAGGATTGAATATCGACCTTCCTTTCGAGCAACATGACAATCCCTATATCGACAGTGATAAAAGCTTAGATTTCGACTACTTCTTCGTTCGAAAAGTAATGTTCGTTAAGTACTCACAAGGGTTTGTAGTCATGCCCGGTGGTTTTGGAACTTTAGATGAACTCTTCGAAGCGATGACACTCATCCAAACCCATAAAATTCAGCAGTTCCCTATCATTCTTGTAGGCACCGAATTTTGGGGTGGACTTATGGATTGGATCAAGAGCACCCTATTGGATGCACACCACAACATAAGCCCAACAGATTTGGATCTTTTCCACCTTGTAGATACAGAAGATCAAGTATTACAAATACTGGACGACTTCTATAACAAAGCAAACTTTAGTCCTAATTTCTAATTTTGATTACCCCCTCCCCCATACTTAAAATAGTATTTGTTCTCTCCTTTTTGCTCACCAGCTTTGCTGCTACTGCCCAAGGAAGAGTAAAGATGATGTTTTACAATTTATTGGAATTTCCAGAGGGCCAAGCTGCCTGGAACAGGGAGTTATTGCTTCGCGAAATTATAAACACTTATGAGCCCGACATCTTGATGGTTTGCGAATTGCAAAGCCAAGAGGGAGCTGATGAGATTCTCGAAGTTTCTTTGAATGATGGTGAAGTGGTTTATACTGCACCGCCTTTTGTTGACAATCAATCGGGAGGAGCCGATTTGCAACAGTTGGTTTTTTACCGAGAGGACAAGTTTCAATTGCTACAAACCGATATCATTGTAACGAATGTTCGAGATATCAATCGATATGAACTGCAGCTCAATACCGCCAATGGGGATGTCGATCCTGTAGTATTGGACCTGTATGTGAGCCATCTCAAGGCAAGTCAAGGAGGTGAAAATGAATTGTTGCGATTGGGTATGGTCACCGATTTCACCGATACCTTGGGCGATCTCGATCCTAATTCCTACGTAATATTTGCTGGAGATCTCAACTTATATACCTCCACGGAACCCGCTTATATAGAATTGCTGGACGATACCAATCCCATTGTATTGGTCGATCCCATAAGTACTCCTGGTTCGTGGAGTAGTAATGAAGATTTTACCGCGGTGCATACACAGAGTACCCGTGTGAGTTCCGGTCCTTTCGGAACAGGTGCTGGTGGCGGTTTGGACGATCGTTTCGATTTTATCCTCATGTCCGAGAATATGGAGACAGACCCCAAGCTGCGCTATGTTCCGGACACTTATCTTGCTTATGGCAACAATGGAAATTGTTTCAATTTAAGCATCAACAATACGGGCTGTACAGGAACATTTGGAAGCAGTTTGCGATCCAATCTATACAACATGAGCGATCATTTGCCTGTGGTGATGGAATTAGAGACCAATCAGGAGATCGTATTAAACGGTACGGATTTTGTGGCAGAATCACCATTGGAAATCACAAATACATGGGTTGAAAGCAACCTTCGGCTCATTATAAGGTCTAATGAAGTAAAAGACCTGCTTATTTACGATATGCTTGGAAAGAAAATGATGCAACTTCCTATAGAGACTACAGGTGAAAAACTACTGGACCTTTCACATTTTCCTTCGGGCGTATACCTACTAACAACTTCCCAAAACAACTTCTATCCCATTAAATTGATTAAAGGTAATTGAAGAAGTTCTGGTTCATCATACTCGTATTCGCGGCATCGCTTGCCTCATGGGCACAGCATGATATTACCGTGGATGCCGTATTGAACACCACTACCCATACCATAGACATTCAACAAGAGATTGTCTATCAGAATACTTCTGAGGTTAGCTTAAATGAAATTTACCTGTTAGATTGGGCCAATAGCTTTTCCAACAAGAATACGCCCTTAGCCAAACGGTTTGCGGAGAATTTTAAAAGTGGATTTCATTTTGAAAAAGATGAAAATCGAGGGAGAACCACCGTCAATAGCATCAATGATGCCAACGGAACGGCCATTATATGGGAACGCGGTGAGGAAGTGGACATTCTGAAGGCAATACCTGCCAGTCCCGTTGCACCAGGCGGTACTTATACCCTAAAGCTGAATTATTCGGTGAAATTGCCAGAAGACAAATTTACCCGCTATGGGGTGGATAGAAACCAAGATTATAAGATCAAGTATTGGATTATTACCCCAGCGGTTTTTAATGGCGAATGGCAGCACTACAGTCATAAGAATACTGACGATTACTTTCAATCCCCTACCGATTTTTCCGTCACCCTAGAGTTTCCCTTTGAGTACTCTTTATTTTCAGATTTGAACGAGGTCCCAGCATCCAGTCAAGGAGAGGCTTCTTCTCGCGGAAGTAAGAGAGTATCGTTAGAAGGTAAGGGCAGGATGTTCTTTTCCATCTACCTTCAGAAAACACGGAATTTCGAAAGTGTCGTGACAGATCAGCTAGAATTGATAACCGATCTTAAAGACAAAAAGGTAGCACCCGCAAATAAGGCCATCTTGGTAGACCGCCTCACCCGATTCTTAGAAGATCGACTGGGCCCCTATCCTTTCGAAAAGATGATTATCAGTGATGCCGATTATCGTACGAGCCCAGTGTATGGTTTAAATCAGCTCCCCGATTTCATTAGTCCTTTTCCCAATGGATTCGAGTTGGACATGGAGTTGCTTAAAACAGCTACTAGGAGATATATTACCCAAACCCTCCCGCTCAATCCCAGAAAAGATCACTGGCTGATTGGTGCCCTGCAGATCTATCTTATGATCGATTATGTGGATACCTATTATCCCGATATGAAAATCTTGGGAAGCCTTAGCGATTTCTGGATCATCGATTGGTTGCATGCGGCCGATTTGGAATTCAATGACCAATATCCCTTCTTGTACCTCAACATGGCTCGGAACAACCTGCATCAGTCATTGGTAACACCTAGGGATTCCTTGGTGAAATTCAACAAGCAATTGGGAAGCGACTACTACGCGGGGGATGGATTGCAATACTTGGCGGATTACGTTGGAAAGTCGAAGTTGGATAAAACCATCAAAGAATATTTTACTTCCAAAACGCAAAAACTAACCACTCCATCCGACTTTCAAAAGGCATTGAAAGCGAATACGGAACTCCCTATCGACTGGTTCTTTTCGGATTATGTTGGAAAACGAACTACCATCGATTTCAAAATAAAAAAGGTAAAGGAGGTTGGTGATTCTTTAGAGGTTTCCATTCTCAACAAACGGGACAATGTAATGCCCGTATCCATCTATGGGTTAAAAAAGGATTCCGTTCTTTTCAAAAAATGGGTAAAACCTATAGATAGCATAGCCACCATTACGGTTCCTAAAGAGGGGGTGCGAAAATTGGCCTTGAATTACAACGGTGAAATTGCCGAATTCAACCAAAGAAACAATTTCAAGGCAGTAAAGGGATTGTTTAACCGTCCATTACAATTCCGCCTGTTCAAGGATGTGGAGGATCCGAAATTCAATCAGGTATTCTTCATGCCTGTATTCCAGTACAATTTGTATGATGGTTTTAGTTTAGGTCCTAAAATGTACAACAAAACCATGCTACCCAAAGGGGTGCATTACAAATTGGAACCGCAATTTGGTTTCCGTTCTAAAAAGATCATTGGTAAAGGTTCCTTGGTCTATACCGAGCGAGTGGACAACGGCAATCTGTACAGTATGCGCTATGGCATTTCAGGAAGTTTCTTTTCGTATAACCGAGGCTTGTTCTACAAAAGACTTTCTCCTTTTATGACCTTTGCCTTTAGGGATAATGACGATCTAAGGAAAAACAAAAAACAGTTCATCAATCTAAGAAATGTGAATGTTTTTAGGGACGAGGACCCCAACGATCCTGATCAGGATCCCAATTATAGCGTCTTTAATTTTCAATACGTATACACCGATAACAACCTCATCAATTTCTACCGAGGTGTATTGGATTATCAGATTTCTCAAAAATTCAGTAAGATTTCAACCCAATTGGAATACCGTAAGCTGTTCCTAAGCAATAGACAATTGAACGTACGCTTTTACGCAGGACTCTTCGTGTTTAATGATACAGGGACCGATAGCGATTTCTTCAGCTTTGCTTTAGATCGTCCTACCGATTACCTTTTCGACTATAACTATTACGGTCGTAGTGAGGATACCGGACTGTTCAGTCAGCAATTGATTATTGCCGAGGGAGGTTTTAAATCCCAGTTGGAGCCAGCTTTTGCCAATCAATTTATCACCACGGTAAATGCCAGTACCAATATCTGGAAATGGATCTACGCCTATGGAGATGCAGGTCTTGTGAAAAACAATGGAGAACAGGTAAAAGCGGTATGGGATACTGGGATTCGGGCCAGTTTGGTTGCCGATTATTTCGAATTGTACTTTCCTCTCTATTCTAATCTTGGCTGGGAACCAGGACTGCCCGATTATGATCAGCGCATCCGATTTATTGTCACCTTAGACATTAAAACCCTATTGGGGCTATTTACCCGTGAGTGGTACTAGGTCATTTTAGCGCAAATTTTCAATTCTTAAAAATTCTATTATTTTAGCCGGGAGATTTTACAATGATCCCCAAATCATTAACTTAACTTAAATCAACCAGACTATGGGATTTCTAAAGAAATTTAAAGACAAGCTGGGTATTGGCGGCGTTAAAGTAGAGCTAAAAGTACCTGGGCAAATCGCTAAAGATAGCGGCATTATTGAAGGAACGGTAGTACTTACTACTAAAAGCGAACAGGAAGTGGTAGACATTACCGTTCAGCTCCTTGAAGAATACACCACTGGCCGCGGTGACGACAAACAAGAAAAAGAATTCGAATTAGGAGAGGTTAAAGTCCCTGGAGGATTCAGCATTGCTCCCGGAGATACCAAAGAAGTTCCTTTCTCCTTACCCTTCACACTGGTAAAATCCAACGCAGACGACCTAAAGGAAATGGGCGGTGCCCTTGGAACCCTTGGCAAATTGGGCAAATTCGCTAATAACGAAAAGTCCAGCTACTTTGTCGATGCAGAGGCAGATGTAAAAAGCGCTGCCTTGGACCCTTCGGACAAGAAAGAGGTAAAACTAGTCTAACCAAAAATACATTTCGATTTCATGGTAAAGCTTTGCAAGAAAATTGCTGAGGCCAAGTGGTTTCAGAATTTTATCACGATCGCTATTCTCATTGCTGGGGTATTGGTAGGAATTGCTACCTATCCCGAATTTTCTGAAGAACATCACACAACCTTAGAACTGCTCAACAAAATTATCCTTTGGATATTCGTAGCGGAAGTAGTCATAAAGATGGTTGCCGAAGGCAAAAAGCCTTGGCGTTACTTTTATGACGGATGGAATATATTCGACTTCGTTATCGTTGCCGCGGCCTTCTTACCATTTGGTGGAAGTTCGGTAGCCGTACTTCGTTTATTACGTTTGCTACGTGTGCTGAAATTGGTAAAAGCCCTGCCCAAGTTACAGCTATTGGTAAGCGCATTGCTAAAGAGTATCCCTTCTATGGGTTATGTTTCCATTCTACTACTCTTGTTGTTTTACATATATGCGGTTGCAGCGGTTTTCTTCTTTGGGGGCAACGATCCTATACATTTTGAAAACCTACAGCTGTCCATGTTATCCCTGTTTAGGGTAGTTACCCTAGAGGACTGGACAGATGTCATGTACATCAATATGTACGGTTGCGACAACTATGGCTACGGTGGTAGTGAGGCCCTTTGTACCAATCCATCGGCCAGTCCCATTGGTGCAGCCATATTCTTCGTTTCCTTTGTATTACTGGGAACCATGATCATCCTGAATCTTTTTATTGGGGTGATTATGAACGGAATGGACGAAGCGCGTGAAGAAGCAATTGAAGAAGATTTAGTAGCTCCTGAAGATGTTCAGACCAATTTGGGTGAATTGGAGCAGAAACTAGCAGAGATGCAAGCGTTGGTGTTAAAACTGAAGCATCCAGAGCCAGAACCTATTCCTGTAGATGAGGAATAATAAGATCTAGACTTATACTTTTGAAGAGACCCGAGTTTTGAAATTCATGACTCGGGTTTTATTTTTGCCATTAGATGTCGACCTAACCCCATTACACATGCTAAACAACTGGAAACTGCTCATACTGCTATGCCTTACTTTAGGCTTAGCCCCATTTTCGCCCGAGCCACATCTTTGGGGCAAACTGAAATGGCTTTGGGGTGGAGCCGTGGATATGAAGGCCATGGATGTGTTCGATTTAGCTCTTCATTCCTTGCCTTTTTTATTGCTAATTCGATATTTGATTATAAAATCCTTAAAAAGAGAATCAAAATAGATTCGTTTATTGAATTATTCGCAATACTTTAACATCCAAGGCCATTGCAAATATGGTCGAAATTTGCTACTTTTGCGGAACAAATTTCCCGTTCTATGCAAACAAACCCTCAAGTAAATAGTGAGTTATCTTTTGAAGACTTTAAAGCAGAAGTTTTAAACGATTATACGATCGCTGTTACCAGTAGGGAATGTAGTTTGTTAGGCCGAAGAGAAGTACTTACTGGAAAAGCAAAATTCGGGATCTTCGGCGATGGAAAGGAAGTTCCTCAATTGGCATGGGCTAAGGCCTTCAAAAATGGGGACTGGCGAAGCGGATACTACCGCGATCAGACCTTTATGATGGCTATAGGTGAATTGACCATAGAACAATTCTTCGCAGGACTCTATGCCCATACCGATATTAAGGCCGACCCTATGAGTGCGGGTCGTCAAATGGGTGGTCACTTTGGCACCCATAGCTTGAATGAGGACGGAACTTGGAAAAATCTAGCCCAACAAAAAAATAGTAGTGCCGATATCTCTCCAACCGCAGGACAGATGCCCCGTTTATTAGGATTGGCACAGGCTTCTAAGATATTCAGAAACGTTTCCGGATTACAACACAAGACACAATTCTCCATCAATGGGGATGAAGTAGCTTGGGGAACTATTGGAAATGCCAGTACCAGTGAAGGACTGTTCTGGGAAACCATTAACGCTGCTGGTGTATTGCAGGTACCTATGGTGATGTGTGTTTGGGATGACGAATATGGAATCTCCGTACATGCGAAGCACCAAACTACCAAGGAGAACATTTCCGAAATTCTAATGGGCTTTCAAAGAACGGAGGATGCCAAAGGATATGAAATCATCCGAGTAAAAGGATGGGATTATGCTGGATTGGTAGAGGCATTTCAGAAAGCAGGTAAAATTGCCCGTGAAGAACACGTTCCCGTGCTCATGCATGTATTAGAACTTACCCAGCCTCAAGGACACTCTACCAGTGGTTCGCACGAGCGTTACAAAAGCCCTGAAAGATTACAATGGGAAAAGGAGCATGACTGTAACCATAAAATGCGGGAATGGATGATCGCCTCCAATATTGCTACGGCAGAGGAATTGGATCAATTGGAGAAGGACATTAAGAAGAAGGTTAGAAATGGAAAAAAGGCTGCTTGGTCTGCTTTCTTGGCCCCTCAATTGAAGGAACAAGAAGAAGTAGTAACCTTGCTTACCCATTTGGCAGAAAGTAGCCCTAACAAGGTATTTATTGAAAAAATAAAGAATGATCTTGCCGGTAACGACGAGCCCATTCGAAAAGATATCCTTTCCGCCGCACGAAAGGCACTGCGCTATGTGGTAACGGAAGAGACCTCTGAAAAAAGACAGCTTCAGGATTGGATCAACAACTATTTCGAGATCATTCAACCCAAATACAGCGCACACCTTTATTCTGAAGAAGACAACAAAGCAACCCAGATCGCCGAAGTAAAAGCCACCTACGATGCCGATGCCGAAATGGTAGACGGCCGTTTGGTACTTCGTGATAATTTCGATAGCATTTTCAGCAACCACCCAGAGACCTTGGTATTTGGTGAAGATAGCGGAACCATTGGGGATGTGAACCAAGGACTGGAAGGTCTGCAGGAAAAGCATGGCGAATTACGAGTGAGTGATACGGGAATCCGGGAAGCTACCATTTTGGGACAGGGAATCGGAATGGCCATGCGAGGATTGCGTCCTATTGCCGAAATTCAGTACCTCGACTACATACTGTACTGCTTACAGATCATGAGCGACGACTTGGCTACGGTACGCTATAGAACCAATGGACTACAAAAAGCTCCATTAATTGTACGTACCCGTGGACACCGATTGGAAGGCATTTGGCACAGTGGATCCCAGATGGGTGGATTAATTCATTTGTTGCGTGGAATGTATCTGTTGGTGCCACGCGACATGACAAAGGCCGCAGGATTCTATAATACATTACTGCAAAGTGACGAGCCCGCTGTAATTGTGGAATGTCTTAACGGCTATCGTCTAAAAGAAAAGATGCCGAATAACCTTGGAGAACTTCGTACTCCAATCGGCGTTGTGGAAACCGTGAAAGAAGGAACCGATATCACCTTGGTTTCCTACGGAAGTACTTTGCGTATTGTACAAGAAGCTGCCATAGAACTACAGCAAGTGGGAATCGACGCTGAAGTAATCGATACACAGTCGCTACTTCCCTTCGATCTTAACCACGATGTAGTGAAGAGTGTTGCCAAGACCAATCGACTTTTGGTAATCGACGAAGATGTTCCTGGAGGAGCTTCTGCCTATCTATTGCAGCATATCGTCGATGAGCAGAATGCCTACGTACATTTAGACAGTAAACCACAAGCATTGGCAGCGCAGCCGCACCGTCCGGCTTATGGAACGGATGGGGATTATTTCAGTAAGCCTTCGGTAGAAGATGTGTTCGAAAAGGTATATGAGATGATGCACGAGGTAGACCCTTCCTCCTATCCTGCCTTACGTTAAAAGTGGACTTTCGATTTTAATTTTAAAAAGTGTAGGAAAATTACACTTCAACGAATTCTTTGTGTTTTTGTCCATAATTCATCAATAATTCCAAAAAAAATTTGGAAAAGCGAATATTTTTATTGAACATTTACATGTAATAAAGAAAAAACACAAGAATGCTGCGTTCTATTTTCAATAATAATTTGAATAATAACAACGGAAATCCGTAGCAGAAACTTGTACCCTATACTGAACCCGTCAAGTTTCCAGCTTGACGGGTTTTTTTGTGGGATTAAACAATTGATTCATCTAATAAATTTTAAATATCATGTGTGGAATTGTATGTGCATTCGAACTTAAACAGCCCAGTGAAGTACTGAGGCCTCAACTATTATCCATGGCGAAATGTATTCGCCACCGCGGTCCGGATTGGAGCGGAATTTTCGACTCTCCAAAGGCCATTTTGGCTCACGAACGTCTTGCTATCGTGGATCCAACCAGTGGGAAACAACCTTTGTTTTCTCCAGATGGAAATCTGGTTTTGGCAGCTAACGGGGAAATATACAACCATATGGAATTGCGTAAGCAGTTCGAAGGTTCCTACGAATTTCAGACCAAGAGTGACTGTGAGGTAATACTAGCGCTTTACAAAGAAAAAGGAGCTGCTTTCTTGGACGATTTAAACGGAATTTTCGGTTTCGCTGTCTATGATGTAGAAAAAGACGAGTATCTAATCGCCCGTGACCACATGGGTATTATCCCGCTTTATATGGGATGGGACCAAAATGGAACCTTCTATGTGGCTTCCGAATTGAAAGCGTTGGAAGGAGTTTGCACAAAAATTGAACTCTTCCCTCCAGGACACTACCTACATAGCAAAGATGGGGAAATTAAGCGCTGGTGGACCCGCGATTGGATGGACTATGAAAACGTAAAGGACAATGAATCTTCTATCGAGGAGCTTCGTGAGGCATTAGACGCAGCCGTGCACAGACAATTGATGAGTGACGTACCTTATGGAGTACTACTATCTGGTGGACTGGATTCCTCCATTACCTCTGCCCTTGCCAAAAAATATGCCGACAAGCGTATTGAAAGCGGGGATAAAGAAGGCGCTTGGTGGCCACAATTACACTCCTTTGCCATTGGTTTGGAAGGTTCTCCAGACTTAGAAGCAGCTAAAAAAGTGGCGGACCACCTAGATACCGTTCATCACGAGATTAAATTCACCATCCAAGAAGGAATCGATGCCATTAAGGATGTAATCTATCAGCTGGAAACCTATGATATCACCACCGTCCGTGCCTCTACCCCCATGTATCTTATGGCACGTGCGATCAAGGCTATGGGAATTAAAATGGTACTGTCTGGAGAAGGAAGTGACGAAATCTTTGGGGGTTACCTATATTTCCACAAAGCGCCGAATGCAGAAGAATTCCATAAAGAAACCGTAAGGAAACTGGACAAACTACACCAATACGATTGCTTACGCGCAAACAAGTCCCTAGCAGCTTGGGGAATTGAAGGACGTGTTCCCTTTTTAGATAAGGAGTTTATGGACGTAGCCATGCGATTGAACCCCAAGGATAAGATGATTACCCCAGAACGTATGGAAAAGTGGATCCTACGAAAGGCTTTCGAAGATATGCTTCCAGAAAGTGTGGCTTGGCGCCAGAAAGAACAATTTAGTGATGGTGTGGGATACAGTTGGATCGATACGTTGAAAGAGTTGGTTGAAAAGGAAGTAACCGATGAGCAAATGAAAAACGCCCAATATCGTTTCCCGATTCAAACCCCAACGAGTAAGGAAGAATTTTACTACCGTTCCATTTTCGAAGAACATTTCCCAAGCGATACCGCTGCGTTAAGTGTTCCTTCGGTGCCATCGGTGGCTTGTAGTAGCCCTGTGGCCTTGGCTTGGGATGAAAGTTTCCAGAACATGAACGACCCAAGTGGACGTGCTGTAGCCAACGTACATGAAGAAGCCTATTAAAGGTTTTTTGAGTTAAACATAGATGAAAAGACTCCCAAAAAAGGGAGTCTTTTTTTGTTTTTAATAGCTCGATTTTCAGTAAAAATTAATGTTTCTAGACTACTGACCTCGTCATTCTTATTTAATTTTTTGTAACTTAAACAGAAAAATGCGCTTGACAGGTAGCTTCTTACCTCGTCAAATTTGAACAATCAACCTAAAAAATTGCAGTATGAAGAAAATTACATTTCTATTCATTTTCCTGATCTTTACGCTTTGCAGTTATGCAAACGGAGTAATCATTGTAGATGAGGTGCCAGACACCTATTTGCGATTAACGAACACCAATGTCGATGTTACGGTTCAAAATCAAGTAGCTGTAACGGTAACTTCTCAAGTTTTTGTAAATGAACTGGGCGGATCCTATAATATTAGGTACGCATTTCCCATGGCCTCCGAAGCCTCCTACACTCAGTTAAGATGGCGGATAAATGGAGGGGAATGGCTATATGCTGTCTTCGTTCCTGGAGATCCTGGCGATCCCGGTTCTGGGGTAGATATTCCCGACTATTTGGCGAATTACTTAGGAGAAACGCCTGTGTTTTTCCCTTTCGATGACCCTATTGAGGATGGAGATGTCCTAGAGGTCGAATTGTCCTACGTAGAACTTCTTCCTTACAGTTTCAACGAGGTGACATTTTCATATCCCAGCGATTATTCTGCCATTCAACCTGGAATTATTGAAAACTTCCAGACATTCAATCTGGAATTGATTTCGGACAGAACAATCGAGAATATCGTAATGGTAAACAATAACGGAACCATTGTTAATAACGGTAATTTGGCCACTGTCTTTTTGGAAGTAGAAGAAAGTGCTCCCATAGACGACATTCATATCATTTACGAATTGGCATCGGATGAACTGGGAGTTATTCCCTTTAGTACTTTATTGGAACCTGGAACCATTACTTGTGATGAATTGGGAGATGGATTCTTTGGGCTGGTCATTGAACCAGAATCCAATGTCGACACAGAAGTAATAGACAAAAACTTCATTTTAGTTGTAGATAGATCCGGAAGTATGTCTGGTGATAAGATTGTACAGGCAAGGCAAGCTGCAGAATTCATTACCAACAACCTAAACTTTGGAGACTTCTTTAATATTGTCGATTTCTCGAGCGGTGTTTCATCCTTCAGCCCAGAATTGATGGAATACAATACGGCAAATCGCGATGCTGCCTTGGCATATATAGATAATATTTCTGCCGGAGGAACTACAAATATTTCAGATTCACTCATCTTCTCCATTAATCAGTTCGATTCCCTGGATTTAGACAAAGCAAATATCATTGTGTTCTTCACCGATGGACAAGCGACGGCAGGTATTACGGACACTGAGGGTATTCTACAAGCTGTAGAAACGGAAGTACAAAACAATGAAACCGAAATATTCCTATTCACCTTTGGAATTGGGGAAAGTGTGACTCAGGATTTACTAACCAGGCTCGCATTGGAAAATAACGGATTTGTAACCTTCTTAGGAGATGATGAGATTAGTGATGTTATTTCTAATTTCTACCTTACCATTAGAAATCCGGTATTGCTTAATCCCGTGGTGACCATCACCCCGCCAGATGCTATAAACGATTTTTATCCCAATCCCCTTCCCAATTTATATAAAGGGCAACAACTCATTTGGACGGGTCGATATAACACATCGCAAGACATAAACTTAAACCTTGCCGGTTCGGCTTTTAATCAACCTGTAGAATATAGTTTTGATTTTAACCTGACAGATCTTAATGATCCAAATTTTGCGTTCCTACCTAAATTATGGGCCAAAAAGAAAATTGAAAGTTTACTCTTGGAGTACTATTCTTGGCCACAAGGTTCTACCCAAGCTGAGGAAATCTTAGATCTTATCGAAGAAACCAGTATCTGCTATCAAGTATCAAGTCCCTTTACCATACTTAGCGATGGCGGTACATTGTTCTTGGAAAGTGATTTGGAAGGCGATCTTCCAAGTGCAGGTTTCCATCCTAATCCTTTCACAACTTCGACCAAGGCTTACATAGAATTATCGCAACCTGAAAAGATCGTTGTGGAAATTTATTCTATTGACGGGAAACTGATTAAAACCATCGAAATTGATGGAACCTATGGAAGAAATAGTATAGAATGGGACGGAACGGATAACGGAAACAATGAAGTTAATAAAGGCTTGTATGTATACTCCGTTAGTATAGGAAAGCAGAAGAAATATGCCGGAAAAATACTTCGCATATAGCGATCCCCTTTCTAATAACTACAGAAAATATGATAAAAGGGCCTTCATTTTGAAGGCCCTTTTTTATTGCAGAACGCTCAGTCTTAAAACATAAAATATCTCGTAATACTTATATGCAGGCAATAAAAGAAGGGATTGTGGGCATTCTTATGCTACTTTTAGATAGAGAAGTTTCTAATTAACTCATTGCCTTGGACCATTATATAAATGCAGCAGTAGACAATTTTATCTTATCAGCCATCCTAGGCATCATGGGATTATTCCTATTTCTAATTTTACTGAAGTCCCTTTTCAAAAAAGGGTTATTTGCTACCATCAGGAATAGGGAAAGGGACAATTCCTTTATCGATCGATTGGAAAATTACATGATTGAAATGAAACCCTACCGTAAGCCCGAATTATCCCGTCAGGATTTGGCAGAAGGACTTGAGGTTTCTCCCGATTTCCTTACCCAAATGCTGAACAGGAAATTGGAAATGAACTTTAGGGAGTACATTAATCGTTATCGAGTGGAAGAAGTAAAAAGCCTCATCAAAAAAGACCTTTTAAAAGAACAAACTCTAGAAGCCCTTGGATACGCAGCCGGGTTCTCTTCAAGATCTACCTTTTTCAGGGTGTTTAAGACCCTTGAAGGAACTACCCCCTTAAAATATGCTAACACCCTACATAACGACTAAACGACCGCCATTTTCTTGTTTCAAGACTGGAATAAGAAAGGTTTAACGCAAACTCTGCTAAAAATAAGTTAGATTAGCAATTAAAATTTACTTGCTATGAAACATTTATACGCTATTCTTTTCCTTTGTATTAGTCTATCCATTACCGCGCAAACACCATGTGAAAATGGTATGGCGGGTGCATATCCTTGCGATGGATACGACCTTCAGGCCTATATCCCATTCACTGCTATGGGAGCTACCAATGCCAATGATTCTTGGGGTTGGACAGATCCTCTAGATGATAAAGAATATGCCATCGTTGGGCTGAATAACGGAACTGCTTTCATAGACATTTCAGATCCTGTAAATCCAGTTTACTTAGGTAGAATGCCTACGGTAACGGGAACAGCCACAGCAAGGGACATAAAAACATTCAACAATTTTGCTTTTGTGGTAAGCGATAATAATGGAGCCCATGGAATGCAGATATTCGATTTAACGCGTTTACGGAATGTTGCTAGCCCACCCGTGACCTTTACGGAGGATGTACTTTATTCGGACTTCGAAAATGCACACAACTTGGCAATTAATGAAGATACAGGTTATGCATATGCTTGTAGAACTAACCTTTTTGGGGGTGGAGTACATTTCATAGACATTAACGATCCTTTAAACCCGGTCAACGCAGGAGGTGTAGGTGGCATCTTTACACACGATGCACAAATCGTTACCTATAATGGTCCCGATTCTGACTATACAGGTCGTGAAATTTTATTGAGCTTTAATGGATTCGACCAAGACGTAACCATCATCGATATTACTGATAAGTCCAATACTCAGGTTATTTCTAATTTCGACTATACAACCAGCCAACATGCCCATCAAGGATGGCTTACCGAAGATCATCGTTATCTGATTATCGGAGACGAATCGGACGAATTGAATTTAGGTTTCAACACCCGAACCATTATTTTCGATTTGCTGGATTTGGATAACCCAGTAGAATCTTTTGAATACTTTGGCCCTACCAGTGCTACCGATCATAATGGGTATGTTTTAGGAAATAAATACTATCAAGCAAGCTACAATGCCGGAATGCGTGTTATCGACATTACCGATATTGGCAATCAATCCATGACAGAAATTGGTTATTTCGATGTATATCCGGCAAACGATTCTTCTGGATTTAGTGGAGCATGGAGTGTATACCCTTACTTTAATAGCGGCAACATTGTAATTTCTACTTTAGGAAGTCAAGGAGGTTTCTTTTTGGTGAAAGAAAATACCCTTGGTGTGGACTCATTCGCTTCTGATTTAGGTTTTAGCGTCTATCCCAATCCGGTTAGTGATCGGTTGAACATCCAAAACGATGCAGGTATTGAGATTACGACGCTACGTTTGTATGACGTTATGGGACGTCTTATCCAAGAACAAAAGGGGAATCGTTCCGAAATCACCATTCCGTACACTTCTAGCCGTTTCTTATTCCTTCAAATTGACACAGAACAAGGAACCGTTACTAAAAAATTGGTTATAGAAAAATAGACTTGCATTTTAAAAGGTGTTTGAATTTTAAATACCTTTATTTCAATCTAATAGCTGTTCAATGCGAGTCGTACACTACATTCTGCTGTTTTATGTAGCCTCTTGTTTTTTAAGTTGCTCAAACGACGATGATGGAGATCCCATAGTAGATCCTACCCCCGCCTTTAATGCCCCTACCGTAACTGTTATCGCCGTAGATAATGGCAATTTAGTTGAATTGACCGTTGAAGGATCCACAGCTGCCGTAACTAGGGTAGACCTTACCTCAGGTTCGGGGGTTACCCCTAATGATTTTGTAAATGCCAACGAAAACACCCTTACTTGGTTCCGAAGACAGGGGCCCAATTTTAGGGTATGGAAACGGGATTTAGATTCGAAAGAGATGGAAATGTACGATGAAATTTGTTCCATTTCGGCAGAATTCCCAGCCTTTGTGCTAGGGTCCAAGGAAAAAATTGTGGCTTTTTCAGAAATCGACTTCGGTCAAAGCTCCGTAGCCAATATCCGAATCACGGAAAATGGTGAAAATTGTGTGCTTACGCAATTGTTCGACACGGGAATACTATCGGCCACCATATCAGAAGATCTATGGGTATTTCAGAATTCGGGGACTGAAAACACCTTGCAACGAATCAGTCTCGATTCTGGGGAAATAAAAGCAGCTACGGCACTTTCCGAAACTTCGGTAAGCATTACCCAAAATGAGGACAACCTATACGTTTTCTTTAATGATCGCTACCACGTTTACAATGCCAATACACTCTCCCTGTCTAACGTGGTTCCATTTATTCCATCGGCCGGAATATTATTGAACAATGGTTTTTTCACTACGCAGTTTTCGGGAAATCTCATGTTAACATCACTGGATGTTCCACAACCTAGCACACTAACCGATTGGCCTGGAGTTATCGATCTCAGCGATGGCACTTTGGTAAGTGGTGATAATTTGGGCATTTTCCTCGATAGCAATTTGAGACAAACGGAAGGATATGGAGATGTTTCCCTAGAAAATTATACAGTAGATCTAGAAAGTGGTATTATTGCTTATACCTTCTCTAATGGTAGCACACAACATGGTATTCTTTTTACCAATTTCGATGCCGAAATCTTGAAAATTGTGGATTTAGAACTGGCCCCTGCGCAGATTTATCTGACGCAATAAACCGACCCTTAAGGCAACCATTTCTTATCGAAGTTAGGCTTACGCTTTTCTAAGAATGCGTTACGCCCTTCAATCGCTTCATCGGTCATATAAGCCAATCGCGTAGCTTCTCCCGCAAATACTTGCTGTCCTACCATACCATCGTCGGTAAGGTTCATGGCGAACTTCAGCATTTTGATAGATATCGGAGACTTTGCCAACACTTCTTGTGCCCATTCATAAGCGGTTTGTTCCAGCTCATCATGTGGAACCACCGCATTTACCATTCCCATTTCAAACGCTTCCTGTGCACTGTAATTACGGCCTAAAAAGAAAATCTCACGCGCCTTCTTCTGCCCTACCATTTTCGCTAAATAGGCACTTCCATAACCACCATCGAAACTGGTTACATCAGCATCCGTTTGTTTGAAAATAGCATGTTCCTTACTGGCCAGAGTCATATCGCACACCACATGCAGACTATGTCCGCCGCCCACAGCCCAACCAGGAACCACACAGATAACGGCCTTGGGCATAAAGCGAATAAGACGTTGTACCTCGAGGATATTTAATCTATGATAACCATCCTGTCCTACATAGCCTTGATGGCCCCTAGCCTTCTGGTCACCACCGCTACAAAAACTGTACACCCCATCTTTTGGAGAAGGCCCCTCTGCAGATAGCAACACCACCCCAATACTTGTATCTTCTTGGGCATCGTGAAAGGCATCCAATAATTCGGAAGTGGTATGTGGACGAAACGCATTGCGTACTTCTGGCCTATTGAAGGCAATACGGGCCACGCCATCACTTTTTTTATAGGTGATATCGGTATATTCTTTGGCGGTTTTCCAGTTGGGTGTCATCATATTTTTTATTTTAGCTTCAAAGATACTAATTCCCCAGTTCGGGACACTCTATAAAACACCTTAGAAATGATGAAAAAAGCAGTATTGAGTTTGGGAATCCTACTCTTGTCCGCACAATTAATGGCCCAAGAAGCCTATAAATTTACCGATGTAATTGACCTTGAAACCACTCCGGTAATAAGCCAAGGAAGAACAGGAACGTGTTGGAGCTTTTCCAGTACCTCCTTTCTGGAATCTGAAATTATTCGTCTCACTGGGAAGCAAATAGACCTTTCCGAAATGTATACCGTAAGAAACACCTATCCCAAAAAAGCGGAAAACTTTGTCATGCGTCAAGGGAAGGCACAGTTTAGTGAAGGTGGATTGGCACATGATGTCATGAATTCGGTAGCAGAATATGGTTTGGTTCCCCATGAAGCCTTTAGCGGGCTTTTAGCCGACGAAACCTATCACAATCACGCAGAGTTGGCCGCGGTGCTCCGCTCCATGGTAGAAACCTATGTAGACAATCCGGGCAGAAAACTGAGCAAGAAATGGAGAAAGGCCATAGATGGTGTACTATCTGCGTACATTGGAGGCAACCCTACTTCTTTCACCTATGAAGGGAAAAGCTATACCCCGAAGTCATTTTTGGAAATGACCAAGATCGTTCCGGCCGATTATGTAAGCATTACTTCCTTTACCCATGCGCCTTTCTATTCGGAATTCATCTTGAACATTCCCGACAACTGGAGCTACGGAAGTTTTTACAATATACCCTTGGATGAAATGATGGGCGCTATAGATCATGCGTTGGAAAATGGATTTACGGTCGAATTGGATTGCGACGTGAGCGAACGTACCTTCTCTTCTAAAGACGGGGTGGCCATCATCCCGATGAGTGAAGAGAACAATAAAAAAGCACTGCAAGGAATATATCCTGAGAAAAGCATCTCTCAAGAATACCGTCAGGACGAATTCGAAAACTTTACGACCACAGACGATCACCTTATGCACATTACAGGGACTTTGGTAGATCAAAATGGAAGCAAATACTACAAGGTAAAAAATAGCTGGGGTTCAGATAGTTCGAGAAATGCCAATGGAGGTTATGTGTATTTCAGTGAAAGCTATATGCGCCTAAAAACCATTAGCATTACCGTTCATAAAGACGCGGTTCCTAAGGATACAGCGAAAAAGTTAAACTTATAGAACATAGGCAAAGTGGTTCAGTTTTTGCTGCTGAATGTGTAATGAAAAAACTGTGTTATTTTCTATTATTCTTACCTGCGCTGGTGTGGGGGCAATACGATTTTGAAACCCGCTATTTTAAGATCGATGCCACTTCCCTTCCCGATACTTCCTTAGAACCTTCTTTAGATTTGGATTTTGACAGTACCCCCAAATTTCAGAAGAGCATACAGGATTACTTCAAAGTAACAGTAGATAATTATTACCAACCCGTAAGCATGACAGAGGCTTATGCCCAAACCAATGAATATCAGAACAACGGTATTAGTGCAGAGGAACTACAAGCACAATACGGAAACTATTCGGGAGGAACGGCACAGTATGGAGCCGATGGGGCTACTAAAGTAAAAAATACGGTATATAAGGAACAGCGCGGACTGGATTTCTTAGATCCCTGTCCTCCTTTTGGTGTATGTGCACGCTGTGCTCCGTATAGAATTGGGAGGGGTTTTTAAGCTTAAATGAGCTCTATCCCATCTTCCTTAATCACAATCTTTTTATCCTTGTAAAGGCTCCCAATTGCTTTCTTGAAGCTCTTTTTGCTCAATCCAAGCTCATTTTTAATGGATTCGGGATCCGATTTGTCATGCAATGGAAGAAATCCTCCAGCCGCTGCTAGTTCTTCTAGCACATATTGCGCATTGGGTTCGATACTTCGATACCCAGGAGAGTGCAATACCAAATCGATCTTGTTATCGTCTCGGACTTTCTTAACAAAGGCTTTTAAACGATCTCCCGTTCTAATGTCTTCGAAGATATCGTCAATATAAATAAGCCCTTTATGCTTCCCGTTTACAATGGCATTGGCTCCCTTATCGGTAATATGGGTAATCATGATGTCAACCTCGTCAAACTTCTTTACCGTGAGTTCGCTATTGTCCAAAAACTTGTTGGTCTTACTGGTTCCCACAAGACGTTGGGTCTTTTCGTCGAGATATAGATATACGATGTACCAGCTCCCCTGTTTCATAGGACGTGCCTGTTCTTTAAATGGTACGAACAGTTGCTTCACCAATCCCCAATCCATGAATGCACCGAACTTATTCACCGCACTGCATTCCATGTATCCAAACTCGTTCAAAGTAACGTAAGGCTTATCTGTCGTGGCTACAGGACGTTCCTCATTATCCAGGTACACGAACACTTCTATAGTATCGTCCACCTCGAAAGTGTCCGGTTTATATCTATTGGGAAGCAATACTTCGTTCCCTTCTTCATCTCCTAAAAATAACCCAGGGTCGGTTTCCCTAAGTATGGTTAAATCCTGAAATTTTCCTAGCTGTAACATTGGGCGCAAAGATACAATTTAAACCATGGCACGGAACAATAACCGTCTCAATTAAATTTGTAACTTAGAGGCAACTAACCAATTTTTTTATGACCTCGGAAGGCCCCCACAACTTACCCGGGGCTCCACCGTTATTACGGACTATAGAAAGTGCAGTAGCCAAAGTCTGGTTATACGAAAATGTCGTTATTACCGAAGTGGAGCAAGGGGTAAAGATTAACTACAAAAATACCTTCGATCTTCTCGTTAAGGGAGTAAATTATATTGACTATAAGCCATGGGTTTATATTTCACATAGGATACATCCCTATGAAATTGATCCTAAATTCTTCAAGTACATTAATCTAATTCCCTTTCTAAAGGGTGTAGCTATTGTCTATCCTGGAGGATTCGATGCTTCCCTACCCCTCATAGAAAAAGAAGCCATTAAACGAAAAGTAGCTGTTTTCGACGATCTGGGCGAAGCCTACCTGTGGGCACAGGAACTATTGAAAAAGCCTAAGAAATAAATTTGAAGTAATCTATCAACACCTCATCATTCAAAGTGGTCGGAGTAAAAATCTCTAGGATCCGCGGTGTATCTGAATCCTTATAAAAGTCCTGTAGTACTTCCCGAAGCGACACTTCATCGCTGGCCGAAACATAGTTAAATCCAAACATGGTGGCCAAATGTTCTCCAGTAAGACCGTGTTGCGTTTCAAAATACTGCTCGAAATGCTGGGCATCTTTTGCCTTGGGTAAAATCCTAAAAATCCCGCCTCCACTGTTGTTAAGTACAATCATCCGGAAGTTGTTCGGTATATGATCATTCCAAAGGGCATTGCTATCGTAAAAGAAACTTAAATCCCCTGTTATGAAAACTGTCTGTTTGTTCGAAATGTGAGCGGCACCTATGGCAGTGCTCGTGCTACCATCAATTCCACTGGTTCCACGATTACAGAACACCTCGAAAGTAGGATTTAGATCGAACAATTGGGAATACCTAACTGTAGCACTATTGGCCAATTGCAATTGCACATTATTGGGGAGGGTTTCGTACAATAGTGAGTGAACGGTTAAATCGGAAAAAGGGATTTGCCCAAGGTATTCTTCATGCCTACGAGCTCTTTGTTGCTTAACTTTTAACCAAAATTCACGATAACCCCCATTGCCTACTGAATAGTCCTTTTTGAATTCATCAAAAAAGTCATTTACAGCAACCTCAAAATGATGCTTCAAGCAGAAGAAGGTATCATACCCTTGATGCGGCCCGACATGGTAGTGTGCTTGTGGCTGATACTTACGCAAAAACGCCTTTATCTTTTTGGAAACTACCATTCCGCCAAAAGTGAGTAGCATATCCGGTTTTAAGGCATCGAAATCAGCCTCCTCCAATCGCATGATGATCTTGTCAATCGAGGGGAAAAAGTGTTCATGGTGTAAATTGGAAGTGGTTTCTGTAAATACCATAACTCCATCATCACTTCCCAACAACTCAATAATAGAGGCTCCTACTTCATTGGGAGGAAGGGTTCCTACCAAGATCATTTTCCGCTGGGCACCATTCCAATCACTAATGAATTCTTTGTAATGGGTAGGGTTTATCTCCCGTGAGTCATCCTGTTGAAAGTGAGAAGTCCACTGCGTACGGTTTAATGAAATCGTAGGTTCATCAATAATTTCATACAAGGGTTCCGAAAAAGGCACATTGATATGTACGGGCCCTTCTTTCCTAAGAGCAGTGGTTAATGCATTTCCTATTTCTTCTTCATTATAGGATTGAAATTCCTGTCCTTCCTTGCAATTTGCCGAATACAATATATGATTGTCATACACATTTTCTTGACGAATGGTCTGCCCATCCCCAACATCGATCAATTCTTTCGGCCGATCGGCAGAAATGACAACCAAGGGAATATTACTATAAAATGCTTCGGCTACTGCGGGGTAATAATTAAGCAATGCCGACCCCGAAGTACAAACCAAGGCCACGGGTCTTTTGAGTTGTTGTGCCATTCCCATGGCGAAGAAGCCTGCGCAGCGTTCATCTACAATACTATAGCATTTAAAATCGGGATGCTGCGTAAAACCAATGGTTAAAGGGGCATTTCGGGAGCCAGGTGAAATTACGATATGATCAACTCCGGCGGATAAACAAATTTGGGTAACGGTTTGAGAAAGGATCTTCTTCGAAAAATTCATCATCACAAAAATACGAACTACAATATCATTGCGAAAGCATTGGAGCGAGAACCTGCAACATGGTCTGCATTTTGTTCTGGGTTTCCTCCCACTCCTTTTCAGGAACCGAATCTTCGGTAACTCCCCCTCCAACATATAGGTGCGCTGTATCTTCGGAAATTTTCATGCTTCGTAAGTTTACAAACAAATGGGCGAAATTCATGGTGTCTGCTACCGGTCCTAAAAAGCCTGTATAATATTCTCTGTCGTAGCCTTCTTCATTCAGAATAAAATTGTGTGCTACCTCCCTCGGAACCCCACACACCGCAGGTGTAGGATGCAATTTCTTTACCACTTTGGCCAGACCACTTCCGCTTTTTGTTAATACGCCCGTAAAATCGGTGCGTAAATGCACTAGGGATCCCGCCCTGTGGTTTTTGGTCTTGGAGACTTTCACAATGGAAGCTACGTTCTGAAGTCTTTTAGCTATATCGTCGGTAACCCACTGCTGTTCCTCTATTTCCTTGGAGGTCCAATTGGGGGGTTCCCCAGGAACATAGGTTTGGGTACCCGCCAAAGACATGGTACGAAATGCTTTATTTTCTACTGTGAGCAATACTTCTGGAGTGGCTCCCGCCCACCATCCGGACTTGGGATGAAACCAAATGTATCGAAATGCACTTGGGTATAGGGAAAATAAGCGCTTGGTCAAGACAGCTATATCTAAAGAGTCCAAAGGCAATGGGACAGTTCTAGAGGTTACAATTTTGGCTGTCCCCTTTTGGCGAATTGCCTCCAGAGCCTTCCCTACCAAGTTCAGATATGCCGAATGATCCGCTAGTTTCGCCCTTGGATGTACGGAAATGCGCTCTTCCTCCTCACCTTCCCATTCAAAAGAGATTTGAGTACTTTTTGAATCGGGGATGACTAGTATTTCATCTTTTGAAAAAGGAGCAAAAACAAATCCTCCTTCCGAAAAATCCTCGGTGGTATAGGTTTCGGGATCCTTTTGAAAGCTTCCATTTAATGTATTAGACTTAGGAAAAGCGTAAACTACAAAGGGTAAACCGCCGTCGAAATGGGAATTCATGCTATCAACGAGATTGCGGAACTCCATATTAGGCCTTGGGTAATGAAATGGTGGTAAACTTAATCATGGAAACCAATTCGTCCGCTTCATTGGTCACCCGTATCTGCCATAATTGCGTCGTCCTTCCTTTATGCAATACCGTGGCCTTGGCATATACGTATCCCGAACGCACACCTTTTACGTGGTTTGCAGCTATTTCAATCCCACGAACCATGGCATCAGAATCCTTCAAAACAACGAAGGCGGCTGCACTTCCTACGCTTTCTGCCAGAGCTACTGTGGCTCCTCCATGAAGGACACCATCGGGCTGATGTACTTTCGACGTAACAGGCATTCGGGCCGTCAAGGAGTCTTCAGAAACATCAACAAACTCAATTTCAAGGGTTTCCATCAAGGTGTTTTTGCAAATCGCATTGCAACGGGAAAGAATCTCTTCTTTGGAATAGGTCATTGTAAAATTTTACTTTTGTAAAAATACAAAATGCACCCTAATATGATCGTTGAAAAGGACACAAGTTATACCATGACCAGCACCTATTCTGTTGTGAATACATATTCTGAAAAAACCAAGAATGTATGGCTTGTCTTTCATGGAATGGGCTACTTGAGCCGATACTTTGCCCGCTATTTTGAAGGATTAAATCCCGAAGAGAATTTCATCATTGTACCACAAGCTCCTTCCAAATATTATCAAGGGCCTAAATTTAAGCATGTAGGGGCTTCCTGGCTTACCCGTGAGAATACGGTGGCCGAAACCAAAAATGTACTCGCTTATGTGGACAGCATTTGGGAACGGGAAAAACCTGAGCATCTGCCCAATTTTGTTGTTGTGGGATATTCGCAAGGCGTTTCCATTGCCGCAAGATGGCTTTCCAGCAGAAAAATTAGCTGCAATACTTTGGTGCTTCACAGCGGTGCCTTTCCCAAGGAATTAGGCCCGCCAGATTTCGATTATTTACCGGAAGACACCCAAGTAATGTATTTGTATGGAGATAAAGATCAATATGTTACCGAAGCTAAACTGACAGAAGAATCCCTGAAGGGTTCCGAAGTCTTCGGAAACCGGCTTTCTGTAACGGTTTTCGACGGAATCCATGAAGTGAACGTGCCCTTTCTCTCCCAATTGGTTGAAGAATAGAAAATTATATTGTGCATTTCGTCGATTTTTTTTGGCGTTTAACCCCAATAATCGTTTCTTGTAGCTGTATTTGTAAGAAATTACATCAACCTCATAACAATGAAACGAAGACTAACCATCCTTTTCACTTTACTTGTAACCCTTCAAGTATTCGCTCAGGTTCCCAATTCGGAGCTACAAGCGATGAAAGATCTGTATGCACAAACCCAAGGCGATTCCTGGAATCAAAAATGGGATCTTAATGAGCCTGTAGAAAACTGGCCAGGGGTGACTGTAGTAGATAATCATGTAACAGAAATCCGTATGCTGTTCAACAATTTGAACGGTGAACTTCCCAATAGTTTAGAAGCCCTTACCGAATTAAAGGTATTGGAGTTATCCTTCAATAAGATTTCTGGTTCTTTGCCAGAATCTCTAGGAAATCTTGAAAAACTGGAAATTCTTGCCTTAAACGGAAACAGTCTTAGTGGTGAAATTCCGGTGAGTATTGGCAACCTTACTTCCTTAAAACAATTGCACGTTAGTAGTAACCAGCTTACAGGGACTATTCCCTACGCATTGGAAAACTTAACGTCTTTGGAGGTATTCAATGTATTCGATAATAATCTCATAGGCAATGTTCCTTTGGGATTAGGAAAAATAAGAACACTTCGTGAATTTATGGTAGCAGAAAACAACTTTGTAAACGCTAGTGAAATCTCGACCATTTTGCTTGCCAATTCTGCCAACATAAACCTTAATGGAAACACGTTAAATCCATCAGCTAAGTCGATCATCGCCATTGAAACTAGCGACGACGACAACTAATTTTCGTATAGTAAGTTTAATATAGCTAAGGTGTTTTGAGAGTCAAAACACCTTTTTTTATTGTTAAATTTTCATCGAAAACGTTATCGTTTTCAAAGATTTACGAGACTCCGTATTTTATTGTACCTTCTTTTATATATTTAACAAACAATCACTAATCCAACCCTTGCATGTACAACCAAAGCAGAGCGGTCATAGAGCATATTTATCCGCAAATTAATGGGGGAAGTCTTCCCATAAAAGCTGTTGTTGAAGAACTCATTCCGGTAAGTGCCGACATCGTCGCAGATGGCCACGATGTGGTTGCGGCCTCCCTCCTTTTTAAACACGAAAAAGAAAGAAAGTGGAGCGAAGTACGCATGCAACATGAAAGTAACGATCATTGGTCTTCCCATTTTCAGGTTACCAAACAGGGCATCTACACTTTTAAAATTCAGGCTTGGATCGATTATGCCCTCAATTGGCAACATGGTATTGAGCGGAAGATAGACGATGGACAAAGGGTTACTTCAGAACTATTGGAAGGTATAGAATACCTTCAGAACATCATTCCAGATGCCAATGAAGGGGAAAAGGCATACCTAGAACAGCTTGTTTCTTTCTTTGAAGATGAAGACAACTACGATAAGGCGATTGAGGAAGCCATTTCCGATCGGCTGCATAACATTTTTACAAAGTATCCGGAAAAGCATTTGCTAAACGAAAGTCCGGAAAGTCCGGTGTATGTGGATCGGTTAAAGGCCCGTTTCAGTACATGGTACGAATTCTTTCCACGCTCTTCTTCCAAAGAGCCAGGGAAACATGGAACTTTTAAGGACTGCGAACTATTGCTCCCCAGAGTTGCGAAAATGGGATTCGATACGTTGTACTTCCCTCCTATTCATCCCATTGGAGAGGTGAACCGAAAAGGAAAGAACAATACCACCGAGGCCCAAACAGGCGATGTGGGTTCCTGCTGGGGTATAGGCTCCAAACATGGAGGCCATAAAGACATTCACCCCGACTTGGGCAATGAAGCTGATTTTAAATCTTTGGTCGATGCAGCCAAGGCTCAGGGAATTGAAGTGGCGATGGACTTTGCCCTTCAGGCCGCTCCCGATCATCCTTGGGTAAAAGAACATCCAGAATGGTTTAAATGGCGACCCGATGGCACCGTACAATATGCCGAAAATCCACCGAAAAAATATCAAGATATTCTTCCCATTTATTATGAAAGCAAGGATTGGAAGAACTTATGGCAAGAAATGCTGGATACCGCCCTGTATTGGGTAGAGGAGTTTGGCATTATGGTGTTCCGAGTGGATAATCCACACACCAAACCCTTTTATTTCTGGGGTTGGCTTATTGGCGAGGTGAAGAAAAAGCATCCCGATGTGCTCTTCCTTTCGGAAGCCTTTACCAAACCCAAAGTTATGCATCAATTGGCCAAACAAGGGTTCACACAGTCCTACACCTATTTCACGTGGAGAAATAACAAGCAGGAGCTTATTGAATATGTAGAGGAACTTACCCAAACCGATCAGCAGTGGTTTTTCCGACCTAATTTCTGGCCCAATACGCCCGATATTAATCCTTGGGCCTTGCAAGGAGGCAACGAAGCGGTGCATCTTCAGAAATACTTTTTAGCGGCTACATTGAGCTCTAACACGGGTATATATGGTCCCGTATTCGAGCAAATGCACAGTGCAGCCCTTCCCGGAAAAGAAGAATATCTGGACAGCGAAAAATTTCAGATACGCCATTGGGATTGGGAACAAGAGAACAAACTCTCTACGCTCATTTCAAAAATAAATCAGATTCGCAAGGAACAACCTGCCTTACAACAGACCAACAATATCCGTTTCCTTTCCATAGAAAACGACCAACTCTTAGCCTACTACAAATACGATCAGACACGTAAAAATGAAATCCTAGCCGTGGTTAATCTGGATCCTTATTACGCTCAAAACGGATGGGTACAATTGCCCTTGGACGACTTAGGAATCCATGAAGGACAGTCAATTCGCGTGCATGATCTCATTACGGGAAGTAGTTACCATTGGGACAAGGAATGGAATTTTGTGGAGTTGCATCCCGCACTTCCCTTCCATTTGTTCAAAATAGAAAAGTAGTATGGCGAAGTCGGAAACATCGAAAAAGAAGTCGAAAGCGCAATTCAATAGCACTTGGGAAACTCTCATTGAGGATGAAGGATTCATTAAAATGTTCCTTTCAGAAGTGTTGGAAGAGTACATCATAAAACAACGGTGGTATGGAGGTAAATCCAGTACCCTAAAATACATTGAGCTTACCGAATATTTCCGCATTCAGCAAAAGGAAGAAGTCTATTACGGTTTGCTTTTGGAAGTAAACTTTAAGGAGGCCTTTTATCAGCATTACTTCCTTCCTATTGCTTTTGTTACCGACGAAGATTTCGCTAAGGAAGATCGTATCCTATCGCTCACCATTAATGGTGTAAGTGGTTATCTCATCGATGCCATTAACTTGGAATCCTTTAGGAAACTGGTCTTCGAACGCATCCTTACGGCCGAACCAAAGGATACCACACGCGTGCAATACCATCGTGGGGAAAGCCTGAAGGAAACCGAATACAAATCCTCCCGTTTTATGGGGATGGAACAAAGCAACACATCCGTTATCATAAATGATCATTGTGTCATTAAGTTCTTCAGAAGAATCTATCCCAACAAAAATCCGGATTATGAAATGTCCCGTTTCCTTTCGGACAAAAAGGGGTTTCAAAATACGCCAGCTTATCAAGGGAGTCTCAATATTATAGACAGTGACAAATTAATGGTCACCATAGCCCTCATGCAAGAATTAGTGCCCAATCAGGGCGATGCTTGGGAGTACATGCTGGAAAAGATCTTGAAGGTCTTCCATAACCTTTCGGATAAAGGCATTAAGGTCGAAGATCTACCATCTACAGGTATGTTCGAGCGCATGAGTATTCGCGAAGTTCCACCAGAGATTATCGATTGGGCCGGATTGGATGTGTTTTTGAAATTGCAACAATTGGCAGTGCGGACGGCCGAAATGCATATAGCGCTAGGGTCCGAATTTGAAGAAACCTCCTTTACCCCACAACATTTTAATAGGGATTACGAGGTTTGGCTAAAAAATAGACTGCTTTATCAATTTCAGAATCGATTGAACACGGTAGAAAACAACCTTCATAAATTGGATGGATTGGCACTAAAACTGGCCAAGGATTTTCTTTCCCAGAAAAATGAAATACGAAAGCGATTCATGTCTTTCGATTGGCACAAACTGAAAGGAGAGCGCATTCGTGTGCATGGAGACTACCACTTAGGACAGATTCTCGTGAACAATGGTGATTTCTATATTCTGGATTTTGAAGGAGAACCCGAAAGTACTATTCGTGACCGTAGGGTAAAACAACCACCATTAAAGGATGTAGCAGGATTGTTTCGCTCCTTCCATTATGCCATTTATGCGACGATTTTTAATCATGGAGAGGAATTCCCTTATACCCAAGATCAGCTTTTTGAAGCCGGCGAAAAGTTGTACCGTTACTTCATTGCGGTATTCCTAAGAACCTACACCGATATTATACAGGAAGCCAACCTCAACATTGGGTACAATCAAGAACGTATTTTCATGCTGAAACATGCCATGTTAGAGAAGGCCGTATACGAGTTGGGATATGAAATGAATTCCCGTCCCCTTTGGGCAGTGATCCCCTTAGAGGGCATTGCTTCCATTATGAACCAAGAGTAATTGTATGAGCAAGGTAATAGCACACAGTTTTTTTTCTGAATTCGACATCAACCTTTTTAAATCGGGTAAGCACTATCGATTGTACGACAAATTGGGAGCTCACCTCACCGAATTAGAGGGAGAAAAGGGCGTATACTTTGCCGTTTGGGCACCTACCGCCAAGGCTGTTTCCGTGATTGGCGATTTCAATTATTGGATTGAAGGGGAACATCCACTAAACGTGCGATGGGACGAAAGCGGTATTTGGGAAGGGTTTATTCCTGGGGTTCAGAAAGGAAGCAAGTACAAATACAAGATACATTCGCACAATAACGATATTAAAACGGAAAAGGCCGATCCATTTGCTTTTCGATGCGAGCAACCGCCCAATACGGCTTCCATCGTTTGGGATCATACCTACGATTGGAAGGATGATGCTTGGATGAAGAAGCGCAAGAAGACCAATCAATTGGATCAACCGTTCTCCGTATACGAAGTCCATTTGGGATCATGGATGCACAATACCACCGAAAATAGACCCCTCTCCTATTTGGAATTGGCTAAATCGCTCACGGAATATGTAAAGGAGATGAACTTTACCCATGTAGAGTTCATGCCTATTATGGAATATCCGTACGATCCTTCTTGGGGATATCAACTTACAGGTTATTTTGCTCCCACTTCCCGTTTTGGGAAGCCCGAAGATTTTATGCTGCTCGTAGACGAACTGCATGCCAATGGTATTGGAGTTATTTTGGATTGGGTACCCTCCCATTTCCCAGAAGACGCCCATGGTCTAGGCTTTTTTGATGGTTCCCACTTGTACGAACATCCCGACAGACGCAAAGGGTATCACCCCGATTGGAAAAGCCTCATCTTCAATTACGGACGTAATGAGGTCCGTTCTTTCCTTATAAGCAATGCGATTTTCTGGCTGGATCGCTATCATGCCGATGGATTGCGTGTAGATGCCGTGGCTTCTATGTTGTATTTGGACTATTCCAGAGAAGATGGCGAATGGGAACCCAATGAATTTGGTGGAAGGGAAAATCTAGATACCATTTCCTTTTTCAAGGAGCTGAATACCGAAATTTACTCCAGTTTCGAAGGCGTACAAACCATTGCCGAAGAATCAACCTCCTTCCCCATGGTATCGAAACCTACCTACATTGGAGGGCTGGGCTTTGGTATGAAATGGATGATGGGATGGATGCACGATACCTTGGAATACTTCAAAAAAGAACCCATTTATCGAAAACACCATCAAAATGACATCACTTTTAGCATGACTTATGCTTTTACTGAAAACTTCATGCTTCCATTAAGTCATGACGAAGTAGTATACGGCAAGCACTCCATTTTAGGGAGAATGCCGGGTGATGAATGGCAACGATTTGCGAATCTTAGGCTGTTGTATTCCTATATGTACACGCATCCAGGGACCAAATTGCTATTCCAAGGTGGAGAATTTGGTCAACACGAAGAGTGGAACTTTCAGCAAAGCCTCGATTGGCATTTATTGGAACACGATTACCACAAAGGAATTAAAGACTTGGTTTCCAGCTTGAATGCTTTGTACAAAAAAGAAAAAGGATTACATGAAAAGCAGTTCGATGCCGCTGGTTTCGAATGGATCGACTATAACGATGCCGAAAATAGTGTCCTTGCCTATTTACGTAAAGGAAACGATGAAAAGGACACGGTAATGGTCATTTGTAATATGACTCCTATGCCTCGAGAAAATTATCGCATTGGACTTCCCGAAAAAGGAAAATACCGTCTTATTTTCAATAGCGATGATGCCGAATTTTTGGGTAGTGGATTCCCAGTGAAAAAGCAATATACTTCCGAAGATGTTCCTTGGCAATTTAGGGAGCAATCTGCCGTTTTCAATCTTCCTCCATTAGCGATGATTGCCCTAAAAAGGGTGATTTCGAAAGAAAACGGTTAACGAAATCGATTTCGTCTGTTGATTACTTTTTTGAAATAGTTCTATTGCTTACGTTTGTTTTTGGCCTAGAAATACTTCATTTGTAAGTGGCCCTATGTAAAGCGGAAAAACTATGATTATAAATACCGAATTGGAACAAAAAGGAAATCAATTTCCTTCCCAGATAAAAAGCTTCACCAAGAAAAAAGATAAATTCCTTATTGCGACCGAAAATGAAGTACTATTGGAGATCACCGTAGTACGAAATAGTGTATTTCGGTTTCGTTATACTTCTACTGGAAGTTTCCCCAAAGATTTCAGTTATGCTATTGCCGATGAAGCCGTTCGCGGATACAATCAGCTGGAATATTCGGAAGAGGATACTTACTACGAGATCAGAACTTCCAAGTTGGTGCTTCAAATTCAGAAAGCCAACTTAAAGAAGACCATCTACGACGTAGATGGACAGCTTATCAGTGAAGATGAATTGGGATTCCATTGGGAATACAGTTATGAGCACGGTAGCGATATCGTAAAAATGAGCAAGACCGAGCAAAAAATGGAATGCTACTACGGTCTGGGAGACAAACCCATGCACCTCAACCTAAAGGGTAAGCGCGTTGAAAATTGGGTGACGGACGAATATGCTTTTGGAAAAGACCGAGATCCGTTATACAAAGCGGTTCCTTTCTATGTAGGGCTGCACCACGATATCTCTTACGGAATCTTTTTCGACAATACCTTTAGAACCTATTTCGACTTTGGCCATGAACGCAGAAGTGTGACCAGCTTTTGGGCACAAGGAGGAGAAATGAATTATTATTTCTTCTATGGTCCAGACATGGAGCAGGTAGTAAAGAACTATACCGATCTTACCGGAAAACCAGAATTACCGCCGCTTTGGGCCTTGGGATACCACCAAAGTAAATGGAGCTACTATCCAGAGGAAAACGTAAAGGAAGTCACAGCTAAGTTCAGGGAGTTGAATATTCCATGTGATGCTATCTATCTAGACATCGACTATATGGACGGATGGCGCTGTTTTACTTGGAACAAGGAATACTTCCCCGATCCTAAGCGGATGGTGGACGAATTGGCGGAAGATGGATTTAAAACCGTCGCCATCATAGATCCAGGAATTAAAATAGATAAAGATTATTGGGTATACCAAGAAGCCTTGGAGAACGACTACTTCTGTAAGCGCGCCGACGGTCCTCTTATGCGCGGAAAGGTATGGCCAGGAGAATGTAATTTCCCAGATTTTACCAATCCGAAAGTACGTGAATGGTGGAGCGGACTTTACAAGGAATTGATAGAAGATGTAGGCATCGCGGGTGTTTGGAATGACATGAACGAACCTGCGGTAATGGAAGTACCGACCAAAACCTTCCCCTTGGACGTACGTCACAATTATGACGGAAATCCATGCAGTCACAGCAAAGCCCATAACATTTATGGGATGCAGATGGCTAGAGCTACTTACGACGGGGTAAAGCAATTCGTATATCCCAAAAGACCTTTCATTATTACGCGTTCGGCCTATTCGGGAACACAGCGTTTTTGTTCTTCTTGGACAGGTGATAATATCGCTACTTGGGAACATTTATGGATCGCCAATCAACAGATACAACGTATGTGCGTTAGCGGAATGTCCTTTATAGGAACCGATATTGGTGGTTTTGCAGAACAACCTACCGGAGAATTATTCTTACGTTGGATTCAATTAGGAATTTTCCATCCCTTCTGCCGCGTGCATTCCTCTGGGGATCACGGCGATCAGGAACCTTGGTCTTTCGATGAAGATGTAACCGACATTACCCGTAAGTTCGTGGAACTTCGCTACAAGCTACTACCCTATTTATACACAGCCTTCAAACAATATGTAACCGATGGAGTGCCTATTGTAAAGCCCTTGGTATTGTTCGATCAAAAAGATCATCAGACGTATTACAGAACGGACGAATTTCTATTTGGGGAGCATATCTTGGTGTGTCCTATCCTAGAGGCCAACGCCAAGGGACGACGCATGTACATACCGAGAGGGAAATGGTACAACTACTGGACCCATGAGATTGTAGATGGAGGTAAGGAACAATGGGTAGATGCCGATATAGATAGCATTCCCATGTTTATTAAAGAAGGAGCTGTGATACCCAAGTACCCAGTACAGCAATATGTGGGTGAAAAGGAGTTCGATGAAGTAGAACTGGAAGTATATTACAAGGAAGGCCGAGAAGATTCCAAGTTCTATGAAGATGCCCACGATGGATACGACTACAAAAAAGGACGCTACAGTTCCAGAACCTTCAAATTAACGGGTAAGAAAAATGAATTGATCATTCAGCAACACAAAGAAGGAAAGTATGTTACGCCTTATTCCAAATTTAAATTGGATTTAAAGCGTTTGCCGTTCACGATTAAAACCATCGAAGTGGACAATCAGGAAACCGCTTTAAGTGAGCTTAAGGTAAACGGAAATACTTCCTTGGTAGTGGATAAAAACTTTACCGAACTTCATATCATCGGAGAGTAATCTAAGCCGTTTCTCCCTTTCTTCGGGTAGCTCTGAATATCATAAAGCCACCGGTGAAGAACATAAGTAAGCTATATACAGCTGGAGCTATAGCGAAGGCAGTATTGTTCAGTAAAACTACCGCTACGGTGATGGCCAAAGTTCCGTTCTGTATACCTGATTCTATGGAAATGGAAACAGCTTCTGGCTTTGTTAGCCTAAATAGCTTGGCAGAATAGTACCCTACAAACATGGTAATAGCGTTAAGTGCCAAGGTCGCGAGACCTGCCTGTTGCAAATAGGAAACGAAATTATCTTTCTCCTTTATTACAAGCCCTATAATGATGAGTGCCAATACGACACCAGACCCAATTCGCACAGGACGTGCCATGTTATGGGCAAATTTATTTCTGTAACGGCGGACAAGCATTCCCACACAAACAGGTATCACCACAATGATCAGAATTTGCAGAATGGTTTGCAGTACGTCCAATTGAATGAACTGCCCCTGCTCACTAAAATATTCTAGTGCAAAATTCACCAAAAATGGAATGGTCAAAATCGTAATCAGGCTACTCAATGCAGTCAAGGTCACCGAAAGCGCTAAATCCCCTTTCGCCAAATGCGAAATGAGATTGGACGTAGGCCCACCGGGACAGGCTGCTAAGATCATCACCCCAATAGCGATGTCCGCAGGAAGATTAAGGCCTACGGCAATACTAAATCCTATGAGTGGAAGTAATATCAACTGATTTATGAGGCCAATAAAAATTGCCTTGGGATAGAAAATTACACGTCTAAAATCTGTGGTGGTGAGGGATAAGCCCATCCCAAACATAATAATGATGAGGGATACGGCTAAGATAATGGTTGAAGCCTTGTCCATGTTAAGTTGATTAGTTTTACGGGGAAAGTTACTTATTTTATACTAGATGAAAACGAAAAAAACGGCCCTTGGGCCGTATGCTTTTGAAAATCAAGATCCTTTTTCCTTCTTCAGTTTTCGTCGAATCTTATTAATGGCGGACTCGATAGATTTCTCGGGTTCAATCACATTGTACGGACCCCAGAATTCGGGATCAGAAAATCCTGAAACTGCATCGGCAATAATCACAGTGGGTTTTAATCGATCCTTAATGAGTGCTACTTTCCCAGTAGGATTGGTCTCCCAATCGGTAACTGCCATTTCACTGGAAAGGGAATAATGCGAATTGAACCACTTGCGCCGTTTGCTTACTTTAAAGGCCAGCTGCACACTTCCATACCCATAATACCATTTACCATTCTTTTCACGGTAGTCCACACGATAGGAGGCTCTTGTAGGGATTACATTCACATCCCGAGGTTTGCGTTTCACAAACATTTCGCTTGCCTCTCTTTCATTTCCTATGATAAGACTGTATGACGCACTGGTAAGGGCCAATGTTTCTGCGTCTATAAATAGTTTTCCTTCATAACCTGGCGGAGGTATTTCTTCTTTTTGCCGAAAACGAACCACATATACTGGCTTATCATTTACCGTAGAAGGTGCTGCAAAAGTGAAGTCGTAATAGCCAATGGATCGATCGGTAAAAATATATTCGGGGTATTTCATTACATCGATATACAATACTGAAAAAGGCCCTCCCTGTAATTTAAGAGCTACGGTATCCAAGCGCTTGTAATCCGTACTCTTTCTTGCTTTGTGAAGTTCTAGCACGTCCTTTTTTACGGATGCATTGGGCTGTTTGTAAAGATTGATTACCGCTTCGGTAAGGGACACATTTCGTTTTCTCTTTTTAATAGTCTCCCTGTAAAATGCGGTCATCAATACATCCTCCCGTAGGTTGTTCTTGGCTTTATCTGCGAACACAGCGCGTACTAAAGCTTCTGCACTACTGTAGGCTGTTAGGTTCACTTCGGAAAGTTCGGTCACCATGGGTGACAATTTAATTTTCGCAAACCCTTTTTCCAATTCGGTAAGGGCTAATTCTACCGATTGGTAGCCCAACGAAGACACGATTACTTTATCTGCGGTAACATCGGAAGAAATCTTGAGCGTGAACTCACCTTCCGCATTGGTTATAGTACTCACATTGGTGCCTTTAAGCCCTACATTGGCAAAAACCAAGACATCATTTGTTTCTGTGTCGAATACCTTTCCGTGAAATTCTTTAAATGTTTCTTGTGCCTGCAATGGGAGTACGAAGCAAAAAAGCATCCCAAACAGGCCTATTTTAAAGTTATTTAAAAATCGATTAGCCATTTTCATGATATACCACTTTGATATTACTTCCTTGGGAGGTTAATTCCTAGAGGATTACCCCAAGATACAAAATATCCATAAGTGTAAGACGTTAAAATGGGGCTCAAAATAAAACGAACGTCCCCATTTTATGTGATTTGATCGAAGAGTCTTAGGGTTTTTTTAACATTTCAAAAAAATGCTATATATTTAAGACTGATATAACTAACTACCCAATACTAAATGTTCCGTTTCATCCCCGTGGTGGCAATATTACAGGTATATTGCCTCTACCACGCATATAAGAATCGCGCCGATCAGAAGTGGTTTTGGTTCATTATCTTCTTTCCCATCATAGGCGGTATCTTTTACCTGTACGACCATTTTTACAACAGAGAAAACTTAGAGTCTATATCTGAAGGCTTTAAAGGCATTGTAAACAGCAATTACGAAATAGAGAAATTAGAAAAACAGTTGGAAATGACCGATAGTGACCTCAACCGGACCAATTTGGCCGATCACTATATGGAGGCTGGACGCTATCGGGACGCCATTAAACTGTATACATCCTGCGTTGGTTCCAAACCTGAACAACAATCCCACATCATAATCCCCTTAGTCTTTGCCCATTATTACTGTGGGGAGTATTCACAATCTGTGTTATACGCCGAAAAAATCAAAGACTTGAAAGAATTCAAAAAAGCCCCCGAAAAGGCAGGTTACGCCTGGTCGTTGTATCATATGGGAGAACGACGAAAAGCCGAGGAAGTCTTTCTAGAAATGGATTCCATGTATTCCAATTATCCGCAACGATTGGAATACGCCAAATTCCTAAATGAGATTGGGAGCACTTCCGAATCGTTGAAATACCTTCAAAAGCTTTTATCGGAATTTACCAAAATGCAACCTCAAGAGCGTCGTGACAAACGACTCATTCACAAAGCCATAAAAAGTTACAAGGATAAACTTTCCAAAGGAAAGGTGGTGGAGGGTGCTACTATGGTCCTATAGGTTTTTTGGAGTTGATTTTACTGGGGTCCGTGTAGGAGGATTCAACATATTCTTTTTTTTGCTACCTTTAGAAGACTAATAATCAATCCAATGTAAAAATGAACCCAGCCGAAAACACCCCATCTCCCTTCCATTTCGAACTCTCCGCCAATGGTGAGCAAACCACTTTTCAGGCGGTAGACGGTATGGTTACCGAAGTCGTACTTAAAAACAGCCTACGAGAAGGTGAAAACCCCTTTCGCTATCGTATCCCATCCCTACCCAAAGGGAACCTTCAATTAAAAAATGGATCCACCCAACCCAATTCAAAATTGCTCCAATGGTGTGCCGTTTGTCAAAACCCAGAAGAAGCCACTCCTAAAAGCGACGCTACCTTACGTCTTAAAGACGCAAAGGGCAATTCGCTGGTAGAATGGACGCTTCATAAAGCCCATGCGGTGAGCAATAAGAGTGGCCAAGGTACAGGCAACGGAAAAATTGAAAGTCTGGAATTGGGCTACTTGTTCTATTCTCTTGACAAAAAATAGATCCATTTCTCTATAGGTGTAACGATTATTATTACCCGAGTACTTATTGGGTAAACTTCTACTTTTTTATGAACAGCAATTTTGGATTATCGATTGCTATAGGGGCTGGAATCGGTACGTCCATGGGTGTAGCCTTTGGTAATATCGCCGTGGGTGTGGCGCTCGGAGCCGGTTTAGGAACCGCATTAGGCATTATTTTAGGGCAACAAAACAAAAAGGACAACACCAAGGATTGACGTTTGCAGGATCATTCCATTTTAATTTTATCTTCTACCGCTGTTAGAATTGTATTCACAAAAATGGAATTGATAAAAGGTTTTAAGATATAGCCGTTTACAGGATAATTTGGAATCTCCTCTTGGATTTCCTGAACGGAAACTGCCGTGAGCATGATAATGCACACATTCGTGTCAAACTTTCGAATATGTTCACTGGTTTGGTAGCCATTTAGGCCCGGCATATTCACATCCATGAGAATACAATCGTAGGACTTCTTCTCAGCCATTTCTATGGCTTCGAATCCCGAAAGTGCCGAAGTACACGTCCCCCCGTTTTTTTGAACGATTTTCTGGGTAATCAACAGATTTATCTTGTTGTCGTCCACTACAAGTATATCTAAGTGCTTCAATGGCGATTCGTCGAGGTCGTCCATTCGTTTTTCGAACAGCACTTTCTTTCGGAAATTGGTGTAGAAATAAAACTTGGACCCTTTCCCCAATTCACTTTCCACATGGATGGTACTCCCCAGTATCTTAAGGAATTTTAATACTATGGAAAGGCCCAATCCTGCACCCCGTTCTAGATCATATGTATGTTTTACTTCTTGATGGTATTCTTCAAAAATAAGCTCTATTTGTTCTGGAGAAATACCACAACCGGTGTCCTCTACTTCGAACAGTACGCTAATTTCATGTTTTGATTCGGAATTGTTTGTAATGGATACCGTAATGGTTCCGTTCTCGGTAAACTTGAGCGCATTGGACAAAAGGTTCACTAATATCTGAGAAATCTTCAGGGAATCCCCAAATACCTGTTCGGGTAGCGAGGAATCGTAATTCAACACCAAGGTATTTTGTTTCGATTGCACTAAGTAGTTGAAGCCATCCATAATATTATTTACCAGTGTATCCAATTGAAAGGAGACATTATTGACGTTGATCTTTCCCGATTCAATCTTATCCATTTGAAGCAGGTTGTTGATCAATGCCAACAAATAGTTTCCCGAAAATTTGAGGTAGTCGGTATATTCGGCATGCTTGTTTTTATTATTGGCATCCAGTAGTAGATTGGAAAGTTCAATCACTCCATACAGAGGGGTTCTTAATTCATGGCTTATTTCGGAATAGAACTTAGACTTAGAAGCGGCCAACACCTCTGCCCTACTTTTTGTTCGGACCAATTGTACATTTTTCCGTATCAATAGAATAAATAATAGCAGCAATAGAATCACGAAAAGGGTGAGGAATATGACGAATCGTTTTTGAAAGTCCTGTTCTTTTCTCATGAGTGCCAATTCTTTCTCGGTACGCTCTAAATTGAATAGGGCTTCGGCCTCTTTACGTGTGCGGTCCTGAATTCCAAGGATAAGCGAGTCCTGTAAGAGAATGATTGAATCCTTAACCATGGTCATCTCCCTATCACTGGCATATGCCTTGGTTAACTTTATTTTGTAGAGTTCGATAAGGTCGGGTAGCATTTTATTCCTTTTTGCCAATGAAACAGTCATCATAAAGTGAGCTTCAGCCTTTTCCTTTTGACCTGTACCCAAATAACTCTCGTAGAGATTCTGATAAATTCCCTGTTTATATAAAGTATCTTCTGTTTCGGAAAGGAGCAGTGCTTTTTCAAGATAAGATATGGCTTGGGGATATTCTTCTTTTAGCATATGGTTATATCCCAAATTATAATTGGGAAGGAATCGATCCTTTTCAGTCCTGGCATACATAAAAGCCTTTCTATAATGTGCGATGGCTTCCTCATAATCTCCCATTAGGCTATACACCAGTCCAATATTGTTATATGCGAACATCACTTCGCCAGAATCTTTGCGCTTTTCACTTATCTTCTTATAACTATCAAAATAATGCAGGGATTCCTCGTATTTTTCTAAATAAGCGAAAGAAATACCGAGTATATTTATAGCGTCCGATTCTTGTTTTTCAAACCCATACCTTGAGGATACGGTCAACGCCCACTCAGCAATGGATATGGCCTCTGCCAATCGATCGGAATTCGCAAAATCGGCAGCCTTTCTCAATTCACTTCTTATAGAGTCACGTATAACGGTTTCTTGTCCATTAAGCGTAAGGGAAATGAGACAAACAAACCACAAAGGAATTAACTTAAAGTGCGTGGGAATCCCCAAATATGTCATGTACGTAGCCTCCATTCTTTTTTTCATATAATCATCTTTTAGGCCCGAATGGTCTTAAAAGCCATTGGGCGATACATTCTTCAGATCCTTAAGGACCATCCTAACTAAATGGGGGGTTAAAGCACTGGGAATCCAATGCCTTTGAAATTTAGGAAAAAAGTGACTCTTTTTTTCTTAAAATGAAAGCGAAAAATCGTCTTATTTGGTATCCTTCTGAAAATCAATAACATCAATTTTACTTTTTTCAGCAAGATTCCGAAAGTCTCCTAGTTTTCTAAGAATTACTTTTGTGATACTAAGCCTTTTGAACAAAAATGACACAAGGAACCAAAGAGCGATATCTGGAAAGTCTCACTATTGTTACCGAGTACATTCAAAACCACTTGGATGAAAAATTAAACATAGAAGAACTTGCACAAAAGACCCATGTCTCTCCATTCCATTTCCACCGGATTATGAAAGGCCTATTGGGTGAGCCACTCGGTAGCTACATCAATAGAATACGTGTAGAAACGGCAGCACGTCTATTACGATATTCAGATTTAGAAATTAAAGAAATTGCTTACCGCATTGGCTATGATTCACCCTCCTCCTTGAGCAGTGTTTTTAAGCAATATTACCAGATTACCCCTTCAGCATACAGAAAACAAAAAGGCTTTTCGATTATGAAACCACTCGTTCGCAATAAAGACATCACATTAAAAGCACCGAAAATTTTGGAAATGCCTGCTCAAGAAATTCTTTTCGTGAGAATTACAGGACCTTATGGCAATCCCGAATACGCATTGGCATGGCCAAAACTTTGGGGGCAGGTGAAGGAGCAGAAGCTATTCACCAAAGGCATACAGAGTTTCGGAGTCTGTCACGACGATCCACATGTAACGGAACCCGATAACATACGTTACGATGCGTGTCTCACCATTCATAAACCGGCCAAAGCCAAAGGTGAGATCGGTGTAAAGACCTTAGAAGGTGGAAAGTTCGCCGTTTTCCTCTATCAAGGAAGCTACGAATTCCTTGGAGATGTCTATAACTACATTTTCGGGAATTGGTTATTGGAAAGTGCATTCGAATTGAGGGAGGAGCCTCCCATGGAACGCTATATTAGCCATCCCGAACGCACTGCCCCCGAAAAGCTAAAAACCGAAATCTATATTCCAATTCAATAGAAAACCTCCACATCTCTTGCCCTCAAGGGTAGGCAATGCGACATGGAGGTCAAGGTTAGCTAGAATCACAATCAATGAAAACTCTAAACTAGAGGAACAAGGTTCCCTTCATTGGTGAACCCCACCTAACTTGGTTTCGTACTCCTCAATACAAACCCCAGTTAATTTTTCATGAATCGATAGGAAGCCTTCTCCCCATCGATGGTTACGGTTAGGATATATACACCTGTTGATAAGTGGGAAACACTCAGGGAGCCTCTAGAATCCCCTATATTGTTATGAATTAGTTTCTGCCCTGAAATAGTGTAAACCTCAACTTCGTCTATACTGTAAAGAGCGGAAATAGTGAGTGTCGTATTTGTTGGATTGGGATACATTTGGAAATTGGCAAACGTATTGTCCTCTACAGAGAGTGGTGGTTTGGTTGGCCCCGTCCATGCGAACTGCAAAGTCCCCCCGGGTGAATCTGCACCGATAGCTCCAATAAATGTCGTCCAACCCGTAACTGGATCTACCTCCCGTAATTCCGACTGGAAGGTGTCATTGTTAAAAGCAGACATATAGAGGATACCATTCGTGCTATCAAAGCCCATTCCTTGTCCAAAACTGGAATCGAAACCAATTGCCCCCAAAGAAGTGGCATTACCATTACTCAAATTGATACGGAACATAAAATCCGTGTCAATGTCATAGGCAAACCCTACCCCAGCGTTATCTATACCCAATGCGATACCCAAGGTCAATCCTGTGCCTCCCTTCTCTTCCACCGCCAAAGTGGTCGTGTTAATGGTAGAAATAGAAGTGCTCCCAGATCCATCGGTAGAAATACCGTACATCATATTGTCCAAAGGATTAAACTCCAATCCCGTGAAGTTTTCTCCGTTGGGTGCGGTTACCGTGCCCAGAAAAGTATAAATTCCGGTATCTGGGTTTACTTCATACGCATTCCCCGCATCATCGATCACAAAATAAGTTCCATTTACAGGGTTATATGCTCCGGCTCCTTCAAAATCGGCGGTACCTCCCGAACCTAATGGATTGAACGTACCGGGATCCCCAGTGTTGTAATGACCAAAATTCTCATTTACATTTTCGGGAGCGAACAGTTCTACGCCACCGCCAAGGTAGGTTTGATTTTGTGGTCTTTTGTCTTCAAAGTAGTTATCTAGCTGTGCAATTTCTTCCGAAGTGAATACATCCGTAATACTTCCCCTATGGTTTTGATCCAATCGGGAGAGTAATTCGTCTAAATTGCTTTCGGTTTGTGCGATACTGAAAGTGCCCATACAGAATAGTAAAGCACCAAAGAGTGTAAAAGTTTTCATCATAAAATTGTTTAGAGTTCACTCCAAAACTATTTCAAAATGAAGGCAATACAATATATTATGGGACGAGTGACATGAAAATGTTGACGAGTTACAAGGCCTCTTTTAATCGATTCCCGAAAGTACGGGAAACAGGGATCTCTATGTCTGGAAAAAGTATGACACGAGAACTGGTGGAAGTCTTGATAAAGTTCTTATTTATGACATAAGAACGATGCACCTGAACAAAATTAGGGGGTAAATCTTCTATAACGGTAGACAACACATTGCGATCTACAAAACGCTTATCGTCGGTATGGAATTCCACATAGTTTCGATCGGCTTTCATATACTTGAGTACATCTAAATAAACACGTTGTTTGTTATTCAATTCAATACTCTTTTTCGTCACCACTTCTTCTATGCGTTGTTTCTCTAGCAATACGTCTTCTGTCTTTCTTCGGGAACTTCGATATTTTCTGAAAATAATAATCGCAATTACACCTAACAACAACAAGAGTCCTGCCGTTAAGATAAGATTATTCCGTGCCGTGGTGTTCGACTTTGCCAAGTCGGTATTCTCCGATTCTAAGGCGGCCAATTCACTTTTATATTTCAATATGGCCGAAAAAGCCTGTTTTTGATGCAAGGAAATAATCCGATTGATCTCCGCCGAATAAGAAGTATACTTTAGCTCTTTCTGGGCGTCCTTACCTTTATAGAAACGTGCCAAGGAAGAATAGGAAATATCCAAGAAGTCTAAATACTTGGTGGTATCGACTTCTGCCAAATTCTGTTCTAGGCGTTCTGCATAATATTTTGAAGAATCTTCGTCCTTCACCGCCATCGAGTAATCTAACAGGTAGTTGTGGGCATTTAAGGCGACAAAGGCGCGTTTGGTTTGATATGCTTTCGACTTAAAGGCAAGGGTATGACTGCGGTAGGCATCCAGATCATTCGTTTCCTTGGCAATTTCGCAAAGGTGTTCGTATTTGGAAAAGGTAACGGGCAATGGTTCCGTATCGGAAATGGAATATAGAATCTCTTCGGCCTTATTGAATTCAGCTTGTTTTATATAAAACTTGGAAAGATACAGCTTGCCAAAGCCTAAAATAGAATTGAGTTGATTCCTCTCGGAATAGTCGATCACATAATTTCCCTTTTCAATAAGTTCATTGAGGTCCTCAGGCTGCATAGGCGATGGCAAGGAATTGTATGCGATGTCCAACTCGGTAATCAAGGCCCTTCCTACCAATAAACTATCATTGCTTTTTTTGGCTGCGGTAATTTCTTTCTGATTGTACTCGAAAGCCTTTCCCAATTCCCGTTTGCTGCGATAGGCATTGGCTATAAAGCCTAAGACTTTGGTTTGCATATTGTAATTGTCGGTGGAAAGCGCATCGTCGTAAATAGAGTGGTATCGTACGAGGGCACTATCTACTGCAATTTTGGAATAGCGCAATAGAAAACGGGTTTCCTTCAATCTAAATTCGAGGTAATCGGGATCGTTCGCGGATAGCTTATTCCGCTGGGCCCAGGCATTTCCTTTGACAAATGCCTCGGTAACGGCTGTAGTATCATTTTGTTGGAAAAGTAGGTCTACTTCCTTGTGAAATTGCTCAAAGCGATCCCCTCGCTGTGCAAATACAGCGAATGAAGTAAGCCATAAACCGAATAATAACCATCGCCTAAGTGCGAAAGCTTTTATCGCCGGGGTCCCTTGATTCATTGTCTGGTGGTAAAAGCGCTTTGCCTGATTTAAAATTAATACTTAAAAAGGGAAAAGCAAAGCCGAAAAGTAATCCATAAAAAAAGCCCGATGAAATTCATCGGGCTTTTTTGCTATGTAGCATACCTCCGTCTTCGATACATTTCGCTTTGCGAAACACTCAGACATCGGTAATATTTACTTCACTTCCTCAAAGTCTACATCTTCTACATCGCTGTTTTCGTCGCTACCCCCTTGGGCACCGGCTCCAGCATCAGGTCCAGGAGCGCCGTTCTGTTGTGCTTCCTGCTGTGCTTTGTACATTTCCTCGGAAGCTACCTTCCACGCTTCATTGATTTTATCCAATGCTGGCTGAATGGTTTCTACTTCTTTGGTTTCATAGGCTTTCTTCAAGTCTTCCAAAGCCGCTTCGATAGGCGCTTTCTTATCGTCGCTTATCTTATCTCCAAACTCCTTCAATTGTTTTTCGGTTTGGAAGATCATAGCGTCTGCTTCGTTGATCTTATCTGCTTTTTCCTTAGCAGCCTTATCCGCTTCAGCATTTGCCTCGGCTTCTGCCTTCATCTTTTCGATTTCTTCATCGGTCAATCCGGAAGAAGCTTCAATTCTAATATCCTGTGACTTACCAGTCGCTTTATCGGTAGCACTTACTTTAATGATACCATTCGCATCGATATCGAAAGTAACCTCAATTTGAGGTACTCCTCTCGGTGCTGGTGGAATATCACTTAAGTGGAAACGACCAATGGTCTTATTATCTGCGGCCATAGGACGCTCTCCTTGCAATACGTGAATCTCAACGCTTGGTTGATTGTCTGCAGCCGTAGAGAAGATCTGGCTCTTCTTGGTAGGAATGGTCGTGTTCGCATCGATCAATTTGGTCATTACGCTTCCCATGGTTTCAATACCTAACGAAAGTGGGGTAACGTCCAATAACAATACGTCCTTCACATCTCCCGTCAATACCCCTCCTTGGATCGCAGCTCCCACAGCTACTACCTCATCTGGGTTTACTCCTTTGCTTGGCGCTTTTCCGAAGAATTTCTCTACTGCTTCCTGTACTGCAGGAATACGGGTAGATCCTCCTACCAAAATAATCTCGTCGATATCGCTTGTACTTAATCCAGCAGCTTTCAATGCCGTCTGACAAGGCTCGATGGTACGCTTTACCAAATCGTCGATCAACTGCTCAAACTTCGCTCGGCTCATGGTTTTCACCAAGTGCTTAGGTCCGCTAGCGGTTGCTGTAATATAAGGTAAGTTGATTTCGGTTTGTGAAGAAGAAGATAATTCGATCTTTGCTTTCTCAGCAGCTTCCTTTAGACGCTGTAATGCCATAGGATCTTTACGAAGGTCCATAGACTCTTCCTTTTCGAACTCATCGGCCAACCAGTTGATGATCTTGCTATCTACATCGTCACCTCCAAGGTGGGTATCCCCATCGGTAGCCAATACTTCGAATACGCCATCTCCCAATTCCAAGATGGAAACATCATGTGTTCCACCTCCGAAATCGAATACAACGATCTTCTGATCCGTTTCTTTTTTATCCAATCCGTACGCCAAAGCAGCGGCGGTAGGTTCGTTGATGATTCGCTCTACAGTTAATCCTGCAATTTCCCCTGCTTCTTTGGTAGCCTGTCTTTGGCTATCGTTGAAATAAGCAGGAACAGTAATTACTGCTCGGGTTACATCCTGTCCAAGGTAGTCCTCGGCAGTTTTCTTCATTTTCTGAAGAATCATCGCACTCAATTCCTGCGGGGTGTACAAACGTCCGTCGATATCAACACGTGGTGTATTGTTGTCTCCCTTTACCACTTTATAAGCGGCACGTTCTGCTTCCTTGGCAGATTCTGAAAATTTATTTCCCATGAATCGCTTAATAGAAGCAATGGTCTTGGTAGGGTTGGTTACTGCCTGTCTTTTGGCAGGATCCCCTACTTTAATTTCACCGTCTTCTACAAAAGCGATGACAGAAGGTGTAGTACGCTTACCCTCCGCGTTTGGGATCACGGTAGGCTCGCTACCTTCCATTACCGAAACGCAAGAGTTGGTAGTCCCTAAATCGATTCCAATAATCTTACTCATGTGTATAGTGTGTTTTTAAGTGTTTCAAATAAATAATTACGATCAGCGTATGTCAAGGAATGTGCCAATCGGTCGTATATGACAGGGTGTCAGTTTTGGGTGTCAAACCTGCCCATTTCGTGTCGTGCTTTATAAATAAAGGGTTCATCATTATAATTATGAACCTCACTGTGCTTTCGAATACGGATATTTCCTTCAAAAAGAAAAAATCTAACCGCTATGAAACCGAAAACAATTACACTGTTCTATGTATTACTATTATTTATTACCACCACGATCGCCCAAGAGGCTTGGGAAGCTAAGGCAGATATGCCTACGGCTAGAAAAGAAATTACAGATGCCGCCACAGTTTTGGACGGATATATCTATGTCCTTGGCGGCACCAATGCCGCTGGTAGTATTACCAACGTATTCGAACGCTACGATCCGGCAACGGATAGCTGGACGACCTTACCCCCCTATCCTCTTTCGGTTTGGAGAACTTCCATGGAAGCCTTAGATGGAAAAATTTATGTCATGGGTGGATATGAATCGCTTAGTCCATTCCCGTTCAGCCCTACCAATGAAGCGTACAGCTATGACCCTGCTACCAATAGTTGGGCTCCCATTCAGAATATGCCAATTTCGAGAGGTTCCGCTGCTTCGGTCGTATGGAACGGAGAAATTCACCTCATTGGTGGAGCCAATTCGGGTGCTCTAGACGCACATCACAGTTATGATCCGAATACGGATTCTTGGACCTCGGTTAGTACCTTAACCGAAACTCGTTCAGGGTTAACCGCTTCCCTTATTGACGGGAAGATCTATGCTGCTGGAGGCTATTTCCTAAGCGGTGGTGTGGTTAGCAAGGAAACCGTAGAAGTATACGATCCCGGAACGGGCAACTGGAGTCAAGTAGCCAGTATGCCCTTTAGCAAACTCGGGATAAGCTCGGCCGTTTGGAATGATAAAATGTATGTATTCGGGAATGAGAACAACACCAATGTCTTGGAATATGATCCATTCTTAGACAGTTGGTCCCAATTGATGGCCATGCCCGAGAATGTCAACTTTGCCGGGGCTGTGGCCCAAGGAGGCCTTATATATGTCATGGGCGGAGGTGCCGTAAACCTCTCTACCGATGGGATTAACGCCATGCACTGTTTTAATCCTGGTGTATTGAGCATTGAGGATAATACCTTTAAGCATTTAACAATAGCGCCCAATCCTACTGCAAATGTTATTTCTATACAATTAGCCGCTCCAGCGCAAGAAATAAGTATCACTAACATAAAGGGATCCAAAATAGCGACCCAGTCCTTACAGGATTACGAGCGCTCCATAGAGCTCTCCTTATCGTATCCGACTGGCGTCTATATTCTGGAAGTTTTGTTTAGTGATGGAGTTAGAGTGGCTAAGAAAGTGCTTGTAAAATAAGCACGGAAAGAGGCGGCGCTTTCATAGAAAGCGCCGCTATTATCTACACATTGGATTGCTCCTCCAAATATTTATGAATGGCACTAAAATCCAATCGCCCCATTCCCGCTCGTTTGGCCTCGGCAAATTGTTCTTTGGCCGTATTGGCCATATAAAGAGGCTGATCATGCTCATACCCCGTTAAGGTTGCCAAGTGCAAATCCTTGTGCATCCATTCCAAAGGAAACTGAACCTCATAATTATCCTCCTTTATGTTTGGGGCTTTAAATTGAAGAAAGGGTGCCGAAACAACCAAGTTGGGGAGTACATTCAACAAAAACTCTCTGGAAATCCCCATCTTTTGCCCTAGTACGGTTGTTTCGGAAAATATCAACATACTCTGAGCCAACATGGCATTTACTAGCATTTTGAAACTCGCTCCCTTGCCAGTCTCCCCAATGCGCATGGTCTTCTTTCCCATCATATCCAAAAAGGGCATGAGGACATTCACATGACTTTCAGAACCTCCCACAAAGAACACCAATTCCCCTGCTCTTGCCTGTGGTTTCGATCCTGCAACTGGAGCATCTAAAAAGTGAACATGATGCTTCTTGGCTTCTTGGGCAGCCTCTAAACTAAAGGACGGATTTACAGTAGAACAATCGGCCCAAAAGGCATTCTTCTTCATGGCCGAAAGTGCATTTCCTTCTCCAAAAAACACCTCGGCTACAGCTTCGGGAGTTGAAAGCATACTGAAAACAATATCGGCATCCGCTACTGCTTCTTGTGGTGTTTTTGCCACCTTAGTTCCTTTGGAAACAAAGGCTTCGGTAGCTGCTACGGATCTATTGTAAACGGTCAAGTCTACTTTATTCTCTATTAAATGATCTACCATTCGGCTTCCCATAATACCCAATCCTAAAAACGCGACTTTCATTTTACTTGTGGTTTTGTAATTAATAATTTCAATTCGTCCTTAAAACCCCATAAAAGTACAAGCATAAGTACAAAGGTGATAAGCCAAATTCCATTCCCTGGCATGTCATGGGCCAAATGAAAAAGAACAATGCTTGCTGTTACAGGAAGACAAATAAGCGCTCCCAAAAAGGAGGTTCGTGGAATCATAAGCAACACGGCACCTATAATTTCTGTAGCTCCTACAAATTTTGCCAAAAATGTAGAAAACATCGCTCCTAAAAACAATTGAGCGGTCTCACCCTCGGGTGGTGCTACATTGGCAAATAGTAGAAATTTATTCAATCCGAAAATAAAGAAGTGTAATGCAAAGATTCCTTTTGCAATGGTGAAAACAATTCGATTCATGATGATTCATTTTTAATTCCATTGCAAATTTGGGGTACAGGGTGCCACTAAAAAATGAACTAGTTCAAGAAATCAATCAGACTTTAATGCCATTCGCTTTCGCACCTTACTCAGAAACTCGGCGCTCATCCCCAAATACGAGGCCAATGCATATTGAGGAACGCGCTGAACTATTTCTGGATACATCGTATTAAACATACGGAAACGATCTTCGGCAGTGTGCTCAAGATTGGAAAGTACCCTTCTTTGTGCATAGGCAAACGCCTTCTGGGCAACAACCCTGAAATAGCGCTCGAATTTAGGATTCCTCCTGCAAAGGGCTTCTACCTTATGATATTCTATTTGCTGAACCACCGTAGGTTCCAGTGCCTCTACATATAACATAGCCGGAGTTTGACTTATATAGCTATTGAAATCGCTAATAAACCAATCCTCGATTGCGAATTGAATGGTGTGCTCCTGCCCCTCTGGATCCATAAAATAGGAACGCAATGCTCCCTTAAATACATAGGTCTGATGGTGGCAAACTTGTCCAGGTTGTACCACAAACTCCTTTCTACTTATTTGTTTTTGTTCCAGAATAACAATGAAATCTTGCTCATCTTCAGGAGTAAGGGAAACATATCTTTTAATGTTATTGAGAATGGGATTGGGATTCAATGTAGTCTCTGTTTAGGTAAAAAGTAAAGTTACGAAATGGCCTTCAAAATTTACCAGTTCTGTGTAGTAGTACAGAAATTATAATTTTTTTGGCTTGGGACGGTGGCAAATTCCAGACAAGACTCTCCCCCAAGCACTCTCCAGAATTTCTCCCCTGCCACCGTAACGAGTTACCCAAGCCATGGGTAACCATAAAACGAATTTGATTTATTCTATGGGTTCCCCCCCTAAAACTCGATCCAAATATATGGAAATATTCCATATTATACTTGGAAATATTCCAAAATATTTTTCAACGAAAAGTAGGAAAGAACAGTTACATTTGCTTTGCTAAAACCGACCCATGGAAAGCATCAGTGTTTTCGATATGCTTAGTATTGGTGTGGGGCCTTCCAGCTCCCATACCCTTGGCCCTTGGCGCGCTGCTTTGCGCTGGATAGACCATTTAAAAAGAAATGATAAGTTTGATAAAGTAACTTCTATTAAGGTAGATCTGTACGGTTCCTTATCGCTTACGGGAAAGGGACATGCTACAGATATTGCCGTGGTTATGGGGTTATGCGGGTATGATCCCGTTACTTTTCCTACGGAAAAAATCCAAGAGACCATTCAGGCCATCGAAAAAACCGGGAAGCTAGATTTCGACAGCTCTTCTGCGCTTCCATTTTCGATTTCTGAACACGTTCAATTCCATAGAAAGTTTCTGCCTTTCCACCCCAATGGAATGACTTTTACTGCAGTGCTTTCCGATGGAAACATGGAAGAGCGTACCTATTATTCCATAGGCGGTGGTTTTGTTGTTCAGGAAGAACGACGCATTGCCAAAGAACAGCAGGAGAAATTCTCAGCATTTCCGTTTCCCATTCAAACGGGAGAAGAATTACTAGGGCATTGCGCTTCTCAAGGGAAATCGATTAGCGAAATTGTCCTGGAAAATGAAAAGGCTTTACGCTCGGAGGAAGAGGTAAATAAAAAATTGAAGGCCGTATGGGATGTCATGCTAGATTCCATGTATACCGGCTGCCACACTGAAGGGACATTACCCGGCGGATTAAATGTACGTCGTAGGGCTTACGACTCGCACCAAAGCTTGAAAGGATCCACTACCTATACTAATAAATATGAATGGATTGAAGCCATTCGCGATACCGAAGTAAAATTCAGGCAAATCCTTAAATGGGTTACTTGCTTTGCCTTGGCGGTGAACGAAGTAAATGCTTCTTTGGGAAGGGTCGTTACTGCACCTACCAATGGAAGTGCGGGCGTTATTCCGGCCGTTTTAATGTATTATTTGGTTATCGAAAACCATGATGGTAACTTCGAGGATATCCGGAAATTCCTTTTAGTGGCAGGTGAAATAGGCAGTTTGTTTAAAAAAGGAGCCACTATTTCTGCCGCTATGGGTGGTTGCCAGGCCGAAATTGGTGTATCCTCTGCCATGGCAGCGGGGGCCCTTACCGAACTGATGGGCGGAAGCCCCGATCAAGTACTCATGGCAGCCGAAATCGCCATGGAACATCATTTAGGGTTGACCTGCGATCCTATAGCTGGACTGGTTCAAGTGCCCTGTATAGAGCGAAACGCCATGGGTGCCATAAAAGCCATCAATGCCTGCGAAATGGCCTTGGATGGCAATCCGTCGCAAGCCAAGGTGACTTTGGATAAAGTCATCGCCACTATGTGGCAGACAGCCCAAGATATGGGGGCCAAATACAAGGAGACCAGTGAAGGAGGTCTTGCTGTGCAAGTGAACATTAGCGACTGTTAAAGTTTCCCAACTACATAATTTTTAGCACAATAGGTCCGTTATCCCCAAGATTGCGCTTACGTCACCATCTCGTAAATAAAACATCAATTAATCATTGTTAAAGGTGTAGGAAAAGTTTTCCAAGTAGAAATTTTAACACTTTTTGTCGTGCTTATTTGCGTTTTATCGTTTTTATTTGCTTTTAGTCGAAATCCCCAATCTAAAAATAGAGCTAACATTATGATGAAGGTATCCCCACTTCTTATCAGCCTGCTGCTTACACTGCCCCTTCTTTCGCAGAATGTACAAATAGACGGAAGGCTTCAACCCCTACTCAATGATTTCTTTACACAATGCAATCAATACCAGATTGAATATCACGACAAGCTATTTCAATTGGAAAGTATTGATGTGGTAAATACGCTTACGGTATCTGAAGATGGTTCTACCTTGGGAATGCTACGCAGGGATGAAAACGGAAAAGTGGTTGCTATCGACATCAGTTGGATGGCACAATTGGATCCGGAGATTTTAAAAATCGTTGCTTTTCATGAATTCGCCCATTACTTTCTTGAGTACAGTGAGCATGTATGCGACGATTGCGGACACATCATGTCCAAAGTAAATTCCAGTTATTTTGATATTGCCCGGGAATGGGAACAGCACCTCAAAGTGTTATTCGAAGGTTCACCCGCCTATGCCCGACGTTTCGGGAAGGCCTTTTCCTTTGATGGTACGCACCAACCTTAACCCTTATTACAGGAAGATCGGCGTCTTGAATCGATAAGATGGATAATCTTCCATCCGTCCTCCATTTTGGCCAAGGTAAATGCATTGGCTCCGCAATGACTAAAGGTATCATTAACCCAAAACTCGTAAGGGGTCCATACATGGGCCAAGTTTCCGTCTATGGATACTTTATAATCCAAAAGACGCTCGTCCCATTTTTGTTCGGCTGGTCTATTGGCGATAGAGGTTAAAAGTCGATCCAAAGGTCCGGTGGAAAGATGCGGAGTTCCTTCCTTATCCGTAAAGGCTGTTTGCAGCTTTACATCCTTTGCTAAGGTTCCTCTCATCATAAGGGTATCCCCTTTATGAAAACCTTCGAAAAAGGTATCGATCAATTGTTTTGCTTCGGCCTCGGAGAAATCATTCTGCGCTGTACCGAAAAATGAAAAACTAAGACATAAAATAAAGAGTATCCGCTTCATAGGTTGTATTGTAATGATTGCTTCCAAAATTAGTACTTTTACACCACAATTTGTTACACTATGTCTATAGCTAAAAAAGAATACAAGCGAATTACTACCAAGACCCTAGTCGATATGAAACAAAATGGGGAGAAAATCTCCATGTTAACGGCCTACGATTATACCATGGCCAAAATTGTGGATGGTGCCGGAATTGATGTGATCCTTGTAGGTGATTCTGCCTCCAATGTCATGGCAGGACACGAGACCACCCTACCCATAACACTAGACCAAATGATTTATCACGCTTCTTCGGTTATAAGGGGTATAGAGCGTAGTTTGGTAGTGGTAGATATTCCTTTCGGAAGTTACCAAAGTGATCCTAAAGAGGCCTTGCGATCTGCTATCCGTATCATGAAGGAAAGTGGTGCCCACGCTGTAAAAGTGGAAGGTGGAAAGGAAATTAAGGAAAGTGTAAAACGAATTCTGAATGCGGGAATCCCCGTCATGGGACACCTTGGGCTTACCCCCCAATCCATCTACAAGTTCGGAACCTATACCGTACGTGCCAAAGAGGAGGAGGAAGCAGAGAAATTACGACAGGATGCCCTACTCTTGGAGAAATGTGGATGTTTCGCCATTGTGTTGGAAAAAGTACCCGCCAAATTGGCCGAGGAAGTAGCTAAGAGCTTAACCATCCCTATCATTGGAATTGGTGCCGGTGGTGGTGTCGATGGGCAAGTATTGGTAACCCATGATATGTTAGGAATGACACATGAGTTCAATCCTAGATTCTTACGTAGGTATTTGGATTTATATTCTGAAATGACCCATGCGTTTTCGCAATATATTGACGACGTAAAGCGTGGAGATTTCCCGAACGAAAAGGAGCAATACTAGACAGTCCAGCTAATACCCTCCCCATTGCACAGCACAAAAGATACACTCCAAGTACTTTATGAGGACAATCACCTTTTGGTGGTGAATAAGCGCCCGGGTGATATCGTTCAAGGGGATAAAACCGGTGATGTTCCCTTATCTGAAGTTGCCAAGCAATACATAGCCGAAAAGTATCAAAAACCGGGAGCTGTATTTCTAGGGGTTGTTCATCGTTTGGACCGCCCTACCAGCGGTATTGTAGTATTTGCTCGTACCAGTAAAGCCCTCTCCCGACTGAACAAGATTTTTTCTGAACGACAAGCCCAAAAGACCTATTGGGCGGTGGTTAAAGATACACCGGCAAAGCAAGAAGATCGCCTTATTCATTTTCTGAAACGGAATCCGAAACAGAATAAGTCTTATGCACATGACAAGGAGGTTGCCGATAGTAAGCGTGCCGTACTGAATTATAAAGTACTGAAAACATTGGACCGCTATTATCTTTTGGAAATCGATTTGGAAACCGGAAGACATCATCAGATAAGATCTCAATTATCGAAGGTGGGTATGCCTATTAGGGGTGACCTCAAATATGGATACTCAAGAAGCAATCCAGATGGAAGTATCCATCTACACGCCAGAAAATTAGAGTTCATTCATCCGGTAAAGAAAGAACCATTGACTATTACAGCACCGCCACCAAAGGAAGTTATTTGGAATGCCTGCCTCTAAAGCTCGATCAAGTGGTTTTTTAAGGCATAAATCACCAGTCCTACCCTATTCTTGATACCCAATTTATTGAACAGTTCTTGGCGATAGCCATCGATCGTCTTTGGGCTTAGGTGCATGACATCGGCAATTTCCTTATAAGTCATTTCACTACAGGCCAACTGAAGGAAGGTAAGTTCATTTTCACGAAGCTTAACCGTAGGTTCCTTGGCTCCAGGTTGCAATGCATTCACCATGGTAGAAGTTACCCTTTCTGAATAATAATAGCCCTTTTCCATTACTTCCAGAAGCGCAAATTTCAGGTCGTCTGGATGAATGTCTTTTAAAAAGTACCCCTTGGCACCACCTCGAATCATTTTCAGAATAATTCCTTCATTATCCTCTACCGACAGCGCCAATACTTTCACTTTTGGATGATTCTCGGTAAGCCAAGCCACGGTTTCGAAACCGTTCATAACAGGCATATTGATATCGAGAAGGATGAGATCGGGAATGGTGTCATTACCCTTCAACTCGTTTTGCATTTCCAATCCATGCCGTGCTTTAAAAAGCACCTGAAACTCGGGAAAGGTATTGATTAGCTTTTCTAGCGAACTTGCAAAAAGCAAGTGATCATCTACAATAGCCAAGGTGTGTTTTTTAGAATTACTCATAAATCGGGTATGGATAGGTAAGTTGTAATTGAGTGCCGTCGCCAGGTTGCGAAGAAAGGTTAAAATCTGCCCCTAATAAAGAAGCCCGGCTCTTCATATTCTGAAGTCCGGAATTTCCGCTTTTTTGTTCGGTATCGAACCCTTCCCCATCGTCCTCAGCGATGATCTGTAGTTGGTTTTTATGGTAATATAAATGTACAAATAATTTATTTGCCTTGGCGTGCTTAATCACGTTGGAGAAAAACTCCTGAAGAATTCTAAAAATAATGATTTCGTCTTCCTTCCGAATCACCGTTTCTTCGCCGTCCAGTTTTAGGTCGGCATGCAGGAAGTTAAGTCGGTTAAAACGTTCCAATTCGGTTTTTACAGATTCTACTAGTCCGTTGTTAAGAACCACTTCGGTATTCAATGTTTTGGACAGCGATCTAACCTCTTCTACTGTGGCTACAATCACGTCCTTGGTTTCGGACACCTGATCGCGCAAGGTATCGACCGGAGCCGTCATAAGCATGTTCAGCTGCAGATTGGCTACTGAGAGCAGTTGGCCTACGTTGTCATGCAATTCCCAAGCAATGTTCTTGAAGGTTTGTTCTTGAATCTCCAATCGCGAACTGGCCAATTCCTGCTGGAATCGCTGTTGCGCTTCGTACTTCTCCAACAATAACTTATTCTTTCTTCGTTGGAAGGCCACGAAAAACACAACTACAAAAACCGCCAAGAAAAAGACTACGGCGATGAGGTATATAATTAGGAGTATTTCTTCTTTCTGGAGCATATTAGAAATCCTAGGATAAAACAAGAATACATAAAAATGTTGGCAAATAACACAACATTGACTTGTAATTCAACAAAAAGGTGATTCCCCGTGCTTGTCCTAAAATAACTTGACAGCATGAAGATGGGGGTGGTACACAATTGAAAGAAAAAGACGCCAACCGCTACATAAAACGATAACATCTTCTTCATATTCAGTATGAGATCGCTCCTAAGGATGTTGAAAAAGTACAGGGTAATAGAAAACAATATAAGCAGACAACCGGCCAACTCAGAATAGATAGAATATGCTTCAAAAAAAGAACCATACATGAGGTGATATACTACGGTTCCCAAAATATAAATTATGGAGGCAATAAAAGTATATTTTACCAACTTCTCCTTTCGGGTTTTACTCACAAAATAATAGGGAAGAAACAATACGCTTATTGGGGTATAAATATTATACAACCAATTGTTCCTTTCGAAACCTGTATCTTTTATAAAAGAAAAGTATTTGTAATCTGAAAAATACCCTATCACCGCATAGGTCCCTAATAGTTCGATTACCAAAGTAAGTATCAGAAACTTAACAAGTAACTTAGAAGAATAAGATACAGCAGGAGCTTTTTTTAAATAATAAACTCCTGCTGTTACCGCTGCAATTTCCAATATGAGAATTGGAAATGCGTAGATGAAATAAGCTTTTATATCCAAATCTAGTACGCATTTGGTGGCCAGCCACCTTGTCCTCTGTTTAATGGATCAATATTGTAATTATTATCAGAATCACCTTCATCGCTCATCGACGGACACAAAAATACCGTGGACCTATCGGAATCATCATTGTCGTAGGCGGCAAAGTAAATCCGAATCCCTGGTTCTTCAATTTTCTGTTTTTTAGACTCTTGGAGCACATAGTCCAAATACTCTTGCAAATCTGCAATATTAAAAGTAACGGCACAAGTATCTTGATGACCTTCTGCCTTTGCGATATCTACTGCTCTGGTAGACATCCAGTTAGATTGCATGTCCTTTGCATCCTGAACCGAAATACAATTTTCTGGTTTAGACATAATTAAAAAGTTTTAGGTTAATAAGTGCTTCCAAAATAGGAAAAACAATGTGGTTTTAACACTTTACAAATCAAAAAACAGGAAAAATCCTGTACCCCCAAAGGGTTTTACCGCAAGTAGAATTGAATAAATTTTTGTAAATGAGCGTTTTAGAAAACTCCGATAAAATGAATACAGGGAAAACCCCGTTGTTTTACAGGATCGATCTACGTAATTTAGACCCAAACTAACTGATTTATACGTCTATGTCCCTATTCTTAAACACCATTTCGTTCATAAATAAGGCAAAAAAGTCGATCAAGAACTTCTTGAAATCCTCTTTTCTTAGTCTTTTAATTATTGTCATCATTCTCCTTTTGCTTACCCAAATGGATCAGGCATTGACCATGATGGTAGATCTTATCGAGAACAACGGTTCGCGATTTTCGCTTTTTCTGGCCTTTGTATTCATAAATGGGTTGGCCATCGTGCTTTCCCACTACCCTATTTATAATTACTATGCGTCCAACCTCAACAACTCTCAAAATTATACCACGTGGCGGGCCGTTCAACCTTTTAAAATATGGCCGCTAAAGTATTTCGAGGTGTACGTATTTACTACAAGGCAAGGAGTGGGATATATTCCTGATAACTGGGCTAATTATTTAAGATACCTCATCGGATTACTGATACACTTTGTTTGGATTCATTATATTATTACCAGTTTTGAGCCCAATATCATATTCGAAAATTTCCCGTTGGGCCTACTCAAAGGAATTGTATATGTACTGCTTATTGTTCCTTTTGTCCTTTATATCATTTTGAAGGAGAAGTTCTCGCGGTATAAAAAGACGACAGACGCTCAAGGAAATCCGTTAACCCCGTCCCAGCTACTTGCAAATTCCCAAAAGTTGGATGGACTCCACAAGCGATTGGGCATTTATTATTTCATTGTGGCCCTGCTTAGTATGCTTCTGCTCATCATTACACTATTTGCTGCCACATTTAGTCCACTAGGGCTTATTATCCTACTCCTTACGAGCTATGCCTTTGTTTTCAATTATGTATTCTTCCGATTGTTACGAACACGACTTTCCAAGGTAAAAGACACCTTACAGAGTGCTTTTATGCTACCGGTATATCTATTTATTAAAGGGATTCAATTTTTGGAGAAATCGGAAAATTACTTAGGGCTTTTCAATATTAACTTTTTGGCAGCTGTAGTCCTGCTATTGTATACGACCCTGGGAAGTATCTTCGATTGGGGCCTTCACAACGGAATTCCCATTCTCTTAGCGTTTTTCTATTTCTACTACTTTATCATTGCCAGTTTAAGCAAATATTTTTTTGTGTCCCGAAAATTAAAACTATTTGGAACGCGAAAATTTAAAATCATTTTTACCGGCATTCTCCTTTTTGTATTGCTCTTTGTAACAGGCAAATTATTAAATGCTGAGGTAACCACTCATGAATTGGACATTGTCGAAACTTCTGAGGATACCCTTTCGGAAGAGGAGTTCCTAACCTCTCTAGCCAATAAAGATGGGGAGACCTTTTTCTTCATTGCATCCCATGGGGGTGGATTAAAAGCGAATGTTTGGACACTTAATGTATTGAATACCCTTCAGCAAGAGACCGAAGGAAGGCTATTGGATAACACCGTCGCCCTTTCGGGTGCATCCGGAGGATCGCTTGGATTGGCTCTGTATACGGGCCTCTATCGTAAACATGGAAAGGATACCACCGCCATTCAGAAAAAAATAGATTCGTTGTCCCATCAAAACTTTACCTCCATCGATATCTCCCTTACCTTCGGTTTGGACACCTACCGAAAACTATGGCCACTCAACCAGCGTATCGGAGTTAGGGATCGCCCTTATTACAAGATGCGCAAGTACCAGAATAATATAGAGGGTATTGATGAAAGCGTACTTTCTGAAAAACCCTTCCGACAATATTGGAACGAGACGTTTCAAAAAACAGGCTACTTTCCAAGCTTAATCATGAATACAGCGGGCACCAAAGGAAGTAGAGGTATACTTTGGTCGGTAAAGCAAAAGGATTTCAACTCCATTTTTCCATTTGCCGAAAACCTGGCCGACCTTAATGGCAACAAAACACTGCCTTTTTATCAAGCGGTTTCTACTACCAACCGTTTCCCGGTCTTTAGCCCAGCAGCAAAGATTTCGGGCTACGGACATTATATAGATGCGGGTGCCATAGATAACAGCGGACTTTTAGGATGTTTGGATCTCCATAACTATTTAATGCGCAACACAGCCCTTATGGATAGCACCAAGGTTGCTTATATCGAAATTATAAATAGCAAATCCCTCTACACTAACTATCTGGTAGAGAAGTTTAAAAAGAAAGAATATCTTCCGCACATCAATAAGAACGAAGTGGAAACCGATAATATCGTAGCCGATCTCCAAACGGGACTCAATCTGGACAAAATACCGGGATATCTGAGTGATTATCTGTCCAATTGGGAAGCATCCAATCTAAGGGATGTTCGATATTTCCAACTTTTCATGCCGCACAAAGTGACATTGGATGATGTCGAAGCATTCTTAGGGGGCTCTATAAATGACGCTGAGGTGAAAAGTAAACTTAAAAACTTCCTGACCGAAGAAAATGACCATATTCTCGCCGTGACCGAAGGGGAAGACGGAAATTCCTTTAACGAGGCCTGGAAGTTCTATGAGCCTACTCTCTCCAGGCACTTAAGTGGAAGTAGTATCAACTACGTGCATCATATCCTAGAACATCGAATGTTACAGGATCAGTTCAAGGAAATAAAACGACTGACCGAGGAGTAGATTTTTTAAACTTATAGCTTTCCCTAGAGGAATGCAACATCTTGATTTGCATAAAGTCATTCTTACTTCATACTAAATTTTATGGTTTATCAGTACAATTTATGAGGGGATACTAGGTGAAAAAACACACGTAACTACTTAATTTTATGATACATAGGATTTACCAACGGTATTTTCTACTCGCCTCACATCTCATACTGAATATTCACCCCAAAATTCTCTATTATGAAAAAATCTTTATGCTTATGTTTTAAGTGGCAAGATCCATTTACCACTTTCAAGTTTAATAAGGGATTATTGCTGCTTGCGATCCTAACCCTTTTCTTTCAGGTTTCTTGGTCTCAAGATGCCTTGGACTGCGATGACGACAATACAGTAAAAGTTAGGGTAAAACCTGGCTATAATGACCCCACGGGAGATGGGGATGCCGATTTCCGGGGCTGGAAACACATCTCCGATGCTTCGAGTGCTTCGGATGCTCGTAGCAAATTCAAGGATGGAGTTGAAGAAGACATTAAAAACGGTTCTGCCGGGTATCTCGAATCTACCGATGGACAAGCGATAAGCTGCCCAGGAGTTTGTCCCAATCCCAACGAAGTGGGTTGCGAAACAGTTACTGTTAAATATGTATCTGGAACCCTAAGGGCCGTAGCCGGAGACAATTCCGGTTATAATGTAAAACAGAAGAACGACTACTTTAAGGTCAAAATAACCTGTGGCCCCTGCAATCCGGTTACAGGTGGAAACGTACAGGCGGTATTTCCGAATCCCGTATTCGACATCCTAACGTTCCAAATAGAAGTAAACCCCCAACCCGTGCCAATTTCAATAGAAATAAGGGACGCAAACGGAACGGTAGTGCAGGAACAGCAGTTTGGGCCTTATTCTACTGGAATCCATGAAATCCATATGGATGTACACACCTTAATACCCGATATGTATTTTGCCTTTGTGTATTTTGAAAACATACCCGCACCACCAGAAAACTTTGTCAAGAATTAATTATGCTTTTTACGTTTCGGTTCTTAATAAAAAAAGAGAGGCCAAGGCCTCTCTTTTTGTATCTATAGTGATGTAGCAATTACTGTTTAACGTCTTCCATTTCCACTACTTCTCCTTCCCTGTCCACAAGAAGTACTTCATCAAAGCCCATCTCTTGAAACTGGGGGAATTGTGTCGTCGCATCTCCAACCACTAAATATGCCATTTTCGATTCGTCCAAATACTTATTGGCTAAGGTCTTGTGCTGCTCCAAGGTCATATTCCTAATAATGTCCTCTTCGTCTTCAATATAGTTAGGACTTAGTCCATAACCACTCATTTCCTGCAGCATTCCTAATAAGGAGAATTGGGTTTCGAAACGTCTTGCATTCGACTTTATCAATGCATTTTTAGTGAAATCCAAATCTTCTTGGCTGATTCCCTCCTTGTACTTCATGATTTCATCCTTGAAGATAGAAACGGACTCTCCCGTCGTATTGGTACGTACGCTGGACGAAGCTATGAAGGTTCCAGGAATCTTGCTTCCATTAAATCGAGTACGTGCTCCATATGTGTATCCTTTTTCCTCTCTTAGAATAAGGTTTACGTTACCACTGAAAGATCCTCCCAACTTATAGTTCATTACCTCGGCTGGATAGAAATCCTTATCCGTTCTTGGCAAGGCAATGTACCCAATATTGATAACCGACTGCTTCGCATTTGGAATGTCTACAAAATACAGGGAAGACTTGTCCCTGTTATTCGCTGCAGGGTATTCTGGGATAGATACATCCTTAGCCGCCCAATTGGCTTCAAGACGCTTTAGGCTTTCTAAAGTATTGGCTTCATCAATCTTCCCAACAATATGGAAACGAGTCACAGAAGGTGAGAAATTATTGTCGTAATAGATCTTTAGATCGTCAATTGTAAGAGAAGCTACAGACTCCTCCGTACCCATGGTAGGGTAACTGAAAATATGGTCTTCTCCATACAGTAACTTATTGAACACACGATTCGCTACCGAGTTAGGGTTGGCCGCAGAGCGCTTAATCTGATTAATAGTTGCTGTCTTAATCAATTCAAACTCTTCCTCATCCCAACGTGGTTGTAATAGGATTTCTTCTACCAATTTCAAAGTCGCATCGAAATTACGAACCAAAGTATTTCCCTGTATTACAATCGATTCGCGCGTCGTATACATATTGATGTTCGCTCCAAGCATTTCGATTTCTTCTTCCAACTCCTCCGGAGACTTATTGGCAGTACCTTCCATCATGATATCGGTCATAAGGTTCGCCACTCCATTTTTGCTCATATCATCCAACAAATGTCCTCCTTCTAGGATAAGGCTGAAGTTGACGGTAGGGATTTCACCTTGCTCTATTCCATATACTTTCATCCCATTAGATAACTCGGCATTCCAACTAGCAGGAATGTTAAGCGCTGGTGCTGGCCCTTGTGCAGGCTCTACAGAACGATCGAAAGCGGAAGGGGTTTTGGCCACTTCCTCTTCGGCATCTTCGATAATCTTTTCAACATTTTCCATAATCTCCTCTTCTACTACCGGAGCGATTACAGAGTTTTCAGCGATCAATTCCAATTGTCCCTTAGGAACGAAACTGGTAATTACATATGGCATGTCTTTAATGTACTTTTCGTAAACGCGCATTACGTCTTCCTTGGTCACTTTCTTAATGTTCGCGATATCCTGCTCGATAAATCCAGGATCACCAGCAAACACATTGTACTGACACAATTGGAAGGATTTACCTAGCACACTACTAATTCCGTTGTAGAACTGCGTTTCCAACCCAGCTTTGATACGTTCTATATCGCGGTCGGTAACACCTTCTTCTTCAAATAATTTGAATGCTTCGAAAACACCTTGCTCCACATCATTCAAATTCACTCCATTGTTACCGGTCACTTGTAAATGGAATTCTCCAGCAATTTCCTGAGAGCTATTGTAAGCAAAGAAGCGGGAAGTAAGTTGCTTATCCTTTTCCAATACCTTGTACATAGGGGCCTTCTTTCCGCTAGAGATAATCTCCGCTAAGAAGTCCAATGCATAGGCGTCGTCTGTATACTGTTGCAAGGTAGGCCACACCATGTTAAGTTGAGGTGCTGTAGCAAAATTGTCCTCATGGTATAAACGTTTGGTTTCGGAAATAGTCACAGGCATAGGCTCTAGTTTTGGCACTTCCTGTCTTCTTTTTATTTCACCAAAGTACTTTTCGATAAGTGTTTTGGCCTCTTCCGTTTCAAAATCACCCGCCAATACTAGAGTAGCATTGTTAGGGCCATAGTATTTATCGTAGAACTCACGAACATCGTCTACAGTAGCATTCTGTAAGTCTACCAATTCACCGATCACCTGCCAATTGTATGGGTGACCTTCGGGGTAGATGTTCTTGTCCAATACCCAATTTGTATGTCCATAAGGATTGTTGTCCACACGCTGACGCTTCTCATTCTGAACTACCTCCTGCTGATTGTAGAAAGCAGATTCGGTTACGGTATTGATAAGATACCCCATACGGTCACTTTCTAACCACATGATCATTTCTAAAGCGTTTTTGGGTACAACTTCGTAATAGATGGTTCCGTCTTTCCAAGTTCCCCCATTTAGGGTTCCCCCGGCATCTTGAATCTTTTTAAAGAACTGGTCCTGCCCTACATTTTCAGACTCCTGAAAAAGCATATGCTCAAACAAGTGGGCAAAACCTGTACGCCCAGTCTTCTCCCTGTTGGACCCTACACCATACTGAATGGCCAAGGACACAATGGGATCACTTTTATCCTGGTGCAAAACCACGTCCAGTCCATTTTCCAGTTCGTACTTTTCGAACTCAATGGATAATTTGGACGATTCCTCTGGGGATGAATCTTTCGTCCCGCAAGAAACGAGGAATAAAGAAAGGGCTATTGCAAAGCCCATAGTAGCATTAAAACGGTTTTTGGAATACATGGTTTTTGATTGTTTTATGAATTTTTTAAAGATACAATCCCTACATATTCCAAATACTTAAAATGGTGTTAATTTAAGCGGCTTTAGGGCCAAAGGGGACCATCGATTAATGGCGAAGGTGTCTTCTTTTATAAAAGCGCACTTTCTGCTATTTGAACATATATTAATCAATGTACAAGCAAAACATAAAAAAGCCCCTGTAAAGGGGCATTATCATGATAATTTGTTTTAAAATCCTATGACGGACATTTGCAAAGGCATTCGACCAATGCCAAACGGCACGTCAAAAATGGCGGATCACTATTCAGTTTACAGAAATTAAAGTCCGCATAACAATTAGCAATACATGGATTGACATTGCCATTTTCCATATCAAGAATGAAATTTCCAATAGAATCATAACTGGAACTCACGGCGTTCTTCAATTTTCCATGCGTTTCGGCAGTAGGCACATCCGTAAATGCCGAAAGGGAAAGGAGAAAAACGAATAACAGTGATAACTTAAATAACTTTTTCATACTACTCATTTTTTAAAAAATTAAACAATTGATTAAAATGGTTTTGGTTGCAACCCCCATTGAATAACTTAAAGTTCGGGAATAGGAGCTCCCGATGAATAAAAATGGTAGCAAAGCAGCAATAAACTGATACGAATGGGTTAGTATATGCTACTTATACGAAAGAATTAGGAGAAATCGATAAACTTGCTGGAGACCCACAGCTCGTCCAAACTGATCTTGGACCAATTGCCTTTCTCCTTATACACGAAGACTTCCTGATTCTTCACCACAGACCCCACTCGATTAAAGGACACAGAAGGACCGCTGCGTACGTTGAGCACATCGGCATTGACCACGGCGCGTTTTACATCTTTCACATAATTACCATACACCCACTCTTCTTTAGATTTAGAAATCTTATACCAACGCCCTTTTACCTTATGAACCCTAAGCACAGATCCCAAGGTGGTTTGTCCCAAAACGGAAAAAGAAGAACTGGGTCCCTTCCTAATGTTGAGAGCATGGGCAGTTACATACCCATACTTTAAGGGTGGTGATGGCAAATCGCCTGTTATGGGTTCGTCCAAGGCACTTTTTAACATGGGCAAAAAGTTGGTTTCACAGTCGGAGACTTTGTTTCCCCCAAAGAAATTGGTTCCCGGACAGGATTTGGTCGTACCACTACCATTGGTTCGGTTTCCATTGCTGAGGTCGAACCAATGATGATACACAATTCTATCAGTTGTAATCGGAATGTTGAAACGTTTACAAATGGCTGCTGAAATACGAACAATGGCATTCTTCTGTGATTGATTCATCTGATCCTTGCCCGTATCGAAAAAGCCAACATTCTCGATACAAACCGCATGGTTGTTATTACCGAAAATACAAGCAGGCGATCGCTCCAAGCTTCTTCCAGTAGCCACTTTTCCATCTGGAAAAATGGTAAAATGCTGCCCAATATCGCTCCACCCATTGTTATTTACATGGTGGTTTCGCATTCCTTTTTGAAGTTTGAAGTGATTATCTCCATTAAAGTGCTGATAGCTTGGCGAAAAGGTATGATGTTCCTGAAGGAATAATACAGTACGGGCAATGTTCTGTTGGGTAATCCATGTTTCGAATTCCGAAACGTTCATGAGGGTAAATCCGAATTTTGTTTCCATTGTTGTCGATGTTAGCTGTTTCGACAATCTGACTGAAACGTGGGGAAAGGATACAGATCACCGAAGATATGTTGCCATTAAAATTAATCGAAATCGCAAAATGGAACAAGAGGGAAATCCCTAGTATTTTTTAGGGAAAAGACCTGAACTAGTTGGTGGGTTGTGGGTTGGCGAGTTCTGGGTTGATGGGTTGATGGGTTGATGGGTTGATGGGTTGATGGGTTGATGGGTTGAATTGTTTAACGGTTTAACTGATATACCGCTCAATACTCACTCTTCACTTTTCACTTTTCACTTTTCACTTCCCATTGTTCACTTCTCACTCTTCACTCATCACTCATTGCTCATCACTCCTATCATAGGTCAAGCCTTAGAAATGGTCTTTGTGTGTGTGATTAACCATTCATCTGAAACTGATTCCAATAAATAGATGATCGTGGCCCCATTCAATTTTCCCCTTCGTATGGTAACTACCAATGCTGCTATTTTCTCATTTTCTGAAAACGCGACCCGAGAAAATGACACTTGGGTTTCTACTATCCTTGAAGTTTCAATATTTGTAGTCATGTGATTCATGCGGTTAGCAACCTCAGAAAGCCATTTGTCATCCAAAGGGAAATCACTCCCAATTTTGTCAATGGATTTAATCAATTGAATCATTTCTACACCCATGGTATCTTTCGGTGAAAAACGATCAGACCCATATGGTGAAAACAGATTATTTATTTTTTGATTGCCAAAGCGATGATTCGAAAAAGTACTATCAATTGAATAACTAAAATAGATTGACTCACTTTTTTCTTTTCCCTCTTTATTCGTCAAAGAATCACTTTTAGGTGGAGGCGGCAACTCTGCACGCATTGATAACAAAACAGTTTGAATCACATCTAATTCCTCCTCGTTGACCAATTTATTTTTACAACTGACCAGAGCAAAAACCAAAATAATTAATGGCAGTACCTTCATATCAACAACTTCTTAGTTTTTGACTCTTATTCCCCAATTCTCCCTTACTCTTCTGTTTCGCTCATTTAAATCCATGTTTTTAATGGTTTCAAAATCAATAACACCAGTATTGGTGCACTGAAAAAACCCTTTTACTACGGTATCATTTTTAATAAAGCCGTATTCCCTTGGAAGAATAATTTCATAATGGCCAGAAATATTGGATACAACAGAATAATCAAAAGTTGAAATTTTAATTTTATAACGATCCGACTCCATAAAATCGAAATCTGTATTATTATAATCCAGATCGGTCGATTTAGATAGCATTTGAATGCTTTCAACCGTACTATCCTTTAAACTCAACCTTAGATATTTCTTTTGTCCTTTGAAGGACCCCGGATTCCCGAGGTCCATTAAAATTCTGCTTCTATCCTTTACGCCATCGTTCAATTCCCCTTGGGTAGGTATCGTCGATATAATTTGAATAACAACACTATTATCTTTAGTATTCTTTCCACACCCACAGAGAGAAGCAATCGCCTCTTGCTGCTGGCCATTGCCTACACGAGTGCTGAAAATGCTATCCATAGGAATTTTAGTAGTATCCTTTCTCAGAAAACTGATATAGTCCGTAACTGTGTCCTTTTGAACAATGTTCACTTCGGATTTCACATCGACTTTATCAACTTTCTTTTCCGAACAGGATGTAAGGAGTGATGTAATCAGGATTATTGTAAACAGAAACCCATATCTCATTATTTCCCTAACATCATTAATGTTGTACCAATTCAAACCCGATAATCTTATCGTCATTATCAAAATAAATTTCCAAGCTTACTGGATCTGCTAGGGTCCAACCCACATAATAGGAGATCATTTTTACTTCTTCCCTGTTTAATTCATACCAATTATTAAGATGGGAAACTAACCTATCTTGATCTCGAGTTTTTTGTTGGAGAATATTATCCATTTTAAGGGAATCAGGGACGATTCTGCCTTCAATTATTTTAAGCTTAACTGTATCCTTTGATGCTACCCCTAGAATCTCTAATACTTCAGCTTTGGTTTGCCCAATTTCCAAGTAGTTTTCAATAACATCATTGGCCATAATAAAACGTGGGTTTGGTCTTGTCAACAATTCATTGTTCTTAGGTTCTTGCCAAACCTCTTTATTGAAGTTGGTCTGGCACGAACTACAGATTGAAATTAATACCAAAATAAGAACCTTTAAAAGTCTCATGGCAAGTTTGTATTAGTTAGTACACCGCCATAAATGTAATTTAGAATACCGGAATAAACTGCCGCCTCAATACCGTTAGAGATTGTGATATCACTGGTTGAGAATGTGTAACCGTAAGCTTCCGCTATCAAGCGTCCCTTTTCATTATTAAAATTATCCATATCGACATCTAAACCTGATTGCATCCACTCGTGCGCATCTGCAAAGAGTTTCATCATATTCCCACCAAACTCAGCTGTCCCAAGTGCATTCCAAAAGGCATGACGAAACGCATCTCCTTTACCATCATCTAAACCACTAAGGCCATCTGAAAATGTAGGAGCTAATTCCTGCGCTCGACTAAGGGCTGTAAAGGAGTTTTGAATATGCAAAGCCGCATATTGTGGAAAAATTCTAAACAAAATAGCTTCCTTAGCATTTGGAATTTCATTTGGATTATTTGGATCGTCTGCAGGAATATCCAAATTTCCCGAAAACTTGATAAAAAAGTCGTCGTTCCACCATTCAAAAGGAAATCCATCATTCATTCCTGGATAATTAGAAGGAGAATATGTAATGAAATTTGCTAGGGTATTCATTACTAAGTTAAAAATTTCGGAGGAATGATTGTTTTCATAAATCAAATAAAGAATATCTGAGGCAATCTTTTTGTTATTCCCAAGCCAAGTAACCTCTTCCATATGTTCTTCCCAAAATGTGGGTCCTATATGGCCATTTAACACCGTTAGAAGTGAGAAGTAATGCATCTGCAACTCTTCTGGCGTCAGAGGAATGTCTGGGTTTTCACAGTCAATGGGATCGCCGTTGGGCAAGAAACATTCGTCCGGAAGGGTATTGGAACCATCACCATCTCCTTGAGGATCGTCTCCTCCACCAGGACCAGGACCACAGGGATCGGGCGACCGTAAAGGATCCTTATTAGGATCCCCATCGGGTGCAAAATTGTAAATGATAATAATATCGGGCAGGGAACAACTGCACAGGGAGTTGGAACTTCCACCATTGTGAGAAGGCTCGCAGCCACAGGTGATCACCACAGTAGGACCATCGCCTCCTGTGGGATCTGGATCTGGATCGTCGTCGCCATCATCGGAACATGGATCGCTTCCGCGCGTCGATTGCACCTGCCCGTTTGTATATGCATGTTCTTGAACAAATTGTCCATAAATGGAATAGAAACGTATAAATCCTGTAAAGGTAGCATAGTCATATGCGTCAATGACTTGGGCTGCCACCCAATCCCGATCATACTCATATTCCACGATAAAACTATATTCCTCTTCGGCGTATTCAGCCACAACCAAATTGTAGGTAAGGAAGCGAAATTCGTCCGTTGTTTGGGAGGTTTCCGCAACGGCCGAAATGGCAAAATTGGATCTATCGTTCTCATCCTGACTTTGGACTACATTATCCAAATCGATATTCAGTAGCACCACTGCTTCATCCCTAGTGGCTGTGGAATAGGGATTGGAAGAAGGGTCTATCTGTAAACGGCGGTCCTTGGTTTGCAAGGATTGTACGTGATCTAAAATTTCAGGAAAGTCCTGGAGGTCCACTTTTTGAGTGGTAACATGTTCGTGTTCTAAGGCGTGTTCTAAAGCGGTTTCGTCGTCATTCCGACAACTGGTAAAACAACAAATAACTACAAAAGCGTATAGGAAAAGGTATTGGATTTTTAATCTCCCCATGATTAAAATCGGTTTAAAAGGTTAAAAAAGGTTTGTGTTTTCCTATGCAAGCCCATCCATCACAAATGAAGAATTGGCTCAGGTCGTAAGCATAGTTTATAGACGTCTGGTAAATCCAATGTAGATCATGGATTCAGCAAACAAAACATAGCAGTGCACTTTACTTATGTAGTACGAAGATATAATTTTTTTGAATAAATTATTTTCATTTTTAAATTATTTTGAAAAATATTTATTCATTCTCAGGAGCAGAATGAAGAACGTAAACACCTTACTCGTTCACCCTCAGGTAGTAATGGATACTTTTATCCGGGGTATGTGTTTTTATCTCGCAATGGCAATCGGGCTCATAAATCGGTAAACCACCATCTATTGCCTCTTTAGCAGGCACTTCTACATACATGGAAGTCAATGTAGATTTCAACTTGTTCTCCTTAGAAAATTGAAGCCCTTTAGGAATTTGGATATTTTGCTCAGGAATTCCTTCTACAGTAATGCGGAATTTGTCTTCATTGGATTCGGATTTCTGTGCCGACATATAGGACACCGATAAAAACGATAGGAGTAGTAATACAGATTTTGCCTTCATACTCTAAATATAGTGCCGGGATCACCATCCTCCAAGCCAAAATCCTAAGATTAACATTTTTACAACAAAAATTATGTTGAGAGTTAATCCCTTAGCTTCGGCATAAAGAACTTATCGATACGCAGGGTAACCCCAAATTGGGCCGACACAACTATATCATCATACCGAATATTGAGATAATCGCGTCCATAATACAGGAAAAACATATATCCGATCGCCCGGTGCGCCTTTGGGGAAAACTCTATCAAGCCTCGAGCACTCAACCGATACTTATTCGTGTCGTTTGCCAAATTGGGAATAAAATTGTCGAGGTTTCCTAGTATATATCCTACCTCGGTTCGTACATGCCAATCCTTTTTCATTCCGAAACGGTTGGTTCGGTAATCGTAAGATGCCAACAAACGGTGCCTCCCGTACGAATTCTCCTGTTGTTGGGAATAGGCGAAAATTGAAGTCTCAGTTCCCAAATCCGTGCGATAGCCCAAACTCAATTGATGTAACGACAGGGATACTTTATTGTACCACCCCTTAGTGCACGCCACATAAATATAGTTGGTCGAAAAGTCCCCATTGGAATACGCATTACGCCTTTGGATAGGCGGTAAGGAGTCCGACGGATAAAAGAAACCCGGCGCTTGCCCATTGCTATAATGATGTACCCGAATAGTGGCATTATAAAACTTCAGGTTTTCTGCGGTAGCATTGATTTTAGCTTTGGTTTCATCATCGGCAAAGAAGGAACCGGTATAATTATTATAGAGATTGATGTACCAGCTAAAACCTACTTTATGACTTCCGGGGAGTATGGGTTTAGAATCATCTAAAGACATTCTAAAATTACCATTATAATCGAAGTCGAGTCGATGTCGTTTGGCCAAACCCGTGCCGCTTTCTCTTCCGAAAAACAAAGGGAAGTTCAAGTTTAGGTTTGCCTCCAACACATCGAAGTTAGAATTTGCTCCTTCTCCTTGCACCAAGGGAATCCTACGGGTATCGATAGACGAAACATAAGGAGCCAAGGAAGCGTAGGATGGCGCCTGATTCGCATCCCAAGAGGTCTGGACAAGATGGTAAATCGTTTTTTTGTGCTCGCGAATCGTGGAATCTTTCCGTACAGGATCTATATAGAGTCGATCTTGGCAAAGAAGTTCCGATGTCTGGCAAAAAAACAGGAAAACAAAAAGGTAACAAGGAATGCAAATGCCTTTCATAACGTACATATTAAAAGTTCTGTGGGGAAGACGAAAACCCTATAGGCTTTCACAGAATTAAAGGTTTTCAACCGATACTTTACTCCTTCAAAGGTATGTGTTTACTACAAACAAGAAAAGAGCATTTCCCCCTTAATCATTGAGGAATTCGATCCATTTTAAACCTTTAAACAGCATTCAGAAAATATCTTGAAAAAGAAAAGCCCGTCTTTCGACGGGCTCTTCGTATCTGGGGAAGTTTGGTTATTCTTTAATGATCCGTTTTACAACTCCAGCGTCTCCCCCTTTGGCCATGCACATGTACACGCCATTGCTCCAGGTGGAGTTATCGATTACTTCGGTAGCGTTATCTGTAGTCCCCGAGTGTACCTTTCGACCATATACATCGTAGATAACGTATTCTATGGGCCCTTCAACATTCATTCCTTCGAAATTCAGGGTTACTTGTCCTTTCGATGGATTGGGATACACCTCAAAATTCAACTCCTTCCCTACTGCTTTTTCCGTAGGCGCAGTTAGGTATTCCTCGCATGCTTGTGCTTGACAGCATTCTCCCTTATCGGTAAGACCATACACCGTAAGGCAAACTTGACCACCACTAAATGGCATTGCAAAATAAGGGTCTGTGGATACCACCGTTCCGTTAACCGTCCATTCATACCCAACGATGGTAGTGAAGGCATTTCCGAAGGAAGTAGAAGAGAACAAGCCTACTCCATTTCCTGCATTTTCTAAAGTAAATTGAGGTTTCATACCACACTCATCCGGACATTGCTTCGTTATGATTACCTGTTTTTGAATACTCACCAAACAACAGTTTCCATTGGCATCCAAGCCATATACCGTTAGGGTTAAAATATAGGTTCCCGGTGCAGTATAGGAATGGATAGCATTGGGGCCAACAGCTGTATTTCCGTCTCCAAAATCCCATAAATAACCTACAATAGTGGTTCCACTTCCTGCGGTAGAGATGTCCCCTACGGAAATGGTACAATCCTTCATCTTCATCTTCATTTTTGGTAGCAACTGGCAATCTGGGCCACAATCGATTACTGAAAGAACAACAGCGTCGCTAGTCGTACAACCATCTCCATAGGTCACCATAACGGTATAGGTTCCCGGTCCTTGCGTAGTTACTGTTTCCGAATTGACGGGCTGGGGGAACGCATTGCCATCCAGCTCCCAAACTATACTGGTAAATCCAGGGATTTGCCCAGTAATATCCAATACAGGCCATGGGTCTCCTTCACAAATTTCAATATTCGGTCCAAGGTCTACAGAGAAATCACAGCAACCGTTGTTATTTACCTCCATACTACCTGTAGCTGTACAATCGGCATCGTACACAACAGTTACACTATATACTCCGTAGGAAGTCGTAGTAAAAGTAAGTCCTCCACTCTGTACAGGAGTTCCATCCTGGAACCAAGTAATGGTAGGAGATCCCGAAACTTGCCCTGAAATATCCAAGGTTGGGAATTGTCCATCGGCACAAACGGTTACGTCGGCACCCAAATCGATCACCGGATCACAACAACTGTTTTGTGTGGAATCATCGTACCTCCCAATAAAATAACCTTTAGAAGCTCCCGAAGAGTAGGTTCCATCGATCACCAAAGGTTGAGAACCTCCACTTGAGTAATAGGTACCTACAAAAACTTCTCTATTGTTGGAATCGATTAATACTTCGCCTCCGAAAGAGGAACAGGATTCGCTATTAGAAGGCCAAACCGTGCTTCCAGATGATGAATCCAATGATAACCCAAAAAAGTCTCCCCCACAAGGGGCGCGAGTTAGAGTTACAGAAACATCGGCCTGGCCTGTAGCATAAAGATCTCCGCATCCATTGGTTTCCAAACTAAATGCCCAAGAAGAATTGGGAAGGGCGTGTGTCCATTGAAAACTTCCGGATCCGTTTTTATCGTAAGCGTGGATATATTGCGCTTCTGCCCAATACACCGCATTATTTTCATTACTAACCTCTACGTCATAGCTTCTTTTGTTACCTCCTAAGGATTGTACTTTCAACCCAAAGGTGTTATCGAAATCTCCGTTGGCATCAAATTTTGCCATAAACGTATCTGGATAGGTGGAGCTGGTTGAGTTGAATAGATTACTCCCCCCATTATAGAAAATCGCTGTTCCACGGAACTCTCCCGTTACGTACACATTTCCGGTATCATCCACATCTAGATTTACCCCGCGCGTAATATTGGAAGCATCTATCTTCGTAGCCCATACCAAGCTCTTAGGAGCTATGTTGTATTTGGCTATGTAAGTACTTACATAGCTTCCTGTAAGATTGGTGCCGCCATCTAAAGTGATCGTAGTTGAGGATGAAGTAGTAGTTCCAAAGGTTCCTACTACATACATGTCATTACCAATAATCTTGACATCGAGAATAATGTTGGATCCTCCAGTCACTGTTTCCCAATTCACGGGAGTATCGCCAGCATTAAGACCAGATTCAACAATCACGCCTTGATTGGAAAGTGCACCGACCGTATACGTATTATTGTTTCCGAATTCGGTACCTCCCGTAGCATTTTGCGCAGAAGTTCCCGTGGTAAGCAAAGAAGAAATGTCCTTGGTCCAAACCAAGTTCCCAGCGGGGTCAAATTTTCTAAGTACACGTGTAAAGCTAGGACCATCCCCAAATGCATACACATTGTCATTGTCATCTATGGTTCCAGATCTAAGGGTCTTATCTGGATCATCCGTAAAGTTTACGTAGTCCCACTGTGCGTGGATGCTACTTATTGAAAATAGCATTAATAGTATGAATACATTCCAACGAATCGAAGGAATTTTATAATATATATTTTTCATTGTTAGTTTCTTTAAAAGGCCTACTCTGTATGGTTTTCGGCTTCCCCAATCGTTTCATTCTGGACATGACGAATCCTACATGAGTTTCTAAATCATGGCCTAATTGGGGATGCCTTTTGACATCCCCTTTACTTCAATAATTACTTAATGATCATTTTCTTGATAATAGTCTCATTGGCGATAGTGCATTTAATGAAATACACCCCTGTTTTTAAGACTCCTCTTCCATCCCAAGAAATTGAACGGGTACTTCCCTCTTCTACCGAAGTTTGAAGTTGCTTCACACTTGTTCCATAAAAGTCATGGATATCGATAAGCATTTCTCCAGTTCTGTTAGATTGGATTTGTAGGTTCACCCTACCGTCACTTGGGTTAGGAGAAAGTACTATAGAACCAATTTCTTGGGCCTCAGCTTCTGCTCCTTCACCCGAAAACTCTTTGGTAGCTTTCTTTTTAGGTGTATAACAGGCGGGATACGACCAATCGGACAGGGAATTATCACTACATCTAGCCCTTACCTTCCATTTAAAGCAATACTTTCTGATACTCTCAGGTACCACATAGCTATTGGTAGCTACCTGAACAGGTGCTATGCTAATGCTGTATTTGCATTTTGGGCATTGAATATTAGGATCTCCAGAACCAGGCGATTGCAATACATATCCCACGGCTCCAGGCATCGGATCCCAGCTAAGTGTAAATCCATTTTGTTCTAATCCTGTAGGTGCTGGCATATTATCACAAGTCGTTACCAAATCGTCCATAATACTACAGTCGATGGGTCCACATAATTCACAGGGTGCAAAACAGTTTTTGCAAAGGCTTTGACCAAAACAATATTCACCGCAATCGGTTATGATCTTGTGAATAAGGAAATAGTACAGTCCGTCCTGAATTGGAGCGTGTACGTAATTTTCCTGATCGCCATAGTCTACAAAAGAATAAGGCCCTCCAGAAGGCATAGGACTGGAGAATAAATACCATTCATGTGCTATTGGAGTATAGGGGAAATCCTGGATAGGATCTCCTTGAAGTACTCCCGTTGTGGTCAACCCAATATCGAAACTCGCATCCAGTCCTTCGTCGCAGCACTCAACCGTAAAATTATGGGTTACGGGAGTCCAACCAATACAATCTTCTAGATTGGCAATGGCCAGCTTTATCTGGTATTCGTATCCAGGTTCGAAATAAACCGGAGTTCCCAGACTCGCAAATTCTTGAGATAAATTGATGACACCCACCTGTTGATTCAATGTCCAACCTAGACCCGCATAGAAACCGAAATTGTTGGTACTTCCTGCAGGACGTCTCCAAGCATCGATATAATATCTATTTTCACCTTGCGAGGCTTGTCCATCCATATAGATTTCTTCCCCTAAGCAGAACAGATTTTGAGCAGCTCCATTTTCATTTTCGAAATGAAAGGCAGCCGTGCCAGTAAATTCTTCTACTGGTGTTCTGGTTTCTCTCCAGGTATAACACCCATCTTGCCAAATACCATGCTTTATGTAATAGTGTTTACTCAGGTCCAAATTCTCAAAGAACGCAGTAAAACCCCACTGTACTGGAGCTACTGGATCCAATTCTGGAGTGCCCGTATCTGCATCTATGGTATTCGCATCTGTGGTGGAACCTTCAACAGCGGTTTCGAAAAGTCCCCAATAGTGACCTTCATTGCCCTGTTCTACGGCGATTCCTGAGACACTAAAGTTTCCGTTATCACAGTTGCTTGCTAATATTACATCAGGAGAAGCCTCTGGATTACAGCAATTAGATGGTAAAACATTGTCATCGATAAAGCCAGATAATTCCCTAACGTTCGCATAAATGGTTGGGTAATCGTCCCTAGGACAACCACCCCAACTGGAAACACCAATTAAAATAGCTGTGGCTCCTTGTCCCAAAACGGCAGGTCCTCCACTATCTCCGGGTCCAGCAGCAATACCTTCTTCAAAAAAGGAAATCATGGAATTATTGAACGGATTGGTCCCAGCGGGTGGGCATGCATTGGTAGGAACGTTGATGATGGCATTCGCATCGGCATTGGATATAATAGGCAAAGACGCCCCTAATAGATTACCATTGCAACAACCGCCTCCAGAGTCTCCCCATCCGGTTATAAATGCTAGTTCTCCCGGTGCAATATCTGCCAGGGTGGTATTTGTTGGTGTAGCGTAAGCAATGGGCTGAACGTTATCGTTAAACTCCAAAGCCTCTTCCAAACGCAATAGGGCAATGTCGCTATTGGCAACGGCCCCGCCCGAGAATGGAGTGTAGTTAGGATGAATAATGATTTGGGCCACATCGATTCGCTGCCCCACCGAATTGTCTGTCTGATCTGTAGATCCCGCATGCACCACGATATTAGTAGCGGTAGTCCAATCTACACAATGCCCGGCGGTAACAATCCAATCGCAATCAATAATGGTTCCCCCACATACATGATTACCATTTACTTCTAACGATACTTGGTAAGGAGCCTCCGAAATATCGGTAGCTACCCCGCCGTAAATTCTTTGCGTCTGTGCAAATGTTTGGAACACTGAGAACAAAAGAATGACTGCAAATATGATTTTTTTCATAATTGTCGTTTTTAGTTAATACTATGTTTTAAAGTGAATAGCCAGAGAAGGCTATCTGTAACATGCGCAGCGTATTCCTTTGAAATTTGTATCTTTGAAGAAATAGGCTACGGCTTATTTTAATCGCAAACTAGGAGAGCTGCTACCTTGTAGCGGCTTCTCTTTTTTTCTAAAGTATACTTTCCGTTTTTTTCTTTTCGATTTTTGGGTTGGACATTCTTAGTTTTTCTTTACTGAAAGTTGCTTTTGAAGCTCCCTTTCAAACTAAGATTCCAAAAGATGGGAATACGTTACCCAAAAAATGAAACTTTTTTGCTTCGGAAGAGCAAAAAGAAAATAAGAAGTACAGCAATCCCAATAATGATAAGGGTTTGCAGAGAAAATTTATGGGGCATATTTTGAAGGGATTCTCCATTTCCCGTGATCACATTCGAGGCCCAATAGTAAGGTGAACTTGCAACACCGCTATGCACATTCAGGTATTCGATCTTCGCATTTCGCAGGGCTGAAGCCTTGGTCTGATCCGCTTCCAAATTCCTGTAAAAAGAGATCATAATATCCCGATTACTCTTGTCATTAGCATTCCATAGCGAAGAAAGTACTGTATTGGCACCGGCCTTTAAAAAACCACGAGTAAGGCTCATAAGTCCCTCCCCTTCTATCCATTCGCCCTGCATGGTTTTACACGCGCTCAACACCACCAAATCGGCTTGTGTTTTGGTAAGGTAGAGCTCGGTGTGATTCATTCGTTCATCAAAAAACCAAAGCCAGGTGTTCTGTTGGTTATCAAAATCGGCATGCGTAGCCAAATGCACGATATTCCGGGTCGAAATCTCGGTAAGGACACTTTCCTTATCGGCCTCTTCCCGCAATAGTACCTTGCCCCCTAAGATATCCTGAATGCTATGTAGTTCTTCTTGAGTGTTTGTAAGGGTCGGTAAGCCTTCTTTTTTATACTGGATAGGCGCTACGCCCATAAATCCTTCTTTCGCTTCTCTCCTAATGTTTTGATTCTGATCTAAGTGACTTAACGATAATCCATAATGGACATCCTTAGAAAACAATAGATAATTAGGGGTTTGTATGGTTTCGGGGATACTGGACTGCAACACTTCAAAAGGAAGTTTTGTCAATATGCCATCAGGAATAACTAACAGGGAAGTAGTGCTTTCAATCGATTCCTTAATGCCTCCAAAAAGACGGTTGTAAATGGAACTCGTCAATCGATTGAACTCATTGAAATCGGTTTCATTACTGAAGGGTTTCGACATCATAGAAAGTGTAGCATTTACCTCTATGTGTATCTGTGGGATGTCTTCCAGCTTTTCCAATCGGGTTTCCGTAGGCGTCTGAAAATACACAAATCCTTTTTCCGAATTCAAAATAAAAGCAATGATGGCTGTACCATTGTCGGCAAATGAATTTCGTAACTCATCGGCTCCCGATATGTCAATTTCCCGTTTTAAAGAAGCATAGCCCGAAAAGTTAGATTCTAAACGCTCCTCTACTGCCTCTAGTTCCTTCTTGAAAGTAAAAATGGTATCCTGTAGCGAATCCTTTATATTTTTTTGGGAAGCAGATGTCAGGGCCTCTTGGGTAGAAGAAATACTCCTCCTTATATCCAATGCCTGAAAACGAAGACTATCAGGAATATTGGAAACATTCATGGCTTGCTCCTTGGTAAGATCTTCCAGTAGCAACAGCACTTTGTCCTTTTCCATAAAGTAAAGGGCCTCTTCTTTTTCATCTAGCAAATAGGACACTTCCACCCCTTTCATATAAATCTCGCTACTTTGCGAGCGCCAGAACAACTTGGAAAGGTATTCTGTGCTTTCCTGACGAATCATATCGATCACCTTATCCGCAAGTTTTAAACTTTCCAGGGCCTTCTTTACATACGGTAGGTTACGACCATTTTTTACGCCATGATCCAAGTAGAAATTGGAAATATCCTTCAAATACGCTAGGGCATCCAGCTTATTGGGAACCAAACTCAACTGGGCAGCCGTGGGGAGTTGATCAGAATCTTCACCCGTGAGCAATGCAATGGATTTAATGTACGCTTCTTCAGCTTTAGAAGTGTTCCCTTTTCCATCGTGATAATCACCCAAATTATTGGTGATCATGGCAAGGGTTCTCTTGTCTTCAGCAAAAGAAAGACTCCTGTCTAATGCCGCTTTCCCTTCGTCGTATTTTTGGGCGTCCAAATGGAGTTTCCCTAGACTGTTATGTATATAGGCTTTGCTTAAGGTATGATCCAGTTCATTGGCCACTTCCAAGGCATTCTGCAATGCACTTTCTGCAGGGGTCGATTCCAATAATTCCACAAAAAGATTCCCTCTTCTCAGGTGCAGACTCAAGGCTTCTGTATCCCGCATAACCTTGCCATCGTTTGCAGCATTAATTGAGTCGCACTTATTTAAATGAAGTAATAATTCTTTGGCATACAACTGCCTATCCATTTGTGTATAGCAATAGGAAGTACGCAAGTGAGTAGTGAACAGGTTACGCGCATCTTGATTTTTACTGAAGTACCTTTCGGCCGTTTCAAAATGCTCTAAAGCCTTATTAAAGTCGCCCATTTCGGCATAAATCACTCCCAATTCGAGATAACTTTTTGAAGCATACCGATCTTCGGCACCATCCCACAATATTTCCTTATAGGTTGCAATACTCTCAATGATCGAACCTTTTTTTCTGTAGAAGAGCCCCAAATTATAGAGGCTCTTCTTTAATAGTTCTGGTGTTTCTTCTTTATGTCGTCTTCTAATATCGACTGCTAGAAGGAGACTCTGTATCGCTGTTTCCACATCCCTTTTCCTGTAAAATACCTTCGCGATATCATGATAGTATTGGGATTGTTCCAGTTCACTAGGACCTTCAACCTTTGATAATAGATGTATGACCTGTTCTAGCTTTTCATGATTACTGGCGTTAGCATCTTCCAGCACCCTATTTACCCTAACATCGATACTATCGTTGGTCATACCAAACGAAGGGGGAATGATAAAGCAAATGAAGATGCTGAATATGCTAACTACTAATTTCATGGAAAATCGATAACGACGGGATGTACAACTTTATTTATCAAACTTGGATGACCATCCCCACTGGAAACAACTGCCTGTTTCAAAGCTTGTGGGGTAATTCCATCTGTATATAATTGGGCCGCTCTGGCGGTTACATAACCATTGGAGAAGGAGGTTCCATCTACCGAAAGGTAATCCCCTGCTCCCATATAGAATAGAATATTCTCCCCAGGTGCCGCCAAGTCTATGCTTAGGAGTCCGTAATTGGACCATTGATAGAGATCTGTTATTTCTTCATTCATAGCTGCTACTGTAGTCATATTTCCGAATTCATAAGAGGATGGGAAATGAGGAACATCTTCTGTGTCTATCCCTGCGTTACCAGCAGAACTTATAATGTTCTTATCTGATGCCTCCAACATAAAATCGCTCAATATGGTAAAAGGTTGCAGATACCAACCAAAACTCATATTAATAATATCCACATCTGGATTGGTAGCCGCATATTGAAAAGCACAAAGTATATCGAAATAGTTGGCTTCTCCATTGGAATCGAACGCCTTGATGGGCAACACCTGGAAGTTCGTGCCTGCCTGCGTTAGACTTTTATAAATGATATCGGTAATCACGGTACCATGGCCATTATCATCGTAAATATTGTTATCATTATTTACAAAATCCCATCCAGAATAGTCCCGCATCGGATTCTTGGGACAAGGCTTCTCCATGCGCTTATTATAGAGGAAAGGACGGGCAAAGCTCTTGTAAGTATAATCAAGACCGCTATCTATGATGGCGATAGTTACCCCACTGTTATTGGGCTTAATTAATTGCAATTGGGCATCTAGATTACTATTCTGGTTGTTGAAAAGCATGGAAGTCGTATTCACGTAATAGAGGAATTCTGCCCCCTCCAGATCGGGATCGGAAACAATTTCTCCCAATTGTCCTTCCAAGGAACCATTGCTCATGTCCAATGTCCAAAGTTCAATGCTTTCTTCGGCGCAATCGCATGTTCTGAAGGAAAGAATCTCGAATCGATCGCGGGCCTCGATCTTTTTAATGATAGGCGTATTGTCCCAAAACTTCACCACCAATTTATTGGGGGCGAAGGTCGGTGGATTAACATTGGGAGCTTTCTGGTTGGTTTGGAGGGTGAGATTAGAGGATTCTACTATGCTAAGCTCAGGCGATTCGACACTACAGCTCGTCGCAAAGAGCAATGCGAGGGAGTACAATAAATTCTTCATGATTTTTGGTTTAATTATTAGATTCATCTAATACGTAATTCAAAAAAAACGAAACCGTTACCCAATGTTATTTTTTTTTTCTAATTATGTAACCCATATTCATAGCAAATGTCCGCTGAAAATACTAATTACCTATATAATAGCCTAATTCAAGGCGATCGTAAAGGCATTTTGGCCATTTACAAATTAGTATATCCCAAGGTGCAATCCTTCGTTATAAGGAATAGTGGCGCCGCAGAGGATGCAGAAGATGTCTTTCAAAAAACCTTAATGCAATTGGCCGTTCGGTTCCGACAAAGAAATACCCCATTTACGGGCTCTTTCGAGGCTTATCTATACACTGCTTGCCTTAATCAATGGCGAAGAATTCTAAATTCTGAAAAAAAATGGGTTACGAAACAACAGGATTTGGAATCTCTTCATGAATACCAAGAAATATCAATAAGTCAAACAGAAGAAAAAGAAGACGAGGAAGAAAAATGGATACTGTATCGAGAAATGTTCGAACTGCTTTCCGACAATTGTAAGGAAGTCCTGCGTTTGTTGTACAAAAAGCTGCCCTACGCAAAAATTTGTGAAATCCTGGGGTATTCCAGTGAAGTGGTAGCACGACAACGGGTGTTTAAATGCAGGAAAAAACTCAGTTCGCTCATTCAAAAAGATCCTCGTTACAAACATATAATGGCGCAACGATGATAGACGAAAAAACATACGAACACATAGACGGGTACCTTAAAGGAACCTTGGATGAGGACACCCGAAATAATTTTGAGCAGCGTTTGCAAAGTGATTCGGAGCTTCGTGAAGAATTGGAAATTCAGAAAAAGCTGTATGAGCATTTTGAAGTACATTCTGAAGAGGAGGAACGCTTACAAGGAGTTATGAAATCCATTGAGGATGCGGGAAAAGCCTATCATGGACTCCACGGAAGAAGGAAAAAGCTACGTTACTTTATTCCTGTAGCCGCTTCCATCGTATTACTCGTCGGTTATTTCATGTTCTTTGGCTCCTCATCGTCTATGGATTCACTCTATGCCGAATATTCCGATTGGGACTCCCTGCCCTCCCTTACTGAAAGAGGGACGGAAGTCAATACGCTTCAAAAAGCCGCCGACTACTTCTCTGAAAAATCCTATGCTGAAGCTATTTCGGCGTTGCAAACCCATCTAGAAAAAGATCCGGAAAACCCTTTGGCCCTTTCTTATTTAGGACTTTCGCATCTGGAGATGCAAAACTATGATGAGGCCATTAAAACCTTCGATCTTTTGCAAAATGGAACCTCCCTGGATCGTAATAAAGCACTTTGGTACAAAGCCATGACGTATCTTAAAGCCAAGGATGAAGCGAATACCATTAGTACATTGGAACATCTTCTTGAAGATTCCAACAATTACAAACACAAGGAGGCTAACGAATTACTGAAAACACTCCAGTAGTTTATTTCGACTGGTTTTCCATAAACTCGTGAAATATTTTGATCCAAGTACCATCTCCAAAACCATTGGCCTCTTCCCCATTCCGAACGATAATGGTTTGTGATCTCGGCGAGACATAAATAAACTGGCCCATATTGCCAATGGCCATAAAATCGGAATGGTTTTCCCTTTCTGGGATTCCCCACCAAAAATAGTTATACACCCAAAGCTTCGGGTTACCATAACCATCGAAATCGGCATTCATTTTGGGTTGGGTAGAAAGGGAAAACCATTCCGAGTTAATTAATTGTTGACCATTCCATGCCCCCTGCTGTAAGGCCAATCGACCGATCTTGGCAAAATCGATAGGGCGTGCATTGAGTCCGCTTTCCATTTTCTCAAATCCGTTTTCATCGGTACTCCAAGAAGCCTCAAACTCCGTTCCCATAGGTTTCCAAATACGATCTTGGAGATAGGAAGAGACCGATTGTTTGGTAGCCCTTTCCAAAACCAGACCTATCAATAATGCATTGTAATTATTGTATTTGAACTTTACGCCGGGAATGGTGTCAATTTTAGAATGCTTTATGGCTACTTTTCTAAGATTTGGATGATAGTAGGTCTTGGGATCGTCTGCGGTAACGAAGGGAAAGGATACCTTTCCGGAATAAGCGATTCCCGATTGCATGGATAACAAATGTTTTAGGGTAATGGTTCTGAACCGTTCATCTTCTTCTTCCAATTCGGGAATGTACTGTGTAATAAGATCGTCTATGGATGTAATATGACCTTCCTCTAATGCCTTCCCTATTAATAAAGAAAGTACCGATTTGGATACCGAAAAGGACGTTTGAAAGGACTCACGGGTAGCTCCATTAAAATACTTCTCATACAGTAAGGTGTCTTTTCTAATTACTAGAAAGGAATACGTATTGTTGGTTTCTAAAAACGAATCAAGGTCTTTAATCGTTTCAGACTTCTCAAAACTCTGTTGGGTTTGCTGTTCTTGGGTTAGGGTTCCCTTAGTAAAATGATAAGGGGCCTCTGATGGGGAGATAGGAGCCGATTTAAATTTTTTATAATCGTCATAGTCCGAATCCTGCCAAGCAATAACCCGGTAAATATACCGAGGGCTGTAAAAACAGGATTGCGCTAACAGAATAAGTAAAATAAGAGATACAGTACTAAAGATAAATTTTCGTTTCATGATTGTTGTTGTTTCTCACAAAACTATTTCGACAGATTTCAGCCTCAGTTAAAAGAAAAGAAATTGTGGTTCGATCCCATCGGAAAAAACTAATTCGAATGCTTATCCCTATATTTTGAAGGGGTTAGATCCGTGGCTTTTTTAAAGGCGGTGAAGAAGGTGGACTTCGATTTATACCCCAATTCGTAGGCCAATTGTTCCATTTTGGTATAGTCTCCTGCTACTTGGAGTCTGTTTTTTGCCTCTTGAATTCGGTAGTCATTCGTAAGCTGAAAGAAAGTGCATTGCAATTCTTCATTCAAAATCTGGGAGATATGGTGTTTGCTCAATCCACTAGCTTCAGACAGGGTATTTAATGAAAATTCTGGATTCAGATATAATTGATCTTTTTCGATTACCGTACGAATGTGCTGTAGTTTTTGGGTTTTGAAGGTGGCCGATAAAGACGACTTTCCGTATTTCTTCATTCCTGATTTGAAGAACTCCGTTTTGCCCAAAATGAATAGGGTAATTAAATACATGGCAATAGCACTATAGAGATCTGGGGAAAAATGAGGAAACGGACTTTCGAAAAAGACCTCCCCATTAATAACGCCTCCTTGTGAAAAGAACAGGATGAAACCGCCCAAGGCCAAAATTCCTGTAACATAAATGGACCAGTTCCTTTTGTTCTTATCAGTGTCCCCATTACGTTTTCTTTGGCGAAGTATATACAAACCGCTGACTAAGGCATACAGGAATATATGAAGGGACAACAACTCCACTACAACCCAACCTTGAATGCCCCAAGGATCGGTAGAAAAAATAGGGCCTGTGGTCGAAACTTCAACTCCCGGTCTAAAATCCTGAACGTACAGTGCCTTCTTTAAATGATCTGGCTGCAAAAAGAAATTGAACGAATACAGAAAGAAAAACAAAAAAGGGACAGCATGTAAAATCCTCCACTTAGATTGTTTTTGGGAACCCAAAATAGATACAACATATTCATAGCAAAGAGGTCCCAAAAGAAATACAAAGGGGGCCGAAACCATGAAAATATGAGGGAACGAAAACAGGTAGCCAGACCTTAGAAAAAAGGATTCGATCATCATAATAAGCAGCACAACCACCGTCGCCACCAAATATCGATGAGGACTATAGCGTTTCTTCAACGAGAAAAAGTAAAGGATAAAACCCGCCTGAACCATTCCAAATACCACCACCATGGTAATTACGTCAAATTGCAACACGGAAGTATTGGTTTGGATTATGGAAGGTAGGATTGTCATGAAACACGAAAGTAATCAAAAAATAGCCTTCACCTTCGACTCATAAATTGGAAAACAAACCTAGTTAAGGTTTGTTGGTAGAGGTTACGCATTCAATCTTCCACTCGTCTCCATACTTTCTATAGATGGCGGTCCAAGCAAAATGAGTTTGTCCTCGGACATCATTTCCAAGTGAGTCCTTTCGAGTTATTTCTACAATCTTATCTACCACGGTATAGGCCATGGTGAGATCGTCCGAGAACTTAATAATAGGTAGGGTCACATCGTCCCATTTTTCAAATTCAACCGAAGAAAAGTAACCATGATATCGGGAAATGGTAGCATCCCGTTGCGGTGTGGAAACCACGCCCTTATTCACCGATATGAAGTCATCTGCAAGCTGATTGGCAAAGGCGATAGAGTCTTTTTTGAAATGATAGTCGCGCTGGAGATTATGAAGCTCAAGGATTTTATTACGCTCTTCTTCCAATGAAGAATCTAGGGGTTGATTGCAAGAAGTTATCGTAAGGAAGCCTATGAGAACAAGAATTAACGTACGGTAAGAAATACAATTCATAATATACGATTTAGGATATCAATATACGGCAAGTTGAGATAGGTTTTTAAAGATTCGGACTCCTACCACTTCTTGATACACCTTTTGAAAAGACCTTCCAGAATTTGAATTACATCCCTATCGCTCAATGTCGTATCGCGCAATGCCTTTACCAAGCCTTCGCACAGGGTGATGATTTTCCTTTTAATCAGTTCGTATTCGGGAAAGCCCATTACCTCACCTTCGCCTTCCAAAAGATGGTATGGGATGGATACATGCTTGTTGGGTTGTACAAAACCTTTATGGTGAGGCCAGCAAAGATCTCCCCAACACATGTATTTTGCCGACATAAACAATATGGGATTCTCAAAGGATTCATGAATATGGTAATGGTCGAAATCTACCAATATTCCGCCCAATGGATCGGATCGTAATTCGCCCGTAAGCTGAACATTTATCCCATCGAAGGTAACGGGTTCGGGAATCTTTTTAGACACCACAGACAGGTAATTCTTTACAGCGCCATCCTTTAATTCGTTCTGTTTAAAACGTCCGTGCCATAGATCGAATCCGTCTTCTTTCGGGCATAGCATAAGCCGTGAAGGCGTACTGGCCGAGGTCATACCATACTTGCGCAACATCAATTCTATCTCCTTGGTCAATTCATAGTGCTGCGAACCATATTTAGGCAAATCTACGTTGCCCACCACGCGATTGTGTGCCCGCCTAAAGAGCAATCCCGAGGGTTGATGTAGCGTTTCAATCTCTTCTACTAATTTGCCCTTAGCCTCTTCTATTCGGGTTTTAAGCACCGTTCTATCGAATCCTAAATCCACAATGGCATAGATAGGAGTCGTCCTATGATTGGATTTTTCATGCCTAAAAATCTGATGGATCAGTTGTTCTATAAACAGTTCCTTGTAGCATCCGCGAAGCGGCATTAGGCCGCTGGAATGTGTTTTATTGCTTGGAGTTTTATCGGGAGCCACCCCAACCCCTTTAATATCCAGAAGGCCCTTATCATGCATTTGCTCTCCGATTTCAGTAAAAGGACCAAGACAAGTAATGGTGTCCTGAATGGAGAACACCAATGCTCTTCCATAATGTGGTGGACGGTATGCATTTGTTTGATTCGAACCTGTCTCAATTTTGCTATTTACGGTAGTTCCCTTGGCTTGTTGGGTAGAAACGTACCCGCCATGACGTAACAACCATTTATCGATAAGATTATGAATTCTCTGTGTTCTCTTTTTGCCATGCATAGTGGCAAGGGAAGGATTTCGTTTCAACAATTCAGTCTCGCTCAATTGTGGGAAATCGTGCATTAGGAGGGGATAGTTCGCGAAGACAACCTTGGCCGTTTCAACCTGAACCACGGTTTCTTGTTTGGCTTCCCTTTTATTGATTTCAGAAATATCGTAGAAAACGTCTTCGGTTCCTTCTGCAAAATAAGGGAATGATTGATTTCTCTGAAAATCAAATTTCATTGGACTATCTAACTATTAATTAAAGGCTGGGGAAGTGTCACGAAGATACCAAGTTTATGAAAAAGAGCAATACCCATCACATTTTTGATTGTTCGAATGAAGCGTTTGTTTGTGTATGAAGAAATAAATGCTTAAAATAGATATCCAAAGAAAGTCGATTCCGCAGTACACTATATATGCCATTTTTCGATTATTTTAAAACGCCTTTCCCTCGTCCCGAAAGAAACAAAAAGAGCATTTTTTGGGTGGTTCTGGTAGGAATAAGTGCCAGCATATTTATCCTGCTGTACAAACCCTTTGGTATTCAGAATGAGACAGGTGAATGGTTCATAAACCTTATCATCTTTGGCATTGGATTATTATTCATTGTATCGGTTCTTTTTGCGGAATGGTTTCTTCCATGGGTATTTCCGAAGCCATTCAGAAAATGGACCTTGGGAAAAGCTCTAATCTGGTATTCCCTACTCATTCTTTTCTTGGGAATGAATAACTTTCTCTATAAAAATTACTGGGCGGGCTTTAAAGAATTTACTTGGAGCGAATTTTTGATGGTGCTCGCCAGAACGTTGGGCATCGGGATTACGGTAACCTTCTTTGTATTGGGCATTTGGCGCTATGTAAATCGCCGAAAATTCTCTCTTATTTCTTTGAATGAAAACTATTTGGTGACTTCCCAAGATGGGAAATCGGTACGGTTTAATCCGAAGGATATCCTGTACATAAGCAGTGATGATAATTATGTAGACATACACTACGAAGAAAAGGGCGCCAGAAAAAAAATGGTGTTGCGTTCCAGCCTTAAAAATGTAGAATCCCAAATCGTAAATCCGCTCTCTCCTATCCTGCGTTGCCATAGAAGTTATCTTATCAATGCAGAATACTTTTCTATTAAAAAAATGACCAGTAGAAGTATGACCATTGGTCTCACTGGCTACGAAGATGAAGTCCCCGTTTCCAAACAATACGCCGAGCAGATACAACAGCGGTTGCAAATTCGTCCCTAAAACCTGCATATTCCCCACAAAGCCCCGTAAATATTGATTTTTAAGGGGTATTTATAATTCATTTGCGATGAAGAAATTCCCCGTTGGGAATGAAAAAAATTGTTTCAATAACCCTTAAATCATCGATCAAATGAAAACAATGAAATCTATTTTAATCGCTTTACTGAGCATAATTACACTTCAGGTAACTATAGCACAGGCATCCTATTCGGAAACCTTGGCATCCCTACAAGAACTTACGGAAGTGTTGGACGAGAACAGAAAAGCTTCGGACATTATCCTTTCCTATGTAGAGGATTATCGAAACGACCGTTTTGCTGCCGAACCTATTTTGTTTGGGATTGAAGTCCCCGATCAAGGAAAGTGGACGGTACAGGTGACGGGAAAGAAAAAAGGAGACACTTGGGAAGTGCTGCTTACAGACGGACTTCCCCAAAAACCCACCTTTGTGTACAACATCGAGTTTGAAACCTTACAAGCCATAGACCAAGGCATTATCAATGCCCTTACGGCACAAGGGAAAGCCTTTGCAGGAGACTACACTCCCATGAGTGTACAGAATATGGATGGTTTTGAGCCAACGGCGGAAGCGGATGCCAAGATCAATCCTTTTTCCTTTCATTTCTGGACCCGAGGCTTTCCAGAAATCATTCCATTTGGGGAAGGAACCACACGAAGAGCCCACGGTTCCAATTTCACCGTATTCTACTATGAAACCGGAATACGAACAGCATGGTATCGTATTATGCCCGAGGAACGTGTGCGGGACGATGCTCGTGAACAAGCAGCTCCCTTTCCCATGATAGTGGTAGCCATTAAAGGCACTACTGAAGGGGAAGTCGATGGACAAAGAGTATCCATTTCAGAAGGTAATACCATCTTCATTCCTGCCAATGTCATGCACAAATGGTGGAATGAAACTGATGAAGCAGCCGAAGCCGTGCTTATTATGTTCGGAAAAGGCGCCTAAGGAAATCTGTTGCGCGCGTCTATCGACGTGCGCAACTTTATGTGGAGATTAACAACAACATATTGTATCTTAGGAAAAAAGTCACATTACCGATTAGGCATGATTACCCTCACAAGAGTTTTTGTTTTGATCTCACTTCTCTCGATAGGCGTTAGCTGCAGAAACGCCCAATCCCATATAAGTATTCAAAATGAAAACAATTGGCTTATTGACAAAGGATTAACAAAGCCAGAAAGTATGCTTTACGACTCCGATTTGGATGTGTTTTACATTTCCAACGGAGAAGCCTACCAACCGGGAACTTCGGGCTTCCTATCCAAGGTATCTTCGGCCGGTGAGTTACTATCGCTCCGTTGGATTGATAGTTTAAGCCGCCCTACGGGTATGGCCCTTCGAGATGGAAAACTCTACGTTGCCGATGTAAATGCGCTTCGTGTTATTGATACTCAAACTGGTGAACTTATCAAAACCTTCAAGGAACCCATTCCCAACTCGGGATTGAATGATGTTACCATTTCTTCAAAAGGAGAAGTGTTCGTAACGGCTTCTTTTGTTCATTCTGTTTTTAAATTGGAAAATGACACATTGGTCCCTTGGCTTCAGGATGAAGATCTTTTGAAATGGGCCAACGGAATTACATCACATCGAAACAAAATTATGGTAGGTGGACTTCATCTCTGCGCTATTGACATTGAATCTAAAGCCATTAATAAAATTACACTTGTCCCGGAATTTTCAGATTTCGATGGCCTTATTCCCGACAGACAGGGCGGATATATTGCCACCACGGTTGAAGGCGGGCAATTGCTCCATATAGACATCTTGGGAAATACCATAGAGCTTAAAACGGATAAAGAGGTATATCTTGGCGATCTCACTTTTATACGCGATCAACTTCGGATTTTCATTCCTAGAGGGAATCATGCGACCAACGATTATTTTATTTCCGTGATCGAATTAACTAAATAATCCATCCTAGAATGCATTCAGTTGCCAATAACCTACATCGATTCTTTTCCCCAATTTAATCCCCATTGCCTTAAAATGAGCCGTTTTTACAAAATTGAAGTGTTCGTGAAGTGCTACACAGGCATCATTGGGAAGGGCAATACCTCCCAAAAGCGACCTATACCCCTTCCTCCTCATTAGCCGCAGTACTTCTGCGTACAAAAGCTTTCCAATACCACGGCCCCTATACTTATTGTTCACATAAACGGACAACTCGAACGTGCCTTCATAGGCACTTTTGTTATAGGCGTTTCCTTTCCAATGCGTGGCCCTTGCATAGCCCATCACAACCTTGTCTTCTTCATATACCAACCATGGCAAAGCCTCCGGATGACTAGAAATCTTCCCCTCCATTTGTCCAAACGAATGAGGCTTCATTTCGAAGGTAGCAATAGAGTTTTTCACGTAGTAATTGAAGATTTTACAAAGCGTTTTAGTGTCTCCCATCGCTACCCTGCGTATATTCCCCGTGCGGTTCCCCATATTATTCCCATTCTTTTTTAGCCGCGGCCAAATCTTCCTGAAATACGGGATTGGACCACATGGCAGAAAGCATACGATGTGCCAATATTCTTGCCGCTTCTTCATCGCTGGGATAATGTATTCCCATGATTTCACGCGATTCGCCCACTTCGTAAGCCACATTAAGAAATTCTTGTCGTTTTTCAGGAATCAATTCACTCCAGGCAAACGCCTGAATATAGGCCCACAGGGTATGTCCACTGGCAAAAGAGGGAGACGAGATTCGTGCTAAAGGATCCAGTTTAGGCTCCAAATGGTAGGGTCTAGCGCGAAGCAAATGGTATTTCACGGCAAATTCCATCAATCGCATATCACGAGTAATCCCTTTAAGTAATACTGCCGTGGCCGGGTAATTTTCGGCCGTGGTATTCGGTCCCATGACCGTAGCTCCTTCATAAAATAGGTACTCCAAGTTTTGTTCGTACCGCCTATGTGATTTCAACACATTGGCATGGGGCCAATAACCAATGGGCGCCAGCACATTCAACGATCTATCTTCCTGTTCTTTTGTTCTTTTTTCCTGCCATTCAAGCAAATAGTCCAATTCCGCCTTAGTTTGATCCGAACTATTGGCTGGAAATTGAATGCTCCTTTTCAATTCTTCCACTTGAGCGGGGGTTAAATAAGCAGGTGTGATCATGGTATAAATGAGGGTTCCACTGCTATAGTCGGAAGGAGGAAATACAATATCGTCCAGGGCAGCTCGCTCGGCATTGGGTTCTGCGCTTAATTGCAGAAGCGAAGCATAGTGGTTCTTGGCTTCTTCCAAAGGATGCAACTTTTGGGCTTCAACGGCACAGCCAGCTAGTAAGAATACTAATGAGAGGGTATGGATTTCTTTGATCATGGCATTCGGTTTAATGGATTGGTGTTTATACTTTGTATAGGTTCGATTGGAAATGATGGGTCATTTCTTCCACTTGGCTCGTCGACATTTCCATGCGACAGTTGAGTGAATTCCCGGTTACGGTAAAAATCCGTTTAGATTTTAGTGCTTGGGCCAAGCCTTCTTCGTTGCGAAGGGATTCGCTTTCGAAAATGAATTGCACGGCATCCCCTTCTTCTTTACAGATGCCATGGCATACTTCCATGCGTCCATTCATGTGCGTAGTATAAAGCCTTGTTTCAGCTTCGGAAAGTGCTACAATAAAGCCCAATTCCCAGTGCAATACTTTTATCTCCTTAGGACTTCTAGACCAAGTTCGCTGTTCGAATCGTAAAAAAGGTTCGTTGCCAAAATGCATAAAACTTGTCCTTTCTTCGAATTGAAATGATGCTATGGTTGGAAAGCTACCTGCTCCCTTTCCCATCCATTGTCCCTGTAAACGATGCAAAGGCCCGGACTTAATGTATGAAGGTGTTTTCTCCATGTAATTCTGTTCGTTATTTTATGAGATATTCTTCTTTGGTTAACCACAATTCTTCCATACGGTACATGTGAAAAAAATCATGCATAAGCACATGTCGTAAAAGAATATGGGCATCATACCTTTCGTATTCAGGATGAACGGCCTTTTTGGACCAAACGTCCGCCCCAAAACTGCCAACTAATTGCACTGTTTGCGCTCTTAGCATTTCGAAATCAGAAAGCGCCACTTCCAAATCCCTATGAATTAAGTCCTCTTCCGTTACCGTTTCCCCTGGTAAGTAGGGTGTGAAATTGGGATTTGGATCATTTTTGAATGTTTGAAATCGATCGTAAATCATTTTCTCGGCTTCCGCTAGATGACAAACGTGCTCATGAAGGGTCCACTTCCCTGTTATGCGAATTTCGATACGCCTTTGAGCATCTACATTTTCACAAAAAATCCTCAGAATAACTGGGGAATTCTGTAGGCCTTGTATCAGTTCCTTTCTATCTTTCATACGCTATTTGCATGTGGTTTCTTTTGTTTCGCTTTGTGTTCCCTTAGATTGCTTAGGATGAACTCTCCCCACAACTTGGTCCTTTAGGAGCGTGGCCACTACAGAACGTACCTGTTCATAACCTGTTGCCAATAAAAAGGTAGGAGCCCTTCCATAGCTCTTCATGCCAACGATGTAAAAATCGGTCTCAGGATGCTTTAATTCCTCTGTGCCGTGAGGAGGCACCGAATTGCAATCGTGTTCATTGGGATCTATGAGTGGAGCCATTTTTATGGGACTCTCCACCGCTGGGTCCAAGGATATCCTAAGTTCGCGCAGGAAATCAAGATTGGGCCTGAGTCCTGTCGCGACGATAATCTCATCGGTAAGGATGGTTTCCCGCCCAAGGGTGGATTGTCCCATAATTCCCAATTGTTCATCACGGGTTTCAATTTTTTCAATTAAAAATGGAGTATGTGTTTCGATGATTTCCGATTGTACCAAAACGGCTATTTTCTTACCTATACGACTTCTTCGGGTTAATGGATCTTCAGGCAATCTACCATACGCCTGTTCTATATGCTGTTTTCGAAGTATCCATTTTAGTTGGGTTTTGGGGTAGGCTTGTTTCAGTTCGGCGAGTTCCAAAAGGGCATTCATAGCCGAATGTCCGCTACCCACCACAGTTACCGTTTTGTTTTGATATCGTTTGGATATACTTCCTAAAATATCCGGAATGCCATAGTAGATATGAGCACTGTTCACCTGCTCTCCCAATACAGGCAGTCCGTTGGCTCCCATAGGGTTTGGTACGCTCCATGTGCCCGAGGCATCGATCACGGCTTTGGCAAAAAGCTCCTTTTGTTCTCCTCCTTCAACAATGTGAAGGACAAAAGGAGCATTGGCTCTGTTCAAATCCTTCATTTTGTCAACTCCCATACGGCTTATGGCTGTAACTTCGGAATTCAATCGTAAATGAGGTTTAATCTCAGGGGTTTCGGCCAAGGGGAGCAAATAGTGATGTATCAATTCCTGTCCTGTTGGAAAATGATTCGGATTGGGTGATTTCCATCCATATTGCTTCAAAAGCACTGTTGAAACCGAATCCAAATTTTGTTTCCACGGGGAAAACATAGAGACATGTGCCCAGTTTTTAACACTGTGAGCTACGTTGTTTCCCATTTCCAAAATGATAAAGGATTTCCCTTCCCTACTAAGATGAGCAGCAGTTGCCAGTCCAATAGGACCGGCTCCAATAATCGCGATGGGAAGGTTCTTTTTATTCATATATCGCCTATTAACGATATACGAATTTAATAGAACTGTTTTACTCTACCAAATGTTTTTATTGAAATTTAAAATAGGGATTACTTAGCGCAGAAGGCCGCGAACTCGTCCAGAAGTTCCTTGTTTAGATAATACAAGGTAAATTTATCTTTGCTTTCGGTAATGAACAGTCCGCACTCTTTAAGAATCTTCACATGCTGTGATATGGTGGATTGGGAATAATCGAACATCTCTACCAAATCCTTATTACAGGTTACATTATCTACCCCGCTTCCACAGTTCTTTTCCCGAAGATACCGCACCAAAGCCACCCGTAATGGATGTGCCATCGCATTGGCAATACTGGCCATCTTATGGTCGGTTTCGTTAATGTATTTGCTCGATATCTCAGCTCTAATTCTCATGTTCACATCGTTTACCTCAAATATACAATTTAATGAGGGAATTTATTTATTGAATGAGTTTCCAAGCATTCATCCTTTTGAATATCGTAAATACCAACATCGCTAAGGAAACCAATAAAACGAAACCTGCTATCCCATAGAAGGACGATTTATTAAGCCTTAATTTTAAAGCATACACTTTGGGCGGTGGAAGTATGGTAATCTTATATCCCCGCTTTCTAATAGTTTCAATCTTTGGTGCTTTTATAAAATTATCTGAAAGTTGCTTTCTTAAATCCGCTATCGCCCGAGTTAAGGATTCTTCATTAACAATGGTCTCTTTCCAAATGTTTTCGATTAAATACTCACGCGATACCACGGTACTATCATTAGCACACAGGAAATACATTAGTTTGGACAGTCGAGGCTCCAGAATCACTGTTTTACCTTCTGCACTATGTACTATCCCATAGTCCTTGGAGATTTTCCACTTGCCTACTTCAACTTCCCTAGAGGTATATTCCAGCACTTCCGATTTCATACTAATTGGAGTAAAGTTTCATGTTAATTTCAGGTTGGTCCAAGTAAATATATTGACTTTAGCTCCAGTAATAAAGGGACTTAACACTCGTTAACGCTCGTTAACATTCGTAAGGAAACAACTCCCAATAATGTATAACCGAAAAACAATAAAATGAAAAAAGCACTTTTAACACTTATTGCCTTCCATGTTTTATTCCTCAGTTGTGGTCAGGAAAAGGCCAACATCGTAATTCCTATAGATATGTCTTCCCATCGACCTGTGATGGATGTTATGATCGATGGAAAAGGGCCTTATAATTTTATATTCGATACGGGCTCTACTACCAACGTGATTGACGAAAATTTACAAGAGACCTTTGAATTTAAGGTGGTTGGAGAGGATCCCTTGACAACCCCCGGTTCAAAAAACCAATTGTTTTCGAAAAGAGTGACTGTCCCAAAGGTCAATTTCCCTGAAACATCGATAACACAAACAGCAGAGATGAATGTTATTGCACTACGAAAAATGCTACCCGTAGATGGTATCATTGGTGGGTTCTTTTTTGAAGAGTATTTGGTAACAATGGATTATCCCAGTTCAAAACTTATACTTGCAAAAGGGCAACTGGATAAAAACGATCCCGATGTGGTGCCCTTTATACAGGATGCCAGAACGCTAAATCTAACCATAGATGTGGCAGGCCACAATGCTGAAGCCCATCTAGATTCAGGTAATCCGCTTACCATGACACTGCCCCACTCCTTAATGGATAAATTGACCTTTAAAGAGGCTCCAAGGAAAGGGGAACCCATGCGAACGCCCGTAGCCTCATTCGATACTTGGGAAGCTCAATTATTGGGTGATGTCACCATTGGTAATGCCGTTATTAAAAACCCTCATGTACGACTGGCCGAAGGGTATAAATACGTTAATATAGGTTATGGTGTTATTAACCAGTTGCGTACGACCATAGACAGAAAAAATAGTCTGATTAAGTTTGAAAAAATGACTCAAACCCAAGGTGTAAATAAGGTTGCTAAAAAGGATTCGGGTGTTCCGACATCACCATACACAGGGACTTATGAAGGAGATAGAAAGATCTGGATTGACGATGCAGGAAAGTTAGTCTACAAACGCACCCCAGCACCCATACCTTTGGAAATGGTTCGCGTTGGGGTAGATCTGTTCGAAATGAAAATTCCCGACGGTGTAAGGGCACCACAAGAGATTCCAAGAGTTCAATTCAATAGAAATTCGGCAGAACAAATTGTTTCAATAACGTTAGTGTATAAGGATGGAAGGAAAGACGGTCCTTATAAGAAAATAAAAACGTAATCCTTGTTTATGGATAGCTCCGTTTCTTGGCCATGAGTCGGTCCAAACCGTAGAATGCCCAAGAAATGATGGCACCTACCAATAAGCCAATAGCCACTTTATAAATCCATTTAGCATCTATAGAAATACTCATCTCTCCCATGAGTAAAAACGCACAACCTATAGCCAGTAGAATGGAAAAATAGATGGTGTTTCGTGTGAAATTGAACCAAAATTGACTGGATTCTTCCATAGCCCTATCTTTTTCAATCCTGTCGATCACATTATTGGAAAATGACAAAGAAGGACCATCGCTCGGCAATTTAGAAAGCTCTGCATTCAATGCTTGGTGGTGTTCCACTTTTTCCTTGCAAAACGAACATGCTTCTATATGCGCTTTCACTTGTTCGGCAATGGCATTGTCGCACTCTCCGCTCAAATAATCGCATAATGTAAGGTCATCTATATGTTCCATATCTTTTCAAATTCACTCATCAATAAAATCATCCAAGTCCTTTTTCACCAGCGATGCAATAATTCCTTTGAGTTCTGTTCGAGCCCTAAACAGCCTAATTTTCACATTACTTATAGACAGGTTCGTTATCTCCGAAATTTCCTTTACTGGTAAATCCTCTATATAATACAAGGTGATCACTGTTGCCGAAACCGTTTCCAGTCGACGAATTGCCGCTTGTAAAATTTCCGTACGATCATTCAACTCTGCACTTTGAACTGGAGTATGTTCCTTTGATTCGACTCGCTCGGTTATTTCATCAATGTCCACTTTTATGATCTTCTTTTTCCTAACATGGTCGATAGCCCGGGAATAGGCAATTTTCATCAACCAATTGGGAAACTTGTTTTTATTTTGAAGATCACCAATTTTCTTAAAACAGGAAACAAATATGTCCTGTGCTACTTCCTCCGCCTCTTCCCTATTCTTAATGATCTTAAAACACAAGGTAAAAACACGTTTCTCGTACTTATCCACCAATGCCTTATAAGATCGCAATGACCCATTTTTAATAACATCATCTATATAATGTCGGTCTTCTGGCATGGTATATTTATACTGACGAGGATACCTCATGGTTTGGTTACATATCCACAAAACTTTGTCTTCATGTAACCAATCCTTCTTCCAAACCCGTCATTATCTATGAACACGTTGAATAAAACATTTCAAACTATGGAATTATTTGCAATTGCGCTTTTGGTACTCACTTCGGTCCTTCTCATTATATCACTATCCTTTATCATCATAAAAACAAGACACAAGGAAAAAATGGCACTTCTAGAAAAGGGATTGGATCCCAAAGAATATATGTTCGACAGGTTTTTGCCAAATACCCTTCGAACCGGAATGTTCCTTTTGGGGGTTGGACTAGGATTCCTGTTTGCTTTTTCGTTCGATGAGTTCATCGTAACCACCAATGAGAACCCTGCCATTTATCCTGGTTCCATTCTCATTTTCGGGGGAATAAGTCAGATCCTATTTTACAGAATCTATAGCAAGAAAAAACTATAAGGCCATGAAAAAGATGTATTCAAGATTCATACTACTATCCTTTTTGCTAATTGCAACGGTTCCTTATGTTTCGTTTGCTCAAAAGAACCAAACCTTCCAATGGCAAGCCTACGAGAATGTGGAGGAAGTCGGATTTGCTCAAGAGGAATTGTCTCAACTGAAAAATCAACTAGGTTCAACAAAGACGGCAGCTCTATTGGTCATTTACAAGGGACATGTATTGTTTTCCTACGGGGATAACACCCGAAAGTTTATGCTGCACTCCATTAGAAAAAGTATGATGAATGCACTAATTGGACGTGAAGTTGCGAGTGGAACACTACGTTTGGACGCCACCTTGGCCGATTTACAAATAGATGATATTGGAAAATTAACGACTGAAGAAAAGAAAGCCACCTTAAAGGATTTACTGAGTTCCCGATCTGGAATCTTTCACCCAGCTGCTTATTCACCTAGAGGCATGGCTAAAAATTTACCGGAACGGGGAAGTCATACACCGGGCACCTTTTGGTATTACAACAATTGGGATTTTAATACGCTTCTAACAATTTACGAGCGGCAATCGGGAAAACGATTTTTTGAAGCTTTTACTACGGAAATCGCCCAAGCAATTGGTATGGAAGATTTTGAGCTGGAAGATAATTATTATCGACATGAGCCCGAAAAATCCATACATCCAGCTTACTTAATGCGCATGTCCAGTCGGGATATGGCGCGGTTTGGATTGCTATACTTGAATGAAGGAGCTTGGGCCAATCAGCAGTTACTATCCTCCGAATGGATACAACAAAGCACCAGTGCCGTAACCGATAATTTACCGGGGTTCGACACTAGGGAGGGTTATGGGATGTTGTGGTGGACAGCGACGATTAACAATAAGAATGCTTACTACGCCAGTGGAAGTGGCGGACAGCGTATTCTCGTATTGCCAGAGGACGATATGATCATTGTGCATAGAGCTAACACCTATGAAAACAGGAATGTGTCAGATGCTGAAGTGAATCAGATCATAGAAACATTATTAGTCGCTAAAAAGAAAGAAGTATCCCCTTCATCGGCTACATTGAAGCCCTATAAACCCAAGAAGAAAGTGTTTGAAGATGTTTATCACGGCAGTATGGATCAATACCTAGGAACCTACCGACACAAGTTTTTAGGAAACATGACCATTCAAAAAGAAAAGGGAGGGTATTATCTGAAAAACAACATTGGCACATTCCGATTATACGTTACCAACGAGAACACCTTTATGCCTGTGGATATTGAAACCCCCATGGTTATGGAGCAGGCTTCAGAGGGACATAACAAATTCACCATTGAGACCCGATTCGACAAGAACCGAAGGGTCACCCATGTTGTGTTTTACTACTAAGCTTACTCCTTCCTAATGTTTTGTTTCGGAACGAAATAGGTAAGCCATACCTCGTTTTCAAATAGGGATATGCTTCAATTTTTAGCACTACTAATTGGGAATCTGAGCTCGTAGTACTTTTTCGTATCCAAGGATCAGTTCTTTTAATCCAGCGGCGGTCTCATCTGGATTAATCGTAATCTCCAAAGTGCTGGTTGGGAGTTGGGAAAGTCCCTCATGCTCTTTTTCTTTTTTTGGAAAACCAACCTTTAGGTCATCGTTTTCCACCAAAATTTCTAAATCCGTTTTAAACCTAATCTCTGAAATTTTGGAAACCGAAATTGGAATTAATGCGATTAATGGAACATTCACCTTTTTCATTACCACTCCTTTCGGTGTTTGTTCTGGGATTTCTACAACGATAGTCTTGGGAGTTAATGTATCCCAGGTATTTGTATTTAGATCGTTTTCATCCCCTATAACTGCTCTTTTAGAATCTACCAAACCTTGAACCACCTCTTCCAATTCTGCCTTTGTAGGATGTGTTTTAGAAGCTACTTTCTCTGCCGCTTGCATAATATCCTCAATGGACTTGCCGCTTTCCATATCCCCTGAACGCTCAAAATATGTATCCAATAGTTTCAGGTTTTCATCCATTATGGTTTTGTTGGCTGCAATGGCCGAATGGTGTATTGCTTTTACAAAATTGTCAAAATGTATCATCGTCTTGTGTCTTTTTGTTTTTTTGAGGATTGCTTCAATTTTTCGTATTGCTTAACAGCTTCCTCCGCCTGTGTCATACTATTGTTGGATATAGCAACTACCGACTGACATTTCGGACAGGAAAACTTGGCTCCCTGCAGCAATAAGGAAACATCAAAAGGTATTTGAGTTTTACACACAGGACACGGAATTTTTTGCTCGTTGATCATTTTTAATTCTATTTAGTTTATACTTCTTCTGGCATTTCAACAGGATCTATGGCACTTGTATATAGATCTATAATAGATAGAATACCTTTTGAAAGGGGTAATGGGCCTGCGAGAACATCTATGGAATAAGATGAGTTCATCCCATCGATTCCTTCCATTTCACTTACATTATTTGCTACGGAATTTTTTCTTTTGGCTACTTTCCCAAACATTTCAACCTTAGAGTTTTCAGCCGTTTGCTCAATTAGGGAGCGCGCGCCTAAGGAATCATTTCGTTCTTCTATTGCGCCTACATTCTCGTTGTATTGCCACAGGATATCTATATCGAAATCTATCTTGACAGACTGAATAGCCAATGCATTAATAGGAAAAAGTGATATTAATGGTACATTGAAGTAAGTGACAATTTGTTCTAAATTGGGCTCTCCATCGGGAATCGTACTTGGCTGCAATACAGATCTGGTGACCGACATTTCGATCACTTTTGGTGTGAAATAGTTATCTTCAGGGTTATAGTTGAAACAATTGTTTAGCAGCAATGCAATTTGTTCTTCACTCATTTTAGATTCCGACCTTACCACCGATAATAGAGGCAGGGAAACTAAATCGTCTATGAGTATACCCGAAAAATTATAGGTCGAATCAATCTTGGGTCTTATAGCCATGATAAAAACGGAGTTAAACAGTTACCGATAATCCATAATCAATACATTACCGGTAACCTACTTAAAATTATTTAGTTTGCTTCATTTGTATATTCGGGCATTTCATAAGGCTCAATAGCCAAAGTATATGCCTCTATAATGGTATTGACCCCCTTGGGTAAGGGGAGCTGTCCAGCATGTACATTAACCGTGTACTTAGCCGAATTACTTTTTTCATAGTGCGAATCGAAACTCGAACTTTCTTTACTATCATAACTCGCACTTCCCGTTATGGACGCAGAAACCGGTCCGTAAGAAGCCTTGACTTCCCATTCGGCCGCTGCTGCCATAGCTACCTCCTGTTGTTCGCTCGTTTCTTCGCCATAACTGGATTTCACCTCCATTTCGAACGTGATATCAACATTGTCTACTGCCAGCGAATTCAGCGGTATAATCGTTAAAATAGGTAATTCGAACTTGGTCGTGATCGTATCAATCGTAGCCGGATCGGTATCCGTAGCGGGAATAATTACCCCTCTGGTAAGATTCATCTCAATCATGATGGGAGTATACTGTCCATCTTCAGAAATAGAAAAGCAGGTATCCAGCATAAACTTTGTCTGTGTTAATGCCATTGCAGCATTGGCTTTGGCTGCGGCATTTAACGGAGCGCCTATGAGGTCTTCCATCGGCAAGCCCGTAAAGGCCTGTGCCATCGACACTAATTCTTGTTCTTGTGACATAATTAAAATATTTAATGGTTAATAATAATTTTTATAGAAGAGTGTTAGTTGCAAATTCAATATGGAATACACGATTATGTATTCCACAATCCTTTCAATAGTCTGTAGGGTTTTAAGAGGATCTATAACTACTTTGAGTATCCTGTTATTCGGTAAGAGTTATTTTCAATATAAGCCAAACCCCTACAAAACATCTGGGATTGTTGTACTACAAATTTGTAGCATTAGGAAAGTTGAAAATAGCCGGAATACCCTGAATCTGTCTTGAGACATACCACCAATAAATCAAGGGATTACCCCTATATTGAAGCTAGGGTAATCCATATCGAACCTAAATTCGACAATGACAGCAGCATGATCTATGTAGTATTTTACTACGGGTCCTTCTTAATATATTGGGTTGGGACGAAATCGGTAAGCCAGACATCGTTTTCAGATAGATAAAACAAATGGCCATCGGCTTGCATGCGGGTGGCCATAATTTCGAGGACTACTGGTTTCCCATGGCGTTGTCCGACTTTGAGGGCTGTTTCTCGATCCTGACTTAAATGTACGTGATGCCGATTCCTTTTTTCAATTCCGTTTTGGAGAATACTATCCACGGACTTTGCTCCTGTGCCATGATAAAGAATTTCGGGGGGATCTACGGGTGTAAACCCATGTTCTATGGTAATGGAATGGCCTTGATTGGCGCGTATCTTAGTCTTGTCGTCATTGAAAGCGAATCGTTTTTTATTATTGGTGTCCACGACATATTGTAGCACCTCGAAATCGACGTCAGGTCCCTTTCCGTTCATTTTTTCCAGCAACTCATCCACGTTGGCCCATCCGGCTTCGTCTAGGGTAAGTCCTATTTTCTCCGGGGCATGCCTTAGCACCAAACTTAGGAACTTGCTTATATGTTTTGTTTGTTTTTCGGTCATTTTCCTATTCAGTTCATTGAAAAGAGGATCAAATATAGAAAAACAAACTCCTTCACTGAAGTGTAAGCTTATGGAAAGAATTAATGGCGTAATACCTCAGTGCAAAAAGAAATGCAACACTAGTTCCAATGGAATCCTACCACCAGTATCGTATCATCCCATCATTACCAACCCCTATTATACCCACTAATGGGTATTTAACTCAAGGACAGGGACAGCTACTTTTGACTCATAACTAATATTTAATCTATTAAAATGAGAAAGCTAACCCTTCTATGTATCCTATTTGTGAGTACGCAATTTCTTACTGCCCAAAGAAGAACTAATGAAATCGATAGTACGCACAATAATATAACCACTACTGTTATTGATCTAGATTTATCCAGACCGGAATACAACAGTGTAGAGCATTCGGGCAACGAGAAAAGTCTTGTCGCAGATGCCAAAAGCCCTATCGCTTTTAGACTCTCAAACGGAAACCCCTTTAGATATACCTATGTACTGGACTTTAAGAAAGTGAATCTATTCTCGGATATCGATTTCAATTTTGAAAGAACAACCGATACAGGTCAAAGTATGCTCGAAGAGATGAAAGCAGACGGGACTGCAAAGACCATAGAGGAGCTTCAAAAAGACCTGGAAGAAGAAATCGTGAAGTTGGATGAAGAAATATCCATCTATATAGCACAATTGATCGCTTCGGAAGTCATCGATTTTGATGACCTAAGGCTTAAACGTAAAACATACGTTGAAACCCTAGCTTCTCAAGAAGCTGGAAAAGAGGAAATTCAAGCAAAAATTGACGGCGATGCAAGTGCAACCGATGCTGTGAAGAATAAGCAAAAGGAGATCGAGAGCAAACTAAAGCTAGTAGAGGAGAAAATTAAAAAATTGCTTTCTGCAAAGAACGACGCCTATCTATTACCCATAGATGTAAATGGAGATAATATAGACTATGTGGAAGTTCAGTTGGATGTATATGAACTGGATGCCACCGTTCCTCAAACCTATACCTATAAGGTGTGGATTCGCGGAGGATTTAAAATTGACTTTAGCGGAGGGGCATTCATTACTTCCTTATTCGATCAGACATTTTCAACCGCAGTGGTCACCGAAGATGATGGCAATGGAAACAACGTAAACACAGATCGAAGCACCATTAGACAAGATGACCTTGGGGATTATGACTTTGGGCTTGGGATGTTGGTAAATATCACCTATCGAAGCAATGGATGGGTAAAACCTTCCCTAAATTTTGGAACCTTGGTGACCGACAGACAGAGTTTTCAACTGTTAGCAGGCGGTGGACTTATCCTCGGAAAAAATGAACGTTGGGTATTTCATGCTGGAGTATCCATGGGACGAGTGGATGTTTTGAAGAACGGCTTCGAGGCCGATGGAGAAACCGAATATGTCTTGGATGGACAAGGCAATGTTCCTACAAATGAGAAGTTCAAATTTGGACATTACTTTGGGGTAACCTACAACTTGAGCAGTCCTAAATCCAATAAATAGTTCATTCAAATCGTCAATACAACCACAAGACTAGCATAAAACAAAAAAGCCATCCCAAACAAATGGGATGGCTTTTAACCTAAGTACAAACAAAACAATTATGAAGCTTTAGTCTTGATAGTATTTTTGGGGTATCGTTAATCCATGGCTTGAATGGACACATCTCCAATGGTAAGTCCTTTCTTAAGCTTGGCATTACCACTATATCTAACGTTGGCATCGCCATAAGCAGTTACCTTAAGAAGCTCGGAAACGTTTAATTGAATATCACTCTCGCCATAGGCCGTTAGCTTGGTCTTATCATTATCTATACCTACTGCATTCACTCGACTCTCACCATAGGCAGTTATTTTTTGCTCATCAATACTTCCGGATTTAAACTCCAAATAACTCTCTCCATGAATGGAAATATTTATTTTATTCAGCTTCAGGCTATCGAAATAAACCCACGATTCCCCGAAGATTTTCAAATCCAAATCATTTTGGTTGAAAGCACTGGTAAAATTGATCTCTTCTTCCCCTCGAATCGAAATATCCTGCAGGTTCTTGTAACTTACGGAGACCGTAAGGACCGTTCCCTTATAAAGAGGTTTACGGATTCTTTCTCCATTGATAACTACCTCTTCACTTTTGGTCACTTCCTTGGCGCCATCTAAATAAATGCGTAGCGTTTTACCCTTTACTTCGATGTTTACCTTGTCCTTGTCTACATTGCAACTCTCTATTACAACTGCTTCGCTCTTCCCTTCCTCAAAGGTTACGGCCACATGTGGGCTAATGATTACTTTTTCAAAAGAATCTACCGCAACGGTTTCTTGGGCCGTCATGATTCCGAATGCCATAAGCATAAGAATTACTGTGGGTACGAATTGCTTTTTCATTTTATCCTGTTTTAATTATTGAATTTCATATTGATCGCATTCCTCATCCTAAAAATCCTTCCACAGTTTACGCAATGGCAAGGTTGGATGAAAATAGTTGGTCGTTTAAGTACCGTAAAACGGTAATTTTATGAGTAGTATCTACCAGAAACGGAATATTGTCACTATTCTCATAAGACACCATCTTTACGGGTAATTCGTTGATTATATCGGTTATTTTCTCTGCATTTTTATCCTGGCTCAGCGCTTCTCCCACAATACAGATAATACTATGATCGAAGTAGGCTGTTACCGAAGATTCCTTTCTTAGATCGGCTATGATTTCATTAAGACGACTTGTATTCTGGATAGCCAGTGATACCGAATCTCCTGAAATCGTAAACATATCTACGGTAGCCTTGTGTTTACTAAGGATCTCTGAGGCGGAAGATACATACTGGGAAAGGGAAATGTTTCGATTTATCCTTACTTTAAGTAAGGTAATTCCATCTTTTGCAGCAATCGCCTTAATGCCTTTTTTTAATGCCTTATTCGAAATGACGGTTCCTTCGGCAGTAGGATCGAAAGTGTTTTTCAAAATAAGCGGTATATGTCTGTCCTTGATCGGAATCATCGTCTTAGGATGTAAAATCTTCGCTCCAAAAAAAGCTAGGTCGGCCGCCTCTCCATACGAGATTTGAGGTATGGAAAAGGTTTCAGCAACATATCTGGGATCATTGTTGTGGAGCCCATTAATATCTGTCCAAATCTGAACTTCGTCTGCATTTACAGCGGCGCCAATAATGGTAGCCGTATAATCACTCCCACCTCTTTGAAGATTACTCAAAGTCCCTTTTTTATCCCGACAAACAAACCCTTGGGTAATGTAGATATCCGTAGGTTCCTCATGTTGTAATTCTGCTCTAAGTTTCGAAGTAACCTTTTCAATATTGGGTGTTTCCAAAGAATCTATATACATAAAATCCTTTGCCTTAAGCAGTACATTGTGAACACCAGATGCGGTAAGAAACTTAGAAAAAATGACAGTTAGTAGCTCTTCCCCCAATGTAAGAATTTGGGAAGTGTTTATTTGAGAGGAATCCCTTAGTACAAATTTTCTTACTTCTGAAATCAAACGATCTATATGCGCCTTGGTTTCCTTCCTTGTTGCTGGACTATCGATAAGATCTTCAATAAACGCATGGTGCTGTTTTTGAAGCAAATCCAAACTGTTTTCTGCGGCAACCGTTTGGTTTTCTTTTACATGCCCTGCAAGCACCACTAGGCGATCGGTGACCCCTTTAATGGCGGAGCAAACCACAATTTTCTTGCCTTGGGTTTGTTTCAGCAGTCCACGTATGGTGTGTAAATTTTTAATCGATCCCACAGAGGAACCCCCAAATTTTAGCACTTTTATCATAGTATTTCAATGAGATTATAGGTCTTGGTTTTCTTATTGAAGAGGAACTTTAAATTCCGTTCAAAATCGCATATCACTTAGGCAAAGGCTTCTTTAAGATGGGCGATACAGATGTCTGTATTTTGCCCTTTAAAAGCAATATGGCATTTGTAATTCTCCTGAACATCCAACTCTTCCAAAAAGAAAGTTTCATTGTCTACTACCGAAGCATTATCGATGATTTCGAAAGAGTTCAAGGGTATAGAGAGCCCCATTCCATTGGCCTTTAAGGTAGCTTCCTTCTGTGTCCAATAGTCATAAAATGCAGTTTGCTTATCGGAAGCCGAACATATTTTTGTCCATTCACTGGGTGTCATCTGCTTTTGAAAGTCCTGCACATTTATTTCACCCATAATTTCAATGTCCACCCCAATATCGCATACATCGGTAATCGCACATACTACGATATCCCCGGAATGCGAAATATTGAATTTAATGTCTTTGTCCTTCAGGAAGGGTTTGTTGTACTCGTTATAGAAAATCTCTCCTTCCCCAGCATAATTGTGTTGTTGTAGCCCATAGCGCAGCAACAATCTCCCTAAAATGGATAACTGTGCATCTTGCCACCTGCGATACTTAAGAACACGCTCTTGGTACTCCCTAGGAAAACTAGGCAGAAACCGCTTGAGAAGATCATCATGAACTTCTTTAGAGATATATGTGTAATATAGGTTCGTCATCACTAGACTATTTATATAATTTGGATGTAAGGTTTCCCTTTAAGAAATTGATTCATACACCAAGGCCTCCACGGCCCCAGCAGCAGCATTAATAACCCCTACGTCGGTTTTAACGGCAGACATGCGCACAAAGGCACCTCCGTAGGTGTTTCCGAAACCGAAGGTTCCCCAAATTAACTTGTGGGGAGCCCATTCGTTATCCGAATTGGGGGCCCAAAAATCTATAGAGTCGCTAAACTCCTGTGCGATATAGGAGGTATTCCCCAAGGATTCCTGTATGGCATTTTCCCAAGCTTCGGCACTTAAAAATTTTCCGACATGGACATTGATTCCCTGAAAACCATTGGCGACCTTGATCACAAACTGGTTTTGTTTCGAGCGAAGCAATTCCACTAAGTCGTATTCCTGTTCCCTAAACATTACTTTTTTGTCTTCCATAATCGCAGTCCACGGAATGCTATTGAGTATGATCTGATTATCGGCCGTAGAGAACATTCTCTTTTCGGCCAACTCCCTTAGTAATGCTAGGTTTCTCTTGTCTTTGTTTAATAATTCCCCCAAATGATCGGGCCAGTATACTTTGTCTAAGATAAATGCCCTAAACACTTCGGGTGGAAGTTCCTTTTCGTCCATTTTTAGAAAACCATGAATGCGTTTACCATCAATGAAAAGTTCACTTCCTATAAGTTGAAGCGATGAAAGATCTCCGGAGTATACCCCGCCGGTTAGTCCCTTCTTTTCCAGCACTTCCTTCATGAGTTCATCCAAAAATGCGATCATGTATGCATTGGATGTTTTTTCTTCGTCATCTATAGAAATATAGATGTTCACCTCCTGCCGTACATCATCCACGTACTGGCGGATTTTATCAATAAGGAATTCTAGGTATTTGTACTGTGTATTCCTAAACACAATTTCATGACCCGACTCCAATTCGGCAATCTTCGGATGTAGTTTGCGCAAAATGGGCAAGAAACTGCAGATTTGCCATCCTCCTATTCCCGAACCGATATTGGCTTCTAAGACCTTTAGACCTTCTGATGTGAGCACGACATCCAAACGGCAACTCACCTCAACCCGCTTCTTATGGCACATAAGGGCAAATTCCGTCACCGTTTCATTTCCATTGAAATAGAAATCGGCCATGTCCTTTACAGAATCGTCAAAATACAATGCCGGGATTTGCGCCAAGTATTGAGGAAGCTTGGCGCTAATTTCCCTAAAGCTAGCGGCCGTTTTACGATCTATGACCACGGGCCACGCACTCACGGGATATTCGAAATGCTTGAAAATAGCTGGCACTTCGGGAGTATCGGTATCTATCCAAGCAGGTACGTTCCCCTCATTTTTAATAAGTGCCTCGTATTTATCGGATAGAATGGTAGGTCTTTTTTCCATAATGGTCGGTTTATCTATCATAACAGTTGAATAAGCAGTTCTTAAAGTGATTAAAATGGATTTTAGTTTCTTATTTCGTACACGATAGCTTCTGTAGCTCCTGTATTGGAATTAATTACTCCCTTATCATTGCTGGACGGTAACATTCTTACCCAAACACCACCGTATACCTCTCCAAAACCAAAAGCTCCCCAAATAAGTTTGTGAGGCGTCCATTGATTTTGTTCATTAGGAGCCAGAAAATCCAGCGATTCACTGTATTCCTGAGCTATAAAAGCAGTCTTGCCAAAAGCAAGCACCAAGACATCGTCCCAGTCATCTTCTGCTAAAAATTTACCTATATAAACATGGTTCCCTTGAGATCCGTTTGCGATCTTAACTACGAACTCATCTTTTCTTTCCTTTAAGAGGTTAGCAAGATTATGTTCACTTTCTTTATACATCACATGTTTGTTTTCTACGACGGTGGTCCAAGGAATATGTGCCTTAATAAGTGCATTCTCTTCCTCCTCAAAAGCTCCTTGCTCTGCCAATTGTGTAAGTAAAGCCAGGTTTCTTTTGTCCTTTAGGAAACGATTGGCCAAATGGTCCGGGAAATAGATGTTATCCGATATAAAGGATCTGAATACTTCTTGCGATATTTCTCCAGAAGCCGCATCTACTATGAGCACAGCGTCTATAGTGGTTTCTTTCAAAAAAAGCCTTCCATTCTTCTGATGTAAAGAGGCAATAGCATCGGTATAAACCCCTCCTTTGAGTCCTCGTTTGTCCAGTTCGGCACTAAGGATCCCAGAAAAATAATCGACAGCACTTTTCTTAAAGGCCGCATGAGGTACCTTGTCCATTCCCAGAAATACATTGATCTCGGTAATTTCACCTCCAATGGTTTCACAAATATTGTCCACAATGAACTGCATATAGAGTTCCTGAGTGTTTCTTGAAACAAAATCGGGAGCAGACGCTAGATTGTTCATTTGGGAATGTGTATTCCTCACAAAGGGTTCGAAATATTGCATTTCCTTTCCGCCAATGGCAGAACCCATGTTAATTTCCAATACTTTAAATCCACCAGTGGTCGCAGTTAAATCCAAACGACAGCTGGTTTCAATATTCTTAGTATGGCAAATCATAGCGAGTTGTGCCAGCATTTCATTCCCGTTGAAATAAAAATCGGCCATGCTCGAATTGTCATTCTTAAAGTATTTGGATGGAATTTCCTTTAAAAGCTTCGGAAGCTTAATGCTAAGCGTCTTTAGTTTGGATGCATATGCCTGGTCTATCAAAACGGGCCATGCACTTATGGGATATTTAAATCCCTGCAATACACCTGGCAATTTGCTTTGATCTATCGTTAACCTTGGAAGTATGTCTGTTTTCGTGTTTTCTATAAAGTCATCAAATTTGTTTAATAGAATAGTCTTTGTTTTGGTCATCTTTTAATTAGAGATTCATGAAATATGGAGTAAGCTTGCCCAAAGCAATTTTGGGCCGGTATTATGTAATTAAAAGACATCGTGGGGAAATGTCGTTTATTTTAGGTCGGGGGTTTGTTATACTATCCCCCAATAAAGGAGATAGGTCGCGATTAACATGTTTGAAAAAATAAATGAGAAAACGACACTTCGTTCTTGGATTTTCTTCAAGCTAATAATGAAATAAATGAATAATAGGGCTACCAATACCACAAATAACAATGATAGGGTAAACAAATAGTTGAATTGCTCTGGAAGACCGAAGGCGAGAACATAAAAGTTCTGCTCGGATGTTTTCAGTAAGGCCAGAATCAATCCTACCAAAGTGGTAATCCCCAATAGGGCCACCAACAGACTGGATCCTCGCACGAGCGCATCGGATAAGTTGGTGTACCTTTTTCTTATAATTTTAACTAGATATGTTGCACTAAAGCCAATCATGAGTAACAGAGCAATGGCTAGCGGCCCTAGAAACAATGGGTTTACTTGAGTTAAACTATTACCCATACTGGCAACCCCGTTGTTTAGGCTTATTCCTTTGGCAAAATCAATGGCATCTGCTTCTAGAAAAGTATCTTCATCGAGCGTTGCATTGGGATCCTCCAAAAATGTCGTTGCTATGTTCTTACCAATTCTTGTAAAACTGGGAGTGTGTCCATAGGTAAAGCCTGTTATATTCGTGCTGTTTGCATACTTTTCGGTAACGCGTTGCCCATTTTCCCATGGTGTTATAGGATCGAATTCTCCCGAAAACACCAATACGGGCGCCTTTAGCACGGCTGTACTATCCGCGGATGTAAAAGAAGGCAAAGTGGTATTCGAGTTCCATTGATCGCATACTTTGAAGTCGGAACCATAAAAGGAAACCCCTCCTTGCAAACCAGCATATTGTTGGGCATTGAGTGCATATGCATCATTAGAATTTTCTGGCAAAGCTTCATTGCAACTTACACAATAATATACCCCGTAATCCATGCCCAAAAGACTGGAAAATGCTTCTACCAAATTCCCCAAGGCCTCTTCATTACGGTCGTGAAACTGATACACCAACAAGGGTATTATTTCAATGAGGCTCTTACGATATAAGGCCTGCTGAATCGCAATTTTAAAATCCTCCGCATTGTAGGTAAACTCACCCGAGGGAATCATTTTCTTCTTGGCTTTCACAGTAAGCGGTTCGTCCTTTAACTGCGCAATGGTCTCGTAATACACCTTTTCAAGATCTGGATATTGATCGCTGCACTCTGGGTCATTTTCACATTTCTCGAATACCTTCCGCAAGCTCCCCATATAATTACTGGTGTTCTTGCTATAGTAAGTGGTTATGTCATCTATGGCGGAGTCTAAAACGAGTGACCTTATATCCTCAGGATATTGATCGGCATATACTTGAGACATATGCGTTCCATAGGATACGCCATAGATATTCCAAGTGTCGTACCCGAGCTCTGTTTTCAATGTGTTTAAATCCTTAGCTACTGCCTGACTGTGATACCCGCGTATATCGATATCACGATTTAAAAGGTCCTGCTTACATAGTAGCGAAGCCGCTACTTTCTGTCTTTCGTCTTCTTCTACCGATTGGTCCTTTGCCAAAATCTGCAGAAACTCTTCGCCCAAATCCGGACATAACCGAGGTTCAGAAAAGCCTGTTCCCCGAACATCCATCAATACGACATCCTTGGTTTCCCTTACAGGATGGTATAACCAGGTGCGGATGTTTTGAATACCGCTGGCACCCGGACCTCCCTGAACGAATACTACTGCATCGGGATCGTCGCTTTTGGACCAGCTCTTTAACACACAAACGGCAACCTTAATGGTATTGGCTTCCTTATCTTCCCAATTTTCGGGCACGTTTAAGAATCCCCATATCACTTCTTCTTCTGCCAATGCGTCCGAATTAGGATAAAAAGGTTCGGCCTTTTCAAATGTGGGAGACTGCGCCCAACCTAAGGTTCCCCCCAATTGAAATAAAAGGAATAAAACCAATGGTCGTAGGTTCCACCGTGTGAAACTTTTCATGCTATTTTTCATTTCTTTCTATTTAAAAATTGAAACTTATATCGATGGCTTCCTCTTTCTCGAAAGCCAGATCTATATCTAGGGATCCGACACTTACCTCAGGCTGTTCAACGATTTGTTCCAGCATTTTTTGGTATTTAAGAACGAGCAGGTCTAGCGTAGCTTTTTCATACTTGTCGGTATCATAATGAATAGTCCCCGAAAGGGCATCCCCTACTTCTGAAAGATCAAAGAGTATAGGGAGTCTGCTATAACTGTTGTGAAGGGTGTACGGGCGCAATTTCAAGTCATCCGTTAGCCGAATGTCATCACTTTGAAAGAAGGTGTTCTGCAATACAAACAGTACATCTACTCGAAGGGATTTGTAGATCGATTCAGGGATATCCTGATATTCATCTATGGTTAACAAATCGTCATGAACCCTTTGCAATACTTCCGAAAAGATCTGCGATGATTCAATTCGTGTACGTAAAGGCAAAGTCTTCACGAACATGCCTATCTGCGATTCCGATTCGGGAAAGTTACGTCCCGAATTAACCGTCCCTATACATAGGTCCTCCTTTCCCTTCCATGTGTGAAGGGTACACGTAAATGCTGTTAAGAGCAACGAATGCAGCGAACAGTTGTACTTAGTCGCCAATTGCTCCAAGCTTTGCTTCAGCTCCTTGTTAATGGCAAAGTCGGTGACAGCGGCTTGATTATTTTCTTCGGCATACGAGTGGTCAACAGGAATGACAGGAGACCACGTATAATTTCGTAAATATTGTTTCCAATACCTTTCATTATTTGATGTTGAAAGGGCCTCTCTTCCCTCCTGCCAAACGGCGTAATCCTTAAACTGAAAATTGAGCGAAGGTATGGGCGTAAGGGAATTCGATATTCCGTTTTTGTAACGGCGCATCAATTCACCAATAAGCACATCCAAGGACCAAGCGTCCATGATAATGTGGTGTGTTGCAAATGCTACGTAGATATTTCCTTTTTCATCTTTAAAAACACCCAATCGTACCAATAGGTCATTGGATAAGTCGAAGGCTTCGTGAACATAAGACTGTATACACTCTTCGAGTAAACTTTGCTCTATAGTAAAGGTATCGACCTTAAAATTCGTATCCGTAGTGCTTATCTTCTGCTTTAACTCTCCTTGGTTCTCGACAAATTGTGTTCTTAATATCTCGTACTTATCAATAATATTTTTGAAAGCGCTTTCCAATAGCTCCGTATCTAATTCACCCGTTACTTGATAGACTGAAAACATATTGTAGCCTATGGATCGCTCCTTCTTTTGAGATGCCAACCACATAGGATACTGGCTGGTGGTAACAGGAAACGATGTTCCTTCTGTTACCTTGGCAATAGGAGCATATCCTTCCTTGAGCTTCGAGGCTATCTGGGCAGCCAATGCTCTTACAGAGTCATGATAAAAAATCGTTCTTAACGAAAGCTGAATTTGGAATTCGTTAGCAATTCTACTTATTAGCTTTACAGCATTGAGGGAATGTCCGCCAAGCGCAAAAAAGCTATCGGTAGTACTAAAATCATCCTCCAGCCCTAGCACTTCTCGATACATTTGTAAAATTTGATGCTCTAATACTGATTCCGGTAATTCCGTTACCTCATCTACCATAGGGACTACTTCCCTTTGGGCCAGTTCCTTTCTATCAATTTTATTGTTCGGGGTTTTCGGAAAAGATTCCAAGGTCATTATGGCACCAGGAATCATATACTCGGGTAACTTCTCCCGAAGTGTTTTTAAACAATCTCTTTCATCAAGGGACTCGCTATTTTTCATCACATAAGCGATAAGGCGGGCATTGCCTTCTGAGTCTTTCTTGGCTACTACCACAGAATCCTTAATTTCAGGCAATGCATTGAGTGCTGTTTCCACTTCACCCAACTCAATTCGATAGCCTCGAATCTTCACTTGTTGATCGACTCTTCCCATAAACACCACTTCCCCATTTTTATTCCATCGGGCCAAATCGCCTGTACAATACATTCGCTTACCTGTTTTGAATGGATCGGCAATGAACTTATCGTCGGTAAGCTCCTTGTTTTTATAATATCCTTGAGCTAGACCTTCCCCTGCGATGTACAACATCCCAGGAACTCCAGTTGGCTGGAGATCCAGCTTATCGTCTAAAATGTAAAGCTGGGTATTGAGTATGGGTTTGCCAATAACACCTGCATGACTTGGATCACTAATTCTCTTGCAACTGGACCAAATTGTGGTTTCTGTTGGACCATACATATTCCAAAGGGAACTACAGGTATTCAACAGTTTAGCTGCTAGTGATTCACTTAACAGATCCCCACCGCAAAGCACGCTAAGACCCTTATCCCCTTTCCAACCTGCATTGTATAGCATTTGATAAAAACTCGGAGTCCCTTGAATTACCGAAGGTTTCACTTCATCCAGTCGTTGTAACAATGCCAAAGGATCCGTTAGCTCTTCGTTAGAGGCAATATAAACCGAGGCTCCCGCAACCAGAGGGAGGAAGAACTCCAATATTGAAATATCGAAAGACTGTGTGGTTACCGAAAACAAAACATCTTCCTTGGTAAGCCCCGGCTTTATTTTCATGCTCACTAGAAAATTAAGTAGTGCCTCATGACCTATGGCTACTCCTTTTGGCAATCCTGTAGATCCAGAGGTATAAATGATATAAGCGGTTTCCGATGGAGCCACGGGGATTGGTTCGAAGTTCGAATCCTCCCCAATTAGCATCTCATCAATATCCATGAAGGTTACCGAATGATCTAACCTTATACCTAATTCCTGTGTGCCTACAACTCCTTTCACATCACTGTGCGACAGAATGTGTGCAATCCGCTCTTGTGGAAAATTGGGGTCCAATGGGATAAAAGCCCGCCCCGTTTTAAGTATTCCCAAAAATGTAGCCACCATATTAGCGGAGCGATTCATAAGAACCGCTACTGGCGATTTGTTTTCGGTCCCAAATTGTTTCTGAAGGGCATTAGCCAACTTATTCGAAGTTGCATCCAATTCCGTATACGAGTAACTCCGTGTGCCGTCCCATATGGCTCTCTTATTAGGATCAGCCTTTAACTGATCATTGAAGAACGCCAACAAGGTTTGCGATTTTGGGTAATAGAATGTCGTGTCATTGAATGTTTCCAACAACTGTACTTCTTCCTTTTCTGTTAGGTATTTATAGCTACTCAGCTTTTGTTGTGGCTGTTCAATAACTTCATATGCTAATTGTTCAAAGTGTGCCACCACTTGCTCCATTTCGGAGGCATCGAAGTAGTTGATGTTGTAGTCGAAATCTATTTTAACGTCTTCTTCTGCATCGAACTCGCGAATGTATAATGCCAATGCAACACGTTCTGCCTCGTGTGATAACGGAACTACAGAGGTTCGGGTGTTTTTGAAATGATCGGCATAGTTTTGCTTTTCATAGGACAAAGTGATGTTGAATAGACCTTCCTTTTTTTGAAAAAGCCCCAATTCGTTAATCAGTTTTCCGATGGGAAAACGCTGATGGCGATAATCCTGTCGTAATTGTTGACGTATTTGGCCCACAAGATCTGCGAACGTGCTTTCAAAATCCAATGAAATACGAAGTGCTGCCACGCCCATAAACAATCCTACGGTTTTCTTGAATATCGATTTCCCTCGGTTCAACACTGGAAGACCTATGGCAAAGTCTTTATTCTGATGCTTCCGTCCGAAATACATAAAGAGTATGCTCAGGATGATATGAAAGGTAGAACTACGATATTCCTTAGCCAGAGTTTCCAGCTTGTTGTAGGTTTCCCTACGTATCACTAATTCCTTACGCTGACTTTTATTGATGGTCTGTGACTCATCTTTTCTTTTGAACAAGGGTTCTGGCAAGCGCTCAAAACGATCCTTCCAGTATTCCTTGTCGCTCTCAAAACCTTCGGAAGTGGCATATTCCAAATCGTTCGTGACGAACTCCTTATAAGAAAATGGATATTCGGTTTCAATCTTGCCTACTGCGACCAGTTCATTGTAGTTTTTTACCAATCGTTGGAACATTAAGGAAGTTCCCCAACCATCGGTAATGATGTGGTGGTACATGGAAAACAGGTAGTAAAACTGTTCGGCAACCTTGATGAGTACGAACTTATGCAGCATCTCACCAGAAGCAATATCGAACGGCGTCACAAAGGTTTCCTGCATATAAGCATTAGCGTGGACATCGGGGTTCTCCTTTTCAGAAAAATCCAAATATCCCAACACCGAATTGTGCTTAGGAAGAATTTCCATCTCTACCCCATCACCTTTACTAACCAATACACTTCGATATGCATCGTGCTGATCGATCAAGGCAATGTAAGCTTCGTTCAAAATTTCATATATGATATTCCCTTTCAAAACAATCTTAGCCCCGATGTTATAGATGGGATCTTCGGGATGTAATAATTGTTCAAAATAGATATCCTGTTGTGGCAATGTCAATTTCATAAGATCTAATTTTTTTGAAATGAGAATTTCGTGTTTGTAGCAGGCCTATATAGGCACGGGGTTCCTTCCCATGATGCATGGGATCGGTCATTTTCAATAAGATATTGTTGGAAATATTAGGCCCAGGTTACCTCTTTAAGGCTCTCCTTAGACTGTACTTTTACGTCGTGTACAATACGACCATAATCGAATTTTATAATTCTATCTGCACTATCGAAATAGGCATCATCATGAGTTACCGCAATGATTGTTTTTCCTTGTGCCTTTAGTTTGGGCACTAATTCTTCGTAGAAGAACTTTCTAAATACCGGATCCTGATCGGCCGCCCATTCATCTAAAATCAAAATAGGTTTGTTCTCCAAAAGGGCAAAGATCATCGACATTCGTTTGCTCTGTCCTTTGGAGAAACTTCTTCGCGCAGAAGCATCTTTATCATCGGTAACAACACCCTCCAATCGCATAAGTTCTAATAGGGACTTGTATTCGGTGTTCCCTTCTAAAGTGTATTCATCATAGTTATTAGAAAACAAATGATTGTTGGTGAAAATGGCCGCTATAGAGTCTTCCATTTCGCCATTGATGCTTGCACAAGGTCTTCCATTAAGATAGATTTCTCCTTTACTGGGTTGATACAATCCTGTAAGCACATTAATAAACGTACTCTTACCAGAACCATTTCCTCCTACAATGAACATCACTTCCCCTTTGTTTATTTCCAAATCTATAGGTCCTAAAGCAAAGGTGGGTTCATCATCTTCACTAGTGTAGTTGAAGCATACATCTTCAAAACTCAATGAGTTGAATTCTTCGGTGGAAGGCTGAAGGGTTTCTTCTGCATTCATATCGATCTGGAAGTCTCCCATAAATTTGTTGATACGTCTATTGGCTACGATAAATCGTGTATAGCTCTGTTGAAGGTTGATAAGGTTGTTAATAGGTCCAGAAATGAACAGGATAACCACTACATAAGCAATAACATCGGCCCGATCCAAGATATTCAGAGCCGGAAGCCCGAATATAATGGCGGCGATCACGAAGTACAAACCGTATTGGCTAATCATATTGATGGACAAAAAGATATAATTCACTTTAAAATCCAACTGCTCCGATTTGTCTCGGTTAGGACTTAAATAATTGTCCATCAAATTTCTTCTACGGCTTGAGCTTAGCTTCAGTTCTTTAAACCCGTTAATGAGATCCTTTACGTATCCATAGTAGTACTCATTGTACTTTCGCAACGTCGCTATTTGATGCGACATAGAGTTCATTACGATGAAGTAACACACAGCTACCATTACGATGAGAGCCAGAACGATCGTTGCTGAGACAGCCGAGAGGGTAAACATATAGATGATCCCCAGAATGAGCATGAGCAAGGAACTTACTGTATGTGTAATGGTATATGGTAGACTGGCAAAGGTTCGCAAGTCTTCCATAGCGGTGTAAAAACGTTCCGTTCCGAACTTTTCTAGGGTTTGCAGCGGTGCCTTTAGTATTTGATTGAACAAGTTCTTCTCGTTGTCGTACAACATCTTAAATGTGAACTTGTTGAGTCGCTTCTGAAATACGATATTCAGCAAATAAGCGTAGCAAATCGCCGATAAAAACACGATGATCATATAGCTTCCCAGAAAGGCTTCGTTACCCGAAAGCACGTTATTGATGATATAAATGATACCGAAACTCAAAAACGTATTGGGCACGGCATACAACACCAAATAGATGATATTTTTTAAGCTTAGTTTTAACATGTTCTAAATTTTAAGATGTGGATTTATACAAGTAGCTATTTAATGCACCTTAGAATGACAATGGGACATTGGCGAAACCATTAATGGCGCTTGCTATTTGATTTTTGTGTTGGTGGATGAAAAAATGATTGCCTGGAATTACTTTACTTTTAAAATCGGCCAAAGTGAATTGTGCCCAGTTATCTATGCTGTCTACGGTTTCCTCACGATCGCCCATAATGGCGTGGATGGGAACCTTTATCTGCAACCCCCTTTCGGAAAAATCATCCTTCTCAAGGACTTCAAAATCGGCCCGGATAATAGGACTGAAAAATTCATATAGTTCATCGTTTTCCAGCACTTCGGTAGGAATACCTCCTAATTCCCTAAGGGTTTTCTTAAAGTCGGTATCGTTGAGTAAATATCGTTTTACGGCACCGTTTTCTTTTACCCCAGGCCCTGCATTTCCAGAAACCAAAAACAGTTGGGGTGCATCAAGCGCTTCTTCCATTTTTTTGGTAACGGTAAGTCCCAATGTCGCTCCCATGCTATGACCATAAATAATATACGGTTGTTGGTTGCGCAAGGCTTTTATCTGGGCAACATAATCGTCTATGGCTTCTTCCTTGTTTGGGATTAAGTCCTCCTGGAATCGCTTTCCGCGACCGGGTAGTTCCAGTGAGATAAACTCAATATCTTCGTCTATGCTTTCCTTCAGGAAATTGTAGGAATAACTATTCCCTCCCGCAAAATGCAACAGAAAGCACTGTTTTTTGGCTTGTGGATACATGTGTACTTCTTTTTTGAATATTAATTGGTCATGGAAACCAGAATCCTACGGTCCCCTTCGTACGAGTTCCTACCATGACAGGCAAGCTCGTTATCTACAATCAGGATTTCGTTTTTATTCCAAGTAGGCGCAATGGTGATGGAGTCTATGGTCGCTAAGATCTCCTCTATCATCGCTTCCGAAATCTGGCTACCATCTCCGAATTCCACGAACATCGGGAAGTTGTATGGGTTACGGTACATCCGCTTTAGTCCCTCATATACTTGTTTTCCTAAATGCAACGGGTGAAACTGGTCTATTTGGTTGAACCACACTTTCTCTTGCGTCTGGCGATGCCTAATGATCCCTTTTCGCTTATGAACAAGCCTCACATAGTTATTTTCCCTCCATTCGAAATCGATGCCCAATCGCTCGCAATGCGCTTCCAATTCCCCTTTATCCTGTGTCTCGAAGGTATCCTGCCAAGAAGGCCCCATTCCCATCCCTCCATGGAGGTTACGGATATAGGTAACTCCTTTGTTGTCTATTTCGTCCACAATATCTGGGTTCATCTCTTTTACGATCTTACGTCCGTCTACCAATAAGGTTTCCCCATCTATCGATGGAGGAACCAAACAGCAGAAAATGAGTTTATTGGGCCAGCTGTTAGAATATGACAATTCGTTGTGCATGGTAATCTTCTGGCTACTGGCATACTCTGTAGAGGTGTAAACATTATTCACCACCTTGGTCCGCGGGGAATTTCCGTCTACATATCGTAGAAATTCTTTGGAAATTGAGTTGACCACCGTCTGAAAATGAGAGGGTGTGTCAATTTGTACCCCGTGAAACTTAATGGCTCCATATTGAGACAACAATTCCTCCAACATGGACTCATTACTCTTATAATAATCCGTAAACTCCGCGATATCCACTCCATCGAAATGGATATGCTGGAGAAAATCATCCTGGCTTTTCATGGCTTTAGAATTTTAATGGTTCAAAATTTTAGAAATAGTGTCCCTGCGGAAGTATTTTTCCGTAAAAGAACTTTGTAATATGAGTGTGTGAAAACTAGTCTATAGTCGATCCCTTTCATCTTCGTTTCCGGAATCACGGGCACGAACACGTTTCGTTTTATTTCCGAAGTTGTAAGACAGGGTGAACTTTACGTTTCTAGAACTGTTGTTCTGGTAGTAATTCTGTCTAATTCCGTTGGTAACCCATTCCAGATCACTAGGATCGGTATTGAATATATCGTTAAAGGCCACCGTGAAATTCAATTTCTTGTCCAGCATTCTATAGCGGAAGGAAACACTAAGGTTGTAACTACTTCCGTAATCGAAAAGATCATCACTAAAAGGCGATACGTACTGGAACCCTAAATTACTGGTAAAGGTTTTCTCTTTATTGAGGTTGAAACGGTTATTCGTCGCTCCTAAGAAAAGTGCAGTACCTCGTAAGACTGCGTCTATATCATTATTGGTCAAGGAAGGTTCGTAGTTCACAAAATACAAGGTGTTGTAGTTTTCCCACCAACTTGTGATTTCTTTTCCTCCAGAAACCACTACTCCATAAGAATCCTTTTCAAAATAATTTTCCTGTCTAATAATGGTAAGGTTGCTCTCTTCGAAAGAGAAGGTAACAGGACCAGAACCATCTACTTGCTTAGAGTAGAATACATTCGCATTAATGTATTCGCCTCCCCAACCCAATTCAAAGTTATTGGTGAACGAAGGTCGTAGGAAAGGGTTTCCTTCACTGAATTTGTTACTATCGTAGAAGAAACGGAATGGATTTAAAGCTGAATAGCTCGGTCTATCAATTCTTCTACCGTAACTCGCGTAAAAGGCATGGTTGTCGTTTAAGGTATACTGTAAATAGGCCGTAGGGAAAAACTCGTCATAGTCGATCTCGTTTGTCTGATTGAGCGTAGCCGTAAAAGTCTCGGTCATAATACGCTCAAATCGCAAACCGAGCTTTAATCGCCATTTTTCGGTAAGGTTCTTACTAGCACTTACATACAACGCCTGTATGCTCTCTTTGTATCTAAAATCGTCCGTCTGATTGGGATCCAGAACAGGCTCCCCGGTAATGGTATTGAAAAACTCTGTTTTACTATCGTTTTCAATAAAACTCAACTTTCCACCGTAGGAGAACCGTATTTTTGAAAACGGGTGTTCTACGTCTACACGTGCACTGAAGTTAGTGATGTCCTGATTCGCAAAGTTGTTCGCCTGCGCAATCGTATTCACAAAAACATTGTTTGCATCAAAACTATTGGTTTGGAATGTTCTATCTGTATCCGAACCGTAGTTCAAGTAATCCACATCGACAGAAATCTCTCGTCCCATCGTATCGATTTTATGAATGATGTGTCCGTTAAGGTTGTGATAAACTACCTCCCTCTCGTTGATTCCATTGTTAGAGCGCAAAGAATCCAATACACGGTTAGTATCTAAAATGAGGGTATTGGTTCTATCCGTATAATCGGGAAGGTTATAATTGAACAAATACTGCACTCCCACCGTGGTCTTGTCGGATATATCGTAATCGAAATTAAACTTGGTAGAAAGGAAATCCCTACTGTGTTTTCTATCGGTAAATGCCACCCAAGGGCCCTCTGCGAAAAAGGTTTCCGATCTCAATTGATTCAACTCATCACCAAGACCACCATTCACGCTCAAAAGCATTTGGTACTTATCCTCCTTCAAGGAATAGTTGTTTCTTAAGGAATGCGCAGCATAAGTGGATTGTAAATACGAATAGGAAATGGCATTGTTCCAAGAATTCGCGATTCCTTTCTTAAATACAATGTTGATGAGTCCACTATTTCCGGCAGCATCGTATTTGGCTGGCGGATTGGTAATCACCTCGATCGATTTAATATCGTCTGCCGATATGGTTTGCAAAAAGTTAACCATGTCTTGCCCCGTTAGCGGAGAGATCCTACCATTGATCATTAAGCGCATACCGCTTTTCCCGATCATGGTAATCTCGTTGTTTTTGATAAAAACCCCGGGGGATACCTTAAGGGCATCCATAGCGTCCCCTCCAGTGGCGGCGAGACTGTTCTCTACATTAAATACCAAACGGTCTACTTTTCGTTCGAATACTTTCTTTTTGGCAGTAACCACTACCTCTCCCAGCAATTCGCTGTCTTCGGAAAGTTGTACGACTCCCAAATTAAGGGGTTCGCTTAGTTCGATTTCCTTCTTCCAATCTTTGTATCCCAAATAACCAATGGTTAGCACATAAGATCCTGGGGTTGCTTCTATTACAAACTTCCCGTTTTCGTCACTTATGGCTCCTTGAACCAAATTATTACCTGCATCCGACAAATAAACATTGGCAAAAGCAATGGGGCCAACGACATCGGTAATTTCACCCCGAATTTCAACTTGGGATAAAACAAGATTGGGAAAGGCCAATAAAATAAATAAGAATATACGCTTCATAATGTCTAAGGTTTGTTCAGGTTGTCTGTTAATTAATTTCAGTTTTCGATAATAGATTTTGTGAAATAAGACTGTCCAGAGAAAGGAGGTTCTTGCTTTTGGCATAGATAGCCCTGCTACAGCTTAGGTTTATTTCAAGAGCATTTTTGTATTCGGCACACTGCATGTGTATTCCTGCCACTCCTTTTCGGCGTACTTTTTTTACTGTCACCTTTTCGGAATGGTGCCTATCTAAAGACTCATTGTATTTCTGATAATTGAAGTCCCCACCCACATATGCATTGATGTCCACTCCATATGCCTTGTCCATATCCTCCTGAATAATCTCGAAGGGGATTTCCTGACGCATACGTGCATCGATATACATGGAATACACTTCTTTTACGAAGGGTACATTCAACTTAGTTCCTTGAATGGAAGCCAGTGATAATGGCAGTATATTGTTAATGGCTCCCAAAATATCTTTATCCTGGGTACTCATTTGCTCACGACCGTTTACAATGATATTCTGAATGAAATTAGAATCCGGTGTAAAGCGAACCATCATAAATTGATGCAGTGCCATGATGAGTCCGTTTAAAGGCACATTAAAGTCCTTCGCCACGTTCTGCAATTGCTCGAAATCACTTCCTTGTAAGGTGAGCGACAGTTTGATGAAACGATCGGTAATGCGATCCTTTTCGGTATTTGCATTGCGCATGGCCTCGATTGAAAACTGTTCCTTCCAGAAATTCCTATCGGAAAGTCCCTGTGGAGAATTCAAGAATTTCTCTTGCATACCAGCAAATTCAAAACTGGACAGCGCATTATTAACAATTGTCTCGCCCGCGAAATATCTTTGGGCATTGGTCATTAAAATGTTATTGGTATACGCATCGGTAATACCGTGGTGAATCCCCACATTGACAAGGGCTCCTTTTCGGTTGGCCACATCGGTAATGACGAAAACTCGGATGAACTCTTCTTCGAACAACTCGAAAGGTTTCATGAAGAAGGTTTTCATGTTCTCATCGATAGCTTCTCGGGTATTTTCGGATAAATCCTGGCTAACAATTTTCAGCTTTACATCTTCATTCGAAATGTAAGTCTGCTTTATTTTTCCATTTTCCTTGCCTAGAGATACGCAAAGGATTGGGTAATGAGCCATGAAGTTTCTGAATTGCTTCTCAAAGTTCCGTTCATCGTATTCTGCAATGTAGAAGTCGTTAACCCCAATGGTTTCCTTTAGTTTGAGGTAATAATTCTGGTTGTACGATACGTCATAGGTAGTTCCTATATTGTATTTCGAAACTTGTGCTTCATTTGATGCCGTATCGGCAGCATTATTCGTTACTTCCAAAAGATCATCTATGAGTGCCTCCAAGGTGCGCTTGTACGTTACAATGAAGGTTTCCATGGTTTCACGGTCGAAATCACTACTGGGGTATTGAACTGTCATTCGTAGCTGATCGGCAAAGATCTTACCCGATACTTTTAGGCATACATCACTGGGGATGTCATCCCCTACTTCATTCCCTACGAAGTCCGAAGCGTAACTGAAGGTAGATTCGGTAGAATCATCGCTTCCACTGGCATCGCTGAACTCTCCCAGATAATTGAAGGTTACATCTGGAATGGCTTCCGAAGCAAATCCTTCTCCGTGATACTTCAGGATTCCATAGCCTATCCCCTTATTGGGAATACGCTCTAAATCCTGTTTCACCTGAATTAAGTTTTCAATGGAATTTTCTGTTTGGGAAACATCCAACACGAATGGGAATATGCTTGTAAACCATCCCACGGTTCGGGAAATGTCTATTTCATCGAAAATATCCTCACGACCGTGACCTTCCATACGAAGCATAGTCTTATCCGAACCAAATACAGTTCTTATACTTTGACCCAGAGCTGTCATCAATAGATGATTTATTTTGGTATCATACACTTGGTTCACCTTCGTGCTAAGCGCTTGGGTGTAGGCAGTTTCTAAATGGAATCCTACTTCCTTATCGATCACATAACCCGATCCATTATCGTTTTTCGTAAGCTGGTCGATGTTTTGTCCTACAACCGTATCCCAATAGTTCTTTTCGGGTCCTTTGGCAAGTTGCGCTGCATATTCCTTAGAAGCACTCACCCAATCCTTAAAGGAATTGGATTTCTGTGGTAAGGTGGCTTTTTGGTTATTCGCATATTGATTGTACAATTGCTCCAAGTCTTCTACTAGAATTCTCCAAGAAATACCGTCCACCACCAAGTGATGACATACCAATGCAATTCTATCGGAAGTTTCCAATTGGAAATGCACTATTTTGAAAATATTACCAGCCTCTAATTCCAAGCCGGATTGAACATTCTCTCCTATAGCCGCCATTTCCTTTAAGGGTGCGGGCGACGTTCTTAAATCGAAGGTAGGAACCGATACTTTGGTAAGTTCATATCCCATATTGTACTGATTCCAAGTACCATTTTCGTCCAACGTATAAGACATACGAAGGGCATCATGGTGCTCCGTCAACTTTTGAGCACATTGCAATAAGATTTCTTTATCGATACGCTGATTCGATTTTAGCACTACCGACATATTGAAATGATGATATTTCGTTACCTGTAACTGTGTAAAGAAGTATTCCTGAATCGGAGACAAGTCTATTTCCCCAACCACTTCAGACTGGTCTACAGCTACCAAGTTGTTTCCTATTTTACTGGCCATTTCCTGAAAGTTCAGGGTATGCAGTGCATCTTTGGCTCGTAATACATAGCCTTGTTTTTTCAACCCAGAAATGAGGGAGATCAACTTGATGGAGTCTCCACCCAAATGGTAAAAATTGTCATTCAAACCTACTTGCCCCACTCCCAAAATGCGTTGACATAGTGTTACTAAGGCAATCTCTTCTTCCGTAGAAGGCTCCAGATAGTTGGACACAATTTTATCCTCTTGGGTCACATCGGGTAAACTTGCTCGATCTACCTTCCCATTGGTATTTAATGGCATGGCATCCAATTGGATATAGTAACTCGGTACCATATAAGCTGGGAGTTCCTTGAATAAGTAGTTTCTTATAGCTTCGCTATCGGTAGCCTCGTTGGCCACGTAATAAGCCACCATTTCCTTATTAGAAATCTTAACTACCGCCTCATTGATACCTGTCTTTTTCTGTAAGCAATTTTCTATTTCGCCCAACTCAATTCGGTGGCCATTAATCTTAACTTGGTTATCGGCACGTCCTCCAAAAACAACACTTCCATTGGGCATCCATTTTCCTAGGTCACCTGTTTTGTAAAGCAATTCCCCTTCTATAAATGGATTGGATACGAACTTCTCGCTTGTAAGTTCGGGTTGATTCAAATATTCTTTGGCAAGTCCATCACCACCTAAGTACAATTCTCCCATCACTCCTTTGGGAACCAATTTCTTATTCGGATCTAGAATATATACAGTACTATTGCTTATTGGGAATCCTATAGGAATATCCCCATCCACCTCTCCAATAGAATAGGTTAAGGAGAAGGTAGTGTTCTCTGTTGGCCCATATCCATTTATTATGGTTAAGTCTGGATAGGTAGTTCTTAATTTTCCGATGTGCGTTGGAGATAACTTATCCCCACCCACCAATACGGTAGATAGCGTCTGGAAAACGTCTATGTCGGTATCTACAATCTGGTTTAACCAACCTGCTGTAAACCACATTACGTTTACGGAAGCCTCTCGAATGGTCTCTTTTAAGGTGCTTACATCCAAGAGTGTATTCTTGGGTGTCATCACCAATTGTCCGCCATTTAACAAGGGTCCAAAGAACTCGAAAGTCGTAGCATCAAAGGAAAGCGCTCCTGTACAAAGCAATACATTTTTCTCATCGCATTGATAGAAATTGGCTGCTTTTACCAATCGCACAATGTTTTTATGCGAAATCACTACTCCCTTAGGTCTTCCCGTAGATCCTGATGTATACATAACATAGGCTGCACTATCGCAAGTCGTTGTTATCTCGGGAAGGATATTCGTATAGTTGGTTTTATTGTTTCTAAAGTCATTAATGATCTCTTGATCTACTGTAACCGCGCAGTTACTATCTTGAGTCATAAATTCAATTCTATCCTGTGGATAACTCGAATCTATGGGCACAAAAGTTCCTCCAGCCTTCAAAATGGCCAAAAGTGTTATGATATGCCATTCATTTCTATCTAAGGTAATCCCCACAAAATCGCCTGTGGCAACCTTATGTTCTTGGATCAAATAGGACGCCAATTGGGTAGAAACCGTAGATAATTCTTCATAGGTTAGTGTGTTCTTTTCAAACACTAAAGCAATTTGGTTAGGTGTCTTTTTGGTTTGCTCTTCGAATAAATCCACCAAGGTCCTTTCCTTCGGATAAGCAACACGGGTATTATTGAAGGTCACCAATAACTCTTCCTTTTCAGCAAAGTTCAAGAACTCCAATGCTTCTATGGTAGCTTCTGGTTGAGAAATCAAAGAAGCAATCAATTGCTTGAAATGACTCATTAAACCAGCAATGATTTCCTTTTCGTATACATCGCTGTTGAAAACAACATTGAAGTCTAGGTACTCCCCTATTTCTTCTAGAGAAAAGTCCAAATCGAATTTGGTCTTCGCAATTCCGTGGTCGGTAACGCGGTCTACCACTTCTTGTGGAATTTCATCTACAGATTTTGTAATCCCTACGTTATGCAGACGGAAAGTAGCATCGAAAACGGGACTTCTTGAAATGTCCGAACCAATCTTCAGTTTGTTCACCAAATGATCGAACGGATAGTCCTGATGCTTGTAATCTTTTAATATGTTTCCTTTGGTACGCTCAAAAAACGCAGCAATGGTTTCTTTTGGATCGATCTGACTGCGCAAGGCAATGGAATTTACATACACCCCAATTTGGTTTTCCAAATCGATGTGGCTTCTTCCGGCAACCGGCGTTCCCAAAATAAAGTCCTTATCCCCTGTATATTTATGCAGCAACAGATTAAAACTTGCATAAAGGCCTATGTACAAACTGGTTTCCTGTTCGTTACAGAATTGCTTGAATGCACGTGTTAATTCTTTCGGCAAATACGTCTTTAAGTGTCTTCCTTCATGTGTCTTTACAGAAGGTCGTTTCTTTTCGGTAGGCAAATTGAGCAAAGGCAATTCACCAGAAAGCTTTTCATTCCAATAGTCGAAGTCCGTATCGAAAGCATCTTCCTTAAGTCGTTGATCGTCCCAACAGGCATAGTCCTTAAACTGAATCCTCAGTTCTGGAAGCGCTGCCCTTCCACTTTCTTTATAGGCATTGTAGAAGGAAAGTAGGTCTCGGGAAAAGATACCCATGGACCAGCCATCGCAAAGAATATGATGAATGTTGTAAGACAGCACAAAATGTGCCTCAGAAAGCTGAAACAAAGATAGTTTTAACAGCGGTCCTTCTTCCAAATTAAAGGCTTCTTTGGAATTTATATCTATTCGGTCCTCAATCTTTTCCATTGCTTGGTCCACACCGCGATAATCGAAAAGATCCAATTCAAAGTTCACCTCCTCTGTAGAAAGGATGTGTTGTCTCGGTTCTCCTTGATCGTTCAGTCTGAAAACCGTTCTCAATATTTCATGTCTTTCGATAACATCGTTTACGGCTTGGTTCAACATAGGCACATCCAAGGCCTCATTAATTTCAATGGACTGAGCTGTGTTATAGGCTGCCGAAGAGTCGTTGGATTGGCATACCACCCAAATTCTGTATTGGGAAGAAGACAACGGATAGCTGTCCTGTTCTGGCGCCAAAGGAATCTCCTTGAAAGAAGACTGATCTGTCTTTGCAATCTTATTGGCTTGGTCCCTTAATACCGGAAGATTGAATAGATCGAAAATGTCCAATTCTACCCCGAAGGTGGAATGGATATGGGTGGCCAACTGAATAAGGTGAATACTGTTACCGCCCAACATAAAGATATTGTCGGTCACACTTATCTTATCCATGTTCAGTACCTTCTTCCAAATGTCCAATAAGTCCTTCTCCGTTTCATTTACGGGAAGTTCTATGTTCGCACTGTGTTGGAAATAGGTCTTAATTCGCTCATTGAGATCTATGGTATCGATTTTTCCGTTGGAATTCACCGGGAATTCTTCCAAATGGATAAAATGCAGACTCAATAATTCATAGTCGGACAAGAACTTTAGACAATGGGTTCTTATAGCTTCATTACTATCTTCGGATGCTGTGTAAAAACAGATGATGGATTGCACCGATCCGTTTACGGTATGTGGAAGGCATTTTACCATATTCACATCTTCCAGCTCAAGAATGTTTTCTTCAATGGAATTGATATCGCAGCGTACTCCATTCAACTTAACAACCCCGTCTTTTCTTCCTAAAACCACTAGGTTTCGTTCGTTGTCGTACTTTCCGAAATCGCCCGTTTTGTAAATGATATCCCCTCTGTTTCCAATGGGATTGGTCACAAATTTCTGTGATGTCATTTCGGGATCCTTGTAATACCCGCTGGTAAGGAAGGGTGTTTGTATATACACATCACCTACTTCCCCGATATCGCATATATCATTATTTGCATTCAGAATGAGAATGTTGGTGTTAGAGATAGGCTTTCCAACACAAAGTACTGCAGAAGCATCTCCAGTCATCGTTTCCGGAACGCGGTAAAAGGTCTTCACCAAGGTCGCCTCTGTGGTTCCGTAAAGGTTAATGATGGTTGTATTTGTCCCATAAAGAGCCCGCCAGTCGCTGATATCCTTTTTGTAAAGCTTCTCTCCCGCCAATAGCATGTATCGCAGCGATGGGAAGTAATTTCCTGAATGCTGTGAACCATCATTGGCACTCAACATACGCATCATGGTTGGGATGGTATGTAGGATTGTAATGTCCTTTTCCTTGATCCAGTTTTTTAATTTTCCAATATCATTTTTCACTTCCGTGGAAGGAATGCAAATCCTTGCTCCTTCAATAAAGGGAAGGAAAATATCCCGTAAGGAAGCATCGAAAGAAAGGGAAGTGAGTTGCCCTATTCTATCAGATGCTGTAATCTCTAGTTCTTTAGATTCCCAATGGATAAAGTGACTTAAGCTTTTGTGATTTCCAAACACCGCTTTGGGCCTGCCCGTAGAACCCGAAGTAAAGAAGATATAGTTGTTATCATTTCCGTCTACTGGAATATCCAAATTTTCACCATTGTTAATCACAATGTTTCCTTCGGTAATGAAGTTGCCATTTTGCCAATTCATCACTTCGAACTGTAGCTCCTCTTTGCTGTTAAGGGATAGCAATACCACTTTCGGGATGGCAAATTCGAAATCCATATTGGAAGCTTTAATACGTTCCAAATATTCCCGTGTGGTAAGCACCATTTGCGGGCGAATGGTATCGTACAAAACGCTCCAATGGTTCATTTTGTACTTCTCGTCCAATGGCAAGTAGATTTTTCCTGCTTTAAAAGTTCCAAGAAGTGCAGAAATCTGAAGGGATCGATCATTGAAAAAAGAGCATACCACATCTTCCCTACTAACTCCCAACTGATCCAGAACTCCGGCAATTTGATTGGCATTTCGGTTTAATTCCGTATACGTGATCGAACGGGAATCCGATTCTATAGCGATCGCATTGGGTCTTTCTGAGACCGTACGTTCAAAAACTGTATGTAATACTTTTTTATTCATGATCTATCATTAAAATTTTTAAACTGGCAGTAGGCAATTCCTTTCCTGCCAGGATCTGAGCCCAGCTTAGTACTGCCTGTATCTTGTAGGAAATCTTTGTATCTTGGGAATAGGGTTCGTCCATTTAATGGCAAAGACGAAAGGCCGTTTTAGAAATCTTCGTCCAAATTTTGAGATAAGGCATTCATGAACTCGTCGTGCTCTATCTTCGTATCCTCTCCCTTAATTTCCTGACAATAGGAAACAAGGCTTCGGGAATCATCGGAGGTAATAAGTTCAATGAGTTGCAGGAATTGATTGCTCAACAACTTCATGTCCTCGGGATCGAACAGATCTGAGTTCACGCTTAACGAATATTGCATTGTATCGTCTTTTATTTCTACATAGAAAGTGACATCGAATTTTGCCGTGGTGTCGTAGTCTACCTCCTCGCCTACCGAAGTTTTTAATTCTACCTCGCTATTGGCATCATGAGTTACTACCAACATCACATCGAAAACAGGGTTTCTGGAGAAATCGGCTTCCAGATTTAGATTTTCAACAATGAGATCGAAGGGATATTCATTGTGTTTGTAACCTTCAATCACATTGGTTTTCACTTCCGTTAACAACTGATTGAAATCTTTATCTACTTCCAGTTGGGTCCTAAACGGAATGGTATTGATATATACCCCTATCTGATCTTTTAACTTAGGATTGTTTCTACCCGAAACTGGACTTCCCACCACGATATCGGTTTGAAAGGAATTGTGATATAGCACCATATTGAGTACTGCCAATACTTTCATAAAAGGAGTGATCCCTTCTACCCCAGAATGGTTGAAAAATTCACGAATCGTTTCACTCTTAATCGTATTGTTTACCGAATACCCGTTATAGGTTTTTATAGTCGGACGCTCCTTGGAGAACACAAAGCTCAACTTGGGAACTTCCCCTTTGAACTTCTCGGACCAGTACTGCTGACTACTATTGAATTTTTCTGAAGAAATCTTGTCCAATTGCCATACAGAATAGTCCTTATATTGAATCTCCAAAGGCTCTAGATTAGGTGCTATGCCATATTTGTGATAAATATAGAAAGCCTCATATTCTTTGGTCAACTGCTCCAAAGACCAGTTGTCCGCGATGATATGGTGCATATTTCGGTAGAACACATATTCGTCTTCCGATTTGCGAATCAAGGCAATCCTGATAAGTGGACCTTGTTCTAGATGAAAGGGAACTTCCGAATCGAACTTTACGAAAGTAGCCAGTTCGGCACCGAAATCGGAGGCTCCCCTAAGGTCTATTTTCTGAATATCTACCTTCACTTCCGAAGGTTCTAAAATGTATTGATGTATTTCTCCCTCAGCATTCTTTTTAAAGATGGTCCTAAGGGATTCATGACGCTCTATAATGGATAGAATTGCCTTGTCGAAGCATGCTTCATCCACTCCCTTCACCTCGTCATAGGCGAACATATTATAGGCGATCGATCTGTTTTTGTTCTGGCTTAACAACCATAGTCTTCTTTGCATTAATGAAATGGGATAGCTTTCCATTTCCGGGGCCTTTTCAATGTCGTCCAAAACATCATTCTTTGATGACTTAATAAGCGCTGCATGCGACTCTAAGGTGGTATTTACAAAGAAGAGGTTGAGTTCCAACTTCACTCCAAAAGTAGACTGATACGTATTGATCAACTTGATCAATTTAATACTGTGTCCGCCTAAGTGGAAGAAGTCTTCCTTCACTCCCAGACCTTCACGACCAAACACTTCACTCCAAATGGCTACGCATTGTTCTTCGACCTCATCCCGAGGTGCCACATATTCTATTTGTTTGGAAGCAGCTTCCTCGAATAAGGTATTCAGTTGTCTTTTATCTACCTTTCCATTTACGGTAAGTGGTATGTTTTCTATAGTTACGAATTGCGCCGGAATCATATACTCGGGCAATACTTTTTTAAGGTGTCCTTTAAGTACTTCGTCGGATTCTTCATTCCGATCCACTACAAATGCTACCAGTTGTAAGGCATCTTGTACTTCTATGGGTAATACGACTGCTTGTTTTAGCATCCCACTACCTACTAAAGTCTGTTCGATCTCTCCCAATTCAATTCGGTAGCCACGTATTTTAATTTGGTCGTCTATTCTTCCCAAATACTCTATAGTTCCTTCGGGAGTCCAGCGACCTAAATCGCCTGTTTTATATATGATTTCCCCAGTGGTGTTCGGATTTTCTATAAAACGTTCCTGCGTAATTTCTTTCCTGTTGAGATATCCTTGCGAAACCCCTGCACCCCCAATGAACAACTCTCCCGCACTTCCTATGGGTGCTTCCTTACCATCAGTGTCCAAAATCTGAATATCGGTATTGGCAATAGGGCTTCCTATGAGAATACTCTCATCTTCTGGAAATACCTCCTGAACTATACATCCAATCGTTGTTTCTGTAGGACCGTATTCGTTGAATAGTTGAATATCCTCATGAATGTCCTTTACGATTCTCACTTGATCGTGTTTTAATTGCTCCCCGCCGCAAACGATAAGCCTTAATTTGGTCTCGTCTACGTCTATATCCTTCAAAAGGGATAAGTGGGTGGGCGTTAGCTTTAGCGTATCCACTTCGGGATGTTGTAGGCTTTCGGTAAGTAATTGTATTACGTCCTTGTCGGCTCCACCAATCCATAACTTCTTACCCCTTGTAAGACTGGTAAAGATGGAAGTCATGGTTAAATCGAAGGATAAAGAGGTAATTAACCCCCAATTCCCCATATTCGGATCCTTGAAATAGTAGTTATTTGCCCACTGAATGTAATTGAGGAGGTTGCTATTGTTTATCAAACATCCTTTTGGATTCCCTGTAGAGCCAGAAGTATAAATACAGTAAATAGTGTCTTCGCTATTTACTTCAACACCTGGACTTTCGGCGAACTGATTGGCATAAATTTCGGTATCGGACGCGATTAAGGTAGTTGCTTCTTCCAATCCCAGTTCCGATTTCAACGCTTCATTAGTAATAATAAGCTTAGCGCCACAATCCTGAGCGATATACTGTATGCGGTCTTTGGGATATTCGGTATCGATAGGAACATAATAACCCCCAGACTTTATGATGGCCAATACACTAACGATAAACCATTCAGATCTACCCAATAAAATGCAAACTGCATCTCCCTTGCTTACTCCATAGGAACTGATAAGCTCTTGGGCCAGCTGATTGGATCGTTGATCCAGTTCTGAATAGCTTATCTCCTCATTTCCTATCAGAATCGCAGTGGCTTCAGGTTGTTCCGATACTTGTTTTTGAAACATCTCCAAAACAGAAGCATAGGCTTCGAAAGTCTTTTCGGTAGCATTCGCCATGGCGATAATATCAGCTTCTAAACTCGATATAGTTTGAGAAGCTTCCGTTTCAATACCGAAAACTTGCTTTAATTGTGCTACCACCAATGGTTCCTTAATTCCAGAGAACTTGGAGGTATCAACATATACTTCCAAAGAGAGTGCATCTCCCCGATCTATGCAGGTCAACTTCACATCGAAAGCATCTACAATGGAATGAAAATCTTCCAAACGTATCGCCGAGTTTCGGGAATTTCTACCATCGATATATTCAAATACATAATTGAAGAAAGGATCACCTTGATCTCCGTTTCTTCCCAAGTAGAAGTAATCGGACCAAACATCTATACTTTGAAGGCATTGTGCAATTTCATTTTCATTATTCGTTCCAGATTCCTTTACAGGTGCCAAGGTAATGGGCAACGGTTTTGAAACCAGACCAAATGTATTATTCAGCTCCTCGTAGGATCTTTGATAAGGTAAATAACCTACAGTTACTTTGTCTCCTTCGAATTGATGTAGGTAATCGAACAACCTAGCGAACACATAATGCTCTAGGTTACTGCCGACTTTGTTTGCTTCGGCACTTAACTGTTCGTATTCACTGCCCACAAACGTTTTCAACACTGTGCGTTTTGGCAAAAAATCACCTTTGGGTGTATCGGTAAACGGAATAACTGTCTTTCCTAGATTGTATTCGTAGTTTTTCCAAAAATTAACCCCTTCAATCTCGGGTTCTGCTTGTAATTCATTTTGCCAAGCTGAAAAGTTCTGATATTCCACCACCTCACGCTCTAAACTCACATAAGCGCTTACATCTACCAGTGCTTGTTTCAAATCGTTATAGAACAACAGACTACTGAAGCTATCCGCCCAAAAGGAAAAGATCCTAACGATGAGAAGCTTTTGGGAATCCTCATTCACATAGCAGAATCGAACGGCAGCATCCTTTGCACTATCGTATGGATACGACAAGTACTGATCTGCAACATCATTCGCATGTTTTCCCGCGAATGTTGAAACTTCATGGAAATCCAAACCAGCAGCAATATCCATAAACTGTCTTGGAAATGCATAACCCGCTTCCTTCATGGTCTTGAACAACAAGGTCTCATTTTTCTTCAAGACTGCTTGAAGTGCAGATTGCACAACTTCGCTTGTTATAGAGGCATCTAAAGCTATGGTTAACTGATTGAAAAACTGAGACGTATTCTCAGGATTCAATAACCAAAGATTTCTCTGGTTTACAGACAACTCATAAGTATCAACATTATTTAAAATAGCATCCTGCATGATTAGTTTCTTTAAAAAATGACGTGAGAATTAGAAATTAGATGGTGGTGTGTACTTCCATTAAAAAATGGAAGCGATGATTTTTCTGTCTCCTTTGTATGGATTACGACCATGGGCCATTAACATATTATCCAAGAACAATACATCTCCGGTTTGCCATGGGAATTCGAAAGTGGCTTTCTTATATGCCTGGCGGATTTCTTCAATCTCTTCTTTCGAAATGGGACTTCCATCGCCGAAATAGGTGTTGTTGGGAAGATCATCATCCGATTCAATAATGGAAAGAAAATCTTCGTCATAGGTATACTTATTGAAGAAGTATCCGTGGTTGAACCAAACGGTATCTCCCGTATGTGGGTGATCCCAAACAGCCTTTTTGGTCCAGGTAAGTACCAATTTGTCTTCATCGGCCCAATTGCAGGTAATTCCTTTTTCCGCACAGATCTCTTCTACTTGATTCTTATCTGTGGTTTGAAAAACCTCCTGCCATGGCAATCCTAAGGATTTGGTCAAGTTTCGTACGTACTTCACTCCTAAATCCACAAATTTTTGACGGGTAGCATCGCTTAGGTACTGTAATACCTTTCTGTTATCGGCAATTGGTGTTTCTCCTTGCTCTTCTGCAGGCACGATACAACAAAAAACAATGTTGCTCGGGTGATTGGGATCGTAGGAGCTCTCACTGTGCATATTGATGCTGTACTCACTCGGATAGGTTGTGGTGTGATACACATTATCCCCAACGGCATAGCGTGGTGAAGATCGCATCTTATATTCTAAAGGCTTGTCTACAAACAATTTGATAAGATCCTGAAACTTAGCAACAGTATCTATCCCAAAACCCCTGAATAAAATTCCTCCTTGAGATCTAAGTTTGGTCTTGAACTCTTCCCTGTTCTCATCGATCCAAGCTTTTAAGTTCTTTCCCGAACCGGTAGACAAACCTAGTACCGGGAATCCCATTTCTGGTGACATGATAGAAAAATCCACGGATTTTCCGTTCGCGGCCGTAGGCGCTTTTGTACTTAGTAATCTATTAACTCTACTTGACATAACTTTTAATTTAATCTTGTTAATTTTTTCTTCGCTGTGAATATGTTTCATGTAGTTTTCCCGTGTTCTCTCCTATCCCATGCGTTTCGCGGCGTTGGTTTATAATGATGTACGGAAAATTTGGTTCTTAAATGTCTAGGCTGTAAAGGCCTTAAGTCGTTGTAAATTTTTCGACTTCAAGTTCGATTTGGTCTGCTTTTTTAGGTCGATATCCCTTATAGGAAGGTTGGGCTTCTGCAAAAGCTCTGAGGCTATATTCCCAAAGTCTTTCAGCAAAAGTGCTATGGTATTTCTAGTATAGATATCCGTATTAAACTGCATTGTTAACTGTATAAAACCCTCGTACAACTTGGCAGTGATCAAGATGTCTAATTTTGGAGCCGAATGTCCCTTGTAAAGGATCTCATCGAAAGGAATCAATGCCGTATCCAGTTCAAAAGACTTTCCTACTTTGTCCTCATATGTAATCATTACGTCATAAATCGGATTCCTATTTGAGGGTGTGCTTAATTCTAAGTCATCTATCAGCCAATCGAAATAGTATTTTTGGTGTTCAAAACTTTCTAGCGTTGTCCTACGTACTTGTTCAAATATCTCTTGGAACGAATCGTTTTCATTGACCTGGTTTCGTACTACCACAGTATTGAAGTAGTTCCCTACCTGATTTTCGAACTCACTTCGGTACCTTCCTAAGGATCGAGTGCCTAAAAGTAGGTCGTTAGATTGGCAGTATTTCTGAAACAAAATGTTCCACACAGTTAGAATCCCAATGAATGCTGTACTTCTCCTTTCTTTAGAGAAATCTACCAGTGCTTTCGAAATACGTGGTGAAAGGTTTAGTTCCACCAACTGCCCATTATATGTTTTGCTCACCGGTCTTGTTTTTACTTCAGGCAATTCGAATAAGGGAAGGTCTCCAGATAGTCTTTCCATCCAGAATGCTCTGCTTTCTTCAAATGCCTTTCCAAAACGCTGGGTTTTATGCCAAACGGCAAAATCTTTGTATTGTATCTGCAATGCTGGCATATTGGGTGCTTTTCCCTGTTCATATGCCTCATAGAAATGCATGATATTGTTGTGTAGTATATTGAGCGAATGGGCATCGCATATCAATTGATGCGCTCTCATATACAGTAAACTTGTATCCTTTGATAGTTGAAAATAGATGACTTTCAACAAAGGGCCTTCTTCAAAATTAAACGGACCCTCGCTCTCCTTGTCTATATGCAGTTGCATTTCTGAATACGGACTCACACTTTCACTTAGGTTGTGTTTCACAAGAGATACTCTATGTTTTCCTTTGGGTAGGATCCATTGTTTCAATACTCCAGATTCGTCCTTACCAAAAACCGTTCTGGTAATTTCATGACGATCTACTGTTGCTTGTAATGCTTTATTCAATAATTCAGAATCATACGTTCCTTCCAACTCCACCGTGAAGGTCATATCATAGGCAATGGCATCTTTATCCAATTCCGACAATAGATATACCTTGTTTTGAGCTTCCGATAATTCATAATTGGTAGCTGAAGGTAATGTTGGAATCGTTTCGTTCAAATTGCTGTCCAAGGAAGCGATCAATTCTGCATGTTGTGCAATTGTGGTATGCTCGAACATGTGTGTTAAGTTTACCTGGACGTTAAATTGTTCCTGATACTTCAGTACCAACTGATTCATGATCAAACTATGCCCTCCCAATAAAAATATGTTTTCGTCGGTTCCTATATTTGATTGATCCAACACCTCTTTCCAGATTTCCAAAATAGCTCCTTCCAAAGGGGTTGTAGCTGCTTTTTTTGAATGCTCATCAGTAATGAGTGATTGAGCATATTGGTTCAATCTCGCTGTATCGATCTTCCCGTTAGAATTGGTGGGAAGCGCTTCCATGTGTTCGAAATGCAATCCAACCATCTCATAGGCCGATAATTTTGCTAAGCATTGATTTCGTACTTCCGAAATTGTCGTGTTAACCGATGCGTAAAAGCAAATGATTACAGATGCTATATCTTCGCGATACGCTACTACGCATTTTACTGCGGTTACTGCTTCAAGTTCTAATAGTGTCGATTCTATGGCATTCAAATCGCATCGTACTCCATTTATCTTCAGCAATCCATCTTTTCTGCCTAAAATCCGAACGGTTCCATCGGGATTAAAGGCTCCGTAGTCGCCCGTATCGTAAATAATGTCCAATTCCTCGTTCAAAGGATTCTGAATGAACTTCTGTTGGGTCAATTCCGAATCGCGATAATATCCCTTGGATAAATACGGCGTCTTGATATAAATGGTGCCTTCTTCGTTAATGCCGCAGCGCTCGTTCTTTTCATTTAGAATTAGAATCTCAGTTTCCGAAATAGGTTTCCCCACACTGATAACATCGGTGAGATCACCATTCAACTTTTCTTCCACCCTATGAAAGGTCTTCACCAAGGTCGACTCTGTGGCACCATATAGGTTAATGATTTGCGTGTTATTGCCAAATCGGTCTCGCCAATTCATTACATCCCGTGCATATAGCTTTTCCCCAGCCAATAATAGATAGCGTAATTTGGGGAACTCCATCACCATTGTTTCCTTCTTGTTCAGTAAAAATCGAATCATGGTGGGAATGGAATGCAGAATGGTAATTCCTTCTGCCATCAACCACTTCTTAGCCAATGTTGCGTGTTCCTTTGTTTCTTTCTTTGGAATACAAATACATGCACCCTGCGTCAACGCCAAAAAAATATCCCGTAGGGAAGCATCGAAAGAAAGAGACGTAAACTGTCCTATTCTATCTTCTGAAGTGACATTCAATTCTCTCGCTTCCCATTCAATAAAATGAGCTAAACTTTCATGGCACCCCAATACAGCTTTGGGTTTCCCGGTAGAGCCGGAAGTAAAGAATATATAGTTAGCATCTTTTCCGTCAATGGAAAGATGTAAGTTTTCATTGCTTACTGCTGTAGTAGTCTCGACACTTACATATCCCTCATTTTCATTCTTCAAGATAGACCACATCAACTCTTTGTTCTCATCCAAGGATGTTACGATCAGAAAAGGAATGGTATATTCAAATTCTTGATTCCATCCATATACAATGTCTAAATTCTCTTGTGAAGTAACCAATACCTTGGGGTGGATCTTTTCGTAAAGCACACTCCAATGATTGGCTTTGTATTTTTCATCCAAGGGCAAATACACCTGCTTTGCCTTGAAGATCCCCAGCAATGCTTGAATTTGGATTTCGGCCTCCTTACAGAAGCAACCAACCACTTCCCCATCGCCTACACCTAGCTGTCTCAATACCCTTGCCAATACATTGGCATTGGCATTAATTGCTGAATAAGTGAAGGTATTCGTAGCTGTCGCCAACGCCACAGCGTTAGGGCTTTTGCGCACGATATTTTCGAAGATTGTATGTACAACCTTGTGCTTCATAGGTTCTATAAATTCTTTAAGGATTAAAAGCCTAACTCTTAAATGATCGTAATCGAGAAAGGTTCTTCGATTTTAGGTTTTGTTTGATTTCATTTTTTAAGTCGACATCTTTTATGCTCGCTTCCGGTGCATCCGATAAGGCCATAGTCAGATTTTTGAAATCTTTCAGCATACGCTTCATGGTCTCAGTGCGATAGATGTCGGTATTAAATTGTAAATCGGTTCTAAGGTATCCTTGATGCAATTCTACAGTAAGCAGCATATCCAATTTGGGTCGCGAGGTCCCTTTGTTTATCACTTCATCATAAACAACCCCAGTGCTTAAAGCCGCTTTTGTTGCATCTGCGGTTTTGTCTTCATAGGTGATCATGATGTCGTAGATGGGATTTCTATTAGAGCTCGTATTGATCTCCAAATCATCGATCAACCAATCGAAATAATAGTTCTGATTTTCAAAACTCTCCAACATATTGGCCTTCACCTGTTGGAATACCCCCTTTAGGCTATCACTTTCCTGCAAGGCGCTTCTTAGTACAACCGTATTTAAATAATTTCCTATCTGATTGATGAATTCAGTTCGGTATCTCCCCAAGGATCTAGTTGCAATAGGTAAATCCTTTATTCCCGTGTATTTGTAAAAAAGGATGTTCCATAACGTCATTACGGTCATGAAAACGGTTCCGTTTTCTGCTAAACTGAAATCCGTGATTCTTTGGGTGATCTCAGTATTCAGGTTCATTTCCAACAGCAAACCATTGTGGGTTTTAATGCTGGGACGTTGTTTCCCTTCAGGCAACTCGAATACAGGAAGCTCTCCAGACAATTGATTCAACCAAAATGATTTGCTCTTCGTTATGCCTTTATCCGTTCGTTGCTGTTTATGCCATAAGGCGTAATCCTTGTATTGAATGGACAACTCAGGAATATTCGGCGTTTTATCTTGGCTAAAGGCTTCATAATATGCCATGAGGTCACGGTGCAATATCTTTAGGGAATGTGCATCGCTAATCATTTGATGCGTCCTTATATACAACAGTGTTTTCCCGTTGGGTAACTGAAACAAAAACACTCGCAACAATGGGCCTTCGGCAAAATCAAAAGGGGTTTCTGCGTCTTTGCTTATATGCAAATTGGCTTCCCGATACGGTCCTGCACTTTGGCTTATGTCTATAGTGACTAACTTTATCGAGTGCTCGTCCTCGCCTAGAATCCACTGCTTTAATTTACCTGCGGCATCTTTTTTAAACCGCGTTCTCAAAATTTCATGACGGGCCACCACAGCTTGCAAAGCCTTGTTGAAAGTTATCGGACAAATTTCGTCGTCCAATTCTTCCATGAATTCCATATCGTACTCAATGGAAGCTTTGTCCATTTCCGTAAGCAGGTACAACTTGTTTTGGGCATCGGAAGGTTCGTAATTCTCTGAAGGCTCCAAAAGCACAATCCCTGTATCCGAACTTTTATCCAGTGATGCAATCAATTCGGCATGAGCTGCAATGGAAGTATGCTCAAAGAGTTGTTTTAAACTTACTTGAACATCGAACAGCTTCTTATAGCGAATAATGAGGATGTTCATCTTCAGGCTATGACCACCCAAGTGAATGAAATCGTCCGTTACCCCGATATTTTCTTTCTTTAGTACACTTTCCCAAATGGTGACCAGTTTTTGCTCCAACTCATTTTGCGGTGCTACATAGGTCACTCCACTATCCATGGTCTGATCCCATGGGTCGGGCAATTGTTTTTTATCCGTTTTTCCGTTTTCGGTGAGTGGAAAGCGATCCAATTGAACGAAATGCTGTGGAATCATATAATCTGGAAGGAATTCCTCAAGAAACGTTCGTAGTCCCAAATCATTCTGCGTTTCTTGTGACATAAGATAAGCGACAATGACCATTTCATTGGCATTGTTTTCCCTCGCTACGATTTCCACTTTTGAAATAGCCTCGTTTTGTAATAGGGCGTTTTCAATTTCGCCAAGGTCTATTCGGTAACCGCGTATTTTAATCTGATTGTCTTTCCTTCCGAGAATTTCGATATTCCCGTTGGCCAAGCGTCGTCCCAAATCGCCCGTTTTATAGAGTCTTTCTCCCTTATTCCATGGATTCTCCATGAACTTTTCCGCTGTCAATTGCGGTGCATATAGATAACCGCGACAGACTGGAACTCCAGCTGTGTAGATCTCTCCCACAGTACCTTCGGGACATAGGGTTTCATTTTCATCGACAATATAGATGTGCGTATGTTGAATGGGCCGACCAATGAGCACCTTACTGTCCTCAATTTTTTCGTTCATTCGGTAACAGGTAGTTACATCCGAACATTCGGTCTGACCATAAGTGTTGATGATTTCAATTTCAGGGTTTAAGTCAAAAAATACATTCACATAACTCGGTGTAAGTCGCTCGCCAGTTAGGATCAGTTTTCTTAAATGCTTCAGTTTGGATTCATGTCCAATCGCAAAAACGTTATTCAGTTGCGAAGGGATCACCTCTAATAGGCTTACTTCATTGGCAATGGTTTTATCCAACAGTAGTGAAATATCCTGCAATTCTTCCAAAGTGGTAATAATAACAGTCCCTCCCACGATTAAAGGAGCCCACAGCTGCCAAATGCTTCCTACGAAGTAGAATTTCGAAGTGTGGCAAATGGAAACGCCTTCTTTCAAATCCAATAAGGCAATCTTGCTGTACAGGTGATTTACAATCCCTTTATTTTCCAGCATACAGCCCTTGGGCGTTCCAGTGGACCCCGAGGTGTACACGATATAGGCCAATTTTGAAGGAACCAGGTCAACATCATCTTCAGCATATTGATCCATCGTGCGAAAGAAAGTATCTATATCTTCTTGGCTCAATACGAATTTGAAGTTCTCCCGAATGGCCTCGAATCGTTCCTTTGGTGTCTTGGTATCTAAGGGTGAAGGACATCCTCCAACCTTTAGAATAGCCAATAGTACTATGGCGTACCATTCGGAGCGGTCCAATTGAATCCCAAAAATGTCCTCTGGTTGAACCTCATAGACTTCATTGATATAGCGTGCCAACTGATTGCTCTTTCTATTCAGCTCGGCATAGGTGATATGTGTATTTCCGAAACTAAGGGCAATGGCATCTGGAGTACGCTCCACTTGTGCTAAAACCAATTCCACGATCGACATGGACAATGGGTCCTTGCTTTCTTGGAGTGCTGTGGTTGCAGCATTGTTAGATTCGTATTTTGTAGTAAGCAAATTCACAACGATCGTAGTTAGGAAACAATACTAATGGCGGGTTGAAACAGACGGAAGACGGCGGCTATGCGATCCAATTCTTCCAAATCGGCATCGATTACAAAACTATCCACACCGAGGTCTATGTATTGGCCAATGTACGTGGCAACATCTTCAAAAGATCCTACCAAATATGGACAGTCGGCGTTAAAATGTTGGAAGGGCTCCATTCTAAACACATCATCTTCGGTTTCTTCTTTCAACAATTTCTTCCAAACGGCGTCCGTATTTAGCATGGATAGTTCCAATAGTTCGTCGTATTCTTCATATTCGGGTTGAAATTTGTTCTTCATCACCGAAATGGCTTCCAATCGTGTTTCTCGGGCGATAATCCCGAAATACATTCCAGTAGATTGAAACATCCCCTGTGTACATTTCGCAAGTGGTTTTCCCATCCTTAGATTGGCCAAATTTCTTTTCTTTCTAATCTTTTGTGCTTCTGGGGAACTCCCGGCTAAGTAGCCTACCGGGAAAAGAGACTCATCCAATACCGAAGTAAGCTTCAAATTATTGATGGTATAGTAGGTTCCCTGAAAGTTTACCGGGCTTTTGCTCGATAACAGTTTATATATGATCTCTATGTATTCATCTAAACGATCGTAGCGTTCTGCATGGGATAATTGATCCCCAATGGCTTCCCTATCAGAGTTGGATGTCCCCGTGATAAAATTTAAATAGGTCTTTCTTTTATAAAACTTGGAAAGCGTGGCAATTTTTTGAGCCACTGTATATGGGTGAATATATACAGGGTTTACAGCTATAATAGGCGATTGACTCAAACTTTGACCGAAAATTTCCTGACCCAAAACCCAAGGTTCTATGTCGTTGGAATTATTCTGAAAGAACAGGATCCCATCGAATTTTAGGGCTTCGTTTTTATTGATCATGTCCTGCAGTCGGGAAGCATAGTTGGCATCATCCTCAACTCTTCGAATGGTGGTAAACACCTTCACTTTATCATTCTTTACAGATTTCATGGTCTTATAGTATTAGTTGGTGAAGTTCTTCCTGAACCAAAACAATGGATTCACGAATGGTATTCGCCAAGAATTCGACTTCTTCCTTATTGATGGACAGTGGAGGACAAACAAGAATATGGTCCCCATTAATACCGTCGGCAGATCCTTTTCCCGGATACAAAATGACTCCTCTTTCCAAGGCATTCAAAAAGATGCGTTTACTAACGTCCTTATTCGCTGGGAAGGGTTCTTTTGTAAGTTTATCGCTTACCAGTTCTATCCCCAAGAGTAATCCTTCTCCCCGAATATCACCCACGATATCCAAGGTTTTTAGTTCATTAAGGCGTTCTCTTAGTAATGCTCCCTGCTCATTTACGTTGGCTAGAATGTTTCGTGCTTCAATAAAGTCTAAAACATAATTCCCTACGGCGGCTCCCATAGGATTACACGCAAAGGTGTGACCTGCTTTGAACGTAGTCATTTGCGACTCGAAAACAGAGGCAATACGATTGTGTATGAGCACTGCAGACAGTGGGAAATATCCACCGCTAATTCCTTTTCCAGCGGCAATGATATCGGGTATCACATCGAATTTTTCAATTCCGAAGGGAGTTCCTAATCGGCCAAATCCTGTCATCACTTCATCCGAAATAAACAGGATGTCGTAGGCTTCGCATATTTCTTTTATTCTTTTGAAATAGTCCTTTGGAGGTGGAACCGCTCCCAGTGCCGCCCCTACTACAGGTTCTGCAATATAGGCTGCAATGGTATCGGGATCGTTCTTCTGAATGACTTCCAAAAACTCGTTGATGCATTGGTCGCAATAGTCCTCTTCGCTCATTCCATCTCCATTCCTATATTGGTAAGCGGGTGAAATATGAGGGAAATTGTGCATCCATTGCTCATACATTTTCCTTCTGAAACGCATGCCCCCAACATCCAGGGTAAATATTGAATTCCCGTGATAGCTGAACCATCTTGAAACAACCTTGTGTTTCTTGTCGCGCCCAGTCATCTGTTGGTATTGCAGGGCAATCTTTATGGCGTTCTCAACAGCTTCTGTGCCACTGGTTACCGTCCAAGCCCTTTTAAAACCTTTGGGCGCGAACCTCACCAGTTTTTCGAGATAGTTTTCTACTACAGAAGCACTAAATGCATGGGTTGGCAATACGCTTGCTTTTAACGCCTGATCCTTTAAGATATCTGCTATAGCTGCATTTCCATGGCCTATATTGGAAACGGCCGCGGATCCCGAACTGGCATCCAAATACCGTTTTCCCGATTCATCGTACAAATAACTTCCTTCACCATGACTAATCTTGGGATAGGTCTTCTCCATATCGGGACAGACCACCATCGAATGAATTAATGCTGCTATCATCTTGTTTCTTTTTAATGGGTTAATGACGCGCTGTGAAAGAAATTAATGAACGTGTGTTATCCTAATAGAAATACCTAATGTTCTGGTGTAAAACATGGGCAAAGAAATCCTTGCAAGTATGAAATATACTTCTGTGCTTTTTACTAAAAATTAGGAAATTAAGGTGTAAAAAAACTGTGCAAGCATACAGCTACGCTACTGCTTATCACATAAAACATATATTGATTTTCGGAAAAATGTTGTTGAAGACTTTTTCACTAACAACAATGCTAATATAAGCAATAAATCTTACCAAATACAATTTTATAGTGTTTTATTTTCAATAAATTTTCGATCAAGCGGCTGTCTAAATTTGATTTATTATACTGATAACCATATAATTATACAGATTTATTTTACTTTCATTTTAAATCTTGTTTTGTTGCGCTGTCGTAGGTCATTTTTCACTTGGGTTGCGAAATCCAAGTGGGTTATTGGGGTGTCCCAATCCTTCATGAGCCCCTTTAAGGCATTTTTAAAATCCTTCATCAAGGTGCGGATGGTAGACTCTTCATATACATCTGTATTGAAGTTGATATTGAAGAACATATACGTACCATGTTCCTTTACATTAATGAGCATATCCAACTTCGATCTTTCATTATCCTCAAACTTAATGGTATCTATCGTCTCTTGGGTCAATCGTACTCCGTTCAAGGTATTCTCACCTGTATTGTGATAGGACAGCATAACATCGTAAATAGGATTTCGGCTTGGATCGAAGACCAGTTGTAAATCATCCATTAATCGATCCACTGGATAGGCCTGATGCTTGGTGCTTTCTAATGTATTATTTTTAATTTCCCCGAATATTTCCTTGAAACTTTTATTGGGGTCTATGCGATTCCTAAGAATGAGCATATTCATATATACCCCGATCTGGTTTTCCAAAACTGCCTGTTCTCTTCCCGCAATGGGAGATCCAATAATGATATCATTAGACTGGGTGAGCTTGTGGAACAAAACATTCCAAACTGCTAGGATCCCCATAAATAGGGTCCCTCCCTGTTCATTGCAAAATGCTTTTAGCTTTTGGGTATCTTCTTCAGCAATATAACTGGACAGTGTACACCCATTATAGGTAAGCACTTGCGGTCTCGGTTTTTGATTGGGCAAATCCAAAGGCGTTAAATCCCCCGAGAGTTTTTCCATCCAAAAGGCACGGTCTGCCTTGGATTCTGGTTTTTCTAAATGATCCATTTGCCAGAGCACATAATCCTTATACTGAATATTCAATTCCGGAAGACTGGGCTCTTGTTGCATCATACTGGCACGATAAAACTCCATGACATCACGCATCATGAGGTCCATGGAAACACCATCGGTAATGATGTGATGTTTGGCATAATACAATGCGTATTGTTCTTCACTTATTTTAAAGGCACAGGTCCGTAATAGGGGTCCTTTAGACAAATCGAAGGGAATAGCGACATCCTTTTCCGTATAGGTTTGTATCACAGAATTAGGATCGGGATGATCGCTCAAATCTTTCATATCTAGCTTATATTCGAATTCCTCGGCTGGAATCACATACTGTTGTGGTTCTCCCTTATCATTGGTAGTGAATAAGGTACGTAACATTTCATGTCGCAACAGTGTACTTATTATGGCATCTTCCAATAGCTCCAAATTAATAGGTTGCTCTATCCTTAATAGGTCTGCTACCGTATATGCTATGGATCGTTCAGGCACTTGACTCAAAATCCAAAGCTTCTTTTGTGCGTAGGAAAGTGGATAAAACTGTCTTGACTCCTCTACCCTTTTTATTTCCACATTTTGTAATTGAAAATCTTGGAAGTAAGCGATCAATTCGGCTTTACGCGATCGAATTAAATCCACGATTTCCCGAGTAACTACCCCCTTGGGAGCTTTAATATCCAACTCGGAAGTACCAGATAGTTTAATCCGTATCTCTTTCTGCTTTAAGAATGCTAATAGTTCGGTAATCGTCATAACAATATCTGTCTAAATTTTGAACGACTCCAGTTCTTGGTCTTCTTCAGAATTACTCCAAACGATGTTGGAAATATGGTCTGAAACCACTTCTAAAATAGGATTATCGAAAAAGCTCTGAAGGTTGATTTTCACGCCAAATTCCTTTTGGATTTTGGCAATAACACGAATCACTTTAAGACTGTGTCCTCCCAAATCCATGAAGTTGGAATGCACTCCAATTTCTGAAGTTTCTATGCTCAATACTTCCGCCCAAATGGCGATAAGTTTTTCGTCTACCTCATTTCTAGGTCCAACGACTTCCGTGCCGGCCCCTAAGGTATCTCCATCCATGGCAAGCAATTGCTTGCGGTCTACTTTACCGTTCACTGTAAGTGGCAGTTGTTCCAGCTTCACATAATGATCGGGAAGCATATAGGTCGGTATTTTATCCGTTAAGAACTCCCGAAGGTCTGCGCTGCTTAAGCTCTCATCGCCCACGAGATAAGCGGTTAGGGATCCGTCCCCTTCATCATTCTTTATCACCACCACTGCCGCGTCCTTAACTTTATCGTGACTCATTAGGCGACTTTCTATTTCGCCCAATTCAATACGATATCCTCGAAGTTTTACCTGGTTATCGATACGACCATAGCACTTAATGTTTCCGTCATCCAACCATTTTCCGATATCGCCTGTTTTGTACAAACGACTATGCTCGTTATATGGATTCTGAATAAAACGGTCTTCCGTTAGTTCTGGTCGGTTTAGATACCCGCGTGCCAAGCCATTTCCTTCGATGTATATTTCTCCTTTTACTCCAATAGGCTGAATCTCCAAAGAATCGTCTAATATGTAAATCTTGGTATTCGCAATTGGCTTTCCTATAAGAATATTCCCGTCATCACAGTTAGAGACTTCATAGGTAATACATCCCACCGTAGCTTCGGTAGGACCGTATTCATTGTATATTCTCATAGAAGGGTTGAGCCTTTTCAGGGTATCGATTTGCTTTTGTTCTAGCTGATCTCCACCCACAATCGCTAATTGAATATCTGTAGTACTCACTTCAATTTTATCTAAAAGTGTGATGTGAGCTGGCGTTAGTTTTATGCAATTCAGGTCGCTTTCAAAATACGCTTTCAGGATTTCGGTGATCTCCATGTCTGGATTCCAAACCTTCAATTTACCGCCTCCCATGATAGGTAGGAACAAACTGGTAACGGTAAGGTCGAAAGACAAGGAAGTGAAAAGTCCGAAATCCGCTCGATCAACACCCTCTGTAAAGTAATAGCCTTTACACCAGTTTAAATAATTGGTCAATGAGGCATGCTCAATAAGCACTCCTTTCGGTTTTCCTGTTGAACCTGAGGTGTAGAGCACATAGGCCAGATCGTTTGGACTTGAAATATATCGCTCTCGTTGCGAATTGAAATCGCCCGCTTTAAAGGTCTCGAGCACCTCTTCATTAATGATCAACTTGCAATTGCTATTCTCCTGGATATAGGCAATACGCTCTTCAGGGTATTGCGGGTCAATCGGAATGTAAGCCGCTCCCAGTTTTAGAATGGCCAACAAGGAAATTAGGGTGTATTCATTTCTTTCAAATTGCACCCCAACCAATTCCCCTGGGGTTACCTGATAGGTCTCCGCTAAGAAATTAGCCATCTCATTGGACAACTGGTGTATCGCTTCGTACGTGTATTCCTTTCCGTCATTTACCAACAATGCTTCATCGCTATGGGTTTCAATCCTTTCGTAAAAAACATCCAATAATGTCTGCTCTTCTGGAAAAGCAACCTCTGTCTCATTAAAACTTTGCAGTAATTGCTCTTTTTCAGCACTATCAAGGATAGGATTTTGCTGCAAGGCCACTTCGGGCGCTTCACAGAAGATCTCGATTACCTTTTCAAAATGCGACTTCATGTTTTGTATGAGTCGGGTATTGAATCGGTTCGCATTATATTCGAAAGTAAAGGTCAAGGCCGCTTCCGAATAGTGGATCAAAATTCCGAAATCATAACTCATTTGGTCATGGGTTTCTATGGAATCAATCTGAAGGCTTCCTCCTTCATTTTGTCCCTCGCCCCCATTTTTAACCGCATCCTCCAATGGATAATTCTCGAAGGTGAGCGTATGATTGAGAAGATCCATGCCCAAATCGGATTGTGCTTGAACTTCAGATAGCTCTATGTAATGATGTGGCGCACTGTCTAAGGTAGTCGCTTGCAAGGCCTTCAAAATTTCCAATGGGGTATCTCCATCTTCATAACATACCCGTACCGGGATGGTGTTGATGAAGAGTCCCACCATTTCTTCAATACCCTCTAAGTGTGCAGGACGACCGGAAACAATAGCTCCGAATACATTGTCCTTTTTATTGTTATATCGGGATAGTAAATATCCCCAAGCGGCTTGTACAAAGGTGTTCTTGGTAACACCGGAGTCTTTACAAACGGTGTCCATTTTTTCATACAAGTCCCCGCTTACTTTTAGTAATTCTATGGATTTATCGTAAGAAGGCTTCAAGTCGCTTCCTAGATTTTCAAAAGGAATCTGAGAGGCCTCCGAATAATTCTCTAGATACGTCTTCCAGTAATCCAATGAAACAGTTTGATCTACCCCATTCAACCACTTAATGTAGCGCGCATAGGGCGTTACTTCTGGTAAATTGGCAGGTATACCATAGGCCTGTTCCGCAAACAGTTTGGAAAACTCGTTAATGATGATTCCCATACACCAACCATCCATAAGGATATGGTGATGGCTCCAAATGAACTCCACCTGTCCGTTGCCTAAGTCCACTACTTTCAAGCGCATCTGGCACGGTTCCGAAAGATCGAAGCCTTCGGTGCGATCCAATTCCTTTATTTGTGCTACCTGTGCTGCCTTCTCTTCTTGTGACAGTTCTTGAGAAAGCTCTACATAACTCACCTTCGCCTTCACATCACTATGCACAACTTGCAAGGTAGTATCTCCATAAGCATTGGTGAAACTGGTTCTTAAAATCCCGTGTCGATCTACCAAGGCTTGATAGGCATTACGCACATGATTCATATTCAATTCCAACCCGCTAAGACTATACGACATCTGCTCTAAATACAGTGCATGCGATGTGTCCGATAACCAGTGGAAATAGATTCCGCTTTGTAAAGGTGACAACGGGTACACGTCCCGTACCGTACCATCCTTGTTTATTTCGAATAGATCGGCAATTTCCAATTCATCATAGGTAAGATCGGACGGTGTTAGATGTCTTTCTTCAGTATTAGAAAGAGCTTCGGCCAAATCACAAAGCTTCGCTTCGTAAGATGCAGATAGCCTTTCCATGGTTTCTGGCTGGAAATCCTTTTCAGAATAGGAAACGGTAAGGGTTAACTGTCCGTTTATGGTCATCCCCGAAATGTATAGCAACACTTCACTGGTATTGCTCGGATCGGAATCCAAACCGATATCTTCAGAAGTATATTCAAACAACAGGGTTTGTTCCTTTTCAGCAGTTACTCCATCCCCGAAATCCCCAAGATAGTTGAACTCTACCGTTGGATGAATATCGGACGAGAACGAATCGGTAAAGTATTTAAACAATCCATAACCAATTCCCTTATTCGGTATCTTTCTAAGTGATTCCTTGACCTGGATTAAGTTCTCGATATTGTCCGCTTTCCCTGCATTCAGTACAAAAGGAAACTCGGAAGTAAACCAACCTACGGTTCTTGTAATGTCTATATCGTCTAGGATTTCTTCCCTTCCGTGACCTTCCATGGTCAATACACTCTTATCAACTCCTAGAGCTTCCTTAATGGCCAAGCCGAGTCCGGTTAACAAGATATCATTAATCTCTGTATTATAGGCTTGATGCACCTGCGTCTGCAATTTTTGAGTAGTCTCCTTGTCTATTTTGAAAGAAACCTTTGTATCTAAGCTGCGTTCCTCAGTGTTATTGAGATCGACTGGCAAGGAAGGAATTTCTGTTTTACATACCTCTTCCCAGTACGATTGTTCTTTCTGAAATTTAGAACTGTTCGCATATTCCTTTAATTGCGATGCCCAATTCTGGAAGGAATCCGTCTTTTGTGGCAATCGTAGTAATGCTCCTTTTTGACCTTGTCCATATAATTGCGAAAGATCTTCGTAGAGTATACGCCATGAGATTCCGTCGATCACAAGATGATGAATGATCAAAGCTAGGTAATCTCCATCGGCCAATCTGAAATGCCCAACTTTGAACAAAGGACCTTCCTCCAGATCGAAACTCGCCTGTAATTCGGTACCCAAAGCACTCATTTTCGCTTTTCCGTCTTCTTCTGCACTTAGGTCGTAAAAATGAATGGCATAATTCTTATCACCCAATCCTTTATTGAACTGTTCCCATCCATTGGTACCTTCGGTATAAACCATCCTTAGGACATCATGATGCTCTACCAATTTCGAAATACAACGATCTAGTAAGTCACTATCGATAGGTGTCGTACTTCTCAAGGCAATGGATTGATTGTAGTGCTTCGGATTTCTAATTTCATTCGCTTCGAACAACCAACTCTGAATAGGCGTTAGTACCACTGGACCTTCTACTGGGCCTTGATCAATTTGTCTTGTTTTCAAGGTGATGAGTTTGGCCAAAGACTTTAAAAGTGGTACTCGTAGAATTTCATCTACCCGAAGCTTGAAGCCCTGTTGGGTCAATCGGGAAGCTACTTGTATAGATTTAATGGAGTCTCCTCCAAGATTGAAGAAGTTGTCCAAAAGACTCACACGCTCTTTATTGAGAACGGTCTCACAGACTTCCAATAATACTTTTTCATTTTGGGTAGATCCAGGGACATAGGCTACGCCCGAATCCATTCCCAGTGACTTCGGATGAGGAAGCGCTTTGCGATCTACTTTCCCATTGGGGGTAAGTGGCATGCTTTCCAACATCACAAAATACCTAGGGATCATGTGCGTCGATAAACGACCAGAAAGGTAATTCTGTAAATCTACCGGGGTGTATTCCAATTTACACACTACATAAGCCACTAATTCGCTATCCCCTTCATCATTCACTACCGTAGATACCACCGCTTCTTGCACTCCTTCCTTTTCTTGAAGACAAGATTCGATTTCACCCAATTCCACACGGTGTCCCCTGATTTTTACTTGATAATCGGCCCGACCGATAAGCTCGATGGTTCCATCGGGAAGCCATTTTCCCAAATCGCCACTCTTATATAGTGTTTCTCCTTCCGAAAATGGACTGGGCACAAAACGCTCTGCAGTCATTTCTGGACGATTGAAGTATCCTTTCGCTAGGCTTTGTCCTCCTATATACAATTCGCCAACTATTCCTTTCCCTACAGGCTGCAAGACCTCATCCAAAATGAAAATTTGAATGTTCGGGAAGGGAATTCCTATGGGTGTATTTTTACATGAATTCAGGTCGAACCCTTTGGTATACTGGAAGTAGCAACTATCAATAGCCGCTTCGGTAAGTCCGTAACTATTAATTATAGCTACACCTTCATATTCCTTGAGGAGATATTTAAAGTCGTTCAATGTTAGAATGTCGGATCCTAGGATGAGCAATTTTAGGTACTCTAAAGAAAGCCCCTCTTCTTTTGCATACTTTAGGAAGGGAACCAATAAACCTGGGGTTCCCTCCAACATATTGATTTTATGCTTGGTGAATTCCTCGTAGAGCTCATTGAAATCCAAGGCTTTTATGTCTTTTACAATCACCATTTTCCCTCCGTTGAGGATACTTCGGCAGAAGTCTCCGAAGAATACATCGAAAGAAAAACTGGCGATCTGCAGATAAGAAATCTCCAAATCCTGAATGGGATACGAACGGGACCAAGCTTGTGTGATATTTACCAATGAACGGTGTGGCACCACAACTCCCTTGGGCTTTCCAGTGGATCCCGAAGTATAAATAATATATGCTACGTCGTCCGCCTCCACTGATGGTAACGGAACGTCGCACGCTAGATTGGGCAGATAGTCATTGAATTGGTTAATATGCTCTTTCTGAATAACAAGCTTACACTGACTATCGCTTTCCAAATATGAAATCTTCTCTTCCGGATAGGCCATATCGATCGGCACATAAGCACAACCCGATTTTAGCACTCCCAAAACAGCAATCAACATCCATTCACTGCGTTCAATTTTGATACCCACTACTTCTCCCTTCTTCACCAGACATACCTCGTTCAGGTAGTAGGAAAACTGATCGGAAAGTCGATCCAATTCGGCAAAGGTGTACTCATTTTCCTCGAAAACCAATGCAGGGCGGTCGCCATGCAATTGCACTTGTTCTTGGAACAAATTGATAATGGTCTTGTCATTAGAATATTCGACCGTAGTATCGTTGAAGGTCGTAATGAGTTCCGTTTTTTCGGCTTCGGATAAATAATTTAACTGATTTACCCGAGTTCCCGGATTTTCCAAAATTGCCGTAAGCAATTCCTTGAAATGGGCCATAAACCCTTCGATGGTCTCTTGTTCGTAGATATCTGTATTATAGATGATTTGAAAGTCTAAGCTATCGCCTACTTCTTCAAAATCGATCTCCAAATCGAACTTAGAAAGACAGGTTCCCTTGTCTTTTATGCGTTGATAGGCGTTTTCATCCTTGATGTTATTTTCTGGACGTTCCCCAATATTCTGAAGGGTTAATAGAATATCGAAAACGGCACTTCTACTAGTATCTCTTTCCAAGGAAAGGGATTCTACCAGCTTGTCGAAGGGATACATCTGGTGGCTCAAAGAAGCCAAGGTTTTTTCCTTTACATTTTCGAAAAATGCATCGAAAGAATCTCCTGGGTTTACTTCATTGCGTAAGGCCAGTGTATTTACATAAAACCCTATCTGATCTTTTAGATCCCCATGATCCCTTCCGGAAACGGGCGCTCCAATAATCATGTCTTTTTGGTTGGTATAGCGATAAAAGAGTACGTTAAGTACCGAAAGCAATCCCATGAACAAGCTTCCCTGACGATCTTGGCAATAGCGCTTAAGACCTTGGGTGATTTCAGGGTTAATGAAAGTCCCCAAACAACGTCCTGCATGACTGAAAACACTGGGACGCGTTTTGTTGGTGGGAAGATCCAATAAAGGTAGCTCTCCTGATAGACTCTCCAACCAGAATTCTTTGTGGTTTTCATAAGCTTCACTTTCCAAAGATTCTATCTGCCAATTCGCATAATCCTTATACTGAATATTTAATTGAGGAAGGGTTACCGCTTGATCTTCCAAGTATGCATTGTAATAGGTCATGACATCCCTCGCTAGGATATCCATAGACCAACCATCGCTAATGATATGATGCATATTGTAGTAGAAAATATACTGGGTATCACTAAATCGCAACAAGCTCATTCTGAGTAAGGGACCTTCCGCTAAATCGAATGTTTTGTACAAATCACTTTTTACGTACGCATTGGCACGATCTAACTTGTCTTCCTCCTCGCGATAATCTTTGTGATCTATGGCAAAGCCAAGGTCTTCCCTATTCAGTACCCACTGCTTTATTATACCTTCTTCATCTTCCTTGAATACCGTTCTTAATATCTCATGACGGTCGATCACGGCATGAATCGCTTTTTCAAAGCTCGCCATATCGGAGATCTCAATAGGCGTGGTCGTTGGCATATTATAGGCCTCCGACCCTCCTTCGAACTGACTCAATACCCACACACGATACTGTGCAGAGGATAAGGCATAGTTAGGTGCGGTTGCAATGTTCTCAATCTCTTTGTATTCACTTTTCGTGGATTGAGCAATGAGTTTCGCTTGTTTCTCGATGGTATTATGGCTGAAGAATTCCTCCAACTTTAAGGCTACATCGAAAGTTTGGTGGATTTTAATTTTTAATTTGATGAACGTGATACTGTTACCACCAATCAGTAAAATATCGTCTTGTATTCCTATGTGTTCTATACCTAACAGCTCTTGCCATATCTCCAATAACTTCTCTTCTGTTTCATTGGTAGGAGCAAGGAATTCTGTGGTCGTAGAAGTTTCAAAATCGGTATTCTGGCTTAATTTTTTTCGGTCCACCTTACCATTTGAGGTAAGTGGAAGTTCTTCCAACTGCACGAAGTAGCTGGGTACCATGAAGGCTGGAATAAGATCCAAAAGATAGCTTCGAAGGGATTTCGCCGATACTTCATTATTGGAGGTAACGTACGCCGCCAATTCGTTTTGGCCACCCGTTCCTCGAACGGCCACCACGGCTACTGCTTCCAAATCATCGCGTTCCTGAAGGTAGTATTCAATCTCTCCCAGTTCAATGCGATGTCCACGGATTTTTACCTGATTGTCTTTTCGACCTACAAATTCCATGGTACCATCGGGCAACCATTTCCCTAAATCACCCGTTTTGTACAGGCGTTCTCCGGGAACAAAAGGATGCGGAATGAATTTCTCATCGGTCAATTCGGGTTTGTTGAGGTAGCCTTTGGCCAAACCAATTCCAGAAACACACAGTTCTCCCACAATTCCCTTGGCACATAGTTGTAAATTTTCGTCCAAAACGAACATTTGGATGTTCTGTATCGGTGCTCCAATGGGTACATTTACTCCTTGGGGAGTGGCATTCATAATGTGAAGGGTAACGTCATCCGAAGCTTCAGCAGGTCCGTAGGCATTCACCATCAATACATTGGGATAAGATGAAAACCACGTGTCTATTAGTTCTTTATTCACAGCCTCTCCTGTCACCAAAATATAGGATAGCTGCTCCAAAGCTTCCGAATACGCTTGAGCTTCCATAAGCGCTTTCAAATAACTTGGCACTACTTGAAGGGTCGTTACATTATCCTCGACAAGACGTTGCAAGAATCGGTCGATATCCAATAGGGTTTCTTGATCTACGATGCTCGTGGCACCTCCTACCAACAGTCCGTTTAACAATTGCCATACGGATATATCGAAGGTATAGGGTGCGTTCTGAACGATGACACTTTTAGCATCCAATTCCAATTCATCGATCATAGAATACAGGTGATTCATCATCCCCTGATGCTCAATCATTACCCCTTTGGGTTTTCCAGTGGATCCGGAAGTGTAAATGATATAAGCTAGGTCGTCTCCTGTTACTTGTATAGGACTAAATTCGTCTGACTGATTAGGCAATTCTTGTTTGAATTTTTCAAGAAATGCATTGTCGATCACATAAGGCGTATCGCAATCGTCTATGATGTATTTTTTACGGTCTTCTGGATATACAGGATCCACAGGTACATAAGCGCAGCCCATTTTGAAAATGGCAAGGATACTGGCCAATAACCACTCTGTACGGTCAAGGTTAATGACAATTAAATCGCCCTTCTTCGCATCATATACAGATGTCAGATAATTTGCCAAACGGTTGGATACTTGATCCAATTCCGAATAGGAAAGTTCATTTTCCTTATACCGAACGGCTCTAGTATTTGGATTTTCCTGTACTTGCTTTTGAAAAACTTGAATAAAGTTCTCGTTTACATCAAAATCGATGGTAGTATCGTTAAAATCGAATAAAAGCTCTTCGCGCTCACCGTGAGTGAGATAATTGAGGTATCCCAGTTTTTCGTTAGGATTTTCAACAATGGAAATAAGTAATTCCTCAAAATGTCCCATAAGACGTTCTATCATCTCACGGTCATAAATAGAGGTGTTATAAATCAATTGGAAGTACAATCGATCCCCTACTTCCTCAAAATCGATATCCAAATCGAAATTCGTAGCACAGGTTCCTTTATCCTGAACGACACCCGATTCCTCTTTCTTACCTAGGAACCTAGAAGAAACATCTCCCGTATTCTGCAAGGAAAGCAACACATCGAACACCGCATTTCTACTGGTATCACCATCCAAGGACAGTGATTCTACCAATTGATCGAATGGGTACATCTGGTGATCGTAAGAGGCCAACGTTCTTTGCTTTACCTCATCGAAGAATGCATTAAAACTCTGGTCGGCGTCGATTTCATTACGAAACGCCAATGTATTTACATAAAAACCTATCTGATCGTTAAGATCGGCATGGTCCCTACCAGACACTGGGGAACCAATAATAATATCTTTTTGCCCTGTATATCTGTATAGCAAGGTGTTCCATGCGGCCAAAAGCCCCATGAAAAGACTGGCTTTTTTATCCTGACAGAAATCCTGAAGCCTTTTTGTGATTTCAGGAGCAATGTAGGTAGATAGTTTGTGGCCTTCATACGAAAATACCTTAGGCCGTACCTTGTCACTTGGAAGATCCAATAGTGGCAATTCTCCAGATAATTGATTCATCCAAAACTCTTCGTGCGCTTTATAGGTGGGCGTTTGCAGTTCTTCCAACTGCCAATGGGCATAATCCTTGTACTGTACTTCTAACGGAGACAAGGTCAGCTTCTCCCCTTCTGCATACGCTCTGTAATAGCTTAAAATATCCTTGGTAAGAATATCCATAGACCAACCATCACTTATGATGTGATGCATATTGTAATACAGCACATAAGACACATCGGTAATGCGCATTAAGAAAATGCGTAACAAGGGGCCATTTTCCAAATCGAATGGCTTATACGAATCCTCTGCTATAAGTGCCTTGGCTTTTTTACGGCCTTCTGGAAGGTTACGGAAATCTTCATGCTGAATGCTGAAATTAAAGTCTTCTGGGGCCTTTACCCACTGTCTTATTTCATCATTTCCATCCATTTTAAAGACCGTCCGTAAAATCTCATGACGATCGATTACCGAATGAATGGCTTTTTCGAAACTATCCATATCCCTAATTTCCATGGGAGTAGAGAACGGCATGTTATACGCTTCCGATCCTCCTTCGAATTGACTAAGCACCCATACTCGATACTGTGATGAAGACAGGGGGTAATTTTCCGCAGGCGTACAAGGCGTAAGCTTGTTTTGCCCTCGGCTCGAAATTAGATCCGCCTGTAACAGGTAGGACATGATTTCTTGCTTGTGTACCTTGATCTCTTCCAATAGATCCGCACTGATCTCGGCAGAATCGGATAACAGTTTAAGGTTGCCTTCGTCTACTTCCAGAAGTATGTTATTCTCTGCTATTTTGTTAATTAAGCTAAGCATTCGATGAAATGTTTGGATTCGTTAATTTTTTGATGGCTGCGCTCGTCCTAAGTCTCCTTAGGCGATAAAGGCGAAATAGCTCTTATAGAACTTGAATAGGTATTTGGATGGAATGTTTAGGCACAATCCTAGTGCTAAAATGCTGTTGTAATAGATGTTCGGGAAAGATGCACCTCCTTTAATGGATGCCCACAGCCCTTTAAGTACCGTCTTCTTGGTATGCCAGTCGATATTGAATGAAATCGAATTGGTGATGCTCTTTACCTGGTGAAATGCTCCAGCTGGCATATACAGAATGTCCCCTCCCGTTACTTGGAATCGGTACACCTTGGCATCCTTGAATTTAGGATATTTCACATAGTCCGGCTTGTCTGGGTTTACACGTGACCATTTCCAATCATAGCGATAGCATTTGTCCATGTCTTCGGCCAATATCAAGGTAAACTCTTTTACCCCCGCTACTTGAAAGAACAGGTTGTTGGTAAGTAAAGTATCGATATGCATTGGGGTTTTATTTCTTGAGGTTCCGATAAAGAAACAGCAATAGTTCCACCATTTGTCCGCATACCATTTCGGGAATAGCTGCAATGGAAATGGAGCCACATCATCTGCCAGATCTGGCATTACTTGAAACATTGGGAAATCATGCAGATAGTGTGTAGGATCTTCCGTTTTATCGGAATATTCATATTCCTGCATCAGGGCCACATACTCAGAGAGTTTCATGCTTCGCATGTCCCCTTTTTTAATGTTTCCTTTCTTGGCTAGAATCTTCTGGTCATGATCGAGATTGCTAAAATACTGGTTACCCCAGATGTGTTTAGCAGGCCAATCGTCCATTAATCCTTTCAGAATTACGGGCCTATTCTTGCTCACATATTCTTCATAGAATTTCTCTCTTGTAATACCGTACTCGACTGCGATTTCCGTGTCGACGGCTACTCCTGTCTGAATTAAAATGTTATTTTCCATATCCTTAATTTCTAATGGGTTAGTATATCTACTTGCGTTTCGACTTATGTGAAGAAAGGCATGAATTGTCCCGCTGGAATGCGCAGACAATCCACTTAGGGGTTATTAAATTTCTTGAATGAATGTGGGGTTTACTTTACTTGCTTTACCGAAGAATCTCCAGAAGTGAATTTGGCATTCAACTTTGCATTTCCTTTGTATTTTAGTTTGCTATCGCTGCTCGCTTTTACGTTAATGGTTTTGTTCACCGTAAGATGGGCTGTACTATCTTCAGATAAATGGGCATCCAAGCTTCCTACCGTCAACTCGTAGTTCTTCAACTTGCTATCGTCCGCAAGCTTCAGGTTGAGGTACTCTATATACCCAGATATCTCTCCTTTTGAGTCATCCGCAAATTGCATTTCGAACTCCTGTACGTTTACGATCCCTTTGAAAGCGGAATCTTGAGAGAGCTTTACTTTAGCCTTTTGGGAGTGAAGCTCGGTTTCTAATGTAAGGGTGCAATCATTGGCTGCTGAGAACTTGGAGAAAGGCTTGCAATGAACATATACATTGGTTGTCTCATCTCCTTTTACTACCAAATTCTTTTTCTTATAAATGATCAATTTATTATCCAAATTTTCTACCCGAATTAATTCCTGTAGATTTTCATTGGCTTCAATGACTATTTGCTGCTTACTTTCAGAAAAGGTTACGAATACATTTATGTCATTAGCGACTTCCAAAGTGTTGAAATCCGTAAAGGCTATCTGCCTTTTGGTCACTTCAGAGTTCTTTATATGGGTAAAAGCTTTGCTTTTTTTAAATAATGTTTTAAGTCTCATGGTACTTGTTTTGCTAGTGTTTTATGTTCCAATGGAGTTTTGAAAAGTGGTTTACCAACTAGAAGTAAAGGCTTTCCATATGCTCTACTTTGCGCTTTAAATTCATTCTTTTTATGACCTCATCGATAAGGACGTCGATCACATCGATGTATGGAATTTTGGGCTGTAGCTTATCGAATCCTATCTGTACTTCGGTACAGCCACCAATAATGACATCAACTCCTTTTTCGTTTAGGGAGGAAACGGCTTCCTTGAAATGGTCGTAGGCCTCTGGCACTACATGGGAAGACTTAAATCCCCCCTCCATATAAACCGCTTTCATGAATTCCTCTTCTTGGTCCCTTTCATTCAAAGTGATGAGTTCCAATCCAGAATGCTTAAACTTTCTATGAAACAAACCCGACTTTAGGGTTCCCGAGGTGGCCAAAAGACCAATACGTCTGTAGTGCTTGTACTTTGTCTTTAAAAGGTTAAGTACCAGATCTACCGGATTTAATATTTCTACATCGAATTGCTTCTCCAGACGACTTATTTCGTGATACGAAGTCACGCAGGTAGAAACAATGAAGGATACATTACAGGCTTGCAACATTTTGATGGAACGAAACAACTCTAAATACGGCGATTCTTCCCCATAAACAATAGAGAGTGTTCTATCGGGAATCTTGCTATTGTTATGAATCACAAACTCTGGAAAGTCCTGATCCGTTGGAGCCTCTATCCTATCTACCAACTTATTGACAAACAGCAAACCCGCTTTTGTCCCCATACCAGAGATGATTCCAAGTGTTTTTTTGGACATGATGAATGATTTTGGATGGGTGTTGGCTAAATTTCTATCTGAACCATGGAGGCCTTTGCTGCCTTCATTTTGTTTTGTTGAATCACGAAATCGATGAATGCACTCAAGCTCTCCACATTGGTATGCGAAAACAGGTTCTTTATGCTCAATTTCACTTCAAATTCTTCATTCATTCGGGAAATAATCTTCAAAGCATTTAGACTATTTCCGCCCAATTCGAAGTAATCGTCTTTAATTCCTATTTGTGTTCTATTCAAAATGGTTTCCCAAATATCGATCATACGTTCTTCGGTCTCCGTATTGGGTGCTACATACGCGGCTCCTGTGAGCACATCCGTATTTTCTGGCTTGGGCAATGCCTTTCTATCGGTTTTCCCATTAGAATTCAATGGCATTTTATCCAATTGAACAAAGTAGCTGGGCAGCATGTATGAGGGAAGGACGCCAGAAAGATAGTCCCGCATGTCGCCACTGTTCATTTCACGATCGGCAACAATGTAGGCAGCCAATTGCTTCTGTCCGTCTTCGTCGGCTATGGCCAAGACACAAACTTGTGCGACTTCCGGAATTTCTTCGAGTGCTCTTTCTATTTCACCCAATTCAATACGGTGCCCACTTACTTTTACCTGATTATCTGCTCGACCTTCGAAAGCGATACTTCCATCCGAAAGCCACTTGGCCAAATCTCCTGTTCTGTACAATCGTTCTCCTTCTTTAAAAGGATGTAGAATGAACCTCTCCTGGGTTAAATCGGGATTGTTCAGGTACCCACGGGAAAGCCCGTCGCCACCCAAATACAATTCCCCAATGACTCCTTTGGGAACCAATTTCATATTTGTATCCAGTACAAAGGCTGTACTATTGCTTATGGGAAAGCCGATGGGAATCTCACCATTCACTTCATCCACTTCATAAGTGAGGGAAAACGTAGTGTTCTCCGTAGGTCCATAACCATTAATAATAACAAGCCCTGGATATTGTGTTTTTAGTTTTTGAATATGCGTAGGCGAAAGCTTGTCGCCTCCTACCAATAAAGTCTTCAAGGTTCGGAAAACCGTGATATCTGCATCTACAATCTGATTCAGCCAACCTGATGTGAACCACATAACGTCTACGTTATTATTTCGAATTTCTTCTCCCAGTTGTTTCACATCCAGTAAGGAATCCATAGGAGTTACCACTAGGGTTCCTCCGTTTAAAAGCGGTCCAAAGAACTCGAATGTCGTCGCATCGAAGGAAAAGGATCCACTGGATAACAGTACGTCCGAATCATTGAACTGGTAAAAGTTGGTTGATTTTACCAAGCGAACCACACTGCGCTGCTCTATCATGGCGCCTTTGGGCGTTCCCGTTGATCCGGAAGTATACATGACATAAGCCAGTGCTTCTGGCGAAACCTCAGTTTCGAATGCCGTGCTTGGCAGTTCGTCCCCTTCATCGAAAAAGCGTTGTAAGACAGTAGTATCTATGGTTACCTTGCAATTACTATCACGCTCCATATAATCGATTCGTTCCTGAGGGTAATTAATGTCGATAGGAACAAAGGCACTCCCTGCTTTTAAAATGGCAAGGATACTTACCACATGCCAAGGGTTTCTTTCCAGTTTAATCCCTACAAAGTCTTCTTCAGAAATTGCATATTCCTGAGTAAGGAAACGCGAAAGTTGATTCGAAACTTCGTCCAATTCTTTATAGGTAAATGCGGTATCTCCAGATACCAAAGCTTTGTTATTGGGTGTTGCCGCTACTTGCTCCTGAAAAACACGAACGATATTGGAATCCCTTGGGTACTCCGTATCCGAAGCATTGAAGATTTCGGTAAGCTCCGCAATCTCCGCATAGGACAAATAATTAACCGCTTCTATTTTTTGTTGGGGTGCTACGAGTACCTCTTTCAGCAATTGCTTGAAGTGTGTCATCATTTGGGCAATCAACTCCTTTTCGTACACATCACGATTGTAAATAATTTGGAAGTTGATCCCGCCATCAATTTCAATGAAATAAAGCGTAAGATCGAATTTGGCCTGTGTCTGTCCCATATCCGAAATTCCGTAGTCACTTTTACTAGAGGTTACTCCCTCGGTTGCCGAAGCATTTTGAAGGGCAAACATGATATCGAAAAGGGTGTTCCTGCTAGGATCCTTTTGTAATTGTAGATCCTCTATAAGCTGATCATAAGGATAATTTTGATGTCCGAAATCATTCAAGACATTGGTCTTCACCGCTTCGAAGAAACGCTCGAAGCTCCAAGAAGGATCTAACGTATTCCTAACGGCCAATGTATTCACATAGAAACCAATTTGGTCTTCTAATTCTTTGTGTTCCCTACCGGAAACCGGTGTTCCGATGACCATATCCGTCTGTCCCGTATATCGGTACAACAATACCTTCCAAGCTGCCAAAAGTCCCATAAAAAGACTTCCTCTTTTCTCTTGGGCAAAGGCATTGAGTTGTGTTGTGGTATCCTTATCTATATAGGTGGACAAGCCCTGTCCATTATACGTCATACGAGCGGGTCGGGTTTTGGAAGAGGGTACATCCAAAGAAGGGATGTTATCCTTAAATCGTTCGTTCCAATAGGTTTTTGAATCGCTTAAACGATTATCATTTTGCAACTCTTTTTGCCAAGCAGCATAGTCCTTATACTGTACCCTTAAACTCGGTAAGGACACTTCAGTCCTAGAAGCTATGGCTTTGTAATAGTTCATCAAGTCTTTCTCCATAACGCCCATGGACCATCCATCACTGATGATGTGATGCATATTAAAATAGAAGGCAAAATGATCTTCTGCCAATTGAATGAGTGTCGTCTTTACAAGAGGCCCATTTTCCAAATCAAAAGGAGTCGTTCGGTCATTTTTCACAAAGGTCTGTGCCTTTTTCTTAGCATCTTCGGTATTTCTGTAATCCAGATAGTTCATTGCAAACAAATCTGAATCTGCAGGTAAAATGCGTTGCCGTACCTCCCCTTGTGGATTCTGGATGAACACCGTTCTCAGGATTTCATGCCTTTCAATCACTTTTTGAATGGCTTCCTCAAGATGGTCTTTTGAATAATTCCCCTTAAGATCTACGGTATTGTAGAGGTTATAGGCTTTAGAGCTTTCGGGATCCTGACTCAATATCCACAATCGCATTTGGGCATTGGAGAGTTCGTAATCCCGTTGTTCCCCAACATTCGGGATTCCTTGTTCCCCATTTTGGCCATTGGCTCCATACTTCTGAAGGAATGAGATAATCCCTTCCTTGTTTTCCTTGATCTTGTGTATGAGTCCTTCAGATATATCTTCATCGAAGCTCAATTCCAGATCATTTCCCTGAAGCGCAACCGTAACGCCTTGCTCTTTCAATTCTTCTAATAGGAGTATCATAACTATATTTTTTTGATTGTGATGAGTAGCAGTTTTCGTTGCTTAGTACGTGAGTATCGGTTGTCCGTGCAATTGGTGGATGGTTTCTTGGATCAAGTCCAAACCGTTGGATAGATTCCTTTCGGTAATGGTAAGTGGGGGTAATAATTTCACCACCTGTCCTTTGTTTCCGCAGGTTTCTATAATGAGGCCTTTTTCAAAAAGCTGTTGGGATACTTTCTTGGCAAATTCGCCAGATTCAAATTCAATGCCCCAGATCAATCCCATACCGCGTACCGCTTTCACAGCTTCCGAATCGGTACGTAATTGATTCAGTTTCTCTTCTACGACCTGTGCTTTTTTCTCAATTTCATTTTGAAAATTTCGGTCCTTCCAGTAATCTAAAGCTGTAGTGGCACCACATAATGCCAAATTGTTGGCCCTAAAGGTTCCATTGTGTTCTCCTGGGGTCCAAATATCCAATTCCGGCTTCATGAGTACCAAGGAAAGAGGTAATCCGAAACCACTAATGGACTTGGATAGCAATACGATATCGGGATAAATTCCTGCTCTCTCAAAGCTGAAGAAATTACCTGTTCTCCCGCATCCTACTTGAATGTCATCTACAATAAGTAGAATCCCATTCTCATTGGCAAATTGCTGAAGTCCCACTAACCAGTCTACTGAAGCAACTTTTATACCTCCTTCGGCTTGAATAGTTTCTAAAATGATAGCTGCAGGTAGCGTATTCCCAGATCCCTGAGAGGCTACCATTTGCTTTATATACTCCAATGTATCTACATCTTCACCAAAGTATCCATCGAATGGGAAAAACAGCACGTCTTGGGCAGGAATATCGTTATGGCGATGTTCCTGACTCCCAGATAAAGCCAAAGAAGAGGCCGTCATCCCGTGGAAGGAATTGGTAAACGAAAGAATCTTACTTCTTTTGGTCACCTTTCTCGCCAACTTAATAGCTGCCTCTACGGCATTCGTTCCCGATGGGCTTGGAAATTGTAATTTATAGTCCAATCCGCGTGGTTTTAGCACCGTATCCTGGAACGCGTTGAGGAAGTTCAATTTCATCTCACTGTCCATATCCAAGCAATGTATGGGTGCATCGGATCCTAAAAAGGCAACTATTTCCTTCTTCAAATAATCGTTGTTATGCCCATAGTTAAGGGCACCCGCACCACTGAAAAAGTCCAAATACTCCTTCTCATTGTTATCGACAAGAATGTCGTTTTTTGCTTTTCTGAAGGTTGTGGGAAATGATTTTGAATAACCACTTACGTTGGATTCGATATTTGTTTCTGGTGTTAGATTCATCTCAATATTTTTTTGATTCTTTCTGAAAAAGAATGTGTTAGACATAAACATGATGGTATTGCAGAATTGGTAGTTCCGCTTATGCTGAAACACAGTATCACTGCATTTTCGATCTGCTCGAAACCTTATATTTTGAGGGTTTTGGCTCTCTTTTCTTGGTTTTGAAGTTGACTCGCCTTTAGGATTAAATCAATCTCATTGGCTATGAAGTGAACATTCGGACTATCGAATAACATCGAAATATTTAGCGTAAGATTGAATATGCTGTTGATGCTGTTCAGTACTTTAAGAAGCTTGATGGAGTTCATTCCCAAATCGAAGAAATTGTCGTGCGTTCCAATGACATGGGCATTTCTATCCAAAACACTGGCTACAATCTCTACGAGCTTCTCTTCCAATTCATTTTCCGGAGCCACATATTCAACTCCACTGGAGACCTCCGTATCTGAAGGCTCTGGAAGTGCGGCATAATCTACTTTACCGTTGCTGGTTAGCGGAATTTCATCCACTGCTATAAAGTAATCGGGAAGCATATAGGCCGGTAGGTAATACGATAAATACAGTCGTAGTTTTCCTAGATCCAATTCCTGATCGGCAACGAAATAAACAGCCAGTTCCAACTCACTCTCCTTGTTCTCCACTGTAGTCACCACGGCCGATTTAATTTCTTGCCTTTTCTTTAGGTAAAATTCTATTTCGGCCAACTCTATACGGTATCCGCGAATCTTTACTTGTTCATCCAATCTACCCAGATACTCCATATTTCCACACGGCAACCATCTTCCCAAATCTCCTGTTCTATAGAGTTTCTCTCCTGCTGCAAAAGGACTGGGTACAAATTTGGAATCTGTAAGCTCTTTGTTATTCAGGTATTCCATCGCCAATTGCGATCCGCCGATGTAAATTTCACCGGTAACGCCAACAGGCAATAAGGCATCTTCTTTCATAATGTACGCCTGGGTATTGCTTGTGGGTTTCCCAATTAAAATCTCACCTTCATCTTCTGAAGTAATTCGCTTGGCGATACAACCTACAGTAGACTCTGTCGGTCCGTATTCATTCCAAATCACACTGTTGTTTCCAAAACAAGTAAACAACTTAGCTACGGAATTTTTGGATAACTGCTCGCCTCCAAGAATGAATACACGTTTCTTCTGGGTGTCCATTCCAGATTCTTTAGTTCGGAAGTCTACGAGTACATCCAGGTGAGATGGCGTGAGCTTAATGACATCGAATTCTTTTCTTGCCACAAGCTCCAACGCTTCCACATCACTTTTAAATTCCGGGATGATCTCTATGCTTCCACCCGTAACCAAGGGCGTAAAAATGCTGGTTATCGTTAAATCGAAAGAAACAGAGGTCACCAAAATGAATCGTAAGGATTCTCGGTCAGTGTAGGTTTCGCTGGCGTACTGAATATAGTTAGTAAGCGCGTCACGCGATATAAGCACTCCTTTGGGCCTACCTGTTGTCCCCGACGTATAAATACAATAAGCGGGCTGCTCATTTACATAAGGTACTTCTGGTGCATCCCAAGGATATTGATCGAATGGGAAATGCGACAGATCTACCGTGGTTATCGATTCGAACTTCGCTGCATTCGATTCACTGCAAATGACCAATGAGGCCTTGGTATCATCCAATATATAATTTACCCGATCCTGTGGGAAGTTAGCCGCAATGGGCACAAAAGCGTTCCCCGATTTTAGGATTCCTAGAATGGCTACGATCAACTCTGGGGATCTGTCAATACAAATCGGAATGAGCATTTCTTCCAAGCCTTCTTGTGCAAGGTAGTGTGCCAGTTGATTCGATTTACGATCCAACGTTCCGTAGCTCACTTCCTCTCCATTATATGTCAATGCAATGGCATCGGGATTTCGGCGTACCTGTGTTTCGAATAAATCCAATATCTGGTCTTCTCCAAAATCTACTTGAGTATCGTTAAACTCCGTGAGTAGAAGGTTGGTCTCTTCTTGCGATAAATAGTCAATTTCACCAATCTTCGCTTCGGGTGCTTCAAGAACTGCGTTTACCAATTGTTGGAAGTGATCCAATAGTCCTATAATACGCTCCTTCTCATAAATGGCCGTGTTGTAAACGATTTGGAAGTTCAACGATCCACCTACTTCCTGAAGTTCTATCTCCAAGTCGAATTTGGACGTGGCTACGCCTCGATCTACTATGGTGCCATATGACTCCCCTTTTGTGAAGCGACGATTTTCTGAAGCCACATCATTTTGAAGAACGATAAGCACATCGAAAATGGCGCTTCTACTGGCATCTCTTATAATGTTCAAATCCTCTGCCAGTCGATCGTAAGGATACATCTGGTGATTGAACGATGCAATGGTATTTTCTTTAAGTCTCTCAAAAAAGTCATTAAAACTTTCGGAAGGATTCACTGTATTTCTATGGATCAGTGTATTGACATAAAATCCTATCTGATCCTTAAGATCGATATGATCCCGCCCTTCCACTGGGGAACCAATAATAATATCGGTTTGCTGGGTATACTTGTGGAACAATAGTTTCCAAAGCGATAGTATTCCCATGAACAGGGTACCTCCACGCTCCGAGCAATAATCTTTAAGTTTCGTTGTCGCATCTGGCGTTAGTGAAGTGGCCAAACAATGTCCACCAAAATCGAACGCCAAGGGACGCACTTTACTACTTGGCAGATCTAGAAATGGTAATTCTCCTGCCAAATGTTGTTTCCAGAAGGACTGGTGCTCCTTGAAAGATTCACTTTCCAGTTGTTGTAACTGCCAAGCTGCATAGTCCTTATACTGAATCTTTAGAGCGGGTAATTTCGGTTCCTGTCCTGTTCGATAGGCCTCGTAAGCCGTCATGACATCCCTAGAAAGTAGTTCTTTGGATTTTCCATCACTAATAATGTGATGCATATTGTAATGGAATATATATTCGTTTTCAGACAGTTGTATCAATCCCATGCGAAGCAATGGACCTGTTTCCAAATCGAATGGAATCTGAACATCTGCAGCAATGTGTTGTTTGGCTAATTCATTGGCATTTTCCAAACCTTGATAATCCTGATAGTCGATGGAAAAAGCCAAGTCTTCCATATTATACACCCATTGTCTTACTTCCCCTTCTTTGTTTTTCTTGAAAACGGTTCTTAGTACTTCATGTCTTTCGATGACATGAATTACGGCGCTTTCGAAACTATCCATATCGGTAATTTCCAAACGGGTAGAAAATGGAATATTATAGGCGATAGAGCCTTTTTCTAATTGACTCAATACCCACAAGCGGTATTGGGCAGACGACAGAGGATAATTACTAGCCAAATCCACTTTTGGAATGCTCTCAAAGTCGGAAATGTTAGCGCCTGAAATTAGACGTGCTTGATCTTCCAAACGACTCGAAGTAAATAGCTCGTTGATCGATAATGAAACATCAAACTCTTTATGAATCTTTACTTTTAACTTGATTAATCTAATGCTATTTCCGCCTAACAAAAGGAAATCATCTGTCGCCCCAATAGGTGCTACTTCCAGTATTTCTTTCCAAATACTAGCGAGTTGTTCTTCCGTTTCATTCATGGGCCTACTGTTATCACCGCCCAATTGAGGTGTCTCTAAACTTTTCTCTAATGCCACTGCATCTATCTTGCCACTGGTATTCTTCGGAAAATCATCCAATTTCACGAATACAGATGGTACTTCGTAGTGCGAAAGGAATTGTAGGCAATGACGCCGGATGTCTTCTATTTCCATCACATCCGATTTGAAAAAACAAGCAATGTTGAAGTTGTTGTCCTGATCTTGCCTTAAAATACATTTCACCATGTCCACTTGCTCCAATTCTAGGATTGTGGCTTCAATTGAGTTCACATCAACACGGACTCCACTCACCTTTACAATGCTATCTTCCCTTCCCAAAATGATCACATTTCGATCGGCGTCGTACTTTCCGTAATCGCCCGTTTTGTAAATCATGTCTTTCTTGGACGTTAATGGGTTCTGTACGAACCGAAGATTCGTCTGTTCTGGATTCTTATAGTATCCTTGTGTGGTATAGGGTGTTCTTATATACACACTTCCTGTTTCGTTTACACGACACAGTTCATTGTTCTGATTAAGTACTAAAATCATGGTATTGGAAATAGGCTGTCCCACGCAAAACACATCGGAAGGACCTATGTCTTCTGTATCCTCGATTCTGTAAAAAGTACTTAAACAGGTAGTTTCTGTAGTACCATAGAGGTTCACGATTTCGGTACGATTTCCAAATCGCGTACGCCAAGCGGTCACGTCTTTTCCATATAGTTTTTCACCTGCCAATAGCATATATCGTAATGAAGGGAACTGAAGGTCGCAGGATTCTGGCTTCGAAACATAACTTGATGAGATAAGTCGGAACAAGGTAGGCACCATGTGTAATACCGTTATCTCTTCTTCCTTAATCCATTGTTGTAGTTTGAATATGTCTTCCTTTGTTTCCGAAGATGGTACAAACAAGGTGCAACCATTGGTAAAGGCAGCAAAAATATCGTGTAAGGAAGCATCGAAAGAAAAGGAAGCAACCAACCCAATATTGTCTTTCTCTGTAATTTCGAAAGCGTTATTTACCCAGGAAATGAAATGCGCCAAGCTTTGGTGTTTTCCTAAAACAGCTTTGGGCTTCCCGGTAGATCCCGAAGTGAAAAATATATAATTGGCGTCGTCCTTATCGATAGTCACTACTGGATTCTCGATAGAAAGTTCAATATTTTGTTCTTCTTTTTCATAGGTATTTCCGTTATGAACATAGACCGAAAAAGTAATGCTTCCATCGGCATCCACTTCTGGCACTATGGCTTCAGGAATGGAATACTGAAAGGTTTCATCATACGAATTCAGCAACTCAAAATTCTCTTGAGATAGCACTATGACCTTTGGACAGATATCCATAAACAAGGATTCCCAATGGTTCTGATTGTATTTTACATCGACGGGCAAATAGATACTACCCGCTTTAAAAATACCAAGTAATGAAACCAACTGAGCGATAGGTTCGTTTAGGAAGGCCGCAACAATATCGTCTTTCTTGCAATTCCGCTGAACTAATAGGTCGGCCAACCTATTGGCGTTTGCATTAAGATCTGCATAGGACAGAGCCGAAGACTCCGTTTTTACGGCAACAGCTTCCGGGTTAGCAGCCGCAACTTGTTCGAACGCGTAATGTATTACTTTGTTATTCATTTAAATACTGTTTGAGTACAGTTGTCTATTGCACAGCAAAAGACAAACTATGGCATTAGTGAATGGTCTTATGGAATGGGTTAAAAATGTCAAAGAGCTCAATTCCTTCTTTCGCTTGTTCTATGTGGAAGGAACCGTCGTTTGTTCTATGTAGGTTTGTTATCGTGTTCGTTAGGACATGGAAACCAAAACCAATCGATCTCCCGTAAACGAGTTTCTACCATGGCAAACCCGTTCGTTGTCCAGAATAAGTAGTTCGTTGGTGTTCCATTTCGGAGCCACTGTCAATGAATCGATAGTCGTAACGATTTCTTCAATGATTTCTACGTCTATGGGAGATCCGTCTCCATAGGTTACGTACATAGGATAGTCTAAAGGGGATTCGTACACCGACTGAATTACCTCATAAATCTCATCGCCCAAATGACAGGGATGGAAATGTTCAATTTGGTTGAACCAAACATCTTCTCCAGTATCCGGATGCTTATTTAGTCCATGGCGGGATTGTACAATTCGTAAAGAATTATCGGCCTTCCAAGTAAAGTCGATTTCCGAAGCTTTTAGATAAGCTTCAATCTCTTCTTTGTTAGTGGTTTCATAGGTGTCTTGCCAAGAATTTCCAAAGAATCCATCACCCCCGTGAAGATTCCGGATGTACTTAATTCCCTTGGTTTTAATGTCATTTACAATGGTGGGGTTCATTTTGTTCAAAATCTCCTTGCTATCCGCCAGTAAAGTTTCTCCCCCAGTTTCAGAAACCGTGATACAGCTTAGGAAAAGTCTTTTAGGCCATGAAGCAGAATAGGACATCTCATTGTGCATGGTAATGATTTGAGACTTGTCGTATTCGGTAGACGTGTAGACATGGTTTGAAAGTTTCTTCCTTGGCGAATTTCCATTCACGTAATTCAGGAATTTGCTAGACAAAGCAGCGGTAATGGCTTCGAAATCTTCGGTAGAATTAATCGCTACATTTTTAAACTTTAGTGCTCCGTATTTGGACAGTTCCTCGTCTATTTTCTGTTCGTTCTCTTTGTAATATGCAATAAACTCCTGTGGACTTTTTTGCTCACTCAGTGCTATTTCAAATGGTAAGGTCATAACATTGTTTTTGGTTATATGATTCTTCTCGCCAGAACGACGGTTACATTCGGTAGTATTCTGTGCCTTGTTTCTGCACTTTCTGCATTTTGTACAAGCATTCATGACTCATTTGCTTACTGGAAAAAGAATTTTTCCCCGCCAAAAGCTGGTTCCAAATCGCTAATCCAAACCGCATCTGGATTGTACTTCGCGAAGAAGGGTTCCTTTACCCATTCAGGGTTTCTGGCCTGAATGAAGCGCAGGGTAAATACTTTTTCATTGTTAATTTCATTTATTCCCAAGACCTCAATTTTTCCATAGTCCGTAGACATGCTTGGGCCTTTTACCGTCCTTGCCAAACCACTTACATTTTGATAAGCCTTCTTGTAAATGGCTAGTGCCCTTTCTAATGTCACTGCGAAGTATTCTTGGGCTCCCGTATCACGTGCTACGAACATATAGTAAGGGATGAGCCCTAAGCTTACTTGCTTCTTCCACATATCGGCCCATGCCTTTGCATTGTCGTTTATATGTGTTAGTATAGGCGCTTGGGTTCTTATCTGAACCCCTGTTTTCAATATTCTTTTAATTGCATACTGTACTGCCTCCGATTCCAATTCATTGGGATGATTGAAATGCGCCATAAGCGTGAGGTGAAAACCGCTGTTTACGATCCTTTCGAAAAGGCGTAGGGTATCATCGGCATCTTTATCCGTTAGGAACTTGTAGGGCCAATATCCTAAAGCTTTAGAGCCCAATCGTATGTTTTGCAGGTTTCCAGGTCGTGATTCCAACAAAGGATTGATGTACGTTTCCAGTTTTTGGGTTGACATCACCATGGGATCACCCCCTGTGAAAATAACGTCGGTAATGGATGGGTTCTCATTGAGATAATTCACCAAAAGTTCGGACTCCTTCATCGCGAATTTCAGATCCTCCATCCCCACAAATTGGGACCACCTAAAACAAAAGGTGCAATAAGCATGACAGGTTTGCCCACTACTCGGGAAAAACAAGGCCGTTTCCTTGTACTTATGTTGAATCCCTCTTAAATCCTGATCCTCCAAGGTGGCGGTGTTCTTTTCCTGCCCCGATGGATTCGGGTTTAATTGATACCGAATGCCATCGGCTACCTTCTTTAGCTCGGCTTTGCTTAAATCCAACGATAATGCATCTTCCATGGTTTTGTAGAAGAAGTCGGATAACATTCCTTTTTGTGGAAATGTGAGCTGAAAAATGGGGTCTTCCGGGATGTTGTTCCAATCGATCAATTCGTCGATGACGTAATTGTTGATCTTAAAAGGAAGTACATTTCCCACTACCTCTATAGCGTGCATTTGCTCTTCGGTAAGGTGATTTCTAATCTTCTCCACTTCCCGAAAATTTCGCAATGTGATAACCTGGTATTTCTTTTGAACTTCGATCATTTTATTTTGAATTTTTTGAATCAATATTGATTTTGCCGCTATATACCCACCAAGTTGGGGCATCGTCATCTTCCCTGTCTAAGCGCTGGGTGTTTAAAATGTGTAGTATTGAAGGTTGAACTAGAAGTCGCTGTCCATGCTCTTCATCATTTCACTGAAAAATGAATCGTGCTCCTGCAGCTCTTCTTCCTGAATCATAGAATTGATGTAGTCATTCACCGTCAAGGAATCATCCTCGAGTACGGTATCTATAAGGCCCATAAACGTGGACAACATTTCTTCTACATCTTGCCTATCATATAGATCGGTATTGAAAATAACATTGCAGTTAATCTTCTCCTTATAAACATTGAAGGTAAAAGTGATATCGAACTTACTTTTCACCCCTTGGTTTTTGAATCTGATATTGCTCGACCCTTTCACACTTCCACTTGATGCGCCTTGATGTTCGTTAATCACGAGCATAGCATCGAATAGTGGATTTCGTGAGAAGTCTTTTCCTTGCCCTAAATCCTCAACCAAAAGATCGAAGGGGTATTCCCGATACTCGAAATTCTCCAGTACTTTGTTCTTCATCTTCTGAAGCATTTCCTGATAGGTCTCGGTCGTATCGATATCAATACCATAGATCAAGGTATTTACGTAGAATCCAATCTGATCCTTCAACTCTGCATTCATACGGGCCACCATAGGACTTCCTACAATGAATTCCTTCTGATGCGAGTATCGATTCAACACCATTCCAAACATGCACATAAGGTTCATGAACAAAGTAGTCTCGGTGCGAGCGGCCAAAGCATTTAAGCCATCCAACGCCTCCTTAGAAACCCTATGCGGAATAAGATCTCCAGTAAAGGTCTTCATTTTAGGCCTCGGCTTCGAAAACGACAAATCTAAAGTTGGAATGTCTCCTTTAAATTGGTTGAACCAGTACAATTTGCTTATATCCACTTCATTGTTTTTGAAGCGGTTCAACTGCCAAATGGCGTAATCTTTGTACTGTATGCGCAATTCTGGCAATTCTGGTGTAGTGTCATTCAAGAACGCCTTATAGAAGGCCATTACATCTTTGGAAAGGACTTCTATAGACCATCCATCACCAATAATGTGATGCATATTGTAATAGAAAATGTAGTCTTCATCCGAAATTCGCAATAGACTTGCCCGTAACAAAGGACCATTCACTAAATCAAACTTCGCATAGGAATCCTGAGTGATGTAATCGTTTACTCCTTTTTCGGCATCGGTGCTGGATCTAAAGTCAACCTCTTCTATCTTAAAATTCAATTCTTCTTTAGATAACACCCACTGTCGATTGTTTCCCTCGGTATCTTCCCTAAAGACCGTTCGTAAGATTTCATGTCTTTCTATAGTGGCATGTACAGCTGTCTTAAACTTCTCGATGTCTTGTACATCCTTCAAAACCATAGAGGTAGGCATATTATAAGCCACAGAGCTTTCGTCCATATGGCTTAGCAACAGCAAACGTTTCTGTGTGACGGATACCGGATAGCTCTCCTCCTCTGGTACTTTCTCGATCTCTACATAGGTATCTTTTTTGGCATTACCAATGAGTTCTGCCTGTTCTTTCACGGTGCGATAAGAGAAAATCTCTTTCATGGTGATTTTATAGTCGAACTTCTTATGGAATTCGTTGATAAGGTTCAACAACTTCAAGCTATTTCCGCCCAATTCGAAGAAATCATCGGTAATCCCTACCGTTTTTCTATTTAGGATAGCTCCCCAAACTTCGGCTAATTGCGCCTCCAATTCATTGGTAGGTGCTTCGTAATCGGCCCCATTAAGGGTTACGCCATTATCAAGAGCCAATAGGGCTTTTTTATCTACTTTTCCGTTGCCGTTCAAGGGCATTTCTTCCACTTGAACAAAGGCATGCGGAAGCATATAATCGGGAAGTTCGTTGGAAAGGTAACTTCTCAACGTCGTTACATTCTCTTCCTCTTCCGAAACAAAATACGCATTGATCTGCTTCTCTTGATCGGCCACTTCTTCAATCAACACCACCACTTCATTTATGCCTTCCTTGTTTTGTAATTGATATTCTATTTCACCAAGCTCAATACGGTGTCCATTTACTTTTACTTGGTTGTCCACACGACCTACGAAGGTCAAAGCTCCATTGGGCAGCCAAGCCCCCAAATCGCCCGTTCTATATAGGCGTTCCCCTTCTTTAAAAGGATTGGGAACAAATTTTTCTTCGGTTAAATCTGGACGATTTAAATACCCCCGGGAAAGGCCATCTCCGCCCAAATAAATTTCACCCGTAACTCCAACCGGCACCAATTGTCGTGTTTCGTCCAACACATAGATCGTTCCGTTGCTAATAGGATATCCAATAGGAATATCTGCTGTCACCTCTTCAATAGGATACGTAGTTGTAAAGGTGGTATTTTCTGTGGGTCCATAGGCATTGATTACATTCAACTCCTTGTGGGCTTTCTTTAATTTTTCAATATGAATGGGCGACAATCGGTCTCCTCCAACAAGCACTGTCTTTAAAGGCGCAAACAGTTCCAAATGTGTGTCTACAAGTTGATTTAACCATCCTGAAGTAAACCACATAACCTCTACCGAATTTTGTTCGATTTCCTTCGCTAATCCCCGTGCATCCAACATGGTGTCTTTGGAAGTAATAACGAGCTTGGCTCCATTTAACAGGGTTCCGAAGAATTCGAAAATAGTCGCATCGAATGAGAAGGATCCAGTTGTTAGCAAAACATTATCTTCCGTAAGTTGACAATAGTTGGTCGCTTTCACCAATCGTACAATGCTTTGGTGTTCCACGAGCACTCCTTTGGGTTTTCCTGTAGAACCAGAGGTGTAAATGACATACGCCAACTGATTGGCTCCAATTGTCAATTGTGGTAACTCCGTTCCGTAGGTTTCCTTAACGGCATCAAATTCTTTTACGAAAGCGGCATCTACAGATAATTGGCAATGGCTATCGGTTTCCATAAAAGCAATTCGATCTTCTGGGTAATCTACATCTATCGGCACATAGGCACAACCTGCCTTAAGAATGGCGAGGATGGCAACAATATGCCATTCGTTTCGATCGAGTTTTATTCCGATAAAATCTTCGGAAGACAGCTCGTAGTTCTGCAGTAGATAGTGCGCCATTTGATTGGACAACGTATCCAATTCAGCATACGTTAGTGTCTTACCTTCGAACACAATGGCTGTAGCCTCTGGTGTCTCCTGTACCTGTTCCGCAAACAATTCCACAACCGATTTTTCCTTTGGATAATCGGAGATGCTATCGTTAAAACTGACCAGTAATTGTTCTTTTTCTTCTACCGATAAATAATCGATGGCAGCGATTTGTACTTCGGGATTGTTCATTACTTGATTCAGTAATTCCTTGAAGTGAATCATCAAGGCCGAAATCATTTCGTTGTCATACACATCGGTATTATACCCTATATGAAAGGATAGCTGATCGCCTTCCTCTTCGAAAATGACCTGCAAATCGAACTTGGAGGCTCTGTCCTCTTTTAGAATGATTTCTTTGCTGTCCTTTTCGGTCACTTCACCTAAATCTACTTCATGGTTTTTTGTCTGAAGGGTGAATATGATATCGAAAAATGGACTTCTCGATGGATCTACTTTAGGATCCACATCTTCCACCAACTGATCGAAGGAATATAACTGATGCTCGTAAGATGCCAGCGTAGCTTCATGCACCTGATTTTGAAATGCTTTGAAGCTTTTTTCAGGATGTAATGAATTGCGAAGCACCAACGTATTGACGTAAAAGCCAATCTGATCGGCTAAGTCGTTGTGGTCCCTTCCAGATACTGGACTCCCTACCACCAAATCTGTTAGCGAGGTGTATTTGTGCAAAAGCACCTTCCAAGTGGCCAAAAGCGTCGTAAAGAGACTTCCATTGCCCTCCTTGGCAAACTGATTGACCGAGCTTGTTATTTCTGGTGAAAGATAAGTTCGCTGTACAGCTCCCTTATAACTTTTCACTTTGGGACGTTGCTTTCTCGAAGGTAGATCGATAAGTGGAATTTCCCCTTCCAGCTTCGACGTCCAATAATTCTTGTGTTCCTCAAATTCTGGACGACTCATTTCATTAAGCTGCCACTGCGCATAATCTTTATATTGAATGCGTAATTCTGGCAACTGTGGTTCTGTATCTTGTGTAAAGGCTTCATAATAGGCAAGAACATCTTTAGATAGTACCTCCATGGACCAACCATCGCTAATAATGTGGTGCATATTGTAATAGAAAGTATATTCTTGATCTGAAACCTGAATAATGGCAGCCCGTAATAACGGTCCGTTTTCCAAATCGAAAGGAACTTCGGCATCTGTTGTGATGTAAGCACTACAAGCAGCCTTGGGATCTTCTTCATTTCTAAAGTCAATAATTTCAATTTCGAAATCCATCTCGTCCGTGGGAATCACCTTCTGCATAACCGCTCCATCCTCTAGGGTGACAAATACAGTGCGAAGGATTTCATGCCTATCCACCACAGCTAAAATGGCTTTCTTGAAATCATCGATGGAATGGCTTCCTTTTAGGCTTATCTGAGAAGGCATATTGTATGCCTTTGAGCCTCCTTCCATTTGGCTTAGCACCCACAATCTGCGTTGGGCGCTGGATATGGGATAGTATTCCGATTCTTCTACCTGCGGAATCTCTGTAAACGTAGATTTTTCCTGGGCATTAACGAATCGTGCTTGTTCTTTTATACTTGCATTTTCGAAAATATCCTTCAATCCAATTTTGACATTGAATTCTTTCTGAAGGCTTGCCATAAGGCGGGTAGCCCTAAGGCTGTGCCCCCCTATTTCGAAGAAGTTTTCGGTGGTTCCGAAGTTGTCCGATCCCAAAATTTCTTTCCAAATGGCGAAAATGGTCTCTTCAACCGGATTCTCCGGTGGGACTTGGGCGTCGGTATTGGCCGAAAGTACATCCAAAGGAGATGGCAAACTCGCCTTGTCTATTTTTCCATTGGAGTTGAGAGGAATATGATCCATCACAATAATGAAGGTAGGAATCATATACTCTGGCAATCGCGTAGCGATATAAGATCGAATATCATCCTGGGCAACTCCATTCGCGGCAGAAACATAAGCTACAATGCTCTTATCTCCATCTGTATGTTCAAAAACCTTTACGGCAACCTGCTTCACCTTATCGAAGGTCTGCAACTGTCTCTTTATTTCGTCCAATTCTATACGGTATCCCCTAATCTTCACCTGGTCATCTACACGACCCAGATATTCCAGTTCTCCGTTTTCCATATAGCGAACTAAGTCCCCCGTTCTGTAAAGGGTTTCATTTACTCCAAAAGAATTGGTCTTTAGGAATCGTTCTTCGTTTAGTTTGGGTCGATTTACGTATCCTCGCGCAAGTCCGGATCCTGCTACATAGAGCTCTCCGGGCATTCCGTAAGGCAATAATTGTTGTTCTTTATTAAGCACATAACATTTTGCAAAGGACAACGGTTTCCCGATGTTGCTAATGTCGTTCGATAGATCTTCAATCTCCAATTTCTTGTAGGTAACATGGACGGTCGTTTCGGTAATACCGTACATATTAATAAGATCTACTTGTGGGTGCTTTTCAGCCCATGTCTTTAATTTATGTGGGTTCAGTGCTTCTCCCCCAAAAACGACATATCGTAAAGATGGCACTTCGTTTCCAACTTCAATAAAGTTGTAGAAAGCGGAAGGTGTCTGACTGAATACCGTCGTATTCGTTCTATTCATTAAGTCTGAAAGGTCCTTGGCATTCTTGGAGTCGGCATCTTCGGCAATACATACCGTACCACCGCTTAAGAGGCTTCCGAAGATTTCCCATACAGAGAAATCGAAGCAATACGAATGGAAGAATAACCAGGTATCGTTGGAAGTGACGTTCAGTTTCTCATAACATGAATTGAGCAAACTGATCACATTCCTATTTTCTATAAGCACTCCTTTGGGTTGTCCCGTGGTACCCGACGTATAAATGATATAGGCCAAATTGGCGGGTGCTATGTTGTTATTGGGATTAATCGAGCTGGCCGATTCTAACGAAAGACTCCACTTATCGAAGAAGGCATCGTCGATTACCAATTTGCATTCGGCATCCTGAATGATAAACTCCTTTCGGGAATCTGGATAATCGGGATGAATGGGCACATAGGCCGCACCCGATTTTAAAACGGCTAATAGGGTGACAACGATTTCCTCTTTTTCTGAGAGGATTACCGCTACCTTATCTTCCAATTGTATGTTGAGCTTCTCGTTGAGAACGTTTGCCAACCTACTCGACTTTTCATCAATTTCTTGATAGGTATAGGATCCAGAGGAACAGGTAAGAGCAATATTATCTTTGTTTTTGGCTACCTGCTCAGCAAATAGGCTTACAATGGTTTGGTCACTTTTGTGATCTTTGAAATCACCCAACTGAATCAGCACTTCGCGCTCCTCTTCGGAAACCAAAGAAATATCTCTTAAAGCGGTGTGTTCTTCTGTAACTGTCGTCTCCAAAATGCGTTCAATAAGTTGCATTACAGATTGAACGGTCCCTTTACGGAAATACAAATCGTTATACGTTAAAATAAGCTCGAAGCTCTCCTGCTGCTCTTTTACCAATAGATTGAAATCGTACTTACCCCATCCTTCATTATTGGCTGCGGTGTTTTCGTCTCCTTCTTCATAAGCATCATAGGCAAACAACACATCGAACAACGCGGTTCTACTCATGTCTTTCTTAGGATTGATCTCACTCACCAATCGGTCGAAAGGCAATGCCTTAAAGCCTTCGGCTTCTACCCAGGTCTCGTCAACCACCTTATTGATGTCCAATAATGACTTCTCTGTTTCAATCTGGGATCTTAGTACGACAAGGTTTTCTACTGGTCCCAAAAGGACTTGAGAACTGTCTTCCCTTGGGTTCATGAACGATCCAATCACTATATCAGAGAGACCGCTAAAACGCGCTAGCGTCATCTTGTAGGCTGACAAAAACAGGCTTCTTGGGCTTAATCTGTGTTTTTTGGCAAATGCCGCCACTGCTGCTTTGGGTAATTCCATTTTAATGGAATTAGAGGCGTATTTATGAATTTTATCACGCTCCGTATCGGTAGGCAAATAAAGCACTTGTAGGTTGTGCAGTTTCGATTTCCAATGAAAGATGAGGGATTCCAAATCGTCATTGGAAAGGGAATTTTGCCAATCGGAATAGTTACTGTATTTAATGGGCGCTGTAGTTATAGACGCGTTATTCAATACGGAAAGCAACTCCTTTCGAATGGTTTTCACACTAAATCGATCTACGATGGCGTGGTGCAATACTACTAATACATGTGTTTCCTCCTCTTTTTGCTCTACATACACTTTCATTAGGCAATCGAAATCCAACGGTACTTGCCTTAGGGATTCCAAGCGTTCAGCAATATTGGTTTCGTTCACTGCGATGCGTGCAAAATCGAAATCGGCTGCAGGTGCAATTACTTGTGAAACCTTTCCATCTTCGCTTACTAAGGATGTTCGCAATACCTCATGTCGTTGTACCAATGCTTCAAAAGAATTCGACAATTCATTATTCGAAACTTTACGGTCCAGCTTTAGGTACAATGGAATATTATGGTATATTGGACTGCCATCATACAAATCGTCCTTTTCGAAATAATCTATAAACCATAAACGTTGCTGGTGATATGAACTTAATGTTTTCATTCTTTTGAAATATTAAATGGTATGTATTGTTGTGTAGCCCATGAAAATTCATGGGACATTCTAAGGCGGAAAGGCCTGTTATCATTAGAAATTAAAACTGGGTATAGAAGCCTTGTCTATTAGGCTAATCTTATGAATCTCGGCAGTGGGCTGTTCCAAAAGCTGTGTAAGGCATTTTTTGAACCTATTGCCTAAATTGGAGATCTCTTTTGTATCGAATACCTCCGTTTGATACTCGATGGTAAACGAAATGTGATCGTCGTATTCGTACAGGTAAAAACAAATAGGAAACTTGCTTTTACGAGTAGGTTGTGGCTTAGGAGTGAATGTTATGGCACTAAACTCTCCTTCGGATTGAGTGGCTTCGGAACAATGCACGATGTTTAAATACACATCGATCCTATCGGCTAGGTTGAAGTTGTACTCCCTTTCAAAATCCTCTATAATGCTATCGAAAGGGTAAAACGCAGCATCCATAAGTTGCAATTGCTCCTTGGCATTCTCCTGTAAGAAGTGCGTTACTTGCTGTTCATCTTTTACGTTGATTCTAATAGGCAACATATTGAGGTACAATCCTACCTGTTGCATAAGATCTGGATGATTGCGCAAACTAATAGGCAAGCCTACTACTACATCTTCCTGTCCGGTAGTTTTGTGAATCAGAACTCCCAACGCGGATGACATCAGGCTCATCAACCCCACGCCTCCCTCGGCGCTGTATTTCTTTAGCGATTGTACCAGATCGGCATCGAAAGAATCACTAAAAGCACCTCCTTCGAAATCGGAAGCGTTCCTTCCATTGATCCAATTACTTTTGGACTGAATTTTTTCTAAGTAGGTCTTTAAAAATGCCTTCTGAGGCGCAAATTCGTTATGTACCAATTTCTTGGTAATCCATGCAACATAATCCTTATTCTGAACCGGTAAGGGTTCTACTTGTAACAGTCCTCCGTGCTTTAAGGCATCGTAGGTCTGCTGAATTTCCTTAATAAGTATTTCATACGAACCGAAATCCCCAATGATATGGTGCATCACATATGACATGACATAGGTATCTTCCGATGTCAGAAGCAGTAACACTCGGAACAAAGGCGCATTTCCTAAGTGAAAACCGGCAGCCTTAAAGTGCTCCAATGTTTGTTCTATGGTCTCAGAGGACTCCGATTGAAAACGGAATACCGAATCGATATCGATGGTATCTTTTATGAACTGTACCACATCCCCTTCTTGAGTCACCGAAAAATAGGTGCGAAGCGCTTCATGTCTATTGCAAATATGGGCAATGGATGCTTTCAGTATTTCTACATCCAAATCTCCCGCCACTAAGTAGTCGGATATCATATGATGAGCCATAGAGCCTTCTTCCGATTGGGAAGCGATCCAAATGCGCAACTGTTCGTTAGAGACAGGATAGCCAGTTTTGGACAGTGCAATGGGTTGAATGGTATCGGTCATTCCACCTTTGTTTTCCTTCAGTATCTCGGCCAATCCGCTTATGGTAGGGTTTTCATAGAATCGCTTCACTGCGATCTTTATATTGAATTCTTGTTGAATGAGGGAAATCATTTTGAATACCTTCAAGCTGTTTCCTCCCAATTCGAAGAAACCATCGGTAACTCCCATTTCTTCCCTACCCAAAACGGTCTGCCAAATGGCCACCAGTTGTTCTTCGGTTTTTGAGCGAGGAGCTACATAATCATTTCCTGTTTGCGTCCCAGACTTATCGTAAGTGGCCAATTTCTTTTTGTCCACCTTACCATTGGTTGTTAATGGAAAAGCGTCTAAGGAAACGAACACATTCGGGATCATATAATTGGGCAATTTCTCTTTTAGGAATTCCCTAAGGTTTTTAATGCTTTCGGAATTTTCGGAAACATAGTACGCCACCAACTCCATTTCTCCTTCGCTCGACGTTTCTACGAGCACCACCACTTCATTTATTCCTTCTTTGCTCTGTAATGTAGTTTCAATTTCACCCAGCTCTATACGATGTCCACGTATTTTTACTTGATCGTCGGTGCGGCCCAGAAATTCAATGGTTCCGTCCGGTAACCAGCGACCTAAATCTCCTGTTTTATAAAGGTTTTCCTCAGATTTGAAGGGACTAGGAATAAACCGTTCTTCGTTTAGATCGGGACGATTGTAATATCCTCTTGCCAAGCCATCTCCTCCTAAATAAAGTTCCCCTGTTACGCCAATAGGCACTATGTTGAGGTGAGTGTCTAACAAGTAACAGGTACTGTTCGAAATAGGTATTCCAATAGGAATATTTTTCACTGTACTCGGCCCCTCTTCTACTGCATAGTAAGTGGAAAAGGTAGTATTCTCCGTAGGACCATAAGCGTTGTGAACGTTTACGGTTGGATATAGTTTCTTAAATTTTCGGGCATGCGGGGTTGAAGCCTTCTCGCCTCCAAATAAAATGTATTTCAATCTACCTAAAGAAGGTAGTTCTGCATCGGTAATGGCATTGAAGAAGACCACTGTTAAAAAGAATACATCTACTTCATAATCGTTAATAAGGGTATCCAGTTTCGGCAGATCCAAATAAATATCCTTGGGTGCAATGACCAAGGTTCCCCCGTTTAGCAATGCGGCATAAATATCGAAGGTGGAACCATCGAATGAAAAATTGGAAAGCCCCAAAACAACGGTTCCTCTTTTAAGCCCTACGTAGTTGGTGTTTTTTACCAATCGAATGATCCCCATTTGCTCGATCATAACCCCTTTCGGTCTTCCTGTGGAACCCGAAGTATACATTAAGTACGCCAATTGGTTGGGCGATAGGGTCAATTCTGGAACTGAAGCTGGATATTGATCCTTTTCTTCTTTAAAACGCTCCAGGACATCGGCATCTATGGTAAGCGAGCAATTGCTATCGCTCTCCATATATTCGATACGCTCTGTTGGATAGTCCATATCGATAGGTACATAGGCGGCCCCTACTTTCAGGATCGCCAGAATGGATAGTACCGACCATTCGCTCCTTGGGATTCTAATCCCGATAAAATCTCCTTTGTAAATTTCGTAGTTGGAGAGTAAGAAATGAGCCATTTTATTGGACAAATCCTCCAACTCTTGATAGGTCCACTCACGATCTTCGTAGATAACTGCAACCGCATCGGGTGTTTGACTAACCTGATCCCTAAAGAGATCTACCAAGGTTACATCTTTTGGATACGCCACCGTGGTATTGTTAAAATCCCCTAGGATTTCCCATCGCTCCTCTTCAGACAGGTATTCAATCCGTTTTAGGGGAGTATTGCTTTGATCGATAAGTGCCGGAATTAATTGTTTGAAGTGATTCAAAAACCGCTTTAACATCCCCATTCCATACACATCGGTATTATAGGTTAGTTTTAAGGACAATTGTTCTCCCTCTTCCCTAGCGATGATTTGAAGATCGAACTTAGCGGTTCCATCATCCAAAGTCTTTATACTTTCAGAATCCTTAATTTCCGTAGCCTCGAAGTCTTCATCTACCCTATTTTGAAGGGTAAAGATAACATCGAACAAAGCACTTCGGGAAGGATCTCCTTTGATATTAAGGTCTTCTATGATCTGATCGAATGAATACGCCTGATGTTCAAAATCATTCAGGGTAGATTCGCATAATTTCTTGTAGAATTGAGCAAAACTGTCGTTAGCGTCTATCGAATTGCGTAAAACAAGGGTATTGACATAGAGTCCAATCTGATTGAGTAAATCCGAATGATCGCGTCCCGAAACAGGTGTTCCCACCATGATATCTTCCTGACCTGTATATTTGGAAAACAGCACATTGTACACGGCCAAAACCGCAGTAAATAAACTTCCTCCATGGGCTTGTACCCACTTATTGAGTGCTTGTGTCGCTTCTTTTGAAAGGTAGGTCTGTAGGGCCGCTCCTTTATAGGTTTTAATGCTCGGTCGTTGCTTTCTTGTAGGTAGATCTAATAGAGGAATCTCACCTCCTAGTTTTTCTTCCCAGTACTTTTTATGTGAATCGAAAGCGGGTTGTTGGCTTTCGTTCCTATACCAAGCCGCATAATCTTTATACTGAATGGAAAGTTCGGGCACGTTGGACTCGGTATTGTTTTGATAGGCTTCGTAGTAGGCCAAAACATCCCTGGATAATATATCCATAGACCAACCATCGCTAATGATGTGATGCATGTTGAAATAGAACTCGTATTCCATTTCTTCCAATCGGAATAGCTTGGCTCTCAGCAAAGGCCCCTGCTCTAAATTAAAGGCTACCTGCTTGTCGGCGGTAATGATCGAATGACAAGTACCTTCTGCATCACTTTCATTTCGTAAATCATGGTAATCGATAGAAAATTGGAAGTCTTCAATCTCTTTTACTTGTTGCATGACCGCGCCAGTGTCCGTTTCAAAAAATACGGTACGAAGAATATCATGTCTTTCAATAACAGCATAGAGTGCCTTTTTGAAATTTTCGATATCGTAAGCTCCAGAAAGTCTTACCTGAGAAGGCATTTGATAGGCTTTGGATTCTTCTTCGTATTGACAAAGCATCCACATTCTACCCTGTGCGCTGGAAACCGGATAGGCTTCCTGTTTGGGTTGCACAGGAATAGCTGCTTGGGTATCGCTGGCATTATCCAATAGCGTCAAATATTCGATCAACCCTTCTTTGTTGGCTCTAATGGCTTCCAAAAGTTCAGGGGCAATCGCCTCACCGTAGGTAATGAGATCTAATTCTCCTTGATCCAATACCAATTGGGCATTGCTCTTTCTTAAATCCGATAGTATTTTCAAAAGTTCTTCCATCTTGCGAATGATGCTTTTGTGCAATGGTTGTATTTCCCGAGATGATTCGGGAAATGCCTTCCATTAAAAATGTTGTATTTGGCTTGTGTTCCTCCTTTTTGATAAGGGGTTAGATTCTAATTTTTTGAGCGGCTTGTTTATTGCTCTTTTGCTCTTTTTCCCAAAGGATCTGATTAATAAGTTCTGCCAATTGGGAAATATTTCTCAGTTTGAAAATGGATGTGAAGTCGATATTTAAATGGAAAATCGTATTCACTTTAGTAAGCATACTTACTGCTTTTAGGCTATGTCCTCCCAAATCGAAAAAGTCGTCCTTAATTCCGATCTTTTCTTTATTGAGCACCGCTTCCCAAATTTCCACGAGGGTACGTTCTACCCTGTCCCTAGGTGCTTCATAAACGGCACTTACCGAAAGGGTTTCAGCAGACATGCTTAACAGCAATTTGTGATCTAATTTTCCATTGGGGGTTAAGGGTAATTTTTCTAGTTGAATGTATTGTGCAGGGATCATGTATTGCGGTAGAAAGGAAGCCAAATAGTCTCGTAAACTACTCGCATTCTCTTCAATATTGGCCACCAAAAACGCAATCAATTCACTCGGCTGTCCTTCTGTTTCTTTTACGCGTACGGCTACATCGGTTACGCCTTCCTTTTTTCGGAGCAATGTTTCAATTTCTCCTAATTCGATTCGGTATCCGTTCACCTTTACCTGATCGTCTTTCCTTCCCACAAAGTCGATGGTACCGTCGGGTAACCACCGTGCTAAATCGCCACTTTTGTACAAACGCTGGGTAGGATCGAACGGATTCGCAATAAAACGATCCCGAGTAAGGTCTTCTTTGTTGAGATACCCTCTTGCTACTCCTTCTCCAGAAATACATACTTCCCCTACCACCCATTTGGGCTGTAACTTCAGATCATCCGTAAGAATATAGACCTGCTCATTCAGTAAAGGCTTCCCAATCGTTAGATTGGTCGGTCCCAGTACTTGAGTGGCCGTACTCCAAATGGTTGTTTCCGTAGGCCCGTATGCATTGATAATCGTAATTCCCTTAAAATCGTCCAAATGTTTCAACAAGGATTTTGGGAATGATTCGCCTCCTAATATCATTAATTTGAGATGCGGTAGGTCATTCGTTAAGAATATGTCCAACAACTGATTGAATCTAGAAGGGGTGATCTGTAATACCTCTACTTGGTCCTTTATTAACCTTTCAACATATAGCTGTGGAGATAGTAATTCTTTAGCGTTAAATAAGACAAGTTCTTTCCCAGAACAAAGGCTTCCGAATATTTCAAAAAATGAAATATCGAACACCACATTAATAGTAGCCGCTATGGTATCGTAATCGTTCAGATTAAGGATCCCATCCCTATTCTGAATTAAAGAAACCGCATTGCCGTGTTCTATCATTACTCCCTTGGGTTTCCCTGTAGATCCGGAAGTGTATATGATATACGCCAAATTATGGGGCGCGATAGCCACATCGGGCGCGGTATCTTCCCAGGTATCTTTTGCAAATGCCTCTAGGAGTTCAGCATTGATGGTTAGTTTGCAGTTACTGTCATTGATAATATAAGACAGTCTGTCCGCTGGAAAATTAGGATCCAAAGGAACATAACCAGCTCCCAGTTTCAAAATAGCCAATATGGATATAATGAGCATTTCATTTCTTTCTAACAGTACACCAATCTTATCCTCTACATCAACATCGTACTGTGCGCTTAAAAAGTTTGCAAGTCTGTTGGATGCTACATCCAATTCACCGTACGTAAATGGGCGGTCGTTAAACCGTAAAGCCACATGATCCTTTTGGGTATAGACCTGTTCTTTAAACAAGTCGATAAGCGTTCTATCGGTGTTATGTTTGAATGTGGTCGCATTAAAATCGTAAACCAATTCCCGTTGCTCTTCTTCAGAAAGCAATTCAATTTGAGATAATGGAAGTTCGGGTGCTGCTACCCCATTAATGATCATTCTTTCAAAATGGGAAACAAGCTGTTTTACATAGGCTTCGCTATAGATATCGGTATTGTAATCCAATACCAGTTTTAATCCTTTGTCTTCTTCCACAAAAGAGAAGTTCATATCGAATTGACTCGTTTCCTTCTTTTTCTCGTAGGGTTGAATGGAAATTCCATCCATTTCATGTCCTTGGGAAGACAGTAGGTTTTTTTGATTCTGAAAAACCACCATTACATCAAACAAAGCAGATCTAGAAACGTCTCTTTTTACCTCGATAAGATCGACCAAATTGTCGAAGGGAAAGGATTGATATTTATAGGCATCTATAAGTGTTTCCTTTTGTTCCGTAAGTAACCCTTTGAAGCCAGCATCTGCATTGAAGGTTGTTCTAATGGCCAAGGTATTGAGGTATAAACCAATTTGATGTTCCAAGTCGGGATGTTCCCTCCCAGCTACTGCGGTACCCAATACAATGTCCGAAGCATTGCTATATCTGTAAAACAAACCATTTATTCCCGCCATAATGCCCATAAATAAGCTCGCTTCCTGCTCTTGGGTAAATTGGGAAAGGTTTGTATAGAAGACATCGGAAAAGCGGTATTCCATCGAATCACCGTTATACGTCTTTACCTTGGGACGCTTCTTAGTCGAAGGAATGCTTAAAACAGGGATTTCTCCACTGAATTTTTGTTGCCAATACGTTTTTGCCGTTTGTAATCTTTGTTCCTGTGCATCGCCTTCCATCCATTCTGCATAATCCTTATACTGGATGGGCAATTCTTGCCATTGCGGAGTTTGTTCTTTTTGCAACGCATTGTAGCATTGCACGATTTCCTTGGAAAGCACCTCCATGGACCAACCATCGCCTACTATGTGGTGTAGGTTGAATAAGAGGATATGTTTGTTTTCATCGCATTTTAGCACGCCCACCTTGAGCAGTGGAGCTGTAGCTAGATCGAAGGGTTTCGATCGATGTTCCGAAATAATCGCATCTAATTTTTCCGGTGATACATTACTAACATCTTGATAATTGATGGAAAAATCGAGTGCATCTTCAGAAACAATATATTGTCTTAGGGTTCCACTTTCATCCTGACGGAAATAGGTTCGCAAACTCTCATGACGTTCAATGAGCATCTTAAAAGCTTCGGAAAATATGGAAAGGGTAAAAGGCCCGGTAAATTCCATACAATTGGAAATATTATAGGCGGCATTTCCTCCTTCGAATTGACTCAAAGCCCACAATCTTTTTTGAGAAGAAGTTACGACGTAACTCTCTTGCTCCTCAACCTTAGGAATCCTGGCATTAGCAGCGATTAATTGCATTAAATACGCCTTGTTTGCCTTAATTTCTTCCAGTAGTTCTTGGGTTAAGGTCCCTTTAGGTGCATTTACCTTTAGATTGCCTTCCACCACTTTGAGCTGAACACCCAATGCGGATAACTTATGTATCAATTCGTTTTTCATAAAATACGTCTGGATAAGTGAATCTCTGAATTAATTGGGTAGCTTAAATCACTACCTCATCATGATCTCCATTCAACACCACATTCTCTTGAGTTTGGGAAACAGAAAACTGTAGTAATTGGCCCAAATCCCGAATGTTTTGTGTGTCGTATAAATTTTCAATGGATAGTACCGTATTGAAGGCTCTGTTCAACTTGTTGATAAGGACCACGGCTTGGAGGCTATTTCCTCCCAACTCGAAAAAGTTATCTTTTACTCCTACCTCATTTTGCTCGGCATTGAGCACCTCTGCCCAAATAGCAACCAGCCTTTCTTCCATCTCATTTTCGGGTGCTACGAAAGGCACTTTCATAATTTCCGAAAGCTTCGGTATAGGCAATTCTTTTCTGTCTATCTTCCCTGTTCTTGTTAATGGGAACGCTTCTACGGGTACAAAAATGGTTGGTATCATATGCTTAGGTAATATATTCTTCAATTCTTGTTTCAGGGTGTCGACATTACAACTACCCTGGGTCTTTATGTAGGCAATTAGGTGTTGGTTGTCGCTTACTTCTTTCAGTAATACGATAGCCTCTTCTATGACTTCTAATTGTTCTAATTGAAATTCAATTTCCGCGAGTTCGATCCGTATTCCATTCCACTTCACTTGCGTATCCTTACGCTTCACAAATTCGATCTCTCCAGAAGGAAGCATCCGACCAATATCGCCCGATCTGTAAACCCTTCCGTTTCCTTCAACGGGATCTTCTCCAAAAACGCGATTCGTTAATTCTTCCCGATTCAGATACCCTAAGGACAAATAATCACTTTTGAATACGATTTCCCCTTCTTCATACATTCGTGCTTTGGTATTCGCGTCAGTGAGCAGAAAAACTTCGGTATTCATAACGGGCATTCCTAAAGGCACTGCATGACGTGTAATTTCAGAATCATGGGACAAGAACTTCTGGGAGACAATAGTTGACTCTGTTGGACCATAATCGTTAATAAACAACGCTCCTCTTTTAAAGTGTTTTTTGAACAAATCGAAATCGGATTTGTAACAGGCCTCCCCACCCATGTCGACAATTCTAACGGTATCGAGCACTTCGTTCTCGCTCAATCCTTTCAGAAAGTGTCGGTAGATGGTTGGAACCATATGTATGATGGTGATTCCTTCTTGGCGTAACCATCCATTCAGCATATTCAATCCTTCTTCGGCTACGTTGTAAAGGCTTACGGTAGCACCATTTAAGATGGCTCCATAAATATCCTTCACCGAAGCATCGAAGGTAAAGGTGGAAAAGACACTTAGGTTATCTTCTGGGTTAATATGGGTATTGTTCGTGTACACCTTGATGTAATGCAATACGTTACGATGGTTCTGACGAACACCCTTAGGTAATCCTGTAGAACCCGAAGTATACAACACATACGCTTCCTGTTGTGGATCTATTTCCCTGTTTAGATTGGGAATGCTATCCGCTTGCGGTTCATTCGTTAGTTCAATTATTTTCAATTCCGCATTTTCTTCAAGCAATGCGTTCACTTTTGCCACTGTTTTCGGAGTGCAGACCACAATATCACAGGAAGCATCTTCCACGATATATTGAATCCTGCCTATCGGATTGCCATGATCTATTGGCACATAGGCACAACCTGCTTTTAAGGCTGCCAACATACCTATAACACATGAGGCATCATGTTCCAAGACAAGGGCAACACGTTTTGTGTCGCTCCCTTGATGCTCCACAATCTGGGAGGCAAGGGCATTGGCCCTATTATTCAATTCTTTATAGTTAAGCGTGTTAGATCCCGCAGCAACAGCAATATGTTCGGGGAACTTTTCTACTTGAGCTTCGAACCGACTAACCAGGGTCGTTTCTGTTTCTATCGTTTCAAAAACGGAGAAGGTATTCGTCGGTTTCGGATCTTCTGTTTGTGGTACAAAAGACTCGAATATTTCAATATCTGATAAGGCTCGAGAATCGTCTTCGACCACTTGAGAAATGATAGAAGTATACGCTTCCATCCATTGAGCAATGGTTTCCTGTTTGAATAAGGCTGGATCGTAAACACAGTTCATGGAAATGCCATTGTCATAACTTTTCAGATAGCATTCGAAATCGAACTTAGGAGCGGCATCCAAGGATCCACTCTGCACCTCAAAATCCTCAATTTTAGTTTCATTATTGGAATGGAAGTCTAACAAATTCAGAAATACCGAACTCAAAGGAAAACGTCCTTGATCCTTACTCTCATCAAGATCCGATAATAATTGTTCGAACGGATAATTCTGATTGATCAATGCCCCTTTTAAGGTATCATTAATTTGAGCTAAGAAAGTGGAAAAAGTAGTGGTTACTTTTACCTGATCCCTTAGCATGAGGGTATTTAGGAAACACCCTACCATATTCTTTAACTGATAATGGTTTCTATTCGCTGCCGGAATCCCTAAGATGACATCTTTGATTCCGGTAAGTCTGTTCAGTAAAATCTTCAGTCCCGCTACGAAAATGGCAAAAACACTCACTTTGTGGTCTGTAGATAACTGAAATATCTTTTCCTTAAGCCCTTCATCCAAATACATGGTATAATAGGAGGAAGACGATTGATTGTCCTTGGCTTTATTGGCGTAATCCAACGGCAATTGTAGGTACGGATAGTCGCCTTGAAATTGCTCTATCCAATACGAACGTTGATTCAACAACTTTCCAGATTGGATCAAATCGTTCTGCCACGCCGCATAGTCTTTAAAGTGCACCTCAACATCGGGTAAGCTTAACTCCTTCCCTCTCTTTTTGGCTTCGTACAACTCCAAGAGTTCTTTTTGAATGATCCCGATAGAGAATCCATCGCTTATACTGTGATGAATATTGAAAAACAGCTCACACCCCGCTTCATTCTTAAACAATGCTATTTTATAAAGAGGAAAGGCTTCCAAATCAAATTCATAATTAAAAACCTGATTTTGGACGTGGATCATGTCCCCGTCTTCTACGAGTGGAGTTTTTATTAGTTGATTTGGAAGAACCTTCTGTTTTGGGATACCGTTGTCCTCTACGAACACGGTTCTCAAAACCTCGTGCCTCTCTATAAGTTTGTTGAATGCATATTGAAATGCAGTAATATCTAAATCGTCCGGTAAGTCTAAAGTGCTGTAAATATTGAATTCTTTGGACTTCCCTTGTATTTTATGAAGGAGCCAATACCGAAGCTGCGATGGCGAAACATCGTATAATTCCTGTTCGGGTAAGGCTTCTATCTCTTCTAAGGTCGAAGGATTGGCAGATGCTATTAGCGTTCCATGATGCTTTAAGGTCGTATTGGCGTAGACTTCGTTTAAGTCTAAGTCTACATGGAACTCCCTTAGGTATTCATTGATTAAACGAATAAGCAATAAACTATGTCCGCCCAATTCGAAAAAGTCATCGAAAATACCAATGGTTTCTTTCTCTAATACTTCCTTCCAGATGCCAACCAATTTCTCTTCAATTTCATTGGTCGGCGCCGTATACGCACTGCGAACCTGATCGTCTTCGGTTACTGGTTTTAATTGTGTCTTATCCACTTTTCCATTGACGGTAAGTGGCACGGCATCTATAGCTACAAAGTAATCCGGCACCATATAAACGGGTAAATGAGACTTTAAATAATGACGCAACGCCTTCTTATCAACTACTCCCGAAGCTACATAGTAGGCAGCAATTTTAGTTTCGTTTTCAGCGGTAATAGCAGTAGCCACCACTTGATGTATTTCAGACTTGTATCCCAGTAAAGCATATTCTATCTCCCCCAGTTCAATTCTATGACCTCTTACCTTAATCTGATCGTCTTTTCTGTGACTGAATTCCAGATTCCCATCGGGCAGCCATCGCACTAAGTCTCCCGTTTTATAGAGTCTTTCCCCTGCTGAAAATGGATTTTCTACAAATGCGGCGGCGGTTAATTCTGGTTGATTTAGATATCCCCTAGCCAAGCTGCTTCCGGAAATACATAATTCGCCAATGACCCCTACAGGCTGTGGTTTCATAAGATCGGATAACACGTAAACCTTAGTGTTGTCGATGGGTTTCCCAATCGGTATATTTTCGAATGTATCCTGGGAACAATCGAAGAACGTAGTCACCACAGTATTCTCCGTAGGACCGTAGTTATTATAGATCTGTAAATCTGTTTCTTTAGTATAAGTAAGGGCTTCTCCTCCTGTTAAAATCTTCGTTGGTAAAGAAGCGACACCTCTTTCTACAAATTCCTGACACAATTTGGAGGGAATATAGGCATGAGTAATATCATTATCCCTTAAAAATGAAACCAGTTTATCGGCATCCAATCGAATTTCATTATTTCGAATGGGGAATAGACTAGCTCCGGCTACCAGATAAGGGAATAGTTCCCATACCGAAGCGTCGAAGGAGATCCCAGCAAATAGGGTTCCGCGACTTTCTTCGGTTACATCGTATTCCCGAATATGCCAGTGGCATAAATTGACCAAATTTCGGTGCTCTACCATAACTCCCTTGGGCATTCCCGTAGAACCTGAGGTATAAATAACATAGGCTAGCTGGGAACCTGTAATTTCTATCTTTGGACGTCTATGTGGTAGATTATCCCTTCTGGAAAAGGTATCTAAAAAGGTATCATTTATGACCAATTTGGTCCGGGTATCGTCAATGATATAAGCTACCCTGCTTTCTGGATATGATGTATCTATAGGTACATACGCGGCTCCTGTTTTAAGGACAGCCAAGATGGCCATAACAAGCCAATCACTACGCTCCAACTGGATGGCGATAATATCTTCAGGATTAATTTCCTGCCTTTGTAGGATATAATGTGCCAAACGATTGGATTGTTCTTCCAACGTACGATAGGAAATTGCAACCCCATCCTGCACCACAGCCGTGTTCTTTGAGCCTTCAGCTAAGCGCTGACTCAATAAATCCAGTACCGTAATTTCCTTGTTATAGGGTGCATAGGTGTCGTTACAGGCAATTTGTAAGTGTTCTTTTTCACTTTCAGTAACAAGATCTATAACTCCAAGAAGTATTTCTGCATCTTCAACTACTGCCGTGAACATATTTTCTAAATGTGCATTGATTCCTTGAATAAAGGCCTCCTCATACATATCGGTATTGTATTCTATATCTAGCAATAGAGTGTCCTGCTCTACGAAGGTGAAAGCCAAGTCAAATTGAGAAGTGGATCGTCCCAAATCGTAGGGAGTTATCTCGACATCCTCGATGGAAACCTCATCACCGAATTTCGCCAACTGCATATGATTTTGAAGGGCTACCATGACATCGAACAATGGATTTCGTGAAGTATCCCTTTCTAGGTCAAGGGTTTCTATAAGATGATCCAATGGATATCCTTGATGGGCGTAAGCACCCAACAAGGCTTGTTTTTCTCTTTGTAATACGGTTAGGAATGTCTCGTTTAGATGGATCTCACTTCGGATGGCCAATATATTGAGGAATAATCCCAATTGGTTTTCCAAATCGGGATGTTCCCTTCCCGCCAATGGCGTTCCAACGGTAATATCTGTCTGATTGCAATAGCGTGCCAATAGTACTTTTACACCCGTAAATAAGGTCATGAACAAAGAAACCTGGTGTACATTGGAAAACGCTCTAATCGCTTCATAAAGCTCAGCGGTAAAGGAAAAACGAATCTTATTACCATTATACGTCTTAACAGGCGGACGTGATTTGAATGAAGGAATCTCTAACGGTTCAACCGTACTACTGAAAATCTGCTGCCAATAGGCTTCATCCTTTTGCCATGTAGCATCATTATTTGTGTCATTCAACCAAGTCGCATAATCTTTGAATTGTATCGGCAAGGGTTGCCAAGCCAATTCATCTCCATTGTGCAAGTTTTGATACGCCAACAGTACTTCGGCCGTAAGATTTTCCATAGACCAACCATCACTTATGATATGATGAATGGTGATAAAGAAAATGTGTCGTTCATCCGAAATCTTTACGATGGCTGCATTAAACAAAGGCGCCTCCGTTAATCTGAAAGCTGAGCCTTGTTGTTCGGCTACAAATTCATGAAAACGTTGGTCAGAACCTTCGTAAGAAGATAGATCTACGCTTTCTATTTGGAATGAAAATTCGGTTTCCGGTACAATACACTGAACCAAATCATCATCAGATGTTTTCTTGAAATAGGTTCGCAATACCTCATGTCTGGAAACGGTTCGTGCAAATGCGTCCTTTAGATATTGCTCTTTTATCTTTCCGCGCATTTCGATGGCGCCGGCTATCTGATACGCTTGGGCTCCCCCTTCCATTTGACTAAGCAACCAGAGTCTTTTCTGTGCGGCGGTCGTCGGATAATGAGGTCTGGATTCAACCTTTGGAATCGGAACATATTGTTCTGTTTGTTTCAACTTATCGGCAATCAGTTCAATAGTAGGAGCATCGAAGAAATCTTGATGCGTTACACCGCAATTCAATTCCTTATACATTCTATTGATCACCTGATTCACCATAAGGCTGTGCCCTCCCAATTCGAAAAAGTTATCGGTCACCCCAATGGTTTCTACTCCCAACACTTCTCGCCAAATCGCCACTAGGCCTTTCTCCATCTCATTTTTGGGAGCTACGTACGTAGTACGAATGGTGTTTTCATTGGATGGAACAGGCAAGGCTTTCTTATCGGTTTTCCCATTGGCATTAACGGGAATGGAGTTCATTTCCACAAAATGACTGGGAATCATATAGGCGGGTAGTTGCTTTGACAAATATCCTCTCAATGCGGAAGTGTCTATCGCATAATCCGACACAAAATATCCTACCAAAGTACTTTCGTTGGCCACTTCCTTAACAGCAACAACGGCCTGTTGAATTTCATCAGAATACTCGGCCATTTTGCACTCGATCTCCTCGAGTTCGATACGATATCCCCTTAGTTTTACTTGATGGTCCTTTCGGCCCATGAATATAAGTGTTCCATTCTCCGACCAATAGGCAATATCACCCGTGTCATAGAGTTTGGTATCGGCTTTATAGGGATTGTCCAAGAATTTCTCTTGGGTCAGTTCAGGCTTATACAAGTACCCTTGTGTAATACCGTCTCCAGAAAGGAATAGTTTCCCAGGAACACCCACAGGTAGTAATTGGAGGTTGTCGTCCAAAATATATGCCTGTGTGTTAGATATAGGCTTCCCAATTGGAATATTGGTATAGTCAGGTTGTAACAACTGATAGCAAGTACTATAGGTCGTATCCTCTGATGGACCGTATAGATTGCGAACGGCTATTCTGTATAAAGGAAGTTTGTTTGCCAAATCTACAGGGAACACTTCCCCAGCAAGGTTAATTACCTTTACATTGGCTAATACTTCCATTCCGGATTCGGTTACTCTTCTTAAGACAGAAGGAACCGTATTCAGCAAAATGTCTTTATCCTTGGAGAGGTAGTTTTCTATATCGAAAGAGCTCTCTAACATTCGAATGGTCCTTCCTACGGATAAGGTGAAGAACATTTCGAATACTGATAGATCAAAACAATGCGATGTGGCGGCATATACGATGCTAAATCTTGAAAGATCAAATTCTTTCTTCCCCCAATGTACCAATGCTGTAGCATTGGCTTGAGTAATCATAACACCCTTAGGAGCTCCCGTCGTTCCTGAGGTATAGATGATATAAGCAAGATCATTCGGGTTTTGATCAACCTCCGATCGCTTATTACTATACTCAGCTTCCGCTTTATGGAATTGGAATAGCTCTTTTTCATCAATAACAAGGCGCGCCTTACTATCGTTTTCTATGTAGGATTGTCGTTCTTCCGGATAATTAATATCGATAGGCACATAGGCGGCTCCTGTTTTTAGGATGGCCAATAAGGCTATCAATAATTGCTCATCCCGCTTTAATTTTACCGCTACGAGATCGCCTGAGGTTATTTTATGGTTAGATTGTAAGTAATGAGCCAATCGATTCGAAGCTTCATCTAGCTCTTTATAGGTAAATGAATTGTCATCGAAAATTAAGGCAGTACTATTAGGTGTTCTGTCCACCTGCTTTTGAAACAGGCTTACTAGGGTATCATTCTTTGGAAACCGCTTTCTTTCGGGATTAAACCCTAGGATCTTTTCCGTCTCTCTCTTTGATACGATAGCCAGTTGAGCAACGGGTTCCTCTAAGTATTGTTCTAGGTTTTTAATCCAATCGATAAAATTGGAAAGAAAGTGATTGGCAATGCGATCGTTGGTGAATTCCTTCGCATAATCTACTGAAAACTGAAATCCATTCTCTTCGGTCTTTTTAATGACCAAGGCAAAAGGATTTCCTGTGGTATAAGATATATCCGAATCTCCATAATATAGGACAAAAGGAGCGTAACCATCGATAGTCGTATCATCCAATAAACCCATCAAAATATCAGGATCGTAGTTCGCATGCTTAAAGGCTTGTTGTACCTCAACTTTCGTTGTACCTATATATTCTTTCAAGGAAAGCTGTTGGATATTGCCCAATTGATACACCAGCGGATTCCCCGAAGCACTTTCCGAATATACATTGGCAGGATTATCGAAATAACGTTGTACAAGCCCAGCGAATAGCGCTAAGAAAACGGTTCTCTCTGCAATTTCCTGTCCACCCGTAAGCTTGGTGAAATAGGCAATATCGTTAGGCGAAGCGGAAAGAGCTTTAGCCACCGATCGCTCCGTCCAGTCAAGTCGGACCGATCCAAGTGGCTTAAGCTTTTCCAACCAATAATCTACTGTGATTTTATTTTGAATGGCGTCCATGCTGTCTTTAGCTTTACGCGATGGCTTTTACTGATTCGTCTAGGTAATGTGCGGGTAAAGTCGCTACAATATTCTGCTGCAAGGAGTTTAAACGAACCACAATTTTATTCTGGTTGTTTACTTTAAGAACCTCGCATTCCAAGTCTGCTAGTGGACCATAGTAAATGGTCTTAATCTCTCCTACTTTAGGTAAGGCTACCTTTGTCTCTATATCTTCAAGATCCCTAGCGCCTACCATGAATTTTACTTTATTAATTTCTTCTTCCCGTACGGTGGCGTAATCCGATCCTATCTTTATATAGGCACAAGTTCCATTTACAGAAAGTACTTTATAGAAGTCCATGGATGACCGGATGTTTACAAAAACATAGGACGGAAACAATGGCTTTTCTATGACCTTTTTACGGTCGCTCCATTTACGTACTGTTTTAACCATAGGTAGAAACGACTCAATGGACATTTCCTCTATGGCCTCATGTACTTTTCGCTCAAAACGAGATCTGACATATACAACATGCCAACCGATTGTGGATTTAGGTTTCATAGACGAAGATTTTATTTTTTGTTAGGTTTTGGACATAGCTTCGCTACCTCGAGTCACATTTACTGTTCTGTGAAAAAGAGAATTATCGTTGAATAAAATTATCTGAACTACTTATCAATAAAGAAGTGGGATACGTAGAGAAAGTATGGATTCTCCTTACTCTTTTATTAGAGCATCCCAGGGGTTTTGATTTTCAACTTATTGTGTCTGTCTGGACATAAAAAAGTATTTCATAATTCAAATAACTGAGTAATCATCCGCTTAGCAGGCAAATAAGCCCTATCAACATGGATTATTACTACACAATAAAAGTAGTGCGACACCCTAATTTTAGCAATTTGGGAATCGTAGAAAAAGTAAGGGAAAACCTTATAATTTACGTGAAGAAAGTGCGGAACGGTTTATATAAAACCTTTTTCTTTCGCTATGAGAATCAAGTCTTTATCGCTTGATTTGGAAACATCGAACACCTCTTTTAAGTGCCGTTTCCGCTTCTCAATTCCAGCAATGGAAAGGGGTAAGATATCGGGAAGGTCCTTCATCTTGGTTCCTATAGAAAGCTCATATAATAAGCGCCTATCTATTTTATCTAACAGGAAGTCGTTGGAAACTTCATTTCGCAACAATCGAAGTACAGATTTGCTATAATAGGGAGGATCGAAAAGTACATTCTTAATTGCGGTAACGATTTCCTCTGGGGTGATATCGTTTTTAATAAGGAATCCATCGGGATTCACGCTTTTCAGAATGCTGTGTATACGGTAATTGTCATTAAAGGTGGTCGAAATGATCACCTTTGTATCCGGCATTAGTTTATTGGCGATAATCCCCAAATCTTCTCCCGATAGGATCTTATTGTCTTTAGAAGGTGGTAATCTGAGATCTAGGAAGATTAAATCCAAGTGACTGTTCTCGGAAGCATCTTTTATTTTTTCATATCCGTCGTCGCAATTGTCTGCTGTATCTATATAAAAGTTGATTTCTTCAGATTCATCGCTTACAAATTGTAATGCACTTTTATACGCCCCAGTAATCAACGGATGGTCGTCGATTAGCAATACCTTATAATTCCTTCTCATGATCTTATTTTTTTTCTTTTTGGGGGATAACAACCTTTATGGTGGTTCCTTTGTCAAGCTCGGAGGTAATGGAAAGCTCACCTTTCAGTTTTATGGTTCTGGATTTCATGTTTTTAAGACCTATCCCCGTTTTCCTCTTATCCACACGGAATCCTGTACCATTATCGGAGATTTTTAGAACCAAGCACTCTTTACCCTCAAGGAACTCTACTACTACCCTAGTTGCATTTGCATACTTAATCGTGTTCTGTAGTGATTCCTGGATGATTCGGTATAAATGTGCTTTTATAGTTTCGTCTAATTCTCCCCAAGACGCTGCAGCTTCTTTTTCTAGTTTATATTCAAATTTACCAGTTTCGCTGGAATCTATTAAAAGCTTTGTCACCAAATTAAAGAATCCAGTGCTAGAAGCATAATTGTCATGATTCTTCAATTCGTGTGAAATGTCCCTAATTTCCTTTTCAATGATCTGTAATTCATCCAAAAGGTTTTTGTATTTCTCACTTCCCTTAACATCCAAACCTGGATTTAAAAAACCAAGGCCTACCCGGGTACCAAACAGTTTACCCAGGACCCCATCGTGTAGTTCTTCAGAAATTCTATTCCGTTCCTGGACCTTCCCTTCTTGAAGTTTGGCCTGTTGCTTCAGCGATAACAGATATATTTTCTCATTGGCCTTCCGCTGTTCACTTTCAAAAAGGATTTCCTTTCCCTTAGCATACTGTCTGGTTGCAAAGTACAACAGTGATAAAATGAGCACCAATGAAATTCCCACGACCAATATCAATATCTTTTGTTGGGATAGGCGTTCGGTTTGCTCTATATAGGTGTCGGTTTCAAAATCGATACGGGTGAACTTATCCCGTATACGTCTCTCCAGCGTCTGAAGACTGTCATTCATTTGTATGAACTCTTCTAGATATTCGTTGGAATTGTTCCTATCCAATTCAGAAAGCAATCGAAGCGAGGCAAGATAATCGCTATTGTTATTAATTTCTTTCGCCAATTCGCTAGCTTCCATACCCAATGCAATGGCTCTACTGGTATCCCCGATATGACCAAAATACTGTGCTAGATGAAGTTTATTGATTACAATCCCTGCATAATTGGATACACTATCCCTAATATGAAGCGCTTCACTAAACTCATTATATATATTGGTAGTGTCCTTGTTCAATAGTTTGCTATGTGCGCGATTGTCAATCAATCGAACATACAAATCGATGTTGGCCTGTTTCAGGTTTTTACGGGCAAGGGCTCGATTAAAGTATTCTATCGCTTCTTCATATTTCTCTTCCTCGTGATAAATAAGACCTATATTATTAAGAGTACCCTCGTAAAAGGTTTTCTTATCATCTAGATCGGATAGATAGTAGAGTGCCTGTTCGTTATAAAAATGAGCTTTGGAGTATTCCCCGAGTCCTTTATATAAGGTAGCCAAATGATTGTAGGCCGTATACAGGGATTTATTCCTTTTTAAACGCTTAAATTTTGTAATGGCCTGAAAGGTGAGCACCTCGCTTCCCGTATAATCCTTTAATCGACCTTTAATGAAGGCCATATTGTACAGCATTTTACCAGCGTAGTATTCGTTGCGGATAAGACTGTAATAGTTATGGGCTGTCTGATAATTGGAGTAAGCACTATCGTACACATCGCGCTGGGCATAGAAGGCACCATAGTTCCAATAAGTGTCTGCGATTCCCAAGGTGTCCTTAATTTTTGAAGTGAGTTCGAAAGCCTCGTTATTTGTTTTTCTGAAAAACAGGGAATCGTTCAATTTATAAGCCTGAAAGGCAATGGCTCTAAGGTTGATGGTTTGGAGGGTGTCGTTGTCAAGTTCTTCTGTTAATCGGTACGCTTGTCGAAGTGCGATTTGGCGTTGGTCTATGGAATGGTTATTGTCCCTGGACCTATTCATCCAGAAGGAAAAAGAATTGACGCCTTCATCGACTGGAATGTCGGATGCGTCCTGCTTATCCTTGCAACTAGACAAAAAGGTTACACCTATAAACAGAACGACTAAAAAGAAGATAGGTTTGTTAAGATTCTTCAAGAATAGCGTTTAACTATAAAGGTATAAAAAAAGCCTTTGATACGTATCAAAGGCTTTTTAAATAATTGAATGGTTCAATTAGTTTCCTCCATTGTCTCCGTCTTTATCGTCATCGGTCCCAGAGTTGTCCCCGTCTCCTGTTCCGTATACTTCGGTATCGGCGTTAGAGGTTTCATCATGTAATTGTTCTGGAGTACAAGAGAAAATAAAAGTGGCGATTAATGCAAAGAAGAATATGTTTTTGAAAGTTTTCATAATTAAAAAATTTATGGGTTAGGTATATTGTTTATCATGCCGAATCACGCATGAATTCGTTGACTTTCTTAAGAAAATGGGTGGCATCTTTTTTAATCTTTTAATGCCGGAGAAGCTTCTAATTCTGATGCTAATGTACAGTGAGATATCCGCGCTACCATGCTAAAAACCAAGGGTCTAGTGAAGTAGGTAGTTCTGCGAGTGAAACCCCCGAATTTGAAAGGAAAATCGATTTTTGGGTATTCTGAGGTATCCTTGATTTATCGTTAAAATCAATATAACTGATTGACTATAAGCTATTTAAATAGTAAATTAATATAACACTGATCTAAGTGAAGACGAGAAATTATGGGTGAAATACCCATTTTTGAGGGTGTAATGGAAAAATATGGGTATATATCCCGGATTTTCATTGGGATTATTCTTAGGTCAAAAAATAAAAGAATATGGATTCAGATGGTTTGAACCATCGATCAAAAAGAACTAAAAGAAGAATGAATTAGTTAAGGGATAGTACCGAAGATTTGTAGAGGGTATTGTTAATTTGCTCTACATTATCTATAAAGGTTTTTGTGAAGGGAATACGGAAGTTATTTTCACTAATGGTGCATAGGGATTTCCCATATTGAATTCGGGAAACATAGTTACTATTAATAATGTAACTCTTATGAATACGAAGGAAATTTTTGGGTAGGATATCTTCGAAAGTACGAAGTGTCTTAAACGCTCCAATAACAGAACCGTCTTTCATATAGAAATCGGTAGTATTGTTATCCGCCTTTAAGAAAAGGATATCTTCCGTGTTCAAGTATTGATAGTCCTTATAGGATTTTAGACAAATGGTCTGGGCTCTCTCCACCGTAGCACGTTTTTCCAATTTCATAATGCTCTTACGAACATCCAATTCCTCAAGGGGTTTTAGGAGGTAATCGACAAAACCATGCTTGATCACATCGTAAGCGTGCTCCTTTCCTTTGGAAATGGCAATAAATACAGGAGGGTTATCACTGTATCTCGCTACTTCATCTGCAAGTTCGAAAGGACGTTCTACAACGCCATCTACGTTTAAGAAAACAACACTTGGATTTTGTTTAAGTATTGTGTTGATTGCTTCTTTGCGATTGGAGGTACTTCCAATTAGGGAAGCAGAGTCCGAAAAGTCCATTAGAATATTCTCAATACATTGTATTGATTTCTGACATTTTTCTATGATAAAGCAATTTTTCAACCCGTGCTATATGGATTCTTCAATAAAATTACTTTAGAATTACACGAACGAAGTATGGATAAATTATACTATTACTAAGGATTTCACATTAGTGTAGTCTTGAAACTTGAATTAAGGTGGTAAAAGCATAAAATAACTACTGATATTCATCAAATTGGCTAATTTTCAGGTTTTTGAAAGGTTAAACAAAATATCGGTCTCTAAAATTCAAATGTTACCTTCCGACTCAAAATCAAGAGGTCATCAATATAACTGATAATGAAAATATTACACTGGAATTACTTGTATTATGGATAAGGATGTTCGCTGAAATTTGTTAGAATTACTATAATAGGCCGTAATAGTCTCATTGAGCGAAGACCGTGGGGCGAAAAGTTAAACAAAATGGAAGTGATTTTAGGTATTGAATAATCACATCTTAAATACTATCGTCAAATTAACCCAAGCACCCTTCTCGATCCAAACTCTGACATTTTATCGCTTCCGAAATATAATACCATTAACCTCAATTGTCCTGTGTTGTTTTTTTATCCCGTGTCTTGGTTAGGACTTCATCAGCTTCAACAATAATTATTCCCATAAATAGGTAATTCTTGGATTTATGGTGTTTTAAGTTTAAATGAGATATTGGGTTATGAATGTTAGAGAAATTAGTGTCTGATATTTATAGCAATATGGGAACTATGCTTTCATACCAATGAAGATCAAACTGCTGAAAAAATTATCGCTAAACTATAGATTGATTATCAGTCAGTTAATTGGAATAATATCTTTGATATAATTATTGAAAAGTAAAGATTGATTATACAAACAATACTTATCAACAATACTCTATCAGGGCCATTCTCAAATATAACATTACTTAAAATGATTGAAAATATAGGTAAAGCGGAAAAAAATACTGTGTTTATTGTAACATATAGCCAGCGGTTTTTTATTTGATAGTCCAATCCAAAAAACAAGGCGTGTTTATCTTGAACGCTCAAAGTAGTTTCCATAGACTCTTCTAGTTTATGTGATAAGAACTTAAGGTTCATCACCATAAAATAGAAGTATAATAATACCCCAAGGTTTATGAGACCACCAAATAGTACAATTTGATTTAATGAAACATTGAAGTTTATTATTGGGATTTTTATATTTTCTCCTTGATCTATTTCTTTCAATTGATTCATTATATAGTTATAATCACTTCTAAAGGATTTTAAATTTTTAAACTCACAATTTTCTATAACATTCTTTAAAGAACTCAACACAGAATCCGTAACTTTTTCACTATAACGAAAATTGTTTAAAAGCATAGTTGTTTCAAATGAAGTAAATGCAGAATCCAAATTGTGAAACGAGTGCTGATAGACCTCTTTTAATATATCTTTTTTAATAGTTCCTGGGTCTATAGTATCCAATTTTAAATACATTCCTGTCATTGGAATAGCGAGATTTATCCCTTCTATCAAACTATCTTCAACTACACGATTGTTGAAAGTATAAATATTTATAAGTTGTAAAAGTTTTTCTCTACTCAATTCATCAAAAGTGGCATTGGTTTTTTGGGAAGCAATGATACTATGCAAATCATTAGAATAATGCCCTAATTCACGTCCTGCGTAAGTTATATAATCGATGCTTCTTGATATCTTTGGGTTGTTTTTCGCACCATCATCCAATTTACTATTAAGTAACATTAAGTCTATTCCCATAAAAACACACATTTGACTATATGGTCTCGCAACATTCAAAGTGTAATCTTCTATGTATAGGAAAGAATTATCGTATAACGTTTGAAAGTCACTCCAAGGATTCTGCTCAATCGTATATAGGTTACTTAATTCGCTTTCATACTTTATTTTTTTATTGTACTGTTTCAAAAAAATAAACCCAAGAGTAATAATAAAAACTAATAGTATTGCGCCTACAGTTACAATTCTATTTCGTAAATTTTTTATTCTATCGGTATAAACACTTGTCGCTAAATCTCCCATATTTAGGCAATACTAAAGTCAAAATAAAACATCAAAGACCCAACTAGAATTATAACCATAACAATAAAACCAACCAGTCTCCAATTAATGACTGGTGATGTTGGTACCACCGAAGTGATATCTTCTTTAATTATAATTTTGAGGATATCTTCATTATTTTCTTGAGACAAATTAATCTCATCTTTGGCAATATTAAAGGCAGATTCAAAACTTTGACCGGAACTTAATGAGTCGTAAAATGAACTAGAAAAGTCCATTGCCTTACTATTACCAATAGCAGTTTTCATACCTATCACACAGTGAATATTGTTTGAAAAATTTTCAATATCATTTAAACTGTAGCAAGCGGATAATATGACGCATTTAAGGTGTTTGTTGTAATTCTCTAAAAAATCACCCAATTGATTTGTATAAACAATATCTGAGTGCCCGGAACTGTCTTCAAAAAGCAAAGTTTGATCATCATTGCCATGTCCAGATATATGTAAAACATTAGGTTTATGCCTATTTAGATACCTTCTCATGGCCATCTTTGTTGAAGCGTTTCTTACCCTAAGTTTATATTTATTTTTAATTGGTTGTGCATCTAAAACATCCTTTATGATATTTATTTCCTCCTGTAGTCGAAGTTGACGGGTATCCTTTGGATTTATTCCTATAAACAAGATTCTCATACTGTTTAGAGCATTAGATTCTTTATACTTAACGAAATATCCTCATCTGCATTGGGAACTACCTGACTGTTTCTATAATTTACCTCTTCCAATATCAACCTTACTATTCGATTATCTTCATAAACATCATTTGCTTTAGGAAAAGTAAACAACGTTAACGATTCAATAACTGAAACATCTGTTTGGTAGGTATCTGCATCCTTATAGTCCAAAAAGAAATCATCTTCACCATAAGAACTTCTCATAATTTCACCACTAGGCTCTACAATGTTATATGTCTGTAGTAGATTAGACTGATTAGTAATATAAGCTACTCTAGACAACTCACTTGAAGCATTTAAATAGTAAACAACTTTCCAAAAAATTCTAGGGATTTTAACCGATTCTCCGTTAATTTTTGTAACAAAAACAGGATCATTGTGATTCAGTACTGGTCCAGTAAAAACGCTTAACTTTAATCGATGTTTAACTCCTTCCGAATGCAAAATATAATTTTCAATACGTCGCCATATACTTCTATTTAATCGAGCATGTTGAGGCACGGCATTTGTATAAAAAAAAGTAGAATCTGCAGATTTTTTAGCTTCGGACTTATTCATTCCCCATTGCACATCCTCCCTTTTGGTCATATGCCCTCTATCAAAATCACTCTTCACAGCGTCATATAAATCATCTCCAAATTGATGATTTTGTGGAATCCTATCGTCTTTTTCCCACCTATCAGATCGCTCTAATTTTTCAATAAAATTAGCCCCATCTATATTGGTCGCAGTGTAATAGGGAAATCTTCTGAAAGGATTTTGAAAGACGGAATAGTTTATATAGTCCAAATAGTAGTCATTTAATTCAAGCCCGTTCTCGGAATATTCCATAATCTGTCTTTGAGAAAGTCTTGGTAACTCTATAAAGCATCCATCTATAAAATTTTTATTAAATGCCATGTTTCAAACAAATAGTAATTATAATTACATAGATCATGAGAAATAGCCGCAGCCTCAATTTATCTTAATACACAAATAAATTTTTTTGTTGAACAGCTAAAGCAAAACGGGGAGAGTCATAAATATAAGGCAATTGTAGTTCTTGAACAAAATGGCTGGTGAGTTTTTTATCATCCATTTGGATATGGTATATTAATAATAGCCAAGAGAAATTGAAATTCAACAAAAACTGTTTTATTTATTGTAGGCTGTCGAATTCAGGCCGCTTACGCATGTCTAGTTTTTTGACTAAAGATACTTTTTTACAATAACGATCACTTTCAATCCTCCCTATGGTAGTCTTATTCAGTCCAACAACTAAAGCAATATTCGCTAGCTTCAAGCCATTTTTTATTCTATGAGTATAGTATTTTAACCACCCCTAGCGCTCGTCTCTAGTCCAGCGCCTTCACCCCAACCACCCTTCCCTATCAAGGCTTCTGTACTGTATCGCTTCCGAAATATGATGTCCTTGAATGGAAGCTGAATCCTCCAAATCGGCAATGGTTCGGGCTACTTTCAAAATACGGTCGTAAGCCCTTGCAGAAAGTTGTAATCGTTCCATGGCACTCTTCAATAATCCCAAAGAAGCTTCATCCAGTCGGCAAAACTTACGGATTTGCTTTACCCCCATCTGAGCATTGTAATGAATATGCTCCATTTCCTGAAAGCGCTCCGATTGAAGGAGCCTTGCCCTGGTAACCCGCTCCCGAATCACCACACTCGACTCCCCTTTTCGATCTTCACTCAACTTTTCGAAAGGAACGGGAGTCACTTCAATATGGATATCGATACGATCTAATAAAGGTCCCGATATCTTACTTAAATACCGTTGCATCTCGGCAGGTGATGACGTTACCGGAGCATTCGGATCGTTAAAATAACCTCCCGGACTGGGATTCATACTGGCAACCAACATAAAGCTGGCGGGATAGGTGACGGTGAACCGAGCCCTGGAAATGGTCACATCCCGATCTTCCAACGGCTGTCGCATCACTTCCAAAACACTTCGTTTAAACTCTGGCAGTTCATCCAAAAACAACACGCCATTATGCGCCAATGAAATCTCTCCAGGTTGGGGATATTGCCCTCCACCCACCAAAGCCACATCCGAAATGGTATGATGTGGAGAACGAAAAGGTCGGGAGGTCATTATTCCTCCTTTCTCCAACGTTCTTCCTGCAACACTGTGGATTTTCGTCGTTTCCAATGCTTCAATCAATGTCAATGGAGGAAGGATGGAAGGTAATCGCTTCGCCAACATCGTCTTCCCCGAACCTGGCGGACCGATCAAAATAATATTGTGTCCTCCCGCAGCAGCGATCTCCATACACCGCTTAATACTCTCCTGCCCTTTTACATCGGCAAAATCGAATTCAGGATGCTCCAAATGTTCATAGAACTCGGCCTTCATATCGATTTGGGTAGGTTCTAATGTTTGTGATTCATCAAAAAAGGCAATCACTTCACTAATGGAACTTACTCCAAAAACATCCAATCCATCCACAATGGCGGCTTCCTTGGCATTCTGTTCGGGAAGAATAAAGCCCTTGAATCCTTCTTCTTTGGCTTTAATGGCAATGGGCAAAGCTCCTTTAATGGGTTGAAGGGAACCATCCAAGGACAATTCGCCCATAATGATAAAATCTTCCAACGAATGTCCTTCCTTAATCTGTCCTGTGGATACCAGAATACCCATGGCCAAGGTCAGGTCATAGGCAGATCCTTCCTTACGGAGATCGGCAGGAGCCATGTTTAACGTTATTTTCTTTCCGGGGATTTTGTAGCCATTGTTCTGTAGTGCAGCTGCAATCCGGTAATTGCTTTCTTTAATGGCATTGTCGGGCAATCCGACCAAATGGTAACCGACTCCTATGTCGGTATTAACTTCTACGGTTATGGTTTGGGCTTCGACTCCAAACACAGCACTCCCATACACTTTGGTAAGCATAGATCATAATTCTTCAATTAAGGGAGTAGAACGAAGTTAGAAATTTCGGGGAAAAGTCTGTAGTGAATGATGGAATTATTTCACAGAAATAAACTTTTTTAACGAAACAGGAACGCCATTTCCGGTAAAGCCCTCCAACGATACCTCATAAGTGCCTGTATTATCCGATGTATAGAACTCCCAAACACCATTGGATTCATTAACTTCCGCATTGGGTTCCCATAACAACTGACTTCTAAAATCGGGCATTCTATTTCCGCCGTAGTCCATATACGATTGAGAGAAGTATGATTTCTTAGGCTGTGTAGTAAACAAACCGATCTTAGCCACATAGTCCTCCGTAAGGGATTCGTAAAAGTCGCCTGTGAGTGTCTCTATGATAATCACTCCTTGAAAAACCTCAGCTCCCAAGAAATACTTGTCTCTCACAATACTCACGGTCTTTATTTTTCTAGCGGGATAGTCCAATAACTTCTGTTGATCCTGCACCACAATCCCATCCACAATAATTAAAGGCGGGAAATCCGATACCAAGGTATTTTCATAGGCACGGACAGAGAAAACGGTTTCTCCTCCCACATTCTTGGTCCAGGCATCGTCTATAAACTCTAAAAAAGTCTCCTTTACCGTGTTGAATCGCTTATAATCATCCAAATTATACGCCCTTCCCCGCTTTCCGTAAAAAGGTGGGCTTGCTAAGGGAAGTTTAATGGTGTCGGGTTTTAATTCGTAGTATCCATTCTCTATCTGATTGTACACACTACGCTTCAAAATAATATCCTCTAAATCCTTCGTAATGGTAAATCCCTTGAATTCAAGATCATCATAGGCCAAAGGAGCGTGCTTAGATACTACAATCTCATAATCGGATGCCGTATCCCCTAGTACCTGAAAGGTGGCATTCTCATCATTAAATTCATCCTGCAATACGAAGTAGAAAATCCCTTCGGGATTGGTGTTGGCGATTTTGGTAACAAAATCCTGTCCAGGAATGGACAAAGCAACCTTCGCATTACCAGCAGGACTGCCATTCGCTTTGGAAGTAATCGTACCCCAAACCACTTCTCCCCGTAATTCTGGAAGAAACATGGACGAACCTATCGATAGGCTTTTTGTGGTCTGCTTATCTATATAATTTTGACTGCTCTTTTCTGAAAACGGAACCACGGCATCCAATTTCCGAACGGAAAGGGAGTAGCTCCCCGCCTTCACATCATAATCGCCCGTACTTACCTGAAGACGAACCTTCTCGCGTTTATCGTAGGATAATTTGTCCGTCTTTAGTTGAATGGCCCCATTATTTGGGTTTATCGGCGTTATATTGTTATCGTAAGGAGCAATGGCTGCAGCCGAATTTTCCGAAGAAGTCAATATGTTTCCTTGAGAGCTCCGATATGGATTGATAATGGCTATATCACTTTCAAAAAAGGCCCCTTCCCCAGCATTACGCATCCATTGGGTATACGCAATCAATTTATAGCTTCCAGACGAAACACCTACAGGTAAAAAGAAATCTCCCTGCGCCATTCCATTGTTCAAACGGACTTTATGGCGAAACACCGTAGTCTTGTCCTCACCGACCAACTCTACATAAGCGACCTTGCTTAACGAACTCATTTCTTTGGTAGCTCGGTTTTTGCAATAGACCTTGTAATACAGGTACTCGCCAGCAAGGAGCAAATCGGTATTATGATGCACGAAGATCTCCTCTTGGGGAATTGTCTTATATCCCTGTAATATTTCTTGGGTGGCAATCACCGTTTGCCCAAAGGTGTTTTGAAAACACCACACACTTAAACTAAGAACCAATAGTCGTTTTATCATTGCCATTAATTTTTAATCTTCCCAGAAATCTGGAACTACATTCGAACCCAATGCCGTACAATCGCCACAAGCCCTAGCTACCACGTAGTAAGGTCCTGGAAAAACATCATTGGGTGAAAAATTTTCTCTTAGGAATCGTATTTCGTTATTTCGTATACCTGTGACCAATCCTCCACAGGTTCCTGCCGGCGTAAACTGTGGCGGGGCAATTTCGGTGCAACCAGAAGGATAGGGTGGTAAGGTTTCGTTAGGGAAAAAATCTTCATAGTCGAAGTACAATCGTCGTTCAGAAACACTAGCCACTTCGAAAAAGCCAACTACTTTCTCCTCTTGATTGGTAGCAGACCGGATGTTGCCTTCGAAAAAGCCTGGCTGATTCTGAGAAAAAAGGCTTTCACTCTCCGAAAGCTCATTCAATAATCTATAATAGGTAAAGGCCTCTTGCGATTGTGCGTATTGACGTAACAAAATGCTGTAACGATGTGAAATGATATAGTTGTCGGCATCTAAAAAACGAACAAGATGCCGCTGTACCCTACTTTCGGAAAGGCCACTGGTATTGACCAGATTTACATCCGTGGAAGCGACTGTGTTAAAGCATATACGCTCTTCTTGCTCCCGAATGCCCAACTGTACATCGCAATTATCGGAAGCAATCATGGAGATCGAATTCCATAAAGGTGCTATGATCTTATAGGTTTCCAAATATTCATATCGGTAATAATCGGCGGTACCTGTTGGATCGAAACTATCTACATATATAGAAACTCCATCATCACCAAAATCGCTGGCTTCCCGAACTGCATACACATCCTCAATGGGTACCTCGGTCACCATTTGCGTGGATCGACTTTGATAACTGCTACCATCGTTGGTTTCAATATGCAGTTCATAATTGGTATTGGGGCTGGCGGCATAGGCAGAAGTGGATAGGTAAAGGCCAGGTTCCAAAGATTCTTGGAAAGAAATCATCCCATCATCAGAATCCATCCACACCCGTGCTCCCGATTCGGGAGTTGGGCCGTCCTCTTCAAATCTATACGTTCGACTCAAACGAATTTGTTGTGGCTTGGTTTCATCGGTAATAGTAGCTTCTACCACCAAAGCGCTTTCCAATTCTTGGGTGTTGAAAGAAACCTCTTCCACACAACCCATCGATACAAGAAGGGCCAATACCACAAAAGCTTTATATATCTTTATTATTCTTCTGATCATTCTTCCCAAAATTCTGGTACTACGTTACTTCCCAAAAGCGTACAGTCGCCACAAACAGCATCGGCCACAAAATAGGGTCCCATTTCCGTGGTTTCCGGTAGTGGATTATCCCTGGTATACACCACTTCTTCATTCAATAAAGCAAAAATGAGCCCTCCACAACGATCTGTAGGATGCCCTAAATCTCGAGGCGGGGCAAATTCCGTACAACCAGAAACATAAGGGGGCAATGGGCCATCGGGAATAAGATCCCTAAAATTGAAAAACAGACGTTTGGTCGCCACATGGGATACTTCGAAAAAACCTACCACCTTTTCCTCACTATCGGTTTCTGAAATGATATTACCATCGAAAAATCCGGGCTGACTCTGAGAAAAAATGCTCCCTTGCCCCGAAAATTCCTGCAAGGTCGCATAATAGGTGTGCGCTTCCCTAGATTGCACAAACTGCTTCACTTCTATACTATAGCGATGCGTAATACGGTAATCGTCTCTAGGAATTCGACGCACCTGAAACCGCTCCAGTCGATCTTCACTCAAAGAAAGAGTATTACCTATGACAATCTTATCCGAAAATTCAGTTCTATAACATACTCTTTTCTCTTCCTCTTTAAGAACTGTTGCTACCTCGCAAGCAGGCCAAGTGGGGTCTATCACTATCAAATCTTCCAATCGCCAAAGGGGAGCAATTACTTTAAAGGTTTCCACATAGGTGAATCGGTAGAACTGTGATTCTCCATCAGGATCGAAACTATCCACAAAAATGGATACTCCGTCATCTCCAAAATCGTCTACCTCCCGTTCTACGTATAGCTCGGCTATATCCGTATCCTTGGTTAATTGTGTATTGGCAGAGCTATATTGTCGGCCATCACTCGTTCTAATAAGCAACTTGTAGTCTATATTGGGCACAGCACTGAAACTATCATTGGAAACGTACCTTCCGCTTTCTTCTTCCGTAAACGTGATCGTTCCATTGCCACTTTCTATTGTCACTGCAGCGCCAGATTCCGCAGTAGGCCCATCGGCTTCGAAGGCATACGTACGACTCAGTAAAATTTCATGTTGCTTGTTTTCATCGGTTATGATGGCTTCGATAACCAAAGCACTTTCCAGTTCCTCAGTTTCGAAGGCCACTTCCTCAACACACCCAGTAAAAACAAGCAGGGTGCAAGCAAGACTAACTATTTTATGGGGAATCATTGTTTTCATTTTCTTTTTTACTTCTTTCATTCTACCCAAAATTCTGGAACCTCTATACTTCCAAATAACGTACAATCGCCGCATTCTTTGGGAACGAGATCGTACGGACCATCTAATGGAAAGAAAAAGGGCGGATCATCATAAAATTCCTGATCCAAGTTTATTTCAAAAAACAAATACCTGTCCCTTGGCAAATCCTCTAAAATAAGAGGACCACAATCTTCGAAAGGCGGGAAAGAGTATTTATCATAGTGTATAGGTGCATAAACATCACAAAATCGCACTTGTGAGGGGATATCTACATCGGGGAAGAAATCCACATAGTTAAAAAAGATGCGCTGCGACGTTACATAGGAAACATCAAAAAATCCAATGGTTAGCAATTCGGAGTCTGAAGACTGCACATTTCCAGTAAGGTATCCAGGCTGAACCTGAGAAAAGGTATTGGGCTGCTCCTGAAAGTCCAACAGGCGATCAAAATAAAAATAGGCATCGCTAGACTGCGTATATTGTTTTACTTCTATAGAATATCGCTGCCCAATAATGTAATTATCACTATCTATCTGCCGCACCTTAAATCGGGAGACTTCATTGGTATTTAACCCTTCTGTACTTATTTGTAATACCTCGGTATTCCTAACTGTGTTATAACATATCTCTTTGTTTACCTCTTTATCAAACAACTCCACATCGCAAAAGGCCCATCTGGGATCGGTAATAATTAGATTGAACCTACTGTATTTGGGTGCAACGATCTTATAGGTTTCTTCGAATTGATATCGATAATAATTAGTGGTGTTATCCGGCGCATTACTGTCTACAAAAATGGAAAGCACGGGTTGCCCATTGTTCCCTACTTCACGTTCGGCATACAATCGCTCCAAACTACTGGGTGTGGTTAATTGCCTCGGAGTCGAAGAATAAACTTCTCCATTGTTGGTCTGGATTCTCAGGGTATAATTTACATTGGGCTGTGCTGCAAATGGCTCCACGGAAGTATACACGCCGTCCTCCACTTCTTCAAAAGGAATGGTTTCTGTATCGGTTTCTACAAATACTTGGGCGTTCCTTTCGGGGGTAGCGCTCATAATAGTGTCGCTAAATCCATGACTGCGACTTAACAGCACCTCCTGTTTTTTGTTTTCATTGGAAATGATGGTTTCAATAATAAGTGCATTCTCAAGATTTTGGGTATCGAACCCAATTTCTTCGTAGCAGGAAGCAGTAACAATTAGTATCGTTACAGTTCCCCATGCACTATATGTCCTCCACCACTGCTTCATTAAAATTTGAAATTATATGTGATTGTAGGTACAGGAATGGAAAAGATTGAACTTTGCAATGCCTTTACCTGTCCTTCTTCCGTCACAAAGAATACCGAATAGGGATTATTCCTGCCCAGGACATTGTAAATAGAAATGTTCCAAAAACTATGGGCCAGTTTGTCATTCTTATGGTTTCCCTCTACATTGAAACTGATATCGAAACGATAATAATCTGGAATACGGAACTTATTCCGTTCGCTATAGAGTACAAATTCTGAATTATTGATAAAGAAGTTCCCAACGGGTACTGTTACGGGTCTTCCTGTCTGATATACAAAATTGGCCGAGAAACTGAATCGCTTGGTCAACTTGTAATTCGCTACTAGACTAATATCGTGTGGCTTATCGAAATTACTCGGGAAATAATTTCCGTTATTAATGGTCTCTTCAGAAAAGGCACTTTCAAATTTCTGTTCAGATCGGGAATAGGTATAGCCTAACCAACCGTTTAGATTCCCTTTTCGTTTGCGCAGTAGAAATTCCACCCCATAAGCCCTTCCTTCTCCCTGAAGCACTTCAGTTTCGATGGTCTCATTCAATAGCAATTCGGCACCGGTTTTAAAGTCCAATACATTGTCTAAAGTCTTATAGTAGCCCTCCAAACTGATTTCGAACATATTGTCATTTAGGTTCTTGTAAAAACCTAGGGAGTACTGACTCGCCTCTTGGGGTTTTATATTAAGATCGGATAGTTTCCAAGTATCGGTAGGCGAAACCGTGGTGTTGTTCGTAAGGGTATGTATGTACTGATAGGTGGTATTAAAACTTGCCTTTACCGAAAGGTCTGATGTAAGGAAATAACGCGTAGACAATCTAAATTCTGGCCCTCCATACGTTTCTATGGATTCATTATCGGCAAATTCGCGACTTTCGATAAAAGTGGCTTCATTTCTGGGAAGTCCATCGGCATAAATATTCTGGGATCCCGGCCCTAAAGCCGAAAAGTACGAATACCGTATCCCTGCACTGAGTTGCCATTCGTCCGTCACATTCCAATCGTCCGAAATAAACAAAGCAGACTCCCATCCCTTTTCGTCGGGGATTGTAAGCGGAATTACACTCGATCCGTTAATGGGTTCTATTTCACCCGGACTCACATTGTAGAGCTTCGAAGCCAGACCATAACTCAATGTATGATTGTCCCCAACATTGGACTCCATCTTCAACTTCAGCTTGGTTTCGTTAAGGTCGTAACCTAAATCGAAATCATTATTGGATTGCCCATCGAACTCAATTCCGAACTGATAGTTACTATTGGAAATCGCGATGCTACCTCGGTGATTTTCGTTAAACTCATGATTCCAACGCAAAGAAGCCATTCTGTTGGAATAGCTATACAGAGAATCGGATGTGATACTGAAGGCATCATTGCTATAGTAGCCGGTAAACTTTATATCGTCCTTCTCGCCTATTTTATGGTTGTACTTAGCAATGACATCGAAGAAATTGGCTTCACTGTTTTGAAGGGCCTCATCGTCCAAGGAACGAAGAATCCAATTGGAATAGGTACTCCTACCCCCTACCAAAAAAGCTCCTTTTTCCTTTTCTATAGGCACTTCTACCGAAAGACTTCCGGTAACGGGACCAATGGAGCCTTCTGCCGAGAATTTCTCTGTATTGGCGTCCTTGGTAATGATATCTACTACCGAAGAAAGACGTCCTCCATATTCGGCAGGAATATTCCCTTTGTAAATTTTGGCGTCTTCGGTAGTAAAGGGATTAATTCCCGAAAATATACCGAAGAAATGGGTTGGATTGTACACCACACCATCATCCAACAAGATAAGGTTCTGATCTTCCTTACCTCCCCTTACATTGAATCCTGAGCTACCTTCTCCAGCCGTGGTAATACCAGGCAAGGTAGTCGCGACTTTTAAAATATCACGCTCCCCCAGAACCAGAGGAATGTTTTTAATTTCTTTTACGTCTATTTCGGTAACTCCGGTAGAAACTTCGGCTACATTCTGCTTAGCGCTTCCTTCCAAAACAACAGCATCCAATTGCTCCAGTCCTTCTTCTAGGGTGATATCCAATTGTCCATTGTTATAGATGATAATTCTCTTCTGAAGGTTTCGGAATCCAAGGGAACGGATCTCAATCCTATTCACTCCGGGACGCAATGTAATACGATAGGCCCCACTTGCATTGGTGGTGGTTCCCAATCCTGAATTCCTTACCACCAAAGTAACATTGGGCAAAGGCTTACCATCTTCATCGCTTATGGTTCCACTCAGTGTAAAACTACTCGCATTGTTGCCCTTGGTCTCCTTTCCTATCCGTACCGTTTCCATAGGGGTATTTCCTCCCGTGTTGGTAATGGTATTAAAGATGGGAGTAACCGTTTTCCCTACAGGTTGATCCGTAGGTTGTGGATCGGTGGTTTCTTCTTTTCCGAAAAATTCCTCAGGCAACTGATCGTAGATAATGTTATTCTGCGTGAGAATAACCTTGTCCCCATCGAGTATGTAATAGTTTATAATGGTATCTGTAAAAAGGTCATTAAGCACCTCCTCTAAAGGAGTTTCGGTATAATTGGCCGTAATGCGCTTCTCTTTTAACCATTCGTCTACAAAATAGAATTGTAGGCCAGTAGCCGATTCAATCTTTAGTAAGGCTTCTTTTAAGCCTTCATCTTGAAATGACACGGTAATTGTCTTCGTTTCTTGGGCCGATATCAGTACGGGTAGCAGGACCATAGCCCACAGGAATAACCATTTCTTCATCATGGGGCAGGATTTTGAGCATTCAACATCTGACTAGCTTTATTGAAAAGCGCCTTTAATTGCTGTTCTTTATCCGATCTCCTCAGTGCGTCATTGGCATTTAGAAACGACTTTAATTCTTTTTTGATTTCTGGGAATAGTTCATAAAAATCATTTTTACTGTTTACCCAGTGATAGGTTCCATCCATAAGGATGACGTAATCGCTTTTGGTGTCGAAAAACTCGAAATACAAAATGCGTTTGTCTTCCTTCTTTACACGTCTTTTTCTATGTTTCTTATAAAAGACACCCAAATTATTTTCGGCCAAGCGTTCATGAAACCCTTCTATTCCATTGTTTTGGGCTTCTCGATCCGTTACATTAATAAAGGTATGTGTTCCTATGGTGAACTGTGCCACCTTGCTTTTTATGAGCTGTAGTAACGATTTTTGAGCCTCACTTTCCAAATTGGCAATAAGCTCGTCCTCATAGATATCGTACTTAAGGCTAATATTATAATAGGATTGCCCATCGTAGTCTACCCTTCCTTCATAGAAGGATTGATTAATGAAGAACTTGTGGTTTTCACGCGTGGTCTTATACCCTTCTATATATTCCACACCATTGAAAAGAGGCGTGTTTTCTATACCTACTATAGCATCGTACCACGTATAATAATTACTTTCTGAAGCTGAGTTTTGCGCATACAACAAAGACGTGAAAAAAATACACGCAATTATAATCGGGGGTATTTTCATTGGCAGTTTTTTTGAATGAATTACAACCCTTTAGGATTGCTTTTCTGATTCTAAAGTTATTTCAAAATTGCTGAAATATGAATCAATGGGCGAAAATATTTAGGTAAACCGCCCATCTTTTATAAATAAAGAGTCTGGAAAATTGAAAATGGTTGCGCTATTCCATATCCGATAGCAACACCAAGTCATTCTGAATGGCAAAAATAACCAAGCCTGCGATGTTCTTCACATTGGCTTTATCCAGAAGATTTTTTCGGTGCACCTCTACCGTTCGCTTGCTTATAAAAAGCTTGTCTGCGATCTCTTGGGACGTATATTGATGGCAGATCAATTCCAGTACGTCTTTTTCCCTTGGGGTAATAAGCTCATCATCGAAAATGGTCTTGGCATCGTTCTTATTGGCCAAGTTAGTGATCCCCTTAATGGCCTTCATAACCTCCGCATCGTAGTAAAATCCATTGTAATACACCTGTTTTATCGTGTGAAGTACCTTATTCGGTGGCGAGTTTTTCACCAAATAGGCACTCGCGCCTACCTGAATCATATTGCGGATAAAGGGTTTGGTATTATAAGTAGTTAGGGCTATGATACTAATTTCGGGATACGCCTTGTGAATGGTCTTGGTGGCTTCCACCCCATTGAGTTCTGGCATTTTTATATCCATGATAATGATGTCGGGAAGCAATTCGGCTCCTGCCAGATAATCTAGTAACTCTTTTCCATTACAAGCTTGATGAACGATATTAATATCTTCATCCTTAGAAAGAATATGGGCCATTCCAACACGGAAAAGCTCCTCGTCGTCTGCTAATACTAGATTTATTTTCACTTTTGGGGTCAATTAGTTTTCGTAAAGTTATAAAATTGAAAACATACTATGCGCTACTGCCCAAAGGTTTTTCAATTTTTACCTCGATTCCCTCATTGGGTGCCGATGTCATGGATAGCTCCGCTTTAAGTATGGCAGCTCTATTTTTTATACCACTCATTCCCAGTCCTTTAGAATTCATCGCGTCGTTTATATCGAAGCCTTTTCCGTTATCCATATACGCCAACCGCACCACCGAATCTTCCTTATGAAGTGCCACGTCTATTTGGGACGCTTCGCTGTATTTAATGGAATTGTTCATCAATTCCTGAATCACCCGAAAGAGATGTAATTCTTCGTCCGATGGCAAAGTTTCCATAGGATAGTTCGCTTCATAACGCACTTCGAACTTTCCCGATTCCGACACCTCGTCACACAGTTCTTCCAAGGCGGCTTCTAATCCAAATTTGCTTAAGGTAGGTGGCAAAAGGTCGTGGGCAATCCTACGGGAGTTTTCCAACACCGTGGAAGTGACGTTTAAAATGCTTTCCCCAAATTTATTGGCATCGTCGGTGGTAATGTCCTTTTCGGTAAGGAAATTCGCATTTAGGGATACCACATTCAGTTTTGAACTAATGGCATCGTGTAGGTCTTGGGCAATTCGGCTTCGCTCTTCTTCTTGGGTAATAATGGTCGCCTGAAGCAATTCCTTTTGGTGATCTATTTCTAATCGAGCCTTTTCCAATTCGGCCTTGATGATTTTTTTACGGGAAAAATAAAAGAATAGGACAATGGCTATTGCCATGAGCAGTAACAGCCCAATAGCAATTAATATGATATTGATTACTTGATTGTCCGAGGTTAGCAAATCTTCCACGAAACGAAGATAGGAATTTTAGTACGCTAAGAACGTCTAAACTGAGGCCGATAATTTTTTATCCACTCGATTAGTATCAATAACTGAAAAATCAAGGTTAATATTCGATTTACATTAATTAAAGTAAACCTCGTCTCTTGAGGAATATCGAGATCCAAAACCAAATTTCCTGAAGCGAAAATTAAAGTGCTGGAAATTAGGTAAACCAAGATTCCGACATTAACAATAACGAATTCTGATTTTCCTTGAAGGGTTTTGTAGAGATAGAGAATAGAATAAAATACTATAATTGTTTGCGTTATTGTCATCGCCAAGGGATTATACCTGAAATATATCTCAGGGTCCGCAATGAACTGATAAGCAATAAACAGAAGGACGGGAATCAATGCAAACTTAATCCACCGCATTTTAAGGAGTTCAAAATAAAAAAGGGACAGCAGCACAAATTGACTTATGTAGTAGTAGTGAGAAAAGTATAAGTTCGATTTCTGCAAACCGCCTCTACCTACATATAAAGCTGCAATTTGAATGATTGAAATTAGTAAAAGATAAATCGTGAAAAGCCTGTAAGCTTTATTATTCCTAATAAAGCTTACAGTGTAAATAAGTCCAAGGACCAAGGAAACATAAACAGTAATATCTCCTATAGTTTTGAAATGTTCGCTCACGGCTTTAGTTCAAAGGACTGCTTGGATCACAATCCGGCGGGCAAGGATTGGTAAAATCATAGATGGAATTGGAAGAAGTGGCCTCCTCTCCAGCTGCCGGTAATAAATCGCGATAGATCACCGATTTATCCGGTTGGGTCTCTTGAGAAGTACCCACGAAAATTAACTTTTCCACTCCCCCGTCGATAGCCAAATAAGCCCGAGCACAAGGATTTCCTCCCTGTCCACTAATTTCATTCAACACTCCCTGAAGATCCTGAATAGGAATTAAAAATGCCCTAGCTGAGGTAGATGGGGCACTTCTCCAAGCAGAGGTCCATGAAATGGCTTCGGCTAATGTAATTTTCTTGTCTGTTGCACTCATATTTAAAGTTTATTGGTTACTAGTTGCCTGTTTTGTGGGGAAAACAGTAACTAAAAATAGTAAAACCCTCGTAACTTGACGAAGGTTTCAAAAACTTATCGATGAAGTGTACTAGGACAGACGCTTGATGAGATTCTGGGTAGATGTGTTACTTATGTGAGAAATATCCTCTTTCTCAATAGCTTGCAAAGTTCCCTTGGCCAACTTCTTGCCCAACTCCACGCCCCATTGATCATAACTGAAGATATTCCAAACCACACCCTGTACAAAAAGCTTGTGTTCGTACATCGCAATTAAGCTTCCCAAGGACTTAGGAGTCAACTCTTCAATTAAAATGGTGTTCGTAGGTCGATTGCCCGTAAAGACCTTAAAGGCTGTTTCTACCGTAGTACCCAATGTCCCTTGTAACAAAGCCTCTGTCTGGGCGATCATATTGGCCATTAGTTTATTCTGATGGTCTTCGTTTCCATGTAATGATTTCGCAAATCCGATGAAGTCGGTCGGGATGATCTTGGTTCCTTGGTGAATTAACTGAAAAAAGGCATGCTGCGCATTGGTTCCGGTACTTCCCCAAACTATGGTTCCTGTTTGGTAATTGATAGGATCACCGTTTCTATCCACTCCCTTTCCATTACTTTCCATAATCCCTTGCTGAAGATAGGCCACCAGTTTATTTAGATATTGGGAATAGGGTACAATGCATTCACTTTCTGCCTCGTAAAAATTGTTATACCAAACAGATAGCAAGGCCAACATCACAGGAATATTTTCTTCGAAAGCAGCACTTTTGAAGTGTACATCCGTTTCATGAGCCCCTCTTAAAAGGTTTTCAAAATTTTCATACCCTACGGCACAGGCAATGGAAAGCCCGACGGCACTCCACAGAGAGAAACGTCCCCCAACCCAATCCCACATGGGGAAAATATTTTCTGGGGCAATCCCGAAATTGGAAACTGCTTCCAAGTTGGTGGACACGGCCACAAAATGCTTTGCTATATCCTCCGAAGTCCCCGATTGCAAGAACCACTCTCGAATGGTATTGGCATTCGTTAGGGTTTCTTGGGTAGTAAAAGTTTTCGAAACAATGATGAATAAAGTCGTTTCGGGATTCAATCCTTTTAAGGACTCCATGGTATGATCTCCATCTACATTGGAAACGAATCGAACTTCCAGATGATTATGGTAATACCGAAGCGCTTCGCACACCATGTCGGGTCCCAAATCGCTTCCGCCAATACCAATATTCACAATGGTTTCAATAGACTTACCCGTATAGCCTTTCCATGTTCCACCGATCACAGATTGTGTAAATCCCTTGATCTTCTGAAGGGTTTCAGAAACCTCCGGTTTCATATTCGTAAAATCCCGTAATGCGGTATGACCCACAGCTCGATCTTCCGTTTCATTGATATGCACTCCCGAAAACTGAGCTGAAATGGCTTCCTTCAGTTTTACTTCTTCTGCCAATTGAAGCAATAGCGACTGAGTAGTTTCTGAAATTCGATTTTTGGAATAATCAACATAAAAATCGTTCCAATGAATACTGAAACGATCCGCGCGATTCGGATCATTGGCAAAATAGTCCTGCATTTTGTCCGACTTGGTTTCAGAAAAATGCGCGGTCAATTGGTCCCAAGCTTTTGTTTTTGTGGGATTTATTTTTGGGAAACTCATACGCTCTTGGTATTAGTTTTGGGTAGCTACGTTCAATCTATGGTTGCGGTAGTATTCTATAAGTCCATCGATGGGCCTGCGAATCACATTACCCAACTCCAACTGATAGCGTTTCATGCAATCTTCAATAATATCTTTGGAAAAATGGGCGATGGACCCTACAAAGTGAATGGGAACACTTTGAGCTTCCTTATAGCACATAATACGGTAATCGATAAAACGGATGATGCCTTCGCTAATCAGCTTATAGAAATACCCGTTCACCTCTTCACTCGTAAAGATAAACTCCGCAAAGCTGGCTAGATAGGTATTCGGATTGGGTTTCTGATACAGATTCTGTTTGATGACATCGGGATCTAAATCGAAACGTTTTTCAAATTCCTTGGCCAAAACTTCCGGCATTCGCTTATAGAAGTAATCACGGATAAGGCGTTTTCCGAAGTAGTTTCCACTAGCTTCATCCATTAAGGAAAATCCTAGGGACGCTACAGGAGTGTGAATCTCCTTTCCATCGAAATAACAACTATTGGATCCCGTTCCGAGGATACATACAATACCGGGTTCTGTGGTCGCTGCATAAACGGCCGCAGCCACATCCTCCTGAACAGTAACCTTAGCACCTTCGAATAAATCTTCGAGTACCAAACGTAATGCCGTTCTAGGCGTTTCGGTACCACATCCGGCACCATAAAAATCCACATGACTTACCTTACCAAAGAGTCCCGGAAGGTCATTGTTTTCCTTTATTCTTTGGTAGAGATCTTCCCGCGGTACTACCGCAGGATTCAATCCACGTGTTCTTGTTTTAAGGACTTGATTCCCCGCTTCATCCAGCAATATCCAATCGCATTTCGTGGAACCACCGTCGGCTATAATCGTCATATATTATATACTTGCAATGTGTGCTGCCAAATCAATTAGCTTGGCAGAATATCCATATTCATTATCATACCACGCCACTAATTTAAAGAAATTGTCATTAAGGGCAATCCCCGCATTGGCGTCGAAATTACAGGTGTTCGGATCGCTCACAAAATCTTGGGAAACCACAGGGTCTTCCACGTAATCCACAATCCCTTTTAGTGCTCCAGAAGCAGCATCTTTAAATAACTTCTTGATGTCTTCATAGGTGGCCGATTTTTCGGTTCGCACTGTTAGATCTACCACAGATACATCGGTAGTAGGTACACGGAATGCCATCCCGGTAAGTTTCCCTTCCAAAGTAGGGATTACCTTGGTTACTGCAACAGCAGCCCCCGTAGAGGTAGGGATGATATTGGCCAAAGCACTTCTCCCCAATCGGTAATTCTTTCGGGAAGGGCCATCTACCGTAAGTTGTGTGGCGGTAGCGGCATGCACCGTAGTCATAAGTCCTTCTACAATACCTAAATTATCATCGATCACCTTTGCCATAGGCGCCAAACAGTTGGTCGTACAAGAGGCGTTGGACACGATGGTATCCTCAGGCTTCACTTCGTTGTGATTTACGCCCATTACGAACATGGGGGCATCCTTGGAAGGAGCCGAAATCACTACTTTCTTGGCACCGGCTTTAATGTGGGCACTGGCTGTATCTTTGGTCGTAAAAATTCCTGTACAGTCTATGATGATTTCTGCACCTACTTCATCCCATTTTAAGTCTTCGGGGTTTCTTTCTGCGGTAACACGGATGGTTTTTCCATCGACCACCAAATGACCGTCCTTTACTTCTACGGTTCCGTCGTATTTTCCGTGTACGGAATCGTATTTAAGTAAGTAAGCCAGGTGATCTACATCCAATAAATCATTGACAGCAACAATCTCTACATTGTCGTTTTTAGCTGCTATTCTAAAGGCAATTCTTCCTATGCGGCCGAAGCCGTTTATACCGAGTTTTGTCATATTCTATTTTTGAAATTATACAGATGTAATATCTGCAACGCGTATTAGGTCTAAATCTATTTCGTTTTCTCCTTTTATGGCTTCGGTAAAGGGGACCGAAACCAATTTGTTGTGTGAAATTCCTATCATTACATCCCGTTCTCCTTTTAGGAGGGCATCGACGGCTCCTACGCCCAATCTACTGCCCAATACCCTGTCGTAGCAACTGGGGGTGCCACCACGCTGAATGTGTCCGAGAACGGTCACCTTTACTTCATATTCATCCAAATTTTCCCGAATGTAATCGGCCAATTCCATAATGTTCTTTCCAATCTGATCACCTTCCGCAACCACCACGATACTGGACGACTTTCCGGACTTCTTACTTCGTCGTAAAGAAGCCACCAACCTGTCTTTTCCCATATCCTGTTCGGGAATCAAAATTTCCTCTGCTCCAGCACCAATTCCGGCATTCAAGGCAATGTCGCCCGCATCACGTCCCATTACCTCCACCAAGAACAATCGGTTGTGAGAGTTGGCTGTATCCCGAATCTTATCTATGGCTTCCACCACGGTGTTCAAAGCCGTATCATATCCTATGGTATAGTCGGTTCCGTTAATGTCATTATCTATGGTTCCAGGGATTCCGACAATAGGGAAATCGTACTCTTCATTAAACACCTTAGCTCCGGTAAAAGTTCCGTCCCCTCCAATCACCACAAGGGCATCTATATTGGATTCCTTCAAATTATCGTAAGCTTCCTGTCTTCCGGCCTTGGTTCTGAATTCTTGAGAGCGTGCCGATTTCAGAAAAGTTCCTCCTCTATTGATGATGTTTTTCACCGATCGGGGGCCCAATTCCTTAAAGTCACCTTCTATAAGTCCTTGCAGGCCTCTAAACACACCTACACACTCTACATCATGGTAGGCACAGGAACGTACAACAGCTCGAATGGCCGCATTCATTCCAGGGGCATCCCCCCCACTTGTAAGCACTGCAATTCTTTTAATTTTCTCACTCATTTAGGTAAAATTATAGCAAAGTTTTTATTGAACAAAGCAAAATATTGACGATAACGTTTTCGAAAAGGCCATTTTATGAAAAAGCCCCAAAATTTGGGGCTAATTTTTATTTTTTTATCAAAATATGGTACTCCCAAGGAGCTAATTCCATGGGTCCGTCTTTGTTAACTTCCCATTCCCGATTCAAAATGGGATCCCAATTTGGACCTTCGGCTTCTACATTCAAGATTACGTTTTGAGGTGCGCCGCTCAAATTTGCTATGTAGATCAATTTACTATCTCCTTTCTCACGTTGGAAAGCCAAGACATTATCGTTGTTGGAAGTGAGTCGTTCATAGGATGCCGATTGCTTTCCACCAGCCATAGCTGGATAGCTATTCTTTAGTTGTCCTAATCGGGACAGGTTTTCCCAAGTCATGCCTTTATCTTTTGGAATCTGATCCTTTTCGAAGAACTTAAGACGATGATTCAAATCATATTCCTGTCCGCTATACACTAAAGGCATTCCCTTCACACAATACGTTAGGGCCAATAACGCATCGGAAGCATCTCCCATACGCTCCTTTACAGGTCCTGCCCACGAATTCTCATCGTGATTCGTTACAAATCGCATAAGCATATCATTGTCTTCCCAGCGTCCCTGTTCCTTGGTCATATAAGCATCGAAATCTGCAACACTGCTTTCCCCTTTAGCCAAAGCATTCAGTAGATGGTGAAACTCCCATGCATAGGACATTTCAAATAAATCATCTTTCATAATCTCAGGAATCTCGGCTTCGGCCAACATGAAAATATTTTTCTCTGCTCGCAAAGCAGGAATCGCTTTTTCCCAGAAACTGGCAGGAACACTATGGGCTACATCGCATCGAAAACCATCGATCCCTTCTTGAACGATCCAAAACTTCATAGCGTCGATCATGGCGTCTTGCATTTCCATATTGTCGTAATTAAGATCGGCCACATCGGTCCAACCCCAAGGCTCACCTTCATCATTTAAAGGATCGGTAATTTCACCCGCCTCGTTTTTGGTGTAATATTCGGGATGTTCGGTTATCCAGGGGTGATCCCATCCTGTATGATTGGGCACCCAATCGATAATGACATACATGCCATTATCATGTGCTGTTTGTACCAACTCCCGGAAATCTTCCATGGTCCCGTGCTCGGGGTTTACGGCCTTATAGTCGGCCACCGAATAGTAGCTCCCTAAGTATTTTTTTCGCTCTTCGGGATCGGTGATCTCTTCAATGGAAGAATCGTTGGTGGCTTTCCGCTTCACCATAGATATTGGATGAATGGGCATTAGCCAAATAACCTTAACACCCAATTCCTTGAGTTGGGGAATATCCTTCGTGAAAGCATTGAAAGTGCCTTCGGGAGAGTATTGACGGATATTGGCCTCATAAATGACCCCTTGCTCCAATATAGCATCGTTAATGAGAACACGTTCTGGTTTTCTTGCCATTTCCTGTGATTCTGTATCCTGATTTTCGCCTGCGGCTTCCTTACCGGGACCTTCCTTACAGGACCAAGCTACAGAAAGCACGAGTAAAAACACAATTACCTTTTTCATTCTTAAGGATTTAAGGTTTCTAGTAATACGATATCGAATTCTGAACTAAAGGTGACTTTTCCATCTTTCACCTCCACTTCTTGACCGCTATAAGCGTCCTTAAGTGCAGTTCCATTGGCGAAAACAGTTCCTACCGAAATTTCTTTATCACCAGGATTGTTCAAACTCACTACAACCTGATCGGTATACTCACCTTTTGTATAGGTTCTAGAAAACACATAAGGTGCTTCCGAAATCATTTTGTGCACCCCTGCTCCCACAGACATATGGTTATTCCTGAATTGCCCCAATTTCTGCCAGTGCTTCAATAATCGCTGTGTTTCTGAGCTATTGGATATCATTTTCCAATCCATAGGAGATCGTAACGTAGCGTCCCCTTGAGTTCCTTCAATAATTAAAGAGCGACCAATTTCATCTCCATAGTAAATCTGTGAGGCTCCAGGAGCCAATAACAATCGTACGGCACTTTCATAGGTCTTTTCACGGGACTTATCGTAAGGACCTCCATCGTCATGGGAAGAAATATAACTCATGGTACCGTAGCCATCCATGTCGCCATTCAAAATATTGGAATAACGACTGAAAACACTTTCCAAGGATTCTTCGGCAGTACTTCTTAAATCGAAATTGATGAGCGCATCAAAGCTATCGTTAAAGTAATTCACCTTTTTATCCCCAAAGTCGTAGTACTTTCCAGTATTGATGGAATAGAAATAGATTTCCCCTACCAAATAGAAGGGTGCATCATCCAGTACCAAAGAAGGGTTATTGGCTTTCCATTCGGCAAAAGCAGTATCGCAAACATCTTCAAATTCTTCCCAAACATATTCCTCCGTATGCTTTACGGTATCCACACGATACCCATCGATTCCATAGTCGGTAATATAATCGGCCAACCACTTCATGATATAGAAGCGGGGTGCTCTGGGATGTCCCGTTTTTTCGAAAAACGCATCCAATTCGGCCATTTCTTCTTCGTAGCGGCCTTCTTCCTTCCATTTTTTCTCTAATTGTGGCGGGAGGGAAACGGCTTCATTGCTTTCGGTTAATACATCTGGCAAATTGGCCACCAAAGTACATTTGGTAGTGGTTTCATAGGATTGGAAGTCACATTTGGGTGAAGTTCTCACCCACTCTTCGGGCCAAACTCCGTCTGTTTCGGTTTGGGGACCGTGGTGATTGATCACGGCATCCAACAAAATACGAATACCATTTTCATGTGCCGTGGTTACCAATTCCTGAAGATCTTCCTTCGTTCCAAAGTTAGGATCCAAAGTCGTCCAATCCTTGGTCCAGTAACCATGATACCCATAGGTATAACCCGTTCCTTCGTCCACCCCATCATGAATTTGCTCTACGATAGGCGTCATCCAAATGGCATTAACCCCTAAATCGTTAAAATAGCCTTCTCTTATTTTCTGGGTCACTCCTTTAATATCTCCCCCTTCAAAACCTCTTAAAACAGCAGTTTCGTTCGTGCGATCGAAATTTACATCGTTGGAGGGATCCCCATTGTTAAAACGATCCGTAAGCAAGAAGTAGACATTGGCCCCTTCCCAATCGAAATAGGCCGTTTTCGCTTCTGCGGTGGTTTCTTCATTCGGGGTTTCTTCTGTTTTTTTCTTTTCGCCACAGCCCATCCAGATAAAGAGGGCCATCGCCATGAGGAGATAACTTCGTACAGACATAATCTATTAGTTTATCGTTATTCTTTCTGAATTAAGAACCAACGTAACCGTTGGCCCACTCTCTAAAGTAAAATGTGTTTGGTCTTTATCTACGGACACTTTTATAATGCTTCCCCTAAAATTGATCTTAAAGGAATAACTGGTCCATTGTTCCGGGATCTGAGGCGTAAAATGGAGCTCTCCATTTTTAACGCGCATGCCTCCAAATCCTTCTACGATGCTCATCCAGGTTCCCGCCATACTGGTAATATGACAGCCTTCTTCCACCTCCTTGTTATAATCGTCCAAATCCAGTCGGGAGGTTCGTAAATAGAAGGTGTAGGCTTGCTCCATACGTCCTAACTTAGCCGCCTGAATGCTATGCACGCAAGGTGAAAGTGAGGATTCGTGTACCGTAAAGGGTTCGTAAAAATCGAAATGACGTTCTAATTCTTCGACGGTAAAATGATCTTCAAAGAAATAGAATCCTTGTAAAGTATCTGCCTGCTTAATGTAGGGAGACCTTAATATGCGGTCCCACGACCATTTCTGATTTATGGGTCTATTTTCCTTACCCAGATCTTCTACAGTAACCAACTCTTTATCCAAAAAACCATCTTGCTGAAGGTACACACTATGCTCGTCCGAATATGGGAAATACATAGCTCCAGCTACTTTGTTCCAAGCCTTCATTTCTTCCAAAGAAAGTTGAGTCTTGTTCATGATACGTTCATGATCATTGGGTGAATCCTTTTCTACCCTTTCAATCATGCGTATGGCATATTTAATACACCATTTTGCAATGTAGTTGGTATACCAGTTGTTATTTACGTTGTTTTCATATTCGTTAGGACCTGTTACCCCAAGGATTACGTATTGATCCTTGGCTGTACTGAACGTAGCACGCTGATGCCAAAAACGGGCAATAGCAATAAGTACTTCCAAGCCCATTTCGGGTACATAGGAAGTATCGCCCGTATAGCGTTCATAGTTATAAATGGCAAAGGCTATCGCTCCATTTCTATGGATTTCTTCGAAAGTAATCTCCCATTCGTTATGGCATTCTTCCCCATTCATGGTCACCATAGGATACAAGGCGGCTCCCTTAGTGAAACCAAGCTTTCCAGCATTTTCTATGGCCTTGCCCAATTGATCGTACCGATATTTTAATAAATTACGCGCAACTTGCTGATCTTTGGTCGCCATATAAAATGGGATGCAATAGGCTTCGGTATCCCAATAGGTACTTCCACCATATTTCTCACCTGTAAATCCTTTCGGCCCTATATTTAATCGAGCGTCTTTTCCCGAATAGGTTTGATTTAGCTGAAATATATTGAAACGGATACCCTGTTGGGCTTCAACATCACCTTCAATGGCAATGTCCGCCATTTCCCAGACCTTGGCCCATGCTTGTGCTTGGGATTGCTGTAGGGCTTCATACCCCAAAGAAGTTCCTTTTTGAAGGATATTTTTAGCTGCTCCTAGTAATGCATCGGGTTCATGATTTAGGGACACCACATATCCAGCGTATTTCTGAAGGGTTGCTGTTTGTCCTTCTCTTACAGATACATTGTAATGTGCCCAAATGCTTTTCTCCTTGGTCTCCATCTCCGGTGAAACATCAGACGAAGTTCCATTTACATAGAGTTTGGACTGCATATAAGTACAAACATCGAAATGGGTTTTCATGGTCCTACTTCGGATGAAGGCTTGATCGTTTTCATTCGAAACATTGAGAATTTCCCAGAACTGGTCGTCCCAATTACTGTCTTCATTGGTGATTCCGGCATCCAAATAAGGACTAAACACAATCTCTGCGTCCCTATTCAGTGCTTTTATAGCGTAGTTGATAATTCCTAATTCGTCATGATCCAAATGAAGGATACGCGTGCTTTCCACTTCAATTTGGGTCCCATTTTGAAGGGTCGCCACAAACGATCGGCGGTAGTAGCCTTCCTTCATATTCAATTCCCTACGAAACTGAGCTACCTCGCATTGATTCATATCGAGGTTTTCACCATTTACGGAAACCCGTATACCGATCCAATTAGGAGCGTTTAATACTTTCGCAAAATACTCGGGATAACCATTCTTCCACCAACCTACACGGGTTTTGTCGGGGTAATAAACCCCTCCTATATAGCTCCCTTGAAAGGTTGGGCCGCTATAATCCTCTTCAAAATTGGCACGCTGTCCCATGGCTCCATTTCCAATACTGAACAGACTTTCGGACGACTTTACCAGCTCCGCATCGAAGCCTTCTTCAATGATGCTCCACGGATCTGGTATGATATATTCTTGATTCATTGGTTGTTATTGATGAATGAGTTTGTGTAAAAATTCATTGGACATTTCGGTAAAATCCGAAAAAACATAATCTGCCTCATGCAGTATCTTAGGGTTTCCAATACCTATGCTGGTCATTCCAGCTATATTGGCAGCCTGCACTCCCGCTAAGGAATCTTCAAAAACGATGGCGTCGGCTGGATTTACCCCAATTTGTTCGGCGGCCCTTAAGAATACTTCTGGGTCAGGTTTTGCATTGGTCACATCGTTACCGTCTACAATAGCTTCGAAGGCAGCGTATAGATGCACCTCCCTCAATATTTTACGGGCATTTTTACTGGCCGACCCCAAGGCAACCGGTTGACCACTATCCAATAAGAAATGTAATACCCTCTTTACATCGGGAAGCAGTTCGCTTTCATCCATCTTCTCAATGTATTCTAAGTAGTCATTGTTCTTTACGGCCAACAGTTCCATGAACTTGTCTTCTTGGAGTTCTTTATTGCCCCAGGAGAGTATTTTTTCTAGGGAACGTACCCTACTCACCCCTTTTAATTGTTCGTTGTCTTCTTCTGTAAAGGAAATTCCTATGCTTTCTGCAAGTTTTTTCCACGCTAGGTAATGGTATTTGGCGGTATCTACGATGACACCATCCAAATCGAAAATAAATCCTTTTCTCGTCATTTATTATGGTAAAAGCGGCAAAATACAGGTTAAAAACAGCACATTTAATGCGCTGAAACCTCAGTGTTCACAGCATTTAATTGTAAAATCGGTTCTAAAGATATGTATTTTTTGAGGCGTAGAAATGGAATAAATTACCGAAAACGTTTTAGTTAAAATTTCTGGCAAATACCGATGTACACTGAGGTCCCGTAAATGGGGACTTAAAACCCTATTTCCCTATAGGAATATACTATTTTAACACTTATTAGTGTAAAAATACGTGTATGCACGTATAGGTAGTTAATTTTTGTGGTCTATCTTTGAAGTATTAGTGAATTCGTATTGGAAAAATTTTTTGTGGGGATAAAAAATTGATTTTCGATACTGAAATAAAATTTACTAAGTTAGGTTTGTTATCAGCGCTGCTTTTCACTACGCAGCGCTTTTTTTTGTCCCTATTCCAGCACTAAAAACTCCACAGTAGAATCGTTGTAAACACGATGTGTTTGCTTCTGAAAATCCTCCTTTTTAGCTTCAAAAATATTAGGCACGAATGTCTGTGGATTCAAGTCTATCAAGGGAAACCACGTACTTTGCACCTGAATTTGGATCTTATGGCCCTTCTTAAATGTATGGCATACGTCCTGTAGTTTTACTTCTACTTGAGTTCTTTCATTAGGCTTAAAAGGTTCGGGCTTGCTGAAATCGTTTCTAAAGCGTCCACGCATCACCTCACTACGTACCATAAGATGGTAATTTGCCATCTTCAGATACTTCTGAGTTTCGGGATAATCTTCTGCATCATTTGGATACACATCAATCAATTTTACCACCCAATCTGCGTCGGTCCCCGTAGTAGAAACATTCAATTTTGCCAAAATTTCGCCCGTAAGGGTCATATCTTCCTTCAAAACTGAAGTTTCGAACACCAAAACATCAGGTCTTCGGGCGGCAAATCGCTGATCGTCTGCCATATACTTTCTTGGGGTAAATACCATCTTGATATCTTCGGAATACGGAACGGGCTTCTTTGGATCGCTCACGAACTCTTCGTACGTATTGCTGCGATCGGCCACAGCATTCAATCGTTGATCGCTTTGCAGCCACATAGTCTTCTTCTTTACATCCTTAGGAGGCCATTCGGTAAAGCTCTTCCATTCGCGCGTTCCTGTATCGAACATTTTAGCTTCTGGTAAATCCAAGGTTCCTTTTCCTTCGTTCTTCAGGAAATGATTGAAAAAGGTAGTCTCTACATCCCTTTGGTAATCTCGGGAAAGGTTGGTTCCGAAATAAACATTCCCAATGGCTTGTCGCTCATTATTACGCGCCCAATCGCCATGACTCCAAGGTCCAAAGACCATAGTATTGTAGTTATCGCTGTTCTGTTCTATTTTCTCGTAGGTTTCAAAAGGACCATAGAGATCTTCTGCATCGAACAATCCTCCCACTACCATTACCGCTGGTTTAATATTCTTAAGATGCTGAATAATTCCACGTGATCTCCAGAATTCGTCATAATTAGGATGCTCCTTTAATTGTTGCCAGAAAACATTGTCCTTGCCGTAGTACTTGTCCAAATTGGAAAGTGGGCCATTGTCCAAGAAGAACTGGTATTGATCTTTAGATCCTAAATCTGGAAAAGAATACCAAGATTGTTGGGTAGGTTCGGTTTTCTCATAACCAAATACGGCTGTAGCCCTCCAATAACTCAGGAAATAAGCTCCATTGTGGTGAAAATCGTCGAAAAAGAAGTCACCTATGCAGGCTTGGGGAGAAACCGCTTTTAACGCCGGATGGGCATCCAATAATGAATACGTGGCATAAAATCCCGGGTATGAAATTCCCCAAACCCCTACATTCCCATTGTTGTTGGCTACGTTTTTCACCAACCAATCTATGGTGTCATAGGTATCACTGGCTTCGTCTACTTGTTTCCCTTTTTTATTTGGAATGTAGGCACGCATGTTATCGTATACCCCTTCACTATTCCATCGGCCGCGAACATCCTGATATACCACGATATTTCCTTCTTTCATCATAAACTCATTGGGCCCAATCCTGGAACGGAACTGATCTTCTCCGTAGGGACGGCAACTATACGGTGTACGCTGCAGTAATATAGGATACTCTTTAGAAGTGTCCTTGGGTGAATAAATGGTTGTGTGCAATTTAACACCATCACGCATGGTAATGGTGGTTTCCATTTTGTTGTAATGATCTTTAGCATAGTCCTCTTGAGCACATGCTGTAGTAGCTACGAATAGGGCAATAAGAAAAATCAGTCTTTTCATAATGGATTAGTTTTTATTAAAATTGGACGCTCCACTCTTTAGCCATTGCAGATATTCACTGGAATCTGGGGTATAGCCAACAGGCTTGTTGAGAAGGTTCAATTCTGAGTCCATTAGGACGTAATACGGTTGTGAATTGTTTTGAAAATTTATGGTTTGGAACGTAGACCATTTGTCACCAATTGTTGCTATTTTTTTGCTTTTCCCTGTAGGCCAAACAAAATTAAACTTTTCCCCTTCCTCCAGCTCTTTCCTATCATCGACATACAAAGAAATCAATACGTAATCTTCACTAATAGATTTGAAGATTTCGGGATCACTCCATACCTGTTCCTCCATCTTTCGACAATTTACGCAGGCCCATCCTGTGAAATCTACCATAATAGGTTTTCCTTCCCTTTCGGCTGCTGCTAAGCCCTCGTCGAAGTCTTTATAGGCATTCAGTCCTAATGGGGCTGTGGTTTCCTTATCGTACAAACTATAAAATAAAGGTGGTGGGAATCCACTTAGCAACTTCAGATTTGCATATTTAGTGTTGGTTAGCCCAGGAATAAGGTACAGTAAAAAGGCTACAGAAAGTACTCCTACCAAAATATTCCCTTTGGGTAATTTTCCTTTAGGGCCATCATGTGGGAAACGTATAAGGCCGAAAAGGTACAACGCCAATCCCAAAGCGCACAGAATCCATATAGCAAAGAACACCTCTCTTTTCAAAATGCCCCAGTGCTCAACCAAATCGGCATTGGAAAGGAACTTAAAGGCTAAAGCCAATTCGATAAAACCAAGCACTACTTTCACTGTATTCAGCCAACCGCCACTCCTAGGCAGTGTATTCAGCATATTCGGAAACATAGCAAACAATGCGAATGGCAATGCCAATGCCAATCCGAAACCTCCCATTCCCATGCTTAGTTGCATTGCACCTCCATCAGTTGTCAAGGAACTACCCAATAAGGTTCCCAATATAGGTCCTGTACAAGAGAATGAAACAATGGCTAAGGTCAATGCCATGAAGAAGATTCCTATGAAACCTCCTATACTCGTTGCCTTGCTGTCCATTTTAGCACTCCAGGATTGAGGTAATGTCAGCTCAAAGTACCCAAAGAAGGAGAATGCGAAAACAATAAAAATGACGAAGAAAATAACATTAAGTGTTACGTTGGTAGAAATGTTATTTAGTATCTCTGGGTTGAGTGAATCCAATACGTGGAAAGGAATACTCAATAATACATAAATAAGGAAAATGAACAGTCCATACAAGATAGCATTGACCAATCCCTTTTTCTTGTTCTGGGCACTTTTGGTAAAAAAGCTTACCGTAAGTGGTATCATAGGGAATACACATGGTGTAAGCAATGCTATAAGCCCACCTAGGAATCCTAACATAAAAATTGTGAACAGTCCTTTCTTCTCTTTGTCTACATCTTCGTACTTATCCCTTCCCTTAATATCGCGTTTAAGGGCTTCTGTCTTTGCTAAGTCCGTTGATGATACTTCAACGTTTTCCGTCACCGCAGAGGCACCCAGTAGCGAAACTTCGAACGATTTGGTTTCGGGTGCTAGGCACTTTTCATCATCACAAACCGAATAGAATACCTCAACAATAGCTTTAAAGTTGTCCTCATTAATCACTTCTATGATCTGGCTAAACTTTGCTGCATCCTCAAAGTACACCACATCCAAGTTGAATACTTTATCGAAAATTGGCTTTATCTGTGGTTCTTTGGTATCGCCCACTAAGCGATAGGTAGAATCGGTAGCATTATATGTGAACTCAGTTGGAATGGGGCCTTCGAATTCTGCTCCAAATTGCTTCTGGCTATATAAATGCCATCCGGCATCTATAGAAGCATCGATAACTATTTCATATTGGTTCCCATCCTTTTGTTTCATGGACACATCCCATTTAACAGGATCCAACAATCCCTGCCCAAATGAGAATTGGGCAAAAAGGGTAAGAATACATATAACTAAGAAGCGTTTCATATGCTAGTTTGGGGTATAATCAATTCGTACTATTTTCTTTGTTTGTTTGGTCACCTTAAACCGGTCGTCCATGCGGTAGCCTACTACCCAAACGATCTGATCTCCACTGCAAAGGAGCCAACAATTTTCTTTGGCCACCAAAGATAACTTTTCATCCTTAAAAAACTTACTCAATTTCTTTTTTCCTTGCATTCCAAAGGGATAAAAGCTATCCCCCTCTTCCCACTTTCGCAATAACAGCGGATACGTGAGCGTCTCCGTGTCTACAAAAACCGTATGGCCATTGGTAATTTCGAACCGTTCGGCTTGTGAAAAAGCAAGAGAAATAGGAGCTTCCATACTTGTCGTGGCGGCTTCAATTTCATAACGGCCTTCCGGACCTTCTATCTCTAAGACAGTTAGCAAAAGATGTTCCCTATTTTTTAGGATTCTGTGACTGCTGGATAACACTTGCTTTCCGGTCTGTGCTTCCAATAAATCCCGTAGGGTATCGAAATCGGTGAATCCGTAGGGATGCAGTAACTCAAACAATAAGGCATCGGTATTGGGTAAATCCTGTAGTTTAGGGATATTGATTATAATACCCTCGGCTGTTTCTTCGACCACAAGTTTCTGCACCAATTGAATGTAATCATCGATCAGCTTGCTGCTCTGATCCAAATAATTCTGAGTGCTTTGAAATCCTTTTTGTGCTTTCTCTCCCAAATCCTTGTATGCGGGAATGAGAGTATGCCGAATCTGATTCCGAAGGTATTTCGTATCTGCATTACTGCTATCCTCACGCCAATACAGATCATTTTCCTTGGCATAAGTCAAGATTTCTTCTCGAGAGAAAGCCAATAAAGGACGGATGGTATTTTCATTTTGTTTGGGAATACCACGAAGTCCGCGAAGTCCCGTTCTTCTGGAAAGATTGATAAAAAAGGTCTCCATGTCATCATCGGCATGATGTCCAGTTGCCAAATAATCGTATCCTTCCCTACCTAATAGCTCCTCAAACCATTGGTACCGCAATTCCCGAGCGGCCATCTGAATGGACACTTTATGTTCCTTCGCGAAAGTATCCGTCTCAAACCGTTTGGTGTGAAAAGGAAGCCCCAGATCTTCGGCTGATCTGCGAACAAAAGTCTCGTCTTCATCACTTTCGTCTCCTCTCAGTCCGAAGTTGCAATGCGCCAAAGCAATACTGTATCCCGATTGAAACAGAAGGTGTACCAGCACCATACTATCCACCCCTCCACTGCAGGCAACTAAAATCTTTTTGCCTTTGGCAATGGGAAATTCCCTCTCCATATGTTCTTTAAAAGTTGATAACATGGCTTGAAATGCCTTCAAAAATACTGAAAGAAGTAATATACCTTTCCAAAGAATACGTTAACCTTCCAACACCTTCCGCATGGCCTTGGCTTTGAGCAAACATTCTTCGTATTCATTTTCGGGTATGGATTTGGCCGTGATAGCCCCTCCTACCGAATAACTCACATAGCATGCTTGGGCATTGTATAGAATACTGCGTATGACCACATTGAAGTCGAAGTCACCTGTGGGTGTAAAATATCCAATAGCTCCGCTGTACAGACCTCTTTTGGCATCCTCTAGGTTTTCAATAATCTTCATGGCGGATACTTTGGGAGCTCCGGTCATACTTCCCATGGGGAAGGTATTCTTAATGAGGGAAACCGATGGGAAATCCTCTGGAATTTCGCAGGTAATGGTCGAAATCATTTGATGTACTTGTTCAAATGAATAGATTTTGCACAATTCTTCGACTCCCACAGAACCCTTGATAGCAAATCGGGAAAGGTCGTTTCGTACCAAGTCGGTGATCATGATATTCTCACTTCGCTCTTTGGGGTCGTTTTCTAGAAACCGCGCCATTTCTGCATCGGCCACAGGGTCTTCCAAACGTTTGGCAGTTCCTTTTATAGGTTGTGATACCACATGGGTTCCTTCCCTCCTGAGATAACGCTCTGGAGAAGCTGAAAGCGCATACAAGTCGCCCAAACGTAAAAACGTGGCAAACGGTGGAATAGAAATTTCATTGAGGTGATGAAAAGCCCGTATGGGGTCTATGGTCGTTTGTTCGGCAAAGAATTCCTGACAAAAATTGGCCTCATAAATATCCCCACGATCAATGTGACGAAGCATTTCATTCACTTTGGCGAAATAATTATCCTTTGAGGTGCGCAGGCGTATCCGGATATTTTCTTCGGAAACCAAAGATTCCGTTTTCACCTGTTGCTGGTTTACTAACTCCCAATCCTTTTCCATTTCATCAGCAACCTCTTCCAAATAATGCATTTCCACTTCCGTATCTGTGAAGAGGAATACTTTTTTCGGCCGAAAAAAATAGAGATCGGGAAATTGAAGGCCGTCGAAATTTCGGGAATGCAATTGCTCCACATCATTTTTAAGATCGTACGAAAGATAACCGAACATCCAATCCGGCGTATTTTTCCGATAGGTTGCCAGTGCATCGAAAGCATGGGAAGCTCCTATTTCGATTTTAGACTTGGCATCGACCGCCAATAGCGCCCTATAGCTACTATGATTCTGATTGTGGTCATTGGAATCTAGCCAAATCACCTCCTCATATCGTTGTGCCCAAAGGAGCAACTGTCGCTTCAAGGAATCGGTTAAAGAAATAGGGTATTTCTTTAGGATTCGCTCCACTATAGACTTGCTAAAAGGGCATCTACCGCCTGTGAAACCGTTTCGGCGAGCTCTGCATCGTTAATCCTAGATTCTTCTTCCGAATAATTCTGGTAGAAAGAAGGAAAGGTAACCGAGGCTACAACTTCTGCTCCCGTTCTGGGAAGTGCTCCAGAGAGGTATTGGTTGGCGGAAAGTCCTCCCCTTCCTCCTGGTGATGCACTAAGAACGAGCACCTTTTTACCTTCACCATAGTTACGTTCAATACGGGAAAGCCAGTCGGTCACATTCTTGAAAAAGGCCGAAACCCCCGAATTATGTTCATTTACCGAAATGATAAGCCCGTCAGCCCCTTGAATTTTTTCCAACAGACTGGAAAGTTCGGAAGGAAACCCTGCTTCCTTTTCCAAATCTTCACTGTACATAGGTAAAGGATAATCGGTCAGCTTAATAACCGAAATCTCATGATTAGCGATGGTTGAAGCTATATGCGAAACAAGTTTGTGATTGATGGAAGTACTGCTGTTACTTCCGGCAAAGGCAAGAATCTTTTTCATGTTGTAAATATATTGAAAACCAAAAAAACCACCCGAGAATTCGGGTGGTTCAAATTTAAAAAAGCAATTATTAAAAGGATTACCTTTTCACTAGCTTTTGAATCGATTTTTCTTTTTCATTATGTATTTCCACAAAGTAGACCCCAGCGGGTAATGAGGCTACGTTTATGATTTCTTCTTGACCTGTTTGCAACACTAGCTTACCCTCAAGATTATATATGTGTACAGTTTTAAAAGTGTTCTCGGTTTGTATCCGCACTTCATCCAACGCTGGATTTGGTGAAAGCGAAAATGATAGGTTGGAAAAATCCTCAACACCAATAACAAGGTCGCTAAAAATAATGTCATCCACCCAAAATTCACTATCAGCAGAGCGCGCCTTATATACCAATCCTCCCACTGCCGTTGGATAATCGCCGTTCGAATTCGTGAAATCGGTTCCCGCAGGAATAACAGTAACACCATCCACATCCATATACCATACCGATACATCAATCCCTGCAGTAATATCCCACCACATTCGTACTCGGAACCATTGATCTTGGGGAAAAGTGAACGTGACCTCACCCAATGCGGAATCGGTTACTTTCCCAACCCCAGGATTGGTCCCATCTTCGTTGAAAATAATATCCCCAACCACAGAACCTCCATCTACCAGTGGCATCTCGCCTTGAATGGAAAAAGCAGCCTCTTTTCCTGAAGGTACATAGAGATAGAAAATATTGTACCAAAATCCGAAAATCTTATTCCCAAAATTTAAAACCGAAGTCGCACTGGTCCCATCAGACATATAACCTGCATTTGAGCCACTGTAAGTATTGGTTCCATTTATGGCAATAGGACCATACTCCCACCATGCATTATCGGAAAGGGGTTCATCATATTCCATATCATCAAAATACGGGTCTTGTGAAGGATTGGGCATTTCATTAGTATACTCAATAAGGTCTATAAAGTATTCGTTATCGGCAGATATAGAAAAGAAATTTACCCCACCCAAGCTCGTTGGCACAGTGCCATTAGAATCTGTAAAAGGGGTACCGGCTGGAAGCACGGTACCATTATCCACAATAAATTCCCAAGTAGCATTATCTATACCCCCTGTAAGATCAAAGTTCATTTCAATATCGAACCATTGGTCATGCGGAAAATTATAGGTTACCGCTCCCAAAGCTGAATTATCGATAAGGCCTTCTCCGGGAGTTAATAGGTCTTGATTAAAATGGATATTCCCAACAATCCATTCGCCTCCTCCTACGGGAACTATCCCCTGTAAATTGAAGTAGGCTTCCCTGTTGGAAGGAACATACATGCAAAACTTTAAGGACCAAAGCCCAGAGGTCTGATTCCCTAAATTTAGGACAGGATCTACGACGTCACCAGCACCGGGATCACTGGGTCGCATATATCCATTATAAGGAGGTGAACATCCACCATTCCCAACGCTAATGCATTCTCCCGTCCATGAACTCCACCAAGGAGGACACTCGCCAATGTCTATCCAATTAAAATCGTCTGTAAATTGTGCCTGGGCGCTAAAAATTGCGAAGCATGCGCTAAGCACCATCGCCAAAAAGTACTTGTTTTTCATAGAATTTAGTTTTTAGTTGTTTTATGGTTTGGTCATCATATAAGGTTGTGGATCTTCTTTAATATGCCCCCCGAAGGCACCGTTGCAGGTTACTGTCCCTCCCAGTATTTCGCACGGGCCTCCGTCCCAAGATCCACCAAGGGGGGCATGTACGTTTACTTGTTAGAAACAGTCAATATAGTATGTCCATCCATCAAAATAGGTGAAAAAAGCGCACCTACGGTCGCCAAAAAGTAGTTGTGTTTCATAGAATTTTTGTTTTTAGTTGTCTTATATGGTTTGGTCATCAGAAATGTTCTGATAGGTAACAATGATTACTTTTTTATGAGCCTTTGTATACTCTTTCTATCTCCCATACGAACTTCGACTAGGTAGATTCCTTTGGGCAATGCAGTCATGGGAATTGTCTGGCCACTCCCTTCCTTGCTATCCAAGATCAAATTCCCCTGAATACCATATACCTTCCATCCATCAACAGGTTCGTTGGTGAATAGGGTTGCTGTATCGTTCACTGGATTGGGAAGTATAACTACGGGTTCAGTTTGACTTTCAACTGTATTCAAAATTATTAGGTTATCCTCAAAATTGAAGTTGTCCACAAAAAAATCGGCAACAGCATTAACTGCTCTAAATTCAACTCCTCCCAAACTTGTAGGGGTACTTCCGTTGGAATTTATAAATGGACTTCCTTCTTCAATAACAATGGCATCGTTAACACTCATCCCCCAAGAAGGTCCGCTGATTCCAAGAAGCTCGAAATTCATGGCGACACGAAACCACTCATCGTGAGGGAAGTCGAACGTTACGGATCCAAAAAATGTATCTGTAATCTCTCCCACTCCAGGTAAAATATTGTTTTCATTAAATAAAAAGTGGCCCACTATATATTCCCCGCCAGTCACAGGAATAATGCCCTGTAGACTAAAGTAGGCTTCTTTTCCAGAAGGAATGTACATGTCGAACTCCAATCCCCAATCCCCAAAAATCTGATTGCCCAAAAAGAGAACGGCATCATCATTAAATTGGGAAGGGATATGTCCTATTTTTTCTCCCTTATTCCCGACAACAATCAAAGGGTTTCCGGAATCCTCCCAAGTAGTCCACCAACTGCTGCAGGCACAGGCGTCGGGATATTCCATGTCATCCATAAATTGTGCGTTTGCTTCAAAAAAGGCAAAGAAAACGCACAGCACCATCGCCAAAAAGTACTTGTGTTTCATAAAGGTTAGTTTTTAGTTGCATATGTATAGGTATCGATCCCCGAATACCATCGGATTTCAAACAATGATTTTGTACTAAAAAACTTTGGTGGATATAATTGGGAACAGAGGCACATTCCAAAATAGGTGAATTCCTATAATTTGGAACGGTTCCATAAGGGTGGGAGGGACTATACCCTTAAGCAATACTCTCGCCAAAAAGCACTGCAATATTTTGATTAAAGTTCTTTAGTTGTGGCTTTAAGTTACAAAAAATAAATTGAATCAAGTTGACTAACAGTCTTAAAACTTGAAATTTCAAGTAAGATACAAGCCCTGCGGCCTAGGAAATTATGGGGTTTCAAAAAGTTAATTTAAAAACTACAGATCGTTAGTTTTTAAGGGATATAATTTTCAAGAATACCTACAATCTTCTCATAATTCTTGATCATTTCTGGGGTTTCATATTCTTTTACATCTTCGAGACTCCATTTAAATTGTTCTAATGCGGTATGTCCTTCTTTATTTCTCAAGGCAGGGTTCGCTTTCTTGGATAAGAGATAGGTCAGGATTTCTGAACTAGAGGTATACATAAGGGCAGTGTATCCCGTTTGGGATTGCATGTTGACCGCCGCTCCACTTTCGGCCAAAAATTGTACCAAGTCCAAGTGGTTTCTATTGGCTGCCATCATGAGCGTGGTCATTCCCAAATAACAGGGTTGGTTTATGTCTGCTCCCTTTTCAACCAGTAACCTGGCAATATTTGTAAGTCCTCGAAAACCAGTTTTGAAGAGCGCACTGTTGCCGTCCTCGTCCACACCTGTAATATCTGCACCTCTATGGAGCAAGTATAAAGCAATATCTTCCTTGCCCGCTTGGATCGCCTTCATTAATAGGGTCTGTTGCCATTCACCCAAACAATTAATGTCTTCTCCAGCTTCGATCATACTTCGAACTGTGGTTAGGTCGCCACTCTCCACAGCATATTGAATCTCCTCAGTGCACTTTGTCTTCATTGGTTATTAATTCTTTCTCATTTTATGATCATTTTTTTTGGACATGCACCAGCTCCCCCACAGAACTTTCTTATCGAAAGGAATCGACCAATCCGTTATATACCGTTAAAACCTCTTGGTACTTATCCAACTCTAGCCCGCCCAAAACCACATCATAGGGCAGTTCATTATCTTCCTTTCGCACTGACAAAAAAAGTACTTTTCTGTCTCCCTTCCAGACGGTGTATTGGCCTTCAAATTCATGTAGAAAAGGAATTTGCATGAATAAGGTATCATACATATCCCAATGGGTTTGATCCTTTAAACTTTCTGGTCTTAAGGGTTTCGGATGTAAGGATTTGTCCGGCTGCTGCCCGAGTAATTCAGTAATCTCCCTTTTATAATTCTTAAAAGTCCTAGACACCGCGGCATGCTGTTCTTCATAGGTGAGATTCCCTGCATCCTGAGAACCGTAAAAGGTATCCGAATAACTAAGGACAATCTGGGGGTAGATAAAATCGTCTGCGATCATTTCTACACCGGCACGAGACATCCCCAAAAGGTCTACATGCTTTAGATGATTGTACATTGGGGCATAATTCCTAAACACATCCCACAAAGTCGCCTTGCGATTGCCTCTTTGTATGATGGTTTCAAAAAATTGCTGAGGACTTTTTTCCTCAATCCAAAAAGATGTTTTCATGATAAAAGACATTTATTGAACGATTCCTTCATACGCTTGTATGAATCAGGAATCACATTAGCTCTAAATTGCCCTCAGCCCTTTTTATAATATTACTAGGTTTTCATGAAAACAGGATTTGCTTTTCGTTTAACGGTTGTATTTAGCATTGAACGGCTCCACAAAATCGACGAAATGAAAACTCCCGCCAAAACGGGAGTTCATATACTTCTACATTATATAGGTTCATACCTATCAGCAACCTCCGAGAGGTGTAGAACTAGCGCCTAAGATGATCAAATCCTCACCAAAGGCATTATAAGCCATATAGAATGCACAGGAAGCTGCGTTTCCCATTCCGCATTTTATACACGTAAAGCTCCTTTGTTGCCCCGTATGTCTATGTTTTGCGTTGATGGTATAACGCCACTTGGTTTCATCGAAAGAAGAAGATTCTTCGTAAGCTAAATTGATAAGACAGGCAATTTCATTTTCTATATCGATACTGCTGATTTCAGAATTTGTCTTGGTAACCTCGATGTTTGATGTATTGGATATAGAAAACCCAAACAACAAAAAAGCGGTAAGTAGAATGGTAACTAATTTTAAGTGCTTCATAATGATACAATTTTGATGATTAGTAATTAATGAACTTTTGTAATCCGTACGGTATACTAATACTAATCACTTTTATCGGATCATGAATTTGCTTTTCGTTTAACGGTCATATATCAGATTAAACGGTAAAACGATCTATGGCAAGCAGACTTTTTGATGGGAAAGGTCATTCTAATTGTAAATTAAAACAGCTTCTCCGTTTTGGCACTCTACTCCGGAAGGTTCAGCAGGTAGCGAACAATCGCTTATGATCCCCCACTTTTCATTAAAGTTTCTTTCCGCTTGCCGGTGCTCTTCTACCCTTTCAAGAAAGAGATTGACATTCGCCATATTCGCAGCATAAGGAACAAAACCTTGTGGGCCACCACAGGCCTTAGCGCCTACTTCAGTGTATGTCCACAGTGCTGGGTCTTTACAGGAAACAGCGTTGGCCATTGCTTCAATTTCAGAAAACAAATTTTCCAAGGCTTGGGCATCTTCTTCCATGGACGAACCGTCATCATCGGATTTGCAAGAGGCTAAGACCAAAAGAAGTGCAAGAAGGGGGATTAATTTTTTCATCGTTTTTTTTATAAATATAGCCATTAGTATGGGATTCAAAGCCTCCTTTTTGCTTATTAATGATATCTTAATCAGACGGAAAAGCCCTCGAAGGTCCGTTTCGAAAGGGGCAAAACAAAACCGCTTCCCAAACGGAAAGCGGTTCCTATAACTTTAACTATGTAATCTGTCTTAAATGTGTAGCGGACGGTTCTCCGTAGCGGCCAAGGCTGCTTCCTTCACTGCTTCGGCATAGGTCGGGTGGGCATGACTCATTCGGGCTATGTCCTCTGCACTGGCACGGAACTCCATTGCGGTAACTGCTTCAGTAATTAAATCTGCCACACGGGCTCCTACCATGTGTACACCCAATACCTCATCTGTAGTGGCGTCGCTCAAAACTTTTACGAATCCGTCGGTATCGCCACTCGCACGGCTTCTTCCCAACGCTCGCATTGGGAACTGACCCGATTTATAGGCGATTCCAGCCTCTTTCAACTGCTCCTCGGTCTTACCTACGCTCGCCACTTCTGGCCACGTATATACCACACCTGGAATTAAATTATAATCGATATGTGGTTTTTGTCCAGCCAAAATCTCGGCCACCAACACACCTTCTTCCTCTGCTTTATGTGCCAACATGGCTCCTCTAATTACGTCTCCAATGGCATAGATGTTCGAAACATTGGTCTGCAAGTGATCGTTTACTTCTACCTGTCCGCGTTCGTTAGCCTTTACTCCTGCATTTTCCAATTTCAACCCGTCGGTATAAGGTCTACGCCCTACGGAAACCAAACAGTAGTCTCCTGTAAAAGTTACTTCCTCATCCTTCTTATTGGTAGCCGTTACGGTAACTTCCTTCCCTTTTCTTTCCACTGCAGAAACACGGTGCGAAACGTAAAATTTCACCCCTTGTTTCTTCATCACTTTCGTCAATTCTTTACTCTGAGCACCATCCATAGTCGGAATGATTCGGTCCATGTATTCCACCACGGAAACCTCAGCTCCCAAACGGCGATATACCTGTCCCAACTCCAATCCAATTACCCCACCACCAATCACGATCATGTGTTTTGGGATTTCAGTAAGGCTCAAGGCTTCTGTAGAAGTGATGATTCGTTCTTTATCGATTGTGATAAAAGGAAGTGTAGAAGGTTTACTTCCCGTAGCGATAATGGTATTTGTTGCTTCGATGGTTTCCTTCTTTTCCCCATCGATTTCAATATGTGTTGCATCTTTAAAGGAACCGATACCATGGTATACATCGATCTTGTTTTTATCCATCAAGAAAACGATTCCTTTAGTCGTCATATCTACCACACCCTGCTTACGCTCGATCATCTTTTTGAAGTTGATCTTCACTTCTCCGGGAATATCGATTCCATGATCTGCAAAGTGCTTAATAGCATCTTCATAGTGGTGTGAAGAATCCAATAATGCCTTGCTGGGAATACATCCTACGTTAAGGCAGGTACCTCCCAAGGTGTTGTACTTTTCAATGATCGCTGTTTTCATCCCTAATTGGGCACAACGAATAGCGGCCACGTATCCCCCAGGACCCGAACCGATAACGGCAACATCATATTTTGACATATCTGTTTTTTTAAATGCGAGTGCAAAGTTACAAACCTACTTTGTAGTTTAAAAGGATAAGCTTTATTACTTGGTCGTATAAAAATCAATTCCTTAATTAGGGGCCTTCCATCCCTGGAAATGCCAACATCTGCCCCATTCCTACCGTAAACAACCAATTGCCATACAAGGCGTGCTCTATGCTTACTAAAGTGGTACTGCGAAACCGGAAATAGGTCCAAGCAAATAGCAACCCTCCAACAAACGTGAGTACCATAACCAAGGTATTCCTAAAGAAAATATGGGCGAGGCTAAATACAATTGCGTTCACGAAAATAAACAGGTATTTACTATTAAAAAGTTCCTCGTATCGCTTAAAGAAAAAAGTGCGGTAGATAATTTCCTGCTGCCATACCGAAAGGAAAGTATAAACAAAAAGAATGATGACGTATAACCCTATATTGGTTCGTGGAACGTAGAAGAGATTCTTGGGTTCCGAAAAATACACAAAGGCCGTTGTGGTCAACGCAATGACCCCAAAAATGATAAGGATACGCCTCCAGAAGGCCTTCCAATCAATCCCCCTTTTTACTTTGAATTTGATCTTCTCTACCCGAAAGAGTACATACACGATGTATGCAAAGCCCAACAGCGCAATGGGGCCTTTTACCCACGGTGAATACGGCAAGGCGAAACTAACTGGGACAGCTATAAAAATGAGGAAGAATTCGACGAGGAGATACCTAGGATGCGTCATCGGACAATGTTAATTGAGTCGTGTTTTTAACTTCATTAATGGTAAAGGAGCTTTGGGTACTCCCAATATGCTCAATAGTAGTCAACTTGTTTACCATAAAATTACGAAAGTGCTCCATATCTTTCACTACAACCTTCAACAAATAGTCGTACTCCCCACTTACGTGAAAACATTCCAATACTTCGTTTAGTTTTCTTACCTCTTTTTCGAAGGAGCCAATGGTTTCCTTAGCATGTTTTTCTAATCGGATATGGCAAAAGGCTAAAAACCCTAACCCTACAGCATCTTTGTTGATGTGAGCCTCGTACCCTTTAATAATTCCCGTTCGCTCGAGCTTTTTGATACGCTCATAAACTGCTGTTACCGAAAGATCCAACTTATGGGAAAGCTCCTTGTTGGTTTGCTTGCAATCTTGCTGAAGGTAGCGCAATAAGCGCCGATCTATCCGATCCAATACCATAACCGAAAATTTATCTGAATGTTCCTAATTAAAACATAAACATACAAATTAAAATACCATATTAATTAATTTATTTAGAATTATTTTCTATATATTATTAATATCATTGACAAATATTCTATCATGTGCTAGTTTTGATGTATCTATTGAAACACCAAAAAACAACTAGTATGAAAAAATTCGCACCCGCTAATCAGATACAGGACCTTCAGTATTTTGGAGAGTTCGGAGGGGTAAATCCTTCTATTTCAGATTCGTCCACCTACACCTTTCTTTCCGCCAAGACCATGTTCGACACCTTCGAAGGGAATGCCGATGGTTGTTATCTCTATTCGCGTCATACCTCTCCTTCCAATCTATATTTGGGAGAAGCGTTGGCCGCCATGGAAGGGACTGAAACCGCCAATGTAGCTGGAACGGGAATGGGTGCCATTACTGCTGCGATCCTTCAACTGTGTAAGGCTGGGGACCATATTATTTCCAGTAGAACCATATATGGAGGTACGTATGCGTTCCTGAAAAACTTCACTCCACAACTGAACATCACCACCGATTTTGTGGATATCACCAAGTTGGATGTTGTTGAAGCAGCCATTACTCCGGAAACCAAAATCATCTATTGCGAAAGCGTAAGCAATCCTTTATTGGAAGTAGCCGATATCGAAGGGCTTGCCCAATTGGCGAAAAAACACAACCTGAAATTATTGGTAGACAATACCTTTTCCCCGCTTACCATCTCCCCTGCTCATTTGGGAGCGGATATCGTGATGCACAGTCTTACGAAATTCATTAACGGTAGCAGCGATACCATGGGCGGAGTCATATGTGCTAACCAAGAGTTTATCGATGCGGTTCGTAACGTAAATGACGGTGCCAGTATGTTGCTTGGAGCTTCCATGGACAGTATGAGGGCGGCCTCCATTCTCAAAAATCTGCGCACGCTTCATATTCGTATGAAACAACATAGCAAAAATGCCATGTTCCTTGCCGAGCGTTTCGAAGCCGATGGATTAAAAACCGTGTACCCTGGTCTTCCTTCCCATCCTGGACATGAACTATTCAAAAGAATGATGAACGAAGAATATGGATTTGGTGGTATGCTTACTATCGATGTGGGTAGCTTGGAAAAAGCCAATGAGCTAATGGAACTGATGCAAGAGCGTAACTTGGGTTACCTAGCTGTGAGTCTTGGATTTTACAAAACTCTATTCAGTGCTCCCGGGTCTTCCACTTCTTCCGAAATTCCGGAAGACGAACAAGCCGAAATGGGACTTTCCGATGGTCTGATCCGTTTCTCTATTGGATTGGACAACGACATTGAACGCACTTACGAACTTATGAAGCAATGTATGATGGAAGTAGGTGTCTTGGAAGCCGCAATGGCCTACTAAAAAAAGAAAAAACCGTCTAACCCCCATTAGACGGTTTTAATATCATTATCTACGTAAGCTGCAGATAAGGAATTATTAATTACCGGCGTTAGACGCCTTTATTAATGCTTTTAATTCTTCGATCTCTGCGCGCAAGGTTTCAATCTCGGACTGTTGCTCCTGTACGGCTTTTACCAAAGGCACTACGAAAGTGGCGTAAGAGACCGTGTAGTTATCTTTGTTAAGATCATCTGGACGGGTTACACCACTGAACTCGTAGCCCATTGATTGCGCAACCTCCTCAATTTGTTGCGCAAGAAAACCCGTTTCCACTTCAGAAGTATTTCGTACTACTTCTGTCTCCCCTTTAAAGGCACTTAGTTTCTCCCTATTCAAGGTATAAGTGACCGGTTTGATGTTTAAAATGAAGTCCAATCCAGGGACATTTTCCTGAACGTTCAACTTGAAACGTGCGTCAGAAAGATTGGACCAACTTCTATATCCTCCAATACTCGTGATAGAGGTATTACCCACACGAATCTGGTTGGAGCTAGAAATACGAGCTCCATTCCCTAATGCCATGGAGTTGGAAATACTTCCACTGGTAGCATCGGCATCATATCCTACATAGGTGTTGCTACTTCCTGTGGTATTGCTCTCCCCGGCATCATATCCCACCGCCGTATTATTGCTTGCGGTATTGGAATCTAATGAGTTTCTACCAATCGAGGTGTTGTTATCCCCTGTTACATTGTTACGCAGGGCATCACGTCCAATAGCAGAGTTGCTCTGACCGTCATCATTGGCTCTAAGAGCATCATTCCCTAAGGCCGTATTGTCACTACCCGTGGTATTGTTCTCCAAGGTCTCATCCCCTACGGCTACATTAAAATTACCTGTTGTATTCGACGTCATGGAATATGCCCCAACTGCAACATTGTCGCGTCCCGATGTAGAGGCGCGCGCTGCATGGTACCCAATAAACACATTCTGCTCGGCAGCGGTTCCAGAAGGATCATAGTTCTCACCGGCTTCTATACCGATGAGTACCGATTCACCAGCGGACTCAAGCTCCAACTGACCTAGTTCTGTAAACCGAGCAATGTGTGTATTGTTTACTCGAAAATCAACTTCCTGAGCGTTGGTGGTCCCAATAAAATGGGTCCCGCGGGTGGCATTGCTGTTTCCGTTGATTTTCCAATCATTTTCTAAAGGGATCCATTCTCCGGATGCTCCTTGATTTTTATCCCAATAATGAAATCCTGGGCTTTTGGTGCCTGAGGTTGTCGTAAGGTAAATAAGCATACCATGTTGCTCATCCTTGGGATCTGTGGAAGGCAGTGCATCCAATCTTGGAATAAGCAAACCATCCGTATATTCTGGGTTGGACGGATTCTTAACGGATATGTCTAAGGCAGACTGGGGTGAGGTGGTTCCTATTCCTACTTGTGCATTTGCTACATAGAAGGTAGCTAAAAGTGCAAATACGGGGGCCAACAATTTCATAAGCGTTTTAATTTGGGTCAACTGATGATACCAAAATTATATTTGTAATCCATTACCTACAATACATTGGCAAATTATTCGATAAAGTCATTATTTTACTCGTTTAAGTGACAAATTTTACGGGAAAACCGCAGTAAACTCGTTGAAGGATAATCTCTTAACATTTTCACTTCATCGGCTTTTTGTGTCATTCGCCGATTTTAAAAATTGTTAAAATGCAAGTCGGGTCATTTCGACCCCATTCTATTTTCAAATTGGAGCGGGTATTTGCACAGCCGACTTCAAAATCGTAACATTACATTTCAATTTAAAATACCACTATGCAGGACCAAGACAACCTTTCAGAAATTGATGTGAACGATCAGAAAATTATCGAGAATAAGGAATTGGACTTTATGGAAGCCCTTATCCCAGTTTTCATTTTGATGGGGCTTTTGGCATATAATATTTTCTTTGCCGATGGGGCTTGGTTGGGTGATTTTTCCAATCAGTATATTCTTTTAATGGGAGGTTTGGTTGCAGCGATTGTTGGTTTTAGAAATAAGGTGGGACTGAGCACTATGGTTTCTGAAATATGGGAGAACCTTAAAAGTGTTTTTATCCCCATAATGATCTTGCTATTGGTTGGAGCTTTGGCTGGAACTTGGTTGGTGAGTGGTATTATACCTGCCATGGTCTATTACGGATTGCAGGTTTTGAGTCCAGAGATATTCCTACCAGCTTCGGTAATCATTGCTGCCATAATCTCTATAGCCACAGGTAGCTCTTGGACCACATCCGCTACCGTCGGAATAGCGCTAATTGGTATAGGAAGCGCATTAGGCATTTCTGGAGGAATGATTGCAGGTGCGGTGATCTCGGGCGCTTATTTTGGAGATAAGATGTCTCCCCTTAGCGATACTACCAATTTGGCTCCGGCAATGGCGGGGACAGATTTGTTTACCCATATTCGGTACATGGCGTTTACCACGGTGCCAACCATTATTGTAACCTTAATTGTCTTTTCCATATTAAGTTCCACTATAGACACCACAGGTGATGCAGACTTAAGTGGGTTGTTGAGTACCATCGACACTACATTTAATATTACCCCCTGGCTATTTTTGGTTCCAGGAATTGTAATCGCCCTCATATTATTAAAAACCAAGCCACTTATTGCTCTGGCGGCAGGTGTCATTTCTGCAGGGATATTTGCTTTCGTTTTTCAACCCGATATTCTAACCACTTTAGGGTCTTCCAAAGTGGGAGCTGTTGTTACTTCTATTTTTACAGATACCGCTATCGTTACCGATAATGAGACACTTAATAACTTATTCTCTGCCGGAGGAATGAAAGGTATGCTATGGACCATTGCATTAATTATGTGTGCCATGGTTTTTGGTGGAGTTATGGATGCCATTGGTGCGTTGGCAAGAATTACCAAGGCACTGCTGAAACTGGCCACTACGGTGTTTGGATTATTTGCCAGTACGGTGATTAGCTGTTTAGGATTGAATGCCATAGCCAGCGACCAATATCTGGCCATCGTGATTCCAGGAAAAATGTTTAAAAAAGCCTTCGACGATAGAGGATTAGCCCCTCAAAACCTTTCGAGAACTCTGGAAGATAGTGGAACGGTAACTTCCGTTTTGATTCCATGGAATACGTGTGGTGCCTATCAAAGTGGTGTGTTAGGTGTTGGTGTGGCCGAGTATTTTGTATACGCCATTTTCAACTGGCTCAGCCCATTTACCACCTTGCTGTTTGCCGCCTTCAGAATTAAAATTAAGATGATGACGGCACCAAAAACAGTTCCCGTACAAGCGGAATAGTAGGTTTCCTTCTTTTATTAATTTCAGTAAATAACTGATACTGTTTTCTTTGTAAAAAACTATTGTTTTTTCTGAAAAGAATAGTTCTATTTTCTTTTTCCTAGGAGGTCTATTTCGTAATTTTGCCGCCTCAAAAAACAAGTAGAATTTTAAAAGAAAATATATGGCTTTCGTAGGTAAAAAATTTCCAAATCTTACCGTAGATGCAATCAGTAAAACAGGAGTTTCTGAAAAGGTAAACGTTCTTGAAATGGCGCAGAAAGAGAACAAGAAAATCTTACTTTTCTGGTACCCAAAGGACTTCACATTTGTTTGCCCAACCGAATTGCACGCTTTTCAAGCTGCTATGGAAGAATTCGAAAAGAGAAACACCCTTGTCATCGGTGCTTCCTGCGATACTCCCGAAGTACACTTTGCTTGGTTAAACACTCCTAAGAAAATGGGAGGGATTGAAGGAATTACCTATCCTATCATCGCAGATAGCAACAGAAACCTTTCTACTCAGTTAGGAATTCTAGACATCACCAACGAGCGTTACGACGAAGCTACCGATACTGTTTTGGTAGAAGGTGATAACGTGACATACCGAGCTACTTACCTTATCGACGAGGAAGGAACGGTATTCCACGAAAGCATCAACCACATGCCTGTAGGAAGAAATGTGGAAGAATTTATCCGTCTTATCGACGCTTATACCCACGTACAGCAAAATGGTGAAGTATGTCCAGCCAACTGGCAAGAAGGAGCTACTGCCATGAATGCAGACCGCGAAGGTGTTGCAGAATATTTATCACAGCATTTAAACTAATTACAATACCAATTAGTTTATTTTTTAAGTTAGGTTAAGCATACCCCTTCCGAAATCGGAAGGGGTACTTTTTTTTGACATTCCCTTCACATTTAAATGGATTCTTAGTTGTAATTTTAAGGTTCTTAAACCAATCCTTACAATTATGGCAAATATCACCTTGGGAGGAAATCCCGCAGAAACTATAGGAAACCTACCTGCTGTGGGAAGTACCGCTCCAAATTTCACATTGATCGCTAACGATCTTTCTTCAAAATCCCTCTCCGATTATGACGGAAAACGAAAACTATTGAACATCTTTCCAAGTGTTGACACAGGCATTTGTGCTGCTTCTTCCAGAAAATTCAATGAGGCCGCTGCCGCTTTAGAGAATACCCAAGTGCTTTGTATTTCCAGAGACCTTCCTTTTGCCCAGGCCCGCTTTTGTGCCGCCGAAGGGATCGAAAACTTGGATATGCTCAGTGATTTCAACGATGGATCCTTTGGAAAAGACTACGGACTCGAGATTTCTAAAAGTGCATTTACTGGATTGCATTCGCGTGTGGTAATCGCGCTGGATGAAAATAACAATGTACTGTATACCGAGCAAGTTCCCGAAATTGGACAAGAGCCCAATTATGAAGCTGCCTTAAACGCACTTTCGTAAGTATTACCAATACAATCGTAATAGGAAGTTGGGAGTGAAGCCCAAAGAGAATTTATCGACTACTGTTATCGGGTCGTTAATGTTATTATTACCAAAGTATTCACGGCTTAGGTAATTCCGTTTGTTGTATAGATTTCGAATGGAAAACCCAATCTTTCCCTTTAATGGACTTTCTTTGGAAAATCGGAAGGCGTAGGTTGTGGAAAGGTCCAGACGATGGTAATTGGGCAAACGTTCGGTATTGATTCCCTGAAAGAACAAATCATCGCTGGAAGGTACGGTTAAGGCTTCGGTAAAAGGGCGCCCTGTGTGCCAGTTCCACCCCATGGCTACCTGAAAATCTTTCAGTTGATAGGTCAAAGAGGCTGTCACATTGTGCCTAATGCTATTGCTTGCCGTAAAATAATCGTCATTATTCAGCTCGCGATACTTACTCTGCACGCTGTTTATGGAATAGCTGAACCAGGTGTTGAAAGCCCCAAAACTCTTTTTAAGGTAAAAGTCTCCCCCAAGGATTTTCTGTTCCCCAATGTGAAACTGGCTGTCCAACGGATTCAAAAAACCAAGGGCTAAAGCAGTGAGACCATCAATTTTCTTGTAGTAGGAGTCCACGTCTACCGTCCATCCTTTATTGTTATACACCAAACCGGCGGACACCTGATGGCTCCTAATAATGGGAAAAGTGCCTCCATCGGCCAAACGCCACAAACGGTTTTCTAAAGACAGATCGCTCAATACCGTTTCGTCTATTTCACTAATGATCTGACTCCGAACTTCCCCCGAAACCTGAAGCCTTAGGTTCTTAAATAGATCTTTGTAAATGAAAATGCGGGGTTCTACGCGAACGGCGTCCAAATTCTGAAAATAGCTTACCCTCGCTCCTACGGCAACATCGAATAAATCAGGATTTCTGTATTGGTAATTTCCAAATAATGAATGCGTTTGCTCTACAGTCTGATCACTATCCAAAACAAAAGAGAGTTGCGCGGTTTCTAAAAAGGCGTAGCTCACATCTTTCAAGGAATACTGATACCCCAGGGATAGTAGCTGATCATCCCGTGTTTCTATAAAAACTTCGGTAGCAGCTCCCGAATCGAAAATGACATTTTTCTTTTCAAAATCCGAAACTTGCTCTTCATTGTTAGACTCCAAAAAATTATAGGTAAAGCGGTATTTGGAAACCGATGCCGTTGTTTCTTGGCGCACCCGTTCGCTCCATTGGGCATTCCATTGCAAACCATATCCTTCATTGTTTATTTCCAGAATATCATTCAGCATGGTTCCGTTGTCCACATCCCGTTCGCTCACCAAATAATCCAAATTATTGTCAATTTGAATGGTACTTAGGTGAATGCTATGTTTTTCATTGGGTTTATAGTTCACCTTGGCATTGTAATCTAAAAAGAAAAAGTCGTTGTTGGTATTCTCGGCATTGGTGATCTTGGTGCTTTCAAATACCTTATCGGCCATCCTAACGAAGGTAAACGACTCAAACACCTCATCGTAACTCCGCCGAATTCCTGCTTGTATATCCAGTTTTCCCTTTACAATAGGCAGATCCAAAAAAGCGTCCGCCCCTACTCCATTCAATCCAATCCCCGCCGAAAAACGATCGGAAACTTCATTTCTGGAAGCTATGGATACCACACTGGACAATCTCTCCCCATAACGTGGATGCGTACCTTTATTATGAAATTCAACCCCTTCAATGCGATTGGGGTTAAAGGCTGAAATCATTCCGAACAGATGTCCTTTGTGGTAGATATTGATCCCATCCCAAAGAATACGATTCTGATCTGCCCTTCCCCCACGGACATTGAACCCCGTAGCTGTTTCGTTGGGGCTAATCACTCCTGGCAACAATTGTATACTTTCCAACACATCGGCCTCGGTAAGTCCTGGCAAGGCACCCAATTCTTTAGGTTTTATGGTAAAGGCACCATCTTTTCGCTTGTAAATTCCCTTGGTGAGATATCCAGTAACAATCACATTATCCAGTTCCTGCACTTCACTTAACGAGCTATTATCGGCATACAGGGAAATATATCGATCATCGATCCTGTCGAACTGAACTTGTAGGGTGACCTCTAGCGATTGTAGTACCTCTTCTAAGGTACGGTCGGCCGCTTCCAAAGTAATGGTTTTGTTGGTAACGAGATCATCCTGATAGGAAAAACGGACATCGAAAAGTGCTTCGAGGGTAGAAAGTGCTTCAGAAACCGGGGTTTCATCGAATTGAACGCGAAAAGCAGCCGTTTCTTGGGAAAAGGCTGCTACGAAGGGAAAGAATAGGATAAAAATCCAATGGTAGGTATTTTTTCTATTCATATGGGCGAAGCACAACAACTTTTTGGTCATTGTAGCTGTACTCTATTCGCATGGCGTTAAAAACCGTAGACAGCGCTACTTCTTTATTATCATGTCCGAAACTTCCCGTAAAACGAGCACTGTCATCAATGGCTTTTGTATCGAACGTTAGTGAGTATTGATTTTCCAATTCGGCCAACACATAGGTAAGCGGCACACTCTTAAAGGAACTTTCTCCATGAATCCAACTGGGTTGTTCTTGAGACGATCTTCCATCTTCTAACGGATGTCCATTAATCCTTCGTACCGTCATTCCAGGTAAGAGCACTTTGGCTTTCCCACCATTCCGAACTTCCACCATACCCTCGTAACAAGTTACTTCAAAATAATCTAATGTGGTCTTCACATTAAACTGGGTACCCAATACCTGCACCGAACCATTCTCGGTGATGACAGAAAAAGTACTTCCTTTCTCCACCTTAAAGTAGGCTTCTCCATCTAAATGAACTTCTCTGTTATTTTCCCAGGATCTTTCTTCATAACTCAGCTGCGTTTTGGCATTCAGAATGACTTCAGAATTGTCTAACAGGGCAATGGTTTTCTGTTCGGAAAAAGTGGTAGATATTGTGGTGTCGCCATTCATTACATACCAATAACCCGCAAAAAGCATCACCAAAGAAGCTGCCGCCGCCATGGTCCAACGGATGTACTTTCTTGGCAGGGGTTTTGCCTTTTGTTGGGAAGTTATTTTTTCTTGGATGGCACTAAATGTATCGGTTCCTGGAGTTCGAAGGAGTTCCGTCCCCAGTCGCAGTTTTTTGTAAAAAGTAAAATCCTCTTCGGAAATATGTTCTGCCAGTTCGGCATCACTTATTTCTCCGGCCATCCATTTCGCCAAATAGACTTCTTGTTCGTTATTTAAATGCGATTTTTCCATACAATATCATAGTTACGACAACTGGGGTTTAAAAAACCCTACCTCCTTTTCTAAATTTTTATCAAACGTTTCCAATCTTTTCGCGCATGATCTTAAGGGCCTGATGCATTCGCTTTTCCACGGCCTTTACAGAAATACCTAAAATCTCGCTTATCTCGGCATATTTTTTCTTTTCCATTCTGCTCATTAAAAACACTTCCCGCTGCGTATCCGGTAAATCGGCAATAGCTTTTTCTATTTTTTCCAAAAACTCCTTTTCCAACATCACAAATTCTGGAGACTCGGGATTGTTTCGGGAAAGAGATGATTTTTCATGGTTCCTTACCACATTCCTGTGCTTGAACCAATTCAAAAAGAGATTATTTGCAGTGGTATACAAAAACCCTTTTACTTTACTGTAGGAAACCCGATCGCAGTTTTCCCATAGCTTCACGAAAGTTTCCTGAAGGATGTCTTCCGCCTGATCCATATCCTGTGTTTTGAAGAACACAAATTGCTTTACATCACGGGCGTACTTTTTGAAAATCGTTTCAAAAACAGCGGGTTTACATATTTTTTCCAGTTCTTTGAGCATGGTTGGGCTAGTTACCTTTTTGAAAAAGGGTCTGGTCAAAACTATGTAAAAAATAAATTTATTTTCGGGTAGGGTTTTTTAAACCTGAGTTGTCGTATGGTAGATTAATCGCAAAAAATGCGCGCCCACTATTAACCTTAAACCTATGAAAATGAAGCATCTTAGAATATTTTTGGCTGCTTGCCTACTTGCCCTCACTTTTGTAGCCTGTACCAACGACGATACGATTGCACCTACGCAAAATGTACAGGAAAGTGAATCTGTTCAAAACGCATTATCACAATTAAGAACGCATTTCGATGACAACGGTGTCCTCACCGCAGACGCCAACCCTACTGGGAATCTTGTCATCGATTTTTGTTTTGAATTTGTGTACCCCATTACCCTTATCTATAACAACGGAGCCACGGTTACCGTAGAAAATCTAGGGGAACTAATTACAGTAATCCTTAATTCTACTCCCGAACTTTATATAGTGGGTATCGAATTCCCATTCGATGTCATATGGTACAATCCAGCCACCAATGGCACCGAAATTGTCACCATAAATAATGAAGATGAATTCCTAGCATTACTGGAGAGTTGCATCTTCGAACCCTGTGTCTGTACCGATGAGTATGATCCCGTATGCGTAGAGATTGAAACGGACCAAGGTCCTTTAGTATTAACGTTCCCCAATGCCTGCCATGCAGAGTGTGAAGGATTTACGGAAGAAGATTTCGTAGAATGTCAAAACGATTGCGAATGTACCGATGTATACGATCCGGTATGTGTGAAGACCGACGGAGCTATTATAGAATTCGGAAACGAATGTCTGGCCCTTTGTGAAGGATTTACACCGAATGACTTTGTAGATTGTCCTACCGATTGCGAATGTCCTGCAGAAATAGACCCTGTTTGTGTTGAGACCCCGAGTGGAAATATCATCGAATTCGATAATGAATGTCTGGCCCTTTGTGAAGGATATACTCCAAATGACTTTGTAGATTGTCCTGCAGACGGATGCGATATTACCAATGTAGCTGTTGAAGTCGGTGACTGTGATCCCGCAGGCAATGTATATGTGGTTACCATCAACTTTGAAGTGATTAATGCCACCAACGATACTTTCGATGTCTATGGGCTGAATGGTGAATTCATCGGAAACTTCCCATTATCCAGTTTACCACTTACGCTTGAATTCGAATCCAATGGAACGGACTTCGGAGGCGTGTTGGTATGTGTAAACGATAATCCTGATTGCTGTGCCGAAATTACTTGGGTTCCACCAACCTGTGGCGGTGGCGGAGAATGTTCCATCACCAATCTTGTCGCAGATATTGGCGACTGTAACCCTACCGGAGGATATACGGTTACTATTGATTTCGAATATGAGAACCCCGGTAATGATTTCTTCGATCTGTTCACCTTAGACGGTCAGTTCATTGGGTTCTTCGAATTAGCCAGTCTACCCATTACCGTTACCTTCCCTCCAACTGGTGATTTTGGTGGTGCCTTGGTATGTATCAACGACACCCCAGATTGCTGTGCCGAAATAGATTGGGTAGCACCCACTTGCGATGATCCTTGCCAGTGCAACGATCTATATGACCCTGTATGTGTAGGCATTGGCGGTGCTGTAGTCACCTACTACAATGCCTGTTATGCAGAATGTGATGGTTTCACCGAAGCAGACTACGTAGATTGTGACCCTGTAGAGCCATGTGCAGATTGTATTACAGAACCTTATGAGCCTATTTGTGTGGAATTTGCGGGTACCGTACTTACCATGTACAATGAGTGTTTCTTATTCTGTAATGGATTTACACCCAACGACATAGTCGATTGTAATTAATACGTACTTACTTAGGTTACGTTAGTTGTTAAGTTTAAGTTTTGAGGTCGTCCAAGGGCTTTGGGCGGCCTCATTTATTTTGTTGCTATGGTATCCTACAATATGCTACCTTTGCGGGAAACAGACCTAACTCCTAGTGAAGAAAAAATCCTTCCTTGTAAAACGACTGCTCGGTTTTAAATACGCCACCAAAGGGGCATGGATGCTCTTAAAAAATGAAGCCAGTATACAGGTTCAGGCAGCTATCGCCATTCTTATGACAGTAGCTGGTTTCTACTTCAACATTTCCACTTCCGAATGGATCTTCCAAACCTTAGCCATAGGATTGGTGATGAGTATTGAAGGCTTAAACACCGCTGCAGAGGAAATTGCCAATTTCGTGCATCCCGATTTCCATAATAAGATTGGTTATATCAAAGATGTTGCCGCTGGTGCCGTATTCTTTGCCGCCATCGCCGCTGTGATTGTGGGATGTCTTATTTACATTCCGAAATTCTAAACGGGAAACTCCAAAATTTTATATAGATTCGAACGTTAACAATTTGTACTTTTGTGTAACGACAACCAACTATGGCGAAAAAAAAGACGGCAAAAAAGAGGACAGCCAAAAAACCTAGAAAAAAACTATCCCTTACCCTTTCCAGACAACAAAAAATCATCTTGGGGTCGGCTCTTTTCTTTTTCGGCCTTGCACTTCTCTTTTCCTTTGTATCCTATTTTTTTACTTGGCAGGCAGACCAAAGCTCAGTAGGCGAATTGGGACGTGACGAAGCCACTCAGAATTGGCTGTCGTCGGTGGGTAGGGACCTTTCGGAATTCTTTATAGGAAAAGGTTTTGGGGTTTCCGCCTTTATCATTGCCTTCCTCATCGGACTTACAGGTGTCTATTACTTTTTCGATTACGCCAAGAAGCAACTGTTACGATTTTGGTTCTGGGGATTACTGGTAACCGTTTGGCTTTCGGTATTCTTTGGCTTTTTCTCCATGGAAAAAACCGTTTTTAGCGGGGTAATTGGGTTCGAAATAAACGATCTGCTACAAGATTACATAGGACTTATCGGAGCCATCCTTGTCATGGCATTTTTGGCTATCGTCTATTTAGTCGTTCGATTGAAAATGACCCCAGAAAAAGTTTCTGACGCCCTTAAGAAAACCAAAAAGGAGATTCAGGATGATTTCAACTCGGGAGAAGCTACCATAACCGAAGAGCCGATAGACCAGACAGATTACGAGAAGGATGTTATTGAAACCTTGACAAACCCTTCCCAAGAAATAGAAATGAATGTTGGGACTATTGAAGAGGAGGAAATTATACCCGAACCCACACTGAAGACCATTGTAAAGGAACCAGAGGTAGTTGTGGAAGAACCCGATGTTTCCATGGAAGTAGAAGCAGCACCAGAAGAAGAAGAAATTACCGAGAACCTATCGAAAAAATTGGTGGACGACTTTGGGGAATTTGACCCCACGCTCGAGCTTAGCAACTATAAATTCCCAACCCTAGAATTACTGAAGGATTACACGGGTGGACAAGGCATCACCATTAATCAGGAAGAGCTCGAAGCCAACAAAAACCGTATTGTCCAAACCCTGAGCAACTATAAGATTGGCATTTCAAACATAAAAGCTACGGTGGGGCCTACAGTTACACTTTACGAAATTGTACCCGAAGCAGGAATCCGAATCTCAAAAATTAAAAATCTGGAGGATGACATTGCATTGTCCCTTGCGGCATTGGGGATCCGTATTATCGCTCCTATCCCAGGACGTGGAACCATTGGGATAGAAGTACCTAATAAAAACCCACAGATTGTTTCAATGCGTTCGGCCATTGCTTCGCCTAAGTTTCAGAATGCGGAAATGGAGCTTCCCTTAACTCTTGGGAAGACCATTAGTAACGAAACCTTTGTGGTAGATCTAGCCAAAATGCCGCACTTGCTTATGGCGGGTGCCACGGGACAGGGTAAATCGGTTGGATTAAATGCCATCCTTACCTCCCTACTCTATAAAAAGCATCCAGCGGAAGTGAAGTTCGTCCTGGTAGATCCCAAAAAGGTAGAACTTACCTTATTCAATAAAATTGAAAGGCATTACTTGGCCAAATTGCCGGATACCGAAGAAGCCATTATTACCGATACCAATAAAGTGATCAATACACTCAACTCCCTGTGTATTGAAATGGACTCCCGTTACGACATGCTTAAAAATGCAATGTGTCGTAACATAAAGGAATACAATACGAAGTTTAAGGCCCGAAAGCTGAATCCGAATGAAGGACATAAATTCTTGCCCTACATTGTGTTGGTAATCGATGAGTTTGCAGATCTTATCATGACTGCTGGGAAAGAAGTGGAAACCCCTATTGCCCGTCTAGCTCAGTTAGCACGAGCCATTGGTATTCACCTAATTATTGCTACCCAGCGACCTTCTGTAAATGTGATTACTGGTATTATTAAGGCCAACTTCCCTGCACGTATTGCATTTAGGGTAACCAGTAAGATCGACTCCCGAACCATTCTAGATGCAGCGGGTGCCGACCAGTTAATTGGCCGCGGGGATATGCTCTATACCCAGGGGAATGATCTCACCCGAATTCAGTGTGCTTTTGTGGACACTCCCGAGGTAGCTGACATTACCGAATTCATCGGTTCTCAAAAGGCGTATCCAGATGCCCATTTACTACCAGAATACGTAGGTGAAGAAGGTGGCACAACTATTGATATAAGTGTGGAAGAACGGGATAGTTTGTTCCGGGAAGCTGCCGAAGTTTTGGTCATTGCACAGCAAGGTTCTGCCTCGCTATTGCAACGAAAACTTAAGCTGGGATACAACCGTGCAGGTCGATTGATCGATCAATTGGAATCTGCAGGCGTAGTAGGTCCTTTCGAAGGTAGTAAAGCCCGACAGGTACTCGTTCCAACGATTGAGGCATTGAACCAACTTTTAAACAACGAAAACAACTAAGTAAGATTAAGATGAAGAAAGTAATTTTTTTAGCAATGATTTTAGGCTGCGTTTCTTTGGCACATGCGCAAAGTGCAAAGTCATTGCTTGATGAAGTATCGGCGAAAGTAAAGAGCTACGACAACATTGTTATCGACTTTAAGTGGAACCTTAACAATGCTAAAGAAGGCGTAAACCAAGATACTCGTGGTGATGTGACCATAAAAGGAGAACAGTATATTTTGAATATGTTGGGAACCACACGTATGTTCGACGGCAGCACTATTTATACCGTCGTTCCTGAAGACGAAGAAGTGACCATTTCCAAATACAATGCAGACGATGATAAGGAGATCACTCCATCTGAACTGTTGACGTTTTATGAGAAAGGCTTCACTTCAAAAATGGACATCTCCCAAACCATTAAAGGAAGAAAAATACAGTACGTGAAGTTAACCCCTATTGATTCTAAAGCCGAGATCAAGGATATTTTATTGGGGATTGATGCGCAGACCAAGCATATTTACCGTTTAATCCAAACGGATGCCAATGGCACTAAATACACGCTTACTGTTAATTCTTTTAAAACCAATCAGCCTTTATCAAAAACACTTTTTACCTTTGACCAGGCAAAGTTCGAGAAAGATGGATACTACATCAATCGATTGGACTAATAAAGTGTTTGTTTGAAAATACTCGATCGGTACATATTAGTGGCATTTTTGAAGACGTTTGTAAGCGTCTTCATTATTTTAATGTTCATTTTTGTTCTCCAGACCATTTGGCTTTACATATCTGAATTGGCCGGGAAGGACTTAGATGTATGGATCATTTTAAAGTTCCTTTGGTACTTCTCACCCAAGCTTATACCCTTAGTGCTGCCGCTTACGATTTTAGTAAGTTCTCTTATGGTATTTGGGAATTTTTCTGAAAAGTACGAGTTCGCAGCCATGAAATCGACAGGAATTTCCCTGCAACGAGCCATGCGAAGCCTCACTATTTTTATTCTTGGGCTATCACTCTTAGCTTTTTTCTTTGCTAATAACGTCATCCCGTATTCCGAATACAAATGGCAAAACCTGAGACGAAACATTGCACAGGTAAGCCCGTCCATGGCTATTGTTGAAGGGCAATTCAGTAGTATCGGGGACGATTTCAACATTAAGGTGGATGAAAAGTACGGTGATAACGAGCAATACTTTAGGGAGGTAATCATTCACCAAAAAAACCCGAAACGACCTACAAAGAATTCGACCGTGATCATTGCCAAAGAAGGAGAAGTGGCCAGTGAGGAAGGCAGCAATACACTTTCGCTTATTCTGAAGGATGGTAACTACTACGAGGACGTACAGCTTAAAAACGTGATGAAGCAGCGTAATTTGCCTTTTGCAAAAAGCTACTTCGAAGAGTATACGATCAATATAGACCTTACCAAACTTAACGATGCCGACATTGATAAGGATAATAAGCTGAGCAATCACAACATGTACAGTGCCGGTGAACTGGTAACTGAAATCGATAAGCTTTCAGATGAGTTTTCCAAAAATATTGATCAGTTTGGCGTAGATATGTACTACCGCATGGGACTTCCCAAAAAGAAGGATTCCACAGCTCGAAAAAAACAGCAAGATACCGCTGTTACTGAAGTTTTGGATGTTTTTGTTCTTGACCGAAAAACCAAGATCCTACAGACGGCTTTAGATAATATCCGAGGGTCTCAAAAAACGACTCAAAACCGGAAAGACCAATGGAAGCAGAAAGTGAAACGGCTCAACAAGCATGAGATTGCCTTTCATGAAAAATTCGCATTGGCTATTGCCTGTATCATCTTGTTCTTTGTGGGTGCTCCTTTAGGGGCCATCATCCGAAAAGGAGGTATGGGACTACCCATGGTAGTAGCCGTACTATTATTCCTTACCTACCATTTCATAGGGATTTTCGCTAAGAACAGTGCCGAAGATGGTACCATGCACCCATTTATAGCTAGTTGGCTCAGTACGTTCATTATGTTCCCTTTAGGCATTTGGCTCACCTATAGAGCTACCACAGACCAGGGGATTTTCGATATGGACTCCTTCATACAGCGCTTTAACTTCTTGAGAAAAAAGAATAGGGATGATTTGGAAAACGAAGAACCCATTATACTTACACAGCATGAGAAGGCGATGGTACTGTCTAAATCTGAATATCAATTAAAGGACATGCTGAAAAACCCAGATACCTATGATTATTCGGACGATGTTCGGAAGGCAATTATCCGGGAGTTAAAGTTAAAAGGGTACTCCGATGAAGAGTTAGGGTTACTATAGTTTCGTCTACATCATTTTCCCTCTTTAGTAATATACATTCCCTATCTTTGCATCTGCTAAAAAAGTGATTATGATATCTACTGAAAAAAGTGCTATGATTCAGTTAAACACCATTGAGGAAGCCATTGAAGATATTCGCAACGGAAAAGTGGTCATTGTTGTTGACGATGAAAATCGCGAAAACGAAGGAGACTTTATTGCTGCGGCCGAAAAGGTAACCCCAGAAATGATCAATTTCATGGCTACCCATGGTAGGGGGCTTATCTGCGCTCCCTTAACCGAGCAGCGATGCAAGGAGTTGCAACTCAACATGATGGTAGAGAACAATACGGTTTTGCACCATACACAGTTCACTGTATCGGTAGATCTCATAGGACACGGTTGTACCACAGGTATTTCGGTACACGACAGATCTAAGACCATTCAGGCATTGGTAAACCCAGAAACACGTGCGGAAGACTTAGGTCGTCCAGGACATATCTTTCCTTTGAAAGCCAAGGAAGGTGGTGTACTACGTCGTACGGGGCATACCGAAGCCGCGATTGATTTAGCACGCTTAGCAGGACTGCAACCTGCAGGAATCTTGGTAGAAATCCTGAATGAAGATGGAACCATGGCACGTCTACCTCAATTGGTAGATGTAGCCAAAAAATTCGACCTTAAATTGATCTCTATCGAGGATTTGGTGGCCTACCGCATGGAGCACGATTCTTTGATCGAAAAGAAAGAAGACTTCGATATTAATACGAAATATGGCTCCTTTCGTTTACGAGCTTATAAACAAACTACCAACGATCAGGTACATATCGCATTGACCAAAGGAAGTTGGGCGCGTGATGAAGCGGTTCCCGTTCGAGTGAATTCCACTTTGGTAAACAATGATATCCTAGGAACCCTTACCAACAATGCAGATAAGAAGTTGGACAATATGTTCAAAGCGATCAATTCTGAAGGAAAAGGAGCGATTGTTTTTATCAATCAGCAGAGTCAATCCTTAAACCTGCTTAACCGATTATCTCAATTGCGGGAACTACAGGTAGACGATAAAGTTGCCAAAGCTCCTCGTATTGAAATGGATAATAAGGACTTCGGGATTGGTGCACAGATCCTTCATGATCTGAACATCCACAAAATCCGTCTTGTTTCCAACAGGGAACAGGGAAAACGTGTAGGGATGATTGGTTACGGTCTAGAAATTATAGACTATATTCCGTTTTAAGCACCTCGCTAATAACTTCGGCCATTTTTGAAGCCCGTTGCTGTACCTCAGCTTCGGTCCATCCTATTTTCACCAAAGCAGAAATAGTACGGCCCATCCAAGCATCGCTGGCAGAGAAATCGGCATTGTTCAAATCCTGAATCTGGTTTCGGATTTCGGAAGGTACCCTACCCAAAGAATTCAGGTTTCTAAGGTGTTCCCAACCATTAATATAGTGCCAGTTATTGGTGTACCAGTAAAAACAGGCATCTACTCCAGCTTCGCCTAATGCTTTGTGTGCTTTTTGGGTGAGTTCTGTTGTCGGAAGGAAGAAATTCAGGAAAGAATAGTTCTCCTCCCCTCCTTCGGGCACTCTTCTAAAGGTAACGCCATTCACTTGTTCCAAAGCATTACGCATAATAGTATAGTGTTCCTTTTGCTTCGCTAGGAAAGTATCCAGCTTGCTCAACTGCCCCAATCCTACAGCGGCATTCAATTCAGAAATGCGGAAGTTATAACCAAGCACCGGATGGGTTTCGGCCCCACGGTCATTACCCACGTGATCGTGTCCATGATCTTGGTACTGATCGGCATTGATAGAGTATTGTTCGTTGTTGGTAATTACCGCTCCACCTTCCCCACAGGTAATGGTTTTTACGAAATCGAAAGAGAAACACCCCAAATCACCATAGCTTCCCAAAGGTTGTCCTTTGTAAGTTCCGCCAATGGCCTGACAGGCATCTTCTAGAAGTAATAGATTGTGTTTGTCGCAAATTGCTTTTAACGCATCTAAATCGGCCATAGACCCACACATGTGAACGGGCATTACGCAACGTGTTTTATCGGTAATGGCGGCCTCAACGGCAGCTGGATCTAACGTAAGGGTATCGTCTATATCGACCAATACGGGAACAGCTCCCAACATCATGATCGATTCGAAACTGGCCACAAAGGTAAACGTAGGCATGATAACCTCATCTCCTGCTCCAACGCCAGCCGATGCCAAGGCAACGGTCAATGCCGAGGTTCCGCTAGATACCAATTGACAGTATTGGCTTTGCATACGTTGTGCAAAGGCAGCCTCGAACTCCTTGGCTTTCCAATGGCCGTTGCGCATTCCGTCGAAACCGTAGCGCATAAGCACGCCACTTTCTAATACATCGTTTACGTGTTTTTTTTCTTCTTCTCCAAAAGCTTCAAATCCTGGCATAGCAATCTATTATTTTGAGGTTAGGTAACGCCTCTTAGACGTAGGGCAAAGATAAGGGTTGCGTTCGTGGGGTGCAATGTGATCCTTAAAGAATATCGACAGGTGTAACGGTAACTTTCGTTTTCCTTAAATGTGAATTACCTATTATAGCTATATTGCAGGGAAGCTATTACGAACTGCTTGTGGGACCAAATAAGATTAAACTTTTGGACAATTATCAATTGTATCAATTAATTCGGAGCGAATTGATTGATAATCAAACCTTAGCACAATTGAAAAGGGAATTCAAATCCCGAAATCTTTCCCGATACGAAGAATCACGACTTGAGAACAAATATTACCTGAACTACGCCCGACACGAATCGGAAGTTGAAAAAAACTATTGGAATCCTCTGTTTACCGCCTTTGCATTAAATAGACATTTTAAGCATTTAGCCCTGTTAAAAATCCAGGGAAAGAAAAAAGAAGCTAAAAAGTATATGATTCAATTATATTTTGGGTTAGCCTTGTATTTCTCTGTGATCCTGTTAATTATTATGATTTTAAAATCGAAATAGCCATTGAATTCGGTAAAGACTAATACATACTCACCGTTCAAATATGGAAAACGCATTGAAAAAATCTTCAATGTCACTTATGTCATTTTAGGTTCCATACCTCTATTATTTTCTATTTCAATTGTTGTTTTTTATTTCTACATAACTTCAGTATTCGGCTATGAACCTTCCTACAAGCATCCCGAATTTTCCGAGTATTCCCAATACCCCATGCTTACCAAAGGAAGCTTTTACTCCATGTATTTAATAGTGATCTCTTCAGGATGTATCGTATTCGGTTTTCCAATTGCTATTACCACTCACGTCCTATTTTGGAAGCTTAAAAAAATAGGAATCAATTTTAAGATATTATTAGGTAGTCTTATAGCTGCTTTAAGTATCTTTCTTCTGTTTTACATTCCTAGTACAGGAAACACCATCGAATGGCTACTTGATTAATAATGAGGATTCCCATTAATAAACATTTCAAAAACTTCGGAATCGCAACATTGGTGTTTGCGGCAATTTTCCTCTTTTCCAGTTTTGATACCTTCAAATCCAATCGAAGTGTTATTCATTCGGACACTGGTAGTTATTTGAAAGACTCTCTTTCATTAAATAAATTGAAAAAACTAAAGGTTGGCGATACACTTTGGATAGATTTACAAAAAGGAAAATGTCATTGGGGAATGCAGGTTAAAATGATTTTCATAAAAAATAAGACCCACTACGATTTCATTAAAATTGAAAACCTAGTTGATATCCTTGTAGAGCATGACAAAATCCTAATGGATCTAGAAGACATTGAACCATGGTTCCGAAAGAATCTCCCCAGAATCATCCCTGATGAATCGGTCGTTCGAATATCGCAAAGGAGTTACGATTCCATTTTAGATAATCTTTCCAACACTATTACCATTTTTAAAGATTGCAGTCCCCACGGAGCGGGAGATCATTCAAAGTTTACATTTAGCACAGCTGCTTTTCAAAAGACCTATGAATTTAAATGTATAGTTACCTGGGATGTAGATTGGGCCACTTTTAAGGGAAATTAGAAAGCCATATGAAGAATTTGCCTGTAGCTTTAAAACTCATTCTATTCATCTATACTCTTTTTCTCTCGTCACTTGCACGATGCCAAGAAAAGAAAGATCCAACGGCAGCATTGATTTCCGAATTAAAAGTAGAGTTAAACCAAGAAGGCGTTTCCGATTTCTTTGTAGTTAAGCATATTACATACGGTTCGTTTCGAATATACAATACGAAAGATCCTAATGTTTGTATACCCGATGGTTACTACTTTAACCTATATGCTTTTTGGAGAATGGGAAATACCAATTACATCAAAAAAATGGATAATTGTGGTGCCTTCAATACCATTGAATTGAAAGAGCAAGCACCTTTTGACTTCTATTCTAGGAATATAGTTGCCATAAAGAATGAAGAAGTAGGTCGTTACAGGTTAAAGCCAGATAGCATTGCCAATGGTTTACGTTATTCTTTCGCACGAACGCAAAGTCATTCTCCTCTTCGTTATTATTGGTTCTATCGAGACACGCTTACCTTTGAAAAGCGATTTGACAAATTCAATTTAACCACAGATTCCGAATCGCCCAACATTAATTTCGAATCAAATCATAACTTAGCCATCGTAAAACTCAATGCTATCTGCGAAGAAATCATTGCTGAGCTTAGCGAAAAAGAAGTCTTCCATCGTCTCGATTGAAAAATACTATTTATAACAAATGAAAGAACCTGAATTTCGTTGTGGACGCAATTGTGATGTATTGGCGAATCTTTTCGGTTACAAATTTCACAAACACGATCAAGATTGGACCTATATCGTAGCCGAAGCCGAGAGGATCGATGATTACGTCAATGCTTACAATAGTGAGATAACCGATGAGGACACCAAGTTTTCCCTAATGGAAATGATCATTCAGTCCCTTACCGATCAGCCAACGATAGCATTAATGCTATCGAAATGGGATTCAGTAAAACCCTTATTAACCAAGGATTTCGAACTTCATAAATACACTATATACTACTGGGGGTGCTGGGATAATTCCGATATCAATGATTGCTGGAATATTACGCCGGTCATGCGAGAATTCTGGCTGGAAATGAACAAAGAAAATTATTGGTCACAGCGCTATGTAGACGAAAAAACGGGATGGGATTTGGGAATGGTTTCCACACCTATCAAAGAATATGTAGATCAGTTAAAGGACAAAACCCTTAAAATCCTTATTCCTGGAGCAGGCAATGCCTATGAAGCCGAATATATGTTTCGAGAAGGCTTTAAAAACCTTTACATTATCGATATCTCTCCCCTTCCTTTGGAAAACTTCAAAAAACGCGTTCCCGATTTTCCCTCAGCACAAATCCTTCAAGGTGATTTCTTCGAATTGAACGATACCTTCGACATCATTATAGAACAAACCTTTTTCTGCTCCTTTCCTCCTATTGATAACAATCGGGAAAAGTATGTAGCAAAAATGCATGATCTTTTGTCGGAAAACGGAAAATTGGTAGGCGTCTGGTTCAATTTTCCTTTTACAGGGGATCTTACCAAACGTCCTTTTGGCAGTACCCAAAAGGAATATGAGGCATTGTTCTCCAGTCATTTTACATTGGACGTATTCGAGGAATCCTATAATTCGGTTCCAGATCGCAGGGGTCAAGAACTATTTGGTATATTGAAAAAAAGGAAACGCTAACACTATGATATTCGAAACACATACATTACCCAATGAGCTTGCCAAGTACGTAGAAGCCGTTTTTCATTTTAAAAACTTCGTTCCCGATCATTCCATAGAGCGGGTAGTTCCTACGGGGCATATCTTCGTTATTTTCGAGTTGGATGGTTTTGTGCGCAATACTTTCGACAATGAAACTCTAAAACCAAATCGGGAGTTTACCAAGGTTTGGGTCTCGGGCATGCATAAAAACTACATTTCCATTTCCGCCCATCAGAATTCCGAAATGTTTGTCATTCAGTTTAAGCCTTTCGGCGCCCATCCTTTCTTCCACTTCCCCATTCACGAATTGAATGATCGTATCCTGCCTTCCGATGAGCTATTCGGAAATGAACTGCTCCAACTCCGAGATGCAATCCTAACTAAGGATACTTCCGAAGAAAAGTTTCAATTGGCTGAAGCATGGTTAAAGGGTCGTTTCAATCAAGAAAAAACTCCTCCAGCGGAATTGTTGGATGTCCTTAAAGAACTACAAACGGAGTCTGTAGCCAACTACAATCGTACAATTGAAAATTATTCAAAAACGCAGAAACACTTAATAGATCAGTTCAAAAAGTACGTAGGGCTTACTCCCAAATACTATCAGCGTATCTTACGATTCAATGAAATTTTACAGCAAATCCATAAAGCCGAAAAAATAGAATGGTCGCAAATTGCCTATCAATGCGAGTATGCAGATCAGTCCCATTTTATTAAGGAATTCAAGCATTTTTCGGGGTTAAACCCACAGAAATTTATCCAAAATGATTTCCATAACGACGAGCCCAATTTCTTCCCCTTGGATCGGGAAGGTTAATTTTTTACTATCCTAAGAATTTTGCTTCCCGTAGTATTGTTCCACAACTTAAAACAACACACTATGGATTTAGCAACTGCATTCGAAAACATTAAATGGCTTTCGGTACTCGGGGCCGCAGTCTCATCATTTCTCATTGGTGGCATTTGGTACGGGCCCATTTTTGGACGGGCTTGGATGACCGAATTCGGCTTCACCGAAGAAGATTTGAAAAAACGTAGCATTCCCAAAACTTTCGGACTTTCCCTCTTGTTGGCCTTTATAGCCGCTGTCATACTGGAAATGTTTATAGGAGCTGAAGCGGACCTTGTTTTTGGCGCCAGTGCAGGATTTTTTGCTGGATTCGGCTGGGTAGCCATGTTATTGGGCATACTGTATTTATTTGAAATGAAATCATTGAAGGCCTATCTTATCAATGCGGGCTATTGTATCGTGGCATTAACAACGATGGGGATTATTTTAGGAATTTGGTAAATTGAACATCATGGAAAAAGGACTATTGGAAAAAACAGGGAAGCCACTCGATCATTGGATACAAGTGGTAAAGGATTCGAAAATTGAAAAGCACAAGGCCATTATCGATTTTCTGAAAACGGAACACGGATTTACCCACGGTTACGCCAATTTTGTGTCATTAAAAGCGCGAAAAGCGGATGCAGGATCTATGGACGATACCAATCTGTTGACGAATCAATACAAAGGAAAGGAGCATTTAAAACCGCTCTATGATGCACTTCATTCCAAGATAAGTGCGTTGGGCAATGACATTACCATTACACCGAAGAAGGACAGTGTGAGCTTTATTCGGAAAAGGCAGTTTGTCTTGGTAAAACCGGCCACCAAAACCCGTATGGATATTGGGTTAAAGCTAAAGGGTAAAGAGATCACGGACCGATTGGAAAACTCAGGCCCCTTTGGTGCCATGTGTACTCATAGGGTTCGATTAGAGACGTTGGAAGAAATCGATTCACAACTTATGGAATGGATACAGGAGGCATATGAGAAAGCGGGGTAACGCTCGAAATAGCAAATAGCCTCAGACTAATTCAGAAGACTCTTTCACTCAATCAACCTTTTTTAACTAATTGGGGTACTCTAGCTTCGCAGAAATAATCTGCATATATGAAGGATTGGGTACCCATTGTCTTTTTAATTTCCTTTTCATTTGTTTCTGGTCAAACGGAAATAATTGATCCTAATGATGGATATAGTGAAGAGCCATGCGAGTTTTGTTCCTATCCCCCACTTGCACAAAGGAATGAACAAGCTATTCTTTTTCCCGAAGAGCTCATGAAAAAAGAGAAAATACGAAAAGTAATTGCGTACTCTCGGGACAAGTACCCAAGGAAAGGTTCGACAGTGTATCAAATTGAACGTCCCTATGTATACCGTACATATCGATTTGATAATAATGGTAGAATTTCTTCCAAGGTCGTTTACTTTTCGGGAGAACCCATGTACAAGTACTATTTCGAAAGAGATACTGAAGGGAAAATAATAAAGGAAGAAGAAGAAAACCTGATAGATGAAAGCTCAGAAGAATTCATGGGTTTAGGAAAAATATTGGACTATGCTTATGATGAAAGCGGTAATCTCATTCGGAAGAAATATCGCAACGGTTCGGGTGACATCGTTAGTGATGAGCAAGCTTTTTATTGGGAATTCGAATACACTAAGGAAAACCTTCTTTTACGTGAGACCGAATATGACAACGACGGCTTTGAACCTAGGGTCTGGATGTTTAGGGAATATAGCGGGTTTCAAAATGGAAAACCAACTCAATATACATATGGAGAGAGACCGCCCTTGGGAGGAAAATTGTTATATGATGAAAACTGGCAGTTGGTAAAGAATATTTACAAAGATTCGATCCAATCCGACCCTCTTTCTTTCGAAATCACCTATGAATACGACAACCAAGGCAGGCTTATTAAGTTAGATCGAAAAAGTACAGATCTAGAGCAATTTGGGTGTCCCGAAGAAGGGAACCTAACCGATCATTATGAATATGAAGAAAGTGGGCTACTAAGGTTCATAAAACATAGCTATAAAGAAAGGGAATGTTATATGGTGTTTGAATATAAAAGATAAATTGAATGCGGATCATAAATTATTGGAATTAATCCGCTGCTAAATTGAAAACCTTCTGTAATTTTAGAGAAACAAACCTAACATACAGATATGAAAAAATTAGTATTCCTTATCCCAGCTCTAACCCTACTTGTTTCATGCGGCGGTAACGACCTTTGTGGAGAATACCAATGCGAAATGGCCAACGGAGAATTCGGTTCCAATTTACGATTTAAAGGTGGTGGTAAAGTCTTTATCGATCTTATCCCGGCCGACTTGGCCGAACGAAATCCAGAATTGGGGAGTAAACTAAATGTTCCCGGAACGTACGAAGTTGTAGATAGCGAAGTGGTTATTTCCTATTTCGATGGCTATCAGAACCACACGTTGAGCAAGGTAGACGACAAATTAACCTCGACTTCCGATCTATTTAAATTATGCACCTGTAAGAATAAATAGGTGAAAATTTTTTAAGGTCTATATGGATGAAGAAAAACTGATCCAGGTAAAATTCCAGAATAAAGCCCGCCCCGATTCGGCATTCGATATGCTGAAACTGGAAGAGCTTTTTCGGCGAAAATCCCTAGATCATAATCCGGAAAACCTTCATAAGGTCGAATTCTTCATCATTTTATTGATTACCGAAGGACAGGGATATCACACTATCGATTTCACCGATTACAAATGTGAAAAAGGGACGGTTGTAACGATTCGGAAAGATCAAATACATAAGTTTTTCAGAAGTGATAACGTAAAGGGTCATCTTTTGCTTTTTACTGACGAATTCCTGGTGAGTTATTTGGAAAAGCAGGAAAATCAGAAGTCCATGCAGCTCTTCAATGAATTCCTAGGGGTTCCAAAAATACAGTTGTCACAAAGTGATTTTGAAACGGTAAAAAATATAGTTCATAGAATTGACGAGGAGTATTTTGAAACTATGGATGTCCATTCCCTTAGTATCATACGCAGTGAATTGCATATTCTTATCACCCAGCTGTATCGTATCAAATCGCAAAGCGATCAGATCATTGCCGACAAAAAATACCTACCGGAGTTCATTACTTTTCAAAATTTGGTAGAAAATCATGTCGTTAGGACAACCAGGGTGAAAGATTACGCAGACATGATGGCGCTGAGCACAAAAACGCTCAATACCATTTCAAGAAACATCGTAAACAAAAGCGCCAAGGAGTTTATCGATGAGATTTGCAGCAAGCAAATAAAACGGTTGCTTATAAACACCTCTCACTCCATTAAGGAGATTTCCTTTATGATGGGTTTTGAAGAAACCACCAATTTTTACAAGTACTTTAAACGGCAACTCGGAATGACCCCCGAGCAATTTCGCGCTTCCTTCTAGCATTTTCCCATTTTTACAGTATTTCTGCTTTTTTCTATACCGCCCTGTTTACATGGTTGATACATCTTTGTACCATCAATTAACACAAAAGATAACATCATGAAAACACTCGCTATGTGCACTTCCATACTACTGCTACTTCTGGGTAGTGGGTGTGGTAACAGTACACAACAAAAATCGGATACAAAACAATCAAACACTGAAAAAACAGAAACTATGGAATTAACAAACAAGGAAAAAGCAGTAGCCTTACTCAACAGTTTTAATACCGGGGACCAAACCCCAATCTCATACATTAACTCCCAAAAGTACATTCAGCACAATCTAGCGGTTGGTGATGGATTGGAAGGCTTCGGGGAAGTTATGCAGCATGCACCCGAAGGTGGTTTCAAGGCCAATGTGGTTCGTGCCTTTCAGGATGGGGATTTTGTATTTACCCATACCGAATATAATTTCTTTGGGCCCAAGGTTGGATTCGATGTATTTCGTTTCGAAGACGGATTAATCGTAGAGCACTGGGATAACCTTTCGGAAATTACCCCACCCAATCCCAGTGGAAGAACCCAATTGGACGGAGCTGTTGACATTTCAGACAAAGAGAAAACTTCAGAAAACAAGAAATTGGTCGAGGGGTTTGTAAACGATGTACTTATGAATGGGCAATCGGATAAATTAACGACCTACATAAACGCGGAGAAATACCTTCAGCACAATGCTGCTGTGGCCGACGGTTTGGACGGCCTAGGAGCTGCCTTACAATACTTTGCAGATAATGGATTGGTGATGCAGTATGACAAGGTTCATAGCGTATTAGGCGAAGGAAACTTTGTATTGACCATTAGTGAAGGTAAATTTGGAAAGGGTGATCATGTAGCCTATTACGATCTATTCCGTGTGGAGAATGGCCTAATTGTGGAGCATTGGGATGTAATTGAGGTCATTCCGCCACAAGAGGAATGGAAAAATTCCAACGGAAAGTTCTAAAGGAACGTTCAAAATAATAACTTTGGAAGGCTGCTCTTCAATGAGCGGTCTTTTTGTTTAGCCGTATCTCAGGCATGAGTATTAACGTTCGTGAAATAGCACACAAGGACATCCCTAGTTTGGTCGACTATTGGATGAGTTCTGATCCCGATTTTCTGGTCGGGATGGGAGTTGATTTGGATAAAATGCCTGCGAAGGAAACTTTAGAAAAAGCCTTTTCCGAACAAATCGATACTACTTACAGAGACAAGCAGTCCTATGCCCTTATTTGGGAATTGGATGGCAAGGCCATTGGACATACGAATATCAATCAGATACAATTTGGAAAGCGCGCCCATATGCATTTGCATCTTTGGTATGGTGGGAATCGTAAAAAAGGTATGGGTAGTACCCTGGTGATGAAGTCGCTTCCTTTCTTTTTCAAAAATTATGAACTGGATGAACTCTACTGCGAGCCCTATGCCTTGAATCCGGCACCCAATAAAACTTTGGCCAAAATAGGTTTTGAATTTGTGAAAACCTATGAAACCATTCCAGGTTCCATCAACTTTTTTCAGGAGGTAAATCAGTGGCGATTGACTCGAGAAAAATTTCAAGAATTACGACTTAAAAATGAGTCATAAGCCGTAACATTCTTCATCTTTCAGGACTGATAATACGAGTAAATTTCGTATCTTAAAGCTAGGTTTGATTTATAAGAAATTCGTCTGTTCAATGGGGTTTTCTTTGGCAAACCGAGCATTCAACAAGATTGTTTCCATGGAAAAGGAAGATCCCATTTTTGGATGGAAACGCTAACCTAACATTCAGGAAATAGAAACTGAACAACAACAACGAGAGCGATTCGAAAAGGAACGAAAGGAAAAACCTTTGACCAAAGGCGAATGGCTTACCTTTTTCTTTTTGCCATTTTTCACCTCAAATACTGTGGGAAAGGAAAATCTTTTCACGCAATCTGAGATGGATCGATTCGAAAAACATGGATTCCATAAAAAAGCAGAACAAGCAAAAATGGTAAAAGCCATGGGTGGTTTGTTTTGGGTGATTGTTGGATTTATCATACTGTTCATTCTAGCTTCCCAATAGTGTTATAAACGTTAACGAATACTTTATTTCAAATACATGTTCTTCCGAAAAAAGAAAAAAAACAACCTCGTCATCCAATGCACCGTTTGCGAATGGAGACCCGATGGAGGTAAATATTGGGCCTGTAATTGTGGCCATGTATGGAACACCTTCAAAAGCCATGGAAAATGTCCAAAATGCGAAACACAATATGTAAAGACCTGGTGCCCGGGTTGCGGGAAATCAACTCCTCATAAAGACTGGTATAAAACACCGGAAGAAATAATAGCGATAGAAGATTCTGGTGATCCCATCTTAAGAAAACGGAAGAAGAGCCTTGAGTCTCGACTAATAGGTTACGGCATTAAAAACTACAGAGTTAGCCATTTGGGGTACCTAAACTATTCTCCCGATAGCTTTCAAACACCTTATGAGGCGGGTTGCCGTATGATGATTTTATACGCTATTTCGCATGCCGTGCACTCTTTGGAAGATAGACCCGAAATTATTCAGTGGCTTAAAGAAGAGATGATTTGGGATAGGGTTTCCCAAAGTGAGAAAGCATTCCTTGAAGATCCAAATCCAGAGGAAGAAATCCTAATGGATCTGTCATGGCGCATAGAAAGTGCCTTAACCCTTGGGTGGTGCTTGAACAAGGTAGAAACACTTCCAAAATTGGACGCCAAGCACAACGAGGGTGTGTTTGAAGAACTACAAAGGAACATTCCAGAAATTGGTGATTCCCTCATGCTGTTTCTTACAAATCTTGAATTCCGCAACACCGAAGAAATCCTTGAGGAAAACTTGGTAAACGAGTTGGCGACAACCTACTTCCGGGACTTGTTTCTGAATGGTCAAAAAGATCAGACAAAAATAAACCGAAGCACCAGTTATGAAAGGCATCAAGTCCTCAATTGGCTACGTCAGTTCATGGATATAGAAGAATGGGACGAAACAGATACATCCACATAAGTTCAATTACTATTAACTCTAAATAAACAGCACAGACATTGGAAAACACCTTTAACTCTGTTCAAGAATTAGACTCTGTAGCACATATCCGTAAAAGGCCCGGCATGTACCTAGGGCGTATAAACATGAAAGGCTTTACCGATCTCCTAAAGGGAATTTTGAGTGAATCCTTAACCTCTTTGCAGGCCGATTCTATTTCTTTTGCTTATTCGGATTCCCGCTATGGTAAAATTATGATCCAGAACATTCAAAACCCTGTAATAGATAATTGGAGTAGGATGTATTTTAACGAGACAAACCCATTTACTATGGGAATTTTACCCCTCAATGCACTTAGTAAGACATTTACCCTTAAATTGATAGATAGTGCATCTAACCCACTGCTTGAGCAAACCTATGAAAAAGGAATACTTAAAAATGGAGCGCCATTAGAAAAGGGGATGATTGCTGCTTCGTTAGAAATCAGTTTTGAACTGGATGATGAGATTTGGAGCAAGGATTTTACTTGGAATGAAGGTTATATGAATCATGTGTTGCAAGAATTTGCCTTTTTATACAAGAAGGTCTCGTTTCATAGTGCCTACGAAGTGCATGGCAGTAAGTGCAATACGATCTATCATTTTAAGAATGGACTTCAGGACCGATTGGAAATTGAAACCTTAAAAGGCTTGGGCGGCAGTTATTTCAACTCCTATATTGACGAGCAAATAGGTGATTTCCATTTGGAAGCTGCTTTTGCTTTTAGGGATTATACGGTCGATGAACCTTTTCTGAAATCGTACGTGAATGATTATTATACCCATGAAAATGGCAGTCATGTAGACGGGCTATTGAAAGGACTTACCTATGGGGTCATGAAATATTTTCAAAAACATCAATTAACAGAGGTGTATAAAATTTCGGAAAAGGGAATGCAAGAAAACCTTATGGCTGCAATTAACATTAGAATGAAAGCACCTACTTTCAGCGGATGTGTAAAGAATAAACTGGCCAGCCCCGAAGTGGTAGAGCCCATCGCCGAATTTGTAGCCAATATATTGTTTCGGAAAATCGAAAAAGATGAAGCATCGACCCAAAAATTGATCCGTAAATTTGAAATTTAAGAGACCCCAAGCGGTAAAAGTTGTAAAAAGAAATCATATGAAAAGTCTAGTCACACTTTCTTTACTGGGTGTTCTATTGCTAACTTTAGGGCTCAAGGCGCCCAATGATATATACGAACCTCAAGCTACGCATCAGACGATCAATGGGGATAGCATTTTTAATTTTGGGAAGGCCTTATTCAAAGCCAACTGTGCTTCCTGCCATTATATTGGGATGGACAAAATAGCTACCGCACCTGCCCTAGGTGACATTACCAAAAGAAGGGAACGCGATTGGTTATATGCCTATACCCGCAATTCGCAAGAGATGTTTCGCAATGGCGACAGTATCGCGAAAACCTTACGCGAAGCGGGATGGAGCCCTATGGAACCTTTCCCGAGCTTGACCGATGCTGATTTCGATAAGATTTATTACTTCGTTGAAAAACGTTATGAAATGTCTTTAAATGGAATTCCTGTGCCCATTGAATTCGAATTCAATCCAGCGGAGAATGAGCAAGTACAAGCATGTGCACATGTACTTTCCAAAGAAAGGCATATACTATATGCTTGTGTTTCCAAAGATCGATTTTGGACCTTCAGTTGTGCTTCCGAAACCCATGATCCAGAAGACTGGAACAAAACCACATTGCGAACACTTTTCGAAATGGACAATTCCATAAACGAACTCTCCAATTTAATTCCGGAATACCCAGCATTCAGAAACAACCGAAAATCGGAATGGGATTTTAAATTGGACTGAAAAATCAATGATTGAATGAGTTAATGAGTGAATGGGTGAATGGGTGAATGGGTGAATGGGTGAATGGGTGAATAAATATGTAGCTGCTTTTCCCAATATTAATAAATATAGATTGGTAGTTTGTATTTTCAGTTTCAAATAGGTCATAATCTTTGTACATTTAAGAGATTAAAAACAACTGCTATGACCCGTTTTCTTCTTCTCATACTCCTTTTAAGTTGTAACGGGCAGATTTTCTCTCAAATTGAATTCAGTGAACACATCATATCAACCAACGCAGATGACGCGCGTAGTGTTTATGCTTTAGATTTGGACGATGATGGCGATTTAGATGTAATGTCGGCTTCTTTTGAGGATGATAAAATAGCGTGGTATGAAAACTTGAATGGCTTAGGCGATTTTGGGAATGAGCAGGTGATCAGTTTAAATGCCGACGGGGCCGGATCTGTTTTTTCGGCAGACATGGATGGGGATGGGGACAACGATGTCATTTCCGCTTCAATGAATGACAATAAGGTAGCCTGGTACCGAAATTTGGATGGATTGGGCACCTTTGGTGAAGAGCAAATAATAACGTCCACCCTTAACGAAGCGATTGCTGTTTTTGTAGCAGATCTAGATGGCGATGGCGATATGGATGTTTTATCTGCTTCTTATTTGAATAACAAAGTGGTCTGGTTTCAAAACACAGATAGCGAAGGAACATTTGGAGAAGAAATCATAATTAGTGTTCATACCGATGCTCCTTGGAATGTCCATGCCGCAGATATAGACGGAGATGGAGATAATGATGTTATATCAACATCATTTGATGACAGCAAAGTGGTTTGGTATGAAAATGAAGGGGATGGTGTTTTTAGTAGCGAGATCTCCATATCCGATCCAGGAAATGTTGTATCCCCAACACAAGCCATTACAGTGGACATGGATGGAGATGGGGATTTAGACGTTGTCGCCTCGGATGCTAGTGCTGGCGGAATGGAATGGTGGGAGAATACCAATGGTCAAGGTGATTTTGAATGGCACTGGATTCCGCAAAGTGTTATTTTCCCGTATTCTATAGCCACCATGGATATTGATTTGGATGGCGATAAGGACATTGTTATCCCATCTATGGAGGACGATTTTATCGCTTGGTATGAAAACGACGATGGAATGGGAACATTTCATTCGGACAGAGCATATATAACTGAAAATACGATTGGTGCCTTTTCTGTATTTGCTGCGGATATCGATGGTGATGGAGTTAGTGATATTTTATCGGGATCTCGGTACGATGACAAAATTGCTTGGTATAGAAATCCATTAACCTTGGGAACAGAAAGTTTTGACTCCATTAATTTTTTGATGTCCCCTGTTCCAACGAAAGATGTAATCAATATTCTTAGCGAGACACGCATCTCAAAAGTCGAAATTCGCAATACCCTTGGTCAATTGATTGAAAGTAAGTCAAACAGCACAACTTTAGATGTATCGTCATTGACTTCCGGTAATTATTTTGTTTCCATCCACACAGAAGTTGGAGATGTCGTTACCAAGAGGATTGTTATAGAATAAGACTTTCAGCGTTTTTAATAGTAGACATTAGATCAAAAAAAGCTAAACATGAAACCATTAACACTCCTCTTCACCTTTGCTTTCATAACACTACTATCCTGCAAAAGCGATAAGGGCAAAACTCCAGTAGAAGAAGTCGTAGCGTCCCCTGCGGATTGCATAGAACGCATCCTAGCGGAAGATTCCGAATACGGAAAAGAACGAAACCATGCCTGTGAAACCATTTCCTTGAGCGAAACCATAGCCCAATACACCAAACAGTTACGCGGCATGGATTTTTCCGATTGCCCAGCGGCTTTCTCTAAGGCCTTTGATGGGCATATAACCGCTTGGGATAGCATTGCTCCGCTTACCCATAAGTATCCCGATTTAAGGGGGGAAATGCACGTATTGTTCGATAGTATTGAAAAAACCGCCGACTCTACCGAATTCAAACGACTATTGGGAGCCATTTGGAGTACCTGGGGCGATATTGAAGCGGTTCAAAAAGAATACGTTACGGACGAAACCAGCGATCAGGATTGAGATAGAACATTTTCTTCCAACCATGCACGGCCTCGGTATCCCTTAGATGTATATAGGGAAAAGGTGTGGTAATCGCATAATGCAAATGTGGTGGTTTTCCTTTGGCATTGCCCGTATCCCCAACAGTTCCTATTTGTGATCCCATGGCCAATGGCTTCAGTGGAAATACATCTACACGATCCAAATGTGCATAATAATGAAAACGCCATTTAGGGCCTAACACCATGACCGACTTCCCTCCTTTTCCACCTTCATGCGTATAAACCACTATACCGTAGGTAGCGGCGGTAACGGGAGTTCCCCGTTCCTTAAAGATATCGATCCCTTTATGCGTAATGGAGGTTCCCCACGGATACGCCCAAAAGGAATCTGGGCTCCAATCGGCCGTAGTGGCACCTTCCACGGGAATGGACATGGGCTGAGGCAATAGAAAGCCTATTAAAAGTACGATGAGCAATCCAATGGAATACTTTCGGTACTTCTTTCTAAAGAAAAGCCAGAAAAAACTGGTAATTATGGTGGTTAGAAAATTGCGTGTGGTATTCGTAATCACAGCAGTAAGATACGATAAATACCTAGAGCCGTTGTTAGTTCATTTCGATCACCACTTCGGCTACCCCACGTCTTACTTTTTTCAATTCGGAAAATAGATCATCGTCTGCTCTATAGCCCACAGGCAATACCAATACGGAAGTCAACCCCATTTCTTTCAACCCCAATAATGTATCGTATTTGGCAGGCTCAAAGCCTTCCATAGGACAGGCGTCGATACCTTCCAAGGCACAAACAGTTAATAGATTCCCTAGGGCCAAATAGGCTTGTTTGGACATCCATAAAGAAACTTCTTCGGCCTCTTTTCCTGCGAAAGAATCTAACAAATACTCTTGAAAAGGATCTAAAATTTCACGGGGTGTATTGCGTATGTCTTCTACCCTATTGAAATGTGATTTTATATAGTCTGGAGAAATCCCATTCTCCCTGCACAATACCAATACATGCGAGGCATCCTTTACCTGTGGCTGATCCATAGACAAGGGCACCAATTGTTCCTTGATCTCCGGATTGGAAATGACCAACATCTTCAAGGGTTGTAGTCCGTAAGAAGTTGCGGTGAGGTTGAACGCATCTTTAAGTATTTGTATTTGTCCTTCGGTAAGTTTTTTGGAAGGATTGAATTTTTTACAGGCGTAACGCCATTTTAATTTTTCTATGATCTCTGAAGCCATGCTATTTCCCTTAACTTTATGGTGCAAAAATACGCATCACAAATGAGGGTTTTTGTATAAACCCATCGAATATTTTAATAGCATCAAAAAGAAATATTATGCCCGACATAGACGAACGCATACAGAATAGCGAAACCCGCATCTACAAAGCCGTTTTCCCTAACACTACCAATCATTACGACACCCTGTTTGGAGGTACGGCATTGCATATGATGGACGAGGCCTCCTTCATCTGCGCTACGCGATTTAGCCGAAAGAAAGTGGTTACCGTCTCTACTGAGAAGATCGATTTTACCACGCCTATTCCCCAGGGAACGATTGTAGAATTGGTAGCCCGAGTGGACAAAGTGGGCAGGACCAGTTGTGTGGTAAAGGTAGATATCTATATGGAAGATATGTACAGCGATGCTCGCGACAAAGCGGTGACGGGCTATTTTACCTTTGTAGCGGTGGGCGATGATAAGAAACCCATCCCGATTGTGGGGTAGTTTTTCTTGAAAATTTGTTTTCAGAAAAAGAAAAAGCCTTGTATATTTGCACCCGCAAAAGGAGGAATGGCAGAGTGGTCGAATGCGGCAGTCTTGAAAACTGTTGAGGGTCACACCTCCGGGGGTTCGAATCCCTCTTCCTCCGCAAAATGAAACCCGCAACGTAAGTTGCGGGTTTTGTTTTACTAAGCATTCTAAGGATGGCTAATCCAGTGTGTATATCTTAACATCTCCAAAGGCGAGTCCTTTTTTCACATCGGCACCACCCGTATACCCTACAGAGGCTTCTCCGAAAGCGGTGACTTTTATGAGGTCTGATGTGTTCAATTCAAATTCTGCCTCTCCATAGGCTGTTAATCGGCTCTCGCGATTTTCAATTTGGGCCATATCGATTCTACTTTCTCCATAGGCTACGATCTTCTGTTCTCTAACATTTCCCGCTTTCACGGTTAATTCGCTCTCTCCATAAATTGTAGTTCGCAACTCATCCAGTTGTAATTCTTCAAAAGATACTTCAGATTCCCCGTAAATTTTTAAACGTAGTTTTTCTTGTTCAATAGGACTTTGAAAAGTCATTCGCTCTTCCCCACGTAAGGAATACTCATCTACTGAAATATACGTTACGGTCGCTGTCACCTGCGTTCCTTTATAAAGCGGTTTCTTTGTTTTTCTTCCGTGCTCATATACCTTCTTTTGTTTCGGGATATTTTTGGTTCCATCTAGATATACCCGTAGTGTTTTTCCTTCCACTTCGATGTTTAGTTTAGATTCATCCACTATAGAATTCTCAATGGTTACCGATTCGGTCGTTCCCTCTACAAAGGTTACTTCTATATGAGGGCTAATAATTACTTTGTCGAAGGAGTTTACATTAACTACTTTTTGAGCCCAGGTTGTTCCCATAGCTGCACAAAGAAGTATCGCAAAAAATAGAGTTTGTTTTTTCATAATGTTGTTTTTGAGTGATGATGATGTTAGTAGACTGCCCTACTGTTAATTACTCTATAGATTAAGGAAATTTGAAAACGTTACAGTATTGATTGCTTTTTTTAAAATCGAGAAGTATTTACACGTATTTTACAGAATCTGTGAAGTGAGAAGAGAGAAGAGAAAACAGAAAAGAGATATGCGTTCAACAGTTAAGCAGCTAAACGATTCAACAACTAAACATTTCAACCAACCAATCAATCTCACATCCATCCTTCATCAAGCTCAGGATGACAAACTGCTAAATGACTCATCACTCCTCACCCATCAACTTTCACCTTTCACTTCCAAAAAAATAAAAAACCACCCCTGACACCATCTGTCTCAACACCCGATACTTTTGCAGTAGTTCTAATTTTAAAAACAACATAATCATGAAAAATGCAATTAATTGGTTCGAGATTCCCGTAAGCGATTACGAACGAGCAAAAAAATTCTATTCTGCAGTTTTGGGAGAAGAAATCACTGACCACCACATGGAGGAGCAAAATGTAAAATATGGAATCTTCCACTATGATATGGAAAGCAACAAAGTTGGAGGCGCCATTTTACAAATGGAAGGTATGAACCCTTCGGCAGACGGTTCTACCGTGTATTTAAATGGTGGTGATGATCTTAGCATTCCTTTGTCTAAGGTAGAATCGGCCGGTGGTAAAGTAGTGATGCCCAAGACCGATATTAAAGAAAATGGGTTCATTGCCCAATTCATCGATACGGAAGGAAATCGCGTAGCCTTTCACTCCATGGGGTAAACAAAATAGCATAGCGAATCCTGAAAAGGGTTCGCTATCTTTGTTTTATGTCGCAACTCTCCCGACTCATATCGATCCTTACCCTGCTAAAATCGAAGCGATTGCTCACTGCTTCCGAATTGGCGGACAAATACAATGTAAGCATCCGTACCATTTACAGGGACATCCGAAAATTGGAGGAAGCGGGCATTCCCGTTTATACCATAGAAGGTCGCGGCTACAGTTTGGTCGATAATTATACGGTTGCTCCGGTTCAATTTACCGAAAAGCAAGCCAATGCTCTGGTAACGGCCCAGCATATTGTAAATCAATCTAAGGACGTCTCCTTTGTTACCGACTTCAACGACGCCCTTACTAAGATCAAGTCCGTCTTCAGAACTTCTGTTCAGGAGAAAAGTGAATTGTTAAGCGACAAAATCCACATTCTGAATTGGAATTTCGAGGATTTCACTAGTAATGCCCTTTCTGAAATTCAGTTAGCTATTACCCACTTCAACTTTGTTGAAATCAATTACCAAAAGGCGGAGGATCCTAATATCACCTTTCGGAAAATTGAACCCTGTGCCATGTATTCGGCCGAAAATAAATGGATTCTTATCGCCTGGTGTCATTTGCGGAACGATTACAGAGCCTTCAGAATAGATAGAATAAAACACTTCAAAATCCTACCTGAAACTTTCGAAGATAGAAAGTTCAGTATTCAGGATTATTTCGCTTCTTGTCCCTTCAATGATTAGTAGGATTAAACCTTTTCCTACATTTTTTCCTCCTTTTCACTATTAAAATGTCAAAGCTAAGTCCAAGAGGGACCGCGCTCTAGGTGATTTTAACACATATTTTAACGAATTAATAACGTTTTTCCGCGTTTTCACCTGTAACGAATCTAAAATCGTCTGGTCTTTACAGTAACATCATCAATCACAACAACCAATAAATGAAAAGGCTTCTATTATCACTATTCACCGTATGCCTTGTATGTACCACCACCGCACAAGAGCAAGAAAAAGAACCCGAACAAGCGGAAGTACTTGTAAAAAAAACACTTCAAATTTCAAGAACTGAAACGGCACCCAAAATAGACGGTGTGCTGGACGAGGCTATTTGGGCCAATGCCCAAGAGGCCAAGGATTTTACCCAGTTTAGGCCCGATATGGGCGTTAAGGACACGGATTCCATAAAAACCATTGTTAAACTCACCTATGACGATCAGGCCATTTATGTGGGTGCCTATCTTTACGATGACCCCGCTTTGATCGCAAAACAACTTTCCAGTCGAGATAATTTTGGGCAATCCGACTTTTTCGGCTTCGTTGTAAATCCAAATAACGATGCCCAAAACGATACCGAATTCTTTGTATTTGCCTCGGGTACGCAAGCCGATGCCATTGCCAATCCCAGTATTGGAGAAGATTTCGGATGGAATGCTGTTTGGAGCAGTGCCGTGAAGATCAATGACGATGGCTGGGCCGTTGAAATGAAAATCCCCTACCGCTGTCTCCGTTTCGACAATAAAAACTTAGACACTTGGGGGCTTCAGTTTCATAGGCGGTTTAGAAGGGACGATTCTCAATATACATGGAATCCCATTGATATTTCAAAAGGAAATATTGGTCTATATCATGGTGAGTTAAAAGGATTGTCCAATTTAGAACCTCCCGTGCGTTTGGCATTTTACCCTTTTGTATCTACCGTACAAAATAGTTTCGACGGGGAGCTTGAAGATAATTATAATGCGGGCTTGGACGTGAAATATGGAATTACCGAGAATTTTACGTTGGACGCCACGTTAATTCCCGATTTTAGCCAGGCCCGTTTCGATAATGTCTCCTTGAACCTTGGCCCTTTTGAACAGACCTTCTCCGAACAACGTCAGTTCTTTACCGAAGGTGTGGATCTTTTCAATAAAGGAAACCTGTTCTTCTCCCGAAGAGTAGGAAATGCACCTACAGGAAGTGTAACCTTAGGAGACGATGAAGAGGTTATCGATATGCCGAATACCGTAAAAGTATTGAACGCAGTAAAAGTATCGGGGCGTACGAAAAAAGGATTGGGTCTTGGGATATTCAATTCCATTACCGAAAGTACCGATGCCACTATCGAAAATACGGTAACCGGAGAAATTCGTACCGAAGAGGTGGAGCCCTTCACCAATTACAATATCGTTGTGGCCGATCAGCAGTTTAATGGGAACTCGTCTGTGGGTATTATCAACACAAACGTATTGCGTAGTGGTTCTTTTCGGGATGCCAATGTTACGGGGATCATTTCAAGTATTTCGAATAAGCGTAACACCTACAACATTAGGGCGGACCTTAAAATGAGTAACGTTCGGGATTTTGGCGAAACCACTACTGGGTATAGTTCTTTCTTTTTTATTAGAAAGACCCATGGAAACCTAAGGTACAGCTTCGATCATAGATATGCCGATACAAAGTATGACATCAATGATATTGGGCTTCAATTCCGTAACAACTTCAACAATTTTGGAGTGGACGCTAGTTACCGCATCTTCGAACCTACTGAAAAGTGGAATCGCTATGCCGTAGGAACGTACGTAAACTACACCCGTTTGGCAGACCCCAGTACTTTTACTGGTTTCGGGTTCGGTTTTTGGGCCAACGGTACTACCAAAAAACTACACCGAGGTGGTTTCAATATCAACCTACAACCGGGAAGACAATTCGATTACTTTGAACCTAGAAAGGAAGGTAGTTTTTTCATTACCAAGAACGGTGCGAACATAAATGGATGGTACCTATCTAATACTAACAAACGACTTTCTGTAAATGCATGGACCGGAGTGGAAACCTTTATCGATGAGGATCGTGATTATGGGAATTGGTGGCTTGGTTTCAGTCCGCGATTCAGAATGAATGATAAGTTTCAGCTTTCCTATACCGTATCTTGGGATTACTACACCGGCGATCGTGGGTATGTAACCCAAGTAGATGACGATGTAATTATTGGGGATCGTAAGCGATTGGAAGTGGAGCAAACGTTTAACACCAGCTTCAACTTTAACCCCAACAACACATTGGCGCTAACTTTGCGTAACTACTGGGGAACGGTAGAATACGACCGTGTTCTGTTCTCTCTTCAGGATGACGGATACGTGACCAACGAAACCGGTTATACTACCACAAATATTCCTGATAATCCAGATATTAATTTCTCTACTTGGAATTTCGATTTGAGCTACTCGTGGCAGTTTGCCCCTGGAAGTTTCCTAACGGCGCTGTATAGAAATCAGTTATTCAATTTTGACAATGCCGCCAGGGATTCGTATGTGGAAAGTATCGACACCCTTTTTAAACAACCCATTACCCATACGGTTTCGGTGAAGCTGCAATACTTCTTGGATTTCAACCAGATTCCAGCTTTGCTTAGAAACCGAAGGAAAGATCGGGGACCTGATAGTTTCCGAAACCCCAGCGTGAATGACGGGGTATTTCCCTAAAAAGCGTTAGACATAATCCCAATTTGGCCATCAATAATTCGTATGTTTGATGGCCTTATTGGGAATTCTTTTGAATCGAAAAAAAACATACTTCAATTGGAGCTCGGGAAAGGACGCTTCCCTAGCCCTGTATCACCTACAAAAAGATGATTCTTTCGAAATTGACAGGCTCATCACTACTATAAACTCGCACTATGATCGTGTTTCCATGCACGGATTACGCACGGAGCTTTTGAAACGACAAGCCGCGGAAATTGGCATTCCCTTAGACACCATTCCCCTTCCAGAACAACCGAGTATGGAAGACTACAACCGCATCATGACCAATAAGTTAAGGACCCTGAAGAACGATGGTTATACCCATTGTGCCTTTGGCGATATCTTTTTGGAAGATTTGAGGGAATATCGGGAACAGCAGTTGGCAACATTTAGTATTACCTCCATTTTTCCCCTTTGGAAAAGGGATACCAAAGCTCTTATGGAGGAATTTATCCAACTTGGGTTTAAGGCGGTAGTGGTTTGTATTAAATCGGAATTACTCGACGAATCTTTTGTAGGTCGTGAACTGGATGCTTCATTTGTAAAAGATCTCCCGGACAATGTGGATCCCTGTGGCGAAAATGGGGAATTCCATACCTTTTGCTATGAAGGGCCTATTTTCAAAAATCCGGTGACCTTCGAAAAAGGCGAAAAAGTATTTCGTGAATACAAGGCGCCTAAAGAAGATGACTCGGATGCAACCAAAAAATCGATGGGGTTTTGGTTCATTGACTTAATCCCAACTTAACTTGCGATCAAAAAGAAATGCTCCAGACACCCAGAGCATTTCAGGAAACAATTGAAATTATTAACCAAACTTCAATGTAAGTCCACACGATACAAACACTAGGACTTCCGTTTCTTTTTCATCTGTTTTTTCAAGATGGGAATGACCTCATCTTCATATATTTTCATCTGTTCTTCGGTGAGAACTGCCTTTAATGCTTCTGCTTTAGATCGTCCTATTTCCTTCATGTCTCCCACTTTAAAAAACATAGATCCACTACTATTCATAAGATCCACTTGTTTTTGGGTATACAGACGATTGATGGTCTCTACCTGAATCTTCTGTTCTCCGCTCAATGATAACTTATCATCCATTAATGCGGTTTGTTGTGCGGCCATTTCTTCCACAGTGCCCATTTCCTGTGCATAGGAAATGCCCATCATTTGGAGTACCAATGCCATAATTAAAAGGTATGCTTTCATATATTTCTTTTTTTATTAATTAATTTTTCGTCTCAAGAACCAGATGTCCGAAAGGGTTAGGTTAAGATTGATTAAGTGAGTGTTTTCTTCTATAAGGATTCCTTCTACCTGTCCCTGACTCCCATAGCTATAAGAGATATTGAAGGTAGATCCTTTCTTTCCGAAGGGCAGTCCAATCCCAGCTGAAAGTGTATAACTGGACACATTGAAATCGTTGATCTTTAAATACCCTGAGTCATACTGAAAGCCCGCCCGATAACTTACCCGATCCCAATAGGTGAATCCGCGACGATTGGGTGTGTAGTCCATTCCCATACCAATTATATCTTGATCTACATACTCCCCTATATTATCTCTCTGATTGGTATTGCTCCATTCCTTTCGGGTGTAATCCACATTTAGGGTAAGCCCTTTTAATTGAGTGGAACTTACCCCAAAGCCATATTCCAAGGGTAATAAAAAGTTATCGATCGCTACCCCAGTTTCATCTTCTACCAAAGTGGGGTTAAAGTCTAATGTCTTTACTACGTTGCGATCTTGGCTTCCCTTCAAGGATACAGGAAGGTCTACAATTGCTCCTACACTCAGGTTTTTGATAGGATCGTACTGAATCCCAAACCCGAATTGGAATCCGTTGTAGTGATTTTTCTCTTCAATCTGAAGGATATCGTCTTCCAAAATAACACTTTCGGTTTCCTCTATGTTTCCAAAAAGGTAGGAGACATTAAGACCAGCCCTGAATGTATCGGACAAGGTTCTTCCATAGTCCAAACTCATTCTATTAATGCCTCCCGACCCCAGTACATTACTTGTAAAATTTTCTACACTTCCCTCTATATTCGTCTGTATTCCGATAAGGGAATACCCCACATTGGTAGCAGGCGTTAAGGTAAGTCCCACTCCCCATTTTCCGCTGGGATTAAAACCTACGGCGATGTTCGAAAAGTTGGAAGCAATACGCCTTTCATCGTCGGCCCGGTTGGAAACAGCGCTGATCTCTGTATTAATCCCGATATCGAACAAAAAAGTTTTTTCTGGCACATTACTAACGGCGGCGGGATTGTAGGGATTCACAACGAATCCTTCCCCATAGGCGATTCCTGTTTTACCAAATGCATTGAAACCACCCAAATTGGAGTTGCTCTGCACGCCCAATCCAAAAAGAGAATAGGGAGAGCCGGTTAGATTATTACTTTGCGCAATGACTCCTACAGGCACAAGAAGCAGCAACAAAAGGATATTATTCGTCGTAGATGGCATAGATCAAAATAAGTTTGGCGTTAAAATTTTCGCTGTTCTCCCCGTTTACAATCAATCGGTCTACACTGCTCGTAAAGCCGGTAGGGAAAATGGCCAGAGCATCGTCTGCCTCAAAAGGTTCGGCTAATTTCCTATCGATATAGGCACGAACGGGGACCTCGTAAAAGTCTGCATTGAATTCGTTATCCTCGTCGTTTAGCGTACCGTAAACAGCTTCCGTTCCATCGAACAATTGTCCTTGGAAATCATTATTCTGATCTAAAAGATTTACGCTCAAGGAATCAGGTACAACCAAATCGGTATTCAGTGTTTCTGAAGGAACGCGTAGCTCAAGAATGGCATCTAATAGTGTTCCTGTTCCCTCTAAGTTGTTCAATTCCTTAATGCTCGGCAATTGAAGCCGAATGGCCAAACCAGAACCGCTTTGGGTAAAACTCCTATCATCCGAATCCAAGGAAGCTAATATGGTTTCCGGATCATCCAAATCCTCGAATAGGGTATTGCTGAAATCGGTAGTAATATTATTGAATTTCTTTTCGGAAAGTTGATTGGGATTCACCACCAAATCATATGTAAATTCTTCTACCCCGAATTCGTCTTCCACTTTGTAGAAAAACCGCAAAAATGTTTCTTCCGTATCACTTTCAAAACCAATCACAGCTCCGTTATTGGTAGAATTTGGCTGTATGGTTAGCCCTTTGAACAAATCGGTAAGCTCGCCGTCATTATCTACATCTCCATCGCGAATGGCCCTAAAAATCTCTTGCCCAAAGATTAATGGCAAACTAATGTGCAACGAATCCTCATCGAAAGGCTCCGGGCGATAGGATTTGGTAGCTAAGGGAACAGGATCGAAGGGTATGGTGGAAGTGTTGTAATAAAATTCGTCCTCCGGTTCCACATCGTCCAGTAAGCGATGAACCAGAATTTCAGAAATAGCCGTGGTGTCATTGTAGAAATAGGTGTCGTAATCTAATATAAGGGCCACACTATCCAGAACGCCTTCTTCTTCAACCCGATAGGTCAACGGAATAAGCTCAAAGTAGCTGGACGCGCTTACATTCCCGAAGGATTCATCTTCATAACGCCCAACCAGTAATCGATCGGTACCTTCTACAATAATACTATCGAATTTAAAGGTGGAAAGTGATACCGAAAAGGTATCAATGGAAATGACCCGTACGTTAGAGTCGGTAAACTCCTGCCCTATTTCGAAAGTGGGAAGTTCTTCAAAGTCCGAACTACACGCCACAACAAAGAGCAGAAGGAAAAGGTAATAGAGCAATCGCTTCATAATGGTATAATTATGAGGCAAATAAAGAGCATGACTGTAAGGATATAAAGTGCGATAGACCAACGCTAACATTTTGTAGACCAACACTTTATTTTAACATAATTGACCGCCAATTGGGATTGGTAGATAAAATGTCTGGATTGATCTACAAAATTGGATGAATGGTATAGTTTATTTCTTCGTGGGAAAAGGCCTTTCTACATTGCCCTCGATTTTAATGAACCTTTATATAACACCATTTATGCGAAACAAACAATTCACAATAAACTTATCCCACAACAACGGCCATATTGTACGTATCGGTCTTTTAGCACTAGCATCGCTTATGGCGATAAGCTGCAACAATGACGATGATGGTGATGACCGTTTGGGAAATTGGGTAGACCGCTCCATTTTCGATGGGACGCCGCGGAGTAATTCGGCCGCATTCACCATCAACAATATAGGCTATATGGGAACCGGATACGATGGGGACGATTACCTCAAGGATTTTTGGGCCTATGATATGGACGGGAACTTTTGGATTCAGTTATCGGATTTCCCAGGAGTGGAAAGAAGTGCCGCCTCTTCCTTTGCTATCGGAAATCGTGGTTATATGGGAACGGGCTTTGACGGCGACAATGAATTGGCCGATTTCTACGAATACAATCCACAAAACAATACGTGGGCACCCATTTCCGATTTTGGCGGAGGCGTACGTAGAAGTGCTATTGGATTCAATTCGGAAAGTACAGGTTACGTAGGCACTGGATTTGATGGGGATAACGACAAAAAAGACTTCTGGGAGTATGATCCCAATGCCGATACTTGGACGGAACTCATAGGCTTTGGAGGCTCCAAAAGAAGGGATGGCACAGCATTTTCTATAGGCAACACAGTATATATAGGCACTGGAATTTCTAACGGAGTGTTCGCAGATGATTTCTGGGCTTTTAATACAAACAATGAAACTTGGACAGAGCTTGATCCTATAGACGCAGAAGACGATTACGAAATAGCCCGTTCGGGTGCAAGTGGATTCGCCCTTAACGGAAGAGGATATATTGCTGGTGGAAACCTAGGAGCTGGGGCCAGTACCACGGTTTGGGAATACGACCCCAGTTCCGATTCCTGGGAACAAAAGACTTCGATCGAAAAAACGTCAAGGGAGAACCCTATCTCTTTTTACAACGATTCACGTGCCTTTCTTGCTCTAGGAAGAAGTGGCACGCTCTATTTGGACGACAATTTTGAATTCTTCCCCTTTCAGGAAGAAGATGAAGATGACTAATACATTGTTTTGTTGATTATTTTGTTTGATTAAGAACTGGCTTAGGGGATTACGTCACGTTTATGGTTGTTAGGTGTAATTCCCTCCAGTTCCTTTAAAATACCTATGAAGAGAAGAATATCCTATCTGGCTGCGGTCTCCATTATATTCATTGTAGTCATTGTCCTTACACTAATGGTTACGGAATCCCGTGAAGCTACAACTCCGGCCTATCATAGCAAGATCGCCCAACTTTCCAACTCATCCCATTGGTATTACGAAATCTACAAAAACAACCAATTGATCATTAAACAAAGTCACATTCCGGGAGTCAAAGGAATACAGGGCTTTCAATCTAAGGAAGAAGCACAGAAAGTCGCTACGGTGGTCGTTAAAAAATTGGTAAAAGGCGACTTTCCCACTGTGAGCAAGGAAGAGCTTGAAGAATTAAGTATTACATTTAAAAATTAGTTGCAAGACCCTTGGCAAAAAACCATCGCATGAATTTTAGATCGATTTCGTACAAAGAATTTTGGATACATGTCATTGCTTGGGTCTGCCTTTTATCATTTCCCATCAGTTATTCGTATACCCAGTTCGGGGAATTGGATCTTCATATGCTAAGCCGTTTCTTTTTGAATGGCCTCGTTTTCTATCTCAACTATTTGGTATTGGTACCTCAGCTACTTTTGAAGAAGAAAATGATTCAGTACATAGGTCTTTCCATTCTACTGCTCTTCGCAATGAACATTATTGTCATGAATTTGCCTAGTTCTGCAGATTTCGATGCAATAAATAAGGCCATGCGGCAGCAGAGAATCCCAAAGCAAATGCGGCAATTTCGGTATGTTATCCCTACGATGATCTCCTTTGCCTTCTTTCTTTTTGGAGGAACCATTGCTCTAGTGAAGGATTTCTACAAAAGGGACAAGATGGTGAAGCAAAAGGAAATCCAGAAAACGGAAACAGAATTGCGATTGTTGAAGAATCAGCTGAATCCCCACTTTTTGTTCAACTCCCTGAACAGTATTTATTCCTTGGTTCGCAACAAATCGTCCGAAGCTCCCGAAGCCGTCATCACCCTTTCCGAACTCATGCGGTATATGCTGTACGAAGCACGGGAAGAAAAGGTTCCGTTGACCAAAGAAATCAATTATATAAAGAACTATATTTCCCTGCAGCGACTTCGCCTATCCAATAGCGAACACGTCACCTTGGCCATTAAAGGTGACTATGAGGACCGAAAGATTTATCCACTATTGCTTATATCCTTTATAGAAAATGCCTTTAAGTATGGGACGGATTTTAAGGGGGTCACCGATATTGCTATTTCCATAGAGATCGTGCACAGCAAATTGATTTTTCGAGTAAACAACTTTTTGGGAAACTATAAAAAAGACGAGAAAAGTTCTGGTATAGGACTTACCAACATTCGTAGCCGACTGGAACTCTTATACCCAAACGCACATAGTCTAAGCATTAGCAAAGATGAGAAGCGGTATTTTGTAGATTTAGAATTAATTCTTTCATAGCATGAAATGTATCATTATAGATGACGAGCCTTTGGCGCTCAATGTGATAAAATCCTATTGTGAAGACATTGGCACCCTAGAGATTATGGGAACCTATACCAATGCTGTGGAAGCCATGCAAGTCATGCAATCGCAGGAGGTGGATTTGGTATTTTCGGACATTGAGATGCCCCAAATCAACGGAATTGATTTCATAAAGGCGCTCGACAAAAAACCCTTATTCATTTTTACAACCGCCTATCCGCAGTACGCTTTGGAAGGCTTCGAGCTTAACGCGGTAGACTATCTCGTAAAACCCATCCCCTTTTCCAGATTCCTAAAGGCGGTGAATCGCGCCAAGGAAATGTTACAATTAAAGAATAATGCTAAACCCTTTCACAATATGAATGTTTCACCTGCCTTCGGGACTACCTCAACAGAAAAAAAGACGTATATGTTCGTTAAGTCGGAATACGACAACGTGAAGATCGAATTTCAGGAAATAAAGTACGTACAGGGTTTGAAAGATTATTTAAAGATTCACACCACCCGAAGCAACAAGCCCATCCTTACCCTAATGAGTTTTAAGGAAATGCAGACACATTTGCCAGAGGAAGATTTCTTCAGGGTACACAAGTCATTTATTGTGAACATAGGTCGGATCGATTCTATACAAAGAAGCAAGATCGTTATCGACGACATTCGCATTCCCATTGGTGAAAGCTACAAGAGCGATTTTTACGGGCGTATTGGGCTTTAGGGAGATGTATCGACGTAATTCTATTTTTTGAAATAGTCAGAACCCCTTTTCTGAGCTTTTTCTCCTCACGCAGGTCCCATAAAAGTAGTACCTTCATAGTAGCGATATCTGGCTCAGTAAAATTTTAAGGGAATTACGTGTGAAAAAAATCGATTATTACATTCTGGATGTATTTGCTAAGAATAAATACGGAGGCAATCAGCTCGCCGTTAATTTGGACTTGGAGGATGCACTCAATGAAGATGAGATGCTTAGTATAGCTAAGGAAATTAACTTTGCCGAATCTACATTTATCAAACAGAAATTAGGAGAAAATAAGTATGCAGTAAGAATTTTCACTACAGAATCGGAAATTCCATTTGCAGGACATCCAACGATCGGAACCAGCTATGTCATCGCAAATTATTTGATGCGTACTCCTTCAAACACAATCATCTTAGACTTGATGAATGGCGAAATTGAAGTGGTACTGTCGGATGTAAATCAAATAGAGTCATGTTTGTATACAATGACTCAATCCCAACCAGCATTTTTGAAAGAATTTGAAGTAGATGAAGTAGCCACTGGGTTAGGAATTGCTCCTTCCATTTTAAGCGATACTTTGCCCATTCAAGAGATATCAACGGGTCTACCTTTCATTATTATTCCTATACAGAACTTAGAAGGCATGAATCAAATTAAATTAAATGCTCCTCAGTTCAAAGATTTTTTACTGAAACATCAATTATATAAATCTAATTCTCCTAGCGGAATTAGTACATCACTCCTTTTTTTTACAGATGAAACATTTGAAAATGGGAATGATTACAATGTGAGAATGTTTTGCATTGAAGATGAAATCTTAAAAGAAGATTCCGCTACGGGAAGTGCCAATGGATGCTTTCTGGCATATTTGCTTAGAAATAAATCTGATGTGATTAGTGCCAAAATCGAGCAAGGGTTTCAAATGAATAGAAAGTCCTACTTATATTTAGAAGGAAAAAGAAGTGGAAATATGTATGACATCAAAGTAGGTGGATATTCGATAACAATGTCTAAGGGAACGTGGATTTTATAGTAAGAGAAAATGAAGTAGCTAACAAAACCTGAAAAGTATTGAAGTGAAGATTATCCCGAACACAAGCAATGGTTAAATGAATAAAATAAGGGCAGAATATCATAAGACGGAATACACGAATGGACCTCATTTAGTGATGATGATTGATGGGGTTCAATTGAATAAAATTGCAGAGACAATAGATTACCATGGGCATTTAAAGGGTTTGGTTTCAACATTATTGAATGGATGGCTTTACAACAAAAATGAAGAAGAAGTGGTTTGGGAGAGAATTGATTTGAGACCTAATGAAATTAAAATCGTCCCGATTTTAATGTGCCCTGACGATTGTGACTTTAGTTGTACCGTGGTGGTTGTCGAAATGAAATTAGATGGAGACACCGTAAAATGGAATAAATTAGGCATTGACGAGACTTTGACGAGAGCAGATAATCCAAAGACTGTTGGAAGAAACATCAAATGGTTTCAGAACATTGGACCCTTTGAATTTCGAAAAGATGATTTTTATCACTGTATTAATACATTTAAAAAAGAGAAAATAAAAATTGACCAACAATGACTATTTTATCGTGAAAAAGCTTTTCTCCATAATATTGATATTAAACTCAATAATTTCATTTTCCCAGACCGAGAGGGATAGTCTTGCGCTGGATGTGGCTAACTCAATTAAGGCTATTAATGCGTCAGATTATGAAACTTTGCTAAAATATTTTCCGGATTTTGTATTTGACAATATCTCAAAAGAAGAGTTATTAAAAGATGTTTCTGGCGGTAACATTAAATCAAGTATTCCAGAAGTCACAAGCATTAAAATCGATACTATCATAATTATTAATTCTACAAAATATGCTAGGTTCTATATTGAAAATGAAGTTCCAACCTATGGAATAAAGACTAGGAAAAATGCAAATTGGACCTTTATTGATTTAAATGAAGTAACAGAGAAATATATCCCAATCCAAATTAGGCCTACGGTAAAGGACAATTAAGTACAACATATGCCGAAAACCTTAACTGAAATACAGAGCATAGTGAACCAATTGGCCGAAAAAATTAATGCGCCCAATTATTTGTTACCAACTTTTAGCTTACCTATTGGAGACGCAACACCAAATATTGAACTGGATAGTTTTGGGCTATATAATTATGTAATTTCAGAAAGAGGGCGTGAACGTGAAAGAAAAATAACCTCTAGCTTACATGACTTATTATATTGGATATTTTCTTCTGTCACCTTTTCAATGGCTTCTCACTACGAATTGAAAAATAGAATTGAGGGACAAGATTTTAGACGTATCATGTTTGCCAAGCAAGAAGAATTACTCGGAATTTTACATGAAGATTGGAAAGAAAGAGAAGTGAGAGAGCATCAAACAATTCTGAAAAATCATCCATTTAACGATTAGACGAGGCTAAATTTCGTCTGGCGGTATTGCTTCGAATCCAATAGTTTTGACCAATTACATTGAGAGAATGGAAAAAATCACCCTTTATGAATTTGAAAGCCCTAGCATTAAAATCTCAATGGAGATATATTTTAATGAAAACAATCAGTTAATTTTTGATGGGTATGACATCGGAGAGACTGTGAAAGACTTGATGGGCGATTCGGACTATGAATACTATTATACGATCGAATTTGAAGAAGTGAAAAAAATAGCCGCTTTACTCGGGGCGGACATAAATGATAAAATGGCAATTCTACTGGCTATTGAAAAACATTTTAACGGGAATGATGCCTATTCAAAGTTTGGAAATTTCATGAAAAAGAACAATATTATTTATGAACAATTCACTTGGATATAAAGGTATTATTCGAATAAAAAGGGGTTAAGCATTTGAATGAAAACAGTCGTTGAGAAGCCATACTTAATCTTCTTACTTTCCATTCCGATGGTACTGCTCATCGGAGTTTTAAGTGGAGATACCGCTTTCGATATCAATGTACACGACACCTATTTTGTGATCGCTTATTCGCATCTAACAACATTAATTTCCTTTGTTTTTGGAGTCATCGGAATTGGCTACTGGACGATGTACAAAACGAATAGAGCGTTATCTCAATGGCTGAACGGGATCCATATAGGACTTACTTTTGGCGGAGCCATAATCGTATGGATTATGACCTTGTTCTATGGGGATGAAATAATGGAATATGAATTGAACAACAATCTAAGTTTCGTCATAACACTCGTAATCGCAATTATGGTGTTGGGACAAATCATCTTTCCTATTAATATAATTTATGGATTGATAAAAGGAAAAAACATAACCTGAAGTGAAGAACGGCTTCAGAAAATCACTCCTGCGAAGACTTCTTAAAACCCAATCCGTTGTCTATATGTAAACTCTAACATATTCCGTATAAGTTCGATAATTATTTTTTACCGAACGTTTGGTAATTGCTTTTAATTGACTATATTTGCCGTATGAGACCACAAAAAGTATTGGATTCGGACATGATAAAAGGATTGACGCACGTCTTTCGTTCTAAGGGCTACGACGGCGCCAACCTTTCAGAACTGGCCGAAGCCACCAACTTGAAAAAGGCTAGTCTTTATCATCGTTTTCCTGGAGGAAAGCAAGAAATGGCCAAAACGGTTTTGACCCATATTGAAAAATGGGTGGAAGTACATGTGCTAAACGAATTAAAAAATGAAGAGGTAGCACCTAAAAAGCGATTGGTCCAAGCACTGTACCAAATCGACTCCTCCTACAATGGGGGAAAAGAAACCTGTATCTTCAGGGCCCTATCGTTAGAATCGGGCATTACTTTGTTCCAGCAGCAAATAGAAAAGGGAATGCAACAATGGATAGACGCTTTCGAAAGTTTTGGAATGTCCATTGGACTTTCTAAGGACAAGGCCCATGAACTTTCGGTACAAACCTTGATCGATATTCAAGGTAGTCTAGTCGTTGCCAAGGGCATGAACTCTCCTAACGTATTTAAAAATGCACTTAAAAAAATTGAAACCAGATATTCACTGTAAAAAAATTTAACTTTAAATTTTACCGTTCGTTCGGTAATAAACTAAAAATTGTTCACATGAAAAATTATTTTTTAATCCTAAGTTTAATCGCATTATCCTTTACAGCATCATGCGAAACACCCAAAACTACCGAAACCACTAAAATAGTTGTTGATACCACCCATCAATCTGTTCGATTCAAAAAAATGGACATTGACGGAATTAACATCGCTTATCGCGAAGCAGGAAATCCTAGCAACCCAACAATCGTCTTATTACATGGTTTTCCTTCTTCCTCTCATCAGTACCGAAAGGTTTTGTCTCAATTATCCGATCAATTTTATCTCATCGCTCCTGACTATCCCGGATTTGGTGAAAGCGACTTCCCCTCACCCGACGCATACGATTACACTTTCGACAACATTGCCAATACAATAGATAAATTACTGGTGCAGTTAAAACTGGATTCCTACACTTTAATGATACAGGATTATGGAGCACCCGTCGGATTTAGGATTGCAACCAAACATCCCTCAAAAGTAAAGGGTATCATAAATCAGAACGGTAATGCCTATGAAGAAGGATTGGGTGAAGCTTGGGCCGCTGTGCGTGAGCTTTGGGCCGGTAGAAATGATGAAACCGAAAAAGCATTATTAGGAGTATTTTCATTGGAAGGGTTAAAATGGCAATACACCCATGGTGTTAGAAATCCCGAGAATGTAAACCCTGATACCTGGAATCTTGATTATTTACGCCTGTCAAGACCAGGGGCTCATAAGGTAAACCTAGATTTGTTTTACGACTATCAGAACAACATTAAACTATATCCAAAGTGGCAACAATATTTAAGGGATAATCAACCTCCGTTATTAATCGTTTGGGGTAAAAATGATGCCTTTTTCCCTGAAAGTGGTGCCGAAGCCTTTAAAAATGATGTAAAAAACATAGACTATAACATTTTCGACACCGGTCACTTTGCTCTGGAGGAAGACGGAAACGAAATCATTAGTAAGATTAGAGCATTTATGCAGCGAATGGAATAGATCGAAATTAAAAGATGAATCAGCGGAATGGAAGCAATTACTTGATTTTTCTATTCCGCTATTTTTTTGCTCATGAATGAAAACCTCAAAAAACCGCTTGACCAAAAACTTTGTAGCCATAAAAAAACCCGCAATTCAATTGCGGGTTTTCAAATTTATATGTGGAATTCCTTAGGAGTAGAATTCTACCTTTCCTGTAGCGATGTCGTACATTCCACCAACAATGGCGATACTTCCATCATCTTCCAATTCCTTCAACACAGGGCTTTTAGAACGGATATTATCCATGGTCATAAGTACGTTTTTCTTAGCTACTTCGTTTACGAAATCGATGTTCGCAGAAGTACGCTGTGCTGGATCAGTTGGCTCTGCCACTGCATCTACAGCAGGCTCCAGCTTATTGATCAAAGTAGTAAGGTTCCCCAAACGAGCATGATCGCAAGCTCCTTTCACAGCTCCACAGGCCGTATGCCCTAGAACTACCAAAAGTTTGGTTCCAGCCAACTTACACGCAAACTCCATACTTCCTAGGATATCGTCATTAACGAAATTCCCAGCAATACGGATACTGAATACGTCACCAATTCCCTGATCGAACAACAACTCGGCAGACACGCGCGAATCGATACAATGTAGTACCGTAGCGAATGGATACTGTCCGGAAGCCGTATCGTTTATCTGCTCTTGCAGATTACGAGAAACCATGGCTCCATTAACGAATCTTCCGTTTCCAGCTCTCAATGCGTCTAGAGCAGTTTGCGGTGTCATTGCCGCTTGTGTTTCTTGGGTTTGTGCTTTCATAATTTATAAGGTTTATGCTGATTTTGGTCTTAATTTAAAAAATTCGATATAACTGTCTGGGTTTTCGACTACGCCCCTTTCAGAAATTAATTTGATGTGAATTTCGCGATTTTTTGCCTTTTCTGAAAAATCTTCGAGAATTTCTACTATATCATTATCCAAATATCGGGTTTTTCGAACATCTAATTCTAAATAACTCCCTTCTTCCAGACTATCCAGTTCTTTCAGGATCGCTCCTTTGTTGAAAAAGGTTACTTCCTCAGCCAAGGTCATCTTAATTTTGGTCTCTCCATTGCTGTTATCTTCCTTGTGCAAGAAGTGAGAGTTCTGGTAACTCTTAATTAAGATTACAACTACTCCAACGGCCAATCCTAGTCCGATTCCCACTAAAAGGTCGGTAAAGATAATCCCCAATACGGTAACCATGAAGGGAACGAACTGCTTCCACCCTTTTTTGTACATCACTGCAAACAAACCAGGTTTTGCCAATTTATATCCTACCACCAATAGAATGGCAGCCAGCACTGACAATGGAATCATATTTAATAGTCTTGGAATTAACATCACGGAAATTAAAAGGAAGAATCCATGGATAATGGCCGACATTTTGGTGCGACCTCCTGACTGAATGTTAGCAGAGCTTCGTACAATTACCTGTGTAATAGGAAGTCCTCCAATAAATCCAGAAATCATATTTCCAGCTCCCTGCGCCAATAATTCGCGATTGGTAGGTGTTACACGTTTTTCTGGATCCAATTTATCGGTTGCCTCAACACATAAAAGTGTTTCCAAACTCGCTACCAAGGCAAGGGTAAATGCCGTTACCCAAATGGCTGGATTAGTGATTTCACCAAAATTTGGGAAACTAAATTGAGCCAAGAATGAAGACGCGTCTTCCGGAACCGGTACACTTACCAAATTGGCACTGGCAATTTCCAAAGAGGTTCCTCCCGTTAAAGCGAAGAACAGAATTCCGAAAACCACAGCCACTAAAGGACCTTGTACCAGTTTGAAAACTTTAGCCTTTTTAGAAAGTACTTTTTCCCAAAGGATTAAGATTCCAAGACCTACAACAGCAACAAGGGTAGATCCTAGGCTAATAGAGTTTATGGCGTTTATGATTCCGGAAAAGGTGTTTTCTCCGTCTACCTGGATAAAGCCAAAATCTCCTTCCGGATTAGCTCCATATCCAAAGAAATGAGGAATCTGCTTTAGGATAATGATGATTCCAATTCCCGTAAGCATTCCTTTAATCACTGAAGATGGAAAGTAGTATCCAATAACTCCCGCTCTTAGCACTCCGAATAGTAATTGAATGGCACCTCCCAATACAACGGCCAAAAGGAAATTCTCAAAACTACCTAGGGTAGCTATAGCTGCCAATACAATAGCAGCAAGACCCGCAGCGGGTCCACTTACTCCAATTTGTGATCCACTTAAACTTCCTACTACAATTCCTCCTATTATTCCTGCAATTAGACCTGAAAATAGCGGCGCTCCACTCGCCAAGGCAATCCCTAAACATAAAGGCAAAGCCACAAAAAATACAACGATACTCGCTGGTAAATCGTTTTTTAAATATTTAAACATAATACAATAGTTTATCCCCATCAAAAGGGAAAATTGATGATTAATTTTTTGGTTGTGCTGAAAAATTAACCTTTATGTTCTGGAGGGGGAAGGAAGATTTCCTGATGTACTTCGGTAAAGGATTTACCGTAGTTATCGAAAAGTTTTTGTGAAATAATTTCTTCTAGATTTGGGTTTTCGATAAGGTCCTGAAAGAACACGTCCTTATCCAATTCCTTCTTATGTTCCTTTTTCGATTCTTCATCAGAAATATCCAAAGAAATAATCAACTCATTGTCACACTTCAAAAAAGGGGCAACAGAGGGAACCAGTAGGGAAAACACCACTAGAAATGAAACTACACTATGTGCGAATGACTTTAAGTACATAAATTTCGAGAACAAAAATAAAACTCTATCACAAAGAATCCATTAAGCTTTTGTTAAATATTTTAGCTTTTTTATCAAACAAAACGAAGCCCCGAATTCACGGGGCTCCACTGACTAATCTAAAAATCTAACCAAAATTAGTTTTTAATAAATCGCTTGGTCCCTACTACCTTATTATTTTGAGAGATCATGAGCTGATAAATCCCCTGGGACAATGTGTCTATAGCGATTTGTTGGTTGTCCGCAGACACTTCGGACGTACTTAGTATTCTTCCTTGCATGTCTACTATACTAGCGGTATAGCTTCCTTGCAGACCTTTAATATTTATCATTTCGGTTCCTGGGTTTGGATAAAGAACTACATTTTCTAGAGCATTCTCATCTACACCCAATACCTCATCTGGTAATGGAATAAGATCTCCACCAGCAGCCAATGCTACCCAAAGTCCGAAAGGAGCACCGTCACTATTCTGTGAAGGATCTAGGAATCCAGAGGCTACTACCGTAATAGCCGCTCCATCCAACCCAAGTGTACTCAACGGAGCTCCGTAAGCAGCCACTCCTACCGTTCCAGACTCGTCACGGATTTGAAGTACGTAATCTGCTGTAGGTAACTCTAGGTATCCAGCAAACTCAGTATACGACAAGTTATCTACGATCGTACCTGCACCTACTCCAGTTTCCACTACATCTACCGTTGGGGCATCTGTAGAACCGTGGTGTACCAGTACGTCGGTATTGGCAGCATCGGTGGCTACTTCCCTACCCATGTCATAGATTTCCAATCCGAAAGGTGGGGCTGGATCATATCCTGATCCACTTACGATACCGTCGGCCACCACAACATATGTACTATTGGCTGTTAATGTTAATGGGAATGTTGCAATAGCATCTCCCACATCGGTACTGTTACCAGGAGCTATAGCTATTTCAACTCCTACACCTGCATTTAAGTCGATAAACGGTGTCGCGGTTCTGAAGGCAAAGTTATCCACAGCCAAACCACCATTTATGTAAACATCTACTTCGGCTGCAGCCGCATCCGCAGAATTGTGGATTACCTGTACTCGAGCCGTAGAGGCTGGTAATTCGATCAAGTCACCACCTGCAGGTAATGCTACCCAAATTCCGAAAGGAGCGCCGTCACTATTCTGTGAAGGATCCAAGAATCCGGAAGCTACAGCTACCAAAGCAGCACCGTCCAGACCCAAGGTCGCCAATGGAGCCTCATAAGAAGCTACCGTTACTGTACCTGTTTCGTCACGAACTTCTACAGTATAATCTCCTGTAGGTAATTCCAAATACCCTTGGAACTCAGTGTAAGAAATATCATCTACCACAGTACCCGCTCCAACGCCTACTTCCACAATGTCTACCGTAGGGGCATCGGTTGAACCGTGGTGTACCAAAACATCCGTATTAGCAGGATCCGTTGCTGCTTCACGTCCCATATCGTACACTTCCAATCCAAATGCTGGTGCTGGATCATATCCTGATCCACTTACGATACCGTCGGCAACTACTACATAAGTTTCATTAGCAGCCAGGGTTACTGGGAAGACAGCAATCGCATCTCCTACATCGTTACTATCGCCTGGGGCAATAGCGATTTCTACTTCTACTTCGGCATCGAAATCGATAAATGGAGACGCTGTACGGAAGGCAAAGTTATCTATGGCCAATGCGCCGTCAATGTATACATCTACTTCGGCAGCAGCGGCATCGGCAGAGTTATGGATTACCTGTACTCGAGCTTTTTCAATTACTGGAAGTGGAACCAAATCTCCTCCAGCAGCTAGTGCTACCCAAATTCCGAAAGGAGCACCGTCGCTATTTTGTGTTGGATCTAGGAAACCTGAAGCAACAGCTACGATGGCTTGGCCATCTAGGGTCAAATCAGCCAAAGGAGCGGCATAAGAAGCTACCCGTACTGTTCCCGTTTCGTCCTTCACATCCAATTCGTAGTTTGCTGTTGGCAATTCTAAGTATCCTGCGAATTCTGTATAAGCAATGTCATCTACAATGGTTCCAGCTCCTACACCTACTTCAACAATATCAACAGTTGGAGCATCGGTAGAACCATGGTGTACCAATAGATCGGTATTAGCACCGTCGGTAGCAGCTTCACGTCCCATATCATAGATTTCCAATCCGAAAGGTGGGGCTGGATCGTATCCTGTTCCACTTACAATCCCGTCGGCAACTACTACATACGTTTCATTAGCAGCCAAGGTTACTGGGAAGACAGCAATAGCGTCTCCAACATCGTTACTATCGCCTGGGGCAATAGCGATCTCGGTAGTAACACCTGCGTTTAAGTCGATAAATGGAGTAGCCGTTCTAAAGGCGAAGTTGTCTACCGCCAAAGCACCGTCAATATATACGTCTACTTCGGCAGCAGCGGCATCGGCAGAGTTATGGATTACCTGAACACGGGCTGTAGAAGTTGGCAATTCTACCAAAGGTCCTCCTGCAGGTAGGGCTACCCATAATCCGAAAGGAGCTCCATCACTGTTTTGAGTTGGATCCAAGAAACCAGATGCCACAGCAGTTACGGCATTACCCGCCAATCCAAGATCGGCAATAGGCAGTTCGTAAGCGGCTACGGTTACTGTTCCGGTAGCATCGCGTACTTCGATGGAATAATTTAAGCTAGGCAATTGCAGGTAAGAGTTTCTAAACTCTGTATAATCTATATCGTTGGCAATAAGTCCAATACCGATACCTGTTTCGTACACATCTACTGTTGGGGCATCCGTAGCACCGTGATGGATTTGCACATCGGTATTTGCTGGATCTGCAGAAGTTTCCTGCGCACCAGCCAAGATTTCCAATCCAAAGGCAGGGGCCGGATCGTATCCTGTTGGACTTACAATTCCATCAGCTACTACTACATAGGTTTCGTTCCTCATGAGTGTAAGTGGAAATGTGGCAATCGCATCCCCTACTCCGGAACTATCACCAGGTGCTACGGAAATGGTTATACCTACTCCCGCTGGGAAATCCAAGAACGGAGTTGCTGTACGGAAGGCAAAATTGTCGATGGCGAGGGCATCTCCCAAATAAACATCTACTTCGGCTGCAGCAGCATCCGCAGAGTTATGGATTACCTGTACTCGAGCCGTAGAGGCTGGTAATTCTACCAAAGGACCTCCACTAGCCAAGGCCACCCAAACTCCAAAAGCAGGGCCATCTGAGTTTACGGAAGGATCTAGGAAACCAGATGCCACTGCTACGACTGCCTGACCATCTAAGGCCAAATCGGCAAGAGGAGCTTCGTAGGCAGCAACGGTAACGGTGCCTGTTTCATCTCTGATTTCTAAAGCATAATTCGCAGTAGGAAGCTCAAGATAACCCTGAAAGTCGGCGTAAGCCAAGTTATCGACTATAGTACCAGCACCAGCACCTACTTCTACGATGTCCACCGTAGGAGCATCTGTCGAACCATGGTGTACCAAAAGATCGGTGTTGGTTCCACTAGTAGCGGCCTCACGGCCCATGTCGTATACTTCTAAATTAAAAGGTGTAGCAGGATCGTAACCCGTTGGGCTTACGATACCATCAGCTACAATTACATAAGTAGCGCCGTCTGCTAACGTGTAGGTGAAAGTAGCAATGGAGTCGCCCACTCCAGTACTGTCACCAGGAGCAATATCAATGTCCACCGGAGTGCCAGCGGGCAGGTCGATATAAGGTGTTGCAGTTCTAAATGCAAAATTATCGATGGCTAAAACACCATCGACATAAACGTCTACTTCGGCAGCCGCCATGTCTGCCGAATTGTGAATGACCTGAACCCTAGCGTTTTGAGCAAAGGTTAAGGAAACAGTCACCAAAGCGATAAGAGATAGTAGTAACTTTTTCATAATTGATTTTTGTTTAATTTTTTTGAACATTTATTAAACAATCTAACTTCAAAAATTACTACCCCTAAAATTTATTTTAATATTTTTTTAACTTTTTGTTTAAGATTTCACCTTCAAAATTGAACATTTCATGGATTTTCATAAACACTTGTTCAACGAAAACCAATATTAACTGTTTCACAAGCACTTAGGACTCCCTTCTTGTTTAAGGTTGGGCGATTTTCAATTTTCACATTTTTTTTACAATGCCCCATACAACTATATGTATCTTTAAGCACTAAATTAAATGACATGAAGTACGCTTTTCTATTGGGTTTGTCCCTTTTATTTGTTTCCTGTAATACTGCGCAGACCTCTTCCAAAAAGAAGGGTAAGGACCAAACAATTACCGATTACGCCAATACAATCACTTCTGAAGATCTTAAAACGCTCCTTTACGAATTTGCAGATGACAAAATGCAAGGTCGGATGACAGGAACCGATGGACAGAAAATGGCTGCGGCGTACTTAAAGGACTTTTATGTGGCACAGGGAATTGAAGCCCCTGTTGAAAAGGGAGACTACTATCAAGAAATCCCAGCTGAGTATTTTGGGAGAATGAGTGAACCCAAACCTTCCGAAAATGTTGTGGCCTTCATTAAGGGATCTGAAAAGCCCGATGAAGTAATTGTACTTTCCGCCCACTACGATCACGTAGGGACTCGAGATGGTGAAGTGTACAATGGTGCCGATGACGATGGTAGTGGTACCGTTGGGATGTTGGAGATTGCCGAAGCTTTTCAAAAGGCAGTGAAAGACGGAAACGGCCCTAAGCGTTCCATTTTGTTCCTGCACGTTACAGGCGAAGAGATTGGCCTTTACGGATCTAGATACTATACCGAGAACCCATTATTCCCTTTAGAGAATACGGTGTGTAATCTAAATACAGATATGATTGGTCGTATAGCACCCGATAAAAAGGACAGTCCCAACTATGTTTATCTTATTGGAAGCGACAGGTTAAGCCAGGAACTGCATGACGTGTCTGCAGCGGTTGCCAAGGAATACAGTGATTTGGAATTGGATTATAAGTATAACGCAGAAAATGATCCTAATCGTTTTTATTTCCGAAGCGACCATTACAATTTCGCCAAAAACAACATCCCTGTTATTTTCTACTTCAACGGGGTTCACGAAGATTATCACAAACCGACCGACACGCCCGATAAGATCGAATACGATCTGCTAAGGAAGCGCACCCAGCTCATTTTCTATACAACTTGGGAAGTAGCTAACCGCGAAGGACGGATCACCGCAGATAAAGATAAAATACAGGAATAAAAAAGAAAGCCTCTCAAAATTGAGAGGCTTTTTCCAATCCAAAAATAATTATGAAAAATATACCTTATCTCTAGGTAACCACAACTCCATTATTCGAAAAAAACAGGCCAACCTATTGAGGAGCGATGGGCGGCCTGAAAATCCTTTAGAGGAATTTTGGTGCAAACATACAGCATCCCGAAAATCTAAGGTCGATTCAAAATTGCACTTTAACGAAAACATATTTTCCGCAATGCAATAAGCCCTCCATGAGGGCTTATTGCATAGTGAAAAGATAATTGGTTTACTTTATCAAGAGCTGCTTGATGTACTTGGCTCCGTACTGTGACTCAAAAGTAATTTGGTACACTCCAGCATTTAGGGTGCTCACGTCGAAGGTTTGATTGAACTCCGATATCGCCTCTTGCATAACCGTGCTTCCTTTCATATCGGTAATCTTCATTGAAGTTATTTCACCCAAAGAAGCTTGATCATAGGTAATATTGAACTCCGCCCTAGCTGGGTTAGGAGCTACTTTTATTCTTTTGGACAGTTCGTTCACATCATCAATCCCCAAGGGTATATTATTAAAGATATCTTCCACCTCTTGGGCTGTAAGTGCCCGATTGTATACCAGCACTTCGTCCAGTGTTCCTGGAAATCTATTGGTGTCGTTATCCGATTGTGCACCCACTACAAAGGGATACACGCTAGGAGTAATAGAAGCCCCTGGGTCTAATTGCGCTACCATAACACCGTCGATAAACAATTGGGAAACCGATCCGTCATAGATGGCAACAACGTGCATCCAAATACCTGTAGGAACCGCGGCAGAATCAATCACATTGGGTCCATTGATATTCCAACGGATTTGCTGACTCGGGTTCAGTCCCAAATAATAACCTCCCATATCGAATCCACCCCAATTATTAAGAACTCCGGTCCAATCGATCACGGTTTGGTCAATTTTCATCCATACCGCAAGGGAAACTTGATTCTCACTGTCGAAGTCGAAAACACCGGGATGATTTGCCAAGGTTAAGTAATCATCCAACAACAACAAGGCCTTCATAGGCTCTCCGAATCTGTTGTCGGCCGGTAATATGGTTCCTGTGCCTACGGCAATAAGATCATAACCATTTGGACTGGTATCTACATAGGTACCATTATCTAATTCATAGCGCCCCATAAGGCCGTTTTCTGGGATTTGGGCAAATGTGGTGCTAGCACATACTATCGATACTAAAGTTAAGAGTAGTAGTTTTTTCATATTTAGTTGGTTTATTATTGAGACATTGAAGTTAGTGAATTAAATTTATAATTCTCATTGTAAGGTAATTACCAACTTTGAATAGGAAATAAGTGATTGGCTTTACTCCGAAAACAAGTTTTCACGTTGCGCCAATAAAAAAGCCTCCAACATACGTTGAAGGCTTTTATGGGGTGGAAGACCTGTTACACCTATCTCCGATAGGCGTGATCCGAANTGTTACACCTATCTCCGATAGGCGTGATCCGAAATGGGAAACCTGCTCATAAAGCCTTCAGGCTTCGCCTGATTCTATTTTATTGGCTTTACTCCGAAAACAAGTTTTCACGTTGCGCCAATAAAAAAGCCTCCAACATACGTTGAAGGCTTTTATGGGGTGGAAGACCGGGTTCGAACCGGCGACCTCCTGAACCACAATCAGGCGCTCTAACCAACTGAGCTACAACCACCATGTGTCTTTCATTTCGAAAGCGGATGCAAATATAGTGCATTTAGGCACTTTGCACAATAGTCTTTTTAAAGATTTTTATATCAGATCGAAGATAGAGTCCACTGCGGGATACCGTTCTACCGTAAACCCTTCGGCAGCTTCTGTCTGAATGATACGTCCTAAATTCCGATTTCGGTACCGTAAACTTTCATGTAAGTTCTTGGAAGACGTATGGGTTTCAGGTTCTTTAGAATCCGGATCGTAGAACTGACTCTTATAGGCCTTAATCGCCTCCATTTTTTTATCCATAAACCCCGTAACATCGACTACAACGTCTGGCTCTATCTCTTTCCATTGAATATAATGATAGACCGCCTTGGGACGCCATGCCTCCTGCGCCTGTCCTTCGAAAGTAGTTTCAATACGCCGCAATCCACTTAAAAAACAAGCGTCGCTTGCCAATTTACTTCCTTTACCGTGATCGATATGCCGATCATCTACGGCGTTACAAAAGACAATTTCTGGACGGTACTTTCGTAGGATTTCAATGATCGCCATTTGCTCTTTCTTCGCATTCTGGAAAAAGCCATCGCCCAAATCCAAATTCTCACGAACAATCACTCCCAATACCTTGGCGGCAGCGGCAGCTTCTTGATCACGGATTTCGGCTGTGCCCCGGGTCCCAAGTTCTCCTCGGGTTAAATCCAATATTCCCACTTTCCTGCCATTAGCAATTTCTTTGGCAAGGGTTGCCCCACAGCTCATTTCCACATCATCCGGATGTGCACCAATGGCCAGTATATCTAACTTCATATAGTTGCTAGTTGTTTTTTGGCAACAGCTTCAAAAGCTTGTTCCAAATCTGAAATCAAATCTTTTTTGTCCTCAATCCCTAAAGAGAAACGCAGCAATCCATCGGCAATGCCTTGTCGTTTCCGTTCTTCTGGGGACAACAAAGCATGTGAGGTTTTTACTGGAGACAAAATCGTAGACTCCACCCCGGCTAAGCTCATGGATTGTTTTATGAGCTGCAAGGACTCCATAAAGGCATCGGGATCCAAGGAATCGATCAATTCGAAAGAAAGCATGCCTGTGTAGCCACGCATCTGCCGCTTGGCAATTTCATGATCTGGGTGGTGTTTCAATCCAGGGTAATATACTTTATCTACCAAAGGATGTTTGTCCAACCATTTGGCCAATTTCTTAGCATTTCTATTTTGCGCCTTCACTCGCAATACCATTGTCTTCATACTGCGCTCCAACAACCAAACGGTATAGTCACTCAAGCTTCCTCCATAATTTTTGGCCAGATTCCAAATCCTATCGATATGTTCTTGCGAGGCCGCTACTGCTCCGGCACAGATATCACTGTGTCCGCCCATATACTTGGTCGCACTGTGAATCATAATATCGATCCCGAAATCAACTGGGTTTTGGTTAATGGGAGAGGCAAATGTATTATCGATCATACTAACAATCCCCTTTTCCTTCGCTATACGAGAAATCATTTCCAAATCGGTAATGAGCATTAAAGGATTGGAAGGGGTTTCCACATAAATCACCTTGGTATTGGTTTTCATCTTCGCGACGAAATCCTGTTCAGAAAAACCATCGGTAAAATCGAATTCGATCCCTAGTTTCGGGAATTCTTCGACAATGAAATTGAAAGCGCCACCATAAATGGTCTTTTGCACCACCACATGATCGCCTGTTTTCAGAAAAGTCAGTAAGGAATGACTCACTGCCGCCATCCCACTTCCAAAAATGAGTCCCGCTTCGCATTTCTCCAGTGCCGCTACTTTTTTGGCCAATGCTTCTTGGTTGGGCGTATTGAAATAACGCGGATAGCGCTTTACATCCACATTTTCATAAGCATACGAGCTTGCAGTGTATATGGGCGACACAGCTCCTTTAAACTGTTCATCCTTTACACCTCCCGTATGGGTACAAAGGGTGTTCATCCCAAAATTATTCGATTTCATTTTCCTTAAATTTTGAAGGTCTAAGGTATTAATTCCTTTTCAGGTTTGCTATATTTAACCAATGAAACTTTTGTTAACGAACATTAAGGAGTTACTGCAAATTCGGGACAGTAATATCCTAAAAGTAAGTGGCGCCGACATGGCTCATTTACCTGCCCTAAAGAACGCTTGGTTATTAATGGAAGATGCCATCATCTCCGATTTTGGCCCTATGGATTCCGTCCCTACCATTACTGATGCTACCACCATAGATTGCACCGGAAAAATGGTGTTGCCCACTTGGTGCGACAGCCATACGCATTTGGTCTATGCCGGAAATCGGGAACAGGAATTTGTGGACCGGATCAAGGGATTGACCTATCAAGAAATTGCCGAAAAAGGCGGGGGTATACTCAATAGTGCCAAAAAACTTCAGGAAACTTCGGAAGAAGATCTGTATGCCCAATCGGCTAAACGATTGGAAGAAGTCATGGCTTTGGGAACGGGTGCTATTGAAATTAAAAGTGGGTATGGCCTTACTACTGAAGCCGAATTGAAAATGCTTCGTGTGGCGAAGCAACTGGCGGAAAACTATCCTGTTGCCATAAAGACTACGTTTCTGGGTGCCCATGCAGTACCTTCGGCCTATAAAAATGACAAGGACGCTTATTTGGATCTAGTATGCGAAGAAATGATTCCTAAAGTGGCAGAAGAAGGACTTGCCGAATATGTGGACATCTTTTGTGAGGAAGGTTATTTTTCGGTGGCAGATACCGATAGAGTGCTAACCGCTGGGACCAAATATGGGCTTATTCCTAAAATTCATGTCAATCAGTTTCAAGCCATTGGCGGTGTAGCCGAAGGGGTGAAACACCAAGCATTGAGTGTGGATCATTTAGAGGTAATTACCGAAGCAGATATCGAAGCGCTTACAGGAAGCGAAACCATGCCCGTGGCCCTTCCCTCCTGTTCTTATTTCTTAGGGATTCCTTACACTCCTGGACGGGAAATCTTAAATGCCGGATTGCCTTTAGCCTTGGCAACCGATTATAATCCAGGGTCGACCCCCAGCGGAAATATGAATTTTGTAGTGGCCACAGCTTGTATTAAGATGAAGTTGACACCCGAAGAAGCCATCAATGCTGCTACGATGAATGGTGCCTATGCCATGGGACTGAGCCACTCTCACGGAAGTATTACCAGGGGAAAATCGGCCAGTGTAATCATTACCAAAGAAATACCTTCCTATGGATATTTGCCCTATGCCTTTGGAAGCAATTTAATTGATAGCGTCATTATAAACGGAACCTACTTATGAGCCTCATTTTTTACAACCGAGAAAAACTGAAACAGCACACCAAATGGCGGTGGGGAGAAGAAAAACTGGGAGAAATGTGTGGTGTGGTAGATGACTGGGAACAGCTGGCAGAAAGCGAAGCAAACTATGTTCTATTTGGCATCCCTGAGGATGTCGGGGTACGCGCCAATTACGGTCATGTGGGCACAAGCAAAGCTTGGAATGCCTGCTTAGATGCTATTTGCAACATACAGAGCAATGTCTTCACCAATGCGAATAACGTGGTTGTTTTGGGGGAAATTGATTGTTCTGAAGAAATGATGGATGCCAAACAACTGGAAAGTGACGACCCCTTCTTTCCAACCAAAATTGGGAGTTTGGTAAAGAGCATTGACGATAAGGTTTCGGAAATCATCCAAAAGATAATAGCCTTAAATAAAATACCGATCGCCATAGGAGGCGGACAGAACAATGCTTATGGAATGATAAAAGGGGTTTCCCTATCCTATGACAAACCCATTAACTGTATTAACCTGGATGCCTACTCCGATTTTACCGCTTTGGAACACAGGCATAGTGGAAACGGCTTTAGCTATGCCCACGAAGAAGGATATCTGGACAAATACTTCATCTTGGGATTGCTGCGCAACTACAATTCGGTCACCCTACTAAATCGCATTGAAGAAACCGAAGGGAAAGTGGCTTTCGAACGTTTTGAAGATATTTCGGTATACCAAAAGACCTCTTTTAAGGAGGCATTACAAAAAGCCAAAAAACATGTAGCGGGAACGTATTTCGGCTTGGAATTGGATTTGGATACGGTAGCGACTATGGGAAGCAGTGCGATGACGCCTAGTGGATTTACACTGGAAGAGGCCCGACAATATATAACAACACTTTCCAAGCATAAGAATTGTATTTATATTCATCTGTGTGAAGGCAATCCGCTCATGGAAAATTTTGAAAGTCAAGTAGGCAAATCCCTCGCCTTTCTCATCAGTGATATCTTAGGAAATTAAAGAAAGATTTGGTAGAAATGTTGAGATTTTATACTTTTACATAAGTACTTATATAAATACTTATGGATACGATTAAATCTTTGGGCGAACTGAGCATGGGTTCCCGTTTAAAACGGTTGAGCGATCAATGCATGAAGAACATTCAAATGGCCTACGATCAACATAATATTGACTTTGATCCTTACTTATTTCCAGCATTTCACAATGTTGCGAAATTAGGGTCCACCACCAATGCAGAATTATTTGAATCCCTAAAAACATCACAACCCGCGGTAACCCAGACCATCAACAAACTCCTTAAAAAGGGACTCGTGGAGAGTGCTACGGATGAAACGGACAAACGGAAGAAGACCATCGTACTTTCAGAAAAAGGGAGAAAATTCCACCAAAAAGTGCGCCCCGTCTGGCGAGGTATGGAACGCGCAGTGAAGAAATTTACCCAACACCCAGCCGATTCATTAATAGAGCATCTCAACAATTTTGAAGCCGTACTCCAATCCGGAAAGTTCCTGGCCACCGTTAACGAATTTATCGCTATTGAAATGCAAATATCCATCACAAACTACCAAGAAGCATTCCGACAAGATTTTTACGACCTAAACATCGAATGGTTAGAAACCCATTTTTACGTTGAGGATTTTGACCGTGAAGTGCTGAGCAAACCAGAAAAATATATTCTGGATCCGGGAGGACACATCTTCTTTGCTGTTGAAAACAACAAAGCGTTAGGCACAGTGGCACTTATGAAAGCGGGAGAAGACCGTTACGAACTCACCAAAATGGCAGTTCATCCCGATGCCCGTGGCCGAAAGATTGGTCAGCAATTGATGCAACATTGTTTGGATTTTGCGGTAGAGAACAACTATGATATCTTCCTCTACTCCAATACCGTTCTGGAAAATGCGATTCATATTTACCGTAAATATGGTTTTGTTGAAGTTCCCGTTGAACCTGACAGCCCCTATGTGCGAAGCAATATAAAAATGGAATGGCGTAGATAGATTTTTGGATGGGTCAAGGAATTTGTAATTTTGAAACAAAACCAAACTCCATGAAGAAATGTACCCTCCTCCTATTCGTTCTATTGTCCTTTGCAAGTTGCAAAAACGACCCTAAGGAAACCGAAAACAAAGAGGTCGTTACCGAAGAGACCGAGACGGTTGAACAAGACACCAAGCCTACCAAAAGCAGTTTTAGGGTAAGCCCTATTCGGCACGCTACTATGGTCATTACTTGGGACGAAACCACTATTTATGTGGATCCAGTGGGAGGTGTAAACGCTTTCAAAAATTTCGAGGCACCCGATCTTATTTTGATAACCGATGTTGATCCAGAGCACTTAAGTGTAGAAACCCTTCAAGGATTGGATACCTCTAAAGCAAAGATCATTGTACCCCAAGTCGTGGCCGATAAAATGCCTTCAGAATTCGATACACAGATCGATGTGCTAAACAATGGAGAAATGAAAGAACGCTTTGGCTTTGCCGTGGAAGCCATCCCTATGTACAACCTTCGCGCAGAGTCCTTAAAATTTCATGAAAAAGGACGGGGAAATGGCTATGTTTTGGAGAAAAACGGAAAACGGGTATACATTTCCGGTGATACAGAAGACATTCCCGAAATGTTGGCGCTACAGAATATAGATATTGCCTTTGTTTGCATGAGTTTGCCGTATACCATGACCGAAGTACAGGCGGCCAATGCCGTGGCTACTTTTAGCCCTCGTATTGTATATCCCTATAGTTACCGAGGTGCAACTGGCATTAGCAATATTGAAGTCTTCAAAGCTCGATTGAAAAGCATCGGGGAAGGCCGTACACAAGTGGTTGCCCTAAACTGGTATCAATAACACAAAGAATGTTCTGCGCATCAGGATCGTCTCTTGCTAAATAGCTCGTAAACAGTTCATTTAGCTATTTCCAACGTTTTAGTATATGAATCCGTAGCCAATGAATATATTAGAATCGGGGTTGGAATCAGTGCAGAATAAAGGGAGGAATAATTTATTTAATTAGCCAACTAGGGCAATGGATTATACTCGTTGTTAGCCACTAAGCCCGATAGTTTTTAATCTTATATCCGGCTATCGCGAAACATAATACAGGAACACTCAGAATAGACCCTGGAATTGGCCCTCCAACCATAAATGCTAAAATGGTATCAATTAAAACGAGAGCCGTAAGTAAGTACAGGATTTTTCGGGCGTCATATGTTAGAAATAAAGTAAATATGCCAAGTGCTGCGAGTCCAATGAGATGAATTGATGGGTGGGCAAATAGGACAGGGACAATTTCTTTAAGAAGTCCATCTGCATTTGAATTATCTATTAGATCACTGACGTAAAAGAAGCCGCTTCCATGAAATACCGCCATAACGGCCAGAAGTATGCTTCCAATTAAGATCAAAATTTTAGAAGTCTTCGCTTTTGTATTTTGGTCAACCATAGTTACGAATGATTAAATACGTCTAGTTCCCTATTCTATAGGACGCAATTAATTTTAAAATAGTTGCCTAAGGTATTTTCTTGGCTTGTAGCTTATGTTCCGTGTAGTTTTTTATTCAGTTTCATATTCCGATCTATACAATTCCAAAAACTTTGAAGTTAAAAGACCTATTTCCTTTTTCTTTTTTAGTTTGAAATCAATATAGGTTATCAGAAAAGGTATAATGAATAATAAAATTGGTAAAAACCAATTTCCATTAGCCAAAGAAATAATCGAGAAAATGATTCCGATTCCAGTGGCAATTTTTACCACTATATTCAAGGGAAATTTAAAGTCAAAATACAATTCAAACTTGTTTTCGCTGTTCAGAACTCCAATGATTCTGTGATTATTTGCCGATAGCACAGAGGGAAACTTTTTCCGTTCGAATTCAATTCTATTCGGACTTATATTCCCATCATAAAAACCATTCAGAATTAATTTATTCAGAATGTTGAATGATTTCTCATTATTTGAAATGGTTTCTTTCATTTCTCAAATGACACATAGGGTTTTGTACATGAGTAAACGCATGGGGTAGTACGTTACATTAAAAGTATGAACCAAACTGAACATCCTTGGTGATTAATTATACACGTTTGTTAGCCTACGTTTTTAAGTGCGCGCATGTTCAATTCCTTTTTTCCAAGCACTCATTATATCATCATAGTCTCTTGTTAATAAACTTTCATTAACCGTAAACTTCACCACCCCTTTTTCGTTTGATCTTCCCAACCAAATGCTATGTTCATTATATAAGAATATGGCAAGTTTCTTTAAACTAATTTCCTCATTAAGGGTCAAATCATAAATGTTTGTACCATTTTGCAAACTCACTATGCTGACACCATCTATTTTATTTAATTCGGAAATCATTGCTTTCGATGTTTTAAGGATTTCATTCCATCGTTTATTGATTCCATTTAAATAATGTAAAGCTACCGATGTATGATTCCAACTTTGAAATACAGTTCCTCCAAGTATTTTTATTTGATGTGAAACCTGGTCTATGATCTCCGCATCTCCACACAATATAGCTCCACCCGTTGCATTTAAATACTTGTAAAGAGAAATGTAAACAGTATCAAAATATGAGGCATATTCTGATACAGAGATATTATTGAAGGCAGATGCAATGTGCAATCGTGCTCCATCTAAATGCATTTTATAACCATGCTCCTTACAATATTCTGAAATTTCTTTTATGTCCTTAATAGGGACAGAAGTTCCATCGGCGCGTCTTACTGGATTTTCAATCGCAACCGTTCCTAGGCCACTTTTAAAGACCTCATTAGTATTCGTATAGTCGATCGTATTCTTTAAATCGTCCAGGTTAAAATAAGGTTTCCCTTTTCCAACGGGAATCAGTCTTTTATTATGAACACTTTGCGCTGCATCTGCCTCGTCTCTGAAGATATGCGAGTTTTCTGGCACTATGACTTTGGTGTTGTTTCCATTAAGCAACTTAATCGCTAACTGATTGGCCATGGTACCCGTAGGAAGATAAATCGCTTTTTCTTTACCCGTTATTCTTGCAAATTCTTCTTCAATTATTTTTGTCGCACCGCCATTTCCATAAAAATCTGGCTCAATGGGCTTCTCCTTATTTATTTGATTTAATTTTTCAAGATATTCTTGAGGGGATAGGGCAAGACCATCGTAAATAAAATTAACGGGGGTTTTTGACTCACTTGGTGATCCATTTGGCGATTCTAGTGAGGACATAGCCGTTAAACCAGAAACAGGAAGTAGTATGGAAGCTGTCGAGAGACCACATTTTTTAAGGAAATCCCTTCGGTTATTTTCTTCTTTGATCGTTTTCATCTGGACTCTTTTTCAAATGTTATCTAACGCTTTTATACATGAAAAGTACGCCTTTTTTGTGAACGTATTTTTCATACACAAGTTGTTGCCTTAGATTGTTATCAATAATGAAATGAACGATCTCCTATATCGAGATCGTCCCTTACTAAATAATCTGTGATGGTCCTTTTCTTCCCATACTGGGTATGCGAAAATGAAAGGGTTAGGGAATCTTTAGAGAGGTACAGTATCTTGAAATACTTGTAATCCTTATCCGTTCCCAATAATTCCGGTAAAAGACTGCTGGAAAGTTTTATATAGGAGTGCCCTTTTGCACTTTGTGTAATTTCCCAAGTACCTTTCAAGCTCGGACCACAATCGAAATGTTGCTCATTATTATCAATCACAGAATCGTTCGCGAAAAAGGTCTGCTTGTATTTGATGAAGCAACCCTCAGGCTCCATATTCATGCGTGCCTTGCCATTGTAGCGTTTGGCTATCTTCCATGTTTTAAGCGTATCTGAAGCTAGTAAGAACTCGGCTTTTTCGGGTAAAACATACACCTCTTCTTCCTTCTTCCCCGAGCAAGCACTTAGAGCCACAAGAATAGCCAACACAGAAATTAGTTTCGCCATGGCTACCTGTACTTTTCGAACCAAGCCAAGGTATGTGCTACTTTGGTGATAAGGTTAGAAGGGCGTGCCGCAATTCCGTGCGAAGCTTCCGGTATTTCGACCAGCACGGTTTCTATTTTTCGAAGTTTTAAGGCATGATACAATTGCTTGGCTTCACTGGGGGGCGTACGCAAATCGTTCATCCCGACCATCACCATAGTTGGGGTCTCCACATTGCCAACGAGCGATATGGGAGAAAACTTCCAGTAGCCTTCAAAATTTTCCCAAGGTTGTCCGGGATAACGGCTATTGGCATAGCCATAGTAATTATCGGCCACCAAAGTCTTACTAATCCAATTCATGACGGGCTTGGCTACTACGGCCGCTTTAAATTCATTGGTTTTTCCAATGATCCAAGCGGTCATGATTCCACCAGCACTTCCTCCGGTGACATACAATTGATCCTTATCTACAATCCCTTTATTCACCATTTCGTGCACCCCATCCATAACGTCATTGTAGTCCTGTCCGGGATAGTTATTGTACAAAAGGTTTCCGAAGGCTTCTCCATAGCTCGTACTTCCCCTTGGGTTGGGATAAAACACCACATAACCTGCAGAGGCATAGAGCTGGATTTCGGCAGAAAAATGAGGGCCATAATTTAAGATGGGACCTCCATGATTTTCCACCAATAAGGGATACTTTTTACTGCTATCGTAATTGGGCGGATATACGATCCATCCTTGAATGTCTCGATTGTCGAAGGTAGACTTGTACCAAATCTCCTCTACTTTTCCCATGGTACGGTATGAGATAAGATCGTCATTAAGTCCCGTTAATACCTTGGGCTGTTTGCTTTTTCGGGAGGTCACGGCTACATCGGCAGGGCGATCGGGTTTGGATAGCGTATAGGCAATCCTTCCATCCTTGGCCACGGAAAAACTTCCACTGGCATAGGGTCTTCCCAGGGTCGTGCCGCCTACATTGTCCAACATCACGCTGAGATTCCCATTCAGATCCAGATAGCCAATTTTGGTTAGCCCCAAATCGTTGTATTGAATGTATAGCCCCTTGCTATCCGAAGCCCATTGTGCACTAGAGATGCTACGATCCATTTTGTTGGAAACAACACGTTGGTTGCTTCCATCGGCATTCATGATCTGTAGCTTACGTGTTTGGTACGCCTGAACTTTGTCTTCAAAACCAATAAAGGCGATGAAACGTCCGTCGGGAGATACCTTAGGAGATCCATCGGGACCAGAACGGGAAGTTAAGGCTTCGATATTCCCAGAACGGGTATCTACCGAGTATACTTCACTATTTCTGAAATCGTATTCCCAATCCTCACTGCGATTTGCTGAGAAATAAACTTTATCACCTCGTGGACTCCAAGACAAGGCACCACCATGATTGTAATCGCCAGAAGTTAGTTGTCTGGCCGCTCCTCCTTCCGAAGAAATAGTAAAAATATGGGTAAAGCCCGGTTTCAAATACCCTGCACCATCTGCCTCATGTTTTAGCCTATCCGTTATCCTTGGGGTTTTCGCCCACTTGGCTCCTTTCGGCTTCGCTGGCATTTTGGCAAGCACAGGAGGGGCCGCATTTACCTTCATGGTAAAAGCAATTTGTTTTCCGTCGGGAGACCATGCCAGATTAGAAGGGCCATTTTCCAATTGGGTAAGCTTGGCAATGGTTCCTGTATCGGTCCAGTATACATAGATTTCGCTCCCCTCTCCCGAACTGCTTACGAAAGCAATACGATCTCCATTGGGCGACCATCGGGCCTGACTTTCTCCACTTTCCCGAGAACTCAATTTATGATGGATCCCTCTGCTATCCGTACTCAACATCCACAAAGTACCATGACTTCGATCCTTCATGATATCAAAACCCGTTCGACGGTAGACCACATATTCACCATCTGGAGATATCTGAGGGTCGCTGGCGTACTCAAGATCGAACACATCGAGATATTCAAAATTAGGATGGGAAGTTTGCCCAAAAATGGAGGAAACCATAAGGGCTATTGCGAAGGAAAGGATGAACTTATTCATGAAATTATTTTTTTCAGAAAGCTAAAAGTACGAATTGAACGGGTAACATATTCTCAAAAAAGGTAACATATTCTCGAAATTTTCTCATGGTTTTATAAACTATAGGAGACATTTAACAACAAGCTACCCGATTTGTAGTATTTTTAAACATCCAAAAAAATTGAAAAAATGCGCTATAACCTCAAACCCATCCACCTGTTATGGATCTTTGGAGCCACGCTCTCTGTGGTACTTCATTTTTCCGATGAATTTACAAACCCAGAGGTAACCTCCAACGACTGGGACGAACTCAACAAACAATATCCGGGAGAATGGTTCTATAACGAACGCGCTTATCCCGATGGAATCATCAACGTAGAGGCCATTAAAAATGCCGAATTACAAGCTAAGCAGATTCTGGCCAGTCGTCAACCCGCTGGAAATTGGGAATTGAAAGGGCCTTTAAACACGGGAGGAAGGATTACCGATATTGCGTTGTCTCCCGATAGTGACGACGTATTCTATGCGGGAGCCGCTACTGGAGGAATTTTTAAAACCACAGATCGTGGTGTTACATGGACGCCCGTTTTCGACGAGCAAACCAAACTTTCTATTGGGGATATCGCCATTGCACCTTCTAATGCGAATACGTTATATGTGGGAACAGGGGAAGCCAATGGTAGTGTAAATACAGGAGCATTCTTTGGGGATGGAATCTATAAAACCACCGATGCGGGAGCCACTTGGACCAATGTAGGTCTACCCGAAAGTAATCATATTGGGCGTATCGTTGTGGATCCAACCGATGAAGATCGGGTATTCGTAGCCGCTACGGGAAAATTATATGGATACAACCCCGAAAGAGGAATATACAGAACTACCGATGGAGGTGGGAACTGGGAACAAGTACTACATGTAACCGATTCTACCGCGGCTATCGACGTGGCCATGAATCCATCCAATACGGACATTATTTTTGCAGCAATGTGGGAACGTACCCGTAAGCCATGGATACGCGATTATGGCGGGGTAACTTCGGCCATTCACCGTTCTTTGGATGGAGGTGACACTTGGGAAGAACTAGGCGCTGCTAATGGACTTCCCGCTGCCGATCCACAAACAGGACGTATCGGTTTGGCCGTTTCTCAATCCGATCCTTCTACAATCTACGCGAGATATACAACCAATGAAATTACGAATGCCTTTAATGGGCTTTATAAATCTACGGACAATGGGGAAAACTGGACCTTGGTCGCCCTTTCGGAAATTGACTTCGTAGATTCCTTTTTTGGATGGTATTTTGGAAACATTCGTGTAAACCCTGCCGATTCCGATCAGGTATATGTTTTAGGGCAACTGTTATATAGAACGGACAATAGCGGTAGTAGTTGGAACGAAGTGGGCGGCATGCATGTGGATCATCACGCCATGGAGTTTTCGAATAACGACCCCAACTTTATTTTGGCAGGAAACGATGGGGGAATTTACCTTTCCGAGAACGGAGGAAATACTTGGAATAAGTTTACCAACTTACCCCTAACCCAATTTTACAATATTGAGGTAGATTACTCACAACCGGAACGGTTGTACGGCGGAACTCAAGACAACAATACGATTAGAACCCTTACGGGCGGACTAAATGACTGGAATCCCATTTGGGGAGGTGATGGATTCCATGTTAATGTAGATCCTGTAGATAATAATTTCATTTACGCGGAAGCGCAATTCGGAAATCTAGGTAGATCTACCAATGGAGGAACTACTTTCCAAAGTGCTTTGGATGGCATCGATTTTGGCGATCGTAATAACTGGAATACACCAGTGGTTATTTCGGCTTTCGATAACGAAATATTGTACTACGGTACCAACCGTTTGTACAGCTCTACCCGAGCCGTCTTCTGGACTGCCATTAGTCCGGATTTAACCGATGGACCTCATCCTAGTGGTGCTACTAGCTACGGAACCCTTACTGCTATAGGTACTTCTCATTTAAACCTTGATACCATCTATACCGGAAGTGATGACGGAAATGTAAATGTGACTTTTGATGGAGGTAGCACATGGACCAATGTAAGTGCTGGCCTTCCCGATCGATATATTACCTCTATTGCCGTTTCTCCTTCAGATGACCTAACGGCCTATGTAGCATTATCGGGATATCAATTGTTGGATTATGATCCACACATCTTTAAAACCACAGATGGTGGTCAAAGCTGGACGGCTGTAGCTGGAAATCTACCCAACATACCCGTAAATGACATTTTGATTAATAGTGCCGAGACCGTACTCTACGCCGCTACCGATCTTAATGTTTGGTATTCTACCGATGATGGCGCTAGTTGGACCATTTTGGGAGACAATCTTCCGCTTACCCTAACACGCGATTTGAAACTTCACGAGCCAACCAGTACATTGTATGCTGGAACTTATGGAAGGTCCATGCACAGTTTCGATTTAACACAAGTCCTGGGAACCGAAGATCTATCCAACGCTTCCAACGAAGTAGTAGTGTATCCGGTGCCTTCAACTACCGAAATCAATATCGAGCATTCCCTTTCCTCCAATGGAAGTATTGCCCTGTATGATCTCACGGGACGTAACATTAAGGAACTGTATCAAGGAGATTTGGCACAATCTACAGATACGCCATTTTCCATTGCAGAACTTCCGCAAGGTGTCTACTTTGTTCAGATTCGTTCGGGCAACAAAAAACTATCTAGGAAGATCGTAAAGCAATAAATGAGCTTCAATAAAACATTGGCTGCCTTCCGTAAGGACGGTTATGCCATTATACCCAATTTCTATTCAGATGCTGAAATAGAAAGCTTAATTTCCGATCTCGAGGAATATGGAAACGATGTTGCAGATCAAAATTCCAAACATCTTTTCGCCATCCGGCAATTGCTCAATCGTATTCCGGAACTCAAGGTTTCCTTATTCAATGCTAATTTGAAGAGGTTATTGACCGAATATTACGAAAAGCCTTCATGGCTTACAAAAGCCATTTATTTTGATAAACCCAGCACCTCCAATTGGTTTGTGGCCTATCATCAAGACCTGAGCATTTCGGTCAAGGAGAAGATTGAAGTAGACGGCTATAAGAATTGGACGCATAAAAAGGGGCAATATGGCGTGCAACCACCTACGAAAGTGCTCGAAAACACCATTACGCTTCGCATTCACTTAGATGATACTACCGAGGAAAACGGTGCGCTAAAGGTCATTCCCAAATCCCATGGCCAAGGCATCCAGCGAAACGATCATTTGGGGATTACTCAGGAAAATGAAGTAACTTGCGCAGTACCGAAAGGAGGTATCATGTTAATGAGTCCATTAACCCTACATGCTTCCCACAGAACCACCAACGGAAAACGCCGTCGTGTTATTCATTTGGAGTTTTGCCCTCAAACACTTCAAACTCCTTTGGAATGGCTAGAGGCCCAAGCCGTGTAACGCATCACAAGTGAAGAAAAAAATCGATCTGGAGCAGTGGGCTCGAAAGGACCATTTTAAATTCTTTTCGCAATTCGAAGAGCCTTACCACAGCATAACCGTGGATGTAGATTGCACCAAAACCTATAATGCCTGCAAAGCTTCTGGGCATTCTTTCTTTTTATCGTATTTGCACAAATCCTTAGTAGCCGCCAATGCAGTTCCTGCTTTCCGATTACGCATACACAATGGAGAAGTATATGAATACGAAGCGATACACGCCTCCCCTACTATTCCAAGGCCCGATGGCACCTTCGGATTTTCCTATATCGATTTTCACGAAGATTTTGAGGTCTTTCATGAACAAGCCAAGGAAGTCATTACCAAAGTAGAAAATAGCACTGGATTGAATCCCGCTACTTCGGGAGAAAATGTGATTCACTATTCCTCTTTGCCCTGGCTCAAGTTCACTTCTTTATCCCATGCTAGGAGCTATAGTTTTCCGGATAGTAGTCCGAAAATTTCCTTCGGAAAGATGACCGAAGAAAACGGCAGGAAAGTTATGCCCATGTCCGTACATGCCCATCATGGCTTGGTCGATGGGCGCGATGTGGGTGAATACGTAAAGCGCTTGGAAGCAATCCTATAAAATCTGAAGCATTTCTGAAGCTTCCTTCAATTCCATAAAGTTCGGATGAGTTACCGGATCGGATACACGCTCGTGTTCCCAAGTAGTGTGGAAAGGAATATGAAAGGCATGTCCGCCGATTTCCAACACGGGAAGAATATCGCTTTTAATGCTGTTCCCCACCATTAAGAATTCTCCTGGAAAAATATCCAAATGATTCACCAATTTCTGATAGTGCTTAGGCTGCTTATCGCTCACGATTTCAATATGATGGAAATAGGGTTCCAATCCCGATTTAATTAGCTTTCGCTCCTGATCCAAAAGATCCCCCTTTGTCGCCATGACCAAACGGTACTTCGTTGCCAGATACTTTAGGGTCTCTTCGATCCCATCGATCAATTCTATCGGGGCTTCCAACATCTTCTTTCCAATCCCAATTATTTCGGTAATGGTATGGTTGGTGACTCTCCCTTCAGAAAATTCGATAGCGGCCTCAATAAGGGAAAGGGTAAAAGGTTTTATCCCGTAACCGTACATGGGCAGGTTCTTCATCTCCATTTCGAAAAGACGCTTATTGCATTCTTCGGCGGGCATAAAATCCTTCATTAATTTACAAAACTCTATTTCGGCATCGCGAAAAAGGGTTTCATTAACCCAAAGGGTATCGTCGGCATCGAAAGCGATGGCTTTTAAATTGGCGAATGACATAGTGCTATTTGGCTGGTTTTATTCAAAAAGGAACTACTTCCCTGTTTTATTCTTTCTCTTTTCCTTGTAATAGGATTTGTTCGCAACATACATGGTTTTATGTACTTCGCAATACACGGTCGATCTATTTTCGTTGGTTAATTGTGTTGTTTTCACAATTTCAATTTCTTGTTCTTGTGCAATCCGCTGTTTTATTTCGGCTAGCTCTTCTTCAGTAAACAAAAAATCAGCATACAGATTTTCCCTAGCAGGTCGTTTAAAGACCACTTCCGCAGATTTATCCCAAACAACGTATTCATTTCCCAACAGATTAATGAGTTGTACCATAGGAATGGGATCTACCGACGAGAACATACTTCCCCCAAAGATAGAATTGACATAATTCCTGTTCTTATAGCTTAGGCGCACTTTTATGCGAATATTCAATAAATCCTTGGTTACACTAACGACCCGGCCCGTGCTCCTTCGGTACATGGGGGACCAATTAAATCCATAACGAAACAGCTTGTGTTTGGGCACAAATCGCGTTCCTACTTCTGCTATTTTCTGATAAAACGACATACTAACGGCGTATTCTCCACTTCCAAACCAAATCGATACTTATGCTATGTTCGTATTCGAAGGTATTGGGAGCATTTAGTTTGACAAAGGTAGGACGATAAACCAAACCTACGTGAAATCTTTCTCCAATTCGATAGTAAGAATTTAATGACAGTCCCAAGCTATTACTCGACTTACGAATTTCCTCTTCCATAAAACTTCCTTCTTCTTCAATCTCCCTATGATAGGCCCAATTGTACCTAGAGAAATTGGCACCATATCCCACAGAAAAACGATTCAATACATAATTATCTGTTAGGCTTATAAACAAAGCATTATGTGTTTCATATTCCGTATCATAACTAACGGACGCCGGGAACGGAACGGGGGCATCTATAATACCTCCTGCAGTGAGATTGATAAATTTATTGTCTTTGTAAAAATATTCTCCCAATACCGAAACCCCAAAGAAACCAAAACCGGAAGCATCGGGCGCTCCATTAGGTTGAAAATAGAATTGATTTACATGCGGTAATGATACCCCAAGATTCCAGTGCCCTTGTTGTCTAGAGGACATAATACTCGAATTCTTCCACTCCAGGGATTCATCCAGTTTTACAAAACGTGGATACCCGTATTTAAGGTCAGTGTCATCATCTACAATAAACCCTAAACCAAGATTGGTTACATTGTAATAGAAGAGGAACGAAAGCCTTGGCTGTAATACAAATTGGCGTTCTAACGAATCATTCTTGGCAGTAACCACCAAAGAATCGCCAGAACGAGGCACACGTATGGTCTTAGATCGATCTACGGTAAAAACACTATCGTTTACAGTAATTTGAACGGGAGTCTTGGACCGAAAAGTAATGGGTGCGGTCCGTCCATTGAATAAAGTAGCACAGGATGAAAAAAGAAAAAGTAGCGAGCAACCTAAAAGGGCACGTATCTTCATTCGCTATCGAATCAGCTTCTTGTACTTAATTCGTTTTGGCAACAGATCACCGCCCAATCGTTTCTTCTTGTTTTCTTCATAATCGCTAAAGCCTCCTTCGAAAAAGTACACTTGGCTATCCCCTTCAAAAGCAAGGATATGTGTACAGATTCGATCCAAGAACCAACGGTCGTGACTAATCACTACCGCACAACCCGCAAAGTTTTCCAAACCTTCTTCCAAGGCTCTTAGCGTGTTTACGTCCAAATCGTTGGTAGGCTCATCCAGTAGCAATACATTCCCCTCTTCCTTTAGAGTCATGGCTAAATGCAGGCGGTTGCGCTCTCCTCCCGATAACATAGAAACCTTCTTGTTCTGCTCGCTTCCACTAAAGTTGAAACGGCTTAGATAGGCTCTGGAATTTATCTGTCGACCTCCCATCATAATCAGTTCCTGACCATCGCTAAAGTTTTCCCAAATCGTTTTATTGGGATCTATATTGGAATGCGACTGATCGACATAAGCCAATTGAGCGGTCTCCCCTACCTCAAAGGATCCTTTGTCTGGTTCCAATTCATCCATAATCATTTTGAAGATGGTCGTCTTCCCTGCTCCATTGGGACCAATAATTCCTACGATTCCTGCTTGTGGAAGATTAAAGTTGAGGTCTTCGTACAGTAATTTTTCCCCAAAGGCTTTAGACACGCCTTTGGCTTCAATCACGTTTGTTCCCAAACGAGGGCCGTTCGGGATGTATATTTCAAGCTTTTCGTCCAGTTGTTTCTGGTCTTGGCTCATCAATTTTTCATAGTTCTGTAAACGCGCCTTTTGCTTGGTCTGGCGTCCTTTAGGGGCCATACGCACCCATTCCAATTCGCGTTCTAAGGTTTTTTGACGTTTACTGGCCTGCTTTTGCTCTTGGGCCAATCGTTTCGATTTCTGATCCAACCAAGAAGAGTAATTCCCCTTCCAAGGAATTCCTTCCCCGCGATCCAATTCTAAAATCCATCCAGCCACATTGTCCAAGAAATAACGGTCGTGCGTCACTGCGATTACCGTCCCTTTGTATTGTGCCAAGTGATGCTCTAACCAGTGCACACTCTCGGCATCCAAGTGGTTGGTAGGCTCGTCCAATAGCAGCACATCAGGCTCCTGAAGCAATAATCTGCACAAAGCTACCCGTCTACGCTCTCCACCAGAAAGTACTTTAATTGGCGTATCGGCTTCCGGCGTGCGCAGGGCATCCATGGCGATTTCCAATTTGGTATCCAATTCCCAAGCATTGGTCGCATCGATCTTATCCTGAAGCTTGGCCTGTTTGTCCATAAGCTCCTGCATCTTATCGGCATCCTCGTATACTTCGGGCAGACCGAACATATCGTTAATCTTATTGTACTCATCTAGCACATCGACCACTTCCTGAACACCTTCCTTAACAATATCGATCACGGTCTTATCCTCGTCCAATTGCGGTTCCTGCTCTAAGTACCCTACGGTATACCCCGGAGAAAAGACAACATCACCTTGGTAGTTCTTTTCTACCCCAGCAATGATTTTAAGCAAGGTAGATTTACCACTTCCGTTAAGTCCCAGAATACCAATCTTGGCACCATAGAAGAAGCTTAGGTATATATTTTTAAGTACAGGGGTCTGGGCACTTTGGTAGGTTTTGGAAACCCCAGACATGGAAAAGATGACTTTCTTGTCGTCGGACATAATTTTCTGAAATTAGAAGGTTAGTGTGTAATTATACGCGGCCTTTTAGGGCATTGAACACCCATGCAACGGCAAAAAAGCCAATTCCTACTGCAGCGAAGCCCCATCCTGCTACATCGTCATACTTAAAGGCTCCCAAGGCTATTAATGCACAGCCTACAACTATCATAATAAAGGTGGCCCAAGCCAGGACCGTATTTTTGTTCATCATGCTCTTTACTTTTTATGGCGTTCCGTAAAGTAAAACCTCTGGTTTACTTTACGACCGGGCTTTCCGCTGTATCCCTGTAGTAGCTTTGCACTACAGGGGATGCCGCTGCAATCCCTAACGCAAATATCGTTAATTAATCCTTTATTTAGGAAGTGAAATACCCTCTCTTTCATATTTTAAGAGAATCACCGTAGGATAAAGGCATCAACTTCAACAAAATAGAAGAAAACAATAAACTATTACTAATATTCTATCTTAGGGGCATATTTAACTAACATCATGACCTTACAGAATATCATAGATCAGTATGGACAATTCCCTAAATGGATAATTGGCTATTATGTTGTCGTAATCTTATTTTCTCTCTTGGGACTCTTAACCGTTTCCAAAAATAATTTTAAAGCCCCAATCTCCTATGGATACACGGCCTTGGTATATTTGGCCACTATTCCGGGAGTGTTTTCCGTGATGCTCGTAGCGTACAACCTATTTTTCTTGAGAGCCAATTTATTACAGCTAAATATCGCAGTGTATTTTGTTCCTATTATTGGGATGCTGCTATCCCTCATGATCATTCATAGAACCGTACCCATGTCCGAAATTCCGGGATTCGATAGACTCTCCGGATTGATTTTGGTCATTACCATGGCCTTTATACTTACCTACATTTTGCAACGTATGTTCTTTGGTGTGCTATTCATAGGAAGCTTTACCCACCTCATCCTACTGTTTTTGGTCATTCTCGTGCTATTACGACTAGGTTGGAAACGTGTATTTAAATAGCGCTTTTGTAACATTTCAAGAATTTCAACACCAAATAGCTATAAAGGCGTATCTTAATCGTCCAATTAAATACCTATTTTTTTAAATTTGTCCAAATACACCAACCATGCTAAAGAATTTAAAGTCTTTATTCATTGTAGAAGAAGACCAAGAAGAAACTAAGAAACCCACTACCCCCAAAGACAAAGAAGGAAATGAAGCCAGTACTCCGAACGTATCGGAGCCTGCGCCCCCGACGCGCACTTCCGCTGCTTCAACGACCGGCATTGTAGATCCTAAAATTGTGGAAAAACTGTTGGGAGCCATCGAAAAGAACAACCTCGAAGGTTTCGACTATTTGGAGTACAAGAAAGCCCTTAAGGCATTGGAAAAGATGCCTATGGATGAGTCTACCAAGTACCGTTCGGCTTTTGCCACAGCCTCTACCATGGGAGTAACCTTGGATAAGCTCTTAGAGACCACAAAATTTTATATCGGTGTTCTAGACAAAGAAAGCGAGCAGTTTACCAATGCTTTCAAAAATCAATTCGATGATAAGGTATCCGGTCGTGAACGTGAAATCGCACAATTCGAATCGATTATAAAGGAAAAATCGGCTCAGATTAAAGCCTTGACCGAAGAGATTGCAAAACACCAGACGCAAATTGAAGGCCTAAAAGCCAAAGTGCAAGAAAGCAATGCAAAAATCAATAAGACACAGAACGATTTTAAACAATCGTACGACCTTCTTAAATCGCAATTTGAGGAGGATATGTTAAAAATGCAGAAATACCTTAAATAATGGACAATACATCGTTAAAACCTAAATCGTTTTGGAAAAAGCCGGAAGGCAAAACCGGAATGCTCTTCATGGGGCTCTTGGGTGCAGGCGGACTCTACGGACTGTACAAAGTACTCCCCTTCCTCATTGAGATTGCGGAGAACACACTCTATCTGGGAGTGCTCTTAGCGGTTTTGGGGGCGCTTATCTATATGATATTGGATCCCAAGATGCGGAACCTTATTTTTTACATGTATAAGTCTTTTATGCGATGGATTACCGGTCTTTTCATTCAAATAGACCCTATAGGAATACTTAAGAGTTATGTAGAAGATCTTAAAGACAATCTCAAAAAGATGAATAAGCAAATCGCTGTTCTTAAAGGACAGATGAAGCGTTTGCAGCAGATCATCTATGATAACAAAAAAAGCATTAATAGCAACCTAAAGTTGGCGAGCGCTGCCAAGGAAAAGGACAAGAAGGGAATCATGATCCTTAAGTCCAGAAAAGCGGGACGCTTGCAGGAGTCGAACCTAAAGCTGGATGGACTCTATAAGAAAATGGAAATCCTGTACCGCGTACTCACCAAGATGTATGAAAACTCTGAGATTCTATTGGAAGACATAGAAGATCAGGTCATGGTAAAGGAACAAGAGCGCAAAGCCATTAGAGCGAGTCATTCTGCTATGAAATCGGCCATGAATATCATTGCCGGTAATAACGACAAAAAAGAAATGTTCGACAGGGCCCTTGAGGTCATTGCCGAAGACGTAAGCATGAAGATTGGTGAAATGGAGCGTTTCATGGACATGTCGACCAACTTTATGGACTCTATCGATCTTCAGAATGGAATTTTTGAAGAAGAAGGCTTGGAGCTATTGGAAAAATGGGAAAAAGAAGGGGTTTCCTTAATCTTAGGAAACCAGAAGGATCTCTTGGTGCACGATCAGCACAGCGTAGATCTCGATGCTCCTATTGTAAAAACAAAAAGTCAGAATAACCAATATTCCGACCTATTTAATTTCGAAGACTAAAAACCACAACTAAAATACACTATGGCAAGGACCAAATTAACACCGTTTGCAAAAATATTAATCGTAGTAGCCATCATTGCTGGGGCGTATTACTTATTAACACAATTAAGAAATCCGGATGTACAAGAGCAGATAGAAAAAGTAACAGGTAAGGACGGAAAAACTAAGGATGGCTATAAAGACGTCATCAATGTAGGAGTGGTTACCTGGGGAGGATATGCTGGAGGACAGTATTTCAATGAAGGTTTTGAAGCCAACACCGACTCTCGTTTCTACAAAGACTACGGATTCAAGGTAAACTTTGAAGTGATCGACGACTTCGATGCATCCCGAGATGCTTTCAAAAATGGATCTATCGACCTAATGTGGGCGACCATCGATGCCTTCCCTACAGAAGTAGAAGGTTTAGACCAATTTCAGCCACAAGTAGTATTCCAGGCCGATTGGAGCCGTGGAGGTGACGCCATCGTTGCCGCACGAGGAATTAACAACGTAAGTGACCTGAGAGGAAAGAAAATCGCCGTAGCACCTATGACGCCTTCGCATTCCTTTTTGATTTGGCTATTGGAAGCAAGTGACATGACCACACGCGATGTGCAGATTGTGGAAGTACCCAGCGCTATCGACGCGGCAGATGCTTTTAAAAGTAATACCGTAGATGCAGCTGTAGTTTGGAGTCCAGACGATGCCGACTGTGTAAGTAAAGTAGCCGGTTCTAAGGTTTTGGAAAGTACCAGAAACGCCACACATATCATCGCCGACGTTTTTGTATCGAAAAAAGAGTTCGTAGAAACGCATAAAGATCAGTTAAGAGACCTGTATGAAGGTTGGATGATCGGGGCTTCAGAGTTGAACAGTTCGGATAGCAACAAAAGAAAGGCAGCAAAAATCCTTGCTGAGGGATTGTCTCAACCAGAAGACTTCTGCTACGATGCCATTAACAATGTTCGATTGACCACACACGGGGACAACAAAGATTTCTTTGGATTGAATCCAAGTTATAGTGGTGTTACTGGAGAAGACCTTTATAACAAAATGAAGGTGAAATACAACAACCTAGGCTATAACACCCAAGGAGCTAAAAGTTGGAGATTACTTTCTACCAAGGACTTGGTTTCAAGAACAAATCTTTCTGGAGGCAGTCATAGCGCAGAAGCACAGAAGCAGTTTACTGCAGCTGATGAAAGTTTGACCAACAAAGAGTCACTTTCTTCCAAAAAAGTAAGTATCAGCTTTAGAACTGGAGAATTTCAATTGGACGAAAACTCCAAGCAGTTGATCGATCTACAGTTTACCCCTATTGCTAAGGCCTTCGCCAACGCACGTATTCGTATTGAAGGAAATACAGACAACGTAGGGAATCGAGGATCTAACATTGCACTATCTAAAAAGAGAGCCCAGTCTGTGGCAGATTACCTAATAAGTCAGCATAACATGCCAGTGAATCGCTTCATCATCCTAGGAAATGGACCAGATGAGCCTGTTTCAGGATGTGAAGGCAATCAGAATGAAGAATGCCGCTCTAAAAACCGTAGGACTGACTTTGAACTGGTAGTAGACTAATGAACGTAAAAAAGCTTTTTGAACTTAGAGGAAACCTCCTTCCTAAGGATAAGGTCGTACTTACCGTTGTAGGAGCGCTTATACTCATTTTCACATGGTTTTTACTAGCAGAAAATCTATCTAAGTCTGTAATTACCCAAGATGAAACCATTGATCTCTCAACGATTTCGATGGAAGATCGCAGGTATTACGACAATGATTCATTACTCGTAGCCAGTTACGACACACTCGAAACACTGAGCAATGAAGAGTTGGCCTCGTTTGGTCTTAAGAAAAACAAGGTCTACCCCTTATTACCTTCGCCCGTTAAAGTAATTAAGGCATTTCCCGATCTCAACAAGAACGACGATGTGATCGGGAATACCTTCTATTCCATCAAGCTTAACTTCTTGGGTTACTTATTGGCGATACTCATCTCCATTCCCATTGGCTTTTTATTGGGGCTTATCCCATTGTTTAGAGGCCTGTTCAGTCAGATTGTAGATTCGTATCGTTTTATTCCTTTAACCGCTGTGACGGGAATTTTCATCATGTGGTTAGGACTGGGAAGCGAAATGAAGGTTTCCTTCTTGGCATTCGGTATCATTGTGTATCTCATTCCAGTAGTGGTTCAACGTATAGATGAAGTACAAAACGTTTATCTGAATACCGTATTTACGTTGGGCGCCACATCTTGGCAGACCATTAGAACGGTATATATGCCCTATGTCTTTTCAAAAATCATTGATGACATTCGCGTTTTAACTGCCATTTCTTGGACGTACATTACCATTGCGGAAATGCTGAACAAAGGTGGTGGAATCGGAGAATTGATTTGGACCGCCAAACGACAAAGTAGAATCGACAAGGCCTTCGCCATACTTATCATTATTGTTATTATTGGTATCCTACAAGACCGATTGTTTGTAATGATCGATAAACTATTATTTCCTTTTAAGCACACAAACAAAGGCAACAAGCACTAACTATGGCGATACAATTTAGCGATACAGCATCGGCAAATATCATAGAACTGAGAGGAGTTCACCAATCCTACGACAATGGGAAGGTTAAGATCATTGAAAATTTGGATCTTTTAATCGAAGACAAGCCCATGCAAGGTCAGTTCACCGTGATTTTGGGAATGTCGGGTTGTGGAAAATCTACGGTACTGCGATATATTGCTGGCCTCCAAGAACCCACGTCGGGTTCTGTGCTGGTGAAGGGAGAAGCTGTAGGAAAACAAAACAGGGTGAGTATGGTTTTTCAACAATACTCTTCCCTTCCATGGATGACCGTTTTGGATAATGTAGGCCTGGGATTGCGTTTTAAAGGAGTTCCAAAGAAAGAACGGGACGAAAAAGCCATGGAAATGATTAAACTTGTTGGACTCGAGGGGCATCAGAAAAAATATGCTCAATATCCAGCGCTATCTGGAGGACAATTACAACGTGTGGCTATTGCCAGAAGTTTAATGTCCAATCCGGAAATCCTGCTCATGGATGAACCCTTTGGTGCATTAGACGTAAAGACACGATTACAGATGCAGGACTTGTTGATTGGTATTTGGGAAAAGTTTAGCCCTACCATCATATTCGTAACCCATGATATTCAAGAAGCCGTGTATTTGGCGGACGATATTTATATCATGAAACATGCGCCCTCGCGCTTTGTAAAACACATTAATGTAGATTTACCCTTTAATCGAACTCGAGATACCAAACGAATGGCACGTTACGACGAATTGGTTCATGAAGTGGAAGACGCCATGATGCAAATCGATACCGACGGACAATAACAGGGGAAACATACTTCAAAAAAACATAGGGATTAAGAATGAATACCCGCAAATACCATAAGGCCACAGACCAGTTTTTTTCAAAACTACCAGAGGAGCAGAAGGCTCACTTCTTCAAGGGCAAGTCGATCAATCCATTAAGCATCCTAAAAATCTCGGATGCTTTCCCAACGCTTCGCATTAAGGATGAGGACTTACTGGTATTGTATTCCCAAAAGTCATCCATGGATGCACTCGATTTCATTCTCACTACCCATCATTTACACATAGCGAGCGAAAAGATCCCTTTGCAACAAAGCTTACTTACGCATCCTAACCTAGGGGTACTGCCCAAAGAACACATGGCCCTCTTGGCTTCTTTATTGGATGATTTATTACTGACGAAGAAAGACGAGAAAAAAGACTTGGAATACTTTACTAATAAGTTTAAAGACTTTGTCAATAAAAAAGAATCGGCCAATCAGGATTTCGATATCGACTATGAATTTTTGCAGATTCTGAAGGCTGAAGGCGATAAGATTCAAAACCTTGCCGAAGATCTCAACAACAATAAGCGCTTTTCCAACACCATTAATGCGATCGTTCAAAAAAGTGATGATGCCATGGAGTTCCAAGCGGAACACGTGATCCTTCAGGATATCATTAAACTATTCAATGCGATTTATCCACTCAGCGATAAAAGCAATGAAGAGTCGGATTCGAAGATCAAATTCCTGCTGGCATTTCTGTTCGAAAAAATGCAGGGTAATGATATCATTTCAACGCTGTCCATAGAGCGTATCAATACCTTTGTACAATCTGAGAAATTCGATGAAAACATCGAGATCATTAAAAATGCAAGCCTGTTCGATCTAGGTCCGGATTACAAAAATGAGTTTCTCATGCCTTCTTTGTTAAAGCGTCTGGATAGTCCACATTTTGCCAATTCTACCGCCTTTTTATATCGTATCGGTTCGTTAATTGCCAAAGCAGACGGAACTATTTCAGAAGAAGAAACCGAGTTGCTGAAGAAAATACAGGACAAACTCGCACATCCTAAGCAGAAAATCGAAGGCGTAAAACAAACAGAAATCAACGAAGATGAGACACTGGATGATGTCATGGACGAACTCAACGAGTTGATTGGTTTAGATAATATTAAAAAAGCCGTGGGCGAATTATCCAATTTCCTTAAAGTACAGAAGATACGGGAGGAAAAGGGATTGAAAAACGTAAACAATTCGTTGCACTCTGTGTTTATGGGACCTCCTGGAACAGGAAAAACCACGGTAGCCCGATTGGTCTCCAGAATCTACAGACACTTAGGGTATCTGGAAAAAGGACACCTGGTAGAAACCGATCGTACAGGGATGGTTGCTGGATATGTTGGACAGACAGCCCTTAAGGTCGAAGAAGTGGTGAAGGCCTCTATAGATGGGGTCTTGTTTATCGATGAGGCCTATGCATTGGCCAAGGACAACAAAAAAGATTTTGGTACGGAGGCCATCGAAGTACTCCTAAAGAAAATGGAAGATCATCGCAAAGAACTTGTGGTCATCGTAGCTGGATATCCCGATGAAATGGAGGATTTCATAGAATCCAATCCTGGATTGCAATCTAGATTCAATCGTTACTTCACTTTCGATCATTACAAACCCAAGGAATTGGTCGCTATCTTCGAATTGTTCTGTACAAAGAACGACTTTGCATTAAACCAAGAGGCTAAGGAAAAATTGGAGTTCATCTTCGATAAATTATACGAAAAAAGGCATAAAAGTTTCGGAAATGCCCGTGCTGCCAGAAATCTTTTCGAAAAGATCATAGAATACCATGCCAATCGTATCGTTTCCATAACGCCCATCACCGAAGAGTTACTGAAGACGATTGTTGAAGAAGACATCCCTCCCGTTAACAAAACCGTTGAGGAATACTTGCGTTTTCAAGAGGATGAGGAAGAAGAAGTATGATTACCGAAAAGGACATATCGAAAGCATTGGGGAAAACCATCAAATCCCCAATACGGGTAGGAAGTGTTGAAGATTTAGGCTTTTCTACGGAGACATTTTTAGATTTTTTCAAACCCCTTTTCGATGAATTATCGGACGACGTTTATTTGGTGCGCGGCAAACAAATTTCTTTTTTGAAAGAGCTGTTTCCGAACGATACTGCATTGATTGAAAAACGGCATCAACCCTATTTCGAAGGAGCTGCAGATATAGAAGTACTACAACCTTGGATAGACCAATTAACCCCAGAACAAAAACTGGAGTTTGATCGTTTGTCCATGATTACCCGCCAGCGCAACATCTCGTCCTTTCTTATTGAAGTGTGGGACGAAGATTATTTTATAGAACGCACTGGACAGCAAGGTTTTCAACAGAATGTTGGTGACTTTAGAGGATGGCGCAGAGTATTTACCCAAGCTACAGCAGAAGCGGTACAAGGAGAACATTTTCATAGGTTATTGAAAAAGATATCTGCCTTGGTGAGAAGCATTCACCCAGAAGCCAGAAAGTTACAAATTACCAGTCATTTCATGCGAACCATAAGCCGAGAGCAGATCAAAGGGGAGAATGCTCCCGAAGGAGTTCATGAAGATGGTGCCCAATACATTATGTCGGCTCTAGTGATCAATAGACAGAATATAAACGGTGGGGAGAGTCAGATATATGAACAAAACCCCAAGGGATCCAACGAAATAATCTACCAGAAAGAACTACAGCCTGGGGAATTTATCTTCCAAGCCGACACAGGCGAAGAATTCACCTTTGGTAACGATCTATGGCATTACGTTACCCCTATCGAGCCTAAAGATGTATCTCAAGCTGGAATACGGGATATTATTGGTTTCGACATTGATATTCTCGACTAAGAGAGTACGCATTTAATATCGTCCAGAGAGGAACCATAATCAAAACTAAAATCAATATGTACTAAATCCCCTGCCTTTACTTCTTGGGTATTGGTCGTTTTCAATACCGTAGGAGGCATTAGACTATCCGTTCCCGTGAAGTTGGAACCTTCGGTAACTTCCACATAGGATTCGAGATAAAGTGCGTTCACCGTTCCCGAGAATAAAACGGGTACCGAAAAACTAAGATTCACCCCTTGCTTTTTCTCTTTCAACAACTCTATTTCATTTACCAGAAATTGTTGGGTCAAGAACATGGGCTGATGGCGGGTAAACATCACAGGATAATGATGTACGTTATCATCGATGTCTGCTTCACACAACCTTGCGAAATTGACGATGCGATTAGGGAACAGCTTACCTCCCGGATTTAAAAACTCCTTCATGTGCTGGAAAATCTGCACCTGAAATTCATTCGCGCAATAAATACTCATCAATTCCCCAATAACATGATCTACCTTCTCTGGTAAAGTTACTGTCAGGGCATCGGCATAAATTAGCTCTACCTTGTGAGCCCAAGGATATTTGGCAATTTCTTGTTTGATAAATGGGATGAGATCTGGATTGTTCTCTATGAGATAGGCCTTCTTCACATAGGGCATATACAGCTTGGTAAGTGGCAATGTCCCCACTCCTACTTCGCAGACTACGGCATCTTTGAAATTGTTGTTCAATTCAAAGGCTTTTTTAAAAGCATCCACACGTTGACGATCGGTTTCCATGATCTTATAGTAGATTTCGGGAAAGCCAAAATGGGATTCATCGAAGGTCTGTGCCTTCAATAAACCGTATTTCAATGCATCATAATTGTCTATAATTTCATCCAGTAAGGTATCTCTCATCTTTCGATTAATTTTTAACAAATCTAACCAATTCGGAATAGAATTCACCGTAAAAAGTTCCTTCCCAAACTATATTGTAATGATGGGCGGTAAAGACTAGAGTTTTTGTAAATTGCTTGGGTCTATAGGACCACTTATTTTATCATCTATTTTCAAAAATTAAGCCTTTCATTAATGGACATCAACTTCAATAAAAACGAAGACCATAATAAACTCTTACTCTCCGACTTACGCCGAAAATTGGCCAAGGTAAAACAAGGCGGTGGCCCCAAAAGAATCGAAAAACATCATGCCAAAGGCAAAATGACGGCCCGCGAACGCATCGATTATTTGCTGGACGATAAAAAGCCTTCTATCGAAATAGGAGCTTTTGCAGGAGAAGGCATGTACGAAGAACATGGTGGATGCCCTAGTGGTGGTGTCGTTGTGAAAATAGGATACGTACAAGGCAAGCAATGCATTGTCGTGGCAAATGATGCAACGGTAAAGGCAGGTGCTTGGTTCCCGATTACGGGAAAGAAAAACCTTCGAGCCCAAGAGATTGCCATAGAGAATAAACTTCCCATTATTTACTTAGTAGACAGTGCAGGGGTGTATCTTCCCATGCAGGACGAAATATTTCCAGATAAGGAACACTTTGGACGCATTTTCAGAAACAATGCCGTGATGAGCAGTATGGGAATTACCCAAATTGCGGCCGTTATGGGAAGTTGTGTGGCAGGTGGAGCCTATCTTCCTATTATGAGCGATGAAGCCCTTATCGTGGACAAAACAGGAAGTATTTTCTTGGCAGGAAGTTATTTGGTAAAGGCAGCCATAGGCGAAACTATCGACAATGAAACTTTGGGCGGTGCTACGACCCATTGTGAAATTAGTGGAGTAACCGATTATAAGGCCAAGGACGATAAAGATGCACTGGAAACCATAAAAAATATCTTCTCCAAAATTGGAGACTATGACAAGGCTGGGTTCAATAGAATTGCAGCAGAAAAACCAGCAGACAATCCCGAGGATATCTACGGCATCCTTCCTAAATCCAGAGCCGATCAGTATGACATGCGCGAAATCGTAAAACGACTGGTCGATGGTGGAAAATTCGACGAATACAAAGAAGGCTATGGAAAGACCATTCTTACCGGTTATGCACGAATCGATGGTTGGGCTGTTGGTATTGTGGCCAATCAGCGGAAGCTGGTAAAAACCAAAAAGGGTGAAATGCAGTTTGGTGGGGTCATCTATAGTGATAGTGCCGATAAGGCCACCCGATTCATTGCCAATTGTAACCAGAAAAAGATTCCTTTGGTCTTCTTACAGGACGTTACGGGATTCATGGTGGGAAGTAAGAGCGAACACGGAGGCATTATTAAGGACGGCGCTAAGATGGTAAATGCCGTGAGTAATAGTGTAGTGCCCAAGTTCACCATTGTTATCGGAAACTCCTACGGAGCTGGTAATTACGCGATGTGTGGGAAGGCTTACGATCCACGACTCATTGCGGCCTGGCCAAGTGCAGAGCTAGCGGTAATGAGTGGTAATAGTGCTGCCAAGGTACTGTTACAAATAGAGACAGCTTCTTTGAAAAAAGAAGGAAAGGAAATCACTCCCGAAGTAGAAAAGGAATTATACGATAAAATCAAAGCACGATACGACAGCCAGATTTCCCCTTATTATGCAGCCGCACGTATCTGGACGGACGCAGTAATCGATCCTATGGATACGCGAACCTGGATCTCTATGGGGATAGAGGCGGCAGATCACGCTCCCATTGAGAAACCTTTTAATTTAGGGGTGATACAAGTGTAAATGGGATTCAAATCGAAGGAAAAGAAATCATATACCCATATCTATTGGGGAAATAGCGTCATTCTATTTTCTTCCCTTCTTTTCATTTTCAACTTTTTCTTTATTTGGACAATGAATCAGGATGCCTGGGGAATGAATTTCACCGTATCGGCTAGTTACCAACCCTCTCAAATACTTTGGGGTGTTTTGTTCAAATACTATACCCCAGTTTCCTTCGCTATGATTCCCTATAGCATTCTATTGATCGTTTGTGGGTATCAACTTAGAAAAGCTAGAAACTGGGCAAGGAAACTACTAATCCCCCTATGCATTTTAGGAGGCTTAATTGCTACTGTTTTTTACATCTTTATTGCTATAGAAATAAGTTGGTATTTCCTACCAATTATGATGTTAGCTGGAGTAACCGTGATATTATTCTTTATTTGGAATTATATCTACAAGCTTGTAAGATTCTTGAAAAGCCTACAATGATATTCGATTATTCGTATAGGCTTGTAATTCCTTTTAACTTATTCATTTTTTGTATCTTAATTGATCAAAGGAAATCCTTCAACCATGAGCTTCTTATCTTCTAAAACCGTTATCCGAACCAGGGACTTTAACGCCTCCAAGTCATTTTACATGGAAGTTTTACAAATGGAACTCTATGAATCCTACGACGATGGGGATGGCTCTAAAGGTGTCATTCTTCGTATTGGAGATGAAAACAGCACGGCCCTACTGGAAATTTCGGAGATTATGGACTACAATGAATACCATCAGGATGCTTTCGACAAGAAATTGGACAGCGATAAGATGGGCCTTCAAATAAGAACCGATGATGTTCAGTATTGGGCCGATCGTCTTAAAGAAAAACGTTGGTCTGCTCGGGGTCCTGTACTTCGCCCTTGGGGTTCCTACTATCTGTACCTGAGGGATCCTGACGGATTACAGATTATCATTTATCAGGAAAAGGGAGACCTCTAAAGACAAAACACTTGATTTTCAATAGGTAACAATTGAAGATTGCTGGGATATATCCATAAAAAAGAAAAGCAATCTAAATCCAATTGTTATGAAAAATTCAGTGAAATCAAGTAGCACGCTACTTAGAAAAATGAGCTTTATGATCATTGTATTGATCATGAACCTCGCTGCCTTTGGGCAACAAAAAGAATCGAACTTACGACTTATCGCTCCCGATGTGGTGGCCCAGGGGCAAACCTTTACGGGAACGGTGGGCGAAGAAACCGAAAATGGTTTTATCCCTTTAAAGAAAGGAAGCCAGATACAGGTTATGGGTACTGTGGTGGAAGTGGGTGACCAAGGAAAAGTGAAAATTCCTAGTTGTTCAGAAGCTTCCGGCACCTTCCCCCTATTGGCCGAATTGATTTCCCTTCCGGAAAGAACTCTACCTAGTACGACCCTTATCACCTCAACGACCCCTACGTTTATTCCTGTATCCAATGCGGCTACTCCGAATATTGAAATCTGGAACACATCCGATATTGTAGGGCCAGGTGAACTGATCACAGTACAGGGAACAAACGTGGATCAGTTATCCCAAGAAGTACTGCAAAGCACTACGGGAAATACAGTCCCATTAACCGAGGTATCCTCATCCTATTTTGAATCACAGTTTTTGGTTTCGGGTAATTTTCCGGAAGGTGACTATCATTTTTCTGCTCAGGATCCAGCTGGGGAGACCTATATTTCCGAAGACATATCGGTAAATCCGACCCTAGAGATGCAAGGGCCTGCCCTAAAAAATGTAGGACAGCGTGGTAAAATTACGCTAAAAACCAATGTAGATGGTGTCATCATCCTATCGGGAGGTCTACCCATTATCCAATTTCTACTTAATAGTGATGTGATTCAACCTCTGGGGAATGATCACTATAGAATCTCTGTAGAAGCTGGAAAAACCATTAAAATCCCTTTCAGGGCCCATCAAGTAGGACAATACACAGTAACCGCACAAGTGTATGCTGAAGATGAATTGCCTGTCGAATTCAATAACGGTGAAGTGGCCACGGAAGGAATGACATCAGAGACTTCTTATGATGTGGATACCGATGAGACTACCAATTCTTCGGAAATAGAAATCATTTCTGAAAATGGGACTCCCCTATCCAACACCCCTGTAGATGGTGTTTTGACCCATCCCGATGGCGTGGAATACATTTCGACCACAACGAACGAATCCGGGACTTTGGTGCTCAATACAGTGGTTTCTGGAAACATTCCTTCTGATTTAATTTCTTTTTATCCGCTACAGGTTGTCGGGCATACCCTTGCCAATGTTCAGGAAGGGAATGCTCAAAACTGTAATGAAGAAGATGTAGAAATTGATGAAGCCCTTATTGAGGAATTGGCTAAAATCTTCGAAGAACAGCAGAGTGTTTGGGGTACGTATGGAGGTATCTGTGGTACGGGATTGTTGGAAATCGCAAGAAGTGATCCAGAAGCCTTTGCCAATAATACAGATATCAAACAGCAAATCCGTTCATGGCTCCAAGAATTGTTGAACAATGAGGAAGACGATGAGGAAGATGCCGAATTCGAATTCGATGAGGCTATGCGCGACATCTATAAAGCCAATAAGGAAACATGGGGAAATTATTCGGGAATCTGTGGAACCGGCCTTCTGCAAATGGCCCAACAAGATCCCGAGGGGTATGCCAAATTCTTGGAATATGAAGCCCAAATCGATGCTTGGTTCAATAAGGACGAGAAGACAACAGATGACTTTATTATCGATGATGAGCTAAGAAAAATCTATCAAGACAATAAAGATATGTGGGGTAACTACCAAGGCATTTGTGGGTATGCTCTATGGGAAATGGCAAATTTGTGGCCTGAGGAGTATAAAAAATTCCTAGAGACTGAAGAGCGGATTAAAAAAGTCATGAATGATACCTCCGAAACACCTGAAGATCCCGACAAAGATGAGGATGGAATCGAAGATGGTGAAGAAGCTGTTCAAGAAGAGATTCAGGAGAAAGTTGAAAATCCGGATGCGCCCGAATTCAAGGATGAGAGGATTACCCGGGCTTTCGAGTCGGATAATGTAGAACCCTATCGTACCATTACCATCCGATTGGGCGGTGTAGAGGCTGGAATTACGAAAGTAGGCGATTACTACTTCATTACGGAACAAAAGTCCGTATCAGTCGATCCTGATACTAAAACCGCTGTTTCCTTCTTCGACTTTACCAAAGGAAGGGTGATCGAAGGAAAAGATTGGTACGCTATCTATCTTATTTCCCTTACCAAAAGTCCGCTCAATCTGGTCTCCCGTATTGTGGAAAGTGCTGAATCCCTAGGAAAGGATTACTTGGACGGACTCATGAAGGATATGAAAGAGAACGACAATCCAGCCATTGTTATCGATATTCCTCCAGATGTATTGTTACTAATGCAGTTCACAGCTTCTTTTGAAATGGTAATGCCACAATTGGGAGACCATGTTCGCTCTATTAACGAACATTTCGAAAAAGCCTTAGAAGCTGCGGAAAGAGGGGATTGGGTCCAAGCCTGGTTAGAATTGAATTATGCTCAATTCGATATGGCTATGTTGGTACTAGAGCTTTGGCCCGGAGGAGGAGCAGTGAAAGGCGGAAAAGCCACGGTAAAACCTTTGGTAGAAGCTTCCACCATTAGCGGGAAGAAAATGGACGAAGTAATCGATGTGCTGAGAACCGCAGCCAAGAATGAAACCAATGCCGATATTGCCAATGCCATCTCGAAAAAGGCTGATGATTTACAGGAAATTGCTTCACAATCTTCTCAGGTTCGTAGGGCTTTCGATATAGGTACGCCAAGACCTACGAATATGGCTACTGCAGCCAAGGATAAAAAAGCACTGGAAGAGTTCTTCGGAGCTGAAAACGTGAATAAACTGGGAAGAAAAAGCGAGAACAATGTGTTGGTAATTACTGCAAAGGGTCCTGACGGATCGGATGTAAAACAGGTTTGGGTTCGTCCCGGATATTCCGATTACAGAAAAGCCTACAGCGATGTACATGGAGATATTCCCGAAGGAATGGATATTGACCATTTACAAAGTGAGACTAGGGCAGCCCAACAAGGGTATGGATATGTGCTTATCGTTCCTGTTGATTCTAGTGTAAATCGTAGTTGGGGAAGTACTATTGAAAAGGGAACTGTGCAAGCTGGAAATGCTGGACACTTAGAAAGGATACTTCCGGATATGAGAATGATAGATCAATTTCAATGGTGGAAATTACAGGGATATACCCCTACTCGAATTAAGGAACATCTTATGAGAAATATCAAAAAAGCGAGCGATTAGTGCTTTGTAGAAGCGGCCGAATTATTTCGGTCGCTTTTTTATTCCATCATTCCATAATTTGGAAATTCACAGGAAGTGAGTAACTTGCCCTTCACAGCCTACCCAATATGAACAGCGACGCGCAAACCCAATCGAAACCCCTTCCCTTTTATTACCTCTTATTATTAATATTGGCTGGTGAAGCTGTATTTATCCTGCCCTTCGTATTGGCAAGGGTTTTCCGCCCTACTGTTTTGGAGGCGTTTCAATTAACCAATTTAGAACTGGGGTTGTGCTATTCGGTGTATGGCTTAGTGGCGCTCCCTGCCTATCTCTTAGGAGGCCCATTGGCGGACAGATTCCCACCAAGGAAGTTAATTGCTGTTGCCCTATGGGCGACCGCCCTTGGGGGATTGGTATATGCCTCGTATCCCTCTTTACTCACATTGAAAATACTGTATGGCTATTGGGGATTAACCACCATTTTTCTTTTCTGGGCTGCCATGATTAAGGCGACTAGGGTTTGGGGTGGTGCTAAATCCCAAGGAAAGGCCTTTGGGTTTTTAGACGGTGGCCGTGGATTGGTTGGCGCTGGTTTCGGACTTTTAGGGGTGCTTATTTTCTCCTTATTTGCTGCTGGGGACCTGGAGAACATTTCAATAGAAGAACGTAAAGAAGCCTTTAAATATGTTATTTGGGTGTCATCTTCCATTGTTATTCTTATTGGGATTCTAGTTTGGTTCTTCCTGAAATCGGACCGGAATGAAAAGAATTTGCTCATTGAACGGATTTCCAAAAAAGATATCAATGCCTTGCTTCGCATCCCTTCCGTTTGGTTACTTATGGTCATCATCCTTTGTGCCTATGTGGGGTACAAATTCACCGATATCTTCTCACAATACGCCAATGAAATTATGGGATACAATGAAGTGGATTCGGCCAAAGTGGGAACATTCCTCCTATCCATACGCCCTATCACCGGCGTGCTTATTGGGTTTATAGCAGACCGAAGTCGGGTCACCCTATGGTTGGTTATTAGTTTTGCCTTAAGTATTGTGGGGGCTTTGCTATTTGCATTGGGATGGGTTACCCCTAGTGGAACGGCTATGTTTTTCCTTTCTGTGTTAATAACGGCTTCCGGTATTTATGCTGCGCGAGCACTTTACTTTGCTACGATGAAAGAAGGAAGAATACCCTTGGTTCTTACAGGTACTGCCGTAGGACTTATTTCACTGGTAGGATATACTCCGGATATTTTTGCTGGGGCAGTGATGGGATATCTACTGGACCAAACCCCTGGATTGGGCGGTCATCAAAATGTATTTTGGACGCTCAGTTGTTTCTCCGTTGTTGGGGGAATTGCCTCCTTCATCTTTTGGAGATGGAGCCGTAAGGGCCAAAAAATGTAGGTAAAGAAGTACATCTTTTGCACCCAATTTTCAGAGGGAAATGATCGAAAAATAAGGATCATTCATCCAATTAAATTCATTATATCATTAAAAATGAGTACCTTATGATGTGTAACCAATACATTTTGCATCATGGGAACCATAAAAAGCCTTAATAAATGGGCTAATGCCCATAGCTATTATCCCTTGGACGTCCTACGTATTGCTTTAGGAGCCTTTTTGGTAGTAAAAGGGTTCAATTTTATGGGTAATACCCTAGAATTACTGGAATTGATTAAGCCCATGAAAAGTTTGGTGGGTGAAATGATTGCCATCCATTACGTAGTCCCAGCTCACTTTATCGGAGGGCTGCTCATCGTATTTGGTCTGTTAACCCGTTGGGCTTGTATTGCCCAGCTTCCCATTCTGATTGGGGCGGTACTCATTAATTTCGCTGGGGAGATGGTCACTTCCAATTTGGTATTGGCAGGTATTGCTCTTTTACTATGTGTTTTCTTCACCTTTTATGGCTCGGGAAAACGCTCTATGGACAAGTACCTGAAGATGTACCAATAACTACCAAGAAATGGGTTTAATGGCTTCTTGACGGCCATTTACGTACCGAAAGCCATTTTCACCATAGAAGCCCGCCTCTTCTAGCATGATGCGTATGTCCTTACTCCATTCGGTAAGGGTTACTGTGGTATTGAGTTCTATGGCGTAAACTGTGTTTTCATACAGCGGATAGTCACCCGTCCCGGGAACACCACCTTGCGAATCCCAAAGGCCTATAGTAGGTCCGGCACTATGACCGTAGGTTCCTAATGGATGCGTATAAATGGAAGGGCGCATCCCTTCGGCTTTGCCTTCTGATAAGGACTTTAGAAGAATTTCATTCCCCGTTTTGCCCGTTTTAAAATTACCCGTAAAAATATCCTGAATCCGGTTTCCCTTAGCGAAGGCGTCTTTCAAAAATGCAGGTACTTCTTTCTCGCCTTCCTTAAGCACATAAGCATGTTGCTGGCAATCGGTATTCAGACCAATGTAGGTGATTCCAAAATCACAGTGTAACAGATCCCCAGGAATAATGACCTTGTCTTTCTCCCCTTTGCTAAAGGAATAAATGTGGCTTTTCAACGCCTCATCGCTTCGTTGGGCATCGATGGTAGGATGAAACCAAGTTTCCAGTCCCAAATCGGTTACCTTTTGTCGCATCCACCACACCACGTCGTCTGTAGTTGTCGTTCCTGGTGTAATGACTTTGCTACTAAAGGCTTCGTCTATGATGCCATGGGTAATTTCGACCAAGGTATTGTACAGTTCCATTTCCCTGGCCGTCCGGGTTTCTATCCAGCCAATGGCCAGCTTTTCTGCCGACACCAATTTATCTTCCCATTTTTGGGGCAGGGCTTCTTTCAACTCTTCAAGGTCGGTATGTACCATACCGTCGGCGATTCCAAAATTTTCTGAAATATTGATCCCAATTTTATTGGGGTTTCGCTCTTCGATGAGCTCTACCAGGCGTGCCCATTGATCGGGCTGTTTTTCCTTGTCCCAAGCCGAAACAATATTTTCTCCCACATCATATCTAGCTACCGCCAACTTATCGATTCTATTTTCGGCCTTGTTGCGATAAAAAACGAGGATGGTTCTACGGCGGGCATTTAACCATTTCGCAGGAAGCATGGTTCGCATAACCGGATCTTCATTGTATTCCCTAGAAATGACCAACCACATATCAATTTCGGTGCGATCCATGAGCATGGGAAGTACCGTATTGAAACGTTCGGCTATTAATTCATCTTTGAGCGTGGCTCGGTCCCTTTCCGAAAGGATTTGAGCAGATAGTGTTGTAGAAATAAGAATGAAGAGAAAATAGAGGTGTTTCATGAGGGATAATTTTCCTAAAAATACGCATTTAGAAAAAAAGAGGGAACCGAACGTGCGATTCCCTCAACCCCAATTAAATACTAGTGGTAACTACTAGCAAATCGTTATATGTTTGGATCACCTATTGGCATAGGGTCCTGCTTTGGTGGTGATAATTACAACTCCATTACGTCCTTCCGACCCATAGATATTGGTGGCTGCCAAACCTTTTAGAATCTTTACACTGGCAATATTGTTAGGGTCGATATCGAAAGATCTATTAGATCCATTATCGCCACATATGACATTCCCAGGATACGTTATTCTTGTATCATAAGGAACTCCATCAATTACATACAGTGGATGGTTGGACCCGTTGAAAGAATTAAGCCCTCTAATAATGACCGTATTGGTAGAACCCGCATATCCTGTTTGTGGTTTCACGATCACCCCAGCGGTTTTGCCTTCCAAGGCTCTCGAAAAGTCCTTTTGCGGATTATCGGCAATTTCGCTGCCACAGATGGTTGCCACGGAATAGCCTTGTTTTCTCTTTTTATTGAATCCCCCTACAATGGCGTCAATGACCGTAGCATTGTCTACCTCCATTTGAATGTTGATGGATTCGGCATCTTCAATAATTACGGTTTGCGTAAAATACCCAAAGCGGCTAAATTCTAATTCCTGCCCTATTTCGGTAGCAATAGTGTAGGTTCCTTCTTCATTGGTTTGTGTTTCATTTTCGGTTCCTTTAACCAAAACATTCACCCCAGGAAAAGGGCTATTGGTTTCGTCGATAACGATACCTGAAACTTCAATTTGTTGTCCCTGGGCAACTAGCATCCCTAGGCTGATGGAAAATAGTGTTAATAATGTCTTCATATCGATTGGATTATAGTTTATGACATGAAACTACCCACTACTTCTTTACGAAAAAAGGAGGATTGAGGGAACAGGGCTTTTGAATGAGGGAACCGTTCTTATTCGATATACCCTTCAAAAAAAAGGAAAGGGAGTCCAACTCATGAAACTCCCTTTGCCCGTTTCCCAAACCAGAAACTGCTCTAATAACTTCTAACCAATCGAATAAATTCTGCCTTATATCCATCCTCGTCCAATCCTTTTCCTGCTTGTGCCAGTGCGATCACATCCTTTTTATTGAAGGTATCGATGAATATTGACTTCCTAAGCTGAAGACCAAATAAGGCCACCGCTGCGGAGAATTTGAAGTCCTGAGAAGCACTTTCGAAGCTCGAATTAGTGTCGGTAAGGGTTCTTACAATGAGCTTGCTTTTGTCTCCATCGGGCTCCTTATATCTGAATTTAACGGTTAACAATTCATCTTCCGTATTTGTATGGTTCGATGTTCTGTACTTTAGGGTATCTACCTTTCCTACATATATACTTTCTACCCCAACCGGGATAATTTCATAGAGGGCCGTAACGGTATGTCCACTTCCAATTTCACCAGCATCTTTGGTGTCGTCGTTAAAGTCCCTATCCTCAAGCAATCGGTTTTCATAACCAATAAGTCGGTGCGCCTGCACAAGTACAGGATTAAACTCTACTTGAATCTTTACATCTTTGGCAATGGTATACATGGTTCCAAAAAATTCTGCTCCCAACACCTTTTGTGCCTCTTGCATAGTGTCGATATAGGCATGATTTCCATTGCCTTTATTGGCCAAGGTCTCCATTTTCGAATCCTTATAATTCCCCATTCCGAATCCCAGTACGGTAAGAAATACGCCTCCTTTTCGTTTCTCTTCAATAAGCTCTTCCATCGCTCTATCACTAGAAGCCCCTACATTAAAGTCTCCGTCGGTGGCTAGAATCACGCGGTTGTTCCCTCCTTTAATGAAATTTTCCTGAGCCATCTTATACGCCAACTGAATTCCTTGTCCCCCCGCGGTAGAACCTCCTGCCGATAATCTGTTGATGGCATCCATAATGGTGTCTTTATCATCACCATGGGTAGGCTCTAAAACCACTCCTGCCGCTCCAGCATACACCACAATAGATACCTTGTCTTTTTCGCGTAATTTATCTACCAAAACCCCAAATGAAGACTTTAAAAGCCCCAGCTTATTGTTTGAATTCATGGAGCCTGACACATCGATGAGAAAAACCAGGTTGGATGGTGGTACCTTTTCTTGGGCAATGTCCTTTCCCTTCAAACCTATCTTAACCAGTTTAGCATCTTTATTCCATGGAGAATTGGCCATTTCGGTCTGGATAGAAAATGGATGTTCGCCTTCAGGGTTCGGATAATCGTAAGAGAAATAATTGATCATCTCCTCAATCTTAACAGCCTCCTGTGGAACTTCTTGTCCATTGTTGATCATTCTTCGGATATTGCTATATCCAGCCTTGTCAACATCAATAGAAAATGTAGAAAGTGGACTGGTAGCCACATTCTTGAAAGTGTTTTCGGGAATGTATTTATAGCTTTCATTGTTTGAAACCGGAACTCCTTTTCCATCCTTTGTTGTTATTACAATAACACCGTTCCTTCCCTCAGAGCCATATAGTGCCGTCGCAGCAGCGCCTTTCAAAATATCTACCCTATCTATATTCTTTGTGTCCAAATCATAGGAACGAGCTGTCCCTAAATTCCCGGTTACAGATTTTCCTTTAGCCACATTCGATGATACAGGCACCCCATCGATGATGTACAATGCGTTGTTGTCCCCAGAAAATGAATTGGTTCCTCGTATTACAACTTTGTTAGAAGTGCCTGGGTTTCCGTTTTGCGTTGTAATCTTTACTCCCGCAGCTTTACCCCTGATGTACTGCGACAGATCCGTACGGGGGCTTTCCTTTATGGCTTCCTGTTGTACCGAAGACACCGAATATCCCAATGCCCGCTTTTCTTTTTTAACTACAAATCCCTTGACTACTACTTCCTCTAAAAGAGCAGGTGCAAGCTTCATTGCAAATGAAATTTCGGGTGTGTCTTTCAACACCTCCATTTCCTCGGTTATATAGCCCACATAACCATATACCAATGTTTGCCCTACATTCGCTTGTATTGTGTATTCCCCGTTACTGTCGGTCTGCGTTCCCCGGGACGTTCCTTTCACAACTACACTTACTCCATACATAGGAAGGTTGGCTTCGTCAGTTATCGTACCCATAATCTCCACTTCCTGAGCCTGCAACAAGCTTGATGAAAGTATGAGGGCCCATAATAGTATTACTGTTCTCATATCTGTTTGATTTAAAATTGATGCGGTAAAACTAGTGGGGAGAAGGTTCTCAAAAAATGAAGATTGAGTCAGTGAGGCTTTTGAATGAGGGAAGTAACTATCGGGCTATCAACTACATTTGCTTCCCATAAAAAAGAAAAGGGAGCCCAACTCATGTGACTCCCCTTTCCCAAAAAAACCAACCAAAAAAACTAAGATGACTTATCTTATGAAAAAATAATTACACTCAAACTTACCGCTGAAACTTGTAGGAAAAAAGTGATATTGAGGGAAGCCCTTATCTCATTGAGGGAAGCCGCTAGTTGTGCTTGTGAAGCAAAGACAGCACATCCAGTCTTTTGATTTTTCCCGTTTCAGTATATGGGAATTTGGAAAGGGAATAAATTCGTTTGGGGCGTTCGTATTTTTCGAGACTCTCGAAGGCCTTACCGTAGACTTCCTCGCTCGGCACATCTTTTCCTTCTACGATGAGAATTACCCGTTGGCCTAAGGCTTCATCTGTTTCTGAAGCAATGATGAATGAAAAGTCAAAATGTTGAGACAGCTTCATTTCAATCTTTTCAGGGCTTAATTTCACCCCACCGCTATTAATTACATTGTCGATACGACCCAACCAAGTGAATGAGACCGGGGAATGCAGCGTCACCAGATCGTTCGTAACGACCTCATCATCGCTCACTTTAGGAGCTTCTATGACGAGACAGCCTCTAGGGTCTTTCGCAAATTTAACGTTAGGCAAAGCAGAGAATGCATCAGACTTTGCGAAGCCATTGATTCGACGCACCGCTATATGGGTAATGGTTTCGGTCATTCCGTAGGTTGCAAATACCTCGGTGGTCTTATCTTGAAGTTGGGCCTCCAATTCGACAGAAATAGCGCCACCCCCCACAATCATTTTCTTCACCTTGTCCAAAGCATGAATGGAATGGTGCAATTGAAAAGGTACCATGGCTACAAAATCATAATCATTGTCATATTCGGTGAGGGCGTCTTTATTAGGGGCTACAGCATGCAAGTCCCATCCCAATACCAAAGCACGTACCAACATCATTTTCCCGGCGATATAATCGGCCGAGAGGCATAATAGTGCTTTTGTGCCTTCACCTATCTTAAAATAGGCTCCAGTGGCTTCTGCACTATTGATCATCTGTTGTTTGTTCAGAAAAATCTCCTTGGGTGTTCCTGTAGAGCCCGACGTACGTACCATGACGGTTTCACCAAAATCCAACCACTCCTCCAAAAAGTTGGCGATACTCACCTCATAAGCAGCCCCGTGGTTTTTAAGGTCATCCGCGAAGTTGAGCAGTTCTTCTGCAGAGCTATAGGAAAGCCCATTGAACTTAAACTTTGGATGTATGTGAGGTGAGGTTGGCATCTAGCTTTGTTCTATTCGGTTCCGATTTCTAGAATGGAATCATCGGGCGGACGCTCCACCTTTCCGAAGAGCTTCTCTCCCCAATTCTTCCATTTATAGCGCCATGCCATAAGACCTAGAAAAATGGGATAAATTATTAATACTGGAATGAGCACATCCCAGCCCATACTCGGATCGGATATATCTTTAAAAATGGAATCGGTCTGAAATGCGGTCCAATCGGCCGTAACCAACATAGCAGCTACAAGATTATTCCCAGCATGGAATCCTAGGGCCAGTTCCAAGCCTTCGTCCATAAGGGTCATAATTCCCAATAAAAAACCTGTTCCTATATAGTAGACCATTACGACATTCCCTAATTTTTCTACTTCGGGATTAAAGAAATGCATGGCTCCGAAAATGACCGAAGTTACTATTAGAGGAACCCATCTATTACCAGCCATTACCCCAATACCCTGCATTAAGTAGCCACGAAATAGGTATTCCTCAAAACTGGTTTGCAACGGGATCATAAGAATAGCCACAATGGCCAAAATGATGAAGGGCACCCAATTGAATTGGACTACATAATCCTCAGGAAACGCATAATAATCGTATAGTGTGGTTACAATAGTAAATGCTGCTACCATAGCAAAACCGAACCCAAAGCGGCCCCAATCTATCTTCTTTCTTGTCGTGGTAAGTGTTAGCATGGGTTGTCGATGCACATATCGCACCCAGAGCCAAAGCCCAATGAGTCCAATGACAAATGATAAAAGCATTAAAAATAAGGTGAGATTGGCATCCAGAACCCCCATAATGGCGTTGGGGTCTTCCAAAACGGTAAGTGCGTCCAAACCGTCGGAGGAAGCTTTGATCATCACTCCGATGATAAATGGGATAGATCCCAATTGCCAAACAATAAAAATGGCGACAAATCCAATGACGTAGCGCCAAGCATCATGTAGGTAGTTGTAAGCAAGCTTTATGTACATAGTGTATTTTTATATGGGATTAGATAACCTTAGGTAGGTTTTGTTACTCGATTTGTGAAATATCCCATTCTTTTTCAGGATGATATCCTATGTGCCCTTGAATAACCTCTAGGGACGATGGAATATTATTGGTATACAAGCTGCCGGTACCCAATCCTTGGGGCAATTTACTATTTTTTGTGAAGGTATATTGTGAAATGGCATTCAATCCCACATTGCTCTCCAAGGCAGAGGTAATCCACCACCCTATTTCGTGGGCTTCAGCCAAGGAAATCCAGGTATCACTTCCTTTAAAACCTCCAATAAAACTAGGTTTTAGGATGATATACTGCGGTTGAATGGTCTGAATTAATGCTTCCTTTTTCTCTTTCGTAAAAACTCCGATGAGTTCCTCATCCAAGGCGATGGGCAACGGAGTTAGTTCACACAAATGGGCCATTTCCTGCCATTGTCCTTGTTTTATAGGTTGTTCTATGGAATGAATGTTCAGTTCGGAAAGCTGCTTCAGTTTTTCCAATGCTTCTGAAGGGGAAAAGGCACCATTGGCATCGACCCTGAGTTCAATTTCTGAAGGGGAGAATTCCTTTCTAATAGACTTCAGCAACTGAATTTCCGTATCGAAATCGATCGCTCCAATCTTCATTTTAATACAATCAAATCCTTTTTCGATGCGTTCGGCTATTTGTTCCTTCATAAAGGTAGCATCGCCCATCCAAATGAGCCCATTTATCGGAATAGACGCATCGCCTTTGGAAAATGCCGAAGGAAATATTTCATAAGGATCTTTTGATAACATGGATGTAAAAGCTGTCTCTAGGCCTATCTGAATGGATGGGAATTCGAACAATCGATCGTACAATTCGTCCAGACCCAAGTCTATGTTTTTACAGGTCCATTCCAGGGTCTCTTCATAATCCGGCCGATCGTCAACACTCAATCCTCGCAAGAGCCCACACTCACCTATGCCCCATTTATCCCCAACTTTTAAAAAGATATAAAAGGTTTCTTTGGTTTTCAGTACGCCACGGGAAGTCCCAGCTGGGCGTTTGAATTGGAGGAGGTGACGTTTATAAGTTGCGTGCAACAAAATGAATTAATGATTTAATGAGTGAATGATCCAATGATTGAATGAGTTAATGGTAATACGGATTAACATTCCTACTATTGTCTAAAGACTATTGACTATAGACCACTACACTTCCACAGTACCGCCGATTTCCAACAAAACGAGCTCTTTTCCAGCATTGCTGAATTTTTCCTGTGCGACCTGGGTATCAATTTCAATAAAGCCGAAAGTATTGTAGTGTACTCCAAGAATACGATTGCATTCTACAAAATCACTGGCGATAATGGCATCGTCCACACCCATGGTAAAATTATCCCCAATGGGTAATATAGCCATATCCAGTTGGGTGCGCATGGGAATCAATTTCATGTCCATGGTAAGGGCCGTATCCCCTGCAATGTAGATGTTCTTGCTTTCTCCTTCAATCACAAAACCACCAGGAAAGCCGCCGTCGGAACCATCATCAAAGGTACTTGTATGAATCGCATTTACATATTTTACCTTTCCAAAATCGAACTGCCAACTTCCACCGTGATTCATAGGATGTACGGTACAACCTTTGGCTTGATAGTGCATGGCTATTTCATAATTGGATACGATAGTCGCTCCTGTATTCTTTGCAATGGTCTCTGCATCCAATACATGATCCAAGTGTGCATGGGTAAGCAGAATGTAATCGGCTTTTAAGTCGTTTACCGAAACAGCATCCTTAGACAACGGATTTCCAGAAATGAATGGATCTACAATAATATGCTTTCCTGAAGCTTCGATAGAGAGACTGTTTTGACCGTAAAACGTGATTTTCATAGTATGATTTTTATTTGGACAAAGGGTGTTTGTTACTTCCGTAAATTTAATTGATTTTCGCCTCTTTTCAGAAAAGATGGTTTGTCATATTATCCAATCAAGCACCTTTCACGTTTCTGGTGCACTGCTCGATACTACTAAATTGTCCGTAAAGGCTGTAAACTAAAGGCATACGATTATCTCACGGAATACAGGTGTAAGAATTTTCTTAACAAAATTTTGGGAACCACTTGATATTTTATTTATCTTGACTCCGCCAAACCTGCCCCATGCCACGATTCTCCCTACTTATATTGGGATTTTTCATCATTCCTCTCTACGGTCAAAATCCGACCCTGGATAGCCTCAAACTAGAGCTAAGGAAAAACCTCATTCCCGAAAAGAAAATTGAACTGAACAAAGAGATTGGTAAAATCTATCTCGAGGGACAGGTGTATATGGACAGTGCCGTCTTCTATCTTCACAAAGCAGAACAAATTGCCAAAAAGAAGCATTTGAAAGACGAAGTGTTGGCAGAAACCCTTTTCCGTTTGGGACATGCCTATGGGATGGCCAAAAAATGGGAAAAGTCCCTGCAGTATTTTAAGGAGTGTGCAAAGTATGCTGAGGAGCTCAATTTGGACAATGCATTGATCTCGGCTGGTCAGAATATTGCAAAAATATACATGGAAACCAAGCAATACGATCTTGCCAAAGATGCTTTCATTGATAAGATAAAATTGGCCCAACGACTGGATAAACCTCCCTTCATCCTAACAGGCTACACGAGTCTGGCAGAGATTTATCTAGAGGAAGGGAATCTAATTAAAGCTTCCGAATACATTGAAAAAGGGACTCAAATAGCCATGGAATATGATCTCATGGGGCATTACTATTACTATACCAAGGCCAGTGTCTTTTACGCTCAAGGTGACCTTGAAAATGCCGAAGCAGTAGCGCTTTTAGCCGAAAAAGCAGCTAAGAAAGAGCAGGACTTAGAATACACCTATGAAATTTCCATCCTGCTATCTAAAATTTTCGAAGACCAGAGACGCTACGATACATCCATGGGATATTTAAAACAGTCTATTGTTTACCATGACAGTATTCATGATGCACATCGGCTTAGTGAAGTAGACCGAATGGAATTGCAGCTGCAAATTCAAGAGCAGGAAGCAAGTCTGGTAAATTTGAAGCAAAAGAACAAATACCTAGCAACCATCTATATCCTTACCGCCCTTGGAATCCTCCTTCTTGTCGTATTGGTGCTTCGACAGCGTAAAATTGTACGTATGACAAGGAACATCCACGACATTCAGAATTCCTTGGTGAAGTATGAAATAGAACAACGCAAAAAAATGGATGCGAGTGCTTTCGAAGCTACGCAGCATGCAGATCGCGAATTCTTGGGTAGTCGGTTTAGTGAAAAGCACTGAAAAGTATAGCAAAGGCAAACGTACTTAAAGCCACCTTCTTTAGCTCTGCATCCAACAAACGCGGTTCTTTGTTTTTACCCACAGTCACCATATTCAATATAAAAGGAATAAAAGCCAAAGCATAGATAAACTGCAGGGGCTTTTCGTAATGCAACAAGGTATACAACAAGGCGGTCGTCATGCCCAAAATCAATAAGAAGTAATGGTATTTTTTGGCTTTTTGGCTTCCCCATTTTACTACAAGGGTGTTTTTCCCCACCTTGGCATCGTTTTCTATATCCCGCATATTATTGAGGTTCAATACCGCGGCACTAAACACTCCTATACTCGTTGCGGGAAGTAACAAGTCCCACTTCAGGGAATGGGCAAAAAGGAAATAGGTCCCTAACACACTTAGCAAGCCAAAAAAGAGAAAGACAAAAATATCGCCCTTTCCAGAGTATCCATAAGCACTTTTTCCAACAGTATACTTAATAGCTGCAATCACAGCAGCAATGGCCAAATTGAAGAAGATAAAGGCCAACAGGAAATTTTCATTCCCGAATGCCATAAAAATGAGCATACTGGCAATGAGCAGGGTAATCCCTGCGGTAATATACATCCCCTTTTTCATTTGCTTTGGTGAAATAATCCCACTGGCCACCATACGCTTTTCTCCTTCCCTATGGGTGTCGGTTCCCTTTACCCCATCTCCATAATCGTTCGCGAAATTGGATAGTACCTGAAAACCTATGGTCGTTAATATGGCAAACCAGAACAATGGTCTTTCGAAGTAGTAGTCATACACAGTGCAGGCAATGCCTCCTGCACTTTCTTCAAGCCATTTAGCCTCTAATACATTAAGAATAGGGTTGCCAAGAGCAGCTCCTACAATAATTCCTGAAACGGACAATGGAAGGGTTCGCAATCGGGCTGCACCGAGCCAAGCTTTCAGTTGTGACATAATTGAAAATTACCGCACAAAAATAGGGTAAAAAAGAAAATCCGCCCCTACATAAATGAAGGAACGGACTTTCCATTACTAACTAACTAACTAACTAATTTATCTAACTATGAATCTTGCTGTCTGTCCTTTTTTGTTTTTGATGATGTAGGTTCCACTTGCGAAAGAAGCCACATCGATAGTAGCAACCTCTCCGGTTGTCGCCATCAATCTTCCCGTAATATCATAGATTTGATACTCCCCGGGCTTGCTCAAGAAAATGATATCATTTACTGGGTTCGGGTATATCGCTAACGTCTCGGTGGCCGTTTCGAAATCGTTCACAGAAAGTACGTCATTGTTGATTGCGTATACACTCAATGTGGCACTTCGCTCATTGGAAAGCACCAACAATCCTGTGCTGGTTGGGCTGTCTTCAAATGGAATGTACACCACTCCTTCTGGAGCAAGGTCTCCCATTTCGTCTCCGCCGGGAGTCGCATCACGGCTGTTTTCGTATTCAAGGAACACTGGATTAGCAGGATCGGTTACGTTGTATGCCATAACCCCTCCAATGCGCTCTAACAATACAAAAGCGTAGTATTGACCATTAATTTCCTCAACGATTACTCCTTCTGGCTCTGGTCCTTTGTTATCACTTCTGTTTTTGAAGTTGTTGTTGCTATTGCTAGCGTTGAAGATGCCTCCGTATACCGGATCGTTTGCAGTGATTACTTCAAAATCGTTAGCACTGTCGTATACCAAGTTTCCAGAATCGGCTTCGAAAATACTGAAGGAACGACCTCCAAATACATGGATTTGCTCAAAAAGACCATCATCGTCGATATCTCCTGAAGCGTTTGTTACGTTGATTTCGGCCAAGTTGCTTTCAAGTTCCAAAATATCAATGTTGGAGAATACGGCAGGATCTAACGTATAATCGTCATCGTCGATCTTACGCTCTTCTTCGTACGTATCGTATTCTCTTGCATCACCTTCGTTGGCAGTAACCACATAGGTAGTTCCATCTACTTCGTAAGTAGCAATGGCATCGGGCATATACATTCCCATAATGGGCCAGTTGGCATCGAATACGAAATCGGTTTCATCGCTTACATCTATAGTGTTAGGGAATTGACTGTGGTCTTTCAACCCGAAAGGCAATACGTCGGTGATTTCCATAGTTACCAAATCCACTACAGCATAGGCATTGTTCTCTTGAAGGGTTACATATGCTTTTTCGGAATTGCCTGAAACCGCTACATATTCAGGCTCTAAATCTTGAGAAACGCTAGCTCCAGGTCCGTAGATACGAACTCCGGCAGCTTCCAAGTCTGCTTGCTGCGCATCGAAAGCATTAAAATTCAAAGTAGTTACGTTGGATTGATTGATGTTTCCTAATCCACCACTAACGTCGATAATAGAAATGCTTCCTTCCGGATCGATGGAGTAATCGTCGTTAGGCTCTCCTTCGTTGGCCACAATTACTTTGGTTCCATCGGGAGTAAAAGTTACCATGTCTGGAAGTGCGCCTACTTCTAGGTATACTCCATCGGTATTGGCAACATCCCCGATAAGTACGGTTCCGTTGTCGGTCTTTTCAATTCCGGAAATAGCCAAGGCATACAATCCGCCATAGGTAGTAACACTCTGCACTCCATCTCCTGTAGCGGCAAAATCGATGGAAAGGTTGGTGCTCATATTACTTGGATCTGAGAAATCGATGAACTCCAATTTGGTGTCGTTGGTTACTAAAATCTGTTGGCTGTCCTTATCGTAAGCAGCGATCTCGGCAGTACCGTCACCGTCTACCAAAAAGCTTGATAGAAAGGTAAGGTCTAGTTGAGAATCGTCGCCCGCAGGAACTTCGGTATCATCATCTAGGATGTATACTCCAAAGGTATCGTTCCCTCCCAAGGTTACATTGTCTGCATTTTGCAGTTGCAACACGAAGAACTTATCTCCTTCGTCATTTGTATTGTTGGTGATAGGAATGGTAACCGTTTGCGCTCCCGATTGAGAAACTGGGAACATAAGGGTTTCGGTCGATACGTAGTTGAAATCGGTTCCGTTTACTGCAGTTCCGCCAGAAAGCAATACCACATCTACAGATCCTTCTTCGGTTGGAGCCTGATCTGGAACTACAGAAATTTCGATAGAGCTGTCTCCTTCAGAAACAGAAACGAAACCACCATCAAATTCAACATCGGCAATAATAATAGGATCTGCTTCGAAACGTACATTATCAAGGTAGATGGCTTCTCCGCCGGAGTTGGAGCGTAATTCTACTACCAACTGTACCATAACGTTATCTGGTACCGAAGCACTTCCGTTTTGCCAAGCATCTTCAATACCCAAATCGTCGATATCGTTTCCTTCGGTATTAAGAATATCTATTTCGGTACCATTGGTAAGATCACGTACATAAATACGAATGCGGTCGTTGGAACTGTCATTGGCAGTACCATCTCCTTCCCATCCGGTTGCGTTGATGAAATAATCTACAAACACAACATTGTTCGAGAATCCGTTGAAATCGACCACATCGAATTCAACAATCATATTTCCATCTGCATCGGACATTTGATAGCCATTGTTTCCATCGGTATAGGCAACCACGTCTCCTGTAAAGTCGGTAACCCCAACAAAATCTCCATCGGTAAGACCTGAACCCGGTATATCATAAGGTACGTAAGTAGCATTGAACCCTATCTCTCCGCCGGTAGAAGTAAAATCTACTTCAGGCTCTCCCGCATTATTTACTAAATCGTGCGCTACGCTGGCATCTCCAGTGTCTGTATATTGCCCTCCAGGTACGGTAGGTTCTTCAAAACTGGTTGATGCTATTTGAGCTTGTAACATGCTCAAACTCCCAAAAAGAGCTAGAGCAAAAAAGGTAATTTTCTTCATTTGGTATTCGTTTTTTAATTAGCACTACAAAATTATTCGCTGGGGGAGCGTATGGGTTTAGCTAATCTTTAAGTTATAATGAACTGGGTATTGTATTATGGGTGCGGGAGAGCTTCAAAAATTAAGAGAAGGTAAACTAAATGTTAGGCGGATTCATGGACTGTTATAATTTTTCTATTTTTAACAAATAACCCATCAAAAACAAACAACAAATGAAAAGAAACCCTGATTTAGGTCTACTCGTCTTACGCGTAGGTCTTTCCGCCCTCATGCTTACGCATGGAATCCCTAAATTTCTAGAACTCGTTGGAGGCAACACGGCCGTAGTGGGCAATCCCATTGGTGTTGGTGGCCTGTTAACATCCATTCTTGTTGTAATTGCAGAGTTTATCTGCCCTGTCCTTATTATTATCGGCCTTAAAACGCGTATGGCAACCATCCCGGTTATCATAACCATGGCCATCGCTGCATTTATGATCCACGCCTCCGATCCTATTGGTACCAAAGAAAAAGCGCTTATGTATTTGGTTGGTTTCATAGCCATAGGAATCATGGGAGCTGGAAGATTGTCTGTGGACAAAAAATAACAAATGCCTATTCTCCAGAATTTGAAATAAAAATCCCCTAATGATCACGGTCATGGGCGTTTCTTGAGCGCCCTTGGCTAGATCATGAATTCCCAAAAAATCAAAAATTAATCGAAGATCTTTACAAGAAGTTCTTTAAGTAAATCCCCTTGCGGCACATTGGCCGCTCCTACTCCTTTACTTTTCATATCTATTTCACGGATCGTTGCTACGATCTTGCTCACCTTTTTCATGGGATAATTACGGGCAGCCATTTCATAGTCCTTAATGAAATAGGGATTTACCCCTAATACTTTGGGAGCATCGGACGGATTGGAAAGCGAATGGTATTTCAGCAATTTTGAAAAGAAATTGTACAACAGGGCAATGGTCATAACAATAGGATGGTTACGCGGATTCTGGGCAAAATACTGAACGATTCCAAAAGCCTTCTTCACATCCCTAACACCTATCGCATTTTGCAACTCGAAATTATTGAAGTCCTTACTAATCCCAATGTTTTCTTCTATGATTTGAGGAGTGATTTGCTCTCCAGGCTTTACAATGAGTTGCAATTTTTCCAATTCATTGTTCACCTTGCTTAGATCGTTTCCTAAAAATTCAGTGAGCATTTGCGCCGCCTTGGGGCTTATGGTATAACCCTTTCCTCCCATAACCCTTCGGATCCAGTCCGGCACCTGATTTTCATAGAGTTTCTTACTCTCGAAAAGAACGGCACTTTTCTTAAGTACTTTGGAAAGCTTTTTACGGGCGTCCAATTTCTTGTATTTGTAGCAAATAACAAGCACGGTAGTGGGTTGAGGATTCTCCGCATAGGATGCCAAATTTTCGATGGTACGCGCCAAATCCTGAGCCTCCTTAACAATAACCACTTGCCGCTCGGCCATCATGGGATAGCGCTTTGCATTGCTTACAATGTCATCGATAGAAACATCACGACCATAAAGTACCATTTGGTTAAAGCCTTTTTCTTCCTCGGTAAGCAGATTCTTTTCAATATAATCGCTAATGCCATCAATGTAATAGGGTTCCTCCCCCATTAAAAAATAAATAGGAGAAGCCTTGCCATTCTTGATGTCCGAAATGATTTTTTTTACTTGATCTAGGGCCAAAAGCGTTTATTTGTCTGTTCGAGCGCAGTCGAGAACTTAAACCGCCTCTCGACTGCGCTCGAGGGGACAGGCATATCCCATAGATTATGAAATCTGCTTTGGAAAGCGTTACTTTGTTCGATGCCGCAACTCAATTTTCCAGCATATTCCTTCCGATTCAAAAATAGGGAAAACAAACGACTGATTTTCGATCCCATCCGGAAAAAATTTGTGGTACTCACACCCGAGGAATGGGTTCGGCAACATACGGTTCAATTCCTGATTTCTGAAAAAGAGTATTCGGCCAACCTCATTAATGTGGAGAAACAATTGGTACTCAACAATACCAAGAAGCGATACGATATTGTGGTATTCGAGCCCGATGGCTCTATTTTTCTTATTGTGGAATGCAAAGCGCCATATATCTCCATTACCCAAGACACCTTCGATCAAATCGCCCGCTATAATTTGGTCACCCAAGCCAATTATCTCATGGTGACCAACGGTTTGGATCATTATTATTGCCGAATGGATTACGAAAACGAACGGTATGTGTTTTTGGAAGACCTTCCTAGCAACTGATTAAAAATGTTTTTCTTTGCCTTGTGAAAATCGCCGTGGTCATACTGAATTGGAATGGGAAATCCCTTTTGGAGCAATTTCTGCCTTCGGTTGTACAGCATTCTGATGATGCCCATATCTATATGGCCGACAATGCCTCCACGGATGACAGTGTTGCGTTCGTTACTGAAACTTATCCCCAAGTACGTATCCTTCAGAATAAAGAAAACGGTGGCTACGCCAAAGGATATAACGATGCCCTCAAAGACCTAACCGAAGATCTTTTTGTGCTTTTGAATAGTGATGTGGAAGTGACCCAAGGTTGGCTCTCCCCTATTGTTTCAGAATTCGAAAAAGACCCTTCTTTGGCCGCAGCCCAACCCAAAATATTGGATTACAAAAACAAGTCCTATTTTGAATATGCCGGTGCAGGTGGAGGATTTATAGATCGTTTGGGTTATCCCTATTGCCGCGGACGTATCTTTGATACCTTGGAGCAAGATGAAGGGCAATACGACGATGTCATTCCTATTTTTTGGGCGACAGGTGCCTGTCTATTTGTATCGCGTGAGGCTTTTTGGAATGTGGGCGGATTGGATGAAGATTTATTTGCCCATCAAGAGGAAATCGATCTTTGTTGGCGCATGCAATCGCGAGGCGGCATTGTTAAATATGTAGGTACATCGACCGTTTATCATGTGGGAGGGGCTACTTTAGCGGCAGCACATCCCAAAAAAACATTTTACAACTTCCGAAATTCCCTTCTTATTCTATTGAAAAATGTAAAAGGCTTTGCTGCTTGGCGGCGCATTTTCATTAGGATGCTATGGGATGGTTTAGCGGGCATGATGTTCCTATTGCAGGGAAAACCGAAGCATTTTATAGCTGTTATCAAAGCGCATTTTAGCTTTTACGCTCTTATCCCCAAGTTTGTAGGAAAGCGGAAAAAATGGGCGTCGGGACTTTCTTACGCCACAATAAAATCTATCGTTTGGAAGTACTTTATTGCAAAAAAACGTAACTTTAACAACCTCTAATAAACTTTACATAAAATAATGTTAAGTGCCATTTGGCAACTGAATGAATTTATAATTTTGACTCACCTAATTTCGTAACAAAATGAAAAAGTTATTTATCCTAATGGTTTCCGTTGGGCTTGTTTTTACTTCCTGCGTGTCGAAGCAAAAATATGCCGAATTGGAGGCTAAACAAAAAGAAACACAAGACCTATTAAATACAGCCACGGTTAAGCTGAATGCTTGTGAAGCAGACAAAGCTGCAGCCAATGCCCGTATCGCTTCCTTGCAAGAACGAATTGAAGATCTTCGTAAAACCAACACAGATCTAATTGAAAGTTCTAAGGAATTAACAATCCTAACCAAGCAAGGAGCTACGAACCTAGAGAAGTCATTAGAAAGTTTAAAGGAAAAAGACCTAAAAATAAATCGTCTACAAGATGCCCTTAACAAAAAGGACAGTGTGACCCTTGCTTTGGTAACGAGTCTTAAGAAGGAAGTGGGTCTAAACGATGAGGACATTGAGATTAATGTAGAAAAAGGTGTAGTATTTATTTCCTTGAGCGATAAAGTATTGTTTAGAAGTGGAAGCTATAACCTATCTACAAGAGCCAATGAAATCCTTGGAAAAGTAGCCACTGTAATTAACAGTAAGCCCGATTTCGAAGCTTTGGTTGAAGGACATACCGACAACGTTCCTTACAAAAAAGGAGTGCTGTTAGACAACTGGGATTTAAGTGCGAAGCGTTCCACCGCTGTAGTACGAAAGCTTATGGAGCTGGGTGCTAATCCGTCTCAGCTAATTGCAGCAGGACGTAGTGAATTCGTGCCACTGGTTCCTAACGATACTGCAGAAAATAAGTCGACCAACCGTAGAACGAAAATCTTTATCCTACCTAAGATTGATCAATTCTATGAAATGATCGAAAATGAATTGGAAGTACTTTCCAATGAAGGTGGTGGCGAAGGAACAGGTGAAGGTGACGGCGACGGAAACTAAAGTTGCAAAAACATATCGTATAAGAACCCAGCTTAGGCTGGGTTTTTTAATTTCTACACCCAAGCAGTTCTCCTCTTAACCCTCTGTTTATAGGGATTCCTTAATTTTTTTAATATTTTTATAAGGAAGCTGTCCAATTTTTCGACCCTTGCACGTCATAAGGGTATAAACAACAAAACAACACCAAAATGAAAAATTTAATGCTACCCATCTTTGCATTGCTCATCATGGGTTTTACCACGACAGAACAGCAATTGACCCAAGCAGAACGTGACTTCGCTGTTGAAGAAATGACCAAGACGTACGATCATTTGCTAAAGACGATTAAGGGGTTGAGCGAAGCACAACTCAATTTTAAGAGCAGTCCAGAATCCTGGTCCATTGCCGAATGTACTGAGCACATCACGATTTCTGAAAACAACATCTTCGGGATGTTGCAGGGTGCACTGGCGAACGAGCCCGATCCTTCTAAAAGAAGCGAAGTGAAAATGACCGATGCACAGATTCTCCAAATGATTCCAGATCGCTCCCAAAAAGTAAAGACGGCCAAACCCTTCGAACCCACAGGGCAGTTTGGCTCCCATAAAGTGACGGTGAAGGAGTTCAAAGCCAAAAGAAAGTCGAATATCAAGTTTGTGAAATCAACAGAGGAAGACCTTCGTAATCGCTATACCGAGCTTCCCTTCGGAACGATCGATGCCTATCAAATCCTATTGTTTATGTCGGCACATACCGACAGGCACATTTCGCAAATAAAAGAGGTCATGGCGCATGCCGATTTCCCTAAAAAATAGAACCCTATGGAATACGCGATCAAACAGCTTTTTCACATAGACGCATCCCGAGAAAAAGTTTTCAATGCTATTGCTACCATCGAAGGGCTCTCCAATTGGTGGACGGTGCAGACCAAAGGCATGGAAGGATTGGGAGCAGAAATTGAATTCGATTTTGGTTCCTTTCTAGGCCCTACGATGAAGGTGATAGAACATGTTCCCAATGAAACATTGGTATGGGAATGCGTCGCTCGGAGTGAAGGTTGGCATGGACATACATTTGTGTTTGCCTTGGATGAAAATGACGGAAAGACCCGAATCCGATTTTCCCATAATGGATGGAAGGAACAGGACGATTTTTATTCCCACTGCAGTTTTAGCTGGGGTCGTTACCTCGAAAGCCTTCGGCAGTATTGTCAAACAGGGCGTGGAGAAGCCTTTGGAAGCGAGGGATACAGAAAATAGACCATCTTCTATTGACTATTGACTATTGACTATTGACTATTAAAAACAACTTAATTCACATACAATGAACGAATATTTAATGATTATTAGAGGTGGGGAAGATCTTTCCGGTAAGTCCCCAGAAGAAATGCAAGAACACATGAACCATTGGCAACAGTGGATGGGAGGTCTCGCAAACGACGGGAAACTTATAGGCGGACAACCGCTACAACGAGAAGGAAAAAGCCTTACCGAACGCGGCACCAAGGTAACCGATAGACCCTTGGCCGAAGGAAAAGAAATGGTAGGCGGATACATTATGGTGCGTGCCAATGATTTAAATGAAGCAACCGATCTTGCCAAAGGCTGCCCTGGATTTGAACACGATTGTACCATCGAGGTACGCGAAATTGCGCCAATGGGCTAATTCCTTTGGAAAGCACAAACTCCATAGACCATACCTTAAACCATCTTTTCAGGCAGGAATCTGGAAAGATGGTTTCGGTTTTGATCAAGATTTTCGGATCGGAGAATATTGAAATGGCCGAAGATGTGGTACAGGACGCTCTGTTACGCGCCTTGGAAGTGTGGAAATTTCGCGGTGTACCCGACAACCCCAGGGCTTGGCTCTATCGTACCGCCAAAAACAAAGCCATTGATATCATTCGGAAGAACAAGCACAGCCGAACAATCGACTTTTCAGACCCCGAACGTCAATTATTGACTTCAGAATACACCTTAACCCCTACTATGAACGGCTATTGGGAAGAAGCCCAAATACAAGATGATTTTCTAGGCATGATGTATGCCTGTTGCGATCCAGAGATTTCGCCTGAGAATCAGGTGACTTTTATCCTGAAATCGCTTTGTGGTTTTAGTACCAAGGAAGTGGCAAAGTCCTTCTTAACTTCAGAAACGACTATTTCCAAGCGACTGTATCGCACCAAGGAATATTTTAGAAATCATAAGATTGCCCCGCAAATCCCTTCTTCGGAGCATATTGCCTCCCGAACCCAGTCGGTGTTGAGCGCCATCTACCTTATGTTTAATGAAGGATATAATTCTACCCATTCTGAAGACCTTATTCGGAACGATCTTATTTTCCAATCGCTGCACCTGTGCAAAGCAATGCTAGATAATGAAAAGACCCAACTTCCCGAAGTATATGCCCTTATGGCGCTGATGTGCTTTCATACGTCTAGAGTTGATAGCAGATTGACAGAGGAAGGAAAGCTCATCCGATTGGAAGATCAGGATCGATCCTTATGGAACAAAGAGCTCATTGCAGCAGGAACCAACTATCTATTCAAAGCAGGTTCCGGGAATACCTTTTCTACCTACCATTGTGAGGCGAGTATTGCCCATCAACACTGTATTGCAGCTACCTATGAAGATACGAATTGGAAGATCATTCTGTATTTCTACAACATGCTATTATCTATTGAGGACGATCCCGTGGTTGCCCTTAACCGATGTTTGGTCATTTCCATTCTCCATGGTCCTGAGCAAGCACTAAAAGAACTGAAATCCTTGGGCAAGGATCCCATTTTGGATAAATACTACCTATACCATTCCAGTCTTGCGGCCATGTATGAGCAATTGGAAGAAAAGGATTTGGCTATTGACCATTTCAAAAAAGCTTTGGAACTCACGCAGTCCAAGCAAGAACAACTCTTCCTTAATGAAAGGATTGATTACTTGCGCGACCAGTAGCATTTTGGCCTTAAATTTGTGGCCTTAGGAATCATGAAACTTTTTCAACTTCTTCTTCTTGCCATAGTATTTACCATTGTTTCCTGTAATCCGGTAGATAAAAAACATTTGCAGGGTACTTGGGATATTTCTACCTATCAAGATGATCCCATTTTTTGGTTATTCGAAATTCAAGACGATACGATTATGTTTCTGGATGATGCCGGATTCGAAGAAAAAGTACCTTTCAAAATTAATCCGGGATCCATACAACTAAAAAGTTCGGATGGCACTCTGGATACCATGCTTCCTTTTAAGTATTTCAATAGGGATTCTATAAAAATTGGGAAGAATACTTTCAAAAAGTCCAACAAAGAAATCGATGAGTATTCAATTCAACTATTAGACATCGCTTCTCCCAAAAAAGGTAGGTTTGATATTCAAGGAATACCAGTCGGTGTTTTTAAGCGAGATGGACAACCGGTTATGACCTTAGGCCCCATGGAGGTGAGCATTTTAGATATATTAATGACGCTACATGATAGAAATCGAACAACTACTCCGTCACTGTTTTTGGATCGAAGTGTTGATTTATCGGTTTTGAAGCATTTACAAATGGAGTTCTCCATTGCACGGCATAACAGGATGTATTTGGTTTTGCAGAAAGAAGGTTTCCACACCTATCATACTGTGTTCTTTAGACCCTTTTGTTTTCATGAAGATTTGGTGCGTTATAACGAACAACATAGCTATCCTCCACCCTTACCAAGTGATGGTTTCTTATCTAAAGAAACATTCCAAAAAAACGGAGGACTCATTATTGATATCGACTCCAATACACCTGTAATGGTGTTGAATGTTATTCACAAAAACCAAAATTGCGTAGTTCGAATTTCGGAAGAAGTTTCCGTTGAAAAGTATATCGAGATTCTATTAAAATTGGAAAAATTCGGAGAGAACGGCGTGAGCATCCCTTATTACATTGACTAAAGCATCCTATCATCTAGCAGTCCGATCATCTAAAAATCCAACCATCCAATAATCCAACTACCCCGTTGTCGCCATCTCTTGTGAAATGACAAGCACGATGAATTCGGCCGGATGTTCTACCGCTACTTTTACGTTAACGATCATAATCCCATTTTCAATATCCTGTGAAGTCATGGTAGTACCTAAACCACATTCCACAGAAAAGGCATCGGAGGCTTTTGCTCCTTGCAATCCTCCCTCCTGCCATACAGTAGTAAGGAAGCTTCCTATTTCGGACTTTACGGCTTCCCAAGTGTTCTTGGTATTGGGTTGAAACACATAGGTATTTGCTGCCAATTTGCAAGATTGTTCTAAAAATTCTAGGGTTCGTCGAACGGAAATTTCGCTCCAATCGGTGGTTCTTGAAATGTCCAAGGCTTCGGGTAGGCTTTTCGGATTCAAAATACTTTTATTCTTTACGTTTGTTAATTTCTCTTCAATATCGGAAGAAAAACGAAGTAGTTCTATGGCTTTGTCGAAAATCTTTTTCCCTAAACGAAACGTATCATTGCCTCAATGGGGCTACCCCCTTCTTAAATTATCCTGTGTATAAACACGAAGCTGTTCTACTTTCACGTTAAAATCATATCTTAAAACCACCGAAATGCTTAGAATGACCATTCCTCCAGTACAAAGAATCCTCATACTACCTTGTTTACTCTTTTGTAATTCGCTTTTATTTTCCCAAATGGCATTAGAGTCAGAACTCCGTATTCCCTTTCAAGAAGGAGCACACTACGGATTTATTGATCCATCGGGAAAGGAAGTAATTCCGGCGATTTATAAAAACGTCGGTGTGTTTACCGAAGGATTAGCTCCGGTGCGAAAAAACGGCACCTTTGGGTATATTAATAAAAATGGGAAGGAAGTTATTGAAAGTAAGTTTGATATGGCCCATGCCTTTGTAAATGGTCAGGCGAAGGTTTATATGCAGGGGAAGGCGTATTTCATCAACAAAGATGGAAATATATTGTTCGATCACCATTTAAAGAATTTTTACATGACCGAAAACGATTCTCTATATATCTGCGAGACCAATTCTGGAAAGTATGGCGTGGTCGATCAAGCGGGAAACATCATCATCGATACCCTATTTCAAAAAGTGTTTCAATTAAATGATGAGCTCTTCGACACAAGAATGTTCAAGGAAGAAGATTCTTATGAAGGCTTTATCAAGGTCTTTGATTCAAAAGGAAATCGTGTTTTCAAAAATTTCGAAATCGATGGGATTGGTATTTTCCAGGATGGTATTGCCAAGGTAGAACCAATATCAAGCAATGATGTTTATGTGAATGGAAATGGAGAAATTCAATTCGAAGTACCCAAAGAATGGAAGATGAGTTATGATTATGGCTATTTTCAGGATGGAAAAGCTATTGTAGATATCTACACAGTAGACCCGGATACCATAAAGAGATGGTCCTCAAGGGAAAAATACACTAAAAAAGGGGTGATAAACACGAAAGGCGAGATTCTATTCAGTAATACTAATTGGAAGAAAATCACCTCCTTTTATCAAAACAGGGCCTTCGTGCAGGATAAAGACGAAAAGTGGTTCTTAATTGATGAAACCGGAAACTGCATCAACGATGAGAAATACGATACGATTCATATAGAAGATAATGGTATGGGTGACGCCTCCCCGTTTCAAAAAGGTACAGCTTTTGTTGAAAGGGATGGTGAAATCTCGGTTATAGATATGGATGGCGACATTGTAGGGGGGCCGATCTATTTTAATTTTGAATACGACGACTTGTTCCGTATTGGGAATACCCTATTCATTCAAAATTATGACCCAAAGACCCAGGAAGAATCTCCCTATAGCTATGGCATTTGGAATTGGAAAACGGATCTTTTGATTCCCCCAAAATTCTACAATATGGATACCCTTGTTGAAGGTGAAATCTGGATGGTAGAGTACGATGGTAAATTGGCCTATATTAATAATAAAGGGAAGGAAATTTGGCAGCAAAAGGGGACCACAAAAACTTCCAAAAGACTCAATATAGACTATATGAACCGGGGATATTTTATAGCTTCTTCTCCTACAGATGAAGAATTATCCCAATTCGGGGGATGGGCTGGATCCTCCAATAAATTCAAAAGGGCAACCAAAAAGTTAGGGCTTCCTGAAAACGGTTTCAACATCGTAGTCCGTCCCGAAGAAAAAAGTGATTACTATTCCTTTGAAGGGATGAAACTATACCTATCAAACAATACCCAGGATACCCTTTTCTTTTCTGCTCAGGATAGCAGGATTTATATGGTGTTACAAGCCAAAGACCTTGAAGGAAATTGGAAGGACATAGAATTCCTTCCTAATAGTTGGTGCGGCAATAGTTATCATTACTTATTTCTCCCTAAGGAACACTTTTGGGAATTCAACATCCCTAAATATGAAGGTGCCATAAAAACCACATTGAGGGCTAAATTGACAGATTGGTATACATCAAGAAACTTTGAAAACCAAGAGAGAGCACTATATAGCAACGAGTTTGAAGGTACTATAAATCCGGCACAGCTTTGGAGTAAACGACCCTATACTCCTACAGGCATTATGGATCCCTACGACGAATAGTTAAATCTCCAAACTTCCTTTCCCTTCCCGAATTAATTCGGGTTCGCCAGAGGTAAGGTCGATTACCGTAGAAGCCACATTGCCTCCATAACCCCCATCGATTACCACATCGACCAAATCGTCCCATTTTTCGTAGATTAATTCCGGATCGGTGGTATATTCAATGACCTCATCCTCATCTTTGATAGAGGTAGAAACTATGGGATTACCCAATTCGCCTACAATTGCCTGGGTGATGGAATGATCGGGCACACGTATCCCCACTTCCTTTTTCTTTTTAAACACACTGGGTAAATTGTTATTCCCCGGTAAAATGAAAGTATAGGGACCGGGTAGGGCGCGCTTCAATAATTTAAAAGTACTTGTGTCAATTTGCTTTACGTAATCGCTTAAGTTGCTTAAATCTTCACAGACAAAGGAAAAATTGGCTTTTTCTAATTTCACCCCTTTTATTTTGGCAATGCGCTCTAAAGCCCCTTTATGAGTGATGTCACAGCCCAAGGCATAGACCGTATCACTGGGATAAATGACTAATCCACCCGCCTTTAATACGTCCACAACCTTTTTTATTTCCTTAGGATTCGGATTTTCTTCGTAAATTTTGATGAATTCTGCCATAGCGTTCGTTGGTTTTAAGGGGAAATTACAGCAAAACTGTTTCCATTAAAGATACGGCACTTTTGGTTGTCATCATAATAGATCGTTAAATATTTCGTTTGTAATGCTAAACCCTCCAATTATGAAAAAAATAGTCCATACCATTGTTTTTTTCTGCAGCCTTACACTCTTTTTGGTTTCTTGTTCTTCGGAAGATGATGCAAGTATAGACGAGGAAACCGGGGGATTGGAAGCGGTTTCTTATCTAGATGTGGCCTATGGACCCCACTCCCGTATGACATACGATCTGTACCTCCCCGAAGGTAGAACGCAGGCCAAAACAAAAACGATCATGCTCATTCATGGAGGAGGATGGACCCAAGGGGATAAGGAAGATATGACCGAATTTGTACAGGCCATTCAGTTGGCCCATCCGGACCATGCCGTCGTGAATATTAATTACGTTCTATCCAATGTAACCACGCCGGCGTTTCCCAATCAGTTTTTGAATATTGAAGCGATTATAGACAAGCTAAATGTGGAAGGGGAAGAACTACAAATCTCTCGGGAATTCGGGATGATAGGTGTAAGTGCAGGAGCGCATCTCGCCCTCATGTATGACTCTGTTTATGATACTGACGATCAGGTGAAATTTGTGGCCAATATCGTAGGCCCAACCGATTTTACCGATCCCTTCTATTTAGAAGATCCCAACTTTAATTTTGCCTTCGCCCTATTGGTGGACGAAGCTTCCTATCCAGAAAATGCCATAGAAGCGGTAAGTCCTGCTTACAACGTGCATTCGGGAACCAGCCCCGTGGTCATGTTCTATGGAAATCAAGATCCATTGGTTCCTTTAACCAATGGAACGGCGTTGGAGACGGCTCTAAACGATGGACAAGTCTCTCACAGTTTTACAGTCTATGACGGTGGACATGGGGATGATTGGAGCGCTACCGATTTCGACAATCTTCAGCAGCAGATCAGTGATTACATAGAGCAATACTTACCGATTAACTAAGCTTTTACTTACAAATATGACCAAGACTTGGGGAAGGGATTATTTCAGTGTCTTAGGAATTCTAATCTGTCTCATCTGCATGAGTTGGCTTTTTTCCATTGAATGGAACATCTATAATGACTACATGCAAGTTTCAGGTAAAACCAGAGCGCTTTTTGGCATAACGGAATTAGCTTATTTGGATAAAGTTTACTTAAGTCTTGGTGGAATTGTCGGTATAATACTTGTTTTCTTGGCACGCAAACGAAAGGAAAGCAAGATTATGGTAGTCTCTTTACTTATAATTTCAATACTAACGATCCCTTTACCTTTTCTCAGACTTTGGAGATGGTTGGTTCCCGATCTTTAATCGATCACGTTCAATTTAGCGAAGCGTAGTAGCAGTTTCTTCAATCCGCCATTTTCAAACTGAATCTCTGCCTTGGTATCGGCTCCTACCCCTTCGATTTTTAAGATTTTCCCTTTTCCGAATCGGACGTGCTCTACGATTTTACCCACTTCGATATTGGCTTCATTGGGATCGAAATTCTTGCTGGCCGAACTACTTACTGGCTTTAGCTTTCTCAATTTTCGCAGCTGTTCTTCGGTAGGGCCTTTCGGTGGGGCTCCTGCCGTGGGTTTGCGTAACCGCAATTTGCTCTTGTCTACTTCCCCAAAGATATCGGCATCTAATAGAGGTTTATATCGATGCTCCGTAACTGGAGTAAGATATTCTAGGTAGACTTCGTCAATCTCTTCAATAAAACGACTGGGCTCTGCATCGATCAATTTTCCCCATCGGTAGCGGCTTTGGGTATAGGTAAGGAAGGCCTGCTTTTCGGCACGTGTTAAAGCCACATAGAACAGTCTACGCTCTTCTTCCAACTCTGCTCTGGTATTCATACTCATGCCGCTTGGAAAAAGGTCTTCTTCCATTCCCACAATATAGACATAAGGAAACTCCAGTCCTTTTGCCAAATGCACTGTCATTAGTGCTACACGGTCGGCATCGCCTTTGTCATTATCCATATCGGTCGCTAAGGCTACATCTTCCAAAAATTCGGCAAGGGATCCCGTGGTATCGGCCAATTCCTTTTGCTCTTCCACAAAATCGCGGATACCGTTCAGTAATTCCTCTATATTTTCAATACGCGCAATACCTTCTGGAGTACCATCTTTTTTCAATTCTTGTACCAATCCCGTCTTCTTTGTCACGTGTTCGGTAATCTGAAAGGCATTATACCCTTGATTCAGCACCTGAAAGCTTTCAATCATGGTCACAAAGTTCTGAAGCTTCGTTTTTGTGCCACTGTTTATTTTCAAATCGATCTTATCGATCGCTTTCATTACTTCAAAAATGGATCGGTCGTAATGATTGGCCGCCACCACCAGTTTATCGACCGTGGTCTGTCCTATTCCCCTTGCGGGATAATTGATAACCCGTTTTAAGGCTTCCTCATCCTTTGGATTCAGGATAAGACGTAGGTAGGCCAACACGTCCTTAATTTCTTTTCTCTGGTAGAAGCTGAGCCCACCATAGATGCGATACGGAATATCCTTCTTCCTTAGGGCATCTTCCATCGCACGGGATTGGGCATTGGTTCGGTAAAGAATCGCAAAATCGCCATACCCAATTTGATTGTTCATGGCAGTTTCAAAAATATTACTGGCCACAAAACGTCCCTCATCCCCATCGGTCATACTGCGATTCACCTTGATCTTGTTCCCTTCGGCATTGGCCGTCCATACGACCTTTTCCAGACGGTTTTTGTTCTTTTCAATAATGCTATTGGCCGCATTTACGATATTCTTGGTAGATCGGTAATTCTGTTCCAATCGATACACCTTTACATCGTCATAATCCTTTTGAAAGTTCAGAATGTTATTAATATTGGCACCACGAAAAGCATAGATACTCTGAGCATCATCCCCTACCACACAAATATTCTGAAAACGATCACTCAAAGCCCGTACAATCAAGTACTGACTGTGGTTGGTATCTTGGTACTCATCTACCAATATGTAGCGGAATCGATCTTGGTATTTGGCTAATACAGCTGGAAAACGGGTAAGTAGTTCATTGGTCTTCAATAGAAGGTCATCGAAATCCATTGCACCTGCCTTAAAGCAGCGATCCACATAGTTTTTATAGATATCCCCTAGACGTGGCATCTTAGCCATGGCATCTGCCTCCATGAGTTCTGGATTCTGGAAATACGCCTTAACGGTAATGAGACTGTTCTTATACGAAGAGATACGCGAATAAACTTGTTTGTACTTGTAGATGTCTTTGTCCAATTGCATCTCCTTGATGATCGCTCGGATCACACTTTGGGAGTCTTGGGTATCATAGATTGTAAAATTGGAAGGGTAGCCCAGCTTATCGGCTTCGAAACGAAGGATCTTAGCAAAGATACTGTGGAAGGTACCCATCCAAAGGTTTTTGGCTTCGCTATTCCCAACGATTTCTGCAATCCGCTTCTTCATTTCGCGGGCCGCCTTGTTGGTAAATGTTAGTGCCAAAATATTGAAAGCATCGACCCCTAACGACATTAAATAAGCAATACGAAAAGTAAGTACACGGGTCTTCCCAGATCCGGCACCCGCAATAACAATCATAGCTCCATCCTTCTGCAACACGGGAGCTCTTTGCGCATCATTCAGTTGTTCTAAGTAATCCTGCAAACCCTTTAATTATAAGGTGTGAAAATACAGAAATTAAGGGGAAAGAATAACAGTGAATTTCAGAATTTATAAACAAACAATGCACGTTGGAGTTGCTGAAAATTTTGAATATCTTTAGCACATTGGAGCTGTTTCCATAAACCGACTAGAGGCGGAACTCAAACGTTTCCCAAGAACCATTTACTGTTATTTTATGAAAAGATTTTTTGTTATTTCCTGCTTGGCCCTATGCTTTGCCGGACCGGGGTACTCGCAAATGGATAATGATATTTTGAAAGACATTGAAGCGATTGAATCTAAAGTAATCGATTGGCGGCACCATTTCCATCAATTTCCAGAGCTTTCCAATAGGGAATTCAACACAGCCAAAAAAATTGCCGATCATTTGAAGAGCTTGGGCATGACCGTCCAGACAGGGATCGCCAAAACAGGGGTTGTAGGTATTTTAGAGGGAGATCAGCCAGGGAAAGTGGTAGCGTTGCGTGCCGATATCGATGCATTACCCGTTACCGAACGTAATGATCTTTCGTTTAAAAGTGAAGTAACGACCACCTTTCTGGATAAAGAAACGGGTGTAATGCATGCCTGCGGACACGATACACACATCTCGATTCTTATGGGTGTGGCCGAAGTACTATCCAAGCACAAAGACAAAATAAAAGGCACGGTTAAGTTCATCTTTCAACCTGCCGAGGAAGGCCCGCCACCGGGCGAAGAAGGAGGTGCCAAATTAATGATTAAAGAAGGCGTTCTGAAAAACCCAGATGTGGATGCCATTTTTGGATTGCACATTAATAGCGGTACTCCAGTAGGAACCATAAAATACAAAAGCGGTGGAACCATGGCTGCCGTAGAACGCTTTGTAGTTAACGTAAAAGGAAAACAAACCCACGGATCGGCACCTTGGTCGGGTGTAGACCCCATTCTTATTTCGGCCAAGATTATTGATGGTTTCCAGACCATTATTAGCCGTGAATCTCCCCTTGTAGAAGAAGCTGCCGTAATTACTGTTGGAAAAATAACGGCCGGGGTTCGTTTCAATATCATCCCGGAAAGTGCCGAAATGATTGGAACAGTGCGTACCCTAGATCCTAGAATGCGTGAACTTATTATGCGTCGTATGACCGAAATGGCCAGTGATATTGCCAAAGCTTATGGCGGAAGTGCCACCATAGACTGGCAAAACAATACTGTAGTCACCTATAACGATCCCGACTTAACCGCACAAATGCTACCGACCCTACAGAACGTAGCAGGTAAGGACAAAGTAGTTTTGATGAAAGCAACCACAGGCGGAGAGGACTTCTCCTACTTTCAAGAAGTGGTTCCTGGATTCTACTTCTTCTTGGGTGGCATGACTCCTGGTAATACCCAGCCCTTTCCACACCACACCCCCGATTTCAAAATTGACGATGCAGGTATGTTACTAGGGGTAAAGGCTATGACACAAGTCGCAATCGATTATTTGGCCAACTAAAAACAAAGCACTTTATGGACGCTGTCATTGAAATCGTGAAATCCATCCCATGGTGGGCTTGGGTATTGATTGTTTTGGGAATCGTAGCCCTAAGGGATATACTACAGCGTAAACATACGATTCAGCGCAATTTCCCAATCATTGGACATATTCGTTATATGTTTGAGAGTATTGGTCCGGAAATGCGGCAATATTTTGTAGCAAACAATCGAGAAGAGCTCCCGTTCAACCGAATAGAACGCGGCTGGATTTATGCTTCGGCCAAAAAGGAAAACAACTACGAAGGCTTTGGAACGGATCGGGATATTTATGCCCATCAACATATATTCATCAATAATGCCATGATGCCTTTTAAAGTAGGCGAAAACCATCCCAATGCACTTGACAAAAGTTTTCTTCCCTGCGCCAAGGTGATGGGAGGTTACAACAAGCGAAAAAGACCGTATCGTCCCGCTTCCGTGATTAATGTATCTGCCATGAGTTTTGGCTCTTTAAGTGCCAAGGCCGTAGAATCCCTAAATAAAGGATGCGGTATAGCCGGGGCCTACCACAATACGGGTGAAGGGGGACTTTCCCCCTACCATAGCACAGGAAGTGATGTCGTATTTCACTTCGGAACCGGATATTTTGGCGTACGCGATGCCGAAGGAAATTTTTCCATGGAGAAGATGAAACAGTTAGTGGCCGACAATCCCTTTGTTAGAGCCATTGAAATAAAACTATCTCAGGGCGCTAAACCGGGAAAAGGAGGTGTCCTACCCGGAGCCAAGATCACCAAAGAAATAGCTTCCATTCGTGGGGTTGAAATTGGAAAGGACGTTTTGTCCCCTCCCAATCATTCGGCTTTCTCGAACGTACCGGAACTCATGGACTTCATTGAAGCCATTGCTGAAGTTACGGGACTACCCGTAGGAATAAAAGCAGCCATCGGGAAATTGGATCAGTGGAAGGAATTGGCTGATCTTATGGTCGAACGAGGTACAGGCCCTGATTTCATTTCTGTGGACGGAGGTGAAGGCGGGACGGGTGCCGCGCCACCCAGCTTTGCGGACCATGTTTCCCTCCCTTGGGTATATGGGTTTAGCGACGTTTACAAGATATTCAAGAAGCGTAATATTACCGATCGCATTGTATTTGTAGGAAGTGGGAAACTTGGTTTTCCCGCCAAAGCTGCCATGGCTTTTGCCATGGGGGCAGATTGTATCAATGTAGCTAGAGAGGCGATGATGAGCATTGGTTGTATCCAAGCTCAAATTTGCCATACCAACCGCTGCCCCACTGGCGTGGCAACCCAGAGTAAGTGGTTGCAAAATGGGATCAATATTCCATTGAAAAGCGAGCGACTGGCACAATACTTTAAAACCTTCCGAAAGGAATTGGTAGAGATTACCCACGCAGCAGGGCACGAACACCCCTGCCAGTTCAATATGACCGATATTGAAATGAATGTAGACGACCACAACCTTTCCAAAGAACTAAGCCGTACTTACATGTACGAAAAAGATACCGTACCATTCACAAATATGCAGGATTTAAAAGATTGTGTATTTTTAGGCGGCAACTATAACAAGTCCCATACGAACAACCACTAAAACAACGTTACTATCCCATGGAAGAAATGACTCAAGTCTTAAGCTATGCCTCTTACCTATTACCTGCACTGGTAGTAGGTATTGTTGCTTACTATTTTTTTAAAGGACACATCGCCAACGAAGAAGGCAGAAGGCGTTATTTGGTACAAAAAGAAGCTCAAAACAAAATGCTTCCGGCACGTCTACAGGCCTATGAACGCTTAACGTTGTTGTTGGAACGCATTGACCCCAACAAGATACTCATTAGAGTTAAGCCCTTTTCGGACGATATTGACAAGTATGAAGAACTCCTTATTAAGAATATAGAACAGGAGTTTGAACACAATGTCACCCAACAAATCTATGTGACTCCAGAATGCTGGGATTTGATCAGTGCAGCAAAAAATGCCACGATACATATTATTCGCCAAGCGGTAATGCACGAAAAAGGTGCCAATGCAGACAAACTACGCGAGTATTTATTGCGCAATTTCATGGAGGAGGTAACTCCCTCACAAAAGGCATTGGCCTATATTAAAAAAGAGGTGGCAGAATTGTTTGTTTAAGGTACGAAGAGCTTATGCCGAATGGCATACAGCACCAAGCCAATCCTATTCTTGATATTCAATTTTTCGTAGAGTGAATCCCGATACCCTTCTATGGTTTTGGGGCTTAAGAACATGGCCTCTGCGATTTCGCGATAGGTCATTTCTGTACAGGCATGCTTAATAAATTCCAACTCGCGTTCTTTGAGCTGAACACCTTCCTTGGGTTTCACCAAACTCCCTACTAACAGTTTGGCAATGGTATTCGTGTGGTAGTATCCTTCGCGTATCACCTGCTCCAAAGCTTCCTGTAATTGCTCCTTTTCGGTGTCCTTCATCAAATATCCTTTGGCTCCAGCACGAAGCATTCCCAAAATAATGTCTTCATCCACTTCTACAGACAGTGCTAGTACAATGACATTGGGATGGGTTTCATTAATGATTTTGGTTGCGGCTATCCCATTCAGTATTGGCATGTTCACATCCATAAGGATAATGTCCGGCACATTAGCGGGAAACTTCATCTTCTCTATCAATTCCTTTCCATTTTTACAGAGATAAAGGGTTTCAAAACCTTCAAAACTATTCACCAATTCCTGTATGGCCTGTGCCAATAAAAAATGATCGTCTACAATTACAACTTTTGTACTCATACTTGATTTTTGGTTAGTGGATACTCCAAAGTTAGGGTTGTTCCTACATTTTCTTCGGATTGAATGGAAAAATCTGTTTTTATCAATTTGGCCCGGCTTGCCATATTCTTCAACCCTATGCCCGTAAACGACTCAGAGTCATTAAATCCCACTCCGTTATCGGAGGCTTTAATGATGAGATTCTCCCCTTTAAAATACATGTCAACTTTCAGTTCGGTAGCTTGCGAATGCTTTATGGTGTTAGAAAAGAACTCTTGTAATATTCTGAAAAGGATGGATTGGTCCTTCACATTAACATCGACCACTTCCCCATGTATTGTTAAGCTTGCATCAATAAACCGCATTCTATTGAAGCGATCTATTTCCATTTGTACGCTTTCCCTTAGGCTCAATTTTCGGATGGTTTCTGGGTTGATCATTTTGGACAAAGCCCGTAGTTCGTCCAAGCCATCTCCAATGAGCCTAGCCGCCTGCTTCATTTTTTCTGGATTGTCCCCCGCGTTTTGTGCCTTTACCTTGGCCAAAGTCATTACCTGACCAATATTGTCATGTAATTCCCAACTAATATTACGTAAGGTCTCCTCTCGAATTTCTATCTGTGCCTCGGCCAATTCCCTTTCGAAGGCTTCTTTCTCTTCCTGACTTTTCCTAATGAGTACATTCTTCCTCCGAATGAAAATGACGAACAACAGCACCAAAAACAGTCCCGCCACCAATAGTATGGATATGAAAACTATGAGTTCTGCTGTTGCGTTCGGCTCCATAAGAATCCAATGATGAGTGAAATATTAAGTACCGTGGTCATAATGATCGGTAATTTAAACAGATAATAAAACTCGCGATTAATGGCATAGAAATTCTTACTTACCTTAAAAGGGACCATGGCCAAATAATAGAAAAAATAGCCAATTCCTATCCAAAACATCAAGTTCCTATCCAATTTTACAACACTTTCTGAATTTAGGGCTTCATAGAAAAAGAAAAGAATACACACCAATATCGTTATGCCTGCAATGATATAAGGCCATACTTGGTATTTGGTATGGTAATCTGTCTTTAAGACGAATACGTCGATGAGAATAAGCGCAATATAAACGGCATACATCAACTTCAGAAAAAGCTTGAAACGCCTATTCTTTATACTCGTATAGAAAAGGTATCCCAAAATGGAAAAGGAAACGAAATAATAGATATTATAAACAATCGCATTATATCCTTCTGCCAATACCCTTCCGTAAAATGTGGCAAAAAATTCGTTACATGCAAAGTAGACAAATGCCCAGATGAAATACTTTACGGGGGAATCTTTGAATTTCCTATAATTAAGAACACCTATTAAAGCTGTGATGATTTGAAGATAGCTTATCATATGCATCCCCCGGAAAATATCACTTATCATATCGATCATTAAGGTTTTATTAGCTGGACATGGGTGGCATGTTGTTTAAATCATTACTGAGTAGGGAGGTTCCATCGTCATCCCCTGGATCTCCACCCTCGGTTCCTCCTCCAGCAAACGGAACTTCCTCAAGAAAAGGCAATACCTCAAAATTACCAATATACCTCTCAAAACCTTCGGTAAACTCTGAATCTACATAAAAGGCCTTGTGCTTCAACATTTCAGGTCCTTCAATTTCTTCCTTTCGAATCGTTGGGGCCATGAATAAGGTATGTCTTCCTCTATAATCCCCTACTTTAGGTGGCTCATCCCCTACTTCTTCAGGTTCTCCCGAGCCTTCATATACATTGTCATCTTCGTAACCAATTCTTCCAAAATAAAGGCTTACTCCTGTAATTTCTGGTTGATCTGGATTCAACGCTTCCAGTTCCTTTAGAAATCGTAAATACAATTTAAGTCTTTTTCTGCTTATCCAAACATATTCCGTCCCTTGGAAACCGGCTGCATTGGGCAAACGCTCATTTCTACTGTTCTCCAAATCGCTCTTTATTTCCTCGTTATAGCGAACATAAAGATCTTTGGCTCTGTCATGCGAAAGCGGCATTCCAGATCGCTCATACCTGCGTATCACACGATTGCGTGATTTACCAGGATTTTCGACAGGATTCAGGTCCGTTTTTACAGACTGAACCGTCTCTTTTTTGATAGATAATCGTTTAGGATTCATAATTGAAATTTTTTAGGTTGGGTGTAAAAGTATCCAAATTAAATTTGTAGGAAAAGGGGTCTTCACCCCTTTTCAAGAAGGGTACTCCTCCCCTTCATTTTGAGGGTAGCGCCCCCTACTTTCCCGTTCAGCAACCCTTGAATTCACAAGGCCTCAGAAGGATCTTTGTTCCATATTTCGAAATATACATCCACAAGGGCGTAAACCGAAAAGCCCGTAAGAAAAGAGTAGGTAACTAATCGAATTAATCATGAAAACCTTTATTCAACTAACTAAAAAGGTATGGCTATTGGGCCTGTTTTTATCCCTAGCCACCCTTACCCATGCACAGAACCCATTCTGTGAAACTTTCGATCAATTTAGCACCACCAGTCCCGTGGGGAATGGCTGCTTAGGATCTCCAACGTATAGCCTCCTGAACAATTGGGGAGTGAAGCATACGGATATCAATTACCAAGACGTTAACAGCCAAAACGGAACAGGTGATTTTTATCTGTTTTTAGACGATACTGCTTGTAGCAATGGTTCTAGTTACATATTCAATCCGGTAGATTATTCAGGTAACTGGATCGATCAAGTAGGTGGTGTAGGATGCTTCTGTTATGACTTCAGAACCTTTTTAATCGCTACCGGAACCCTTACAGGAAGTTCCTTAAGTATCTATTCGGGAACTGATCCCGATAATTCAACAATTAGAGCCACGTTTGTTCTAAATGTTCCTGTAGATCCCTCTTTGGGCTGGGTACGTATTTGTGCTCCAATCGAATTGAGCAGTGGTGGCGTGCTACCAAGTAATGCCGATGGACAATGGGTAATTAACACAGGAAGTGCTGCAGACTGGGACAATTTGATTCAAAATGTAGGTTCGTTAGGATATGCGGTAGATGTAGCCAGCGGAGACGAGCGTTTCGGTATTGACAATATTTGTATCAGCGAGGAATGCGATAGTACCTTAACGAACCAGCCGACTAACGAAGGTGCTTACTGTTGTGATGAATCTGAGAATATGGTGACCAACGGAAACTTCGAATTTGGTGATGTAGATTTCGGTAGTGACTACACCCAGAATCCTGCTACCTTCCCAAGCCAGTACGATGTAACCGATAACGCTAGCGCCTTTGGTGCTACTATTACCGATCATTCTTTCTGTGTAGATTCTACAGCCTATGCGAATAACGATATGTACTTATTGGTGAACGGATTGACCAACCAGCCTTCCGGTTCGCAAAGTGTAATCTGGGAACAGACCATCGCCGGTTTCGAAAGTGAAAAGGAATACCGATTCTGTGCGAATTTCAAGAACATGCCACAGTGTACATTCGATGTTCTTCCTGAAATCACAGTACAGCTATCCAATGGAGTTACCCAAACAGCCACCATCAATACCGATCCTAGCGATCCATGTGACTGGCAAAACTTGAGTTTCTGCTTCCGCGGACAGGATGAAATTAACTTCCAGATTTTGTTGAACGAGGATTCCTTAGGAGACGGAAACGACCTTGCTATAGACGACATTTCGGTTCAGGAATTGGCGGATCCTATGTTGAGCATTACTGTGCAGCATCAAGGATCCCCGCAAATGGTAACTGGGTCTATTAACACCATTGCTACAGGAGACGACGTATTGCCATACGATCCTACAGTTTGTGAAGATCCATACTATTGGTTTGTACTAACCGTTTCCAGTTTCTCTGGAGGAACCTTTACGATCGATTGGGCCGCTCCTTATGGATGGGGGAACGACACCCTAGGAAGTAGTTTGTTCAACCCACCATCTACAGGACCGAATTGGGATTTGACCACCACGTTCCCAGGATTCCCATTTGCACAGGATACCATGTACTTGGTTGGACTTACCACGCCAAGTTGTTGTGAGGACTGTACCGATGATGGATTTACCTACCAACTCATCTACAACAATGGTCTTAACCCGGCCGAAGGTGGGCTTAGCGACGAGGATATCGAATTCATCTATTCTTGGTTGGGTACTTATGGAGGTATCCTAGGAGATCAGGGGCCACATAGTGATAGCATGGTAAGCATTTATCCAAACCCAGTAGATAATGAGGTGAATATTTCCTTACTGAACAACGAAATCGCGAGTGTGCAAATCACTAGCATCAACGGTCAAAAAGTAGTTGCAGAACGCTTAACGAGAACCGCTAGCGAAGCCCGTATCGATGTTTCCCACTTAAGCAGTGGACTGTATCTGGTAACTATTCAGGATACCACTGGGAATACGCATACTGGAAAATTGCTGGTAGAATAATCGCCTGCTTTTGATTGCAAATTGTATGTTTTCCATACAGTTTGATTGTGGAGAGCTGTCCGTTTCCCAACGGGCAGCTTTTTTATAGTACCCGCTCCAAATAGGCTTTCTCCCTATCGGAAAAAGAATCTTTTTTGCTTTGTAGGTATTGCTTCAGTTCCTCACTTTTTAACAACTCATCGAGCAATTCCCTGCAATAGTCCCTAAATCGCCAATAGTGGTGGGTACATCCGTTTACAAGGTTCTTTATCACCTCTTCATTCCAATTCCCTAAAGAAGAAATGTATTGAAATGCAGTTTCCCGAATTTCATAGCTGTAATCGGGACGCGAATAGTTACGAAGCTCTTTCTCAAACAAGGGTTTGGCAGAAGTAGCGTAGCCCTCGGTACTCAATGCCAATGCCAACCACAGTAATCGGATATTTTTGTTCTGAAATCCATGCGCGTATTTCATCTCATCCAGATAACGCGCCCGTTCCTGAGGGTACGAAGCCCATAAAATATACAAGGCACTTTCTTGAGTTGTATACGACTTATCTTTCAGTAAAGTTTCATATGCGCTCTTAAGCGCTTCCGAAACCGGAGGCTCCATAGACAAGGCAATCGCTTGACGAGTGGTAGTATTTCCTTTAAATGCCATTTCATAGAGTGCTTCGACCTCTTTCCCTTTTTCCAGTGCTAATTGAATCACAGCTTCCTCTGCCAGATAATCGTTGCCCGATTGTAGGGCTTGTTCCAATAGTTTGCTTTTGTCCGAAATGGTCATCTCACGCAGGGAAACCAATTCAAAATAAGTGGTTAAGAATTCACTATTCGTTAATGAATTTAAGGCCTGCTCTGCCTTAAATGCCGATTGTTTCAACCAATCTTTTTCCCATGCAGAAATATCTACACTGCTAACAGCCCGAACCTCGGCTAGGAAATCGTCTGTTGTTACATTTTTAAACTGATACTTTTCAAGGTAATTCTTTATGGCTTTTTTGAAAGCCTCTTCCCCGATCAATTCATTCAATATATGCAGTGCCCAAGCCCCTTTTTCGTAGAAGGTTAACGAACTCGCCTTGGGATTCAACAACGATTGTCCCTTCCCTTGATCACTTATGGAACGTAACTGCTCTGCCGTATTGTAGAGTTTCCAATAGTAGTAATCGTCCCCAAACAAATGGCGTTCGGCCAATAGGGCATAATAAGTAGCAAATCCTTCATGCAACCAATGATGTTTCCCCTCAGTTTCGGTCACCAAATTCCCAAACCATTGGTGAGCCAACTCATGGGCATTCACATTTACATAGTTTCGATCGTGAAATCCAATGCTATCTACCACAAAGGCTTCCGAAAATAAGGTAGCGGTGGTATTCTCCATCCCGGCATATAGGAAATCCCGAACGGGTACTTGTTTGTAGTTTTGCCAGGGATAGGGAACGCCGATTTCCTTTTCAAAAAAATCGAATATCTCTTTGGTATGGCGATAGGTCGGTTCCATTTTCAAGGAATCTTCGGGTCGCAAGTACAATTCTATAGGAATCCCAGATTCGGACCGTATTTCCTTTTTTACAAAGTCACCCATGGCGAAGGCCACCAAATAACTCGACATAGGCTTTTCCATATCGAAAGACCAAATGGTATTGTTTCCCGCGCCTATATGCTCAACATCCCTTCCATTGGCTATAACTGTTTTTCCCTTTTCAGCTACCACCTTAAGATCGAATTCAATCTTATCGTTCATATCGTCGATACTGGGCAACCAATTGGAAGTATACTTTCCCTGTCCTTGAGTCCAAACTTGATCGTAAGTGAAATACATGGCTCTCTTTGGTACCATTGTATAGATGAATTTAGCCTCATAGACACTATCTTTCTGAAAGTTGGAAATCATCCAAAGCTTGTCATCGGAAACCCTGAGTTGAATATCTGTCGTTACGTTTTTCACAATAGAAGCAGCCACAGCATCCAAATAAATACTGTCTGTCTGTTTCAACATTTTAAAAGTTGCCGAAAGCTCTCCCTGCACTTCACGACTTTCAATATCAGGGGCAATCAAAGCACTAATATTTGTGAAGTCAACCACATCGGTTTGTTGGGAAAAAACCATAGTGGAACAAAAGAATAATAAAACTAAAATCCGCATAAACGATATACCACAATTGTTTTGCCAAATTAAGTAAATTCGTTGTATGAATACCCAATTTTTACAGACACCCATCGATTATTTGAAAGGAGTCGGCCCAAATCGCGCCGACCTTCTTAAAAAGGAATTGGGCATTCATACCTTTCAGGATCTAATCAATCTCTTTCCCAATCGGTATTTAGATAGAACCCACTATTATAAAATTGGCGATTTACAGCGTAATTCATCCGAGATTCAAATTGTAGGTAAGATCACCCATATTAAAACCGTAGAGCAAAAAAGAAACAAAAGATTGGTGGCTACTTTTGTGGACGACACCGGAAAAATGGAATTGGTTTGGTTTCGAGGGCACAAATGGATAAGGGAAAATCTAAAGCTGAATACACCCTATGTAATCTTCGGAAAGGTAAACTGGTTCAATGGAGTGTACTCCATGCCACATCCAGAAATGGAGTTATTGGCCCAGCACGAAAAAAGTTTGCGTTCTGCCATGCAACCTATTTATCCGTCTACTGAAAAATTAAGTAGTAGCGGAATCACGAATCGAGTGATCAATACACTCATGCAAACCCTCTTTCGGGAACTGAAAAACAACATTACTGAAAGTCTATCCGAGCCACTTTTGAAATCATTGAAATTGATGCCGAAAAGTGAAGCATTCTTTAATGTGCACTTTCCACAAGGTCAGGAAAAATTGACAAGAGCGCAGTATCGGTTGAAATTTGAAGAATTATTCTTTATTCAAATTCAATTATTACAGAAAAGACAACTTCACAAAACAAAAATTAAAGGGTATCCTTTTGAAAAAGTAGGTCCTTATTTCAATACCTTTTTCTCATCACATTTACCGTTTCCTCTCACTGGTGCACAGAAGCGAGTTATTAAAGAAATAAGAAATGATTTGGGAAGTAACGCCCAGATGAACAGACTGTTACAAGGAGATGTAGGTTCTGGAAAAACCATTGTGGCCTTCATGTCAATGCTCATAGCACTTGACAACGATTTTCAAGCTTGTTTAATGGCTCCAACTGAAATTTTGTCAGTTCAACACTACAATAACTTATCAGAATGGTGTAACTTATTGAATATCAGAGTAGATTTATTAACAGGCTCAACCAAAGCTTCAAGAAGAAAAGAAATCCACGAAAGTTTGGAAAATGGTGATTTACAGATACTTATTGGCACTCATGCGCTACTCGAAGATAAAGTAAAATTTCGAAACTTGGGATTGGCCATTATAGATGAGCAACATCGCTTTGGAGTAGCGCAACGTAGTAAGCTATGGCACAAGAACATACATCCGCCACATGTATTTGTAATGACCGCCACCCCTATTCCAAGAACCTTGGCTATGAGCGTCTATGGCGATCTGGATATTAGTGTCATTGATGAGATGCCTCCGGGAAGAAAAGACATAAAGACTGTGCATAGATTTGACGCTAATAGATTGAAGGTTTTTCGATTTCTAAAAGACGAAATTGCGAAAGGAAGACAGGTCTATATTGTCTACCCTTTGATACAAGAAAGTCAGGCGATGGACTACAAAGACCTGATGGATGGCTACGCCAGTATTGAAAGGGAATTCCCTAAACCCGAATACCAAATTTCTATAGTACATGGTCAAATGAAAGCGGCCGATAAGGATTATGAAATGGAACGATTTGTTAAAGGTGAAACTCAGATCATGGTTGCCACAACGGTTATTGAAGTGGGGGTAAATGTGCCCAATGCTTCGGTAATGATTATTGAAAGTGCCGAGCGATTTGGGCTTTCTCAATTGCATCAGTTACGAGGACGTGTTGGTCGCGGTGCCGAACAGAGCTATTGCATTCTTATGACCAGCCATAAATTGAGTGCGGATGCTCGAACTAGACTGGAAACCATGGTTCGCACTAATGATGGTTTCGAAATAAGTGAAGTAGACCTAAAATTGAGAGGGCCCGGTGATATGATGGGTACCCAACAAAGTGGAGTGCTCAACTTACGAATCGCGGACATTATAAAAGATAGCGAGATTCTTAAGATCGCTCGAGGCTATGCTACCCAAGTAATAAAGGAAGATCCACAACTTTCTCTTCCCCAAAACACGCCCATTAGGAATACCTACCAACAATTGGCCAAGTACAAGAATATTTGGAATTATATTTCCTAAAGAAACTTAACTAGCTGATAATCAATTTAAAAAAATACTAAATGATAGGTTTTGTCGTTTAATGATGAAACTATCGCTTATTACAAAAGCTACCCTAACCAATACATTCCTTTATGATTCTCAGACGTTTTGGAACGGGTATCTTTTACGTGGTATTTTTACTATTCCCCCAAACCTATTCGTTCTCACAAGATATGGTGGACGAAGGAGGCCATGAACAATGGGAATTCATTTTGGAAGATACGGGAGATGTCCTACAATTAGCACTCCCTATTACCGCCTTATCGGTTACTTTGATTGAAAAGGACTATGAAGGGACCAAACAATTTGCATTCTCCTACGGAAGCGCGATGCTCCTAACGCATTCCTTAAAACATCTTATTCACAAACAGCGCCCCGAAGGGCGAGACCGGTACGATGCGTTCCCCAGCGGTCATACTGCCTCCGCATTCTCCGGGGCGTCTTTTATACAAAGGCGATACGGTTGGAAATACGGTTGGCCCGCTTACGTTCTGGCCACCCTAGTGGGAGTTAGCCGTATGGAAGGGCCCGACGGATACCATGATATTTGGGATGTCATTGCAGGTGCCAGTGTTGGCATAAGCACGACGTATTTATTTACATCGTCATATCCCAAGCATAATTTCGATATTGGCTTTGCATCAGGAAACGACAATTACCTGTTAACCTTCCACTACAAATTCTAAATAAAAAAAGCCCCCTGTAAACAGGAGCCTTCCTCAAAAACCAACAACTAATTTATATCCTCGCCATTCTTCAACTTCTCAATATTAGCTGCTACACGGCCTTTACTGCCAGGATTGGGCGCATTTGCATGTGCCTTCTCCAAGTGCTTTAAGGCTGTCTTATAATCGCCCTGTGCGGAATAGGCTCTTGCCATTCCATAATGTACGGGCCAAGTATCTTTATTCTTCTTCGCATTGTACTTAAATATATCCATAGCCTTATCTTTCTTTCCTGCGGCTATAAGCGTTCTACCATATTGGTGCACCTCGAAAACAGACCCGATGTCCAAATTATCATTCAGTAGTTTTTCTGCCTCTGTCTCCTTGCCCATTTTCGCAAGGATGGCCGACTTAATCTGTAGATTGGCGAAGGTCTTCTGACTAAAAAACTGTCCGGCAATGGCATTGTCTATCCAACCCATAGCCTCGTTTAGGTCACCTCCATTATTCAAGGAGTAGTTAGCGGCCTGTTCCCATGTTTGACGATTAAAGCCCGGCTGATCCCTCATACTATTTCGAATATCTGCCAATACAATTTCGGTAACAGGGACCTCTATTTTAAACGGAAAGGCCCTCTTTTCCCATTTAAGGGCTGCTACCGCCGAATTTGCAGTTACTTCTGTGAAATCGAAAGTCAGCATTTCTGTGTGATGCACCTCCTTCGTGGTGATGCCGGCACTTAGGGCGTCCTCGGCAGCATCGTAAAAGAAACTTCCCCAAGAAGTAGAGTTCTTCGAAAGAATTAATCGTGCTTTGTTCCCTTCATTCACCTCCAAATGAAGTCCGTAAGTCCCTGCTTTAATGGGCTTCCCTTCTACTTTCATATCGTGGGAAAAGGTAATCGTCGTATTTTCATTGGCCCCGGCGCGCCATGGAGCTGCAGTAGAAGTCCCGAAGCCCAAATTATTGAGGCCGTAGGGAACCAACTGTCCCCAAATCTCCCGGTCATTAACGCTGGGGCGTGAATAGGTGATTTCTACCGAAGAAGTTCCTATGGTCTGCGATATTGTAGCCATCTGACTTCCTCTCGGAGCATTGATCTGTGCATGTGCTGTGAAGGTGGTCACCAAGAGAAGAACAAGGAAGGTAACCACGCGCGTGTAAACGTTTGACATAATTTTTCTGGATTTGATTGTTTCCCTTAAAAGTACTGTCAACCGCTACCCCATAATGTTACGGGCGTGTTAAATGAAAAAGATCGATGTTAATTAACTATTCGTTAAGAAGTTGTGTTAAAAAGGCTTCGAATTCCTGCGTGAATTGTGTGTACTTCTCCCCGGTTGCCTTTCCATTGAATCCAGTATGGATTTTTCTCACGGCTCCTTCCCTGTCTATAAAAATAGTGGTAGGATAACTAAGAACATGATTCAGCATCGGGAGCTTTTCATTCGCCTTTTGTTTGCTACTACTACCGTATTGAGCCAACAATATGGGATAAGGAACCCCAACAGAGGTTTTTAGCTTGTTTATACCCCGTATGGCTCTTTCCTTTGGCGCATACTCGAAGGCCAAAGAAATAAACTCCAAATTGGGAGAAGGATTTTTTGTAAGATATTCGGTGTAATACTGTGTTTCCTCCAGGCAATTCGGGCACCAAGTCCCCATAATCTGCACCACCACAACTTTATCCTTGAATTTCTCATCGGAAAGGGAAACGATAGTACCGTCCGTATCCGGAAAGGAAAAATCGAAACGATCATACCCCTCTTTCAGATACGTAAGGGTATTTTCATCGGGAAGTTCGTAGGTTTCGTTACGCTTTGCACTGAAAGGTTCTTTCCAATGGTTGCCACTATAAAAATTCCCGTATAAAATAGTGTCCTTTACTTCTGCTTCAAAAAGAAAAGCATGGGCGCCATCGAAGGTAGAGAGCTTTAAGGTACTTCCGTCCATAACTCCCTCCAAGTAGCGATAATCGCCTGTAGTGGTTCTAATGGTGCCAGTCACTTTATCACCTTGCTGTTCAAAAATTCCCTTAGCGATATAGCGGTCTTCTGGCGAATGTGCACTAAAAAGCATTTCCCAATTTCCCGAAACATTCTGGTCGGAAACCTGTCCTACTATAAAGCGGGGGGCATCTCCATGGACCATTTCGAAAGGAACAACGCGATCCAAACTGGGCTTGATGAAACTTCCTGTCACCTTATCGGCAGTAAAGACTCCTTTAAAGACTCCTTCAAAAACAGGATGTGCTATGGTAATGGAATCCCCATTTACTTGAATATCGGTAATATCGATTCTCTCATCTGCGTTGCTAACCACCCAATGTAGATCCTCTTTCCAATCGATCATAAAAGGGAGTTCTTTTCCATCCTGTACCTCAAGCACCACCCTCCATGGACCTAATTTTGGTTTTACGGGTTCTTTATTACAAGAGAATAAGGATACGAATGCCAGAAGTAGTATGGGAAGTCTTGTTTTCATGAGGAGGATAGTCGTATTGGATTTTAAATCATAACAATAATAAAAAGAGGCGCTATAAAATAACGCCTCTTATCGTAATAGGATGATTATCCTAGTTTCCTTTTTCTTCCTTGTACATATCGTTCAAGGTGGCATTCTGCTTTTCGAAAGTAGCTTTTCCAGCGTCCACAGAACTTTGCAGTTTGTCCAAACGCGCTTGAGCTGCTGCAATTTTCATTCGCTTAGCCGCTGCCTCGTCTTCGGTAATGTCTCCGTTGGCAAGGGCTGCATCTACTCTATCTGTAGCGGCTCTAATTCTCGACTTACCCTTATCGATAAGTTGCATCTTCTTGTTAAGGGATTCTTGACGCATGACCATTTTCTCTTTGGCCTGATTAGCACGATTCATACCGTACTCCTTGGTCATCTTAACTTCTTCTCTGGCACTTTCATCTGCTTCGTTCGCCTTCTCTTCTGCCTCTTCCTTTGCTTTGGCAGTTCTTTCTTTGGCTTCCTTGGTTACATCAATGTTAGCATCTGTCGGTGCTCCTTTCTTTATTTCTGTGCCAGCATCTTTCCCAGATTCGCGGATGGCGCGTAACGTTTCCATCATCTCGGCTTCCAACTTTTTCTTCTCTTCAGCCGTAGAAGCATTGGCGATCTTCTCTTTGTATTGAGACTTTACCGCGTTGTATTTTTCTTCTACATCTTTGGAGTTGTTCTTAGCCTGATCTACTTTTTCTTGTCCGTGCTTTTTCATTTTCTCTGCACGGTCTTCGGCATCTTTTTTTGCTTTATCTGCTTCTTGCTTTACCTGTCCGGTTTTCTTATCTACGGTTCCCTTGGCATCGCCCAAACTGTTTTGGGCAGTCAAAGAAGTATTGATGGCAAATAAAAATAGCACTGATAATACGAGGTACTTTAATGTTTTCATGTTGTAAGGGGTTTTAAATACTGTCTAACTCTTCTAGGGCTTCTTCTAATTCACCAGCTTCTTGGTCAATTTTTTCTGAAATCTCTTCGGCTTCTTTCTCAACAGCTTCAATTTGTTCTACTGCTTTTTGGGCCTCTTCTTCCTCAGCCTTAGTGTCGCGGCAGGAAATAAACCCTACCAGCAATAGTGCTAATAGTAATCTGGTTACGATCTTCATAAATATAAGTTGTTTTAGTTAATGGTTTTTAAATGTACAAAATATGGGGCATTATTTGAATGCTACCTCCAATATTTTATCTTTGTAGGCTTAAAATTGAACCTCTCATGAAGATTTCATATAACTGGTTAAAACAGTTTATCAATGTGGATTGGAGCGCCGAAAAAACCGGTGAACTTCTTACAGATTTAGGATTGGAAATAGAAGGGATAGACACCTTTACTTCAATTCCTGGCGGCTTGGAAGGCGTTGTCGTTGGAGAGGTCTTGGAATGCGAACAACATCCCAACGCAGATCGACTAAAGCTTACCAAAGTGGACCTGGGCAACGGTGATCCCGTGCAGATTGTTTGTGGTGCGCCCAATGTAGCTGCCGGACAGAAAGTCCCAGTTGCTACCGTGGGAACTACGCTTTATGATGATGAAGGAAAACCTTGGCAGATAAAGAAAGGGAAGATTCGTGGCGAAGTGAGTATGGGAATGATTTGTGCCGAAGATGAATTGGGATTGGGAAAAAGCCATGAAGGAATCATGGTATTGGATGAAAGTCTCATTTCCGGAACGCCCGCTTCTGAAGTATTCGATATTGAAAATGACCATGTGTTCGAAATTGGCCTTACGCCCAACCGAGCAGATGCCATGAGCCATTGGGGAGTCGCAAGGGACTTAAGAGCTGGCTTAATGCAGCACGAAGTGCCATTAGAACTCATTACTCCTTCTACCAGCAGTTTCAAGATCGAAAACCGTATGTTGAAGATCGATGTCTCGGTAGAAGATAATGACTTAGCCCCTCGCTATTGCGGCGTGACCATTAGTGGTCTTAAAGTGGAAGCTTCCCCCTCTTGGTTGCAAAATAGATTAAAAGCCATAGGACTCGCTCCCATCAATAACATAGTAGATATCACAAACTATGTATTGCACGAGTTGGGACAACCTCTTCACGCCTTCGATGCCGTGAAGATTGCCCAAAATAAGATTGAGGTGAAGACCTTACCGGCCGGAACCAAATTTGTTACGCTAGATGGTATTGAAAGGGAATTGCATGAGGAAGACCTTATGATATGCGATGGTGAAAAACCCATGTGTATTGCTGGGGTATTTGGAGGAGAGCACAGTGGAGTAACCGAAAGTACTACAAGCATCTTCCTAGAGAGTGCCTACTTTAATCCTGTGAACATTCGTAAAACAGCAAAGCGACATGGATTAAACACCGATGCTTCCTTTCGTTTCGAAAGAGGAATCGACCCGAACATCACCGAATATGCCTTGATGCGTGCCGCTATTCTCATGGGCGAAATTGCCGGTGGAGAAATCAATAGTGATATTGTAGACATCTATCCTAAGAAAATCGAAGACCATCAAGTATTCTTAAATTTCGATAATGCCACTCGATTAATTGGTCAGGAAATCCCTAGGGAAACCATGAAAGAGATCCTGACATCCTTGGACATTAAGATCGAAAACGTGACCGAAACGGGTATTGGGATGACCATTCCTGCATACCGTAACGATGTAACGCGAGAAGCCGATGTGATTGAAGAAATCCTTCGGGTGTATGGATATAATAAAATCGATTTCACCAATAAACTGAATGCCTCTATCGCCACAACCAAGAAGATCGAAGATCACGAGGTTCGGAATAAAGTTGGAAATCAGTTGGCCGCCTTAGGCTTTCATGAAATGTTGTGTAATTCATTGACCAGTGCTAATTACACTACGCTACTGAATAGTCTAAAGGACGAACATAGCATCCCTATGCTCAATCCTTTAAGTCAGGATTTGGAAGTAATGCGCCAAACCCTTTTGTTTGGTGCTTTGGAAGCTGTTGCCTATAACAATAACCGAAAGACTGCTAACGTGAAGTTGTTCGAGTTTGGTAAGACCTATCACAACTATCCTAGCGGACGCGAGGAGAAGAAACACCTTTCGCTAGTCATTAGTGGAAACCGTACCGAAGATACTTGGACAGCCGCTAATAAAAAATCGGATTTCTTCTATGGCAAAGGAATCGTTACCACTGTATTGGATCGTTTGGGAATTGATGGTTATTCTGAAAAAGGATTGAAAAACGATGCTTTCTCCGAGGGGATTCGAATCACCAAAGGAAAAAAGGACTTGGTAGAATTTGGTATAGTAACCAAAAAGATAGCCAAACACTTCGGTATTGCCGAGGCAGTGTTATTTGCCGATTTCCATTGGGATGCTATTTTGGAAGAAATTCCACAGGGTGACTTCTTCGTAAAACCCATATCGAAATTCCCAAAGGTAAAGCGTGATTTTGCCTTGCTTATTGACAACGAAGTAACTTTCGATGCTCTTAAAACAGCGGCACTACAAACGGAAAAGCACTTATTGAAGGAAGTATCACTTTTCGATGTGTACACGGGTAAAAATCTTCCGAAAGGCAAGAAAAGCTATGCGCTTAGCTTTACCATATTGGATGAACGAAAGACCCTTACCGATAAGCAGATCGACAAAATTATGGGGAAACTACAGCAACGATTCGAAAAAGATTTCGGGGCTCAACTTCGATAACACTCTTATTGTTAAAATATTGGAATAATGAGGCTTAGTCCGTAATTTTATAAAAAATTGCGCTATGCTCCCTAAGATCGATATCGAAAGAAAACTCGTAAAACTTCGTAATAGACAAAATTCACCCGATGAAATCCTGAATCAAGTAAAGACCATTTTCGAAGAAAATGATCAGGATAGGGAATTGCTTAAAACAAAACTCGCAGAACCTTCTTCGGGCAAGGAGAATGATTTTAATGTGGATTTGTTGGAGGCGGATAGAATTTTCCATCTAGACGATATTAAAAAACTATGCGTAGACTACCGCCTACGCTTTTTGGGAGCCCATTTTTTCAAAGGCGACATTCCCGAAGAAGCGATTTCCAAAATGCGACAGTTGGAAAAGGACCACGACATCTCTTTACAGGGACTCAAAATCATGGCACCTGCCAAACTTCTGAAGTTGGAAAATGCCGACGACCCACTTCTTTTTGCCCCTATTGGGAATGATTACTATTATCTCATCCACAAATGGGGAAATGACCTCCATCCCCTGCGTAAATGGCTTATGTGGCCTTATAAAACCTTCGAAAACTTGGTTTTCACCATTTTCCTCGTGAGTATTCTACTAACTGCGATTACCCCTATGCAGGCCTTTACAAAAGGAGAAGTGACCAATACGGAGTATCTACTCATGTTCTTGTTTATGTTTAAAGCCGTGGGAGGTACCGTTTTGTTTTATGGCTTTGCCAAAGGAAAAAACTTTAACACCGCTATTTGGGATAGTCGTTACTACAACGGATAATTACTTTTCGGGAATTAGTTCTTGTATTTGGAGAATTGCGAATAGACAAGATCCTCTAGCTCGTCAAAATCGTATTGCAAGGTATTAGAGCTAATGGATAAAGGTGTTCCATAGGTCTTCATATTCGCTCGCATAACGCTCGCTTTAAATTTACTCCCTGCTTTTTGAATATACTTCTCCGGATCCTTCACATGAATAAGAAGAAATTTGGTCGACATGACAGCCGTTCTCCTTATTTTGACTATATCGTCCCATACAATCAACCCTACGCTCACACCACTAGAATGGTCGGTTATACCTTCAAAATTGATAACAAGACCGTTCTTTTTATCGAATAACTTCCTGAAGACAAAGATGCCCGTGCCGCCAAAAAAGAGTATTCCGACCACGCCGACAATGATAACCGTTTTAGTACTTCCGAAAAGTTGATCGGCAAATCTTTCAGGATCCAATACCAGCCATAGACCTGCTAGCACAAAGGCAAAGGCCGCGATGACTAGCAAAACGATTTTCTTCTTGCTAAGGGGTATTTCAATGACTTCATCCATTACCCCAAAGATACTAAGTGAAAGAATTTAAGCCGTTACCCCGTACATCTTATCGCGAAGCTCCTTGATCTTTTTGTCGCTCATGTACTCATCGAAGGTAGTGTAACGATCTATGATCCCATTAGGGGTTAGTTCGATCACGCGATTCCCAACCGTTTGCGCAAACTCGTGGTCGTGTGTAGTTAATAGTACAGTTCCTTTAAAGTTCTTCAAAGAATTATTGAATGCAGTAATAGACTCAAGATCCAAGTGGTTGGTAGGCTCATCCATCATTACTACATTGGCACGCATCATCATCATACGACTTAGCATACAACGCACCTTTTCACCTCCCGATAGTACATTGGACTCTTTCAACGCCTCCTCACCACTGAATAGCATTTTCCCAAGGAATCCTCGTAGGTATACTTCTTCTTTTTCTTCTTCGGTCTTGGCCCATTGACGTAACCAGTCGACCAAGTTCATTTCATTTTGGAAGAAATTGCTGTTGTCCAAAGGCAAATAACTCTGGTTCGTAGTAACTCCCCACTGATATTCTCCAGCATCGGCCTTCATATTTCCATTAATGATCTCATAGAATGCCGTAGTAGCTCTCGAATCGCGAGAGAAAACTACGACTTTGTCCCCTTTGGCCAAATTAATATCTACACTACTGAAAAGCGTTTCCCCTTCCATGCTTGCCGCCAATCCTTCAATATTTAGGATTTGGTCTCCAGCTTCGCGTTCCCTTTCAAAAATAATGGCTGGGTAACGACGACTGGAAGGCTTAATGTCGGAAACATTCAACTTTTCGATCATCTTCTTTCTACTTGTGGCCTGTTTGGACTTAGCCACGTTCGCAGAAAAACGTCGAATGAATTCTTCTAGTTCCTTCTTCTTTTCCTCCGCTTTTTTGTTTTGTTGCGCTCTCTGACGGGCAGCCAATTGGCTACTCTCATACCAGAACGTATAGTTACCACTAAAGTGGTTAATCTTTCCAAAATCGATATCACTAATATGTGTACAAACCGCATCCAAGAAGTGACGGTCGTGCGATACGACAATTACACAGTTATCGTAATTCGCCAAAAAGGTTTCCAACCAAGAAATGGTCTCGTAGTCCAAATCATTGGTAGGCTCATCCATGATAAGTACATCGGGATTTCCGAAAAGCGCTTGTGCCAATAGCACTCGAACTTTTTGCTTTCCGTCCAAATCTCCCATCATGGCATAGTGCAACTCTTCTTTTATTCCCAAATTGGATAAAAGTGCTGCAGCATCGCTATCGGCGTTCCATCCGTCCATTTCTTCGAACTGCACCTGCAACTCCCCTATTTTTTCAGCGTTCTCATCAGAATAGTCCGCATACAAGGCATCGATCTGTGATTTAATGGCGTATAACTCTTTGTTACCACGAACCACTGTGTCCAATACGGGATACTCATCGTAAGCATTGTGATTCTGTTCTAAGACAGACATTCGCTTACCGCCTTCTAGGTGTACATGCCCGGAAGTTGCGTCCTGTTTACCTGCGATGATTTTAAGGAAAGTAGATTTTCCTGCTCCATTGGCACCGATAATTCCATAACAGTTGCCCTGCACGAATTGGGTGTTTACCTCGTCGAACAATACACGTTTCCCAAACTGAACCGATAAATTGGATACTGAAAGCATAGGATTTGTCGTTTTAAATTTTGCGCAAAATTAGCTAAATAAGCGCGATTGATGAAACGAAAGCCCTCCTAAGTTCTTTAATTCTTTAAAAAATCTTTTAACTAGTAATTAACAGCAAACACAAGTGAAGACGTTTATTTTTGTTTCCAGAATCGAAAATACTTTGCATCTGATCAGAAAAATACTACTACTCCCCCTCATCGTCCTATGTACATTTTCTTGCAAGAAAAATTCGTCCAACGCCTGTGGAACGGCATGGATAGGTGGTGAAATTGTAAATCCTAAAAAGGATTTCATTCTCATTGGCCGTAGTCGCAAGATCATTGACACAGTGAAACTCGATGAGAACAATTTCTTTTTGTACAAACTGGAGCACGTAGATCCGGGTATTTATTTCATCAGTCATTACGAATATCAAGCCATTTACGTAGAGCCCGACGACAGTCTTATGCTTCGAGTGAATACCTTGGAGTTTGACGAATCCCTCTCCTTTACCGGAAAAGGATCGCACAGGAATAACTTTCTTATGGATTTATTCTTGTTGAATGAAGAAGTAGACGATTCATTGCCTAAGTACTATACGCTAACGCCCGAAGATTTTGAATCGAAAATAGATTCCATCAAAGATTCGCGTTATGAGCTATTTGACGAGTATTTGGAAAGCAAAAACGCGTCTCGCGGATTCAAGGAAGTAGCAGAAGCAGGCATTAACTATGGGCTTTATGCTAAGAAGGAACTTTATGTGTCGGCCAATTCCCGAAAGAAGGTATATAATGAAAATATTGAGATTCCGGAAAGCTTCTTAGGGTTCCGTAAAGAAGTAGAATATGGGAATGAACACTTACGCAGTTATTACCCTTATTATCGCTTTTTAGCCTATCATTTGGATAATCTGGCCTACGATGAATATAAGACCAAAGGCAATTACAACAGAAACGGCTTCCTGCATAATTACCATAAGAATATATTGATAGATAGTCTTATCTCCAACGATTCCCTGCGCAATAGTCTACTACGCACCAATGCACACCGTTATTTTGTAAATGCGGAAGATGAGAGCAATGAGCGCGTCATTTTAGGACAGTTCAATAAATTTAGTACACACGAAGCCGATAAAAAGGAGATTGCCCTCCTGGCGGAAGCTACCATTAAGCTGACACCCGGACATACGATTCCTAATCTCATGTTGCTAACTACAGACAACACCGTAAAGGATCTCCACAGTACACTGAATAAGCCTTCGGTAATTTACTTTTGGTCTGAGAAATCGGTCAAGCACCACAGAAAGATTCACACAAGAGCAAGGGAATTGCAAGCCAAATATCCTGAGTTCGATTTTATAGCGATTAATATCGACACCCACTTCAAAAAGTGGTTAAAGACCGTTAAGAATTCAGGCTACAGTGAAATCAACGAATATCAGTTCGAAAACTTCGATGAGGCGGAGATGAAGTTGGTTATCAATTCTGTGAACAAGGCAATGATCGTGGACAAGAAAGGTAAAATCTTGGATGGAAATACGTACATCTTCGACATGGGCATTGAGAATCAGTTACTGAGCTACCTCAACAAATAATCCGAAACTTTCAGAAATAAAAAAGCCATGTCATCCTGAGCTTGTCGAAGGATTCTGACATGGCCTTTTTACATTATTATCTTTCTTTCTTAGTTCCCCTTGCGGTAGTCTGCCAAGAATTTTTCTAAACCAATATCGGTCAATGGGTGTTTCAATAATCCTTCAATAGAAGAAAGTGGTCCGGTCATTACGTCGGCACCGATCTTAGCACAATCGATCACGTGCATGGTGTGTCGCACGGAAGCCGCTAAAATTTGAGTTTCAAAGCCGTAGTTATCATAGATATGACGAATCTCGGAAATGAGGTTAAGACCGTCGGTAGAAATATCGTCCAAACGACCGATAAAAGGAGAAACGTAGGTGGCTCCAGCTTTAGCTGCTAAAATGGCCTGTCCAGGAGAAAACACCAAGGTTACATTGGTCTTTATCCCTTTATCGCTAAAATACTTGGCCGCCTTTACCCCGGCTTTGATCATTGGCAATTTCACAACGATTTGCTCATGGAGTCCCGCTAGTTCTTCCCCTTCTTTAACCATCCCTTCGAAATCGGTCGCAATTACCTCGGCAGAAACATCACCATCTACAATATTACAGATGTCCACGTAGTGTTTCAGGATATTATCACGTCCCGTAATTCCCTCTTTAGCCATTAGGGACGGATTGGTGGTTACACCATCCAATACCCCAAGGTCTTGGGCATCACGAATTTGATCTAGGTTAGCAGTATCGACGAAGAATTTCATAGTATAGGATTTACGTTTTTTGTTAGGGCAAAAATACGCAACTAATTAGCCTTCGGAAACGAATCGTTCCAAATTTTATAACATAAAAATGTTAATAAGGGTTTACTTAAGCTTGTAGTGGTTCATAAGCATACGTTCGTATACTTTGTCCGGGAGTATTCGCTTAAGAACAATAGAAAATTTCTGAAGAAAGGCTCCTACCTTATAATGTATCTTAGGGGAAGCATTCTCTATGATGGAATGCACTTTCTCCGCCATGATTTTGGGATCACTCCCACCATCCACATGTTCGTTCATCATCTCCAAAGTGTCACCATAAGCCTTTTTGTACGGCGAGTTTTCGAGTACAGGAGCATGGTACCTTCCTGAGGCAATGTTCGTGGCAAAATCCCCAGGAGCCACATTCGTCATTTGTACGCCAAATTGTTTTACTTCCATACGGTAGGCCTCCGTAATTAGCTCTAAAGCTCCTTTGGTAGCACTGTAGATACCACGATACGGTAAGCCCATATAACCTGCAATGGAGGTTACATTAATAATATGTCCTCCATTTTGGTTTCTCATGGTGGGTAGTACCGCCTTTATTACGGAAAGTGGACCATAAAAATTGGTTTCGAAAGCATTTCGGATTTCCTCCACGGGGGTTTCCTCTATAGGCCCCGTAATTCCCACCCCAGCATTATTTACTAGGACATCGATACGACCTTCCTTGTCCAAAAGTATCTGCACAGCAGTTTGTATGGTAGATTCTTGGGTAACATCCAATGCCAGTAACGTAAAGGGAACGGTGTCTATATACTTTGAAGGATTTCTACTGGTTCCATATACGGTATATCCTTTTTGATGGAGGTACTCCCCTATGGCTTTTCCTATTCCGGAGGACCCTCCGGTAATTAATACAACTTTGGGCATAAATGTTAACTTGGAGACAAAGATGGCAAGTAGCGATTAGTATTCCAAATCGAAGGGGTTTTTAGTTCGATTAAGGCCAAAAAAAAATGGCAAGCTACCTACATCACACCGCTACGACCGAATACCCTTGCTGCGTTCCCACCCTGGGGGATTCAACGGGAGCTGGTTGTGTAGGACTTGCCGGTGCAAATATACGCCCATTTTGAAGTTCCCACAAGCATTTTTGCTATGAATTAATTATAGGTTATCTTGCCCAAAAATTTATGGAATCCATGAAAATGTACAAACTGTTCATTTGCACCCTACTACTGGGATTACTTATAAGCTGTGGGGACGATACAAAAGACCCTAACCAACTTTTTAATCTTACCATTACCAACGCCAAGAAGTCTTTCAAGGTAGAAGATGCCGTGGCCATTTCCGTAAGTCCCAAAAAGGACAAAACCATAGAAAGTGTTGCCTATACCTTAAATGGCGAAGCTGTGACCTTAACCAACAACGAATTATCACTAGCAGGGCAACGCATGGGAGTACATACATTGGGGGCAACTATTACTTCCGATGGTGAAACCTATAGCTTGAGCAAAGAATTCACCATAACCGCAACCCAGACCCCTAAACTGTATACCTACAAGATCCTAGAGAGTTATCCTCATGATATGGGTGCATATACCCAAGGATTGGAGTTTGAAAATGATACCTTATATGAAAGTACAGGGCAAAAAAAGAAATCTACACTTCGCAAAACCAATTACCAAACAGGAGAAGTTTTGGTAAATAAGAAACTGGGAGATCAGTACTTTGGCGAAGGTCTTACCATATTGAATGACAAGATCTATCAATTGACCTGGCAGGAAAATACAGGATTCATCTACAACCTTGCCGATATGGAAGAAACAGGAACCTTCGTGTATAACAAGAGCAATGAAGGCTGGGGACTTTGCAACGATGGCACTACTATCTATAAAAGTGATGGTACACAGCGTATCTGGACATTGAACAACAATACCCTTTCCGAAGAAGACTTCATAGAAATATACACCAACCAAAGTAAAATAGACAAGGTGAACGAATTGGAATGGGTAGAAGGTATGATCTATGCCAATATCTATCAGAAAGATGCCATCGCCATGGTGAATCCAGCCAGTGGTGCTGTAGAAGGTGTTATTAATATGAAAGGACTGCAAGATGAAGTTACTCAGCACAGTCAATTGGATGTATTGAATGGTATTGCCTATAAAGGAGAACTCAACATCCTATATGTTACCGGAAAAAACTGGGACAAACTTTTTAAAATAGAAGTGGTGGAAAAATAACCCTCTTCGAAAAATACTGTTTACTCACTGAAAATGGCCGTTTACTCAACGGCCATTTTTTGTTTGGATAATTTATCGGTGGTTTGATGTAACAAAGCACTAGTCATTATGAAAAAATCGATCACCATTTCCATTCCAGAACCTTGCCATGAAGATTGGGGCAAAATGACCGCTACTGAAAAAGGAAAATTTTGCAAGGTCTGTACGAAAGAGGTGATCGATTTCACTAAAGAAAGTGACGAAGCCCTTATTAAAAGGGTACAAAAAGGCGATAACCTCTGTGGTCGTTTCAAGACGTCGCAACTCAATCGCCAGATGACGTTAGAGCGCAAATCCAGAAACAGCATACTACCCTATGCAGCTTCCCTGCTACTCCCTTTAAGTCTATTAGGCCATCAGGAGGCCAAAGCCCAAGGTGGCGTATCGGTTTTCAGCAAACCAGGGGCTTCTATAAATGTAGGTGTCCTTTCCGAAAAATCTATTGTTACTATAACCGGACAAGTGACCGATGAAGCGGGAAACCCTATTTCGGGTGTAGAGGTATTAGTGTTAGAAACGGGAAAAAACACGTTGACCAATGCTCAAGGCAACTACCGCATACAATCCCCCAGTGGCGCTACCTTAGCATTCCTTCACGAAGAAAAACAACCTTACGAAGTAACCGTAGGCACCAAAAATAGCGTGATACATGCTGTATTGAGTAGTGAAGAATTACTGATGCCAGATCATTTCATCTTAGGTAGAATAGCACCTCCAGAAGAGATTGAAGAGATTGAAGAGATTGAAGTGATCGAAAAAGGAGAGGTTAAAACAATAGAAGAAGAAATTGATGAGGAAGAAAATGAAATTGACAAAATAGTCACCCGTGGAACGATTACCGATGAAACAGGACTTCCCATGCTTGGGGTACAAGTTCAGTTAGAAGGAACGGAAATAGGCACTTTTACGGATTTTAACGGAAACTATGAAATAGCATCTGAAGCAAATCAAACCCTTGTATTCTCATACATAGGATATGATACCCGGGAAATCACCCTTGCCAATATCTCCAATAGAATAGACATGTCTTTAGAACCTAGTAATGATTTAATGGGAGAAATAGTGATCGTAGGCATGATGGTGGCGACACCGGTAGAGGAATTGGTGGAAAGCCCCCTAGAACGGGAAGCATCCTGGGATAATGAACAATGGGAGAACCAACGCGAGCGCCAAGAATACGTGGCAAAGGAAAATGCCTATAAAAAAGTACAACAAGAACGCGCCAAGGAAGCCCGCAAGAAAAGAAGGGCTAACAAACGCAAAAAATGATATGGACAGTACCGTTTGGTGTGTGGTAGCAGCAGGTGCGAGGAGGGATAAGATACCGCTGCTACTACGGCTGTCTTTTTAAAACTTAACCTTCACAATAATCCGCAACATAAAAAGTTATATTTTTACTGTCAAATTATAACTATATAGATGAGATATCTTTACGGCTTGGCACTCCTATGTGCCATTGTTTTATGGAGCTCGTGCCGAAACGATTTTGAAACCGAACCCTCCACAGGAAACTTGGAATTCTCCAAGGATACCGTATACCTAGACACCATATTCACCAATATTGGATCCAGTACCTATAACCTTCGCGTATACAACCGAAGCGACGAGGACATCCATATTCCTTCCGTTAGACTGGGGCAAGGGGAAAACTCCAATTACCGTTTGAATGTAGACGGAGTGGCAGGTAAGGTGTTCGAGGACGTGCAGATCTTGGCCAAGGATAGCATCTATATCTTCGTGGAAACCACCGTAGATATTTTAGAACAAACAAACGACCTTCAGTTTTTATATACCGATCAAATTCTCTTCGACTCAGGAGCCAACGAACAAAATGTAGAGCTGGTCACCCTAGTACAGGACGCCGTATTCCTCTTTCCAGAATTGGACGATGATGGGATGGTAGGAACCATCGTGCTGGGTCAGAATGAAGAGGGAGAAGACGTTACCATTGAAGGGTTTGTGCTCGATCAGGACGAGCTCACTTTTACCAATGAAAAACCTTACGTCATATATGGCTACGCAGCAGTCCCTTCTAATGAGACCCTCACCATAGAAGCTGGAGCACGTATTCATTTTCATAGGGACAGCGGAATTTTGGTAGCCAACGAAGGTTCTATCCACGCTCTAGGTGGTCCAAGTAACGATCCCGTGCTGTTAGAAAACGAGATTATTATCGAAGGAGATCGACTAGAACCCGACTTTTCGGACATTCCCGGACAATGGGGTACCATTTGGCTCACGATCGGAAGCAACAATAATATTTTTAATTATACCACCATTAGAAATAGTATCGTTGGTATTTTGGTAGATCAGACAAGTGACGTTACCTTAAACAATGTTCAAATCTATAATAGTTCTAATGTTGGATTATTTGGAAGGAACGGAAATGTTATTGGAAACAATATGGTGATTAACAACAGTGGACAATCCTCTTTGGCGTGTACGCTAGGTGGGATTTACAATTTCAACCACAGTACGTTTGCCAATTATTGGACCAATAGTTTCAGAAGTTTCCCAACGGTTCAGATCGACAATATCATTCCAGGTTCTGACGAAGGAGCCGATTTAATTGCGGCTAATTTCACCAACTGTTTGATTTACGGAAACGAACGAAGAGAATTGGGTATTTTTAAAGTTGAAGACCCTAGTGCGCAGTTCAACTTCAATTTCACAAATAGTTTGATCCGTTTCGAAGATCCACAGGGTGATTTTGAAGATGATCCTAATTATGATTTCTCCAACCCTGTATTTTACACCAACAGTGTTTTCAATATAGATCCCGTATTCCAAAATACGGATCGCAATAATTTCAACATCGAACAAGGTACATCCGGTGCCGAAGGTATTGGTCTAGGAGGCGTCAATCCCGGTACAGACCTCAACGGAACTCCAAGGGATGGCAGTGCTCCAGATGCTGGGGCTTATGAAGCCACGGTATTCCCAGACGATGATGGAGATTAAATCCCGAGATAAAAACATAAAAATACCGCGCTCATCGACAACAAAAGATAGCGCGGTATTTTTTTGGGGAGGGAATTATTTAAGCCCCAACTCTTTCATTTTGGCATCGGCACGTTCCTGTATGGCATCGAACCGTTTCGAATAGTTGGAATTCGTCATACACGCCTGTGGTTGTTGCATCCACCGTGTGGCCCAGTCGATCCCTTCACCCATGGTTTTGGTGTATTCAGGATCACCTACGAGTCCTACAGGGTCATCCTTATGGCGTGCCATAATCTCGATGAAACCGTTCATCCAAGCTTCGTATTCGTTCAAAAACTTATCGCAAGCGGTGAGTGCCAAACTGTTCTCACCAGAGGCTCCCCTTTCGGTTTCCTCTACTTGCGTAGTGGCAGTTTCATTATCTGCTTCTTTCTTTTTCTTATTGCAGGAAGCCAAGAATAGCACAAGTACTACGACTCCTAAAATCTTAATAATTTTCATATGATTTCCTTTTAATGTCCAGGTTCTGGAATGGCTCCAAAACGAGCTTGAATCGCTTTCATTACACCTTCCATATCGGTAAGCATGGCCAAGATGATAAGTGGTGTAATAATTATAATCTGACGATGCACGGTTACTTCTAACGTGGCCGATGGCGAATTGAACCAGCCAGGGTAATCCTTCCTAAGGGAATCCAATTCTTTGCGTACCACATTAAGGCATTTTTTATAAGCGGCTATCGCTTGTTTCGTAGCATTGTATTGGGCCAACGTAACACTTTCTGGATCTGCCTCCATCATTTTTAGATTCTCTTCTTCTTTCTCTATGTTTTTCTTGCAATCATCTGCGCGTTCTAAAAGAGCCTCTACCCGATCCCTGCTGGGAGGTGTATACCCCTGGGCCGCTACTTGCACATATCCCATGAACAATAGAACTACAAAAAATAAACTCTTAGCTGTTTTCATACTTTTACTTTTTAAGAACAAATTCTACTCTACGATTCTTAGCCTTTGCTTTGTCCGTGCCACTATTATCCACAGGTTGATCTTCCCCATATCCGGAAGTGGTTAATCGGCTCTCCTCGATACCACGTCTGGTTAGATAACTCTTTACAGAATTGGCGCGATTTTCGGATAAGGTCTGATTAAATTCATTCGTACCATCTGAATCGGTATGCCCGTGAATGGCTAATGAAAGCTCTGGATGTTCTGTAAGCATAGCTACCATCCTATCGAGAATTGAATAGGAAGATGTTTGTAGCACAAAAGAGTTCACCTCGAAGTTAATGTCGTTCATGACCAAACGGCCATCGTTAATAAGACGATCATACAAAGGAAGCCCTTGTCCTCCAATAGCGAAATAGGAGATCATTTGTCTTCTTGGCGGTGCGGCATTGGATCCTGGAGAAACCATTTCTATTTCCAATCGGTTGAATGTTTTCCTTGGATGCTCAGGGTTGTGGGTAATGTCTGGATCATTAATAAGCTGTACCCCATCGAAATATCCTTTCAAATTCCCCTTGTTGAAGGAATACTGAATAACGTGCCATCCCGGCTGAATCCCTCCTGGGAAGCGAACAATCCCATCCGATCCACTATGCAAAGAACCGTTGGCAATACGCAGATCATGATTGGCATAGGGATTATCGTCATTCTTAAGGTTCACATAGTATACCTCGTTTCCTTTTCCGTAGAAATACACATGAATTTCAATTTTGAAAGTATCTCCCAAGTAACGATCCCCTTTAATGGTAGGCTTTATGGTACTATACCCAGAAATGGCTTCTACAACGCCATCTTTTTCACCATTCGTTAAAACTTGGTCATTCTGCAGGCTACCGCTTACATGGGTCCATTTGGAAGGGAATTCACTTGGGCGCTCCGTATTGAAATCGTCCACAAATACTGCACTTCCGGGGTCTATAAAATTAACGATAGGAGCATTTCCGCCCATTTCATTGGTAGAAACTACAACCACTTCTCCATTTCCTCCTCCAGAAACGGTTGGGTCGCTCTTTTTGTCTTTGCCTTCAATGACATCGATACCGTCGTCTACGGTCTTTTCAATTTTGTCTTTTCCTTTTTTCTTTAATTTTCGCTTTACAATACCTCCGATGTCCTGTCCGTAAACATTGGTCACAGCAAAGGCCATACATACAAGTATTGATAATCGTACTAATCTGATAGTTTTCATAAGTGAGATTTTAAAATGGTTAACACTTCGCAAATCTCTCACAATGAAACACTTGAATCAATCGCTCGTTTGGGGTATTTTAAAAAAGAACTAGATGAGTTTCTGCTTAATTGCCTTGTAAATCGCCTCTGCCCTGTTGTTTACATGCAGCTTGGAATAGATATTCTTTATATGGGTTTTTACTGTATGTGGGCTTAGAAAAACCTCTTCGGCCACATCCTTATAGTTAAGTCCTTGGCTTAGTAGTTTTAGGATTTCGGTCTCCCTTTCGGAAAGGGGATTATCTATAATACGGAAGGAATTGATAATGCGTCGCGCTATCTGACTGCTCATGGGCGATCCGCCATTAAATACCTCTTTAATGTGTACCAATAAATCGGCGGGATTGGTATCCTTCAACAAATACCCAGAAGCCCCAGCACACAAGGATTCGAAGATGGAATCGTCGTCACTCTGTACCGTAAGCATAATGAAATCGATCTCAGGACATTTCTTTTTGAGTTCCCGGGTGGCCTCAATACCGTTCTTTTGTGGTAGATCGATATCCATGAGTACCACGTCTACCGGCAAATTGGGAATGGAAGCAATGGCCGATTCGGCGTCGGGAAAGGCATACTTGCACGAAAAGCCCGTGGAGCCATCTAAGATAAGATTGAGGGTCTGCCGTATTTCATGGTCATCCTCTACAATGGCAATATGCACAATATCCTGATTCATTATCTAATTTAAAACACTAATTTACAATTATTTATCACCATTCTCATCCCTCAGATGGGGTATTCGGTGTAACACTACCACCGTGCCCTCCTCACCCGAAACGATAGAAAGATTTCCTCCAATCTTATCCGATCGGTTCTTCATATTGGTCAATCCCCTACCCTTACTTTGTCGATGTACATTAAACCCTTTTCCGTTGTCCTTCAATCGAAGGGAAGAATATCCTTCCTCCGTTTCCACAGTTAGTTCAACCACAGTACAATCAGAATATTTGGCACAATTATGCATGGCTTCCTTAAAGATGAGCACGATCTGCTTCTTGGTCTGCGGGTCTAATTGAATCTCATGTAACGCTTCCGAATAGCCTTGGGTGGTATAATGGGTATCGGTATTGGAAAATAACTCTTCTCCAAAATCCTTCAACCGCAAAATGGCATCGCTCAAACTGTCCTTTTGCGGATCAATAACCCAGAGCAAATCGCGGAAACTACCTGATAGATCTTTAATATTTTCCCGCATCTTCCCGAACCAATTAGATGGATCCTTGTTTTCCTGAAGGGTGCGTTCTGCCAAGGTGAGGAACATGGATATTTTGGTCACCTTAGACCCCAATTCATCATGGAAATCGGCGGCGTTTTCATTGCGTAATTGTTCACGTTCCCGAATCAAGGCCCGTTCCAAGCGGGTTTCCTGCTGCAATTCCTGCATTTTTTTCCGAATGCGAAGTCGATAGATCCACCATACAGTACCTAATAACAAAAGCACGTATAAAGCATAGGCCCACTTCGTTTTCCAAATAGGTGGAAGCACGTGAATCTTCAATTCTAAAGGCACTTCCGACCAAATTCCTTGATTGTTGCTTCCATCCAAAAGCAAAGTATATTCCCCAGGGGGTAAGTTGTAGTAGGTCAAGGCAGCATCATTTCCCGTTTCGATCCAATCTTCACTGGTGGGTAACATCTTATGGCGGTACTGATTATGGGAAGGCCCCGTAAAATCCAATACTGCGTAGCTTAATTTAATGGAATTCTCCCGATGTGAAAGTTCGATGGTACCATCCTTAATACGATCCTTGATCGAAACAAACCCTTGGTCTTTCTTTGTGATGCTCTCCAGGGTAGTAAGCCCAAGGTTGAAAGAACGAGCAATCATAGCTTCAGCCGAAGGATTCAAAACACTCAATCCTCCACTGCTTCCAATAAATACATGGTCGTCGGAATCTATATAAATGGAATTGCGATTGGTTATATTATCGGCTAAACCATCGCCCATGGTGAAATATTCAATATGCACAAAGCTCTGCATGGACTCGTTATAGATGCCTTTGAAAACACCTCGTGTTGTGGCAATCCATAAGGCTCCTTTGGAATCTTCCTGTATGCCTAAAATATATTCGGAAGGGAGGCCATCGTTTAATCCAAATTGTCGGAATCGATCACTTTCTTCTTCATATAAGTTAAGACCGGTTTGGGTTCCTATCCATAAGCGATCCTTGCGATCCCTGAATATTTTTTTGATGGAGTTATTACTTATCCGAGTACGGTCCCCAAAGGAACTTGTATAATTCTGGAAGGTTCCCTCTCCTTCTTCAGATAGCATTCGACTTAGTCCTGCAAATGTCCCTACCCACAATTGTCCTTTGCTATCTTTTTGTACCTGAAAAGTGTACGAATTCACCAAGGCATCATCCCTATCGAAACTAGCATCGTAGGCCTTAAACTGTAGATTGTTGAAGTCACCATCGGGCAAGGTCACTTTGAGTAACCGAATGTAATTCCCAAGCCAGAAAGTGTTGGAATCTTCCTCTATAATTCCCGTAGAAATGGTATTGGGAAGTCCATTAGCGGCGGTATAATGAGCGAAAGGGCCGGGCTCGTAGTTTTCGTCCAATTGAGCAACGCTTACCCCTCCTTTTCCGCTTATCCATAATCTATTATTACTATCAATGAGCAGATCGCGGGCCTGTTCAAAATGTTCGTTTTTAAATTCAAGAAAATTGGTGGGGCATTTGTTATCCAGTATATCCTGCTTGTTGATCCTGTAAAGTATGGTAGGCGTATTAATCCATAGATGTCCGCCATCATCTTCGGCCAAGGCGTACATACTAATATTATCCAAGCAATTGGAGATATGCACAGGTGGAAATGTATACATCTTACCCACATTCTTGCTCAGTTTATAAAGACCATTGCTATTGGCAATCCAGATATTTCCCTGGGAATCTTCGAAAATGCTTCGAGAAAAACTAGACATCCCAGGAAGACCATTAGTTGTAATCACTTCCTGCTCTATGAGGAATCCATCTTCCAGTTTGTATTTTGTGAAATAATTACGCCATGTGGCATTCCAAATAAATCCTTCTTTATCAATCGCCGTATTATAAAGAAAATGGGGGGATGCAATAGTTCCGTCGTGCGCCTTAAATTTTTCAACAAATAAGGTGGAGTCGTCTTTCCAACTTCCCTTCAGCAAGCCCGTTCCGGCACTGATAAGAATGGTCTCTGCATCGAACTCGATATATTTGAAAGGATTCAAATTCACGAGATCTACATCCTCTCCTGCTTCCCAAGGCAATTTGTTGAATGTAAGCGAGCCTTTTTCGGCGATGAGTGGCGGTGAATCTGCTCTGCAAACCCATATCCTATGCTTACTGTCTTCGGTAACACTCCAAATGGCTTTATCCTCATGGGCAACCTCATCTGGCAATAGTATGCGTTTGGGGATATCATTTCCCTTCGATATGAAATAAAGCCCTTGATAAGTGGACACCCAAATGTTGTGGGAACTATCTTCAAGAATATTGATGACATAATCGATTTTCCCTTCGCGCTCAGGTTCTAGGGCAATAAAAGTAATTTCCTCATTTTCGAGCACGTGCAAACCTTGCGGTGTCGCAATCCAAACCCTACCATCGCTAGCAGTAACTAGCGTCTGAATCTTATTATCCCTTAGTCCCGTCGTGTCTCCTAGGCGAGCATAATATCCATGAAACTTCTGACCATCGAATTTGTACAGACCATTGTTCCCCGCAATCCATAGGTACCCCAGATCGTCTTGGGCAATGTCTAGAACAATTCGCGAAGGCAATCCGTTGTGATCTGCATAACGGGTAACCTCGTAGAACTGAGCGAACACACTCCAAGACAACATTACAGAACATAGGAATATGAAAAGCCTACGGTTCACTTGCATGTCTATTTAACTTGTTTAAAAGTAAACAATTAGACAGAAAGGGATATACCCCAAATGATGTATTTTCCCACTTGGCGGGTGCATCTATAATTTACGATTCGTTAGAGAACAAGAGCAGCTCTTCATCATCATCCGGAAATTTGAAGGTACCGGATTCCTTCAATCCTATTTTTTCCAAAAGCGCTATGGAAGCCTTGTTATAATGGACTGTGAAGCCAAGAATGGTTGCTAATCCTAAATCGCTTTGGGCATATTCCATGACCGCTTTCGCGGCTTCGTAACCATATCCTTTGCCTATATAGTCGGGAAGAAAAGCAAAGCCAATATCGGGATGATCCAAATGATCTCGTTTGTACAAACCGCAAGCACCAATCGTTTCGCCTGTATCCTTCAGATTTACAGTGAAAGGGCCATAACCATTCTTTTCGTAGATGGGTAAATAATGTTTTTTAATATAAGCCACTGCATCCGCTTTGGTATGAACATTGCGGTCTCCTATATACTTGAGCCAACCTTCAGAATTGAAGAGCTTAACGTAGAAAAGAGCATCAGCAGTAGTGATTTTCTTGAGTATAAGTCGTTGCGTAATGAGTTTCATTGAAACACGAATATAGGATTTTTGGCGGTTTTCGCACAGGAAAAATCCCCTACCATATTACGGTTTAAGCCTCTTGATTACAGTGCACTACACACATAGTTTTGTAAAACCAATTTTAAAATATGATATTATGAATCCAGAATTGACCCCAGTAGTAGACGGACCGGTGATTAAACCCCTTAAGAAACCAGCTTATTATAATGAAGCGGCTTTCCAAAAGAGCATGCAAGACATGTACGATGAAATGGGAATCCCGTTAGATGAGAACTTCGACGGTTTTCTATTTATCTAATACGATCCTTTCGGAAAACGTCCTTTGTCCATTCGTACCTTTCACGAAATAAACCCCTGAAGGATATCGGGAGAAATTCAAAGTAGTTTCTTCCGAAGAGATTTGTGCGGTCCAAAGGGTTCTTCCTTGGATGTCTGAAATCTCAACCGTGGCATCCCTCCAGAAAGACCCCGTTTTCAAAAGTGCCTGGTTTGTTACAGGATTAGGAGAAATAGTTACCCTACTTTCTTGCTGAAAAGTTTCTGTACCTAATGTACTTCCCTCAATAATCGTAATAGCCTCATTAATGGTAGGATTTTCAATATAATCCACGATTCCACTCAGCCAAGTTACTTTTACATATTCAATTTCGGTAGCGGTGCCTAATCCAAAGAATTCATAGGCCGAATTCTGACCCAGATAGCCTTCTCCGCACAATGTATAGTTGTATTGCTTTTGTCCATCAACCATAATCTCAATGGTCGAACCTATTCCCATTCGGTTGCTTTCGGTTCCTTGTAACTTTACTTTGAACCAATTATTGTTAGCGGGACAATTGTTCTGCCAAAGGAAAATATTGTCTGGAGCGTAGTTCAATACAATGATATCGGCATAACCATCATTATCGATATCTCCAATGGCATTCCCGAAACTTTGTGCCGTATCATTCTCGAAACCAGCGTCTGTTGGAATTGTATAATTACCTGCACCATCATTTTCATAAAAGGCAGAAGGTAACATACCTGTGCTACCATCTAGCACTCCACTTACATAGAGATCCTCATCCCTATCGTTATCCGCATCCAAGAATACCGCGCCCCATCCTACGGATTCAAACAAGGTACCATTAGTGGAAGCAATGTCGGTAAAGGTGCCATCTCCATTGTTTTCAAAAAAAGCATTTCCTGCTTGGGTGTTGGTTACATAAAAATCCTGCCAACCGTCTTTGTTAGGGTCCCCAATCGTAGTACTCATGGCATCCATCACCACATTGGTATTGGTTTCCTCACCTACCTCCGTAAAGGTGCCATCTCCATTATTGTGATACAGCAGGTTTTTGGGATCCTTATCATTGGCAATAACGATATCTTGCCAACCGTCATTATTGTAATCGAAAAAGGCTGAGCAGAAAGAATAATGGTTTACATCCGAAATCCCGGCAGCGGAACTAACATCGGTAAAGGTCCCATCTCCATTATTTCGGTATAAAATATTAGGAACGGTAAGATCTTCTGTATTCCGTGAACTGGCAAAGAGGTCTAGTAGGCCGTCTTTATTATAATCACCCCACGATCCGCCAAAGGTGCGGTGATCGTCGGTCATAAGCCCTGCAGCTACCGTAATATCTACGAAATTCATATTCCCAGTATTCTCGTACAGACGATTGCTATCGGTATTCCCAGTTATATATAGGTCATAATCCGCATCATTGTCGAAATCGACCCAAACCACGGTTTTATTTTGGTAGTGCGGATCGTCGGTTAAGAAGAATAATTCTTGAAATGTCCCCCCAAAGTTTTTAAAAAACCGAATGGGATAGCCGTCTCCTGTACTCACGGTGATATCGTCCCAACCGTCATCATCGAAATCGAAAAAAGAGATACCTCCGCCCAAAAATCCGTCTCCATAGTTCACATTGTTGAGGCCCAAAGCCGTCGTATTTTCTTGAAACTGAATTTGAGCTGATAAGGGAAAAAATGTAAGAAGCAGAAAGATAAAAATGTAATGTACTCTCATACGCGATCGCAAGTTAATTTAAAATAAACCCCATGGGTTTGATAGAGTTAAATGTACAAAAACTATTGAAAGCGTACTAAAAAAGAAGGTTACTGGAATATCTCCCCAACCGATTGCTCCGTATGTCCAAGAGTATCGGTATTTACAGAAACATTAAGAAAGCCCTGAATAACATCCTGAAATGAGTTTACAGAACTACTATTGCCAAGCCCGAAGGATTTTGGTTCCAGACCATTAGCGCTAATTAAAAGAATATTGGAAAAAATAGCATCGAAGAGTTCGTCCTTCGAAAAGCTAATGTTTTGGCCAGACGCACCAACAACATTATAGATTACATTAAAAGAAGTATCATCCGTTGCCTCGTAACGTGCATTAAAGTTGTCGTAGTTCCCAGAGGTACTTGCCGAAAAATCCCCTATAGTATTGTTTTGAATGGAGAAATCGAAATCGGGATTGCTTATGTTAAAATCCAATCCCTCGCTAAGTTCATTATAATGGTAGCTTCTATTACCCATAGAATAAGAGCATAGCACTTCATAAAAATCGAAAAGACCATCTTTCAAAAAGATATTCATTTCATCTATTTTAGAACTACTAATCTCGTCCCTAATTACATTTTCTATACTATTGCTATTGTAATTTTTATGCCCCATTACGATTGATCTAGTATCATCGTTGGCAGGAAATGAAATATTCATCACATCGTCTGCGAAAGGCAGCGTACTGAAATCGGCTGAAACATTGATAGGAGCTGTGACAGACTCTTGCCAAAAATACCGAGGAAATGCATCGGAGTCGTTCCTAGCAGCCATGTAGTAACTTCCTCCATTTCGTATTTGTTCACTACTTGTGGTAAGCGTTCCTCCATTATCTGAAGAATAGGAACCGCTAGTAAGCGTGTAAAAAAGATTCTGTTCGGTCGGATCGGGTTGTCCAAAGTTGAAATACTCCAAAGAAACATCTTCCAAGCTTGGAGGGACATCCTTTCTATCTAACTCATAACTTGAGAAAATAAAATCCTCAAAGGTCGTAACGCGGTATAAATTTGCTCCGCTTACTTCAAAACGACGATATAAGGTAAAGTCAAATGTTTGCCCAGGGGCAGCTTCAAATGAAAAGTCATAGTTCTCGCCATTCACAAAATCCGCTTCAAAAACAATCACCCCAGCAATATTACTAATGTACACCTTGCCAGTTTCGGTATCGGACAAATAATCTGAGGAAACATTGATTCCAAAAGAATAGGTCTCCTGCATCTCTTCCTCCTCCATCTCTTCCTGCATTTCCTGCGGACTATCGTCACTACTGGAGCAGGCTACTATAAAAATAAGGGGCAAAAGGAAGATAAGACGTTTCAACATAAGCTTGTTTTAATTTTGAAATAAAGGCTTGTTTGCCATCATTGTGTTTACCTTTTCGGCAACAGTTTCCAATCGATCTTCATCTTCGTGATTCATAAGCGCCTCATCGATTAGGTCCACAATCTGTAACATATCGTCTTCCTTCAATCCACGGGTTGTCACTGCTGCGGTACCGATTCGGATTCCACTGGTAACAAAAGGAGACTTATCGTCAAAAGGCACCATGTTCTTGTTTACGGTAATCTCGGCCTTCCCAAGGGCTTCCTCCGCTTGCTTACCGGAAAGATCCTTGTTTCTAAGGTCGATCAACATCATGTGGTTGTCCGTACCACCACTAATGATTTTATATCCTTTATCTACAAATGCTTGTGCCATAACAGCAGCATTTTTCTTCACCTGAATCATATAGTGTAAGAAATCATCCGTTAACGCTTCTCCAAAAGCTATCGCCTTGGCAGCAATAACATGCTCCAATGGTCCTCCCTGATTTCCTGGGAAAATAGCGCTGTTCAGCAACATGGACATTTTTTTCAGATTACCGTTTTTCAACTTTAATCCGAATGGATTTTCGAAATCCTTACCCATTAGGATAAGCCCACCGCGAGGTCCGCGAAGTGTTTTGTGTGTGGTCGTGGTTACTATATGACAATGCGGAATAGGATCGCTAATAATTCCTTTAGCGATAAGCCCTGCAGGATGTGCAATATCTGCCATAAGGATGGCGCCTACTTTATCTGCAATTTCGCGGAAACGCTTGTAATCAATCTCACGCGAATAGGCAGAAGCTCCTGCAATGATCAACTTGGGTTGCTCTTTAACGGCAATTTCCTCAATCGTATCATAATTTAAGCGGCCCGTTTCTTCTTCTACTCCATAAAAAACTGGGGTATACAAAAGACCTGAGAAATTAACAGGAGAACCATGGGTTAAATGTCCCCCATGCGCCAGATCGAATCCCAAGAACTTATCACCTGGTTTCAAGCAAGCTGCGAATACGGCCGTATTGGCCTGCGAACCACTGTGCGGTTGTACGTTGGCATACTCAGCACCGAAAAGTGTCTTAGCGCGCTCTATGGCTATCTGCTCTACCTCATCTACTACTTCACAACCGCCATAGTACCTTTTTCCTGGGTATCCTTCGGCGTATTTGTTGGTTAGGACAGACCCTTGGGCTTCCATTACCTGATCGCTTACAAAATTCTCGGAAGCGATCAATTCGAGGCCATTAGATTGTCTTTCTTTTTCTGCCTCAATAAGTTCAAATATTTGTTCGTCTTTTGCAATCATTATAGTAGCGTTAATTTCGGAATCAAAAATAGTAAAAGCTTGGGTTGGTTCCGCAGAAATTATATATTTGATTCACATATTTACTAACAAAAAAACGCACTATGCCACTTACTGCAAATGACCCCACGCGCAAATCTTGGATCGATGTTCCTGAGAATAGCGATTTCCCCATACAAAACATCCCTTTCGGGGTATTTCTTACTCGTGACGATGTGATCACTATTGGGACCCGAATTGGCGATACCGCTATCGATTTGGGGGCTATGCATCAGCTAGGATACTTTAAGGGAATCCAGCTTACCGACGATATTTTCTTGCAGGATTCATTAAACGATTTCATTGCCGATGGACGCAAAACATGGCGCTTGGTGCGTAACAGAATATCCGACATTTTCTTACACACATCTCCTGGACTAAGGGACGACAAAGAACATCGTAAGAAAGTGCTCTTCAGTTTGGACGAAATTGAAATGCAATTACCGGTAGACGTTGGTGACTATACCGATTTTTATGCTAGCAAGGAACACGCTACCAACGTAGGTTCCCTGTTCCGCGATCCAGAAAACGCCTTGCTTCCCAACTGGCTTCGTATCCCCATTGGATACCATGGACGAAGCTCTTCTATCATTCCGTCGGGAACGCCCATTCGCAGACCTGTAGGACAAACCAAGCCGGGAGAAGATGGAATTCCTGGATTTGGAGCTTCCAAACTATTGGATTTTGAATTGGAAATGGCATTCATTACCACAGCAACCAACGACTTGGGCAAACACGTACCGATTGAGGAAGCCGAAGACAATATTTTTGGACTTGTACTCTTCAACGATTGGAGTGCCAGGGACATTCAGGCTTGGGAATATGTTCCCCTAGGGCCTTTCCTAGGAAAGAACTTTGCTTCTACCATTTCACCATGGATCGTCACCTTGGATGCACTAGAGCCTTTCCGAGTTGCAGGTCCCGCACAAGATCCGGCGCCGCTTCCTTATTTACAACAGGACGGCCCTAAAAATTTCGACATTCACCTACAGGCGATTATTCAACCAGAAGGGGGTGAAGAAAATGTAGTGGCAGACTCCAATTTCAAGTATATGTATTGGTCCATGGCGCAGCAATTGGCCCACCACACCGTGAATGGCTGTAACGTTCGCAGTGGAGACATGATGGGAAGTGGAACCATTTCCGGTCCTACCAAAGATAGCTATGGTTCTATGCTGGAACTTACCTGGCGTGGACAAAATCCCCTGAAACTGAAAGACGGCAGCGAACGAAAGTTCATTAACGACAATGACACTGTTATCTTACGAGGATACTGCCAAAATGATGAAGTACGTATTGGCTTTGGCGACTGCAGTGGTAAAGTGCTACCCGCCAGAGAGATATAATTTTGGCATAACCCTTGTATTCCCCTTTTCGTAACCAAACATTTTCGTTATGAGAACAACTATTACTTTAGTATTGGTGGCACTTACGCTATTGGGATGTAATAGTGTAAAGCGAAACCAGAAATTTTTAGCCCAAGGAAATTACGACCAAGCCATTTATTTGGCCGTAAAGAAATTGAGGAAAGGAAAAGTTTCGTCCAAAAGTGACGCGCATATTGCCCTATTGGAAGAAGCCTTCGTAAAAGTCGTGGACGATGATACCCGAAGGATCAAATTCTTGGAAAAAGAGAATCAGCCTTCCAACAGTAAGGAAATCTTCTTCCGTTACTTAGACTTAGAAGAACGTCAAAACTTATTGCGTCCAATCCTTCCTTTGACCAATTCGCAAGGAAGGGAAGCTAAATTCAAGATCAAGGATTACTCTCAGGATATTCTTGTAGCCAAAAATAATTATGTGGCTTACAGCTATGATGAGGCAGCGCAATATCTTAATCGAAATACTACATTAGACGCAAGAACCGCGTACAACATATACTGTGAAATCGAAGAGCTACAGGAGAACTATAAGGATGTTCGAAGATTGAAGGAGCAGTCCCGATTCCTGGGTACCGATTTTGTGCATGTAGAATTGAGAAATAGAAGCGGCCAGATCATCCCGAGAAGATTGGAAAGAGAGTTGTTGGACTTCAACACCTACGATCTGGATGATTTCTGGACGCAATACCACGAAGAGCCAAAATCCGATATCGATTATCAATTTGGTATTCGAATGAATTTTGAAGAGATCGCCATTTCTCCAGAGCGTATTTCCGAAAGGGAATTCCGTAGAAAGAAAAAGATTGAAGATGGCTGGAAGTATCAACTGGACCGTAATGGAAATGTAATGAAGGATAGTCTGGGTAATGATATAAAGATCCCTAACTACATCTATGTAACCGCTAGGGTCATGTATACCACACAAACTAAGAGCGTGCTTGTGGGAGGTGATGTACACTATAGAAACCTAGAGCAAGGAAGGGATATGGGAAGACATCCTTTGGCAACCGAATTTATTTTTGAAAATGAATTCGCCAAGTTCCGAGGAGACGAACGTGCCTTGACCGAAGAAGACTTAAGGTTTTTGGAATTCGATTTTATTCCATTCCCATCCAATGAACAAATGGTCTTGGATGCCGGCGACGACATAAAAGCAAGACTCAGGGATATTTTAAGGCAAAACTCCCTGCGATAAAAAAGTCCCCGTTTTGGGGATTTTTTTTACCCTATTGTCTCCTATAAATCTCATCCTTTCATGGATTAAGACAAAAAAACATACTTCCATCTACGTTTTCATCAAATAATATCAATACATTTATTCGAAAACTATTGCTTGACAGTCAATTATAAAGCTATGATGAGAAGACTAACCCTCCTTTTTCTAGTATGCATATCCACTCACCTTACCGCTCAAAATGTCGAACTATTTCAACAATTTAATGGAAGGTATGATTTTACCGCATTTGGAAATACACTGAACACCCAAGAAAATGGCTTAGGTGCCCCCTGTACCATCCTCACCGAAAGTAGCGCCGATTATAACTTAGGCCCGGGAGAGGCTTTCGTTTCGGCACATCTTTACTGGTCTGGATCCGGATCTGGTGATTTTAATGTTGAACTCAATGGCCAAGAGGTCGTGGCGCAACGTACTTTCAGTTTAATTTCCGGTACAGGTTTGGAATATTTTTCTGCCTATGCAGATGTATCCGACATTGTAGGGTCTACGGGGCCGGGAACCTATACCCTTTCCGAATTGGACTTAACGGGTGCAATTCCCAATTACTGCGGGAACGCAACCAACTATGGGGGCTGGAGTATTATTGTCATCTTTCAGGATCTTTCCCTCACCTTAAATCAGATTAGTTTATTTGATGGGTTAGAATTCGTTTCCGCCAATAATCCTACCTTAGAAATCATCCTTAACAATATTGATATCACTACCGAGGATTTGGCAAAAATTGGATTCTTGGCTTGGGAAGGAGACTCGGGTATTGCGGTGGATGAAACCTTGCTCATTAACGGTAATCTTATTAGCAACCCTCCCCTTAACCCCGCTAACAACGCCTTTAACGGTACCAATAGCTATACGGGGTCGGATCAATTGTACAATATGGACATGGACGTGTACAACATAGAAGATGTTGTAGCGCAAGGAGATACAAGTATTACCATAAACTTAACGTCTGGGCAGGACTTTGTAATGGTGAATAACATCATTACAAGCGTGAATTCAGAAATACCGGATGCCACGATCGAAATTCAAAATGTAGGTGTCATATGTGACAATAATGACTTGGATATTACCTATGTTGTTTCCAATGTTAATAGTACGGCACCACTTGAAGCGAACACACCCATAGCATTTTACGCAGATGCTGTATTAGTGGGACAAGCGCAGACAGTGAATGAAATTCCCATTGGCGGAACCGAAGCCGGAGCCATTACTTTAAACATCCCTCTAGGGACTCCCAATATTTTCAATTTAAGAGCCGTAGTGGACGATATCGGGGATGGAACGGGTATTGTAGCTGAAACCAACGAAGATAACAATGAGTTTGTTGTGGAGATCAATCAAACTGAATCCGAATTTTTCTTAGGTGACGACATCGTAGGATGTGAAGGAACCCCAGTTTTTTTGGATACTGGAATTTTAGATCAGGATTTTACTTTTGTATGGTTCTTTAATGGCGCTCCCATTCCTGGGGAAGATGGTCCGTCCTTAAGCGTAACTGTTCCAGGCACTTATGCAGTGGAAGGATCTAAGGGATTGTGTTTTATCCAAGATGAAATTGACGTTAGTTTCTTACCTCCGGCTCCCATTAATAACAATCCGCCACCTTTAGTAGTTTGTGACCCAGACAATAATGGTTTTGCAGACTTCGATCTTTCCACGGCCGACGAAATTATTACCTTGAATAACCCCGATTTGGTAGTGACATACCATGGAACACTCATCGATGCACAATTAGCACAACTACCGCTTCCAAATCCTTATGTGAACGATGATATCTATTTGGACATACCCATTACCGATATAACAGATCCATTTTATGGTACAGGGGGTGTCTGGGCATTGGTACAAAGTACAGTGAGTACTTGTTTCGAAATTGTTCCGGTGACCTTAGAAGTAAGGGATAGTCCCGTACCCACCACACCTGCCGAACCATTGCGAAAATGTGATGATGACGGGGTTGAAGATGGATTTTATATTTTCGATCTAACTGAAGTTGAAATGGAGGTATACGGAACCCTATCTCCCAGCGAATTCGACGTATACTACTATGACAATGAAACAGAGGCTATTTTAGCGGGTGAAGCCGCATTGAACTCTCCAGACTTTTCGTTGGCCATCCCAGATCCCACAAACTATATCAACACCTCGAACCCAGAAACCATATATATTTTAATGGTCGGAAATGATACGAGCACGAGTCCGCCCAATCCCAATGGAGCCAGTGGATGCTATGCCATCGTAGAACTGGAATTGATTGTTGATCCCCTACCGCCCGATACTGGACCTTTCGAAATTATGCTTTGCGATGACGAATTGAACGGAAGTTTGCCGGACGATGAAATATCGACATTCGATTTAACCAGTCAGAATGACGCTGCCACCCTTGGAGATCCCACACTTACCGTTGTTTGGTTCGAAACCCTTGCCGATGAGATTGCGGGCAACCCTATTCCAGACCCAACCATGTATCAGAACACCTCGACCCCACAGACTGTTATCGGGCGAGTGACCACAGAATTCGACTGTAAACGTATCATTACACTTACGTTGACCGTACTTCCCAATCCTACACCAAACCTGTCCCCCGCTCCTATCGAGCTTTGTGACGACGACGATGATGGAATTGTGGGTGGTTTTGTGTTAACCGATCGCGATGCTGAAATTATCAATGGAGAACCCGACGTAAGCATCCTTTATTACGAAACGCTACAGGAAGCCATAGATGCCGTTGCAGGAACCGAGATCGTAAGTCCTTATACGAATACAACGCCTAATTCTCAAATTGTTTATGGACGTGTCACACGCGACGTTCCACCCGGGATATTGCCCTGTTACGCCATCGTAGAGCTTACACTAAATGTTATAGCACTACCCGATATGCCAGACAGTACCTTCCAAAATCCGTTTGCCTCATGTGATGAAAATGGTGATGGAGAAGCTATATTCGACCTTACATTACAGGATGCATCGGTATTAGGTGTACAAGATCCTGCAGAATTCGAACCGATTAGTTACTACGTTTTAGAGGCCGACGCCCAAATTGGAGTGAATGCTATCGACCCCGCTAATGCTTTCCCTAGCACAGGACAGACGATATGGGTGCGCCTTGAAAGTATGATTACTGGATGTGTTCGCATTACTCCCTTCGAGTTGGTCGTAGGAACGTTCCCTACCATTGGTGTCGGGAATGATCTCTTTTTGTGTGATGATGAAATTAACGGAAGTACCCCTGTAGACGGGCTATCCACATTCGATCTGACCCCTAATATCCCCCTTATTAATTTGGGAGACGAAACCTTGGTGATAAACTTTTATGCCAGTGCTGCAGATCTTGCCGCAGACATCCCTATCGTCAATCCAGAATCGTATCAAAATACAGTGACTCCGCAACAGGAAATTTTCGTGGGGGTATTAAATGTCGAAAACTGTATCGCCACAAACAGTTTCTTTATCACCGTAGAACCAAATCCAGCCATTATCGAGCCAACACCCTTGTTTGCCTGCGATGATGACAATGATGGTTTTTTCAATGATTTTATGTTGGAAGATAAAGATGCGGAAATTACCAATGGCGATTCCGACCTAACTATCAGTTATTACGAAACCTTGGTAGATGCCCAAAGTGGTGATCCCGCAGATATGTTGGGGAGTCCTTATAGCAATGTGGTTCCTTTTTCACAGATCATTTATGCAAGAGCGGTACGCAATACACCTCCAGGCGTAAATCCTTGCTATACCATCGTTCCGATGGAACTACGAGTGGAACAACTTCCAGATGTGCCCACAGAAGACTTCATTAATCCCATGGGGATTTGCGACGATGACGAAGACGAATTTGCTACTTTCATGCTAACCGATAACGATATTCCCGTATTGGGAACCCAGGATGCAGCAGATTTTCTACCCATTACGTATTATGAAAGTGAAGACGATGCTAATAATGGAGTAAATGCCATACCTACTCCAGAGGCATACATAAATCTTAGCAATCCACAAACAATTTGGGTTCGATTGGAAAATGCGATTTCAGGATGTTCGAGGGTATCTTCTTTTGTTCTTGAAGTATACCCCTCGCCCGAATTGGCACCGGGTCCTTTTGAGATGGTCGAATGCGATGATGATGAAAACGGTAGTACAGCAGATGATGGTATCTCTACCTTCGATCTCACCATGAACAACGACGTCATCACTGCTGGTAACATAAGCTATTCTGTCTCTTATTATATGTCCCAAGATGATCAGGATAACGACAATCCTATAATGGACCCAACTGCACATCAAAATATGGATGAAACCGGGCTCCCTGTGAATCCACAGGATATTTTTGTAACCGTTTTTACTGAAAATGGATGTGAGGCCAGAACCAATATGACATTACGGGTGCTTCCCAATCCAACGCCCTCTGAGCCACAACCTCTTGAGATTTGTGATGGAGATGGAGACCCAACGATAGATATTGATGATAGCGACGGATTGTCTGTTTTCGATCTTACTAGCAAAGACGACGAAATTATCAATGGAGAACCCGATGTAAGCATTTTGTACTATGAAAGTATGGAATTGGCCGAAGAAGGAGATCCTACCTTGGCCATAGCCACCCCCACGCAATATGAAAATACGACAGCATTCTCACAGCTTATATATGCTCGTGTGATCAGAGATGTTCCACCAGGAGAATTGGCTTGCTTTACCATTGTTGTGCTGGAGTTACGTGTAAATCCACTTCCCGACGACAGTGCTATCCTAACCGATTTGGTGGCTTGCGAATTTTTGGCGGATGATGTAGCCATCTTCGATTTAACCGAAAAAGACAGCGAAATTTTGGGCGAACAAGATCCTTTGTTATTCAGTGTTTCTTACTATTTAAGCGAAAGCGATGCACAAAACGGAACTTCGGTCATTTTAGACCCCATGAACTTCCCCAATACCAGCAATCCACAGCCTATATATGTAAGAATCACCGATAATGAAACCGGGTGCTTCGTGGCCAGTGAAACCGATATCGGCACGGGAGAAACCTCGCTTACCTTCAATATAGAGGTGAAGGAAGCGGCTTTTGCCATGGAACCAGCCTTGCCCTACATAATTTGTGATAATTTGGAAGAAAACGATGGCGTTGGGGCCTTTACCCTAACTAGTGATAGTGATAACCCAACAGAATTAGACAATGAAGCAGACGCCCTGCGTGATGAAATCCTAAATGGACAAGATCCTGCAATTTACATACTCACCTATCATGAAACCTTCGAAAATGCAGAAGCGGGGATCGATCCCCTATCCAATATTTACATAAATGTGATAAACCCACAAATCATATATGCAAGGGTAACCAACGAAGTAGACCCAGAAGATGAAGACCCTTGCTTCGCAATTGTTGAAGTGCGCTTACTCGTAGAACAGTTACCTACCGTGGAGCTCGAGGAAGAATATCGATTATGTGTGGATAACGGAGTAGCCATTCCCGAAGAAGACGGCGAAGTATCTCCACCCGTAATAGATACGGGGTTAGATCCTAGCCTGTACATATTCTCTTGGACCGTGAACGGAGAAATTTTACCCAATGCCACAGAGCCATTCCTTATTGCTTTGGAAGCAGGTTCTTACGAAGTAACCGCAACCGAAAGGGAATCCGGATGTACCACTACCGCTACGACGACGGTCGTCCTCTCTTCCCCTCCTCAAGTGTATGATGTAGATGTTACCAGCAATGCTTTTGATGGTGACCATATGATAGAAGCGACAGCTTCTGGAGAAGGTCAATACGAGTACCAATTGGACGATGGTCCTTTCGAAGGCGGTGGTGAACTTGTCCATACCTTTACCAATGTGTCCGCGGGAACCCATACCGTGACCATTCGGGATATTAATGGATGTGGAAGTGTTACCGTAGAAATCGGGGTTATAGATTACCCAAAATTGCTCACCCCGAATCAGGATGGATTTCACGATACTTGGAATATTATAGGTATTGCCACGGCCGATCCTACAGCCAAGATTTATATTTTCGATCGTTTTGGAAAACTGCTGAAACAAATTAGTCCTTCAGGTCCAGGTTGGAATGGTACGTATAACGGAAACCCATTACCTTCCAGTGATTATTGGTTTAGGGTAGAATATACAGAAGATGAAACCCGAAAGGAATTTAGAGGGCACTTTACGTTAAAACGTTAAGGTTTCTGTTGAAAATGAATCTATTAAAAAATCCCCATTCCGGGGATTTTTTTATTTATCAGTGTACGCCTACACCATCGAACATAAGTAGGCTGAGTGCTGTGTCCTTATATTTCTTTCCCTCGTAAACATCCTTGATTTCAAATTTCATCCGAACCTTTCTGTCGTGAAAGAATTTTATGGTTTCGAATGCTACTGTTTGGATCTCAAATGAATCTTTAAGGTTTACAAGGTATTTTGGCTCATCGTTTATGTAAATAAGTAACTGTTTAATTCTGGAGTTATTTTCCCATGCACTTCTGCTTTTCTTGTATCCGTTGGCAATGATCAATTTATTAACTCCCAAATTCGTATTGTAAATAGGATCCTGAATAAAGTCGAATACATACTCAATAGATTCTCCAATACCGTAACCTTCAACGCCTTCTACCCATGCTGTTTTTTCATTGAAATCATGGGCATTATCCGGTTCATAAGTAATGGATCCGTTCTGGGCCAACTCAGAAGAAGCCGTAATCTCGTTCACGCTTCCACCACAATACCAACTGCATCCCTTCAAGAATTCAAGACCACCTATGGGAACCAACTTACCATCTTCCTCGGCATAATCTGCATAATCGAAAAAATCGGAGTCTTTCTCTTGCTTCGATTCCAATACTGTAATGTCCTGTCCGAAAACGAACGCACACCAACAAAATAGGAAAACCGTAAGGGTAATTTTCATGGGGTAAGTTTTAAACGAAATTCACCAACTCTTCTGCGCGAATACCGTGATGCGAAGCATGGGCCACGGCTACTCCATTCTTAATGACGATCAACTGTGGACTTTGATGCAGCACTTGAAATCGGAATCCCACTTCATCCGACACATCTCGATACGCAAGAAGATCCAAATAATAGAGGTGCATATTTTCGGGATCAAGATCGTAGGTCCCTTCAAAATTGCGTAGTACCATTCGGCTAATACCACACCGGGTAGAATGCTTGAAAATGGCAACAGGCTTGGTTTTGGACTCCGCTACAATCTGTGAAAGCTGATCTACCGAAGTAAGTCGTTTCCAAGGAAGTTCTTTTTGCTCCCTTTCCGAATTGTCCTTATTACTACCAAATAACCCAAATAATCCCATTGTTTTTAATTTTTGTCAAATATATAATATCTCGTTACACCAAATACTTCGGAAAAAAGGTAAAAACCTTACAAAATCCGTCAATTTGACCGAAAAAGAATACGGAAATCGGTCAAAATGGCTTGTTTTCAGCTTGGCGTGCATTTTGAATGGTTCAGACAAAATTGAATGTATGAATTTCAACAATTTCACTATAAAAAGTCAAGAAGCCCTGCAGCAAGCACAGCAGCTTGCTCAGGAATTCGGGCACCAACAAATAGAGAACGAACACATTTTGAAAGGGATTTTTATTGTCGATGAGAATGTGACTCCTTTCCTATTGAAGAAATTAGATGTCAACGTCGATTTGTTAAAACAGGTGTTAGACAAGCAGTTGGAAACTTTCTCCAAAGTATCAGGCGGGCAGCTCATGCTTTCGCAAAATGCAGGAAAGGCGATGAACGAGGCTAGCATTTTGGCCAAGAAAATGAACGACGAATATGTTTCTGTAGAACACCTACTACTGGCTATTTTCAAATCGAAAAGTGTGATAGCCCAAACCCTAAAAGATCAAGGCGTTACCGAAAAGGCCTTGAAAGCAGCCATCGAAGAATTGCGCAAAGGGGAGAATGTAACTTCCCAGAGTGCAGAAGACACTTATAATTCACTGAATAAATACGCTCGTAATTTGAATCAGTTGGCCAAAGACGGCAAGCTGGATCCTGTAATAGGGCGTGATGAAGAAATACGTAGGATTCTTCAGATACTTTCCCGTCGCACCAAAAACAACCCAATGTTGGTTGGGGAACCTGGTACTGGAAAAACAGCGATTGCCGAAGGTCTCGCCCACCGAATCATTGCAGGCGATGTTCCCGAAAACCTAAAGAGTAAGGAAGTATTCTCATTAGATATGGGAGCATTGATTGCAGGGGCAAAATTTAAAGGGGAATTCGAAGAGCGTCTTAAATCTGTAATTAAAGAAGTAACAACCAGTGATGGAGACATCGTACTCTTCATTGACGAAATACACACTCTTGTAGGTGCCGGCGGTGGACAAGGAGCCATGGATGCTGCCAATATTCTAAAGCCAGCCCTAGCAAGAGGAGAACTGCGTGCTATTGGAGCTACGACTTTGGACGAATACCAAAAGTATTTTGAAAAGGATAAAGCGCTGGAGCGACGCTTTCAGAAAGTATTGGTGGATGAACCCGATACCGAAAGTGCTATTTCCATTCTTCGTGGGATTAAGGAGAAATATGAAACCCACCATAAGGTTCGAATTAAGGACGAAGCCATTATTGCTGCGGTAGAACTTTCACAACGCTATATCACCAATCGCTTCCTACCCGATAAGGCCATAGACCTTATGGACGAGGCGGCTTCTAAGCTTCGCATGGAAATCAACTCCAAACCAGAAGAATTGGATGTATTGGATCGTAAGATTATGCAATTGGAGATTGAGATCGAAGCCATTAAACGGGAAAAGGATGCTGAAAAGTTAAAATCCTTGGGTGCCGAAGTGGCAAACCTAAAAGAGGAACGAAACGAACTGAATGCCAAATGGAAGAGCGAAAAAGAAGTGGTAGAGAACATTCAGAACGCCAAAAAAGATATTGAAACCTATAAGCAGGCAGCCGAACAGGCCGAACGTGATGGGGATTACGGAAAAGTAGCCGAGATCCGTTACGGAAAGATAAAGGAAGCGCAGGAGGCCTTAGAAAAGTTTCAAGCACAATTACAGCAACAACAGGATAGTGCCTTGATCAAGGAAGAGGTTACCCATGAGGATATTGCCGAAGTGGTTGCCAAATGGACCGGTATTCCTGTGACGAAAATGCTGCAAAGCGAACGTGAAAAGCTCCTAAGCCTCGAAGACGAACTTCACAAACGTGTGGTAGGCCAGGACGAGGGAATTATAGCGGTGAGCGATGCTATTAGAAGAAGTCGTGCAGGATTGCAAGATGCAAAAAAACCCATAGGCTCCTTCCTATTTCTAGGAACTACGGGAGTGGGTAAAACCGAACTGGCAAAGGCGTTGGCGGAATATTTGTTCGACGACGAAAACGCCATGACTCGCATCGATATGAGCGAATATCAAGAACGCCATAGTGTAAGTAGATTGGTGGGCGCACCTCCAGGATATGTGGGCTATGATGAAGGCGGACAGCTGACCGAAGCGGTACGTAGAAAGCCTTATTCGGTAGTGTTATTGGATGAAATTGAAAAAGCACACCCAGATACTTTCAATATTTTGTTACAAGTACTGGACGAAGGACGACTAACAGATAATAAAGGGCGTGTAGCCGATTTCAAAAACACGATTATTATCATGACCAGTAACATGGGAAGCCATATCATACAGGAGAAGTTCGAGACGATGAAGGATATGGAAACTTCTATGGAAGCTGCCAAAGTAGAAGTACTGGGATTGTTAAAACAAGCGGTTCGACCTGAATTTTTGAATCGGATAGATGATATAATCATGTTTACGCCGTTATCTAAGAAAGACATTACCAGTATTGTGGGGCTTCAGTTGCGCGGCGTGACAAAAATGCTATCCAAGCAAAATATTACGCTGGATGCTACCCAAGAGGCCATCGCATACTTGGCCGAAAAAGGATTCGATCCTCAATACGGGGCACGACCTGTAAAACGGGTGATACAGCGTGAAGTGTTGAATGCACTATCTAAGGAGATCCTTTCTGGGAAAATAACGACAGATAGCATCATTCTACTGGATAGTTTTGACGACACACTGGTATTTCGGAATCAATCCGACTTAGTGAACACATAAAGGGCTGGGGGTTCCCTTGAAGCTATCGACTCAGAAAACCCCTCATATTTGGTTGGTTGACCACCCGGAATCGCATGATTCTGGGTGGTTTTTTATTTTGAAGGGATTGTTCAGCTTTTAGTACTTTCGCAACATGGTTCGCCGGCTATTCATTCTTTTATTTCTATTTGGTTGTCTTGTGAGTTGCAAGGAAGCACCTCAGCCTATTGCCGACGGGCGCAAGGCAGATTATGCCTTCTATGATGCCCATGGAGAATTCCACAGGTTTTCACGTTACAACGATAGCAAGGCCATAGTCCTATATGTACAAGGAAATGGCTGCCCCATTGTTAGGAATGGCCTTACCGATTTTCATGAAGTCGTTGCGGAATTCAAAGATGACTTTGCATTTTTTATGCTGAATGCGAACCTTCAGGACAGTCGAGAATCCGTTCGGAAAGAAGCCGAAGATTTCAATTTTCAAGTGCCGGTATTATTGGATTCCAATCAGTTGTTTGCCGATGCCTTGGATATCAATACCACGGCCGAAGCCATTATCCTCCACCCTACGACACGAGAGGTGCTATATCGTGGCCCTGTAAACAATCGTTTGGATTTTGAAGGGCAGAAAAGCGCTCCCACTGAATCTTATCTAAGAGATGCCCTTACCACACTATTGCAGGGTCAGACAATCGCTAAGACCTTTGAGGTAACCAAAGGATGTAAGGTAACGAGGCTTTCAAAAACACAAAAAGAAGATTCGCTTACCTACACCCAAGACATTGCTCCTATCTTACAAAATCATTGTGTTCGCTGTCATAAGGATGGCGGTATTGCTCCATGGCAAATGAAGGACTACCCTACTATCGTGGGTTGGTCCGAAATGATTAAGGAAGTCTTATGGAGCAAGCGAATGCCACCTTGGAAAGCCGATCCTACCATTGGCGAATTCACCAATAGTTTTTCCCTTCCGGATTCACAGGCGCGTAAAGTCGTACGTTGGATCGAAACGGGCATGAAACAAGGTCCAGGTGAAGATCCGTTAGCTACTATCCCAACCGATACCTTGGTTTGGCCCATGGGAACGCCCGATGACATTGTAACCTTGAAAAAAGAAAGCATTCCAGCAACGGGAGTTATTCCCTACCGCTACCAAAAGTTTACATTAAATGTGGATCGCGATGTTTGGATTAGTGGTATTGCCATGAAACCAGGGAATCCGAAAGTAGTGCATCACTTCGTGATTGCTGAAACGGACGGCAACAAAGAAAGCCTAATTGTAAATAGACCTCCTACGCCATGGATCGACAATTACATAGCTGTGGGCACGGGAGGAGATGAAACAACCATTTTTCCAGACAGCACTGGTGTTTTTCTGAAAAAAGGTAGCTCCTTAAGCATTCAAATTCATTATACTACCACAGGAAAACCAGAAGTAGACGAAACCCAAATCGGGTTTTACTTTCACGAAACGCCTCCGGCCAACCCATTGTATGCCATTGCTCCCTACAATCATACCTTCACGATTCCACCCTACTCCAAGGATACCAAAGTTGTGGCAAGGGATACTATTACTAAAGACATTACGCTTCATTATTTGGGACCGCATATGCATTACAGAGGAAAAAGCATCAAAATCATGGCAGCGTTTCCTTCGGGAGAAATACAAACCTTGGTTTCGGTTCCCGACTATAATTTCAACTGGCAGCTCATCTACAAACTAAAGGAACCTATTTCCTTACCCAAAAACACAGTTCTGGTGGTTGAAGGAGTGTACGACAATAGTTACCAAAACCCTTTAAATCCGGACCCTTCACAAGAATTGCATTATGGCATACAAAGCATAGACGAAATGCTCATTGGGTTTATGAATTATACTATCGATAAGTAACTTATTTTCAAAATTTTACGGAATTTTTGTAACAAAACGATCTGCTTGATCGTCATAGTAGTGTATCAATCAAAAAAACCAAATCATGAAAACACAAACAAAACACAATACTGCCTTAGGCGTTTACATACTTTGTATTACTACATTTATGGTTACTTATACCGCCTTGACCCTTACACAGTATCTATAACAAACAAAACCCTCCAATGTTATTCAGCCTCCGTAATCATGTTACTATGGCGAAGGAAGCTGGTACAAGGGAGGGTTTCTTCACAAAAAACCAACCTAACACAAAACAACTAAACTCAAACCTTAACCGTATATACGTAAAAAGGCAAGAGTCGGTTTTCCTGAAGTAGAAATTTCTTGTGAAACTACTGCTGGAGACGTACTCCAACATTTTCCGTCTCAATTTTAGAAAGCAATTTTAGTTCCTTGGATTGGAAAAGGGAGTCTAGAGTAGTGAGTGCAATATCTTTGGAATTGGGCTTGTAATTGTTGTAATCTACAAAACGGATGCCTTCTACTTCCCGAGGATTATAGGCTTCCCGAAAACGGATACCGCCTCCATCGGTAGCATAGCTATAAGCCAAATAATCGACCGTAAACCGATCTTTGTGTATCCAATAGACAAATTCGTCCTCAAAGTCGGTTCCACCACCTTCTTCCTTAAAAGTGACCCCTACTTCATAATAAGGCTCACCATTAATAATGTCTTCACCCAGCAACTTTTTATTCACCGCGGGAGCATTCAACCCAAAAGGTAATTGTGCAAAGTAATGCACCGAATTTACACTATTGGAATAGCGTGTGACCATAGAATCTGGAACTTTCACTAAGGAATCATTCTTAAAGCGGGTAAATCCGTCGTTCGTTACTACATCATGGGTTACCCCTGTAGAATCTGATATAATCCGCTCTAAACTATAGGCGCCTCCATCCCGCTTACTTACATAACGTCGATCCCTAAAGGTGAAATCGATCGTGGCATGCTCACAATTGCCTTGACAGGCATTGACGATAGACTTGTCCACGATCTGTTGCGCCGTAAGCTCAGTGTTTTTCTCGTTACAAGCTATAACAAGTAATGTGATTGCTAAAATAGGAAGGAGTTTCATACGTTTAAAAATGTAACAATCATAGCTATTTGGTCACAAATTAAAACAATCCCTTACCAAAACTATCCCAAGAAAATGAAAAAATTTTGTTTCCTTCTCCTTTTTGCAAGCATGTCCATTTTCGGCCAGACAGAATCGTATGTGCAAACTTTAAAAACCTTTCAGGAATATTACAATCAAGGGGATTCGCAAGCGATCTACGACATGATGAATTCGCGCATGCAGGAACAATTGGGTCTTAAAAATGTGAAAGCTATCGTAACTACTTTTCGGGATAATTTAGGAAGCATCACGGAATACAAGTTCATTTCTAGGGAAGGCTTTACAGAAACTTACGAAGCGACATTCGAACATGGAAGACAAAATATAGCTCTTACACTACAACCAGACGGTATTATGAGTGGACTTCGCTTTCTACCCGCCGCCGAAGAAAATTCAGTAGCCAAAATGGACCGAAACCAAACGCCATTATCGCTACCCTTTAAGGGTGAGTGGTATACCTTCTGGGGTGGTGATACCAAGGCCCAGAACTATCATGTGGTTTCAAAAACACAAAAGCATGCTTTCGATTTTTTGATTTTAGACAAAAATGGAAAGTCCTACGAACGCAGCGGTACCCGAAATGAAGATTATTATGCTTTTGGAAAACCCATATACGCAGTATGCGACGCTTTGTTGTACAAAGTTACTACGGGTGTTGAAGATAATCGGCCGGGTATCATGAATCCAACACAAATGCTGGGTAACAGTGTGATCCTTAAAACTGAAAATGAAGAGTACATCGTCTATGCCCATTTCGAAAAAGAAACCGTAAAAGTAAAGGAAGGCGACTTTGTAAAACGGGGACAGTATTTGGGTAATTGTGGAAATTCGGGTAACTCCACCGAAGCCCATCTTCACATACATATACAGGACGGGCCCAATGTTTTGGGAGATATTGGAGTAAAATGTTATTTCGATTCCCTTTGGATAAATGGAACCTTAGAACGGGATTATTCGCCTGTAAAAGGTGACAAAATTACTAGGCCTAAAGAATAAATTTGTACTACATTTGCCCCGTTATGGCATTGCAAAAAAATGTACAAATAAAGAACCGTAAGGCCCGTTTCGAATACGAAATTCTGGACAAGTATACCGCTGGGATTGTATTACGAGGTACGGAAATAAAGGCTATTCGCGAAGGAAAGGCATCCATTGCCGAGAGTTTCTGCGAATTCGCCAACGGGGAATTGTTTGTCATTAATATGACCATTCAGGAATACTCGCACGCTACCCATTTCCAGCATGCCCCGAAAAGCGAGCGCAAACTATTGCTCAACAAACGAGAACTCCGAAAATTGGAAAAGGATGTGAAAAATACGGGATTAACCATTATTCCTCTGTTATTGTTCACCAACGAAAAGGGATTTGCCAAATTGGAAATTGCGCTTTGCCGCGGTAAGAAACAATACGACAAGCGTGAAACCATGAAAGATCGCGATAACAAACGAAACCTAAGCAGAATTAAAAAGGCTTTCAATAACTAGTCTACCACTTTCCTCCTCAGCCTATATAAGAACTCGAAACCATGTGGCGAGCCAAAAAAGATGTTTTAAAAGAAAACGAGCTCATTAAGTTCGTTATTTATGAGAATGACGTCCCTTTAAAAAGAAGGGATGTGATTAAACGTTGGAAAGAGAACCAAAGCTTTAGGCAATTCTACAACCAACTCCTTGTAGATGTTGAGTTTGGGGCTTTTTATTGGGAAAACCCTTCCATCACGATCCATGAATTGGACGAAACCTATGAATTTGTGGTGATGAGAAGTACGTCCTTAGAAAAAGTAAGTCCTGAACCTCACGCCTTTCGGGCGCATTTCAAAAATGGAAGCATGACAGTTGTTTTTCCAAACCTTAGGAAAGATGCTATCCTAATCGTCCCTACACCCATGGGCGAAACCGAAAGTTATTCGCACATTGGAAATTTTGTTCGAAGGGCTCCCAAGGAACAGGTAGACCATTTCTGGAAAACTGTGGGCGAAACCTATGAAGAAAACATTGGTCAAAACAGAAAATGGTTAAGCACCGCTGGTTTGGGAGTGTACTGGCTGCATTTAAGAATTGACTCCAGACCGAAATACTATAAGTACCATGGATACCGATAACAAGGGATATGATATGGATCGAAAATAGCAGGAAACGTACCCAAATATTTCCCAACTAACATTTCTTTAGTATTTCTCATACAAAGATTGGTTACTTTCACGTTGCAATAGCAAACAACCTTTTTCAATTTCAGAGCGTCTTTATAAGAAACCATCCGTATGAAGCGAATTTTACTAGCTACTTTTCTTTTCGTCACCCTTTATTCCAATGCCCAAGTCACGGGAACGATAACCGATACGAAAGGAAATCCACTCCCTTACGTAAATATTTACTTAGAGAACAGTTACACGGGGACTACCAGTAACGAAGAAGGTTTTTATTCGCTCGATCTATCCAAAACGGGAAACTACACCATTGTCTTTCAGTTTCTGGGCTATACTACTTCCAAAAAACAAGTAACCATAGCCCAATTCCCTTACGAGCTTAATACGTCCCTTTCGGAAGCCACGGTAAGTTTGGATGAAGTGGTGATTTCCACTTCCGAAGATCCGGCCTATCGAATTATACGGGAAACCATTCAACGGCGGAAGGAAAATCTGGAGCGGATTTCAGCCTATACTGCGAAATTCTATTCCCGTGGACTTTGGAGGGTAAAGGATGCTCCCGAAAAAATCCTTGGACAGGACGTGGGAGACTTTAATGGCGCGCTCGATTCGACACGTACAGGAATCATCTATTTGTCCGAAACCATTAGTGAAATTGCTTACGAGCGACCTAATAGTTTTAAGGAACGCGTTACAGCTAGTAAAGTAAGTGGGGATGATAACGGATTTAGTTTTAATAGTGCCGGGGATGCCAATTTCAATTTTTATGAAAATAGCATCACCATGAACACCTCAATTGTTTCCCCTATTGCCGCCAATGCCTTAGGGTATTATCGCTACCAATTGGATGGGGTTTTTTATGAGGGAAACAAGCTTATCAATAAAATCATCGTCACTCCAAGACGCCCCAAAGATAGGGTTTGGAAGGGTGTTATTTATATCGTGGAAGACGACTGGCAATTGTATGGAGTAGAGCTTACTACCAACGGAGAAGCTATTCAGGTGCCTTTTGTAAAGGATCTCATATTTAAGCAGAACTTCACTTTCGATGAAACCGAAAATGCATGGGTCAAGATTTCACAGACCATCGATTTTGGCTTTGGTTTCTTTGGCTTTAATGGGGATGGACGCTTTATAGCCAATTACAGCGATTATGATTTCAATCCAGGGTTTCAAAAGAAAGACTTCAGTAATGAGATACTCTTTTTTGAACCCTTGGCCAACAAAAAGGATAGCCTCTATTGGGAAGCGATCCGCCCAGTTCCCCTTACCCTAGAAGAAGTTAATGACTATACACGTAAAGACAGCATTCAGGAACTGCGAAAATCGAAAACCTATCTAGATTCCATCGACCGAAAGAACAATAAGTTCGGATTGTTGGATCCTTTAATGGAGTATACCTATCGTAACAGTTATGAGAAATGGTCCATCAACTATGACGGTCCCCTATTACAAACGAGCTTTAATACTGTTCAGGGTTGGAACAGTAGTGCAGGTATCGGTTTCTATAAATGGTATGACGAGAACCGAACGCGTTGGGTTCGTGCAAATGTGAATGCCAATTATGGTATTTCGGACGATCGACTACGATTCACAGGGAGTCTTACCAAGAATTTTAATCGCATTAATCGCCTAAGACTTTCCATTTCCGGAGGAAATACCGTGGCGCAATTCAATCCAAGTGAACCTATTAGCCCTCTAATAAATAGCGTATCTACCCTCTTTTTTGAAAGAAACTATATGAAGGTGTACGATCTCACCTATGCCCGATTGGCATACCAGCAGGAATGGTTTAATGGACTACGGGCCTTTTTAAATGTGGGATACGAAAAACGAAAGCCGCTTTTCAACACCACCGATTATGTCATCTTTCCCGATGATGATGTGGACTATACTTCCAATAATCCGGTCGTCAACGTTCCAGAACCAGCTATTGATGAGCATGATATTATAAAATCGACCTTTAGTGCCAATATTTCCTTTGCACAGAAGTATTTTACCTATCCTGATGGAAAGTACAATATAGGATCTACAAAATATCCACAACTATTTCTCGCGGTTGAAAATGGTATGGGTGCCTCCAATAGTGATTATAACTATACACAACTTAGGGCTCGTCTTTATCAATACGTCTCCCTTCAGAGTTTTGGGGTGTTGCAATACAATCTAAAAGGAGGTACATTTTTAGATGGGGACGACATCTCCTTTGTGGACTATCAGCATTTTAATGGCAATCAAACACGGGTGGGCACTTCATTCAACTACCTCAACGTGTTCAACTTACTTCCGTATTACTCCTTAAGTACCAACAAAAGCTATTTTGAAGGACATGCCGAATACGATTTTAAGGGCTGGGTCCTCGGAAAGATTCCCGGAATCAATCAACTGAACTTCAATCTTATTGCTGGAGGGCACATCCTACTTACCGAAGACCGTAAACCCTATAGCGAACTCTCTATTGGTATTGATAATCTGGGATGGGGCAAATTCCGATTCTTACGTGTAGACTATGTGCATTCGCAGTTTGAAGGGAACAGCAAAGGTGCCTTTATTTTCGGATTGAAGTTTCTGAACCTCTTCTAACAGGAAAAAGAATCAGGGTTTTTCCTGTAGTAATTTGGGGCGTTCCACTCTTGATTGGAATTGTTCTATGTATGAATTTTACATCATCATTAAGCAACACCTTATCGCATGGGTCTCAAAATAATTGATACCAATCAACTCCCTGTAGATGGACTAGCTCCATACGAGATTTATGAAGGCGATTTCCCGTTCATTGGTACGATTCAATCGATAGTATTGCGCAAGGCCATTTTTTCTTGGGTTCCCAAGATGCTCCATAGCAATAAAAGGCTTTTTCGCGATTTGCAAACAGGATTGCGACAAGGATATAAAAGATATCAAACGTGTTTATTGAAACACGGCCATAGATACATAAGAGTTTAATACTAGTTGTTTGCCGGTCCGACGATTGAAAGGTTTGTATTGGGGTACCTCTTCATAACAGTCGGGCCGGGTTTTTTATGGCCTATATACGTCTTCTATTCATCGATTTTTGCGGTTTAAGAAAATGCCGTTCTGCCCGGTACCCTTTAGAAGATTCTGTATTTACTTTTTGTTCAGTAGAGAAAAGTAAAATCCTATAAAAAGCACGTCCTAATACGTTTTTCCTCCTTTTTTCACCCCTTTTTCATACCGTGGTAGCCTATTGATCTAAAATCTACCTAATAGCTTTGCGTAATACGCACCTTCAAAAGAAACAACCATGAAGCCACATGCTATATATATTCTAGGTTTTTTAATAATTCTGAACACGGGATGTAAAGAAAAAATCGCTGAAGTTCAGATTGAGGAGGATACAGAAATATACAATTACTTTAATGTGTTGTCTGAAAACAAGGACTTTTCGGGAACTATTTTGATTGGGAATGAAAATGAAATTCTGGAGCAATATACGTTTGGATATGCAGATTTTGAAAAACAGGTAAAACATACTATTACTAGTACGTTTTGTATAGCATCTAACTCTAAAACCTTTACCGCAGCTGCCATCATTTTATTGAAGGATAGAGGAGCAATTCAATTCAATGATAAAGTAAGTAAATACCTGCCCGATTTTAAATATGGTGATCAAATCACCATATTGAATTTACTGAGGTATGAATCAGGATTGGCAGATATTGATTGGGAGCTTAACAGGCACAACATACTTGATGCAAAAGCACTTGTATCTGAAATAGAAAAGAAACCTTTAGAATTTGAACCAGGGACCGATGGAAGATATGGTAATGCGGGATTTACAATACTCGCAAGAGTTGTAGAAACTGTAAGCGGACAATCGTATGGTGCGTTTTTAAAAGAAAACTTCTTTACAACTTATGATATGCAGCACACGGGTGACTTGAGCACACATGAATTCCCCAAAGATTTCTCAAATCCTAACTTCCCTGGCCCTAGACCCGAATTAACCCGATACATACCCGATGTGAATTATTCTCTGTCTTTAGGGTCTGGCTCTATGTATTCTTCGGCGATTGATTTATGGAAATGGGGAAGTAGCATCGCAAGTAAAAATTCAGTTAATGTTTTTAAAGAAGCCTATCCGTATGGATGGGGAAGGGATTCTATAGCTGGGAGGTTTTGTTTAAATCAAACTGGCATGAATAATGGGTTTGTTTCTTCTTTATTCATTTTTCCCGAAGAAAAGGTAACTATGGTTTTGCTTTCCAATATTGAAAATGGTTTGTGGGTGGATTGGACCAAAGACCTCGCGAAAATTTATTTTAAAGATTCAACCGACACTTTCTATCCGAAAAAAAGAGAAGATACATATAGTCCAACACAGGATTTCAGTACATATACCGGTAGGTTTAAGCTCAACGAAGATCGTATTATAGATATAAAAAATGTGGACAATGACTTATACCTTCATCTGAATGACTTTTATGTGGGTCACCATTTACTACCTATTGAAAAAGACAAATTTGAATTAAGATCATTTACAGGAACTCTATTTTTTAAAAACAAGGACAGTATACACTGGAAACTACCCGAACGCTGGGGAGGTTGGGTACAAGTGTATGTAAGAGAATGATGATGCTTTATTCTATACTTCCGTAGGATCAATTGCCGCCCTCTACTTGAAATTCAAAAACCAGGTGATTTTTCCCATGTAAATATAGGTTTTTACCTTTAAAATTATTAATCTAAAGTTCTTACCTTTAGCACTTTACCAAATGAAAATCAATCTCTTTCGGCAATTAAGTGATATTAAATAGGAAGTGCCAGATTGATTGACACAAGTCTGAAATAGAAGATAATAGGATTTTTAGAAAACGAATACGACATGAGCATCACATTTGCCAGAAAATACAACGCTATACCAAAGTCACTTATTAGCACTAACAAACCTGCCAATTTTATATCAAATTCTAAGCAGCCGGAATCGTCATTTTTTCCTCCGGCTATTATCCAGCCAAAACTAGCTATTGGACAGGTAAACGATAGCTACGAAAAAGAAGCAGATAGCATAGCTAATAAGGCTATTAGCACGTCAACACAGCATAACAGTCTGGTTTCGCAGATAAGCCCATTAAATACTAGTGCTACTCAGCGTAAAACTACTAGCACTAATGGAGGCAACTCGAACCCCAAAAGTCTTATGGCAAGCAGTCAACTTGAAAGTAAAATAAATACAAGTAAAGGTGGCGGAAGTGCTATGGATACTGACACACAAACAGAAATGAGCCAAAAATTCGGGACTAATTTTGGAGATGTACGCATACATACAGACCAATCATCTATCCAGATGAACCGCCAACTTGGAGCCAAGGCCTTTACTGTTGGTAACGATATTTATTTTAATCAGGGGCAATACAGTCCTAATAATCAACAGGGCAAGCACTTATTGGCACATGAGCTTACTCATGTAGTACAGCAACGAGGTATTCAACAAATACAAAGAACTCCTGATTTTGATGGTGGGACTGCTGGCCTACACGAAGATCTTACCAGACAATATAGTCAAGAAACAGGTGTACCTTATCGACCAGGTTTGCAATACACAGAAGGTTACCGTTTATGGTTAGCTAGTAAAAACGATGTTGACACTAAGAAAACGCCGAAAACTCCAGATTTTCATGCCGGGACTATTGGCCTACACAAAGACCTTACCACACAATATAGTCGAGAAACAGGTGTGCCTTATCGACTAGGTTTGCAATACACGGAAGGTTATCGTGCATGGATAACTAGTGATAACGATGCTGAAACTAAGGAAACACCAAAAGAAACCAGTTCGGAACATGCTACTAAAGAAAAAGAACAGAAGAAAAAGCTGAAAACTGTGATTAATGCCGCAGCAGGTACAAAAACAGATAAAAAAGGGACTAGTCTTGCTGCCAGTGCAGACGCAAAGTTAAAGATACCCTTGGGTGGCCCTTTTTTAGACTATTTTAAATTTGCTATAAAGACGGGGCCCTTTATTAAATGGCAGCAATCTTTAGAGAGTCCAGCAAAAGAAAAATTTGAAGCTGGTTTAAAGTTTCAACTAGACATGCTGGATTTTTTAGTCAAACAAAATAATTTCAGCTTAACTATGGGACCTTACTTAGCAGGCTCTGGAGGCTTTAAAACCGAGGACGATAAAAGAAAACCTTTTGGTTCCATGAATTTAGGAGTTACAGGCAATTTTATTTATACTGGAAATATTTGGGAAGCCAATATATATCTTACTGGAGGCTATTCTCTTTATGGCACCAAAGACAAAAAGCCGAAAAGTGGTGCTTTTATAGATACTGGAGCATCTATTTATCTGCGAGGCAATGTAGGCAGTAAAGAACATAAAGTCCTTTTAGGCCCCGTTTTGGGAGGTGGCTATATTGGCGATTCGTCTCAAGGGAAAAGTGAAGGTTACTTTAATCTTGGCATTAGGGGTATGTTTTAGAATTTCATAATTTAAAATTCGACCCTCCGCTGGCGTGCGTCTCTCGACGGCCCTCCACCTTAAACAAAAAAACCTCCCCGAGGGGAGGCCTTTTTCATAGCGAAGTGTGAAAACGAACAATTACTACTCTGGCATCACTACCGTGTCAATCACATGAACCACTCCGTTACTCGCCATGATATCCGTTGTAACTATCTGACTATAGTTTCCATTTTTGTCTTTCAGCCAAATTTTACCGTCTTTCTGCATTACTTTAAGTCCGGTTCCATTCAACATGGTCAATTGAGTCTTTCCTCCACCTTTCTTTAGGGCAGATGCTACTCCTTTGGCTGGGATGTTTCCACTTATCACATGATAGGTAAGAATGTTGGCTAAGGCTTTCTTGTTTTCTGGCTTTAGTAAGTTTCCTAAGGCTTTTGAGTCAATTTTAGCAAAGGCATCATTGGTAGGGGCAAATACCGTAAACGGTCCGTCACCCTGTAAAGCTCCTACTAGGTCGGCAGCCTTAAGCGCCGTAACCAAGGTAGAGAAGTCACTATTTCCTGAAGCGATCTCTACGATACTTTTCTTTTGTGCGATCGCATTCTGTGCAAAAGAGAACAATGCGATGGTTGATAAAATAAATACGAATTTTTTCATGATCTTAATTTTTAAAGTTTGATGTATAAAAGTTTTGCGCGCTTTCAATTTTATATACACGGATTCCAAACCGTGGATGAGAAGGGTTATAATTTTTGCTTAACTTTAACACATCCCATACCCCGATATGCAATCCGATCTATTGCTCATACAACAACTTCAGGAAGGCAATGCCAAGGCACTTTCCAGCCTATACGATAAGTATGCTGGGGCTTTGTACGGTGTTATCCTGAGGATTTGCAAGGACGAAGGCAAGGCACAGGATGTACTGCAAGAGACCTTCTTGAAAATATGGAACAACGCTTCTTCCTATAAAGCCGATAAAGGAAGATTTTACACCTGGGCATATCGTATTGCGAGAAATACAGCTTTAAATGAAGTACGCTCCCCTTCCAAGCTCATCCAAACCGAAGATTTAGGTGTATATAAAGAGACAGAAGTTTCGGAAGAAGTTCCCGTCGATGTGGCCAAGCTCAACGGATCTATCCGCCAGCTGGAATCACATCACCAAAAGGCCTTGGAATTGGTGTATTTTAACGGACTTACCCATCGGGAAGCTCATGAAGAAATGGGAGTACCCTTGGGTACGTTTAAATCGTATGTACAACAGGCCTTACGGAAGCTTAGGGAATTGTATGGAGTAGAAATGATCCTTATGATTGGGGTGTTAATTGAATGGATGCTATGATGGATAAAAAGGAAATATTGGAATCTGGATTACTGGAGCGCTATCTAATCGGTGAGGTTTCCGAAACCGAGCAGCTACAGGTGGAAAGGTATCTTCAGGATTCGGAGATACGGAAGCACTACGGCCAATTGGAAGCAGATTTTGAAAGAATGGCGATGGAAAATGCCGTTTCACCCCCTCCACAGGTAAAGGAGGGACTTATGGATAAAGTCGGCTCAAAAACACCTCAGCAACCGCCTATTAATGCCAACCGTTCTGCGCTTAAGTCCTATTTGGCCATTGCTGCAGCCCTCGCCTTATTGTTTGGAATAAGTTCTTTCTGGATGTATACAAAATTGAATGGTGTCGAAGATCAATTAGAATTGGTTCGTTCCCAAAATGATATCCTTTCGGATGAACTTGAGGATCTGACCAAAAACTACGATGACGTCATCAATACATACGAGATTACAAGCAATCCGAAAACCGAAAAACTGATCATGCTTGGGAATCAAAATTCACCCCAAGCGACTGCAGTGACCTATGTAAACCATACCGATAAAACCGTATTTATTGATGCCGAAGGCTTACCTAAACTTTCGGAAGAGCACGACTACCAGCTTTGGGCCGATGTGGAAGGTGAGATGATCGACATGGGGGTAATTGCCAAAGGGGAAAATTTCCTCGCTATGAATTATATAGATCATGCCGAGTCCTACAATATTACCATAGAACCTGCTGGCGGAAGCGATCATCCCACCGTAGAACGACTTATAACCAATGTGTATTTGCAATAGCAAAACGCAACGTTTCTGGGTTCTTCCATCTTATCAGAAAAAGAAAATGAAAAAGATCCTTCTATTCCTATTATGTACCGTTGTACTGTCCTGCGATACAAGTGACGACCGACCTGAGACCGATAACTCCATATTAGATAGTTGGGATATGCAATCCTACATCTTTTTTGGACCCGAACCTCCAGAACTTGAGGAAGGGGATGTTATTTGGAGTTTTAGCCAAGTCACCAATACCCTTACTATTGTAAACAATGTAGAAAGCGATTATCCTTATCTACCCGAAAGCGGAACCTATAGTGTAACCGTCTTACCAGACAATGTGGTGATTATCGAAGGCCTCCCTTGGGGAAATGTATACGAATATGAAGTCGTTGGAAATGAATTATTCCTCAACTTTAGGGATGATCCACAGATAGCAGATGATGAACTATCCATCGTGTTTGGCAAAAGGGACTTGCCCTAATTCTTATCCTCCAATAAGGGTACAAAACGAAATTCTCCGTATTCCTTCTTTTCGAATTCAGTAGGGCTTTTTCGGGTGAAGACTGTCATGATCTGAACGTTTTTCCCAACGGGAATTACGAGTCTCCCTCCTACTTTAAGCTGCGCCAGTAATGGATTGGGAACATAAGGTGCTCCCGCCGTAACGATTACTCCATCGTAAGGAGCAAATTCCTCAAGGCCTATATAACCATCGCCAAAGATCATTTTCTTAGGGCGATATCCTATTTTGGGAAGGAATAATTTGGACTTTTTAAAGAGTTCATTTTGTCGCTCAATGGTATACACCATAGCTCCCATTTCTAATAACACGGCACATTGGTATCCACTTCCTGTACCTATTTCAAGGATTTTATCCCCTTCCTTTACTTGGAGCAATTCTGTTTGCCGTGCTACTGTATAGGGTTGCGAGATGGTCTGGTCTGCTGCAATGGGAAAGGCCTTATCCACATAGGCATGGTCTATAAAACCACTATCCATAAAAAGGTGCCTTGGCACTGCATTAATGGCTTCAAGCACGGCTTCATCGGCAATCCCCTTTAACCGAAGGGTTTCTACCAATTTTCGGCGCATTCCTTTATGTAAAAATGTATCCTTCATGACTCTTTACGTCGCGCTAACCACTCTTCCCTAGTGATTTCATAAAAGTAGCACTCATCGCCATCGAAGGTAAATGTAGCCGTTAAATGCATACCCAATTTTTCACCCAAGATTTTATTGGAAGCGTCATTATCAATTACCGCGGCCCCATAGATAATAGGATGATCGCCCCTTTCACAGAGGTAATCCATACAAGCAACCGCGGATTCGGTGGCGTAGCCCTTGCCCCACTCAGATTCCAACATTCGATACCCAATATCCAACAAATTAGTGCGTCCATTAAGGGGTTCGGTGTTTATTTTGAAACCCGTCCAACCAATGAATTTGCCCGTATGCTTGTCTTCCATGACCCAGCGCCCAATGCCTCTGTCGATGTATTGCTGACGAACATCTTCAATAATCTTTTTAGACTGCTCTATCGTTTTCACAGGTTTATTGCCCAAATACTTATGTACATTGGGATTAGAATCCATGGCAAACATCCCTTCCGCATCGGTTGGGAGCATTTCGCGAATGATAAGGCGTTCAGTTTCTAGGGTGGGTTGTTTCATTTTGAAATCTTAGGGTACCACAAAGCTACTAAAATCCTCTGCCGAAATCCGGCAAAACGAAGCCTAAATTTCATACAAAAAAAGGTATCTTTGTGCAAAATACACGCCCATGCTAAAAGCAGGAGTTCTGGGTGCAGGCCACCTAGGAAAAATTCATCTAAAACTTCTCAATCAATCCAGCAAATATGAACTTGTTGGTTTTTTTGATGCGGACACCCAAGCTTCCCAAAAAATTTCTGAAGAATTCGGTTACAAAAGCTTTCCCACTATGGAGGCTTTGATCGAGGCTTGTGATGTGGTCGATGTGGTAACACCGACAATATATCATTTCGATGTGGCCGAAAAAGTGATTCGTGCCGGAAAGCACTTATTTATAGAAAAACCCATTACACAAACGGTCGAAGAAGCCGAAAAACTGCTCGAGTTGGCCCAAGAATACAACGTAAAAGGGCAAGTGGGGCATGTGGAGCGCTTTAATCCAGCCTTCATGGCGGTTCGCGACAAGTTTGAAAATCCCATGTTCATCGAGGCACACCGTTTGGCGGAATTCAATCCAAGAGGAACGGACGTACCCGTAGTATTGGATTTAATGATTCACGACATCGATGCCATTTTAAGTGTGGTGAAGAGTGAGGTAAAGTCAGTTTCAGCCAGTGGTGTTTCAGTGATTTCCGAAACACCGGATATCGCCAACGCTCGTATTGAGTTTGAAAATGGCTGTGTAGCGAACCTTACGGCCAGTCGTATTTCCATGAAAAAAATGCGAAAGGCACGTTTCTTTCAAAGGGACGCTTATATCTCGGTAGACTTCTTAGAAAAGAAATGTGAAGTGGTGAAGATGAAGGATGCTCCCGAACATCCAGATGATTTTGCCATGATCCTGACCAATGCCGAAGGGGTGAAAAAGCAGATCTATTTCGACAATCCAGAAATCGATTCCAACAACGCCATTCTGGACGAGTTGGAAACCTTTGCCGATGCTATTAACAATGATACGACTCCTATCGTGACGCTAGCGCAAGGGACCAATGCATTGCGCGTAGCCATGCAGGTAATCGAAAATTTTAAAATTTTATAACAACCAAATTCCAAATATGAAAAATGTAGCAGTAATAGGTGCAGGTACCATGGGAAATGGAATTGCCCATACCTTCGCACAGTGCGATTACAAAGTTCAACTTATCGATATTTCCGAAGAATCCCTAAAACGTGGAATGGCCACCATAGCCAAGAATTTGGATCGAATGGTTGTCAAGGAAAAAATTACCGAAGCCGATAAGGAACGTACCTTGGGCAATATTACTACCTATACCAGCATGGAAGAAGGTGTAGAATATGCCAGCCTTGTGGTAGAAGCCGCTACGGAGAACGTGGATCTAAAACTGAAAATATTCAAGGATTTGGATCAGTTTTGCCCAGAAGACACCATCTTGGCTACCAATACCTCTTCCATTTCTATAACTCAGATAGCTGCAGTTACTTCCCGTCCGGAAATGGTGATTGGTATGCACTTTATGAATCCCGTACCGATCATGAAATTGGTAGAGATTATAAAAGGATATAGTACAAGCGCAGAAACCTACGCGACCGTCGAAGAAATTTCCAAAAAACTGAACAAAGTCCCGGTAGAAGTAAACGATTACCCTGGTTTTGTGGCCAATCGCATTCTTATGCCAATGATTAATGAGGCCATTGAAACTTTGTACAATGGCGTTGCAGGGGTTCAGGAGATTGATACGGTGATGAAATTAGGAATGGCACACCCTATGGGGCCCCTACAATTGGCAGACTTTATTGGGTTAGACGTTTGTCTCTCCATCTTAAACGTGATGTACGACGGTTTCAAAAACCCAAAATACGCTCCTTGTCCCCTATTGGTAAATATGGTAATGGCAGGAAAGATGGGTGTTAAGAGTGGTGAAGGGTTCTATGACTATTCAGAAAGCCGTAAGGCCGAGAAAGTAGCCAAAATGTTCGCCTAAAACCTTCTGTTTTGCCTAAAATCCATCCTTTTCGAGCGGTTCGTCCTACACGCGATAAAGTAAGCTTAGTGGCTTCACGCTCCTATGAGAGCTATACCCAAGAGCAACGGGAAGCCCGTTTACGGGACAATCCGTTTTCATTCTTGCATGTCATTAATCCAGGATTCAAATACCATAAGAAAATTTCGGGTCCAGAACGTTATAAACTGGTATACAACCGATACCGGGAGTTTATAGAAGATGAAGTGTTTACACAGGATGATTCCCCTTGCTTCTACGTTTACAAAATCGTGAACCGAGATGGAAACGTATTCAACGGCATTACTGCGGCTTTGAGTGTTGAGGATTATGAAAAGGACACGATAAAAAAGCACGAGGCAACGCTTGAATTTCGGGAAACCCTGTTTAAGGAATACCTAAAAGCTGTGGGATTCAATGCGGAAGCTGTATTGCTTACTTATCCCGACAATGAACGGCTTAGCAAGCGCATTGCCAAGGTCATGGAGCAACGGGCAGAGTACGAATTTACAACTACGTATCGCGATACACATTTCTTATGGAAGGTGGACGATCCAGTCATCATAGCTGAGATAAAGAAGGCCTTTTCCAAAATGGATGCACTGTACATAGCCGATGGCCACCATCGTTCTTCCTCATCACATTTATTGGCAAAGGATCTAAGTGCCGAAAATGAACAACATTCGGGAAAGGAACCCTATAATTTCTTTATGGGCTACCTCATTCCGGAAAGTGAGTTGAAAATCTATGAGTTCAATCGGTTGGTGAAGGGACTTAATGGACTTAGCAAGGAAGAGTTCCTTATAAAACTGGATACATTGTATCGTATTGAAAACCGCGGGACTGAGTACTATAAACCTTCCAAAAAGCATCATTTCAGTATGTATTTGGATGGGGAGTTTTATTCGCTTTACCTGCGGAAACAAGAATATAATTTTGAAACGTCTCTTGACGCCTTGGACACCCAGATTCTTTTTGAAACCATCTTACGGCCTATTCTAGGCATTGAGGATGTTCGAAACGACCAACGGTTGAGCTATTCGCATGGCAAGAAGGATTTGGCTTATGTGAAATCCTGGGTCGATACCGGGGAATACTCGGTAGGCTTTGGGATGGTTCCCATTACAGTGGAAGAAATGAAAAGCATAGCCGATGAAGGATTGGTCATGCCGCCTAAAAGCACCTATATTGAGCCCAAATTGAGAAGTGGGGTAACCATTTACGAATTTTAGATAAGTTTCTTTAATTTGACGTCAGGCATTTGACTAGAAATACATTGAAGATGAAAAGAGTTTGCAAAATAATTGCCCTAGTCTTCTTGATTGGCTGTAATATAAGCTGTGATCAAATAAGCAAGGAAAAGGCAAGAACCGAAATTTCGGAGAACGAAATTATCGAGGTAGTGGATGATCATTTTGTATTGAAGCGGGTAGAAAATACTGGTGCAGCCATGAGTTTAGGTGCAAACTTGCCATCTGGACTTAAAGTGATTTTTTTGAAAGTATTGCCATTAACAATCCTTTTCCTAATGTTCTTTTACGCAGCAAGAAAAAGAGAAATTTCGAATTGGAACATTGTTGCTTTTTCCTTCATCATAGGTGGTGGGATAGGTAATATTTATGACCGGGTCTTATATAATTCAGTTACCGACTTTATGTATTTAGAATTTGCCAGTTTACACACAGGTATATTCAATATGGCAGATGTCTCTGTAGTTATGGGAACCCTAATGTTGGTTTCAAGCTCTTTATTTTCTAAATGGGAAATAAGAAAATTAAAAACAAACGATGTTTAATATGCGGCTCCTAGGAGTTATAAATTCCAATATCAATAGACAATAATATGTCAACCATCTTCAATAATCTGGAAAAAGTCAAGACAAACCTCCCTAAAGGAGTGACCTTGGTTGCGGTTTCTAAAACGAAGCCCGTGAGTACCCTGATGGAAGCCTATGAAGCAGGACAACGTGTGTTTGGGGAGAACAAAATTCAGGAAATGGTGGGCAAATGGGAAGAAATGCCCGAAGATATAGAGTGGCACATGATAGGGCATGTACAGACCAATAAGGTGAAATACATGGCTTCCTTCGTAAGCCTAATACATGCTGTGGACAGCTTCAAACTATTGAAAGAAATCAATAAACAGGCAGCCAAGCATGATCGGATTATTAAATGCTTGCTTCAGGTAAAGATTGCCCAAGAGGACAGTAAATTCGGAATGAGTGCGGAAGACACGGAAGTTTTGCTTAGTTCGGATGATTTGAATGACCTACAACATATAGAAATCGTTGGGCTTATGGGAATGGCCACCTTTACAGATGACCAAGAACAATTGGCTCAGGAATTCGGATATCTAAAAACGACCTTCGATCGCCTTCAGCAAAAATATACCCAGCTTACTGTTTTAAGTATGGGTATGAGCGGCGACTACCCTTTGGCCATTTCGCATGGCAGTAATATGGTTAGAGTAGGAAGTGCCATTTTCGGTGCCCGTAATTATTCGTAACTTACCTTACCAAAAAGATAACAAACGAAGCAACTTAGTGTACGCAATTATAGATATTGAAACCACCGGAGGAAAGTACAACGAGGAGGGTATCACCGAAATTGCCGTATACCGTTTCGATGGCCATCAAATTGTAGATCAGTTTTCGAGTTTGGTGAATCCCGAGCGGAAAATTCAACCCTTTGTCGTAAACCTTACGGGTATTAACAACGAAATGCTCCGTAATGCGCCCAAGTTTTACGAGATCGCCAAACGCCTTATTGAAATTACCGAAGACACCATTATTGTAGCTCATAATGCACAGTTCGACAACAGGATTCTCACTACAGAATTCGATCGGCTGGGGTATACGTACGAAAAAGACTCTTTGTGTACCGTAGAACTGGCACAAAAGCTTATCCCCGATATGGATTCCTACAGTCTGGGGAAATTGGTCCGAGCCTTGGGAATCCCAATAAGTGATCGACACAGAGCCCAAGGGGATGCCAAAGCAACGCTAGAATTATTCAAGCTCTTACTTACTAAGGATACGCAAAAGGAAATCATTACTCAGAGTATCCGTAAGGATCCCAAACGCCTTTTGGAACCCAAGCTATTGGATATGATCGATAATGCCCCAACGGATACTGGGGTTTATTATATGCACAATAAGGACGGGCAGGTTATCTATATTGGAAAAAGCAAAAACATAAAGAAAAGGCTTACGCAGCACTTTACGAGCGATAACCGGAAATCGAAGAAGATTCAGTTGGAAGTAGTCTCGGTAAGCTTCGAACTCACGGGAAGTGAATTGGTGGCGCTCTTGAAGGAGAGCGAGGAAATAAAGCAAAACAAACCCATTTACAATAGAGCACTTCGCAGGACACTTTATCAGTATCAGTTAGGCACCTACACCGATGACAATGGGTATATTAATTTGAAAGTTGAAAAGGCGGATGCCAAGAAAAGAGCCGTAACCACTTTTACGAATTATGCTCAGGCCAAATCGGTACTTTTTAAGATTACAGAGAACTATCAACTGTGCCAGAAACTAACCGGCCTTCACAGAGTAAACGGCAGTTGTTTTTCCTATTCTATTAAAGAATGTCTTGGCGCCTGTGTTAAGGAAGAGGCCGTTGCAGCATACAATGAGCGCGTTCAGGAGTTTTTGAATGATAACAGTTACGAAAACAAACACATGCTCATTATCGATAAAGGCAGGGATATAGACGAACGCTCTGTAATTCTCATTGAAAATGGAAATTACAAGGGCTTTGGGTTTTTCAACCTCAATTTTCAGATTACCAATCCCAATGTGCTAAAATCCATCATCACTCCTATGCACAATAACCGGGATGCCCAGCATATCATACAAGGATACTTACGCAAGAACAAGGTGTTAAAGATCGTTCCCCTTCCTAAGGAAGCCACCATCTAAATAATCTTCTTTACCTTTAAGCAGACCAAACGAAATTTTGATGAATATTTGGCGAAAGAAACTTCACGACATTATCTATGAGGCCGACACTCCTGCCGGTAAAGCTTTCGATCTCATTCTACTCATTCTTATTATTTTAAGTGTAGTTTTCGTAATGCTCGAGAGTGTCAAGAGCATTGATGAACAATACCATGAATTGTTGTATGTAGGGGAATGGGTCATTACCATATTCTTTACTTTCGAATATGTTGCTCGCATCATCACCGTAAAGAAGCCTTTTAAATATATTTTTAGTTTTTACGGCATCATAGATTTAATTTCTACCATCCCTTTATATCTGTCATTTATTTTAGCTGGTTCCAGTTATCTACTAACGGTTCGTGCCCTTCGCTTGCTAAGGGTCTTCCGAATCCTGAAAGTGACCCGATACATCGGAGCTTCGAATCGCCTAAAAAGGGCCTTGCTCCACAGTAGACCCAAGATTTTCGTGTTCCTTTTCGCGGTACTCATTATTTCTATTATTTCAGGAACCTTAATGTATCTTATTGAAGGGGAAGAGCATGGTTTTAATAGCATTCCGCATAGTGTGTATTGGTGTATCGTTACCCTTACCACCGTGGGATATGGGGATATTTCCCCAGCCACGCCGCTAGGTCAGTTTATCGCGAGTATTATTATGATTATGGGTTACGGAATTATAGCTGTTCCCACGGGCATTATGACTGTAGAATATAGTAAGGCGGCCCAAGAGCATATCGATACCAATACTCAGAATTGTCCCAATTGCGGGGAAAGCCACCATAAGGACAATGCCGTTTATTGTCATGCTTGTGGTGAACCCATTAATCCCGAAGAATTGGACACCTAATGGAACCCAAACCGCTTCTTGTTTGTGTGGTAGGCCCAACGGCTATTGGAAAAACTGCACTTTCTATCGAATTGGCCAAAGCCTTTGCTACGGAAATCATCTCGGCAGATTCCCGTCAATTCTTTAAGGAAATGAGCATTGGGACGGCTGTTCCTTCGCCCGAAGAACTTGCGGCAGCTCCCCATCATTTCATTCAGAACTTGAGTATTGAAGATGAATACAGTGTAGGTGATTTTGAACGGGATACCCTTGTGCTGCTTGAAAGTCTTTTTCAAAAACACAGCATCGTTATTTTGGTTGGAGGTTCGGGCTTGTATGTGGATGCCGTTGTGAAAGGTTTGGATACTTTTCCCGAAGTCTCTAGTGAAATCCGGGAATCACTTGTCTCAGAACTAGAGGAAAAAGGATTGGCTCATCTACAACAGGAACTGAAGGAAGTGGATCCTACCCATTTCGAAAAAGTGGATATTCAAAATCCACATCGGGTTATTAGAGCACTCGAAGTTTTTCGGGCTTCCGGGCAACCCTACTCTTCTTTTCTCAATGCCCCGAATGCCAAACGTCCCTTCAACACTTTACATATTGGACTCAGCGCCGATCGCGAAATCGTATATGACCGTATCAATAAACGTGTAGACCTTATGATCGAAGCTGGGCTGGTGAAGGAAGCGGAGGCATTATTCCCTCATAGACAGCTAAATGCCCTGCAAACAGTTGGCTACCGGGAATTGTTCGGACATTTTGAAGGGGAATTAAGTTTGGAAGAGGCCATTTCAGAAATAAAGAAAAACACAAGGCGTTTTGCGAAGCGGCAGGGTACTTGGTTTCGGAAAAATGAAAACATTCACTGGTTCGACTATACGACCCCCACCGAGGAAATCGTGACTTTTGTAAATACAAAAAGCACCCAGATCCCATAAAGGGATAGGATGCTCTTTTACACTTAACCTGTTAGATTATTGGTCTACTTCGTCTTTTACAACCAAACGGAAACCTTCTCCATGAATGTTGATGATTTCAACACCGTCGTCCTTGCTTAGGTACTTTCTAAGCTTTGCAATGTATACGTCCATACTTCGGGAGGTGAAATAGTTATCATCTCTCCAAATTTTGGTTAATGCCAGTTCGCGGGGCATTAAGTCATTTTTATGCAAGGCCAACAAACGTAGGAGGTCATTTTCTTTCGGGGATAGCTTTATTGGGTCCTCATCCTTGTAGGTAAGGAAGCGAAGTTTTGAGTTAAGGTGGAAATTACCAATATTGAACTCAAATTGTTTGCTATCTGCGATAGAATCGGTTGCTTTTCGTTGTATGATGGCTTTTATCTTCATTAACAATACCTCACTATCGAAAGGTTTGTTAAGATAATCGTCGGCTCCAACTTTATATCCTTTAAGAACATCTTCTTTCATCGCCTTAGCCGTTAAAAATATAATCGGCACGTCTTCATTTTTCTCACGGATTTCCTTGGCCAGGGTAAATCCATCCTTATATGGCATCATGACATCAAGGATACAGAGATCGAAGTCGTCTTTTTTAAATTTTTCAAAACCTTCCATCCCATTCTTGGCGTGGGTAACATCATATTCGTTCATTGAAAGGTAGTCCTTGAGTACAGTTCCAAAATTTGGATCATCCTCTACTAACAAGATTTTTTTGTTTTCTGTTTCCATATTTCTAAGATATTAAGTGCATTTTTATTATAAAGGTACTCCCCTTTCCCTTTTCGCTTTCTACATATATTTCTGCGTTATGATCGTTCAATATTCGCTTCACATAGGACAGTCCTAAACCATGCCCTTTTACATTGTGAATATCTCCCGTGTGTTCACGATAGAACTTTTCGAATATTCTTTTCTGAACATTTTTACCCATCCCCAGTCCTTGATCCTGTATTTTAAGCAGGATATTATCCTTCACATTTTCGGTATAGATATCAATTTTCGGTGCTTCTTCCGAATACTTAATGGCATTATCCAACATATTCACCACCACATTGGTAAGGTGTAGTTCGTTTGCCAGTACCGATGATTTCATTGCATCTAAATGGGTTTCTATATATCCGCCCCGGTCTTCCACGATAAGGCTCACGTGCGATATGGCATCCTCTACAATCTCATGTAATTTTACACGTGCCTTTGGGATATCGAGCTCGTTCTTTTCCAATTTCGAGATTCGCAATACATTTTCTACCTGGGCATGCATCCTTCTATTCTCATCCCGAATCATCTTTAGATAGCGAGAAATAAAATCTTTATTCTCGGAGACTTTTGGGTTTTTTAGCGCATCCAATGCCAAGTTAATGGTAGCAATGGGCGTCTTAAACTCATGGGTCATATTATTGATGAAATCGGTCTTGATCTGCGAAATCTGTCGTTGTTTAAAAATCTGTCTAAGAGCGTTAGAATAGGCTAAAATAATCACCGTGGTAAACGCCAAGGATAACAGTGCCATTCCTAAAATGGTATTCAATACCAATTTCCCTTTGTTCGAAAAATTAACGTATAACTTATAACTGGTGTTATAATTATCGTTTACAAAGAGCGGAACACCATAGGTGCTTGCCGGATCCAAATCGAAATTCTTCGAGTGAATTTTTGTGGCCAGTTCATTGCTGTACACAGCATATTCAAACTTAGGCTCCAGTCCTCTTCTTCGGCATTCCCTATCTATCAATTCTACGATTTCTTCCTTGCCTACCCTTTTATGTATGGGTGTTCTGGAAGATATATTGCTTACAAACGATTCGAACTGTTTGCGTTCGTAATCTGGTAATCGTTTAAAATTAACCTGCGTTTGGGTGGTGTAACTACTTCCGTCCAGCCCACCAATAATTTTGGTTGTTTTCTGCTTGTTCGTAATCTTCGTAAACTCAATACTGTCCATTTCCGTATCGAAAAACCCAGTAGAAAGTTTGTAATCTTCCTCAATGATCCCATCCGAAAAGATGATGGTTTCATTATTGTCCTCATTTACGATCCTATAGATTAGTTCTGTAACACTAACATTATCGGGTTCCTCTACATTTTCAATCAGTCCACTGTACAAACGATAATAATCGTCAATTTCACGAAGTTGGATACTCTTGGAAACTTCCGTCAACACCTGTCTTACATTGAAGGTGAACTGATCTTCCTTCGTTTTATATGCATTATTAATCCAGTATCCTTGAACAAAAATGATTCCCAATAAGGACAGCGACATAGAACCAATAAGCAGGGCAAACAACCTTTTGTTCATGATCCAAAAGTAAGATTTTAACATTTAGACATTGGGTTGTTTAACCTAATGTTAACACACGGAAGAAGCAATCTCTTTTTAGCTGTTTTGCAGGATGTTATGAATCTCTTCCACCTTCGACTGGGTGGAAACTAAATCGATGTTTTCAATATGAAAATTAGACAGAGGTATCTTTTCTTCATCGGTCCATTGATTTGCCATTCTACGTTCAATTGCCTCACGAGTGGTTGCATCACGTTGCATAACCCGTTGGATCCTAATATCCTTAGGAGCTGTTACTAGAACGGTATAATCACAATTTTTGTATCCCCCATTTTCAAATAATATGGCGGCTTCCTTAATGCAGTAAGATCCCTCCTGCTTTTTGAGCCATCGCTTAAAGTGCTGACCTACCTTGGGGTGAATAATCCCATTAACCTGCTGCAGCAGTGTTGTGTCGTTAAAGATTTTTTGAGCTACGTATTCCCGATTTAGGGAACCGTCTATATAGGTTTCTTCTCCGAGTAAGGCAATTAACTTTCTCCGAATCACCTTAGATCTATTGGTAAGCTTTTTCGCTTCAATGTCTGCGATATAAACGGGTATACCCAATTTGGCAAACATTGTTGCTACGGTAGATTTACCGCTCCCAATTCCTCCCGTAAGCCCGACGACTTTCAATTTATTTGAAGATTAAATATTCTACCCGTTTGGTAGCCACTTCTACATCGTATAGATCATTGGGATAGGTTTCCAATGAAGGGATTAAAAAGCTTTCGGCTTCATTTCTATTTCGGTAATCGCATACCAATCTAAAATCATTGGGTGATACCGAATTGAACCGGCTCATAGCTACATTAAAAGACACATTGATTTCTGAAGGCAACAACTTCACTTCTACATCTCTTGGAGCATTGATTAATTGTACCGAAATGGGGAATTGTTTTTGTGTAAATTCCTCCACAGCCGCCGAAATACTAACCTCATCCGTCTTTATTGAAAGTTCCGGATCTTCGGGCACCTTCAATTTTATCTTCTTTTCAATGCGATCGGAGGCATTCTTCACAACCTCATTTTCTGTTTCAATAAAATCGATCTTTTCCAGCTTTTGCAAAGGCCCCACCAACAATACAGAATCGGGTTGTATTTGCAAGGCTCCTAAATTCCTGTAGCCTTCCTTATACTGAATTTCTACCATCGACTTTACAGCTACCTTTCGCATTTCCAGCCTATCCAGTGAAACCCGAAGGGAATTTGAAGACAGATTGTTTATACCCGAACTATTGTCCAATTGTGTAGCAATGAGTTGCACCAGATCTGCATTCTCCAATACGACGACGGTGTCCCCTTCTTTATAATACCTAGAGATATCTATGGAAATGGAAGGCTGTTTAAACCCATACGACAAGGCTTGGAATCCGTTCGTCTCTACTTCGAAGGATAGTTTATCGGAACCTTCCTTAGTCACTGAAATATGTTCTGGAACATTATCGTAAAGAATATTGGCATAGACCAATGCCGTTGTTTCGGTAGAAAATTTGGCGAGTATCCAAAAGATCATTGCCAACAACAAGAAGAATAAAAACGACTTCACCTTCGAAGTCTTATATGTATTTCTATTCTCGGCCATAAAATAAAATTACTTAAAAAATAAATGAGGAAATTGCTTTTCGGGATCTTTCTTCAGTAATCCGATGTAAAATGAAGACTTCAAAAAAGCCAGACCGTAGCCAAAAAACTGAACAAATAATGCTATTACCGAGAGACATCCTATAAACACACTTTTATTTTGTATCGAAGCGTGAACAAATACAAGTAGGATATAGGCACATAGAGGAACAAGTACCATCCAATGATACAACAATGCTCCCACTATGGATGCCAAAACAAAGAAAACGAACAATGATGGAAACCAATAGGTAATTTTGGCAGCATGCGGATGCCATTTATTTAGAATGGGGCGCACGGCTCCAAACTTCTTTACTTGTACATGGAATTTTTTCCAAGAAATCCTACGCTTGTGATATACGTATGCGTTTGGAAGAAAAACGGTCTTATAACCAGCTTTTAGGATGCGCTGGGATAAATCCGGATCTTCGCCCGGATGAATCTTTGCAAAGCCTTTGGTTTTTTGAAAAGCTTCACGGGAAATTCCCATATTGAAACTTCTGGGTTCGAATTTCGAAACACTCCTTTCACTTCCCCGTATTCCACCTGTAGTAAAAAACGAGGTCATCACATAATTTATGGCCTTTTGCAAAGAGGTAAAACTATCATGCGCAGCGTCCGCTCCCCCGTAACAATCTACATAGGTGTTCTGTAAAAAAGCATCTACCGTAGTGAGATAATGAGCAGGTAACAGACAATCGGAATCCAGAATAATGAAGTAATTTCCTTTGGCTTTCTGCATTCCATAATTCCTGGAATCACCTGGACCGGAATTGGGTTTGAAGTAATAAGAAATGTTAAGCCTGTCGGCAAAATCTTTTACAACAGACTCTGAGGATAGGGACGAACCGTCTTCTACAATGACAATTTCGTATTCACGCTCGAAAGCAACATTGAGAAAGCTGTCCAGTAATTCTTTTATTTCTTGGGGCCGATTGTAAACCGGTATGATAAACGAATAGCTCAATTCCATGGGGAACAAAAATACACAATAAAAAAACCGCCTCGGTATTCCGAGGCGGCTTTCCTATATAATAAGCTATATATTATTGCTTAATAATGTGGTATGCTCCAATTTCTCCATCAGCATATACCTTCATTAGGTATGTACCTTGGTTCAGTTGAGCAACGTTTAATTGCCCTCTAGAAGCATTCACAGACTGATCGATTACTTTCTGACCCAACATGTTGAATACCTCAACGCGCTCGATGTTCTGAGCAGCTGTTAAGTTTACAACATCTACAGCTGGGTTCGGGTAGTAAGAGAATCCTGCGATTACAACGTCACTAGTTCCAAGGGTGTTATCACACTCGGTGAACTCGATGTCGGTTGCACCTCCAGTATTCACTACGAAACAGTAGTAAGCTTGTCCAGTTACAATTGGGATTCTTGCTGTAACGTTCGGGAAACATTGGTTCTCGAACCAATCTACCAATACCAACTCGTCTTCCGTAGAAGTCTCGTCTGGAGCGGTGTAGAAAGTTACAGAAGTAGCTCCAGCTGGCTGAAGAACCGTACCTCTAATGAATCCATCGGCAATTGGAGTAAAGGTATACCATACACCATTTGCACCAGAGATATCACAGTTAGTTGGGTTTCCAGCTTCTGTAGTTGCACCTGGCATTGCTACGTTCTCATCTGTCCAAGGACAGTCGAAGTCGTTTAAGTCGATTGCGTTAGCAATTGGATCGTTTGGTGGAGGTACAATAGTACAAGACATAGACAATTCGAAGTCTCCGGTTGCACCACCAAATCCGTGTACTAAGATGTAATAAGTAGTGTTACCATCACTTTGGAATTCTACCTCAGACTGGAAGTCTGTACAGTTACCAGAGTCATCGTTACCAGCTACACAAGTAAGTGGTAAAGAACCACAGTCTCCTGTGTAAACAGAAATCTTAGTATCGTAGTTAGTGTTAGTGCTACAAGTAGACAATAGGATATCTGTTGGCAATCCACTAGTATCGTTATACACATACCATACACCAGGTGTAGTAGTAGCAGTATCACAATCAGGAGCAGCAGCCGTATCGTCTGTTGAGTTGATTGTAGTTCCCATTAAAGAGTCACCACAAACAATTGGGAAAGCACCATCACACTGGTCGTTGTCTGGCACAGGCTCACAAGTAATAGACATTACGAATGGTCCAACATCACCAGCAGCGAATCCTTCTACAGCAATGTAGTAAGTAGTTGTACCGTCGGAGAAGAATTGAAGCTCAGACTGAAGACCACAAGAGTCATCGTTTGTAGCGATTTCAGTTCCTCCACAAGAATCATATACTGTAAGTCTTGAATCGTATGTAGTACCAGGATCACAAAGTGATACGGTTACTATTTGAGCAGATCCAGTTCCAGTGAAAGAATACCACTCATCTTCAGAGTCGTTATTTCCACCTTGGTCTGTATTGTCGCTAGTATCTCCAGTGATTACATCATCACAAGCTACTGGAATAGCACCAGCACACTCATCTGGAGTTGGAGCAGTAACTTCGATGAAGCTAATGTCCATTAATAGGTCTGGACCTAATCCGCCACCTACACCACAGTTAGCGAAGGTATCCCAAGTTGTACAGGTTGCGAAACCTCCACCTGGGTTTTGCCATAGAGCCGCATCGTCGTTAGTGTCGTCGGCACTATTCCAGAACCACTGTCCGGAAACACCGAACTCCATAACTGGAACAACACTTACCCAATATCTAACTCCTGGGTTTAATGCCGTAAGTGAAGTTGGAGTAAGAGTAAAGATACCGTCTCCATCAGGATCTACATCCGTTCCTAAGAAAGACTCAGTAAATACTACACTTCCAGGAACACCTGCATTGTCTGTATATACAGTCAATTCTACTGTGTTTGCTGGATCCACAGGAATACCTGTACCACTACCTATGATAGCAATCTCACACATAGCAGCTGTTTGAGCTCCAGAGATAATGAAGTCATCTACAGCCTCACAATCGAAGTCTGGGAAGTCTGGGAAAATCTGAGATGGTGGTCCACCACCTGTTGCGGAAGTGTTCTCATAATCTGGAATAGTTCCTCCACAAGTGTCACCACCGCCACCGGCAGTTACTGCGAAAGAAGCCCATGGTACTTGATTACCACCTTCGAAGTCTGCAAGGTAGGTAGCCGTACCCGTGGTAATATCTACCTCTCTCCATTGTCCTGCAACTCCATTTTCGAATGCATTCATATATAGGATGTCATCAGCGGCATTGTAGGCTAATCCTTGACCAAAGTTGGCGTCGAAACCAATAGGCCCAATTAGGGTAGCGGCTCCAGTAGCAGGATCGATACTGTAGAAACTATCATCTACAATATCATATCCGTACATGTCACCAGAGTTGGTAATCGCGATATCGATCATACCTCCACCGGCGTTACCCATAGAACCAACCAACGTAGCAGTTAATCCTACAAGGTCCATAGTATATAGGTTACTTGGGTTTGTAAGGTCACTACCTACACCGTAAACAGTTCCTGAAGAATCCCAAGTTAAACCTAGCCATACCTCAGCTCCGTTTACTGGGATCACACCTAATGTAGTGTAAGTACCTGTGGTAATATCTAATGAGTAAAGATCTCCATCAAGATCCATTACATATGCAGTAGTAAGATCGTTAGGATCGATAGCTCCAACCCCTTCGAAGAAGTCAGCACCAGCATCAGGTCCAATTACGTTGAATGTACCTGGAGTAGATCTGTCGAAAGAAACAAAGTTTCCAGCACCAGAATCTCTTGCATATACTGTTTCAGGATCTCCAGATCCACCACAACTAGTACAGTCTCCATATACTTGAATAGGAGCTCCTAATTGTGTAGCGGTTCCACCGTCATTCATTGGTCCCCATGCGCCAGTAGAACCAAGGAATTGCTGAGCGTTTCCTGTTGAAGTTTGTCCTGTAATTACTACAGGTGGTTGCCATGGTCCAGAACCTCCTGTACCAGCATAACTCCAATCTACCCAGTAGGTTCCTGCCGCCAAAGAAAGACCTGGAGTATCTACAGTAACTCTTTGGATAGCTCTAGCTGTGGAAGCTTGATCGTCTTCCAATACACGATAGGCATCACTCCAAATAGCACTTGTAAATACGTTGGTAACATCGTCACCCCAAATCACTGAACTTGCAGGATCGGCTGGATCACCATCCCAAATACGAACGTTGATCTCGTTAATTGAAGCAGGAGTAGTTGGCTCTCCTGTTTGGTATCCGTAAAAATCGATAGAGGTAACATCGTAATCATCTGTCAACACAATGTCCTCAGCGATTCTGTTACCATTAGCGATTTGTACACCGAAACCGTATGTAGACATTCCTAAAGTAACGTTTTCAACGATACTTAAATGCGGTGGTCCAGCAACAGAAAAGTATGGCCCACTTTCATAAGCCAATACTGGAGACTCGGCATTTGATGAACCTTGGTAGGAAACCCCATTGTAGGTTCCCGTAGCAACGGTAATCTGTCCAGCTGCTGGAGTAGATCCATCACTTAATTCGGCCATTGTTGCATCTGCCACCTGATTTACCGTAGTATACACCATCTGCTGAACAGGTGCCGGGGCCTTTCCGAAAGAAACATCTGCCGTAGAACGGTTGGCATGCGTAGTTGTTAATTTCGCAACTTTCTTGGTGGCTTTCTTCACGACTGCAGTAGGGGCCGCTTTCACGGGAACTGCTGAATCTTGACTAAAACCAACCGCGCAAATTAACATCGCAATTAGTAAAGTAAATTTTTTCATAATTTGATATTAAATTAATAGATTAGTTAATAACGTTAAAAATATCCAAAAAAAAGGGAACTACAAAAGAAAAAATGAACTTAACCCACATCACCGACAAAAGTCCGTTTTTGCCGACTAAAAACAAAAAAAGCCCGCCGAACGGCGAGCTCATTTCTTAAAATCGTAGTTTGTCTATTCTTTTAAAAACGCTTCCATCACTTCGTTGCTCACTCCAACATTCGAGAAGCCTCCATCATTGTAAAGATTTTGTAAAGTTACCCTTTTGGTAAGATCACTAAACAGGGAAACCGTGTAGTTTGCGCAATCCATTGCCGTAGCATTTCCAAGAGGCGACATCTTATCTGCATAAGCGATAAACCCATCGAATCCCTTAACTCCCTGACCTGCAGTGGTTGGCGTAGGTGATTGTGAAATTGTGTTTACCCGTACCTTCTTATCCTTACCAAAGAAGTATCCAAAACTTCTTGCGATAGATTCCAAATAGGCTTTGTTATCCGCCATATCATTATAATCTGGGAATACACGTTGTGCTGCCATATAGGTTAATGCAACGATACTTCCCCACTCACTCATTGCATCCTTCTTATATAATACCTGCATTGTTTTGTGGAAAGAAAGCGCAGATACATCCCATCCCTTTTGAGTCCAATCGTATTTCTGATCCGTGTAGTGCTTTCCTTTACGCACATTTACAGACATCCCGATGGAGTGAAGCACAAAATCCAACTTGCCTCCCAAAATTTCCATTGCCTTCTCAACAAGGTTTTCCAGGTCCTCCAAATTGGTGGCATCCGCAGGAATTATCTCAGAATTGGTTTTTTCCGCCAATTGATTGATCTGCCCCATACGCATAGCGATCGGTGCATTGGTAAGTACTATAGCGCCCCCTTCTTCGTGAACGCGCTCTGCCGTTTTCCAAGCAATAGAGTTTTCATCCAATGCTCCAAAAATAATTCCTCGTTTTCCTTTTAGTAAGTTGTATGACATAATTCCTTAATGGTTAATTTTCTTGTAACTAAGATAATTTGGTCGAAGTGCAAAGATACACTAATTCAACAATTGCTTGGCGTGTGCAATGGCCGAATCGCTTAGTGTGCTACCCCCTATCATTTGGGCGATTTCAATAATTCGGTCTTCTTGGGTAAGTTCCTTAATATGGGTAGTAGTGACATTGTTTTCATCTCTTTTGAATACCCTTTTGTGGTAGTCGCCTTTGGCAGCGATTTGCGGCAGGTGCGTAATGCTTAACACTTGCATCTTTTTACTCATGGACGCCATAATTTCTGCCATCTTATGTGCAATCTCCCCAGAAACCCCAGTGTCGATCTCGTCGAAAATAAGGGTGGGTAGGTCCTTGTATTCTGTCAAAACAGCTTTAATGGCCAACATGATCCTGCTCATTTCTCCTCCCGAAGCTACTTTCTGAAGCAAGCCGAACGCACCTCCTTTATTAGCAGTAAACAGCAATTCCAATTGAGCGTTTCCGTCAGTTCTAAATGCCTCTTGTTCCTGCAATTGAAATTGAAATTGCGCATTAGGAAGGCCCAACCCTAGCAAAAATGCTTCTAGTTTCTCCTTTAATATAGGTATTGCAGCTTCCCGCTTGTTATTTATTTGCTGTGCAATTTCCAATGTCTTCTTCCTAGCCGTTTCTACCTTGGTCTCCAAAGTTTCTATGGTTTCATCGATCTGGGAAGAAGCTACCACCTTCTCCTCCAATTCCTCCTGAATTTTCAGCAACTCACTTACTTCCGAAACCCCATGCTTTTGCTGCAATCGAAAGAGCGTTTGCATCTTTTCCTGCACCTCCATAAGCAGTTGCGGATTTACCTCCAAAACATCTGCCGATTTCAACACTTCACTCTCTACATCTTCCAATTCGATAATAGTACTATTCACACGATTCCAAAGAGATTCGTAGTCCGTTGAGAAATTTCTGATTCTATTCAGTTCCTGAAGGGCTTCCCTCAAGGAAGTTATACTTCCCGACATCTCATTGGAAAGGGATTGGGAAACCTTTGCCAACACTTCCTGAATCTCTTCCGCGTTGTTCAATTTCTCGTAAGTTTCTTCCAACTCTTCTTGCTGAATGGAAGCAAGATTGGCTTCTACCAATTCATTGTATAAAAAACTATGGTAGTCTAAATCCTTAAGTGCCTGATCCCGTTCAGAAATCAATTGGGATAATTGCTGTTTATGCTCCTTAAACAACCGAAGATTACTTCTATAGACATCCAACAAATCCCGATTTCCAGCCAGGGCATCCACTACTTCCATCTGGTAGCCTTCTGTGGCCAACGTACGGGTTTCGTGCTGACTGTGAATATCGATCAACTCTTCGCCCAATACCTGCATTTGCTGAAGGGTCACAGGCGTGTCATTCACAAAGGCTCGGGACTTTCCACTAGGTAGAATTTCCCTTCGCACAATGGTCTCCTCTTCATAGTCCAGATCGTTTTCAGCAAATAAGTCCTGCAAGGCGTAGTTTCCAATAGAAAATTGGGCTTCGATAATGCACTTACTCGCCATATCCCGCATCACTTTTAAATCGGCACGGTTCCCTAAAACCAAGCCCAAGGCTCCCAACAAAATGGATTTACCTGCACCGGTTTCACCAGTAATGATAGTAAGTCCTCTATTGAAGTCTACCTTAATATCTTCAATAAGTGCATAATTTTTTATAGAAAGTGATGTGATCAAAGGCGTGTTATAGATGATAAAAAAACTCCCTCTAAAGTAAGGGAGTTTTGGGATTCCTGCAAGATCAGAAATTTATATTCTTATTTTGCTCCAGTTCGCCCTACGGGTAGGAGCAATTCTGTTTAAATGTTCCATTAAGGTATTGATGTCTACGCTGGGACCTCCACTAAAAACAGCTTCAATCTCGTCGCTTTTTGCATCAAAAAACGTACGCAACAGAAAGGAATTCGGTCTGCGATCGTTTACGTTCTTCAGATTGGAAATGGATTCGATGATCTTCAGCTTGGCGTCTCTTGCATTGGACTCCATAACGTCCATCCCCAAACGATGATAATTGTACATGGCATCATGAAACTCCTGATACACATTCGAAATTATAGCATCGTTGTAACGGAATCTCGATTGGGTTCCGTCAGTTGCTTTCCATCCCGCAAAGTTACTAGAAGCAGCGGTGTTCACAATTTGCTTGGCGATATCAAAATACTCCCTTCCTCCATTCAATTCGAAAGTATCGGCATCCAATCCTAGCACGGTATATACATGGTAGGCCAATACGGAAACCAAATTGGAATCGAAGGTATTAATATTGAATACCAAAGGTTGGAATTCGTTGTAATCGAAACTGAATTGACGATCGTTATAATTATATATAGGTGTATCGTAAATAGATCCATACACGGGTCTCGACGCCTGTACCTGTAATTGCCCTTCGAATGCGGTCGATTCGAAAGCGGTAATAATTAAGGTGAAATTACAATCGATACGTTCCTGATTCTTAAACTCCCTTTGGGTCCAACTGGTGTTGTTAAGAAACTCGGTCAATTGTTGCTCTAAGGTTCGAAACACCTGAAAATTGGGTTGTCCCGTCTGTTGTGCATCTATGGTAACGGTGGCATTCAATTCCTGGGCATTCATGGTTCCAAAGCCCATCAACACGGCCACTAAAAATAAAACTCTACGCATCTATATGATCTATAATGTGTTGTAAAATATCGTATGCTACTTCTTTCTTACTCTTAACTTCAAAAGGGATTACTTTATTGTTACGGGTAATAAAAGTAACTTTATTGGTATCGGTTCCAAAACCGGCACCTTTGTCTTTGAGCGAATTTAATACAATTAAGTCTAAATTCTTTTTTTCCAGTTTTGTTTTTGCATTATCCAATTCGTTTTGGGTCTCTAATGCAAATCCTACCAGAAATTGTTTGTCCTTTATTTTTCCCAAGGAAGCCAGAATATCCTGTGTTTTTTCCAACTCTATCGTCATCTCCCCTTCCTTTTTCTTTATTTTTTCGGAAGCTACATTTTTCGGTCGGTAATCGGCCACTGCAGCACTCAATATGGCCGTATGGCAATGTGGATAATACAGATGTACCGCATCGTACATTTCCTGAGCAGAGGTTACCCGAACTATTGATACATTGGGAGCTTGGAGTTGTAGGCTTGTTGGCCCTGAAACCAACACAACCTCAGCGCCTAATTCGGAAGCTTTCTCTGCGATGGCGTAGCCCATTTTGCCACTGGAGTGATTTCCTATGAATCGAACAGGGTCTATAGCTTCATAGGTGGGGCCTGCCGTAATTACGATTTTCTTGCCCTTTAACGGAAGCTGGTCGGCAATGTCTTTTTCTAAAAACGCTACTATGTTTTCGGGTTCCGCCATGCGTCCTTTGCCTACCAAACCACTGGCCAATTCGCCATGCTCGGCTGGGACGATCGCATTTCCGAAGGACTCCAATTTCGAAAGGGTTTCCAGCGTACTGGGGTGTTTGTACATATCCAAATCCATCGCTGGAGCAATATACACCGGGCATTTTGCAGACAGATAAGTAGCCACCAAAAGGTTGTCACTCTGTCCCTGCGCCATTTTGGAAAGTGTATTGGCAGTAGCGGGAGCTATGATAAAAAAATCTGCCCAAAGGCCTAACTCGACATGGTTATTCCATTGGGCATTATCATCGTCTTCGTTCGTGAACGAAGAAAAAACTTCGTTTTTGGAAAGTGTGGAAAGGGTTAACGGAGTAACGAACTCCTTAGCCGAGGGGGTCATGACCACTTTTACTTCGGCACCCTTCTTAATTAACAATCGAACCAGATAGGTACTCTTATAAGCGGCAATACCGGCAGTAACGCCCAGTAATACTTTTTTTCCGCTTAAAACAGACATACCCTAAACTTATAGTTCTTCGTCCTGGGTGTTACGATAGTAAATTTTGTTCTCTAACCACTCTTGTACCGCAAGTGCGTGTGGTTTTGGAAGCTTTTCGTAAAACTTGGAAACTTCGATCTGCTCCTTGTTCTCAAAAATCTCTTCTAGACTATCATTGTAGGTAGCAAACTCGTCCAACTTCTCCAATAGCTCTTTCTTAATGTCGCTATTGATTTGGGTCGCTCTTTTAGAAATGATAGAGATGGCCTCATAAATATTGCTGGTAGGGGCATCTACCAAGTTCTTATCAATCGTCGTAGTATTGATAGGGGCATCGCTGTTTTTAATATCGCTCATAATCCTTAATTAATTGCTGTTTCAGTTTCCGATTCCGATAATCGCTTGTCTATGTCCTCTAGCATTTCATCTGCTTTGGAACGGAAATCGGATTCTCCGTAATATTTTTTAAAGCTGTCGTAATGTTTTTTGGCAGCTCTCAATCGCTCATCAACTTTAGAAGGCACACTGTTAATTGCCAACTGATACGCTGCTTCGATCCGCTCGTAAAAAGCGTTGGGTCTATACTTGGACCCCGGATGATCACTAATGAAGTTACTGTAGGCCTCAATAGAAGCTTTATAATCTGAAATACGCAAGTATTGCTTGGCTACTTCGTAATCCTTCTTTTCCAGTTTTCTTCTCAATTCAAAAACCAATTGGTTGGCTTCCTCTTTGTAATCGGAAGTCGGAAATTCATCAATGAATGCCTGCAATTTCTCCATCGCCTTTTGCGTATCGGTCTGATCCAAGGAATACCTTGGAGACAGCTCGTAGTAACTTTTGGCCGAACGGTAGGCCGCCAATTCCAAACTATCACTTTTGGGATAGGAACTCGCAAAACGCTCAAACTGATACCCCGCCAAATAATAATCTTCTAACTGATAAAAGGTATTGGCGTAGCGGAACATTAATGGCTCTGCCTGCGGCTTCCCTCGATACACAGGAACAATCTGCTCCATTAATCGAAGGGATTTCTTGAACTTCTTTTGTTTGTATAATGAATCTGCCATCGAATACTTTTTCGCAGCATCATCCGACTTCAAAAGCTTCTGGTAGTCGCTACAAGAACTAAATACCAAAGCGATCATAAGTAATAACAGACTCGATTTCATGGTTTTAAAAAACATCGTGCAAAAGTAGTGAATTATAAGGGATTACAAAAACTTATTTAAGCTACTAAAATAGTGGAACCCGTAAGGAATCCATGGCCCTATTTCCAAATTTAACGAAGAATTAGGGTTTCAAATTATACATTATCAGCGAAGTCATCGATTTTGGAACGCAATTCCGGGCTAACTCCCACCAATGGTAACCTTACGAAAGGTTCGCAAATGTTCAGTTTATGGAACACCGCTTTAATACCCGCTGGATTCCCTTCGGCAAAAATATAATCGATGCACGGAGCCATTTTGTAATGCAATTTATAGGCCTTATCCACTTCCCGATTCAATCCGAAACGGATCATATCCGAAAATTCTTGTGGAAATCCCTGTCCTATTACTGAAATCACACCCGAACCTCCTGCTAATGTCATGGGTAAAGCAAGAATGTCGTCACCGCTTATCACCAAAAAGTCATCGGGCGTACTATCGATCATTTGCATGGCTTGCACAATATCGTTAGCCGCTTCCTTGATGGCAACGATATTATCAAAATCCTGGGCCAATCTGGCTACGGTTTCCGGCAACATATTACTAGCTGTTCTTCCTGGAACATTGTACATAACAATAGGAATGGGACATGCTCTTGCAATTGCCTTGAAATGCTGGTAAATTCCCTCTTGGGTGGGTTTGTTGTAGGCTGGTGATACCGAGAGAATGGCAGTAAAATCGGAAAGATCCCTATCGGCAATTTCATCCAGGATGGCTTGGGTATTATTACCCCCAATTCCTAGTACCATGGGAAGTTTTCCTGCGTTCGCCTTCTTTACGGTATCTATAGCCACCTGTTTCTCCTGTTTGGTAAGAGTCACACTTTCTCCTGTGGTTCCAAGGATTACTAAGTAATCGATTCCGTTTTCAATCTGATAGGCAACAACGCGCTCTAACGCGGGCACGTCCACGACTCCCTCCGCTGTAAATGGAGTTACAAGAGCCACACCCGTACCGACTAATTCTCTCATGCTATTTTATTCAATATGGTTAAATACTTTTTCAATTCACTTTTAAAAAGGTCGATCTGTTCTGGGGCTACACCAATCATTAAATCATATAATCGTTCATCACCTCCCGCAAAGCCTACTTTAAATTTTGCCTTGCTTCTCGATATCATCATATCCATGAACTCATTCGTACCTTTATAATATCCCACCAACACCCCGAATTCTGTATCCAAAAACTCCTGGGCATTCTGGTTGTGCATCTCCCCTTTCCAGTTAAAATCCTTGCACTGTACCTGATTTTGGCGAAGCGAGGGTATTTTCCGTTTCGTTTCGATAAAGGAAAACACACGCACATCTTTGGGCTGCATTCCTAAGTCTGCAGAAAAATGGTACAGCTTTTCGAAATCGGAAAGGAGCATTTCATCTACCAAAAAACCTAGGGTTTTGGCCGGGGCGTTTACCTTGGACACGTCCCGATCGACCAGTTGTTTTTCGGTCAATTTTCGCAATGACTTTCGTTTCAATTTTTCAAACATAAACGTAGTAAGCTAGCCCAACAAAAATACGTTATCTCCTGTTAAATCCGATAGGATTTTAGGCAATCATTGTCAAAAAATCATCTTCGGATATAATAGGAACGCCAAGACTTTCTGCCTTAGTACGTTTGCTCGGCCCCATATTTTCACCGGCTACCACAAAACTGGTTTTTCCAGAGATGGATCCGGATACTTTTCCACCGTTATCTTCTATCAATTTCTTCAATTCATTACGGGATACTTTGGCAAAAACACCAGAAACCACAAACGTTTTCCCTTGTAAGGTATCTGTTTGATTCGCCAGCACTTCTTCCGAAATCTGTAATTGAACGCCATGCGCCTTTAATCGATTCACCAAAGCTCTATTCTCTTCGGAATCGAAAAAGGAAACCACACTTTCCGCAATACGATCACCAATCTCATCGATGGCTACCAGATCTTCTTCCGAAGCAGCCATCAACGCATCGATGGTCTTATAATGTCTTGCCAGTTTCTTGGCCACGGTTTCCCCTACATAACGAATCCCCAGAGCAAAGAGCACCCTTTCAAAAGGAATCTGTTTTGAAGCCTCAATCCCCTGCACCAAATTTTCGGCACTCTTTTCCGCCATACGTTCTAACGGAATAACCTGATCTGCAGTTAATTCGTAGAGATCGGCGTAATTTTCTATCAGCTGATTCTCCACCAAAAGCACCACCGTTTCTCCTCCTAAACCTTCAATATCCATCGCCTTTCGGGAGATGTAATGTTGAATTCTTCCTGCAATTTGTGGTGGACATCCGGAGACATTGGGACAATAATGCTGTGCTTCCCCTTCCTTGCGGATGAGTTGCGTATGACATTCCGGACAGTGGGTTATGTATTGTGTTGGGACGATCCCCTCTTTTCTTCTAGAAAGGTCCACACCCATAATTTTGGGAATGATCTCCCCTCCTTTTTCTACATACACGGTATCGCCTTCACGAATATCCAGTTTGGCAATCTGATCGGCATTGTGGAGAGAAGCTCGTTTCACGATGGTACCAGCCAACTCTACAGGTTCTAGATTCGCAACCGGAGTAATGGCTCCCGTACGCCCTACCTGATAGGTGATCTCGTTCAGCACCGTACTAGCCTGTTCTGCCTTAAACTTATAGGCCATGGCCCAACGGGGCGCTTTAGACGTATGCCCCAATTCCTCTTGCTGCTGCAAATTGTTCACCTTGATCACCACTCCATCGGTTTCATAAGGCAAGTCATGACGATGCACATCCCAGTAAGCCACGTATTCCAACACTTCATCAATACTGTTTGCTAGCTTCGCTTCGTTAGGCACTTTGAATCCCCAAGCTCGGGCTTTTTCCAGGTTTTCGAATTGGGTTGTAATCCCTAATCGTTCTCCTTTTATACTATATAAAAGACACTCCAACGGACGCTTGGCCACTTCACTGCTATCCTGAAGCTTTAAACTTCCCGAAGCTGTGTTTCTTGGATTTCGATAGGGTTCTTCGCCCGCAGCCACTCGTTCCTCATTCATTTTATTGAATCCATCAAAAGGCAACACAATTTCTCCTCGAATTTCAAACAAAGGCGGGTAATCTCCTTTCAATTGTAACGGCACCGATTTAATGGTCTTCACATTCGTAGTCACATTATCCCCCTGAAATCCATCACCACGGGTTACCGCACGCAAGAGCTTCCCATTTTCATAGGTAAGGCTCATGGAAGCACCGTCATACTTTAGCTCACAGGTATATTGAATGTCTCCATCAACTAACTTTTTAATGCGTTTTTCCCAATCTTCCAAATCCTCTTTGGAGTAGCTATTATCCAAAGAATACATGCGATAGGTATGGGGAATGGTTTCGAAATTTTTGGTTACCTCTCCCCCTACCCGCAAGGTTGGCGAATTGGCATCATAAAACTCAGGATGAGCCGTTTCCAGTTCCTGTAGCTCCTTCAATTTCATGTCGAATTCGTAATCGGAAATGGTGGGGTTATCGAGTACGTAGTAGTTATAATTGTGCTCGCGCAATTCGTCGCGGAGGGCGTTTATTTTTTGTTCCGGATTCATACGAACAAAGCTAACAAAATATGAAAGTACTCCCGACGCGCTAATGTGGGAATAATCCACTGCTTATAAACAAAAAAAGACCCGCCCCTAAGGGCAGGTCTCAGACAATTAAACTAATAAACTCTCTAGATTACTCCTTAATAAAGCGTTTGGTAACTGCTTTACCGTTGGAAACAAATCGGACGAAATACATACCCGAAGCAAATTGGGATACATCAACAGTAAATTTGTCAATGCCTCCTTCAGCCTCATGCACAATTTGTCCTGCGGACGAGAATATTACGATTTCATCAAACGCACCGTTCAAAATCTCAATATTGAGTCGAGACTGTGTCGGATTCGGATACAATTTGATGTTTTCTGTTGAAACTCTTGTGAACGACTTCAAAGCTTCACCGTGATCGATCAAGGATGGAGTTGTTTGTTGTAGCGGTGCTACATTGTCTCCACTAACAATCACTTGATCAAAATACACACGATCTCCATTTCCACTCGCATCACAACGGAAACGGAAACGGTTATTTGCATTGAAGTTATAGGTTCCAGAATCTAAGGTAATGGTATCTGTAAAGAATACATTATTCGTGAAATCGGTACCACTGGCATAATTTCCTATTACCTGATACGAAGTCCCGTTGAAGAACTCTACAAAGAAGTCTTCCCCAGGTTCCATACTGTTCGGGAATACATGGAACTCGAAGGTAATCTGCGAATTACCAGTCAAGTCCAATACTGGCGATACCGTATTCGATGTACTGGTGTTGTCACGCAGTCGGATAGAGAAGTTCCCTTCGAAAGCTCTCGAGGCATTATTGATACGCGCACAGTCACTTCCCGGATCGCTCCATCCTTCAAAACCAGTTTCGAAGAAGTATCCAGCGATCTGTCCTGGACCTCCGCCGCCACCTGTCGTGGTTACATTTTCAGTATTACTGAAACCAGAGTTGTTACCTGCGGCATCGAACGCTCGTACTGTGAAGGAATAGGAAGTATTTGCGGTTAATCCCGTCACAGTAGCTCCAGTTCCAGTTACCGTACCAATACTGCTACCACTTTCAAACACTTCGTAGCCCGTTACGCCTACATTATCGGTAGAGGCGTTCCAAGAAAGATCTACGGTCGTATCGGTAATATTAGAAGAAGTTAGGTTTGTTGGTGCCGTTGGCGCTTGGGTGTCCCCGCCACCACCGGCTTCTAAATTAATGGTATAATCTTCTACCTCACCCCAAGTAAAGGTTTCACAAGAGGTTGGAATGGCATTGTACTTCATGGAAACACGCATTCTAACCGACGTTAGTGAAGTTCCACTTGGAACAGTGAAAGAGCCGCTATTCGGTGTATCTGTAGAAGGCGCTTTTGAGAATACCTGTTCTCCCGTATCATCAAAGTCCCCATTATTGTTATAATCAATCCATACAGCATACCCCTCTGCATAAATGGTACCCGTCCACGTCGGAGTTATGGTAATGGTATAGCCTTGACCTTCGGATAGGTTGGTAGAAATGCCTGTAAAATCAGAATAGAATTGAGCGCCCGAAGAGTTATCAATGGTATTCAACTGAACACGACTAATAAACTCATCATTCACATTGGTACTAGCCGATGCACAATAAGTCACACCACCTGCTTGGGTCGTAAACGAAGTAGTCGCACTTCCAGATACATTACCTGCAGCATCCTGCGCGGTCACAGAAGCAGAATAGGTAGTATTAGGAGACAATCCTGTTACATTAAAGGAAGTGCTACCCGAAGTCCCTACTTGAGTTCCGTCAATTGAAATATTGTATTGAGTTACTCCTACATTGTCCGTAGAAGCTGTCCAATTGAGTGTCGCACCGGTCGAAGTGATATTGGAAGCCGTTAGGTTTGTTGGATCCGTTGGTGGATCGTTATCCGGTGGTCCAGCTTGCATTTGGAATACACCTACAACTCCTCCACGGCTACCATTAATATATTCATTAATGAACCAGAAGGTGGAATCGTCATTAGGATCTACATCGATCTTACTATAATCCCCATAACGCAATCCAGAGAAATTCGAATTACCGTTGGCAATCAACTCTTCGGCAGCAGTCATGGTTCCTAAAGGATCTCCGTTTAATCGTCCCGTAAAGTAAGAACTTACCCTAACGGTAGAAGGTGTCGTAGGTCCGGACATGGAGGTATATCCCATACCGATATTCCCTTGACCGTCCATAGCTAAACTGGCGTTCCATGCATGACGCCCGTCAGGTGCAGTGTAGGTTCCTTCTTGATACAGGGTCCATGGCTGATTATCGGCTGTTTGACGGAATTCCATCCAACGCACACCGGCCAATTCCCCTCCAGAAGCATCGGTATCTACCACAAAGTTAAATACGGCAGAATTGTGCGTTCCAAATTTTCTGAACTGTGCCTGATTCATAATCGTGGCCTGCAATGCGTCAATGGCAACACCTCCTCCGGGCTGCGTAAGGTTAGAGAAACTTCCGTTATCGAACACTCCAATAAAAGGAGTCACCGGAATTTCGGTAGCGGCCGAAACAGAAGAATTACCCGCATTGTTCCAATCCACATCAATCGTCCAATATTTTACGTGGTCATTGGAGACTCCTGCCCAAGCATCATCCTGCATATACACCACCGTGGCTCCACCGGGCGCAGGCAAGTTGTTGTTGGTTACATTTAACACCTGTGGACTAAAAAAACCACTGGTTACAATACCAGGAAGATTAAACCCAATGATTTGTGCATTTGGGTCTCCCGTAAGCATGGCATCACGCTCCAAAGCCCACACTTTATTGTTGCTACTGGTATTATCTGTAATGTAATACCCATCGCTCCACATGGAAAGCTTTTGGTAATCGTTAATGGCCGAAATGTTATATACATACCATCCGGCTGTTAATGGATTTGGCCCATCCGAAACAGCAATCTGGGCACCACTTCCCAAGAAGGTAAGTACCCAACGGTCTGCAACATTGTCGTAGGTAACCGTAAGGTCACAACATCCTCCCGATGGGAAGATCGCCGGATTCGGTGCGGTTTGCCCTAGTAATTGGTTTCCGGACTTGTCGTAAATGGTAAATCCAGTGTTGAACACCACCATTACGTGATTTGGACCTACTGCTAATGAAGGATCCGTAGGTTGCGATCCTGAGTTATAGGCATCGAAAACCAGACTAGCAGGGGCTCTGCGAACGCTTTGCTCCATTTCGTGTCGGTTTCTAACAAAGTAGTCGTCTTCAATTTGGGGGTCTTGTCCCTCAACGATTCTTGGTACCATAGAACGCTTGTCTTTGGCCTCTTTAACAGAGTTATCGGAAGGAATAAGATCATTCGGTCGATCTACCATGGGAGAAACGTATTCTACCGAGGAAATCTTACCGTGATAGTTGGCTTTTGTCCGCACATTTTCTTGTGCTTGGACAGCGGCGCCAAAGCCGATGAAAAAGGCAATTAATAAAAGGATTTTCTTCATAATAATTGATGTTAGATTTGTTAATATTGCTATTGAAGCTACAAATTAATTTGACACAGCAGAGTGTTTCGAAAACGTTTTCGATGAACGGTAATGGAAAAGAAAAAATCTATGGTTTAGCCGTAAACCGACCACCACATAACAGTAAAAAAAGGCTTCATAATGAAGCCTTTACAAAATATTTTCCGGTTAATCTTCGATAAAAAGTTTCCGTAGAAAAGCAGCTAATAATCCTCCGACGATAGGCGCCGCAAAAAACAACCAAAGTTGTTGTAAAGCCATCCCTCCTGCAAACAAAGCTGGCCCCAAACTTCGAGCCGGATTTACAGAAGTTCCTGTGATGGGAATGGCTACCAAATGAATAAGCACCAAAGTGATCCCGATGGCCAATCCGGCCATTTGTGGAGAAGCATTTTTTGCCGTGGTTCCAAAGATGACCATTAAGAATAAAAAGGTGAAGATTACTTCGGCAATGAAAGCAGATTGCATATTGTATCCACCTCCATAACCATCGCCCCATCCATTACTTCCCAAGGCCCATTCGCCCATCGTGAAACCTGAGGCTCCTGAGGCTATTGCATAGAGCAAACCAGCTGCCGCTATAGCGCCAATACATTGCGAAATAACGTAGCCTACGGTGTCCTTGGCAGATAGTTTCCCTGCCGCTAGCATAGCGATTGAGATGGCGGGATTAATGTGGCATCCCGAAATAGGACCAATGGTATAAGCCATAGCGACTACAGCCAAACCAAATGCGAGGGAAATCCCTAGCAATCCAATTCCTTCAGGACCTGCTCCAGTTACTCCGGCGATGACCGCAGCCCCACATCCGAACAGGACCAGTGCAAAGGTCCCCAAGGCCTCTGCAGCATACTTCTTAGTTGAATTCATTACGTGAAATTTAATGGTTAATGACTAAAAGGTAGCCATTAATTGAAGGGGATGGTAAAAATGTTAACAAAAGGACTTGAAAAGTTAATAAGTTGATCTTAAGTCCGTTCCGGTTTCAACCATTTTGGAATTTGTGGCGCTTTAAAGGCCTCCATCTTTCGAAGTAAGCCTTCCGTTGTAGTATCTACTTGCAAGAGTTCGTAGTTTTCCATCTTCAGAAAGCCCCTTTTTACCATGGTTTCCAGAAGTTTCAGCAAGTGGTCATAAAATCCATTCGTGTTCAGCAAACCGATAGGCTTGGAATGCAATCCCAGTTGCAACCAGGTAATGATTTCGAAACACTCTTCCAAAGTTCCGAAACCTCCGGGCAAGACCATAAAACCATCGCTAATTTCCTGCATGATCAACTTTCTTTCATGCATATTCTCTGTAGTCATGAGCTCCGTGAGCCCTAAGTGAACTACTTCTTTTTTCTTCAGAAATTGGGGGATCACCCCTATGACCTTTCCATGGTATTTCAGCATTTCTTCAGCAATGATACCCATAACTCCAATCTTGGCAGCACCGTACACCAAGGTGATTTCTTCTTCAACAAAAATACGGGCCAATTGCAGGGCATCGTTTGTAATGGTGGTATCGTTGCCGGCACTGCTACCACAAAACACACATATTTTATTCAGCTTAGTCATTGGGAGTACATTTTATCATTCGGTCTTTACCAAAAATATCCTTTCGGACGACAATATCAACATACCCTTCAGTAGAGAGCATTGCGATCATTTCCTCACTAAGATACTCATTAATTTCGAAGAAGAGAAATCCGTCGGGCTTCAAGGAAGCCTTGGCATAACGGGCAATAGCCCTATAAAAAACCAGTGGATCTTCATCGGAAACGAACAACGCTCCGTCAGGTTCGTACTGTAGTACATTGGGCTTCATTTCCTTTTTTTCGAGCTCTCGAACATAGGGCGGATTGGAAACGATTACATCGAAATCAGTTCCCCCGGGTGAAGTATGTAGAATATCTTTCTGAATGAAATTGACCGTTACCTCCAACTGTCTTGCGTTCTCCTTGGCCATCTTCAGGGCTCCTTCGGAAATATCCATGGCCGATACCTTTGCTTTCGATACATGCTTAGCAAGGGAAATCGCTATACATCCGGAACCCGTACCGATATCCAAGATACTTGTATTTTCATTGGCATCCAGGGTTTCCGATATCCACTCCACCAATTCTTCAGTTTCCGGTCTGGGTATAAGCGTATGCTCGTTCAGTTTAAAGGGCAAGCCATAGAATTCGGTTTCGCCAACTATGTATTGTATGGGTTCTTCTTTCCGAAGTCGGATCAAGGTATTTTTAAATTTCTCAAGTACCTCTTTCGAAACTTCTTCTGAAGCACGTGTTACGGCATCCAAGCGCGTATAATTCAAATAGTGATCCAGCAAGATGGAAAAAAAGGATTGCACCTCTTCCTTAGGATATAAATCGGCAAGTTCCGACTGGAAATACGTTTTGAGTTCGCCCAGCTTCACGACTATAGTTCCTTAAGCATGTGTACCCCGCAGGCATAATGACCCGTATCACCCATAGGGCCTTCCAAATGGCTAAATCCGTATCGGTGATATAGTTTTTGGGCGGCTTCCATGTAGGACATGGTTTCCAAATAACACTGTTCATAACCGAGTTCCTTGGCCGATGCCAAACAGGTATCGATCATCTGCGTTCCCAAACCACGGCCTCTAGCTTCGGGTAAGAAATACATTTTCTGAAGTTCACATACCGGTCCGTTGTAATTGTCCAATTGCGCTACCCCACCACCACCGATGACCGTACCATTTTCTTCAACTACGAAATACGCAGCACCTTCTTTTTGGTAGGTTTCGTACATGCAGTCCAAAGAAACATCTTCATAGGCGGTTCCTACTTTCGGAACCCCAAAATCGATCAACACAGAACGGATGATTTTGCCGAGTTGTTCATTGTCTTTTTTCTGAATGGGTCGAATAACAGGTCCGCTCATGTACACAGGATTTATTGGCGAAGAAAAATCAAAAAGATTTAAAAAGTAAAATTAACCATATTAAGGGAATAATCCCCTCCAATTTCTTGGAAGATACTCGTATTTTTGCCGAATGACTCCCGACGAGCGTTATATGAGCCGCTGCATTCAACTCGCCCAAAATGGTTTGGGGACTACCTACCCCAATCCTATGGTAGGAAGTGTGATTGTTCACAATGACAAAATCATTGGAGAAGGGTGGCACCAACAAGCAGGCAAACCGCACGCGGAAGTCAATGCGATTGCCAGTGTACAGGATGTTTCCATGCTGAAAGATGCCACGATTTATGTTTCCCTAGAGCCCTGTAGTCACTTCGGAAAAACGCCTCCCTGTTCGGATCTTATCATTGAAAAAGGCATTAAAAAGGTGGTTATCGGTGCGGTAGATCCCAATCCGAAAGTCGCTGGAGCTGGCATCCGAAAATTGACGGAAGCGGGTTGCGAAGTAGTGAGCGGTGTTCTTGAACAAGAATGCAGCGAACTAAACAAACGATTCTTTACATTTCATTCCGAAAAAAGACCGTATATCATCTTAAAATGGGCACAATCTGCCGATGGTTTTTTAGCTCCTGCACAGCGATCAGAGCAAAAACCCGTATGGATTACCAATGCCCATTCCAAACAATTAGCGCATAAAATGCGGGCAAACGAACAAGCTATTTTAGTCGGAACGCAAACCGTATTGGACGACAATCCATCCTTGACTACCCGCTCATGGAAAGGTGAGTCCCCTATCCGAGTGATTTTAGACCGTAGCCTTCGAATTCCAAGGGAAAGCAAGGTTTTCAACAAGGATGCCCCAACGCTAATTTTGAACGACCAAACACAAAGTCAGGAAGGACATCTACATTTCGAAAAAGTCGATTTTTCTGAAAATCTTGCTTCAGAAGTTTGTCGTGTGCTTTACGAACATCAATTACAAAGCCTCATTGTAGAAGGTGGTGCACAAACCCTTCAAACATTTATCGACTCAAATCTCTGGGACGAAGCTTGGGTGTTTAAAGGTGCTATTCGATTTGAAAAAGGTATTACAGCCCCTTCCCTTGTTTCAGGAGCGATGCAAAGTGAAAGAAATGTAAAGGGAGATATTTTAACCATCTATAAAAACAACCGCCTGTGACCCCATTGATTTTAAGCATATTGGCTTCCACCTGCATTTTTGTGGTTTTTAAGCTTTTCGATCGGTTTAAGATACATACACTGCAGGCCATTGTTGTTAACTACATCACAGCGTGTATTACGGGATTTATTGCTTTCAATGGAAGTCCGACAGTAGAAAGCATTACTACAGCGCCTTGGTTTATCTACACTTTGGGCTTGGGGATTCTCTTTATTACAGTCTTCAATTTAATGGCCATCACCACCCAGCGTAGTGGGCTTTCCGTTGTTTCTGTAGCTACAAAGATGAGTGTGGTCATTCCTATTATTTTCGGGCTGGTATACTATCGCGAGAGTTTGGGAATCTTCAAAACTTTGGGCATCCTCATGGCCTTGGTGGCTGTTTACCTCACCTCTTCGAAAGGCAAGGGTTCTGCTTCTTTGGGAATGAAACAGTGGTTGTTGCCCGCCTTGGTGTTCTTGGGAAGTGGGATTATAGATACCAGTATTAAATTCTTGGAAGATGCCTTTGTATCGGAAAACGACGTTCCTGTTTTTTCGGCCACGATTTTTGGTGCTGCCGCCAGTGTGGGCATCCTCACGTTGTTGTATCTTAAACTTAGAGGCAAGGTCACTTTCGAACTAAAAAATGTAATTGGTGGAATCGCCCTAGGAATTCCCAATTACTTTTCCATTTACTTTTTGGTGAAGGCGCTCCGTAGTGGACTTTTTCAGAGTTCCGGCATCTTTACGGTGAACAACGTAAGTATCGTAATGCTTTCAACCCTAGTGGGCATACTGTTGTTTCGCGAACGCATCCTCCTAAAAAACTGGCTGGGCATCTTCTTGGCCGTGGTTAGTATTTTCTTGGTAGCTTTGGGCCAACTCTAATGGATACAATAAAGGACACGTACAAAACTTTGGTAAAACCTTCGCCCGAGACACTCTTCAAGGATCGAGGCAGTAAGTTTTTTGGCTATGCTTTCCCTGTAAAGAATGAAGATGATATTCGAGCGTGTATCGAACAATTGAAAAAACAGCATCACTCCGCCCGCCATTGGTGTTACGCTTGGCAGTTGGGAAAAGACTACAGCAGTTATCGGGCGAATGACGACGGGGAACCATCCAACAGTGCCGGAATGCCTATTTACGGTCAATTACAGGCGTTTGAAGTGACCAATACCCTGGTAGTGGTTGTACGTTATTTTGGAGGTACAAAATTAGGGGTGGGAGGATTGATACAAGCCTATCGCGCCGGGGCCCAAATGGCATTGGAAGCTTCAGAAATTGTGGAAAAGACAATCGACGAAGAGTTCTTGGTGAAATTCGATTATCCAGAAATGAATGTGGTCATGCGAATGATCAAAGAGCAAAACCTCAACATCATCGCTCAGGAAATGAACCTACATTGCGCATTCACATTATCGGTGCGCAAGAAGGATTCTGAACGAATTTTCCAACTCTTTCAGGACACCTACAAAGTAAGTATTAAACGGCTCTAAAAAGCGCTTACGATTCGCTCAACTTTTCAATGAGGTAAGAAGGTGCTTTCATCAACTTTTTGGTGGTAGTATTTATAAAACAAAGGGTAGTCATGGCAGTGACCAACAGTTGCCCCTCTTCGTTGTGAATTTCGTAGTCAAACTCAATTTTGAAAGTAGGAATTTTCCTTAACGTTGTCGTAACATAAATGAGGTCATCGTATCGTGCGGGATACTTAAAATCAATACTCAAATGAGTTACAGGAAGTTGCACATTGTTTTCTTCCATCCATTTGTAAGAAAAGCCCAATTCACGCAGCCATTCGGTTCTTCCCTGTTCTAAAAACTGAGCATAATTTCCGTAGTAGACCACGCCCATTTGATCGGTTTCACCGTAACGAACGCGCAGTTTAGTAGTATTTTTCTTCACAAAATTTAAGGCTAAAAAGGGAGAACTTTTTTGCTCCCAAGGCTTTAACTTAACATGAGAAAAAAAAACTAGAAAATCAATACCTAAACCATTTTTTTTTTCAGTTATTTGTTCACATATTTGCATTGTTAGGAAATCGTTAGGAAAAACCCTCTTTCCTGCTTTTTTAACAAGACAATTAACTAACTCAACCTCTGACTACAACTATGGGTAAAACTGCCGAACTGGTTTGGAAAAATTGCTTGTCCTTTATTGAAGATAATATTTCGACACAAGCATACAAAACCTGGTTCGAACCCATTAAGGCAGTGAAGCTCACCGACAATGCCCTGAGCATACAAGTTCCGAGTAAATTTTTCTATGAGTGGCTGGAAGAGCATTATGTAAAGTTGCTCAAAGTAGCCCTTACCAAAGAATTGGGTGGTACGGCCAAATTGGTGTACATCATTAAGATGGAAAACACCTATGGCAACAAGCAGCCTTTCACGGAAAAAATTCCGAGTGCAAATCGCACGCAGGTAAAGTCGCAAGAGGTAGACGTTCCTGTTAAGAACAAAAGTCCGGAGCTGAAGAATCCATTTGTGATTCCAGGTATCCGAAATGTAAAGATAGAATCCCAACTTAATCCAAGTTATAACTTCGAGAATTTCTTGGAAGGGGAATCCAACCGCTTGGCACGCTCTGCTGGATTGGCTGTAGCAAACAAACCGGGGGGAACTTCCTTTAATCCACTTCTTATTTTTGGAGGTGTTGGTTTGGGTAAGACTCATTTGGCCCACGCCATAGGGGTAGACATAAAAGACAAGTACCCCGAAAAAACGGTACTTTATATTTCTGCGGAAAAATTTACGCAGCAATACATCGAAAGCGTTAAGAAAAACAATCGTAACGACTTCATCCACTTTTACCAGATCATCGATGTATTGATCGTGGACGATATCCAATTGCTTTCCGGAAAAGCGGGAACACAGGATGTCTTCTTCCACATCTTTAACCATTTGCACCAAAATGGAAAGCAGGTGATCCTTACGAGTGATAAAGCGCCTGTGGATATGATCGATATCGAACAGCGATTGCTTTCCCGTTTTAAATGGGGACTTTCTGCCGAACTCAACCATCCGGATTACGATACCCGTGTGGCGATCATCAAAAACAAGCTCTATCGTGACGGTGTTGAAATGCCAGAAGACATTATTGAGTTTTTGGCCAATAACATTAAAACCAACATCCGTGAATTGGAAGGTGCCATCATTTCCTTGATTGCGCATTCCTCTTTCAACAAAAGGGAAATCACCATCGATCTTGCCAAGAAGATTGTAGACAATTATGTGAAGCATACCAAGCGGGAAGTTTCCATAGACTACATCCAGAAAGTGGTGAGCGAATATTTCCAGATGGATGTAGAGACCCTACAATCGAAAACAAGAAAACGCCACATTGTACAAGCCCGTCAGTTGGCCATGTTCTTTGCGAAGAAATTCACCAAGGCCTCTTTGGCGTCCATTGGTTCGCAGATTGGACAAAGGGACCATGCTACGGTACTCCATGCCTGTAAAACGGTAGACAACCTCTCCAGTACCGACAAGCAATTCCGCAAATACGTGGAAGACCTAAACAAGAAACTAACACTATAACTATGTAATCCTGCCCTGGCGGGATTTTTTTATATCCTTATTTATGAAAACCCGTGTACTCATGGTCTGTCTTGGCAACATTTGCAGATCCCCATTGGCCGAAGGTATTCTGAAATCCAAAGTAGATCCCGATAAAGTTCAGGTGGACTCTGCCGGAACCGGTGGTTGGCATGTGGGTGAAAGACCCGACCCCAGAAGTATAGCCATTGCCCGAAAAATGGGATTGGATATAACCGACCAACGCGGGCGTAAATTTTCTACGTACGACTTCGAACAGTACGACCATATCTTCGTGATGGACAATTCCAATTATCGGGATGTCGTTAGATTGGCCAATGACGATAGTGACCGAGCAAAAGTGAAGATGATTTTAAACGAAATTTTTCCTGGAGAAAATGTAGATGTCCCCGACCCCTACTACGGTGGTGATCAGGGATTCGAGAATGTTTACAATATGCTCGACGAGGCTTGTGAGAAAATTGTGAGTTGGCTGTAATGAAAGGGTTGCTCTAATTTTCACTACTTTAGTGGAAAACTAAGTCCTATGAAAAAACAAACCCTATTTATGTTATGTGTACTCTTAAGTGGCCTTGTATATGCCCAGAGTATCAACGTGAGTCTTCAACCCTTTGCTACCGGATTAAGTTCCCCTGTAGATATTGCCCATGCAGGCGATGATCGCTTATTCGTGGTGGAGCAAGGAGGAAGAATTAAAATCGTACAAGACGATGGAACTGTAAACACTACTCCATTCTTGGATATTTCCAGTCAAGTTTCCAATGGAAGTGAGCAAGGATTGTTAGGTCTCGCATTTCACCCCGATTATGCTACCAACGGCTATTTCTTTGTAAGTTATACGGACAACAGTGGAGATTCTCAAGTTTCCCGTTTTTCGGTAAGTGGCGATCCCGATGTGGCAGATGGCGCTTCCGAATTGGAAATCATCGATTCCAATCAGCCTTTCCCGAATCACAACGGAGGTTCCCTAAATTTTGGACCTGACGGGATGCTTTACATTTCCTGGGGTGATGGAGGAAGTGGTGGTGACCCTGGAAACCGCGCTCAAAATACAACCCTTTTATTGGGTAAATTATTACGTATCGATATAGACAATACCGACCCAGGTCTTAACTACGCAATTCCTTCAGACAATCCTTTTGCAGGTAGTGCAACGGATGCTGAAGAAATCTGGGCCTACGGACTGAGAAATGCTTGGAAGTTTACTTTCGATAGTGACAATGGCGATATCTGGATTGGCGATGTAGGGCAGGAAAATGTAGAAGAAATTGACAGAGCTCCTTATACCGATGCAGGTCTTAACTACGGTTGGAGATGTTATGAAGGGAACGATCCTTTCAACACATCCAACTGTCCTCCAGATAATGAATTGACTTTCCCAATCGGAGTGTATTCTTCTAGCAACGCTACACCGCATTGTTCTATTACTGGAGGATATGTTTACCGCGGATCTGACTATCCTGACATGCAGGGCATCTATTTCTTTGCCGATGTGTGTAGTGGAATGATAGGAGGAATCGAAAATATTGGAGCTACCAATGACGTAGTAGACTACGGCACCTTTGGCGGATCTTGGGTTTCCTTCGGGGAAAACATGAACAACGAATTGTTCATTGCCAATATTTCTGGAAGCATTTCGCGTGTTACAGGAGAAACTGTATTGGGAGTAAACGACCTTAAAGCGTTGAACATTTCCATAGCTCCCAATCCAGTAACCAACCGTTTGTCTGTGATTTCTAACAACAATATTCCTTTCGAAATTACCATTCAAGATATGAAAGGTAGTATCTTGCATACAGAAAGACACACCGGACAAACCCCATTGAATCTAGACACCAGTTCCTTTGCTTCTGGACTATACCTCGCAAAAATCACTTCAGAACAGGGATCGGCGGTGCAGAAGATTGTGAAACAGTAATCCCCTATGGAGCAACCGATAGGAAACGTATATTTAATTCCTAATACCTTGGGCGATACTCCTCCGTTGGAAGTATTGCCCTTGTTGGTTAAAAAAGCGGTCGAAGAGATTGACCATTATATTGTAGAACATGAAAAGGACGCTAGGCGCTTCATTAAAAGCATCGTCCCTAGAAAGTCGCAACCCGACCTTCACTTTTCTATCATCAATAAGTTTACCGACCCTTCAGAAATACCTGATATGCTCAGTCCTTGTTTTGAAGGGTATGATGTGGGCATTATTAGCGATGCAGGTTGTCCGGGCATAGCAGACCCGGGTGCCCTTGTGGTAGCGCAGGCACATTCAAAAGGAGTGAAAGTGGTGCCCTTGGTAGGCCCTTCCTCCATTCTATTGGCCATGATGGCCAGTGGGTTCAATGGACAGAACTTCGCCTTCAACGGTTATTTGCCTATAGACAAACGCGAGCGACGGCAGGAAATAAAACGTTTGGAACGTCTTTCGGCAGAGGCCAATCAGTCGCAACTGTTTATTGAAACGCCTTATCGTAATAATCAGTTGTTGGAGAGTTTAACGAGCGTATTGCAACCACAAACGCAGCTGTGTGTGGCTTGCGATATTACTTTGCCTTCAGAATATATCTTGACACAATCTTCGGAAAGCTGGAAAAAAACAAAGGTGGACCTAAACAAAAGACCCACCTTATTTATCATACACAAAGGATAAGCTTATAGCACCTTCGCTTTTCTGTTCGGAACGATCAATGACGTATCGTATCCGGAAAATTTCTTTAAGTAGTACCGAATCGAAGTTCCGAAGGCGTCCTGAAAATTAACAGAACCTCCACTTCGCAGGTACTTTTTCACATTTCCTGCCCCTGCTAGGTGCGCAGCAGCAAGAATACCAGATTCGGTCACCTTCACTCCTCCTATGCTTCTTCCTACGTATCTTTTAATATCGCGTCTCAGGATCCACTTGTTTCGGGAAGCATAGGCCGTAAAAGCCTCTTCCTGCAAACGGGTATCCGTAAGGAAATCTTGGGTGTTGTAAATTCCGATCATCTTCAGGGTCGATTTACCAAACTGGTACTTCCCCATATAACCGAATTCATTAATGACACGATAACGTCCTTGGGATTCTTTAAAGCCAATGGCTTCTTTAAACCCTACATACGTTTTTCCTAAATACAATTGGAAGAAATCCTCAGCCTCTTCTTCAACGACCTCATCTTCATTGGGCACGTTGTAGCATACCGACTCCTCGGTAAAAATATAGTGGGAAAGATCCACTCCATTTTTAGAGGAAAATCCTGTCGAGACTAAAGAAACAACAAGAACGAATAAACCGATTTGTATAAAACTACGTTTCATTTCTGACAAAATTTCAAGTAGAAAATTCCTACTTTCATTTCAGCGTGCAAAAATACAACCTATTTCACGAATTTTCAGTGATTTTGGTCTTTCTTTGTTAAAACGTCAACAAAAATCGTTGAACCGATGGTTTCGTTAACAAATCTGTAACAAATGTAGTTTTAAAAGCTTATACGAATTAAAATGTGTTAAAAAAGTAGTTAACTAACTTATTAACAGCACCTTTTATTGCATTTCTTTCAAAAAAAGTGGAAAATTCTTACCGATTTACTCCTTGACTATTAATCCACCGAACGTACTCTTGGCGGTTGCGGTTATGCTGTGCCAAGCTCTTGGCGAACTTATGATAGCCGAAGTCCTTCACATTGGCCACCATGTACAAATAATCGTGCTTTTCGTAGTTAAGCACTGCATCGATAGAAGAAATATCGGGCATGGTAATAGGCCCGGGGGGTACACCCACATGTTTGTAGGTGTTGTATAATGACGGATTTTCCAAATCCTTGTAGAGTACTCTTTTAATCACCTGGTCGAAATCGCCTTCACTATGCTTTTTGGCAAAGATCACCGTAGGATCTGCCTGTAACATCATGCCTTTATTAATGCGATTCATATACAATCCAGCTACCCTAGGGCGTTCTTCTTCCTTAGCGGTCTCTTTTTGCACCACGGCCGCCAAAGACATCACCTGATCGCGTGTTAAACCAATGGACTTAGCTTTTTGGTTACGGGAAGCATTCCAAAACCGATTGTACTCCTCCAGCATCTTTTCGGTAAATCCGTCGGGCGACATATTCCAATACATTTCATAGGTATTGGGAATGTACATCCCAATGGCAGAAGCTTCTGTAAAACCGGATTCCTGCAAAAAGGAGGCGTCCTTCATGGCATTCAACAAGGAAAGACTATCAGCTTCTAATTGACGTGACAAATGCCCCGCTAAATTCTCAAGACGTTCCTGATTGTTGAATTTCACTTTAATAGGGGTATTGCCAATTCTAATCGCATTGACAATATCATTATTATTCATTCCCTTCTTAATAATGAAGTGCCCTGGCTTGATGTTGGCAGGGTACTTTTTGCGATTCGCAACTGCTTCAAACGAAACATCATTCTTCAATAGGGGACGTAACTCTGTCAATACATCGCTAAAGCTAGCACCCGTAGGAATGTATACATGGGCCTCTTCATTATTGAAGGCCGTATTGGACGTAAATACACTGGTATATACAAAATAGGCAAACCCAGCCATAAAAATAAGGCCTATGAATACCACTGCCCATATAACTCTTTTAAGATTTTTCTTCATATACTTTCTGATATAAAAGTTCATTCTTGTACACCCCGCCCGAAAGAATCCAATCCACCTTCGTGCCAGCTTTCTCAAAACCTAGTTTTTCGAACAGTCGAATGCTAGGGGTATTATCTTCGGTGATGTTGGCATACACTTGATGTACTTGTAAATGTTTTCGTGCGTAGTTGCAAAGGAGCTCCAAGGATTCGGTTGCGTACCCTCTCTGCCGATCGGAATCTGAAAAGATTACGATACCAACCCCTACCCTTCTGTGCTTGGGATCGAAGTCGAAGAAGTCGATAAGGCCTACTCCTTCCTCCCAACCAACAGGGCAAACAACCAAGCGCAATTGTTTCACCTCAAAAATATCCCTGTGGGCATTGTCCAAGTACTGTTTCAACACGTATTTGGAATATGGCGTTTGGGTATGGCTTACCTCCCAGATGGACTCATTGTTTTCCAATTCATACAACAATTCCAAATCGGTAGGCTCTAAAGCTCTTAGATATACATGTTCTCCCTGCAGTGCTTTCATTCCCAACTTCCTTTAAAAACTTGTTTGGCAGGTCCCTTCAACCAAATATTTTCGTAATGACCATTTTGCTTTTCAAATGAAACTTCCAAAGTACCCCCTGGAGTTTCAATGGTCACTGCCTCTCCCGCCTTTCCCCAGGCATGCATCGCAATGGCAACCGCCGTCACTCCCGTACCACAGGAAAGGGTCTCATCTTCCACTCCACGTTCGTAAGTCCTCACGGAAAAGGTATTTTTCGCCAAGGGCTCCACAAAATTCACATTGGCCCCGGCTTCTCCATATACGTCGTTACGAATGCTTCTTCCTTCAGAAAAGACATTGTAGTCCTTCAAGCCTTCCACTTGGGTCACATGATGGGGTGAACCGGTATCGAGAAAGATACTATCTTCTTTTTCGGTAAGCCCTTCCACATTGGTCATCTTCAGGGACACGATATCCCCTTCAATTGTGGCCTCATGCCATCCGTCGATAGCCGTAAAGGTGGCTTCGTCTTCAACAATACCCAAAAAACGGGCAAAATGTACGATACAGCGTCCTCCATTGCCACACATGGAACTTTCCCTTCCGTCGGCATTATAGTACACCATTTTGAAATGCGCCTCAGCGTCAGGCTCCAAAAGGATTAAACCATCGGCTCCTATGCCAAATTTTCGGTCACAGAGCAGCTTCACCAGATCGGTATTATTTTTGTTGAAATGTAAGTCCCTGTTGTCAATTAAGACAAAATCATTACCTGTTCCTTGATATTTGTAGAATGGGATCGCCATAGTAGGTGACAAAGTTAAAAAAACAAGGGACTTGAAGGCGGATAATTAAGGTGTTAAATACACGTTAATTATGAAACCCTTAGACAATAGGTAAGTCTTTAGATTGTTAATTTGAGTGTAATTTAATTGAATCTATCTATGACACAAACAGTTCGTTTATTTGCAGTGGCGTTGGCGGCAGGTGCCATCACGCTTGGAGGCTACAAACTCTTTGTTGAAGATACCCCCCAAATAGCGGTAACCCAGCAGGAAGCCACCCCATCATTCATTCCGACCACATTCAATACGGAAACGGGCAGCAATGAGCCCATTAATTTCACCGAAGCAGCCGAAAAAACGGTACATGCCGTAGTGCACGTTAAAAATACGACCATGAGCAAAGGTCCTACCAGTATGCGTGACTTTTTCTTTGGCGGTGGAAGTTCCCGTCCCTTGATTGGAACGGGAAGTGGAGTCATCATTTCTCCCGATGGATATATCATTACCAACAATCACGTGATCGAGAATTCGACCGAATTGGAGGTAACCCTTAACAACAATAAAAGCTTCGAGGCCGAATTGATTGGGACCGATCCCAAAACCGATATTGCCCTCATTAAAATAGAACCAGACGGAAGTCTACCCTTCGTACCCTTTGCCGATTCCAACAATGTAAAGATTGGAGAATGGGTATTGGCCGTAGGAAATCCGTTCAACCTAACCTCAACCGTTACAGCGGGAATCGTAAGTGCGAAAGCCCGTGATTTGAATGAATTCGATGCTCAGTCGCAGTCCTTCATCCAAACCGATGCGGCCGTAAACCGTGGAAACAGTGGAGGAGCTTTGGTAAACACCCAAGGACAATTGATCGGTATTAACACCGCAATTACTTCTGAAACGGGATCCTATGTTGGATACTCTTTTGCAGTACCTTCTAACACCGCTCGTAAGATCGTTGAGGATATAATGGAGTATGGAAACGTACAACGCGGTATTTTAGGCATTCAAGGCGGTGGATTGAATTCCGCCCGTGCCGAATACTATGGCATCGATGAAACCGAAGGTGTATATGTAGCAGCCATTGAAGAAGGCAGTGGTGCCGATAAAGGAGGTATCCAAGAAGGGGATGTAATTAAACAAATCGACGGTTATAAAATTGCCAAGTTCTCCGACCTTACAGGATACTTAGGTTCCAAGCGCCCTAACGATGTGGTAGATGTTACGGTATTGCGTGACGGAAGGCAACGCACCATTCCGGTGACTTTGATCAAGTTGGAAGTATACGAGATTGAAGAACTCGGAATTGAAATAAAGAATGCCAGCGAAAAAGAATTGAGACGCCGTGACCTCGAAGAAGGTGTGAAGATCAATCGAATCATTAGCGAAGACATGTCGCGTTATGACTTGGACGGCGCTATGATCATTAAAATAAATGACATCAAAGTTTCCAATATCGACGATGCGAAGCGCATCATGAGGAATCGCGATTACGACGATCCTATTAAGATGACCTTCGTGGATCGTGATGGAAAACTAAACTCGTTCATCTTCAGATAGACAGGTAGTTTTTCTTGAAGAGGTGGCCCGTTATAGTGTATTCTGTAACGGGTCATTATTTTTTGCCAATATGCTTCCCGAAAACGTTTTAGTTTTCTACTTTTGCAAAAAATTTAAAACCCTACTTTCTGAGCTATCAGGAAGCCCTAAAAAACAACATAACTATGAGTTTTGATGAAGTGTATGAAAAAGAGCTTTCTTTTCAGACCGACCGCCGCAAGGCCACTGTCGAGTTTATTAAAATCGTAAGTGACCTTTGGTACGACAAATCGATCGAGTTGGTGCTGTTCCGCAATCAACTGATTGACAGAAACGTGAGTGAAATCCTAAACCTTCATGAATACGCCGGGGAGTTTGTTCAGAAGCCGATTTCTATTTTCGATAGTGTTGAGATTGCACAAGCCATCAAAACCCTAGACTTCCCTCCTGCCAAGTTGGACATCGGGAAATTGACCTACGAATACCACTTGGAGGACAACCAATATCCAGATGCGGTTTCTTTTGTAAGCCATAAGCTAAAGGACGCTAACAACCACAAGAACATTCAGCCAAAAGACGTAGTGCTTTACGGATTTGGACGTATTGGTCGTCTATTGGCCCGTGAGTTGATGTCCCGTACTGGAAAAGGGAACCAAATGCGTTTGCGTGCCATCGTAACCCGCGGTGCCATTAACCAAACAATTTTGGAAAAGCGTGCTTCCTTATTGCAATATGATTCTGTTCACGGTGACTTCCCAGGAACTGTTGGTATCGATGTAGAGAACAACGCTTTGATCATCAATGGAACTACCGTACACATTATTTCTGCGAATCAGCCAGAAGATGTAGATTACACACAATATGGAATCGAAGATGCATTGGTCATCGATAACACCGGAGCCTTCCGTGATAAGGAAGCTTTAAGCCGTCACTTGGTAAAAGGAGCTTCTCAAGTGTTGTTAACGGCTCCTGGAAAAGGAGTACCGAATATCGTTCACGGAGTAAACCACTTGGAGAACGATCCTAAAGACATGAACATCTTCTCTGCTGCGTCTTGTACAACCAACGCGATAACGCCAGTATTGAAAGCCGTAGAAGACAGCTTAGGAGTGGTACAAGGACACTTAGAAACCATCCACGCCTATACCAACGACCAGAACTTGGTAGACAACATGCACAAGAAATACCGTCGTGGTCGTGCTGCTGCCTTGAACATGGTTATTACCGAAACCGGAGCTGGAAAAGCAGTAAGCAAGGCACTACCTTCTTTTGAAGGAAAGTTGACTTCAAACGCCATCCGTGTTCCTGTACCGAATGGTTCTTTGGCCATTTTGAAATTGGAATTGGAGAAACCAACCTCCAAAGACGGATTGAACTCCATCATGAAGAAATATGCCTTGGAAGGGGATTTGGTAGAGCAGATTAAGTACAGCTTAAACAACGAATTGGTATCCAGTGATATCGTTGGTTCTTCTGCCCCATCCATTTTCGACAGCAATGCGACCATCGTAACGGCAGACGGAAGAAACGCCGTGCTATACGTTTGGTATGATAATGAATATGGATACAGCCATCAGGTAATCCGCTTGGCGAAGTACATTAGTAACGTACGAAGGTACACGTATTACTAGAAATATATCAAGATACTTGAAAAGACCGCTGATAACTCAGCGGTTTTTTTTATCATTGAATTCATTTAAAAAATCATATGAAATACAAATTACTTTTTGCTCTCTTACTGGGAAGTTTGGGATTAGAGGCGCAGGACATAACCAGCGATCTGGTGTTACAACTCAACTTTAGCAACGAAATAACGGATATTACTGAAAATGTTACTCCTATCCCTTCAGGGCTTGAGACCTTTGTGGAAGATAGAGACGGCAATGCTGCCTGTGCAGTTAGTTTTTCGGGCAGTGCAAATGAATATATTATTATACCCGGAACGGCAGACAATGGTTTTGTACAAGGTGATGAGGTAACGGTAAGTTTATGGTTTAAAATGAACAATGTTGATCCAGCAAATTATGAGACACTATTCATAAAAGGAAATTCTACTACATCTGGATTTGAAATGGCACTTTTCGATTTAAATACCCCCGTTATCGGAGACATTACCAATGGATTGGGCATTTGGGATTATGACTGGAACTCAGATCCTGACCTGCCAACAGATATTACAAATTGGCATCATTTTGTCATGGTAATTAGCAATACTTCCGTAAAGCTATACAGGGACAATATATTGCGAAACACTTACGATTACACAGGCGATGGTTTCAATATTGGCACTAACATCTTAAACTACCAAATTGGGCGTTATTTTATTGGTGCTGTGGATGACATACGGGCGTATCGGAGGGCATTAACAGCAGACGAAGTTTCCTTGTTGTACAACCTCGACGGAAACTGTTCTACCCTATCTTCTGGGGATCCATTAAATGTAAACAACGTAGTAATTGTGGAACACGATGGTCTTGTTTCCCTTAAAAATCTGCCAAAAGAAAATGTCTTTGTTTCGGTTTATGAAATTACTGGAAAAGAAGTTTTCAGTTCCAATTCCATGAACACAGAAAATAACTCGATCGATTTTTCAAACCTCCAATCGGGCTTATATATATTGAGTATTAACAATCAAGGGAATACGTCCAGCTTTAAATTCATAATTCAATAATTGGGAAAATCCTTACAGGGCCTGAGACGTTATACATACTACTAGTAGTTCTATTCGGGCACCATTGTCTGGTCGAACACCGGTCCATATGTCAGGTCGAGCGCAGTCGTTTGTCTCCTCGAGCGCAGTCGAGAGGTTTATAAAGCTTTACTCTTTAATTGCTAGTTCTCGACTGCGCTCGAACCGACAGATTATTACATAAAAAACCCCATCCAGTTGGATGGGGTTTTTCATTTCTAGTGCTTATATCTTATTAGCCTACTTTACGTTCTAACGCCAAGTAGTGCGTGGTGCCATTATTGTGCAAGGGGAATATCTTTACCTCACACTCATAGGCTTCACTATCTTTCTTGTAATTCGTAATTACCTCCATAAAAGGCTTGTCCTTTTTCAACTGGGTTTTAATCCTCTCGCGAATTTCTGGAGAGGTCCCTTGTCCCTGTAAAAATTTAGGGGATTTATTAAGGGCAAAACTTTTAGGATACCCTGTCATGTTCGAAAAGCCATCATTCACCCAAATAATCTTTTGTTGATCATCCGTAATTACAATGGCTTCAAATTCGTGAGCCGTAAGAATCGCTTCCAAATCATTTTTCCATTGGTGCTTCTTGGCTAGGAATTCCACCGCCTTCATATCCGTTGCCTTTTTCGCTTTATGAAGTCTTCTGTAATGATGTTCACTGAAAATGTCCCAGCTCATAAGAGGCATGACCATAGCCTTAGAAGGCCCTATCTTATCCTTAACCTCTTCTTGTTCCTCCTTACTTAAAGTAGATAGATAAACGTCCAAACAGGCCATTTCAGAAAGATCGTATTTCATAGGGTAGCATTTATAGGTTTGTAGTTGTCAAAGATATAAGGACTATCCTAATCTGGCAAGGGTTGAATATAAAAGCCCTTGAGCGAAACCATTTCCATAACATCCCGTTCCGAAATGTATTCTGTAGCTTCAATGCGCAATACATTGTCGATGTCTTCCAAGTCTACATTCCACCGAAGGATTTCCACGTTTCTATTGAACAATAGCTTTAACGACTTTACTTTCTTCTTCGACTTTATATCCGTTCGAAACACAAGTAGCCCCATAGATGGTTATGAATTATCGGGTTCTGATTCGTCTAATTTGTTTTCTTCTTTATCTTCTTCGCCTTCTTTGCTTTGTTGGTTCTGGCGTTCTATGTACTTTCTGAAGTACTCATCTCCTTCTTCTTTCCAAAACTGATCGTAATGCTTCCATTTGGAGAAATCAGTCTTCGACTTCTTCTTGGAATGGTGCTTGGACTTTTTGGAAGAACTCTTCCCTCCAAATCCGCTACAACCCAACAAAAGTTTAAAGAGAATGATGAGTCCTACTGCTTGCCAAAAGCTAAGGGTGGTCAATCCGAAAAGTTCGGGCATGAGCCAGTTCCACAATCGCATTACGATATAAGCGAACAGTGTGGCGAGTCCGGCGATGAAGATTCCCCCGAAAATGATCGTTCCTATGATCTCAGCGGGCGACTTTTCCCTGAATTTATGGGTGAAAAAATTTGTCATGATCTATCTATTTATGTTTTTTAAATTCTTGTTCTATTTCTTTGTATAAGATCCCTATGGCTCTATGCCTTCGGGACATGAGCGTTCCTTCGGGAATGCCTGTTTCTTTTGAAATTTCCTTATAGGTGTACCCCTCAAAGTCGACCGCAATGATGATACTGCGATAGGCAGGTTTTAGCCGTTCTATACAGACCTTAAGGACTGCGATCATCTCGTCCGATGTATACCGATTGGTCGGTGCACCGACCATTTCGGTCAACTCCAATAGTGCATGCTCTACGTCTACGGAATCGGTTCGTGGTTTGGTTCTCATGAGATCGATGATCCGGTTTTTCAACGATCTGTAGACAAACCCGGCCACATTGTGGATGGGAGCGTACCGGTCTGCTCCCGAAAATAGTTTCAACGCCACATCCTGTACAATGTCCTCTGCATTGCTATCGATGGTGTCACTTATTTTGGCATTTACATACCCTTTGAGGGATTGGTACTCCTTGCCGAAAAAGTCGCTTAGTTTTTTACTATTTTCTGATTCCGATTCCATGTACACCTTTTGCAAAGGGCTTTCGATTAAAAAGACGAAGCTTTTTTAATCTATTGCATTTTTGGGGAATATTTTTTGAAAAATATAAAGGTAGTCCAAAGTCAATTTCCCAGCGATTGAAAAAAAAAGTAGCATACCTCCCTATTTTTAATACATTTGCAACGATTTAGCATTTTTTGAAATGAGACTATTTACAAAACATATGAATGTAACTGCCTTAAACGGAGCTATAAGAGCTGTGTATTTTGGTAGTACCGAAATGCAGATCTAAACGACGAATCATCTTTATAACATAGATAGAGCCTCTCGTTTAGAGAGGCTTTTTTGTGCTACCTATTTTCCGGAAACCCTTATTTAATTTATTTCAAAGACAATTAAAACATCATGTTAAAGCTACTATTCTCAATACTAATTTTTTCAATCCGAAACATTCGGGAGAGGTAGCTATTGTCTTTAATTAACCCACTTATTTGCAAGCCTCTCTTCCCGAGAGGCTTTTTTATTAATTTTAATTTTATAAAGATGAAACGCACATTAAATCTTAGAAATATAGGAATCATAGCACATGTAGATGCAGGAAAAACGACCGTAACCGAACGTATGCTTTATTATACCGGACTGACCCATAAATTAGGTAACGTAGACGACGGTAATACGGTAACCGATAGTGATCCTCAAGAAGCGAAACGAGGCATTACGATATCGTCATCGGCAGTTTCTACCCAATGGCAATTGAATGACCAGTTGTATGACATCAATATCATAGATACGCCTGGTCACGTCGATTTTGCTGTGGAAGTGGAACGTTCCCTACGGGTATTGGATGGTGCCATCGCTATATTCTGTGGTGCTTCTGGTGTACAGTCGCAGTCGGAATCCGTTTGGATGCAGTCCGATAAGTACGGAGTTCCCAAAATAGGATTCATTAATAAGATGGATCGTATTGGGGCCGACTTCGAGAAGACCGTTCAGCAAATTGAAGCGACCTTTGGTATACAAACCTTGGTCCTTCAAATACCGATAGGAAGCGGTGATGAATTTGAAGGCATCATAGACATTGTTTCCCAAAAAGCGATGTATTGGAATACATCCGATGCTGGAAATACATGGACGAGCCAAGCCATCCCTGACGGATATGTTCAGAATGCTGAAGAACATCGAAATCAATTACTGGAGCAGATTGCTGGGTATGATGATGTATTCATGGAAGCGTTTCTTGAAGAACTTCCCATTACTGAGGAAATGATTCATGATGCTATAAGACGGATCACACTAGAGAGAAGTGCCATACCTATACTTTGTGGTTCTGCATTTAAGAATATTGGAGTACAACCTTTATTAGATGCGGTAAGCAGGTATTTGCCTTCGCCTTTAGATCTTGACACTGTAGAAGGATACAATCCAGAAGAAAATATCCAACAGACAAGAAATCGAAACGAAGACGAAGTATGCACGGCATTTGCTTTCAAGGTGCTTACGAATAAATATGTAGGAACGATCGCTATGGTTCGGATATACGCTGGAAGTATTATTCCGGGTAGTTTTTTACTGAATCCTAGAACCGGAAAGAAAGAACGCATCAGTCGTATCATACGAATCCAAGCGGATAAGATGGATGAAATGAGCCGTGCTGTTGCCGGAGATATTTGTGGTTTGATTGGTGTGAAGAACGTAACCACGGGAGATACCTTGACCGAATTGAATGCTCCTTTTGTATTGGAAGCCATTCAATTCCCAGATCCCGTCATTAGTTTAGCCATAGAGCCAAAAGCTAAAAATGATGAAAAGAAGTTTGGTGAGGCCTTGGCTAAAATCGCTAGTGAAGATCCTTCCTTACAAGTAAAGGTTGACCCACAGACAGGACAGACCCTATTACTTGGCATGGGAGAATTGCATCTAGAAGTACGTTTGGAACTCCTACGGAGCCAGTTTGGACTGGATGTGAATCAAGGAGACCCAAAGGTGTCCTACCGAGAGCAATTGACATCGACGGTCACCCATCGCGAAGTGTTCAAGAAACAATCCGGTGGTGATGGTCAGTATGCCGATATTTCTTTTGAAATTGGACCTAGGGACGATGCCGAAAAAGGATTATTGTTTATCAATGAAATAAAAGGCGGGGTGATTCCTAAGGAATTTATTTCCAATGTAGAAAAGGGATTCATTCAAGCCATGAAAAACGGTGTCCTTTTGGGCTATCCTGTGGAGAGCATGAAAGTCATCTTGTTCGACGGCGGAACGCACGAACAGGATTCCCATGGGTATGATTTTGAAATTGCCGCCGTACACGGATTTAAAGCCGCTGCCCAACAAGCGGGAGTGGAATTATTGGAGCCCATCATGATTGCCGAAATCACCTGTCCTGAAGAATTTTTAGGAAAGATAACGGGGGATGTCAATCGAAGACGGGGAATGATCACGTCCATTCACGAAAGTGGACAGAAGCAGACCGTGGTGGCCGAGGTACCTTTAAAGGAAACCTTTGGTTACATATCGACCGTGAGAACCCTAACCAGTGGCCGTGGTTCTGTAAGTCTCCATATGGATTCTTACAAACCGGTTCCACAAGGTATACTTGAAACGATAGACGTTTAATTAAAAGAAGCTACCCGATTTTCGAATTGGGTAGCTTTTGTTTTGGACAATTAGTTTTTGGAAAATTATTTTAGTTTTGAATTGTTAGACTAGAAGCTTTTAATCTTTTTCTATTCTGCTAAGAAACACTCCCAATTCTGCCAACCAATAAAAGTTAGTGGCTCTTTTGGTTTCGGAAAAGCTTTCAGAAAGACATTGCTCAACTTCATTAAACACCTCCTTTACTTCTACTGTTAAGTTATCAAGGTTTTCTGATGTTGAGAGATGAACAATAAATTCAGGAGTATATGCAACTCTCAGATAAATTAAACCGCTGACCCCATTGTCAATAGTGAAATTAAGTTTTTCTGTGATTTTCATATCATCCATTCTATCACTGAATTTGTTTATTCTACTTTCAAAGGATTTATCATCATGGCTTGAAATTTTCCAAACGCACTCAAAAATGAATTCTCTCTTATCAGGTTTTATTGGAGATGGGATAGTATGGAATTCTTCTAAAATATCTACTATGCGATATGACGTTTCAGGGTCATTTGGAAATGGGTCCTCATCATTTAACGCGGCGATCTTACTTGCTTTCTCCCAATCTACGCAATCCAGACTAAGAGACTCAGCATATTCCAACAGTTTTTTCTTTTCGCCTTCAAACTCTTCATGAAATAATGATTTTTCAAATTCAGATATGTCTGCAGAATACATCATTGGGCGTGGATGCATCCAACAAGCAAGTTCAGCATTTGGACCAAATGAATAAACCTTGTTTGGTGGATAATCTTCAAAATATTGCTGGATTCCTACATCACCGGTTAAAAAGAGAGATTTTTTCCAAATGATCTTATCAACTTCCATCTGGCGTGTGACATGTGGATGCAAATCTTCTTGAGCTACACATGAATAATAAATGTAGAGTGCTAGATCATTTTCTTTGTTATAAAAACAGAAGTCATTGAGTTGAGACATATGAATTCTTTCTGGTCTTTCCCAATGATTACTTAATCCGATAAGGAAGTCGTATTCTTTAATTATCTCACTATTTCTTAAAATAAATGTTTCACTGTTTATAGGTAAACTGAATTTCTCAATCTTATACCTCCTATATAAATCTTTGTTATCAGTGAAATATGGAATTCCGAATCGAACTGCAATATATTCACTTTCTAATGTTTGAGATATTTGAGAAACCAAAACTTTCAATACTTCGGTCTTTAACCTATCAATTGAATTTAAATAGACATTTCCATTTAGAACCGCTTCAAAAGCAAATACGCTACCAAAATGACTACCGGAATTTCTTATATCTAAGCTGTTAAATGGACGAAATTGATTTGGAGTATATAAGCTTTTCTCATTTATTCTAATTTCCGTCCCCTCATCTAAATTAAGTTCGGGCAACTTTTCTAATGGAAAGCTAACATCCTGCGGTAGTTTCCTTACGATGAAGGGGATAGATACTGAATTTTTCAAAAGGTGAATTTTTTCACCTTTAAACCAAATCTTTCTTAGTATCGGAGTTTCAAGTACAATATCTACAATTTCATGTCCTTCCAACCATTTTAAATCAAAATCAGGGTAATTATCTAAATATTCTCTTTTACTCTGTGGAGATAGTTTTCCAGAAGTACAAAAAAAACCATTTGAGCATTTAAATTTATTAAGAGCTATAACAATCTCATCTGTCTCTCTTGTACCTGATGTCTTATTGAAGTCGTAATGAAACTTACATTGGGTTACTACTTCTTCTCCCCTAAGGTTAATAGAAAACACATCTCTTTTTCCATCACCAGTCCCATCAACAATTTTCACATTCCTATGATTAAAATGCTGGGTAAGGATATCTCCAATTAGAAAGGGAAAATCAAGCTCATTAATTCCTTCTAAATATTGTAATTTGTCTTTAGGTTTTCCTGGCATAATTAATCATTAAATCTTCATGCCACATTTGGTTAAATGATATAAAGTAAGATATCACTAGTTTTAATTAACTATATCTGTCTTTAGGCTAAGTTATCGGTTTTCAAACTAAAATCTCACAAGGTTTTCCTTGTTTCTATATCCCCCACCCCTCTCGATATTCTCTTTTCACCCACGCATTGGCGGGATCGTAATTGGTTACTTTCATATTTTCTCCATCCCATTTAATGGTGCGACGACCGGGATAGTTATAAGGCGCCCATTGGTTGGCTTCTTTCCCTTCCTTTAATACCTTTAATTGATAGGCCTTAATGGCCAAATTCCCCATCAACACAGCTTCCGTTAATGGGCCTCCGTAGGAGAAGGGTGACGAAGTACTGCTTCCGTTGATGCAAGCTTCCACAAATTCGCCTTCATGTCCTGTGGTAACACGTTGTATGGTTTGGGTAGGAGGCACAAAGTCTTGCATTTTATCTGAAGGCAACAAGGTGGGATTTCGTGAATAGGTACCTGTCACCATAATACCCTTATCCCCATAGAAGATACTACCTCCTCCGCTATCCCCGGGCATTTCTCCATCTTTCAATTCAGAAGGGAGATCGGGCATAATACCACCATCGTACCAGTTCAAGGATACATCCCCATGAGCTTCAGTGTCGAATTTTAAGCGGACAATGGAAGACGGCGGGCAGGTTCCTTTGTAATTCGCTTCCACAAAGTCACCCGACCACACGGTCGTACAACTGGCTTCGGCTTCATAGGGAAAGCGCAGTCCCAAGGTCTTAAAGGGCGTTTCCATGATATGGCAACCCATATCTCCCATGGCTCCTGTTCCAAAGTCCCAAAAGCCACGCCACTTAAAGGGTAGATAATTGGAGTTATAATCGCGCATAGCAGCGGGGCCCAACCATAAGTCCCAATCTAAGGTATCGGGAATGGTTTCTTTTTCGGTGATGCTTTTAAAGCCCTGTGGCCAAACGGGTCGATTGGTCCAGCAATCCACTCGGTTGACTTTCCCCAACATTCCCGCATTGATAATTTCCTGAGCCAGTCGAATGCCATCCCCAGATGCTCCTTGGTTCCCCATTTGGGTGACAATACCATTTTCTTCAGCCACCTTCGCCATGAGTCGAGCTTCATAGATATTGTGGGTCAACGGTTTTTCTACATAGGCATGCTTTTTGGCCTTCATAAAAGGTAAGGACGCCACGGCGTGGGTATGATCTGGAGTGGCGACCATGATGGCATCGATTTCAGAAAGATGGTTGTCATATATATTTCTAAAGTCCTTATAGATCTTCGCTTTGGGATGGGCAGCAAACGTATTAGCGGCTCGCTTGGCATCTACATCGCACAAGGCAACGAATTTTACTTTTTGGGTCTCGAAGAGATTATTGCACACACCGCCACCTCGTCCGCCCACGCCAATCCCAGCCATATAGAGTGTATCACTGGGTGGTACATGGGTTTTCCCCAAAACAAAACTGGGGACAATCGTAAAAGCCGCTCCTGCAGCGGCCGATTTTTTGAGGAAAGAACGTCGTTTCATGGGAAAGTGTTTTTGGTTGAATTTCCTAAAGGTATGAAAATTAAGGGTTTCTATTTCTCCTTCTCAGTTTTCATAAATCAAGGGCATGAAGTACGCTTAATTTTATACTTTTAATTTCGAACACGAGCCATGCGATATATGAAACGATTAATATTCTTGTTTATAATTCCTTTGGTACTGGGTAGCTGCAGTAACGATGATTCCAGCTCCCAACAAGGAGATGGAGTGGAACTATCTGCACAGGATCTCACTATTACCATAAATGAAAATCCTGAAGAAGGTGCCTTTCTCGGTCAACTACAAGCGACCAGCAATATAGATGGAGAGTTCCGGTTTTTAGTAGAATTTACCGATTTCCCAGAGGCCTTAGTCCTGAATGAAGATACGGGCGAATTCACCGTAAACGATCCTACAGATTTCAATTTCGAACTCAATGAGCAATTGGTATTTAATATCCGGGTATCGGTACGGGCACGGATTGAAAGGGTCCTATTAACCATCAACATCACCAATCTTGAGTTGGAAGGGGAATTTCCCGGACAGGTGGAACTCACATCCCAAGAACGGGTGGATTTCTTTGGAAGCAATCGGTACGAATCCATCGCTAGAGACCTTACCATTGGCGGTACGGTTCCCGACGGAGAAACACCCATTACCAATCTACTCGCCTTGAGGGATCTAAAAAATGTAAGCCGCATATTAACCATAGAAAATGCAGATGAATTGCCCACTCCCAATGGTTTGGAAACTTTGGAATCTGTGGGCGACCTTATGATTGAGAACAACGATGCCCTGAACGATATCACCCCTTTTTCGGACCTTACGGTGACGGGCGATTTTGTTATACACAGAAACCATAGTATCGTGGATATGATAGGTGCACCAACTATTTCAGTAGGAGAAACTCTTACCATAAGTGAAAATGCGGGGCTATTGTCCATTCAAGGCTTTGGGGGAAATTCCCAAGTTGAAGGGATATCGATCATTCAGAATGCCTTCCTATCTAATATTACCGCCTTTGGCAGTTTGGAAACCATGAGTGGGGATTTGCTCATTATAAACAACCCCAATCTTTCAAACCTTGACTTTATGAGCAGTCTAAGGGAAGTGGGAAATCATATCAATTTCCATAAAATCCCTAACGCACCCACGATTGCCCTTCCCAGTTTGACCACTGTACAAGGGGATTTTTCTGTGGCAAGTAATAGCGCTGTGACTGCAATTTCTGGCGTAGAAGGGCTTACCTTTGTAGGAGGTAATTTCGAAATGGTAAACAATAGCGGCTTAGGCGATTTTTGTGCGTTTATCAATCTCATTGAAAATGCTGGCATACAACAGAACTATATAATGCAGGGCAATAATTACAATCCTACACAACAAGATATTTTGGATGGTGATTGCTCCTTATAAAACAAGGCATGAAAATTATAAAGGCTACTTCGGAACATTTGGATATACTTACCACACTTTTTGATGGTTACCGTGTCTTTTACAAACAAGATTCCGATCTGAAAGCTGCAAAGAATTTCCTGAGGGAACGTTTCAAAAAAGAAGACTCCATTATTTTTCTTGCCTTAAACGAACATGGAAAAGGCCTTGGATTCACCCAACTCTATCCCAGCTTTTCTTCCGTATCCATGCAACGGGTATATATCTTAAACGATCTCTATGTGGATCCCACTGCTCGAGGTCTAGGAGTGGGTGCTGCCATCATGGAACGGGCTAAGCAATTTACGAAGGAACAAGGGGCCAAAGGGCTTACTTTGGAAACCGCTACAGACAACCCGGCCCAAAAACTGTACGAACGTTTGGGGTGGGAAAAAGATACCGACGTTTTTCATTACACTTGGAAGGCGTAAACTGATCCATTTCCCGTATTTTTGTATACGAATGAACCACATTATGAAAATCAGGTTTTCCCTTCTTTTCTTATGTCTTACTCTTGGGACCGTAAGTTCCTCCTTGCGTGCCGAGGAAATCGATTATGATTTTCGTTTCGACATGGCCTGTGAGTACTATATAAATGGCTTGGAAATACCTGAAGATATACTGCTGGATGTGGTTCCTTATTCGGATGAAGAATTTTCTACCTTTTACTACAGATCGGCCGAAGAACTGGAAGAATTTGGATATGAATTCTTTTATGATGTATCTGGAAAGATATTTGAAAAGGCCTTTGTGCCTGAGAAAAAAGCCTTCTATACCGCCTCCTTGCGATTGGCTAGTTTTGCTGATGGGGAATTTGGCGAATATTATATAGAGGAATTGGAAGATATCATAGCTAAGGACACGGGTAGGTTCTGTGCCATGGCTAAGGGTCAATCCTATTCAAAATTCAACCCCATAAAATATTTTTTAGAAGCAAATAATTGCGATAACCGTTTTAATTAAATCACCTATGGATCACCTAACCAAACTTGAAGAGATGTTGGACCAGGCTAACCTGGACATTAAAGATGGATTGTACGAGCAAGCTTCGAACAAGCTTGAAAAAATTATTGATATCGATCCTAACTTCGGAAAAGCCTATAACCACTTAGGGTACCTGTACGAGGTAAAATTCAAAGAGTACGAAAAGGGAGAAACCCTATACAAACTCTGTATCGAAAAAACACCTATGTACCCCAGTGTCTATTATAACTATGCCATCCTGCTTTCCACCCTTGGAAAATGGAATGATTTAAAGGACCTATTGGACAAAGCCTTGAACATTCCTGGGATTACCAAGTCCACCATTCTGAATGAATATGCCATTATGTACGAACAGCAAGGCGAGTTGGACAAGGCCATCGATTACTACCGTCAGACAGGATTGAGCACCTTGGATAAAGGAGTGCTGGATCGTGCCAAAACCTCTATCGAGCGTTGTAAGTCGAAGAAAGAATTGTTTTAATGCGCATTGACATCATTACCGTACTGCCGGAACTCATCCAGAGTCCGTTCGAAGCTTCTATTTTAAAAAGGGCCATAGAAAAAGGATTGGTAGAAATTCATTTCCACAACCTTCGGGATTATGCGTCCAATAAATACAAGCAAGTGGACGACTACCAATTTGGTGGGGGCGCGGGTATGGTCATGATGATCGAGCCCATCGACAAATGTATTTCCGGATTGAAGGCCGAACGGGACTATGACGAGGTCATTTATATGACCCCAGATGGTACTACACTTAACCAAGGCATTTCCAATGAACTTTCGTTGAAGGGCAATATGATCATATTGTGCGGACATTATAAAGGCGTAGATCAGCGGGTACGGGATCATTTCATTACCCGCGAAATCTCCGTTGGGGATTTCGTATTGAGCGGGGGCGAATTGGCTGCGGCTGTCTTGTGCGATTCTGTCATCCGATTGATTCCCGGTGTACTGAGCAATGAAACCAGTGCCTTAACGGATAGCTTTCAAGACAATCTTTTGGCACCACCAATCTATACTCGTCCCGCCGAATACAAAGGCTGGAAAGTTCCGGACATATTATTAAGCGGGCATAACGGTAAGATCGAAGAATGGCGTGAGGAACACGCATTGAAGCGCACCCAAGAACGCCGTCCCGACTTACTGAATGATTAATTTACTATTAAACCAACTTTAATGCTTAAAAAAATAGATAAAGTAATGGCAGCTCTGGGTAATATTAGAGCTATGGAAAGATTACATGTAGATACCTATACCGAAAACTTAATTGAAAATATCCCAGGAGACCTAATCGCAGAATCTTCCGAGGGCCAATTATTTGTAGGCGCTCAAGAATTAAATGGCTATTATTTTCTGGAAGCTACCTTTTTAAGCAGTTTGGGTTTTAAGACCCAAAAAGGAAGTCACTTATCCTTTACCGGCGGCAAGAGTGATTTGGACCTAAAAAGCGACACCCTAGAAATAAAAAGTGAATATTCCAATGTTTCCCGCCGTTATATGACGGACGTTAGTTTTGAAGTCACAAGGAATGAATTAAAACGTATTGTACAGGGAGACTTCAAACAAGTCCAATTCACTTGCAAGAAGAAAACACTTACTTTTTTAAAAAAGGCATAAAGAAGGGAGGTTTCGACAGTCATGACGAAAACTACACCCACTATACTAGAGACACACCGAGTTCCCGAACTATCCGAAAAACAGCGCTTGCAGGATTATGCTGTTGGAATTTTCAAGAGGATTATCAGCCGAAAGGGCACCAAAAAAGCTATTAAGGCAGGCCGCATCTTTGTAAATGGAATTAAGGGGCATACGGGCGATTGGATCAAAGGCGGAGAAGAAATATGTCTGTACGAAGCTGTGGTGTCCAAGAAACCAAAATTGAATATTCCCTTAGATGTATTGTTTGAAGATGACTACTTGGCCGTGGTATTCAAACCTGCTGGCGTCTTGGTAAGTGGTAACAAACGCTTCACATTAGAAAATGCCCTCTCCTTCAATTTGAAAAAAAGCAGTCAACTCGATGCACTGCAGCGTCCTGAACCCATTCACCGATTGGACTATCCTACAACAGGTGCGTTGTTGATTGGAAAAACGGCAAGTATCGTAATACAGCTCAATGCTCTTTTTGAAAATCGGCAGATTGAAAAGCAGTATGTGGCCGTAACCCAAGGGATCATGCAGAAAGCAGGTTTTATTGAAACCGAAATTGACGGAAAAGCTTCCAAATCGGAATTCCAGAAATTGGATATGGTCAATTCAGAACGATTTAAGGCATTGAATTTGGTGTTGTTGCAACCACATACGGGAAGGCGGCATCAGTTGCGCAAACACCTTTCTGGGATGGGCAATCCCATCTTAGGGGATTCGCTGTACACAGAAGAAGCGCTACTTCTGAAGGGAAAAGGCCTGTACCTACATGCCTATTCGCTCTCCTTTCAACATCCCATCACAGAGAAAGCGATATTTTGTTCGGCCCGCTTGCCAAAGAAGTATTTGAAAATATTTCCTGAGGCGCATACGTTATTGGGAGAATAGCTACGACTCCTCGATACATTCCAAACTTTGTTTGAAACACTCGGAGTCCAGAGAGCAGCTATTTTGGAAGGAGATCGTTACAGTTTTGAATTTGTGCAGCTAACGGACTTCGAGTGTTCTGCCAAAGGCAGAAAGTATCGAGAAGTCAAAATAGAAAGAAAAAGCCCCCTAACCCCTTGCCAACTTGCAAAAAAGACCTATTTTTGCAGTCGATTTACCCCAACCTCTGGCGATAGACGTGAATGTTGTTGTAAACGTAACACTATCAAAACATTAAAAATGGAAGCGTTAGTTAAATTTGTTCAAGACGAATTTGTAACCAAAAAAGAATTCCCTCAGTTTGGTGCAGGGGACACAATCACGGTTTACTATGAAATCCGTGAAGGTGACAAGAAAAGAACCCAGTACTTTAGAGGAGTTGTTATTCAGGTAAAAGGAACAGGAACTTCCCAAACCTTTACCATTAGAAAAATGTCTGGAACCGTTGGAGTAGAGCGTATCTTCCCAATCAACATGCCAGCATTGCAAAAAATTGAAATCAATAAGAAGGGTAGCGTTCGTAGAAAACGTATTTACTACTTCAGAGGACTTACTGGAAAGAAAGCAAGAATCAAAGAAAAGAGAGCTTAAAAGTCCACCAAGAGCATACGGAAAAGGCGACTCCCACTGGGGTCGCCTTTTTTATTGACAATTGTTAATAACTCGCGTTAGTAAATTGTTAATCTTTAGGAGCTTAGATTATTTGGAAATTAAAATTCTTCAACTACTTTAGTACCATCGAAACGGGCTAACCCCCGCAGAGATATTAAAGTAACGTTCTTTAAAACTGTTTTTTGAATTGCCTGAAATGATCAGGGTACCTGTACCCAGGCCACTAGATGAAAAAAACAGGAGCAGTACAGACGGAACATAGATTGGTTATTATCAATAGATTCGAAACTACTGTTCATCTTTGGAGAAAATCACGGTCGCAAGGGATTAATCAACTTGCACACAGGACCAAGCAGCAATGTGAGGGACTGGCCGGTAACGATTTCCTTCACAAGGAGCCATATGATTGTAGCAATACAGACATATGGCTTTTCTTGTTTTTGGCCCTTTCCTAACCTCCTGTAGAAAAGTAATCTTCGCTTTTTAAACCGCCTTTCAATTCATTATCTTTGCAAGCCTGTGCGCGAAGCGCACCTCAATTATAACTTCATTAAACATTCAGAAACAAATGACAGATATCGCCAAGATCATTTACACTAAGACCGATGAAGCACCAGCTTTGGCAACCCGTTCCCTACTTCCTATCGTAAAAGCATATACCGCGCCCTCTGGGATCGCAATCGAAACCCGCGACATTTCCCTAGCCGGTAGAATCATTGCCAATTTCCCGGAATTCCTTACCGAAGATCAACGCATTGATGACGCCCTTGCCGAATTGGGGGAACTGGCCAAAAAGCCAGAGGCCAATATCATTAAGCTTCCCAACATTAGTGCTTCCATTCCTCAGCTTAACGCTGCCATCGAAGAACTTCAGGCAAAAGGATATGCCCTTCCCGATTATCCGGAAGAGCCAGAAAATGACGAGGAAAAAGCAATCAAGGCGAAATATGATAAAATAAAAGGGAGTGCTGTAAACCCTGTCCTTCGCGAAGGAAACAGTGATCGTCGTGCTCCTAAAGCGGTAAAAAACTATGCCAAGAAAAACCCACACAGAATGGGTGCTTGGAGTTCCGATTCTATATCACACGTGGCGACCATGTCTTCCGGGGATTTCCGAAGCAACGAAAAGTCGGTTACCATTGCCAAGGCAGGTAGTTTGCAAATTGTATTGACGTCCGCTGGAGGAAATAAAACTGTATTAAAGGAAAGCGTTCCTGTATTGGAAGGAGAAATTGTAGATGCTACTTACATGAGTAAAAATGCACTATTGGCTTTCCTTAAAGAGCAAGTGAAAAGTGCCAAAGACCAAGGGATTTTGTTCTCCCTACACATGAAGGCGACCATGATGAAGGTGAGCGACCCCATTATTTTTGGGCATGCCGTTCGTGTATTCTTCGCCGACTTGTTCGATAAACATGCAGCTACTTTCGAAGAAATCGGAGTGGATGTAAATAATGGATTTGGGGATCTGATCTCCAAATTGGACGAGCTTCCTGCCGATAAAAAAGCAGAAGTAGAAGCCGATATAACAAGTGCTTTCGAAAACGGTCCCGACCTGGCCATGGTAAATAGCGACAAAGGGATTACCAATCTGCACGTACCAAGTGATGTAATCATCGATGCTTCTATGCCTGCTATGATACGTACTTCGGGACAAATGTGGAATGCTGAGGGAAATCAGCAAGACACCAAAGCCGTTATTCCCGATAGCAGTTATGCTGCTTTATACCAAGCTACCATCGATTTCTGTAGAGAGAATGGCGCTTTCGATCCTTCTACCATGGGTACCGTGCCTAACGTAGGATTGATGGCTCAAAAAGCAGAAGAATACGGATCCCACGATAAGACCTTCGAAATTCCAGAAAATGGAACCGTATCCGTAATCGACCAGGATGGAACGGTTTTGATGGAGCACAATGTTGAAACCGGAGACATCTGGCGTATGTGTCAAGTAAAGGACCTTCCTATTCAGGATTGGGTGAAGTTGGCCATTAGTCGCGCCAAAGCTACTGGATGGCCCGCAGTATTCTGGCTGAACGAAGACCGTGCCCACGATGCGCAACTTATTCAAAAAGTAAATGCCTATTTACCCAATCACGATACCGCTGGATTGGAGATTAAAATACTATCCCCTGAAAAAGCCACGCACTATACCCTAGCACGTGTTAAGAATGGGGAAAACACGATTTCCGTTACCGGAAATGTACTAAGGGATTACCTAACCGACCTTTTCCCAATTCTAGAACTGGGAACCAGCGCGAAGATGCTTTCCATCGTTCCATTAATGAATGGTGGTGGATTGTTCGAAACGGGCGCAGGAGGATCGGCTCCAAAGCACGTACAACAATTTAACGAAGAAGGGCATTTACGTTGGGATTCCTTAGGTGAATTCTTAGCCTTGGCCGTTTCCTTGGATCATTTGGGAGAAACTTTCAATAACGATAAAGCCATCGTTCTAGGGGAAGCCTTGGATGATGCCACAGAGAAATTGTTGGAAAACAAAAAAGGACCTTCCCGTAAGGTAAATGAAATTGACAACCGCGGAAGTCATTTCTATTTGGCTTTGTATTGGGCGGAGGCTTTGGCCAATCAAGATAAAGATGCTGCCCTTAAAGAGCGTTTTGCTCCTGTAGCTTCTCAACTCTTAGAAAACGAGACCAAAATCATGGACGAATTGAATGCCGCTCAGGGAGACGCTGTCGATATTGGAGGATATTACGATCCTGTTGAAACCCTGGCTTCCAGTCAGATGCGACCCAGCGAAACGTTCAACTCGATCTTGGAAAGTATCCAATAATATTCCAAAATATATGTTAAATCAAAGCCCACCGTATTGGTGGGCTTTTTTTTGTAACTTATCTTTATAAAAACTTTTGCCATTTGAAAAGAATTTTTACCCTCGCTTTCGTGTTGGTAACATTCGCCGTTACCGCCCAACAGAAATACACAATTAATGGAACTGTAACTGAAGCTGCTACCGGAGAAACCCTCATCGGTGTTAGTGTTATTATTCCTGCATTGCAAACCGGAGCCATCACCAACGAATACGGCTTCTATTCTATCACCTTGCCACAAGGGAATTATGAGGTGGTATTCAGCAGCCTAGGCTTTGTTGCAGAACGACTCAACATATCGCTTACGGAAAATATTACCCAGAATATTTCCTTGAACAACGACACCGAACAATTGGACGAGGTCGTAATTAGTGCCGATGTGGAACGGGCCAATATCAAAGCACCACAAATGAGTGTCAATACGCTTACCGCAGGAACCATAAAAAGCATTCCTGTGGTACTGGGAGAGGCCGACGTGATAAAATCCATCTTGCTTCTACCGGGAGTCACCAATGCTGGGGAAGGTTCCTCGGGATTCAATGTGCGTGGAGGGGCAGCAGACCAGAATCTTATCTTATTGGATGAAGCAACCATCTTCAATTCCTCCCACCTTTTCGGTTTCTTTTCCGTGTTTAATCCAGACGCCATTAAAGACGTAAAACTGTACAAAGGAGGAATTCCTTCCCGATATGGGGGTAGGGTTTCTTCAGTACTCGAAATCTTTCAGAAAGAAGGGAATATGAAAGAACTTAAGATCAATGGTGGAATTGGAGCCGTAGCCAGCCGACTCTTGGCCGAAGGCCCCATTGTAAAGGACAAATCGGCTTTCTTGGTAGGAGGTCGTGCTTCGTATGCCCATTTATTTCTCCCCTTGTTCGATATAGACAACAGCGCCTATTTCTACGATCTCAACACCAAGATCAATTACCGCATCAACGATAGGAACAGTATTTTCCTTTCAGGTTACTTTGGTAGGGACTTATTCGATATTAACGACAGCTTCACCAATATCTATGGAAATGCGGTAGGTAACTTTAGATGGAACCATATCTTTTCCGATAAATTATTCTCCAACCTCTCCTTAATCTATTCCGATTATTTCTACGGATTGGAACTCGATTTCGTAGGCTTCGAATGGAATTCGGGCATTCAGAATTTCAACCTGAAATACGACCTTAAGCACTACTTAACCGATAAGCTTCAGATCAATTACGGAGCCAATAACATTTACTACAGTTTCAATCCCGGAAAGATTGAACCGAATAACCCCGATTCGGGGATAGTGGAAGAGCAACTTATTAAGAAGTATGCGAATGAGTCAGCTATCTATGTAGACGTAGAGCATGACATCACCGATAAACTTAGTGTACAATATGGCTTGCGTTTGAGTCATTTTATTCGATTGGGACAAGATGAACTGAATGTATACCGTGATAACAATCCAGTAGAATTCGATCCTTTCCTACTAATTTATCAAGAAGCCGAACCTATAGATGTAGTAGCATCCAGTAGAAGCGATCAGTTAGAGTCCTTTACGAATTTCGAGCCTAGGATATCGGCATCCTACGCTTTTAATGACGATTTCTCGATCAAAGGAAGTTATACGCGATTGTCCCAATACCTGCATTTGCTTTCCAATACCAGCTCCCCTACTCCTTTGGATGTTTGGACGCCTAGTGGACCCTTTGTAAAACCACAACTGTTGGATCAGTATGCCTTTGGGGTTTTTAAAAATCTGAGCGATGGGGATTTCACCATAGAAACTGAAGTGTACTATAAAGACATTCAAAACCGAATCGATTATATAGACGGAGCCGACCTTATCGCCAACAACGCTATTGAGCAGGTCATCCTTAACGGAGAAGCTAGAGCCTATGGATTCGAGTTCCTCCTTCGGAAAAACACAGGAAGACTGCAGGGTTGGTTGGCCTACACCCTTTCCAAATCCGAACAACGAACGCTCCCGAGAAATGAGAATGAAACAGGGATCAACTTTGGGGAATGGTACAATACACCGTACGACAAACCCCATGATATTTCCATGTACGCCAATTACGAACTGGACGACAAATGGAGTTTCAACACCAATTTTGTCTTTCAAACAGGACGCCCGACCAATTACCCCATTGGGCAATTTGAATTTCAAGGCGTAGTTGTGCCTTATTTTGGTTTACGAAATGTTGAACGCTTACCGAGCTATCATCGTATTGATATTTCAGCCGTACTAAAACCCAGAAAAAACAAAGGCCGTAATTGGCAAAGTGAATGGGTATTTAGCGTATACAATGTGTACAACAGAAGAAATGCCGCTTCCATCAACTTTAGGGAAAATGCGGATACCGGAATTAATGAAGCCGTACGTACCTCCATCTTCGGAATCGTACCTGCGGTAACCTATAATTTTAAATTTTAGGAGATGAAAAAGTTACTCCTCTCCATCTTCATTTTTACGGGATTGTTGGTTTTCAGCTCCTGTGAAGATGTTGTGGATGTAGATATTACCACCGAAGAACCCCGATTAATTATCGATGCTTTGGTTCGGGTAGATACCAGTGAGGCGAACACACAAATGTTCGTGAGGGTGGCTGAGACCAATTCCTTTTTCGAGGCCTTGCCTCCTACCGAATTGTCTCAGATGACCTTACTCAATATGGACAATCCTATGCCAGCCATTTTCTTTGGTGAGGTAGAACCTGGTTTGTATGCGACCACTATTTCCACAGAAACCCTTATGCAAGATACTTGGGTATTACAGATCAATTTCGATAGGATCATTTTTGTGGCCTTTGCCACCTTCCAACCTACCTCTCCTATTGAAAGTATTACGCAAGGAGACGGCAGTGTTTTCGACGAAGATGACACCGAGGTAATCGTATCGTTTACCGACAATGGTGACCGGGCCGATTTCTATTTGTTCGATTTCGACTTTGGAAATTACCTGGTAACGGAAGACGAGTTTTACCAAGGACAGAATTTTGAGTTCTCCTACTTCTATGAAGAAGAATTGAATCCGGGCGATGAAGTTGAAATAAGCATCATGGGAGTGGATCAAGAGCTATATAATTACATGGATAAACTGATAGAACAAAGTGATCGTGGCTTTGGGTTGTTTGAAACACCTGCAGCTACCGTACGTGGAAACTTCGTTAATGCGACGGATATAGACAATATTGAAATTTTCAATAATGTCAACTCCCCCGACAATTTTGCTTTGGGCTACTTTGCCATAGTACAAGAACACAAACAAACATTTACCATTCAAGAATAATGAAAAGACCTTTTGTCTTCCTACTCCTATTAGCTATGAGCCTCGGGTTTACCTCCTGCGAGGACGTTATCGAAGTGGATCCCCCTACCGAAGAACCACGGCTTATCATCGATGCCTTAATTCGAGTAGATAACACGGAACAATTTACAGAAGCTAGGGTATTCATTACCCTGACAAGCTCTTTCTTTGAAAGTCCTACCCCAGTCTCCGTAGACCAAATCACGATGTTGAATGTGGACAATCCAGGATCTTCGGGTCCCGACTCGGGCGTTCTTAATGAAGTTGCTCCCGGAGTATACTCCAAGTTTTTCACTACCGCAGAGATTTCTCAAGATCGGTGGTTGTTGCAAGTAAATTATCAAGGTGATATTTATGTTGCTTTTGCAGAGTTTGTCCCCTCTGTACCTATAGACGGTGTTGAGCAGGGTGACGGATCCATATTCGATGAAGATGATACGGAAGTCATCGTCACGTTTACGGACGAAGAACAACGTAATGATTTCTATCTATTCGATTTCGATTTCGGAAATTTTCTGGCCACTGAAGATGAATTTTATCAGGGACAAACCTTTCAGTTTTCCTATTTCTACGATGAGGAATTGGAAGTGGGTGAGCAAGCAGAAATCAGCATATTGGGAATAGACCAAGAGTTTTTCAATTATATGACTACCCTTATTGAGCAGAGCGAAGGTGATTTTGGTCCTTTTGAGACCCCTGTGGTTACGGTACGGGGCAATTTCATTAATGCGACCGATATCGATAACGACGGAACCTTCAACAATGTAGGCGATCCGAACAATTTTGCCTTGGGTTATTTCGCCATTGCCGAAGAATATAAAACGACTTTTGTGGTTGAGTAAATTGACCTTTCAATACACTATAAATCTTTGTTTTTTTGAAATCAAGATGCCAAGGGATGCAGTATTAATGCGTACTTTTGAAAAACCTAAAAAATAGACCCTTGTCGTTCACAAAGACCACAGAACAGGATTCCCATTACGACAATCTCGAAAACATGAGTGTTCGGGATTTATTGGAAAATATGAACCGTGAGGACAAAACGGTGCCCTTGGCGGTTGAACGTGCACTCCCTCAAATTGAAATTTTAGCAGAGAAAGTATCCGAAGCTTTAAAAAATGGAGGACGCCTTTTTTATATGGGTGCTGGAACCAGTGGCCGTTTAGGAATTGTGGACGCCAGTGAATGCCCTCCCACTTTCGGAGTACCCCATGATTTGGTTATTGGATTGATTGCCGGAGGGGATTCTGCCATTCGAAAAGCTGTAGAATTTGCTGAAGATTCTAAAGATCAAGGCTGGCAAGACCTTATGGGATATGACATTTCCGAAAATGATATCGTTATTGGTATTGCCGCTTCGGGAACTACTCCCTACGTAATTGGCGCTTTAGAAGCTTGTAATGAAGCGGGAATTGCCACGGGATGTATTACCTGTAATGAAAACAGTCCACTGGCCAATACCGCACAGTATCCGGTCGTCGTCGTCGTAGGACCGGAATTTGTAACGGGCAGCTCCCGAATGAAGGCAGGAACCGCCCAGAAATTGGTATTGAATATGATCAGTACCACGGCCATGATTCAATTGGGAAGGGTGAAAGGAAATAAAATGGTGGACATGCAGCTTAGTAATAACAAGCTTGTCGATCGTGGAACACGCATGGTCATGGATGCGTTGGAAATTAAAGAAGATGAAGCCGAGTTTTTACTGAAACAATATGGCAGTGTTCGAAAAGCTATAGATGCCTATAAAAATGGATGAAACAAATCAGAGATTCACGGATAAGAAATTACTGGTAAAGGGATTAAAACGTTTGGCGCTTTCCATTCCCGTTTTGGTGCTTACTACCTATGCCCTCACCTTTGCCTTTTTGAATAAGGAAGTCCTTCCTTTATACATCGTATTGCCCTTGGGGATTATTGGCGTCGTTGCCACGGTATTCCTAATGTTTGGTGGGATTAAGATTATTCTGAAATCTGTATTTGGTTAGAGGATACCTATCACCAAAAATCCTAGATAGGTTCCCAGTGCATTGCCCAATGTCCCTACCAAAATCGCTGGAAGTATCAATTCCTTTCTTTGAAAGGTTTCTGCTAAAGCAATGGCTGTAGTCCCGCCTCCTATATTTGCTTGGCTAGCTATGGAGATCATTTCCCAATCCTTGTAAAAAAGACTTCCTAATAGAATAAGGATAATTCCGTGTATGAATACCGTAAGTGAAGCAAAAACAAGCAGTGTAGCTCCTATGCTTTTAAGCTCAATAACGGAACTTATTTCGCAATACGCTCCTATCACGGCCAAAAACAAGTACACCAAATACAGTCCCAAGGCTTGCGATGCTTTTAGTTTGGCCACAAATCGAGTCTGTGCCAATAGAATCCCTATAGTCGTAAGCGTTAGAATAGAGGGGATTTGAGGCAATACTTCGGCTATCAACTCCGAAACGAAGTAGGCACCTACGCCTAAGAAAGCTAGCCAGACGAAGGAATGGAGGTCCATCTTCTTATCCGCATCCTGGGAGGAGTCGTCGGATATTATTTCTACTTTTTTGTCTTTCCAGAAGGATCTTAAGAAAACGGGAATCACCAAGGTAATTATAATCCATAGGGTTGTCACAACATTATCTACTGCAATAGTACCTGCATACAAAACCCCACGTTCTTGAAAATTGTATTCTAGTGCAATAGCGTTAAAGTTTACGCTGCCCCCTGTATATGTTCCCGTAAGCATACCTGCAATGATTCTACCATCCTCCCCAATTACGTTTTGGGGTGAAGTGAGGTACCATGTAGCAAGTACTCCTAATGTGGTGGCTATGGATCCTATAATGAACAATACGATCATAGGCGTTCCTGCCTTTCGTATGGTTCTTAGGTTCACGTCCAGTAATAAGTAGAAGATGGATATGGGAGCTAAATACTTAAATATCCCGTCATACAAGGGAATGGCATTGGAGGCTGAGGGAATTAATTTAAAGTTGGCAATGATAGCGGTAAAGACAATTACGAGTAGGGCCGTCCCGAACTTCTTCCCGAATTTGGTTTTGGCGGCATAGAATGCCAGTATAACCATGGTGCATAGCACAAACAATACATAAATAGGATTTTCAATAAACCTCATTCGGTATGGTATATGAGTTGGGCTCTTTTGTCTTTAAACGAATAAGATAGCATCTCATACAAATCTAAACCTTTTTTTCGGGTTGTTTGAAAAGGGAAATGCGTGGTGCAGGTATTTAGGGGGGGTAACATTAGAATTTAGTGCATAAAAAAACCCTCCACAATAATGTGGAGGGTTCTGTAAGAAGGCGGCGACCTACTTTCCCGCGTTGCAGTATCATCGGCGCAAACGGGCTTAACTTCTCTGTTCGGAAAGGTAAGAGGTGAGCCCCGTCGCTGTAACCACCTTAGTTTTATGACCGTCCGGCCTGTTTGCCGGATCCTGTCATCCTGGATCGGTCCAGGAAAATATCGTGACATAGAGGGAAAAGGGATGCGTTTGCATCGTTTACTGTTAAAAAGAGTGTGCCGCCCCCCGGAGGGGGCGTGCGCGTACATAAGCTTACGGGTTATTAGTACCG
>NZ_JAQQTF010000007.1 GCF_028561275.1 Aureisphaera galaxeae
ACTGTTGTCGATGCTGCCTATCTGTACGCGCTGGATGTACTCGTCGTTGGTGTTGTTACCGTTGGACGCACAGTAGCCCGTCGGAGGGGTTCCCCCACCGCCGCCACCCGCGGTAACGGCCACGTTGTCGATCGCGATATCCGCCTGCCAGGTCCCACCCGTGATACGGTTGAAACGAAGCTCCACAGTACCGCCGGCATAGGCGTTCAGGCTCACGCTCTGGGCGTTCCACTGGTTGCCCTGGTTGCCAGTCTGGCTCCAAAGGCTCGTCCAGGTCGTACCGTCCGTGCTCGCCTCCACAGCGATGCTTCCCATATCCGTCGAACCGAACATGTGGTAGTCGAAGGTGAAGTTGGCGGCCGTCTCGCCGCTTAGGTCGATGCAAGGAGAGTTCAGGATCGCCTGCTTGTTAGGGTAGCCCGTTCCGTTCCCGGAAGCCTCCACGTACATGTACCACGTACTACCAGATCCGCTTGATGGACCCGTGTTGTTCGATGGCGTGCCACCGCTGTCGCGCGTCCAGTTAAGGTCATCCCCAGTCGCCTGGGTCCAGGCACCGATCGAGCTCTCGAAGCCCTCGCTGTAACCAGCCGTCACACCGCCGGTACAACCGCCCCCGCCACCACCGGTGGTCGTTGCGTTGGCCGCAGCGCTCTGTGCGGAGTTGTTCCCAGCAGCATCAAAGGCACGCACAGTGAAACTATAGCTCGTCGCTGGCGTAAGGCCAGTAACATTGGCCGATGTACCCGTAACGGTACCAAGGCTCGTTCCTCCTTGGAACACCTCGTAGCCGGTCACACCCACGTTGTCCGTAGAAGCCGTCCAGGTTAGCGTTAGCGAAGTGTCCGCTATGTTGGATGCAGCTAGATTCGTGGGAACAGTTGGAGCTTGGGTATCTGCAGTACTACCACCCTGCATGCTGAATGCATCCAGCGCGATATCTGCTTGCCAAGTACTTCCAGTTACACGATTAAAACGCATACGGAAGTTGCTTTGACCGGCATAGGTGTTCAGATTAATGCTTTCTGAATTCCATTGGTTTCCTTGGTTTCCTGTTCTGTTCCAGATACTGGTCCAAGTAGCACCATCGTCGGTACTTACCTCAAGATCGATACTTCCCATATCGGCAGCACCAAACATGTGGTAGCTAAAGTCGAAGGTAGCTCCAGACTCACCACTCAGGTCATAACAAGGTGAGTTAAGGATAGCACGCTTGTTAGGATATCCTGTTCCGTTTCCGGAAGCTTCTACGAATACATAGAAAGTTCCATCAGCAGCATTGGATGGTCCTGTGTTGTTAGATGGAGTTCCACCACTGTCGCGTGTCCAGTTTAAATCGTCCTGTGTAGACTGGCTCCAGTTACCTAAGTTGGTTTCGAAGCTTTCATCATCTGGATAAGAAGCGATGGTTCCAGAACATGCGTCTGGCGTTCCACCACCACATCCACTCGTAAATGAAGTAGACTGGTCATTGTTTCCGTTAGAACCTCCGTTTGTATTTTCGTTGGCATCTACCCCAACCCCACGAGCTGCGAATACATCCCAAATAATACAGTTATAGGCTCCAGCATATAGATCCTGATCTGCCTGAAGAATCCCATCTCTTCCAGAAACAAATCCCGGGTTGTTGGCAGTATTCTTTAGTCCTTCAGTAACCAAAGCCAAAGCAATGTTATTTCCTCCGGTTCCACTGTAGAAATCGGTATCGAATCCTTCCTGAGCCACTAAAGCCCAAGTAAGATCCCAAAGGATGGTTCCAAAAGCGTATCCTACACCGTGAGGAACGGCCAAACCGCTAATGTCTCCATAGGTTGTTCCGTTGATAGCAGTATTTGTAGAATATGGAGTAGGTCGAATTCCTCCACCATTAGAATCTTCGGCTAGAGCATAGTTTCCGATTCCTCTGGAATCGGTTCCTGCATCTCCCGTTTTCATGGTTAGCATTAATCCGAACCAGTCACTCCATCCTTCACCCATTTGCTCAGATCCTCCCAATACATTCTGGCTAGGTCCTCCGACCAAACGGATAGAGATTCCGTGACCATACTCATGGGCTATGATTCCATTGTCTAAGTCCCCATCAATTTGTGGATTTGCGGTGTTCCAAAGGAACATCTGCATTCTTGGGTTACTACCGTCCGGTGGCGTGGCAAAGTTTGCATTGTTAATTCCCGAACCGTCCTGCGCATCTGCATTTACAGAGTCACTTCCAGATCCTCCGTTTCCATAGTTATTCTCCTGGAAGTTACCACTGGCTTCGTTAAAACCATACTGATAAAATACGTCGTGCATGATGTTGTTCCAGTAGAAAAGGTTGGTAATGGCAGCCGATTGGTAGGTACTTGGCTGATTGTTGAAGTTGATTGGAAAATCGAAATCCAATCCAGCACCACCGTTAGGTGCGAATCCAGTTCCGTTGTTTCCATTGGCATCTTCCTGTGCCCATACGTTGTTTCCACGTGTAATGGTATATTCTGCACCTGCAGCTCCATTAGTATCGTGCCATCCGTATGGAGAAGCCGTTAAGTTTTGCGGATCGTTTACAATAGTACGACCCCCATCCAATGGGCTTTCCAATGGCATCGCATATACATTATAGCTTTCGCCAGCCATAAAGTTTGCAGGACCTTCTACTACAGGAGCTTCTTCTATAATGCGCTCCGCAGCGTGATCATGGTTTTCATGGTCATCTCCCCAGCTACAGGTAATCACCCAATCTTCGGTGCGAAGTACCTGCCCAGTAACTGCATCAATATTTTCGTTCCACCAGTGCTGGCCGTCTTTTTGGTAGTAACTTACGTTCCATACCAAACGGATTTCACCATTGTGTACTTGGTACATAGGCTGAACCACAATAGGCTCTTCAGATGCACGGGCATCGTTATACACATAGATCCCTTCAGCATTTTTTGTCCCGTTAAGAGCAGGCGCTATGAGGTTGTGCTGTTGCACGGTTTTCATAACAGCTGCCTCCGGTGTGAGGGATGCTTGGGTAGTTGCAACTTTCTCTGCAATGTTCGAAATAAACTGATCGATATGCCAAGTTACTTTTCCGTTGGTCACGGTCAGTTTGTATGTGGCATACTGAATTGGGATATTGTTGTGCATTTGTTGAATGTACACGTGTTGAACATCCGGATTTAAGGAAGGTACCACATCGGTAATCTTCCATTGTGTTAGGTCTGCTTGTTTAAAATGGGATTCCCCTTTAAGGACATTAAAATAGTCCTGTACAATCCCGTCCATCAAGCCTTGTGAAAAGGTTAATTGTCCTATCATACAGAGGAGGACAAAGAGGTACGTTTTTTTCATTTTTTCTCAATAGTTTATGATTAGTGTTTCATACCCAAAAGGGCATACGTCTCCAGTGCTTCCCAAAAAGGGAAACAAGGTAAAGGGTCTTCGATAAGGGGAGTATTTAGTTGTTTAGGGGAAAACGTCTAGAAAAATCGGATTCGTGTCATAGTTTAGGTTTGTTAGTTAATAATTGTTGTACGACGTCTCGTTAGATTGGGGAAGGAAATTCCTACAAAAACACACAAAATCAGCACTTTAACAATTTTTGTAAATGTTAATCTTTTTTGTCAAAAAATTAAACATTTGCACTAATATTGTTTATATTTTTAAGAATTTCGCAACAAAATAAATGTTTTTTTATCAAATATCAAATTTTATTCGATGAACGGTAACACTAATTCACTAATCCATTCATTTTTAACTTTTTATACCCTATCGATTTAATGGGATAATAAAGGTTTACCTCTATTTCGGAACAAAAAACTATCTTTGAATGCATGGCAAATTCCCCGCTTCTACATATTAAAGACCTCACCATTTCCTTCGGAAAAAAGAGCGAAAAAAAGACCGTGGTTCACGGCATCTCTTTAGATGTAAATTCCAACGAAGTTTTGGGTATTGTGGGGGAGTCCGGATCGGGTAAATCTGTCTCCTCACTTTCGATCATGGGATTGCTTCCTAAAAGGCTTGCCCATATAGAAGGTGAAATCCTTTTTGAAGGAAAAGACCTCTTGAAGGAGGAGGCCTCATCCCTTCGTAACATTCGGGGGAAGGATATTGCCATGATCTTTCAGGAACCCATGAGTGCCTTAAATCCGTCTTTAAAATGCGGCAAACAGGTTTCGGAAATACTGCAGCACCATCTTTCTATGTCTCCCTCCGAAGCAAGGAAGGAGACCCTATCCCTTTTCGAAAAGGTGAAATTACCGCGGCCCAATGCGATTTATTCCAGCTACCCACATCAAATAAGCGGTGGACAAATGCAACGTGTTATGATCGCCATGGCCATTGCTTGTAAACCCAAGCTCCTTATTGCCGATGAGCCCACCACAGCCTTGGACGTAACCGTTCAAAAAGAAATTATAGAATTACTGAAGGACTTACAGAAGGATACCGGAATGAGCCTTATTTTCATCTCCCATGACCTCAACTTAGTGAGTCAAATAGCCGATCGGGTCGTCGTAATGTTCCAGGGCGAAGTAGCTGAAAGTGGAAGCGTTTACTCTATATTTAAACTGCCCAAAGCAGATTACACCAAAGCATTGCTGGCTTCGCGGCCCACTTTGGGAGAACGTCTGGAAACACTTCCTACCATTGCTTCAATTAAGGACGATAGCTTTGTCCCCAAGGAAATATCGGTCCAACAGCGCGCCTTAAGACATAAAAAGCTATATACCCAAACCCCCATTCTCGAGGTGCGAAACCTTAAAAAGGAATATTACGGAAATGCACGACTTTTCGGTCGTAAGGAAGTGGTAAAGGCAGTAGATGATGTGAGTTTTTCCGTTTTTGAAGGGGAAACACTAGGCTTGGTTGGGGAATCGGGCTGTGGAAAATCGACCTTAGGGAAGACCATTCTTCAATTGGAGAGAGCCTCCTCGGGTAAAATCCTGTATAGAGGGAAAAGCTTGACCGATCTTAGTGCCAACGAAATACGAACGCTTCGGAAGGAGATTCAATTGATTTTTCAGGACCCTTATTCTTCTTTAAACCCAAGGCTTACCATAGGAGCCGCCCTAATCGAACCCATGCAAGTACACGGTGTTGGGAAATCTAAAAGGGAAAGGGAGAAAAAAGCCCTGGCTTTGCTTACACGTGTGGGGTTGGACGAAAGTTATTTTCATCGTTATCCTCACGAACTCTCTGGAGGACAGCGCCAGCGCGTGGGGATTGCCCGCACCATAGCCTTAGAGCCCAAACTCGTTATTTGCGACGAATCGGTTTCGGCTTTAGATATTTCCGTACAAGCCCAGGTATTGAACCTCTTAAACGAACTCAAGGAAGACTTTGGTTTTACCTATATCTTCATTTCACATGATTTGGCCGTCGTAAAATTTATGGCCGATCAATTATTGGTCATGAATAGTGGTAAAATAGAGGAATTGGGCGATGCGGACGAAATCTACGCACATCCCAATAGTGACTACACCAAAAAATTAATTGAAGCGATTCCCAAAGGAATATAATTGCGCATAAAAAAAGCCCGTCCTAACCTCACAAAGAACGGGCCTACCTTTATCTGAATCGTTGCAGACTTGGGGTAAAAAAGTTATCTCAACGTTACATCAATAAAAACACTTTTTTGGCTAGGTACATCATACTCTTAAAGAGCTGGAGCGTACTTTTTATTGATTTGGCAATAGTTTTCATAAGTAGGTAAAGTTGGTTATTTCTTTAGGGATGACTAATTTGTGAAAAAAATCTAAAAACAGGATAAAAGACACTGTTTTTTCGATGAAATGCTATTTTTTTTAACACTTTGTGTTGAACTCCTACAAAAATGATAGGAAAACATGCATTTTTTCGTTCCCTTTGCTTGAGCGTTCAGACCCTTCCCGTACCCTTTTTTGGTTTGGTGGAAAGCACATGTTCCACAGGATAATAGCTTCTTCCGTAGTTGGATCGTTTGTCTTCCCCTAACCTTTTAGCCACCTGATTGGTCATCTTAATTACAAATACTTCCTCCGCATTGGGAAAGGATAGATCTCGGCCATCGGCATCAATTTTCTTACCACGGGAAGAGTGATCCCTTTTGCGAGCTAAATAGTCTTCTGTTTCGTAGAGTTCGTTATAACAGTGTATCAATTCGTGAGAAAGCAAGGCGACAGGAGAATTATACCCCTTATTACGCCTAAACCACTTTTTCTTATGGTTCTTTCGAAACACAACCCCGTGAGTATCGTAGAACATGACACAATTTATATTGGGATTATAGGCATTCTTCTGTCCGGGAATGATCTTGATATCATTTTCCGTATCGGCCACCAGGACATCGATAATATCAACGGTTTGAACCTCCCCTTCATCCTCATACCGAATGGTCAAAGTATCCGTTCGGTACAGGAAATCAATAGCGATAAGGGTATTGCGAACAAATCGATCTGCTATTGTGGAATAGTCCCTATCCTCTTGGTAGGTATAGTGCACCCAATTCCCCTGCAGATCCTGAATATGCATGTTAAAAGGTCATTTCGGGGATATCGCCTTCAACGATTAGGTCGCCTTCTGTAGCGGTTTTTATATCCTCCACACTCACTCCGGGAGCACGTTCCAATAAGCGGAAACTGTTATTTTCTATAGCCAGTACAGCCAAATTGGTCACAATCTTCTTCACGCAATTAACGCCTGTGAGGGGCAATGAACATTCTTTCAATAGTTTGGATTGTCCTGCCTTATTGGTGTGCATCATGGCAACAATGATATTGTCTGCAGAAGCTACCAAATCCATCGCACCTCCCATTCCCTTCACCATCTTACCCGGAATCTTCCAATTGGCGATGTCTCCGTTCTGGGCCACTTCCATTGCTCCTAATATGGTAAGATCTACGTGCTGTCCACGAATCATGGAAAAGCTCATGGCAGAATCGAAAAAGGAAGCTCCTTTTAGTGCCGTAATGGTCTGCTTTCCTGCATTAATAAGATCTGGATCCTCTTCCCCTTCAAAAGGAAAGGGCCCCATTCCCAATACTCCATTTTCACTTTGAAATTCTACTTCGATATCGTCACGGACAAAATTGGCAACCAGTGTCGGGATACCAATTCCTAAGTTTACATAGTAACCGTCCCTTACCTCTCTCGCAATTCGTTGTGCTATCTGTTCTTTGGATAATGCCATTAGTCTCTTTTTCTTACGGTTAGATTTTCAATTCGCTTTTCGTACTTCTCCCCTTGAAAGATGCGCTGTACAAAAATCCCTGGGATATGGATATCGTTAGGGTCCAATTCACCCGCCGGCACCAGCTCTTCTACCTCCGCCACCGTGATATTGGCGGCACCACACATATTGGGGTTAAAATTGCGTGCAGTTCCCCTGAAAATTAAATTCCCTGCAGTATCCCCTTTCCAGGCTTTTATAAATCCGAAATCGGCCTTAAAGGCATGCTCCAAAATATGCATCTTCCCATTAAACTCACGGGACTCCTTTCCTTCGGCCACCTCCGTACCGTAACCTGCCGGCGTATAGAAAGCAGGAATTCCACTTTGGGCGGCACGACAACGTTGTGCCAATGTTCCTTGGGGGATTAATTCTACCTCCAACTCTCCGCTTAGCATTTGCCGTTCAAACTCTGCATTTTCACCTACATAGGAAGATATCATTTTCTTGATCTGTCGCTGCTGCAGTAAGAGTCCAAGGCCAAAATCGTCGACCCCAGCATTGTTAGAAATGCATGTAACACCCTTCACGTTGAGTGCTACCAATTGGGCAATGCAGTTTTCGGGAATACCCGACAAACCGAATCCTCCCAGCATGAATGTCATTCCATCTGCAACCCCTTTACAAGCCTCTTGGACGTTGGCTACCGTTTTTGTAATCATTCTTTAAAATTTTTACTAAAAGTACTGAAATTTGAAGGCATAAAAAAACCCCTTTGTCCAAATAAAACAAAGAGGTTTGGTGCTTTTTTTAATGGGCAGAACTAGAAGTCTATTTCATCATCGGGAATCTCATCGGTGCTTCCCCCGCCTTGACTTTTATAAGCTTCGCAATCGGTTTCAATAGAGATTTTTTGCGGCTTTTTAAAACTACTGGTAGAGACATCTAAGGTCTCATCTGCATAACACTTCTTCATATACACTCCCCAAATGGGCAAAGCCATCGCGGCTCCCTGTCCATAACGTGTGGCCCCAAAGTGTGTGGCTCGATCTTCACCTCCTACCCAAACTCCAGTAGCTAGGTTAGGGACCATTCCCATAAACCATCCGTCACTATTATTCTGCGTAGTTCCTGTTTTTCCTGCAATAGGATTAGTGAATTCATAAGGGTATCCTGTAATTACACTCTTATAGTCAGAACGTGCCTTAGCGAAGCTATGTCGTAATCTCGACCCAGATCCTCCCTGAGTAACCCCTTGCATAAGATTTACGGTTACATAGGCTGTTTCCTTACTTATCACGTCTTTTGTTTTGGGAATGTTCTGAAACAGTATGGTTCCATTTTTATCTTCTATGCGTTGTACCAAAATGGGCTCCACATAAACCCCTTCATTGGCAAACGTACTATAAGCGCCTACCATCTCGTAGAGGGTAATATCCGGTGTTCCCAATGCTATGGAAGGTACCTCGGGAACATCCTTGGTATCCACTCCCATTTTTCCCACCAAATCGATAATTGGGCTTGGCCCTGTCCTATCGATCAATCTTGCGGTGATGGTATTTACGGAACTTGCCAAGGCCCTTTTTAAGCTCATCATACCTCCATAATTTCCATCACTATTTTTTGGACTCCAATCCTTCATGTTTCCATGCTTTCCTGCGGGTATGGTGTAAGGTGTGTTCGGTAAGGTATCACAGGGAGACATATGCATTTGGTCGATCGCTGTGGCATATACAAAAGGTTTAAAGGTAGAACCAATCTGGCGCCTACCGGTTTTCACCATGTCGTATTTAAAGTGCTTATAGTTAATACCTCCCACCCAAGCTTTTATTTCGCCTGTTTGTGGAGTCATGGACAATACCGAAGCCCGAAAGAAATTCTTGTAGTACCGAATGGAATCCATAGGGGTCATGAGCGTGTCGATATCACCCTTCCATGAGAATATGTTCATTCGGGTCTTCTTGCTGAAACTGGCAATAATTTCGTCCTCACCCTTTCCTTGTGCTTCCATTTCCTTCCAACGATCGGTTCTGCGCATAGCGGCATTCATGATCGTATTTATCTCATCTTTGGTAATATCACGGAAGGGAGCTGTTTTGTTCTTTTGGTTTTGCTTGTCGAATTCTTTTTGAAGTCTTCGCATATGGGCATCTACAGCCTCTTCTGCATACTTCTGCATGTTGGCGTTGATGGTTGTGTAAACCTTTAGCCCATCACTATTAATGTCGTATAGGGAGCCATCGGCCTTAGGATTTTCCTTAGCCCATTGTTTCATATAACGTCGAATATGCTCCCGCACATAGGTTCCAATTCCCTCGTCGTGATCCTGAGGGGTGAACTTCACATTTAATGGAAGCTGCTGCAATGAATCCTTGGCATTTTCAGAAATATAATTGTATTTGGCCATTTGCGAAAGGACTACATTCCTTCTATTGGTAACCCCTTCGGGGTTTCTTCTAGGGTTGTACAGGGACGAATTTTTAAACATCCCTACCAACATGGCCGACTCTTCAACATTAAGATCTTGTGGTGCCTTGTTGAAATAAATGTTCGCAGCGGATTCAATACCAATCGCCAAGTTTAGAAAATCATAGGTGTTGAAATACATCGTAATGATTTCCTCCTTGGTATAACGTCGCTCCAAACGGGTAGCGATGATCCATTCTTGGGATTTCTGAACGATCCTTTCTACAATGTTCTTAGCAACCCTTCCCGTAAAAAATTGTTTCGCCAGCTGCTGGGTAATCGTACTGGCTCCTCCTCGGGTTCCTAAAAATGCCACAGCACGAACAGTTCCTTTTCCGTCAATCCCAGCATGATCGTAAAAGCGGACATCTTCGGTCGCAATCAAGGCGTTTACCAAATGCTCTGGTAGATCCTCATATTGAACCGGAGTTCTATTTTCTTTGAAGAATTTTCCGATTACTTCGCCATCCTCCGAAATTATTTGCGTAGCCAAATCCTTTTCTGGATTCTCCAAACTTGTTTCGTCTGGCAATCTTCCAAAGATTCCCCAAGAAACTAATAGAAATAGGAGAAAAAACAGAAGCACTCCTGAACCAAAAATCATCCAGAAAGTTTTGATGTGCTTCCTCACAGGGGTCGGCCCCTTTTTCTTTGCAACCGATTTTTTACTTGCTTGTTTTGCCATGGATGTTAGGGTTGATGGTTTGTTGCTTCTTCTATGCTATAACCGACTTCGGTGATGCCTTCCAATTGGGTAACGCCATGAACCTCACCGTTATTGCGCACCGCATGAGACACGGTTAGCTTATATTCGCCTTCCTCAAAAAAAGTCACATCTTCCTTATACCAAAGCTTGCTTTCCTTTACACTGCCAATACCTTTACCCAACCACGTACCATCGGCAGCGGCCATACGGTATTCTAAAGTATCGGTAATGGTTTTACCATGAGGAAACTCCATAGAGGCAATTAAAAATATGTTGTTAAAAGGGTAGTCATTGGTATTGCGAAGATGAAAGAAAACATTGTACTGTTTTAATGAATCCAGTGCAGGAATCTGAAATTCCATCACCTCATCCTTATGCCAATTTCCAGGCAAGTCGCGCATTTCACTAACGACGATTTGCGAATCACAGGCCGTAAAAAGCATGGGGAGTAATAGGATGCCTATAAGTTTACGCATTCTTATTGTTACGATTTCTGTTGCGATTTCGGTTTCGGCTCTTGTTTTTGTTTCTTCCTGAAGCGGACTTCTTTTGTCCTCCAGTAGTATTCGCCGTAACCGTTTCTGCCTTTTTCTTATTGTTTTTGTTTCTGCGCTTTTTTCTTCTTCGCTTTGGTTGATCGAATCGCGTAAGACTATCCTGTCCTACTACATTTTCGAACAATTCTTGGGTGGGATACACCTTATCCTCGATATAATCTTCAAGACTTGTCGCCTTTTTCCCTTTTTTATTCAGGGCTACGATTTCGTTCACTCGGGCTACCTCCATTTCGTGCCAAGTCATGCCTTCATTTTCATAGGAGAACCACATAAGGCCTTTGAAAATATCCACTTTCTGGCAATGTGCTTTTCCTTTTTCGGTACTTAACTTGATATCGGTTTTTGGAAACTCTTCCAATGCCTCCAAATAGGTGTCTAATTCATAATTGAGGCAACATTTCAACTTCCCACATTGTCCTGCCAATTTCTGGGGATTCAATGAAAGCTGTTGGTATCTCGCTGCCGAAGTATTCACACTCCGGAAATCGGTAAGCCAGGTAGAACAGCACAATTCGCGTCCACAGGATCCAATACCACCCAAACGGGCCGCTTCTTGACGGAACCCTACTTGTTTCATTTCAATTCGCGTGCTGAAGGCCCTTGCCAAATCCTTGATGAGCTGTCGGAAATCGACCCGCTCTTCGGCGGTGTAATAGAAAATAACCTTGGAGCCATCGCCTTGGTATTCTACATCGCTTATCTTCATCTGCAATCCCAATCGCATCGCGATTTCCCTCGATTGCTTCTGCACATCGAGCTCCTTGTCTCGCATTTTCTGCCAAACATCGATATCTTTTTGGGAAGCTTTTCGATAAACCTTGGGCAATTCGTCTAGGTTGGGTTGCACCTTCTTTTTCTTCATCTGCACCCGCACCAATTCGCCAGTAAGGGTCACAATCCCAATGTCGTGCCCTGGGGAAGCTTCGGTAGCGACAACGTCGCCAATACTTAAGGTAAGTTTCTCTGGGTTTCGGAAAAAGTTCTTTCTTCCATTCTTAAAACGTATCTCTACCGCATTAAAGGGATCCACATTGCCGGGAAGTGACATGTTGGAAAGCCAGTCGAATACCGTTAATTTATTACAGCCATCGGAGCCACAGGTTCCATTGTTTCTGCAGCCTTTTGGTTGTCCATTGGCGCCAGTAGCGCAACTGGTACAGCCCATATTTCTTTATATATAGCTCTTTTTCAGCCGAAAAAGAGACGAAGATTAAACATAGTTACGATCAGTAAATATACTGATAAAAGAATTACTGTTTGAACTTTAATTTTTCGGAACGCCCCTTCTTAAAAATCTTATTGCTGTTGTGCTTTCCACTGCGCAATCGTTTCTGCTCCTCGTACGGTAACTGAACAATCTCCACACATTCGTCACTACAACAACTTTGCATTTTATCGGCGCACTCATCACACTGAATGAACAACAAATGACAGGCTTCGTTGGCACAGTTTACATGGGTATCGCAAGGTTTTCCGCATTGGTGGCATTGGGCAATGATATCTTCAGAAATGCGCTCCCCACGTCGGTGATCGAACACGAAATTCTTCCCAATGAATTTATTTTCCAAGCCTTCGCTTTTTACCTGACGGGTATATTCAATGATTCCCCCTTCCAACTGGAATACATTTTTAAATCCTTTGTGCTTGTAATAGGCACTCGCTTTTTCACAGCGAATCCCTCCCGTACAATACATCACGAGTTTTTTGTCTTCCTTATGTTCCTTTAGGTCTTCTTCAATAATGTCCAACGAATCACGGAAGGTATCCACATCTGGAGTAATGGCATTTTTAAAATGACCTATTTCGCTTTCGTAATGGTTCCGCATATCGACCAAAACCGTATCCGGATCCTCAATGAGTTCATTAAAACGTTCGGCGTTTACATGCACCCCTTTGTTGGTTACATCGAAGGTGTCATCGTTCAAACCATCGGCCACGATTTTCTTGCGAACCTTTACCTTCAGTTTCAGGAAGGATTTTAAGTCATGCTCTACCGCGATGTTGAGGCGTACATCCTTCAGAAAATAAATTCCGTCCAAAAACTCTTTAAACGTGTTGAAATTCTTAGCAGGAACGGACAATTGCCCGTTGATCCCCTCGTTTGCCACATAGATTCGACCCAGGACAGCCATATCGTCCCATGCGATGAACAAATGATTTCTAAAAAGTTCGGGGTTGCCAATTTTGGCGTATTGATAAAAAGAAAGCGTAAGCCGATCTTCTCCGGCTTGTTCTAATAATTCCGCTCTCTCTTTTGCACTTAGTGTGTTGTACAGTTGCATGCTATACTTTTTTAGGTGAAAAGATGAAAACTTGTAATAATTGCGGCAAAAGTACGCTTTTGCGCCATTGTTGACAAAAAAAGGTAGTGGGGGCTTTTTCCTGTTGTGCCAAATTTGTAGAAGTGCTACCTTTAACGTTTTAAGAATTTTCAATAGACAGACACATGAGCAGCGAAAAAGAAGCGAAACTAAAGGCACTAAAACTTACACTGGACAAACTGGATAAAACCTACGGAAAAGGAACCGTAATGAAGATGGGAGATGCCGCCGTACAAGAGGTAGAGGTTATTCCCACAGGATCCTTAGGTTTGGATTTGGCGTTAGGGGTTGGAGGCTATCCGCGCGGAAGAGTAGTGGAAATCTACGGTCCGGAATCTTCGGGTAAAACCACCTTAACCTTACATGCCATTGCCGAAGCACAGAAAAATGGAGGGATTGCTGCCTTTATCGATGCAGAACACGCATTCGATCGTTATTATGCCGAAAAATTGGGAGTAGATATAGAAAACCTTATCATTTCCCAGCCCGACAATGGGGAACAGGCTTTGGAAATTGCCGATAACCTTATTCGAAGTGGTGCCATAGACATCATTATTGTAGACTCCGTAGCTGCACTTACGCCCAAAAGTGAAATTGAAGGGGAAATGGGGGACAGCAAAATGGGATTGCATGCACGATTAATGTCGCAAGCACTTCGAAAGTTAACAGCATCCATAAGCAAAACCAATTGTACCGTGGTCTTTATCAACCAATTGAGGGAAAAGATCGGGGTCATGTTCGGAAATCCAGAAACTACAACAGGAGGGAACGCACTTAAGTTCTACGCTTCCGTCCGACTCGATATACGACGTTCTACCCAAATCAAGGACAGCCAAAGCGCTGTGGTAGGGAATAAAACCCGTGTAAAAATCGTTAAAAACAAAGTAGCACCACCGTTTAAGACGGCCGAATTCGACATTATGTATGGCGAAGGGGTTTCTAAGGTAGGTGAGATCATCGATTTGGGAGTAGCTTACGAAATCGTAAAGAAAAGCGGCTCCTGGTTCAGTTATGACGACACCAAACTTGGGCAAGGCCGCGATGCGGTTAAAACATTGCTACTGGACAATCCTGAATTAATGGAAGAACTGGAGCAGAAAATAAAAGAGGCCATCGCAGCGGTGGCCAGCTAAAAATTTTTCAGCCCCACGCAACCCTTTTTTTCACCCTGTATCTACAGAATGTAGCAACTTGGGCGATATGGTTGCCTGCTTACGTTAATTAGGTAGTTGAATTTACTAAACAAGCCAACCATATTTGACGTTACAACAGCTCATAGAAGAATGCAAGCGGCATGATGCTAAAGCACAGGAATTGCTGTATAGGCAGTATTCTGGTGTATTGTTTGGGATATGTTTAAAGTATTCTCCCAACCGTGCCGAGGCCGAAGATAGTTTGCAAGATGCATTCATCACTATCTTCAATCGGATTGAGCAGTACCAAGGAAAAGGTTCTTTTGAAGGATGGATGAAGCGCATTACCGTGAATACGGTGCTTCAGAAATACAGGAAGAAAAAGGTATTCGATATATCGAATGAGGAACAACTGGAAGATGCAGAGGTGGAAGTGGAAACGACTCAAGTTCCTTTGGACTTTTTACTGAAGATCATTCAGGAATTGCCCGACCGTTACCGTTTGGTGTTCAACCTGTACGTGTTAGACGGCTACTCCCATAAGGAAATAGCCGAGATGTTGGGAATTTCTGATGGAACTTCCAAATCGAATTTAGCACGGGCCCGGATGAGCCTTAAAAAGAAAGTAGAATCGTTTCTTGACGACCAAAATAAACAGTAACCCCTCTGCAATGAGGTGATTTTGATGAGTGATAAGAAACACATAGACGACCTGTTCAAAGAGCAACTGCAACACTTTGAAGCGGCTCCTTCTCCTGAGGTTTGGAATAATATCCAAGCCAAAATGAAGAAAGAGAAGGACGACCGTAAGGTGATTCCGTTGTGGTGGCGCGTTGGTGGTGTGGCCGCTTTGTTGGCCCTACTGCTTACCGTGGGCAATATGGTATTTAACCCCTTTGGAGGTGGCGACGATCCTGTGTTGGTTGATGAGAACACGGAACGAAGCATTGAAAAAGAGGACGATACCCCTCCGATTACTGATAAAAAGATAGAGAACGAAGCTATTTCTTCTGAAGATGGGGTTGAAGAAATAAAGAAAGAGGAAGCATCTTCTTCTGATGATACCACCCCGACCGATTCCCAAGATCAATTACTTCAAAAATCGCGTAGTGGTCAAGAAGCCGTTGCTGTAGAAGAGCAGGAGAAAGTGAATAATGTAGCTCCTAACAATGATAAGCTTCTTAAGAAAGATATTGGGGTTGACAAAAATGCTCCTATAAAGGATGCTGTTGTAGCTTCTGAAAATGAAGAAAAACAAAAAGCAGAAGATCATAATCCGTTCCTCGACAAACAAAAAGATATTGATTCTCAAATTAAGGATGCTGTCGTAGCTTCTGAAAAGGAAGAAAAGCAAAAGACAGAAGATTTCAATCCGTTCCTTGACAAACAGAAAGGTGTTGATACCCAAATAAAAGATGCCCAAGAAACGGGCGTTGTGGTTGAAAACCAAGTGAAAGAAGAGCAAAAGAAATTGGACGATGAAGAGGAGCTGTTCAAAAACCCGATGGAGGATAAGGATCCATCTAAGGCAATTCAAGACGTAAATACTGCTGTGACAAAAGCAGAAGAGAAGAAGGATGAAATTCAGGAAACTCCTGAAGACAACAAGAAATCCATTTTCGATGCGATTGCTGAGGATCAAGAAACCGAAATCGCGAAGACCGATGATAAAGATGCCCGTCAATGGGAAGTAACCCCCAATTTCGGGCCTGTATTTTATAATAGTTTCGGTGAAGGTTCTTCTATAGATCCTATGTTCGCCGATAATTCTCAGAGTGGAGAGACCAATTTCAGTTATGGGGTACAGATTAGTTACGCCATTAACGATAAGTTGAGTATCCGTTCTGGGGTGAGTAATGTAAACCTAGGGTATAGCACCGGTGACATTGAATTGGCTACCGGACCCGTAGCTTCTGCCCTTGCCTCTGTAGATTATGGGGGGCGTTCTAATGTGTTGACTGCTTTGGATAAAGGTACCTTGGCCAATGTGCCACCAGATACCATGAATCCTTTTGATAACCTCCGTCCCAAATCCACCGGGGGTAATAATGCAGAATTAACGCAGAACCTTTCGTATTACGAAGTTCCATTAGAATTGAACTATGCCCTCCTCGACAGGCGATTTGGAATCAACATGATTGGTGGTTTCAGTACACTATTCTTAGGCGATAATGAGATTGTGGCCAATGACGGGGATTTCCGTGAAGTATTGGGAGAGGCCAATAACCTGAGCTCGGTGAGTTTTTCGACCAATATCGGACTCGGGTTTAATTACAAAATTAGTAAGAGATTAAAGTTTAATATCGAACCTATGTTTAAATACCAGCTCAATCCGTATACGGATTCGTCTGTAGACTTTAGACCCTATTATTTGGGGGTGTATAGTGGATTGAGTTTTAAGTTTTAGGTTAGTTTTTTAGTTGGTTAGGTTTGGATTATACCAAACAATGATGAAGAAAAACCGTTCCCATCGCCATAGGAACGGTTTTTTGTTTTTGGTCACTGCTCAAAACCCTCTTTTCAAATACAAGAAATAATTCTAAGGCATAAAAGAACCCCAAAGCGAAATGCTTTGGGGTTTAGTTAGGGTATAAATTCCGCACATTCTATGTCTGTTCTCACTTTTTTACAGTCTAATCGCCCTCAATAATAAATCCTTTGTCTTCTTTCTTATATCTTGTTAGAAAATTGTAAAACTCAATTTCATCCTTATTACCATTTTCCAAAGCATTCATTATTAAACCAATATGCGATGGATAAACTCTCGAGGTTCCATACAAATCTATCATGACTCCTTTATTATGAAGCTCAAAATGGATTCGCTCTAAGACACCCAATTTTAAAATAAATATAGGATCTTCTCTTTTGTGATCAGATATGTCATATATTTCTATCATTTCTTCTATTGCGGAAACGAAGTTACTACTTTTCTCTTTTTTATATCAACAATTACTCGATGCCCCTTTTCACCTCTTGTTCCAATGGTTCTAGTAAATACTTTCTCATACCTGACTCTTCCATCAGCTTGTATTATTACACCATCAGGACTTTTGATTGTTCTTCTCCTCAATTTTTCAATTTGTGATGGCTTCTTATATTTACTTTTGTTTGGAAATTTTTTCTTGTCAACATGTCTATTAGGGGTATGTTTGGTTCCTCGAGCTTTTATGGGAAGCAATGCATTTAAGGCAGTGGTTGCATCCTCTGTTGCCTCAGGATCTGCTTCTGCATCCCTCACCAGAATAGTAAGTGCCCTGAAGTACATATTATCTGGAATACCAACTATTGATTCTCCATTCAAAATGAAATTGATATCCTCATTAACCTTTTGAGAACCAACTATGCTATGCCCCTTACTATAATCATATCGATCAGCATTATAGAAGTAAGGTCGTGGATCATTTTCTGAACTATCCGAATCTTCGGAAGATTCTGTGTTTGAATCATCTGATGAAGGGCTAATAACAACCTCATCCAAAGTTCCTCCTTGCCTTGCCCATTGGCCAGTGGAGTCGATAACATAGGTTACTCCATTTACATCATACGTGTCCCCAGGCTTAAAATTTGCAGCATCGGGACAATCCGGGCAAAGACCAGATGGATCTGCAAACCATATTGGATTGTTCCAACCAAAGGCGTATGGGGAAATGTCTTCTTGTTCAAAATTATCCGCCATTGGATCTATCACCATAAATCGGGCAATTGACGAATCAAAATGTCTCCAATCCATCTCGAAAACATTTATACCTAAGTCCTTATTTAATTCTCTTGAATTAAATTTCCATTTTTGAGCTAGACTATTTCCAAAAGGATTAATACTATTATTATATCCCATCTGTACTAATCCAAAGGGATAATAGTTACTCTCTTCAATAATTTCTGTGGTCTCATCAATACTTCCATCACCATTGCCATCACTATAACTCAACCGGATGTTTCCCAAATGATCTTTGAACTGAAAAACGTAGTCAAAATCACTATACTCAGGACTTCCTTTTGGACCTGTGTTGGTTACCGTTGGTACGATATACCCTTCTGGGTGGTTAATGAACTCCAAGGTTTCTATACCCGCACCGGCATATAACTTCTTGTACTTAAGATTACCGGCATAGGAAATAGTGGTCTCTACTCCAATCCCCTCAACAACCTTCTTTTGCAATTTAACCCCAGTGGCATCATAGGTATACTCGATCCTCTTGTTGGGATTGCCATCGAAGGTAACTTGTGTAGGTAGGTTAAGATGGTTATAATCGATATCGGTGATACCCTTGTTGTTGTCCAACACCATGTTGCCGTTCTGGTCATAATGGTAGTCACTGCCTGTATTGGTGCCATCCTTAAACCCATAATCTTCCAATGGAGTACCATTCAGGTTTTCGTCCACCTGCAACAATACATTCCCATCATAGGTATAGCTTAGATCATCCCACATATCTATAAACATGCCATTATCATCATATCCCCTGCGGTTAAGCGAAAGGATGTTCCCGTTCTTGTCATAAGAGAGGTTGGATAAATCATGGTTATTTGTTAAAGCCATGTTAGAAAAAGCAGTGCCCTTTATACTTACAGCTCCAAGGATACGATTTAGGTCATCATAGGCATAATTGTAGCCTCGTACATCTTCATCATCACTTTCCGTTTGCCAAAAGGTCTGTGAAATGTTTCCGTTGTATAGCGGTGTTGGGCTGTCGCCTATAGCGCTATTCACTTCGTTATAATTGATCTTAAAGTTGAACAAGTCCGGAATTCCACCACCGATGCCCCCAGCATCCACCTTGTTAATGTCGGTCAACCAACCACGAATGTTGTATGTATAATCTACATCCTGCAACTCGTTATCGAAGGCACCGCCAAATAGGGTGGCATCGGCAATCTCTGCCCCTTCAAAACCGGTAAAACTTACTTTCCCTATAAGGCGATCCGAGTTGGAAGGAATATTCAGACTCTCGAACTCTGTTCCGTTCTTATAGAACTTCACCGAATTACCCACTCGTTCCACTTTAAAAATGTCATTGGCGGTATAGGTGCCATAGCTGAAAACCCCATTCGGATAGGCATTGCCATCCACCCGCAACTTGATCTTGACCCCTGTGGTGGTGGAATAGTGCAAATGGATTCCATAATCCATGTACAGATTATCCGCATTGTTGGCATTAGAAGATTTTACCAAACCTACCACTACATGTTTGTTCGTTTGCTGTGGACGAAACTGGATACCCCCATCTTCATTTGCCGGGACCTCCCCCTTGGTCTTTGCCAACGACGGCCATGCTTCCGCGTAGCCATTGGGATACGTGTTGGTGATCGTTCCATCATAGGTAACATCCACATGAGTTTGGTCTTCGAACCCATCCACAAAAGAAACGCCCCCCACGCCCTTTTGGACAAGTTGGCCCAGTTCGTCATATTGATTCATGACAATGCGTTGCACAGATTGATTCCCTATCTTCTGTTTGTGTGATACCAAGCGACCCAAATGGTCATACATAAAATAATTATTAGTGATCACAGAAGGAAGGCCCGCCTTTTGATGATTATGCACTGTCTCAAGAGGTTTACCCGTATAATCCAACAACAAGCTTACAAGATCATTTGTTTCCAAATAATCATTAACCGTCCGCATAAAGATTACACGTCCATAAGAATCATAGGCAGAAAAAAAGGTAATCCAATCATTCGAGCCCAAAACACGTGTTTTGATCACAGTTGAAAGCCCTTGAGTGGTAGTGCTTACCAAACCATTCTCAGTGGTGGGCTGTCCCAGTACCGTAGTCGGTACGCCAATACCATCTAAATGACGGTAGGTATCGTAATAATGGATAGTATAGATGTCGTAATTATTTACGTCTGGTTTTACGTTGTTTGTGTAGTAAATCGCTTGGCCATTGATTGTCTGTTCCGTCGCAGTTACGGTCTCGTACAGATCGTTTTCGTTGTCCATTATGGTCTGTAGTGCAACACGCGTACTGCCATAGGTGTTCTTTCCCGTATATGCAACACGGCCTAGAGCATCATACTTGGTGAACAGCCAGTGGTTGGTAAGCCGCAGGTTTGCATCCTGCGTAAAGACGGGACGGTCCAACTGGTCATACACAATATACTCCCATCCTTTCCCAGGTATCTTCTTCTCAATTAATCTATTCCGCTTGTCGTACTTATATTGATATCCTAATTTATCGAGAATATTTTGATCAATAGTATTTCCAATACCCAATATATTGTCCGTCCCTTCTGGCGAAATTGTGTAGGTTAAGTTGCCAAAATCGTCATACACATAATAAGTATCGTGATTTAGCGAACTAGAAGGTCCTTTAAGTCCTCCACTGTTAGGGTCCTCAGACACAACACGCTTTAGAATAACTTTGCCCGCCTTGTCCTTAAACTCATAGGTTGTCCCATTATTACCGTCGGTAGGAATCCAATTTTCATCTTTGGTCTGGGTGATGTACAACTCTCCATTACCGTAATTGCCATCATAGACAAGTTGAGGAGATTCGTAATCATTCCCATTAAACTGGACTCGGAACCTCTTTACAATTAAACCATTTGTATCATACCCAAACTTGATCGTATGGTTATCTCCAGATAACAAGTACATTCTCCAGTCTTCCCCCGGTGCTGCTTGCTGTTGAGTACGCAGTAAGGGCGAAGCTTCAAATTCTGTTTCACTATAGGGATTGGTTGTATTTTCATATTTAGGCGTATTGTAGAAACTGAGAATGTCGTTCTTCAAAGTGCTTGGGGCAGTAAAGCCAAGATCGTTCGCAATCTGCGTGCCACTGGCCCATGGCAAATATTGTTTTGGTTGCAATCCCAAATCGTCATATTCCATATAATTGGCTATGTTTTGACGATTGCCTCCAGCCCTAGCATTCAAACTTTGTACAGGACGACCAAGATCATCATAATAGGTGACTGACTCTATTTTGGAATCATCATTGGTAACTAAGCCTGTCTGTGTTGCTTCTTGATAAGAAGTAGATTTCACATAATTTTCGGTGGCATCTTGTCCCTTCGCCAAGAAAGGAAAGAACACGATTATAACTATTGTATATAGAAACTTTTTCATCTTTCTCGGGTATTAATTTGTTTTGTAATTGTATTCGTAAGAACCTACCAGATTCATATCCTGATCTTTCACTTTTACCAAGCGGTTGGGTGCATCGTATTCAAAGTATTGCACGTCACCATTGGGTTCTGTCATGGAGGTCACCCCTATGTCGGGTTTGTGGGTATAGGTAGTCACCAATGCTTCAGGAAAAGCTTGTCGAATCTTATCAATTTCATCACGTACCTGCTGATCCGTAGGGTCATTATTAAGAATGGCTAAGTTTATGATGGGAATTCCTGAAAATAATTGTGAATATTCAAGATTATCTACCTTGGCGACTGGATAGGTATGATCATACCCCCAGACGTAAGCCGTTTTTTGTGCCGTAACACTACCTGAGGAACCCGCCTTTCGGCTCATTTGCAAAACGTTGCCATAGTCATCATAAGTGTCGAAGTATACATTGGAAGTCGCATCTCCCTCTTTAATTTGAATAACTTCTTGGGGCAGCACAACCTCATTATGAGTAGTGTAAACCATTTCGGTTTCCGAGGTATTCCCATTAATCTCACCACTTACCTTCACAAGTTCCGTTAGACGGTTTTGACTAATAAGCGTATTGATTTCTGGCGTTAAACCGGCCACCACGTCCTGTGGATAGGTGTATTGTGCTTTAACTAAGTCTCCTTTACTGTCACTTGTCTCTACTCGTGTAACTTGACGATGGGAATTGTTGTCGTAATAATAATTGGTGATCTTTTCTATATAATCCCCGTCGAAATAATCCCTTTTTGTAGTTTTTATAGGTCGTTTCCAATAAGCATTGATGTAAAAGTTATTTTTATGATGAAAGCTTTGAGGACCGAAATAATACTTGTCTATATCGGAACTTGGAATCCCATTAGGAGGAGCCGAAGATCTCGTGCAAACATCTCCAGTAGCAGAAGGGTCTGGACATTCGCTAATATAACCTCCAGTATAATTTTCATAGTACCTTTCATACGTAGTCCCATTAGAATGGGTGTCGTAGATAACAATATAGCGATCCTCATTTCCATACAAAGTGTAGTTGGTTGCATAGATTTCGTCATTCAAATCATCTATGAGTACTTCATATTCGGTTTCAAAAGTCTGAAGTAGTTCGTTTTGTTTGTTGTAGACGGATTTTTTCTTCAGCTCTCCAGAGAGGAATTCATCATATCTATAATGGAATTTGTTTACAAAAGTAAATTCATTGTAGAACTCCGAAACAGTATATCCATTAATGGCTTGGGAAGAACCATCTAGCGAATAATTCACCTCTGTTACCTCATCGTAAGTGACAGCATTTTTGGCCCGGGAAGTTTGATTTTTTGAATATCGATAGAGATACAGATAATTTGCGATAGAAACCCCTGTACCACAACCTGGATCACAGGCGCAAGGACAACCAATAAGTTCGGACTCACTAATTAATTCGGTGTAATCCAGATGCTCTTGCAATAACCCAGAAGATGCTTCTTTATAATCGGTTTCATTAGGTACAGAATTCAGGTTTGAATAGTCATCATAATAATACCTTTTGTATCCCAATACATTCCCATCTCCATCGTGATTCTTAATTTTGTCCACTCGAAGTCCCCCGCCATAAATAACCTGCTCAATAAAGTTGGTTCCAGCTGCTTTATCAAAATAGTAGGTATAATGTGGGCTACTACTCATCAATAAATATTTGTAGGTTCCTGGCGCCAAATCCACAGAAAACTCGCCTTGGCTATTCCCTATGGTTTGTACTTGCTCTTGATAGAAATACCGTGAATTTGGATTGTCTCTAAATTCGGAAAGATTCGGAGTCACACTGGGATCGAAAATGACCAAAATAGACCAGGCAACGTTACAAGGTTCGGTTCCACCGGTTGGGTGAAAGTCTGAAGTAATCCGTAAAGGAGTATCTTCATAATCTATGGTAAAGGTCCCTAGAGAATCTAAAGGAACATCGAAACAGGCATCATCAAAAGCAAAATAGCCATATGGGTCTGTAGAATTAGGGTCTACTCCACCTGTAAGTTGGGTGATTGGATCCCAAGTCGTTACCGATGGGAACTCCTTTCCAACGGGATGAAGAGCATAATCGAAGGTAGTATACCCTCCTGTAGGATAATTGATTCGTTTAAGTGTGCCTATTTTTGCATCAAACAAATCCGCATCGCGAATGGCCCCATTTAAGGTAAAGTGATCGTTTTGGACCCTAGGAACAAAATGCGAATTCCCATTCATACCATTGTAGTAGCCCCAATAATCCTGTGCGTAGGACCATCTATCTGGGATAAAACCATCTCCTTCATATTCGAACGTATGGGTTTTAGATTCGGAACTTTCCGTTCCATTACTTCCAACATCATATTGAGTAACCCCCTTTAGGCGTAGCCTTTTTTGGTTCTCGTCAATAGCATTAATGTCTTCAAAATAATCTGTATCGGTTTCTAGACGGGTAACCAGATCTCCTAGATTGTTGTATAGCTTTATTTCGTCTAGGTATTTACCCCCCTCTAAATCTTCCCTTGCCTGAGATGAAAGCAGAAACTCTGCACGCTTTGTCCCATTAATTTTAATCTCTTTTAAATAGTACTGCTCTATTTTAAAGTTTTTAGCTTTTGTCCGAGGACCCCCTTCATCTGGGCCAGCAGTTACTCCCGAAATCCTGTTCTTTATGTAATTAATTTCACCATACTTCTGAGGGTTCGTCCATATATAGGGGACGTCGTTGTAAATAAATTCAATTACATCTCCTTTTACAGCAGAAACGATTTTGGTGAGGTGCCATGAAGACACAAATTTTAAGTATTGGTCGATTTCCTGGGGACCAGATGCCGTATTTAGAATCATGGTAAAATCGGATTCATTGAATTGTGGTTTCATAAACTCGAACCGGTTTCCATGTTCATCGGTAATTGTAAAATCCTGAAGGTATTTATGGTTTAGGACAGAATTTCCTGTAATAGTAGGAGTAATTTTTATCGTTGCATTGTTTACACAAATGGCAGTATCATTATTATAATCGATAAAGAATTTTCCCGAAAGTCCTCCCGGCGCATTGAATTCATAGTAATCTGGTTGTGTTTCATAGGCTCCCGTCACCACATCATCTTTGAATTGGAAATATTCTAACACATCACCGTCGGGATTCGCATTGTAGGGTAAGATGTGTTCCTTAAACTTGTTCATTTTAAGGTCTACCGAAGAAGCATAAAAAGGCTGATAGTCGAAGTTCGCATCAAAAGCATCATCCGGATTTCCAATATTGACCCTGTTTATGACTCCTCCCGCTTGTAAATTCCATCCCAAACCGACCCAGGTAGCCATTTGGTTTACCTTTATTCCTGAGGCGTCATAGGTTAGCGTAATAGGAATGGAAAATTCCCTTCCGGAAATCGTCCCAACGGGAATACTAATATTAGGAGTCCCTGTAAAAAGGGAAGCCCCTTGATCTCCAAATTTCGTCAGGGCAGCCGCTTCTGGCGCATTTGGAATGGTCACATTGGGAGATAAATTTTCTCCCGAAGGCACAAAAGGATCTTGTGCGTAGGTTGCCATTGTGCAGAACAGCAACCCAAGAAAAATGAGTTTTCTCATAACAATTGAATTTAAAATTGAACACAGATAACCACCCTTAAAGGGAGCTGCTTTCAACCCGTGTTTCAAGCAGCGGAGGGATGCCCCTAGAAGAATTTACCATCGAAAATAGAAGGAGAGAAGCAAGTAAAAAATAAAGAATGTATAAGTGCAGGGGTTCCTTTCAAATTCGTAAAGAAGAAATTCGAAATAGAATTTTTGGGACTCTAAAAAATTGAATATCAGCCGTGAATACTTGGATTTTGTAGTTCCTCCAAAATAAGTTCACGGGTCTGATCACGAAGCATGCGTTTGTCTTCCAACTCTAGAATACCGGTGGGAATAATGTCATGTACCCGAACCCGCATCTTTCCGGGACCTCCGCTAAAAAAGGTGTAAGAAAATCGTTTTTTGTTGTCATGAAACGTCATGGGAGCTATAGGAATCTTGTGTTCTATCGCCAAGCGAAAGGCTCCGTCCTTAAACTGATTCAGTAGCATGGTTTCATCATCAGGCACACCGCCTTCAGGAAAAATACAAACGCTCAATCCACGTTGCAATCGTTTTTGAGCTTCAGTAAACACATTGAGACGGCTTTTGGCATCGGAGCGATCTACCAAGATACAAGTTCGTTTGTAGAAAAATCCGAACAGTGGGATTTTGGCCAATTCGGCCTTACCCACAAACACAAAGGGATTTCTGGAAACCACATACAACATCAACATAATATCCGTCATCGACGTATGGTTGGCCACAAACATATAGCTCTTGCCTTTTTCAAACTTTACATCGCGTTTCACCTTGGGATAAAAGCCCATACCAAACAAAATGAGTTTTGACCAAAATCGCGCCAAGCGAAAGAAAAAAGGATACCAGCTGTCTTTTAGGATGCTTACAATGAGAATGGGAAACAATACCACTATGGGAAGGGCTACCAAGACGTAGAACCAAATTCGGTACAAAACATACCCTATGTTGCGAAGAAATCTCATTCGTTGCCAAAAATACTAATTTGAAAGTTGCAAATACTTCAAAAAAATTACCTTTGCTTGAAATTTGAGCAGAACCTAATTATGTCAAGAATTCTCACAGGAATACAAAGTACAGGAACCCCACATTTGGGGAATTTATTAGGGGCCATTATACCCGCCATTCAAATGGCCAATGACCCCAACAACGATTCCTATCTTTTTATCGCAGATATGCACTCCCTCACCCAGATTAAGGATGCGGAAACCCTAAGAAGCAACACCTATAGTACTGCTGCTGCCTGGTTGGCTTTTGGGTTGGACATTGAAAAAACGGTATTCTATCGTCAAAGCGATATTCCACAGGTGACAGAGCTTTCTTGGTATTTAAGCTGCTTTTTCCCCTACCAACGACTCACTTTGGCACATAGTTTTAAGGACAAAGCCGACCGATTGGAAGATGTAAATGCTGGGCTTTTTACATATCCCATGCTTATGGCTGCAGATATCCTTTTGTATGATGCTGATATTGTTCCCGTAGGAAAAGACCAACTACAACATTTGGAAATGACGCGCGACGTAGCCTCTCGTTTCCATGCAAAAATTGGCGGGGAAACCTTCGTGTTGCCAGAAGCTAAGGTACAAGAACATACGATGCTTATTCCAGGTACCGATGGTGCCAAGATGAGTAAGTCCAAGGACAACATCATCAATATCTTCTTACCAGATAAAAAGCTGCGCAAACAGGTCATGGGTATTCAAACCGATAGTACTCCTTTGGAGGAACCCAAAAATCCAGATACCTGTAATGTATTTGCATTGTATCAACTACTTGCCGCCGAAGATCAAATCGCAGAAATGCGCACCAACTACTTGGCAGGTGGTTATGGCTATGGACACGCCAAACAGGCCTTGTACGAATGCATGCTGGATCGCTTTGCTGAAGAACGCGCCCGATACAACCACTACATGGAAAACCTGAACGAAGTAGACGCTGCCCTAGAAAAAGGAGCTCAAAAAGCAAAAGCGGTAGCCGATGCGGTTTTGGCTCGCGTTCGTGAAAAAGTGGGTTATTAACGCGCCCCTCCCTGATTTCTTTTCTTAAGTAAGGCTTCTTTCTTAAGCAATTCGTGCTGGTCGGGCATGACACAATACATATAGAAAAAGAACAAGGCAATACAGAACATTCCCAATTCCAATAAGGTGATCCCATACAAAGGATCTCCGAAGAAAAACAGTGAATTCAGCACCTGTGTAATATCGCTAAGGAAGAAAAACAGGAATGCCGCTGTTATGGTCGATATGCGCGTCGACGTGTTTACAATCTGATACATAAGCCCGATACTGAACAACACCAGTTTTAGAATGGTATAAGCGAAACTGTATAATATGTGCATGGAGCTAAGACCAAAGTCATCGACTATGGCTATGATCTTTTTCGCAAAAAGAAAATCCAATACCAAAATGAGAATGATCATCCAACTCCACTTATTGAATTTCATCTTGAAAGGATGTTCCTTTAGCATTTTTAAGAAAATAAGCACGAAGCCCATGACCCAAAAAAGCTGGACCGTATTGAGATAGATTAACGCTCCGGTTTCCCCCTTCAGAACACGACTAAAGGAAAAATAAACCCCAAAGGCCGAAGAGATAATGAAAAGAGAGAACACCCAAACAAATAACTTGCTCCGCACCTCATCGAAAATAAGATGATAGGCTAAACCTAAGGAATACAGGATGAGGTAAAATACAAAAGCGAGTTTTGAGCTTTCATATCCGGCAATGCAAAGTCCTACGGCTGAGGCCAATAAAGCACCGCGAAAAATGTTCTTGAATGTGAGGGTCATTCCTCAAAAATAGAAAAAAATAAAGGGCAAAATGTTAATTGTTCTTGGTTATTAAAGATTCAAACTGTCCGAAATAACTTACCCGGCAAGGGTTGTACCAAGCCTTTCAGTTCCAAGGAAAGCAGTACAGAAGTGACTTTATGTATGGGCATGGAACATTCTATGGAAATAATGTCCAACAATTCTTTGTCCTTTTCTTTTAGATATTTCCAGATACATTTTTCGGACTCATTCAATTCAACAAACAGCCTGGTTTGCTTAGGCTTAGCAGTTTCCGTTTCCAAATCCCAACCCAAAACGTACACCAAATCCGCAGCCGAGGTTAATAAATGGGCCCTTTGGGTTTTTATAAGATTATTGCAGCCCTGGCTTTGCACGTCGCCCGCTCTTCCCGGTACTGCGAACACATCACGGTCATAGGAATTGGCAATATCTGCGGTGACCAAACTTCCCCCTTTTTCAGCAGATTCAATTACGATCGTGGCCTCACTTATCCCGGCAATGATTCGATTTCGCTTCAGAAAGTTGTTCCTGTCGAAGGGATCATCGCTCCAAAATTCGGTAAGGAAGCCTCCGTTCTCATTGATGTTGGAAACGTATTTTTTGTGCGACTTCGGATAAATCTGATTAAGACCATGGGCTAAACAGCCTATGGTTTGCAAACCACAATCCAAAGCCGCTCTTTGAGCGGTAATATCCACGCCATACGCAAACCCGGATACAATCACAGGATTCAAAGAGGCCAATTCCTCCACCAACTGACGACAAAATGAAGCTCCATAGGTGGTCACTTTTCGAGTACCTACGATGCTAATCACTTTCCGGTTCTTAAGATCCACATTTCCTGTTTGAAACAGTAGAATGGGGCCGTCCAAACAATGCTTTAAACGTTCTGGATAGGCAGGATCCATAAAATAGGAATACTCGATTCCTTCATTCTCGATAAAATGAAGTTCCCTTTCCGCTTCCGAAAGGCAATTGCGTTCATCCAAATATTTCAACTTTAAACTACCGATGCCAGGAATCTTTAAGAGATGACTTCTCTTTTCTTTGAAAATCCCTTCGGCAGAACCTATGGTATTGATTAACTTTTTGGCAGAAATATCTCCCAAATTGGGAACCCGCTGCAATGCCAAAACATACAGCAATTCGGTTTTTGATAGCATAGTGAAATCATGAGTGCCTGAACATCAAAACCGTAGTCCAATGTCAGGTTCATTAAAGGGAGTTATTAAAGCTACAAATTTTTCTGTTGTTAATAAGTTCGTTCCGCAACTATTGAATGCTTCCTTAAAATAATCTATGTTTGTTTTATGCAGTTGGCGAGCTATATTAAGGATTTACTCTATCGTTATGAGTGTGTTATCATTCCAGGGTTTGGGGCTTTTTTAACCCAGAACCATTCAGCTAGAATTGATGGCGCTTCCCATACGTTCTATCCGCCAGGAAAAACGATCTCCTTCAATAGACAGCTGCAAACCAATGACGGCATTTTGGCCAATTATGTGGCTTCTGTAGAAAACTGCAGTTACGAACTGGCCCTTCAAAAAATTCGAAATTTCACGGGAACCGTTTCCTTAGAACTTTCGGAAGGAAAAACAGTCACCCTTAAAAATATCGGTGATTTCTTTCTGAACCACGAAAAAACGGTTCAGTTTACGCCAGAAAGTGTTGAAAACTTCAACACGGCTTCTTTCGGATTGACTTCTTTTGTGTCACCTCCTATGCAACGTGCTGAAGTAGCAGAAGAAGTACAGAAGGACGTGGTTACCATGTACCAAGAAAAGAAGAAAACGGCCTATCCTTTCCTTCGTTACGCTGCCATTGGTCTTTTGGCCATTACCTTGGGTAGTGTTGGTGGATTGAAAGTATATGAAGGCCAAGTGGAGAAGCATAATTTTGCCGAAAAGCAAAAAGCCGATGCCTTGGTTGAAGATCAAATACAAGAAGCTACTTTCTTAATTGATAACCCACTTCCTACTTTGACCATCGACGTGGCGAAAGAAACGGGTAAATATCATATCGTAGCAGGTGCATTCCGTATTGAGTCCAATGCCCAGAAAAAGATCAACCTACTTTCCCAAAAAGGATTTTCTGCCCGTCTTATTGGTAAGAACCGTTATGGGCTTCACCAAGTCGTATACAGTTCTCACAGTGAGCGTTTAGAGGCATTGCGCGCCCTTAGGGACATAAAGCGTTCGGAGAATAAGGATGCTTGGCTTTTGGTTCAGGATTTGAACCGATAAAATCCCCTCTTTTTATTCCTAAAATACCATTGCTTCGTACCTTTGTAAAAAATTACTGTATGCAAGCAAAAACCCCTGCAGAGTCCCGAACCATCATTACCGATTTAGTCCTTCCCAGTGAAACCAACCCTATTGGCAATATGTTTGGAGGAGAGCTTTTGGCCCGTATGGACCGTGCCGCTAGTATCGCAGCTAGACGCCATAGTCGTAGGATTGTGGTAACCGCTTCGGTAAATCACGTGGCCTTTAACAAAATGATTCCCTTGGGTAGTGTGGTAACGGTAGAGGCGCATGTTTCCCGCGCTTTTAAAAGCTCTATGGAAGTATTTATGGATGTGTGGATCGAAGATCGGGAAAGCGGTATGCGAAGCAAGGCCAACGAAGCCATCTATACCTTTGTTGCAGTAGACGAAATGGGAAGTCCAGTTCCTGTTCCCGAAATTAAGCCCGAGTCCGCTTTGGAAAAGGAGCGCTTTGAAGGGGCGTTGCGAAGAAAGCAATTGAGTTTGGTTTTGGCAGGTAAACTGCAACCACAAGAAGCCACAGAATTAAAGGCTCTTTTTTCTTAAACCCTAGCAAATCAGTAGGTTTTACACTGTTAAAAGCCCCCACTATTTTCGGTTTTTAGGTTTCTATTGGATATATTTGGAATTGCTTTAGAAAAACCACCATTTCCTAAAGTTCATTTTACGTAAAATTCACCTAAAAATTCGACTATGAAAAAAACTACCTTTTTTTCAAGTGGAAAAAACGTTCTTACTGGGTTTCTACTTACCCTTTTCTTCGGTTTTTCCTATGCGCAGGACGCGTACACCATTCAATACCAAGATGAAATTCTGGATATTCAGGAAAACATTCAGTCCTTTCAATGGGATCAGATGCCAGAATCCTCTGAATTGGGGAATGGTTATTTTGGTTGGGTTCAATTCTATGAAACTCCAACCCAAGACATTCAGGATGCATTTAAGGCCAACCAATTACGGTTGATCGACTATATCCCGCATCACACATACTTGTTTTATTTCCCCGAAAACACTTCTATAGATTATCTAAGAAACAGTGGGGTTCGTGCCATCGTTCCGGTAGAAGGAAGGTTCAAATTATCTCAGGACCTTAAAAACGGAGATATCGGTAATTGGGCACAACAAGGTGATAAGATTTTAGTGAATCTGGTACACCATCAAAACGTGAATTCCGATTGGATCATTAACGATCTCGCCACCAAGCAAATCGCTTTGGTTCAGGAATATTCTGGATTCCATACGTTAGAACTTTCCATTCCGGACAACTGTTTGGACGAACTTTCCAATCTTCCCTATGTAAAGTGGGTAGAATTGATTCCTCCTCCTGCAGTTAAGGAAGATACGCGCGGAAGAGGGCTTCACAGGGCCAATGGCCTTGACACCCAAGGAGCGGGTAGAAACTATACCGGAGAAGGTGTAGGGGTGCTTGTTCGTGATGATGGTATCGTAGGTCCACACATCGACTTCCAAGGAAGGTTAGACAACTCTTTCGCCAGTGGTACGGGACAGACACACGGTGACGGTGTAGCTGGTATTCTTGCAGGTGCCGGAAATCGTAACCCGACCATGCGAGGTATGGCAGCGGGAGCAGACGTCTTTGTTTCCAACTACGGATCTAACTTTATGGATGCTGCTACTCAAACCCTTATTGGTAATGGTAGTGTACAGATTACAAACTCTTCTTATGGAGACGGTTGCAATGCCGGATATACCTCCAATGCCCGTAATGTAGATCAGCAGATCTATGACAATGAAAATCTACTTCACGTATTCTCTTGTGGTAATTCCAATGGTAACAATTGTGGTTACGGCGCCGGAAGTCAGTGGGGTAATATTACAGGAGGTCACAAGCAAGGAAAGAACTGTATTGCGACCGCCAACGTATTCTTTAATGGAATATTAGCCAGTTCCAGTAGTCGTGGTCCCGCGCATGACGGACGTATTAAGCCAGACATTACCGCTAACGGACAAAACCAAAACTCTACCAACGAAAATCACGGATACCTTACGTTTGGAGGAACTTCGGGTGCAGCGCCGGGTATTGCAGGTGTTTCTGCACAGTTGTACCAAGCGTATGCCGAAGCCAATGCAGGGGATCATCCACCTTCTGGTTTAATTAAGGCCACCTTATTAAATACTGCCAATGACTACGGAAACGTAGGACCGGATTTCCGATTTGGTTGGGGAATCGTAAACGGATTGAGAGCTGGTATCTTGATCGAAGAAGGACGTCACCTTACCGACGAAGTAAGCCAAGGAAACTCCAACACCCACACCATCAATGTTCCTTCTGGAACAACGCAAGTGCGTTTCATGTTGTATTGGACCGATCCTGAGGCAACTCCAGGAGCCAACCCAGCTTTGGTGAATGACTTAGATCTTGTGGTAACCGATCCTTCCAATGGAGATCATTTACCTTTCGTATTGGATTCTACGCCAGATCCTACCAGTCTTAATTTACCTGCTACCAACGGTGTTGACCGTTTGAACAATATGGAACAAGTGTTGTTGAACAACCCTGCGGCTGGAGATTACGATTTGGAAATTACTGGTTTCAATGTACCCATGGGGCCACAAGAATATTTCATTGTTTATGAAATCATTACCGAAAATCTAACCGTAACCTATCCTAACGGAGGAGAGCCTTTCGATCCTAGTGTAAACGAAAACATCCACTGGGATGCCATTAACACTACCGATGGGTTTACGATAGAGTACACCACCAATGACGGAAGCTCTTGGAACAGTATTGTGACGGTTTCTGCTGCTACCACCAATTACCTTTGGAATGTTCCTTCCGAAATTACGGGTGAAGCAAGAATTAGAATTACCAGCGGTTCCTTCTCGGATGAAAGTGATGGCAACTTTAGCATCGCTCCTACAGTTACGGGCATGAATATTACACAGGTATGTCCTACCGAAGCTTCCTTTACCTGGACTGCCGTAGCCGAGGCAGATGGATATGATTTGTACTTATTGGGCGACCGCTATATGGAAGTTGTGGGAAGTACCAATACCAACTCCATTAATGTTCCCATCGCAGATCCTTCGGACGAAATGTGGTACGCTGTTGCGGCCAAGAACGACGCACAAGGATGGTATGGACAAAGAAATGTGGCTACGTTCTACGCAGGTGGACTATTCAATTGTTCCCTTGCCAACGATCTCTCTATGAATGTAATTAACAGTACTCCTAACGACTTCTCTACCTTGTGTGGAACAGGAGATGGTATAGTATCTGTGGTGATTCAGAATACGGGAACCACTTCTCAAAGTAATTTCCCGGTGAGTTATGAAGTTACCGGTCAAGCTCCTGTGATGGAAACCTTTACAGGCACATTGGCCAATGGAGAACAAACCACCTATGACTTTACAACGCCTGTGAATATAACTTCCAATGGAGATTATGAATTGACGGTGTCTGTAGATCTTCCTGGGGATGAAAATGAATTCAACGATGAGCTAAGCATGGCTTTTAATGCCTATGTGGCAAGCACTACCAACTTTACCGAGGATTTCGAAACCAACGGAGTACCACCTCCAGGATGGGTAGTTAGCAATCCTGATGAAGATATCACTTGGGAAGAAGCTACTGGAATTACGGGAAGCGATGGTGCAAGCACCGAGACCGTGTTCTTGGATAATTTCAACTATTCTAATGTGTCTGCAGAAGACCAGTTATGGACAGATGCCTATGATTTCTCTAGTGTTGTTTCGGGTGTGTTCCAATTCGACTTGGCAAAAGCACAAAGATCGGCGGGAGCAAGTGATGTGATGTACGTAGGTGTTTCTACCGACTGTGGAGAAACCTTTACGTTGATCTATGGAAAAGGAGGATTGGATCTTTCTACCATTCCAAATTACGACAATTCAGGTCAATGGGAGCCAACTGCTTCCACCGATTGGAGAACCGAGCAAATCAGTATTGATGCCTATGCTGGACAATCTGCAGTCATCTTCAGATTTATCGTAGACAACAATAATGGTAACAGTACCTTCATCGACAATGTTAATGTGGATGCGCTCTTGGGTACGGAAGACTTTACCCTTTCAGAATTGGTGATTTCTCCGAATCCTGCTACGAATGCCTTCTCAATTTCTATTCAAGGAGGTGTGGATGCACAAGCGAAGGTAAACCTAGTGAATAGTCTTGGACAACAGATTCGAGCGTTCGATGCTTCCATTTTCAATGGAAACGAGGCGACGATAAATGTATCCGATCTTTCGGCTGGTCTGTATTTCGTTCAAATTCAGAATGGAAACCAGACAAGTACCAAGAAATTATTGATCCGATAAGGATTTAACATACATTTTACGGAAAGGACCGTCTTACCATTTGTAAGGCGGTCTTTTTTAATAGTATCTTTGCCATTCCATTCAGAATTAATCCTATGTACGTAGAACAAATCTATACCGGTTGTTTGGCTCAAGGCGCTTACTATATTGAAAGTAATGGCGAAGTGGCCATCATCGATCCCCTACGCGAAGTAAAGCCCTATGTGGAAAAAGCCGCTAGCAACAATGCTTCGATTAAGTATATTTTTGAAACCCATTTCCACGCCGACTTTGTAAGCGGGCACCTTACCCTTTCCAAGGACACGGGAGCTCCTATCGTCTATGGCCCTACTGCCAATCCTTCTTTTGACGCAGTCATTGCGGAGGACGGACAGACCTTTGCATTAGGTGATATTACCATTACCGCCTTGCATACGCCCGGGCATACCATGGAAAGCACTACCTATTTATTGAAGGACAAGGATGGAAAGGACTACGCCATCTTTACCGGGGATACTTTATTCTTAGGAGATGTAGGACGTCCCGATTTGGCGCAAAAAGCAGCTAGTTTGACCCAAGAGGAGTTGGCCGAAACGCTTTATGAAAGTTTGCGCAACAAGATCATGCCATTGGGTGATGATGTGATTGTATATCCTGCCCATGGAGCAGGTTCTGCCTGTGGAAAGAATATGATGAAGGAAACGGTAGATACCTTGGGGAACCAGAAGAAGATGAATTATGCACTGCGAGCGGACATGTCGAAGGAAGAGTTTGTAAAGGAAGTTACAGACGGCTTATTGCCACCCCCTTCCTATTTCCCATTGAATGTAAAGATGAACAAGGAAGGCTACGACCATATCGATACCATACTTGAAAGAGGAACTCGAGCGCTGTCGCCCAATGAATTTGAGGCTATTGCCAACGAATCCGGTGCAATTGTACTGGACGTACGCCATCAAAGCGAGTTTATAAAAGGCCATGTGCCAAGATCCATCTTTATTGGATTGGACGGTGGTTTTGCCCCTTGGGTAGGTGCTTTAATTGCCGATGTGCAACAACCCATTTTGTTGGTAACCCCAGAAGGAAGGGAAGAAGAAGCGGTAACACGACTATCCCGAGTAGGTTTCGATCAAACCTTAGGGTATTTAAAAGGTGGATATGAGGCTTGGCAAAGCGCCGAAAAGGAAACCGATTCCTTGGCTTCCATTCCTGCTACGGAATTGGAAAACATTCTTACTAACAATGCAAACACTCCTGTGTTCGACGTTCGTAAAGAGAACGAATACGCGGGAAGTCATATCACCACGGCAAAATTGACGCCTTTGGATTTCTTGAACGATCACCTCAACGAATTCCCAGGTGAGGAAACCTTCTATGTACACTGTGCTGGCGGCTACCGAAGTGTCATTGCAGCTTCCATCCTAAAGAGCCGTGGTATTCACAATCTGGTAGATATCGCGGGTGGATTTAAGGATATTAAGGCTACTGGGATTGCTTTGACTAACTAATAAATGGTACACCGGTATCCAGAAATTGAAGCCCTGAAGGCTTTTATTGAAAAACATTCCGTTACCGCTAAAAATTCAAATTCCGAAAGGATTCTTGAAGGTCTGCTTCCTGTCTATTTTGAGATGGGAAGGATCGCGGTCGAAATTCAGGTACAGGACGAATACAATGACCTAAGTCGCAATAATGATTTATTGTCGGTGGTTCTTTGTCTTCGGGAATTGGAAATGATCGATGAGGCCGAAAACTATGAAGGTTGGTGTTTTCAGAATGGAATCAAGGGGAATGAAGCCCTACAAGTATATTTCACGGAAATTGAAAAGGTGGTGCCTCAATTAAAACAATACTTCCTAGATAAAGAACTGGATTCTTTTATTTCCGATTGGGATTTTCAATTGAATGCTGGTGCCATTCAGGAACTGCGGAAGTAGTCTACATACGATATACCCAATCTGCCGGGTTCATCTTTTTGGTGTTTTGGTACACGAAGAACTTTAAAATGGCCCTTCCTGTCGATGGATGGGTAAATACTTTGCCAATAACATCCTTGGCATTCACCCTGTCGCCCTTTTTTACGCTCACAGAGGCCAAATTATTGTAGATGGTTATGTAGTTTCCATGACGGATATAAACGGCCTTATTCGCGCCCTTAAGCTGTTGTACCTGCATCACCTCACCCTTAAATACAGCCCGGGCAGTCGCATTGGATTCGGTAATGATTTCTACCCCATTAAAGGTTTGCTTCACATTAGGGAATTGCGGATGCTGTCGCGTTCCGTAACCATTCAACACCCGTCCTTTTTCCACAGGCCAAATAAGCTTTCCTTTGTTACTCTTAAAATCGGCCGCCAAGGCTTTGGCTTCGGGTGTAAGTGCAAAAGCAGTAGAGGATTTTTTGGTGGTGGTTTTTCCTGTAGATTTATTGGATGCGGCAATGGCTTCACGGATTAATCGATCGATTTCACGGTTAATTCTATCGGCCTCCTTTTGCTTGTTTCGGATTTGCTTGGCAAATTTCCCCTCATCTTTCCTTAGAGAGGCAACTAACGCCTCCTGGTTCTTTTTTTCCCGATCCAGTTCCTTTTTGGCTTCCCTATTTTCGGCCAAGAGCTTCTCTTTGTCCTTTCGCTGCCTAATAAGACTGGTGTTCAGTTCCTGCAACTCGACCGTCTTGCTTTTAATACTTTCCCCTTGTTGTTTGCGATGACGGGTGTATTGCTTCATGTACTGCGCGCGCTTGTATGCTTGAAGAAAATTTTCTGAAGACAGCAAGAACATCAAACGGCTCTGTTGCGATTTGCTCTTGTACGACTTGTTGATCATGGAGGCATAATCTTCCTTCAAGGTCACCAATTCTTCACGTAACTGATCTATGGTCGAAAGATTTTCATTGATTTCCCTAGTCAGCAAATTGGCCTGCTGATTGGTCACCCGAATCAGGTTTTGACGGGCCGAAATGCGTTGGTCCAAATCTTCCACCTCGGCCAAAATATTTTTCTTTTCGCCGCGTGTTTTAAATAACAGGGCATTGATCTTCTCAATCTCCTGCAATAGTAATTGGCGTTGTTCTTCCAATTGCTTCTGCTTTTTCGATTGGGCCGAAAGGGGCATAGCTGCTAGAAAGCAGAGCAAACATGTTATGTAAAAAAGACTTTTTTTCATTTCGCAAGATCAATTTCCTCATATCCTTCAGGAATACTAAACGGAAATTTTACAGAAACATTGAGATCAATTTTTTTGAATTCAACATCTATGGTCGTTTCACTGGTACCTTCCAGTGCTCGAATTGCGATTTGAGATGGGTATTGACTGCCTTCCAACTCCTGATATTCCCCATAGGTAAGGAACAACTCACGATCATCTGCAGGTTGGGTTAATTGACTGGACCGTACTTTGAAATTTTCGGGTCGAAGCAGTAGTGAATGTATAAAGTTATTGGGCTGTCTTTTGGGCTCTAATTGATAGCTATCTTCAGAAACAGAGGATTGATATTTTCCCCTGTCCAATTCGAAAATGGATTGCCCCAATAAGATGGCCTGGGTTTTTTCGAAATCCAAGGAAGTTCCCAACCATTCACTCAACAAAGCAAAATCCCCATCGAAATAGGTGTTGCCCAAAGTCTCATAATAACTCACCCTATCTGGAGTAATAAGGGCCTTTGCCAAAGTGATTCCTAAAACAGAAGCCTTCACCCAAATCTTTTGGTTCTTCTCCATTCGTAGGCTCACCGTAATACTTTGTTTTTGCTTTTCGTCCTTATAAGCCACACGTACCCGCGAGGCTAAGGTGGAAAAATTGGGAATGGCCGCTTCATGCGCTGTAATGATCCCCTTCAAAGCCAATCCGGAATTGGGCTTGGTCGACCCCACAACCGTTTTCGCTCCTTTACAGGAAAAGAACAACAAACTCACTAACATCATATATACAACTCCGCGCTTCATGCTTAATTGGAAAGGCTTATGCCCTCTGCTTTCTTTTTATACTCGGTTGCCCTTTTACTATCTCCTTTGTTCGTGTAAGCAATATGTAATTGCTCGTAAAAGTCCTTTTCCATTTTGGGATTGTCCAATAGGAAATCCACCCCTGTTTCCAGGCTTTCTATGGCCATATCCGATTGGTTCAATCGATTGTTGGCAACCCCGTTTAAAAGATATAACAAGGGCTGCGCCGGAAACGTAGATAGGGCATTTTCACTCAGTGTTTTTGCCGCTTCGTACTTTTTAACGTCTATTTGAAGCAAAAGTGTATTCTTTATCAAGCTGAAATTATCTTCGTCTAAAGCTGCTCCCTTTTCATAGAATCGAAGGGCGGCTTCCTTGTCCTGCTTGGTGAGGTAGTAATCGCCTAATTGTTCGTATACCTGTCCACTTCCTTCCGAAGAAAATTGGTTGATAACACCCTCCAAATCGGATTCATACTCTGGATTTTTGCCTACAAAATTCAGGAAGTCTCCCAGTACCTTGTACTTGCTTTCCCGTTCTATTTTCGTAGATCCAAACACAATGTTCATGGATCTCATGGCTTCTGTGGTATTACCTTCTTCCAAATAGAATTTATACAGTGCTAAATGCGCCAATTGCGATTTCGGTTGATTTTTAAGCAGCTCTTTGGCCGTTTCGAACGCCTTAGCCGTTTCTCCCTGTTCACTATACAGGAAGATAAGATTTAGGTAGTCCTGCTCCTTTTTGGGATTCTTATCAATTTTACTTTCCAAGTTCTTGATAGCTCCCTCGCTATTGCCTGTTATTTTGTAGATCTGACGTCTAAGCGCATTTCGGTAGGCAGTTTCACCCCAAGATTCATCCAATTCGTCCAACAGTTCTAAAGCTGCATCATATTGTTGCGTGCGGTGGTACAAATTGGCCAAATCTTCTTTGTAATCCTCATCCCTTAAAATGAGTTTCTTTACCAAAGGAATGGCTGCATTGTAATCGCGCTTCACATAATACAGATCATATAAAGCTTCCATCACATCGAGCTGCTCTCCTTGGGATTCGATGACTTTTTTGAAGTTTTCCTCAGCATCTTCGAACATCTTAAGATGCTTCTGGTTCTTTGCCATTTCAAAATACACCACCGCCTTACTCGTTTCATTGTCTTTTGCGGCTCTTTCCGCCTTTTTAAGGGCTGTTAATGCGAGTTCGTAGTTCTCTATCGCCTTTTGCTTCAAGGCCTCGAAGAAGTTCTCCTGAAAGGCATCGCTCACATTCCCTAAATCGTCGGTAGGTTCTTCCAGTTCAGTTTCCTGTGCCAATGCGGAAGCCGAGACCAAAAGTCCGATGATTAAAAAGAGATATGTAAATTTTATTTTCAAATTTTAAGTTTGGTCGAGCGCAGTCGAGACCTATTTGGCCTATGCCATAAAAAATCCCTCTCGGCTGTGCTAGAGGGGACTGCACAATTACTTCAACTGGGAATAATCCCCAATGCTCACATTGGTAAACTGTCCATTAAAATGGGCGTGGTTACCGATCATCGCATTGTCTAAAGTAGCATTTTTAATCACGGTCTGTGACTGAATTATACTATTTTTAACGGTACTGTCCTCAATTATTGTGCCTTCGCCTATAGAAACGTGTGGGCCAATGGTACAATTCTTCAAAACCACCCCATCCGAAATAAAGCATGGCTCCACAATAGTGGTGTTCTCTTGTTGAAGCGTATTTGAAATCAGCTGCTCATTACCTTCGGCCAAAAACCCAAGCATTTTGGCATTGGTTTCTACCGTTACCTCTTTGTTTCCACAGTCCATCCATTCGTTTACCGTTCCTGTTTTGAATACTTTCCCGTCGGCCATCATGCGCTTAATTCCATCATTGATCTGATATTCCCCGCCATGGATAATATCGTTATCCAATACGTATTGCAGCTCTTTCTTCAACACGCCTACATCCTTGAAATAATAGATCCCAATAACGGCTTGATCGCTAACAAACTCTGTAGGTTTTTCTACCAGTTCGATAATTTCATCCCTTTCGTTCAAGTTAACCACCCCATAGGCTTCGGGATTGTCTACCCTTTTGGTCCAGATCACACTGTCGGCTTTCTGGTCCAAATCGAAATTCGCCCGAATCAAAGTATCCGCATAGGCTATTACGGCCGGACCACTTAAAGAAGGCTCGGCACACATAATGGCATGTCCCGTTCCCTTAGGGTTCAATTGTCGATATATAGACGGCTTTGCTCCCAACCCTTTGGCCAATTCCTCAAGGCTTTCTACTACATCGTCCCCAAACCAAGCGGGATCTCCTAAGATAAAGGCGATTTCTTCGATGGGTTGATTCAATACCTCAGCTATATCACTCACCAAACGGTGTACAATGGGTTTGCCAGCCACCGGGATTAAGGGTTTTGGTACGGTTAAGGTGTGTGGCCGTAAGCGACTGCCTCGACCTGCCATGGGGACAATTATTTTCATAATTTGAATATGGGTATATTAAGATTGGGTATTTTATTTCGTTCCAGTGCTTCCAAAGCCACCTGCGCCTCTTTCGGTTTCGGACAATGCCTCCACCAGTTGCCATTCGGCCCTTTCGTGTTTCGCAATGACCAACTGAGCAATGCGCTCGCCGTCTTCAATCGTAAAATCATCATTGGATAGATTCACCAATATTACGCCAATTTCTCCGCGATAGTCGGCATCTATAGTTCCGGGGGCATTCAATACCGTGATTCCTTTTTTTGCTGCCAATCCACTTCGGGGACGTACTTGCGCTTCATAGCCTATAGGAAGCTCAATGAACAGTCCCGTTTTAACGATGGTTCTCTCTAGGGGTTTAAGGATTACAGGGGTTTCTATATTCGCTCTTAGGTCCATCCCCGCCGATGCTTGCGTTTCGTAATGCGGTGCAGGGTGATGTGATTTGTTGATGAGTTTTATGGTCATAAATCAATCAATGCCATTGGGATTGGTACTTGGGTACGCAATCATGGGCTTTTCTTCTATGTCTGAAATTTTAAAATATTTTTCGGTGTCTTTATGAAAGAAGCTAATTACGGCTTCATTCTCTTTTAAATCGAATGGAAAATCGCCCATAGGGGTGTTTTGGGCTTCCTTTTTAGGATCCAGATCCATTACGACATCCCGATTCTTGTTCGACGTAAAATAAGCAATGTATTTGTCTGGATAGCTAGGGTTATTCTTAGCCTTTTCCACTTTGCTCCTAAAGTACACATTCCTTACTTCGATCTCTTCCGAAATGTCCTCTATGGTGATGTATACATTTACACCAGAGCCTCCTTCCTGAACTCCGGCTACCCATTTCTGAAAGTAGCTTGATGTTACTTTAAATGGGGGCTGTTGTTCGAGGGAATACATGGTGTCTTTTCCTCCCGCACAATTGGAAAAACTAGCTAAACACGCCATTACTCCCAATAATACGGTTAATTGTTTTAAATACTTCATAGTAAAGGTCCTTTCAAAAGCCTTGCCATAAAGGTACGAAAAAGCCCTCCTAAAAAGGAAGGCTCTTCTATAATGAATTCTTGTAAACAATCAATGTTTATCCAGCCAAGGCCTCGGCACCTCCAACAATCTCCAAGATCTCTCCTGTAATGGCAGCCTGACGGGCTTTGTTGTATTCTAATGTCAAGTTCGCTTTCAATTCGCTTGCATTATCCGTCGCCTTGTGCATCGCTGTCATACGGGCTCCGTGCTCACTCGCAACACTATCTCTAATGGCTTTGAACAATTGGGTTTTCAAACTCTTCGGAATCAATTCTTCAACGATCTTTTCCTTAGAAGGTTCGAAAATGAAATCGGAATTGGAAGTAGACTCGCTTGCTTCTTCTTTCTTTGCGGGAACAATAGGCAAGAATTGCTCATGCATCACAATCTGTGTAGCAGCATTCTTAAACTTGTTGTACACCAATACGATTTTGTCGTAAGTCCCTTCAGCAAAAAGATCCATCAATTTTTGAGCGATTTCTGCAGTTGCATCGAAAGTAAGGTTGTCGAAAATTTCGTTGTTGTTTTCGATCACCGTTTCCGATTTGCTCAAAATATCATTTCCTTTCTTACCAAGGGTCACAAAATCTACCTGCTTTCCTGCATAGGTTTCCTGAACAGAACGGTTGGCTTCCTTTACAATGTTACTGTTAAAGGCTCCGGCCAATCCACGATTGGAAGTAATTGCTACTACCAATACTTTGTTCACCTCGCGCTGGTCTGCAAATTTGCTTCCGCTATCCCCATCCAATGTAGCGCTCAAATTCTGAAGCAAGGCCGTTAATGTATCGGCATAGGGACGCATGGCAGTAATAGCGTCCTGGGCTTTCTTCAGTTTGGCTGCAGATACCATTTTCATAGCACTGGTAATCTGCATGGTTGAACCTACAGAGGAGATTCGATTACGGATTTCTTTTAAGTTTGCCATACTCTCAAGTTATGAGTTATGATAATATAGATATCACCCTTCGACAAGCTCAGGGTGACATCATAATGATGCTTAGTATCTAGACGATAAATCTTTTGCAACAGAAGTTAAGGTATCGGTTACTTCGTCGGTCAGTTTTCCAGACTTCAACGTATCCAACACACCTCTGTGCTTAGCATTCAATAATTCGATATAGTCTCTTTCGAATTCCTTTACCTTTTCTACAGGAACATCACGCAACAAGTTCTTAGAACCTGCATAAATGATAGCTACCTGATCTTCTACAGTAAATGGATCGTTCTGAGCTTGCTTAAGGATTTCTACGTTACGCTTTCCTTTTTCGATTACGTTCATGGTCGCAGCATCCAAATCGGAACCGAACTTAGCAAAGGCTTCCAATTCACGGAACTGAGCCTGATCCAGTTTCAACGTACCAGCTACTTTCTTCATGGACTTAATCTGAGCCGAACCTCCTACACGAGATACAGAGATACCTACGTTAATCGCAGGACGCACCCCAGAGTTAAATAAGTCGGACTCCAAGAAGATCTGACCGTCTGTAATGGAAATTACGTTGGTCGGGATATATGCGGAAACGTCTCCTGCTTGTGTTTCAATAATTGGAAGGGCTGTTAAAGATCCTCCTCCTTTTACTTTTCCTTTCAAAGACTCTGGAAGGTCGTTCATGTTTGCTGCAATCGCATCATCGTCGATCACCTTTGCAGAACGCTCTAACAAACGAGAGTGAAGGTAGAATACGTCTCCAGGATATGCCTCACGTCCCGGTGGACGACGAAGCAATAGGGATACCTCACGGTAAGCAACCGCCTGCTTAGATAGATCATCATAAACGATCAATGCAGGACGTCCTGTATCACGGAAGTACTCTCCAATAGCTGCACCTGCGAAAGGAGCATATACCTGCATCGGAGCAGGGTCTGAAGCGTTAGCAGCAACGATGGTTGTATAGGCCAAAGCACCTTTGTCTTCCAATACCTTAGCAATGTTTGCTACAGTAGAAGCTTTCTGTCCTACAGCAACGTAGATACAGTATACTGGCTCACCCGCATCGTAGAATTCTTTCTGGTTCAAAATGGTATCGATACAAACCGTGGTCTTTCCTGTCTGACGGTCACCAATAACCAACTCACGCTGTCCTCTTCCTACAGGGATCATGGCGTCTACAGACTTAATTCCAGTTTGTAACGGCTCATTTACAGGCTGACGGTAGATTACCCCGGGGGCTTTACGCTCCAAAGGCATTTTAAAAGTTTCCCCTTCGATAGCTCCTTTACCATCGATAGGTTGTCCTAGTGTGTTTACTACACGTCCTACGGTTCCTTCACCTACGTTAATAGAAGCAATACGTTGGGTACGCTTTACGGTAGCTCCTTCCATAATTTCTTTGGAAGGTCCTAACAATACGACCCCTACGTTGTCCTCTTCCAGGTTCAATACGATCCCTTCCAAGCCGTTTTCGAACTCTACCAATTCCCCGTATTGAGCATTGGATAGCCCATATACACGAGCAATACCATCTCCTACGGTAAGTACAGTTCCTACTTCGTCTAATGAAGCACTTGCTTCAAAACCTGTAAGTTGTTGCTTTAAGATTGCTGAAACTTCAGCGGGTTTAACTTCTGCCATTTTGTTTTCTGTTTATAAACCCCGTGCTAAATGGGGGAGATACCGGCCTAGACCGAATCTTTTTCAATTTAAATTGACTTACTAAATTCTCTTTTTAATGTTCCTAGTTGGTTGGCAATACTTGCATTGTACTGCATATCACCTACCCTAAGGATGAATCCACCAATGATGGACTCGTCTACTATATTTTCGATGGAAACATTATCGCTTCCTGTCATTTCCTTTACCTTGGCCAACACTTTTGCTTCCATTTCGGAAGAAAGCTCAACCGCCGTTGTAACCTCAGCGACCTTAACTCCTTTGGCTTCATTGTAAAGATTAATAAAGCTATTCGCTACGTTACCCAGAATATCGGCACGTTCATTTTGAGCCAATACGGTAATCAATCGCTTGGTGTCTTCAGAAGTATTTGTAAAAATCTGTAGTAAAGCAGATTTTTTATCCTCCACCTTGATTAGGGGACTCTTCAATAAAGAACGTAGCTCTTTGCTGCCATCTAAAGTCGCCTGCACATCTTGCATATCACCAAAAACGGTGTCGATGGCATTGGTTTCTTGGGCCTGTAGCAAAACTGCTTTTGCATATCGTATGGCTGCTCTACTCATGACTTTCTTAGTTTAATTTGGCGTCTCCCAACATGGACTCAACCAACTTCAACTGCTTGTCTTTGTTGGATAGTTCTTCCTTCACTACTTTTTCTGCAATCTCAACAGATAGGGAAGCCACTTGGTTTTTAATATCGGCAACAGCTGCCTTCTTCTCACTTTCGATAGCTGCTTTGGCATTGGCGATCATCTTATCGGCTTCTCCTTTCGCCTCTTCTTTGGCATCGGAGATCATCTTCGCCTTCAACTCACGCGCTTCCTTCATCATGGCATCTCGCTCTTCTCTTGCTTCTTTAAGCAACTTCTCATTGTCTGCCTGAAGATTCTCCATTTCGTGCCTTGCTTTTTCGGCAGCATCCAATGCATCCTTAATACCATCTTCACGGTCATTCAATGCCTTAAGGATCGGTTTCCAGGCAAATTTTACCATTAAAAAGATAAGAATAAGGAATAGGACGGTTTGCTTAACAAACAGGTCTAGCGAAAAGTTTTCTAATAATTGTTCCATTCTATATAATTCTTTAAAACTGTTTTTTTAATAATCATTTCCCTACAACCAACCGTTGCAGGGAAATGATCTAATTTTAGGATTACTTTCCTAAGAAAATCGCTGCAAAAGCCAAACCTTCCAAAAGTGCCGCGATAATAATCATCGCAGTTTGAATTTTGTTAGTCGCTTCTGGTTGACGAGCGATTCCTTCCATTGCACCTCTACCGATTTGACCTAAACCGATACCAGCACCGATCACGATAAGACCAGCACCAACTAGGTTAGGAACCAATGAAGTAGCTTCTTGAAGAATTGCTAAAGACATAATTAATATATATAGTTAAACAATAAAATTAACGTTTAGTGGTGCTCCCCTTCTTCTACAGCCATACCAATGAACAACGCCGATAGCATTGTGAAAATGTAGGCTTGTAGGAAAGCAACCAACACCTCAATAAGTGTAATGAACATGGATAATACCAATGACAAGGCCGTAGACCCTGCCCAATGCATTTCTTTTTGCATGGTAATACCAATGGCAACCAAACTCATTACTACAATATGCCCTGCTGTAATGTTCGCAAACAAACGAACCATGAGGGAGAACGGCTTAATAATAAGTGTTCCCGCCAATTCAATAAGGGCTAAAAGAGGGCGCAACAAGTATGGTACTCCTGGCATCCACAGCTGGTGGCTCCAGAAATGTCCATTACTAGATGCTAAATAAATAATCAAGGTAAAAATGGCAAGAGCGGCTGTTACAGCCAACTGTCCTGTTACATTAAATCCGAACGGCATAAGCCCAACCATGTTCAAAATCCAGATAAAGAAAAACACAGTCATTAAGTACCCAGTAAATTTGCGGTACTTATGACCAATATTTGGTTTTGCAATCTCATCACGCACATAGATCACAAGCGGCTCTAGCACACGACCAAAACCTGTTGGAATCTGCTTTGTTTTATATTGTTTTCCTAATCTAGAAAACCATAACAACATAAGAAGTCCAATCAGAATAATTCCGAAAACACTTTTGGTGATGGAAAGATCGAAAGGTTTGGTAGCATTTACAGGATGGTGATCTGCATCGAACTCTACGCTAGTAGCTCCTGCATTCAGTTCATAGATTACCCCATGATTTTTTACGAAGCGGCTGTTTCCTCTTTCAACAATCTCCTTTCCGCTATCATCATGGTGAAATGCAGAAGACATAAAAGCTGTCAATCCATTTTCTCCCCAGAGAATCACAGGAAGCCCAAAGCCTACGTGATGTTCTTTACCACCAGAAAAGTAGGAAAACAAATGAAAATCATGTGAATCCTTGGTGTGATGAACAATGTAATCGGTAATTTCTTCAGGGGTGTTGACGGGGTCTCCGTGCTGGGCTTGGTCCTTGTCTTTATCATCCTTTGCAAAAGCGGTAAATGAAACCAGAAAAATAAGACTTATCGACGCTAGAGTTCTTAATGTTACCTTCATTCCTTTTTTTACTTCCTTTATTATCAAATAGTGAAGTTCTAAAATTCGGCGCAAAGGTAGGTATTATTTTCCGAGTAGAATACCTTATTCAATCATTTTTTTAAGGGTTCTTTTTTTTAATATCCCAGACAAGAAAATGACCTCAAAAAACAAGGTGAAAAACATGGGTGTTAATAGGCTAATTCCTTCGGTTTTCGTTAGCGATCCGGCACTGAAAAAATCCTTGTAAAAGAAGATGGAAAATGCAATGATCTTAATCGCAACAGAAGTCAAATACAAAAAGCCAATCTGATCACTGAGTTTTTCCTTTCCCGAAAGAACATAAAAGAGCAGGCATAAGGCTACCGAAAAAACTCCTAAGAAGATATATACCTCCCTCAGCGAAAAGGATAGGGCAACATCAGAGCTTACCAAGAGATACTCATGGAAGTAATAGGCAAGTACAAAAACCAATAGGAAACTACCTATATATATAATTGCCAGTTTCTTCACTTGTCGTTGGCATTGAATTTATTGATGCGATAAACAACCGAAAACATGGCTCCAAACACAGCTAAAATCGTAATGGTTTCTTCTAGAAAAGTGGTTTCAAATTTTTTGTCCAACCAAACTCCGAGTAGGTTACCCAAATATATAATTAAACCCATCTGTAAGCCAATTCCTGAGAATATGGCCCAGTTCTTTAAACCTTTGGGGTTCTTTTTGGACACAATTTAGTTCGCCTGCTCGGAAGAGGCCTTTTTTAACCGTTGCTGACGGTCATACGGGCTGGGTTTGTCCTTGTCCGCCGAAGGATTGCTTTTCTTAGAACCGTGCATGCTACAAGAAGCATTGAAGGTAGCGCCTGGCTCTACGGCCAATTTACCCACCACAACTTCGCCTTCTATATGCGCGGTCGACTTTAGGGTTAGGGTTCCGGAAACATCCAAATTACCCTCGAAACGGCCTTCAATGTCCGCATTTTCGCAGGTAAGCTTTCCTTTAATGATTCCCGATTTTCCCAAAACCACTTTAGAAGGTTTGCTAATGGTTCCTTCTACGATTCCGTCTATTCTAAAAAATCCGTCGGAAACGATGTCACCCGTGAATTTTGTTCCTTCGTTAATCCTGTTTTGGCTTGCTGATGGTTCCATAGTTTTTCTGTCTTTTTTTTCTGAAAACATTGTAGTTAATTTTGGGGATTACTGTTTTCCTCTTGCGTATTGACAGCACTGCTTAGGTACGCATCTAAGTTCTTGTGAATCTGTACAATCTTGTAATGAGGGGATGCAATTTCAAAATAAGGATGGTCGATCCTATACTCTTTCTTCTCTTTCAAAACTTCTGCAAATCCTTTTCCTCCCAATTTGGTATTCAATCCGTGAATGATCACAAATAAGGTGTTGGGATCGTAGTAATCTATAGAGGTAGACATGTCAAAATAATTGTATTCCTTAATGGCTTCATCCAATTTTGCCTGAAGCGCATCGGCTTGTTCTCTTTCTTCGGTAGTAAATTGATATACTACTTTCCACTTGGCATTCTCCTTGGGCGTATTAAATTGCTTCACAGACAATTTAGGAAGAATGGTATTGTAAATCTCCTGTGCCTGCTTTCCTTCTTCCGCTTGTGGGTAGTTCAAAGCGATGAAGTTTAAGGCTTTCTTATATGCCTCGAAACCGTCCTTACGCGCCAGTGCCGTGGCCTTCAACATCTCCAGTTTGGGAACGATCTCATTCCCTGTGTAAATGGTGATGTATTCATCGGCCGTGTCGATCACGTATTGATACTTCCCAGCCTCGAATTCCTTGTACAAGGCTTTGTATTTAAACTCCGGACTCGATTCGTCGGTAGCCAATTGTACATTCGGATTTCGTAGTATTTCCGCATAGCGGGAATCCGGATGATTGGTAAGAATATCGTTCTTCCATTTCTCGGCCATAGCCGTGTTCTCGGTCAATTCGTAAATCTTGAATAGATTGTATTTTGAAGGTAACACCAAACGGTCTTCTGGGCCATATCCCAATAGGGTTTCCAATCGATTGGTCGCCAAATCGTACTCACGGAATTTTTCCTTGTAGATAAGCCCTAATTGATAGTAGGCAAAATTACGATCGCCTGTAAGGCTATCGATCACCTTAGGGTCCCTTGGAATCTTATTAAGATAGGTTTCGGGGTCGAATCGCTCGTTATCGGCAATGGGCTCTATAGACTCCAATTCCTCTTGCCCCTGAAAGGTCCCTGCTCTTCTGGAAGATACTCTCCATCCATCGGTCAACTTTCGCTCTCCCCAGATCTTTCGGAATTCACCTCTACCATAGGCAACGGTCGTACTGTTATAGAAATAGAATTTACCTCCTCCTTGGCCGTCTTTATCTCCTCCCAACGAGGTATTCTTTTTGTAAAACTCTTGATTGGCAATACGTTCATCAACCTCGGCTTGGGCGATAGAATCGGCAATTGCTTTTTCACGAAGCTTCGTGGTATACTCGGTAAAAAATGCCACTTGCTCCGCTTCACTCATAGCAGCAATTCTCAAAATGGAATCGTTTCTGTTGGCGATAAGCTCGTACTTAATAACATCGTCAAGGTTCTCCCTTTTCTTCTTCACGCGTCTCCATTGTCTTGTTTTTGGCTCCAAGAACGTTAGCGTACTATCGTAGTAAGCACCGGCTCTTTGGTACAAGGCACGATCAAAATTGATCTCCGCCAAAGTGGAATAGTTAATCGACTGTAATATACGGTCGTTGGCATAGTTTTGAATGGATTGGTTGTAGTAAATAACCGCCGTGTCGATATTCTCGGTATTGCGGTAATACTCTCCCATCGCATTGTAGATAATATCCTTGAAGGGACGGTTTTCACGATCTTCTTCCAAATCTTGAAGTAGCTCCAAGAAAGCGATTCGGTCCCCTTTTTCATAATCGAAATTCCGACCTTGTTTAATGTAGGACTGAATCATATAAATACGTGGCGACTTTCGGTTCAAGTCGATCACTTCCTGATAGGCCATATTGGCACTATCCTTTTGTTCCAAATAATCGTAGATCTGCCCCTTAATGAAAGAATAACGACCTTTCAACTCATTGTCCTTTACATATTCGGAAGCCAGTTTAATGTGTGGTAAAGCCTCTTCAATAGAATCAAGATTAATATACGCCTGTGCCATAATCGCAGAGGCATCGGCAGCATCTTCGTCGCTCAATCCTTCTTTTTTAAGCAGTTCTGCCAACTCTTCCAAAGCACCTTCCTCATTGCTCAACCTAATGTTGGTCTTCGCCTTCCACATCCTTGCTTTATTGATGCTGTTGCTCGTAGGGTATCTATTCAAAATAAAATTGAATGCGTCCTGTGAAGCGACAAAGCGCTCATCGTAGTAACGCGCTTTCCCCAAAAGCATATAGGCCTCATCTATCTGTGGATTGTACTCTTTCCCGTCGATGTAAATGGAATGCTTCTGAATGGCCTTTGCAGCCTTTTCCTCAGCACGGGTGAATTTAGATTCGGTTTTAGGTTTTTCACCAGGCTTAGTGATTTTCTTCTTTATCTCGATACGTTCTACCGGAAGGATCTCCCAGAAATTGTCCCTGAAAGTCTGGGCCAGTTGGAGCTTTCCTTCATCGTAAGCTACTCCACCATTGTAGAGCGCATTGTACTCGGCAGTAACCGCATGATAGTTGCGGCTCATAAATGTATTTTTCTTTCTCGAACAAGATGCGAGCAGGATAACCGTAACTAAAAGTATCGTAATTTTTTTCGCGTACTTCAACATTCTTTAGAATTCTATGATACTGTAACTTAAATCCTTTGTTTTTAGTATGTACAACCCCCCAAAGGAAACGTAAAAATACGTTTCTTTTTGACATGACTGCTGAATTTGGTTAAAATTTGCCTCCGTTTCGAATTTTGGAGGCCTTAAGGACAAAAATTCCTTCGTACTTTTGCCAAAATTTTTTGCTATGAGCGAATTCCATTTGCTACCCATTTCTGAAATTGAAAGAGAAACCCCAAACGCGGTTTGCATTACCTTCGATATCCCTACCCAACTTACCGACACATTTGCCTTTAAAGCAGGACAATACATCACCCTAAAGGCCCAACTGAATGGCAAAGAGGTGCGTAGAGCCTACTCTTTGTGTAGTAGCCCTAAGAGCGGCACCTGGTCCGTAGGTGTGAAAAAGGTAGAAGACGGAACCTTTTCGGTATATGCCAACGACGTTTTGAACGTAGGGGATTCCCTGGAAGTCATGGCGCCACAAGGACATTTCGTTTTCGAACCTCAAACAGAAGAAAGTAAGCACTACGCTGCATTTGCAGCAGGAAGCGGAATTACCCCAGTACTTTCCATTGTAAAAGATGTGTTGGAGCGGGAACCCCAAAGTCGTTTTGCGCTGGTGTACGGAAATAAAAGCAAGGAAGAAACCATGTTTTGGGAAGCCTTAGAAGACCTAAAGCAACAGTATCCAGACCGTCTTATTGTTGAATATATTTTCAGCCAGAGTGAGGAGAAAAATGCCATGCGTGGTCGTATAGATCGTTCGGTGGTGAATTACTTACTGAAGAACAAGTTCCAGGATTATAACTTTGATAGCTATTACCTCTGTGGTCCAGAAGCCATGATCGATACGGTGACCCAAACCCTTCAGGACAGAGGCGTTTCAAAGGAAAGCATCCTTTTCGAACTCTTTACTTCTTCGGATGAAGGGGAACTTACCGAATCGCATGAGGGCACTACCGAAATCACCGTTATCGTTGACGATGAAACCGAAACCTTCACCATGTCCAAAGAAGAAAGTGTCTTGGACGCTGCTTTGGATAAGGATCTCGATCCTCCCTATTCCTGCCAAGGAGGGATTTGTAGTTCCTGTATCGCAAGGGTAAAGGAAGGAAAAGTAGAAATGCGCAAAAATCAGATCCTAACGGATTCCGAATTGGAAGAGGGCCTTATCCTAACCTGTCAATCGCATCCTACCACGCCTAAGTTAGTGGTAGATTACGACGATGTATAAAAGCTTCTAAAGGATTTCCCGAAGTTTCTGCACCACCCTTTCCGAAGGGACGCTCTTCATCGCATCTTCATAACCTTCGGGGTATTTGTTTCCATATACCGAAGTTGGGATCATAGGAAATTGGTTTCTATCGGCCATTAATTGATAATCATCGGGCTGATTGAAAGGAACGAACCCTGCATAGGGATGGGTTACGCCCCACAAAGTGACCACCGGCACACCATACATGGCGGCCAAATGTCCATTCGCACTGTCCATAGCTAGCATCAGATCTAAATTGGAGATAAGAGCCAACTCTTCTTCAAAAGTTAGTGTTCCTGCCACATTGGTTACCGAGGTAAATTGCGAAGCCAATTCTTTGAGCTGTTTCTCTTCTTCTGCACCACCGCCAAAAAGCATGATCTTATAATCCCCCAAAACATCTAATTCCTGAATGACTTCCTTCATCTGTCCCAAAGGATACATTTTGCTGGAATAGGCAGCGAAAGGAGCAATCCCAATGCATTTTTTGGGCTCCGTCCCAATAAGGGTTAGCAATCTGGGCGTTAGTTTTTCACGTTCCGGAAATTGATGGGCAGAGAGATCGATGGGTATATTCAACGAAGCAAAAACATCTGCATAACGTTGGTGCATCGACTTGAGCTTTACCAATCCCATGCCTTTGGCATTGGTGAGTTTTTTCTTCTCTTGTCTCCCTTTGTCCAAGGTAACCGAAGGAATTCCACTGAAAGACAAAACACGCGTTACCACTTTCGATCGAATGACATTATGTAAATCGGCCACATGATCTATCCCCAAGCGCTTCACTTCCTTAGCCAATCGCCAAAGACCGAAGAACCCTTTGTGCTTTCCTTTGACCTCGGCCTCCTTAAAATTCACATTGGGAATATTGGAAAACAGCGGTTCAAATTGTTTTCTGGAAAGTACCGTTATCCTAAGTTCTGGATAGGTTGCTACCAGCACCCTAAGTATGGGAACAGTCATAGCTACATCCCCGAGTGCAGAAAGCCGGATAACGAGAATGTGTTTGGGAGTTTTCATCTTGGGTATGAAAGCGACCTGAAAGACCTGCCTATTTCTGGCCCCTTAGCACAGGATTCAATTCGTCGTCGTTGTACATCTTCATCTGCTTGTACACTTTCATGTACTTTCTTCCATGAGCGATGTCGTCCAATAATTGCTGAATGGCCGTGCTCAAATCCACACGTTGCTCCAACAATACATCTAATTTTTTCTGACAGGCAGCACGGTGTTCATCGGAGGCATCGTCGCGAGTAGCCTCTTCGTTCATGTGGTATACCTTTAAGGCCAAAATAGAAAGACGATCTACTCCCCATGCAGGACTTTCGGTGTTGATCGTCGCATTTTCTTGCACCTCAACATCGCCGTATTGATCCAAGAAATAACTATCGATATACTCTACCATATCGGTACGGTCCTGATTGGAGGCATCGATTTTACGCTTCAAGTCCAAGGCTGCCATGGGATCGATATTGGGATCTCTAATTATATCTTCGTAATGCCACTGAACGGTATCGATCCAACACTTTCTATACAAAAGATGTTTAAGCAAATCCGAATCCTTATCGTAAGCATTTGTAAAGGGCTGATAAGGATCATCTACAATGTGATAGGTGTCTATTACTTCCTTGAAAATGGTATTGGCAATTTCTGTGAATGTCATCTCTTTTGTATAAACGTGTCCAAAAATAAATTAGGTGGCAAAGGTACCACATTTTACAGTAGGATGCAGCAAGTACAGAAAGGTTCCTTATGCATTAGGAAATGAAAAAACGCAGGAAGGGCAACAACAGGAATACCCATAACAAGATCTCCTTAAACCACTTTTCGGAATCGTGCTCCACATAATTGGCGAGTATGATTGCCATAGGGGCAAAAGCGAACAGGAATTCGGCCGTGTTTTTGGCTTCCGAACCGAGAATGATCACCAAACATACCAACAGCAGCACAACGACCAACATATAATTGGGTCTTTCCTTTTTTTGGATTCGGGATAAAACACCCATCCTATTAAACAAGGCCCAAATGAGAGATCCTGTAATAAAAGCGACACCTATCAATGAAGTTTTACGTCCGTAAGTCGAAAAATCTAAAGAAGGCGTTTTAAAAAGATCGGACAACCATGCAAAGTTATCCTCAATTAAAAGGTGGGCGGCCATGGCAATGAGGATCACCGCCAAAAGACCTACCAGTGGAATAAAGAAAAATCTCAGCTTCGTTATGGGCATGATGAATATGGCCCATTGCAGCCCCAATAACATGATAATGCTGGGAGGGTACAGAAATGTCGCGATGGCAATCCAAAGGGAAGCGTCCAATATTTTGCGTTCATTGTTCTTAAGGGACTGTAAACTAAATATTCTGCGCATGGCAAATAGTAGGCAGACTTGAGCCCCCACCATTTTTATTTCTGAAAAAACATCTGGGAAAAAACATACCAAGGATGCGAACAACAGAATGGTAAATGCGTTGATTTGTGCGAGACCGTTCTTCCGTACGATAAAATCCAATAGGAAAAGGGAAAACACCAATAAGAGAGCGGTTATTGCCGTTTCTCCCAACTCGAGGAGTTGAAAATCGCTTCCTTTTTCAATAAAAAACCAAAGGGTGGCGAACAACAAAAGGTACAGGCTTACAATAAGAAAATTTAATGGTCCGGATTTCCTGAAAAAGCTTGTAAGCATGTAAGTTTATTTCTATTTTTGTACCCCTAAAGATAAAGATATGTCCTTAAAAGAAATTTTTTACGGAATACAGGATTTTACCGAAGCTGTGTTATTTGCACCTTTCAATGCGTTGCGTTCATTGGAATTGGAGAACTGGTGGGGAGCAAATGTCATGTCATGGGTATTTACCTTAATCGGATTCGTCGCTTTTGTGTATTGGATGAAAGAACTTAAGAAGTTCAATGATAACAACGAGGAAGACAGAACCCAGATTTCACACTCCTTCTTAGGAAAAGACTCGGATTTAAGCCGTTCATAATACTAAAAAGCCCCTCGATGAGGGGCTTTTTTAATGCTTTCTTTTTTGGGTTCTACAGATCGAACCCTATGTCCTTTCGGAAATACATCTTGTCAAAAGATATCTCATCCAAGTTTTCATACGACTTTTCCAATGCCCTTCTAAAGTCCTTATCCAAAGAAGTCACTGCCAACACCCTTCCTCCACTGGTCACCACATTTCCATTGCTAATGGTTGTCCCTGCGTGGAAAACAATCGACGTTCCTATACGTTCTATACCGGTAATTTCCTTCCCTTTTTCATACGCCTCTGGATACCCCCCGGAAACGGCCATTACAGTAGTAGCAGCACGTTCGTCAATTTCCAATGCAACGGCATCCAGACTTTGAGTCGCGGTAGCTTCCAATAAACTCACCAAATCGGTTTTAATGCGCGGCAATACAACTTCGGTTTCTGGATCACCCATTCGTACATTGTATTCGATAACAAAAGGATCCCCATCTACCTTGATAAGGCCAATGAAAATGAATCCCTTGTATTCTATTTCTTCTGTCTGAAGTCCATTCACTGTAGGTTTTACAATACGCTCCTCGATCTTTTGCATAAAGGCCTGGTCGGCAAAAGGAACAGGGGAAATGGCACCCATACCACCTGTGTTTAGTCCTGTATCACCCTCGCCAATGCGCTTGTAGTCTTTGGCCGTAGGTAGGATTTTGTAGTTTTTCCCATCGGTAAGCACGAACACACTCAATTCTATACCATCCAAAAACTCTTCAATCACCACCTTTTCACTGGCAGCACCAAATTTTGAATGGGTAAGCATGTTTTCCAATTCGGTTTTGGCTTCATTCAAATCCTTTAGGATCAGTACCCCTTTTCCAGCAGCCAATCCATCGGCTTTCAACACATATGGCGCTTGTAGGGTTTCTAAAAAGGCCTTTCCTTCTACCAGGGTATCGGCGGTAAAACTTTGATAGGCCGCCGTTGGGATTCCGTGTGCACTCATAAATTCCTTGGCGCGTTCCTTGCTTCCTTCCAACTTCGCTCCATTGGAAGAAGGCCCAATGACCATTACATTTTTTAATGCCTCATCATTTGCGAAGAAATCGTAAATACCTCTCACCAATGGATCCTCAGGACCCACCACTACCATGTGGATGTTTTTCTCCTTCACAAACTCTTTGATGGCCGGAAAGTCGTTCACACCTATGGGAACATTCTGGGCTATTTTGTCGGTTCCTGCATTTCCGGGAGCTACATATAAGTTTTCCGAACGAGTACTTTCGCAAAGCTTATACGCAAATGCGTGTTCTCTTCCTCCCGATCCTAATACCAAAATGTTCATGATAGACTGTTTAAATTTTAGACTGCAAAAGTAATTGTTTGTAAATTGACCCCATAATCTTTTTTCTTTTGAATTTGTTCGAAATTACGTTGCGGCTCAATGGTTTCCCCATACAGGATGCCAAAAGGAAACTGAAAGAAATTCAAGCCATTCCCGAAAACGAGTACCACGACTATATTGAAAAAAAGCGTAGCGAAATTGTAGATTTTCACTTTCGGCAGAATCCATTTTACCAGGAATTTTTGGGGAACAAGAAACCTGAACGCTGGGAGGATATTCCCGTCATGCAAAAGGCAGACCTGCAACGCCCGCTTTCTGATCGCCTTTCAAAAGGATATACACAAAAGAACTCGTACATCAACAAAACTTCAGGGTCGAGCGGGCACCCTTTTATCTTTGCAAAAGACAAATTTTCGCATGCGCTGTCTTGGGCGGAGTTCATGGATCGATACCAGTGGTTCGATATTGACCTCAACAAAAGTTTTCAGGCGCGATTTTATGGCATTCCGCTAGACACCTTAGGCTACCAAAAGGAACGACTAAAAGACCGTTTGAGCAGACGCTATCGGTTTCCCATTTTCGACCTTTCGGATAAGAAATTGGAAGGGGTATTACGTGCCTTCCGCAAAAAGAAGTTCGACTACATAAGTGGCTATACCAGCTCCATTGTTTTGTTTGCAAAATTCCTTCAGAAAAAGGGACTCATTCTCAAAGAAGTGTGTCCTTCCTTAACCAGTTGTTTGGTAACCAGTGAAATGCTTTTTGAAAGCGATAAAAAGTTATTGGAACAAACGTTTCAAATCCCGATTGTGAACGAATACGGAGCGAGCGAATTGGGATTGATCGGATTTACGAACAAACACGATGAATTCGTTGTGAACAGCGAAGCCTTATTAATAGAGGTCTTAGACGATAATGGAACAGTTGTTCCAAATGGAAGTCCTGGTCGAATTGTTATCACCTCCTTCTACAACAAGGCTCATCCTATGATTCGATATGATATTGGCGATACGGGCATTCTTTCCCGAGCCGGTTCACCCAAAAAACCTGTACTTCAGCAACTCATTGGGCGCACCAATGACATCGCTCAATTACCCAGTGGCAAAACAGTTCCTGGGCTTACCTTTTATTACGTAACCAAGAGTGTAATTGAAGACGATGGGAATGTAAAAGAGTTCGTTATAGAGCAAACAGCTATAGACGCTTTCAGAATTTACTATACGTCTGAAGAAGCCCTTACCGAAGACAAAGAAAAAATCATTGAAGAAGCCCTATACAAATATCTCGAATCGGGCCTTTCCCTTTCTTTTGAACGAGTGGCCGTATTGGATCGCAGCAATCGCGGGAAATTGAAGCAGTTTATTTCAAAATTATAACTACCACGTTTCAATCTGCTTGGGCCGTACCAAGAAATACTCCCAGAAGAATCGAAGCATACACAGGAAAGATTTCAAGCTGTTATAGTTTAAATACCTTCGGTAAAATTGATAGTTATACTTGACCAAATTCACCTTATTCGAGCTAATGGACCCTTTTCGCACGCGATAATACGCAAGGTCTTCCTGCAGTCCCAAAGCGGGACGACCGCTCTTTTTTATGGCTTCTAACCAAACGGCCCAATCCTGTCTTTTACGAATAGGCGGCGCCATTATTTTTCCAATCTCAGCGCATTTGTAGATACCCGTTAGGTTCCCGATATAGTTATTCGTGTGCTGTTTTTCATAGCTTAACTCAGGTAGTGCCTTTATCCTTTTGCTTAATGGATTGCCCTGCTCGTCCATGTGAACATAGCTGGTAAAGGATACAGCCACCCCTTTTTCCTGCATACTTTCTATCTGCTTTTCCAGTTTGGAGGGATGCCACCAATCGTCACTGTCTAAAAAGGCTATATAATTCCCCTTAGCGAGCTCTGTAGCGTGGTTTCGGGAATAAGCGGCGCCTTTATTCTCGGCATTCAAAATCAGCTTTATTCTAGCGTCTTTTTCGGCCCATGCTTTTACAATCGAGGTGGAAGTATCGGTAGACCCATCGTCTACAATGATCTGCTCCCAATTCTCGTAGGTTTGGTTAAGAACACTTTCTATGTTCTGGCCAATGAAAGCCTCTGCATTATACAGCGGGGTGATAATGGAAACAAGGGGTTGGGTATTAGTATGCTTTTTCTTCACCACGAAGGGCATTGTATATGGTTTGCACCACAATTTTTATATCCAAGAAAAGGGACCAGTTCTCCAAGTAGAAAATATCGTATTTCACACGGTTTATAATGTGATTATCGTCCTCCACTTCACCACGGTATCCACTCACCTGTGCCAATCCAGTAATTCCCGGTTTAATGAAGTGCCGTACCATGAACTTGTCAATGCGCTCAGCATACATATGGGTATGGCTTACCATGTGAGGACGCGGGCCTACGACGGACATTTCTCCCTTCAGCACATTGATGAACTGAGGTAGTTCGTCAATACTCGTTTTCCTGATAATCCTACCTACCCGGGTTACTCTTGGATCCCCTTTACGGATTTGGTGAAGGTGCGCTTCTGGATTGGGGCGCATGGACCTAAACTTGTAGCAGTAAAACTCCTTATAGTCCAATCCATTCCTTTTTTGTTTGAAGAATACCGGCCCTTTGGACTCCAACTTAATGATAATCGCCAAAACCGGGGTGAGCCAAGAGAGTATCCCAACGATAATGATCAGGGACAGCACAATGTCGAAGCTACGCTTTACAAACTTGTTGAAAGGTTCGTCTATAGGGATCTTTCTCAACGAGAGAATAGGCAGTACTCCATAATAAGTAAAATCAAGGCGCTTGGTATAGATTTCCTTATTGTCCGGCAAGAACTTCAGGATTTTAAGATTGTTGTCGGCATAATCGATAAGCTTCACTAAGCTATCGTTATCCAATTCTGCAACAGAGGAATAAATCTCATCAATGTTGTTTTCCGAAATATATTCGAAACATTCCTCCAAAGGCGTTACACTAATGTCGAACGTCTTTCGTAGCTGATAGCCATATTCGGTCCTGTTTTCGAAAAATGTGCGCAGCTGATCCGTCTTTTGGTTCAATCCTATAATCACCACCCTTCGAATGTTTCCTCCCCATAATCTGCGGTACTTTTTCAGTAAGAAGAAAATGGCCAATTTCACGGCAGAAATGCATCCCATTACCGAAATCGCGTAGTACAGAACCATCCATGGGTTCATGGGTTCTTTGTTATAAATTCCAAAAAACGTGAATACGATGAGCAGGAAATAAACCGTCTGCTTTCCTATTAAGCTGAGGAGATTACTCACATGGGTAAAGCGGTATATCTCATAGAAATGGGTGCGCAGTGCTGCAATGATCCAAGCCAGGGAAACGAAAATGACGTAGTTGAGAAAAGGGAAATTGGCGTCTAAAAAATAATACGCCAGGGCATGGATAAGTATAAGGTCGATACCATAGGTAATCGGCCTTAAAAATCCTGAATATCTCCCTGTTCTAAAAATCATTAACGTCTATTGTGTTTTGAGAAATCCTTATGCTCTTTTTTGAACAATTCTTCTTCGGTTAATCCTTTAAAATATTCGAAAGTCTTACGCATCCCTTCAGATCGTGGGGTTTTAACGTCCCACCCCAATATTTCCTTGGCTTTGGAAATATCTGGCTGTCGTTGTAATGGATCGTCTTGAGGAAGCGGTTTGAAAACAATTTTCTGATCCGTTTCCGTAAGCTTTATAATCTCCTCTGCAAAATCCAAAATGCTGATCTCATCCGGATTCCCAATGTTTATGGGCAGGGAATAATCGCTTAGCAATACCCTGAAAATCCCTTCTATCTGATCGTCGACATAACAAAAGGATCGCGTTTGTGATCCATCCCCAAAAACGGTTAAATCTTCCCCTCGCAATGCCTGTCCCATAAAGGCAGGTATTACGCGACCATCGTTCAAACGCATTCTTGGGCCATAGGTGTTGAAGATTCGAACGATACGCGTTTCCAATCCATGAAAGCGATGGTATGCCATGGTAATGGACTCCTGAAAACGCTTTGCTTCGTCATATACCCCTCGTGGACTAATTGTGTTCACATTTCCGTAGTACTCTTCGTTCTGAGGATGCACCAAAGGATCTCCGTAAACTTCAGAAGTTGAAGCAATAAGAATGCGCGCATTTTTTTCCTTGGCCAACCCTAACAGATTATGCGTTCCTAACGAACCTACTTTTAATGTCTGAATAGGAATCTTTAAGTAATCGATGGGGCTTGCTGGAGATGCAAAATGCAATATATAGTCCACCTTGCCGGGAACGTGTACAAATTTGGTTACATCGTGATGATAAAAAGTAAACTTCTCCAAACCGAAGAGATGCTCTATGTTCTTAAGCTCCCCCGTGATAAGATTATCCATCCCTATGACTTCACAGCCTTGGGCTATGAATTTATCACATAGGTGCGACCCCAAAAATCCAGCAGCTCCGGTAATTAGTATTCTTTTATTTTCTAGATGCGTTTCCAAATGCTTCTTGTTTTAGTTTCGACCGATGGATTGATATGTAAATCCTTCGCTCCGCATTTCCTCTACATTATATAGATTCCTACCATCGAAAATGGTGGGCTCATTCAATAACTCTTTCAATTTATTGAGATTGGGCGTACGAAAAATGCTCCATTCTGTACAGATAACCAAAGCATCTGCTCCGTCAAGGGCATCATACATGGAAGAAGCATAGATTAAACGCTCGCCAAATCTTTTCCTAATATTGGGCATGGCTTCTGGATCGAAAACTGTGAGTTCCACTCCAGCGCTTAATAGGGCTTCCATAATATCGATGGAAGGTGCTTCTCTAATATCATCGGTTTCGGGCTTAAACGCCAATCCCCAAATGGCCATTTTCTTTCCGCTAAGATCATTGCCAAAATGTTTATTTATTTTCGGAATTAGGGCCGTTTTTTGTGTCTTGTTAACGTTAATGACCGAGTTCAAAATCTGAAACTCATAATCCAATTCCCTTCCTGCCTTTCTTAGCGCTTTTACATCCTTAGGAAAGCACGATCCTCCATAGCCGATACCCGGGAATAAAAATCGTTTCCCAATTCTCGAATCCGTTCCCATACCAACGCGAACCTTATCCACATCGGCTCCCACCTTTTCGCAATAATTAGCGATTTCATTCATGAACGTGATCTTCGTAGCCAAGAATGAATTCGCTGCATACTTGGTTAGCTCAGCCGATTTTTCGTCCATGATGATCACGGGATTTCCGGAACGCACAAAAGGGGCATATAATTTTTGCATGAGTTTCGTAGCTCTCTCACTGCTAGAACCTACCACAATACGTTCGGGCTTAAGAAAGTCGTCTACCGCAAAACCTTCACGTAAGAACTCAGGGTTAGATACTACATCGAATTCGCAGGTGGCATTTTTAGCAATCACTTGGGTCACCTTTTCGGCAGTTCCCACAGGAACCGTACTCTTGTCCACGATTACCCTATACTCCTTTATTTTTTTGCCAATTTCATCGGCTACATTGAGCACATACGACAAGTCCGCCGAACCGTCTTCATCTTCCGGGGTGGGCAACGCTAGAAATATAATATCTCCATGCTCCAAACCTTCGTCCAATGAGGTAGTAAAGCGAAGCCTGCCAGCATTTATATTTCGATCGAAAAGAACGTCCAAGTGAGGTTCGTAGATGGGAACAATACCACTTCTCATCTTCGCCACTTTTTCGGCATCGATATCTACACATATCACTTCATTTCCGGTCTCTGCCAAACATGTTCCGGTTACCAAACCAACATATCCTGTTCCTATGACTGCTATTTTCATTTACTTACAATTTTTTAAACGCGGCAAAAATACAATTTGCCTAGCTTTTAGGGCTCATTTAGAGCCGTGTTTTCACTCTTTGCTTCAGCAATTAAGAGCATAATGAATATGAACCCAACATAGTAGGCCCCAATTTGTCTATGAAATAAGTTTTCTACCAGCGCAAAACTCACCAGGGTGAACAATAACGCCGTGGGTAAATACGCTTTTCGGTTTCGTACGAATAGAATGACTATGCTACCCAAGAAAAGCAACAAACCTATGGCCCCACAGGCCAAATAAAAATCGATAAATTGATTGTGCGTATTGTATTTTTGGGATAGAAACCACGCCTGTTTTCTTTCGTCCTCTACACTCGTCTCGTAACATAAAAGCATCTCTCGATTGGTTTGGGTGAACCCCTGTCCCTTTAGAAGTGTTCCCTCCATCTTAGAAACTTGATGGGCACAATCCCAAATAACTGCCCTGGGTTCTACCGCCAAAGTATTTTCTATAAGCCCGTCGTTGTGTTGGCTGCCCGAATAGAATATCTGATTTCGAAGGTCATTGTTCAAAATAAACGTAAGAATGATCGCCAGAAGGAAACCTCCGGTTACGAAGAACATTTGCGGCAAGCGTTTCTTTTTGTAGAAAAAGCTCAGTACAAATATGACCAGAAGCACGATGATCGAAATACGTGAAACAATCAACAGGACAAATAGTACATTCAGAATGATATTGGCCACGTAATAGGGGTTGTCCGGGTGATAGGTGTCTCTCATGGATTGATAGGATGCCAGGATACTGAGCACACACAAAAGCCCCAAATAAAGACGCTCCGTTAATAAGGCTTCGATGATGATGGCAGAATCCAAAAAGTTAAAGCTGTCCGACGCATTTACGACCATTACCAATTTAATCAAGGAGAACACTATCGCGGCTAAAGACGAAAAAATGACCGCCTTATAGATTTTTTTAAACCCATCTATGGGAATATACAGTACTACCAATCCTAAGGAAAGCAGTACTTTTTTCAAGACTACCCAATCTTCTTCCAGTCGCCCAAAAACAAGGGCATTCAACACCAAGTATCCCACAAAAACACCCAATAAAATAGTGGGCATTCGCTTTAAACGTAGTATATGGTTTTTGCGAACAATAAATGGAAAGAGAATCGCTAGGATTGCCAGTAATATGTTGGGAAGTGCCCTTAGGTAATTGTCGAATGGAATTGTAAAAAACAACAACAGGAACACATAGGGGTATATGGAAGCAAAAAGGATTCTCACAGGCTCATATATGAGTGAATAAAAGTAACAAAGAATCTGGAAGCATCCTATTTTCCAATACGATCTAGTTTTGTGCCTCGATGGCTTCGATCAATACTTCTGCGGAGCGAACCCAATGGTATCTTTCTTCTACTTTGTTTTTAATGTCCTCTAATGGATACGGTTCTCCCGTGAGGGTTGCTTGTATAGCACTTTCTATTTCTTGTTGATTATCGGGATCCACATGGTATGGGAAGAAATCGAATTCGGACATAGCGGTAGCCGAAGAGCAAATTACTGGTTTTTTGAATACGGCTCCTTCTAAAGGTGGAATCCCAAACCCTTCGGCAAAGGAAGGATACACAACCATTTCGCAGGCTGCATAAAAGTGTTTTAGGTCTGCATCCGAAATCCCCGAAAGACATACGAGATGATCCTTGAAAGTAGCTTGACTTTTCTCCAAAAAGGCATCCATTTCCGGATAATCTATATCATGCTTCCCTATAAAGACCAATTGATATCCTTGCTCATGGAGTTTTAGGTTTGCAAAGGCCTTTAAAATAGAAATGTGGTTTTTCCTGGGCTCTATACGGCTTACATAAAGCAAGTATTTGCTGCAATTGAACTTTTCTTTGATATAAGCCGAAGCATTTTCCGTATCATCCTGAATGGTTACCGCGTTGGGGGTTACATGTATGGATGATTCTGGAATCGCATAGTATTCATGGATTTTTTCCTTGGAATATTGTGAAACCGTCAGCAATACGTCGGCCTTTTTTGCAGACCTTTTAAACAGTTTGCCATTTATAAAGCGATATTTCTTCGGAAAATACGAGGCAAACCGTTCTTCTTCAAAAAGTATATCGTGCGTGGTCACTATATACTTACCCCGTTTTATAAGCGGGGAAACGTACTGAAAGTGGGCATAATCGATTTGATGTTTTCTTATAATCCTGGGAAACTCCGAGAGCAATCTACGATACTTGTTTCCCGAAGGAAGTTCAACGAATTGGGCGTTTTTGTAGTCTCCAAAAACCGCCTCTACATTCTTAATGTCCCAAGCAGCAAAGTAGAAGGTCCAATCCTTCCTAAGATCGAGCATGGCCCTGTACAGGCCCAACAAATAGGTGCGGGAGCCTTGAAATTTTCCATCGAAAACATGGGCGTCGATCAATATCCTCATAAGTGGTCCTTCCTTTATGTCGCAAAACTATGAAAAATGGGGGAAGCAGCCCTTTTTTAAAGAATTTGTGATCCTTATTCTGCTTCTTGGGAGGACTCTTCCATTTTTTTCTCGAGCGTATTCCCTAAGGGGATTTTCGCCATCATCCCATACAGCACCAAGAAATGAAGCATGCCTCGTTGTCTCCAGATATAGGATTCGGTAACAAATACCGAGGCCATAACGATGAGAAAAAAGAGTAGGAAAAGTTCGCGGGTGTTGAGATATCCTTTCAGCATAAAAAACAATAATAGAAGGATCCCAACAAAACCGAACACCCCTAATTCGGAAAAGGCCTGGATGTACTGATTGTGAAAATTGTACACATTGTACCCCCAATAGAGGTTGTAGTGATTCTGCTTTTCTACGATTTTCTCTTGGGAGGCATTGATTCCGAAACCGCTAAGAAAAGTATCGTTCTCATTGGCCATTTCGTAGAAAATACGGGCCTGAAACAATCGGATGGTGGTTCCTGTCCATGGATACACCCGATTGAATTCCTCACACGTAAGTACCTCTTTTACGTTGGAAGTAAACTCCTCTTCCATTCTTTGTTTCAATGGGCTAAATAAAAAGGCAACAACTGCACCAATGGCTACGACCCCTAAAATAAGTACCCGCTTTTTTGAAAAGAAACGCTTACTGATCCAAAATCCGATAAAGGCACACAGTAAGGTTACAATTACCATGTTTTTGGAGGAAAGCAAAAGTAGAAATACGAATAAGATTCCCGCTACCGCTACATTAAACCAGCTTCGTTTTGCATAAAAAGCCATGTATAAAAGACTTAAGGCCGTCATGCAGGAAACGTAAATGGCATTAAGCTCAAATACGGCAACAAGGCCATGATAAAACAGGTCCTCTCGGTTGCCATTCTGTATATATTTAAACGCAGCCACCGCAATAAAGAACAGTGCGAATAAAGCTATTCCAACAGCGAAACGATATAGCACTTTTTTCCAGATATCTTTGGATAGGGTCGGCATGAAAAGAAAGGCCAGTGGCAGGATTAGGAAAGGGAGTTGTCGTTCCAATCCACGCATGGATTTATCTACATTTTCGCTCCATAGGAGGGAACAAACCATTAAGAGGAACAAGCCAAAGGGAGCCCAATACGCTTTCTTCCAAACTACTTTTTTGTGGATTAAAAAAGAAAAGAAAGCAAGGCTGCCCAACACAATGGTTGTAATAGAACTGAATGCATAAGGTAAAGGAAGGCTAATTAGCAAGGCTGCCAATAAATAACCGTGGGTGTCTTCAGAAAGAAGCAGTTCCTTAATCCTTTGCATAGACTTCTTCGAAAAAATTCAAGTACTTATTGTTGATGATGTCCCATGCGAAAAGGTTGCTTATTTTATCCGAATTATTGCATAAAAAGGACTTGTGGGTCGACTTGTCGTTTATGGAATCGATATATCCTGCCACCTCATCGGAGTTCGTAAAATAAAAAGCATCCTCCTCCAAAATTTTCCCATTAAACTCATTCTTATGGGCAATGATGAGTGCATTGCTCGCCATGGCTTCCAACAAGGATGGATTCGTACCCCCAACACTGTGTCCATGGAAGTAAAGATTGGAGTAATACCGAAGATTGTTCAAATGATCAAAGTTGTAGATCCCACCCAAAAACTTGATATGTTCCACCTCTTTGAACTTTTGAGTGAGGTGTTTCCCAAAAGCATTGGTGTCGTGCTTTCCAATCACCAAAAATGGTGTTTTCTGCTTTGCCTTTGCCACTCCATCCAAAATGGTTTCAATATTGTTCTCAGGCTCCATACGGGCAATGAGCATATTGTAGCCTCCCGTTTCGAGTCCATATTCTTTTAACACATCTACATTGGGGTTTTCGAACTTTTCGGCACCATAGGCGATATATCTCGACTCCCTTTTGTACGTTTTCTCCAAATAATTTTGAATCCCAATGGAGTCGGCTATAAGATAATCGCTGCTTTTAACGGCCCATTTCTCTGCATGTTTCAGGAAATGCCGAACTGCTTTGCTGTATTTGGAACGCTTCCATTCCAAACCATCCATGTTTGTGATGATCAAAGGTTTTTTGGGTAGTAATTTGTACCAAACAGAATTACTGGTATACCCCAATTGCAATAGGATGTCGAAGTTCCTTTTCTTGGCGTCTAAAATACAGTTAAGGTCGTAGATAAATTGTCCCGCTGTTCCTATCTTCTCCTCGGGATCGTTACAGTGAATAATGTGGGCGCCCATGAACGTTTTTTCCTGGTAGGGATGTGAGTGCGAAGAATACACATATACCTCATGCCCCTTTTCGGCTAGAAAAGCTGCAAAAAACTCGGCAAATTGCTCGAAACCGCCATGATAGTTAGGAATTCCCCTCGTCCCTAATATTCCTATTTTCAAAATCGCTAAACTGTTTTAGGGCCAAAATGCCACCAATTAAAAATGTTGCCATGTCGTATGGCTTAAATATTCCCGTCACCACCAAACTGGAGGCAAAGATATAAAAGGAGCACGCTACCAGTAAACGATTAAACGATACCCTATTCCTTTCTATCTGTCTGTTATAATACTGCATGTACAGCATACCAATCATGGATAAGTACACCAGCAAGCCTATGAGGCCCGTTTTCATATAGACGTAGGCAACACCATTATGCACCGTAGGAAGGTGTCTAATCTCCTCTCCCTGTAGCATGATATCGAACCCTACATCTACCGTAGAGCCAAACCCTTTTCCTGTAAGCCACGACTTTTCCTCGTTCACTTCGTTCCATACCAAACTGGCTTCATAGGCACGCCACCTGGGCCACAATTCCCTTCGGTCCAATTTGTTCTTGTCAAATTTAATGGGCTCCAAGGTTTCGGTATAGGAGTTCTTCATTTTGGTTAAGAACGTACTAATAAGGGTGGGGTTCTTGGTTTCGGAAGGTTCATACTGACTTAAAAACAGAATGAACAATCCTCCTGTCACCAGCATCCCGAATAAAGCTACAGCTCCCCTTGCATTCAGTTTTAGGTATCCGTAATACGCCAATACCATTAAAACGAGCACAATCATCATGGTTCGGGAGAAATACAAAAGGAAAGATACCGCCAAAAGAATAACAAAGAATTGGTACAGCACCTTAAACCGCGTTTTCTTCACGGGAAGTCCCCGTACGCAGATAATGGCAAAGAGTGCCAACATCTCCACGTGATTGAAACGACCAAACTTATTCCTGAACTTATCCACACCAGGTTTCATCCCGATGATTTCCACCCCGATATGGACCATATGAATAAGGGCGAAAGAAAAACCGGCCAATACAACAATGTTGAAGAAGTCTGTCTTTTTCTCTAGGTTCTTTACCGAGAAATATACGGCCAACAAAATGGTAATGGGGCGTAGGAAATACACGAAATCCTTGACGAAATCGTAGACGCCACCATCGAACGTGAACAGGCTTAAAAAGCCAATGCACATTAAACCAAAGAGTATGGATGTAATGGTAAAAACCTCCTTCGAAAACCGGCTGCCAAAATTGAACAACAAAACCCCAGCCGAAACCAAAAAGGAGATTTCGAGGTTCTCTGTCCATAGTGCTACAATGAGCAATACAATTCCTGTTCTAATGAGGTTCTGACTCATGATTTATCTTTTGTATCCGAAGGGTTCAAAATCCTTCTGGTACAATTCGTATACTTTATCCTTTATTTCTTGTGTAAAAACGGCATCAAATTGCTGTTTCTTGGCGTTCAACTTAAAATATCTCCACAAATAAGGAGTACGTACCAAGTGACCTACGGCCCGATTCCACTCCCCCTTAGATTTGTTTACATGGGGGAGGGTTGCGCCTTTAAGCCCACAAATCTCTTTTACTTTTTCGATATCTTCCTTTATCGTCTCCAGCCTTCCCAAATAATCTACCATAAGCTCGCCCTTTTCACTGTATAAATAATCATACTGCGACTTAAAAAAGAAGTCATTTTCCTTCAGTTTTCGAGGCAATACATGGTTTACAAAACTCCTAAAACTAATGATCTTGGAATACCCCAGAAAGTTATAAAAAGAAAATGCCCTTTTATAAGGATCCCGTACAAAGGAGAATTTGAAATAATCCTTGAAACGGGCTTCGTCTATATAGTTTAACTTCACATATTCTGAAGCTGTAAGATGGGCCAAGCGAAAAGGCCCTTCTTCGTTCGGTTCTTTCTTCCTTAATAGCAAACTTGCCCTTGTATCCCAGTTAAGCCCTAGTTCGTTTAGGAACATGGTCTCTATGCTCTGACCGGCCACCTTGGGCACATGAACAAAAATTACTTTATGCTGTTTGCTAATCATGCTTTCTCTTCCTGTTTATTTTGAATTATATCCCCATTTCTCTTGCAATGGAATGCTCGTCAATTCCTCCAGCTTTCGTACATCTTCGGCAAAATAATCCATCAATTCTTCCCTAAGTCCAGCATCTAATGTTATGTCCATTTCCTCGCTGGTAAAAAGTTTCCGTTTTGTCCAGTCCCTCAATCTGCTTGGCAGGATGGATTTTATGGTATCTTTTATAAAGCGGCCTCTCAAAAAATTGAGCAAACCTATGTTTTTATACGCCACTTTTTGGTTGTGTTGAATCGTATGATCCACGTGGAACGCGTCATCAATCTTCAGAAAGTGAAATAATTCCTTTAACGTTGCATCCTTATCTCGAGTCCAATCTTCAAAAATGAGCAATTTAATGCGATCCTTTGGAAAGACGTCAAAGTAACTTTTCACAGCCTCGAAATAGGTGCTCCATTCCAAATACAAATTACCTCCTCCCCAAACGCGATCCAAAGGTGCCTTTAAAGCCTTTGCGAAATCAGGTTCACGGTCATATCCCACTCCATAATTCATTACAAAATGACTAAAGGCCCTATCTACAGGGTTTCGCAAGGTAATGATGATCCTCGCTTCTGGATTGTGGTCATAAATGCGCTGTGCCGTTTCCGTTCCCCATAAATAGGATGGGCTCACGTCACCCTTTATTTGATCGGGTCTCGTTTCCGAAAAAAGATCTCGGTATACATCGAACGATTTAATGATCTTGGTGTGGTAGCTTTCTCCCTTTTTGGGCGCTTTATAATCGGAATGGTCGTTGGATTCTACCTGCGAAAAGTGGTTGAGTTCCTTTACGTCCGATAGGAATACCTCTGGGTGCTGTCCCAAATAATTGTGCAGGGATGTTGTACCGCTTCTGGCGGCCCCCACAACAAAAAAATCTACAGCAAACGATTCCATCACAGACTTAAAAAGGTTTTAACACGATCCGTTCTATATACATATATAACGGCTACTGTATTCCAAAGGACCATACTCACCGAAGTAGCTACCGCAGCACCTATCATTCCATGTATCGGGATGAGTATGTAGTTAAGCACAATATTGATAACCAAGGCCGAAATAAGAATGATCTGAAATTTCTTTTGCTTTCCCGTCATATTGAGATACACCCCAATAGAACCGCAAAATGTATTGATAATTTGCCCTCCCAATAATATGATCAGGGCTACATTGGCCGCCGAATACCCGTCTCCGAAAAATTCGAGAACATAGGAAGAGAACAACGCCAACACTAGGATTACGGGGGCCGTCATAAAGAAAATAAGTTGCGTGCCCCTTCGTATGGTGTTCTTCAGCTTATCCATGTGCTTGGAGGCGTAGAATTCGGCAATTTTGGGAGCGATAACGGCATTTACCGAAGACAACACTATAGATATGAGCAACGTAAGCTTTACTGCCACGCTGTAATAGGCTACGGTCTCGAAATCGGTGAAATAGGTAAGCATTAATACGTCCAAACTCTGCATCAAGAGAAATGACGCAGCACTTACCGCCATGGGCGCAGAACGTTTTAAAATATCTCGATAATTAATGGTTACAGACGCACCGGAATCCTTAAAGCGGGTTCGGGTAAAATACCATAAAACTGCAATAGAAGACAACAGCGACAACAGCACAAAGTTGAGCAGGAAAACATCTACCAAACGGCCCGTTTCTCCATTGGCAAAAATGTACCAAACGGCCCCAAAGAAGAAAATGTAGCGCAATACATTTCTAAAAATCTCAGAAACGTAAATTTTGTCCATTCCCCGAAAGGTGTCTATGTTGAGCATCGTGACTCCATAAAAAAACACGGCCAATAGGGTCTTGGTTACGTTGGATGAAAGATGAAAACCCGTAAGCTCGGATATGGCTTCAATTCGAAATAACTGACTTCCCAAGAGAATAAGCACTGAAAGCGCGAATACTATGAGAATCATCTGTGCATAGACCTTTTTTATGTATGAAAGGCGTTCCATAGAGGCCAAAAAACCGGAATAGTAAATCACGGAAGATTGCATCCCAAAAATGGCCAAGGTTCCCAGCACCAATAATAAAGAACGGCTAAAGTCGTACTCCCCCACTAAGGAAGCTGGGAAGTTTTGGGTAATTAATGTGGTAACTAAAAAAAAAAGGATGACACCCAGTACACGGAGTAGCAGCACATTGATGCTCCTGCCTACCACCGCAGACTTAAAAAAACCGAGCAACTTATTCTGAATATCCATACCCCTTTGCCGTGTGATCGCCTAAGGGCAATCGAAATCACCGGTGTTTAGCTATCTTGGTTCGAGAAATTTCTCAGAGATCGGAAGGTGTAGCGAATAAACGCAATACCCAAAAAGGCAAATACCAAAATAAGGGGAATAATCACCATATTGTTTTCCAATAGCGATCGCTCCTTTTTATATAGCGTAGGATGATTCATGTTTACCACAACCTGATCCAATTCTACCGCCTTCATTCTAAAAGCCTCGATCTCCTTCTCCAATTCATATTTAGTAGCCAATAGTTGAGCAACACTAAAGTTCTTATCTACCACGTAGATTTCATTCGAATTGGTAGGAAGGGATTCGTTGCGGTTGTAGGTGGCAATAACATCGTTTATTTGCTTGATGGTAGCCTTGTTGTTTTCAATACCATCGCTCAACGTCTTTTGATACTCGTTCTTGTAGTCCGTAAGATATTCGCTATTGTTAATGTAGGACACCAGTGTATCTACAACACTGTTTTTCGTAGAATCGGTCACTACAATTTTAAGCTTGTGGTATCTGTATTGTCCCGTAAACGTTTCGGAAATCTGAGTGATTTCACCGTCTTCTTCAAATTCGAATTCTACATAGCGAAGGATCCCGTCGTAGGTGGGCTCGTTGGGCTCGTACCCTTCTACCAAGTCCCGTAGGTTAATCACTGGTTCTATGGTCATCTCGCCCATTTCGGCAAATACCGTAGGAATCCCTTCTTCCTTGAAGAATTTTTTCTTGGTCTCTCTTTTCTCGGTGATTTTCGCATTCAGGGATTCTATAACACTATATACATAATCTGCCGATTTGAAGTTGGCCTTCAACAAGATCTCGGCCTCTTTCACATCGTTTTTAAGCGTATTTAGAAAGTATCCTCCACCTACTCCAACGAGTATGAGGATAAGCAATAACACCCATTTTTTGATAATAAAATCATATGCCTTAAAGCACTCCCTAAAAAACCCTTTAAGCTTCTTTAAGAATGCATTGAGCACATAAAAAATATCAATTTCTTCTTTGTTCTGATCCATGGGTCAAACACTTTTTTGATTGTCAATTAAAATTTTCAACGACTCCTGCCAATCCAATCGGGGGGTATTGAAATGGTTATAAAACTTTTCCTTGCTCAACACACTATAGGCCGGTCTGGCTGCAAAAGTACGGTAATGGTCGGTTTTTTCAAGTGATACGGCTTCTAATTTTCCCGTATGCTCGAATATGGCCTTGGCAAAATCGAACCAAGTGGCTGCTCCTTCATTGCTGAAATGATATATTCCGTAGGCTTCACTACCAGAAGCTATAATACTCAGCGCAGCATACGCCAAATCATTGGCATTGGTAGGGGTTCCCAGCTGTTCGGTGGTAATGCTTAAATCCCGGCCTTCATCCGCAAACCGAAGCATAGAGTTAAAAAAGTTGTGCCCGTACTGTGAATACAGCCACGAAGTTCTCATTATGAAATGTCTTGTACATTTTTCCTGAATCCATTCTTCCCCCTTCAGTTTCGAAGCGCCATAAACACTAATCGCGTGGGTTTCGTCGGTTTCCACATAGGGAGATCGCTTGGTACCATCGAACACATAGTCAGTAGAAATATGGATGAGCGTTATTTCTCTTTCCTCACAGGCTTCAGCGATGTTCTTAGCACCTTCGGCATTCACCAAATAGGCACTTTCCTCTTCACTTTCGGCCTTCTCCACATTGGTATAGGCCGCAGCATTGATACAATACTGAAACGTTTCGGTTGCAAACAACGCATCGATAGAAGCCTTATTGGTAACGTCCAACTGCCCTCGATTCACAAATACAAAGTCGTAATTATCGAAATCCTTGGAGGCATCCCTAAGGCATTTTCCCAATTGTCCGTCTGCGCCTGTTACCAGTATTTTGCTCATTGAATTGCTTCCTCAAAAGTGGGAAGTTGTAGGTCTTTTTCTGAAACTAATAAATCTTCCTTGGCAAGATGCCAATCGATACACAGGGTTGCGTCGTTATAAATGATCCCTCCTTCACTTTCTTTGTGATAAAAATTATCGCATTTATAGGAGAAAACGGACTTCTCGGAAAGAGTGATGAATCCATGGGCAAATCCACGTGGAACAAAGAGCTGAAGATGGTTTTTCTCACTTAAAATAATGGAGTAGTACTTCCCAAAGGTTTCAGAATCCTTCCGAAGGTCGACCACGACATCCATAACTTCTCCTTTAATGACCCTTACCAGTTTTGCCTGCGCCATTTCCCCGGTCTGAAAGTGTAGACCGCGAAGTACCCCTTTGGAAGAAACCGACTGATTGTCCTGAACGAAATCCACATCCAATCCAGTGGCTTCCCTGAAGGTTTTTTGATTGAATGTTTCACAAAAAAAGCCCCGATCATCGTAAAACACCCTTGGTTTTACCACGAAGCAGTCCTTAAGAGGGGTTTGGGTAACTTCCACTTTTAGTCCAATTGAATTAAATGCTTGCCGTAACCACTTTTCAGCAAAGGTTCGGCTAATTGTATGAGTTGTTCCTTAGTGATATAGCCCATTTCATAGGCTGCTTCTTCGATCGCCCCGATCTTAAGCCCTTGTCTCTCCTCGATCACTTGCACGAATTGGGAGGCTTGCATCAACGATCCGAAGGTTCCCGTATCCAGCCAAGCAGTTCCTTTATCTAAAATGCTTACGCTCAATTTTCCTTGCTGCAAATACACATTGTTTACATCGGTAATTTCCAATTCGCCCCTTGCGCTGGGTGCAATGTTGGCCGCTATATCCACAACGGAGTTGTCGAAGAAATAAATTCCAGGAACCGCATAGTTCGATTTTGGATTTTCTGGCTTTTCTTCGATGGAAAGTGCCTTGCCGCTGGCATCGAACTCCACTACGCCATAGCGTTCTGGGTCCTGAACATGATAGGCATAGATAACCCCGCCATCGGGATCATTGTTGCTCTGGAGCAATTTCTTGAGTCCACTACCGTAGAAAATATTGTCTCCAAGAATAAGGGCTACTTTGTCATCGCCGATAAAATCTTTTCCAATGATGAAGGCTTCCGCCAGTCCGTTCGGGTGTTCCTGAACAGCGTATTGAAAATCACATCCGAATTTTTTCCCATCGCCCAGTAGTTTCTCAAACAAAGGGAGATCCTGCGGGGTAGAAATGATCAATATTTCCCGAATACCCGAATACATAAGGGTAGACAAGGGATAATAGATCATGGGTTTGTCGTATACGGGCATGAGCTGCTTGCTCACTGCCAAGGTTAACGGGTGCAATCTGGTGCCGGAGCCACCGGCGAGTATGATTCCCTTCATAGCAGTCTATCTTGGTTGTTTAGGTACCATTCTATGGTCTTTTGTATACCACTTTCAAAATTTTCATCGGCCTTCCAACCTAAATCCCCTTCAATTTTGGTAGCATCTATAGCATATCGGAAATCATGCCCCGGTCGATCGGTCACAAAACTGATCTGATCGCGGTAAGAACCTTCCTTGGGTTGCAATTCATCCAACATGTCGCAAATGGTGTGGGCAATGTATAGGTTTTTACGCTCATTTCGGCCACCAATATTGTAGGTTTCACCCAAAACTCCTTTGTCTAGAGCCAACTTAATGCCTACGCAATGGTCGCGCACATACAACCAATCCCTTACATTCTGCCCATCGCCATAGATAGGGATGGGTTCTCCAGAAATCGCTTTTCGGATAATGGTAGGGATCAGCTTTTCCTTATGTTGGTTGGGGCCGTAGTTATTGGAACAATTGGTCGTTACCACAGGCATATGATACGTGTGGAAATAACTTCTTACGATAAAGTCTGAAGAAGCCTTGGACGCACTGTATGGGCTATTGGGCGCGTAGGCTGTGGTTTCGGTAAACAATCCTGTATCCCCCAAGGTACCATACACCTCATCGGTAGAGACGTGCAGAAACCTTGCTTCTTCGAATCCTTCCCTAAAATCGTTTGGACCCTTCATCCAAGTCTTGTAAGCTGCATGCAAAAGAGTAAACGTGCCTACAATATTGGTTTCAATGAAGGCTCCTGGACCTGAAATTGAGTTGTCCACATGCGATTCTGCCGCAAAATGTACCACTCTATTGAATTGGTGCTCTTCAAACAGTTCATTTACAAGTTTTTCGTCGCAAATGTCCCCCTGAATAAAATGGTAGCGGACATGATCTGAAAAACCTCCTAGGTTTCTCATATCCCCCGCATAAGTGAGCTTATCCAACACATAAATTTCGTCCTCTGTGGACTCCAAAACATACCCTACGTAATTGGATCCAATGAACCCTGCGCCGCCGGTAACTAAGACTTTGTTGTTTCTCAAAATATTTTTTTAGGTTGCTCTAAAATTTGCTTTAACATTTTTTCGGTGATTGCATAGGTAGGTTTTACACCTGTAGTGCCTAATCCACCCGATGCCAAAGTGCTTCCCGTTTCCAAAGGATTATCACTGGCATAGTATGCATATCTCACCTTTACCTTCGGATTGATACTTCCTCGTATTTTGGAAGCCGATTGTATTGCTTTCTGATAGTGTGCCCCTTCCATTTCCAGCCCGATCACGTTCCAAGTGGATTCGTGGAAAAACCTTAGGATGTCCCTATTTTGAAGGGATGTCCCCAATACAGTGATCATGGAGCCGGTACATACGTTAAGGCCCTCATCTTCAAAGTTTTTCTTTTTCAATTGGTTTTTGAAAGGGTAATTATCCGCCGTTCCCTCGAAAATATGGGAGGACGGAATCATGATATCGCCCTTGCCACCTTCTAAAATTCCAGCTTTCCCCATAATGGATACGGAATCCACGTTCAAAAAGGTACGTTTGCCATTCTGCATCAACGGTTTTAGCAATTCGTCCATGGTTTCATAGGCCTGCTCGCCAAAAGCATAGTCCATAACGATGATCACAGGGGCTTCCACGCCTTCAGTCGGTGTATATATGCTTTCCGGAAGGCGTGCTGCATCGAAAATCTGCACGTCGATATTGGTTCCGCTCTCATCTTTGAGGTACACCATACCACTTTCCATGGCTTTTTTGTTCACTTTGCTCCGCATCTTCTCATTTTCGGACTTGCTCAGCATCTCAAACAGATCTAGGCGCGATTTCCCACGCTTTTCTGTAGTGAGTGATATCTCGGCAAACAAAGAGTTCATAACGCTGTGCATATTGGCGCTAATGATGTGTATGGGGCGTTCCAAAAGTCCTTTGCTAAGTAATTCCTGTTTTATTCGGTACGCCCAACGTTCCCCGTGAATGTGGTGGCCCAGTCGTTCCCGCAGCACGGGACTGAAGGTAATAAGCCGTTTTTCGTCCCTAAGGTGCTCTGCAATAGCGCCTTTCCCCAAGTAATAGATGATCTTTAGGAAACGATCTGGATCTTCCTTGCAGGAAAATTGTGGGTATACTTCCGAAACTTCTTCAAAAGTTCGGCCTAGGAAATTGGCAGTATGTGTAAGGGCAATCTCTTTTTGCTCTTGTGTCAGTTTTCCTTTTCTGTTCACCGCTTCTTCCAACTTTTCCCAATCACGGATCAAGTTCCCTTCATCATTGATCAACACCTGCCGCATGATCTTGTGCGATTCCACATAGAGAAATGTGAGGTGGGTAAGGATATCGTAGATTTCACTGCGGCCCCTGGTCACTTCAATATTCATCTGCTCCTCGTCTATACGATAGCAGTGTCTTCTTCTTTTTAGGGGAATGATAGGCTCAAAATGCGAATTTTTATAGCCTTCATCACTGGTCAGGTTAATGTACCTGCACTCTTCGATACCATAAGGAAGACGGTCTATAACGTAAACCAGCCCCTGCAATTCGATCTTTTCCTCGGCAATGGATCCGTAAATCTCTGGACGAAGAATAAGCAGTGCTTCCCGAAGGGTTTCCCCACTTACGCCCATAGGCTTGTAAAAGCCGCGATTAAATAAATGGCGCATGGTAATGTACATGCGCTCGATGGCGCTGGAACTTTCTTGCGCCCTTGTTCTTGTATGAATGTGAAATTGACTCATTCTTTTTCGCGACAAAGATAACACTATTTTATCCTTGAAATTTCAAGAGACTATCTGCAATTTTGCGGTCGTTGGAGAGTCTTGGAATTTTGTTCTGTCCTCCTAACTTTCCTTGTGACTTCATATAATCGTTAAAACTCTCTTTTCGCACTGGAGTAATTTTTAAAGGTTGCAGTACTTTTCCATCGATAAGATCGAAATAGTAGCTGTTCTGGGACTGCATGGAGCTGTCTATCACCGCTTCGATTTCGGAAAGGTTTTCGGGTTCCCCATCGAATTCTACCAACCACTCGTGGTACGGTAATCCTTCTTCTGCCTCAGTTTGTGGAGCTACTGTAAATTCCGTTATGGAAAAGCCAAACTGTGACATGGCTTCCTTCATGGCCTGCTCTACCTCTTTTCCTATGACATGTTCCCCAAAGGCAGAAATAAAGTGTTTAATCCTTCCTGTCACTATCAATTTATAGGGCTTGATTGATGTAAACATCACCGTGTCTCCAATGTTATAGGCCCATAAACCAGCGTTGGTAGATATGATAATCACATAATTCACGTCTGTTTGCACTTCACCAATGGTCAAACGGGGCGGGTTCTCTTCAAAAAACTGATCTGCAGGAACAAATTCATAAAATATCCCTGAATTAAGTAGCAACAACAATCCCGAGTCTTTTTGCTCATTCTGAAAGGCAAAAAACCCTTCAGAAGCGGGAAACAGTTCGATACTATCGACTTTTCGGCCTATTAGGCTTTCAAATTTCTTTCGATAAGGTTCGTAATTTACCCCGCCATAAATGAACAGGTTGAAGTTTCGGAACAATTCGCCCACCTTTTTGCCACTAGTGGTTTGTAGGCGTTCAAAATACATCTGTACCCAGGAAGGAATCCCACTAATGACCGTCATATCCTCGTCCTTGGTTTCTTCTACAATAGCGTCCACCTTGGTTTCCCAATCCTCAATACAATTGGTATCCCAACTTGGAAGTCGGTTTTTAAGAAGGTATCCCGGCACGTAATGCGCCACGATGCCTGATAACCTGCCAAGCTTTATACCATTCTTCTCATCCAATACAGGGCTTCCCTGCAAAAAGATCATTTTACCATCCACAAATTGAGTATTCCCGGTTTCGTGGATATAACAGAGAAGGGCGTTTCGAGCTGCTTCTATGTGTGTAGGCATCGACTCCTTCGTGAGTGGAATGTACTTGGCCCCAGAGGTGGTTCCCGATGTCTTTGCAAAATACAAGGGCTGTCCCGGCCATAAGATGTCCTTTTCTCCATTGACCACTCGATCTGCATAGGGCCTTAGTTGTTCGTAATCCCTGATGGGTACATTGGCGGCGAATTCGGAAAAAGAACTAATGTTGGCAAAGTCATGATCTTTCCCGAATTGTGTGTCTTTGGCTTTTCGGATGAGTTCTTGAAAGACCTTTTGTTGGGTTTCCTCAGGTTTGGAAATCCAACGGTTCATTTTTTTTACAACTCGGCTGGCAAAAATCTTGGCTCCAAACGACTTTAGGGACATAGTTAATCGAAATCAATAAAATTGGTTGGGTCTATGGGATATCCATCGCTCCATAATTCGAAATGTAAATGGGGGCCCGTGGTAAGTTCCCCTGTATTTCCGGCACGTGCAATGACTTCTCCGGCCTTCACCAAATCGCCTTGTTGTTTGTTCAGGGAAGCATTGTGTTTGTATACGGATATGAGGTTGTTGTTGTGCCTAATGATAATCACGTTACCGGTTTCTGCGGTCCATTCGGCAAAAATCACGGTACCATCGCCAGCAGCTAAGATAGGACTGTCCTTTGTTGTGACAATGTCTACTGCAAAATGCTTGCTTTCGGGATCATAATTTTCGGAAATAGGCCCTTTCACAGGGGCGAATAGCACAAAATTGGGTTGTTCGTTATCGATAAGTGGATTGTACTTGTCTTCCTGCGATACAATTTCGCGCAACAGTAAATCCTGGGCAGAAGGGGATAAATCGACTCCAGAGGTGTCGGTTTGTGCCGCCTCGATGATAGAATCCCTATTAAAATCGACTGCTTTTACATCGCCCGTAAGTACTTTCTTTATGGAAGCAATGTATTGCTCGTTTATGGAAATCGCCTGTTGTAAGGAGTCTGTTTTAAATGCTAAGGTGACCGCTTGTTTTTTAAGCGAAGTAGAGGAATACCCCGGAATATACTCACGTAAAGGCGTAAAAGCAATGAGCAGAATGGTTAAAACGATGAGGATGAGCGCAGAAATAGAACTGAACACAAACACATTAAGCCGGTTCAATTTAAAGGAAAAGCGCTCCTCAAAAGTTGCCTCGTTAAGTACCACCAAGCGGTACTTGTGCAGCAGTTTTTTCCTGATTTTCTTTCCTCTTTTTTCCTTTTTTGCCATTTACGAAAGCTGTGGGTTGCAAATGTAAGGCTTTGCCATTAAACTTAAGGTGAAAACGTTCTATCTACGAAATTCTTGTTACCTTTGCCTCATAAATTTATGCAAATGGAATCTTTAGTATTACCCCTTGCCATAGGACCTTGGCAAATTGTATTGATCGTTGTTATCGTATTGTTGCTTTTTGGAGGAAGAAAAATACCAGAATTAATGCGAGGATTGGGAAGCGGTATCAAAGAGTTTAAGGATGCTTCCAAGGAAGATACCACAGATCAGATAGAAGACAAAAAATAAGCGTTTATCGCCTTACAGAATAGAAAAGCCCGTGAGATCTCACGGGCTTTTTTTTGTGATATATTGTTTCGGCCTACTCAATCTTGGCCGACTTCAAAATGGATTCCAATTCAAATTGCAGATCGCGCTTCTCTACCGAAGGGGCATACGTAAACCCTTCCAAAATTAAATAACGGCTATTTGCTTCGTCGCGGATAGCATAATTTAAGAAAGGCCCCGCCATAAAGGCATCCTTTACCTCCCAAGTTCCCTTGGTTTCATAGGCAAACTTCCCATCGATTTCTGTGGTAAACAAATAAGGAGCATAGGCTTCTTCGGTAATAAACAAAGCGTCGTCTTCTACTGGCAAATAACCGGACCCTATAGAATCCCGCATCTTAATGATATCGCCAATGGCGGTAGAGTCATTGGTAATAAATGACATTGGGATTTGATAAATTAAAATATTGGTGGTGCCCTGTTTTAGGTCCTTTCGCATCCAATAGTAGTCATCGCTAGCAGCGGCCAAACGATAAGCGCTTGGAACCTTAAGGCTTAATCCAAATCGTTCCTTGAGGGAATCTATTTTCTTAACGGAACGTTTTGTTCTCTTTTGTCTTTCTTTGAGTTCCGCATTACGAAAAGCAGCTACAATACGCGCTTGTTCGGTGTCCAGCAATTCCATGATTTTCTCTTCGGAGGTTCCTGTTACGAAAGCTCCTATTTGTGGCCTTGCGTAGGAGTTTTTCTTCAAGATTACGGTGTCTTTGTCGCCTAGTTTAATGTGGACAAAGGTTCGGTAGGTGCGTGCAAACCCTTCGAACACGTCGGGGTTTAGCTGATTGATAGTAAATAATGGTTCCTGTTGTGGCAAGCCATCTACTAGGGCAGCGAAATGTTCTCGCACCTTCTCGCCTACGGGGCCATTCCACAAATCATTGGAAACAACAACTTGGAGGCCATTGATTCTCCCTACGGAATCAGTCAAGATGGAGGTGTCTCTTTTAGAGGAGGCTGAGTCTTGGCAGGCAACCAGCAAAAGCAATCCTGCTAGGAGGAAATAATAGATATTTTTCATGAAGAAGTATTTCAATAGTTAACCTTTTGAAACCTTGAGGGTCATCCCGGGCTTCAATTTTGTACCACTAATATCGTTCCACTTTTTCAATTGCTCTACGGTAACTCCAGGAAATTTTTGTGCAATGCTCCATAAGGAGTCTCCATTCTTCACCGTATACGTCTTTCCAGACTTAGCTACGGCATTACTGGCAACTCCAGAATTGGATGGGGTTTTGGCCAGTTTTCGAGGGTAAATGGTAAGTCGTTGACCGATGCGAAGTCGATCACTTCTAAGCCCATTCCATTGTTTTATTTTTCGTACAGATACACCATATCTGTTGGCAATTTTGCCAAGAAAATCCCCACTTCGCACGCGATAACGTATGCGGTCATTCTGTTCGAAGAACTTAGGAAGTGGCTTTTCGCGTTCATTCAATTCCTTTTCTGCCAGTGCATAAATGGCTTCTTCGTTATTTACGAATTTACCCACCTCTTCAACGGGCAGTCTAAGTACATAATTCTCATCCTTAATTACAGGAATGATTCCCAATTTGTAGGAGGGATTAAGAAACTCGATCTCCGCCAAATCTACCTGTGTAATGCGGGACACCTGTTCCAAAGTGATCATTTTTTTCACACGAATCGTGTCCGTGGCAATATATGGGTATTTGGGTCCATTGCTCTTAAAACCATGCTCTTCGGCAAATTCGAATATGTACATGGTGGCCAAGAATGCGGGTACATAACCGGCAGTTTCACGCGGCAGATGATGACGAATATTCCAATAATTTCGATGGCCTCCCGATCTTCGAATCGCTTTGGAAACATTTCCAGGACCACTATTGTAGGCTGCTAGGGCAAGATCCCAATCATCCAAGCTATCGTAGAGGTTATTCAGGTATTTTGCGGCCGCTTCCGTAGCCATTAGTGGGTCCGATCTTTCATCCACGTAGCTATTCACCTCCAAGCCAAAAATCTTTCCTGTACTGAACATAAATTGCCAAAGTCCCTGAGCCCCAACCCGAGAAGTTGCGGTAGGTTTCAGTGCCGATTCTACAATGGCTAAATATTTCAATTCCAAGGGTAGACCTTGTCGATCCAGTTCCTCTTCGAACATGGGAAAATAATAGTCGCTCAAAGCCATGAGCTGGGACATGGTCCTGCGGCGGTTCTTTAAATAACCCTTAATCACACTTTCCAATGCAGGGTTATACTCTACATTGAAAGGGGTTCTGGCATCCAATTCCTTGAGGCGTTGTTTCAACACTTCGGTTGGCAGCTCCTCATAATCCACTGGCTCATAGGTCTGCTGGGTAATGGAACCATATACTTCTTCAAAAAGATCGTTGTTGTACAACTTGTCCAACCAAACAGAATCCAGTTTTCGGGCCATGGCATTGTCTTGCAGGTCATACACCGTGGAGTCTTTGGTTTGCGTTGCAATAATGGTCTTTGGTAAGTCGCTATCAAAACTTTGAACTGCGATAGAATCTACTACCAGAATGGTTTTGGTAGGCAAGGAATCGATCGCTTGGCTATCCACTTCCTGAGCCAACAAACTACCCATCAAAAAAGACGACAAAAGGAATAAAAAAGGTGATTTCATAAGGGAATAACGCAGCGTTTGCCACTAAATTTTGATAAAAGTAAGGATTTACCCCTTTGGGGCAAACAATTTAATAGGGTTTTGGCAATTAGTCCAAGATGGCCTTGATCCCAGGCAGGGTCTTTCCTTCCAGCATTTCGAGCATAGCGCCTCCTCCTGTAGATACATAGCTCACTTTGTTTCCGAAGTCGAATTGCTTTACGGCAGCGACAGAATCCCCACCCCCAACAAGTGAGAAGGCCCCATCTGCAGTGGCCTCGGCGATTGCGGTACAAACATCAACGGTTCCTTGAGCAAACTTGTCCATTTCGAAAACGCCAATAGGTCCGTTGAACAAGATCGTCCTTGATTTTACAATAACGCTGGCAAATAATTCGCGCGTTTGGGTAGCTCCGTCCAATCCCATCCATCCATCGGGAATGTTATTAATGGCGGCGGTATCCGTATTGGCGTCTTTGGAAAAAGCATCTGCTATGATACAGTCCACTGGAAGGTGAACTTCCACGTTTTTCTGCTGGGCTTTATCAAGGATTTCCAAAGCCAGTTGTTGCTTGTCATCTTCTACCAAAGAGTTTCCTATTTGTCCACCCTTCGCCTTAACAAAGGTGAACGCCATACCACCACCAATGATGAGATGGTCTATTTTATCGAGTATGTTTTCTATGATGGTAATTTTTGAAGACACCTTAGCCCCTCCAATAATGGCAGTTACGGGCTTCTCCCCATCACTCAACACCTTGTTTACGTTTACGATTTCGGAAGCCAGAAGGTTCCCGAAGCACTTGTTGTCCCGAAAGAATTGAGCAATGACGGCTGTTGATGCATGAGCCCTGTGGGCGGTTCCAAAAGCATCGTTCACGTAGATGTCGCCGAAAGCGGCCAGCTCTTTCGCAAAAGAAGCATCCCCTGCCTTTTCCTCCGGGTGATAACGCAGGTTTTCCAACAATAAAATTTCACCAGGTTGCAGTCCATCTACTGCTTCCTTTACGCTATCCCCAATGCAATCGTCCGCAAATTTCACCTGAACGCCAAGAATTTCGGAAGCGCTGTTCACCACATGTTTCAAAGAAAATTCCGCTTCTTTTGCCTTAGGGCGCCCAAGGTGTGACATAAGAATACAACTTCCCCCATCTTCCAAAATTTTAATGATGGTTGGCTTCGCCGCTTCGATCCTCGTAGTATCCGTCACTTCCTGTGCGTCGTTTAAAGGAACATTGAAGTCTACGCGAATAAGGGCTTTCTTATCTTTGAAATTAAAGTCGTTAATTGTCTTCATAGGTGAATTTTTACGGGGCAAATATAATTCATTTTCACCGTCAGCGTATTAAGGGAATGGTATGAATTTTCGCCTGAAAAAAATGTGTAGTTTTGCCTATGGATTTTTCCGAAATCATTGGTCACACCCATATCAAGAATCATCTAAGGACCACGGTGCAACAAGGCAGGATTGCCCATGCACAATTGTTCCACGGTCCTGCAGGAAGTGGATTGCTACCCTTGGCCATTGCCTATGCCAGGGAATTGTTGTGCAGCACGCATGAAGAAGGATCCCAAGCCTATGAGCGCTGCGCTAGAAATGTACACCAATTTACCCATCCCGATTTACACTTCGTATATCCCGTAAACACCAACGACACCGTGAAGAAAAATGCAGTGTCGAGTTTGTTTATGGAAGAATGGCGTAACTTCTTGAATGAGAACCCTTATGGATCCCTTTTCGATTGGTTTCAACAATTGGGTATAGAAAATAAGCAGGGGAATATTAGTGTACTAGAAGCCGAAGACATTTCGAAAAAACTGGCCTTGAAAGCCTATGAAGGCGGGTTCAAAATCATGATCGTTTGGATGGCCGATCGGATGAATACGGAATGCTCCAACAAGATCCTGAAGTTGGTTGAGGAGCCGCCGGAAAAGACCGTTTTGTTGTTCCTTGCCGAAGACTCAGAACAAATTATCAATACCATACGTTCGCGCTGTCAACTGCTACAAGTACCGCTGTTACCAGAAAGCGAAATTGCCAAAGCATTGGTTTCTAAAACGAACGTTTCAGAATCTGAAGCCCTGAGAATCAGTAGACAAGCCCATGGGGATTACAATAAAGCCCTGCATATTCTCTCCAAGGACAACGAGGATTTGGTGTTCGAAGAATGGTTTGTAGCTTGGGTACGATCCGCCTTTAAGTCCAAAGGAAATAAGAAGGCCATTCAGGATCTGTTACAGTGGAGTGAAAAGGTAGCTGGAAAGGGTCGCGAAACCCAAAAGAATTTTCTGCAATATTGCATCGAACTATTCCGCCAAGCCTTGCTTAAAAATTACGGCTTGGATTCGTTGGTTTATTTGGAAACCCAAGACCCAAAATTCTCCTTGGAAAAATTTGCTCCTTTTGTGCATCAAAATAACATCTATGAAATTTTGAAGGGATTGGAAGATGCCCTTTATCATGTGGAACGAAATGGAAATGCCAAAATTATTTTCACCGATCTTTCCATCCAATTGACGCGCCTTATTCACAAGAAGGAAGTGATATAAGAAAAATCTATCGCTTTGTTAAGACAAAATAATCAATGATTATTAAAACAGGCTTTAAATAAGCTGTTTTAAGGCCTTTTTCAAAAAAGAGCACCCAAACACCAAGCCTGCGGCTCAAATTGGCCGTACAAGCGCTCTTTTTGGCTTATTTCTCCTTTTGGAAGCAGTAAAGCAAGGAAGAATACTCTTTGGATGACATGGCAGAGAGATTTGATCTAAATCCTTTCCAAAATGCCTTGAGGGAAAATGAATTTCCAGTTTTGTATTTTTCAGAAAGTAGACTCACATAAAATGCATCGAAGGGCATTGGACGCGTTGCAACTAATTTGAAATGTTCAGAGATAAGCTTTCGCATTGAGCTTTGTGAAAAATGCCAAAGATGTCTTGGCACATCATAGGCCGCCCAAAATTCTTTGTAGTGCTTTGCATCCCAAGAATTGAAATTAGGAACAGCAATGATTAAGTTCCCTCCTGGTCGAACCAAAGCTTCGATTTTGTGAACGGCTTCTTCTAGATCGGGTAAATGTTCTAACACATGCCAAAGGGAAACCACATCGAATTGTTTTCCTGCAAAAGCATCCATTCCTTTTTCTAGGGACACATTTTTTTCTTTTGCAAAATCTCGTGCCTTTTCGCTCACCTCTACTCCATGAATGCTCCATCCTTTTTCTTGAGCCACTTTTAAAAATTCTCCAGTTCCCGCTCCGATGTCCAACAAAGATCCTTTCCCTTCATTCAATCTTGAGATGAGTGAAACTTTCTTTTTAAGGGAATAGGTTTTTACGGATTGGTACAAAAACGAAAGCAAACCTTTTTTGGAATCAGTATGCGAAATGTATTCTTCACTTTCGTAATATTTGGAAAGGTCTTCAGCTTGAGGACAAGGTTTTGTTTCCAAAAACCCAAAGGCTTCATTTTGCACCAAAGAAAATTCCTCGTGGCTTACGAGGAAATCTTTTGTTTTTATATAAACGCTTTCTTCTTTCGGAATCAACTTTTCAAATTTGTTTCACGTGGAACATATAAAAAATCATCGGCCCATATAGACCAACAAAACGGAAATATCGTTGGGAGAAACTCCACTTATTCGAGATGCCTGAGAAATGGTAACTGGTCGAATGGCAGACAATTTTTCCATAGCCTCAAACGATAACGACTTCAATTTTGTATAATCGAAATTGTCCGGGATTCGGATACCTTCCAAACGATGCAGTTTGTCTGCATTCAGTTTCTCCTTCTTTATATACCCCGAATACTTTACTTGGATTTCGGTTTGCTGAAGCACCTCTGTGTCCAATTCGTTATCGTCTATATATTGATTCACGCTCTCAACCTTGCGCATGTCCTCCATGGTAATATTGGGTCGTGAAAACAACTTGAACATCTTGTCGCTTTGTTTTACCAAAGCCGAACCTTTGTTTTCTAGAATGGGATTTATTTCTATAGGCTGAACGCTGGTGTCTTTAAAGAACTTGATGAAAGCATCACTGTCCTCTCTTTTCTTTTCCATTTTCTTCATTCTTGCTTCACTGGCCAATCCCATTTCAAAGGACTTTGGGGTGAGTCTAAAATCGGCATTATCCTGACGCAATAGGGTTCTATATTCTGCTCGAGAAGTAAACATGCGATACGGCTCTTCCGTTCCCTTTGTGATTAGATCATCGATCAAAACCCCGATATAAGCCTCGTCCCTTTTCAAGATAAAAGGATCTATTTCCTGTACTTTTAGATGAGCATTTATTCCTGCCATGAGGCCTTGCGAAGCGGCTTCCTCATATCCCGTTGTTCCATTAATCTGTCCGGCAAAAAACAATCCCGAAACCAATTTTGTCTCTAGGGTATGTTTCAATTGGGTGGGTGGAAAGTAATCATATTCGATCGCATAACCCGGTCTGAAGAACTTCACATTTTCAAAACCAGCACATTCTTTCAAAGCTTTATACTGAACATCCTCTGGCAAAGAAGTAGAGAATCCATTGATGTAATATTCTACCGTATCCCATCCTTCTGGTTCCACAAATAATTGATGCCGATCCTTATCGGCAAATCGATTGATCTTATCTTCGATAGATGGACAATATCTAGGGCCAATACTTTTAATTGCTCCATTAAACATTGGCGAACGGTCAAACCCTTCGCGAAGCAATTCATGAACCATCGAACTTGTGTATGTCATATGACAAGCACGTTGTTCCTTTAACGGAATCGTCTCATCAGAATATGAAAATTTCTGTGGTTCTTCATCTCCTGGCTGAATGATCATTTTAGAAAAATCCAACGACCTTCCATCTACTCTCGGAGGTGTTCCCGTTTTCATTCTCCCAGCATCGAATCCCAACTCGACCAAATCTTTTGTAATTCCTGTTGCGGCTCTTTCACCTGCCCGGCCTCCACCAAATTGCTTTTCCCCGATGTGGATTAAACCATTCAAAAAAGTTCCATTAGTAAGTACAACGGTCTTGGCTCTGACTTCCAAACCGAGTGAAGTTTTCACTCCAACCACCTGATCATTTTCAACCAAAATTCCGGAAACCATCTCTTGATAGAAATCCAAATTCGGCGTTCCCTCCAACATCAATCTCCATGTTTCTGCAAAACGCATTCGGTCGCTTTGCACCCTCGGGCTCCACATGGCAGGCCCCTTGGATTTGTTCAACATCTTGAATTGAATCGCTGTTTTGTCCGACACAATTCCGCTATATCCTCCAAGCGCATCAATTTCACGAACAATCTGTCCTTTCGCAATTCCACCCATGGCAGGATTGCATGACATCTGTGCTATGTTCTGAAGATTCATTGTAATGAGCAAAGTAGACGAGCCCATGTTCGCGGCAGCAGCAGCTGCCTCTGAACCCGCGTGTCCAGCACCCACAACAATTACATCATACTCTTTACCAAACATAATTTACAATGTTCCACGTGGAACAATCAATAAAATTAAATTAACTATCTGATTATCAGTTTAATAACAGTTTTTTAAGGGATAAATCCTCCATTTCACGCATTTTCACTCCCTCTTCTTCAGATTTATCTTTGTAACCGCAATAATGAAGTATTCCATGAATAATAACACGATGTAATTCGCTTTCAAAACTAGTCCCAAAATCCGTAGCGTTATCCTTAACTCGATCTGTAGAAATATAAATCTCCCCACCTATCATTTTACCCATCGTATAGTCGAAACTAATGATATCCGTATAGGTATCGTGCTCCAAAAACTTTAAGTTAATTTCATGCAAATATTCATCGCTACAAAACACATAGTTCACATCTCCCAATTCATAACCTTCGTCCACAACCACTTTAGAAATCCAATTCCTGATTTCGCTTTGATGGTCCAGTATAAAGTCATTCTGACTATGGAATTCAATCATTCGTGCCGTCGAAATACTTCTTTACTTCATTCTTGTATTTCTGCTGCAAAGGTAAGGCTTCTCTATTCAATATTTCAGTAGTGTTGAAATACTTCTTTACTTCCTCAGGACTGAGGCGTAGATTGTTATCGTAGTTCGTACGGTTGGTTCGGGACTCTCTTCTGTTCTCTTGTCCTTGCTTAAAGTCCGCTTCATCCAACTTAAGCAACTCATATTGCAGATTCAACATGCGTTCTAAAGTTCGCTGATTAAATCCTTTGTCCAACAACTGCTGTTCAATCCCTTCCATTTCCTTGATCAACTTCCCGCCGCGACCCTTAAGGCCTTCTTTACTTAATCGATCCTCTAACTGATTTCGTAATTGTTGTTGCTGTTTGTATATCTCGTATAGCTCTCCATTCAAATCCTCATTGTACCCATCGCTTTGGTTTCCTTCACCATCCTTATTTCCTTTTCCATCTCCATTTCCGTCACCACCATCTCCACTATTGCCATCGCCTGATTGTCCTTGGCCATCTTTGCCTTCTTGGCCCTGTTGTCCTTCCCCGGATTGGCCTTCCTTGGATTCACCTTCCTGTCCTTCTTGTCCTTCACTGCCTTGTCCCTGGCCTTGACTCATTCCCTGTTGCATCTGTTGAGATAAACTTTCTTGCTGTTTAATTATATCCGGCAACTGAAATCCTTGTCCCTGGCCTTGACCTTGGCCCTGCCCTGCGCCTGGCATGCTCATCATTTGTTGTTGCATATTGCCCAACAAATCACTTAACAAAATGGCCAATTCATTTGCTCCAGTAACAGTATATTGCTGACTAGAAACACCGCTTCTCATTTGGTTTTCAGCTAAACGCTCCAATGATTTGTCAATGTTAAATTCTATATCAGTTAGGGATTCGTTGATCTTTTCCCCTAACAATGGTTGGCGCAATGACAACGCAAATAGGCTATCGTCAATATGCTGAAAATTCAACTTCAAGTCATTTTGATTATTTAATTTCCTTCCGAAGGCGGCACTCCCATAATCGATGCCTTTGAAATCTTCCATGAGTCCCTCTTGTTCGAAAGAAAACACCACAAGATTGTCTAATATCTGACGCAGCATTTCTACATCCTCTTCTATGGTTTCCATCTGACCAGCCTGCATTTGCATCTGCATTTGCTGCCCCATCTGCTTCATCTTTTTACCCGCCTTTTGCTGACTGGGTTTTGCACCATCCTGATTCTGATTCTGTAATTGATCGGTCGCCTTTTGCTGCTCCTGCTCAACCTCCTGCTCGCCTAACTTGTCCTGAGGAATATCCATAGGCTCCTTTAGCCCTTTGTTCTCCTCTTGAAGTTCTTTCATTTCCTTTTTATAATCCTCAAACTTCTTGTTGAGCTCTTCCTGCTTCTCTGTTGTATTCTCCTCTTTTGGTGCATCCGCTAGTTTCTCTTGTTCTTCTCCTAACTTGAAGATTTCCTCTGCTAGCTTCTCCGCCTTTTTGGTCACATAGTATCGTTTGGTCAACTCTACCAGCTGTTCCAAATTCTTCTCCTGATTTTTGTTCTGTTTTCCAAGCTTCTCTAGCTTTTCGCGCAGTTCTTCCTGATCTATTTTATCTTGTAGGCGCTCCAGTTCCTTTAACAACTCCTCATTTTCTTCTAGGCGTTTTTCGTTTTCATCCAAACGGTCTTTAAGTTGCTCTTTAAAAGGATCCTCCTCTTTATTCTCTGGCTGAAACTTCTCAAGATTCTCCTTCATTTCCTTGGAGAAATTCTTCATCATTTCCTCTTGCTGTTTTTGTCGCTTTATGAAGTTTTCCAATTTCTTTTTGTCATTCCAATTCAGTTCGCTCTTTTCCTTTCCAATCTTATTCAACTCATCCAATCGCTTTTCTTGGTCCTTTAGTTCACGGAGGGACTTATTCATGTCTTGGATATTCTCTTGCTGCTCATTTAGCTGAAGATTCTCTTCTTCGTCCTCCGTAAGCTTTCTGAAACTATAGAAACCACTCTTTGAGGATTTAAAATTGTGAATGCGATCGTTATCGAACACCTCAAAATAATATTCATAGGACACTCCATCCTGAAGTAGTAGATTACCAGGAAAAGTAAACACAAATTGATCTACGTTATTCGTACTAACAGGTATAGACTGTGTCTCCTTGGCATCCTCTTCCCCGACGGGATAATATACCACTTGCAGCTTGGTCAAACCATAATCATCAGACACTTGCCCTAGGAAATAATTCACTTGACTGTCGGTACTATCTACTCTGGATTGTACGTCTATTTCCGGATATTCATCTTTAATAACCCCAATGGCAAATGAAAGATTTTCATATTCCTTTAAATGTTCGTTCGATGTGGTAATAGCATAGTCTAATTTCCGGAAGACACTTTTCTGAAAATTGAAAGCATCATTTTCAGATACAAAAGCATAAGCTGTGTCTTTCGTTTTCAGGACAACTTCATCAGTATTTCGCGTAGCCACTTCCCAACGTATCTTTGTCCCTTCCGGCACTGTAGCATTTCCACTACTGTTAAGTACTTCGTCCTTCCTTCCGGTATATGCCGGATAATCCAAAACCATTTCGAATCCAAGCAAAGACGGCGTTTGCAATACCTCCAACGAATATTCTTGTGAAGTGACCGAATTGCCATGTAGGCGAAATGCAATAGGTTCGGTGGGTTGTGCAAAGGTATATTCGAAACGTCCCGGCGAGGTTTGCTCTAAATAATAGCTTTCATTATTGAAACTAATAGTCGCATTTTCAGGTACAACATCCCCTTCGGTAATCACCTTTACGGTAAAGTTCTTATTCTCCACTGCCGTTAATTCCTCATTCACAACAACGAATGAAAATGGTGCGGGTGGTTCATAAGCGGTATCGTAGTTCACAACACGTTCATAGCTGTCTGAAAAAATATCCTTATCCCACAGCAGGCTCACCAGTACAATCACGATTACAGGAATCGCTGCATACTTTAAATACTTGGCGTTCCTTTGAAAATTAATCGCACTCTTGAAAGGTACAGGTTGCAATTCGGAAGCCTTCTGATCTATACTGGCCGCTAGCAGCTCACTTTCTCTTTGATTTTGGTTTAACTGTATGACATTCAACAACTTATCACTAACTTGAGGGAAATGACTTCCAATGATCTTAGCAGATTCTTCATAGCCTATTCCTTGCTGTAACTTGAAAAGTTTGGCCAATGGAAAAGCAATAAAGCGTGCGAATAAAGCCAACTCCACAACAACAAAAGTCCAAAACAGCAGGGTTCGGCCAGTGGGTTCCAGCCAAAGAAAATGCTCTACCAAAAGTGTAATGATAAGCCACAATAAGCCTGTAGCAAAAAAGAGAATCGCCCCCTTTATTAACTCGTTGGTATAGTATTTTTTAATAAATTGTTCCAGCTTTTGCTGGATGATACTAAACGTGCTCATAATCAAACAGAACTTCTAAAATAGCACAAAAATTGCTCCAAGATAGGATATTATGAAAGATTTAAAATATTTAACAGCCTTTAGCATTCCCCTAGTGGCGATTATTGGACTCACCCTTAGGGGAAATTGGGCCTTTTTTACACCCGTATTTGCCTTTGTGCTCATCCCCATTTTGGAAATTTTACTGCCCGTTCAACCTGAGAACTTGAATGAAGAAGAAGTGCTTTCCAAATCGAAAAGCAAGTTTTTTAATGTTCTCCTCTACCTCAACCTTCCTTTGGTTTATGGCATCGTGGGTTGGTTCCTTTGGAGCCTCACCCAAACGACATATACCACCTTCGAGTTATCGGGACTCATATTTTCAGTCGGGATCGTAGTAGGGTCCAATGGTATTAATGTAGCCCATGAATTAGGCCATAGAAAATTGCAATGGGAAAAGACCCTTGGGAAAATGTTATTGCTTCCCTCCTTATACATGCACTTCTATGTTGAACACAACTTCGGTCATCATTTGCATGCCGCTACCCCGGAAGATCCGGCCAGTGCGAAATACAATCAAAGTGTGTATTCTTTTTGGATTACTTCCATGTTCCGTCAATATGTAAGTGCGTGGAAGATTCAGAAGGATCTTTTAAAACGTCAAGACTTATCTTTCTTCAGCATAAAAAATGACATGCTTTGGTATGTGATCTTTCAGCTGGGCTATCTAACTGCCATTTACTTTCTATTGGGGTTCACTGCTGTTTGGGTCGCTGTTGTCTTGGGATTTGTGGGGGCACTGTTGCTGGAGACCATCAACTATATAGAACATTACGGACTTAGTAGAAAGAAACGCGAAAGTGGTCGTTACGAACGGGTAAGTGAGATCCATTCCTGGAACTCCAATCACGTGCTCGGGCGTATGATGTTGTATGAGCTTACGCGCCATAGTGACCATCATTACAAAGCCCATAAAAAGTATCAGTTGTTGGACTATCATGACATCAGTCCACAAATGCCTTTTGGCTATCCTACCTCCATGGTGCTTAGCCTCATCCCGCCACTTTGGTTTTCTATCATGAACAAACGAATTCCCGCGGAGATGAAGCCATAGAATTGTATCTTTGCCCTCTCAAAATTCTAATTCTTTTTTGATGGCTAAGAAAGTTCGCGTTCGTTTTGCGCCCAGCCCAACTGGGCCCTTGCACATTGGAGGGGTTCGTACCGCATTGTTCAACTATCTTTTTGCTAAAAAGCACGATGGTGTTTTTGTACTTCGTGTTGAGGATACCGATCAGACGCGTTATGTGGAAGGTGCCGAAGATTACATCAAGGAGTCTTTGGAATGGCTCAACATTCCTTACGATGAAGGCCCTGGGAAAGAAGGTGGTTTTGGCCCTTACCGCCAAAGCGAAAGAAAGCACCTATACAAGCAATATGCGGATCGACTGATCGCTGAAGGAAAAGCCTACTATGCCTTCGATACTCCCGAAGAATTGGCCGCACAAAGAAGCCAATACGAGGCTGAGAAAAAAACGTTTATCTACAATTGGCATAACCGTCTAAAATTGACCAACTCCCTTTCACTTTCGGAAGCGGAAACCCGAGAGCGATTGGATCGAGGAGACCACTACACCATTCGATTTAAAAGCCCAGAAAATGAAATGCTCCATCTAAAGGACCTCATCCGCGGTGACATCCAGATAGACACTAATACGTTAGATGACAAAGTGTTGTTCAAGAGTGATGGAATGCCTACCTATCACCTAGCCAATATTGTAGATGATCACCTCATGGAAATTACCCACGTAATTCGTGGTGAGGAGTGGTTACCTTCTCTGGCACTGCACCAACAATTGTACGATGCCTTTGGTTGGGAAGCGCCACAATTCGCACACTTATCATTAATCCTAAAACCCAACGGAAAAGGGAAATTGAGCAAACGTGATGGTGAAGCCGGAGGATTCCCAGTATTTCCTTTGGAATGGAATGCGCCCGATGGCGGAACTGCTTCTGGTTACCGTGAGGACGGATACCTTTCGGAAGCTGTGTTGAACATGTTGGCGTTCTTGGGATGGAATCCAGGAACCGAACAAGAACTGTTCGATCTGGAAGGATTGATCCAATCTTTCAGTCTAGAAAAAGTGAACAAAGCAGGGGCTAAATTCGATCCAGAAAAAGCCAAATGGTTCCAACAACAATACTTTCAACAACAGGAAAATGCTTCGCTTGCCACACAGTTTGAATCTTTGTTGAAATCGAAGGGGATTGAAACCTCGTTGCCTGTATCGGAAATAGTTTCCTTGGTAAAGGAACGCGCCACCTTTGTAAGTGATCTTTGGGATCAAGCTTCTTTCTTCTTTGAAGCGCCCACGGCTTTTGATGAAAAAGCTTCAAAAAAGGCCTTTAAAGAGGATACCCCTGCCATCCTTACTAATGTGTTGGGTATTATGGAAAATGTAGCAGAATTCAACGCAGCGACCCTATCGACAGAAGTAAAGGGTTGGATCACTTCCCAGGAAATGGGCTTCGGAAAAGTAATGATGCCCTTACGCCTCTCCTTGGTGGGAGAAATGAAAGGGCCTGATGTTTTCGACATTGCGGCTATCCTTGGAAAGGATGAAACCTTGTCTCGTATTCAGAAAGCTATAGAAACAATCTCCTAGAAATAGAAAATCGCCATCGCAATGATGGTATGCGGATTTCCTTGGAAGTTTACGTTTGGTTCGTTGATGTCTTCAGAATCATTGAGTCGCTGGAAGATGTTAGTTACACCATATTGATATTGTGCGCTCAATCGGAAGTTCTCCAAACCTGCGGTAATACCGCCGGCTACAAAGAAATGTACGCGTGATATGTTTTGTATGTCCTTGGCTTCTAGAGTTTCGTAACCATCTAATATGAAACCTTCGAACTCCTCCTGTTTCAGTTTCATCTTTCCATTCACATTTAAGATAGGTCCAAACTCAAGACTTAAGTGTTTATGAACAATGTTGAAGCTTCCCAGAATATTGATCTGAGCAGATTGAATAGTATAGTCGATTTCCTGTTCAAAAAACCCTTGCTGGGTATTGTTCAAGTCACGCCCTAGGATTTGTACTTCATTCTGCACAAAATTGATTCCGTAGATAAGGTCGAATGCATTGTAAAAGGATCCTCGGGTGGTGAATCCCATCATATACCCGTTTCCTTGCGTGGTCGTGAAATTATCGGTGTCGATATCAAAAAAAGTAAACCCTCCCTGAAGACCCAGGTGGTTGTTTTCATCGAAGTTGCGCTGTGCGATTCCCTGCAGGCTGAAACAGAGTAGAGTAACGAAAAGAATGTTTTTAAGACTCATAAGTGTGGGGTTAAATAAAGGCGCAAAAGTAGCGTATTTTTTGTACCTTCAAAACAGTAATAACAAATACTTGGTTTACAACGAGTAAACTCTTGGTTAACATTAAAATTTTTATTCTATGGGCGGATATTTATTAGTACCAATTCTCATTTTCGGGTTCTTCATTGCATTGATGTTTGTTTTCATCGTGAAACAACAAACAGCAGCTGTAATAGAACGTTTCGGAAGGTATCAAAGTATACGGAATTCCGGTATTCAGTTTAAAATTCCTGTCATCGACCGCATCGCAGGTCGTATCAACTTGAAAATCCAACAGTTAGATGTAATCGTAGAAACAAAAACGAAAGATGATGTTTTTGTACGATTAAAGATTTCTGTTCAGTATCAGGTAATTAAGGACAAGGTGTACGACGCATTTTACAAGTTGGAAAACCCGCATGACCAGATCACATCTTATGTGTTCGATGTGGTACGTGCCGAGGTTCCAAAAATGAAATTGGACGATGTTTTCGAGCGCAAGGACGACATCGCTATCGCGGTGAAAAAGGAGCTGAACGAAGCGATGATCAATTATGGATTCGACATTATTAAAACCCTTGTTACCGATATCGATCCAGACATGCAGGTAAAAGCGGCCATGAACCGAATCAACGCTGCAGAGCGCGAAAAAGTAGCGGCTGAGTACGAAGCTGAGGCAGAACGAATTAAAATCGTTGCCAAAGCCCGTGCAGAAGCAGAGAGTAAGCGCTTGCAAGGTCAAGGTATTGCCGACCAGCGAAGAGAGATCGCTCGTGGTTTGGAAGAGTCTGTCGAGGTATTGAACAATGTTGGGATCAATTCCCAGGAGGCTTCTGCGCTAATTGTAGTAACACAACACTACGATACGTTGCAGAGCATCGGTGAGGAAACCAATAGCAACCTTATCCTATTGCCAAACTCTCCACAGGCAGGAAGTAATATGTTGAATGATATGATTGCTTCTTTTGTGGCCAGTAATAAAATTGGAGAAGAAATGAAGAAGACGAATGCTGCGAAGGGAATTGGTAGGAAGAAAAATCCACCTCCAACAGATGGTGGTTTCGAATAAATAATTTTAAACAATAAGGAAAGCCGCTTTGTCACGTTGAGCGCCGTCGAAACGTCTCGCAAACAAAGCGGCTTTTTCTATGCAATAATTTTAGCTTCTGCAACCAATAATTCGTTCTTATCCTCCATCCCTTTTTGGATGAAGTCTGAAGCTTCTGGGGTTCTTTCCACTCCTTTTTCCAACAGCACGCCCAAAGTAATCATGGCTGCTATTCGAGTACCCGCTTTTTTAGCAGCTGTTGCGAACAGGGGTTCCAAGTCTGCATAAGGAACATTGGCAGCCAACTCCTTGATTTTTGCCTTAGCGGCTTCCTGTTTCTCCGTAGGCAAGTTGGTATACTTTTTACCCAAGCGCTTTATTTCTTCTATGGCAGGTCTTTGATGTTGCTGCTGTGGCTTGGGCTGTCCCTGTGGTTTGTTTTCGGTGGGTTTTTTCTTGGCCCAAGAATCACGAAGACCCACAGTTTTGTTGAACACCAAACGCTCGAGCGTACTATCATCATCCACGCTGAAATAACCCAATCTTTGGAACTGGAAACGATCTCCAGGTTGTGCATTTGCTAAAAACGGTTCTATGTGGGCTTCAGAAACAGACAAAGAATCCGGGTTAATGAAATCCATAAAGGTTCTGTCCTTGTGTCCATCGGGTGCTTCATCGTTGAACAGTCGATCGTACACGCGTACTTCCGCCTTCTTTGCATGGGCAATCGACACCCAGTGCAATGTTCCTTTTACCTTTCGCAAACTAGCTTCTGTGCCACTACCACTTAAACTGTCCGGGTCGTAAGAGCAATGGATTTCCGCAATATTGCCATCGGCATCCTTTACCACGTTTTCACCCTTAATGATGTAGGCATTTTTAAGGCGTACTTCTTTGCCTAAGGTCAATCTAAAAAACTTGCTGCTGGCTTCCTCCTTAAAGTCTTCCCTTTCAATATAAAGCTCCTTGGAAAATGGCACCTCATGACTTCCCGCCGTAGGATCCTCAGGGTTGTTTTCGGCAGTAAGCATTTCTTCCTTTCCATCAGGATAATTGGTAATGACCAATTTCACGGGATTCAATACCGCCATTACACGATTGGCCTTCTTGTTCAGATCCTCACGAATGCAGAACTCCAACAAAGAAACATCGATCACATTGTCACGCTTGGCAACACCAGCAGTTTCCACAAACTTTCTTATGGCTTGTGGCGTGTATCCTCTCCTACGCAGTCCGGAAATGGTGGGCATTCTAGGATCGTCCCATCCATTTACAATGCCTTCTTCTACCAACTTCAGCAGCTTACGCTTACTCATGATGGTATAGCTTAAATTCAATCGGGCAAACTCCCGCTGAATAGGCATTCTAGGATATACCTCCTTGCTGTATTGGTATACCTCATCCCGAAACCAGTTGTACAGTTTTCGGTGGGGTTTAAATTCCAAAGAACACAGGGAGTGCGAAATTTGTTCTATATAGTCACTCTCCCCATGGGTCCAATCGTACATGGGATAAATACACCATTCATTTCCTGTTCTATGATGCGATTTGTGGAGTATACGATACATAAGCGGATCCCGCATCAACATATTGGGATCTTCCATATCGATCTTGGCTCTCAACACATGCGTTCCTTCTTCAAACTCTCCGTTCTTCATGCGTTCGAACAAATCCAAGTTCTCAGCTACCGAGCGATCGCGATATGGGCTGTTGGTTCCTACCTGGGTTGGGGTTCCTTTTTGCTCGGCCATGGCTTCACTGGACTGGGAATCTACATACGCCTTCCCATCCTTAATCAACAATACCGCCCAATCGTACAGCTGCTGAAAGTAATCTGAAGAATACAATTCATTCTCCCATTTGTATCCTAACCAAGCCACATCCCTTTTTATAGCATCTACATATTCCTGCTCTTCCTTGGCTGGGTTGGTATCGTCGAAACGAAGGTTAACGGGTGCATTGTACTTTTCACCCAAACCGAAACTAATCCCAATAGCTTTGGTGTGCCCAATATGAAGGTATCCATTGGGTTCGGGTGGGAAACGGAAACGGAGCTTTTTAGGATCCAATCCGTTTTTTAAGTCCTCTTCTATGATTTGCTCAATAAAGTTGAGCGATTTGGTTTCTTCTGCCATTTTTAGTTTTATTACCCCGAGCGTAGTCGAGAGGTTTTTAAGATGTCCCAAACTCACATTAAATTCTCAACTGCCTGCCTGCCGGTCAGGCAAGCGCTCGATCAGACACCTTTAAAACAGCTGCAAAGGTAACCAATAACTTGAAAAAAGTATCTTTGCCAAAACTTTTTACATGAGTACGATTACCCTCAAAAACATCCGTATTTTCACCAACCACGGCTGCCTTATCGAAGAGGAAAAAATAGGGAGTGATTATTTAGTCAATCTCAAGGTGAAAGCCGATTTATCGAAGGCTTCTGAAACCGATCACCTAAAGGATACGGTAGACTATGTTCATTTACAGCATATTGTGAAGAACGAAATGGCGGTCCGTTCTAAGTTGTTGGAACATGTAGGGCAGCGTATCATAGATCGTATTTTTCAGGAAATCGATTTGGTAACCAAGGCCAAAGTCACTATTTCTAAACTAAACCCACCCATTGGGGGCGATGTGGAAGAGGTGAGTGTTACTATGAAGTCCCAACGATAATACGGTTTTATTAGGTTTATTACATGTAATCTTTTTATATTTGCCGTCTACATCATGGCGTCTTGGCCGAGTGGCTAGGCAGAGCTCTGCAAAAGCTTGTACAGCGGTTCGAATCCGCTAGACGCCTCTAAAGAATCCAGCTGAAACGGCTGGATTTTTTTATGGAACAAATCTTAATTTTGAATGGGAAGTTTGGTCTTGGGGATTCGGTCCAGTCCCTTTTGTACCTGATCTGGGAAGATGCCTTCTACCAAAAGAAACATCCCGAAAAGAATGATAAGAATACTGACCCATTTCTTAGTTTTAATAATAAACCGTGGGGTCATCTTGCTTTTCAGTTTTTTCGCCAAAGAAATCTTCGCAACATCGGTAAGAAAAAAGGTTACCAATACAGTTGTAAGAAACAAGAACACCCCGTTTTCTGAAGTAGTTAATGCATTCGCCATGATGAGTGTTCCGATCCAACCGGCCAATACACCGAAGTTTACGAAGTTGAGCAAAAATCCTTTCAGGAATAATCCACCCAAATTTTTCTTCACATTAACCGCATAATGTTCCCGTACGATTTTAATGAAGGATTTTGCCGTTCGTATATAGGATATGATGCCATAGGCAATCAAAATAACACCCCCGAAAATAAGAAGTCCCGGGTCGTCCTTTACTCGTTCCAATATCTTGCTGGTACTAAAATAGGCGATGAGGATAAAAATGATGTCAGCAAAAATAGCCCCTAAATCAAAAAAAAGACCGGCACGAAATCCTTTGGTGATGCTGGTCTCAATGAGGGTAAAAAAAACAGGGCCTACGGCAAAAGCCAATAGGAACCCATACAAAGCTGCATATGGTAAACCCTCAAACATATATGTAAAAGTACAAATTACTTTTGGGCTGTTTGAGGGTTTGTGTGATTATTGATTCTTAGTTGTTACCCTGAGCACGCCTGTACTGAGCGCAGTCGAAGTATCGAAGGGTCTTACGGACAACAAAAAACTAGTCTTTTATAATGATACGTCCACCAGCCAGTCGTTTTTCATCAATTTCCTTTGGGTTTCCGTAAACATATACATCACCTCCTGCAGTGACACGAATTTCAGCTTTATCACTGGCATTGATATCGGCTTCCCCAGCAGCAGTAATTCCTACTTTGGTTCTTTGGGTTAACAATTCGCGACCTTCAAAAACACCGCCAGTATTGATTTTAATTTCCTGACTTTTAGACAATCCAGATGCCTGTACAATTCCTCCAGTCACCGCACGCACCTTGGTTCTATCTACCTGAAGACCCACTTTAATACGACCTCCTTCTTGGGCTTTCAGTTCAATTTCCTCTTGCTCTATCATTGCACTCGCGACGATCTGTGAACCTTCGTTAGCATCTATGGTTTCTATTTCTTTAAAATACACTTCAATGTAAGTGTCTTCGCCACGAAAACGGGTATCGGTTTCCATACGAAGTTTTAAGGTTCCGTTGTGGTTTATCACTTTTACATTATAGGTGTTTTCCCCTTTGATCACTACTTTGTTCTCATCGGATTGAATAAGATTCACAACCATAAGGTCATAAACTTTCAGTTCGTGAAAGTCGCCTACATCTTTTACGACTTCTCGTTGGGCAAATGTGGTTAGGGTTAGTAAGGCCAGTGTGAGGGTTAGAATATATTTCATTGCTATCGTTCTTTATCCACCGAAGTTCAATAGAGTGAAGGTGGGTTATTTTTGTTTTGAGTTCACCAAAGCTTTTGCGAAGGTGAATTGATTTCCCCTTAAAGATGGTCTTTAGAAAGGAATGTTACACAGATATAAACAGAATTTGATATTTATTATTTTCAATACATGGCTATAGGTCCAAAATAATACACTTCTATTTGAAAAATTGTAAATAGAATTGAAAACAAAGTTCCACCAATAAAGAAAACCCATCTAGCCTTATAAAACTTCAATGCTGTATTTAAATAAACCTTGTCATATAATTCGATAAGAATACCTAGTGAAAACAAGATATTAGCTCCGACACCATACACAAACATTCCGATAATCTCAGTCATCCCAAAAGTATCGGGGACAATATTGATAATATATCCAATCCCAACAGCACCAACAATTAAGTTATACCAAACTCTTTTATTGTCCCACCATTTTAAGGAACTCTTAATCGTATCATCCATAATGCAATTAATTGGTTAATTGTCGTCAATAACTACTGCGAACTTTCTAAAAATCAATTCTGGATCCCAATCGTCCATCTCGGTAGGACCATGTCCATGAGAAATATAGTCTACTAACTTTCCATTCTCGAAAAAATACTGACAATTCCAAGGGATCGTATCCTTTGTTGCTTCATCAATATACAATTCTTCTTCAATTGCATATTTCAAACTATCACCTTCAGTATAGTAGATATCCCGATAAAAATAAGGAGGTTCGTACCTTGAATCACTGTAGATTTTAATGTAAGGTTCTGTCTCGCAACCTTGAGTAAGTTCGCATACAACTACGTTTTCATCATCTTTACTACCTATTGTAGCAATCGCATAATCTATATCACAAAAACCCAAGTTTCTGGTCACATCCTTCCGAATCTTCTTCCTATATTCCTGAGTTCTCCCGAAAGACTCTTGACTAAATACATTTAAAAAACATAGAATAAAGAACAATGAACATAGGTATTTCATGGCATAGTGAATTTATTGTTTTCTATTCACTCAAAAACCTAACCGAATTGAATTGAATCCCCTAAAATTTCAAGAATCTTGGTTTTCTCACCTATTCTCTATGCCCCAACATCGTAAAGTCCAAATGCTTTTTCATTAGATCTGCATTCTTCACTTTTACATACACTTCATCACCAAGGGTATACGCATTTTTGGTGCGGTCGCCTATTACTGCAAATTCATCTTTGTGAAAGGTATAATGATCATCCTGTAAATCGCCCAAACGAACCATCCCTTCACACTTATTGGAAATGATTTCTACATAGATACCCCATTCGGTCACTCCAGAAATTACACCCAAAAATTCTTCATCTTGATGGTCCTTCATATACTTCACCTGCATATACTTAATGCTATCACGCTCAGCATTGGCTGCCAATTGTTCCATATCACTGGAATGTTGGCATTTATCTTCATAGGTTTCTTCCTTGGCACTTTTGCCACCATCCAAATAATACTGCAATAATCGATGCACTATCACATCAGGATATCGACGGATAGGAGAGGTGAAGTGGGTGTAATAATCGAATGCCAATCCGTAATGACCAATGTTATTGGTAGTATAAACAGCTTTGCTCATACTACGAATGGCCAAAGTATCGATCATATTTTGTTCTTTTTGGCCCTGCACATCTTTCAATAATTTATTCAAAGAAGCTGCAGTACTTTGTCGATCTTGAGTATTCAATTTATACCCAAAACGTCTAATGATATTTTCCAGCTGGGCAATCTTTTCATCATCAGGTTCATCGTGCACTCGATACACAAAGGTTTTCTTAGGATTCTGTTTTCCAATAAAAGCAGCGACACTTCTATTAGCCAATAGCATAAATTCTTCAATCAGTTTATTGGCATCCTTGCTTTCTTTGAAGTACACACCTTCGGGTTCATTGTGTTCATCCAAATGAAATTTCACTTCTACCTTATCAAACGAAATGGCACCTTCATGCATTCGTTTTTTCCTAAGGATTTTTGCCAATCGGTCCAGCTCCAAAACAGCTTCCGCAATATTGGGATCTACATTGTAAGCCTTTCCGGTTAATGAAATGTCATCCGGAATGGTCCTCTCGACTGCGCTCGAGGAGACATTCGATTCAATAATATATTGTGCTTCTTCATAAGCAAATCGGGCATCGCTATAGGTAACCGTTCTTCCAAACCATCGATTTACCACTTCCGCATCCTCATTCATTTCGAACACGGCAGAGAAGGTATACTTCTCTTCATGAGGTCGCAACGAACAAGCGCCATTACTCAATATTTCCGGTAACATAGGTACAACACGATCTACAAGATATACTGAAGTAGCTCTTTCAAAAGCTTCATCATCTAACACAGTTCCAGGTTTCAAATAGTGCGATACATCGGCAATATGAATTCCTATTTCATAATTTCCATTTTCCAACTTCTCAAACGAAAGCGCATCGTCAAAATCTTTGGCATCTTTCGGATCTATGGTAAAGGTCAATATGCTTCGCATATCCCTACGCTTGGCAATTTCTTGGGGTTGAATGGACGTATCCAACTCATTTGCATAGGCTTCCACTTCATGTGGGAATTCATAAGGCAATCCGTATTGAGCCAAAATCGCATGAATTTCCGTGTTGTGTTCTCCAGGTTTCCCTAGGACTTTGATCACAGATCCTACAGGCGATTCACTGTTTTCCTCCCAACCTTCCATCTTCACCAACACTTTATCACCGTCTTTCGCTTTGGCAATTTTACTCTTCGGAATGAAGATATCCGTGTTCATATTGTATCCCGTACATTCTACAAAAGCAAATCGGTCGGACACCGTAATAGTACCGACAAATTCTTTTCGTTTCCGTTGCAAGACTTGGGTTATCTCCCCTTCTATTTTTCCGTTTTTTCTTCGTTTAAATACATACACTTCTACCACATCGCCATGCAAGGCTCGGTTTATGTGTTTGCTTTTCACGAAAATATCATCTTCCATTCCTTCGACCATGACATAACCTTGTCCTCGACTGGTTAGATCTAGGGTTCCAGTATGGTAATTCATGGAAGGGGTTAAAATATATTTTCCTCTTTCTATTTCCTGAAGGGTCCCTTTACCCTGCATTTTTTTCAGGGATTTTATAATATGGTTCCTACCACTGGCATCGCTAACACCTAACTTGGCTGCGATTTGTTTGTAGTTAAGTCCAGTGGATCGGTTTTTTCTGAATATTTCTAAAATGGGTTGTGAGAGTCCTTCTGCGTATTTTTTCTTACTTCTCTTTTTCCTTTTCGGCATGGTTACTGTAATAATTTTCAAAAGTACGTTTATTAAGTGATTGTAGCTTCAATACATCCTAAAATTTAGTAACTTAGTCATATGGAACGCTATCAAACTATTGCTGTTTTTACTTACGCTAGCGAGTACACCGTACTCAAACATTTGCTGCAGCAAAGCGGGATTCGTTTTGTCTTTCAGAACGAAACGACCATTGGCATCCTTCCTTTTCATTCCAACGCCATTGGTGGGATCCAGCTCAAAGTCCACGAAGACGATATCCCCTCTGCACATCAGATCATAGACGATCTCAACAGTTCTTCACATTTACGTATCGTATAGTTTATAATCATTTTCTAAAAAAAGCACTTATCCACTTTTTCAACACTTATTAAAATATCTCTTTTCTTTTTTTTGAAATTTTAATTAAAAATGATGATTATGGTGTGATGTTGAAATGTGGAATAACTTTTTGAAAGATTCTTTTGAATTTCACTTATGCTTTTTTTCGAATAGGTTATGAACAAAAAACCACAAGTACAAACGATTGAAAAATAGGAAATTTCCATTTTCATTCACAGTTGTGAACAAGGTATATCAACAATTCAATTTTAATAAAAATTTTGAAAAATATTGTTGTTAACTGAGAGAAGGCAGCGGAAAAATAGACAATAAAATTAGGTTAACTTTTTTGTGGTTTTCCCGTAATTTTTCAATCTGGAAATTCAAAATAAATCTCCAAATATTTTTATGCTTTTTATGGAAACAAATATGAACAATGTTGTTAACTAAATTATTACGGTAGTTTTAAGAAAATGTAAAGAATTGATAATATTGGGATTAGAAATAAATCGATAAATGAACTCCTTGGAGTATCTTTGCACAAAACCTTCAATATGAAAATCGCCATAGGAAACGACCACGCAGGAACCGATTATAAATTCGCCATTGTTAAGTACCTCGAAGATCAGGGAATCACCGTAGAAAACCACGGTACCGATTCTTTTGATAGTGTAGACTATCCCGATTTTGTGCACCCTGTGGCCAAAGCTGTGGAGGAAAACAATGTGGATTGGGGTATCCTTATTTGTGGAAGTGCCAACGGTGTCGCCATGACCGCGAACAAATACCAAAAAGTACGCGCGGGTCTTTGTTGGACCAAGGAAATTGTGGAACTTATCCGACAGCACAATAACGCCAACATTATCTGTATACCGGCACGCTTCACTGCCATTCCACAAGCAGTAGAAATGGTAAAGACTTTCCTAGCCACAGAATTCGAAGGCGGTCGCCACCAGCGACGAGTCGATAAAATAGCCTGTTCCTAATACCATGGCACATTCCCACCACCATCACCATCATCATGACCACGGGGAGGTAGCGGGAAGAAATTTGCTGATCTCCATTGTTCTTAATCTTATCATTACCGTTGCCCAAGCAATTGGTGGATTGATTTCTGGCAGTCTTTCCCTATTAAGTGATGCGCTTCATAATTTTAGCGATGTCCTTTCTTTGATAGTAAGTTACATTGCGAGTATTTATTCCAAAAAAGAGGCTTCGCTCGATAAAACCTTTGGTTATAAACGGGCGGAGATTATTGCCGCCTTTGTGAATTCGGCCACGCTCATAGTGGTCGCTGTGTATTTAGTATACGAAGCAGTAGAACGATTTATAAATCCACAAGAGATAGAAAGCGGCTTGGTTATTTGGCTGGCGCTACTCGGAATAGTTGCCAACGGCTTTAGCGTTTTGTTGTTGCAGAAAAATGCCAAGGATAATATGAATATGCGTTCGGCGTACCTACACCTTATTACCGATATGTCTGCTTCGGTAGCCGTGTTGGTTGGTGGATTACTTATGAAATATTTCGATTGGTTTTGGGTAGACAGTGTACTTACTGTTCTCATTGCCATTTACCTAGTGGTAGTAGGCCTAGATCTATTAAAAAGTTCGTTTCAGGTCTTAATGCTCTTCACACCCAAGGATGTAAATTTGAAACAGTTGAAGGAGGCCGTGCAACAATTTCCTGAAATTAAAAACCTACACCATGTACACATCTGGCAATTGAACGAAAAGGAAATTCATCTAGAAGCACATATCGATTTTTACGAAGATATTTCCCTTTCAGAATTCGATCGTATCTTGGTACAATTGGAAGAACTGTTGTATCATGATTTTGGAATTAATCATGTCAACATTCAACCCGAATACGCCAAAAGCGACGCTAAAGAAACGATAGTACAGGATTAATATGGAAATAGTTGTAAAAACTTTCGACCAACTCACCATCGACGAATTATATAATATACTTCAGCTGCGCTCTGAGGTATTTGTGGTAGAACAGGATTGCGTGTATCAGGACATCGACGGCAAGGATCGAAAGGCGCTGCATGTGTTCGGAAAAAAATCGGGCCGCGTTGCGGCCTACACCCGATGTTTTGCACCGGGCATTTATTTTGAAGAAGCAGCCATAGGCAGGGTAGTAGTTTCCGAACCTGAAAGAAAATACGGTTATGGATACGATATTATGAACGCCTCGATCACGGCCGTAGAAGACCACTACCAAACAACACACATAAAACTCTCGGCCCAGACCTACCTTACCCACTTTTATGAACGATTGGGCTTCCAAAAAGTAGGGGAAGAGTACCTCGAAGATGGAATTCCACATATAGGAATGGTAAAATCCTGATTGTTTTTTATCAAAAAATCAAAAACAGGGGGTCTGTTTTCAATATTTTATAAATTTTTTCGATTTAACCCTAAATTTTAGGGGGTGTAAACTCATTTTTTTACATTTATTCCTATAAAAAATTAAAATTTATAGGGGTATGGGTAAAAAAATGAACTTTTATGGATTGATTCTTTTGGTTTTAATCGCATTGTTATTAGGAACCGAATATCAATTTATTGAAAACACTTCCGAAATCGACAAAGGAGACACCGCTTGGATGATCGTGGCCAGTGCTTTTGTACTGCTTATGACACCAGGTTTGGCCTTTTTCTATGGGGGTATGGTGAGTAAAAAGAGCATCATCTCTACCATGCTACAAAGCTTTGTGGCCTTGGGCGTCATTAGTGTCCTTTGGGTAGTGGTTGGATTTAGTCTCGCTTTTGGAGAGAGTATGTACGGGATCATAGGTGACCCTCGGACCTACTTTAATTTCAATGGGGTTTCTGTTTCGCCCAATGCAGACTTTTCAGAAACCATTCCGTTTCTGTTGTTCGCCCTTTTCCAATTAAAGTTCGCGATCATTACACCGGCGCTCATTACAGGAAGTTTCGCCGAACGGATCCGATTTCGCAGCTATATCCTCTTCATGGTATTGTTTTCGTTGTTCATTTACGCACCCTTGGCGCACATGACTTGGCATCCGGACGGCCTACTCCGCAATTGGGGTGTTCTGGATTTTGCCGGAGGAACAGTGGTACACATGTCTGCCGGAATCGCCGCCCTAGCGGGCGCCATTTATTTGGGTAAACGCCGCGAGCGCATTGAAAAACCCGCGAACATTCCGTTCGTGATTTTGGGAACCGGTTTACTGTGGTTTGGTTGGTTCGGCTTTAATGCGGGTTCTGCCCTTGGCGCTAACGCCGATGCAGTCATCGCTTTTGCCAATACGAATCTGGCATCGGCCACCAGTATGATTGCTTGGATATTTTTAGACCGATTTCAAAACCGAAAAATGTCGGCCTTGGGTGCATGCATTGGAGCTATTGTAGGCTTGGTAGCCATCACCCCAGCTGCCGGCTTCGTAACCATTGGTCAGAGTATTTTCATTGGTTTTGTAGCTGCGGTCGTGAGTAATTTTGCCATTCGTTTTCACAAAAAATCCGAGGTCGATGATACCTTGGATGTCTTTCCCAGTCATGGCGTAGGTGGAATCGTAGGTATGCTGCTTACAGGGATTCTTGCGAAGGACGTTGGCCTCATTTATGGCGAGACCCAAACCTTTGTATATCATTGTATAGCTTTAGTGCTTGTCTCCGTCTTTACTTTTTTTGGAAGTTTGGGGCTGTACAAACTTACCGACGTCTTAGTGTCCATTAGGGTGAGGGAAGATCAGGAAGAACGAGGTCTGGACGCTTCCCAACACGGGGAGTTTGTGGAGGCATAACCAAAAAGAGCCTACTTCGGGTTCTTATCTTTCATATAGTTTACTTGTAATTGTGCAGATGGGCGGTTTTTACCGCCCTTTTGTCGATTATTTACCTATATTTGAGTAAGAAAGCCTTAAATCATAATCGTTTGACCCCTAAAACCCCGTGTTTTTCAATCTATGGTTGCTAGGGATGCTATCCCCACAGATTTATACAGAAAGAGAGTTCCCCAAACTTAATACTGATCCTAACATGAAAAAAATTCTACTTTTTAGCGCTTTAGTGCTATCGGCCACCACCCTGTTTTCCCAAGAGTATTTAGAAATGATTCGAGAAGGCACGCATAGCGTGCAGGAAATTCAAGCCGCTGCCGAAGCCCATTTCAATATAGTGGGAACCGGAAGGGGAACTGGATACAATCCTTACAAAAGATGGGAATACAGTGCCCAGCACAGTATGAATGAGGAAGGTTACCTCCCAACCAACGAAGCATTGTTGACCGAATTTTTTGCCGCAAAGGCGGCCCAACAAGAAATGCGCATGGTCGATACCAGCAACTGGGAAGACTTAGGGCCCACCACTTGGAACTCTACATCGGGATGGAACCCAGGCGTAGGTAGAATCACAGCTTTTTCGGTGGACCCTGCAGACCAAAACCACATTATTGTAGGATCGCAAACCGGAGGGGTTTGGAGGACCATTGATGGCGGAACCAACTGGACGGTACTCACCGACTCCTTCATAAATATGGATGTATACTCTTTGGCCATTGACCCAGTGAACAAGGATCTTTATTACTGGGGATCCTCTTCAGGAATCATTTTTGTTTCCACAGATGCGGGAGGCACTTGGAATCAATTAGTGAATTTAGCGGGTTCTGATGTAAACCGAATTTTGATCGACCCTACCGATACCTCAAAAATATTTTGCTCTATCGTAAGCGGAGGAATTTTTCGAAGCACCAACAGCGGAGCTTCTTGGTCAGGAACCTTGACCAGCGAATCCACGGGATATGATTTAGAATTTAAACCAGGCGATACCAACACCATATATGCCTCGGGAAATAGATTTTACGTTTCCACCAATGGCGGAAGTAGTTTTTCTGAAGTATCCTCCTCCTTTAATTCTTCCCAAACAAAAATGATCGCGGTTTCCCCCGCAGATGCCAATGTGGTCTATGTAGTTGAAGAAAATAGCGGAATCTTTGGCGGCTTCTTTAAATCCACCAATAGCGGAAGCACATTCACAGAATTGAATCATACAGGTATCAACTATTTCGGATATAGCGATACCGGAAGTGATAGTAGCGGACAGGCTCCACGAGACATGGATATTGCCGTGAGCCCGCTGGATATTGATGAAGTGCATATTGCTGGAATCCATACCTGGCGATCCTTAGATGGAGGGGTTTCCTTCCAGCTCTCTTCCTATTGGACGGAGTCCGGAGCGGCCAGTAGAAATGTGGGGTATTGCCATGCAGATGTCGATATGCTTGAGTTTGTAGGTGATAAACTATATGCAGGAACCGACGGCGGAATTTTCGTAGCCAATGATTCCGATGGCACCATGAACGACTTTTTCTATACCGATCTTACGTTTGGGTTGGGAATTAGACAGTTCTATAAAATCGGGGTATCCCAAACCGATCCGGAAATCATCGTGGGAGGAGCTCAGGACAATGGGTCGTCCTTTTATAACACCTCTGGAAATTGGTTCGATTGGCTGGGAGCCGACGGTATGGAAAACTTTATAGATAAAGACAATAGCAATATTTTCTACGGCACGTCCCAGAATGGAGTGCTTTATAAATCCACAAATGGAGGGGCTAGCCGATTTAATCTAGCAACCCCGCCAGGAAGTGGAAACTGGGTAACTCCTTTCGAACAAGACCCTACCGACACCGATGTGATCTATGTAGGTTACGATGAGGTATACAAATCGACCAATGGAGGATCCACTTGGTCGGCCATTTCGCAAGACTTCGGACCCAATATGGATTACCTAAAAATTGCACCCAGCAATAACCAGATCATGTATGGATCGGTAGACGGGAATCTCTACAAAACCACGAATGGCGGTACGACCAATTGGACTGCCCTTTCCGGATACAGCGGGTCCTTTATTAACGATATTGCGATTCACCCCACCGACCCGAATCGTGTAGCGATAGCAACCAACAACAGCAACCGCGTGTTTATTTCGGAAGACGGGGGATCCACATGGACTCCTATGCTTTTGAACCTACCAAGTTATACTGCCTATGCCTTGGTGTGGGAGAACTCTGCAGTTAACCGTCTTTTCGTGGGAATGAATTATGGCATTTACTACATAGACGATAATCTTACCCAGTGGCAAATCTTCGCAAACAACCTGCCCAATGTTCGGGTGTATGAGTTGGAAATAAACGAAACCAAGGGGATGATTTATGCAGGAACCTATGGAAGGGGAGTGTTTAGATCCCTACTTCCGGATATTGCATCCGATACGGATGCACCAACGACACCAATTAACTTGGCTGCAGCCAATATCGATGTGACCTCTTTCGACTTGAGCTGGAATGCCTCTACGGATAATATTGGGGTTACGGGATACGAAATATTTCAGGATGGAAGTAGTATCGCAACCTCGGCTACCACCAACTATAGCGTGACAGGATTGAACCCATCGACGACATACGCCTATACCGTTCGAGCTTTCGATGCTGCTGGAAACGATTCCGCTTTTAGTGCACCATTAGATGTGACGACTTTGGCTCCTACCCCCGTTTCTTGTACGAATACCATATCCTCACTGCCCTACAGTGAAAGTTTTGAAACACCCGGGAATCTGGGATTGTGGGCACAGGCTACGGGAGATGATGGTGATTGGGTACAGGATAGTGGAGGAACCCCTTCGACGGGAACAGGACCCAGCACGGGAAGTGACGGATCCTATTATCTGTTTTTGGAAGCCTCCAGCAATGGTTCTCCTGGCGAAATCGGAGCAAATGCCAGCGCTATTTTAGAAGGGCCTTGTATTGCTCTATCGTCCCTTTCGAATGTACAGCTCACTTTCGATTACCATGCCTTGGGAGATAGTATTGGTACAGCCAGCGTAGTTGTTCAAGGGAGTATCTCCGAAGGAATTTGGATCAACCTATATACGACACCTTCCCCATTAACCAGTCAAGATCTTTGGGTTGGGATTACCGTAGATTTAAGCAGCTATACTCAGGACATGAAAATCCGTTTTGTCGGAACCACCGGAGGTGGATGGTCCAGTGATTTGGCGATAGACAATATTGGCTTTGACCAAGCACTTTGTGCAGGCGTAGCAAAAACTTGGAATGGTGCTACATGGAGCCCGGCAGGAAATCCCGGCAGCACGGATGCTGTTATCATTAACGGGAACTACGACACCTCTATCCACGGAAACCTGAATGCCTGTACCCTTACCATAAACACAGGATTTACTTTAGATGTGGCCGCGGACAATTTCATTAAAGTAGAAAACGACATTACGGTAGATGGAAGCCTGCAAGTAGCCCATACGGCAAATGTGGTACAAACCAATGGATCTGCACCCGTAACCAATAACGGAACCATAAACGTACGGGTAACGACCCCGAATTTAGCGAGCCGCGATTTCATGGTTTTGGGTAGTCCCATGACTGCCGAAACACGACAAAGTGTTTGGAGTAGCGCCTTCTTGGTGCTCGAAGCCCTTACACCGAACTTTGTGCCACATCCCGATGTGACGGCCACGTTCCCTGCGGCTGAAAACTTTGCCGATGACAATAATGATTTTTGGAATGCCGTTGCGACAGGAACCATTACGCCGGGTGAAGGATACATTGTGCGTCCTCAAGCTGGATACGGACAGCCCGGAGGTGTTTTCAATTATGATTACCAACTAGGGACACTGAACAACGGAACTGTCAATTTTAATGTACAATACAATACCTCTAAAAATGATAGTCCAAATATTTTGGCCAACCCCTACGCTTCAGCCATTTCCGCCGATGCGTTTATCACCGCGAATTCCATGATCGATGAGGTGTATTTTTGGGAGCACTTAACTGCTCCTAGTCCAGGATTGCCAGGAGCAGGGAACATGAACTTTTCCATGCAAGATATATCCGTTTACAACCTTGCCGGGGGAACTGCTGCTGCTGCCGATCTTACAGGAACACTTACAGAGCCCAACGGGGTAATTGCCACAGCACAAGGCTTCGGAATTAAAGCCACTGCTGCTGGAACGGCCCAGTTTACAAATACAATGCGACTTACATCCGGCAACAATACGCTGCGTTTGGCCCAAGAAATGGATCGCGTGTGGCTTCATGTTACTTCCGAAGAACATGCGCTATACAGCACGACTTTGGTTGGATTCTCTGATCTTACAACTTCTGGTTTCGATCGAGGTTACGACTCCCGAAGATTGGCGAGTGTAGTATCCTTATATTCTCACCTGGATACCGATATTTCAAAAGAAATGGGGATTCAATCCCTTTCCAAACTTCAGGAAGACAGCAAGGTTTCTATAGGATTCTCGAGCCTTGTAACGGAAGAAACCCGTTATACAATTTCCATGGTAAAAAGGGAAGGAGCCCTTATGGAACAAGTTGAGGTATTCTTGCACGATAACGAGTTGGGCGTATTGACTAATCTAACCGAAAGCGACTATGAGTTCACCAGCGAGAAGGGCACCTTTGGCAACCGATTTACCCTGCTCTTCCAAGGGGAAGTATTAGGCGTTGAAGGGATATTGAATGATGTGGGCATCAAGGTATACCCGAATCCAACGACCGGAAGGGTCGAGATTTTATCGACCGCAAACACTTTGGTGGCAAAAGCCGAACTCATGGACTTGCACGGAAGGGTGTTGAAAACGGTACCGGTAAACAACACTTTAGGCACGATAGACATTTCTGAATTTAGTAGTGCGACCTATTTACTGAAGCTTTCTACCGATAGTGGAGTAGAAAGCATCAAGCGAATCGTTAAAGAATAAGTCTTGTTCATATAATTTAAAAAGCCCGGTTCTATCAAGGACTGGGCTTTTTGTTCTTAGAAAGGTTTGAAATCCAATTTTAAGGACTTCTCAGTTTACCGTTAACTTCAAATAGCGACCGAAAACTCCTAAATATCGACCGTTCAGGGTATTCCGAATAGTATCTGGAAGCATTTGTTTTTCCTTTGTTTAAGAAACATAAGCTAACTAAATACCAAATACTATGAAGAAACTTCTCCTTTCCATGCTATTTCTTGTTGTTGTCTCCAATTCCTATGCTCAGGAGTATCTGGACATGATCCAGAAAGGCACGTACACCGTGCGGGAAATCCAACAAAAAGCGAAAGAATATTTCGACTTGGTGGGCACAGGGAAAGGAACAGGATTTAAACAATACAAACGCTGGGAATACGATGCCCTACGGTCGATGGATGAAAGGGGGTATCTTACATCGCCCGAAGCAATGATGGACGAATTTTATAGGGCCCGCCAACAAAACAGAGCGAATGGTTCTGGAGACTCAAGCCATTGGGAAGAATTAGGCCCAACAACATGGAACCCTACTTCCAGTTGGGGCCCGGGTGTAGGTAGGGTCACCACGTTTGCAGTAGACCCCTCCAACCGGGATCATATCATTGTAGGGTCCTCGGGAGGGGGCGTATGGAGAACAGTTGACAGTGGTTCTACATGGACCGCACTTTCAGACAGCTTTGTGAATATGTATGTTTATTCACTAGCCATTCATCCCACAAACAAGGATGTGTATTATTGGGGTTCCGCTTCGGGAATCATTTTCGTCTCTGCCGATGCAGGATCCACTTGGAACGAGCTGGTTAATCTAGCCGGTTCGGACGTGAATAAAATCTTGATCGACCCTTCAGACCCCTCGACTGTTTTTTGCTCTATTGAAGGCGGGGGTATATTCCGAAGTACCAATAGTGGAGCAACCTGGTCGGGAAAATTAACCAGCGAATCCACAGGGTATGATCTTGAATTTAAACCTGGCGACCCCAACACAGTATATGCCTCAGGGAATAGTTTTTATCGTTCCACCAATGGAGGGGCTTCCTTTACCAAGATATCTTCTTCGTTTAGCTCTTCTCAAACCAAAAAGATAGGAGTTTCTGCCGATGATAGCTCGGTCGTTTACGTGGTTGAAGAGGATAACAAAAAGTTTGGAGGTCTGTTTAAATCGACCAACAGTGGAACGTCGTTTACGGAGCTAAACCATACTAGCAAAAACTACTTCGGATATAGCGATACGGCAGCCGATGACGGAAAGGGACAAGCTCCTAGAAATATGCAAATCGCAGTGAATCCTGCAAATGTAGATGAAGTTCATATAGCAGGGATTTATACGTGGCGGTCTATGGATGGAGGAGACTCGTTTTCCCTTTCTTCCTATAAATACTCTGGATACGAAAGCAGAAATGTGGGCTATTGTCATCAGGACATTAATGCTACGGAGTTTATTGGGGATAAAATGTACCTAGGAACCGACGGGGGCATTTACGTGGTTAACAATCCAAGCGGAACCATTGACACCTCCTACTTTACCAATATGACCTTCGGCATGGGAATTCGGCAACTCTACAAGATTGGGGTTTCGCAAACCCATCCAGAAATTGTTTTGGGAGGCGCACAAGACAATGGCGTAGCGTTTTACAACACCTCGGGAAATTGGTTCGATTGGTTGGGGGCCGACGGCATGGAGTGCTTTATAGATAAGGACAACAACAATATTTTTTATGGATCCGTTCAAAGAGGGTCTTTATATAAATCCACCGATGGTGGACAGACTCGAACAGGTTTGGTGGAGCCTTCCGGAAGCGGAAGCTGGGTTACGCCTTTTGAGCAAGACCCAACGGATTCCGATGTCATTTATGTGGCTTTCGAAAAAGTTCATAAATCGACCAATGGAGGAAGTTCATGGACGGCTATTTCCCAAGATTTTGGAGCCAGTTTGGATTATCTAAAAATCGCTCCTAGTGACAATGACATCATGTATGCTTCAGAAAACGGTAGTTTATATAAGACCACCAATGGAGGTGCTACCGATTGGACCGCCTTAAGCGGTTATGGGGGAACATTTATTAATGATGTGGCCATACACCCGCAAGACCCGAACCGATTGGCCATAGCTACTAACAATACGAACCGAGTATTTGTTTCCGATGATGGAGGTGCTACATGGACCGCTAAAAAACTGAATCTACCCAGCTATAGAGTGTATGCGCTGGTTTGGGAGAATTCTTCCCATAACCGGCTCTTTGCAGGAATGGACTACGGAATTTACTATTTGGATGACAGTATAAGCCAATGGCAGATCTTTTCGAATGATTTGCCCAACGTAAAGGTGAATGAATTGGAAATTCATGCTAGTAAAGGCGTATTGTATGCAGCCACCTATGGTAGAGGGGTATTTCGGACCCCGCTTCCAGCCCCTGTTTGTTCTAGCAAGGCAACCTCTTTACCCTATGCGGAAAGTTTCGAAACACAAGGAAATTTAGGTTTATGGTCGCAGGCTACGGGGGATGATGGCAACTGGACCCAACACAGTGGAGCCACACCTTCTGAAGGGACCGGGCCCAATGCCGCTAGCGAAGGATCTAGATACCTGTATTTGGAATCCTCCAACAGCGGAGTAGGTTCCAATGCCTCGGCCATTCTTGATGGCCCCTGTATTGATGCTTCCTTATTAGCCAATTCTCAACTTACCTTCGACTACCATGCCTATGGGTCTACCGCAAGTCTTTCGGGTGCGAGTATAAAAGTGCAAGGAAGCTTGGCCGAAGGGCTGTGGTTCGATCTGTTCAGCACACCAACAACCCTAACGAGCCAGAATACTTGGATGCCCGTTTCTGTGGACTTGAGTAACTACGATCGAACCTTAAAACTTAGGGTAGTGGGGAGAACTGGAAATGGTTGGAAAAGCGATTTGGCCATAGACAATTTTAGAATTAAATCTGATTGTACGAGCTCTTTGGCTTCTCTGCCCTATTCCGAGGATTTTGAAACCCAAGGAGCACTGGGTCATTGGATACAGATCACAGGCGATGACGGCGATTGGACCCAACATACGGGAGCCACACCTTCCAATGACACAGGTCCAAGTTCGGCAAGTGAGGGATCGCGCTACTTATATCTCGAGGCTTCCAATAGTGGAATGGGCGCCAATGCCACGGCTATTTTGGAGGGACCTTGTGTGGGTAGTCCCCTTTTATCTGGAGCCCGGCTTATTTTCGACTACCATGCTTTCGGAACGAGTGCCACAGGAGCAAGCATAAAAGTGCAGGGAAGTACGACGGAAGGGGTTTGGTTCGATCTATTTGCAACGCCTTCTACCTTGATGAGTGAAGATCTTTGGATTCCCGTTTCTGTTGACCTCAGTAGTTATAATGATGATATAAAACTTCGCTTTGTGGGGAAAACAGGCCCCGGATGGTCCAGCGATTTGGCTTTGGATAATATCAGAATACACGAAAACCCTGTTTGCGAGCTGCCCATTCCTCTGTTGCCTCATGCCGAAAGTTTCGAAACACAGAACAATTTTGGGTTGTGGTCTCAAACTACGGGCGATGATGGCGATTGGACTCAACATACAGGGGCGACCCCAACTTCCAGTACGGGGCCGAGCGCCGCGAGTCACGGCGGTCAATATCTTTATTTGGAGTCCTCCAGTGTTTCCAATGGTGGGATAGGCTATAACGCAACGGCCATTATAAATGGTCCCTGTGTAGAAGCTGCAATGCTTTCCGACGCCCAATTAATGTTCGATTATCATGCCTATGGATCCAGCATTTCCGATGCTAGCTTAAAAGTACAGGCGAGCACGATTCATGGTGTTTGGTTCGACCTGTATACTACACCATTTCCACTCACAAGTCAGAATGTTTGGATTTCAGCATCTGTTGATTTGAGTAATTACAATCAGGATCTAAAGCTCCGATTCGTAGGGAAAACGGGCGCTAGTTATCGAAGTGATTTAGCCATAGACAATATTGAAATTGTCCAAACGCAACAAGCCTCCGTCGCAACAACACCCATTTTGACAATTGGGGAAGGCAAATCTTTATCCGAAATAGCCGTATATCCCAATCCTACATCGGGGATGGTGTTTATGGAATCTACTAGCTTAGAACGAATCATCAAGGCGGAGCTTTTGGATATGCAGGGACGGACCCTAAAAACCATTTTAGTAAATGATGGAAAGGGCTCTATCGATATTTCAAGCTTTGGTAGTGCAACGTATTTGCTGAAGATATCTACTGAAAGTAATGGTGAAATTATAAAGCGCATCATAAAACGATAGCAACCAAACTAAAAAAAGCCAGATTGACAATCTGGCTTTTTAATTATTGTCTGTTTTTGGACTTCACATTTTTGTTGAAGGGAATGCCCAATTGTATGGCTATGCTTTCATCGTCCGTATGGTCGGCGAGGTCCACCCCATATTGGATCTTTTTGGGGTCATCGTATACAAAGGTTCCGAAGAGACGATCCCAAATGGAGAACATATTTCCGTAGTTGGTGTCTGTCCAAGGCAGCTCGAAATGATGATGGAACTTATGCATGTTTGGAGTAACGATGAGGTAACTCAAGGTTTTATCCAAGGCCATGGGCAATGAGATATTGGCATGAGTCCAATAGGTGAACAACACGCTCAAAATTCTGTAGAACAAATAGAAAGCAATGGGCATTCCTGTAATGACCACCGCAATAAGGGCAAAGGTTTCACGAATGATGAAATCAATGGGGTGGTGCCGTGTCCCTGTTGTGGCATCTACGTTCTTATCGCTATGATGTACAATGTGCAATCGCCAAAACGCCGGAATTTGATGTAAAAAATAATGCACCCCATATTGGGCAATGAGGTCTAAAATGAGGATGGCCAAAATGAGCTCTACCCAAATAGGTGCTTCAAAAAAATGCAATAGTCCAAACTGTGAAGTGTTGAGCCAAGTGAAGATTCCCGCTGTTGCAATGCCGAACACCGCATTAATAATCATCACGAACAACAAAAGGATTAAATTGACTTTGGCGTGCTTCCATTTCTTGTACCTCAGCTGAAAAAGGGAATAATGCCCTTCCAGTATCCAAAAGAAGCCCAAGACTAAAAATACCCATCCGGCTTTCATCCAGATGGGCATGGTTTCAAAAAAGTTCAGGAATTCCTGCATATTATTATTTCAATATCTTATCGTATCGATTGGAGTTATTCAATATGGAAATGGCCTCCAAAATTTCAGGATTGTTCTCTACCTGATAATCATACAATCCTTCTCTATAAAAATAGCGTTTTAAAATTTCATCGGATAACAAAGACTTGATTTCGGCTTTTTTGCTCACCAAATCCTTTTCCTTAGCACGATCTATAGATTCCATCAAGGCATTGTAACTTGATTGAATATCCTCTTTCAACTCATCATCTTCGGCGCGACGCAATGCCTCCGCAAATTTCTTTTCGGATTCGGTTTCATACTCAAATCCATTCTTTCTTAGGTATTGAATAAAATCTTGAAAAACGGCATCGTCGATAGCGAATCCTTTCCAATCGGTCATTGGGTTCTTATAATAGTACTGCGTGGCATAATCGAAAATAGCATTGTCTTTGAGCAGTGCAGTCGTTATTGGGCTGAACTTGGCGGATTCTAACTCCACATCGGGTAAAATTCCACCACCATCATAGACGGTGCGACCGCCTTTGGTTTTGAATTTGTTGTATTCTTTAGGGTCCAAACGGATGGGATCTCCATTTTCATCACGGTTCCAATAATCTAAGGCTTGGATACAACGACCACTTGGGGTGTAGTACCTAGATATGGTCACTTTCAACTGGGTTCCATAGGCCAATTTCTTGGGCCTTTGTACCAGTCCTTTTCCGAAGCTTCTCGCTCCTACCACCACGGCACGGTCTAAATCCTGAAGACCACCCGATACGATTTCGCTGGCCGAAGCCGAACGCCCGTTTACCAAAACTACTAGGGGAATCTCGGTATCGATAGGCTCGTTACGTGTCTTATAGGTCTTGTTATATTTTTCAATAACAGATTTTGTAGTGGTAATGGTCTCCCCTTTGGGAACAAACAGATTTACCACATTAATAGCTTCATTGAGTAATCCTCCAGGATTGCCTCGAAGGTCCAAGATGATCTTTTGGGCACCGCCCAGCTTCAATTCTTCCAAAGCTGCTTTGGTTTCTACTGTAGTCCTACGGTTGAATTTTCGCAATACGATGTAGCCAATATCACCTTCGATCATTTTGTAATAGGGCACCGCTTTTACGTCTACCTTTTCACGGGTTAGGGTAGTGGTTTCCATTTTTCCTTGCCTTCTGTAAGTTAAATCTACAGTGCTACCGGCAGATCCCTTCAATAAGTCGCCAGCATCATCTTCGAAATCGGCCAAGTTGATATCTCCAATTTTTACGATCTCGTCTCCCGCCTTCAGTCCTGCTTTATCCGCTGGATAGTCTTGGAAAGGTTCCGTGATCACGATTTTATCCTTAAATGTGCGCACGGAGGCTCCAATCCCGGTGTAGGTTCCCGAATTCTTAATACGGGCATCCTCTACCGCTTGTTCGTTCCAATACACGGTGTAGGGATCTAAATCTTCCAACATTCCCTTAATGGCATTGTCCATTAAGGTAGCCGGGGTGTTTTCATCCACATAATTCATGTTGAGCTCCTTATAGAGCGTGGTGAAAATTTCTATCTGTTTGGCGATTTCAAAAAAATCGCTACGAAAACTGGAGGAGGTAATAAGCAGCCCGATAGCAAGGATCGGTATTAAGATTCTTCGCTTCATAATCCATATTTTAATTCCAAAATTCTATTAAATCGTCTATATCTTCTGTGTCGTTCAGTATTTTGATGTTTTCCCATTGAAATTGGCCATTGACAGTAGCGAACACGCGGTAATATCCGGGAGTTAAGCCTTTCAAATTTATCGACACATTTGTTTGATCTATATCATTAACCGTAATCACCGAACCCGTTGTTATTTCAGATTGCGCATATGTGCCCGAGTTGTAAATAGTGGAAAAATCCTCGCCTTGATGAATTTTTTCCTCTTCAGCAGGAACCAACCAAACATCGGAAATGACGCCTAGGGCATTGATGTTGATCACCGACCTCGTAAGTGTGGGGAAAACGGTAAGCGTTTGCCCATCCACAAAAACGTTCGGATTTCCCAGAACGAAGAATTCTTGATCGGGAATTTCTCGAGCACGAACTCCAGTAACCAACGAAAGTGATTCCACTTCCGTTATCATTGGGCCATCATCTTCTTGCATAGCGGTGTTGCTATTATCGTCGTCGTTTTTACAACCCACAAAAAGGAACAACGCGCAAAGTAGCAGGTAAAGGGTTCTCATATTCGGATTCGATTTAGAGGACCCAAAAGATAAAGAGCTTTTGGCGGATAAGATGGTAAGCATCTGTTAATTTTTGGCCTTCCTTCTTTTGAGGTATCGCCTAAGGATAAAGAACAAAATGCCGAAAATTAAAAACAGAGGCCATAGGTATAGAATCCCCAAAAAGAACACGGAGATTCCGTCCCATCCTCCTTTAAGGGCATTCACCATTTTCTGACCATAGGAAACGGTAACCCCAGTTTTTGCAGTGACCTTATAAAAGTGAATGGTTACGGTACTTAGGGATACTCGGTTTTTGAGATATTCCAAACGACCTTGCTTGGCTTCTATCTCTTCGCGGATGTTAGATAGTTCACGTTCTATCTCCAACATTTCCTCGACGTTTTTGGCTTTTTTCAGGAGCTCCAAATACCGGTTTTCAAGCTCTTTTTTGGCCTTTAATCTGGCTTTCAGATCTACAAATTCTTCCGAAACGTCCTTTTGGCTTATGTCCCTGCGATCGAAATATTCGACCCCTTCAGAAACCCCGTCTACGAAGGCATCAAAATTTTCGGAAGGCACCCGTACGGTTACATTTTGGTACAATTTGTTGTAACTCTTGCCAGAATTGTCATTTTGTACCAGGCCTTCGTGCTGGCGCACCAAATCCTGAATCTTCCCCTGGGTAGCCTCCAGGTCCTTGGTTTCGAATTCCAACTGGGCTGTTTTAATGATTTTTTGTTGGGCGGCTTCGGTTTGTTCTCCTGCAATTACTTTACCAACCTTATCATATTCCACATCATCATAGGAAGATTTGTTAGATTCGATAACGCTGAAGGTCATGCCGTCGGCAAAGGCTTCGTCTCCAGGTGATTCAGCTACAATACCTTGATTGTCAGAGCAGGCCACAATGGTGAGGCCTACAAAAAGCAAACTAAAAAATTTCATTACGTAATGTTTTTTAGCAGTGCCTTAATGGAGGAGGAGATTTTAGCATACTGCGGTTTATCTTTACTAATATACATAAAGAGTAGTGCAAACTTCTTGCCGTTTATGCTTTCTATAACACTTTTTTCCAGGCGATAAGCTTCCCGAAGTTGTCTTTTGATCCTATTTCTGGAGATGGCCAATTTAAAATTCCGTTTGGGAACAGCGAAGGTAGCTTGATGGTTTTCGGCGCCTTCTTGCTCTAAATAGATAAGTTTTATAGGAAATTTTTTGATCGATTTTCCTTCGGAAAACAACCGGTCTATGGTCTTTCTCGATTTTAGTTTCTCCTGTTTTGGGAATTTTTGGCTCACGGGGTAAAGATAGAAATAAAAAAACCTCGCTAAGGGAAAGCCTAGCGAGGTTCTATATTTTGAAAAACGAAACTAGTTCGCTTCGTAGGTGTTGTTTTCAGGTGCGATATCAGCCATCAATTTCGATGGATCGATCACCAAACGCTTCACCTTTTTGTTTGTCGGAATTTCGAACTCATAGGTTGGGTATGCCCATGCCCAATCTTTCAAAACCACACGGTCTATGTCTGGAGTAGGGTTGGTCTTTTCCCCACGCATCATTTGCAATGGAATGTAATAGGAAGCCTTACTTCCATCTTCGAATTCGGCATATACGTCGATAGGCATTCCCATAAGTCCAATACGCTGAAGGGTCACCTTCGTAGTCCCGTTTTCTTCAGAAACATTCTGAATGCCGTAATCGATGGTATTGGTAGTTTGCATAAAATCGGTCAAGTACCAATCCAGTTCCATGCCCGAAATTTTTTCGGCCACACGGATAAAGTCGTTGGGCGTTGGATGCTTAAACGCCCAATCTTTATAGTATTGTTTAATGGTCTTTTCCAGATTTTCCTTCCCAATCACATATCCCAATTGGGCCATGAACACGGCTCCTTTGCTATAGGCTGTGATTCCGTACGAACGATTGCTCGCATAACGATCAGCGTGGGTAGTAGCTGGTTGCTCCTGTCCGCTAGTTGCTAAGAAATTGTAACCGCGATAGGATCCAGCCACTGGGTTGGGATTGTCTTCTTCCATCACCTCAGCCTCAGCAAGGGCCGAAATGTATGAGGTAAATCCTTCGTCCATCCACTCATGTTTAGCTTCATTGGTAGCCAATAAAAATTGGAACCAAGAATGGGCCAATTCGTGTGCCGTAACACCGAATAAGCTTCCAAATTTACGCTCTCCGGTAATGAGGGTACACATGGCATATTCCATACCACCATCACCTCCTTGAATTACCGAATACTGCTTGTACGGATATGGGCCGATATGCTTGTTGAAATATTCCAACAATGCCGCTGTCTTAGGCTGAAGCTTTTTCCAATTCTCGATGATATCTGGATTGTTTTTGTAGTAGAAATTCAACACTACACCATTGGGTCCTTCGTAGGTATCGTGAATGTATTCCGGATCGGCCGCCCAAGTAAAGTCATGCACATCTGGCGCGTCGAACACCCAGGTTTTCTTTCCGCGACGCTTTTTAGGCTCTCCTTGTAAATACCCAGTTCCGCCGACAATATAATCTTCATCAATGGTGATGCTTACATTGAAATCGCCCCAAACGCCATGAAACTCACGAGCAATGTAAGGGTCGGCATGCCATCCTTGAAAATCGTATTCCGCTAATTTTGGGAACCATTGCGTCATGGACAAGGCCACACCTTCTTTGCTGTTTCTCCCACTTCTTCGAACTTGAACAGGCACCTGAGCATCCCATTCCATAGCCAATACGGTACTTTCACCGGGTTGAATGGGTTTTGCCAAATCTACTTCCAATACGGTACCCACAACTTCGTATTTCAACTTGGCACCATCTTGGGTAAGGGATGTTGGTTTTATGTATCCAATTTCTGAAGGAGTTAATTTCGAAATTCGATCTCCTACACGTGGATCGGGATCACCAATGGTTCGAGAACGAACATCCATTTCACTTCCCGGTTGAAAGGCATTGAAATACAAATGGTAGAATACCCTATCCAATACGTCGGGCGAATTATTGGTATACGTGATTTGTTGGCTCCCTTCGTATTGCCATTTTTCTACGTCTACGTCGATTTCCATTTTGTAATCGACTTTTTGTTGCCAGTATGAGGTACTGTTTTGGGCGTGTGCTACGGTGATGCATAACAAGGCCCAAAGACTATTCTTTAGAAATTTCATTATCGTGACATTTTATCTGCCATAATTAAGGCATTGTACAAATTCACCATTTTTCCGGAGTTGGAAATGGTGTTAAAGTTACTTTGTTTCGAAGCATCCCCACCTAAGATCACAGGAGTCTTGGAGGTAAGTCCGCTGTTCATAAGAATTTGCTTTACTTGTTTCGCAGAAAGCTTGGGGAAGTACGAACGGATCGTCGCAGCGACACCCGCCACTGCTGGTGCTGCCATCGATGTTCCTTGTAGATATTCGTATTCATTTAGCGGAGTAGTTGAATAAATCTTTACTCCGGGTGCAAAAGCATCTACATTGGATACTCCATAGTTGGAGAAGTTAGCTACCATTTCGCTACCGTAGTCATAATTTAGGGCCCCAATGGTAATAAAGGTGTCCCCAATTTCTTCTCCGGTTCCTTTTTGGTCGTTAGGGAATACTTGAATGGTATCCAAATCATAGGCCTCGTTTCCTGCTGCATTTACAATTAGCACGTCTTTTTTGCTAGCGTATTTTATCGCATCCCAAACCCATTCTGGATGTGGGGAGTAATACTTTCCAAAACTTGTATTGATGACCTTGGCTCCATTATCTACGGCATAACGAATCGCTAGGGCGATGTCTTTGTCATACTCATCGCCATCTGGCACCGCACGGATGACCATGATCTCTGCATTGTCTGCAACCCCGTTCATTCCAATTCCATTATTTCTTTTGGCGGCAATGATTCCGGCCACGTGGGTTCCGTGTAGGGCATCTTCTTCCTTAGGATCTGGACCGTCTACATCGTTGTTCCCATAACCCTTCTTGTCATCTAGGTCATCTGGGTTGTCTCCAATGGCCTCCCTAAAGTTGGTTTCCATATTAAAGTGGGTAGTAAGTCGACCTTTGTAGTAATCGATACCTCCGTTAATTTCCTTGATCACTTCTGGAATGGAATCCCCGAAATTCAACATTTGGCTAAGCATTCCGATTTGCTGTTGCTCATCGGCCGATGGGTTTTGAATGCCCGCAAGATCTTCTTTGGTATAGTCTTCTTTCCCAAATTTCTTGGCCATGGCTTCGTGTGCAGGCTTTACCTGCGCCAAAATTTGAGTGTACTGCTGTACGACGCCATTGGCCTCGGCTACATCCTTTTCGTATTCTGCCACGGCCTTTTTATAAATATCAAAGTCAGCACGATCTGTTGCGCTAATGGAGGCCTCTGTTTTTCCTTCGAATTTTGGGCCTAATTTTTTCATGTAGCGAACATATTCCATATTCTCTGCTATAATATCTCCCAGGAAGTTCCATCCGTGGATGTCATCTACATACCCATTGTTGTCATCGTCCTTTCCATTGCCAGGAATCTCGTCCTTGTTGGTCCAAATAACATCTTTAAGGTCTTCATGTTCAATATCTACACCACTGTCTATAACCCCAACGATCACTTTTTGGCCTTTTCTTCCTTTTAGGATCTCATTGTAGGCTTTGTCCACACTCATTCCAGGAATGGTATCGGTGAGGAGGTCGGCTGCCGCCCATGACTTCAATTGGGAATCTGTTAACGGCTGTGCCTTTAAGGGCAGGGTGTCAATATTTTCTATAGGAGTGGACACTATAGGCGCTACTCCGCCTGTACAACCAGAAAGTAAGGCTGCGGTTGCTACAGTAAATAAAGATGCTTTTATAAAATTCATGCTCAGGTATTTAATTAAATATTTCATCAATAGTAAAGGTGTCTTTTAAACGGACTCCTTTTTCGGTATGTTTTACGGTAATAATCGGATTGTGTGCATCGTGCTCTAGAAACAAATAATAATTGTTGTCTGCTGCCGCGTTCAAAAACTTCTCTTTTTCGGAGAGTGTCTGCAAGGGCCGAGTATCGTATCCCATTACAAACGGAAGAGGTAAATGCCCTGCCGTAGGTAATAGATCGGCCATAAAGACGATGGTCTTATCCTTATATTGAATGTGGGGAATCATTTGTTTTTCGGTATGTCCATCTGCAAAGAAAATGCCGAAATCCAATTCTTTCTTTTCAGAAAAGTCTCCAACCGGGTCTGCAACGAATTTTAGCTGTCCACTTTCCTGCATGGGGAGAATGTTTTCTTTCAGGAAAGAAGCCCGCTCCCTTCTATTGGGGTTTGTTGCCCAATCCCAGTGGCGCTCGTTGCTCCAAAATGTGGCATTTTTAAAGGCTGGTTCATACCCCGTTCGGTCTTTGTTCCACTGAACACTTCCGCCGCAATGATCAAAATGAAGATGGGTCATAAAGACATCGGTAATGTCGTCGCGATGAAAACCGTGTTGTTGTAGTGAGTTATCTAGGTTGTGAGTTCCCCAAGGATAGTAATACCCGAAAAACTTTTCGCTTTGTTTGTTGCCCATCCCTGTATCGATAAGTGTAAGCCGGTCGCCATTTTCAACCAACAGGCAACGGGCGGCGATATCAATCATATTATTGTTATCCGCCGGATTGGTTCTACTCCAAAGTGACTTGGGAACCACACCGAACATCGCGCCTCCATCGAGCTTAAAGTTACCAGCTTCTACAGGGTATAGTTTCATAGAAAGCGCAAAATACAAAAAGGAGTGGGATTGCGTACGGATGTTAAGGCTTTATTAAGACTTCTGTGAGAAGCCTATGAGTTGCGACTTGCCGCAATCGCTTTTACGTTTTCCAAAAACCCCACACTAATGGCATTAAATGGTTGGACCTTCAAACGATCAGGGAGTTTATAAAACCGCTAGAAATACTATTTTCCATGTGACAAGGAGTTCTCTTTTCATTAAACGAATGAAAAAGAATAGGCTCTATGAAAGTTTTGGTTATTTTTATGAACCAAACTAAAAAAAATGGTAGAACTCGCCGGTATCATCATACTAGGGATTCTTGCGCAATGGGTAGCATGGCGTTTTAAAATCCCAGCAATCTTACCTCTTATCCTCATTGGCCTTTTCGTTGGCCCTATATCGACACTAATCTCAGAAGACGGGACCCAGTGGATCCAACCCATTTGGAATGGGGAAGAAGGATTGTTCCCTGGAGAAAGTCTATTTTATTTTGTTTCATTGGCCATTGGAATTATTCTATTTGAAGGAGGACTTACCCTTCGCTTTGGTGAAGTGAAACGTGTGGGTGGTATTATTGGGAAATTAATTAGCCTGGGTTCTTTTGTCACTTTTGTGGGTTGCGGTGTCGCCGCCTATTTCGTTATGGGTCTAGGCTGGAAGGTTTCCTTTCTTTTCTCTTCACTTATAATCGTGACAGGGCCTACCGTAATTACCCCAATATTGAGAAACATTCCTCTGAAGAAAGATATTTCTGCGGTGCTAAAATGGGAAGGAATCCTGATCGATCCCATAGGCGCTTTAGTAGCCGTATTGGTGTTCGAGTTTATTTCGGTGAAAGGGGATCTAGGATTTACCAAACAGGCTTTTATTGAATTCGGAAAGATTTTACTAATAGGTTTCTCCTTCGGAATATCTGGGGGATATGCCCTTTATTTTGCGATTAAAAAGAATCTGATCCCGCATTACTTATTGAATGTGGTAGCCCTATCTGTAGTATTGCTCATTTTTGTGGAGAGCGATATTTTTGCTCATGAATCGGGGCTGTTGTCTGTTGTAGTTATGGGGATGTTCTTAGGGAACAGCGATCTTCCAAACCTCAAAGAATTACTCTATTTTAAAGAATCTTTAAGTGTACTGCTTATTTCTATTTTGTTCATTCTGCTTTCAGCAAACATTACGCTTGATGATCTGTATTTGGTAGCCAATTATAAAACTGCTATTCTTTTCGCTATTGTCATCTTCGTGGTAAGGCCTTTGGCGGTCTTCTTAAGTACGACAAAGTCCTCACTAAAAACCAACGAAAAGCTATTTATAAGTTGGGTTGGGCCTCGAGGAATTGTAGCAGCGGGTATTGCGTCGCTTTTCGGGAGCAAATTGGTTCAGAAAGGTGTTGAGGGTGCAGAATATATTACACCGCTTGTTTTTGCTGTGGTGTTAACGACCGTTTTATTGAATGCCACAACCGCCCGCTATTTTGCGAAAATCGTAGGGGTGTTCTTGAAGAAATCGGAAGGAATCCTTATAGTGGGTGCTTCCGAATTTCCGAGGCTACTGGCAAAGTACCTGCATACCAATGGGAGGCATGTAGTAGTTATAGATAGCAATCAGGAAAATGTGAAAAGGGCCAAGGAAATGGGCGTAGAAGCGCTTACGGCCAATGTATATTCGGATTCACTTAAAGACAATGTGGAACTGAGCGATGTAGGATACCTCATGGCCATCACGGGGAATTCCGACATCAACAAATACGCCTTGAATAAGTTTCAGAAACAATTCGGGGAGAATGGGGCTTTCAGATTAATAACTTCCGAAGAAATGGAAGACCGGAACAATAATCCAGAGCAAGGACTGTTTTCCCATATAGACGATTTTGCATCGGTAAGCAAAGTAGCTCAGGAACACCCTAGTATTTTGGAACTTCCTTTAAAGAGCAAGGAACACTACGATGGAATCATGGACAAAACCGATACAATCAAAGAGAGCATTCCTTTATTCCTGAAGGACCCGAAAGGAGATTTAAGAATCATTTCGTCCCATAACAAAAACATGGAGGACATTAAAAAAGGGTTTGCCTTGGTCTATATCGGAAAGCCGCTTGAAGTAGAAATACAGGAGAATTAAAAAAATTGCGATCATTTGAAAACCCCAAAGACATACCCTTATATCATCCTAATTGCATTGTTGGTCTTTTTTTCGTGTAAGGAAGATGAAACCAGAACTTGTACGCAATGCAACAATGAGCAAACCCCATCTTTCGAATTATGTCGGGAGCCCAACGGAAATGCGTCGGTGAATGGTGAAGACACAGGAACGAATTACGATGTTTATTTGGCCGATCTGGAGGAAGTCGGGACTACCTGTGGAGGCTAGGCCATAAACTTCTGTCTACTTTTTAGTCAGGTCTATCCTCACTCCAACGGAGAAGGTGGTTCTGTCGGAAACAAAAAGCGAATTACTTGTTGTCGTTTTTTCACCCCCTTCTTCAGCCTTGAACTGTATGTTGTTGTATTCGAATAGGTTCAGGATAGCCGCCAAGGCTATGTTTTCTGTGATATCAAATTCAACGCCACTGTAAACCCTCGCAGCGAACCCCGAAGTATTCTGTTTAAACCCAAAAGCCGATACATTTCCGAAAGTATATCCAGCATGTACGCCCCCCAAGATACTCGTGTTCCCTTGGCCTATTGGCACTTGATATTCTGCAGCTGGACCCAATAGGATTTGGGTTGCTTCAACGTTAGTATCACTTCCCACGGCTGTATGTAGGGTTGCTTTGGGACCTAGGTAGAAAGGGTTGTCGGCAATGGATGTTAGGTAAAACAAAACTCCCGCAGCACCAACCATTTCTGTTTCTTCATCCTTCGCAAAGCTTATCCCTAGATTGGTATCTATAAACGGGGTATAATCAATATTCTCATCCGGTGAAGTAAAACTACCGTCTTCAGGTTTTGTTGGCTTTTCTGGGCAGCATTCCAGCTTGTGCCTTTTGTATTTGGCGGAAGTCACTTTACCAAAGCGGACGCCAAACCCTATTATGTTGAAATGATCATTGGCGTATCTGGAGTAAGGCCCAGTAACTTTTCCCTTGTAGTGATAAATTGCACGTTTAACCTTGTGTTTGTTCTTTTCGTTGCAAGGACATTCAATGTCTATTTCTGTAGTAATTTCCCATTCAATCGATAAAAACTGTGGGCTTTTTTTATACCCTTGTTTCCATTTCAAAGGTTTTAAGTTTGTGCCTGCCACGATTTCGCAACCTTTATGCATAAACTTTATAGGCTTCAAGTCGATTCCTTTATTATAGAATCGCCGGGCCTTTTCATAGTACTTCTTGATGATCCGCTGCTTGTTCGTGGGAATATCCTTGTAGGGTTTAATAAAAAGGTCCCGACCAAATTCCTGCAATGTCTTAGAGGGACTGTAAACTTCGAAGGCGATATGGCCATATTTACCCATTACTAAATCTTGGGGTAAGTTTATGGTATCCATAATTCGATTAATTTCTTTGGCCAAAACCTTCTTGGAAGCGACCAATTTATTTCGGGGAATTGATTTGAGCAATTTAGAGGCATCGCACGTTTTGGGTTTCACCTTTTCCTCCTTTGCTTTGTTAAGGATATTTAAAATAGTGGTGCGAAGGTTCTTTCCGCTTTTCACCCTTGGGTTTTCCCTTTGTGCATGAATACAATCGAATGAGATGAATATAAACGCCAGACAAAGCGCCCTTGCAATTGAAGTTTTCATTGTTTAGAGTTTTAAAGGCCTAAATATTCCCCTAAACACCTATATATGCAAAAGAATGGGACTAGTAACAGTAAAAGGTTGACGAGTAACAGTGAATTAATCGATCGTCTTCAACTGGGTATTGTCAATTATGGAATGGATTAATCGTTCAGCTTAAGAACGGCCATAAAGGCTTCCTGAGGAATTTCCACATTACCCACAGCGCGCATTCGCTTCTTACCTTTTTTCTGCTTTTCCAAAAGTTTACGTTTACGGGAAATATCCCCTCCATAACATTTGGCGGTAACGTCCTTTCTCAAGGCCTTCACAGTTTCACGGGCAATAATCTTTGCTCCAATCGCCGCCTGAATAGGAATATCGAACTGCTGTCTCGGGATAAGTGTGCGTAGCTTTTCACACATTTTCTTCCCAATATCGTAGGCATTATCCTGGTGCAATAGTGCGGAAAGAGCATCTACCGTTTGCCCATTGAGGAGCACATCTACCTTCACAAGCTTGGAAGCCCGAAGCCCGATGGGACTGTAATCAAAGGAAGCATATCCTTTGGATACCGTCTTAAGACGATCATAGAAATCGAATACAATTTCTGCCAGGGGCATATCGAACATGAGCTCTACCCGTTCTGTGGTGAGATACGTTTGATTGGTAATCTGCCCTCTTTTTTCGATGCACAAGGACATTACGGGACCCACGAAATCCGCCTTGGTAATGATGGTCGCTTTTATATAAGGTTCTTCAACACGGTTTAAAGTGGAAGGCTCTGGCAAATCACTCGGGTTATTTACCAAGATAATATCGTCGGGTGCCCTGTTGGTAAAGGCGTGGTAGGACACGTTAGGTACAGTAGTGATTACCGTCATATCGAATTCCCTTTCCAATCGTTCCTGAATGATTTCTAAGTGAAGCATTCCTAGGAAACCACATCGGAATCCGAAACCAAGTGCCGCTGAACTTTCTGGCTGAAATACCAAAGAAGCATCGTTCAACTGCAACTTCTCCATAGAAGCACGAAGCTCCTCATAGTCTTCGGTATCTACAGGATAAATCCCGGCAAATACCATGGGCTTTACGTCTTCGAAACCTTCAATCGCATTTTGGGTTGGGGTTTTTGCGTCGGTAATAGTATCCCCCACTTTCACTTCTCGAGCATCCTTAATGCCAGTGATAAGGTAACCTACATCTCCACAGGTGATCTCCTTTTTTGGAGTCTGTTTTAGGTGTAAAGTTCCCACCTCATCTGCAAAATAGTTCTTGCCCGTGGCGACGAACTTAATTTGCTGTCCTTTCTTAATAGATCCATTTACAATTCGGAAATAGGTTTCCACTCCACGGAATGGATTGTATACAGAATCGAAAATCAACGCCTGTAATGGCTCTTCGGGTTCACCTTCGGGAGCTGGGATTCTTTCAATAATGGCTGTTAGAATCTCTTCGATTCCAATTCCGGTCTTCGCGCTTGCAGGAATCACCTCTTCAGCATCGCAACCCAAAAGGTCTACGATATCATCGGTTACCTCTTCTGGATTGGCCGAAGGAAGATCTACCTTATTAAGTACAGGGATAATCTCTAAATCATTTTCCAACGCCAAATACAGGTTGGAAATGGTTTGAGCTTGGATGCTCTGTGCGGCATCTACCACCAACAAAGCCCCTTCACAGGCAGCAATGGAACGTGACACCTCGTAGGAGAAGTCCACGTGACCGGGAGTGTCGATAAGGTTAAGGATATATTCCTCTCCCTCATGGGTATAGTTCATCTGAATGGCATGACTCTTAATGGTAATTCCACGTTCACGCTCCAGATCCATACTATCTAGAAGTTGATCTTGCGCCTCACGTTGGGTAACCGCTCCGGTAAAATCCAAAAGACGGTCCGCCAAGGTACTTTTACCATGGTCGATGTGGGCGATGATACAAAAATTGCGAATGTTCTTCATAAGTTCTTTCCAACAGCAATTAGGCCGCAAATATAGTGCAATTTAACTGCTTTTTAGTTGAAATCTAGCCTATTGTTTTGCCCTCTGCTTCATTAACCACTTCACCTATACCTTATTCTAGGGTAGGAAAGATTCTTTATTTCAGTATTTTTGCAGCAGCTATGGTAAAGATAGGAGACTTAGAAGTAGGAGAATTTCCATTGTTGCTCGCCCCGATGGAAGATGTAAGCGACCCACCGTTCCGCGCACTTTGCAAGGAGCAAGGGGCCGATGTGGTGTATACGGAATTCATTTCTTCGGAAGGGTTGATTCGTGATGCCGCTAAGAGTGTTATGAAGTTGGATATCTACGAAAAGGAACGTCCTGTAGGCATTCAGATTTTTGGTGCGGTATTGGAATCCATGTTGCGAAGTGTAGAGATTGTGGAAGCCAGTGGACCGGATATTATCGACATCAATTTTGGTTGCCCTGTGAAGAAGGTGGTGAGCAAAGGCGCCGGCGCCGGAATTCTGAAGGATATCGACCTTATGGTGAAGCTTACCGAAGCCATGGTAAAGCACACCAAACTACCCGTAACTGTGAAAACCCGTTTGGGCTGGGACCACGATTCCATAAAGATTGTAGAAGTAGCAGAGCGTCTTCAGGATGTGGGCTGTAAAGCCATTTCCATTCACGGGCGTACCCGGGCACAGATGTATAAGGGTGATGCCGATTGGGTGCCGATTGCCGAAGTAAAGAACAATCCAAGAATGCATATCCCTGTTTTCGGGAATGGTGATGTAAACTCACCGGAACGCGCCATGGAAATGCGCGATGTATATGGCTTGGACGGAGCTATGATTGGCCGAGCCAGTATTGGATATCCTTGGTTCTTTAGGGAAGTAAAACACTATTTTGAAACCGGAACTCACTTAGCCCCACCCACCATGGTAGAACGGGTAGAAGCGGCCCGTAGGCATTTACAAATGTCCATCGATTGGAAAGGTGAAAAACTGGGCGTGTTCGAAACCCGAAGACACTACACCAATTACTTTAAAGGCATTCCCGATTTCAAGAAATACCGAATGAAAATGGTAACCAGCGATGATTCTGCTTCTGTATTTGAGGCCTTCGATGAGGTACTCGAGAAGTTCGGTGACTTTCAGTTTGTTTAATCCAACAGTTTTTCCGTCACTTTTAAGGAAGCTATTTTGGAGGCGAGTGCCCCCAATGCACTAATGGTGACTAATACCAATAGTAAGTTCAAAAGGTTGTACTTAACTGGGTACGGCAAGGTGGGTGTAATGGGAACCAGTCCAAATTTCAGCTGTAACAATACGGCAGCGGAACCCAAGAAGAGTCCAATAGCAACACCCAATAAAGTCATCATAAGACCATTGTAGAAGAAAATTTTGCGTATTTCCCCAATGGTCAATCCCAAGAAAAACAGGGTTCTAATGTTGCCGCGTTTTTCCAGAATCACCATAATTATGGTTCCAGCTAAATTAAAAATAGCGATGGCCGCGATCAAGCTTACAAAAAGGTAGGTGAATAGGTTTTCGGCATTCAACATCTTGTACAGGGCATCATTTTGCTGAATGCGGTTTTTAATAACCACTTCTTCCGGGAACATAGCGGTAAGTTGAGGCACAATGGTTTCTTCTACAGCTCCTGGATTTAGTTTAAATTCCAATGAAGAGACCTGCAAAGAATCCAGACCTAACAATTGGCGTGCGAATTCCAGATCGGAAAAAACATATTTCCCGTTCAGTTCGTCATTAATTTCATAGATGCCGCTCGCGACTACTTTGCGTTTAGTAAATGCCGAGGAAGGGTCTAAAATATTGATCTGCCCGGTGCCGGGCTTGGGTACATAGACCTCCAGTAAATTACCATAATCCCTTATGGGAAGGGATAGCTTGTTTACTATGGAGAAACCCACGACCACTTCATCTTGATTGGGGATCATCCAATCGCCACTGAAAAGGATACTGTCTGTGGGAATTACCTTTTCGTATTGGCTGTCGACCCCTTTAATAAAAGCAATGTGGTTTTTACCTTGGTATTGAAGGAAGATACGTTCTTCGATGATTTTCGAAACCGCATCCACACCCTCCAATTGCTGTAGTTGTACAAACTGTTCGGGAGAAATGGAGAGCGTCTTACCTTTGGCAGGGTTCACTTTTAGGTCACTATCAAAAACGTTGGTGAATTGTAGTGCAAAATGTTTCAATCCCGAAAAGCCTGAAAGGACAATGAAAAGGGCCATGGATCCCACAATAACAGCTACAATGGCAATACCCGAGATGATATTGACGGCATTTCGATTGCTTTTGGAAAACAAATACCGCTTCGCTATGTAGATGGGATACCTCAAAAAGACTATTTCTTTTTCCTGCGCTCCAGTAGATCCGGATTTTCAATAGGATTGTCTTCCCCTTTAACGGCTTTTTCGATCTTTTCTATATAATCGAGGGAATCATCGTTATAAAAATTGAGGTCTGGCATTTTGCGCAACTGATCCTTGGTGAGCTGGGCCATTTGGTGCTTTATCCTTGGGGTAAGGGTATTGATTTCACTTACGATGCCTTCGGCTTTATCTGAAGGGAATATACTTACATATACCTTGGCGATAGAAAGATCTACCGTAACATTCACTTTGGAAACCGAAATAATGATTCCCATTTGTCCTGCTTCCCGTAGCATATTCTGTAGCAGGGTAGAAAGGTCTTTTTGAAGGACCCCTGCGATTTTCTTTTGCCTATTACTTTCTGTCATGCTGCAAAAATACTACAATTAATTAGGAATCTACTTAAGGTCATGTACTTGGGTTTTGTAATTTTGAAAAATAGAAAGTATAGTAAAATTCCATGAACAAAATTGAACATATCGGTATTGCGGTGAAGGACATAGAAGCTGCCAACTCCGTCTACAAGAGCCTACTGGGCTATGAGCATTACAAGACAGAAACGGTTGAAGGGGAAGGGGTCACTACTTCCTTTTTTACCTGTGGGGAAAGCAAAATAGAGTTGTTGGAAGCAACCCGGGAAGATAGCCCCATTGCTAAGTTTATAGAAAAGCGGGGAGAAGGGATTCACCACATCGCTTTTGCCGTAGATGATATCAACGCCGAAAAAGAACGGCTCAAGGCGGAAGGGTTTGTGGTTTTGAACGAAGAACCAAAACGCGGAGCCGACAACAAGTGGGTGGTTTTTCTACATCCAAAATCATCCCATGGCGTGTTGGTAGAGCTGTGTCAGGAGATAAATTAGAAATAGTTTTGCTAAGATTATAAAGTATCATACCTTTGCCGCTCGTTTTTACGGTACAACACACTGTTACTGAACAAAAAACGGAAAGGTCCCATAGCTCAGCTGGTTAGAGCACCTGACTCATAATCAGGGGGTCCTTGGTTCGAGCCCAAGTGGGACCACAATTTTTTTTTTGAAAAAGGACAATTTAATTGGAAAAAAGCAGTTAATATTTTTTTGATAACTTCATTTTTACATTGTTGTTTAAAAAAAATTATTACATTAGCCCATGTATATGCGACCCCAAATCGTAACTATAGCAACCCTTGTGCTATTCTTAGTTAATAGCACACTCATGCTAGGACAGTCCACAGGTAAGGAGGCAGGACCACCACCTCCTGCCCAGAGAACTCCTGGCGAACTCCCTATTGATAGCGGTTTATATATATTGTTGATTGCCGGAATTATTTACGGCGTTTACGTGCTGCTTCAAAGAAGAAAGGCTAAAAATATCCTTGACTAAGCCTTTTTAAGTATTTTCCCACGACATCGAATTCTAGATTTACGGTTGTTCCCGCTTTTATAGCATGAAATGTAGTATGTTCATACGTATAAGGTATAATGGCCACACTAAATTCCCTTTCTTTCGAATTTACCACCGTTAAACTCACGCCATTCACCGTAATGGAGCCTTTTTCAATCGTTACATTTCCGAAGGAAGGATCGTATTGAAAGGTGAACACCCAACTTCCGTCCATTGAGGTTACTGCTAGGCAGGTACCTTTCTGGTCCACATGTCCTTGAACGATATGGCCATCGAGTCGGTCGCCCAACTTCATGGCACGTTCCAGATTTACAGAACTCCCCACAGCAAGTTCCCCTAGATTGCTCTTATCCAAGGTTTCCTGAATGGCAGTAACCACATATTCGTCGCCATCTAAGGCTACAACAGTTAGGCATACGCCATTATGTGCTACACTCTGATCTATTTTCAGCTCTGGGGTAAGGGAAGATTTTACTTTAATATGAAGGTTTTCGGCATCTTGGGTAAGATCGGTAATTTCTCCAATAGTCTCTACAATTCCTGTAAACATGAATTAAATGGGTTACATTTGTGCTACAAAAATAATACAATATTAAGTAGCGAGTCGTATGTCCAAAAATGAAAAAATAGTAGTTGGGATTTCCATCGGGGATCTTAACGGGATTGGAAGCGAAGTGGTATTGAAAGCTTTTCAGGACACTAGAATGCTGGAGTTTTGTACCCCCGTTATTTTTGCTTCGGTGAAGTTGATGTCCTTTTTCAAAAAAACCTACGGCTTGGATATGAGCTTGCACGGCATTGATGATCTCAACAAGATCGTTCACAAAAAAATCAATGTGCTCAATGTTTGGAAAGAACCCGTGCAGATTGAATTTGGAAAAGAAGATCCTAAAATGGGAGCCTTTGCCATAAAATCATTGGAAGCCGCTACTACAGCCTTGAAGAATTCGGCGATCGATGTTCTCGTAACGGCACCTATTAATAAGAGCAATGTACAATCGGACAGCTTCAAGTTTCCAGGACATACCGATTATTTGGCGAAAGAGTTGGGCGGAAATAGCCTCATGCTTATGGTAACCGAAGACCTGAAGGTAGGTTTGCTTACCGATCATGTGGCCGTCAAGGACGTTCCGGGAACCATTACTCGGGAATTGGTGGAGAAAAAGATCAATACAATCCATAAAACCTTGGTAGAGGATTTTGGTGTGGTAAAACCAAAAATTGCTGTATTGGGCATCAATCCACATACGGGAGATAACGGAGTTATTGGCGATGAGGATGATACGGTATTAAGACCGGCCTTAGACAATATTCGGAACAATGGAAAGATCGTGATGGGTCCTTATGCGGCCGACAGCTTTTTCGGATCGGGGAATTACAAACACTTCGATGCGGTAATTGCCTCCTATCACGACCAAGGCTTAATTCCTTTTAAGACTTTGTCTTTTGGGATGGGGGTGAACTATACCGCAGGACTTAATAAAATACGCACTTCTCCCGACCACGGAACGGCCTATGACGTAGCTGGAAAGAATGTAGCCAATGCTGACTCTTTTAAGGAAGCGGTTTTTACGGCCATTCACATATTCCGCAAACGCAATGATTATAAGGATTTATCGGAAAATCCACTCAAGACCAATCGCAAGAAAACGGCCCCAAAAAAGAATTCATAATTCGAATTGGGAAATTAAAATATTTTTTATCTTTGCAGCCGCCTTATTCGTAAGGAGATAGCAAAATTTTAGGTGTGATTATGAAGGAACTGAAAGAATTTACTATTCCTTTTGTGGGATTAAAAGTTGGAGAACACACCTTCAAGTTTGATATCGGAAACACGTTCTTTGAGCATTTTGAGTATGACGAATTTAACGATGCCACCCTTGTTCTAAATGTATTGCTGAACAAGAAAACGACATTGTTGGAGTTTACCCTTCAGTTTAAGGGGCAGGTAAATGTTAATTGCGACCTTACCAATGAGCCCTATGAGCAACCGATAGAAGGAACCTACCATTTTGTGGTAAAGTTCGGCGAGGAATACAACGATGAATTAGAAGATATTCTCATCATTCCCCACGGAAGCTATCAGGTAAACATTCAACAACAAATTTATGAATCCATTGTGCTGTCCATGCCCGCACGCAGGATTCACCCTGGAATTGAAGATGGCAGCCTTAAAAGCGACATTCTCGAGAAACTTGAAGAGTTGAGCCCAAAAGAGGAAAAGGAGACCGAAGAGGAAACCGATCCACGATGGGACGATTTAAAGAAACTATTAACGGACAAATAATATTAAGTAATGGCACATCCTAAGAGAAAAATCTCAAGAACTAGAAGAGATAAAAGAAGAACGCATTACAAAGCCACAGCTCCTAAGATCGCTACAGACCCAACAACGGGAGAAGCTCACCTTTATCACAGAGCTCACTGGCACGAAGGAAAACTATACTACAGAGGTCAGGTAGTTATTGATGCAACCGAAGAAGCGGAAGCATAAAACCAGACACATAAAAACGTAAAACTCTCACGATCCCAGCGATGGAAGTGGGAGTTTTTTGTTAACGCTCATCTTACTTCAAAAACGAATATTTTTTAGGTTGTTTTTGATTAAAAATTAGTAATTTTCACTCCTTTTTAAAGGTTTTTGCCATTTTTTAGTGAATTTTAATTCGATTTTATGAGTAAAATCACAGCGGCGATTACAGCTGTAGGGGGCTATGTCCCAGAGTATGTTCTCACCAACCAGATCCTGGAGACCATGGTGGATACGAATGATGAATGGATCGTTACCCGAACTGGAATTAGAGAACGCCGAATCTTAAAAGAAGAAGGGAAAGGGACTTCCTACCTGGCCATTCAGGCAGCAAAAGACCTTCTTGAAAAAAGCAATACAGATCCCAAGGATATCGATATGGTGATTTTGGCCACGGCCACACCCGATATGCCCGTAGCAGTAACTGGCGTTTACGTTGCCTCAGAGATAGGAGCCGTAAACGCTTTTTCATATGACCTAGTTGCGGCCTGCTCAAGTTTTCTCTTCGGAATGTCTACAGCGGCCAAGTATATAGAGTCTGGGCGTTACAAAAAAGTGCTACTTATTGGGGCCGACAAAATGTCCTCCATTATCGATTACGAAGATCGAGCTACCTGCATCATTTTTGGAGACGGTGCCGGAGCGGTACTTTTCGAACCCAATGAAGAAGGACTTGGGGTACAGGACGAATTTTTAAGAACCGATGGTGTGGGTAGACCTCACCTTAAAATAGATGCGGGAGGTTCCATCCTTCCAGCTTCGGCAGAAACCGTTGCGAACAAACAGCACTATGTTTTCCAAGATGGAAGAACCGTGTTCAAGTTTGCGGTTTCTAACATGGCCGAAGTAAGCGAAAAAATAATGGAGCGTAACGGACTTTCGGGCGAAGATGTACATTGGTTGGTTCCCCACCAAGCCAATAAGCGAATTATCGATGCCACGGCAAGCCGTATGAACCTTCCCGAAGAGAAGGTGATGATTAATATCGACAAGTACGGAAACACAACTTCGGCTACTTTGCCGCTGTGCTTACGCGATTATGAAAAACAACTGAAAAAGGGTGACAACATTGTGTTTGCAGCCTTTGGAGGAGGATTTACATGGGGTTCGCTCTATCTTAAGTGGGCCTATAATTCAAATTAAACGAGACCAATCAACAAGAACATACTATGGAATTAAAAGACATTCAAAACCTTATCAAGTTCGTGGCCAAATCAGGCGCTAGCGAAGTAAAACTTGAAATGGAAGATGTAAAAATCACCATTCGTACGGGCGAAGGCGGAAAAGCCGAAACCACATATATTCAGCAAATCCCTGCCATGCCGGCAGCAACACCTCCAGCGGTTACTCCTGCTGCTCCAGTAGAAGCTGCTCCAGCGGCTACTCCAGCTGCAGAAGCTGCATCCGCCGAGGATGATTCTAAATATGTGACCATTAAATCCCCAATGATTGGTACATTCTACAGAAAACCTTCTCCAGACAAACCCGTTTTCTGCGAAGTAGGTGATACAGTAGCTGTTGGGGATACCCTTTGTATTATCGAAGCGATGAAACTATTCAACGAGATTGAAAGTGAAGTTTCGGGTAAAATCGTAAAAGTATTGGTAGACGATTCTTCTCCAGTAGAATACGACCAACCATTATATTTAATAGATCCGTCATAAGTTAAAATTCCTAATTCCAAGGCCCTTCTTTTGCTTTTAGAAAGAAGAAGCGGAATTTTAAATTACCAACGTTATGTTTAAAAAGATACTAATTGCCAATAGGGGAGAAATTGCGCTGCGCGTAATTCGTACCTGCAAGGAAATGGGAATTAAGACCGTAGCGGTGTATTCTAAGGCGGACGAAGAAAGTTTACATGTTCGTTTTGCCGATGAAGCAGTTTGCATAGGTCCTGCGCCCAGTAATGAAAGTTATTTGAAGATATCCAATATCATTGCTGCTGCAGAGATTACAAATGCAGATGCGATTCACCCAGGATATGGATTCCTTTCTGAGAATGCGAAGTTTTCCAAAATATGCGACGAGCACAATATTAAGTTTATTGGAGCGAGTGCTACCATGATCGAAAAAATGGGAGACAAGGCCTCCGCCAAAGCCACTATGAAGGCTGCTGGTGTACCTTGTGTTCCTGGAAGTGATGGGGTTATAGACGATTTCGAAACCTGTAAAAAGATTGCCATAGAAACGGGATATCCCGTAATGCTTAAGGCAAGTGCTGGAGGTGGAGGAAAAGGAATGCGTGCCGTTTGGAAAGAAGAAGACCTACAAGAAGCTTGGGAAAGCGCCAGAATGGAAAGTAAGGCTGCCTTTGGAAATGACGATATGTACATGGAGAAGTTGATCGAGGAACCGCGTCATATCGAAATCCAAATTGTTGGAGACAGCAAAGGAAAAGCCTGCCATTTAAGTGAGCGTGATTGTTCTGTGCAAAGACGTCACCAAAAATTGACCGAAGAAACCCCTAGCCCGTTCATGACCGATGAATTACGTGAAGCTATGGGAGAAGCCGCTATTAAGGCAGCCGAATATATTAAGTACGAAGGAGCGGGAACCGTAGAGTTCTTGGTAGACAAACACCGTAACTTCTACTTCATGGAAATGAACACCCGTATCCAGGTAGAGCACCCTATTACCGAGCAGGTAGTGGATCACGACCTGATCCGCGAACAGATTCTTGTGGCGGCAGGAGTGCCAATTTCTGGTAAGAACTATTATCCATCATTGCATTCTATCGAGTGTAGAATCAATGCTGAGGATCCGTACAACAACTTCCGTCCGTCCCCTGGTAAAATTACCACCTTGCATGCTCCTGGAGGGCACGGGGTACGATTGGATACGCATGTATATGCAGGATATATCATTCCACCCAATTACGATTCTATGATCGCCAAGCTTATTACTACGGCACAGACCCGTGAAGAAGCTATTAATAAAATGAAGCGCGCATTGGACGAGTTCGTAATCGAAGGAATTAAAACCACGATTCCATTCCACAGACAATTAATGGATCATCCCGATTATGTAGCAGGAGATTATACGACTGCTTTCATGAACGATTGGGAAATGGACGAACCTGAAGAAGAATAACCACCTTTTTCATAGCAATTAAAAGCGCCGTTACATCATATCTTTTGAAACGGCGCTTTTTTGTTTTCAGGCTTTCGTGTATCTTTTCGGTATGCTAAAGCACTTGACCCTTTTAATGATTATTTCTGCACTTCCTGCATTCATGCTTATTTCAGATGGGTATAGGGTTAAAAATGTTTCCAAAGGGGTGAACTATTTCATTTGGTTCGTTGTATTAACCGTAATCACCGTGATCCTGCTGTGGCAATTTAGATTGGATTTTGTGTTTGTGATTCCCGCACTTCTTTTCATAGCTTTACTGGCTTTTCGGAAAAAAAAGAAACTATGAATCTATCTTATTGGGAATACGAAACATGGATGCGCCATATCGATTTTGCCATCGTCGGCAGTGGAATCGTAGGATTGAGTTGTGCATTGTCCCTTCGAAAGAAACACCCAAAAAGCAAGATTGTGGTATTTGAAAGAGGCATGCTGCCCAGTGGAGCGAGCACCAAAAATGCGGGATTTGCCTGTTTTGGCAGTGCGTCTGAATTGTTGGACGATTTAAAAACCCATTCAGAAGCAGAAGTAGTCGATTTGGTGCAAAAACGACTCGCCGGATTGCGCTTGCTGCGTGACACCTTAGGCGACCCTGCATTGGATTATCAAGAACTGGGAGGATATGAAGTTTTCAGAAAGGAAGACAGCGATCTTTTCAGAGAATGCGAAGCCAAAATTCCTTATCTCAACGAATTGCTAAAAGAGGTGTTTTTGAACAAAAAAGAGGTGTTTTCGGTCCAAAACGATCCATTTTCCTTCAAAAACGTTCAAAATCGACTTATTTTCAATAGATACGAAGGACAGCTGGATACGGGTAAAATGATGAAGTCCCTTCTTCAAAAATGCATTCAAGAAGACATCTTAATCTTGAATACTACCGAGGTGACTTCCTTCCAAACAACGAACCTTGGAGTTGAGGTACAGTTGAATGATTCCGTTGAAATTACAACCCAGCATCTTTTCATAACTACCAATGGCTTTGCCAAGCAACTTTTAAATGAAGAAGTCGCTCCTGCAAGGGCTCAGGTGCTTATTACCGATCCTATTCCCAATCTTCAGATAAAGGGCACGTTCCACTTGGAAAAGGGGTACTATTATTTCAGAAACATTCACAACCGAATTTTATTGGGCGGAGGTAGAAACTTAGACTTCGAAGGGGAGACCACTACCACCATGGAAACTACCCAACGCATTCAGGATGAGCTAGAACGGCTCCTTCACACAACAATTTTACCAAATACTGCGTTTAAGATAAGCAGCCGATGGAGTGGCATTATGGGAGTTGGGGCCCAGAAGAAACCCATTGTTAAAGAATTGGAACCACGTGTGTATTGTGGCGTCCGGTTGGGAGGCATGGGAGTCGCTTTGGGGAGTTCTATCGGTGCGGAACTTTCATCATTCACCAATTAAAAAACATTTGCAAAACCGTTTCTTACGGTGCGCAGTAGAATCTAAAGATGCTTAAAAGAATAGCAAGGATTGTACTAAGATGCCTGCTTTGGTTTCTGGTATTGAGCGTAGCTTGGGTACTGGTCTACAAATATGTTCCAGTGCCTTACACTTCCCTTATGGCCATTCGTTCCGCTCAGGGTGGCCCCGACACACAGCATGACTGGGTTGCCATAGACCGTATAGCCCCCAGTATGCAATTGGCCGTTATCTGTGCCGAAGACCAACGCTTCATAGAACACAACGGATTTGATTACAACGCCATTAAGGCAGCGTACGAACGAAATCGAAAGGGGAACACCTTACGAGGGGGCAGTACTATCTCCCAACAAACAGCTAAAAATGTTTTTCTATGGCCGGGCCGAAGTTATGTGCGGAAAGGATTTGAAGCCTATTTTACTTTTCTTATTGAATTGTTCTGGAGCAAGGAGCGCATTCTGGAAGTTTACCTTAACAGCGTGGAAATGGGCGAAGGAGTGTACGGCGTAGAGGCAGCAGCTCAACACTGGTTTAATAAATCGGCCAAGGACTTGACGCGTCATGAGGCCGCTGCCATTGCTGCTATTTTACCCAATCCAAGGCAATACAAAGCCAATCCCAGAACCCCTTATTTGGAAACCCGAAAGCAATGGGTATTGCGGCAAATGTATAACTTTGGGGTGTTAGACTTACAGCCGATTGAAACCGCCAAAAACTAAAGAACTGCTACTGGAATTCTGCAAGGCATTTGTTGCCGACCGAAAGCAACAAATATTGGAGAACATTGCACGTATTGAAGAATCCTTATTGAGCGAAGGGAAAAGTACCGCCGGTGATAAGCATCATACGGGTCGTGCTATGCTTCAACTGGATCGGGAAAATGCAGGCAAGCAATTGCAGGAAATCGAAAAACTCGAGACCCTACTGGGTAAAATAGACATTACCCGAAGCTCAGACCGCGTTGCCTTGGGTAGCTTGGTGGTGACCCCTTCCGACCGGTACTTTTTGAGTATTTCCGCTGGTGTTCATTCTAAAGGTGGATTGAACACTTATTGCATTTCACCAGGAACACCCATAGGTCGATTGCTATTGGGAAAAAAACAAGGCGATACCGTAGTGTTTAGAGAGAAGGAAATACAGATTGTTGAGGTATACTAAAGATTAGGGGGCATCGTGAATTTCATACTCTAAGACATCTCATTTAAAAAATAAGAGGACTACAGGGGAAACATCGGCAAGGTTTCAATGAAATTTTCAATACATTAGTGTTTCAACCAAAGCATGCCGTGGTTCAGTTTTATCGCTATCCAAACAAATTACCCTTTCCCGATATTGTTCAGGGAATCTGGGGGTTTATGGGTGGTGTCGAAACTTCAGAATTCGAACTCATTTCCGACGGATACCCAGAAATGATCTTTATGATCCAAGGAGGCCACACCTTCACCGTGGCCGGGCAAACGTATCGGGTAGACAGCCATTCCTTTATCGGGCAGATTGAAAAGAAAGCGACCATCGTTTTTGACCCCAATACTATTTGTCTTAGTGTAAAACTAATGCCCTGGGCGCTCCCACTTTTAACGAACGATACGGCAAAGCTTTTCAAGAATCAGGTGGTTCATTGTGAGGACATCATGCACTTGCCCGAAAACCTGAAGACCTTACTGCAACCCGAAGGATTCTCCTTGCAAAAGACAGTAGAAGAAGGAATCATTCCCTTTCTTCGGGATCGAATATCTAGAGGGAAAGAAGCCCCTTCCTTGTTGAAGGATCAAATCCGGAATTTATTTTCCGATGTACAGCGCTTAAGTGATAATGAGACGGCGGCAGGAAATTATAGCGCCCGTTATTTGGAAAAAGCCTATCAGGAATACGTGGGGATTAGCCCCAAAAAATATCGAAGATTGATTCGAATTAAAAAGGCTTCCCTGCTACTTTCCGAAGATATGAAGGAAGAGAGTGTGGCGGCTTTGGCCTTGGCCTTGGGATATTTCGATCAAAGTCATTTTTACAAAGACTTTTTGATGTTTACCGAAACCTCACCATCAAAATTTATGGCAACAACTAATAATTCACCGGTATTAACCAACCAAAACTACCGCCAACAGTGGGAATACTCCTAGCCCAGCTCTTCTTCTTTTAGGTGTTTCGTTCGCTTTTTTACATGTCTTTTTGTCCTTGATTGGGTTCATTTGAAAAAAGAAATCAAAAATTATCAGCTATGAAAAAGAAATTATTATGCCTTGCATGGATCTTGGGCACGACCTTGGGGGTCGCCCAGAATCTTGAAGATCCTGCGGGCGCACACATTCCACAGGAAGTCCTAGCCATGGACGCCTATTATGAGCAATTATTACAGGAAAACGAGTACAAGCTCGAAAATTTGAAAGGAACGGGTTACATGCCCTATGTTAGAGGTCGGTATTTTTATGAAATGCGGAGGAATATGAATGGGGAATTGGATTTGGCCAAGCGTTGGGAAACCTTCAAAAAGATACGATCGGATCAAGGCAGAATGAATGGTGGCCCTTTGGCCAATTGGGAAAATATTGGCCCAACCGATATGGATGGGCATGGAGGAAGAATGATCTCGCACGCCTTCGATCCCAATGTGGCCGATGTCCTATGGGTAGGATCTGCTTCGGGAGGGCTTTGGCTTACCGAAGATGCTGGGCAAAGTTGGGAACCCATGACCAATGATATTCCCTCAACCGGAGTGGGAGCCGTGGCCGTACATCCTACCGATAGCGATATCCTTATCATTGGTACGGGTGAAGGTTTTGCGCCGCCCTTGGTAGTAATGAAAGGAGGGATTGGTGTTTTTCGTTCCTTGGATCGAGGCCTTACTTGGTTGCCCACCAGCTTGAGCTATGATCCTTCTTTGGCCGTTTCGGCCTTAAAACTTGCTTGGAACCCTAATGACCCCAATATTGTTTGGTTGGCCGCTACCAACGGATTGTTTAAAAGTGAGGATATGGGCGCCAATTGGACCCAAATATTCGGGGATGGCACCAATCATGGGAATTTCATATTCGATGATATCATCATTCAACAGGACAATCCCGACATCATGTTTGTGAGCCAAGAGAATGTAGGGATTTGGAAATCTACAGATGGAGGTGACAACTTTACGCTGCTTGGTGGAGGTCTTCCTGCTACCGACATCAACTTTATAAGTATCGATCAGTCGACAAACAATCCCAATGTGTTGTATGCAAGTATTACCAAGCTAAGCACGCTAGGACTGGAAGGTTTGTATCGATCTAACGATAATGGGGACACCTGGACCAGGCTTGACAACACTCCCGATGCCTTTTGTAATGCGCAAGGGATTTGCCAAGGATGGTACGACAATACGGTTGGGGTTTCGCCTGATGATCCGGACATTGTCATTTTCGGGGGAATCTCTTTTTGGCAAAGTGAAGATGGTGGAGTTACTTGGACTCAGAAGGACCGAACTGCTTGTGTGGGTTGTGGGGATACCCCAGCTTGTGCCACCTATGTGGATCATCACGATATTGGGTTCGATCCTCATGTGCCGAATCGGGTTTTTTCATTTAACGATGGAGGCGTTTCACGAAGTGCAGACAATGGAAATTGTTGGGACAATGCCAACGACGGATTGGTGACTGCCCAATTTTTAGGCATAGGATCGGGACGCACCAACACTAGTGTAGTGATTGGAGGATTGCAAGATCATGGGCTTCAAGGGATGAATTTGGATAACGGACAGCATTGGGAACGTTGGGGCTTTTTCGATGGAGTGAATGTTTCTGTAGATCCTACCAACGAACTACGTTTCTTCGGGACTTGGATCGACGGAACCTATTGGAGGGCTTTAAACGGCACCAATACCTTCGCAACACCCATTAATGTGGGAATCGATCTTACAGAAAATACAGGGGCACATTTCGCACCTTTGCGACAACACCCAACCGATCCCAGCATCCTTCTGGGATCTACCCAACAGGGATTATACCGTACGGATAATTTCGGGAACGGATGGAGCAAACGACAACAGGCCAACGTAATTACCGATGTGGCGTTTAGTCAGCATGATCCCGACCGCTGTTACGCCGCTTCTTGGAATGGAACGTCTTGGTTCTTTTTTAGAAGTGATGACACAGGGATGAATTGGGAATTTACCAACTCTTCGCCCGGTTGGCGCGTAACCGACATTAAAACGAGTGGATTGGACAAGGACGTAGTTTTTGCCAGCCGAAATAGTATTAATCCAGGAAATCCGCATATCTATAAGTCGGTTGATGGAGGCGACACTTGGATTTCCCTTCAGGGGGATTTACCCGATATGACTGTGAACGCCATTGCCGTGAATCATGGAAATGATGATATCATTTATGCCGCTACGGATTTGGGGGTTTTCATTACCGAAAATGGCGGACAGAATTGGTTTGAATTCAACGAAGGACTGGCCATTACGTTTGTGAATGATATTGAGTACAATCCCGTAGATCACAAAGTGCGAATCGGAACATTGGGTCGAGGGGTATGGATTTCGGACGCGTGGGGATTGCCATTGGGGGTTTCTGAAATTTCGAAGGATATTACTGGCATTACAGTATTCCCGAATCCCGCCGAAAGCTATATAGAAATGAACATTGCTAGCACCCAAGATATCACCAATGCTAGGATTGAAGTGTTGAATTATTTGGGACAGCGTGTTGCAACTTTATACGAAGGTGATTTGAACACGACGAGCGCATTTCAATTCAAGCTACCGCAATTAAGTAGCGGTCTGTATTTTGTACGGCTTGTTGCGAACAAAAGGGGGTATACCGAAAAATTAATGATTCGTTAGGGCCTTAACGGATCCTTCCCCTTCAGTAATTTGCTGAAGATATGAAAGCACCTCGCTTTGGGGTGCTTTTTTATTTTAGGGAGAATGTTCTGAAGGCATTCCTTAAAAGGTGAAACACCTGAAGTTTGCCCTGCAGCACTTCGGGCAATCCTAAAATAATTTTAAGTACTTCACTTACTTGCAGACTCGCGGTAATGGAAACCACACCGCTCACCACTCCGGAGTCGTTACAATGTTCTGCCATGAAGAGCTCTTCATAATCTGGAAAGGTGTTCTTAAATGATTTCCCATTGTTATGGTTGAAAACCGAAACACATCCTTCAAAACCTCTTACACCTCCATAAACCAGAGGGACTTTATGAGCACTACAATACGCGTCAATCACTAAACGACTCGATAGGTTATCCGTGCAATCTAGGACGATATCACTCTCCTTTAATAATCGATCCCGATTCTTGTTTGTGAGTCGTTCACAATGGTTGATGATATGAACGGTATCGTTTAATTCGAGCAGTTTTTGTTGAGCGACTTCCGATTTGTATTTACCAATGTCCTTTTGTGAAAACAAGGGTTGCCTTTGAAGGTTGGACAGTTCGATGGTATCATCATCTATGATCACGATTTTTCCAATTCCCAACTGCCCCAATTGAATTAAGACATTACCCCCAAGTCCTCCGGCCCCAACGACGGTAATGCGGGTATTTTGTATTTGCTTTTGCCCTTCATGTCCTATTTCTGGAAGGTTATGATGAACGTGGTATCTCTCTTCATCTAAGGACACTATCTGTTTATTTGAGTTAGTATGGTGGTATCTTCTATTTTGTTGTCCTCTGCCAATAAAAATGCCTTGCTTAAAATGAGGGACAAGCCGCGATCCCCTTCAAACGGCAAAAACACATTCGCAGTCTTTGTATCCTTGCCCCGCGCTGGGACAATGCATAGGTATTGATCGTTGGGCTCCATAAGGATATTGGTACTTCCTATGTGAATTTTATAAGTTCGTTTTGTGCCTTGTATTCTTAGGAATTTTCCATCAATACTGGCTACTTTGTTTATCTTTAATCGTGGTAATAGCCGTTCCAAAATTTCCCTTCGCGTTTTGGCCACTTCGGTCAATTCCCCAAAGGAATAGCTTGTCCAGTAGTCCCTGTATTGAGGCAATCCGCCATTATCCCGCCACTCGGGATCATTACCTACACTGCAAACCCCAACAAACAGGTCTACATTTCTCATGATTTCCGAAAACACAATTTTTGGGATATCGATTAAATCGGGCGCCTCACCATCGCTATTCACGAAACGAACTTGGTCTGTCGCCACATAATCCCAAATACCCATATCGTTCATGGCATCGTCTGCATTTATCTCATTGATCCAAAATTGGGCTTCCAAGTTGTGCGACTTAATCTGTATGGTCGCCATTTCGGCGTCAATGCCATTGTCGAACGCACCCATAAGCGAATATTTCCATCCTCTTAGGGCTGCCAGGGCATTGAATTGATGTTGTTTGAGAAGGTGGGCCGCCATACGATTGCTGTAGGAGCGGGTATTTACTTCTGCGTCGGTAAGAACATAAATTTCCCTGAAGGCTTGTTTCATGGGTTGCTTAAGCTCCAGTGCTTCCAGCCGATTTCTCCAAGCCAATACCTCATCAATCGATGAATTAATCGGGTGCCATAATCGAACGTTCTGGGAATTCACTTCTTTTAAAGTTTCTCCAGAGGCGTTTTTCCATTCACCATTCTCATACAATGCGGATGTTGTTTTATCCTTATCTCCAAACTCCCAGATTAGTCGCTTGGAAATAAAACCAACCAATCCATGATCCAGATAATGTTTGCTGAAATCTTCGTAGGACCAAGTACGATCGTCCAGATACAAGCGATCGATTCTGTCCCTTTGTGCGGTAAGGTATTTTTTAATTTGGGCTACATCGGCTTTGGCTTTCTTCAACAACTGTGTGTGCTTGGTGGTTGTTTTTACGAAAGAGGGTGTCGTTTTTTGGTTTTTCCCATCCGGTTTTTCCCAAATCAAATTTACTTTTCCCAGTTCTACGATTTCCAGTGTTAAGGTATAGTCGTTGAACGTATATGTCTTTATGCCATCCTTAAGTCCGAAGTCGGGAATGGAAATTTCTTCTATTTCTGAAGCGCTTATTCCCAATTTCTTGGAAGCTTCGTCCAGATATTTTTCGATCAACTTCCGTGTATTGTTTTGCTTCACCTTCAGTTTTAATCTGGAAAGATGACTAATGCCTTCAAGGCCTTTTGTATGACCTAGCACATAGATGCAGGCGTTACCTACTCCAGCCGCAGCGGGACCTACGCCTGGTATTTTCCTATAGGATCTTTCGGCCAATTGGGCGATAAGACTTAGGGTTTTGGAATCATGAAATTTATTGAGGCTCCAGATCAACCCCTTTAAAAATGTAGTGTTTTTTTCGTGTAGGAGTTCATACGTAGAGTGTCTATACACATGTCCATTATATGTATGCTCATGTACCGTTTCCACTTCTTTTAGCGCACAAACAAATGCTATCCAAGGATATATACGCTCCTTGTATTTTTTAATGCCGATTTTATCTATGGCACTTCCAGTAGCCTTCAGGAATTTAAGGGAAGGTTTGGCAGCGGAAGCCTTTACAAATAGGTGAAACAATTCGTACCAAAGATCTTTCTCATCATCTTTCAATGCTTCAATCTCTGGATTAATAAGCTGACTTAGTCGGTCCTCGGGAAGTTTATAAGGGGCTGTTCGCCCTTCGGTATTTTCGCTCTCAAAGACTAGTTTCTCCAGTTTCACGCGGACTTTCTCCAAGTCTGAACCCCAATAGCTTTTCTTCTGACTCAATTGCGGCCATTTCAGAAATTGTACGATGAATTCTTTGAGTTCATCGGATAATCCTTCCCTTTTTATGGTCTTTTCGATTTGTTGCACCGAGAAGCCCACAGGCCAATCTACAAAGTCCCTTATTCGCGAGTCGTCCGAAGATTTATAGGCATTGAAAAGTTCTTTTATTTCAGCCACAGGGAATTCCAGATTACTTCTAAGGATGGCACTAAGAATTTCTGAATAGGCATTGTAATTGTACCAATGGGTATCGTTGGAGGACCAACCTTTTTTGGAGTTATGAACTTTTTTGAATTGATTGATCCTTGGAATCATATAGAAAACAAGTTTTCTTTTTTCCGCGTTATCCCAAGCTTTAAGATTCTGATAGGATTCGATCTTCCCCAATTGTACGCCATACCACCAAGAACTGTTATGCTGTTTCGAAACTTCTTTGATAATGGTATTTAGAATAGCGTCGAACTTGGGATTTGAAGGAGAACTAGCCGGAACAGGTTTACGCGATCCGCCGAATAAGTTGAGTAGATTGTCTTTTATTCCCATTACAAATTAGCCTCCTACCAAGGGTGTTAACTTAACAAAACTTACGGGGGTTTCTTTTCCAATGATCAACTCCTGATCCAGGCTTTCCACTTGCTCGTCGTTTACCAAAATGATGTAACCATTTTTTTGGAACGCGTCATAGGCAACGAAGATCTGCTTTTCCAGATCGATGGTTTTTTTCTTGTTTTTTAGGCGGAATCCATTGAGTGTCTTTTCTGCTTCCGAAGGTTGAATCAACCCTTTGAAGTACTCGGGCATTCGGGAGTTGTATGCTTTCACTTCGGATGCTACGCGAGCAGCGATAAGATCGCGAACGGTCATCATTTCACTTTCTACGGCAATGGCAATTTCGTTGAGGATATCGCCCGTAAGGGACTCATCTTTTATGGTAATGGTCATGCGTTTTTATTTTACCTTAAACTTATCGCTTTTCTACTGCAATTGAAAATTTTATATCCTTGGAATAATGAAAAAACCACGACCCTCGGTTGGGGGTCGTGGCAGTTATATAAAGATAGTGTTTTTGTTTAAATCCACCTGATCCTGTTCGCTCTTGTGTAAGCACAGGTCTGTAAGCGGGCGATAGCGTGGGGCTATTGGCCGTTAAGGGCTTTTAGGGCTCGATTATAATAATTTTCTACTGTCAACGAATCCTTATCTATGTAGACTTTGAAGGTTTCGCCTCCCTTCTTAAATACTTTTATATAAGAGGCATAAGTAATGCTCATGGCCTTATTATGTAACTTGATACTGTCAATTTCATTGAGTAAGGCATGTTCCTTAAAATTGTCCGGCTCATGGCCTCCTAAAAAATAGGCAGCCATTCTTTTATCAGATAAAAAATTCCCCCCTTTCTTTAAGGTTAATTGGCTATCAAACCAAATTAGCTCTTCACCTTTTTCAAGTAAATCCAGATCCTTTAGATAGGATAAATCTGATTCATCCAAATTGCTTTGGTTGTCAAAGTTACAGCTTGATAATGACAAGCAGGCCAAAACGAATATTTTTATAACAAGTTTCATATCTATTTCTGTATTTTTTATTCCTAGATGCATTGACTCTCATTTTGCCATCCCCTCCTGCTGGCACCCGAACACTTTGACAAGCTAAGCGCAAGTCCATTAATCCCAAAAAAGAGCTCTTATCTTCGGAGCAACATATAAAAAAGAAATAATTGTTACAGTTGTATAAGATATGCCTAGAACATAACTAAGTACTTTCTTTTTATCCTTGTTTTGTTCAAAAAATTCAATAAGATTACTTTTTTTATAAGTATAAAACTAACTATAAGTGGAATTATCATGCTTATCATTACTGTAATTGTAATGCTGGATTCACTTATATACTTCTTCAAAGAATCAAAATAGCTTAGCAGTATTAAGGAACATATTGTAACAATATTTAGAAACAATTCTGAGGCAAAGATTAACCTGCTACTAAAAATAGTATCCTCATCACTTCCCCTAAATATTTTGTTGAAGAAGAACTTATACATAAAGATTAGATTGATTATATACATTAGTTCCTTTTTACTTTATTGTGAACGAGTACTCGATGTGCAAAAAAGTTGTTTTTGTTAGCAACTTCAGATAAATTATAAGTTTTCTTAGCTTCTTTGTTCTCTAACAACTTAATTTTAAACTTTCCTTTGTAAAACAAAAAACCACGACCCTCGGTTGGGGGTCGTGGTGGTTATATAAAGATAGTGATTTTGTTTAAATCCACTTATCCGCGCTAACTCATGAGTCAGCATGGCGTTTGTTCTAAACTATCTTATTGCCATTGTTTTTTTTATTTGATTTGGGAAGGAATAGGAAAGTGAAAAACAAAAAAAGTTGTAATAAAATAATCAAATACAAATCTAAATTGGCACCATGAAAAAAGAGCTCGACGACAAAATACGAACAAAGAAAAGCTATGTTCGACAACAGTAGTATAACAACTGTTATTAAAAGTTTTGATATCTTAATTTTACTTTCAATTTTATTACGGTTCATATAAGCATATATCGTTGCTATTGTCAAAAAACTGTAAAAAAATGAAGAAATAATAAAAACAGGTTTTATTTGATAAAAATCAAAACTTACGATTATCAATAAATATGCTAATCCAAGAAAAATAAAACTAGTTATAAAGCGCCTATGGAAATTCATAATTTAAATTTAATAATTAAAGTACAGCTCATTGTAATGTTTATATTCTATTTTTGGAAAATACCCTTCCTCTCTTAGGGAATCAACATTTTCATCATGAAGCTCCATTTTTTTCATAATATCTAGACGGCCTTTGGCGTATCCTACAATTGCACCAACTACAATACTCCAAGGAGTAAGGCTCTTGTTCCCGTTTAAGTAAAGGGTTTTAGTAGCTTTAGCTGGAGCTCCAAGACCAAGAGCCCCTTTCATAGCCTCAACTAAGGGTTTAGAGGATTTTTCATATGGTGCTCCTCTATGGGAATAAGCCTTTAACAATTTATATTTATACTCTATATCATCCGTTAGGTCTAAGTCTTTTAATTCTTCTAACGCCTCCTTTACGCGTTTTTCGTATTCCTCCTGACTTTCAATTACAATCCAATTATCTATAAATAGCATATAACTCACATTGTTAACAACTATAATCTCTCCATTTTTGAAAAGAGTGGGATTTGGACAATCATCGCAGTCTTTACCTGCATTGAGACCGGAAGCATTAATCCCTGTATTAGAAGCATCATCTTTCGAATTATTATTATTGGAACTATTATTTGCGGAATTATTTTCCTCTTCTTCTCCTTCTTCCTCCTTTTTCTTTTTCTCGGCGTCTATAGGATTAATTGTATTTGCTGCCGTTGCTCCACGCCCTGAATGCTGCATGGCAGCATTTGCCAAACCGGCATTGGCACCAGAGGGGTCTGCCCAATAGATCGGATTGTTATCAAACGCATTGTAAGGCGAATAATCGAAATGGATTACGGGATCAATACTGGTCCATCTTCCTATTGTAGGATCGTATTGTCGCACTTCCATTTCATAAAGGTTGAGGCTCAAGTCCTCATTGAGCTCTATCCCATTGTATTTCCATCGTTGAGCCAAACTGTTACCTCCGGAAATGGTGGTATTATATCCTTTCTGTTTCAAGCCAAACGGATAGTAATGGGATTCCTCAATGATTTCGGAGTTTGAAACAGAACCGTTTAGGTCACCATCAGCATAGGATAACCGAACATTCCCCAAATGGTCTTTGTACTGGAACACGTATTGGTAACCGCTCTGGGTAGTCTGACCACCCTTGGAACCCTTTACGCTCTCGGAGGTTCCCGATACGGGCTTCGTGTACCCTTCTGGATGGCTGAAAAACTGTAGTTCATCGTCCAGATAGATATAGCCATTGGCGTACTTGGTGGTATGCGAAGTTCCGTTCTCGGTCAAAGTCTTCTTCAATTTGGTACCCACGGCATCGTACACATACGTAATCGTTCCCGTTTGGCTGCCGTTCGCATTGACTGTTTCCGGCAGGTTGAAGTGATTGTAGTCTATGTTTGTGATATCCTTGTTCAGGTCCGTGATCAGGTTCCCGTTATCGTCATAGATATAGTCATTCCCCATATTGGTCCCGTCCTTAAACCCTTCTGTGATCAGGGCCGGGGTCTGACTATTGTCGTCCACTTTCATGAGCTGGTTGCCATTGTAGGTATAGGTCAAAGCATCCCAGACACCGGTCACCGTGCCATCATTATTGGCGCCAGAGCGGTTCAACTGTAAAATGTTCCCGTTCAGATCGTAATCCAGTCCCGACAGGCCATATGTGTCCGTGGTTAAGAGCAGACTCCCCTTGCGGCTGTAGGCATTCGTCAGGCGATTGAGTGCATCGTAGGTGTACCCATAGGTGCGCTTCTGACTATCGCTGTTCTTGGTGCGCCATATCGTTTGGGAAATGTTCCCGTTAAAGAGTGGTTCCACCCCAACGGCTCCTACATTACCCTCTATGGCCTCGTTGTAGTTGATACGGAAACTAAACAGATCCAGTTGCTGGTAGGGCGCATCCACATCATTGATGCCCAATAACCAACCCCGTACGTTATAGCTGTAATCCACTTCCTGTAACACCTTGTCTATGGTATGCCCGAAGAGGGTAAAGTCCTCGACTTCGGCATTGGTGTTATAAAGCCCCACCTTCCCGACGAGGTCTACGGTGCTGGTAAGGCTGTACGTATAGAAGGGTGAGGCTCCGTTCCTACGGAACTCGATTATGCTGTCTACGCGCTCCACAGAGAAGCTATCCCCGGCATTGAAGGTTTCGTACACCCCCACAACGGCATTGTTAACGATCACCTTTACATCGCGGTTGCCGTCCCCATTGCTATCCTGAGGGTTGAGTTCCAGGCCGTAGTTGTAGGCATCCCAACCGTTGGCACCCAACACCAAGGTGTTGCGAAGGCCAAAACGAAAGGCCTTGTCGGTTTGTGACACGGTAAGGCTCACTCCACCATCAGCAGTAATCTTCCCCTTGGTCTTGGCACCGGAGGTCCAGTCGCCCCCGCCATCGTTGCGCGTAATGGTGCCATCGAAGGTGACATCGGCCTTTTCTATACCTGTGTACCCATCGATGAAAGTCTCACCACCCACATCCTTTTTGTGCAACTGGCCTAGGTCATCGTAGTAGTTTTTGGCAATGAGCTGAACGGGCTCGGAGTCGATCTGTTGCTCATGGGTGATCAACCTTCCGGCATGGTCATAGACAAAATAGTCCAGTGTAAGGACACTGTTGGAAGAGATTCCTGCCACTTCATGGTGGGTTCGTGCTTCTATGGGCTTGCCCGTAAAGTCCAAGAGGCTCTCTATCTTATCCTTAGTGGATAGGTAGTCGTTCTCGGTGTTCACATAGACAGGCCTTGCCTTATCGTCATAACCAGTTACTGTGGTGATCCAGAACTGGCTGGGCGTTGGCTGGTCCAAACCATCCAACACGCGAACCTTGCTCACCGTAGGCAATCCCTGTGCGGCAGAGGTAATACTCGTTCCATAAATGTTCTGCACAGGTGGCGCCCCAAGGGAGCCCGTATCCACATAAGTATCGTAATAATTCACGGTGTGCACCTCGATATCGTTTTGTGGAAAAGCTTGGTTACTATAGTACAAAGGCGTACCATTGATGGTAGTTGTTCCCGTTTGTCGGTTCTCGAACAGGGGCGAAGTTGCAAGCGCATTTTTGGCACTGGATTCGGTCCAACCTTTTAGAATACCCGTATAGGCCACACGGCTCAAGATATCGTATTTGGTAAAGAGCCATTCGTTGCTTTTCAACTGCTCGGCATCCTGCGTAAGCACGGGACGGTCCAGTTTGTCATAGAGGATGGTCTCCTTTCCTTTTCCAGGGATCTTCTTTTCGAAGATACGCCCACGATAGTCGTATTTGTATTGGTAGCCCAAATCATCTAGGATGTCACCAGAGTTGGTAGCAAGGGCACCGCCCACAATGATCTGGTCCGATGCTTCTGGCGATAGTACATAGGTAAGGTTTCCATCGTCATCGTAGACATAATAGGTATCCAAGGTCTCACTACCATTAAAGGTACGCTTCAACACTGTTTGCCCTCGTTTGTTAGTGAAATCCTGTACGGTATGGTCGTTCCCACTAGTGGCTGTCCAGTTCTCGTCCTTGGTTACGTTTCTATAGAGTTCATTGGTCGGGTAATACCCTTCATAAGCCAAAGAAGGATCTGTGTAATCCGTACCTTGATTTCCGAAGGTAACCGTAAAATGGTATACCTCATTGGCACTGTTGGTCTCATACCCAAACTTGATAGTATGGTCGCTATAATCGGCATGCCAATCATAGCCCGGTGCGCCCTGTTCCAATACCCTGCTCAAGGGCGAGGCTTCCAACAGCTGTTCGCTGTAGGGGTTGTCATAATCGGGCTGTGCCCCGCCACCCTGATAGAAGTCCTCGGGGAACTTGGCCTTGTAAAAGACCTGTAGGTCGTTGGGAATGCTGGCCCCTGTTGGGGTATGGAATTCCCCTGCCTCGTTGCCACTGGTCAATGTCACGGGTAATGGAAGATAATCGATCGGTTTACGTCCAATACCGTCATAGAGCACTGGTATTACAAGGTTTTCCCTGTTGCCCCCCGCACGCTGTGCGACGGTTTGTACAACGCGGCCCAATCCGTCATAATAGGTGACAGTCTCCAACATGTCGTCCAGTGGTATGTTTCCGTTCAGTATTTCTGTCCACGTGTATTCCTTCTGGTAGGCTGTGGAGGTTGTATAGTTTTCGGTTTCGGTCTGTCCTTTCACCAAGAAAGGAAAAGCCAATATCGCGATGATAATAAATGCTACTTTTTTCATGTTTCCTCAGTGTTTTTAGTTATTGATCCTGTAATTGTATTCGTTGTTGCTAAGCACATGACCATCTTGGTCCTCAACATGCTGCAAACGGTTCTCATCGTCATAGAAAAAATGACTCTGGTAGCCCCGTGGATCGGTAATTGTGCTTACCATCATCTGTTCATTATAGACAAAGGTGGTCACCATACTCTCTGGTAGTGCTTGGCGGAGTTCGTCGATCTCACCAGCGATGAAACTGCTGGAAACACTGTTGTTCACCCCAGTCAAGTCGAAACCACTAATAAGTGACATTTGGTTATAGGTCGCATTCTCGATCTTGGCCACGGGCAAGCGGAAATCGTAACCCCAGATATAGACGGTAGGCGTACCATTTGCCTTTTTCATTTGTACGGGGTTGCCTTCACTGTCATAGGCCTCGAACTGAACCCTAGTCTCAGGAGCATCTCCTCGACGTGATACCTGTATGGATTGGGGAAGAATAAGTCCACCTGAATCCTGTAAAAGGGTTTTTTGGGTAGCTATCAGTTCGTCCTGTCCACCTTCACGCAAATAAGTTTCTGTTTGCAGCGGAGCAGAAATCCGGTTGTCTGCAATAAGATTGCTGGTATAAGGATCCCCGGGAAGATCTTCTGGGTACTTGTATTTGGCGACCAAAGTTTCATTGTTGTCACTGGTCGTACTTTCAGACTCGCTAGGCAAATAGAAGTTAGTACTATCGTAAACGGTTGTGGATGCCGTGGTCACAGGATTCCCGTTCAAATGGTGGGTACTTGTGCCTTTGGTCTTTTTGCTGTACTGTAATTTGTGATTCAACACGATTGGCTTAATCCTTGCATAGCGTTCCACATTGATACAACCAATATTGTTGCCAGCGACACATTGGGTAGGAGAAGGAACGGGGCCGGCAATACTATAATCTCCGTCGATATAGTATACTGTGATATCTATCCCATCATTTCCAGGATCGGACATAACTGGGAACTTCAATTGTTGATTCCCATCATCTCCCGTCGTTAACGATTTGTAATACACTTCATCATAGAAAGAAGTGTCTGTATCCAGCTCGTTTTCAGATTTAGAAAGAAGATTGTTTGCTTGATTGTACGCATATTGTTCCTTTAACTGTCCTTGGGATACATGGGTAAAATACTCGGAAGGGAAGGGCGATCCCTGTTGGGTTCGTATTCCCAAAGGTGCACTCCCGCTGTCATTATTGTAGAATACATGCTCCGTACGTCCCGTCTCGGCATTGCCACTTACTACGTTGATATCACGTTCTACCACCTTGCTGTAGGTGATGTAGGGCTGGTCGCCCATCACCCCTTTGGCGGACCTGAAGTATTGGGTGCCCAGAGTTGGGGTGTTATTGTGAAAGTACCGGTGTGGTTTAGAATATGCGAGATCCGGCAATACCCAAGCATCCAAGTGCTGATTTTGGTATTCGAACTCCTTTTTCGTCTCTATCGCCCCAGTATCAGAATAATTGGCGATGGAAGCCACACGGATGCCATTGGCTTCTGTATTCCCGTTAAGATGCTCTTCATAGTTGAATTCTGAATATCCTCCCGTTGGGTAGTGCATCTGGGTAAGGATTCCAATCTTGGCGTCGTTAAAGCTAAAACTTCGGTCCCCTCCGCCAGGATTGGGAACTGCGGGCTGTCCATTTTCGGGTGCTGGAAAAAGATCCTGTCCATCTGCTTGTCCATTATAACATCCAAAAATGTCCTGAGCCTTAGAATCCCTAGCTGGCATAAGCGTTGGGCTTTGGTATAGAAAGGAGTACTCCTTTTCGTAGTCGTAGGTGGGGCTTGCGGAACCTTTTCCACCGATCTCGATCTTATCCAGCTTCAATCTTTTGTTGTATTGTCCCGTTCCAGTCCCAAAATAGGTCTGATGAAATTTAAATGTGTTCATCACACTACCATCCAAGGGGCTTTTTATGGTGATTTTCTCAATCTTGTTATCTACATCGGTGAGATCCACACGCGATCCTAATGTGATATCGATAATCGTCTGGCCATTATGGATAACAGATTTTAGCGCCAGCTGATCAATTTTGTAGGAAGTGCCTGCATCGGCAGTACGACTGCTCCATTGTTGTGTGTCTTGGTTCCAGGTATCGATACGCTGGGTTTCCCAAGTATAAACGGGTTGTTGCCAAAGCCCTAATGTCTGGTAAGCAAATTCGTAAACATCCTTCCCGTTGGCCGAAACGATCTTAGTCAACAACCAAGAAGAGATATAGTCCATAGTTGTTGGTCCTGAAGGCACTCCGCTCGGATGAGAAGTATCCAATCCATTGAACATATGGGTAGTCTCATGTTCTTCAAAATAATAGGTGTTCCCCGACCCATCAATGATTTCCCAATCTGTAGAGGAACCGGGTGTTGAAGCTGGACTATCCGATTGTACAAATTTCAGTTTTGGGTCGTTCATTGCGATAGGAACAATGGAGTTGCTGTTCATATCGTAATTCATCAACACCTTATCGCCTAACCCTGGAGCACTTATACTATGGCTGTCTAACGCGAGGTCATAGACATTGGTCTGCACGCGGTCCAAAAACTGGAAGTATTCATTAGCTTCGGCCACATCGGCAAAAGTATTGCTGGTGCTAGGCGTTGTTGAAGTGCTCACGGATTTATCTACGAATCTCTCATATTTGTCCTGTAATGGGCCGCTTTTGTAAAGCGTTTCATAGATGCCTCCGGTTCCTTGGGTCACGTTAATATAATTGTCTGCCAACCCATTTACGTTACGTGTAATACGTCCGCCCAAGTTAAGATTCCATCCCATTCCTACCCCGGAAGCGATACTCTCTACCTTTCTGGCATGGATGTCATAAGTCAATGAAATGGGTAAGTCCATTTCCAGCCCTTTAAAGGTGTACAATGGAACAGAAATGTTGGGTGTACCGGTCCTAAGATTGACTGGGATGCTCCCGTAATTCCCAAATGCTTGGGCCTCTGGTGAATTTGGGGTTTGGATCATTTTACCGAGTTCTCCCTCGGCATTGAATTCCTCCTGCGCATAGGAGATCGTGCCTATAAGACATAGACACGCAACAAGAAATTGTTTCATACTTGCGTTTGTTTTTAATGAATAAATAGTTCTGTAGGTTGTTGTAAGGACAACCTATAATCGTGTTCTGCGCTGCCATGGAGAGAGTTGGCAACTCTTATTTGGAGGGAGATAATGCGCTGGGAAATCAACGCATTGCAAATGTACTATAATAAACGAGTGCTATGTTACAATGTTACACTGGAAACATATAAGGCACTCCAAAATCTTGAAATTTTAAATACGTTATTTCATGCTAAAGAATCATTATTAAGAGTTAAGGCTCGTATCTCTTACGAACAACTGGGCAATAGTAGTAATTCTTTAAAAGAGGGCGATGTGCATTTCGTTTTTCGGTCGATTCTATTTGTTAAACGGTAAGCGATGAGGGAGGTATGGGGATTCACTCATCGCAAAGGCCCTTTGGGCTCTGGAAGGGGAATGTAGGTGTCATCGCCTGGCACTTTTGGAAATCGTTTTTGCATCCAGTTTTCTTTGGCAACCTCCAGACGTTCTTTGGAAGAGGAAACAAAATTCCAGAAGAGAAAGCGTTCTTCGGGAAGGGCCTTCCCTCCGAAAAGCAGAATACGGCTTCCTTTTTCTAACGTAATAATACATTCATCCTCGGTTTTGGAAATAAGCATCTGTCCTTGTTCAATGGCTTCACCATCATTCAGCACCTTGCCTGTTGTCACAACAATGGCAATTTCGCCTTCCAATTGGCCGTGGATTTCCAAACAGGTTTCCTCATGTGCTCTTACGTCTACCATAAAGAGCGGGGAATGCACCGGTAAAGGCGATTTTCTTCCAAATCCTTCGCCTGCCACCAGGGTGATTTCCAAATTGTTTTCTTGCCAATGGGGAAGCTCATTTTTCGCTACGAAATCGAAACGGGGTTCCATTTCTTCCTTGTCTTTGGGCAGTGCCACCCAGACTTGATAACCGTGCACGGGATGCGACTTTCCATCTCTTTGATGTTGGGGTGTTCGTTCTGTATGGGCGACTCCTTTTCCGGCGGACATAAAGCCCACATCTCCTGCTTGGATGTGTTTTACAGCCCCGGTGCTGTCCCGATGCTCTACTTCACCTTCCAATAAATACGTAAGCGTAGAAAGCCCAATATGAGGATGCTGATCCACATCCATATACCTTCCTGGGCCGATATGGGAAGGCCCCATGTGATCGATAAAGGTGAAAGGGCCTACTTGTCTCTTTTTTCTGAAGGGCAGTAGCCTTCCCACCAAGAAGTTCCCCAGATCCCGAGAGCGTTCTTCAACGAGCATTTTATTGTTTCCCATGGCAAGCTTTTTATCCCTTAAAGTTACAACAATATCCCACCGAATAAAATAGGAAAGGGGTGCTGTCAGCACCCCTTTGACTCAAACTTAATAAAATATAAAAAATGAAAAAAAATTACTTTCTAATGAGTTTTACGCTTTGCGTTCCTGCGTCGGTTTTTACCTGTGCGAAATACACCCCAGCATTGAGGGATTCGTTATTGATCGCCACAGCTGTGTCATTCACCGTTTGCTGTGCAACCAGTTTTCCTAGCACGTCGTAAATAGCTACGCTTTGAATGTTCTGATTTGTAGTTGAAATGTTCCAAACCTTGTTCGCAGGATTTGGATATACGGAAACATTCACCGCATTTATATCATTTACACTCAACACAGGCGCGGTTACTACGATATTTCCTAAAGCAGCTTCGTCTGCTGGATTTGCATTTACCCCAGAAACGTAGAATCCGTACTGTACCACAGCATCTTCTGGCGCCACATCGGTATAGGTAATGGAAAAATTCTGTCCTGCAATTAACTCGGCAGTTTCAATTTTCAACACAGAGAAATCCCCGTTAAACACCTTAATGAAAGCCATGGCGGTGTATTCAGAATCTAACGTATTGCTTTCGGTGTATCCATTAAAGGTAAGTTCACTGCCTACTAGGCCATTATCCTCTACAAAGGTGTTTCCTTCAAAAATCTTATTTCCTTCCCCCGTGGTTTGGTTTACCCAAAACGGATCGGTTGGGTTATCTGCATAGGTATTGAAGTTAGGGTGTAGTGTAACGGTTCCCGCTCCCACATCTATGATTGTTTGAATGTCTGGGACACCCCACACTTCTCCAAAAACATATCCTCCTCCATCGGCTGGAAGATCAAAAACATTGGCAAAGCCAATCCAACTGGCTCCCGCATCTACTTCTACGGTGTTTTGTGCCTGTACTCCCACACAGAAGCTAAGCACTAGTACAATGGTTACATAAATCTGTTTCATAATATCGCTTTTTAGTTATTATTCGAGTTTAATTTTTAAGTATTCGAACCGTTTTGGTTCCTCTTTCCGTTGCAATGACAACTAGGTATACTCCTCTTTCCAAGATGGACATGTCCACTTCCACAGAAGTCGCATCTGGCGCCTTATCCATTAATTTTTGTCCTAAAATGCTGTATACCGTGATTGTTTCAACAGGATCATTGGCCTGTACATTCAACTTTGAATCTACCGGATTCGGGAAAGTTTGAATGTTGGAAAGATTGTTTTCATCTACGCTTAGTAGATCGCAGTCTATCGTTACATCACTAGCACCGCCGGTGTTCACTACATAGATGTAGTAAGCTTGTCCACCCGTAACCGGAATGGTAGTCGAAGTGGATGGGGCACATTGGTTATCGAACCAATCTACCAGTACCAGATCACTTACCGAAGCGTTTTCATCGGGAGCCGTAAAGAAGTTCACAAAACTTGCTCCTGCAGGAGAGGCTATGGCCGCAGAAATAACGCCATCACTTTCAGGAGTAATGTTGTACCACACTCCGTTGGCACCATCTATATTACATCCAGATGGATTGTCACCTTCCACCGTAGCATATTGTAAAGCCACATTGGTATCGGTGTATGGGCATCCTAATTCGTCTACGTCGATAGAGTTGCCGATCGCGTCATTCGTTGGTGGAATGAAATCGCAGGTCATGGAAAGTTCGAAGTTTCCGGTAGCTCCAGAAAAACCATGAACCAGAATATAATAAGTGGTTGCCCCGTCGCTTTGGAAACTCACCGAAGATTGGAAGTCGGTACAGTTGGGATCATCGTCGTTTCCTACAACGCAGGTCAATGGGGGTGCGCCACAGTCGCCTGTGTACACAGAAATCTTAGTATCGTAGTCTGTATTGGCACTACAGGTAGTAATGAAAATATCGGCAGCAAAACCGGAGGTGTCGTCAAATACATACCAAACTCCTGGTGCACTTGTGGTCGTGTCACAATCGGGCGCAGCAGCTGTATCATCGGTTGCATCTATGGTCGTTCCCATGATCATATCGCCACAGTTAATAGGCACAGCATTTTCGCATAGATCATTGGCTGGCGGAATGATGATATTGATCTGCTCCAAGTTGTCCCAATAGAAGATATTGGTATTCGGATCTACGACATTGAAATTCATAAATACGGTCACCGAATCGAAGGTAAGATCGCCTTCCGAACTGAAGTCGAACGTAAGTTCTTCCCACGCATTGGTCTGTGTCATGTTCACTAGGCGCTCTACATTGACACCTGTTACGGAATTTTCGAGTTTCAGTAATACGGGCAAGTCGGCCAATGGAGACCAAACGTCCATAATAAAGCCTTTGTCCACACTTATATCCAAGGTGGTCACTGGGATATTTACCCCTGCGAAAGCCGCGTTGCTTGGCACAGTGTTTTCGGCCACATTGGCTGAGGTATTGATACCCGAAGCATCCGGGTTTGCAATCACCTGAGTAAAGGATCCGTTGAAATCATTTAACGGAGGCTGATTCCCTTCAAAATCAATTGGCAGAGTCGCTGGGAAGTTGAACTGTTCCAAATTGTCCCAATAGAAGATATTGGTATTGGGGTCTACCACATTGAAGTTCATGAACACTGTGATAGAATTGAAGGTTAGCCCTCCTTCGGTACTGAAATCGAAAGTGATCTCTTCCCATGCATTGGTGGTGGTCATGTTTACCTGTCGTTCCACATTGACCCCTGTCACCGAATTTTCTAGCTTCAGCAACACTGGTGTGCCTGCCAAGGGAGACCATACATCCATTCGAAAGCCTTTTTCAACCGTAATATCTACATCTGTCGTAACAGGAATATTCACTCCAGCAAAAGCTGCATTACTAGGCACGGTATTTTCAGCTACATTGGCCGATGGATTAACTCCTGTTGGATCTGGATTCGCAATCACCTGAGTGAAGGATCCGTTGAAATCGTTAAACAATGGAGGTGTGCCTTCAAAATCGAAAGGTAGCTCTACAACGGTAGCACCAATATCGAACTGCTCTAGGTTATCCCAATAGAAGATATTCGTGTTAGGATCTACTACATTGAAGTTCATAAAGATGGTTACGGAATCGAAGGTTAACGCTCCTTCGGTACTAAAATCGAAAGTGAGTTCTTCCCACGCATTGGTTGCAGTCATATTCACTTGCCGTTCTACATTGACTCCCGTTACCGAATTTTCAAGCTTCAGAAGCACCGGAGTTCCAGCGAGGGGAGACCACACATCCATGATGAATCCTTTTTGTACAGAAATATCTACTGCCACAGGAATGTTCACTCCAGCAAATGCGGCATTACTCGGAACCGTGTTTTCAGCTACATTGGCTGAGGTGTTTACTCCCGTTGCATCCGGATTGGCAATCACCTGAGTGAAGGATCCGTTGAAATCGTTGAATGTCAAGGTTTGCCCACCTTCGAAATTGAAGGGAAGCGATACTGGCGGGGTTCCCAAATCAAACTGTTCTAGGTTATCCCAATAGTAAACTTGCGTACTGGGGTCTATTACGTTGAAGTTCATGAAAACCGTAACCGAATCGAAGGTGAGCGCTCCTTCTGAACCGAAATCAAAAGTGAGTTCTTCCCACGCCGCTGTTGTGGTCATATTTACTTGTCGTTCTACATTGACGCCTGTCACCGAATTTTCTAGCTTTAGAAGTACGGGTGTGCCCACTAGAGGGGACCAAACGTCCATGATGAATCCTTTTTCTGTTGAGATATCAATATCCACAGGAATGTTTACCCCAGCGAACGCAGCACCACCTGGAACCGTGTTCTCAGCTACGTTGGCACTCGGGTTTACTCCAGTAGGATCTGGATTGGCTATAACCTGTGTAAATGAGCCATTAAAATCGTTGAAGGTTAGTGCTTGTCCTTCAAAATTGAAAGGAAGGGAGGGAGGTAATACGAACTGCTCCAAGTTATCCCAATAGTATACTTGGGTATTGGGATCGATCACGTTGAAGTTCATAAAAACCGTGATCGAATCGAAGGTCAAAGCTCCTTCCGATCCGAAATCGAACGTAAGTTCTTCCCATGCACCTACTGCAGTGGTATTAGCCTGTCGCTCTACATTGACACCCGTTACCGAATTTTCCAGTTTCAATAAAACCGGGGTGTTTGGTAAAGGAGACCAAACATCCATAATAAATCCTTTCGCAGTAGTAATGTCCAGCGAAAAGGGAATGTTTACTCCCGCAAATGCTGCACTGGCGGGAACCGTATTTTCGGCTACATTGGCCGAAGTGTTGATTCCCGTTGCATCAGGATTTGCAATAACTTGTGTAAATGACCCATTAAAGTCGTTAAATGTTGGAGGTGCTCCTTCGAAATCGAAAATCACTTGGGCATAGCCAAGTGAAGTGATTAAAAAGGCAAAAAGAAATGTAATTTTTTTCATAATACGATATCTAAAAGATGAATTCCTCAGTTTAGTTCTTAATTAATTTTAGGGTTGTCTCTCCTGATAGGGAAACAACTTTGGCAAAATATATTCCTGATAACAAGTCGCTTACATCAACCATATGTTGAGTTGTATCAGGGAATTGTGTTTTTATGACTTGGCCAGAAATATTATAAATCGTTATTTTCTGAAGGGCGTCATTCGCTTTTACGGTCCAGTAGTTATCCATAGGATTGGGATAGGCAGTAATAGTACTTTCATCGAGATCGGAAACGTCTAAAACGGAATCTGAAAAGGAGATATCATCGAAGTAAATGATATTGTCCGAGGTGCGTGCATCGAAATCGGGAAACACAATGATTTGATCAATGTCCGTAGAGGAGGGCTCCCCAATGATCGAAGTGAAATCGAATACCAATTCTTCCCAAGCATTTACTACGGTATTAGGTACTTTTAATTCACCTGTAGAGGCTCCTGGCAGGGTAGCAAACTTAACTCCAACATCGCTAATAACCGATTTCCAAACCTTAACCCGAACAATGGCATTATCGGCCGTTAGTGTGAAAGTCCCAATATCTGCACCATGCATAGACTCAACACCTGCGAAGGGCGCTCCTTCCTGCAGGGCTGTGAACTTTGCCACCGTGGCCGAAGTGTTGATTCCAGAAGGATCTGGATTTGCAATGATTTCTAATGGCGGATTGGTGCCATTCTCGAAAACAGTCCAAGTCCAGTCGGCTCCAAATTCTCCTGCTTCAAAAGTTATCGGATTGTTTTGAGCTACCCCAACAGAGGTGACAAAAAATGCGATAAGGCATATAAATATTTTAATGTTAACTCTATTCATTAGTGTTTATAAATTTTTATATAGTCAACAATGAATTCTTGCGGAAAGATGGAATCGTCTACGTCGGGTCCTCCAAAATTTCCTCCAATGGCCATATTCATAAGCACATAAAAAGGCTTGTCGTAGGGCCATGTATCTGCATTTTTTTCTTGAGGCGAAAAGTGATATACGTGTTCGCCATCTATATAGAAATCGATGGCCTCCTTTGTCCAATTGATTTTGTAGGTATGAAAACCCACTTCGATATTGGGAAGTTCTGTTTTCTTGGAATTAATGGTATTCCCGAAGCTGGCTGGGGTATGTAATGAGGTATAAATAATCCCCGGTTCCCTGCCCACGTATTCCATGATGTCTATTTCCCCACATTTTGGCCAGATGTTGGTATCAATATCATTCCCCAACATCCAGATCGCGGGCCATAGCCCATGTCCTGTGGGCAGCTGGGCGCGCACCTCTACCGTTCCATACTGAAATTCCATTTTGTCCTTGGTGGTAATCCGACTGGAGTTGTAAATAGAATCCCTTTTGGTTGCGGTAATGATTAAAAAACCATTTTCTAGGCGTGCATTTTCCTTGGTGTAAAGTTGGCGTTCATTATTTCCCCAACCACATAAATTGGGACAACCATCGCCCAATTCGTAATTCCATATTTCTTCATTAAGGGAAGCCCCCTCAAAATTATCTTCGAAAAGAAGCTCAGGCGAGGAATCGCATGAAACGAAAAGTGCTAAGAGCGATATGTAAAAAAGAAACTTCATTTATTTAAGCTCGAATGTTTTGTGGTATTGAGTAGAAGAACTCCCCCCAACAAACACGTGGAATTCGCCGGGTTCTACCAGCCAATTACCATGATTATCATAGAACCCTAATTCTTTATGCGTCAGAGGGAAGGAAATCTTCTTGGTCTCACCTGGGGCTAGGGTTACTAATTCAAATCCTTTTAGTTCTTTTACGGGTCGGGTTACGGAGGCATATAGGTCGCGGATGTATAGCTGCACCACTTCTTTGCCTTCTACTTTCCCTGTGTTGCTCACTTCTACTGAAACATTTACGGTTCCATTTTGAGCATAAGCATTGTCTACGGATAGTTTGTTATACGCGAAAGAGGTATAGCTTAGCCCATGTCCGAAAGGATACAGTGCAGAATTTTGTTCGTCCGTATAATGCGACCAGAACACTAGGTTCGGAGCTGGAATTACAGGACGCCCCGTATTTTTGTAGTTATAGTATAATGGCACCTGCCCTAAACTTCTAGGAAAGGACATCGGCAATTTTCCACTCGGATTATAATCGCCATAAAGCACCTGTGCAATGGCATGTCCGCTTTGGCTACCCAAATGCCAAGCCTCTACAATGGCAGGAATGTTTTCATCGGCCCAACTGAGGTCTAATGGACGACCGTTATTTACGACCAAGACAATATTGGGGTTTGCCCTGTGGATTTCTTCCAACAATTCTTGTTGAACGCCAGGAAAGTCGATCGTAGTTCTACTTCTTCCTTCTCCACTCATAAAACCAAGTTCACCCAATACCATAACTACTATATCGGCAGCCTTAGCTGCCGCAACTGCTTCGGGGAACCCGCTTTTGTCGTCTTCATTTATTTCAATTTCCGTAATGAAACTGGTAGGACCTTTGGCGATATCGGCGCCTTTGGCATAGTTCAATTCGTTTCCAGAATATGCCTGCATTCCTTCCAATACGGAAACAGCTGTATTGTCATCTGCTGCAATTCTCCAACTTCCCAATGGGCTGTTTTTGTCAGCGGCTAAGGAACCAATAAGGGCGATCTTTTTGCCAGATTTATCTAAGGGAAGTAGATTCCCTTCATTTTTTAATAATACAATGGATTTCTTGGCGACATCCAGGACAGCATCGTGATTCTCTTTGGAATTGATTTCGCTTTTTTCCCTTTCCAGATCACAATACTTATAGGGATCGTCAAATAGACCCAACTCGAACTTCACCCGAAGAATTCTTCGCACAGCGTCGTCTATGACAGTTTCGTCCACCTTTTTGTCCCTAACCAATTGGGCTAACTCGGCTACATATAAATAGGATTCCATGTCCATATCAGATCCGGCTAAAACGGCCAATTCTGCGGCATGCTTTCCATCTTTGGCATAACCATGAGCGATCATTTCGCGAATGGATCCCCAGTCTGAAATAACAAAACCATCGAATTCCCACTTTCCTTTTAAGATGTCCCGCTGAAGGAACTTATCTCCCGTAGCAGGGATTCCATTCAATTCGTTAAAGGAGTTCATAAAGGTGCGCACTCCCGCTTCTTTAGCCGCTATAAAGGGAGGGAAAACGGTATTGTAGAGGGTCGATGTGCCAAAATCGGCGGTATTATAATCCCTGCCTCCTTCAGCAAATCCATATCCAGCAAAGTGTTTGGCACAGGCGGCAATGGTTTTTTCTGAGGATAAATTGTCTCCCTGAAAGCCTTTTACACGTGCAGCGGCGATTTTAGCACCCAAATAAGGGTCTTCCCCTCCGCCTTCCATGACACGTCCCCAGCGCGCGTCACGCGATATATCTACCATAGGGGCGAAGGTCCAATTAATACCGGAAGCAGCAGCTTCTCTAGCAGCCACTTGGGCTGCACTTTCTATAGCTTCCATATCCCAGCTAGCAGATTCTGCCAAGGGAATGGGACTCATTGTTTTATAGCCGTGAATAACGTCGAAACCAATAATGAGCGGAATGCCCAAACGGGTTTCTTCTACGGCAATTTTTTGAACGGCTCTTACCTGTTCTACACCTCGTACGTTCAACATGGACCCTACATAGCCTTTTCTAAGGTGATCGTATTTTTTTGCCGCATCTCCTCCTTGGGGAGCGGGGCCGGTAACATTCCAGAAACCATTGTATTGGTTCATTTGGCCAATCTTTTCCTCAAGCGTCATGATGCTGAGCAAAGAGTCTACTTTCTTTTCAATAAGAATAGGATCGGGTTTTGTTTCCGAAACTTTTTCGGCAACAGGTTCTTTATGTCCTAGGGGAAGGAACAAAAGCGCTATTAGGATACTGGTGAATATTTTCATGACTAAGGTTTATTGATACACTCTTACATAATCGATTTCCATAGTAGATTCCACAAAGCTGGGGTCAATTGTACCTCCAAAGGTTCCTCCCATGGCTACATTTAGAATGAGGAAGAAGTCTGCATTGAAGGGAAGGTTTCCATTGTTAAGTACCGTATGGTAGGGGACATCATCCACGAAGATGACGATCTCATTTTCATCCCATTCTACGGAGTAAACGTGGAATTCTGTCGAGGCATTGGGAACATCAATTTCGTCTCCATTGGCATTACCTCCAGACATTCCAGGATAATGCAATGTACCGTAAACCACGTCCTGATCATTTCCTATGTGTTCGGCGATATCGATTTCCCCGCAATTGGGCCAACCAATAATGTCGAAATTGGCTCCCAACATCCAGATCGCAGGCCAAGTGCCGCCACCCGTTGGGAATTTTGCACGTACATCTACCCTTCCGTAAGTAAATTCGAATAGATTTTCGGACTTAATGCGCGAAGAGGTATAATTGCTACTTTGGAAGGACTCGGCTCTCGCAGTAATCTTTAAGAGTCCGTCTTCTACAATAATATTTTCGGGTCTATCGGTATAATATTGAGACTCACCATTACCCCATCCGCCGTTTCCGGTTCCAATGTCATAGGTCCAATTTTCCGAACAAGGAGCTCCGTCCTCATTAAATTCATCGGCCCAAACCAAGACATCCATATTACCGCTTCCGGTATTGCCAGTAAGTCCAGAATCGCATTCGGGTTCCTGATTGCCAGAGTCGGGTACAAAGGTGTGGTACCAGGCCAATTGTTGTCCAGGAGGATCGAAAGGATCCTGAAGCCCACGTATAGTAAGTACATTTTCGGTAAGCTCTACAATTTCATAGGAAGTGGCACCCGACCAGTAAGACATGGTACTGTTGGTGACCGTGAGGGTTGAAGTACCATTCTCTTCCACAATGACAAACTCCGTGTCGGTCGCAATCTGGTTATTGATATCGCGGCACTCGTCCACAAATTCTCCCGGTGTTGCATCTGGGAAAAAGCGTTTTACTTCTGCCCAATTGATGAAGGAAGAACCTGCTGTATCTAGTTGAAATGTGTAGTTCCCTTGCCCGTCATGCATAAACGTAAGTGTGTCATCGTACAAACACGGATCCAATTGGTTGGGAGATGCACTAAAGAAATTCGGAAAGTCCACTGCAGGATCTCCCACTCCGAAATGACCGGCGTTGGAAGAGTCCCAAACCCAACGTTTTCCAACATTGGCAGCTCCAGCGATATTCTGAAGGGTAATGGCGTCGATTTCCAAAATCACATCCAGATCGATCACCACGGCCTGGGAACTGGAAGCACCTCCGGTTCCATAGGCAACCACTACGATCTCCTGTGAATACTGACCGGATTGTGTATATCTGAAAGAGGCTTGCTCCCCTTGTGTAATGATCACGGGATCACTTTCGGCCACGAAGAATACATGATAAATGGTGGCTCCTTGAGCACTAGGGGTAACGGTTACATTTCCAGATTGATCATTGGCAATAGAAACATCTATCGTAAGGTTGGTTGGGGTTGTTATGGCTCCAAATTCTGCATCATCCTCTTGGCAGGCCCAAACGAGACAGCAAAGGGATAAAATGCCTAATGTTCTTATAATCTTCTGCATAGCGGTAGCGTTTTTAATTTGCTAATTCAATTTCATCGAAATAATAGGTGGAGTCATCGCCAGGATTTCCAAAATCGAAGAAGATGACGATTCGGGTATAATCGGCCGAAGGGGCTCCACTAAAATCATAACTCAACTGTTCCCAACCATTGGCAACGGAGTTAACTATATCTACTTCATGGGTAATGCTGGCATCGGCATTCTCCAACTTCAGCTTTATGGTGATGCCCGAAGCAGGGGCATAGGTCATTACATTCACTCTATTAAATGAGCCGAGGTCTAATGGCGAAGCCACTTCAAAGAAAGTTCCTGCCCAGACTTCAGATCCAGCCGTTTTTACCTGACTGGCACTCATGGCCGAGGTATTGATACCCGAAGTATCGGGGTTGGCCACTACTTGTGCATCTTCAATATTTCCGAAAGAAACAAAGGTGGGCGGTGTTCCTTCAAAATCTTCAATAGCACTAGAAGGGAGAGTGGAAACAAGCCCGCCTTCACCCACTTCTATCTCATCGAAATAATATTCGGACCCGTCGCCTTCATTTCCAAAGTCATAGAATACCACAACTCTATTGTACTGGGCATCGGGTGCATCGGCGAAGTTGAAGACCAACTCCTCCCAAGCATTGGCCACAGTAGTGTTTACATCTACCTCGTGGGTAATGCTGGCATCTGCATTTTCCAGCTTGAGTTTTATCACTTTTCCGGTAGCGGGTGAATAGGATTTTAATCGCATTTTCTTCACGGCTGCGAACTGGATATGAGCATCGGTAAGTTCGAAGAAGGTTCCACCCCAAACCTGGGCTCCAACATTCTTCGTTAAACGAGCGCTATTAGGCGTTTCGTTCATGCCTCCAATAGATGGGTTGGCAGTGACAACAGTTTCCCCAATATCACCAAAGTCTGTAAACACGGGCGGCGTACCGTCGAAGTTTTCAACTAGGTCGAATTCCTCGGTAGCCAAGGTCGTTTGTGCAATATTATCGAAATAGAAAGTCGTATCGGTTCCCTCATTTCCGAAGTCATAGAAAATCACGATCCTAGAATATTCTTGAGATAGGTCGATCGTAGAGAAATCGAAGAATAAGGTTTCCCATGCACCAACGGCGCCCGTAACGGCATCCACTTCGGCTGCAATATTGGAATCCAATGCATTTTCAATCTTCAGTTTCACCGTAAGCCCCGCTTCTGGGGACCATGAATCCATTCGGAAAGCGGTATTACTACTAAAATCGATAGGGTCCCCTAGATCGAGGATCGTTCCTGCGAATACCTGCGCTCCTGCTTCTTTAAAGAACTGGCCCACAGTGGCACTGGTATTGATTCCTGAAGGATCTGGATTGTCTACAACAGAGCCAAACCCGCCTCCGAAGTCGGTGAATATATATTCCACTGTTTCCGATTCGAAATCGATAGGAAGTGCGAGAGGGTCTTCTATAAGGACCGTAACCGTTGTTTGTATGGTCTCACTTCCACCACTTAAGGCGGTAACCGTAAGCTCGAATTCCCCTACATCGGGATAGGTGTGTGTCAAAGTTTCCCCGATCATCATAGGTGTCGGTACTTCTCCGTCTACATCACCAAAAAGTACCTCAAAGCCAACCGCCAAATCGGCTGTGGCAGATACGGTGATCGAAAAATTATCTCCGGGAACCGGATTCACGGTAACCTCAAGGTTTTCGGGAGGTAAAAAGGAAACCGTAATAGGCTGTACAAACTGGGCCGTTTCCCCATTAATGTTTTGTGCGGTCAATGTGGCTTCGAAAGAACCTTCGCTATAAACGTGTTCTACACTGCTTCCTGGGGAAACCTCTGCTGTATCGGACCCATCGCCAAAATCGATGGTAAATAGGGAAGCTGACTCTCCACTAGGGGTTAAGGTGGCCAATCCCGAATTATCTTGCGCCATTTGAACCTGCAGGGCCAAATTGGACGGAACCGCGATTCCGTTAACCAAGCCCAAATCGTCATCCTCCGCACAGCCGATAAACAGGGCTACGGTGGAAATAAGACATATGATTGATAGTATTTTCTTCATGCTCTTCTCTTTAGTACCCTGGATTTTGTGCCCAGCGATTTCCGGTGAGTTCAATTTCTATTTGTGGAATGGGAAACAATTCGTGTTTTCCGGCCATGAAATTGGGAATTTCGGCAGCGGCCCTGCCCGTTCTTACAAGATCGAAGAATTGATGTCCTTCTCCCATTAGCTCCCAACGTCTTTCTTGATAAATGGCTTGGGTAAGGTCATTGCCCCCAAGGGAGAGATCTTCCAAGCCTGCTCTTTGGCGTACCTGATTTACATAGGTAAGTGCTACAGCATCGTTTCCGGCTCCGCGGTTGTGTGCTTCGGCCGCCATTAATAGTACATCGGCAAATCGAATGGAACGATAGTTATTGGGATTGGTAAGGTTTTGGTCCCCAATATTGGTATCTCCCTGTCTTGGGATGTATTTTCTGTTGAAAAAACCTGTATGCTCAAACCCTTCGGTCCAAGACACACCAGCTCCGTTGTTATAATCCTGATTGGCTTCGGCAAATGCCTCGATGTTTAGGATGGCGATGTCTCTTCTCAGGTCATTTTCATCATAACTATCGTAAGCTTCTTGGGTAGGAACATTAAAACTGAATCCTGATTCGAAAAGCGGGCCATTGAAATTTCTTGGTCCATTGAATCCTACAGCCACGTTCCCTTCACTACATTGTAAACAATCGAAGCCAGCTCCTTCCAAATCTGTGTATTGTACCTCGAACACCGATTCTTGGGTATTTTCATTGTCGTTTTCGAATAGCGTAGTGAAGTCTGCAATGAGGCTGTGGGGCCCTTCATTTATGAGTTCGTCCAAAACCCGTGCGGCATCCTGAAAATTATCTTGATATAGATACGCCTTGCCCAATAAAGCAAGAGCAGCACCTTTTGTAATTCTTCCTGTCTGTGTTTGTGTATAGGGAAGATTGTTGGAAGCATAGATAAGATCGGCTTCAATTTGTGCATAAACCTCAGCAGCAGGCGTACGGTCCAATTGCGTTTGCAAGGCAAAATCGATACGCTGATCTACCACTAACGGAACATCACCAAACCACTTTACCAATTCGAAATAGTAATAAGCTCTTAGAAATCGTGCCTGCCCTAAGACATTGTTTTTGTTTGGGAAATCGGTTTTATCCTGAAACTCCATGATGTAATTCGCTCGGTTCACCCCAGCATACATCCAACTCCAAATGTCGCGAAGCTGTTGGTTCACGGGTGTATGGATCATGTCGTCAATTTGCTGTATACCAATAACATCGGTTGCATTTTCCCCTCCCGCTAAGGTGTTGTTGGAGGCAATTTCCCCTACCATTACATTGAGGTAGGAGGATTGCAACATATCATAGGCGGCAATGAGTGCGTTTTGATAATCTTCTTCAGAATTGAAGAAATTTTCGGAGTTCTGATCCTGTGAATCAACATCGACAAAATCATCACTGCAGGAGAGTACAGTGAACAGAACTAGGATGAGTACTACTTTTAATTTCATGGCGGCTTATTATATTTTCAGGTTAACTCCAAGTAAATAGGTTCTTGGTGTTGGATACAGTCCTTGATCGAATCCACCTCCAATGGGAGCTCCTGTGGAAACAGTGGGATCGTATCCTCTATATTTTGTTAGTGTGAAGGCATTGCTTACAGACACATAGAATCTCAATTTGGCTAATCGCAATTGTTGCAAGGCTTTTTCACTCAATGAATACCCCAATTGCATATTTTGGGCTCTAATGAAGGAGCCGTCCTCCACATAAAAGTCTGAGAAGACTAGGTTAGAAGTCGCTCCTGTGGTGACCCTTGGAAAATCATTGGAAGTTCCTGCACCTGTCCAGCGATCCAAATAGTTCGTGGTTCTGTTGGTACGGGGGTGATTTCTCTCGTAATTGCGAACAATATCATTACCGATGGAGGCAAAGAAATAGGATCGGAAATCTAGGTTTTTGTATTCGAAGGAAAGATTCAATCCCAAGGTAACATCTGGAATAGGATCTCCAATGTTGGTACGATCTTCTTCATTTATAACTCCGTCCCCATTTTGATCCACAAAGCGGATATCTCCAGGTTGGGCTTCTGCTCCAAGCGCTATTTGAGAAGGATGATTATTTACTTCATCTATATTTTGAAAGAGTCCATCGGTTTCAAATCCGTAATAATACCCTAACGGGAATCCTTCTTCCATTCGTGCTGGGAAGGCCTGTCCAATACCGAAAGCACCTCCTGGTTCAAAACCAATTCCGTTATTTACGCTTAGTACTTCATTGTCTAACCAAGTAGCGTTAAAATTGACATTGAATGAAAAATTAGGGGAAAGCTTGTCCTGATAACCAACAGCCATTTCGAAACCGGTATTTCTCACAGTCCCCGCATTCGCCAAAGGGTTTCCAGAACCTGGCCCAGTAGAACCTGTGGTACCCGAAGTTTGTACTACCAAAAGCAGATCTTTTGTTTCCCTATTGAAATAGTCTACTTCAAGACTTAGTTTATTCTGAAGGAAGCGCGCATCCAACCCTACATCTAGGGTTTGTTGTTCTTCCCATTTAATTTCTGGGTTGGAAATGGCACCAATGGCTGTTCCAAATTCCAATTCGTCATCGAAAACGTACACTCCTTCTCCATTGAGTAAGGAAGCAAACCCAAATGCCGGAATTCTGTCGTTACCTATAATACCATAAGAACCGCGCAGCTTCAGGAAGTTGAAAATGTTGCTGTCCGACATGAAATTTTCGTCCGAAACGATCCACCCTGCCGAAAAGGAAGGGAATATTCCGAATTTGTTGTCTGGACCAAAAGCGGTAGAACCATCTCGGCGAACGACTGCAGAGAAAAGATACTTTCCTTTATAATCATATTGCAAACGTCCGAAATAGGATAATAGTCGCGAATCGAAGACCCGATTGCTGCGTGTCATGAAATTATCCACGATGGTTTCTGCATCGTTGATGTCTACTTGCGCAAAACCAACATCGGGAAGATTGATTCCGGTAATGCTGTAGGTGTCACCTGTGGTCTTGAAAACCGAGGTTCCTACCGTAAGATTTACTTTATGGTCTTCCCAAAAGGTATTGTCATAGGAAATGAAGGCATCGAAGGTGTAATCCCTAAAGAATTGTGTGTTTTCAACCAAAACGCTCACGTCACGGTCAAATACCTTGTCCGAAACACCCTGAACCCCAAAATCGGCCACCGGGAAATAGAATCTTCCGCGTACTTCCGAATAATTCCACTGGTAGTTTACTTCTGCAGAAAAATTATCGAGGAAATTGTAGTTAAGCCCGAAAACACCACTTATTCTGTCCACTTTGGTGTTGTTAAACGTGCTTTCTATTTGAGCCAATGGATTAATTACCTCAATAGGAAGGTTTTCGGCTCTCGAAAACCCATTTTCCGTTCTTGGAAGCAAGATTGGATCCATGTTCAGTGCGTTGTACAAAACAGATCCGATAGCATTCTCCTGAAGTGTTTTACGTTTCGTTCCCGTGTAAATTAAACTGGATTTGAACTTAAGGTTGTCAAGCAAATCCGTATTGTAATTGAGTCGTGCCGTATATCTCGTAAAGTTGGCCTTGTCCCCACCTACAATTCCATCCTGGGTGAGCAAGGAAGCCCCTGCAGAATAGGTAGACTTTTTAGATCCTCCCCGCATGGTAACACTATTATTAAGTATAGGCGCTCTAGAGAAAACCTCACTTTGCCAATCCGTTCCACGGCCCAATCCATTAATATTATTGAATAAGATGGGCTCTCCATTGGCGGCGAAAGCCTCATTGGCTAACAGTGCATATTCTGTAGCATTTAAGGTGGGAAGACTCCGAGTGGTTTCTTGTATTCCACCATAGGCATCGTACTCTATGGTGATGGGAGATTGCTTGCGTCCCGTTTTGGTCGTAATCAGTACCACACCGTTTGCAGCACGAACCCCATAGATACCAGCGGTGGCATCTTTTAATACATTAATGGTTTCAATATCCCCTGGATTGAGGACACTAAGGTCTTCAATCACGTTACCGTCTACCAAAATAAGTGGACGGTTATCCCCATTGGTTGAAATACCTCGAATCCGAATATCCAAGGCACTTCCTGGCGAACCGGATTGCGACGTAATTTGAACCCCTGAAATTTGTCCCTGTAATGCTTGCTCTATTCTGGCGGGTTTTAATTCTTCAATTGTTTCGGAAGAAATAACAGCAACCGCTCCGGTGATTTCCTTTTTCCGCTTGGCACCATATCCAATAACCACGATTTCATCCAAGGAAGCAATGTCTTCTTCCAAATAGATGGTGATGGCCGTATCGGACGCGACGGTTACTTCTTGGGTTACAAACCCGAGGTAGGAAATGACCAAAACATCGCCGGACGATATATCGTTAATTGTAAAATTTCCATCGAAATCGGTGGTGACCCCATTATTAGTTCCCTTCTGAACTACAGAAGCACTTAAGAGGGGTTCGTTGGTTCCTCTGTCGAGAACCGTTCCACTCACACTAAATGACTGGCCAAAACTTACCGAAATGGCCAAAAATGCACACAAAAAAAAGAAGCAATTCCTCATAGGCTGATTAATTACCGAAATATACCCTCATACAAAATGATGAGGTCTCTTTTTCGCTATATAAAAAGTATACAACGCAACGAAATGAGCCTAAAATTGAGAATATGATGTAAAAAAAGCCCTAAAAATGGGGCTTTAGCAAAATTTACCTACTTTTTTTGTTTAATTATTAATTACGAAAATTAATCAAAAATACCAAAATGTTGTGGTAATGTTGAGTTATGATGCCTCCATGTTGTAGCGATTATAGGCCTATGAAGTAGTCGTTTAGGTTAATTTCTCGATCCAGCCCAATTTTTTTCCGAAGTCTATAGCGTTTTATTTCCACACTTCGATGGGAAATATTGAGGAGTGGAGCAATCTCTTTGGAAGAAAGATTCAGCCTTAAATAGACACACAACCTTAGATCATTTGGAGTAAGGTCTGGGTGCAGCTCTTTTAGTTTTTTGAAGAAGTCCTTATCGGCATGATTGAAAGCTTCTTCGAAGAACTTCCATTCTTCTTGGGTGTTAATGCTATCATTTATGAGTTTGATCACCGAACTTTTTGGAGAGAGTTCGTATTCTTTCGAAAGTTGGGATTTAATCTGATTGAGTAGCGTGTTCTTTCGAATCATATTCATGGTAGAAACCGCTAGCTCACGGTTTCTGGATTCGATGTCCTGATTTAGTTTCTCATTCTTAAGCTGAATGATTTCCTTTTGGGCCGCCAGCTCTTTCAGTTTAAGTTCGTTTGTGGTCTTTTCTAAAATGCGTTCCCGCTGTTTGCGATAGTAACGCTTGTACAGATAGTTAATGAGTAGTACGGTGAGAAAGCCCAAGAAAGAATAAACAGCAATGGCACTATAGGAAAGGTGCCAAGGGCGTTTTATGGTAAAGGCATACGAAGCAATGTTTTTAGAATAGGCATTGTTGGTTTTGGCCCGCACTTTAAAGTTATAGTCACCATGTTCTAGATTTTTAAAGGAAACAGAACTTTCAAAACTCCACGGACTCCAGGAATCATAACTCCCTTCTAACATATATTGATACTCGGTGAGTAGGTATTTCTGATACTCCGGCACATGGTATTGAAATGAGATGTTGTTTTGTGAGGCCTCGAATTCCTGATTTTCGGTAAGCGAGAGAAGAACGGGACTTTCTGAGAATGAGGTAGCTTGCACCTGATGAATTGAAATCTCAAGTTCGGTAATGGGATTTGTGTAAGGGTCGATAATGAGATATCCGCTTGAGGTTCCAAAAATATATTGATCATCACCAAAAGGGGTAATGTTCTCATAGCCCTCCAATTCATTTCGAATTTCCTGTGGAATGGAAATCTTTTCAATGCGATAGGAACTGCCCAATTTTTCCGGGCTTATGAACCATAAATAGTTCTTGGTAAAGGCCCATAGTTTGTCTCCGCTGCTCACCAATTTTCCTGAGATGTATTCGTCTTCAACAAAGATGGAACTTAAGTTTTCGCTTTTATTGAAGGTTTCCGAGGTCGGATCATACGAGAATATCCCATTCCTACTGGAATGATAAATGGTATCCAGATATTTTACCAAACTGGAGTTGGCCCCTTTCTTCGGGTTTTCCAACTTGGAGTAGTTCGATACCTGTTTGGCGTCCAGATCTAGGATCAGTTCGAAAACCCCTTTGTATTCATGGTTCACAAACACCTTATTTTCGGACGCAAATTCGAATTGCCGGGCGGATATGTCGAAACCTTCCATTTTAGAACCATATTCCCAGGATCCGTCTCTTTTTTCAAGGGTATGGAATCCCTCATAATTTCCTTGCAGAATGAGATTAGGTCTATTGGGAACTGTGCGTAGATCCCATGCTCCAGGGATGTTAGAGATGAGTGTGGCACGATCCCCTTCAATAACAAAAGTCCCTGTATTGTGACCACAAAAAATGGTGTTGTCTATCAGGTTTAAGGACCAAACCTGCCCTTCGGTTCCTTCAATTCTACTGAATTCGGTCTCATCTAAGGAGGGTTTGTAAAACAATCCTTGATTGGTCCCTAAGTAAAGTGCTCCCTGATGCACTACCGAAGCATAGGTGGTTCCCAATCTTCCTTTCTGATCGGTATAGTTCTGTAAGGGAGCGTTCATATTAACACAGTTCACTCCGTTATCCAATCCTACCCAAACGTTGTGGTCCCTATCTTCGAAAACACTAAGGGCCGTATTGTTGCTTAGGCTATTTCCTTGACTAAGGTTATAGAGCAAATCCCCTTCTGAAGATAGAATGAATATTCCATTCGCGATACTTCCCAAAACGAGATTGCCGTTTTCCATTTGCAGGGCATTGTAAATGGTTTGTTGCAGTAGGATGTTGTCTGCTGGGGTTTCCCATGGGACTAGTTGTTCATCGGAGAGATAATAAAAGCCACGGTTTTCAGAAATAAATACAGGTGAATTACCCAATTGAAATAGGCCGATTAAACGGATGTTTTTGGCTACATCGGAATCGTTGACGAGGACTTTGGTTCCATTTTCAATACGGAAGAGCCCTTCTTCCATGACTTGAAAATAGACTTCATCATTATAGGCATATACCTTAGAAACCATGCCCTCGGCCTCAATGCTATCTACGGTATTATCTTCCGTATTTAAAATTAGGATTCGGTCCAAGGACTGAAACAGTATCCATTTATGCTGTTCCAATATATTCCAGAAATGTTCATCGTCTATGATGTCTATTCCCAATTCTTCACTTAAAGAGTGATATTCTAAAGTACCATTGGATGTTCGTGCCCAATACCCAAAATTCATGTAGAGTCCCGTGTATATTCGTTCGCCTATAACCTTTACGGAACGAACGATACTTTCATTGGGCGAAGGATAAAGGTTCCAAGTAGCACCGTTATATTCTAATAAGCCTTTGGTATTGGCAATGAAGATACGCCCTACATCATCCTGGGAGATCATCCAATTCTGATTGTCGGCACCATACTCCTCTGGGGGAAATTGGATAACCGGAGGTAGTTCCTGTGCATAGGAAATAAGTGGCCAAATGGCACATAGGATAAAACCGAAATACTTGGACAACCTCAAATTGGGAATCTAATTATTCCAACAATTTACTGCAATTTTTGCAAAAAGCACTCAGTGTGGGGATCGAGGCTCGATGGATGTTGGAAAAACACGTCGATTCCATTCGCATGGGCCATGATGAGATAATGACTCCCTTTAAAGAAGCTTTGGGCTACTGTAACTTTCAAGGCAGTTGCTGTTTCCACAACGCGTAATTGATGAGGAAGCAGAATATGTTTTTTTTCTGAAAGAATCCCAGCTGGGACCTCCGTCACTTCTCCAAAAAACCGCCCGACGAAGACCGAGGGAAGTGATGCGTAGATTTCTTCGGGTGTCCCCAAAGCCGCCATTTTTCCATCTTTCAGGATGAGCAATTTATCTGAAAATGCCAAAGCTTCCTCACTATCGTGTGTGGCTGTAATGCAAGCGATATTTTTCTTTTTTAGATAGTCGAAAAGAGTTCTTCTGAGCTTGCTTTTTCTGAAGGTATCGATATGGCTAAAAGGTTCGTCCAACAATAATAATTCGGGTTCCTTTGCCAAAGCCTTTGCCAGGGCTACCCTTTGTTTCTGTCCTCCGCTTAGGTCTTTCACCATGCGATCTTTGTGTTCGATTAGATCTACGACCTTCAGCAGCTCCGAAACCCTCATGTCGTCACTTTCTGCATCTAATCTACTTAAGTGTGTAGCGATATTTTCGGCTACCGTGATGAAAGGCATGACATTGAATTCTTGGGCCACCAGTTTCATGAAAGGCTCTCCCGGAACCAAATTGTGTCTTGGGCCCAACAAAGGTTTTGAATTCCATGAGAGGCTCCCATGTTCCAAATGAAGCAAGCCATAGATCAAGTGAAGCAACGTAGATTTTCCACATCCGCTTTCTCCAAGTACCGCAAGGTGTTTCCCCTTGTTCAGTGAAAAGGAAATATTCTTCAGGATTTCATTTTCGGTATAAGAGAAGGAAGCAATGTGTACTTGAAGCATGGGATATTAAAAAAGGAAGGTTGCCACGTCGAGCGCAGTCGAGACGTCTTACACAACCTTCCTAATGTTTTATTCAAAAAGAATTATTCTTTAATAGCGCTGTTTACTTTTTCAGGGAGTACCTCGTATCCCATATTGAACAGGGTAAATCCGTAAATATCGGCGTATTGTTCGATGGTTTTGGCAACAGGTGTTCCCGCTCCGTGACCTGCATCCGTTTCAATTCTAATCAAAACAGGATTTGGACCTGAATGTTTTTCCTGAAGCTCTGCCGCAAACTTGAAACTATGTGCCGGAACCACACGATCGTCATGATCTCCTGTGGTAACCAAAGTCGCTGGATAACTCGTTCCTGCTGTTACATTATGAACTGGTGAGTATCCCTTTAGGTATTCGAACATTTCCTGGCTTTCTTCGGCCGTTCCATAATCGTAGGCCCAACCAGCTCCAGCGGTAAATGTATGGTAACGAAGCATGTCTAAAACTCCCACAGCAGGAAGCGCTACTTTCATAAGATCGGGGCGTTGTGTCATAGTAGCTCCTACTAAAAGACCTCCGTTGGATCCCCCGCGAATGGCCAAGTAATCGCTAGAAGTATAGTTGTTTGCAATAAGATATTCTGCAGCAGCAATGAAATCATCGAATACGTTTTGTTTGTTCATTTTGGTACCGGCAACATGCCATTCTTTTCCGTATTCTCCACCTCCACGAAGGTTAGGAACTGCATAGATACCGCCTTGTTCCATCCAAACCGCATTAGAAATACTAAAGCTGGGTGTCAACGAAATATTGAAACCACCATATCCGTAAAGGATGGTTGGGTTCTTTCCGTCCATTTTCAACCCTTTTTTGTGGGTAATGATCATAGGAACCTTAGTACCGTCCTTAGAATTGTAGAAGACCTGGTTACTCACGTAATCGTCTGGATTAAAGTCTATTTTCGACTTGCGGTACAATTGCGATTTTCCAGAATCCATATCGAACTTATAAATGGTCGATGGGTTCACATAATTGGTAAAGGAATAGTACAATTCGGTTTCCTTCTTCTTGGCTCCAAATCCACCGGCACTTCCCACTCCGGGAAGTTCAATTTCACGTACCCTATTGCCATCAAAATCATACTGGTACACCTTGGATACGGCATCTACCATATACTCGGCAAAGAAGTATTTTCCACCACTAGAAGGGCTTAATACGTGTTCTGTTTCTGGAATGAAATCCACCCAATTTTCAGGAGTGGGATTGGCAGCATCTACTTTTACGATTCTTTTGTTCGGTGCATCCAAATTGGTGCTTAAGAATAGAGTAGACCCTTCATTTTCCATAACATAGGTGTCACTGTCGGTATGATCCAATACGGTAATAAAATCACCATTTTGCTCTAGGTCTTTAATGAAAAGTTTGTTTCCTGAAGTAGAAACACTGGCCGTAACGACCAAATACTTGTTGTCTTCGGTTACATAACCACCTACATAGCGATGTTTTTCTTCAGGAGTTCCTCCAAACACCAATTCGTCATTTTGTTGGGAAGTTCCCAGTTTGTGATAGTACAGTTTGTGCTGATCGGTTTTCGCAGAAAGCTCACTACCTTCTGGTTTGTCATAGCTGGAATAGAAAAAACCGTCATTGGCTTTCCAAGAAAGCCCACTAAATTTAATGTCCTGTAGGGTGTCTTCAATAATCTCCTTGGTTTCGGCATTCATAACAAGCACCTTTCTCCAATCGCTACCTCCTTCAGAAATACTATAGGCTGCCGTTTTTCCATCTTCAGAAAAGGTAAGTCCGCCCAAAGAGATGGTCCCGTCTTCCTTAAAGGTGTTGGGATCTAAGAATACCTCTGCCGTACTTGGGTCATCCCCAGTTTTGTATCGGTAGATGACATATTGGTTTTGTAGGCCATCGTTCTTATAGTAGTAGGTATAGTCACCTTCCTTAAAAGGGGAACCTACTTTTTCATAATTCCAAAGGGAAGAAAGGCGTTCTTTTAGTTCTTTTCTAAAAGGAATGGAATCTAAGTATCCAAAGGTCACCTTGTTTTGTGCTTTTACCCATTCTCCGGTCTCTTCGCTCATGTCGTCTTCTAGCCAGCGATAAGGGTCATGCACATCGGTACCGAAATAGGTGTCTACGGTATCGACTTTTTTGGTTTTATGATACGTCACAATAATTGGGTCTTTTTTTTCGGTTTCGGCACAGGAGCTCACTAGAGCTATCGCCGCAAGGGATAAAAGTAGATGTTTCATTTTTTTTGGATGCGGTTAAACAGCGTTAAAAATACATAAATATTAGGCCTTATTATGTTAGGAATGTGTTAGAAGATGTCCATAATTCCTAATATTGAAATAATGGACGATAGGCCTTCCAATATTTATAGATAAGAATCACATTACACAACACGATAAGGATGGCTACTAGAGAACCAGAAATATCGAGGAATACGTGAAACAAAAGTATGTTTATGGAGATGGGAGCCAATACAATTAAGGCGAAGGGCACCCATTTTTTGATCACAAGCAATATGCCCACAACAATTTCTATAGCGGCAACTAGATAAAAGACATATCCGGTGTTTTTTAGGGATTCCAAAAAGTTGGCTGCCGCAGGAGGCATTTCGAACATATGGATAAAATCTAGAAACTTGTTGAGGCCAAAAACCAAGAGGCACAAACCAAGAATGAAGCGAAGAATGGTCGTAAAAGAGGAATTCATAAGCTTGGTGGGTTGATTAGTGTTCTCTAAATATACAAAAAAACACCGCTCAAAAGGGATTTGAACGGTGCTTGAAAAACAAGATCAGGGGATCTTAATTTATTTTTTTATAAAGCGTTGTGTCTTGATTGTCTTCTTGTCGAACACACGCAAGATATAGTTACCCTGCGAAAGTCGGGAAACATCGATAGACTCTCCTTCCAGCTTGGCATTGGCCACACGTCTTCCGTTTACATCGAAAATAGTGTAAATAGGAGTGTCGAACTCATTGATGGTTCCTAAGTTAAGAATAGCACTCGTTGGATTAGGATAAAGGATAAGGTTATCGACCAAGGTATCTTCTAATCCAAGGGTAGAACCTTCAATAATTTCAATGGCCTGGTTGGCGCTTACGTCAGTCATAATATCGATAATACCAGAAGTCCAGTAAACGGTAATGTCTACAGTATCATCGGACCCCAAACCAAAGTGGGTGTTCATACTACTCATATCACCAAACCCTTCTCCACTTCGAACGTCTCTCATCTGGGTTCCTAAATCGGAGGTGATTTCCACACGGGCTCCAAGTCCATCGACATTACTATCGGTTCCTACGGTATAAATCTTAAGCCAGTTGTTGGAGTTTCCATCGTTATAGTGAATGGTGTTTCCTTGGAATACATCGATAAAACCGTCATTGTTGGCATCACCAAAGGCACCATTAATGAAGTTAGAAGTGCTACCAATAGTAAATGTCAAGTCTCCATTTCCGTAAAGAATGGTGTTGGCACTGGCGATATCTGCATATCCGTCATTATTGAAATCGTGAGTAGCATTTTCAACATCGGTGCTGTTGAAAGTTTCCAAACCAGATCCGGTCATTACATCGGTAAAGGTTCCGTCACCATTGTTGCGCATTAAGCGGTGGAATCCATCGCCCAAGCTACTGGCTCCAATCCAAGCATCCATGTCACCATCGTTGTCATAGTCTGCCCAAGCAGAAGACCAAGTTTGCATGTCGTCTTCCAAACCAACAAGTGCTCCTACTTCAGAAAAAGTACCGTCACCGTTGTTGTTGTGCAATTCGTTATCACGACGGGCAGATTCCCCTCCACACTTTGCAATGAAAAGGTCTACATCGCGGTCATTGTCATAATCGATCCAAACAGATCCATAATGTCCTCCAGATGGATAGTCTCCAAGACCTCCTTGGAAATAAGTGAAATCACCATTACCGTCGTTAATATAGTATACGTTCGGCTCCACATCGTGGCAAACGAAGGCATCTAGGTGCCCGTCGTTATTAATGTCTACGAAATTGGAACGTTGAGAGAAAACATATTCACTTCCCGAAATTTCGGTGTAGGCAGTTCCGTCATCGCTGGCACGCATAAAGGTTACACCACTTCCTCCTCCATATAAAAGGTCGGTATATCCATTTCGGTCATAATCGGCAGCAGCCATACTCCATGAGGGCATATTGTCTGCATTGGTCGTTGTGATGTTTGTCATTACGAACGAACCATCATCCTGTTGGAAGAAAATCTGAATGTTATTACTGGATACCGAAACGATATCATCCAAGTGGTCTCCGTCCATATCTACCATCGTACGGCTATACGAACCGATAGTGGCAATGTTCTGTAAGGAAAAGGTAACTTCTTGCGCCATAAGGGGCAGGGCTGCTAAGAGAGCTCCTAATAAAATAGTTTTTTTCATGATTATTAGATTCAATAAGTGATAGGTTAATTACAAGTTTCAGTTAAGGAATTGATCCATTCCTCGATTAAAGCAACACCTTCTTCGTGTTGTATGGTTCTGCCCAATAAAGGCATTCTATATTGTTCTTCATTGGTCTCCAGCCTGAAAAATAGAACGGAATCGCTCGGATCTCCAGGGGTTACAATTTTACTGTTATCATATCCCGGAATAGGAGTTTGAGGGGTGTCACAAACACCCATTAAGGTGGGATCTGTGGTTTCGTCGAAAGCAAATCGGACGGCTCTGTAATTACAGTGGCCTTCATCGCTGTGGCAACTTGCACAATTAATGTCGAAATAGGAACGTACCCTTAGATCCAATGGTTGGGAAGTATCGTTGTAGTCTACAACACCATTAATGTCTGCAGGAACATTACCTTCTAAGTATCCCATATCGATCCATTTCTGGATTTGGTTCTGTGTACCATCAGAATAGGCATAATCCGAATCCAAACTCTGTGGCTTTGTACCAATAGGTGCATTTATAAAATTAGCCTTGTGGCAGGTAAAGCACTGGCTGTCGGCCGGGATTCTATAGTTGGCGGATTTCTCCACACCATCCTGCAGCCATGTGATATCTACAAAACCTCCATCTCCAGAAGTATCTAAATCGGCCTCGTTCTGGGCCTCGTTCCAGATATAATCGGCGGTAATCCATCCATCCGATTTTTTAATGAGAAGACGAGTTTCAATAATTTTTGTGGTGTTTCCGGGAAGTACGTTCTCATAATAAAAGCTCTTTATAAGGACAGCACCTACAGGAAAGTCTAATAGCTCACTATCGCTTACATAGGAAGCACTTGTTCCCATGGGCATCCAAACAAAACGCTTTTTAAGCGCATAATCGGTAAATAGGCTGCTTGTGGGTTTGTAAGGAAGTACCCCGTATACAGGTTCGTGATTGGCCATATTTCCATCGAAGAAATTGTAGTCGGATAGCTTTGCATAGGGCACAGCATCTAGATCCAAAACAACAGGGGAAATGGGTAGCACATTAATAGTTACCGTTTCGGTTTCACAGTTTTCACCATTTAAATCGCAAATGGTATACTGAAAGGTTACATTGCCAAAGAACGTATCGCTTGGGGTGTAACGCACAAGATCATCCTGGGTATTGGCAGGGGTGCCATTATCGAGAATGGTAGCCGAACCAGAGGTTGGGGCCGCTACACTTAAAATACCATCGGTAGGTACGTTATTGTCATTCGAAAAAATGGCAATGTCCACGGTAGCATTTTGGAACACTTCTGCTGTATCGGGTTGGGTGACGATGTTTAAAGGAACATAATCATCACCATCTCCTCCGTCATCCTTGTTACAGCTAAAAACAAGGGCGGTAAGGGTTAATAAACCAAAGAATCGTAGGCAAATTCTTTTCATCATAACTCGTAAACAATTTTTTATTAAGGGGGGCTCTCTTTGAAGAACCCCCTAAATGTACTAAAAACTTTTGTTTACAAGCCTTTACCGCGATCTTTGTGGGAATTTTATGAGAAAAGTGGGCGGTAATGATCCCAGTTTTTATACATGAGATAGGCGTTTAGTACGGCTACTAAAATGGCAGGACCAATATTTGGGAGATTTACAAATGCGTGAAACAATACAATATTTATGGAAATTGGGACCAGCATCACCAAGGCAAATGGCACCCATTTTTTAAGGACCAAAAGCAAACCTACCACGACTTCGGTAAGCCCAACCAGATGCATAATGTATCCTTTACCAGAAACCTCTTCAGGGCCAGAATAGCGAAGGGCGTTGAATAAATGTTCCGCTTCCGGGAATCCGGTAAAATTGAAGTCCTGTAGGAACCAGAAGAATTTGTTGAAACCAAAGAGCAAGAGCATAAGCCCAAGTCCTACGCGTAGAATAATGTGAAAGATTTTCATTGTTGTTTTTTGAAATGGTTATGCGCTTTTAGACGCGGCATTTCGAAAACACTTACACAACAGCGGTTTACACCAGTTCGTGATGCAATAAATATTCGGCAATCTGAATGGCATTGGTAGCGGCACCTTTCCGAAGGTTATCACTTACCACCCAAAGATTAAGGGTGTTGGGTTGTGTTTCGTCCCTGCGCAATCTACCCACAAATACCTCATCTTTTTCATGCGCATAAATGGGCATGGGATAGGTGTTGGTGTCTGGATTGTCCTGAACTGTTACCCCAGGAGTCGCGTGTAGAATCTTACGGACTTCCTTTAGATCGAAGTCATTCCTGAACTCTACATTCACCGCTTCACTATGCCCACCCGCCGTAGGAATACGTACGGCAGTGGCCGAAACGGAAAAAGTTCTGTCGTCCAATATTTTTTGAGGTTCTCGCGCCAATTTCATTTCTTCCTTGGTATATCCATTCTCTTCAAAAACATCGCAATGCGGAAGCGCGTTTTTGTGAATGGGATAGGGATAGGCCATTTCCCCGCGTTGTCCAGTGATTTCATTCTCCAATTGCTTTACAGCCTTTACCCCTGTACCGGAAACCGATTGATAGGTAGAAACCACAACGCGTTTCATCTGATATTTTTTATGAAGGGGAGCCAAAGCCATCACCATTTGTATGGTAGAACAATTAGGGTTAGCTATGATCTTATCGTCTTTGGTAAGTACGTTGGCATTAATTTCGGGAACCACAAGTTTTTTGTTGGGATCCATACGCCAAGCGGAAGAATTATCGATAACCGTTGTACCTGCTTCCGCGAACTTAGGTGCCCATTCTAAAGAAGTACTTCCCCCAGCGGAAAAAATAGCGATATCCGGTTTTGCGTCTACCGCATCCTGCATACCAATAATTTTGTGGAGTTTTCCTTTAAATAGAATTTCACGACCTACAGATCGTTGGGAAGCAACGGGTAGCATTTCCTTGATCGGGAAATGCCGCTCTTCCAATAATTTCAACATTACACTGCCTACCATCCCGGTGGCACCTATTACAGCTACTCTCATTTCAGGTCTGTTTTCCATCAAATGTAAATGTTTATGAAATTGGCCTGTAAAATTACAACGAAAAAAAAGACCATCCTGTCGAAAAACAGGATGGTTTTGTTAAAATGTATAGTGTAGCGGTCGCTTTGTGTCTTATTTCTTTAATGCATCACGGATTTCCGTAAGCAAATCAATCTCAGACGGTCCTGGGTCTGGAGCTGGAGCTTCCTCTTTCTTCTTCTTTGTTTTGTTGTATGCCTTAACGATCATGAACAACACAAATCCAACAATGACTAAATTGATGAGCGCGTTTACCCATTTACCCCATAAAATAGCATTTTCTGGAGTGGTTACCGTACCGTCTTCAGCGACTACGGCATCGGATAGAACAACTTTCAATTCCGAAAAGTCCATTCCTCCGGTAAAATGTCCGATAACAGGCATCATAATGTCATTGGTAAATCCTGAAACAACGCCACCTATAGCTCCGGCTAAAATAACGGCCACGGCTAGATCGATGACATTACCCGTCATGATAAATTCTTTGAATTCTTTAAGCATTTCTGATTGGTTTTGAGGGTTAATAACTCCCAAATTACACAAAAGCAATAGCTTTCACAAAAAACTGTAAGAATTATCCTTAGGGTTTTCGACAAACAACCCGCTTTACTCTTTGAGAGATAGCTGTTAATAATTCATAGGAAATACTGCCCATACTTTCGGCCAATTGCGAGGCAGTCTGATCGGCTCCCACAACGATTACCTCATCGCCTTCCTTACACTCTATTCCCGTGATATCGACCATGAGCATATCCATACAAACGTTTCCAATAATAGGTGCTTTTTGTCCATGAACCAGTACCGATCCGACACCATTTCCTAATTTTCGGGAGATGCCATCCGCATGGCCAATAGGAATGGTAGCTGTCTTGGCGTAGTGCGTTGCCGTAAAGGCGCGATTGTAACCCACGGTTTCCCCAGGCTCTATCATATGTATTTGAGAGATGATACTTTTTAAGCGAGCCACAGGCTTTAGTTTGGCATCATATTCTTCAGTATTACCATAGCCATAAAGTCCAATGCCTGTGCGGACCATATCGAATTGTGCTTCGGGGTAATTAAGAATGGCCGAAGTGTTGCTTTGGTGTAGCATAGGAGCGTATCCAAGTCGTTCGGTCATATCGGCTGCGATCTTTTTGAAATTTTCAATCTGGCCCAAGGTGAATTCCTTCTCGCCCATATCTTCGCTGGCCGCCAAGTGAGAGAATAGGGATTTCACTTTAATTGAAGTGGTTTCATTCAATCGTTCTTCGATCCAAGAAGTGTCACTTTCCCAGAAGCCCAAACGGTTCAATCCTGTATTGAATTTTATATGAACGGGATAGTCCTTCTGCTTTTTTTCTTCAGCAACAGCCACAAATGATCGGAATATACGTGCGCTGTACAGGGCAGGTTCCAGACAGCGATCTATTAAGATTTCAAAATTGATGGGTTGCGGATGCAATACCAATATGGGTTGTGTAATCCCCGCATCACGCAAGGCTAACCCTTCCTTTACATAGGCTACGGCAAAATAATCGACCCCCAGGTTTACCAATTCCTTGGCCACTTCGGAAGCATCACTACCGTAACCAAAGGCTTTAACCACTCCCATGACCTTGGTATCGGATTGTAAGTGGGAAGTAAGGTAGTTGTAGTTGTGCGCAAGTGCGTCCAGATGAATTTCGAGAACGGTTTCTTGGGTCTTACTCATAAAAGGGAAAGGGTCTTATTGGGCTCTTTTTTTAGGTGTCACCTGTTCGGGATCCTTCACATCCATTTTTCGAACTTTTTCACGCAATTGTGCTTTGTAAAAGGCAGCGCGGCTCAGTGGCTCGTATTCGTCGGTTTCACCCAATAGCACAAGGTCATCACTTTTTGCTTTTCGGTAGCTGTAGTTGGCAAGATTCCCGGTTCTAGTACATACGGCGTGTACCTTGGTAACATATTCTGCGGTGGCCATTAATGCAGGCATCGGCCCAAATGGATTGCCTTTGTAGTCCATATCCAACCCCGCAACGATGACACGCAGCCCTTGATTGGCAAGGTCGTTACACACTTTTACGATTTCGTCATCAAAAAATTGAGCCTCGTCTATACCTACGACGTCGCAACCATCGGCCAAAATGGGAATATTGGCTGCCGCAGGAACGGGCGTAGAGCGTATTTCGTTACTATCGTGAGAGACTACCTTGTCATCGTCGTAGCGAACATCGACAGCAGGCTTAAAAATTTCCACCTTTTGTCGGGCAAATTGTGCCCGTTTCAGTCTACGGATGAGTTCTTCTGTTTTTCCCGAAAACATCGAGCCACAAATCACTTCAATCCACCCAAATTGCTCTTTTTGGTTTACAGTATTTTCGAGAAACATAACTTACTTTCAGAATAAAACGTAAAACTTTGACGTTTACGTAAAGGATGCGTAAATTTAACAAAACAAAAAATAGGAAGGCACTTTAATTGGAAAAGTTATGAAGAAGAAACTTCGGTCACAGATAAAGGATTTAGCCACACAGATCCTTTCCGAAAATTCCGAAAACAATACTCGAAAAATGAAACAACTGGCACGGGAGCTTTTCGAGAAGCTCACAGTGTTGGAGTATGTGGAAGTTCAGTTGTTAGGCGATGTGGATGAAGAGGCAGAAGAGCAGTCTTTGGACTCCAAGAGCTACCGTGAGAACAATTGGTTTAAAGAACCAGAGCCAGTTCCACAGCCAGAGCACAAAGAAGAGTTGGTAGAACCCGCCATAGAAAAGATCAAGGATATCGTGGCACAAATGCCCGAAGAGACCCAAAGTGTAGATGCGCTTTTGGAGGAAGTCCTTCCCAAAAAGGAATTCAATAAAAATGATTTGGAAGAGTTTGCTTCTTCCTATCAGGAAATGCCGGTTTTTGAACGTAAGGAAGAAAACAATGTGGCTACCGAGGTAAAGCTTACCATAGAAACCACAACGGAAGAAGAACCTGAGCCGGAGATGGAGTTAGAGGAAAAGGTGACTGCGAACGATGTAGAACGTCCCAAATCTATTAACGATGCGGTTGGCAAAGGCCTTCAGATTGGACTGAATGATCGTTTGGCCTTCGTGAAACACCTTTTCGATGGTAAAAGCGAAGACTATACCCGAGTACTATCACAAATAAGTACGTTTGGTACATTCGAAGAGGCCGAAACCTTCATCAAAGGAAAAGTAAAACCCGATTACAATTATTGGCTCCATAAGGACGATGTTTCCAAACGTTTTATGAAGATCGTGGAGCAGAGCTTCAATTAATTGAAATCTACATAACCAACCCAAATGAAACTGCAAAAGACCATTTATTGGATTGCAACAGTGCTGCTTTGTGGCGTCATGTTGTATTCCGCATCCATGTATTTCACCAAGACCGAAATGGTGAAGGGATTTTACGAACGTTTAGGATATCCAACTTATTTGGTAATACCTCTTGCCGTTGCTAAAGTTCTGGGAGTCATTATGGTCTTGTGGCGAAAAAGCAAATGGCTAACCGAATGGGCGTATGCAGGATTCTTCTTCGATCTTGTATTGGCTTTTTTTGCACATTACGTCTTGGGCGATGATGTCACCTTTACGCTTGCTGCCGTTGTCTTTTTATTGCTTTCCTATTTCTTCGGAAAGGAGGTCCGACACTAACGCATGGGAAAATTATATCTGGTACCTACGCCCATTGGGAATTTGAAGGACATGACCTTTCGTGCCGTTGAGGTGCTGAAGGAAGTAGATTTCATCTTGGCCGAAGATACCCGGACCAGTGGAAAGCTACTGAAGCATTTTGAAATTGCTACCCCTATGCATTCCCACCACATGCACAACGAACATAAAACCGTGCACGGCATTGTAGATCGTATTATGAGAGGCGAATCCGTAGCGCTTATTAGCGATGCTGGGACTCCAGCTATTAGTGATCCGGGGTTTTTGTTAACGCGTGCCTGTGTAGAAGCCGAAATTGAAGTGGATTGTTTGCCCGGCGCCACTGCTTTCGTACCTGCATTGGTGAATAGTGGGCTCCCCAACGACCGATTTGTTTTTGAAGGATTCCTTCCCGTGAAGAAAGGACGACAAACCCGATTGCAACTGTTGGCCGAGGAAACCCGTACTATGATCTTTTACGAATCCCCACATAAATTATTGAAGACCCTTTCCCATTTTTCGGAATACTTCGGAGCCGATCGAAAGGTGTCGGTATCTCGAGAACTCACCAAACTGCACGAAGAAACCATTCGCGGATCGATCACCGAAGTGATGGCTCATTTTGAAAAGAAAGCGCCGAAAGGGGAATTGGTTATTATAGTAGCGGGAAAATAGTCCGATGTTCCATTAAGCCCGTTCCACCTTACAATTAAAACAGCCCGGTCCTGCATTGTGTACATGAATGTAGTCGATCTCAGTATTGGAGAACAGTTCTTTTATGGCTTCCGAAATGGTTGCTCCCTCCACGGTCAAAGCTCCTTCCATATCACCAGACGAATTGTATCCTCTTACGGAAAGGGTTCGATGCTCCAGCATTTTCGGAATTTCATTTACTCTTAAATGTGACTCCCTAGCATTTTTTCTCACAAAGACAGGGCCTTTGCTTCGATAAGCAGAGGTGGCTGCATGGTGATCGTAGGAAAATAGAATGACCTCTTCGCCTATTTCGGCATCCTGTAAACTTACACGACAGGGAAAGCCTGGGTTGTGGGTTACTTTTTGCCGCGTGGCATGCATTTTTGCCAAGGCAGCATCGTCCAGTTCGAAGAGATGGGCTATGTTTTCTTTGGAAATGGGAATGATTTTGAAATCGGTTTTCATGGTATCTGTTTTTTAGTATTTGATACCAAGATAGAGCACGTATTGCTCCCAGGAAACCCGATTCTTGCTCAGTTAGATGGATACACGTGCCGCTTCCCATCCCACAATGGCTGCCTTTCTTGGACTTCCCCAACGATATTGACCCAGATCGCCTGTAGCACGAATGACTCTATGGCAAGGAATGAGATAAGCGATAGGGTTTTTACCAATGGCTGTTCCCACAGCACGGGTTGCTCCGGGAGAGTCCATTTGGGCTGCCACAGTGCCGTAGCTGGAGAGTTTTCCCTCAGGAATTTTTAAGAGCGACTCCCACACCTTGAGTTGAAATTCGGTTCCTTTCAAGTGTAGTTTTATTTCTGAAAGGGAGGTTTTCCCTTTGGAAAATATAGCAAGTCCGTTTTCAATATGTGGATGCCTTTCGGCATGGAACGTGGCCATAGGGAATAGGGCTTTCAAACGTATCAATTCTTCTTTTTCGTCTTGGAAGAACGACAAATGACAAATTCCTTTATCGGTAGCTGCGACCATGGCCTTGCCAAAGGGAGTTTGTTTTACGGTATGGTATATGGAAAGCAGTCTGCCTCCATTTTTATACTCCCCCGGGGTCATTCCTTCAATGGAAACAAACAAATCGTGCAAACGACCTGTACCGGACAACCCAGTTTCAAAAGAGGCGTCCATAATGGTACTGGTTCCATCGTCTAAAATGGATTTGGCGTGCTCGAGACTTAGGTATTGCAAGAATTTCTTTGGGGAAACCCCGGCCCAATCCTTAAAGGTTCTCTGAAAATGATAGGGACTAAGATGTACCTGATCGGCAATTTCAGCTAGGCTCGGCTGTTTCTTGAAATTATCCTGAATAAAGGTTATGGCCTTCGCAATTCGGTCGTAATCCAATGACTTTTGAGTTTCCATGTGTCAATTTTTCATAAAAGTATGTCAATTCCACCCATACCAAAACCCGTTTGTTGCTGAATTACTATTTTCGTTATTCCTACCTATGGAATCATTACTTTCAGACATAAAGAATTGCACCATTTGCGAAAAGCATCTTCCTCTAGGTCCTCGGCCCGTAGTAACAGGTCATCCGCAGTCGAAAATTATCATTATTGGACAAGCACCAGGGACCAAGGTTCATGCTTCGGGTATTCCGTGGGATGATGCCAGCGGTAAAGAATTACGAAGATGGCTGGATGTAACGCCTGAAGTTTTTTATGACATTTCAAAATTTGCGATTGTTCCCATGGGGTTTTGTTATCCAGGCAAAGGGAAAAGCGGGGATTTACCCCCAAGACACGAATGCGCTCCGCAGTGGCACGACTCATTGCTTTCGCAAATGCCCAAGGTTGAACTTGTCCTGCTTATTGGGATGTATTCGCAAAAGTATTATTTGAAAGAAACGGCCAAACGCACCTTAACGGAAACCGTTCAGAATTATGAGGAATATCTTCCCAAATTCCTTCCCTTGCCACATCCCTCGCCCAGAAACCGAATTTGGATGAAACGAAATGACTGGTTCGAAGCTGAGGTGATTCCTGTACTTAGGGAAAAAGTGTCGGGTTTATTGCATTAAAAAACGCCCCGAAATTCGAGACGTTTGTATTCTATTTTGAAAGGGTTTTACACGTGCTTTCCTTTGTTCCAGCCATGTTTTCCCAGATATTGTTCTCCACTTTCTACGGCGCCGTCTTCTATGGAGGTTCCCATAGAGTCGTTCCAGCGATTCAGGTAACCAAACAAGGAAATAACCCCTAACATTTCTACAATTTCACCTTCATCCCAATGTTCGTAAAGGCGTTTCTTAATGTCCTCATCCACTTGATTGGGAACTAATGACGCAGCAAGGGAAAAATCGAGTGCTGCTCGCTCGGCTTCACTAAAGGCGGGGTGGGTTCTGTATTCCCAAATATTATCCAATTGTTCCTGTTCTGCCCCATAGCGTTCGGCAGCACGAATGGCATGGGCTTGACAATAGCGACAACCCGTTGAGTTACTACTTACCCAAGCGATCATTCGTTTTAAGGCAGAGGTAACACGGCCTTCATTGGCCATTACGGCTTTGTTCAAATTGATAAAGGCTTTGCTAATCGCGGGTCTGCGTTGCATGGTAAGCACACTGTTGGGACAAAAACCGAGGGTTTCGTTAAAAAACTCTGCTAGTTGTTTGGTTTCCGGATCGTGATCTGCGGAAAGGGGTGTTACTAAAGGCATAGGTCTGTATTTTCGTTTAAGCGCATCGAAAATACAACTTCCCAATGGAAAATTGGGCGTTTGAAAAAAGTAAATGACCTACGGTTATTCCTTAATGAATTTGAAGGTAGTGTTTTCAGTCTTCAGAAAGTAGATTCCACTTTGCGCGTTTCTAATGTCTATGGACGAATCGGAAGGCGTTAATATCCCTTCCTGCACAATTTTGCCAGATATATCTACTACTGTATAAGCAATATTCTGCGAAAGACCGGATTCAACCTGAAGTGTATAAATTCCCGAGGAAGGATTGGGGAATAAAGTAGCTTTTTGAAGTGGAAAATCGGCAATATCTAAAGGGTCATTGTTGTAGCGGGCCCAGATGAAATCCAATTCGTTTGTAAACCACCATGTATAACCGAAGGCCAAGAGCTTACCGTCTTCTTGCATAAGGGCATCACCCATTTCAAACTGTTCTGAAACGCTTCCGCCATCACCAAAGGAAATATCGACATTACCATTGGGGTTGAGACGAGCAAAGGTGGATGTCCCAACTTCTGGGCCTCCTAAATTCCCTGCCAATACCACTTTCCCATTGGTTTGAATAATGATCTCATCGGGTATCAAACCGAGAAAGTCCACTTCGGCTGTACCCATGTACCCATAGGTTTGATCCAATTCTCCGTTTTCCAAATAACGGGAAACGAAAGTGGGATTGTAAAAGATATCCCCATTATCATTGGCATAGGCGACCCATAATCTTCCTTCCGCATCCAATTGGATGGTCCCTTCTGTAAAGTCTTCGTTCGTATCTACCACCAAGGTTCCATTTTCCGCAAAGGAAGCATCCAGTATTCCATTAGGAAGATACTTTAGAACCTGAGTTTGTTGAGGATCCGGAGATATCCCGACCATCCTTAGGCTGACAAATAGGTTTCCAGAGGAATCAATGATTGCCTCCAGCGGCCAGACATTGGCAGCATTAAAATCGGTGATTACAACACCATTATTTCCGTAAGAAGGATCTAGTATACCTTCTGCATCGTATTTGGTAATTAAAATACTCGGACCTGTAGTTGGCTCAGAGGTGTATCCGACAACAAAGATGGAATTGTTTGAAGCAACCATTCCAGTAAAATAATCTTGATCATTAACGTCAATAAACGCGTGTCCAGAATCACCAAAAGAAGTATCTAAAGTGCCGTTTGACATAAACCTGGAAACGACGAGGTCGGAATTTGGCGAGCCTACATGTCCAGAGGTAACAATTTTACCATCATCCTGTATGAAAACGTCAATGTATCGATTAATACCTCCGGTCCCAAAATCTATGAGGGCATACCCATCTACTCCAAATGAGGTATCCAATGTACCATCAGTGTTTAACTTTAGAACAGAATTGAGTGTTTCCGTTCCCGTATATAAATTGCCAACGGCGATAATGTTCTGATTTTCCGTAAGTGCTATTCCCCCAGAACGAGCATTAGTGTCAACATCCACCAGTTCGGCAATGCCAGCATCTCCAAAAGAAACATCCAAGGTTCCATCTTGAGCGAATAGCCACCCTGTGGAAAGGAAGAACAGGAAAAAAGAAATGGTATAGTTAGATTTCATAGCGTTTGTTGCCAAACAATATAATTCAATTTTGAAGGAATCCCTAAAAATCAGGGTCGCCATACATGAATCCACACCATAAAAAAGCCGCGGTGAATTGCGGTTCATCGCGGCTTTGGCTAAAATCAACTAAACTTAACTATCTAAAAAAATTACTCTATTACTGGTTTTGTACAGTATTTATGGTGCTAAAGTAGGACGGTTTGAAAGAATAATTTCAATGTTATAAACTGATAATCAATAAATTAAAAGCATGTTTTTTGTCAGGGAAAATACACAAAGACGTAAGGTGTTTTCCTTAAGGGTGAAAATCCCTTTTGAAATAGCTTTCAATTCTTGTAATTTGTAAGTTAAATGGAATGGCATATGCGTTGGAATTTGAAACCGAAGCCTTCTGCCGAGAAGGTTAAAAAACTAGCAACCGAACTTACTATAGATCCTATTCTCGCTTCCCTTTTGGTACAACGGGGTATTGAAACCTTCGAAGCGGCAAAAAAATTCTTCCGGCCTTCTTTGGAAGATTTACACGATCCTTTCCTTATGAAGGACATGCAAAAGGCAGTAGATCGTATTGAAAAAGCACTACAGTCGGGAGAAAATATCATGGTGTATGGAGATTATGATGTAGATGGCACCACCAGTGTGGCTCTGGTATCCTCTTTTCTAAAAACACTTTCACCCAACATCGCTACCTATATTCCAGATCGATATAAAGAAGGGTATGGAGTTTCCTATCAAGGAATCGATTTTGCCGACGACAATGGTTTCAGTCTGATCATCGCTTTGGATTGCGGTGTGAAGGCCATTGAAAAAGTAGCCTACGCAGCCGAAAAGGGAATTGACTTTATCATTTGCGATCACCACCGTCCTGGGGATGAACTTCCCAGTGCTGTGGCCGTTTTGGATCCCAAAAGGGAAGATTGTTTCTATCCCTACAAAGAACTGTGTGGCTGTGGCGTTGGATTTAAGTTGGTGCAGGCATTGTCCTCTGGAATTGGATGGACCATCGATGATCTCGTACCATATCTGGATTTGGTAGCTACAGCTATTGGTGCGGACATCGTTCCCATTACTGGTGAGAACAGAATCTTGGCCTATAATGGACTGCAGGTAATTAATAAAGCCCCGCGTATCGGATTTCAGGCCATCCTTAAACAGGTAAAAAAACAAAAGCTCACCATTACCGATGTGGTATTTATCATCGCTCCCCGAATCAATGCAGCGGGACGTATGAAGCACGGAAACCATGCGGTGACTTTGCTTACGGAAACGGATATAAATCAGGCGGCCTTGTGGGCAGCTGAAATTGAACAGTACAACGCCGATCGAAGGGAAGCTGACAAAAGGATTACGAAGGAGGCTTTGCAGCAGATTGAGGAGCTGAAAGAGAAAGAACGGTACACTACGGTAGTGTATCGAGAAGATTGGCACAAAGGGGTTATAGGCATAGTAGCTTCACGACTTACGGAAACCTATTATCGCCCTACGTTGGTCTTTACGAAAAGCGGGGATATGTTAGCGGGTTCGGCCCGTTCGGTAAAGGGGTTCGATGTGTACAAAGCCCTAGAGCAATGTGGCGAACATATTGAACAGTTTGGAGGACATAAATATGCTGCCGGACTTACCCTAAAGGAAAAGGATTATGAAGGATTCAAAAAGACTTTCGAAGAAGTGGTTCGTGCTACGATAGATCCCAAGCTTTTGGATCCCGAATTGATCATAGATTCCGAAATTAATTTTGGGGACATTAATCCGAAATTTTATCGCATTATAAAGCAATTGGCTCCTTTTGGACCCGAAAATAGAACCCCAATTTTTATGAGCACGCATGTTTGTGATACAGGTCATGGAAAAAAGGTAGGTGAAGACGGGGATCATTTACGATTGGTGATGCAACAGGGCAATTCGGCCTCCCTCACGGGAATTGGCTTTGGTTTGGGGCATAAAAGTGACGTCGCCTGTACGGGTGCCCCCTTTAAAGTTGCCTACACCGTCGATGAAAACGAGTGGCAGGGAACGGTGAGTCTTCAATTGAAATTGAAGGATATAAAAAGCTGAATTTATTATTTAGATTAATTCTAAATAAATATCTTTGTGGGAAAGAACGATGCCCATGCAAGACATAGTGCCCATATACAAAAACACCTTCGGATTCGGCTTTTATTGGATAAAGGAAGGTACTGTACTGCAAGATGCCGTGCAGATAATTTTTCGCGATATGGGGTTTTATCTTAAAAAGGGCGAGATCGTTTATTTCTCCAAGCTTTTGGAACAGGCCAAAGCCCGCTCGCAATGCCCACTTTCCTGCAAATCACCTTGCTGTCGTTCTGTGCTCTTAAAAACCCCTTCGCAGCATGTGGATTTGGCCATGAGCCGTCAGGAATTGAAATTATTGGACGATCTTTTAAAGGGCGTCCTATTTCACTTAGAACTTCGCGAATATGTGGAGAAGTTATCCGCAAACTAGTCCTTAGGTTACTATTTGTTGTAAAGGTTTCTTATTTTTATGGAAACTAACCGCGATGAAACAAATCATTATTTTTTTGTTGCTCGTCATCATTGGGATCATGGGCTACAATGTGTATTCCAAATACAAACGCTTTTCTTTAACTGAATATGGATATAAGACACCCCAGAATTTGGATCTAAGCAATGCCGATCAAGGTACCTTGTTGAATTACCATGAAGCGATAGAAGCGGTGAATGGATACGTCATTACCCAATGGAGCTCGAATAAGATCGATGTTCGGAATCCTAAAAAAGATAATGAAGCCACCAAAGCAGCCGTGGCAGAATACCGAAAAAAGCTAGCGGCTGTCTCCTACTACGAAACTCTGCTTCGCAACCCTAAAAAGGAGCCCGAAAAGAAGCCTCTTACCGAAGCAGAACTCAAAAAACAGCTCATTCTAAAGTCTTTTTACGCAAACCCCAAAGCCAATGAATTACGATTGGGAGAGCAGAATGCGTTGGTGTATGAGATTCAAAGATTACTTATAGAAAAAGGCGATTCCATTCGGCACGACGGGCTTTTTAGAACAGAAACCTTCAACGCACTTCGTAGTTTCGAGGAAAAGAGCGGACTGTTTCCCGATGGGAAATTGGATGCCATAACATTGGACTATCTTCTGCGTTAGAAGATTATGATCCATAGCAGATTCTGTGCTGTTGTTTTTGCAATTTTGAGTTGTTGTTTTAACTCTCTGGCTCAAGATTGCGAAGAATTTCAAAGGCACCTTCAATCCATAGATACTACCTTCTTTCCAGGACGGAGTCAAACTAATTGGGATTCCATAGTAAATGCAAACCGGGCATTTGTAGACTATACGATTGAAAAGCTTCTTGATAAACCTTCCGACAGTTGCTTTATTTCGAATAGAAATCTACTGAGAAAACTTAAGGACGTTCATTGCGATGACCAAAAGACAGTCATTCAGGATACCCTTACCAAAGGCGAAGCAATCAAAGTTATGCTGATAGCTGGCAAGTTTGATCCAAACAAGCATTCCATAAAAATAAACAAGGAGTCTTCCTTTTTTGAAAGCGTAGATGGAGCTTTTCCTTTTGGCGGACAGTACGGAGGTATAGAAGTTAAAATTGAGCAAATCCGAATAACCATTGACGGGAAACCCCTTCAAATTCCTAAAAAGTCCTACGGAAATTTATACAATCCATCTTTATGCGGGCATACTTCGTTTGTAAGGAGCATAGAAGTTTATGAATCTTTGAGCGGAGACTATATTTACCTCTACATTTTTGGTGGAAATGCGGCGAGTACATATTTCGCAAAGCTCATTTTCGATAAGACACAATTCCTCACAAAAATAGTAAGCGATTACTATCCTATGAGTATACATGGTTCCTTTAGAGCCGACTTCATTGGCTATTGAAATGCTTTAACTTATAAAATCTGAAATGATTTGGGCAATTTCATCTGGATTTTCCTCCTGAATGAAATGCTTGGCTTCCAAAAGGTGTATGTTTGTTTCAGCAATGTTGAGGTCTTTCTTAACTCTTTCCTTCTGCCGTTCCCACAATAAGAAGGAATCGTGTTTTCCCCAAATGACAGCAACGGGAATGTTCAATCCCTTAAGCACTTCACTGAAATCGGGCAATTTGTTACAGGTCTGGGTAAAGAAATAGTACATGGCCCGTGTCTTGCCTTCCTTCAACGGAACTTTATACCCAACTTCGTCTTCCTTGGTGAGGTTGTTTTCAACCAAACCACTATTAAAAAGACCCTTTATCATCGTACCAGTAGTGATGCCATTTCTATAGCTCCACATCGCCATTTTTGCCAAAAGTCCTTTTTCGAATCGGATGGGTGGAGAAAATCCTTCCTCGTAAATGAGGGTGTTGAGAATGACCAATTTTGAGACGCTCTCAGGAGCCCTTCGAAGCATTTCCCAGGTCCACAATCCGCCTGCATCATGCATAACATGCGTCCAGTTCTTAATTCCCAAGGCATCCATAAGCGCCAAGATTCGTTCGGCATGTTTTTTTTCAGAATAGATTTCGTATCCCTTTGGGGAATCACTATTTCCAAATCCTAACATATCGGGAACTATGACTCGGTGATTTTCGGAAAGGGAATCGATCATATGCCGATACAGCCACCCCGAGGTAGGTACTCCATGCAATAACAGTATGACCTCGCCTTCTCCATTATCTATATAAGCAAGATCTCCATCTGCCGTGGTAAACTTTTGCTGTGCTTGCCTAAATTGAGAATAGTTCATTGTAAGTAGGAAGGCTAGTACTCCTTCAATTCAAACTTTTCACCATCGAAAACGCCATAAGTAAAATGTGTGATCCAGTCACCCAGATTAAAATAGGTCGAATTTTCACCCACTTGTATTTCCATAGGTAAGTGGCGATGGCCAAAAACAAAATAGTCATAGTGCTTGTCCTGAAGCTTACGTTTGGCGTATTGTGCCAGCCATTCGTTCTCTTCTCCCAAGAACTTCTTGTCCTCATCGCCTGAGATCAGCTTGTTTTTTACAGACATATACTGCGCTATGCGCATGCCCCATTCTGGATGTAACCAGCGAAACAACCAATTGAAAACAGGATTGGTGAAGATTTTCTTCATACGTTTGTAGCCTTTGTCTCCTGGACCTTTTCCATCGCCATGGCCAATAAGGAAGTGCTTATCATTAAAGGTAAACTCCTTTACATCGCGGTAGGTAGGGATTTTCAATTCGTCCTCGAAATAGGTGCGCATCCATAGGTCATGATTACCCACAAAGAAGTGGATAGGGATGCCTCGATCGGATAATTCAGCCAATTTTCCCAGAACGCGCACAAATCCTTTGGGGACTACAGTTTTGTACTCGAACCAAAAATCGAAAAGGTCTCCCAATAGGAAAATGGCAGCGGCATCTTCTTTCACTTCGTCCAACCAGCGAACAAACTTCAATTCCCTGGGCCTACTGGCTTCCATGGTAGGAGCCCCTAAGTGATTGTCGCTCGAGAAGTAAATTTTTTTACCCTTGGGAATTTGCATTGGATAAAGATAAGGAAAAGAGTTTTCGGGCTAACGCCCTTTATGGGGTTTCCGAAGGAGATTAGTTATCGCTCGCAAACCACTCCGCAAAGCTCGTTTCGGTTTCCTGTAGTTTTAGCGAGTGCAGGGTGATCCCAGCTGGCAATCGTTTTTTGATTTTATCGGCAAAGTCCAAAACCATCATTTCGCTGGTGGGTTGATAATCTACCAATAATACGTTATGATCACGATCGCTTAATTCTTTAGCCAATTCTACGTGTGGGGTGTTTTTGTTGAAAACCGTGGCATGATCGAATACATCGACGATCTCTTCCTTCACTATTTTCTTGAGATCCCCAAAATCGATTACCATCCCGAATTTTACATGGTTGTTATCCGAAATGGGCTGTCCGATAACGGTAACCGATAGTTTATAGCTATGGCCGTGTACATTTCTGCATTTCCCATCATAACCATAGAGGGCATGACCGGTTTCGAAAGAGAACATTTTGGTGATTCTTATTTGCGCCATTTTTATTGCTTCTTTTTGGAAGAGGTTCTATGATATTTTCGGGCTTTCATCTTATTGTAAAGAACTACTATTACCACAAACAATCCGAGGACCATAAAAAGTCCGTTTCCACTTAAAAAATTAAGTATATCCATAATCGTAAAATACTGGGCATAAAAATACCACTATTTTAGAAACTCAAACGGGCATTTCGGAAGTTGAATGAATCCTCCTACCTCAAAAATTGTAGCTTTGGTAAAATTTGGTCAGTTGTTGCGATTTTCCATAATCCTACTTTCTTTTTTATGCTTCGGAACCCTAGTCGCTCAGGAGCCCAGTGCCATACACCTTACCGAAAAGGACGGCCTTCCCGATATTGAGTTCTACGATATGTTACCCGATCGCCAAGGGTTTATTTGGTTGGCGGCAGACAAGGGGTTGTTTCGATATGATGGAAAGACCTTCAAAAATTATTCGAACCCCGAAAAACGGGGACTTTCCGTTTTCAACCTAGTGGAGGACCCAAAGGGTCGTATTTGGTGTAAGAATATTTCAGGACAGATCTTCTACATCGAAAATGATGAACTGATCACTTTCATGGACTTGGAATTGAGCCTGTTGGGAGAGGCGTTTAATATCAACATTCTCAACAATCAGCTCTATCTTTTTTTGAGGGATAAAGCGCTTATTGTCGATATTGAAACCAAGGACATTTTAGAAGTGGAATTTGACAAGCATGATGTAATTGGCAACGGGTTTGTTTTTAAGGGAGCTGTGTATAATATATACAATGATCAACTTTTGGAGTTTCACCCGGATGGTACAGCAAATTCCTTATTTAGTGTGGAGGAACTTGCCATTCCCGATCTACAATACCGTTTTTTCCTATTTCAGAACCAGCTTTTTATGTTGACCAAAGTGGACGGACGGAACCACTTGTATATGGTAGATACCAGGGCACCGTCCATGAAGGAAATCGAGTTGCCCTCCGAGCTTTGGAGCCCAACATTGGTAAGGTTTGTAGGTGAAGGGAATACATTGTGGGTAGCTACTTCTTCTGGAGCGTTTCAATATGCTTTTTCACAGGAAAAATTCATTTTCAAAAACCACTTTCTGAAGGATAAGTTCGTAACCAAATTTTTGATAGACCGTAATGGGAACTCTTGGTTTACCACGCTGGACGATGGTATATACGTATTGCCCAACATTCATGTAAAGCGCTACGAATTACCTGAAGAGTTGAATCATATTTCCGCATTGAACAAGGTTTCGGAAGATGAATTTATCTTTGGCACTTTCAGCGGCAGGGCAGGACGCTATCGGATCATGGATCAGGAGTATGATTTGTTCCCTAGGGATTTCGGAAGGGTGTCGGGAGTCTTCTACCATCGAGATTTGGAAACAAATTTCATTAGCCCGGATGGTGCTAGAAAAGGGTATGGCATCTCCGATGCTGGAGAGGATGAAATGAACTTTTTGGTGAATGTAAAGGATTTTGCCATTGTGGAAGAAACCTCTTTTATGGTAGCACAATCGGGAAAGGCTATTATAGTGGATGAAGCGAAAAAAGGAACGTCTTCACATATGGAATTACTGGACTCCAAACGCTCTTATTCTTGTTATTACGATCGGCAAAAAAAAGACTATTACGTAAGCTATGCCGATGCTCTGGTCCGACACGATTCTTTGCTTAATTCGCACCCTATTTTACATAATAATAGGTCCATTTTCGCTCTGGACATTACCCAAACTGAAGACGGGATTATCTGGGTAACTACTTTCAATAATGGAATTTTGGGCATCGTAAACGATGAGGTTTTTGCTGTTTATAATACCGAAAATGGATTGGTGTCTAATCAAACCTCGAAAATACAGAATGAAGGTAATTTTCTTTGGGTGGCTACGGACTATGGCATCCAAAGAATTGATACTGAAACCGAAACTGTGAGAACACTTACGCGACAGGATGGGATTCCTTCCTATAAAATTTCGGGAATAGCGGTATTGAAGGACAGAATCGTATTTGGTAGTAATCTCGGCATTTTTGAAGTGGATAGGAAACGAGCTTTTCGCCAACGTCCTCCCCCAAAAGTGTATTTTAAAAGTATAACCATTGCAAAGGAAGCACGTGAAATCCAAGAGGATTATCATCTAACGTATGACCAAAACAATATCCGTTTCGATTTCCACGCCAATGGCTTCAATACGAACGAGAATATCGTTTATGAATACCGATTGTTGGGAGGAAACGAAAGTTGGACCTCCTTGGAAATGGGAGTTGACTTTGCTGAATTTGGAAGTCTCTCCAACGGCCAATATACGTTCGAGGTTCGGGCCAAAAATGCCTTTGCCGAACAGGTATCGAAAGTACAACGGGTTTCCTTCAGCATTGCCTCCCCCTTTTGGGAGCGTTGGTGGTTTGTAGTGGGTTGTATTTCTCTGTTGCTGCTGTTCGTGATATTGTACTTCAATAAGCTTCAAAAGCGAAAGGAACGGGATAAAAACCTTGAGGTGAACCAATTGCAGTTGGAGAATCAGCTTACCTCTTTAAAGTTGGAAAATTTGCGTTCGCAAATGAATCCACATTTCATTTTTAATGCGCTTAATTCCATTCAGGAATATATTGTACTCAACCAAAAACAATTGGCCAGCGACTATTTGGGAAAATTTGCCGATCTGGTGCGCACCTACTTAAAGCACAGCGGTAAAGGAACGATTACACTTCAAGAAGAAATCGATTGTTTGGAAATGTACTTGGAGCTGGAACAAATGCGATTTGAGGACAAATTGAAATATAGCATCAGCAAAAGTCAGGATCTTTTCCCAGAAGAAATCCAAATTCCTACCATGCTTATACAACCATACGTGGAGAATTCATTAAAGCACGGATTGTTGCACAAAAAGGACAATTGTTTGCTCACGGTTTCTTTCAAATTTGCGGATGATTTCAGAAATATTATTTGTGAAGTAGAAGACAACGGCATAGGAAGGGAACGCGCCATGGAGTATCTTAAAAAAAGAAAGAAAAACCATGAATCTTTTGCTACTAAAGCCAATGACGACCGCCTAGAACTATTGAATTACGAAAAGAAGAAAAAAATCGGGGTAGTGATCGAAGATTTGTACGATACGGAAGAAAACCCATCAGGAACCAAAGTTACCATCACCATACCCTGTACAAAAGAATAAGATATGAAGGCAATCATTATAGATGACGAACCCAAAGCCCGGAAATTGCTTCAAGTACTCTTGGAAGAAAATTGTCCTGCGGTAGACGATATTTACCAAGCTGGGGATTTGTTGGCAGGGGTAGAATGCATTAAACAGGAGCGACCCCAAATCGTGTTTCTAGATATTGAAATGCCCCAGCATTCGGGATTGGAAATCGTGGATTTCTTGGATCGTGAGGAACTCAATTTCGAAATTATTTTTACGACAGCCTATAGCGAATACGCCATACAGGCCTTCGAGCTTTCGGCCGTAGACTACATCCTGAAACCGCTTCGTCCTAGCAAAGTAGTCGATGCCGTGGAAAAGGCGATGGCTTCCTTGGGAAAATCGCAAGTGCATGTAAAACTGGAAGAGCTCAAGGCCATACTTTCCTCTTCGCAGTTCAAGAAGATTGCTTTACCCGTGGCAGAAGGCATCCGCTTTGTGGAATTTGATAAGATCATCATGTTAGAGGCCAATGGTATGTATACTAAGATAAGCATGATCGATGAGGAAATACTCATTAGCAAGCCCTTGAAGCATTTTGTGGAATTGCTTCAGAAAGCACCTACCTTTTATAAACCGCATCGTTCCTATCTCATCAATTTGGCGTTTATTAAGCAATATGTAAAAAGTGATGGCGGATATATCCTTATGGATAACGATAGGGCCGTCTCCATTTCCAAGGATAAAAAGGACGAGTTTTTGAGTATCGTCCAGAGTTTATGACCGTTTAGAAGTCGAAAAGCGCATTTCAGAAATCGCGATGAGTTTTTGGGAGGGGAATCATTTAGTTTTACCCTGCCTAATGAAACGGAGTACTAACTGACCAAGTTTATTTTTCAAGGTAAGACTGTCAAAATTTTTGGCAGTCTTTTTTTATTCCCCATATCCCATTCTTTTAGAAATTCAAAACGGGGATTCAGAAATTTCTGTCAGAAAAAAGAAACAACTCAATTCATATTTGCATCAGCATTAACGACCAGCAATTATGAAAAAATCAATCCTCTTTTTACTTCTAGCCATGTGCTTCGGAATAGCAAAAGCACAACAAAACCAAAACGAAATCCTACAACAATATGCTTCTGGAAAGTATGCTGTCTATAAAGTAAACGCCAAGAAAAAATTCGAAAAAGTAAAGAAAACTTGGCCATTGGAAATATCCAGTGAAGGAGGACAGGCTTCCAAGGTGTTGGTAAAGCGCTCTGGGATTTTAGATGAAAACTTTGAAGTAGACGTACCCGGATATCCCGCCTATTTCGGTTATAAAAATTATAGGCTCACCTTTCTGAAAAACTACGCTGCCTATTACGAATGGAATGGGAAGCAACAGGCAAAGGTGAAGTACATATTCGTAAAAGAAGGAGGTTCTTTCGGGAAGAGCTTTACCGATACCAATACGGAAATTGCTAGTTATGCAAAGGCCATTTTTGCCAACCAATCTTCGGCCAGAGCCGATGTGAAAAAGGAAAAGAAGGCCTTGGCCGAAGCTGAGCGACAAGCAAACTCCTTAGAAGGGAAATCGGTAGCAAAGATTGAAGTGGAGTGGATCAATCCGCCACAAAAGATCTCTCATTTCAGCAAATCCATTGACTTCGGAATTGTAGCAACCCTAAAAGATGGGTCGCAACTTAAAACCCCAAATCTGGGAGGAAAATTACCATGGAGCGATTTCGAATTTTCCAACGTGGGATGTAGCAATACTACAGAGCGAGTAAATGTAGAAGAGGATGCTTCTAAGATTCCGAACGATAAAGTGGTCGTACGGGCTACTTCTAGGTATCATCCCTCCCTCAAGGCCCAGAAGAGCTTGGCGACCACGAATGATATTTCCATCCAGGTGAGCAGGAATGGGTTTTATGGGGCCGACCGTGCAAGAGCGACGGGAATGGCTACCGTGGGAGCCAGTCAGCGAGGTGGAAATGGCCATAGTCTTACCGTAAAAGTGAAGGGCGGCAAGAACAAGCAGACGGGTATGCCCATGAACAAAATTCAAATTTATGATGAGAGTGAGCGTAAAGTAATCGCTCGATACAAACTATCGCCTGCTACCCAACTCATTCTTAATGTGAACGGAGGAAAAGGACAATGGGGAAGCGATGGTTCCAGCGCCAGTTTCCCGAATGGTGATGACGGCGGAAATGGTGGAAATGGCGGTACTATCACCATCCTGAAAGATCCCTCGGTCACCTCTATGAACATTACCGTGAATAACAAAGGTGGTGCTGGTGGTGCTGGTGGAAAGCGATACAATGTAAATGGAACATCTGGTAGCACCGGAAGAAGCGGTAGTACTGGTAGCAACACTACCAAAACACAATCTGTAACACTTGATTTTTAACTATAGAACCAATTTAAATTTTAGTATGATGAGAAAACAAACAATAATCACGGCACTTTTAAGTCTGTTCCTAATCATAGGGATTAGCAACACGGCCGAAGCACAATTCGGGAAGAAAGCCAAACAGGCCTTAGGATTGGGTAAAAAAGGCAAGAAGAAGAAGAAAGGAAAAGGCGGAGGATCTGCCAAATTTTCGGACTTCAACAATGAAGCTGATGAAATGGGCGTAACCGGACAATACTTCGAATTGAAAGATGGGAAAGCCTATGGATTCCGATTCGTAAAGGAAGCCGATGGAAAAATGGTGAACCAGTTGCACTATTTCGAATCCAAGGGAGATCCTGCCCTAAAAATGGCCATGAAAGAAAGCTACTATAACAAGTACCAGGTGAAATTGTTCTTTGAATGGATGAGCGCTAGTTCTTCAGGATATATAGAATTGATTGAGGTAGACCCAGGGGTATTGGCCCAGATAAAGAGTGACCGTAGCCTGAACCGCTATGAAGATCCTGTGCCATTGGATGCCGAGCGTACCGTGATCAATGTGTATGCAAAAGACAAAGCAGCTTTCGATACATGGGATATTGAAACGGCTCAAGCCAAAGTAGATATGGTGGTAGGAACCTTGAAAGGAGCGCAAGGCGAGAAGATTAAGAAGAAGTTGATGCGTTTCGAGGTGTACAAAAACTACAAAGGGAAGATCGCTTTTGCCAAAGGAACTAACTACTTGCGTAACCAGAAGGACAATCAGCCTATCGAGAAGCCAGAAAACTTCATTACCAAAAGAGAATTGGGGTCTACGGTAGCATTTAAACCTTATTTCGAGCAGCCATTGGAGCAGAGCCACCCAGGTGCATGGTTCAATATTACGTATGAAATGGCGGGTGTAAAAACCGATAGAGAGGCCTTGCGTAAGTCCAGTTCTACTTTTGCGAAGAACATTCCGCAGATCGACAAAGACAAAGATAAGTTCTACTTCTGGTATCCTAAGGTGACCATTAACACCTCTAATAATGTGGCCGATTACGCCTTCTTGGAGTTGTTGCGTTTGGCTCAAGATAAACTGCAAGCGGGTCAGACCTATGATCTAAAAGTGACGGTTTGGGCTCATAAGGACGGAGAAAACCTAGATCCAGTGGCACAGGGGACCATTCAGTTGGAGTATACCGCCGAAGCCAATGGAACACAAAAATTATTATTCGACCCCGTAGACGGTTGGGTAACCAAAATAGAAGATGTTTTAGATGAGTAATACGTTGGTGTTAGGATTGTCTTAGACTTATACAATCCGTTTGGTCGGCCAGGTTGTTGAGGAGCAGCCTGGCCTTTATTTTACCAGCACATAGTATTTTCTCCAGTACTTAATGATCAAGGCCAGGGCGCGGTAAGCCACCCAAACGATCATAGCGAGCCAAATGCCGTAGAGCTCCCAATCTAAATATTTGGTTACGTATAAAACGGGTACGAAACCAAATAACGTAGCTCCCAGAAGAACGTTTCGCAAATACCCCATTTCTCCCAATCCCTTAAAAATGGCATCCAATGTAAATGCTAGAGAACAGAAAGGAAGACTTATAATGACCATGTAAAAAATATCTTTGAACAAGGAAATGACCTTGGCATCATCGTTAAAGAATCCACCGATATAATCATAACCCGCTACTCCCAATAGCATGAGCAACAAAGCGACTACTAGGTTATAGGCATTCACCCGTTTGGTCACGGTCCAAAGGGCTTTAAAGTTTTGTTCTCCCAGAAGTTTACCTCCCAGAATATTTCCTGCAGCGCCATAGCCATCGATAAAGAAGGCGGCGAATATCCAGACATTATAGGCAATTACATGGGCTGCGATGTATTCTTTTCCTAAATCTGTCGCCTCTCGGGTTGCTAGAATAAGTGCTGCATTCAATGCAATGGATCGCAAAATAAGATTCGCACTCATTACAATGAGACGATGTATTTCTGGATGAATATCCCGTTTCAGCCGAAGCGAGACATCTGTTTTTTTCAATAGTAAAATCAAGGAAAGCAATGCCATGATTGCCTGTGAAACAAGACTGGCCCAAGCCGCTCCAATTACATTCATGGGTTCGATAACATCGGGAATACCGTAGACAAGGGCAAAGTCCAAAATCACGTTGATTCCGGCACCGATGGCCGCAATGATCATGGGCCAAAATGTATTCTGAAGTCCCCGGAACAAGCCAAAAACGGCAAAGGTGAACAGGGTTAATGGGAACCCCCAAACCCGTATGTTATAATAGTCTACGCTGAGGTCCAAGATCATCCCCTTTGCATTAAAGAGAATGAAGATTTCTTCCACAAAGAAATAAGTGGAAAAGAGTACGATGATGCTCAACGCAATATTGTAGAAAATTGCTTGTGCGGGAAACCGTTTCAATTGTTCAATTTTCCCGGCACCCAGATTTTGAGCAACGATTGCGGCAATGGCACTTCGGGTTTGCGCCAAAATCCAAATGAGCGCAGATAAAAACGACCCCACGATCCCTACAGCAGCCAAGGACTCCGTTCCGTATTCGGGAATATTCCCAACAATAGCAGTGTCCGTAATAGACAGCACAGGCTCTGCTACACCTGCAATAATAGCGGGTATGGCCAGCTGTTGGATTCGGGAAAAAGAGATATTGGTTTCTGAAGATTTCAAGTCGCAAAATTACTTGAAAACTTTGGGAGAATACAATATATTGAAGGTCAAATATTTCAGCAGCTTTAAATTCATTATCTTTAGTTGTTGCTATGATCTTGAGAAGAATTTTTAACCTCCTGTTCTTTTTCTCCCACTCGCTTTTTTTGGCGCAAGAGTGCCCAGATTTATTGGATCCAACCGATGGCGCGGTAGATGTTCCGGTGACCACTTCCATAAGTTGGGAAAGTGTCGTTGGGGTTTCCGGTTACCGAATTTCCTTGGGGACATCCCCAGGCGGTTTTGAAATTGTGAACAACCAGAACGTGGGAAATGCTACTACATTTACACCTCCTTTGGGACTGCCCGAATCTACCGAGGTTTTTGTGACCATTACCCTATTCTTCTTTAATCAGGATGATATAGAATGCCCTAGCCAGTCATTTCGTACCGAAGATGTTACCTCCATCCCTGTATGTACAGAGCTTACGAGTCCACAGGATGGCGATGTGGATGTACCCAGAACTACAAATCTCTTCTGGAGTTATGCTCCCTTAGCAACAGGATATCGCATTAGGATAGGAACCTCTCCTGGGGCAGGGGATATTGTGAACAACCAAGATGTAGGGAATGTACTGAGTTTTAATCCTCCTGGGGATTTACCCATTGGAGTTCCTATATATGTACAGATTACTCCATACAATGAGAATGGAAATGCAACGGGTTGTCCAGAGGAAAGTTTTATTACTGCAGATTTGGGAGACCCTCCGGGATGTACCCAGCTTATTAGCCCATTGGATGGAGCCACGAATGTAGAACTCTCCCCTTTGTTGGAATGGGAACCCGTTCCTGGAGCCACGGGATATATAGTTTATTTGGGACGAACTCCTTTCGAAAATGACGTGTTGGACGGTACCATCTTCTTTACCAATGCGACTTTCGTATTGAATTTTGAAGCCAACAATACCTATTTCATCCGCATTATTCCTTTCAATAAAGCGGGTCCGGCTCAGGGTTGTGCGCAGGAATCATTCGCGACTATTCTAGGATGTGGCCCATTCATAGACGATGATACAGGGGAAATTATCTATCTGAACCCCGAAATCGATTTTCCGGATCAGATAAGCATTTGCGAAAATGAACTTCCCACTAGAATTACCACTACCGATGAAGCAGATGGATTCCGATGGTATCAGATTGGCCCTTCGGGAAATGAAACGCTCATATCGGAAGCACCCTCGGTAAATATTTCAGAAACGGGGACCTACATTTATGAGGCGTATACGGTAGTAAATCAGGACGGGGTAATCGTAGAGTGTCCTACTTCCAAAGAGTTTACGGTAGTTTCCTCTTCTACTGCGCGTATCGATGATATTGATATTGAATTGGTGGGACAACGATTTAATATCACGGTTTTGGCTTCTGGGATCGGGGATTATGAATATTCCCTCTTGGACAGCGTGGGCGGTTATTCGGACAACAATACCTTCACAAACCTTGAGGCAGGAACCTACACCGTGTATGTGCGCGACAAGAATGGATGCGGGGTGGTAGAAGAAACTTTTGAATTGCGATTACGACCTCCCGGATTCCCACAGTTCTTTACACCCAACGGAGATGGTTTCAACGATCTTTGGCAGTACATTCCTCCCAAAGAAAACCCACTGAATATTCGGTATATCTTCATTTATGACCGAATGGGGAAGCTGATGATTATTATTAAACCCGATAGTGAAGGATGGAATGGCATGTATCGCGGCAATCCCCTACCTTCTTCAGAATATTGGTACCGCGCCCAGCTTTGGGATGGCACCCAAATTCGCGGTCATTTCTCCCTTATAAGATAAGCTCGTAGCAATAGAAAGGATCTTCACTTTGCTTAGGGAAATAAATATCTCCTAGGCGTTCGTATCCTCTTTTTTCATAGAAACGCTGGTTCCTAGGATTTTTACTGAAGGTATCCAGGCGAACCGATACGCCGTGATTCTTTCGGATTTCACTTTCGGCAAAATCCATCATTTTTTTGGCCAATCCCTGATGCTGAAAGTCTGGGTGAATGGCCAATCTATGGATGTAATAGTTATTACCGTCTGGCGTGAGCCAATCGATCGATTCGTATTCTTCGTCTTTTAGGGTAGAAATGACAATGGTTCCCATGATCGTATTTTCTTCATTGGTAAGGACATAAAGCTCTTCCCTTTCTATATCTTTAATGAAAGCTTTGGGGTTGGGGTAGTGCTCGTTCCACTGATAAATACCGTTGGCTATCATTTTGGCACCACAGGCGCGGGTCATGACCATAATTTCTTCGATTTGGGAAAGTTTCCCCTTTTGTATCATAATAATGCGCTAATTTTGCAACAGATTTAAAGATACTATTTCTTTACCTTGTAATCTTAAAGTAGCAGTGATGAAAAATATTTTGGTTCCCGTAGGTTCTTCAGAAAGTGCAGTAGGTACATTGCAGTATGCCATCGATTTGGCCGAAACCGTAGGCGCCTACGTGTATGTGTTGTCTGTTTTTCAGGAGTTTTCTAAAGTAGGGGGCCTTACCAAGGTGAATACCATTATTAAGGAAGACACCGAAAACTTATTGGAAGAAGTTCTTTCTAAAGTGGATCATAAAAACGTTACTGTGATTTCCCATCCCATAAAGGGAAGCGTGTTGGATATTGTGGAGCGATTCAATAAGCACGTTGAGATTGATTTAATGGTGCTGTCGCCAAGAAGCAATTCTATAAATGAGGAGTTGTATTTAGGGAAAACCTCTGGTAAGTTGGTTAAGGATACCAACATTCCGGCACTCATTGTACCAGAAGGAACTGTATTTCAAGCCCCTTCTAAGGTATTGATGGCCTTTAAGAATGGAAACTTCCCGAAGAAAAAGATGTTGGAGCCCCTACGCAATTTCATAAAGCATTTCGATACCAAGGTGAGTCTGTTGCATGTAGAGACTCCCGAAACCGATGAAAAGATGCGCAAAGTAAGTGGGAAGCTTCAGAAAATATCCGATTCGTATACACAATCTACCAATGTTACTACCTTTCAGGCCGTGTTGGAGCATTTTCAGTCGCATAATCCGGATATGATCTGTGTGGTACGACGCAGAAGAGGATTCTTCAAAAAGCTTTGGGAAAAGGATACGGTACTTAAAAGGGAATTCTACACTACCAAGCCTTTATTGGTGCTAAGTGTCCAGTAGTAAGTTTTTTACGCCCCATTTTGGTTGAGGATTTTTCAGAAAATTCGTACTTTTGCACCTGATTTTTGAAAAATTCACAACTATCGGTTAAAAAACTACTTTTACTTCAAAATGAAAAACATTCTCGTTCCTGTTGGCTCTGTTGAAAATGGAGTGAACAATTTGCGTTATGCCGTTAACTTTGCCAGTTTTACCCAAGCCAGGGTATATGTTACTTGCATTAAGACGGACGAAAATACCGAAGCCGTACTTCGGGAGGTATTAAACAGTGTAGATACCAAAGATGTTCAGGTGGTATCCAAGCGAATTTCAGGTGATATTTTTGAAGGGATTGCTTCGCTTTCCCGTGTCTTGAACATCGATTTTATGATTCTTTCCCCACAGAGTGTGGATATTAATGATGAGGTATATTTGGGAAAAGTAACTGGGAAAATCGTTCGTCAGACAGAAATCCCTTTAATGATCGTTCCAAAGGACTATTTGTTCCGAAGGTTCGACAGTATCCTATTTGCATTTAAGAATGCCCCTATTGTGTCCGATGAAACTTCGGATACGCTAGAATCATTCTTAGAGATTTTTCACTCCAAACTTCACTTACTGCAAGTCGTTACGCCGGATACGGCTAATAATTTTAGGACTTTAAGCGAACCGGTGGCAAAGTTGAATGGGGAGTTAAGAACTACGGAGAACGCTACGGTTTTTGAAGGGATTGTAGAGCATTTCAATGCGATAGATCCTGAGATGCTTTGTATCCTGAGAAGAAAGGAAAAGATGAGCTTTTTCAGGAAGTTGTGGGGCACCCACAATGAGATTTTGAAGAAAGATTTCCATACATCGAAACCTTTATTGATTTTAAAGGAACGGGAATAAGAAAATTTCTTATTTTCGCAGTCCGATCTGATGTTCCCGTAACAGGGAATTCATGGGGATGTAGCTCAGCTGGCTAGAGCGCTTGACTGGCAGTCAAGAGGTCGTGGGTTCGAGTCCCATCTTCTCCACATCAAGCACTAAATCCATTTGTGAAAGCAAATGGATTTTTTATTTCCAAGGCTTGGAAGCTTGCTTTCAAAAGCCACAGGAAATAAAAAAAGGTTCTTGCCGTCAGGCGAGGGATTTAGTATTTGCAGTAGTGCGTGAATGTTGGGCCCAGCGGAGCAAATCCCATCTTCTCCACATCAAGCACTAAATCCATTTGTGAAAGCAAATGGATTTTTTATTTCCAAGCGAGGGGTAATTGTGGTCCGCTCCCGAAGTAATCCGCTTTTCGTGTTTCTAAAACCTTAGTCAATTTACGATTGGCCACGATAATTCTAACCTTCTTATCAACGCTTATCAGAAATATATTTTGAGCATGTTTTTGAAGGCAGTTCGTGGAAAATAGCATGCAACTTCCTCATTATGAGGTAAAAATACCAGAAAACCCATAGAAAAAACGGTATTTTTCCTCTTGTAGGCCCCTTGCCCTCCTTCTAATTTCGTCATGATTAATAATTAAACCATCAAATTATGAGAACAATTGTAAAAATGTTTTCTCTTGCACTTTGTTTTGCCCTTCTGGCATTTACTAATGAAGGTAAAGAAGTAGTGACTGGAGAAAACGAAGCGGGGAAAAGACACAAAGAACTTATTGTGAAATCACTCCGAGGACAGCACAAAGGGGATTATTCGAAAGTTTCTTTTCAGGAAATTACCACTAAAGTGGCTATGGATTGGATGAAAAAAAATGGACGCAAAAAGTGCAATGCAGTCAACAAATCGAATAAAAATGTGCTAAAAAAGATTAGCAAAAAAGGACAATTAAAGGGCTATCTTATCAAGGGGATTTCAAAAGGTAAGATCACGGAAGCCTTATTGGTCTACAATCAAACGGGTTTTCAGATTGAGAAGGCCGATTTCAGCTATTGGGTAGTTACCAATGGAGATGCCATGGCTTATGGTGACGACGACGATGATGACGATGATGAAGAACCAGAAGAATGTCCCACTACTTCGGAGACCAGTATGTATGGCTATGCTGCAGATTATACAACCTCGGCACCTTTCCCACCAGAGGATTACGGCAGCGGAGGTGCGTGCCCTTGTATGGCAGAGAGTGTCCCCGATGGTGAAGGCGGAGGGAACTGCGCAGAACAATGCTAAATGCCCTTTCCTAACCAGAAACAAAAAAAGCCCTGCATTCGCAGGGCTTTCCATTTTATAAGGATTAAGATTATCTCTTAATAATTTGCTTCACAGCACTCGAATTCTCCGAATCGATTCGAGCAAAGTACAAGCCGGCAGCCAACGCATCTATAGAGAAGTTGATTCGCGTAGTTGCATTTCGCATGTCGATGGTCTGAATCGTTCTTCCATTCACATCGGTAATGGTAATGGAAGTCAATACCTCAGTACTGTTGTTTACCAAAGTAAGTTCTCCAGAAGTTGGATTCGGGAACAATACCAACTGATTGCTCAAGGTCGTATCGTTCAAGCCCAATACTTCATCTACCACAACATCAAAAGTACAAGTACTTGTATTTCCAGCATCATCGGTAGCGGTAATGGTAACTACAGTGGTTCCTACCCCTACATCGGTTCCTGCGGCTGGATCCTGACTTAGTGCAGGAGCTGCAGTACAGTTATCGGTTGCACTTGCACTTCCGGTATAATCGGGAAGCGTGTAAAGCTCACCTGGGTTAACAGTTACAGTCACATCTGCCGGACACGTCACAGTAGGATCTTCATCATCGGTTACCGTCACGGTCTGAGTACAGGTTGCTGTATTTCCAGCAGCATCGGTTACCGTCCAAGTTACGGTAGTATCTCCCACTGGGAAGGTACTTGGTGCATCGTTCGAGGTCGTTTCGCCTGTACAGTTGTCACTCGTAGTTGGACTTCCAAGACTTACTCCAGTTGCCTCACAAGATCCTGCATCTGCACTTACTGTTACATCTCCAGGACAAGCGATGGTTGGATCTTCATCATCGGTTACGGTTACCGTTTGTGTACAGGTAGCTGTATTTCCTGCGGCATCGGTTACCGTCCAAGTTACTGTGGTATCTCCAATTGGGAAAGTACTTGGCGCATCGTTGGTTACTGTTTCGCCCGTACAGTTATCACTAGCTGTTGGTGTTCCTAAGTTCACCCCAGAAGCAGTACATGATCCAGTATCTGTACCTACGGTAACATTCCCTGGACAAGAGATGGTTGGATCCTCATCTTCGGTTACTGTTACGGTTTGAGTACAAGTGGCAGTGTTTCCAGCTGCATCCGTTACCGTCCAAGTTACTGTCGTATCTCCTACCGGGAAGGAACTAGGTGCGTCATTACTGGTGGTTTCTCCAGAACAGTTGTCACTTGTTATTGGACTTCCCAGACTCACTCCGGTAGCCTCACAAGAACCTGTATCGACACTTACGGAAATATTTCCTGGGCAGTTTATGGTTGGTGCTTGTGCATCGGCCGTTATTACAGCTTCTCCGCGGGCACCCAGACAACCGTCTATGCCAAGATCGATGTCCGCATTGGCAGTTCCATAATCGGCTGTGGTACATACATCAGCCCAATTGGTAGCATCATCATCGTCTCCAATTCTTCGGAAAGAATCATTACAATTCTGGGTAAGGCTGGCCCCTACTCCTGTCCAATCCAGATCGGCAGCAGTGATATTGAATCCACTAATGTTCACATTGAAAGTAGCAATTTCTGCGGCACTGAAATTCCAGAATACAGAATCTACTACATTACCGGTATCATCGAGGATGATGATCCATCCGGTACCTGTATTGTCCCAGAAAAGGTTACTTCCCCAGTATTGGGCAGAACCAGAACTGTCGTCCCACCATTCAACCGAATCGGCGCCCATGGCACCCAAGGTGATGACTACTGGATTTACCACATTAATATTACTATATGGGGTTTCACTTACCGCTACGGAATACCCTGTATAATCAGCTGCCTGACCTACATTTTGAATTTCGAAACGGTCTGGAGTTTCTAAGGTAATTTCAGAAATCTTAAGTTGAGATAATGGTCCAGGAGGTTGTTCCTGTGCCCAAACACTCGTAGCGCCTGAAGGCGTAAAGGTATAATCTTCACCTTCGAACAAGAAGTTTCCTCCAATTTCGGCATCGTACCAACGGATTACGTTCAATGGATCATTAGGTGTAGCCGATACAGTTACCGAATCTCCGATACAAATATCCGATGCACCCGTAGTAGCTGGCGCTCCTGGGATTCCTATAACTTCGATGGTATCCGTAGCTGAAGAGGCTACGGAACAAGGACCCGCAGGCACATCATAGGTAATGGTATGAACTCCCACTCCTGCAGCGGCAGGATCGAAAGAATACGTAGATCCGTTACCATCATCGGTAACACCGGGTCCACTATATACTCCTCCACTTGGAGTACCACCACTTAGTCCAGTAAGTACACCTTCATTTTCACAAACATCATCTGGAGCAGTGAATGAAGCCACACCTGAAGGTGTATCGAAGGCTTCGGTTCCATCACTTCTACTAGATGAAGATCCTTGGATGGCACTTACTCCTAATCCACGACGGGCAAAAGCATCCCAAATGGCACACTCGTTGGCTCCTCCGTAAAGGGCTACGTCTGCTGCTAAAATAGCGTCACGTCCGTCTACAAATCCTGGGCTACACGTCTGTAATTTCATCGCCTCGGTTACCAAGGCAAATGTCTGTACGTTTCCGGCATCTAGGTTTACATCACCGGTAAAGTTGTAAATGTCTGGATCCCATCCGTGATCACCAATGAGTTCCCAGGTAAGTTCCCATAGCATGGTACACCATACAGAACCTAATCCGTGAGGAACAGTAGCGGTTTTAATATCATCATACGTTTGTGGGTTTACGGCAAAATCGGTGCTATAAGGGAAGGGTCTAATACCAGGACCACCCGCACCCTGATCGAACAAGTATGTTCCCACACCACGCGGGTCGGTTGCAGTGTCTCCTGGTTCAATGGTCATGACGGCACCATACCAGTCACTCCATCCTTCTCCCATTTGCTCGGTATTACTTAAACATCCAGAGTTTCCAGGACCTCCGGTAAGGCGGTTGGAAATTCCATGTCCGTATTCGTGTACAATTACAAGGTTATCGAAATCCCCATCCTTGTCTCCACAAACATACATCTGCATTCTTGGCAAACTTCCATCGGCTGGGGTAAAGAAATTGGCATTACAAGTACCAGAACCATCCTGTGCTTCGGCACGAACCCAATCATTTCCTATTCCGCCGTTTCCGTAGTTATTGTCTTGGAAATTACCCGCTGGTTCATCGAAACCATACAAATACAAGACATCATGAATGATGTTGGTCCAATAGAATAGGTTGGTTAATGCAGCATCTTCGTATTGGTTTGTGGCGCTGTAGTTCTGGTCGAATGGGAAACCTGTAAATTCCAAGGTAGCGCCTCCATCGGCTCGGTACCCTGCATTGTCTCCATCTTCATAAGTATCTGTATTGTTTCCAATGGTCAAGGTGGACTCTGCTCCAGGCGAACCGTTGGTGTCGTGCCACCCAAACGGTGATGCTGTTGGGTGCGCTGGGGTCACTTCTATAGTTCTAACCCCATAATAAGGACTTTCTATAGGCATGGCAAAAACTTCGTAACTATCTATCGATAGATTGGCTTCCCTAGCCGCCTTGTTTTTGGCCATTAATTCGTCATAATTTGGTATATCGTAAAGGTTGCGGTGGTAGTTCAGTTCTTCGTGTACCGAATGATCGTGGTCGAAATTACAGCTGGTTCCCCAGTTTACTTGATCGATCACAGCTCCGGTAGTAGCATCTACTCGAACGCTCCACCAGTTTTCCTGTGCAACTTCTTCTATGGAAATATCCCATGCCAACACCACATCTCCGTTTTGGTTTTGTTGGTATACCAATTTTGCGGGAATCGGGCTTAAGGAAATACCTCCTGTGGAAAGCATTAATTCTTGGCCTGCAGCTCGTGACTCGAGCACCGAAATCCCTTCAGAAATGGAATAGTTGAAGTGCCCTGCTGCTCTTTGTACCGCTTGTGCGGCGGTTAGCGAAGGACTGGTTGCCCCTGCTGCCTTGTTGGCTGCATTGGGAATAAATTTGTTATTGGACTTCAATAACTGCCCATTGGGCATGATGTGCACACTGGATTGGGATCCGTAAATTTCGATCCCATTCAGTAGTTGGCGGTAATACACGTGGTGTACGCCTGTGGTTCGGCTCGTGTGCTGGTCGGTAATTACCCATTGCGAATCTTGGGTGGTCAATTCATTACTTTCCAGTAGTTGGTGAATTTGCTCATTGATGGTTTTTGTTACCTCTTGTGAATGCACTTTGGGAGAAAGCAACACAAGTAGCCCAACAAGCAAAGGCAAGGTGAATTTTTTCATGTGTAGTGATTTGGTTTAAAATTTAGTTTTAGGGCTAGGGGTTCACAAATCTATTAAACCTATAGGGAATCAACAAACGAAAATTGCATTATATGCTTGTTTTCTAGGCAGTTTTCCCTATTATAGAGGGCTCATTTACAATAAAATAACATCTAATCACCCTACCTGAGGAAGGTTTTCATGCCCATTTTTCGAGCTTATGAGATATCTTGTTCATGATTTTGGGTCTTTCCTTCCTTTATTTCTTGGTTTTGTTCCATTTAATCCAAAACTCTAGAGGTTTTATTGTCCCTTTGAATAAAATTACTTGCTCAGTTAAATACGAATTGGAAGAGTAAGTCAAAGTAATTTTTAAACAGGAAGAAATGGATCCATTCTAGAACTGTTTACTATCGATTATTTGAATCATTACAGACTTTTTAAAACAGTATTAATTTAAAACCAATAATTATGGAAACCACAGATCAACTTTTTACAGTTACCGAGCCGCCTGGGAATAGAATAACAGAAATTCAATTTTCACCGCTATTGGTAGGAGGAAATGAAGTTATCATCCATGCTCCCTCGCCCGTAAATCGGGATTCTCTTTTTGCACCTAGTAATCAGGAATGCAAGCGTGATAAACACGATGAGTTGAAACTACAATGTACTACACTCGTTTTAATAAATGAGGACACGGCCATAGACCATGGCAGCCCCCTAAGTGTTTTCTTTGACGAAAGCGTGAGACCTCCGGCAATTTATATAGCGTATGACAGTCCGCAAGAACCATCGGAAGACTTTCAAATATATGAGGTCCAGTTTACGATCGATAATTTTTCACTTGCGCACCTCTCGGTAGAGACCTTTTTATTCAATGGCGATCCTGTAACCTCTAGGGGAACAGAAACCACAGTTCAGAATAGCGATGGCTCTTAGCTAGCATACCTGTAGACTCACAAGTAGTAAAATGAATGCAGAGGTTAATAGGCCTCTGCTTTTTTTCTATTCTAAATTTGGCTAAATTGCTACTAAATTAACAAGCGTATGAAGTTTTTTATAACAGTGCCGCTTGTTTCCCTATTTTTTATTTTCCCCACACTACTTTTTTCTCAGTTAAAAACTGGAACCTCGGTTTTTGAAACAGAGCTGAAAAATAAGAGTGATAAATTTAGTGACGAGACGTATTTTCATCGGGCACGATTCTTCTTCTTGAATAAGGAATGGGATTCTACTTTGGTGTATTCGGACAAACATTTGAGTACGTCATCGGAAAATACCGAACTAAAAGACTATTCCCATTTTTTTCGGGGATACAGTTTTAAACAGAAAAAATTATTCAATGAGTCCTATAAGGAGTTTGCCTCAATTTCTGAGTCTTTCCGCTTTCGGGATTTTGTTACGCTCAATTTGGGGGAGATCGCTTTGGAACAAAAAGAATTTAAAAAAGCAATTCAATTATTTGAGGTAATAGAATCGCTGGACACCTACAAACTCTTTGGCATAAGAAATAGTGCGATAGCGCATAATCTAGGAATCTGTTATTTGCATTTAGAGGAATTCGATGCATCAGAATCCTATCTCATTAAAAGCGCGAAAAAGCAGGAGTCGGAAGGGGATACGTTGCTTATTATAGGAGCCTACGGTGACATTGCCAATCTGTATTACGTTCAGTATAAGGACGATTTGGCGATTCCCTATTTTAAAAAGGCATACGAATTATCTAAAAAAGTAAAGGACTTCGAACCAAAACGAAGAACAGCCCTTAACATGGCCGTGGTAGAAGAAAACCGAAAAGACTTTAAGGCAGCATTGGTCTATAGGAAGGAATTCGAAAAATGGAAGGATTCTTTAAACGATCAGAATAAAATATGGGAAGTAGCCGCTTTGGAAAAACAATTTGCAGTAAGACAAAAACAGAAAGAAGTGAGTTTATTGCAAGCCGAAAACAAGATAAAAATAGCCGAAAGGAACGGACTATTTTATTCGGCGGTTGTTCTGTTATTATTACTGGTTACCGGCATCTTTTTTTATAAGGAGAAAACAAAAGCCAATAAAATAATCACAGCGCAAAAGGAAGACTTGGATGAACTAAATGCTACGAAGGACAAACTGTTTTCTGTTGTGAGTCATGATCTACGTTCGTCGGTAAGTGCCTTAAAAAAGAGCAACACGGTATTATTAGATCACCTAGAAGCAAAGAACCTGGAAAGATTGGATCATGATTTGCAAACGAATAATGCCATTGTGAACGGAGCTTATCGATTGTTGGACAACCTGTTGCATTGGGCACTACTACAAACCAAGCAATCCTATTTTGAGATTGCCCCCCTTCGGCTTTATCCCCTTGTAGAACAAATGGTGTACAACTATAAGCCTTTAATGATTGAAAAGAACATACGCTTTGAGAATAAAGTTTCGAAGAAGGACAGGGTCCTTGCAGATCAGGAATCTTTAAAACTTGTTTTAAGAAATGTACTGGACAACGCAATAAAATTTTCCAATACCAATGGATTAATTCAAGTATTTACTGCAAATACGTATGAAGGCTATGTAGATTTAGTAATTGAAGATACAGGGTCGGGAATGAGTGAAGAGACAAGATTGGCCTTGTTAAAGGATACTGCCGTACTCCCAAAAAGGAAGCACAAGGATGCAAAGGGTACGGGGCTTGGTTTACAACTCTGTAAGTCTGTGATTCGAAAAAATAATGGGAAATTCAATATAGAAAGTAAACCTGGGCATGGTACAAAGATTATTGTGTCTTTACCTAAAACAGAAAAAAATGACTAACGTAAATGTACTTGTTGTAGAAGATGTCCCGTCGGAAAGCAGTTCTTTGGTCAAAATGCTTTTGGAGAATAACTATGAAGTCGTTGGGGTGGCGCGAAATTTTAAGGATGCAATGACCTTATTCTACAATTCGAAAGTAGATGTAGTCATTATCGATATTTTTTTAAACGGGGTTCCGGATGGGATTTCTTTCGCCGAGGCTATCAATATTACCCCGAACGCATCAAAACCCTTTGTGTTTTTAACCAGTTCCACAGACCGTAAAATATTCGAAAGGGCAAAACTCACCCAGCCCTTTAGCTATTTAATAAAGCCCTTTAACGAATTGGAGATTTTGTACGCTATCGAAATGGCCATAGAACGGTTTTACGAACAAAATGAGGTGTTTTTGGGTGAAGAAGAGAATACAGTCATAAGCACCGAATACTTATTTATAAAAAAGGGCAAGTCTTTAAAGAAGGTACTTCTAAACGAAATCATTTATATAGAAGTGGAAGAAAAGTACTGCAATATTGTGACCGAAAGGGAAAAATTTGTCATTCTAATATCACTTACTAAAATGTTAAAGATGTTAGATGATAGGATTTTCTGTAGAACGCACAGAAACTTCATTGTGAATACCCATAAAATTCTGGAGATAGTGCCCGCAGACAACCTTATTTTGTTATCGGGAAATCATAAAGTTACGCTTAGCCATAAATACAAAGAAATCCTGAAAAAGGTCCGAACCTTAAAATAGAGGGGCATTATCGATATTTCTACTAGCGCACCTACCACAGAAATAATCTTTCTACCCTTTAGCTAGCTCTTGGCATATGAGCTAAGATTTATTTTCTTCATTCTCTCCACTTCGTGGCTAAAAACCACTGTTTCATTCCATTTTTTTCCTGTAAGCAATTGTGCATCAATACTTTTATATAAGAAATAATAGCTAGCAAATTACTTTCAACTTTCGTTTTACGTAATGTATTCAAGGCCATAAACCCTACTGTGTTTACAGGATGAATATAATATAGGTGCATTGAAACATTACTAAAAGCAGTACAAAGTGAAGCAGAGATCACTCTAAAAAACGTGGCTAAACCCTCATGGCCAAATAACAAGGGTACCAAAAACAAAATATTATGTCAATAGCAACTCAAGCTCAGGTAAAGGATATGTTTATGAATGTTCCTCCGGTAGAGGTACCTGCAAACGAAACATCTCAAACAAATGTTGCCACAGAAGGGTACAATGTAATTACCATTACGCCAAATGGAAACTACTCGGTACAAGCTCAGCTTCTATACGGGTCCGATTCAAAGACACAGAATGTTCCTGCGGGATCTCCTGTGGTGTACCCAATTGTACAACAATTTGGGAATAATGTGATTCAGGTGAATAACCTAAATACTCAGCAGGACACAGCTTTGCTTTCTGGCTGGTACGCATTAAGTACAAGCCCTAATGAAAAGCTGGTGAATACACCCACAACGGTTAAACAATACCAATCTATTGGTGCACAAACTACTTCTAGTATACAAACGTTGACCTTGGAGGCACGCTCTACGGCTGCCACCTTGGCAATTTTAATTATTGGAGGTAATAAGCCGGTTCCCGTCTTTTTGAACACGAACAAGGGGAATCTTCCTCCAGCATGGCAAAATTTGGACAATGCAGTTTTCGAGACGGGAAATACATACCAGATGTCTCAAAATTTCTTCGGACAAACGATGTTTATTGTTAATGTTTCATTAACCAAAGGGGCAACATTCGATGCTCGTATTCAGTAAACTTCAAATAAGGCCCTATTATCCAACGCGCATAATAGGGCTTTTCTTTTTATTATTCATTTTTGGTTTCGGTAAGCACCTCATTTATTTTAATCGTGATACGACAAGTCTCACTAAGGGAGAATATGCTTATGTAAATCAACCCAAGCGCGGACCCTTACTTTGGAGCGTTGAAGTGCTCAACAATTATGGGCAAGAAATATCCTTAGTAACCCCCACTTGGGATACTGTACTTAAATTACCCCCGGGTACGCCCATATCCTATTCATTTTGGAAAAACTATAAACAAGGCTATCAGCAAATCACAAATTTGGGATACTATGGAGATAGCAAAGTTCTCATTGCTTGTTTTTCTCCCTCGGTTCCTGCGAAAAAGACCATTGTTGAAGGGGGTAGCGTCAAATTGAAAAGATACGAGTCTGTAGAATACATTTCAAAAGGGATATCTACGGTTAGATTGTCCAGCTACAGCAATAATAACCTTTTAATTTATGGTTTTTTCGGAACCGACTCTATCCTCCCCATTGCCCTCAACACTTCAAAAGATCACATGCCAAATTTTTATCACCAGATTGAAAACTTAAAAGTGGTAGGAGGCAACAGATGTGATTTTAGGGCGAAATGGGATTCAAAAAAATTGTTCTTCGTATTCATTCCATATGTACAGGACAGCATCTTGGTAGAGTTCTTTCCTGGATAAATATTTCGGCATAACAGTTCAGTCTTTTATTGATGAAACTTACTTTTCCTCGCCTATATAACTCAGTAAGGCTTTTGTTTTGAAATGATGGTAATAGGCGTTTCATGGAGTGAAATGAGTAGCTCGTGTATCTCATTCTGTGCATGTTATAATTAAATACTACATTTAGCCCTCCCCACTGGATAATTGACATGATCGCTGGTCAAGCATCCCCAAATTTGCTGTGTCATTCTATAAGAACTCCTCAACATGTCAAAATCTGAAGAAGCAGACCTCTACATACTGGTAAAAGGGCTAAAACCAAAGCGATTCAATTCCTTTAAACGCAGCCTTAACGATGCTCACCTCAGCAATAAGGAAATCAAACTGAAGCTTTTGGAAGCGCTCAAAAAACGATCTTTTAATAAAGTTAAGTTCCTTGAGAAAAATCATCTAGAGCCAAAAAAGTACAACGCCATTAAGTATGAGCTATTTCAGGAATTATTGGACCATCTTAAAGTTACAGACGATCCTTTTTCTGACGTGGCCCTTCAGAATGAGGTGGTAGAGCTCGAAGTCCTACTCAAAAACGGACTCTATGTAAAAGCGAAGCGGAAGCTGGATAAGATCAAGAAAATCGGCAGGGAAAAGTGCGATTTCAATGTATGTTGCCAGGCCCAAAGGAAAGCGTTGGAATACCGCCTTTTCAATTATGGAAAAGGGAAGAACAATTTTAAGGAAGCCACTATAGAGTTGAAAGAATTGTTGGAATTATCCTTTAATCTAGAGTCCTATAAGTTGTTGTCTAACGAGGTGGTCGAACTACATTATCAGTTCTTGGACAAGCGGATCAAAAACCGAAAGCCTTTATTAGAATTTAAGGATCACGAATTGTTGAAGGGGAACAAAAAACCGAAGTCGGTCTTAGCGGTCTACTACTATTATCGGGCAAAATCCTTGGCGCATTTGGGGGACAATGATTTTCAGGAATGCAAAAGATACTCATTGCTGGCCTATGAGCATTTAAGTGATTACCCTTCTCCTTATAGAAATGATTACCTGCTTCAGATACGAGCGTTGAACAATTATCTGGATTCCAGCATGAATCTTTCAGAAACCCTTCCTTTTGAAGAGACCTTTCCTAAAATTGAGGCCTTGGCTACGCAATATGTGGGAAAAATCGATTCGTACACAGATGCAATGACATTTCAATTCATGGCAAGTCTTAAATTGAACTATGTATGGTTGAAAAAGGATGTGGATGCTTTTATCTCTGAGTTCCCGAAGTTGCAGGAATTGTACAATACCTATGACGAACTGTTAAGTCCTAATATTCGCCTTGAGATCTTATTAGGATTTGCGCGAATGCATTTTCTCATGGGAGATTTAAGCAAAGCTAATTCCTTTTGCGTGGCCATATCCGACGAAAAATCCAATCCTACTTCTCTTTTCATTTCTTGCGGAAACATTCTCAGAGTAATGATCAATCACGATATGGGGAATCATTACCTAATCCCGCATCTTATAAGTACCAGTAAATACTTCCTGAAAAACAAAGAGCGCCTCTTTACATTGGAGCGATCCATTTTAAATGGACTGCATAAAATTAAACCCTATTATTCCGATGCCGAGAAGTCGAAACTCTTCCAAGAGTTGTATGCCGAAATAGATGGTCTCCTATTGGAAGTGGAAGATGCAACGCTGAATGAAAAAATCGGTATACTGGACTGGCTGCAATCGAAAACTTCTTGATCATAACCTTCAGAAAAGGACAATATTGCGGTAATACCTAATTCCTAATTACTTACTAAAACAGTTCTGTTATACTCTGAAATAATATAAAAATCAGAATTTCCCCTCATTTTTTCATTTTCATAAAAGATTGATTTTCAAATATTTAAAACTTAAACTTGTTTTAAAAACACCTGAATTATTCAAAATATCCGATTGAATATTTATTTCCTTTTGAAGCAAATACTGATGAGTTTTGGAAAAAATTAACTCAAATTTTAAATATGATGAAACATTCAAAAGGAAAGACTAGAAAATCTTTAACGGTTAGGTTAATAGCACTAAGTTGTCTTCTCGTATCCTTCTATGCTTGCGAAAAAGAAGGGGGAGCAGAAGACATTGAAGTGCAAGAGTCTGCAAACTCCACTGTAAACAGTAATGAGGTGGAGCTTACCCATGATCAGATTTTTAAGTTGGCCGCAAATTCTATTGTGCCGTCCAGCAAGATAGTTCAGGAAGTAGAAGGCAATTTCTTCGGAAGGGACCTGTCTGGTATTTTAATAGACGATCAATTTGTTTCCTACCGTCAACTTAAGGAGTGGGACAGCCATTCTGAGGAAGATCATGACTCTCGTTTGCGTATTACCAAAAGTCGGGTTTCTTTCCCCTCTTTTGGAAAAAGAACTTTGGTATACGGACTTCCTTACAATGGAACCGATGCCCTTAGTTGGAAACAGATCAATGCTGCGATTACTGCCATTCAGCGTTACGACGCGTTGAATACCGCGAAACTAAATTTCCAATTTTTCATTGGAAGTGGTAGTCAAATCATGAACGGCCTTAATAATGGAACCCTTGACGCGGTGATCTTTAATGACGATGACAACAATTTCGTGGGGGGTGCCGACGGAAGGGCGCTATTCCCAAGTAACGGAAATCCCGGATTCCTGATCGGACTTAATGACATTACCGATACCTATTCTCAACAGAATATTACGGTGTTAATTCAACATGAAATGGGGCATACCATTGGTTTGGCCCATGGCGATTATTTGACCCGCGTAAGCTGTAATGATGGGTTGAGCGATATCGATCCAAATATCATAGAAATCATTCCGGGCACAGGAGGAAATAACGGAAACTTTACCAATACCGTTATGAGAGCGTGTGGTTTCTTTGCCTTTAACGACTTTAGATTCGAAGACCGTCGATCTATTCAAAATGCCTATAACGGACAGAGTTTCTAATAGTAGTAAGGTAGGCACGAACTACTATTTTTGAGATTAATCTGGAACCCGGGCGAAAGTCCGGGTTTTTTGTTGCTAAAAACCAAACACTGACTTCCGTCATATTTTAGGCCATTCGCTTCCTCTAGTTTTGACCCATCATTAAAAATCAAAAACAGATGAAAGCATTTTACAACAAACTGAGCAGTGATTGGAACGAGAACTTTATGCTGTATGCGGCATTATCCATTATTGCATCAACTTGTTTAGGTTCCATGGCTGTGATGGCAATTTTCACCCATGGCAATACATTGTTCCAGATGCTACAGATTTTCCTTGTAGTTGCTGTATGCAATGCCTTGTTGGCTTCCATACTTTCGGTACAGAAGCCTAAGGTGGTTTTAAATCTGCTCATTGTAAGTTTAGGGGTTTGTGCCCTTCTTGCTGCCCTTAACTTTTTATTCTAATAAAAAATATGTGCACACTGGTATCTAAATACAATGTTCCAGGGCCAAGGTATACGAGCTATCCCACCGTTCCCTATTGGGATCCCGACACCTTTTCGTTGTTGGGTTGGAAGGGAACCATTACGGAAAGTTTTAACCAAAGCAAGGACCGGGAAGGAATCAGTTTGTACATTCATTTACCGTTTTGCGAAAGCATGTGCACCTTTTGCGGATGCAACAAGCGCATTACTAAAAATCACGAAGTAGAGGTTCCCTATCTTAGGGCTGTAATTCGAGAATTGCAATTGTATGTGGATCTATTGCGAGAGAGACCACTTGTTAGTCAGTTGCATTTGGGCGGGGGAACCCCTACTTTTTTCTCACCCGATCATCTGGATCGACTCCTAAGCGGAATTTTTAGCGTTGCCAAAAAGGCCGTGGATTTCGATGGGAGTTTCGAAGGTCATCCCAACAATACCAAGCGGGAACATTTGCAGGTATTGGCTTCGCATGGTTTTACCCGTGTGTGTTATGGGGTTCAGGATTATAATGAAAGGGTGCAGAGAGCCATTCATAGAATTCAGCCCTTTATCAATGTAGAACGGGCGACCACCATGGCTCGGGAAGAAGGGTATGTCTCGGTAGGACATGATATTATTTATGGACTTCCTTTTCAGACACAAGAGGATGTGATAAGCACCATTGAGAAGACCATTCTATTACGACCCGATCGCATTGCCTTTTACAGTTATGCCCATGTACCATGGATTAAGGGAAACGGACAACGGGGTTTTAAAGAAACCGATCTCCCGAGTGCGGAGCAAAAACGGCTTCAATACGAAACGGGAAAAGATCTACTACTCAAAGCCGGTTATGTAGAAATTGGGATGGATCACTTCGCATTACCCACGGATGATCTGTACCTATCACAGCAACAAGGGAAACTACATCGTAACTTTATGGGATATGCAACCAATCCCACCCAATTAATGCTGGGTCTTGGCGTTTCGGCCATTAGCGATAGCTGGTATGGCTTTGCTCAGAACGTGAAAAGTGTAGAGGAATACCAGGAGATGGTCAATAATGGTATTTTACCGGTGTATCGAGGCCACTTGCTTACGGAAGAAGACTTGATGGTAAGAAAGCATATTCTCAATATTATGTGCCGTTTCGAAACCTATTGGGAAGATACATCCCTTTATTTTGAAGAAATTCCACAAGTGATTACAAAACTTTCCGAATTGGAAAAAGATGGCTTGGTCTTATTACTTCCCAATGGCATTCGTATTACTGAAAAAGGGCGAGTATTCGTCCGAAATATTTGCCTGCCTTTCGATTTACGCCTACAACGCAAAAAACCAGGGACCCAACTATTTTCCATGACGGTATAGCTAAGCCCCCGTTAGTTTGGAGGGATATTCATTATTCGGTTTCCTCGGCTTCCGATTTCTTCGCTTTCTTTTTACTTTTCATCATACCCAGTACGATGAATACCATGACAAATACGACTACGGCAAAAACTCCGATAAGTACGGACCCCATGCCCCAATCTACCCATGGTAATGTGATAAGTGTTTCCATGATTATTTCTTTTTTAAGCCCTGCTAAAAAAGCAGGTGTGTTAATGACAATTATTTTCTGTGCCCACCTGTTCTAGGGCCACCAATTCTGAAGGGGAAACGAAGGGAATATCCCATCCCATCCCTCGAAGAATGAACAAAACTCCGATGGCCACGACAGCGACAGGAATCCATTTCACAATCCTTTTTTTGGCCTTCACACTCAGGAAATTGCCCAAATAGACAGCTGTGGTCATAAGGGGGATGGTTCCTATTCCAAACAAGACCATGTACAGACCTCCTTTCCAAGCATTTCCTAACGCTAATGCTCCAAAAATGGCCATGTATACCAGTCCGCAAGGCAGCAAACCATTCAGAAAACCCAGGGTGAAAAAGGTACTTGGATTTTTCCTTTTCAATCTAGTGCCCAATTCGCTTTTTATTTTTCCCACGAATCGATACATGGGTTTCGAAAGATTGTATTTATTGAAGGTTTTGGCGGGAAGGAGTATTACAGCGATCATCAAAATTCCGATCGCGATAGAAACCTGTTGCTGAAACCCAAACCATTCAAGATTGCTACCCACCCAGCCAATGGCCAAGCCCAAAAGGGAATACGTGAGGAGTCTACCGGAGTGATAGCTAAGAATCTGAAAGAATCGTTTCGTAGGATTCTTTCGATCTATAGGCAATAGAAAAGCAATCGGCCCACACATGCCCACGCAATGAAAGCTTCCCAACAGACCAAATATGAGGGCCGAATACCACATTAATACGTAATTTTTTGTTTGTACAGGTAATCCTTTCCTTGATACTTCCAATCGATGGTGATGTTCCAACGACCGTCCACCAAAAATTTGTCAGGTATGAGCAAATTGGATGAAGATAGAACTAATGGAAATTCTATATCCAGTTTCTGGTTGGACGGTCGATATAGGAACACCGTTCCTTGTACCTTACTTGGTTCTACTTCTGAAGGAAATGTAATCTTCCACCCCTCAGTTACACGTTCACCCTTCATCACCTCATCGAATTCCTGAAGGTTGCTTTCCGCATCAATCTCCTGTTGGTATACCATTTCCTTGGCGTAGTAAGCCTCGGTTACCAAGTCGTGATCGAATTTCTTTTGGGTGGTCATAGTAATGACGAAGTAGAGGATAAATCCTATAAAAGCCATCATTCCCAAGACGATTCCCGTTCCCCAATTCCATTTCATGATCTATTGTTTTTTGTCGAATTCATTTTCTTTATCGGTAACTCCTTGGCCCTAAAAAGGCCGTTGTCGTAGTTTCTATTAAGTCGTCTCCACTGTAAACGCCAATTTCCAATCGGTCCTTGTCACCACTAAGGGCGGCAGCGTTCACTTCAATAAATAATGTTCCTTCGGCCAAATCCTGCTTCGGAATGGAGAACTGTTCATGGGAAACGACAGTAATCGTGCCTTTGTGAGATAGTAATTTGAAGGTAACATCCTCAATATCCAAGGTCGTTTTGTTCACCAGCTTGTAGGTGTAGACATTGCTAATGATATTCCCTTCTTTATGTTCGTACAATTGCCCGGGTAACCTAAGGATATTAGCCTCTACATCATTCCGAAGGAATGACATTCCGATTAATACGGCTACAAGGATTCCCAAAACGACGCTGTATCCTTTTAATCTCGGGGTGAATCGAAACTTTGCTTTTTTCTCAATATTTTCTTCACTGGCGTAACGGATAAGTCCTTTGGGAAGGCCAACGTGATCCATCATTTTGTCACAGGCGTCAATGCAAGCGGTACAATTCACACATTCCAATTGGGTTCCGTTCCTAATATCAATCCCAGTTGGGCATACATGCACGCATTGAAAGCAATCGATACAATCTCCCTTGCCTGTTTCGGGTCTATTTTCATTCTTTTTGAATTTTGCTCGGCCTTTTTCCTTTTCACCCCGTTTATGGTCGTAAGCCACAACAATACTTTTGGTGTCAAGAAGGACTCCCTGCAATCTTCCGTAGGGGCATGCGATAATACAGACCTGTTCCCGGAACCAGGCAAATACGAAAAAGAATACTCCTGTAAAAATGAGCAGGGAAACGAAGGTGCTTAGATGATGCTGAGGTCCATTGGTGATGTACTTTAGCAGCTGATCGCTCCCTATGAGATAGGCCAAGAATACATTGGCAATGAGAAAGGAAATGATAAAGAAAATGGACCATTTAAGGGTTCTTTTCCGGATCTTTACGGCATTCCAAGGCATTTTGGAAAGGCGAATCTGTTTCCCACGGTCCCCATCGATCCAATATTCGATCCTTCGGAAAACCATTTCCATAAAAATGGTTTGTGGACAGACCCAGCCACAGAACAAACGCCCGAACGCTACGGTAAAAAAGACTACAAAAATAACACCGATGATCATCATGATCACGAATAGGTGGAAGTCCTGCGGCCAAAAGGGTTGTCCGAATATATTGAAACGGCGTTCCAGAACATTGAACATAAGGAACTGGTTGCCGCCTATTTTTAGGAAGGGGGAAACGAACAAAATGGCTAGTAGCACATAGCTTACAATTTTTCGCCATTCGTAATATTTTCCCTCCGGTTTTTTTGGAAATACCCATGCCCGTTTCCCTTCCGCGGTAACGGTGCTTATGCTATCCCTGAATATTTCGCCTTCCGGTGTTTCCAATTTAGTTTGAGGTTTCTACAGTAGTTGAATCGGTCACTTTTTCGGGAATCTCCTCTACGGGAGCTTCGGGATCTACCCAAATCTCTCCTTCGGCAGCCTTGGGTTCTGCTGGGGTCGTTCCTTGCAAAGTCAATAAATAACTAGCGACTTGGGCAATTTGCGAAGGTTTCAATTCGCTTTTCCAAGCCACCATTCCTTTTCCGTCACGTCCTCCTTCAGAAATGGTATTGAACACATTTTTAATACCGCCACCAAGAATCCAATACTCATCGGTAAGGTTAGGGCCGATTCCGCCACCACCATCGGCTTTGTGGCAGGCTACACAGCTTTCATTAAAAATGTTCTTTCCAGCTGTGAGATCGCCAGCTTCGGTGAGTAGTGTTACTGTATTTACATCGACCAAATCCTTGGCAGTTTTCTTCCATTCTTCAATTTCGGCTTGGGCAATGGCCACTTCGGTTTCATACTCTTCGGCCTGTGTATAGTCATTGAAAATGTGGAAACGCACCATATAGACGACCCCAAAAATGATGGTAGCGTAAAAACCATACAGCCACCACGGTGGTAATCGGTTATCAAGCTCTTTGATTCCGTCGTAATTGTGATCTAAAATGATCTCATGCTCTTCTTCTAATGGTTTACTCCCTAATAGTTTTTTATAGGTTTCCCTAAACCATTTAAAGCGGTTGGCATCTGCCAATTGTCTTTGCTCTTCATACCTTTTTTGGGCATCTGCATCCAAGCTTTTATATAGGATTGCCTGTAAGGCTCCGATACAAATCTCGGCCACAATCATTAGCAGCCCCAATAAACCGATGACACCCCAGAACATAAGGTTAGTGAAGGCTTTCAAAGGCGCCTCAGGGGACAAGATGAACATTAGGAATACAGCCGCGATAGCGACAAAAAGGAATACTCTTAAATAGGAGGCTGTTGTTCTCATAAGGTGTTATTATTTGAAATGGAGTCATCCAAAGGAAGATTACTAACTTCTTTTATGTGTTGTTTTTTGGCAGTGAAAACCCACCAAAAAAGAGCGGCAAAAAAGATGAAAAATATGAGTAGGGAGATAATAGGGTAGACTTCGACCCCGTCGATCTGCTCCAAATTCTGTTTTACGAACTTTAACATGGTTTATTGGTTTAGTTGTGCTGTGGTTTCTTCTGGCGCTTTCACTTTTATATCGGTTCCCAAGCGTTGTAAATAGGCGATCAAGGCCACCACTTCGCGATTGCGCATTTCAACAAAGTCTTCACCATTTTCTTGAGCATATTTCTTATCGGCTTCATAGGTTTTGGCAAAGTCAGGGTCAGAATAAAGATTCTGTTCAATCTGTGTTCCCTGCTCGGCCATCCATTCTTGTGCACGTTCTATATCCTCCAATGTATAAGGCACACCTAAGGATTGCATCACCCTCATTTTGGCTTCGGTCTTGCTCTTGTCAAGTTCATTTTTAATGAGCCACTTATAGGATGGCATAATGGAACCAGAGGAGGTACTTTGTGGATCATAGAAGTGATTCAAGTGCCAATTATCACTGTATTTTCCACCAATCCGCAGGAGGTCGGGACCTGTTCTTTTACTTCCCCAGAGGAAGGGGTGATCGTACACAAATTCTCCCGCCTTGGCGTATTCACCATACCTTTCCACCTCACTTCGGAAGGGTCGTACCATTTGTGAATGACAGGCATTACAACTTTCCCGTATGTACAGGTCACGTCCCTCTAGTTCGAGGGGTGTATAAGGTTTCACGCTCGTTATGGTAGGGACATAATCATCTACCATAAGCGATGGAATGATCTGTACCATACCCCCAATAAGGATGGCGATGGTAGCATAGATGGTCAACTTCACGGGGCGTCTTTCCAACCAAGTATGATATCCTTCCTTAACGGTTCGTTTCTTGGTGACACGTTGCAGCGGAGCTGCTTCGGCCAATTCGTCCGTCACTTTTTGCCCAGCCCTAGCTGTTTTATAAAGGTTGTATACTCCAATGATAGCTCCTACAATAAAGAGGCTACCACCAATGGCACGCATCCAGTACATAGGAATGATTTCGCTTACAGTTTCTAGGAAATTACCGTAGGTAAGGGTACCATCCGGATTGAATTGCTTCCACATAGAAGCCTGTACAAATCCAGCCACGTACATGGGTAAAGCATAAAGAATGATTCCTAAGGTTCCAACCCAGAAGTGGGTATTGGCGAGTTTGGTGGACCATAGCCTGGTTTTAAACAATTTGGGAACCAACCAATAGGCCATACCAAAGGTGAGGAATCCATTCCAAGCCAGAGCTCCTACATGCACGTGGGCAATCACCCAATCGCTAAAGTGGGCGATGGCATTTACGTTTTTAAGTGATAACATGGGTCCTTCGAAGGTGGCCATACCATATCCGGTAATGGCGACAACCATGAATTTTAAAACGGGATCGGTACGGACCTTATCCCAGGCCCCTCTCAAGGTGAGCAATCCATTGATCATCCCTCCCCAGGAAGGAGCGATGAGCATAACCGAAAAGGCCACCCCAAGGTTTTGGGCCCAATCGGGAAGGGAAGAGTACAATAAATGGTGGGGACCCGCCCAGATATAAATAAATATCAAGGACCAGAAGTGCACTATGGAAAGGCGATATGAATAAATGGGTCGGTTCGCCGCCTTGGGTACGAAGTAGTACATTAATCCAAGGAAAGGTGTCGTAAGGAAAAATGCCACCGCATTATGCCCGTACCACCATTGTACTAAGGCGTCCTGTACACCTGCATACACCGAGTAGCTCTTTAGGGCACTTACAGGGATCTCGATACTGTTTACAATGTGCAATACCGCGACCGTTACAAAGGTGGCCAGATAGAACCAAATGGCTACATAAAGGTGCCTTTGCCTTCTTTTAAGAATGGTACCGACGAGGTTAGCCCCGAAGGCAACCCAAACCAAGGCAATGGCAATATCGAAAGGCCATTCCAATTCGGCGTATTCCTTGGAGGTGGTATAACCTAACGGCAGTGTAATGGCGGCACCGACGATGATGAGCTGCCAACCCCAGAAATTGAAATTGCTCAGCCAATCCTTCCACATTCGGGCTTTCAAAAGGCGCTGCGTTGAGTAATAAACACCAGCAAAAATGGCATTCCCTACAAAGGCAAAGATGACCGCATTGGTGTGTAAGGGTCGCAAGCGGCCAAAGCTTAACCAGGAAATGCCATCGGTTAGGTTGGGGAATAAAAACATGAAGGCCAATAACAAGCCTACACTCATCCCAATAATGCCCCAAAACATAGTGGCTACTATAAATTTTCGGACAACTTTATTGTCGTAGTAAAACTGTTGTACTTCCATTGATATTTACGATTGTTCTTTTAATGATTGGTTTTGTTGTTTATTCTTGGTTTCAAGATTTTCGGGGGTTACTTCATCGTCAAACAACATGCGGATGGAGGGAGTATAGGTATCGTCATACTGCCCCTTTTTCACCGAAATAATAAAGGCGACAAAGAAGACTAAAGCGACGATAACGCTAATTGCTAAAAGCATATAAATGATACTCATACCTACCTGAAATACGGCGTAAAACTAGGTGGGAATCCCTTGAAAAAAGATGACATTTGTCAGCTTTGGTGAAATAGTTCTAACAGTCTGGATGTGAATTCAATTTTTTACCCAAGAAATAGGTGAAAACGGTTGTAAACACTACGATGCTTATCGAACTCAAAGGCATTAAAATGGCAGCTACGACGGGCTTTAAATATCCTGTAATAGCAAAGCCTAACCCAATAAGGTTGTAGAGCAATGAAAAGAGAAAAGCGTATTTAATTACACGCACTCCTTTTTGGGAAAGTGAAAGGAATTCGGGGATTTGCCGAAAGCGATCTGCATCCAGAATTCCATCGCAAGCAGGGGAGAATACGTTTACATTTTCTGAAAGGGCAATACCTACATCACTTTGCGCCAGGGCTCCTGCATCATTAAGGCCGTCCCCTATCATCATCACCTTTTTCCCTTGTTGTTGAAGTGAGGTAATGAATGTCAATTTATTTTCGGGTTTCTGATTGAAATAGAACCGGGTTTGCTCAGGAAGTAAGGATTCCAGATGTTCCTTTTCACTATCATTATCTCCCGAAAGCACGATTAGCTTGTATTGCGGATCTAAGGATGAAAAAAGTTGTTCCACTCCTTCCCGGTAATCGTTGTAGAAGGTATAGTACCCTTTGTATTGATCTTGGGTGCTTATATGAACTGTAGTTCGATTTATAGAACCATTCGTTAAGGTGTCATTATTGCCAAAACTTTCAGATACGAATGCATGGGAGCCTGCTCTTATATGTCGATTTTGATAGGAGCCTTCAATCCCATGCCCAACGGTTTCAGAATACTCGTCCAAAGTACTTATTCCGTTCTTCTTCAGAAGCTCATACAAGGAACGACTCAAAGGGTGATTGGAGGCACGCAAAGTTCCAGCAAGCAACTTTTGTTCTTCTTCCGATAGCGCTGTCCCTTCATAGGTAATGACATTTTTTTGTGCCTTGGTAAGCGTCCCTGTTTTGTCGAATACAATAGTATTTAATTGAGCCATTTGCTCAATGATACTGCTGTTTTTTAGATATAATTTATGCCTTCCGAAGATGCGCAGTAGATTCCCCAAGGTAAAAGGAGCGGCTAACGCAATTGCACAAGGACAGGCTATGATAAGAACGGCTGTGAAAACATTGAGGGCCATGGAGGGATCATAAAAGAACCAAAAGGTGCCAGCTGCCAACGCTATGAGAAGAATGGTAACCGTAAAATACTTGCTAATGCCATCGGTGAGGGTTTCGAATCGGCAGGTATTTTTTTGTTGAAAGACCTCGTTGGACCACAATTGAGTGAGATAACTTTGCTCCACAGATTTTATGACCTCTAATTCGATGATACCCGATTGCTGCCTTCCTCCTGCGAATAACTTATCTCCAGAAACTTTGGCCACTGGATCCGCTTCTCCCGTAACAAAGCTGTAATCGATTAGGGCATCTCCTTTCATGAGAATACCGTCTACAGGAATCAACTCTTCATTTCTAATGAGGATGCGATCCCCAGGTTGAAGTTCGCTTACGGGAGTCTGTTTTTCGCGACCACCTTTCAAATGGGTAACTGCTACTGGGAAATAGGACTTGTAGTCACGTTCAAACGACAGGAAGGCGTAGGTTTTTTGCTGAAAGAATTTCCCCAACAACAGGAAGAAAACCAGCCCCGTAAGACTATCGAAAAACCCAGTTCCGATATCTAAAGCAATTTCGAATGTGGATCGGATGAAAAGTACGGTAATTCCAATAGCAATGGGAACATCTATGTTCAGGATTTTTGATCGCAATCCTTTGATCGCTGATATAAAGTAATCCTTGGCCGAGTAGAACACCACGGGAAGGGAGAACGCGAACATCAACCATCGGAAGATGTGCTTAAAACGCTCCAGCCAAAATTCATTCACTTCGAAATACTCGGGGAAGGAGAGGAACATAATATTTCCAAAAGCAAAACCTGCAATACCCAGTTTGTAGATCAAACTACGATCTACCTTTCGTTGTTTTTGGGTGGTATCTTCCAAGGAAATATAGGGTTCATAACCAATATTGGATAGCAGTCGAACCAATTTGTAGACCCCAAAGTTTTCTTCAGAAAAGGTAATGCGTACTTTTTTCTTCGGAAAATTGACTTGGGCGGCTTTAATAGCCGGATGTAACTTTCCCAAATGTTCCAGTACCCAAATACAGGAACTACAATGAATGGACGGAATGTACAATTCAATCACCTGTATGCCATCCTCATTAAAGTCCAGAAGTTTATTCGCAATTTCTGGATTCTGTAGAAAGTCGAATTTATGTTCGATTCGGGAAGGGGACGTACCGGGATTTTGTTCTAGATCGTAGTAGTAGGAAAGATCGTTTTCGTTCAGAATTTCATAAACGGTTTTACAACCATTACAACAGAATGCTTTATCCTGAAAATGAATAGTGTCCGTTGTGCATGCATCCCCACAGTGGAAACAGGTCGACATAATAATCCAATTTGCTTATACCTCGTGCAAAGGTGGAGTATACGTCTAAGGGAAACCATGACAATGGTCATGTTTAGCCAATCAAACTGCTTAGTTTGAACATAGGCAAATACATAGCGATAAGGATCACAGCCACAATAATACCTACGATTAGGGTGAGCATGAAGTTGAAGACGGTGGTCATCATTTGCCCTTTGTACTTAATCTCGGCAGCGTATTGGTCGTAGAGCTTTTGGAAGATATACTCTGTTTGGTTGGTTTCTTCGGCCACCTTCAATAAAGCAATCATCTTCTTGTCGTAAAAAGGGTGTTTGGCAAAGCTATCATTCAGTTTGGATCCTTGAATGAGATCTTTTTCAATAGTATGTAATGTCTTTTCCAACGGATAGAAGCGAATCATTTCCCTAACCAGAGCGATGCCATTCACTACCGGAATTTTGGCATTGGTCAATAGAGCCATGGCTTGAGTGAATTGGATGAGGTATACCTTTCGGAAATAGTTGCCCAAAGTGGGGATTTTCAATTGAAACTTCCCAATAAGGCGATAGTACCATTCTGTAGTCGAAGCCCATTTTACCAATAAAATGAGCCCACCTATGACCAGTAGGATAACAAGTCCATTGCCCGTAACCAATGTGGAAACCTTCACAATTTGTTGGGTAAGCCAAGGCAGTTCTACCTGGTTTTGTTTAAAGATGTCCACAAACATAGGTACGACATAACGAAGCATGAAAAACACTACCACAACGGCCAGAATTAAAACGATTACCGGGTAGGATAGGGAAGATACCAATTGCCTGCGCAGTTCATTCTTGCGATTGAAGTATTCCCGTAAGTCGTCTACGATCTTCGGGAGTTGCCCGGTACGTTCTCCAATCTTTATGGCTTGGTATTCGTAGGAGGAGAAGTTCGAATTCTTTTCCAAAGCATCGTACAAGGAACTTCCGGCTACAATTTCGTTAGAGATTTCTTGAATGAGACTCTGGTCTTTTTTCTTCCGTTGCATGTCCGAAATGAGATCCAAGGCGGTTTTCAAGTTCACTCCAGAATTCAGCAAAACACTCAACTCGGCATAAAAATCCTCCTTGGCACGATGGGACATCCCTTTGCCAAAAAGTGTAATTTCCCGATTCATGAAGCTCACTTTTTCCTCTTTGGAGGTGCTTCGATTTTGGTCTGCTATGTTCTCTAATTTAATTCCCATTCGTTGTCATATATCTAGCGGCGTCTATTTCTTGGTAAAGAAACAAAAAGGATTTTTTTTCTTCCGGGCCCCATTCCATTTTCAAGGCATCGATATTTCCCTTGGTCACTTCCGTTCCCTGCCAAAAATATTTCGGTGCTATTCCCTGCGAAAGTACCGTATCGGTCTGTCGAAGTAATACCTGCTCCGAAAATGTGTAGGAAATGGAGTCTATGGGGTTTTTCATTTTCAAGGTGCGTTCTATCGGATCATAAGAAATATCATGATATCTATGAAAGTCTACAGTCATTTGCTGTTCTAATAGTTCTATTTGGGTACTCGAACTATAGTTATTCTGAATGGCAACAATATTCCGGCTAATCAACCCCATAACGGTATACCCAATGCCTATGACTACCGTAGATAGGGTCATGGCCACCATGAGTTCGGTGAGGGTGAAAGCAGGTATTTTAGCGAATCGTTTCATGGATCAGTCGTTGGGTTTCCTTTTTGGAAGGTTTATGTACGGCTTCCAGAATAAAAACCCCTTCTTGTTTTTCTATGGCGATATCCCATTGTTCGTTGTCCTCGTAATAGGGAACCGCTATTTTTTGATGTTTGGTGAGATAGGTTAGTTCCTTCAATCGGTTCTGAAATTCGGAATCATTGCCTTTTACCACTCCTTTAAATACATTGTTCAGACTAAGACTGGCAATAGTGAATACCGTAACGATAATGGCAGAAGCTGCCAAAATCTCTACAATGGTTGCTGCTTTTATTTTTTTCAATAAAGCCATTTCACTACTCCTTTCTTTTTATTTTGAAATGGCAATCCGCAAAACACATTCGGCAGGTCGTTGCCCAGTAATTTACCGTTGTAAATATGATTGATATAGCGTGAACCGAATTCGTTGGTTACAAAACGCTGGGTATAAGCATTACCCATTACAGTGCCCGCAAGACCTAAATTTCCTTTTACATAAATGCTTCCTTGTACAAAGGTATCCTCGCTGATGTACACATTGGTGTTCGAATGATTTTCAAAAGTCTTTGGAAGATAAATAATATTGCCGTGTACTTCACTGTTCTTCGAAATGTAGAGCGGTTCCTTTCCTTTCGGAATCGGGGCATCTTCCAATTCCTTGGTATTTAAAATTACCAATGAACTCGGATATTGCAATAGTACATTTTCATTAACTTTTATGGACTCACTCGCTAGGAAATGGGCATTACCCTTAAAGCCTCTTTCTATGGTGATTTTTGGTGCTATGAGCACTACGTCTGTTAATTTGGCAAGACGGGAAACCACGATTTCGGTTTCACTTTTTAATATGATATTCCCTATGCATTCTTGAACCAAATACAAGGTGCTGGGTTCATAGATGACTAAGGAAGGTTCCTGAAAGGATTGGGTGTTTTTTTCCTTTAGTGTCCCCATAAATTCTGAAAGTACAGGCCCTGGCCTCAGCAATTGTTCTGTATGGGTTCTCCATTGCGAATCTAATTCTGGTAAGGATCCATTGCTCCGCCGAATGGGACCTCGCACCAATTCCTTCCCATTGTAATAGTGGCCCGAAATGACTCCAGCTTTAATGCCCTTGTCCGAGATATAGGCGGCTCCTTCAATTTTTGTATCTCCCACAACGACTAGCGGAAGTTGGGGATCGGCAACATGCAGAGCCGTTCTCGGCTCTTCTACGGTACTACCCACCAAAGCCATTTGGGAAAAGGATTTACTCTTACTACGGGATGTGCTGGATCGTGTTAGGAATCCACCCCAATGACCTTTTTTCAATATAGTGGTATGGTCTTCCTGCTCCAAAACGATGGAATCTTTTATTTGGGTATTGGATTGCAAGGATTGCTCCATCCCGGCATGGGCATGGGAAATAGTCTCTAGAAATAGTTGGGATTGGATACCAAAAAACTGATGGGTATGGGTGAGGGTGATGAAGGAACCTAAAAGCAAGGCTAATATGACAGACACCAGAATGGCAAACTGTAGGGCCGAAGCTTTTATTTTTTTGAAACGCATCACATTATCGAAAATTCTTGGGTCTGACCTTCGAAACGCAGGGTGATTTTCTCTTTATTTCCCCGGATCACTTTTACATTTTCCAACGTTTCCCCAGACCGGATCAACTGCTGTTGACCGTTAATACTAATGATGAAGACCTTGTCACTGGAACCCCCATCTGCTACCAGCCCCAAATACTGAATAGTGGGCCAAGCGATATCTTTTTTGGGTGCTGAAGAGGTAGCTCCGGAAGTTTTTTTGCGCTTCTTTTTATATACCGTTCCTAAGAAAGGATCGCTTTCTACGGCCAGCAACGAGAATTCTTCCTTCGGTTTAATGTCGGGCGCCTTAAAACTTCCAATCTGTGTTTGGGCTACCGGATTGCTATCATCCGAAAAAGCATCTACCATTTTATAAATAAGAAGTGCCCAGATGGCTACTACCAAGGGAAGTAAAATCCGTATGTTCTTTTTGTTTTTCAAAAGACTTATTGATTTACAGTAAAACTGAATACACTGCTTCCGGTGCTTTGGTTTCCGGCTTCATCGAACGCCTGAACTTGCCAGTAATAGGTATTATTGTCCAAGGTGGCATCGTAGGGAGCGCTAGCTTGATCTTTCAACACCAAATCGGTAAGGGTTTCATCACGATATACATAAATACTATCGGTTTCTACACTTCCCGAAATGGGCGTTCGGGTCCATTCAAAAGACACTTGCCCTGTAGTTAGTACCGCTTCATCAGCCGGGGCTGTTAAGGAAGGAGTATTGGGTGCGGTAAGATCTATTAAAATATCCCTTGCTGAATACAGGGTGTTTTCGGTACCATTTTCGGCACGCACTTGCCAAGTGTTTTCTCCTTCAGCGAAAGTAACATCCAACAGGGTGCTACTCGTAGTTTGTTCATCTACTACGGAACCATTTTGCAACAGCTGAATGCGATACAGGGTAGCTCCATCTACCACTTGCCATTGCAAGGTTTGTGTGGCACTATTCACTGCAAGATTATTGGCGGGATCAGTAAGGATCACCGTATTATCTGGAAAATTTTGCACAGGGACCACCTGAAATGCTGCGGTGGTGTAGGCTGTTTCGTAATTGCTGTTCAAGGCTTTCACCCGCCATTCGTAGGTGCCAATATTCAAAGCTACTTCGCTCGAAGTGACCGTGTCCTGCGTATTGGCCAACAGTTGGGCAGGATTTTCGAAATTGGGTGTAGCGATTTGAAATTCATAAGATGTGGCATCTTCTACCGCGCTCCAATCGAAAAATACGGTATTGGTAGCGACTTCGCTATTGTTTGAAGGAGCTATAAGAGTGACGGTCCGATTACTAATGTCGGTTTCTATCAACAATCCGCCTTCCTCATCACATGCAGCTACCGTTGCTATAATGGCTATGTAAAAAAATAATCTCTTCATTAAAATCTAATCTCCGTTTTACGTTCTGCTCTCTTGGCCGATTTATATTGATCCTCCCCGCAGCTCCGGCCTTGCTCAACCAAATCCATAATACGCACCTTATAGCCATTGGAAGTTCCCCAACAAAAATGAGAAGCTTCGTAGGCAATGATATTTCCTTGACTGAATTCGATGGTCTCGGAAACTTTATTTCCATTTCTAACCTCTATGGAGAGGGTCTTTTGTTTGTTTTGGACTAAGTAGACTTCTTCGGCAGAAGCTATACTTCTTCGTTGGTTATCCGGTAAATCTAAAGTGACTTCTGTAACTACTCCAAAATCATTTCCCCCTTTTAGGTAACGTACCATTTCCTTGTCTTTGTTCAGCATATCTACTAGGGAGATTTTATCAAGGATTTCTAGGGAAACAAGCAGGCTGTCCTTTTTGGAGTTAGGAAGTGAATCTTTTTTGGTAAAGATTTTCCGCTTTTCAACTTTTTGAAGGGATGCTACCAATCGCAAGGGTTTTTCCAAATCGACCACTGTTTTGGAATTGGAAATGGTCTGCAGGGCATAGTTTTTATAGATGCCCAAGGTCCCTAATTCGGGATATTGGGTTTCGGTAATGGTTTTGTGGGTAATTTGGCTGCATGCGCTTAGTAAAAGTGCTCCCCCAACAACATATAATAGCTTTCGTACGGTCATATTTCAATATCTATAATCAAAGATAGGATTCTTATGGCAATGGAGCAGGTTTTAACCTAATGTTATTATTTGCCCGATTTGTTACCCAAGTTAAACTCTAAATTTACGTTAAGTAAGTATCATTTTTAAATTCTAATTGTCGAGGAAAATTAAATGCGGTCTGTTTTATTGAAAGAATTTTTTTCACATAAAGAAGTGAGATTTCAAGTACCCCAATATTAACTATTAATTTGCGGCACTTGCAATAATACATCCTTTGAGTAGAATGAGATCGAAGAGCTGTTCAGGGAGTTTCCAAAATAATATTATGAATATACAAACTGATATCATCTGCTCAATTAAAGGCTGTATATGGCAAGAATGTTCTCCGTTATGAACGGCTAGGGAAATTATTAACCAACTCTAAGGAATCATCATACAATTCATATTTATCTTTATGAAAAAGACTACCAGAAATTTTTAAAATCAACCAAAAAATCTGATTGTCAATCTCTATTTTGTAGAAAAAAACCATGTAAGGGTCATAAATAATAGGTTTCCAAGGAAAGATTCTATTATATAACGGATAAAACTTTGCTTCTTTAAATGGTGTAGACGAATAATCGACTTTAAAATATTGAATCTCCGATGAATTTTTATCAAAGTAACTAGAAATTAGATTAACTGGAAAATTACTAGTACCCGACAACAAATATTTCGTTATTAAAAAATACAATATAACCCCTATGAATAAGAACAACAGTATTAGCATATACATACAATTTAATCAAAACTTCCATTCATAGTCCAATTTATAGTTTATACCTAGAGTAGCACCGAAGAAAAACCTTGCTCCGACATCTTCTCCTATGTCAATTGAAAACTTTACTCCTTTTTTGCTTACGTCATAACCATGTAAATCTACTATCGCTGCCCCAACTGATACATCTCTCGAGGTGACAGTTTCTGTTAAACCAGCCTTTTCTTCTTGTTGTATGTAACCTATATTAAAAACACCCGCTTCAATTGTTCCACCGGTGGATGTTGTGCCAACAGGGCTTCCTATCTCATATACATCATCATTATAAAACCAACCTTTATCAGTAGCTTTGTACGGAGACATATTTAAAAGAGGTAATATAATATTTGGCCCTTGGGGGTGATCATAATTTTTAGCATAACCAGCTTCAAAGGAAAATAAATTAAGAGCATTCCAACTAGCTTCGCCTCCAACAATACCAGCATCCAATCCGTGGTTAACTACTCCAAAATCAACATTACCATATACACTCAACGATTCTCGTGTTGTAATTTTTCCCAACCCACCATATCCAAAATTTCTAAATTCTGATTCTCCAATATTATAACCATCGGTCAAATTACCGGTAGTTTTTCCAATTTCAGCAGCCCAAATCCATTGGTCCCTTTCATTTTTAAAGATCTCACCTCCATTAAAAACTTTACGCCACCAAGCTCGTATTCTTCCAAAAAGCCCTCCATCTGGATCAATCCCATTAATCGGATCGTTACCCATTCCTAAATATGGACTATGATACTGCCCATACGGATCAATGGTTAACCATCTTCCAAGTCTGCCGTCCCAAAGCCTCAACTCAAAGGCCTCCATTCCGGTTTCTAGATCCTTTTCCTGCCCCTGGAAGGCATAACGATATTGTCCCTCTTGATTACGATCAGGCATCGGCATTCCAAAGGGGTAATAATCTTTGTAGGCTAACATGACCGGGGTATTTGTTGTGGTAATATCAGTTACTCGAACATCATCCAAATAGTAATTATTCTGAGAAGCTTCGAAGATGGTGCCTAATCGAAAGGTGAGGGTAGCTGTTCCCGTTGCCTGAGCATTATAGGTAACTATTACCTCTTCATTTTGATCTACAGTCCCAAAAGGTCCTATTGTTCCCCACCCACCGGGTTCGTAAACGATATAATTAAGCTCATTTGGAGTTTCGTCTAAATTTACTTTAAATCGAATACCATACGTACTACCGTTGGTTACTGGAAAACCAATAGATACTTCATTGTCATTGTCATCGGTAACTTCAGCTTTTAACTGTTCGTTGGAGATAGATAAGTTTACGTTTGCACTACTTGTCCACCCGGATGGCACTGAAATTCCAGAAAAATCTTCATTCAATATCACTGTGGCATTCACGTCACGTTGTATTACAGCTCGTACATTTCCCAAATGATCATTGAGTTCGTATTTCATCAAATCATATTCATCCATAACTCCCAATCGCGAGGTTCCATACACAGGGTATTCCACGGATTGTGATGTCGTTTTACCACCTGTGGTGTTGGGTAGATAGTATATGGCAATCGGTCGTCCTCTAGCATCCCTTACGTAAAAGGTTTGCGGGCTCGTGCCAGAATTTAAGGTTAATCGCTTTTCCACGCGATGCCCCCTATCGTTATAGAAGAATTCTACCTTTTCATTATTACCGCTTTCCGTTGAGAAAGCGGACTTTACCAATCCTGAATTCCAATAATCATATCCAAGATCATCTTGGGCATTCGAAATTAATTGACCAATAGCGCTATAGGTGTAATTATTAGCTCCTTGCGTCTTAATATCGCCAGCATCCCCGGTATCATTAAAGGCGGAATCTGTTACATGATCCAATTGATTGGTATTGGAATCATACGAATAGGTGAGCGCATCCATGGCATTGTTCCCATTATTTGTGAACATATTGCGAAACAAAGTAGTAATGTTGCCATTGGCATCATACGTTATGGATGGCACATTGTAATCTCCTTGGGAGTTAGGCGTGAACAGATTGTTACTAAAGGACCCATAGGCAGCGGAACTTAACCATCTATTCTGATTGTACTCATATAGGTAACCACTGATAGGTGTTCCAGGCGGGTTTATGCCTTGAGATTGCCAACGAATTCCTTTAATATTGCCATCGTATCTGTTCGTGCCCGCGGCGGTATAATTAATAGCACTACCTCCTCTTGTATAGTCCCGTGCATGATATTCCAGAATCATCCCAAAAGCATCGTTCTGATCTTCTCCTGGGTCGTAGGTGTCGGAAAGTGATGGGTGGTTTATTGCTTTTAATTGTCCTTCCAAAGTATAGACATAGTCCATGCCTTGAAGTCCTTCGGCTAGTAAAACCCTTTTTAATTCACCCGTTTCGTAGTAAGTATAACGGGCGTGTTCTGTAAAGTGGATGTTATCGCTAGAAGTCTCCACCAAAACCAATTGGCCAAGATTGCTATAAGAATATCTATGTGCAAATAACTCTTGTGCGTCGTCTCTTTGATAAATCACTTTGGAAATCTGTCCGGAAATCTGGTCATATTCATAATCTAATGTCTTTGCTCCAAGATTAGTAATATTTTGTATCATCCATTCCACGCGACCATAGATATCGTAGCTATACCAGGTTTTATTGGTTGTTGGGTTCTCTGTATAGGTCTGTGATACGTTTCCTGAAAGGAATCGCTGAATCCGGGATCCGTATTGCATAGGATCGGTAGAAAACCCGAGGGCTTGAAGCCCTGAATGATCGTGTTTATCATATACGGTAAATATTTGTTCAAAGCAATTGACCGAATTAACGGAATAGGTATCCACTGGAGGTGGAGGTGTCGAACTCCCTTCCGTTTGAATCTCCAATCCAGATACTGTGGCTCCTTGATCATAGAGGGTGCCGTCTATTACAAAATCTGCGGTCCCCACACCACCTTGATCAGGAACTTGGAAAAAAGATTGTCCGTTTTTCAAGAACCGAAGCACCTGGTTGGTACGTTCTATGGCAAAGGTGTCACCTGTGGTATGGGTGGTTACATCCCGAACAATTGAAGCACCATCACTAACAATATTGATGCTATTATCACTTTTTATGTACAAAGCAAGATCTATGGTTTGGTAACTTTCATCTTCATCCATTAACGATATCCCAACCACTCCTAGGGTGTTGGTTGTAAACTGGAAGGGGATATTAAAATCGCCGGTACCCGTGCTTTCTAAAGAAGCGAAGCCTGAATTGGACCAATTGGCGGTTCCTGTTTTAGTAACAGACCCTGACCCAGTTGTCAAGCTACTACCGACATTAAAGGTTGGAATTGTAGTACCTGAAGAGTTAAAATAGGGCAGGTCTTCTTGGCACACCCCACTTTCGATGGGGCGACCTCTTTCATCATAATTGGTATATGAAAATTCACCGTTCGCGACTTGCACGTCATTTTGGGAAAAACGGATCTGTCCATCGGTTCGATATACAAATTGTGAGGTACCTTCATCTGGACTAGTTGAACTCAGCAATTCTCCCGAGGCATTGTATTCCAGGGTGGAGAACATAGTATGATTCGGTGTGCCAGTTGTAAGATCGAAGGCCTCAGAAGCGAAGCCTAAAGGTTGTACGCTCTTTGTTAGTTTTCCTGAAACGTCATAATAATTCAATGCATAATCGTGGTAGTTTACCTTATAGCGAATCCCTTTCGCATTAGCTGGAACACTAATGCTACCGGATATGTCTATGTATACTTTTGCGTCGTTCGTGGATTGTGGTGTGTAATATATTCGATATACATTCCCTCCTGTCATGGATAATGGGGAAACAATTTCTCCTGATCTTAAATTCCATACGGTATAGATTTGCCAAGTATCCAAGAACGTAATGTCCGTATTTACTATTCCTTTTGGAATATGCACATCTACAAATCCTTGTTCTCCGATAAGAGATGCTACCTCATATTTGGTAGTTCCTCCAGATCGGGCTGTAGCCATTACTTTTCCTTCAGCATCCGTAAAAGAAATCACCTCATTGCCATGTGGATCAATGGATACAGTTTTGAACGCCCTAAGAATAACCTCTTCTCCTTGTGTGCTTGCAGGACCATCGAAATAAGCATGTCCAAAGGCATAATATAATTCTTGGGTCGCTGGAAGCGTGTAGCCATATCTTTGAGGGAACGTATCATTGGTACCATCGCCATCCAAATCCAAGTATTTACCACCACTCACCATTCTCACTTTACCTGGATTGAGTTCATCATAAACCGTTCTTGCGTAAGGCCGATTGGTATTGTCTTGTAGGGGTTCGCTATCATTGTTACTACTATAATACCAACCCAAACTACCGGGATTGGTGCCTGCAACAGGAGGCACCTCTGGGTTGGCTTCCAAGGTAGCGGTTGTTAAAGTATTTCCACTGGAAGTTTGTATAAAGTCTTCATCGTAAACAAAATGTTGTGGGGTACCAGTTAAGGGAGAAGCATAGGATTGTAACGCAGGTCGCCCTTGAAAGTCATATCGGGTTTCATGCGCCCACATTTTTTCCGTTAGGATGTCTTTGGATTGTGATTGAATGGGTTTTCCCAAACAATCATAATAATTTATCTTCGCCGTTGTCAAGGACCCATCTAGACCATAACTTCGGGCAATAATCCAGTTTTTTTCGTCATTGGAAGTAGGCACAACAACAGTTGGGTCTCCATTAAGCCCACTATTGGAATAGCTAAAAGAGATATCTTCTTGGTTAACGGCTACGATCATCCTATAATCGACATGGCTTAGATTTATAAGTCCGAAATTGATGTCCTTGGTTGAATTTTGATCCCCTTCGTATTTAATGGACAATGCGTTTCCTATTTTTTCGAAACGCAACTTAGTGGTTTCTTGGGGGGTAATGTCTTCCGACTCTGCAAGTACACTTCCATCGGGAGCATACACTCTTGCCCTATAGGGAGCTGAGCTGTTATATGTGGGATCTATAAAAAGATACCCAAGTTTAATGGCATATGATTGAGCCGTGATCTCCTGTATGTCAAAAGAAGTAATTGTGGCGGGAGTCAAATACAACGTAAGAGCACCGGGACTTACAGTTGGATGATTTGCGGGAACACCATTCACCTTAAAATCGGTGATCTCGAAATGACCATCTTGTCCTTGAGGAATTATACTTGAGGTGATCGCATAACTAATACTTCCCGTTTTAACGTTAGTCATCGATTGTGCATTCGTATCGATTTGAAAAAGATCGTTTTCTAACCATTCAATTTGCTGAGCATTGCTTATGAAAGCCACACATAAGAAACTCAAAACCATTATTGCTTTTACTCTTTTCATAGTGATCATTTTTGTAGCTATTAATTAATTATTCTTGATCGCACGTGCAATCGATATACTGACGAGGTGTTATTAATGGGAGATCTTCGGACACACCAGGATCGCTTACAATACATCGAAACTCCATCCATTCGTACACCTCTCCATCACCGCAATACAAATCGTTGTCTATGTTGTAGGAAAAGATAGCCTGCGATCCTGTACCATTCCCTACATTCGCCCAATCGTAGAGATTGGATTTGAATTGCCATTGATAGGAATACTGGCCCGATCCCGTTGCCGGATCCACAAAAGCATTCATGATAAAATCGCGACATTTATCGCAGAGAGGGTCTGGTGGAGTACTGCACTCCCGCTCTTGTACAAGAATCGTTGCATTACCATCAAGTGGAGGATAGTCATCGCCTCCATTACCGGAACCGATGTCACCTTCTCTTTTGTAATTGTACTCGTATTCATTAGATAGTTTAAAACCTCCTTCAGTGGATGGGGTATCAACTACTTCAACATAAATAGTAATCAATCTTCCTTCAGAATCATATTCGTATCGTGTTCCGAGGTTATTTGGGCTGAGCATATAGGTTAGCTCATCATACTCATTATAAACATATGATGTCATAGCAGTTTCTACAGGATGCAACCTGAAATCATCTACATAGATTGTACCGGATTGTGAAGCTACCATATAGATATTACTGACCTGAGAAGCAGCATAATCTCTTTCGAAATAGTGATTCATCAAGACCCAATCCCCGGCAAATACCCTTTCTCCATTAAAGGTTTCTAGTGCACCTCCAAAAGTCACTTTTATTTTGGCGTTTTGATAGTTGTCCTTATGCACCCATACAGAGATCATATAATCACCTTCTCTATGTTCACCTCCTTTGAGAACCACTCCGAACTCATCGCCAGGATTGAGTTTTGCCGAATAAGTTCCTGTATGTGCTTTTTCGGAAGAGCGGAACGATGCTCCCCGAATTTCATCATCCAGATAAATTCCTCCTTCGGTGTATTCACATCCCGTATAGTACATTTCACCGTAACCCGCGTTTCCACTTGCGATGACTTTACTATGATCATCTCCCATTTTTGTAGAGGTGAAATTATTATTAACATCCTTAATTTGAATGGGTAAAGAAAAACGATCGTAATGTGTGATTTCAGAAATTTCTTGCCAGGGTTCAGATTGTGATGCGCCAATCGTCCAGTTGAAACCATCATGGGACGCAAGATCGAAATTCTCTAAAATTCCTCTGCTATCTATGGATCCATCCCAAACGAAGGTTTTATGTTTACGCCATATCTTTTCTGAAGCATTGGTAGGAGAAGAAACAGTTCCTCCCACAGAATAGTAATCCCATTCGTTATTCCAAGTAATAAGGCCTACTTGTATAGGTTTCCAAACACCTAAATCATCTAGGAGCGTATAGTTAACTGCTTGTTGTGAAAGCATGTTCCTGTTGGTGATATCATCTACTTTGGATCCCATGCCATAACCCCCTAAATTATCGGAATACTCTGGGATCGTGTATGCTAATACGGACTGTGTTTTGATAGTATGTCCCCTACTGTCTTCGGTTCGTGTTTCTAGAACCTGACCCGTATTTACATCATGGTTTTCATAATATGTTGTGGTTGTGTAGTTCCCTTCTGTAACGGTAGTACTTTTTAGGACACTAGGGTATGTTTTTCTGAAGGAGGAATTTAGATAGATCTTAGGGCGAGAGAAAAAAGTTTGGTTTGGATTAGAGATCTTCTTTGCAGCTCTAAAAGATTCTTGAAGTATTCCCTGATCGATTTCCGCCTTAGAGAGATATTCATTTACTGTTCGGCTAAGGAGATGGTCATCGCTATTGTACGATGATATTTCCATGATTTGCCCAACACACGCCAAGTTGTTTTCAATATAGCCGCTATCTGCAAATAATTCTACTGAAGAATTTAGTCCTTCATCATAATATGAAAACCCTCCAATATCTACACCATTGCCCATCTCTAGGAAATCCCCAAACTTGATTTGGTTTGGATCTTTTTCCTCAAGCACTTTGAACTTATATTGGGTTTTTGTTACGTGATCTGTAACACTAGGATCGGTTCCTATGATATTTGAAACCGTTACCCATTTGTACATCGTCGATGGCCCGGGCAATTCGGAAGCATATGGAATCTGGATATCAAGGTTTTCCTTATAGGGGTAATAACTAATGATTCCAGAGGATTCGCTTGTTCCCGGGGTGTTATATTCGTATTTGGTGGTAAGGGCATTGCCTAAGTCGTCAGATGTGGTAATGGCTCTTACACGGATTCCACCACCGTTTTCATTTTGTCTTAGTGCGTTAGAAATTAAAGTGTATTGCAAACTGTAATATTCTTCACCGTTTCCTACGTAAGGAGGTGTGCTCTGGCTGTCGTGTTCTCTAGGCACTTCCAGAAATGGCCATCCCGGCCCGCAACTTGTATATGAGAAGGGATTGATTTCTGTTAATCGATTTAGATCATCCTGACTTCCATCATGGCAGTGAACCGTTCCATTTACCTCTAGTATAATCTGATTAGCGGTAACACTAATTATATCTGCCATTTGAGAGCTTACATTAATAATACCCCAGTCAATATCAGTCCCACCTCCGGGAGGATTTCTATAGGCTACTTGGTAAAAATCGAAGAATGTCTGTTCGGACGTTGAAAACAATTCTGTAAAGTCAATATTGGATATAGGAGAGTTATTATCTCCCAAGTCCTTTTCCACTTTAAGGCGGACAGTTCCTGTTTGGTAACATACTGGAAAGCTCTGAAGTGTAAACTTCAAACCGTCATTAATGGGCCTGCCATTGGGTACTGCAGTTTTGTGAAATACGTCAGACTCATAAGTGATGCTTAAGCTTGTGCCGATTGGAGTTAATATGTCGGTCAACGACCAAGTATCAGGCTTGTCTTCATGAAAACCCCAATCGTCTGCTTTATTAATATTGAAAGTTCTTGAATTGTCGTAAGTGAATTCATAAGGCGGCATAGATTGAACGCCTCCTTTTCCTTGGATGGAGACACCGTGAAGAGTAAGACGTCCCGAATAGGAGTTGGGAGTTCCGTTGACCAATTCGTAGCTATAATGATCTCCTAATTCAACAACCTTGAGCGCCGATCCCAGGGCATTAGCAATATTGTCTTGCACATCAATAATATTGTCTTCGGTATGGAAATAAGCCCGTTCTTGTTTTTCTCCTACATAGTCGATATCCACAAACTGGGCAAGCTCTAATCCACTTCCCAATTGTTTATTCACATCGTCGTTCTCGTTTTTGACCAGTATAATTTTGTCCAAGCGCAAGGTTTTCTGTGAAGGAACCGTGAAACGAGGATTATCAAAAGAATTAGCATTAGGGAAAGGACCATAATCTACTGCTTTATATGCCCATGGCTCCGAAATATTGTCTACTTTTCGGGTATTCTTCACAAAAATAGCCGTATGCGTTCGGGTCTTAATACGGTCTAGATAATATAATTGTTTTCTACCATGTGTTATGGTTCTTGTATTGGCCAAACCATCCTCATTATACTCTTTACCGTATGGAGTTTTCCAGATATAAGCATCGCTCCATTTGCCATATTGGAAATCTACCCAATAACCATAATCTGAACTGTCCACTCTGTTATTTGCATTTACATCCACAAAATCGGGCCCTGTTATAGCCGTTAATAGCCAATGGGTTGCATAGGGCCGAAGTCTTTGCGATTCGAAATAAGATTCCCTTTCGGGCTTATCGACCACATCCAATGTACGAGTGAGAGTTTCATGGTTGTAGACCGCCAAACTGTAGTGATAGGTCTTGCCGTCTATAGTTGTAATCTTAAAGGCACCGATGCCATCTTCGGTATCGGCAGGGATATTCAATTGATCTGGCAGTATGAGTCCCGCGGGTGGATTGTTTTCTATTTCTCTATTGAAAAAGTACTCTGTATATCTTCCTCTTCTTTTTGGATTTCCGAATGAAGCCCCTATCGAATTTATGAAATCGTTAATTTCATCTGGAGATCCTGGTTGACGAAATGTCATTGGGTTTATAATAAGGGAGGACGAATATTCATTGATAAACTGAAATTCGGCTTCTGAATAGAGATATCCTAGTGAGCTTAATACAACGAGAGGGAAATAATCTAGGTCGAAATCACCATCTTTGTCCCTTAAATTATTTCCATTAACTCCTAATAAGGTTTCCGATTTCCTATGAAAAGGACTCATTTCTCCGGAAAGTCCTTGGGCTGAAACATTGTATTTATCGTATGCAAAGAATGTTGGATTATTGTTTCTTAAACTTGCAATTTCGTTGAGTGGTCCGATCTGGTAAATATCCATGTCCCCGAACGTACTCCATAAAGGGCGAGAAGAAGTACATTGCGGGTCATTGGGGCCGGGGCCGTCATCCCCGTATATTAATTGTTCCCAGTTCTCGCAGGTACAATCTTCAGGATAGTCTACTTGCATATAAACTTTTTGAATTGTACCACCAGCCGCGATGGTAGTCACTTGACAATTTGTCCCTATGTTACGAGCGTTTATATTCCCCGTAAAAGTTGACTCTTTTTTCTCATTTAGAGACCAACTTACTTTCTGTTTATTAAGACCAAAACCAAAGACTCCAATAGGGGATGGGATACTTAGGTTGAAAGAACTGCTTTTCTGAACTACATCGTAGTCGTTGGCCTGAACGGATTGCACAAAACTGGTGTTAGCTCCAATCCCAACGCCGCCAATCGTAGCTGAGGAAACACCTCCAGATCCAGAAAGAGAAATTCCAAGGCCTACACTTTTGTATCTTTCCCCAACCGAATAAGAAAGGGAAAAGGAACTTCCTCCTTGAAAACTCTTATTAAACCCCGTACTAAAGCCTCCACCTGCTCCGGAGGCACCCGCATTTATACCAATTCCTTGGGTTCCCAGAGTACCTCCTATAGAAAATGCCGATGCATAACCCGTATGACTCACATTTATGCCGCCATAACCACGTCCTCCTGGTGAAACACCTAATGTCCCGCCTATACCAAGTTTTCCAGAACCCGTATTAATGCCAACTCCCAAGCTTACCGATCCACCGAATCCTTTGTTGGAATTGAAAGAAAAAGAATTCGCAATGGAAAAACCATAGCCACTGTAGGATGTGCTTATTGTTGTTTCGGTTTCGGTTCCTCCTTCATCGTAAAACCGATCGATCACTTTTCCTGTTTTCCAATCATCGGGAAAACCATTCAACCCTCTATCGATGGCCCCTGGATTTAAGTTCCAACCCAAGCCTACCCATGAAGCCTCCTGATCCATACCGATTCCTGCGTGGTAGGAGAGAGACAAAGGATATCCTCCTTCGGGTCCAGGGACGGTCATAATGGGAAGTACATAGGTAAGATCACCGGTTAATAAATTGACCATATCCGTGGCATCAACGGGTTCAAAGGAACCAGCTTCGGGAGCATTGGGCCCTTGAGCCGTAGCCTTTTCTGTGGCCACGAGAGAAAACACGCCTATTAGGAGGGCGATAACGAATTTACGATGGATTAGAAGTGGCGTTTTCATAAAGCAATATTTATGTGATTCTTATTTATAGTTTTGATAGTGAAGGTTCTTCCTGAACCAAAGTTGTATTGAACTTGAAGTTCACTTCTCCCGTGAGAAGCCCTATTTCTTTGAGGGATATCTTGAAAAATTCACTATTCGTTAATTCTTTATTTCTTGGGTACACCAAAAGCATGGATGTAGAACTTCCCATTCCATACATTCTTGGGTATATATAGTCCATCATGGGAATAGTGTCCTTTTTATTCGTAAACAAATGGACGTTTTGTTCCATACCAAAGGAGAGCTCATTCACCATAGCGCCAAATTCATTTCTGTCCTTGGGCACAGCACTCAACAGTTCCTTTCCGTTCTTGGAAATGTTCAGATTGAAATAGAGATACTTGTGGTATTTATCCCTAAGGGAATCGACAGCAGTTTTCGATGTCGCCCCTCTCAGTTCCTGAGCTACCAATAAATCGGTGGGTCGATAGGTAAGGCATATATCCACGCCATTCACCTGTTTGGATTGGGTGTATCCGTTCTCTGGATTTTTTAGGTAGGTCAATAGCGAAGGCTTGTCCTCAAAAGAAGTTTGAGAACAAGCACTTGCTAAAACAATCAAAACCAACCCTAATATGTTGAAACAATATTTCATTTATTCTGTTCCTTTGTATTCTTCATTCAATCCCGCCAATACATCCTCGGTGAGATCGGTCATGGAGTCTGCATACATAATATTCCCAGTACCACTGGCTCCAAAAATGATTTTGTGCCCATTCTTCTCACCATACTCCTTTATGTAATCATTAATATCATTTATAACCGTTTGCGTGGCCTTCTGGTCTTCTTCCTGGATCTGCTGCTGAATGGCCTGCTGATAGTTGCCAATCTGCTGCTGTTTGTTCGCCAACAGTTCCTGCTTCAATTCCAATTCTTTCTTAGACATGGAAGCTCTGTCCTTTTCATACGCCTTCAATTCTTCCTGCCAGTTTCCTATTAAACTGTCTACATTGGCCTGAAGCTTTTGTGCTTTTTTTTCAAACAGGGATCGCTCGACCTCGGTTCTTTCATACCCCTCCATTAATTTGTTTACGTCTACATAGACCAGTTCTGAGTTCGATCCAAAATCGAAAAGGGAAACAGCACTAATAAGAAGTGCGACTAGAGCTAAAGGAAATGCTAACTTTTTCATGATACTTTTACTTTTTTAAATGCGGTTGTGTACTAAGATTTACTAAATGTTGCTACCAAAAATCAATTACATTTTTGGGTAACAAAAGGCCAAATGCATAACAGTGTAGTTAGATTGTATAAGTGCTGGCAATTCTTTCTTATTCGTAGTTTTCGATCGGGATGATTGAAAAGAATGCTGCCTTTTATTAGGAAGGAGTACGACAGCTCCGAAAGAACAGGTCTAAATTAACAAGGAGAAAAACACCTACAGTCTGTAATGTTGAAATACTTTTTTTTAATGGTCGGCTTTCATGAAAATTGAGGAGCAGATTTTACATAAAAACATGAAAATCAATATTTTGCAAATAAGTAAATCCCGTTAGGTAAGTTTTTATGCGATGGAGACGAACACCAAGGATTAAAATGTTATTTTTATTTAGAAAACCGAAATTATGAAAGTGAAAAAGATAGACGCGTTTACCCTTAACGAAATGCTTATGGTACTGGCAATTATCGGGATTTTGTTGCTTATTGCATTACCTCAGGTGATGCCGCTTATTGCAACGGCGAGGGGACAGGAAGCCAAGATCCAGTTAAAATACATTGCCAATTTGCAAGAACAACATCGGTTTATGAATTCAAAATTTTCGGCCGATTTCAACAATATCGACTTTGAGGCTCCCAAAACGGTACATGAAGGAGGAACCGCGAATTACAGATATGAATTGGTGGCAGCTTCTGTTACCTCTTTTAAAGCACGCGCGGAGGCGGTGGTAGATTTTGATGGGGACGGGGTTTATAATGTTTGGGAGATCGATGAAAACGGAAACCCAAAGGAAATCACAAAAGATTGATCGCAGCACTGGTTAAGATCTGTTTGGTAGCTGTGCTTTCACTCATCTTTTATCAAGACCAGAAGGAAAGACAAGTTTGGTTCTTTCTGTTTCCCTTGTTTGCCCTTTTGGGAACAACATTGTTTTATATGAATACGAACAGTACTACATATCTATACGCCATCCTAATCAATCTTTTGATTGTAGGGATGTTGCTTCTTGTGCTTTTTATTCTTAGCCGTTGGGTTTGGAACAAGAAATCGCTCAAAGAGGCGTTAGGATTAGGGGACATACTGTTCTTTGTTGGATTCGCTGTCTCTTTCCCTACAGTGAGTTTTATTAATTTTTTTGCTTTTTCCATGATATTCGCGCTGGTCATTCACCGGCTGTTATTGAAATGGAAATCGCTTACACATGCAACCGTTCCCCTCGCAGGTTGGATGTCTCTATTTCTAATAATGATATACGCGGCCCATTGGGCAGGATTGTATGACGAATTATATTTAATCTAAATGAAGGCCTTCGAGATTCCTACATCCCTTAAACAATTGGTGAGTTCCAATCAGGCATTTCACTATCGCATTGTTCCCGTGGAACAAAAGGAGGATATTGTAGTTCTTAAAACGGATGCTTCAGATCTTGGAGCACTTTCTTCAGAATTGTCCATCATCTTGGATTTCTCTTCTGAATTGGTGGCGGATACTTCAGAAAATATACAATCCTATCTTACCTATAACTATCGTCAGACCACGGAGGTAAGTGAAGAGCTTTCCAAAAACAATTTTCTGGAACAGCTACTTCAAACCGCTAAGGATTTCAACAGTAGTGATATTCATATGGAACCCTATGAAAACCTATGTAGGGTGCGTTTTCGATTGGATGGAAAGTTGAAGGAGCAATACCAAATCCCCTTGATGGAATATCCGCAACTCATCAACCAGATTAAGATTCAGGCGGGACTGGATATTTCACAGAAAAGATTGTCCCAGGACGGGAGGATTACCGTAAAGGGGGCTTCCGAAGATTTCGACATTCGTGTTTCTACCATGCCCACCTTGCATGGAGAGAAGATCGTATTGCGTATTCTGAAGCGGAATGCAGAAACGGTTGAGTTGAAAACCCTCGGCTTTAATGAACGCGAACTGAAACTCTATTTGGAAGGTGTGAAAATGCCAAATGGTATTGTACTCATTTCGGGCCCTACAGGATCGGGAAAGACGACTACACTTTACGGAACCCTTCGGCTGTTGAACAAGGAAGAGACCAATATATTGACCATCGAAGATCCTATAGAATATACCTTGGCCGGAATTAATCAGGTACAGCTTAAAGAAGATATTGGGTTCGATTTCCCAACGGCCTTGCGCACTTTCTTACGACAGGATCCGGACATTATCATGGTGGGTGAAATCCGGGATGAGAAAACGGCCAATATGGCCATTAAGGCAGCCCTTACGGGGCATTTGGTGCTGTCTACCATACATACCAATTCGGCTTGGGCCACCATCTCCCGACTTATCGATATGGGAGTGCCTCCTTATTTGTTGTCCAGTACCCTTAATTTGAGTGTGGCTCAACGCCTTGTGCGGAAGCTATGTTCTCATTGCAAACAAGAAGCAGATGCTACGCCGGATCTCTTCCCAGAAAATTTTTCAGAAAGGGATAATATAAAGAAACATCAAATCCCTATTGGGTGCAATCACTGCTTTTTTACTGGGTACGATGGTAGAAAGGCGATTTACGAAATCATTCCGATTACATCAGAATTGGAAACAGCAATAAAACACAATGAGCTGCAAATAGACGACTATCTTGCGGCCAATAATTTGAATACGCTTAAGAGTAATGCAGTACAATTGATACTTGAGGGGGAAACCTCCATAGATGAAGTTTACTCTTTATTGGCGAATTAAGAACGTTATGAAAAAAATACTCATTATCATACTATTTTTTGTGGCCTTTACGGGGTTTGCCCAAGATCCTTCATCTTCGGCAAGAATCAATAGCATCCAGAATCAATTGGAACTATTGAAGGTAGAGGTGCCCGGATTGGAGGAAAGCATCAATATAAATATTACCCAAACCACGCTTTCCAATTTTTTATTGGCCGTCTCCAAGATCCATAGTATCAATATTAATGTAGCCCCAGATCTTAATTCCATTACGCTGGTGAACAATTTTAGCGATGTACCTGTTGCCGATATCTTACTGTTTTTGGTGAAGACCTATGATCTGGATATCGATTTTACAGGGAATATACTATCCATCAAGAAATATGTAGCCCCTATAGAAACACCCCAAGAGAAGCAAATAAAAGCGATCTATACGGTTTCAAATGGAAACTTAACATTGGACTTAAAGAATGATCCTTTGGATAAGGTTTTTAGGAAGATCATGGACGAGACAGGAAAGAACTTGCTCTTTACGCCCGAAATTGAAACGAATCCCTTGAGTATTTACATTAAAAATGTACCATTGGATGTGGCCCTTCAGAAAATGGCCGAATCCAATAACCTGATTCTCGAGAAAAACGAAGATGGGTTCTATACCTTCGATTCCGCTTTCGAACCTACCCAAACAACAGGGGCCAATGGTGCTACTGCAACAAGACCCCCTAGAAGGAGGACAAAGAGCAATTTCTATTACAAGGTGTTGGATACGATTAACAAAAGGGTGGAAGTGAACCTTCAGAATACCAATATTGCTGACGTGATCTATACCTTAGGTCAGGATCTGAAGATCGATATTTTTACCGCGACTTCTTTAGACAATGCAGGAACCGCTACGGTAGAAGCCAAGGATATTGATTTCGATTTACTATTGGACAAGATTTTTCAAAGTAATGGAAGTGCTCCAACTGCTGGAGGAACTGCAAATGCAACCAATTCGAATGCTGCTAGCGCCAAGTTCACTTATAAGAAAGAAGGGAATGTATATTATTTCGGAACAGAGGATCAGCTCTCTTTGAAACAAGTGGAATTGGTTACCATGATGCATCGTTCGGTACAACTCTTAGACGACCCTTCAGGAGGAGGTCAACGTCGTGCCGGAAGAAATAACTTCAATACAGGAGGACAGAATTTTGTCAATGCAACGGGATTCAACAATAATAATCAAAACACCAACCGTTTTAATAATACAAACACCAACCGTAATGCAAGCAGTGGGGACTCAAAATCCATAGAAGAAATTATCCCTGAGGATATCAAAGAAGGACTGGATATAAAAATTGACAAGGAGCTTAATAGCTTTGTAATAAGTGGTCCTGGTGCCAAAGTAGAACGATTTAAGGAATTCATATCTTTTATAGACAAACCGGTACCCGTTATCTTGATCGAAGTAATGATCTTAGAGGTGAACCGTAGCTCCCTTACCGAAACGGGGATTTCTTTTGGAATTGGAGATAAGCCGGTAAATACTTCGGGAGAGTTTTTCCCTAGTGGCAACGTAACCATTGGGGCCAAAGACGTGAATAAGATCATAGGGAATTTCGACAATTTTGGGTCCCTAAATCTTGGGAAAGTGGTTCCTAACTTTTACTTGGATATCAAGGCCATGGAATCTGCTGGAACCCTAAAGGTGAAATCTACGCCTAAATTAACCACGATTAATGGGCATAAAGCATATTTGTCTAGTGGAGAAACCACCTATTATGCAGTGACCAGCCAGAGCTTCTTCGGTTCGCAAATTCCACAGACTTCAGAGATTAGGAACTATGTGCCTATCGATGCAGAATTGGCGTTAGAAATCCTACCCTTTGTTTCGGGAGACGGACAGATTACCTTAGATATACAAGTATTGCAATCGGCATTTAATGGTGAACGGGTGGCCGAAGATGCCCCTCCAGGAATTACCAGCCGTGAGTTTTCTTCTATCGTACGTATGGAAGATCAGGATGTTGTGATTTTGGGAGGGATCGAGTCCATTCGTAAGGACGATTCGGGCTCTGGAGTTCCCCTTTTGGCGAGGATTCCAGTGCTCAAGTGGTTTTTCAGTAAAAGAAGACGTGAAGCGACCAAGCGCAACCTGAATATTTTAATAAAGCCTACCGTGATCGAATAATGCGCAATGCCTTCTTTTCATATTGGAATTACGGTACAACCTTCTGTGGGGCTGAAGTAACCACCATAGATGATCACGCCCAATTCTATGCTGCTACTGCCAAGAAAAAGAAAGGGGAATTCAGCGAGTTTAATTTTCTAAAAGGGAGTTCCTTCGGCGATCTAGTCTCGGAAATGGGAAAGCATCGTCATGCGCATCTTATCCTAAATTTGGATGGAGTGCTCATCAAGGAGACCGTTTTGGAAAGAGATCCACAAAAAGCGATAGGTAAGGCCTTTCCAGGTCTCTCCCTTTCCGATTTTTATGTGGATATACACCAAGGGAAGGATAAAATGTTTGTGGCCGTTGCCCGTAAAGATGTGGTCGAAGGACTGTTGAAAGCAGCGGAGGAAGCTGGTTTGGGTATTTTGAGCTTTCAATTGGGCTTCGGATCCTTACAGAGAATCGCACCCTTGTTATCGGAAGAAACGGTGGTAACGGGAAAGTATGAATTCAGTTTGGAACAGGGAAAGATTGTTGCTTTCGGAAATTTGACAGAAGCTTCAAGAAATTATCGTTTGGAAGATATTTCGGTTCCCTCAGAATACCTGTTGTCAACATCCAGCTTATTGGGGTATTTGGATGCTGGTGAAAAATCCAATGAAGAACGCAACGCGGCATTGGCCAAGGCGTATACCGAAAAGAATTTCTTTAGAAAAGGCTTAGTAGCTGCGGTTGTATTGGTGCTTGTAAGTCTACTAATCAATTTCTTCTTTTTTACCGAATATCGAAAGAAATTCCAGAACCTCTCCGAACAGGTGGAAGTAGCTTCCGAGCAGCGAAAAACGCTACAGACGCGAACAGAAGCCGTGGAGAAAAAGGAATATGTGGTTGAGAACATATTGAACAGTGGACATTCCAAAAGCTCATTCTATCTTAACAGGGTAGTAAGTCAACGTCCAGAATCGATCCTGTTTTCAAATATCCAATTTCAACCATTACTTAAGAATGTACGTCCCGACAAGCAAATCCTTTATGATAGCGATGTGCTGCTGCTCACGGGAGATAGTTATGATAAGGAGGAGTTTTCCTCATGGATTCAAGGACTTGAAGCGCTTAGCTGGGTTTCTAATGTAACCGTATTGCAATATGGGCTAGCGAAGGGAAGTGGTAATTATTTCGAAATTAAATTGGCATTACTATATGACACAGCGAAATAAGAACATACTACTCTGTTTGGGCTTTGTGGCAGTCATGATCATCGCCTATCAATTCTCATTTTCGGAGACCTTGCATTTAAAAAGTGAGATTTCCAGATTGGAAGAGGAGAATATCGATTCGGGGAATTTGGCCCGTCTTTCGGCCAACCTTATTCAAAGGGAACAATTTGCCGATTCTTTGTTGAAAAAGAACAACATTAAAAACATTTCCATTCAGAACAATATCTTGGAGTTCTTGAATAGGGAATCTGAAGAGAAAGGCATTGCCATTACGCAATTTCTAGAGCCTCATATCTTCGTTCAGGATGAAGTAAAGATTACCTCCTATCAGTTTACACTCAGGGGTCAATTTAAAGACATGCAAGATATTGTCTACCAATTAGAGCAGAACTATAACTTTGGGAAGATATCCCACGTGCATTTCGAAAAGAAAAGGGATTACCGCAGAGGCCGGGACTATCTAGAATGCTTTGTTATGATAGAAAGCTTTCTATCAGAATAGTCATGCCAATATACGGGCTTCCTTTATAGACTTTCGCCTGTGCTCAGCAAATGTTTTTGCCCTTGGTATTTTCTTATTTCAGCATTAAAATGCCTTACTTCATTTTCGGTAGGTGTGCCTCTTAGGATTTTTAACCATTTTCCTCTAAGGCTCTGATGGGTCGCTTTTAACATCTTTGGGTCATTTTCTACAAATGTCTTATAGAAAGCAATGGCAGTCAAGATTGAAAATCCTGTTTTTTAATGAGGAAAAACCCTATTTCTGGTGTAAAATATCCGTAAATGGATGGTTGGCATCACATATTTCGAGGATGAGCTGCTCGAGTTCCTTCTTAAAGTTTTGAAGCATTTCAGGGGTAATAAGGGAATCTTTAGCGCCTCCTCGGGGTTTTTCCCGTTTGGCAAATTTTAGAAAACCACCCGCCATATTTTTAAGGGAGATCACTCCGGCTTCCAATTTTTGAATGCCCAACTCCTGTTGAATAATCAGCGCATAGGCCAATACCTGAAATGCTTTGCTGTGGCTATAATCTTCTATGATTTCTCCCCAATTTAGGATTTCCAATTCCCGTTGTTGGACCATTCCCGTTTTGTAATCGATAATGCGAACCGTCCCATCCAGTTCGTCTATCCTATCCACTTTTCCGCCAATATAAATGGGAAAATCCAAACCCGGAACCTCAATGGCCGTCTTAAGCATATTTTCCAATTGGAGTATCTTGAGTGTATGGCCTTTGGTAAGGGAAGCGATGTCTAAATTAATGATGTTGCTCACGTACCTTTTGGCAACTTCAAAAATGATCAGGTTTTTACCCCTTTGAAAATCTCCTTCCTTAAACTCGTCCTTAAATTGAAGTCGTACCGATGCGTCAATTTTGGATTTTGCATCTTTTAGAAGATCAATGGTGACCAATTTGCCTTCGAAAGGCGTGTAAAGAACTTCCAAGGTATTGTGAACAATGGTTCCTAACGTATTTAAGGCCACAATTTCCTCCACCTGATCCTTTTCATTAATGGATAGGATTTTCTGATAGTAGAAATCCATAGGGTTTCTTATATACTGTGTAAGTGCCGAAGGCGAGAAGTAATGCCCAGCTATAGAACCTATGGTAGCGAGTATATGATCATTCTTCGCTACGGTTTTGGGTAGCTTTTTCTCTATGGAAATCGGTGATGTGACGGCTTCGAAAGTGAAATCATGATCGGGAAGTGCTTCGATTTCCATTTGCATAAGAAACCGACTTTTTTCTCCTGAGGAAAGCCCTTGGGTAAAACTGTTGTATAGTAAAGTAATGGATGTTGCTCTTTGAAGCAATCGATAAAAGTGGTAGGTGTAAACGGCATCTTTGTCCGTGTACAGGGGTAACCCAAACTGTTGTTTAAGATCATAAGTGATAAAGGATGCGGTCGATTTTCCAGCGGGGAGAGTCCCTTCGTTTACGGAAAGCATGATGATGTTTTCAAAATCCAACACCCTCGTTTCCAGCACTCCCATAATTTGAAGTCCGTCATAGGCATCCCCTTCAAAGTCCAGATTCATGGTGGAAAGTAGTTCACCAAAAAGACGTTCAAGGGTGGTGATTTCTGAGAGATAGGAATGTGTTTTGAGGAGTGTTGTAATGTTACTGAAAATTTCCTGTAACTTCTGAAAACACAACTTTTCCACTGCATGAGTATCGTCTAGGGAAACCAATGTGTCCAATAATTGGTTACAGCGTTCAATAGCTATTTTAGATTGATCGCTCCAATCGTCAAATAGTGTTTTTACATGCAGCCGATCACCTCCTAGTGATTGTATTTTGGGAATGCTTATATAGGAAATATTACCTTGGTCAATAGCGGCGACTATATGTTCCGGATTATGTATGAGATAACGACACACTGGGTGATTCAACAAAGCTTTTATATCCTTATGGTAGTAAACCTCTGGCGATGGAGCATGCAGTTTTAGAAGCATAGAGAAAAAGGAAGCTACTGGAGTTCCTTTAAGGGGAAACCCCATGGTGACATTTACTTTGGAAATATTTTTAGGAAGGGAATACAACAAAGGAATAAGCAATGCTTCATCGGCTAGTATTACGGCTGTTTGGTCGAGCATTTCTTCTGGAAGTTGCGCTAAATACTCCCCGGTATACTTTACCTCTTCTATACTGTTTTGGGCGGCTACCATCTTCACTTGTTTCGGCGATTCATAATGTCGCGGAAATCTTGGAATGGGATGCTGTTGATAGTATTTCCACTCTGTTATATAGGACCTTAGAAAGAGCGAAGCGGTATGGCTCTTGTCTTCATAGAAGTAAGCGTCCGTATCCCACCGAACCTGTGCATTGCCAGTTTCCAGCAAAGCCTGAATAATGTGTTGTTCGGAAGTGTTTAAGGCATTAAAACCGACAAAATAATGGGGTTTGTGTCCTTTGTGGGATACATAGTGTTCTATGTCCTCGGCTGCTTTTCGGTATACCATTCCTTGATATCCTTCTTGCCTTTCCGAAAGCAGATATGTAAGGTTCTCGTAAAAGGGAAGCAGATTGTTCCAAAAGGAAAGGTAATTCTTTATCAGTGGCGTTTCTTCCTCGGTTACGCCCCATTTCTCTAGACTTTTAATTCCACTCAGATAAGAGAAGAAGGATGAGGGTGGAATAAGGTAGCGATCTATTTCGCTGAAGTCGTTGAGCAAGGCATTGGCCCAACTCGTAAAAGTGGGGAAATCATCTTTGTTCTGAATCTCCTCGGTATTGAGATAGGCTTCATAGCTTTTTATGAGCAGTGTATCGTTGGATACAATGGAAAGACCGGAGAGCTGTTCAATAAACTCTTCTATGCTTACAACCGTTGGGGAAAAGGTGATTTTTTTTAAATGCTTTCTAAGGTAATGCTTGAAGAATCCCCCTGCCCGTTTACTGGGTAATACAATGATGAGATCGGATATGCTCTCGTATTCCTTTTGTATTTCAAGGACAATTTCTTCTAGGAAGGCTCGCATACCCAAAAATAAAAAACGCCTCCCGTAAGGGAAGCGTTTTTTTATGATTTATTTGGAAAGATTACTTCTTCAAAGAAATCTCTACACGTCTGTTTTGTTGTCTTCCAGCTTTAGTTTTGTTAGAAGCGATTGGACGAGACTCACCGTATCCGATAGAAGACAATCTGCTTGAATCCATACCGATAGTAGTCAAGTAATCTCTAACAGCTGCCGCTCTAGAATCAGAAAGCTTCTGGTTGGTAGACTCTCTACCTACGCTATCTGTGTGACCTTCGATTACGAAGGAAGCGGTTGGGTATTCTTTCATTACATCAACGATGTTTTGAAGAACAGCGTAAGACTCAGGACGGATAGTTGATCTTCCTGTGTCGAACAAGATAGTCTTAGCGTACTCAGTTAACTGGTTGATAACCTCAACAGTTACTTCTGGACATCCGTTGTTAGCAACAGTACCAGGTACATCTGGACACTGATCATCTTTGTCTAGTACACCATCGTTATCTCTGTCTTGGTAAGGACAACCGTTGTTTGCAGCAGGACCAGCTTCGTTAGGACACTGATCGTCAGCATCGGTGATTCCGTCACCATCAGCATCAGGACATCCGTTCAAGGCAGCAATACCAGGAACAGTAGGACATGCATCCTGAGGATCGGCGATACCATCACCATCGCTATCAGGACATCCGTTGAATTCTGCTAAACCAGGAGTGTTAGGACAAGCGTCGTTTCTATCTTCGATTCCATCACCGTCACTATCAGGACATCCGTTGAACTCAGGAAGACCTGGAGTTTCTGGACACTCATCATCTTTATCGTAGATTCCGTCACCGTCAGTATCTTTTCCTCCGAATTTGAAAGCAACACCAGCAGAGTGCTGGAAGTGGATGATTCCGTACTCATCTTCGAAAGCGTGCTTGTACGTACTCTGGAAGCTAAGTGCTACATTTTCAGTAACCCAGAAACGAACGTTTGCAAGGGCGTTAGCAGTACCGAATCCGATATCATCTACCCAAGTATAACCACCACCAATACCGATGGAAGGATCGAACCATCCACCAGGACCGTTAATAAGATCTCTGAAGCTATACTTAATTTCACCGTCTGCAGAGTAGTAGTTTAGGTCGTCAACCTCTAGATCTCCGAGCTTGTCGATTCTGTTCACAGCACCCGCTGCAGTGAAGGTGAAGCCGTTACCGATATATCTTCCCACAGAAATTCTGGATACAGAAGGTAGAATGTTCCAGTGGTCATTTTGGTTGAAGTATTCGTCAAAAAGGTCACCCTTTACTTCAAGAGCGCCTGCCAACGCTGGCAACCTACCGTTATCGGTAATCCCCACAGGGTATACATCCACGGCGTTTACACCAACTTCAATAGCCCAAGGGTTGTTTTGGTCTTGCGCGCTAACTACCCCTATGGCAAAAATAAAGAGGGCAGCGGCTAAAATACTGTTAAGATGTTTCATATTCGATTGTTTAATTTTTAAGTGTTAATAGAGCAAAAGTAAGTTGTTAAAGTTTATTAACAAAAGCAAATCTATTAAATTTTTTGTAAATACAAAGGTCTTACGGCTTAAATGCAACCTAAGGGAAAATATTACAATCCCAGTTTTTGCTTCACTTTAATGAAAGCCGCTATGGCCTTGTCCAAATGCTCTTTTGTATGGGCGGCAGAAAGCTGTACCCGAATCCTTGCTTTTCCCTTAGGCACCACGGGATAAAAGAAACCGATAACATAGATTCCCTCCTCCAATAACATATCTGCCATAGTTTGAGAGAGTTTCGCGTCGTAAAGCATCACTGGGACGATGGCAGAATCACCGTCAATGATGTCGAATCCAGCATCTTTCATTCCTTTTTTAAAGTAAGCCGTGTTCTCCTCCAACGTATCCCTTAATTCGGTATCGTTAGACAGCATATCGAATACCTTTATGGAAGCTCCAACAATGGCTGGAGCCAAGGAATTAGAAAATAAATAAGGACGGGATCGTTGGCGCAAGATCTCTATAATCTCCTTTTTACCGGTGGTATAACCTCCCATAGCACCTCCCAATGCTTTCCCTAGGGTTCCTGTAATGATGTCAATTCTATCCATTACACCTTTTTCCTCAAGGGTTCCACGACCGGTTTCCCCAATAAACCCAGCAGCATGGCATTCGTCGATCATGACCAAGGCATCATACTTATCGGCCAAATCACATATTTTATCTAAAGGAGCTACGAGACCATCCATGGAGAAGACCCCATCGGTAACGACAATTTTATGACGTGCCCCATTTTCATTGGCAGCGATCAATTGCTTTTCCAGATCTTCCATATCATTATTTGCATAGCGGTAGCGCGCTGCTTTACACAAACGCACCCCATCGATGATAGAAGCATGGTTCAAGGAATCGGAAATGATCGCATCTTCGGCCGTGAGAAGTGGTTCGAAAACCCCTCCATTGGCATCGAAGGCGGCGGCATAGAGAATGGTATCTTCTGTTTGATAGTAGTCGGCAATTTTTTGCTCCAACTCTTTGTGGATATCTTGGGTGCCACAAATGAAACGTACAGAAGACATACCAAAACCATGAGTGTCCATGGCATCCTTAGCGGCTTGAATCACTTCCTTGTTAGAAGAAAGCCCCAAATAGTTGTTGGCACAAAAGTTAATGACTTCCTCACCAGTCGAAATCTTGATAACGGCATCTTGTGGAGAAGTGATGATACGCTCTTTTTTGTAGAGCCCAGCATCTTTTATTTCCTGTAACTCTTTCTGTAAATGGTCTTTTATCTTTCCGTACATTTTTTTGGATTTTGGGCCTCAAAGTTAGGCTTTATTTATCATTATTCCATCGGTATTGCAATAAACCAATAGCTTTTCCCGAACCGAAAATCCCATGGCTTCCAAGGCATCGGCATAGTCGTAAATTTGTTCTACATATTTGGGGTTATGGGCCCCTGTTTTATAATCGATCACCGTGGCAGTTTCATCGCTATGGATCACCACTCGATCTGGGCGGATCATTTTTGTAGGAGTAGCGATATCCCGTTCATTATATACTAGGTATGGATTTTCAAAGAAGGGTTTTAGCTCTGGATGATGAACAACATTTTTTACCATCTTCTTAAGTTCAAGCATGGTATTTTCCTCTTCAGGAACAGAAGCTTCCAATTCACCCAAGATAGTTTCCAGATCGGCCAGCGTATTAATTTTTGCCATGGTATCGTGAAACAGGTTCCCCAATCCAATTGCGATGGCTTGATCTTCTGTGTCGTACACAGACGAAGTAACAATGTTAAGGTTATGTGATTCTGGATTGGAGGTAGTATAGGGAACGGAAACGGGAACATGTTTGGTACCCTTTTCGGAAGCATCAGGCGCTGTTTGTTTTCCGAATTGATAGACGTTGGTGCTATCTACCCAAAGGCCTAAAGCGTTTAGATAAGCAATTAATATCTGATTGTAGGATGTAGGAGGCTGTTTTATGGTTTCCTTTTTGGCAAACACATAAAGTTCTTTCTTGGGCCGGGTTAGTGCAACGTATAATAAATTGATATTATCCAGTTCCAAGGTCTCCCTTCTTTGTTGCACCATAGCAGCCCCCAATGGACTGGAGTCTTCGAGCTCCTTTTTGTAATCGATGAGCAAATGATCGAATCCATGTGCTGCCCAAGGGAACCATGATTTGGGTTCAATTTCAGTATATAGGTTTACATCGGCATAGGGAAAAATAACAACGGGAAATTCCAATCCTTTGGATTTGTGAATGGTCATCAGCCGAACCGCATCTGCTTCACTATTGGAAGTAATACTGGCTTTTTCTTTTTCAGTTTCCCAATATTCCAAGAATTCAATTTTACCCACTCCGGGGCGTTGCGAGAACCGAAACACCAAATCCATAAAACTGTGGGCAAAGGCATCCATTTTAGAAGATAATCGTAGTGAAGCAATGCAATATTCAAAACATTCGTACAAGGGCAACTGATTCGCAACCTCGAAACTAAACTGAATATCGAATTGCAAAAGCATATCGGATAGGTGCGACATGGGTGCTCCTAGGAATTCCGAATAGAAGGCATGCATTTCTTGCGAAATTTCAAAATGATCGTATAGGAACTCCAATACGTTAATCTTCACCTCTTCATTATGGGGCTCCATGGCCAATTGTAGCAAATGGATTAAATGAACCACAACTTCAGAATTCTTAAGTAGGAGGGTTTCTTCAGAAACAATAGAAATAGAAGGGTCTGTTTCCAGTAGATATTCACTAATAATCACCCCATCCTTTTTACGGCGGGTAAGGATGCAAATATCCTTTGGGTTATAACCCCGCTCCAATAAGTCCTTAAGGGCTTCGTACACTTTCCGAGGATATAGCTCATGTTCTTCTTCCTTGTTTTGGGCTTCGATGAACCCAACTTGAATATAGCCACCCGTTTTATTGGTATGTTTTTGCTGGCTTCCTGTTTCATACATGTCCGAGTGGAATGCATTGCCGAAATGTTGGGAGGCGAATTGAAAAAACCCATTGTTGAAATCAATAATTTCTTGATTACTCCTATAATTGGTTTCCAGTTGGACCAATTCCTTATGTTCTATGGAAAATGGATTTACCTCTTGAGAAAGGTTCATGAACTGTTCGGGGAGTCCGCCACGCCAACGATAGATAGATTGTTTAGCATCGCCCACCAATAAAAGACTTCCCATTTCATCATTCAGTGTTGTTTGAGAGAGGGCGTTGTCTATAAGTGGAATAAGATTTTCCCATTGTAGTTTTGAGGTGTCCTGAAATTCATCGATAAAAAAATGCCGGTATCGATCCCCTAGTCGCTCATAGATGAAGGGAGCAGGCTGGTCTTTGATTTCAGAAAAAATAAGGGAATTGAATTCGCTAATAGGAAGTATGTTCTCGTCTTCCTTAATCTGTTCTATTTCTTGGTATACCCCGTTCAGCGCTGCTAGGGGCACAAGGTTTTTAAGGATGTTTTTATAAAGCTTAATTTGATGCACCTTGGTTTTGCAAGCTCTATAGGTGTCTAAAAAGCTGGGAGTGAGTGCATCGATGTCTTCTCGTATTCCTTCTGGGGTTTGTGCTTTGTACAGTTTGCTGCCACCTACTTCCAAGTATTCTTCTAGCTTATTCTTATAGACGTCATAATCACCATTTTGTAGTTTTCTGAAGTGATTGGGGAAGGTGCCTCTTTGAAAAACATCTTCAGGAATCCCTTTTTCACTTAATTGTTGAAAAAGCTGGGTAGCCGTTTCAGTAATCTCTTTTTCAAAAACCTTGGTTTCTTTTTGAAGGTGTTGTTGAAGGTTTCTGAAATCGGCAATAGATTTTTCCCGCAAGGATTGCAAATGCCACAGGTCATTTTCACTTGCCAATAGTGAAGCTGTCTTTTTCAGATCGAAGGAGATGTCCCAGGATTTGTCCTCATCGGTTTTCCGAAGGGCAAATTCCAGCAGCAACTCGGTAATCTCCTCATCCGTTCCTGCTTTTTCGATGAATTGGTCTACTGCTTTTGATAGGATTTCATCCGTATCCAATGAGACCTCAAAATTGGAAGCCAATTTAAGGTCATGGGCAAACGTGCGGATGAGCCGATGGTTAAAACTATCTATGGTCTCTATGCTGAATTGGGCATAGTGATGTAAGAGGTGCTTTAGTATTTTCCGGGAACGGTCACGGATTTTTTCTTCATCTAAGTTCGTTTCTTCTAAAAGCAAAGCATGCATTCCCTTAAATTCTTTGGGAACCTCATCCTTTGAGAGTGCGGACAGGGTAGCGACAATACGTTCTTTCATTTCGGCCACCGCTTTGTTGGTAAAGGTAATTCCCAGCAAATGTTTGTAGTATCCGTTTTGTGGATGCAACAGGATTTGTACAAGGTATGCTTTTACCAATGCAAAGGTTTTTCCGCTTCCGGCTGATGCATTGTATACCTTAAAAGACGCTGATGAATTCAATAAAATGGTATTGCTCGCATAAAGATACTATTAAGATTCTCTATGCGGGTATAAAAACTTACAAATTCCATAACACGAGAAACCGTTAAATATGTGTAATTTTGAGTGAAAATTAATAGTAACCAAAAAAGTAACACTATGTCATTCGAATTACCTGCATTACCTTATGCACACGATGCGTTAGAACCCCATATAGATGCCCGGACCATGGAGATTCATCACGGAAAGCACCATGCCGGATACACCAGTAAACTAAACGCTGCGATCGAAGGAACCGATCTAGCCGGAAAGAGCATTGAATCCATTTTGTCTGGATTGGATATGAACAATAAAGGCGTTCGCAACAATGGCGGCGGGTATTACAACCACTGTCTGTTTTGGGAAGTAATGTCCCCCAATGGTGGAGGAGAGCCTTCTGGCGAATTGGCCGATGCCATTAACGATGCTTTTGGAAGTTTCGATGCGTTTAAAGAAGCGTTCTCCAATGCTGCCAAAACCCAATTCGGATCTGGATGGGCTTGGTTGTGCGTTCATAAAGGAGGAAAAGTGGAAGTATGTGGAACTCCAAACCAAGACAATCCGTTAATGCCTGGAGTAGCCTGTGGAGGAACGCCGATTTTAGGATTGGATGTTTGGGAGCACGCCTACTACCTCAACTACCAGAACCGTCGTCCTGATTATGTAAGTGCATTTTTCAATGTAATTAACTGGGATAATGTTGCCGAAAGATATGCGGCCAACAAATAAGAAAGATCTTATAACATTTAAGAAGCCCTGTTCGAGAGAATAGGGTTTTTTATTTGGAGTAAATTGAAACGGCTCGCTTTCTTTTTTATGCCTTGCAGCATATAAAAAAGAAATGCTTCGCCACCTTATCGCAATGGAGTTTTGTGAAGCAAAACCGAAGGTCCTGAGGACCTTTGATGGAGATACCCGCGGCAGCGGCAACAAGGGGTAGGCAGGTGGGCAGACGAGGTCGGGATGATGTGAAACGGCTCGCTTTCTTTTTTATGCCTTGTAGCATATAAAGAAGAAATGCTTCGCCACCTTATCGCAATGGAGTTTTGTGAAGCAAAACCGAAGGTCCTGAGGACCTTTGATGGAGATACCCGCGGCAGCGGTAATAAGGGGTAGGCAGGTGGGTAGACGAGGTCGGGATGATGTGAAACGGCTCGCTTTCTTTTTTATGCCTTGTAGCATATAAAAAAGAAATGCTTCGCCACCCCTTAAAAGATTTAATCCAATAAAAAAAGGTAGACGAGAGTCTACCTTTTTTTGCCCCAAATCTACCATGAACTTAACCTACTTATGCTATGGTATGGTTCAAATATAGCGCATAATTTTTCGGATGAAATAATTTTTTAGACCAAGGGCTTTTTTATTCGTTAAAAAGCATTTTTTTGATAAAAACCCTATTAATGTAGTAGGAAATAGGCTTCAAAAATGCCTCTAAAAGGAAAGTGTATAAAAATAAAAAAGGTAAACGAGAGTTTACCTTTTTTGCCCCAAATCTTACCATGAACTTAACCTACTTATGCTATGGTATAGAGCAAATATAGAACATAAAATGAAAGTTCATGCAGATTTTTCCTACTTTTGGACTAAGTGTGATTTATCATCGATAAAATGCATTTTTACCGATTAAATACACATTTTTTTAACAAAATCGCTAGTATGCGCGCGCAGGATTACCCTCGAAAAAGTGTACGAAAGCTCTATTAACCACCCGCTTACCTCCGTTGGTTGGGTAGTCTCCGGTAAAGTACCAATCCCCTAGATTTTTAGGGCAAGCCTTGTGCAGGTCATCCACCGATTGGAATATCACTTTTACCTCTGCTTTGATTTCTGCATCGCTAATGATTTCGGCAATCTTGTCAGAAATTTGTTCATCGGTAAAAGGCGCATATAATTCCTTTACATGGTTTATTATTTCTGCACCTTCTTCCTTCTCCAACTCGGCCTTACACTTTGCGTAAATGGTATCGATAATATTTTCGGTTCCGCGTTCCTTGTGCAATTCCCTGGCGGCATTAAAGGCTACCAAACCTTCCAAACGCGCCATATCAATTCCATAACAGTCCGGATAACGAATCTGTGGTGCCGAAGAAACGACGATGATGCGTTTCGGATTCAATCGATCCAACATCTTAAGGATACTTTTCTTCAAGGTGGTCCCCCTTACGATACTATCGTCAATGATCACTAAGTTGTCATCGGGTTTTACGAGACCGTAGGTAACATCATAAACATGGGCCACCAAATCATCACGGCTACTATCCTCGGTAATAAAGGTTCGGAGCTTTACATCTTTAATGGCTAATTTTTCCGTTCGGATTTTATGGGAAAGGATTTCCGCCAAACGTTCGTTGGTCAAAGAATCCTTCTCCCTAAGGATGGCATCGTTTTTTTGCTGGTTCAATTCGTCCTGAGCTGCCTCCAACATTCCGTAGAAAGAAGTTTCTGCAGTGTTTGGGATAAAAGAGAAAACAGTATTTTCGGTATCGTGATCAATATATTCCAGTACTTTGGGCATGACCAATTTACCCAACATTTTGCGCTCTTGGTAAATCTCAGCATCACTTCCCCGCGAAAAATAGATACGTTCGAAAGAACAGGACTTACGCTCCAAAGGTTCTATAATTTCCGAAATTTTGGAGGTTCCATTTTTCTTCACAATTAGGGCGTGTCCAGGATCTAATTCCCGTACCGCTTCAAAAGGAACATTAAAGACAGTCTGAATCACGGGTCGCTCACTGGCCACAACCACTACTTCATCATCCTTATAGTAGTAGGCAGGACGAATCCCAGCTGGATCACGAAGTACAAAAGAATCTCCATGGCCAAGAAGTCCAGCCATTGCGTAGCCACCGTCCCAGTTCTTGGCCGACTTTTTCAAGATTTTTTCAATCTTCAGGTTTTCGGCAATGAAAGGGGAAGCTTTTTGTTTGTTAAGGCCACTTTCCTTCGCCTTCTTATATTGTTTTCTAACCGCGTCATCCAAGAAGTGACCAATTTTTTCCATCACCGTGATGGTATCCGCCTTTTCCTTGGGATGCATTCCTAATTTTATAAGATTTTCGAACAGCTCATTGGTATTGGTCATATTAAAGTTACCTGCAATGATGAGGTTTCTGTGCATCCAATTGTTCTGTCGAAGGAATGGGTGAACGGTTTCAATACTATTTCCGCCAAAAGTACCGTAGCGAACGTGCCCCAAAAACAATTCACCCAAATAAGGGATTTGTTTTTTCTGAGCCGCAATATCATTTTTTATTTCTGGAGATTTTTCGAATTCGTTATTGATGCGTGCATTAATTTGGGAAAATATATCCTGAATGGGTTGGGCGGCATTAGAACGGATCCTACTTATATATCGTTCTCCGGGATCCACATCCAGTTTAATGCTTGCAAAACCAGCACCGTCCTGTCCGCGGTTGTGTTGCTTTTCCATCATGAGGTACATTTTGTTTACCCCATAAAAAGCAGTTCCGTACTTTTCTTTGTAGTACTCCAGTGGTTTCAGCAATCGTACCAGTGCAATCCCACATTCATGTTTTAATGCATCACTCATAATGCTCTCGGAAATAGTTATTTCAAATAAAAACGCCCTGTACAGTCAGGGCGTGGTTTTATGTCAATTCTATATCAAATTGAGTCAAGTTCTTAAATTGTTGAAGGCGCCTATGCAATTCCTGTCTGGAGAGATCTTCCAATCGCTCCGTTCCAAATTTTTCCACACAAAAGGAAGCCAAGGCTGATCCATTTATGATGGCGGTCTTCATATTCTCGAAACTGTAATCTCCTGTTTTGGCCAAGTAACCTGTGAAACCACCGGCGAATGTGTCTCCCGCACCCGTTGGGTCGAAAACCTCTGCCAATGGCAGCGCTGGGGCATAGAACATTTCATCATTATGGAACAATAAGGCTCCGTGCTCTCCTTTCTTGATTACAACATACCTTGGACCCATTTCATGGATTTTCTTGGCCGCGTTTACCAAGGAATATTCTCCAGTTAATTGGCGTGCTTCTTCATCATTAATTGTAATAACATCTACTTTTTTAATTACCCTTAGTAATTCATCCAGCGTGTTGTCCATCCAGAAGTTCATGGTATCCAAAACGATAAGCTTGGGAGCATTCATCTGCTCGATCACTCCCAATTGAATGTCGGGGTGAAGGTTTCCTAGCATTACCACTTCTGCATCCTTATAGGAATCGGGAACGATAGGGTTGAAATCAGCTAAAACATTCAATTCTGTTGCCAAGGTATCACGGGAATTCATGTCATTGTGATACTTCCCAGCCCAGAAAAATGTTTTTTCTCCTTCTATAATATCTATGGAGTCTGTGTGAATTCCTTTCGACTGCAATAAGGAAATGAAATCCTTCGGGAAATCGTCTCCTACCACAGATATAATACAAGAATCTACTTGAAAATAAGAGGCTGCTAAACCAATAAATGGAGCCGATCCTCCGGGTATCCTTTCGGCGCTTCCGAAAGGGGTTTCGATACTATCGATATTTACCGATCCTACGATTACAAGTTTGCCCATGTAGCAAGCATTTATAATGAAGGGGCAAAGATACAATTTTTACAGGTTTTACCATCCCAAAAATGCCTTCGGTCTTATTGCAGGATTATTAGGTTAACTTCCAATCTGCTGAAGGTGGGAAAAAGTCTTGTAAGGCCCTTTAATTAACAGGGAATTGGTCACCACAGGAGGAAGCGAGCCTTCGGGATCCAAGTAGAGTTGTTGGGTGATAGTGGTGGTTCCGTCTTCTTCTTCCAATAACCAGAATCCTTCTACTTGTTGTATGCGAATGGCATTTTCTACTATAGGAATGCCGTCTGGTAAACTTTCTATATGAAGCATAACCTTCTTGCTCGAGATTCTTTCTACCGTAAGTTGGGTGACTACGTCTCGGTTTTTAATGGGCCATGGTAGTTTTTTCAGCGCATAGAATACATGCTGGTTTTCGCCCTTTTGGGTTACATAGTAGCTCTCTCCCGAAATAGGCTCTTCGGTATATTTTGGAGCATCCAATAGCTCATCTAGAATGGATTGAAGTGGAACATCTACTTGGGTCATGGCCTTGTATTCCTTCAATTTGGAATCTGGCACCATACGGGTGTAAATACGAATGCCCGAAGCATCCTTTTTAAGAGTCCAAGGGGTTTGCGCAAAGACAAGGAATGATTGAAAAATTAAAGCCAGGGTAAAAACGATGCGCCACATATCAATTCTTTTAGCTCTTTAGTTCGCGCATGAAGAGGCAACATTACAAACTGGAGCAAAAAAATATTTTATTTTCTGCCGAAATCGGCGGGGATTTCACCCCAAGCCTTCGTCTCCCACTTTACGACTTTCGTGTCATAGGAATTCTCTTTGAGCCAAGCTTCCGCACGGGCTACCAGTTCGAAAAGCTTCTGATTTTTTCGGGTGCGCTTTAGTTTGGTATTGCACTTTTTGCGTTTTACCCAACCCATGGCGATGCGGGAATCACTATAGATAAGACGATCGCTTTTTTTCTGTTTCAAGTATGCCAACCCATGTACAAGAGCCAAAAACTCACCTATATTATTAGTCCCCTGATCGAAGGGCCCCTGATGAAAAAGCTGTTTATGGGTTTGGGTGTCTACACCCCTGTATTCCATTTTCCCAGGATTACCACTGGAAGCAGCATCGACCGCAATGGAATATAGATTGGGTTCGCCAATCTTGGCAAGCTCTTCCTTGGTTAATGCCTTCTTCTTGGTGTTTTTGCCTTTGTAGTCTGCATACTCCTTATTATAGGCTTCCTTGGCTTCTGCAAAGGTGGCAAACGATTTGTATTGGGCACCTTTCACCCCGGCTATGGATCGTTTGCACTCCTCCCAGCTTCCGAAAATGCCGGCAGGATTGCCATACCAAACCACGTAGAACTTCTGTTTTTTTGCCATGAGACTAGTCGTCGGATTCTTGCATTAATAATTCTTCAATAACGCAAGGAAAGTGTTCATATTCTAAGGCATGAACTTTTTTGGCCACATCTTCGGGCGTATCCTCTTTTTCCAATGTGGTTTTTTTCTGACAAATAATAGCGCCTTCATCGTAGGCTTCGTTTACATAATGGATGGTAATGCCACTTTCTTCCTCTTCATTTTCCACTACGGCTTTATGAACATTCATGCCATACATACCCTTCCCGCCATATTTTGGAAGCAAAGCGGGATGTATATTAATGACCTTATTTGGAAACTCGGCAAGGATGAGTTTGGGGAACATCCATAGAAATCCAGCTAAAACGATGAGGTCGGGTTGCAACTCCAGAAGGGTTTTTAAGACGCCGTTTTCGTCATGAAGTTCTGCTCTGGTAAAATGTGAGGCCTTTGTTTTCAGCGTTTTAGCACGCTCCAGAACTTTGGCATGCTCATTGTTAGACAGCACCTGAACGACCTCGGCAAACGTCCCTTGTTGAAAGTATTCTATGATGTTTTGGGCATTGGTACCGTTACCTGAAGCAAAAACCACAATGCGTTTCTTCATAAGAGTTTACGGGGTGTTAAGAAGTAAATAATTAAAATAAGTTACAAAAGTACGGCAATAGAGTTTTACTTCGCTCAAAAATGATTAAATTGAGAACACATTTTATGTGCAATATGGTGTTTTAAATTAAAAAATTTTATTTTTGCCACTTAAAATTAAATCTAAAAATTAAGAATTATGTCAGACATTGCATCAAGAGTTAAAGCGATTATCGTAGATAAATTAGGTGTTGACGAAAATGAAGTTGTAAACGAAGCTAGCTTCACGAACGACTTAGGCGCCGATTCATTGGATACGGTAGAGCTTATTATGGAATTTGAAAAAGAATTTGACATTCAAATTCCTGACGATCAAGCTGAAAATATAGCGACCGTAGGTCAAGCTATTTCTTACATAGAGGAAGCAAAGTAAAACTACTTCTTTATGGAATTGAAGCGAGTTGTTGTAACAGGTCTTGGTGCCCTTACCCCCATTGGCAATAACATCCAAGAATATTGGGATGGACTTAGGAATGGAAAGAGTGGGTGTGCGCCCATAACCTATTTTGATACTGAAAAGTTCAAAACAAAATTCGCTTGCGAACTCAAAGATTACGATCCACAAAATCATTTTGACAGAAAGGAAGTCCGAAGATTGGACCGCTTCGCGCAATATGCTCTGGTTTCTAGTGATGAAGCCATTGAAGATGCGGGAATTAACCTGGACGAAATAGATAAGTTTCGCGTAGGGGTTATTTGGGGTGCCGGTATTGGTGGCTTGGAGACTTTCCAAAATGAAGTTATAAATTATGCAGGAGGGGATGGAACACCACGTTTCAACCCCTTCTTTATCCCTAAAATGATAGCAGATATTGCCCCAGGTAATATTTCTATCAAGCACGGGTTCATGGGGCCTAACTATACGACGGTTTCCGCCTGTGCATCTTCCGCAAATGCCTTGATCGATGCATTGAACTACATCCGTTTGGGTCATTGCGATATGATAGTAACAGGAGGAAGTGAAGCTGCGGTAACCCAAGCCGGAATGGGAGGGTTTAATGCCATGCATGCACTTTCTACCCGAAACGACTCTCCGGAAACAGCTTCCCGACCTTTCGATGCTACACGCGATGGTTTTGTATTGGGAGAAGGAGCTGGAGCCCTTATTTTAGAAGAGTACGAGCACGCCAAGAAGCGAGGGGCGAAGATCTATGCAGAAGTGATCGGTGGAGGAATGTCCAGTGACGCTTATCACATGACCGCGCCACATCCAGAAGGTATTGGTGTAGAAAGGGTGATGCTAAATTGCTTGAACAATGCGGGAATTTCCCCAGATCAAGTAGATGCCATCAATACACACGGTACATCAACCCCGTTGGGAGATGTAGCTGAGTTGAAGGCAATTACCAAAGTTTTTGGCGAGCACGCTAAAAACATTAATATTAATTCTACCAAGTCGATGACCGGGCACCTATTGGGTGCGGCTGGGGCTATAGAAGCCATTGCTTCTATTTTAGCTTTGGAGCATGGTGTTGTTCCCCCAACCATTAACCATACTACCGTCGACGAAAATATTGATCAATCGCTCAACCTCACATTGAACGAAGCCCAAGAACGGGATGTCAATGTCGTCATGAGTAATACCTTTGGTTTTGGGGGTCATAACGCTTGTATTCTTTTCAAGAAGTTAGACGCCTAAACCCTATGACTTCCTTAAAAAACATATTCACTTCCCGTTCTGAAAAGGACGGAAAGTTTTATGTACAGATAAAAAAGATACTGGGATTTAAACCCAGCGACATTTCTATCTATGAGGAAGCCTTTACCCATCGTTCCATGAATACTACCAACAACGATGGACAACCACAGAATTATGAGCGTTTGGAATTTTTGGGAGACGCCATGTTGGGTTCGGTAATCGCAGCACACCTCTTCAAAAAAGTACCAGGAGGCAATGAAGGCTACCTCACCAAAATGCGTTCTAAAGTAGTAAGCCGTGAGCACCTCAACGAATTGGGAAGGGATCTTAACCTCATCAGTCTGGTAAAGACCAATATTTCAACCAAGCAATTCGGGGAAAACATCCATGGGAATGTATTCGAAGCACTTGTAGGCGCCATTTATCTGGATAAAGGCTACAAGTATTGCGAAAAGTTTATTCACCGTAGGGTCATTAAACCCTATGTGGATATTCAGAAATTGGAAGGGAAGATCATTAGCTATAAGAGCCTTTTTATAGAGTGGTGCCAAAAGAATAAGAAACCCTTCAAATTCAATGTATACGAGGACACTGGGAACGATCCTTTGAAACACTTCGCGGTAAAGTTGGAATTGGAGCAGAACACGGTAGCCAAAGCGAGGGCTACGTCCAAGAAAAAAGCCGAAGAAAGAGCGGCTAAGCGCGCTTATTACAAACTTCAGAAACAAATGCAAGTGCAATAACCATTGCATTGCCTTTTCGCAAACGTTTTCGAAAAGAATTAGCCTAAATTTAATGGTATTGCGGGATACATCCCGAAAACAATGTTTACTTTTAATAAAATTTAGGGTCATGGGAGTCCACAAAATCATTTTGGATGACGATTTCGCAGAGGAATTCTCGCTTATAGGCATTCACTGTAGTGAAGAGGACTATAAATTGGCTTATTTATTGAATAGCCAACTGGGATTTAGGCTGGGTCGCATGCGAAAGGATATTGTAATAGAAAAAGAAGATATAGAAGCCAGTTTCCCCATTTTCCAGTTCGATCATGAAACCCAATACACAACCTATTATCTAGTAGGGAACAAGTGCAAGTCCGAAGTGCTTCGTGAACAGGAAAATGCAGGTCTATTTGGAGGGGTAACTTCCGAAAAAATAGTGACCTCCTACCTGCTTCCAGAGTTTGAACAACCGGATTATTTCCTGAAGATCGAGTCGGATTATCTGCACATTCCGTTGCGAAAGCACATTGCCATGATCAATGAAATTAATCAGGTGATTTCTGCTTACGAAATAGATAGCGACAAAATAAAATCGAATAACCACTTAATATTCAACTAAATGCCAACGCAAAAGAAAACCAAAATTGTGGCTACCCTAGGGCCTGCTACCAGTCAGAAGAAAGTGATCAAGGATATGATCTTGGCTGGTGTAAATGTGTTTAGGGTCAATTTCTCGCATGCAAAATACGAGGATGTAAAAGCACGAATTAAGATGATCCGCGGTTTGGGGGATGAATTGGGGACTTCTACCGCGATTCTTGCCGATCTGCAAGGACCTAAACTTAGGGTAGGTGTTATGAAGGAAGAAGTGGTAGTACAACCGGGTGATGAAATTGACTTTTGTACAGGCGATGAGTTCGAAGGCACCTCGAAGAAGGTGTACATGAATTACGATAATTTCCCCAAAGATGTAAAGCCAAAGGAGCGTGTCCTTTTAGATGATGGAAAACTCATCTTCGAAGTACTTTCTACCAATAAAAAAGACACGGTTAGAGCCAAAGTGATCCAAGGAGGTCCACTGCGATCTAAAAAAGGGGTAAACCTTCCCAATACCAATATTTCCTTGCCAGCTTTGACTATGAAAGATAAAGAGGACGCTATTTTTGCGGTGAGTCAAGAGGTAGACTGGATCGCACTTTCCTTTGTGCGTCATGCCGAGGATTTGCAGGAACTACAAGCGTTGATCGAAGCGCATAGCGAATACAAGATTCCTATTATTGCCAAGATTGAAAAACCCGAAGCGGTAAAGAATATTGACAAGATCATCGCCTATTGTGACGGTCTTATGGTGGCCCGTGGAGATTTGGGGGTTGAGGTACCTGCCGAGGAAGTACCACTCATTCAAAAAGAGTTGGTGCTCACTGCTAAGAAGGCTCGTATTCCAGTAATCATTGCGACTCAAATGATGGAAACCATGATCAGTTCCTTAACACCAACAAGGGCTGAGGTAAACGATGTGGCGAATTCGGTGATGGATGGTGCCGATGCGGTGATGCTTTCTGGAGAGACCTCCGTAGGTAAATATCCGGTAGAAGTGATCAAAACCATGGCCAATATCTGCAAGCAAGTAGAAGATTCGGAACTGATAACAGTGCCAGAAGAACCACCGCACATTCGTACCAACAGATATATTACCAAAGCGGTTTGCTATCATGCTGCCAATATGGCCAATGAGATAGAAGCCAAAGCCATTTGCACCTTGACAAATAGTGGTTATACGGCTTTCCAAATTTCTGCTTGGCGCCCTGATGCGCACATTTTGGTGTACACCTCTAACAAACGGATCCTTTCCCGATTGAATCTGCTTTGGGGTGTAAAATCGTTCTACTACGATAAGTTTGTGAGTACCGATGAGACCGTGGAGGACGTAAATCGTATTGCTTACGAAAAGGGATTTGTAGAGAAAGGAGACTATCTTATCAACCTAGCCGCCATGCCCATTGTAGATAAGGGAATGGTAAATACCCTACGCGTTTCCCAAGTTTAGTTGAAAGGGCTGGATAGAATTTAAATTAGACCACTTGGTTTAATTTAAATATTATTTCTATATTTGTCCCCGAATGGGATACAAACACAACAAAGAAGATATTCTGGAAACTGGCTTTCATGTGCTTCGGAAGAACGGATATCATGGTGTGGGTATCAATGAGATATTGAAAGAAGCGGGCATCCCAAAAGGTTCTTTTTACAACTTTTTCGATTCGAAGGAAGATTTTGCCAAACAGGTCATGGAGCACCACGGTACCGATCAAGGAAATTGGATTGTACAGTTTTTTGAACAAGCCAATGAAACTCCTTTGACTAATTTGAAAGCTTTCTACAAAACCCTTATAGCGATCAATGAAACTGATGGGTATTCCAGTGGGTGTCTTATCAATGTCATGAGTAACGAAGTGGGGAGGACCAACGATACCTTGGCCGTTTGTGCTAATGATTGTTTCCTGGGATGGATCAATATCATTTCGCGTGAAATAGAAAAAGGGCAGGAATCTGGAGAAATCCGAAAGGATTTTAGTGCTTTGGAAATTGCCGAGTACCTGCATTCGGGTATCTACGGAGCCTTTTCGCGTATGAAAGTAACAAGATCCCGTGTGTATTTGGATATCTGGTGGGATATGTCATTCACCTTTATTCAAGAGTCATAAAAAATTTTAAATTTAAAATAAGTAGAACGGTCTAATTAATAATGAAAATCATGAAAAACTATTTAAAACCTCTCTTGTTATTCGCTGTCGTTTCCGTGCTTTTTTCCTGTAAATCGGTTGATTTGCGAAGCGATTACCTAAAAGAAAAGACTACCGAAGAAGGGATGGCTCAAAAAGGAATTCGATTGCTTACAGAAGCCAATCAAGCAATGGGCTACGACAAGTTAGCTAGTACCGAAGTATATGAAGCAACCGCTCATTTTAAATGGAAAGGAGCATTATTGCTCATGCCTATGAATGCCCTGCCGGGAAATAATAATAAGGATGTGCAATTTCGTTTTGCCACCAATTCGTTTGATGGGCAAGTGGAATATTTGGAAGGCAGAAAAGAGAACAAAATTCATGGCTTACAGTCTTGGCAGGGATATTATGCCGAGAATGCCGAGGAAGAGATAGAAGAATGCAATAGCAAGCGGTATTCCTGGGGACTTTCCACCTATCATTATCTCCTTGAGGCACCCATGCGATTGCTGCAAGCCGAGATCATTAAATACGCCGGAGAAAGAACCCTAAACGGAAAGACGTATGACCTTGTTTTTGTCACTTGGGGTAGCGAAGCCCCAAACAAGGAATACGACCAGTGGATGGTATACATTAATAAAGAAACCAAGTTCATTGATATGACAGAGGTGACCATTAGTGATTTCTTTGTTCCTTCCCCCAAACCCCTACAGCATGGAAGCATATTGTATGAAGGAAGAACACGCACATCCATTGGAACCTACCTACCTTCCGAAGTAGTGATACAAATTGGGAAACCCAAGGAAGCAGATCGGGGAGCTTATAGGATAAGTTTCAAGGATTATAAGTTCGACAGCTTTAATAAAGACCTCCTCTACCCACTCCAAGATTTAGAGTACGTTGGTGATTCCAAACCCGATGTAGGCGAGTAAAATAATGACAGAAATGTCGTATTTTTTATCAATGAAATCGTACCGAAATCTTTTGAAGATTGCAGGCTTGTTTTTTATAATAAGCCTGCTTTCGTCATGTACGGTTCTGCAATGGCGTGAAACGGATGAAGAGATCATGAAGCGCCATCGAAAACTGAATATTCCTGCCCAGATTTCATACTTTGAAGTAGATAGTTTGGACCTGAACATTCGGGTGTTGGAAGTATCCGAACAGGACAAGGAAATCAATCTGCTCTTCTTCCATGGTTCTCCCAGTTCCCTTTCTGCTTGGAATGGCTATATGACCGATAGCTTGCTTATGGAAAAGGCAAATCTATACACTGTAGATCGTCCAGGCTACGGTTACTCCAATTTTGGGGATGAAATGACTTCCATCGACCTTCAGGCACAATTGATGAGTGCCCTGATTTCTGAACGGAAGTGGGAAAATGTCATTGCCATAGGTTCCTCGTATGGAGGACCGTTGGCGGCTCGGCTGGCTATTTTGAATCCCGATGTAAAAGCAGTCATGATGATTTCACCTGCCATTGATCCTAAAAATGAAAAGGACATTTGGGCCTCCCGACTTACCCAGTGGTGGATTACCCGATGGATGGTACCTACAGGATATAGGGTCGCTGGAGATGAAAAGACGGTTCATGCCCAGGAGCTAGCACGCTTGGAAAAAGATTGGGCTATTTTGAATATTCCTGTCGTCCATATTCATGGGGATATCGATGATATTGTACCCTATGAGAACGTGCATTATACCAAGAAGGTTTTTCCCAATATTGAGATCATCACTACGAAAGAAACAGGTCACGAAATCGCTTGGGCACGCAAGGATTTAATTCTACCTCATTTGGTGAAGCTAATCGAAAAAGTTGAGGGCGAGAAGTAGCCTAGCTTCCTTTTTTCTTAAGGGTTCTTAATGCTTTTCGAAGGATGTACTGGGTTTCCTTTGTGTCCGATTCCTTTTCCCAGCGTTTACAAAGGGCCACTACCCACTCAGGCTGGGATTTACTGGCATCGTTCAGCCAATTTCCCACCGAATCCCTAACGTACTTGGAAGGATCCGATTTTAAGGGTTCCAATAGGGGCAATCCCCTTTCGGGCGCTTCTTGAAAGGCGGCGATCTTTTTCACCCATACACCAACTGGGCGAAGGGCTTCAGCAGCGAATCGGCGTATGTTTTCATCGGTCGAGGCTGTCCAAGGGGTCAGAATGGCTATAGAAGGGTCTAAATCTTCGATCATACGCTCTTTGGTCGCGAAAATGACCACTTCCCGAACCCCAAAGTGTGCATCGGCCGCATAAGGCTTCATCGCATCCAACAAGGGATCCAATGCTTCATGATGCAGACTTTCGGCCCAACAGGCCCAGCAACGGACCACATCGGAGGTATGCGATCGTAACTGTTCATAGAATGCACGATCTTGAACCAGTGATCCAAGGGTAAGTCCAATTACCCTTGTGTTAGTGTTGGCAGAAGGTTTCTTTTGTTGATGCACCGCTTCCGAACAGACCTCAAATGCATCCTTCTGTCCGGTTTCATCAAGTACTATCTTGAGTAGGATTAATTGATCTACCTTGAGCCATTCCGTGAGATTTTTGGTTTCTATTGCACCTGCGTTCAGGTATTCGATGACTTCGGGATCTAGGTCGTTAAAACTGCGTGCGCCTTTTCGGTTGAGGATATGTTCGGGAATCATGACTCTAAAATACGATGCTTCTTATAAAGTTATGTTAAGTATTGCGTTAAATTGAGACTAAACCGACAAGTCTATTTATTTTTAATTATGGCAAAATCTCTACTCTTCATTCCGGATATTTCTGGATTCACCCATTTCGTGCAAACCACCGAGGCAGAACACAGTCAGCATGTAATTTCGGAGCTATTGGAAGTCCTCATTTCAGCCAACACCCAAGAACTGAAATTGGCGGAGATTGAAGGGGATGCTCTCTTCTTTTATCGCGAGAATTTTGTGCCTTCCCAAGAAAAACTTCTGGCACAGATTGAGTCCATGTACACGGCTTTTTACAGTCATTTAAAGTTATTGGAAAAGCACCGTATTTGTCCCTGTAATGCTTGTGCCACGGCACCTCAGTTGCAGCTTAAAATTGTGGCCCATGTGGGTGAACTTCAGTTCTTACAGGTACAGAATAATAGAAAACCCTTTGGGGAAGCGGTGATTCAGGCACACCGACTGTTGAAAAACTCTGTTCCTACAGATAATTACGCTTTGGTGAGCGATGAACTGGCTCAGGATATGGGCATGCCTATTGCTTACGAAAGTAAGTTGTTCCAGTTTCAGACGGGAAGGGATACTTACGACGACAAGGAAATTTCTTATTGTTATGCCGAAATAGATCCCAACCAATTAAAGCTGAGGTCCTTTGAAGATGGAGCTAAAGTATCTTTTAATTGTGAGCCTTGTCTTATTATAGAGAAAACATTTGCCACAGACAGGCATTCTTTGTTAGAACTAGTGACCAATTATAAATACCGTCATCTTTGGGCGGTAGACGCATACAAGATTGAATGGAATGAAAATGAAGTGACCCGACTGGGGACTGAGCACACCTGTACTATAGGATCTAAACAACTCAATTTTACGGTGGTCACCAAGGATACGGAACCCGACGAATTGGTGTATGGAGAACTCACTACAGATCCACCTCCGGTAGATCAACTCTATCAATTTTTCAATTTTAAATCCATTTCAGAAAATGAAACCCAAGTGAGGGTTGAGTTGTACTGGAAAGCTAGATCGCCTATTAAGAAACTGATGATGGCCCTGTTCGGGAAGAAGGCCTTCCGAAAGGGAATCGAAGATGCCATGGAAAGGTTGGAAGAAGTTCTTCCGCAAGTGAAATAAATTCCAATAAACTGTCCCCTTCCCCAATTTTGAAACGTTCTAAAGGTGTGAAACATGAAAAAATCAATAACCTTTAAAACATTTCATTATGACAACACAGGAAATAGCCAATCAGTTAGTAGCCTTTTGCCGAGAAGGAAAATATGAAGAAGCCTACGGTCTATACGCCGAAGATGCCGTGCATGTGGAAATGCCAGGAATGCCCGGCGACCAAATAACCACAGGACTCAATAACATTATCGAAGGATATAAGAATTGGGCTTCCAGCATTTCTGAAGTACATAGCAGTTCGGTAGGAGAACCTACTATAATGGGCGATCACTTTTGCGTGCCCATGTCTAGCGATGCCACTTTTGAAGGCACGGGACGCTGGGACATGAAAGAATTATGTGTGTATCAGGTACGAGATGGAAAAATTGCCAAGGCTTCATTCTTCTACGATCTTCCGGGAGCATAAATGCATATTGTTTTTCGGAACAAAAAGAGGTTACACATGGTATGTTGTAGCCTCTTTTCATTTAATTTCGGTCTTCTTTCATGAATGTTGGGTAACAATTATTTTTAATGGGCTACTTATGACAGAGAAAACAATATTTTCGATCCTCTAAAAACAATTACTTATATGTCCTCTAAAAGTGCTGCCCTACTCTTACTACTTATGTTTATTGCCATAGGATGTAGCTCCGATTCGGATACTCCATCTTCTCAAAACGATGAGCAGGGAGATGGAATGAACGATGGCGGAAACAATGACGATCCAGATCCAGATACCGTGCTTATTCCAGAAATAGCGATTGTGGGAGAGGATATAGATGACCCTTTAAGCCTGTTTTTATTGACTTGGGAGAACGATTACAATAATGAATCGGTAATCAATGTAGCTGCAGCCTCAGGATTTCTGAATCCCTCGGTTTATGCTACCTCTCAGCCGCCAAAGGGAAGTTTTTATGTCATAGAACCTGGTACTGCCACTCCCGATGCCTTTAGGTTCGATTTGGTAAATTCGACATCCCATTCCTATATTTTCGAGGAATATTTCACTCCCTCTCAAGCATATACCAATAGTTCTGAATGGGCTGGAGACGATTATTTGTATGTTTTTTATTTGGATTTAGATAATCCTTTAGAGCAGACCTATCTTCATTCGTACAATGTGATTACGGGAGCCACCCAAGAATTTTCTTTGGGAGGCGTTGCTCCTTTAAGTCAGTATGTTTTAATAAGTGGGGATTACGCCTTTGTCTTGTTTCAGGACAATGATACCAGTGAAGTGGCTTTGCATATCTTCAATGCTGCCACTGGTGAAAGCACGATGATCCCATTCGAGAACTATCACAGTATTTTTCACAATTCCTTAGACAATGAACTGTACCTTTTTCATACCACACAGGGTTGTGATAGAAGGGATTATGACATTGTTGATATAGCGACCCTGCAAATCACAGGATCTTCAAGTCTACAAGCCACTATCTGCAATCCAGACTTTATGAACAAGGCCGCGTTTTTCGAAAACAAAATGCTTTATGAGACTATTACCGCTGCTCCTAGTGGTCCTATTTTCAATCCCTCTATTTATGATTTTGGCACAGGGAACAATACAATTATCAATGTGGGAGATCTTTTTTTCCAATTGGCGAGTATTACCAATCTACAGGTAACCACCTTCATATCTATAGACGTAGACTTAGAAACCGAGACCATCGTTGTAGGTTTCCAATACAATGATAATGCTTCGACAAAAGGCGCAGTCGCATTTCTAACCTATGACTGGGAGCTAAAAAGGATCGTAGAAACCAACAATGTAATCCCAGAGACGATTTTGTTTGAATAATACATGGTACAAAAGAAAAGCCCCTGTCCTAAGACAAGGGCCCTTCCAGTAGTGGTAAGCTTAAGTGTTACTTGACTACTTCGGTCTTCGAAATTTTCATGCCTCCGGCTACAGCTTCTATCGTTACTTTGCTATCAAATTTCTCCGATCCGTATACATATTCAATCTTTTCCAATTCGTTGTCATTTCGGGTTACCTCCAATTGGCTAATCCAGATTCCCTTCTTCGGCTTTCCGTCGAAAATGGTTTCACTGTTCTTTCCTTTGGCATTCGGAAAAGTGAATTCCTTTGGGAAATCGAACAATCTCTGGGCCGTAAAGAAAGCCTCATGCCACTCAGAACCCGGTAGCGTAATGCTCTCGGTATTTTCAGGATTGCTAACGGTTCCTCCCGTATTTTCTGTATAAACCACATCCGGGAACAATGCGTTCAATTCGCTCGCATATCCCTTTACGGTAATGTCTCTTTCAGGAGGGAAGTACTTCGATAGGTATCCATTAAAGGCAAATCCCTTTTTATGGTTAAATTCCACTTCGTCCATTCCTCCTTTGATACCCTTTACATTCATCGTGGGGTTATCTTCCGTTTGGACCACCTTCACCTTGGTTCCATAGGGCATACGAGCTAATTTGGTACTGTGAAGATTCCCATATTCCCTTAAAGTAAGCCCGCTGGGTGCTGTTACATACAGGTATTGAACATCGGCTTCGGCATTCAGCTCAGATGAAGATGCCATTGCGATTTCCTCGTTAGGGATTTCGGCAACTACCTCCATTTCGTGGGTAGTGGTTTCAGGATCGTTTTTGGAATCGCTTTTACAGGAAAAGAAGGCTGTGGTAAAAACGGCTGCGGTGCAAATTAAAACTACTTTTTTCATAATTGACAGATTTTAGAGTTAATAAATTCAGATTCAAAAAGTAGTTTGCTTACATAGGCTAAAAATCCAATTTTAATTGTACATCGATACTATTCTCAGGAGGAGGTTTCTTCTCTTTTTTGTCCTCGTTATTGAGATTTGATAAGCTAATTCCCAACAAGCGTACCGAATTTTTCATTCCTTCCTGAAATAACAAATCTTTAACAGTTTCCATGATCAAGTCTTTGTTCGAAATATAGAGCGGAAGGGTCTTGGATCGTGTTTGTAACGTAAAATCACTGTATTTAATTTTAAGGGTAACCGTTCTTCCGGCTACTTTGCTCTTTTTAAGACGGCGCTCCACCTCATCGGCAATTTCTTCCAAGCGCTCCAACATATAGATTTCTGAAGAAATGTTTTCTGAAAAGGTACGTTCTGCGGCTAATGACTTCCGGGTTTGGTCCGATTCTACCTTACTATGCTGAATGCCCCGAACAATATTATAATAGTAACCGCCACTTTTCCCGAAATGTTCCTGAAGGTATTCCAGCGACTTTTCCTTTAGGTCCTTTCCTGTGAAGATACCGTGCAGATACATTTTTTCCTTCATCACCTTGCCCACGCCATAGAATTTCTTAATGTCCAGTTGTTCCAAAAACTCGATCACCTCTTCTGGAGGAACGGTTTTTTGCCCGTTGGGTTTATTGATATCACTAGCTACTTTGGCGATGAATTTGTTGATGGAAATCCCGGCCGAAGCATTCAGTCCCGTACGCTCCTTAATTTGGTTTCGGATTTCCTGGGCAATGAGGGTCGCGCTGGGATGTCCTTTCTTGTTTTCGGTAACGTCCAGATAGGCTTCGTCCAGTGAAAGCGGTTGCACGAGATCGGTATATTCAAAAAAGATCTTGCGGATCTGCTGCGAAACTTCAGAATACCGATCATATCTGGGACGCACAAAAATGAGGTCGGGACATAGTTTTCGGGCCAGCATTCCGCTCATGGCAGATCGCACGCCGAATTTCCGTGCTTCATAACTGGCAGCACTTACCACACCCCGTTTACTGCTTCCGCCCACAGCAATGGGTTTTCCCTGCAAACTGGGATCGTCCAATTGCTCTACCGAAGCATAAAACGCATCCATATCTACATGAATGATCTTGCGAATGGGAAAGGAGGCTTCCATAGGGTAAATTTACTATCTTTAATGTACAATGAACCTAAACCAAGTTACCGTTCCGTCACGGGATGTTCCCAGAGCCATTTCGTTCTACCAAAATCTTGGGTTAAAACTCATTGTGCATACCCATGATCGCTACGCAAGATTCGAATGTCTCCAAGGGGATAGCACCTTTTCCATTCATTATGTTGAGGAAATGCCTGCGGAAGGTGTTTGGGTCTATTTTGAAGTTGAAAATGTGGCTGAAAAGGTAAAGGAGCTCTCTGCAAAAGGAATTGTTTTTGAAACTGAAGTACAGGAACAATCTTGGTTATGGACTGAAGCTCGGTTGAAAGATCCCGACGGAAATGTCCTAATCATATACAAAGCTGGTGAAAATCGTAAAAACCCACCTTGGCGTATCTTAGACCCATGATTGAAATTGAACGCAAGTTTTTGGTGAATTCTGAGGAATACAAGAAAGAAACCTATTCCCAAACCCGCATTGTACAGGGTTTCTTGAACACCCATCCTGAACGTACGGTACGTATTAGGATTAAAGGAGATAAAGCCTTTTTGACTGTTAAGGGGATATCTAATGAAGCAGGCACTTCCCGGTTTGAATGGGAAAGGGAGATCTCTGTAAAAGAGGCAGAAACACTTATTCCCTTATGTGAGGAAGGCATTATTGAAAAGGTGCGTTATGAAGTACAAGTGAAAAACCATATTTTTGAAATAGACGAATTCTTGGGTAATAATGTTGGTTTGGTCGTGGCCGAAGTGGAGTTGAATGAAGAAGATGAAACCTTTCTCCATCCCGGATGGTTGGGCAAGGAAGTTACCGGGGACATTCGTTACTATAATTCACAACTAAGCAAACAACCGTATACACAATGGAAAAACAAAGACTAAATAGTATGACCCGATATGCCATGGCATTTATATTGGCCTTGGCTTTTGTAGCTTGTAAGGATGGTGGAGAGCATCACGATAACGATAGTGGGGATTCACGTGATGGCGAACATGAAGTTGAACATGTGGAGCGTGAAACGGAAAAGGCTAAATCGGTGGCACAGGAAATCCAGGAATTGAAGGATGCAGGTTTCCAGATTTTCGAATATATCGATGAAAAAACGGGCGATACCGTGATCATGAAACAGTACTTCATGGCCTTTCTTAAAAGGGGCGAAAATCGATCACAATCCAAAGAGGAAGCCGATAGTCTTCAGGCCCTGCATATGGCACATTTGGGAAGAATGTACGAATTAGGGTATGCCGATATCTCTGGTCCTTTTGGGGATGATGGCGATCTTCGAGGAGTAACCATCTATAATGTCCCCACCCTGCAAATGGCAGATAGTTTAGCCAACATGGATCCTTCCGTTAAGGCAGGCAGACTTGCCATTGAAGTAAAACCATGGTGGGCAGCACAAGGGTTCCCATTGCGATAACTCGCATCAAAGCCCACCTTCACATTCCCTACATTCCAGAATAAGATTCCGTAAGGTGCCGGTATATTGAACCCCGTTGGCTTCTCCATTAAAATTGGCAGAGAATAGGACATGGTCACCCGGAAGGCCGATATCTACAAACTCATAGGTGATAATTGAAAAACTTCCGTTACCTAGGCCTGTAATGACTCCGTTTTCAAAAAAGAAAAAGGAAGCCCTAACCTCTTCAGGGGCTTCTGCTATGGGAATGATTTGGCCCACTGCAAAAGCGTCTATCGTTTCCGAAAGATCTGTTAATTGCATGGCCATGGTTGTGGGACCGTTAGTTTGCCACCCTTCAATATCGATGAAATTGGTGGTAGAGGTTTCGTTGTCGGTATCTACCCTAGAAGTACGTATATCATCAAATTGATGTAATAACTGCCCGCCGGCAAATAGTTCAATAATGGGATCCTCTAGGATGATGATTTCTTCTTGCATATCCTCACTATCATCGTCTTTTTTACAGGATAGGAATATAAGTGGGGTACAAAGGAGTAAGAGCCAAATACGTTTCATGTTGAATGGATTTTAAGTACATCCATTCATCGTAATGGGTTCCGTTTGTCATCAAAAAGTTATTGGATTTCCTCGAGAATCTTCCTGATGAGCGCGGGGTCTGAAGTTCCAACGGCGCCGCTGGTAAAGAAATCGCCTTTACTTTGATCGGTTTTCTGAGTAGCTGAAGTATGGATCATTTCGAATCCCGCTTTTCTGAACTTCCACGCATTTGTAGGAGTAATACCACCACCCGGCATGATTTGAATGTAACCTTGGGCTATTTCGTGAAACTCCATTAAGTACGTCAATCCTTTTTCTGCGGTCGCTTCGGTTCCCGAACTGAGTATACGGGTAACACCCATGAGGATCGTTTCCCGAAGGAGTTGTTGGGGTTCACGCGCCACATCGATAGCACGATGAAAGGTAAACTCCAATCCTTGGGCAGCCTCTAAGAGGTGCTGGGTAGCCTTCCGATTTAGATCACCTTCAGAAGTAAGTACGCCAGTAACAACACCTGCACACCCTATTTCTTTACAGAAGAAAATGTCCTTTTCCATTTGTTGTAGCTCTGCATCGGTATAACAAAAGTCCCCTTCCCTTGGCCGAATGAGTACGTGGGTTTCAACATCAAGTTCTCGAATCACCCTTTCAATGAGGTCATAAGACGGGGTGAGCCCTCCTACGGATAGGTTTTCACAGAGTTCAATGCGATGTGCCCCGGTATCTTGAGCGATTTGGGCGCTTTCAAATCCGTTGGCACAAATTTCTAGGATCATTGTGGTTTGATTCAGATTTATAAATTCCCCCTTGAGGGGGGTTAGGGGGGTGTAAATCCCTTAATTCAATGACCTTCTCTCTAATGGACATTTCTACACTAAACATATCTTTCTTAACTTCCTCATTCGAAAACCGCAGGAAATGTACCCCGCATTTTTCGAGCCGATTCTGTCTTAGGTTATCTTTAAAATATTTATAATCATGGCTATTACCATCAACTTCAATTGCCAATTGAATTTCATGACAGTAAAAGTCGACAATATAATTTAACATGGGAACCTGACGGTGAAATTGCACACCGAAACTTCGTCGTTTTATTTTCTTCCAAAGCAAAACCTCGCAAAGTGTACTGTTTTTTCGGAGCTCCCTTGCAAAGTCGCGCAAATATGGTTCGTATGGAATGATTTTATTTTTCATCTGGACACCCCTGTAGTCCCCTCAAGGGGACAATTCATTCAACAATAATTTCGTCTATAAAGGTCCAGGCTTTGTTACCTTCTCCCTGTTTGCCTTGTGGAATGATACCATAATTAGGGATCATAAGGATAATCTTATCTGCCATAATGGGAGAGGGGGCCGAAAAACCGATTTCTGCGGACGTTAAATTGTCGCTATCATTGGGTTCCAAAAGGAGTTTATTGGCGACAACGGTTCCATCTTCTAGTTCAACACGAGTGGCTACATGATTTGGCGAATAAATCCATTGTCCAGGGGCGTGATAAAAACGTGTGGAGAGGGTCGAAATTTCCCTCGGTTCCGGTAACTGAATGGTGATTTCCAAGTCATCCCCCCAAAAGCCCAGCCACTCTTTGTCACCATATCTCGAGTCGCTTCCCGAAATCCCATTGATCAATGCGCCTTTACCTCCAGCACTGTATGCTTGATGGGGAGGAACATTGACTGAAATATCGGCGTTAATGACCTTATGATATTGAATATGGGCTGTATGCGATCTACCGAGGCTTGAGTCACTCAGCACCACAGCGGCCTCAATTTTAGAATTTTCTACAATAGGGATGGGCTTCGAGTACAGTGCCGAAGGTTCTGAATTCACTGAATATTTAATTTCCTTACCAGACAAGGATGTATTGACTTGATAGTAGACACTGTCATTTCTCTTTAGGATTTCCCCTGAGACATCGTAAAGATGATTCGCATAATTAATGTCGAATCCTTCCAATCGAGGTAGGAACCCTTCCACTCGGGAGAGGAATTCGGGATAGTCTTTTTCAAGGTCTTCGGAAGGGCCACTCCAAACCACTTCGCTCATGGCCAACATACGGGGAAAAGCCATGTATTCCACTTGCTCTTGGGCAGGCATGTATTCGGTCCAGACATTCCCTTGGGCACCCAAGACGTATTTGTTTTCAGATTGGGTAAGACCTTCGGGAATGGGATTAAAGCTGTATACTTTTTTCAAAGGGAGAAATCCACCAATGGCAAGGGGTTCATCGGCATGTTCTGCCTGATAATAATCGAAATAAGCATGTGAAGTAGGCGTGAGGATTACATCATGCCCTTCTTTGGCAGCTTGTACAGCACCTTGGGTACCACGCCAAGACATCACGGTGGCGTTGGGTGCCAATCCACCTTCCAGAATTTCATCCCAACCTATGATCTTTTTGCCCTTACTATTTACAAAGGTTTCTATCTCCTTGATGAAATAACTCTGTAGTTCATGTTCGTCTTTCAATCCCAAGTCTGCAATGAGCTGTTGGCAATGATCGCAGTTTTTCCATTGCGTTTTAGGGGCCTCGTCTCCTCCTATATGAATATACTCCCCAGGGAAAAGATCCATGACTTCCGTAAGTACATTTTTAAGGAAGATAAAGGTTTCCTCTTTGGGACAATAGATATTTTCAAAAACACCCCATTTGGTAGCTACGGGTACTTGCTCTCCCGTACAACCCAACTGCGGATAGGCACTAATGGCGGCTTGAGCATGGCCAGGCATTTCAATTTCAGGGATAATGGTGACATTAAGGCTTTCGGCGAAGGCAACAATTTCCTTGACCTCCTCCTGTGTATAGTATCCTCCGTAGCGTTTCCCATCAAATTGTTGCGGGGTATCGTTGTAGTGTCCTATTAGAGTCTCTTCCCGATAGGCTCCATGCTTAGTAAGATTGGGATATTGCAATATTTCAATTCTCCATCCTTGATCTTCGGTGAGGTGCCAATGAAAATAGTTCATTTTCAGCATGGACAAATAAGAAATGTATTCTTTAATGAACTCTTTATCGAAAAAATGACGGCCTACATCCAAGTGCATCCCGCGATATCGGAAAGAAGGATGGTCGGTTACGATTGCTTTCGGAATTAAAATTTCTTCTACAGTTGCATCACTAGTTCCATTAGGTAACATTTGTCTGAAGGTTTGTACAGCCCAAAAAGCACCCGAAGGATCGCTTGCTCTAATGGTAATTTGCTCGCCAATTTCTAAAACATAGCCTTCTGGCGGGATCGATTCGTCCTTTACGATGACGAAAGAGGCCTTATCGGGAAGCTCCTCTTGGGAAAATGAGAGATCCATAAAGTCTTTCATCGTATCCATCCATACATTGGCGGCCTTAGGAAAAGATGCGTCATAATAGACACCTACATTTTTGGAAAGGCTGCAGAATCCATCCTTATATTCCAAACTCTGGGGTTTTGGTATAATGGGAAGTTTTGCAACCTCTATCGGTTTCTGTTCTGTGCAGGAGGTAAGGCCAAGGCACAGTAGTATGATCCAAAAGAAATTTCGCATAAAAGGTTCTTTTATTGTGTTCATTACTCAAACCCATTCATCCTCTTATATGAGTCTAAGGATACATGGGCAATGTTTTTCTCGAACTCATCCATGAGGTTTCTATAAAAGGCAATGAGCGGTTCAATTACTTGCGTCCAATCTTCGAATTCGAGGTGATATTTGGTCACAATTTGATTCACACCGTCTTTTCTAACGATTGAAATTTGCGGGGTAAAAGCAGTCTCATTGGCGATTTGACTCAATTGTTTTAGAGACTCGTTATGATGTAAAAAATGCTTTATGTTTTCATTTTTTGAACTGATTCTAAACCGGCTTTTCTTTCTTAAAAAGAGATTGGCCAAATTACTAATGGAGTTGAGTTCAAAGTCAATGGGCCTAATATGGGTTGGAAGTTTTCCAACAATAGTCCCAACGAATGCAGTTCCTGTTTGATTGAGCACCTTTATTTCGTCCTCCTTATGGGGTAGCTTAATAAGAAATGACAAATCAGGAGAGTGAGAACCGTTGGAAAGGAAGTGATTTCCTTCTTGGAAATAGAACTTTCCACCCTCTTTCTCGGCAATTCGTCTAAATTCTTTTTTTATCATCTAAGGAGCGTCAACATTGCTTTTCACGAAAATAGGGAAATTACAAAGAAGCTTTCCTTGACTTACGTATTTATACGTAATCTTAGGGGTCTATCCTTCATTTCGTCGATTTTTTCTGCGTATAAACCACAAAGTTTGTACATTTAGAAAAGATAACAAACTCATGTTTCCCCCGAAATAGACGATCACAACTTGAACTAACCATTTCGCCATGAGCACTTTTACGAATCTCCTCAAGGATACGCTCGGTATTGTCCGTGCGGTCTCCTATCGCACTTTTGTGCAACGCAAGTGGAAACCACCACAGCCCATGTTTAATATCATGGAGGTGAAGGAAGGTACCGAAGATCTTTTTAAAGAGTTTCTTCGGAGAAGCCTTACCTTAAGTCTTAAATACAACACCCCACTTTCCTTAGGCCCTTTTTTAACCAACGATCGCATTTTTATCTACATTACGCATTATGCATCTACCAAGGCGTACATGCAAGTAATGAACGGTTTGCTCTTTCACGGACAAGCCTTTATGCGGGCAAAAGCTACGTTGAAAACCAGTTGGACGTATTGCAATCCCAGCAACACTCCCGATTTTCCCAACATTCAGGAAATATTGATGGTGGGCATCCAAGGAAGCACGGATAATTTTGAGGCATTTATGTCCCGTCATAGCTTAGAACCCGTGGCGCGGGTGGAAAAGATAAAAGATGTACGGGGAAGGTCCTTGGGGATGTATTATTTGTTCAAGGACCCCGAAGAAGTTCAAACGAAGCTGAAGGAGTTCCGAGAAGAAGGGGGTGACTTCAATACCTATCAAGCAACTAAACTTCCAAACTAGTCCATTATGAGCAAACTGACCCAACCAAAATTTGTTACGGATTACTACTACGACCGAAGAGTACCTACCCTAGCATGCAATAGCGTGAATGGAGAAGGAGAGATTGCTCGATGGGTGATGGACCTACATCAAATTCTTCGTGTGAATAACAATCACAGCCCGCAACTTTCAGTCGGAGCATTAGAAAAAATGACCAAGGATAGTACCGCCAAAGATGCCCCTGTATTGTGCATGACCGATGTGACTTTGTATACGGCCGAAAGCATCATTCGGCATTACGATTCGGATGTGGATGAAGTACAGAAGTTGTTCCCTATAAAAGATACGCAGCGACTAAATGAGGTGGAAGATCTGTATGGTCTGTTCACCGGACCCCTTCAGAAAGCTGTACTGCAATACTTTTATTCTGAATTATTCAGCTCTAAAAAGAATGCGCTTTCCCTTATGACTAAGGGAGTACCTGCCAGTGAAAGTTCCAAATGGAAAATGGAATACGGTTCGCTTAAGAAAAAGCTGTTTCAGCAGTTTGGAATAGGAGATCAAGATTCGGTGGTGTTTTTGGTGGAAGTTCAGAAGATATTTACCCAAGTAAACGATCTTCTGAAGGACGGTAGACGATACCTTACAGGTGATTCAATTTCGGCGGCCGATGTTGCCTTCGCAGCTTGTGCGGCCCCGGTACTGCTACCGGTGGAATTCCAAGGATCCTTGCCAAAATTCAATGAGATTTCCGAAGAGCTTCGTCAAGAGATCATGGATTTAAGAGCGACTCCTGCCGGACAGTTTGCCTTGCATTTATACCAAGAAGATAGGCCTATCAATTTGGATTTGGGCGCACCTCCCAAATATCCGAATGCCTTTAAACGAGGATTGAATAAACTACTCATTAAACTGACCAGCAATCAAGGAAAGGTATTTTACTTCCTTCAGAAACGATTCCCGGTATTGAGAATCGGGGTCGCCAAAATTGCCGCGGTAAGCCGCCATGATTTGGTGGTTGAGGTATTGGATAGGGACTTGGATTTTACCATTAAGGAAATCAATGCCAAAAAGATGGCCAACCAAAAAGGAACTTTCTTTTTGGGAATGGACCGCAACAATCCACAATTTGATCGTGAGCGGAATTACGTTCGTGCCGCTACCCATAAAGATGATTTGGAAATGATCCGCAAATACGTGCGCGAACATGCGGATGCCATTTGCGAACGGGTACAATCCTATGGAAAACTTGATGTGGTACAGACCCTTAATTATAATGTGCTTCTCGGTCTTTTGGGATATTACTTCGGGGTGCCGGCTCCCGTAGATTCTCAAATGAAACGTTGGCAACGCACCATGTTCTACGATTTGTTCCTAAACTTCACCAACAATCCAGAAAAGCATCATGCGGCTGTCCAATCGGGCAAGGAACGCACGGCTTGGGTACGAGGGCTTATTTCAGAAAGAAAACAAGCCTTGGCCAATGGACAGGAAATCGATGACAACTTGTTGAATCGCCTCATTAAGATGCAACAACAAGAGGAATATAACTGGGTAGATGATGATACCATACGACGAAATATTGGTGGATTGCTCACCGGAATTCAGGAAACGACCAGTAAAGCGGTGATCTATGCCTTACAGGAACTATTTAAACGACCAGAAGTGTTGAAAGGAGCCATTGAAGCTTCTAAAGCAAGGGATATGGATACGGTAAAAGGATATGTGTATGAGGCCTTGCGATTTAATCCTGTACAACCAGGAGTGCTCCGTTTTTCGGAAACGAAACAAATCCTAAAAGGGGCTGGCAAGAAAACATACACCATTAAAGGTAATAGAAGAATCATGGCATTAACCTCTGGGGCCATGTTCGATCCAGTAACCTTTCCAGAACCCAAGAAGTTTAAACACGATCGTAATTCGCGCTACATGAATTGGGGTTTCGCCCTGCACGAATGTTATGGAAAATACATTAATAGCGTTACGATTCCGGAATTGGTTACGGCCGTTCTTAGGTTGGAAAACGTTTCCCTTTCCAAAGGCACTTTGGGAAGAGGTTCGGGCTTAACGATGGGTCCTTTCCCCAATAACTACGTCGTTACTTTCAATAAGAAAACTACCACAAACTAACCAAACGTATGAGTACAAAACAGAATGCGGTCTCACTTCAAATTCCGCTTAAACCCGATAAGGTAGCTGAGGTTACCGAATTGTTGAATACTGGAGGGAATCCTGCCCTAAAGCAGACCTTTTTCTCCTTCAAGAAAATGCCCACGGTACACTTTGCAAGATGGATCGTCGTACCGGCTGGAAAAGGGATCGACCCCAGCTTGGTTTATGCGGGTAATATAGATGGCGATAAGCAACAGCATTTAAAAGACTTGGTAGATCATTTAGGGGATGACTTGGATCAGATTTTTAAGTATTGCCAAGGATATCCAGATGGAGGCGATACAGACACTGGGAATCGTTTGGCATTTTTGAAAAAACATGCCATTCCAACCCAAGGTTTCTATGTAGGTGCACCCAACAGAACGGTGCAGCAAATCCATCAGGAAGGGGAGTTGTACGATGCCCTTCGCACCTTTGTGAAAGATAACGGAAGTCAATGGAAAAACTCCAAAGAAGCCTACACAGCAATTAAAGGCTTCGTTGGAAGTGATCCGAAATGGGATTGGGCAAGAAAGCCCTATCATACCCCGAAAGTGAATATTCTAGCCACGGCCTTTTTGGCATTACTCTTATTGGTATTGCTTCCTGTGCTCATTATATTCATCATATTGATTCATTTCTTCTACGAACTTCGTGCGAAACCCTTTGGGAAGACCCAAAGTCAGATTCCGTTGGAGCATTTGGCTGCTTTGAAAGATCAGGAAGATATCATATATCAGAACCAATTGTCTCAAGTATTTGAGTTGAAAGGAGGACTTCGGAAGTTAGGATTGAAGTTTTTCCTGTGGGCTACCAGTTGGGGTGCCCGAAATACGTTTGTAATGGGACAGTTGATGGGGACACCCACCATTCATTTTGCTCGTTGGGTGATTATAGATGGAGGAAAGCGTTTTGTATTCTTCAGTAATTTCGATGGTAGCTTCGACGAATACCTTGGGGATTTCGTGGACAACAATGGATGGGGACTTAACGCTATATACGGAGCGGCCAAGGGCTACCCAAGAACCTTCTTCATGTTTGGACGTGGATCCTACCGAATTGCGGAATTCATGGGTTGGGGTCGATTGACCCAAGTACCTACACCCATTTGGTATTCAGCCTATCCATGGGATGGATTACAGCAGATCGTAGACCGATCCAAATTACGGATGGAGTTGTTCAATTCTGGTGAGTTGAACGATGCCCAGATCAAACAAATGCTTCGTAGAATCTAAAGACACATCAAAATGGCCATTATAGCGAATCCAAAAACAATCGATTTAAAAGACGTCCAGGGTATGATTACCCGAGGCTATGGTAAATTATATGAAACGGCTTATTTTTTACTGAAGGTAGAAGATGCAAGTAAAGCCAAGGAGTGGATGAAAGAGGTGATTCCCCTAATAGATTCCGCTGACGTTTCAGATCATTCCGAAAAAACCATTCACTTAGCATTTACGCCCGATGGGCTTTCTGCTTTGGGGATGAGTAAAGAAAATGTGGAAGCATTTCCAGTGCCCTTTCGGGAAGGGATTTCTACTCCGGACCGAAACAGGATTTTAGGGGATTGGGGTGAAAACAATCCTGAGAAGTGGCGATGGGGAGGACACCAAGAGAACTTCCATATTCTTATGATTTTCCACGCCAAGGACAAGGAGAGCATTGCTTCTTTCCTTGCAGAAGAGAAAGATCGCCTTCAAAAGAATGGCGGGCTTTCACTCACACGAGAAATGCGGGGGTATCTGCGTCCAGATAATAAAGAAGCCTTTGGCTTCCATGATGGAATCTCCCAACCTGTAATTAAGGGATCTGGGAGACCGGGTCCTGAGAACGATATTATTCAAACTGGAGAATTCTTGATGGGATACAAGAACGAGCACGATCAATTTCCATTTTCTCCTTTATTGTTAAAAGAAGAAGGGAATACCTCCTTGTTGCATGACGATGCTGCGGGCTCTGGTAAGAAGGATTTGGGGCATAACGGAACCTTTATGGTATTCCGCCAAATGCAACAACATGTAGATGAGTTTTGGGATTATATGGAGCAGAATTCCTTAAATCCCGATGGTTCGCCCAATGAGGAAGCTAAGATAAAATTGGCTGCCAAATGTGTGGGCCGATGGCCGAGTGGAGCTTCTTTGGTCAATTTCCCTGATAAAGATCCCGGTGGGGATTTGGAGAACGATGATTTTGGGTATGCAGACAAGGATCCCGAAGGACTTCGTTGTCCCTACGGTTCACATTTAAGAAGAAACAACCCACGGGACGCGTTCCGTTGGTACGATAAGAAACAATCCTTGAAGATTACCCGTCGCCATAGGATCATCCGTCGTGGAAGAACCTATGAGTTACCTCCCGAAAATGGATCGGACCAAGGTGAAATCGGATTGCATTTCATTTGCTTTAATGCGAATATCGAATTGCAATTTGAATTCATTCAACATGCTTGGGCCAACAACAACCAAATGCGGCACTTGCACAATGATATCGATGTCATTATTGGAGTGCCCGACGAATTGAATCCCAAGGGAGAACATAGTGGATTTACCATTCAGGCAGAACCCGTAAATCAGTTCATCGATAATTGGAAACGCTTTGTAACCATACGAGGAGGTGAGTATTTCTTCTTCCCGTCCATTTCAGTCATTAATTATTTAACCACCCTATAATCTAATATTCATGAGAACCATTGAAAGTGTAGTTTTTAAAGGCGGCGGCGTACTGGGCATGGCCTATGCTGGAGCCATCGAAGCCTTGGAAGAACAAGGTATACTTCAGAAAGTGCAACGGTCTGCCGGAACCTCGGCGGGATCGGTCGTAGCCCTTATGGTGGCTTTGGGGTACAATTCTGCAGAGATTAAAAAGGTGGTAAATGAAACCAACTTCAACGACTTTGAAGATCATTGGAATCCCTTGCGCGTAGCCACAAAATATGGACTGTATAAAGGAGATTTTTTATTGAAATGGATTCAAGGAATCGTGGCCGAAAAGGCGGATAAAAACATTACTTATGGGGAGATGAAAGCGAAAGGCTTCAAGGAACTAAAGGTTTTTGCAACGAATTTGAACACGCAGTTGGCACAAGAGTTTTCTGCCGAAGAAACCCCGGATGTAAAATTGGCCGAAAGTGTACGCGCCTCTATGTCCATTCCTCTATTTTTCGCTGCTTGGCAATTTCCTCATGGCAAACCCAACAATCACATTTATGTAGATGGGGGAGTGTTATACAATTATCCCATCAATGCATATGACTTGGATACCACCCTTGGATTTTTCCTGCATGACAAACACGATTTGAGCGGTTCCGATTTGGAATATGATCACCTATTGAATTATGTAGGGTCCCTGTTTCAAACGCTGCTAAAGGCTCAAGAGATCGATTTTGAGGCCAGTGAAGAAGAAACCGAGGTGTCCATTTTAATAGATGACTTCGGAATTTCGGCCACCAATTTCAGTATTGATGATGAACAGAAAACGAAGCTGTTCAATTCTGGGAAAGAAGCCACGCTAAATTATATTCAGAAGAATAAAGCGGGCCAATCTTAGGAAGCATTGGCAATCACAATACGTTGCTTTACCTCATTGCCTTCCTCATCTACTGCGGTTAAGATATATTCACCCGGTAATGGGGTAAACGCCCATTCGTGAAAGGTTTGGGTGGTACCCAAAAAGGTGTCATTCAAATACCAATAGACACGGGTTTCAGGGGACCGGTGAGCCAATTGAAGCACAATTTCATTCACTTGGGTATCAAAGTCCTTGGCGAGTAAAATGGTCTCGTTGGCCTTTGGGAAAATGAATTCCATCACCTTTTCGCCCTCCCGTAAGCAATCCAATTTAAAGGGAGGAAGTGGACGGTATTCGGGATGTGCATGGGTGTAATAATACTCCTGAACAGGGGATAGACTGAACCATTGTTTCTGTTTCATTTCAGATAAATCATAGCAGGAGGAATTTACTTGATAGCGCTCTGAAGCATCCACAAAAATCTGTTTGTGATAAGGACAGGGCTCAGTTCGGATGCCTTTTTCCGGAATGAAATCCGTTTCTACATGATCGCAAAATATTCCTGCCAAGTGACCACTTTTGGTGCAAACTTCCGTTTCAAGTAAAGCATCGTATGGTATAGCAAATCCTTCACTTTTTGGCAGCGCGTCGAAGACATCGAATAACAAAGGTGCAGCAGCCTGGATTCCTGTTAGCCCTGGACGACCTTCTCCATCGGCATTTCCAACCCAAACGCCTACCGCATATTTGGGTGTTACCCCAACGGCCCAAGCATCCTTAAAACCGAAACTAGTTCCAGTTTTCCAAGCGATGGATTGGGAATTGGTAAAATGCTGCCAGTTTTCTTCTCCCTCGGGCCGATTCAACCCTTTTAAGGCTTCAAAGGTTTTATAGATACTTCCTGCATCGAAAACAACGGGTTGAAATTGTTCTTCACCAAATGAAACCCCCTCATCCTTTATAAAAGTAGGCGTTGAAAACTCAAATTCACGGTAGGTACTCGAGGCATCGTTGAAATGGTTGAGACTACTCGCCATTCCTGCATACGCTTGGGTAATCTCCCAGAGCGAACTTTCGGCACCTCCTAGAATAAGCGATAAACCATAGTAATGAGGGGATTTATTGATCTGTTTCAGATTTATTTCTTGAAGCCGTTGATAGAACCGCTCCAATCCGTATTGCTGAAGGCTCCGAACCGCTGGGATATTCAGGGAACGGGACAGGGCTTCATCCGCCGGGACAGCACCATCGAAACGATTGTTGAAGTTTTTGGGACTGTATCCATTAATGGTTGTAGGAACATCCGTCATTAAGGTTTTTGGGAGCAGGTCTCCACCTTCTAATGCCGCCGCATATAGGAAAGGTTTTAGGATACTTCCTGTACTTCGGGGTTTGTCGACTATATCCACGAAACGATTGTTCTCCTTATCGGTGGGAGCATTGCCAATATAAGCCAATACTTCCCGTGTATTCACATCCAGAATAAGTACGGCTAGATTGTGAATCTCGTTTTGTTTCAATTGGTAATGATGATCGGTACTAATGCGATTTACCTTTTGTTGTAAGTTCGCTTCGACGGTCGTACTGATTCGTTCTCCCGGAGATGCGCTTCTTATCTTTTCCAAAAGATGAGGCGCTAACTGTGGAAGTGGCATGGGTTTTCCAGGAAGGGCTTCTTCCAATGCCAATTCGTAGGTCGTGGCATCTATGATTTCATTTTCATGAAGCTTCAACAGGAGACGATCTCTTTTGGCTCTTAATAGTTCTTCATTCTTGCCGGGAAAGATGAGCGAAGGGGCATTAGGCAGTACCGCTAATGATGCGCTTTGCCCCCAACTCAACTCACTGGAGGGAATTCCAAAATATCGCCATGAAGCCGTTTCCAAGCCCACCACATTTCCCCCGAATGGTGCATATGACGCATAAAAATTCAATATCTCTTCTTTAGAGTAACCCGCTTCCAATCGGGTAGCCATAAAGAGTTCGATGGCCTTTTCAAAATAGCTACGTTCTTTATTCTTTCGGGCCAATCGGATTACCTGTTGGGTCAACGTACTTCCACCCCGACGGGTTTCTGTGGTCATGTTCTGCCACAGTGCCTTGGCCATAGAAACCGGGTTAAAGCCAGGGTGTGTATAGAAGTACTCATCTTCAAAATGGATAATGCTTTGTTCGAACCGATAGGGAATGCTATCCATCGCTGGGAAACGCCATTGGCCATCATTGGCAATGCGCGCTCCTAACAAGACACCTTCCCTACTTTCTACCACCGTAGAGGTTGGATTCTGGAAAAGCGGTTTAGGCAAACAGAACAGCCATACCACAAACAGTACACTCATAAAACCAACTTTGATTTTATGCCGTTTCATTTTAGCAATAATATGTCTGCAGATGGCTTTCATCAGTTTTACTGTTCTACGGTGACCCAAATCCCTCGATTCCTAGCATAGAAATTATTGTCGTACATGGCTTCTACCTGGGTTCCTGGTAGGTAATAGGTTCCCAAATAGGAAGCGTTCAATTTTACATCGAAAGTTTTCGACTTGCCTGCTTTCAGATCGAAATAAAAGTTAACACGATCATCACGTATATCCGTATACCTTGCCGATCCTGTAGCACCACCGCCCAATTCGGTAAAGCTAGTGTTTACAATTTCCCAACCACTGGGGAATATCTTCGTAAGGGCAATATTGTCTACATAATCAATAGAGGTGTTGGTCACCACCACACGAGCAATAATTTCGGTTCCCTGGCGGAGTGTTTTCACATCCAATGGAGCACCAGATTTGTCCTTGTAAGAGGCACTTATGGTCAAATTCTTGCGATCTGCCAATTCCTCACCTAAGGGTAACTTTCCTTTTTGTGTAATGGTGGCATAGATCACGTTCCCTTTCTTATTGGTGACGGTGATATTATTGGCTCCCATTCGGATATCCAGATCCCGTTGGGCAATGGCACGGTCTGTTTTTACGTCCGTGGTTTTTCCATTTTGTGTAAAGGAAACTTCTAGATCCTTTCCTCCATTTTTCTGAACCATCTTCGCCATGGCCAATAACCCATAGGCCGTAGATTGTGTGCTATGCCAACGGTTTGAAGCCAATTCCTTGGCTACCGAAGCAGCCATATCCCTTTGCTTGGCATCTCCCAAAATGACCAGGGTCTCTAGCGCCATGGCTTTGTTTCGGAAAGGAGAACCGTAGGTACGATAATCATAGCGTTGGGGAACGAAACTGATGTTGGCCGTTTGTGCCATTTGCTGTGCTACATTCTTTTTACCTGCCAGAGCATAGGCGGCAGCCAAGCGCCATTTGGCATCATTACTCAAATTACCAGACTCACGTAGGCGGTTCATAGCAGCCAATTCTGGTTGTCCCGCCAGTGCCAAAGTATACAGACGATAGGCTTGTGTAAGACTGGAATTGTATCGCGTACTCGTACTGCGCCATTGTCTTGCGGTATTCTTTTGATAGGTCAACCAATTGCCCAAGAAAGTAATGGGTAAAACATATCCTTTTTGCTTGGCTTCGAGCATGAAATGCCCTGCATAATTGGTACCCCAATCATCGGCCTCCCGTTCTCCGGGCCAATAGGAAAGTCCACCACCAGCAATTTGAAAGCTTGACAATCTGCGAATGGCAGCTTCCACATTTTCGGTGATTTCTTTTTTCTTATTGAAGGTGATATCAAAGATTTCATCCAAAAATAATTGTGGGAACGCGCCCGACGTGGTTTGTTCAATACATCCATGTGGATAGCGAATGAGATATTCCATCCGTCTATCGAAATCCATGGGAGGTAAGGTGGAAAATTCGATCGTGGCTGCATTGGTTCCAGCTACCCCATAGGTTTCAAAAGTCATGGTTGTGGTAGCATTGGCTTCGATTTCTTCCAAAGTCGTTTTATGTGAAATAGGATTCGGATTTTCCACATCGATCTCTACTTGGTAACTCGCACTTTCTCCACTTCCAGAGGCGGTTACTTCTATGGTCTGGAATTCGGTCGCGGGTAGTACTTCAAAATCGAAATTCACGATTTGCTCTCCGATATCGGAGAAGGAGATTTGTTTGGAAGTAGCTCCCACCGGTTTCAAGGCATCACCCACTTTCACCGAGATCTGTGCATTTTTCACCTTTTTCTCCATCGCAAATACCGTTACGGGTAAGGTTACTTTTTCTCCTGGGGATAATTTTCTGGGCAGCGAAGCCAAGACCATCAAAGGTTTACGAACGGGAGTGGTCTTGTCGGTCTTACCGTAGGCTCCCTTATCGTTGTCACCCGCAATTACCATGGTTCGTACCGAGCCTACATAATTGGGCATGGTAAGGGTGTGTTCGGCCTTACCACCACCTTTTAATTGAAAGGGACCTATGTATCGAACCACAGGTTTAAAGCGGTCCGCTTTTCGGTTCTTGGCACCTGCGGCATCACCGCCACCTCCAATCGCATAAATATTATTCACACTTCCCGAATAAGCTCCAATGACATCGTCGAAAATATCGAAGGTTTTTACCCCAAGGGCCTCCCGGGTATAGAAGGCTTCGTGAATCTTAGGTGTAGCGAAACGTGTTAGATCCAATAGTCCTTCATCTACCACAGCCAAGGTATAGGTCATGGGTTGATTGTTCTTTTCGGAAACACGAACCGTAAATCGTTCTTCGGGTTTCAGTACATCGGGCATTTCCAGCTCTGGCTCTAAAATTGTTTTGGGGTCCTTTACCTCAACAGGAACTACCCCATACAAACGAATGGGAAGATCGTTTTGTGTTTGTGCGTGCGGTTGTAGCAAGGAGACATTAATAAATACATTGGGTGTCATTTCCTTGGTGATGGGTAGTCGTACTTCTGTTTCCCCTTTTTTTGTGGTTACCCATTGGGTAGACAATACTTCAGTGCCATTTTCTATACTAACCAGAGCACGGCCTTCACTTCCAGAAGGGAAGGTAACGGTCGCTTTGTCTCCCACGTTATAGGTTTCCTTATCGGCAGAGAACACCAACATTTTCGAGCTTTCTGGATCGCTGTCGCCAGGCCGCTTCCACCAATTTCTGTAGAAATACGCCACTTGACCCGTAGCATGTCCTGAAGCTTTATCCTTTACTCGAATAAGGTAACGTCCTCCTTCTCTTTCGGGAATATTGACGTTGAAGGAAGCCTTTCCATTGCCTTGGGTGGTCACTATAAAATTTTGAACGGGACGATGTACCCTTGCATTTTCATAACGTGAAAGATTATCGTACCCACGGCTCCACCACCAACGCCATTCAATTTTGAAAATCTCTACTTCCAGCGCTCTTCCCCCAGAAGCATCTCCTTGTGCATCTACAGTGACGATATCGAATTCGTTGTTCTCATCGGTATAGAAGGAACCGTACCGTTTGGGTTCTGGTGAGCGGAGCCCCACAAAGTGGGAGTAAGGGGCCAAACTTTTGGTAAATACATCCAAAGAGAAGTCCCCGCCGCCTTCATACACTTTGGTGAGGAACGTAGCTTGCAACATGCCCGGAGCCTTGTCACTGATGTCGAATTTTTCAGAAAAAGAGGTCGTTCCTTCCTCCGAAAGGGTAGCAGTAAGTACTGGGAATTCTACTTCATCGAATGAGCGAACGGGATCCGTGAAATTGAATCGATCGTATTGTTTGAATGCCGAACGTTGGGATCGCAGGGTGGCTTCCATTTCAATCTTAAGATTTCTGGCAGGCGCACCATGCAGCCATTGTGCCTGAGCTGTTCCTTGTATCGCTTTGCTTGCGTCTAGGATTTCGTCTTCAAAGTCGATATTAAGTTTTAGGCGGTTGGGCTTAATGGTGGCCACTTTAAGACCTTTTCCAAAGTTGGCCCCTCCCACTTTTACGGTAGCATTCCAATTACCCGTGGGAGCACTGACCTCTGTCCCAATTGGGAAATAATAGAAACCATTACTGCCTCCATGGTTCTGCACTTCACGGTGCACCAATTTACCCCTGGCATCCTTCACCTCCAAGGTCACAGGATGATCTTTAGGCAATGGATTGGCATTGTCATTTAATACAAAGGTAAGATGGATGCTATCCCCTGGACGGTGCACGCCTCTCTCGGTATACAAGAACCCTTTTAATCCTTTTTGAAGGGTTTTTCCAGAAACATCGAATTTACTTAAGGAAAGAGCATTACCGTCTTCCAACTTGGCATAGGCGTAATTACTGCCTTTTTCCGCCACGGCAAATGCCAAATTCTTTTCACTATCGAAAATGGCCAACCCCTCATTATCTGTGGAAACAGTTCCCAGTAATTGCTGCTGATAATTGTACAGCTTTATCTGGGTGTTCGGTTGTGGTTGGGTCGTGAGGAGATTAGTCACGGCGAAGTGATAGGATTTGTTGTTCCCTTTCTTTACGATCATCCCCAAGTCGCTTCCCAATACATTGGTACTTACCACGCGATCTTCATGATAGTAGGCTTCATGGCATGGATTGTCACGCTGCCTCCAGTTGTAAGGATATCGTCGGTAATAGTAGGTCTCATTGTCCCAGTAACGTTCTTCGAGTTCATCTTCTTCGGTATTATCGGCCGAGTATTCGCTTTCCTCCTCGTAATAATAGTCTTCTTCGTACTCCTCTTCGGCACCATCACCCTGCCCTACATCACTACAATTATAGGTGGTATATTCTTTTTTGAAACTCAGCTCTACGCGATATAATGATCCGGGGTCCGCGGAAAAATATTCGGATAGGTTAATACCATAAGCTTTCCAAAGTCCGTCGTTGCCTATGCTTTTGTCTTCCAGATCAATGGTCTTCTTGGCAATACGCCTTCCCACCGCCTTCATATTGTAAATACTGGAATTGTTGAGGTTAGTTGACTGCAGGAATTGTAGCATATTATTTTCGAACACCTTAACAATGCGTACATCCACTTTAGAAAGGTTCACCGCCTTGAAATAAATAGGGGTGCTTTCGGCATTGGGAAGAATGGTTCCTTTGGAAATTAACTGAATTTCGGGCTTCAATTGTTCGAAGGAAATCAATTCTGAAAATTCCCGTTTCAGTCCGAAATTATCGGTGTTCTTAATACCGTTGAACACTGTAACGCGAACATTGCCCCGAATGGTGTTTGAAGGGTATACGTGCAATGTATTGCCATCTACTTCGAACCGAAGGTTCTCCGCTTTTTCTATGGTGACCAATCCGGCAAAATCCTGTTGGGCGATGAGCGGATCACTGAAATTGATCGAAAGACTGGCACTGGGAGCCGCTACGCTTTTCACATCGACTACCTTAAAATTATTCTGTCCAGGAATGGCGAAAGTGTTGTTTCCCTTAAAGTCACTTTTAATGGGTTTCCCATCCCAACTAATTTCTATTTCTGAATCTTCGACCGCTCGCTGAATGCTATCTATGGTAAAGTTGAAGAATTTTGAAGCTCCATCCTCCTGTGCCCACTTTAAGGCAAGGTCCTTCCCGTTTTGAGTCACCTTCACCAACCGCTTGGCCTTCTCCAGATCGACCAAATCGCTGGTTTCAATATGTCCATCGAGGTATTGCCATTGTTTGGAATACGATTGAAGGGCCCCCACATCGACCGAGAAGTTGGGCGCTATGGTTTTAAAGGCGAAGGTATAGGTTCGGAATTCCTTGGGAATATCCTCGTATAGTTTATGAAGCAATACGGAAACGCTGTATTCGGTATCGGGTTCCAAGTATTCGTCGGGCTGAAAGACAAGGGTTCTTCCGTTTTCAATGAGAAGTTTTCCCTTCACGCCAGGACTAATTTTGAAGTAATCGGCAGAAAGTTCGGTATCCATTTCGAACTGTTCTACAGGCTTAAGGAGCTGAACGACTATGGCATCGCCAATGCTTCTATTGCCATAGGTGTTCGAGACAATGTAGTCCTTGAACTTGAATAGGTTGTCTATTTCGGAAGGTTGGGTTTTGTCGCCGCATGCGGAAAGGATCATGAGCGCGATTAGGGCGGTTAGGCGGAAGAACTGCTTCATAATGATGGCTTTAGATTATGCCCACGATGGCTGCAAAGAGGGCATAGAAATTAAAAATACAATAAATCTTCTAGCGAAGGAGGGATTTCGCCAAGGGTATATGAAAAGATAACCGAACCTTAAAAAGGATTTTCTCGGCAATCGAGTTCATATGTCATCTAAAGCAAGGAGGGAATTTTGTCGGATAACGGACAGCATTCCCTTTTTGGTATATTGTAGGATGTGATTTGTGAGTTATTTAACAGAAATCAATGGCCAAACAGCTCTTCGTAGGCTCGATATTCGGCAAGATTCCAAGATAACCAGTTTTTCGCCTCCCACTTATTCTTAAAGGCAGTTTTTCGCCTTTGAATAGTGCGGTAATAGCCAACGTAGCTCACTTCATTCCTGTCGTTCAGAAATTTCGATTTTTGAAAAGTGTCCATTTCCCTAAGTGCTTCAACTGAAATATCAAGGGAAGGTAATGACTTATCCGATAGGCCCTTCAAGAAATCCAAGTGTACATAGGACTCGTTCGCATTCGAAAAATTGTAATCTGCAATGATACGGTCCCAATTGGCGAGTGATGAAACCACTAAGACAGCATAGAGTGCCAATGCATTGGTTTTGAAGAGATAAAAAGCGGATTTTTTGTACTTTATTTTAAAGAAGACGGTATATAAACCGAAAAGGGTCAATAGTAAAAATAGGATCACGCCTATTCGCTTATAAGCGAGTGCAAAATATTCTATGTATTGGTAGTTTCGTATTCCAACGGAGATGGTTAAGATAGCATTCTGAATGAGCCACGCATAGCTTAGGTAAAGCAGCAGTTTGTTTTTCTTGTAGAAATTAAGGTTCCCTCGAAAGAAGTATAGGACAACCGCTATAGAGATAAGAATGGATAGAATTAAAAAATAAGTGCCTTCATGAACGAATTCCTTAAGGGTAGATCCATTCCATTCAAAATTGAACCAGACCCAATAAATATCCAAACCATTGAGCAAAAGCAACAGAAGATTGAGCACTACAAGTAGAAATACTCCCGCTCTGTATTCATTGGACAAGGCGTTAAGTTTGAAATAACGCTTCAATCTTTGACGTGTTCTCACCAATGTTTCAGAGGCATTACGATCCTTTAATTCCAAAGATTTGTTCTTGGTTCTCATCCATAAAAAGGCTCCTAGGAATAAGGAAAATATAAATGTGAAAACCAATCCGAAATTAATGGAAGTGAATAGGAAATTGACTCCTTTCTGAATCCAAGTGCCCACATTTCCCATGATCGATCCAAATTTTGCATTGGCAAAACTGTATATGCCAATAAATAAGATAATGATAAAAATGGGTGCTATGAAAATTCTACTTTTCCAAACGACTTTCCCTGCTTTTTTTCCCTTCAGCCACCGATGGAAAGCGTCCCTAACGAATGCTATAGGAGCAGTGAACAAACTTGAACCTGCAATCCCTGCGACAGAAACTAGGGAACGCGCTTTGGCAAAATTAAGGGAGCCTACAAATAGGAAAAGAGCCAAAAAATGAATCACATACCCGTAAATGCTATAGGATATCACGGTAAAAAGGGAAGTGAGTACAAACCCCAAACCGGTTATGAGCTGTTCGCGATTTTTTAATGAGAATTGTTTGGTAAGGAGTAAGGCCAAGAAAAAGAGGGTTTCAAAAAGAAACAGGTTTAGGCCAATTCCTTGTTTGTAAAATAGAAGGGTAATGAGAACTGCAGAAATACATACAACGCTGGGAGCACTTTTTAGATTCATCGGAAAATAGATGTTAGTTAAAAGTAGTCGTGCGCTATATCTCCTCGTTTAGAATTTACTCCTATAAGATAGAGAAGTAAGAAAGAGGTTGCGTGGGCTCCTAGGACTTATGGAATTCGTATTCCCGTTCCACTTTGCAAATGCGGGTCTTGTACCATTGGTACCAGCGCTCCCGCCCGAGTTTTTGAGCTTGTAGATGATCCAGATTTTCTTTCCAACGTGCAATGTCTTCCAGTGTTTCCCAATAGCTAATGGTAATAGCCAGGCCATCCCGAGCATGTTCCATTCCTATGTAACCAGATTGTTGTTTGGCAAGATTTTCCATGGCATCGGCCATTTCTGCATAGCCTGCCGTATCATTTGTTTGTTCGCTGGTGAAAATTACAGCGTAGTAAGGTGTAGACATTTGCTAGGGTTTAGTTTCGTAAAAATACAAAGAACAAACCGCACCCCATACTATTATTCCAAGGCCCAATTACTCGTCCAATTATTACCGGGCGGAACAGCTCCTTTAAACGAAACGGGGTCAAACCAAGGATCGACGTTGGGGATGGGAAGTGTGTTACCTTGGCTAACCCCGACAAAGCCATTCATGGCAGCGGGGGTTTGTTCATTTTGAAAGGAGGGGTCCGAAAAAAGACTGGCATTACTGGTAGTGCCGTCGTAATAATCGGGACCATTATCGAAAAGGTTGTTATGTGAGAAAATAAGTTGTTGATTGTTAATGAGCGTTGCCGAATAATCTGCCCGAATCGCACGTCTACACTGTGTTAGAAGTGAGTTGTATATTTTTCCATGGGTAGAATCCCGAAGGCGAATTCCCCGAATCTGCGGATCCGAACTATTGCTCCCCAAACCTACAATGGTGACGTTAGAGAGTATGGGATTGGAAACAGGAGTGTTTTCCGGTGCGCCACTGCGTCCTTCGATTCCTGTGAGAGTGTCTTGGGTGGTTTGCGGATAATGGGCAACCCAAAATTGTCCCAAACCACGCCAACCGGCATCCCATCGATAGGCTTTTCCCAAGGTTTGTGTAGAAATGGCGTGTTTCAGTCGAACCGTACCTCCCCGAAAACGTATTCCGTGTCCTAGGGATTGATACACCTGGATATAATCCAGCTCCGTGGTATTGCCCACTCCGTTGAAATTGACCGCACCCGAGGACGCTCCCAATACTTTACCGGCATATTCTATTCGTACGTATTTCAGTTCACCAGAATGATCTGTATCATCGGCCTGCACATCGGTGCGTCCATATTTGCCTATGGCATCGACCAAATTGGTGCTACGTTGATTCAAAGTAGCTTGCCCATTAATGTGTAGTCCCGCCCAATCTCCGGCTACTGGCGTACCCGTAAGTTTGGAGATAGAGGTAAACACAATGGGGTTATTGGCATTGCCAGAGGCTTGTATATCCGCTTTTCTGGAAACAATTAGTGCCGTTGGGGAGCTGGTTTCAGCATAGATGGTCGTACCTGGCTCAATGGACAAGGTGTCTTCTACAAACACCAACCCCGACAAGATATAATCCTTATCGGCAGTGAGGGTTATCGATTCATTGATCGCTCCTGTTATTCTAAAAAGTGAATTGCCCTGAATAGTAGTTTCTTCAATGGTATAAGTAGGTTGCAATCCAGGAATAATCACCTCATCCTTTTCACAAGAAGCAAATAGGAAAAGAGCCATTACAGTAAGCAAGAAGATGTTAAGATAGGGTTGTTTTTTCATTGGGAAAGGGTAATTACATGATCAATTTCTATGGTGGATTCTTTCCAAGTACGGCATAAGAATACTAAGGTCTTTTCCCCTTTTTGGGAAGCCAGCCATTCCATAATGTTCCTTTTGGTGTTCTTTTCCATGTTTCGAATGGGTTCATCGATAATGATGATGGGCTTGTTGGATAGGATGGCACGGGTGTAGTGTAGCAGTTTTATTTGCGATTTGGAAAGGTTCTTTCCTCCTTCTACTACTTTATCCTTAACATCCAACTTCAAGGAATTTGGGACATCCCGTTGCAGCTGTTCCAGTAATTCTTCCGTTTTGGACAGTTTGGATTCCTTTCGGCTGTAAGAGACTACTTCAAAAACAGTTCGGCCAATGAGTTCTAATTCATCCGAAACAAAGGTTACCTTTTTCCGAATGGACCTTAGATCCAAATTATTCATCGCTTGCCCATCGAAAAGGATATCTCCTAAATCGGGCTTGTAAATTCCTGCGATGAGTTTGAGAAGTGTGGACTTACCTTCCCCATTGCCAATCTTTATCTGATTTGCTTTTTTGGGTTGAATGGTGAAATCAAGATTGGAAAACAAAGGTTCTTCGTCGGTATAACCGAACGTAACTTTTTTGAATTCGATGTGTCCTTTGTCATATTGATATGCCGGACGATCCCCATTATTTTTCTCTATGGGAAGTTCAAAAACATTGATGAGCTTCTTAAAGGAAATATTTCCCAATTCCCAAACGGAAGAAACCCGAATCACCCTTCTGAAAATTGGAAGGATGGTAATGAATAAGAGCAAGAACCCAATAATTTCACCTTGGTCGATGGTTAGGCTGTTATTCGTTTTTTGAACATAAACCACATATAGGACCGAGAGCAACACCAAATACAACATGGCGGGAATAGCTACTAGAATGAAGTTGTATATTCCCTGAAAGCTTTTGCCTGCGTCGTACAAATGTGCCGAACGTTTATTGTATTTTCCAATTTCGGTACTGTCTTTATTAAAGGCCTTAATCGCATTTACGGCATTTAACTGTCTACTCACAAAGGCCAATAATCCGGACCGTGTGTTTCTGCGTTCCACCGAAACCTTAAAGAGAATCTTATTCAATAAAAACACAGAAAGGGAAGTTGCGACAAAACCGATCAAGATGATAAGGAAAATGGTCTTGTTAAGCCACAGCAAAAACAGCAAGGCAATGAGAATAAGTATGATGTCCGTTAAAAACCCAACAATACCTTTGGTGAGATAGTTTTGAATGGTCTTTAAGTCGCCGCTATGCCGTAGCAAATACCTTCCGGCACCCCGATTATCATATACCAGGGATTCGATTTTCAGTTGTTGTTGATACAATCGCTCTCGAAGTTGCTTCACATATAATTCTCCGAGAATAGCGGTTTGATACCGTTTCAAAAACTGGAAGACCAGTAGAATGAGTATCATCGCAAATAGGAACCACAGATATTCAGGAACCGTTCCCCAAAAGCTGAAGGGTAGCAGGTCCAAGAATGCGGCTCTGTGCGATTGAAACTGAAATAACAGGTCGAAGAACTTTCCTAAGCTTACAGGAATGAGTACCACAAATATATTGGCTACCATTCCCACTATGATCGTTGCTAGGAACCGCCATTTATGTTGGCGAATAAAAGGTAATATAAGATCATTTCTGCCCATAATATCTTATTTACGCGGTTTCTTGTAGATGTTGTTCCAGTAGTGTTAATACATTAGGAGAAGCCAATTTTTCCAAGTCGAGAACAGGAAGCTTTATAGTGCTTTCCACTTCTTTTACGAATAGTGGGCTAGCGGTAAATAGTCCGCCCACAGCGAAGGCCTGAATGCCTAAACTTTCCAGAATGTGAATGCCCGATAGAATGCCAAGACTATCCGCTGCTGAGAAAATGACATGGTCTATTTGGTTCATAAAACCAGAATGCTCTAAAAGCATGGCGGTTTCGCGTTGTACAAGACCGTCGGCAATTTCTATGATGACATAGTCGGGTTCAATGCGAGAAGAATGATTCATGAGCGTTTCGAATAAATCCAACAATTCCTGCATCCCGCATAAATATGTGGATGGAAACCCATAGGTCGAAAAATCGATGGAGAGGTGGGCCCCACAATCCCTTGCAAAATGACGGTCTTTGGTATACACGGTACCCGTTAATTTAATGTAGGCTACCTTCTTTCCAGCGGATTTGAGCCCTCTTGCCAAAAATGCGGCAGTGGTGGTTTTTCCACTGTCCATAGAGGACCCTAAAGACAATACAATTTTTGGATCCCTAGGAGCCCTGGAAAATTTATTGGCTTTGGCATGATAATATTTAGTATTGATCACCTTATCGTTTTTGTCGGTGGCATATCCTATCAATTCAAGATTGGTGGTTCCTATATGTTCCAGTTTTTGATGCATGGAGGCAAGGATTCCCACAGCACCGCCTTTTCCAAGAATATGATATTCTTCATGATATTCGGTAGGGACATATCCTTCAAATTGATCGGTGGCGTATCGGTTTCCGAAGGCGGCCATAACATAATCACCGGGGAACAAATAACAGTTGTTGCCGTTAACTCCTTGTACCGAGTTATGCTTACCTATTTCGAGGACTTTAAAAATGGCTACATCTCCCGCTTTGGGAATGTAGGAGGTGTTGATTTTTTCATTGATCGTGTAATCATCAACCCGATTACAAATGATGGTCTTTTTTATTTCCATGGTGCGTTCATTTAGTGGATATAGTGTAGCTTACGCTTACCCCCAGAACTTGATAATCGTTAAAAGGGTAGCGAATTGAGGTCTGATTTCTATTTAGGATATTAATCTGTCTGAAGTCCTGAAAGGTCGTATTGAACTCTTCTTGCCAGATATAATATAAGGTCACGTACAATCCGCGCTCGGCCCGAAACCGTATCCCGGCGCCAATCCTGTATCTGTGGAATCCATTGGGTGGGTTCGAAGCCAGTAAGGTTTCTCCATCTTCATCGTAGTAATCCAAAGGATTTCCACCTAAATAATAATACAGCTGGTAGTTTATGTAGGGTGTAGCCCGAAGTGGCAGAAAGTCGTTCTTAAAGTTTAGTTTAATGTAATAGACGAACCTGTATTGGTATTTATTGAAGGTTGGGAAAAATCCTTCGGCAGTTATCCTGTTTCTTAAGGGGAGGCCAAAAAGGGTGCTCCGGTAATCGAGGCTGGCTCCGAAACGGTCCCGCCATGTACCCTCGGTATTTCCCTTTAATAAAATGGGTTTGTAAAAAACCTTACCGGAAATGCGCTTGTTGAATCGATAGTCCAAACCCAGTTTGAACTGATAGAAAAACGGGTCGTAGTTATCAGCATTAAAGGCACTGAGAAAGCCCGTTTGCAATTTGGTTTTTTTAGTGAACCGATAATCCAGATTGAAACCGTAACGATGGTTGAAGTCCGAATTAAAATCTTGGGATAGGCTCTTGGTGAAAAAGAAGCCAATAAACAATATAGTATAGGTTGCCCTCACAGGATAGATTTAGTGCGTTTGTGCAATTAGAACAACTACACACCAAAATCTCCTGAAAAAAAGTAGGAATTTCTTTCTGGGGGCAATTCCCAGAAAGAAATTTTATGGGTTATTCGTCTCCGTAAATTCCTATATATAGGTTGCCGTCGGCATCCATGTGGGCACGGTACATTCCCTTGGTATTGAATTCCATACTTGGGTTCCCTTTCGCGTCAATGGCAATGACACCGCCGGTTCCTCCAAGCTCGGTTAATTTTTTCTGAATAACTTCCTCCGTGGCTTCTTCCACAGAAACACCTTTGTATTCCATCATCGCAGAAATATCGTGGGCGACCATGCCACGAATGAAGTATTCGCCCCAACCCGTAGAGGATACGGCACAGGTTGTATTGTTGGCATAGGTGCCTGCTCCTATGATGGGGGAATCACCAATGCGGTTCCATCTTTTATTGGTCATACCTCCGGTGGAGGTTCCGGCGGCTAGATTTCCGTTTTTATCCAATGCCACACAACCCACAGTACCAAATTTTGAATCTTGGATGAAAGGATCTACGAAGGATACCTTTTCGTCATGATCTAAAGTGACTTTTTCTTTTTTAATAGCACGTTGTAAGGAACGGTACCTTCTTTCTGTATAGAAGTAGTCGGGTTCTACCAATTCTATTCCCCGTGATTCGGCAAATATTTGGGCTCCCTTACCCGAAAGCATAACGTGATCGCTATTATCCATTACTTCTACCGCTAGGTTGATAGGATTCTTTATCTGAGTTACACCGGCAACGGCCCCGGCATTCAACGTTTTTCCGTCCATGACCGATGCATCCAATTCGTTTTGTCCTTCATGCGTAAAAACGGCACCTTTTCCAGCGTTGAACAAGGGAGAGTCTTCCATAATATTAATAGAAGCCGTTACGGCATCCATAGCGTCACCTCCATTCTTAAGGATGTCATGTCCGGCTTTAATGGCTTCTTCCAATTTACTTTTATAGGCTGCTTCCAGAGAATCGCTCATGTTCTTTTTGCGAATGGTTCCCGCACCTCCGTGAATTACAATTCCGAAGGTTTCAATAGTTTCCGCAGGGGATTCGACTTCTTTGGAAATTGAATTATCAGAAATTTCCGACTTCTGATTATCATTTTCTGTGTTTTTACAGCTTAAAAGCACTAAAAATCCGATTAAAAGTGTTAAAATTTGAAATTTTTTCATTTTTTTCCGTTTGAATACGAATATACTGCAAAACGCCCTGTTTTCCGAGGGTAAGCGTTAAATTTATTGTAAGAAATTTAAGCAATATCTGTTAAAAACATCGATGAAATGCACATAATAAACGTTTAAGTGCATTTTTGCATTGTTTTTTTTCCTACATTTGAATCAACATCAAGCCCCAAATTTGATGTCCCCCGCAAAATGAATCTACTAAAGACTAGCCTACTAGCTACGGTACTGTTCTTAACGGTAACGTCATGCTCCAAAGAAGAGACTGCTGAGGTCCAAGAGGCCAACATCAGCATAGATCTTAACCTTGCCCAAGAGACTGATTGGACAATGGCCAACGAAGTTTTGGCCTTAGTCAATGATCACAGAATAGCAATGGGCCTTTCAACGATCGTCCGAGACCAACAATATGCATCGGCGTACGCTGTGGAACATACCAAATACATGATTGAGATGTCCCAAATCAACCATGACAATTTTGGCGATCGTTCTAGGGCCTTAAAAGATAGAGGAGCCGAATCGGTAGGAGAAAATGTAGCCTCTGGCTACGATACCGCCGAGGCTCTGGTAACCGCATGGCTTAGCAGCCCATCCCATAGAAGGGTACTTGAAGGAAATTATACGCATTCAGGTTTTGGAATTATGCAGAATGCGCGTGGTAAATACTATTTTACCCAACTTTTCTATAGAAAGTAATTCTTGTTGTTTTTTTAGTTTTTAAAGCATTTGCCGTATTTTTATAATCTATATAAAGATACGGCTATGGCTATTTCCAAACCTTTCAACCTCACCCAATGGGTAGAGGATAATCGAGAACTTTTAAAACCCCCTGTGGGGAACAAAAATCTCTATGTAGATGCCGATGATTACATCGTAATGATCGTTGCGGGCCCTAATGCACGCAAGGATTATCACTACAATGAGACCGAAGAATTGTTCTATCAGTTGGAGGGGAATATTAAGGTGATCGTTCAAGATGAGGGAGAGCGAAAGGAAATGGAATTGGGCCCTGGCGATATGTATCTGCATCCTGCCAAAGTACCGCATTCCCCCGTCCGGAGTGCTGGCTCCATCGGGTTGGTCATAGAACGCAAACGCGACGACTTGGAAGGTATGGATGGTCTTCTATGGTTCTGCGATAATTGCAACCACAAACTACACGATGTTTATTTTCCCCTAACCGATATTGAAAAGGACTTTTTAAAGCACTTCAAGGATTTCTACGGAAGTGAAGAATTGCGTACCTGCAATAATTGCGGTACCGTTATGGAAGCCGACGAACGTTTTGTGGGATAATACATGAAGAAAGGCCTTTCTAAAGACATAGCGGATCCTTTTCAGATATTGGAAGCATGGTACCAAGAAGAAAAGGCCAATGCACCCTTGCGATATGCTACGGCTTGTGTAGTTTCCACCACGGGTTTGGATGGAATGCCCAATGCGCGTGCCATTTCCATTAAGGATCTAAAACCTCCCCACCTTATTTTTATCACTTATTACGATTCTGAAAAAGGCAAAGAGCTTGAACAGAATAATGGAATTGCCCTTACCTTTTGGTGGGATCATTCACAAAGGCAAATTCGGATTCGGGGAAAGGCACTTCCCTTACATGCTGAAGAAGCCGATACATACTTTGCCAAACGCGGCAAATCTGCCCAAGCATTTTGTTGGGCGAGCAAACAAAGTGAACCCATGGAAGATGAGGAAGCCATGCGAAAAGTGTTCCAAGAGAAGCTCGATGAGTATGCTGACACTTCTGTTCCACGGCCTCCTTATTTCGGCGGATTCAAGGTACTTCCTTCCCGAATCGAGTTTTTGCAACTTAAGGGAGATAGGTTCCACAAGCGGATTTGCTATACCCTACACAATGATGTTTGGCAGGTCGCTCAATTGCAACCCTAAGAAGATGGGGATTTACTTCCAATTATAAGCTGTATTCCGTACATTCGCGGCAACAAATTTGAATTAAAAAATTGAGATAACTATGTCAAACGTAGCCACTTCCTTTGGTATTGAAGAAGCTCTTCAAGAATTGGGAATCAACGAAACAAATCATGGTACTTCTACGGGATCCAACTGGATGCCAGGCACCGATGAAATCGCTTCCTACTCCCCAGTAGACGGAGCCTTGATCGGTAAAGTAACCACTACCACCAAAGATGAATACGAACAAGTAATAGCATCGGCCTCAGAGGCTTTCAAATCATGGAGGGTAATGCCAGCGCCACAACGCGGTGAAATCGTGCGTCAGTTTGGAGAAGAATTACGTCGTTTGAAAGAGCCTTTAGGTAAATTGGTTTCTTACGAAATGGGGAAATCCTATCAAGAAGGATTGGGAGAAGTTCAAGAAATGATCGATATCTGTGATTTTGCCGTTGGATTATCCCGTCAGCTTCATGGATTAACCATGCACAGTGAACGTCCTGGGCACCGTATGTACGAGCAATATCACCCACTAGGGATCGTAGGAATTATTTCTGCCTTTAACTTCCCAGTAGCTGTTTGGTCTTGGAATACTGCCTTGGCTTGGATCTGTGGAGATGTGTGTGTTTGGAAGCCGAGTGAAAAAGCACCTCTTTGTGGAATCGCTTGTCAAAAAATTGCCGCCAAAGTATTCGCAGATAATAACCTTCCTGAGGGAATCTCATGTTTAATCAATGGAGATTACAAAGTGGGAGAATATATGACGCAGGACAAACGAGTACCTTTAGTTTCGGCTACAGGATCTACCCGTATGGGGAAGATCGTTGCCAAAACAGTAGGGGAACGTCTTGGAAAATCCCTTTTGGAATTGGGAGGAAACAATGCCATCATCGTAACACCAGATGCGGATATTAAAATGACGGTGATCGGAGCAGTGTTTGGAGCTGTAGGTACTGCCGGACAACGTTGTACGTCTACCCGTCGATTGATCATTCACGAAAGCATTTATGATCAAGTGAAAAAAGCATTGGTAGATGCTTATGGACAACTTCGCATTGGAAACCCGTTGGATGAGAACAACCACGTTGGGCCACTAATTGATACCGATGCCGTTGCTATGTATAATCAAGCACTGGAGAAAGTAGTAGCTGAAGGTGGAAACATCATCGTTCCAGGGGGTGTGTTAGAAGGAGAAGGATACGAAAGCGGATGTTATGTAAAACCAGCCATTGCAGAAGCGAATAACAGCTATGAAATCGTACAGCACGAAACCTTTGCTCCCGTATTATACTTATTGAAGTATTCTGGTGATGTAGAAAATGCTATTGACGTTCAAAATGGAGTAGCCCAAGGATTGTCTAGTGCGATCATGACCAACAACCTTCGTGAAGCAGAGCGTTTCTTGAGCCATGCAGGAAGTGATTGTGGAATTGCCAATGTAAACATAGGAACTTCCGGTGCCGAAATTGGTGGCGCCTTTGGAGGTGAGAAAGAAACTGGTGGTGGACGTGAGTCGGGAAGTGATGCTTGGAAAGTGTACATGCGCAGACAGACCAATACCATTAACTATACGACCGAACTTCCCCTTGCACAGGGAATCAAGTTCGACCTATAGAACATACTATATGTAAAGATTAGAACCCGTTGAAGATTGTTTTTCAACGGGTTTTTCATTTTTGGGTATATTTAGTCTTCTTTAAAAAAACCTCCAAGAATGAAACGTAGAGATTTTGCCAAAAATGTAACCCTAGCTACTGGGGTCGTTGGATTGGGAATGTTGAATTCCTGTGCCGAAACCCCTTCAGAAGAAACACCCGTAGTCTCCACTTCTAAAGAGGATCTTTCAGTATCCGATGAGCTTGCCCAAGAGATGTACAATAAAGCCTTGGAGATTACCAAAGCCAAAGTGCGTGGCGGGGATTCGGAAGCCTTCTTTAAAGAACCCTTTATAGATGCCGCTTTTTCGAAGAATATCTTCCTTTGGGATACCTGTTTTATGTGTTGCTTTGCCAAGTATCATTTGGACGAATTGCCGGTATATCAGGCCTTGGATAATTTCTACGACCGCATGGAAGAGGATGGATACATCTGCAGGGAATACCGCCACACGGGAGAACCACTTTGGAGCAAGGATCATCCGGTTTCTATCAATCCGCCATTACTGGCCTTGGCAGAATCGGAAATCTATTCAGTTTCCAAGGATATGGAACGCTTGCAATATGCCTATCCCATTCTGAAGAAGAACTTTCAGTTTCATGTGAATACCTATATGATGGACGATGATCTCTTTTACGGGGATACATTGGGCATGGGCATGGACAATATTCCAAGGGCACCACGCGATTGGGAACCTACCGAAGGAAATGGGATGACCCATCATGAACTCGGTGCAAAGTTGGCTGCCATGAATGCCTCTGGGGAAACAAAATTGAATATGTTCATCGCAGATTATGTTCTTACCAAGCAAGGAGTGTGGAATAAACAGGCCCGCTTGGTCGATTTCTCTTCTCAAATGGCAATGTATGCATTGCAACTCATTGACATGGCAAAGGAGACCGGAAATGAAGAAGATATCGCTTATTTCGAAGAAATTCATGGCAAGATAAAGATCGCTCTTAATGCAAAGTGCTGGAGCGAAGAAGACAAATTCTATTATGATTTAGGGTTTGACAAACAAGTTCCCAGAAGGCATATTGGTATGTATTGGGCGCTACTAGGAAAATTGGTTCCTGAAGATCGCATGGAAGCTTTTTTGAGTCATCTAAAGGACCCTAACGAATTTTACAGAAAGATGCCATTGCCTGCTTTATCTGCTGCCGATCCGGACTATGTAGGTTGGGGCGATTATTGGTTGGGCGGTGTTTGGGCTCCGACTGTTTATATGGTATTGAAAGGGTTATCTGCCAATGGACATGATGCGTTGGCCCAAGATTTAGCTACCAAAGTGTATCGAAATGTAGCTACCGTATATGAAGCCACAGGTACTTTTTGGGAGAATTACGCACCCGATTTAATTTCTTATGGAATGCCGTCGAAGAAAGATTTCTGCGGATGGACGGCTCTAATTCCTATTGCCGTATATAAAGAATACCTAGTGGGTTGATAGGAAATGCTCATTTTTGTAACTTGTCAAAAAATTGAATATGAAACGTTTTCTCTTTCTTTCCCTAGCCTTGATATTATTCTCCTGTAATAACGATGATGGAGGTGATTCAGGCGGATGTACTGAAGTTTTTGTCTATGGTTTAAGCATAGATGTGATCGATTCTACCACTGGGAACGCCGTTGGTTCAGGGATTACCGTTACAGCTACGGACGGAAACTATTCGGAGGAGTTGATGTTTTCCTTAGGTTCTTGGATCGGTGCGGGAGAACGCCCGGGCACCTATGATATTTCGATAACCTCGCAACAATATACCCCAGCCACCTTCAATAATATTGTGGTGACCATGACCTCGGATGGATGTCATGTACAAACGGAAAGTCGCGAGATATTTATTTCCCCTTTCTAATTTCTCCCTTTTTCATCGGGATATAAGGTATAGACAGGATCACTCTGCCAGTACTCTTTGGTATCCACATCGAAAACTGTAAGCGGACCATTAAATGCGGCTCCTGTATCTATATTCCATAGGTTAGCAAAATTAAGTGGTACCGTATATCCTATTTTGGAAACAGCGGTATGTCCAATGTAAATTTCTTCGTACAATGCTAGTCGTTGCGGATAGTGGATGTCATCTTTTGTGAGGGAAGGGTCCATGGATCGCGCCACTTCCCATAAGGTTCTATCCCAAAACACCATGTTTTTGAAGTGTTCATGATGTATGCCATGTACATTGGTAAAACCGGCATGTACAAATAACCGATTGGAATCGTCTACATAATAATCCCGTAGGGTTTCGTAGAAATACAAATGATCTTCCTTTTGGGATTTGGAAAGGCGCTTATAACTCTCTATACTGGAAGCCCCTCCGTGGTGCAACCACATTGCATTATAATCGTTGTGTTTTAAGTACTGATACAGAAGATAATCATGGTTCCCCCGAATAAAAGTACAGGCATATTTGTTCGAAAATTCTATTAGGAAAGAAACGGTTTCGGCCACCTCGCTCCAACCGTCCACATAATCTCCCAAGAAAATAAAACGATCTCCGTCTGTTGGGTGTACCTTTTCCAAAACTTGCCGTAATGCTCGTAAGCCGCCATGGATATCACCCACAACCAATGTCCTCATAGTTACTGTTGCTCGTTTAAAACAAAAATTAATACTGAAATGATGGCTATAATAAAAAGCACGAACAAGAAGATTTTCCAGAATGAATAAGGTCTTTTTCCTGATAAGGCTCCTGTTTGTCCATTCACAAAGAAATTGTACCGCTTTCCTTTAAATACATAGGCACTCACAAATACCGGTAGCAGTATATGCTTAAAGGTTTCTTCACTCAATTGCATATTTACCGAGTGCACCCGTTGGGTATCCCCGCCAATATCCCTTCGTACCCACCGATCGGCAATGCGTTCGGCTTCCTTATTGGATTGCAGATGTCCTTCCTTCAACGGAATCGTATATTTTTCGGTAACAAATCCCGCCAAGAAACTACTGTCAAATGGCTGTAAAGCTTTCAGGTTCCAGCGTTCTACTTTTTTGGGAATGGTTCCCGAGCGTTGTTTGGAAGCTTTGATTAGTGTATCATCTATAAACCCTGAAATACTTCCACTCGCCGGGGTCCATCGCGTTCTCCGCTCCTGTCGGGTTCGGGTAACAGTTTTTCCATTCACTGTAGTGGTATAGGGCACCGAGACGTAATAATAATCCCCGCGTTGTCCGGTATACGTAGCAAATAGTTGGGCATCGAAGGTCCAATAAGGGACATACAATCCCTTGGTGTTTTTAGGATCTAGCGACGCCTTTTTCAATTTGTTAGGGGCCCACCATAGCTTCTTTACCCACTGTTTGAAAATAACGTGTGCCTTTTCCTGATTAATCTGAAAAGGTAATACTGCGCCCGGTAAGATCCACTCTTCCTTATGCATATCTTCTACAATGAGCGGCGAGCTGCAATACACGCAATGCAGGGATTTGTAATTTTCTTCCACATGCTGATTGGCCCCGCAGTTTTTACAAGTAAGCATGGAAATGGCTTCACTGTGCGATTGGGAACCCAGTGTTTCCAAATAGGGTCTTAACTCCAATTCTTCGAAACCACTTTCGGAAGGAGATATCTCTTCTTTATGCCCACAATAATCGCATTCCAATTGCGTAGTCCCCGGTGCATATACCAATTCGGCCCCGCAATTGACGCAGGATTTCTTTAACTCGGACTTTTGGATGGGTGTGTCTTGCATGTGCTTTTTAGACTAGAGAGAATGGAAAAGAGACAGGAGTTTTGTACATAGATAAATTAGATTCCTTTTATATAGGCCATTAGGTTTTCGTATTCTTCATCCGATAATTGAAACTTGTGCGCATAGTCGGCAGGGTACATTTCCTTTAGTTCCATTACATAAGGATCCTTAGCTTTCAGAAGAGGATATCCATTCGTTATGTATTCAAAGAAAAACCCTTCGCGCGGCTCTTTTTTATGTACTCCCAACAAGGCGGGTCCCGTTGACGGCTTATTTAATTTATGACAAGCCGCACAATTGGCTTGAAAAACACGTCTTCCCTTTTCTCCTTGTTCCGAGAATACAATGGGCTCTGTCCCACAAAATACAATGGGATCTTCATTACCACATACTTGTGCACGATCATCCGTAAAACTGAATAGGGAGAATGAGGCTGCGATTACAAAAACGAAAACGCTTCCCAACAAAATAAATAAGGTATATGCCAGTCTTTTGAACACCTCTCTACTCTCTTTTCTCTTCTCTGTTATACCTTATGCTCCAGGTAAAGGCGGTGGCGTACTTCCTCCCAAGAAAGCCTTTAATTCTTCCACGTCTTTCAACGCAATCCAATTGGCCATTCCTTGTTTCCAAACCAACGTATCTTTATTTACGGTACGGTTCGCAAAAAGGGCACGCAATTGCTCAAAACTTACGGGTCCTGCTTGTTGTCCGTTACTCGCGTAGTAGTACTGTACAGCTACAGGCATTGGTGGCGGTACGGCTTGTTGCGGCATAGCGGCAGGCTGATTACCTCCCATTTGCGGACTCATCATTCCTCCCATTTGTTGGGCCAGGACAAATCCCATTCCCATACCCATTCCGGCACCGGCAGTTCCGCCTTCGTTGGCAGCCGCTGCTTCAATGGCTTTAGCGGTTTTGAATTTGGTCAACTTGTCCAAGTCTAATTTGTCAATACGGCTATACTCGAAGATTTCCTTTTTCAGGTCTTCGGGCATGGAAACATTTTCTATGTAGAATTTCTCCAAGGAAATCCCTACACTCTGAAATTCGGGCTGCATTACTTCTTGGCACGTCTCGCTCAATTCGGAAGTATTGGCTGCATATAACTCAATGGGCAAATTGGCTTCTCCCACCGTATCCGTAAATCGGGTGGCGATCAAGCTTTTTAAATGCTCGTTGATTTCAAAATTGGTGAAGTTATTGTCCGTTCCCACTATATCGATGATGAACTTTCCAGCATCGTCTATCCTAAAGGCATAGGTTCCGAAGGCTCTAATTTCGACCAAGCCAAAGCGTTCGTCGTTAAGCGTAATCGGATTTTTGGTGCCCCATTTTTCGTCGGTAAAGAGGTGGGTATTTATAAAATATACTTCGGCCTTGAATGGACTATTGAATCCATACTTCCAACCTTTCAGCGTTGCTAGAATAGGAAGGTTTTGTGTGTCCAAAGTATAGGTTCCGGGGCTGAAAACATCGGCCAATTGCCCTTCGTTCACAAAAACGGCTGTTTGTCCCTCGCGAACAATCAGCTTTGCCCCATTCTTTATTTCGTTTTGGTAGCGCTCAAAGCGATGACAGATGGTATCATCCGTATAGTCGAGCCACTCAACAATATCGATAAATTCATTGGTGAGTTTCTCTTTTATCTTGTCAAAAAGTCCCATAGTTGTTGGTATTTGAATAGTTGAATCTTAAAATTAGTGAATAAATGGAAATCTATTGTTAACTGTACTTTACTTTCCGAAGAATTCGCACAGAATCTTTATACGATTGGTATAGATTTCCCCCCATTTGTTTCAAAAAAGGCTTGGCTTCTACCAATTTTTCCTTGGCATCCTGAAAATCGTTCAGATAACAGATGAGGTAAGTAGCAGGCAAATGCCTTAAATCCTTCTCATCCTGAGGCCGTAAAGGGATTCCTTTTTTAAGCTTTTCGATCAAGGCATTGTTGGTATTGTAAATATGGTACAGGGTCCGCTTGTTGAATTGTGGGGGTTCGAAAATAAGCTGGGAATCGATATTGTAAAATCCATTTTCGTGAAAGGTAATATTGACCTGCTCTAAAGGATAGTATTTGTAATTTTCGTTCAATCCCAAATGCACATATTCGGTAATGGAATAGGTGTCATCATTATACGAAATACTGATCTCGTCCAAGGCAGAATAAAACAATCGTACTTGTTCATTAATCAGCTCTATATCCACCCTGGAATAGTAGATTTCTCCCTGAACCTGTTTGGTGTTTCCGGCCCAGCATACCACAAATTGTTCCTTGAAGACCTTGTAATGCGAATCGAGTTCGCTATGCCGAACATTGATGAAGTCTATCACCCCATCCAACGTATGTTCTATGTTGTTTTTGGCCCTATTTTCTATGGATTTTACAATCTCCGAATTCACATCCTTGATTTCAATATCGAAATCCTTGGGCATGGAAATACTACCATCGCGAAGGAAAATAGACCCGCCCCAATACTTCCAAATATTCTTTCTCAAGGAAGTGATTTCACCCGTTGGCCTAATCGTAACCAACCCCACCACCTTGTCATCCGGTAAATGCGGAAACATGACATTTTCGTAGGCGATAAGAGGAGGATTGTGTAAGTAGGCATTGACGAGGTTTTGTATTTTACTATCATCGAAGAAATCCACTCCTCGAATTTCATTCCCTTCGTCTTCTACCCCAATAACGATATAGCTATTGTTTTTGGGATTACTGTTGCTCAAGGCACAAATGTGCTTTAAGAACTTGGCCTTTCCCTCCTTACTTCCCAGATCGATCTTTCGCTTCTTATCATAGAAACTGCTCTCATCGTTGTGAGCTAACAGTTGTTTGATAAGTAGCCGTTTATTAATCATTATTTTTGTCGGGTCGAGCGCAGTCGAGACCTAGTAAGGTTTTTTTCGCAATTCATGACCTCTCGATAAGCTGCACTTTCTATCTTCGGTCCAAAACCATGTTTTCTCCCTCGATAATGCTCGAGGGGACATGGGAGGTTATTTCTTATTCACAATCGTACTGCTTGCCTGATCCAAACACATCACAGTTAGGTCGGCAATGTTTACATGGGCCGGACGGGTAACAGCAAACCAAATAATATCGGCAATATCCTCGGGCAGTAACGGTTTGTAGTTTTTATATACCTGATCGGCTCGTTCTTTATCTCCTTTGAAACGTACTTCGCTAAACTCTGTCTGCACCAAGCCCGGATTGATACCGCTTACCTTAATGCCTTTTCCGTTTAAATCCAATCGCATTCCATGGGTAATGGCATCAACCGCATGTTTACTGGCACAATACACATTCCCTTTAGGATATACTTCCTTTCCTGCAGTAGAACCAATATTGATGATATGGCCTTGTTCTCGTTGAAGCATTCTCGGAAGGATCGCTTTAGAAACATATAGAAGCCCTTTTACATTGATATCCATCATAGCATCCCAATCGTCTACGCTTCCTTCTTGAATGGGATCCAATCCGTGGGCATTCCCAGCATTATTGATGAGAATATCGATTTCTGAAAATGCCTCGGGAAGGTTTTTCAAGGTTTTGAATACTTTATCTCTATCCCGAACATCGAATTGTAATGTATGGACTTCGGTAATTGAAGAAAGCTCTTTCTGCAAGGCATCCAAGCGTTCCTGCCGTCTTCCACAAAGAATGAGGCGGACGCCATTTTGGGCAAAGAGTTGGGCCGTAGCCTTACCTATACCCGAGGTAGCTCCCGTTATCAGAGCAATGGGATTATTTTTTTTCATGACGATTATTGCTTTAAGGAACCTTGTGTCCCTGGCTGGCCACCAACATTTTGAACCAGTCCACTCGGCTCAGGTCTATTTTTGCTGCCTCAGCCGCTAAGGAAATCCGATCCTTACTCGTGGTTCCAACAACAGGATGTATGCCTGCTGGATGTTTCAATATCCAAGCCAATAACAGCTGATCTTTGGAGGCGTTGTATTTTTCGGTCAATGCATCCAATAATGCATGGATACGTTGGGTTTGGTCATCGTCTTCCCGAAACAATTTCCCCAAAGGACTCCAGCACATAGGGGTGATGGCATTGAGTTGCATAAAGTCCAAGGTTCCGTCGAACATGGCTTGATGCGACGTAAGACTGAATTCGATCTGATTGGCATAAATGAACTCTCGACTATCGATAAGTTGCATTTGGGAAACCGTGAAGTTGGAAACCCCAAAACTTCGTATCAATTCCCTTTCCATAAGATGAGCGACTCCTTTTTTCACTTCATCCCGATCCATAAGTGGACTTGGACGGTGCAGTAAAAGAAGATCTAAATAATCGCATTGCAGGTCGGCAATGGATTTTTCAGCGCTCCAAATGATATAATCGGCGTCGTATTGATAGTGTTTTATCTCATTGTCCCGCGTTTCACCAACATATTGAATGCCACACTTTGAAATAACTTGAATGTCGTCCCTTGCCACTCCACTTTCACTCAAAGCGGCCCCAAATTCACTTTCTGTGGTGTAATCGCCATAAATATCGGCGTGATCGAAGGTAGTAATGCCTGCATCAATGCAGTGTTTTAAGAGTGAAACCATCTCGTTCTTAGGGAGTTGCTTGCCCCAAGCCCCCCAAGTCATACACCCTTGAATTATCTTTGAAAATTTTGGCTCCATTTTTTATTTTTAGCGCGTCTTAAAGTTAAAAATTTGAAATTAGTAAAAAGTGCGTAAGCCCTTTTATTTACTAGAAGTTTTAACCAATTGTTAACAGCAACTTTCGGCATAAATTTTGAATTTGCATCCCATTCAATTTTTGAATGGTCTTATTGAACTAAAATACGTATGGAACAAACAGCTACTGCCCTAGATATAGGCGCACTGAATGAGAAAATAGAAAAGGAAAGTGCTTTTGTGGACATCCTCACTTTGGAAATAAACAAAGTGATTGTGGGCCAAAAGCATATGGTAGAGCGACTCCTCATCGGTTTGTTGGGTCAGGGACACATCCTTCTGGAAGGGGTTCCTGGATTGGCAAAGACTTTGGCAATCAATACTCTTTCCAAAGCCGTTCACGGATCATTTAGCCGTATACAGTTTACCCCCGATCTACTGCCCGCCGATGTTGTTGGAACCCTTATCTACAACATGAAGGCGAATGACTTCAGCATTAAGAAAGGACCCATTTTTGCCAATTTCGTGTTGGCAGATGAGATTAACCGTGCCCCTGCCAAAGTACAGTCTGCGTTACTGGAAGCTATGCAGGAAAAGCAGGTAACCATTGGGGATGACACCTTCATTTTGGAAAAACCATTCTTGGTAATGGCCACACAAAACCCAATTGAACAGGAAGGAACGTATCCATTGCCAGAAGCACAGGTAGACCGTTTCATGTTGAAAACGGTGATTAAATACCCTAAGTTGGAAGAAGAACAACTCATTATCCGCCAAAACCTAAAAGGTGGATTCGAACAAGTAAATCCTGTAGTGACCTTAGATCAGATAAAGCGTGCTCAGGAAGCTGTTCGCGAAGTATACATGGATGAAAAGATTGAAAAGTACATCCTAGATATCATTTTCGCTACCCGTACCCCTGAGAATTATGGGTTGAGCGACCTAAAAGCACTTATTGGATTTGGTGCTTCTCCAAGGGGAAGTATCAATTTGGCAAGTGCTGCTAAGTGCTATGCGTTCATCAAACGCAGAGGGTATGTAATTCCGGAAGATGTTCGGGCCGTGGTGCATGATGTATTGCGTCACCGTATTGGGGTTACCTACGAAGCTGAGGCGGAAAATATTACTTCAGAAGACATCATTAACAAGATCGTAAACGTAATCGAAGTACCCTAGGCCAGTAGGCAGTATTCAGTATGCAGTTTGCAGCATGGCTGTGAAATGATCTCATACTGTTAACTGGCAGCTGCCAACTGTTCACTGAAAAGATATGGACACGAAAGAACTTCTTAAGAAAGTACGTAAGATCGAAATCAAAACACGTCGCCTTAGCGACCACGTGTTTGGTGGCGAGTACCATAGTACCTTTAAGGGACGTGGGATGACTTTTTCTGAAGTACGACAGTACCAATTTGGGGACGACGTTCGTAATATCGATTGGAATGTTACCGCTCGGTATAACGAACCTTTCGTTAAGGTGTTCGAAGAAGAACGCGAACTTACCATGATGCTTATGGTAGATATTAGTGGTTCGGAGTTCTTCGGGACGGACACTCAGTTCAAAAATGAGATCATTACCGAAATAGCAGCTACCTTGGCTTTTTCGGCCATGCAGAACAATGATAAGATTGGCCTCATCCTATTTTCGGATGCCATCGAGTTGTTCATTCCGCCTAAAAAAGGGAAGTCGCATGTGCTTAGAATCATTCGTGAACTCATCGAGTTTCAACCACAGAGCAAACGAACGGATATCGCCCAAGCCCTGAAATACCTAACTAATGTGATGAAAAAGAAGGCCATTGTGTTTGTGCTTTCCGACTTCATTACCGATGGTTATCGGGATACCTTGAAAATCGTTTCCAAAAAACACGATGTTACTGGGATTCGAATTTACGATCGCCGTGAAGAAGAGATTCCGAATTTAGGAATGGTGCAGATGGAAGATGAAGAAACAGGGGAATTAATGTTGGTAAATACTGGTTCTAAAAGTGTACGTAGGAATTACAGCAAGTACTATCAGGAGCGCGTGGACGAATTTAACGATGCCTTCCTGAAAAGTGGTGCCGGAGTGTTAAGCTGCAGGGTGGACGAAAGCTATGTGAAGAAATTATTGGGATATTTCAAAAGAAGAGGATAATAGATGTTGAGTGACACGAAATACAGACTTTTTAAATGGAAGACAGGTACTATTAGACGTCTAATTCTCTCTTCTCTCTTTTCTCTTCTCTTTTTTCTCTTCTCTTTTGAAGCTTCCGCTCAGGTCACCTCATCGGTAGACACTACCCTTATCCGGATTGGGGAAGAAATAAAATACACAATTCAGGTAGAAGCCGATACCACTTCCTTGGTGCTGTTTCCCGAAGGACAAAGCTTTGCTCCTTTGGAAACTATAGAATCGTACAAAACAGACACGACCCAACTGGAGTCAAAATATTTGCTGATTAAGAAATACGGGATCACCCAATTCGATTCGGGGACCTATAAACTTCCGGCACAAAGGGTCATGATAGACGATCGCGTGTTTACCACAGACTCGGCCATGGTCGAGGTACGCGATGTACCTGTAGATACCCTCAAGCAGAAGATGTTCGACATCAAACCGGTGATCGAAGTAAAAGGCCCTCCTTTCAACTTCATCTGGCTGCTTTATGTACTTGCTCCACTTTTGGTCATTGGAGGGGTTTGGTATTTTCTTTTCAGAAGAAAGAAGCGAAAGGAAGAACGTGAAAAGCAATTGCCTCCTTATGAAGAGGCCATGGTAGCCCTTCAGGAATTGGACAATTTGGAATTGTTGAAGGAAAACAAATCCAAAGCCTATTATTCTTCTCTTACTGAAATTGTAAAACGCTATCTAGATCGCGAGGTAGACAGTCGCGCTTTAGAAAGTACCAGTGATGAACTGATTGAACGTTTACTGCTTTTAAAGGATTCTGGTCACTTCGAATTCGATAAGGAAACCATTCGGAAGTTGGATGCCATTTTCAAGCGAGCTGATTTGGTGAAGTTTGCCAAAATGAAGGAAGAATCTGGTCAAGCTCGTTCGGATCGCGCTTCCATAGAGGAAATCATAAACGAAACCCAAGAGGCCATTCCGGAACCTTCCGAAGAGGAATTGTTGCAGAACGAATTGTATCTAGCCGCAATGAGAAAAAAGCGCAGGAACAAGCGCGTTCTCATTGGAAGCCTTGCGGGCGTACTGGCTATTCTTATAACAACCGTTGTTTTGGGTAGTACCTACGGATGGTCCTACCTTAAGGACAATGTTATTGGGCATCCCACTAAGGAATTGTTGGAAGGGAAATGGTACAAGAGTGAATATGGGATTCCGTCTATCATTGTGGAAACCCCAGTTATTTTGAAGCGTACCGAACTTCCAATTCCTGAGGAATTAAAAGCCCAGATCCAGTCTACGGACGCATTTGCTTACGGAAGTGTCATTGATCAGTTTTCCATTGTAGTGAATGCCACACGATTTACGAATCCAGTAGAAGTGGATTTGGAGGTTTCTTTAGAAGGGTCCCTTCAAACCTTGGAGCAGCAGGGAGCACAGAACATCTTTGTGAAGCAGGAATCTTTTGAGACGGGAGAAGGGCTGAAAGGAAGGAAGGCGTACGGAAGTTTTAATTTCCCTATGTCTAATGGGAAATTAGCACCCAAGCAGAATTATGAAATCATTGCCTTCGGACAACAAGGCGCTTTGCAACAGATCATGGTGGTATCCAGGGAAGATGATGTTTATGCCAAACAAGTGGTAGAGCGGATTATGAATTCGGTGGAGTTGGAAGTGGATCCATTTCAGAAAATTAAAAAAGATAAGGAAGAGGAATAATGCAGAATTTCGAATACGTACATCCACAGTTTTTTTGGTTGCTTCTAGTGCTACCACTGCTAGTGGTATGGTACATTTGGAAACGACGACAACAAACCGCCTCCCTTAAAATATCGAGTATAAAAGGATTTAAGACCGGTAAAAATTGGCTGGCCAAACTACGCCCTTTACTTTTTGCATTGCGTTTATTGGCCCTTGCCGCTATTATCGTAGCATTAGCCCGTCCCAGAAACGTAGACGAAAGCACCAAGATTAAAACCACTAGCGGAATCGATATTGTCATGGCCATCGATGTTTCTGCCAGTATGCTGGCTAGGGATTTAAAGCCCAATCGATTGGAAGCCCTTAAGAAGGTGGCAGGAAGATTTATCAATGCACGTCCCAACGATCGTATAGGATTGGTGGAATATGCAGGGGAAAGTTTTACGAAAACCCCTCTTACGAGTGATAAGAGCATAGCGCTTTCCTCTTTAAAGAGCATTCGATATAATAATATTATTGAAGGAGGTACCGCCATTGGTATGGGATTGGCAACTGCCGTAAACCGATTAAAGGAAAGCCGGGCCAAAAGCAAGGTGATTATCCTTCTTACCGACGGGGTGAATAATACCGGTTTTATCGATCCTAAAATTGCGAGCGAATTGGCGGTAGAATTTGGGATTAAGGTATATACGATTGGCTTAGGAACCAATGGGATGGCTGTCTCACCTATTGGATTGCTCCAAAGTGGAGAGTTTCAATACGGCAATGTCCCCGTTGAAATCGATGAGGAGCTGTTGAAAGAAATTGCAGCAACGACAGATGGTAAGTATTTCCGTGCTACCAATAATACCCGTTTAAGTGAGATTTATGAAGAAATTAATAAACTGGAAAAGACGGAAATAGAAGAATTCAAGTTTAAGAGTTATGATGAGAAGTTTCGCCCCTTAGTGTTATTGGCCCTAGGGCTTTTGGCGTTGGAGTGGCTACTTCGATATACAGTATTTAGGAGTTTTATTTAAGATGTATCAATTAGAAGAACCCATATTTTTTTATGTAATGATCGGTATTCCGGCGTTGGCTTTCTTGTTCCTATTGGTACAACTATGGAGAAAGCGAACCCAGGATCATTTTGCTTCCAACGGACTGCTTAAAAAACTAAGCCCGACCCGATCCTTGTTTAAACCCATATTGAAACTTTTGGTATTATGCCTTGTCGTTGCCTGTCTTAGTTTTGCCCTGGTGAATCCTAAGATTGGAACCAAGCTGGAAACAGTGAAACGAGAAGGTGTGGATGTGGTCTTTGCTTTAGACGTTTCCAAAAGTATGTTGGCCGAGGATATTGCCCCCAATAGAATGGAGAAATCCAAGCAATTGGTGACGCAGATTATTAATAGTCTGGCAGGCGATCGAGTAGGGATCATTGGTTATGCCAGCAGTGCATTTCCACAGGTGCCTATTACCACAGATTTTGCCTCCACCAAGCTATTTTTGGCTGGGATGAACACCGATATGGTTTCTTCTCAGGGAACCGCTATTACCGAAGCCATTTCGTTGGCGCAAACCTATTACAACGACGAAGAGCAAACCAACCGGGTACTTTTTATCGTAAGTGATGGTGAGGATCATGAAGGAAATGTAGCAGCCATTGTGGAAGAAGCTTCACAAATGGGCATCAAAATATTTACCATTGGTGTAGGGACCGATAAGGGTGCGCAAATTCCCATTAAAAGAAATGGGATTTTACAATATTACAAGCGTGACCAAAACAATGAGATGGTTATTACCCGATTAAATACTGCGACGCTTCAGGAAATTGCTGAAGGTGCCAATGGGGAGTATATCGACGGAAGTAGCACAAAGGAAGTTGTGGAGACCGTTACGGCCATTCTAAATGGAATGGACAAAAAAGAATTCGAGGCCAAGCAGTTTACCGATTTTAAGGATCAGTTTCAATGGTTTTTGGCAGGGGCATTATTTTTGTTGATATTCGATGTCTTCCTTTTAGAACGTAAAACAGCGTGGTTGAAGAAGTTAAACTTATTTAATGAAGGGGAATAATATGAAAATGAAGTTTATTACAACATGGGTATTGCTTTTGGTCTCTTGTGCCATTTTTGCGCAGAAGGAATCAAAAACACAAAAACAACAGCACAAGCAAACACAAGAGTTTTTAAGCGATGCCAATTCGGAGATCTTCGATGATAATTTCGTCGATGCAGAAGTGAATTACCGAAAAGCCATTGCCACGAGTCCTTCCTTGGAAACAGGGAAGTACAATTTGGGAAATGCCTACTACAATGAGGCCAAAAACGATGAGGCCATGCGTCGCTTTGCCCAGGCTGCAGAAGTGGCAAAAAATAAACCCGAAAAGCACAAGGCATATCATAACCTCGGGAATACCTTTATGAATGCCAAGAAGTATCAGGAAGCGGTAGAGTCTTATAAAAATGCACTGCGCAACAATCCTACCGATGAAGAAACCCGCTATAATTTAGCATTGGCCAAGGAAATGCTGGAGAAGAACCCACCACAAGGAGGCGATGGGGAAAATGACAATCAAGACCAGCAGGACAATCAGGATCAAAACGAGAATCAGGATAATAAGGAAAACGACGAAGGCAAGGATAAAGAAGGCGATGATGGTGAACAAAAGGAAGATGAAAGCGATCAAGGCGACGAAAAAGAAAAGAATCAAGGGGAAAAGGAAGGCGATAATGAAAAACAGGATCAAAAAGATCCTAAGGAGCAGAAGGATGGACAGGGAGATCAACCCAAAGAACAGAAAAACCAACCTGTTCCCGGACAGCTATCACCACAGCAAATTAAAAACTTGTTGAAGGCCATGAACGATCAGGAAAAAAAGGTTCAGGATAAAATTAATGCCAAAAAATTGAAAGGAACCAAGGTGAAAAGTAACAAAGACTGGTAGTAATGCGGCGAATGCAGTTTCTCTACATAGTATTATTTCTGTTGGGCAGTGGTTTTCTGCAAGCTCAAGTTACGTTTCAATCCAAGGTGAGCAAAAAGAAATTGGGGATTAACGAACGCCTTCGGGTGGATTTTGAAATGAACCAAGATGGCGATGATTTTAACCCTCCCGATTTTGCAGGTTTTAGAATTGTGGGTGGTCCACACCAAGCGATAAGCAACTCTTGGATCAATGGAAAAAGGAGCTATTCCAAAACCTATACGTATACCCTTTCCCCTAAAGCAAAAGGGAAGTTTACCATTGGACAGGCAACCATAAACATAGAAGGCGAAACCTATAAGACCACTCCTATTGCGGTCGAGGTTACATCTGCTGTTAAAAAACCTAAAGATGGGAACAATGCCGATTATTTGGCGAGTGAAAATGTACATCTCATTGCTGAGGTATCCAAGGCGAATCCCTATCTCAATGAAGCGATCACAGTAACCTATAAGTTGTACGTATCGCACGAAGTGAGTATTACCAGTAATTGGCGGGAAGTAGATACCCCAAAATATGCCGATTTCTGGAGTCAGAATATCGATAGTCGTGGAAACTATAAAATCTACGACGGGACCTACAAAGGGGAAGATTACCGCTATGTAGTGTTGAGAAGGACCGTACTATATCCTCAGAAAACGGGAAAACTGGAAATTGAACCTTTGAGCTTGGATATTCCTATCGATGTAAAGAGCAAACGTCGTGATATTTTCGGGCGTCGACTTATGACACGGGTCAATAAGACTATTTCTGCAGGAAAGAGAACAATCAATGTTAAGCCTTTGCCGGAAGAAGGAAGACCTATCAACTTTACTGGGGCGGTAGGGGATTTCGATTTTAATCTTTCCGCCAATAAGACCAAATTGGATGCCAATGAGGCCTTGGAGCTATCGGTGAAGGTCTCTGGAGATGGAAACCTAAAGCTGTTCGATCTTCCCAAATTGAAGCTTCCCAGTTCTTTGGAAGTATACGAACCTTCCCGTGCCGATAATATCCGTACCCAAGCGAAGGGGATGACAGGAGCCATGGTAGAGAATTATACCGTAGTGCCCCAGTTTAAAGGGAACTATCCCATTAGACCTATTTCCTTTTCCTATTTCAATCCGAAAACAGAAGCCTACGAAACACTTACCTCCAATGAGATTTTGATCGAGGTTGAAAATGGTCCATTGACCAGTGAAAGTTCCGAAAATAATACCGCCACAAGCAAACAATTGGTTACGCTGGATAAGAATCAATTTAAATACATTAAACTGAATGCGGATTTGGAGTCTGTTGAGAGGGCTTATTTCTTTAAGTCGAAAGCCTTTTGGATGTTGTTGGGAATTCCTTTCTTGTTTATTCCATTGGCCATTTTTGTTGGGCGAAAGCGGAAACAACGTTTGGCCGATGTTGAAGGGAACCGACTACGCAGGGCGAATCAGCTGGCCAAGAAATACTTGAGTGAAGCCAAGAAAAATATGACAAATCAGTCTGCTTTCTATGAATCTTTAGAGCGGGCACTTCACAATTATCTTAAGGCTAAATTGAATATAGAAACCAGCGAAATGTCCAAAGCGCATATTTCGAATGCACTATTGGAGAGAAAGGTAGACATGGGCGTAGTTGGCAATTTCACGGATCTTTTAAAGAGTTGTGAATTTGCGCGCTATACACCTAGCTCTAATGTCACTATTCAGAAAGATTACGAAACTGCTGTTACGACCATTTCTAGCATAGACAAACAATTTCAATAGGAACCCAGAAAATGAAAAAGGCCATCTACATATTGATACTTCTTGTTTCCGTGTTGGGAACAGCTCAGAACGAAGCCCTTTTCGAACAGGGGAAGCAGCAATATAAGGCCGAAAAATACCAAGAGGCCATTACCAATTGGAATAAGATATTGCAATCTGGGGAGCATTCTGCAGCACTGTATTACAACATCGGGAATGCCCATTATAGGCTTAATGAAATTGGTCCGAGCATCTATTATTACGAAAAAGCACTGCAATTATCACCCAACGACAAAGAGATTTTAAACAATTTAGCCTATGCGCAAAATGCCACAGTAGATGCCATAGAACCCTTACCCCAAACCGTGTTTGCAAAATGGGATAAGAGCGTTTCCAGCTTGCTTACTTTTGAAGGTTGGGCATGGGTTTCCGTTATTTGTGCCTTGTTGTTTGCCCTGCTCTTTATCACCTATTATTTTTCAATGTACAGCAGACAAAAACGGGTATTATTTGTAGGTGCATTACTTACACTTTTCGTACTCATCACGGGGGTTTCCATGAGTTTCCGAAATTTTGGAAAACAGCTTAAGGATAAGCCTGCCATTATCTTTGCCGAAAGTACCGAAGTGAAGTCCGATCCTAAGATGAATAGTGAGACTTCATTCCTTTTACACGAGGGTACCAAAGTCCAGATTCTTGCCGAAGATGGAGACTGGAGTCGCATCCAAATTGCTGACGGAAAGGACGGTTGGGTGCTTAACTCCGATTTCAAAACACTATAGATTTAGTAAGAGATTAACAGCTAAATTGGCGTAAAATGCTATTTTTGATTAAGCTTAAGCGAATTCATGAAGACCAACGCCATATTCTTTTTGCTTATTTTTTCCATTTTTATCATTGCTCCGGCAGTGATTTCGCTATGTGATAGTGAGGTGAATATCATAGAGTTTTCTATGGGTGAAGAGGAAAAAGCGGATACTTCTTTAGCAGATTCGGAAAAGCATCCCTTTCAAACATTACGCATCCCGGTAAGTTTAAATACCGGTGTTCAGAAAACAACTCCATTAATTTCTTTCGAACTTCTTTGGGATACTTGGTACCCAGATACGTTTTCTCCCCCACCAGAATCTATAGTGCTTTAATATAACGAAGCATTACCCAGTTCTAAAGCAGGACCGTAGTCGGTTTTGTGCTATTTAAACAACCTATAAAACAACAACCTATGTTCAAAAATATATTTACAAATATTAGAGGAAACCTCTTCGGCGGAATCACCGCCGGAATTGTGGCATTACCCTTGGCATTGGCCTTCGGGGTACAATCTGGATTAGGCCCTAGTGCGGGATTGTATGGTGCCATCTTTATCGGGTTCTTTGCCTCGCTCTTTGGCGGAACCAACACGCAGATATCCGGGCCAACAGCTCCTATGACCGCTGTTTCCATGGTTATTATTGCCTCCATCATTGCAGCCAATGAAGGAAATGTACAAAAGGCCTTGCCCTATATCCTTCTGGTCTTCCTTTTGGCGGGGCTTATGCAAATTGTGATGGGAATCTCTGGAATTGGAAAATATATTAAATACATACCCTATCCGGTAGTGTCTGGATTTATGACGGCCATTGGGGTAATCATTCTCATCACGCAAATTTCTCCCTTATTGGGATATAGTGTAGAGCGTGATGAGGCCTATATTCAGGAATTCAAACCCCAAGCAGAAGAAGTACTCTTGGACAAAATCCTAAAAGACGAAGCTGGTGAAGGAATCTTGGTACTAGAGGATTTTAAGGAAACCATTACGCGAGCCGAAAAGATTACGGAGCAAGAGATTCATCAAGAGGCCATGACCTTAGCCAAGAGCAATGGTTCGGGGGTAATTGGTACTTTGAGGACATTGCCTAGGGCCCTTCAGGACATAAATTGGATGGAGTTTATACTCGCCTTTATTACGATCTTCATCATTTTTGGGTTTAAAAGAATTACCACTAAGGTGCCTAGTACCTTGGTCGCACTGTTCGTAGTTTCGGGTGGGGCCTATTTCCTGAAACTCGACTACCTACCCATTAAGGAAATTCCGAGTGGGTTCCCTATTCTAAACATGGAAATCTTTTCCAATTTTAGCCTGGGCCAAATAACGCCCTATGTATTTACAGCATTGACATTGGCATTCTTAGGTGCGATTGACTCGTTGCTTACCTCGGTAGTGGCTGATAACATGACCAAGACCAAGCACAAACCGAATCAGGAATTGGTAGGACAAGGGATAGGAAATAGTATCGCTGCAATGTTCGGAGGAATTCCAGGAGCAGGAGCTACCATTAGAACTGTGGTAAACATCAACTCAGGAGGAACCACAAAGCTTTCGGGAATGATTGCTGCATTGTTACTCCTAATCATTCTTTTGGCGCTGGGAGATGTAGCATCTCAAATCCCTGCTGCCGTACTTGCAGGAATCTTGATCACGGTAGGAATTGGGGTTATGGATTACAAAGGACTACGTGCTATTCCAAAAATGCCAAGAACAGAAATCATCATCATGCTTTTGGTATTGTTCCTTTCCGTATTCTGGGATCTTATCTATGCAGTAGGTATTGGATTGGTATTGGCTTCCCTCATCTTTATGAAGAAGATTGGAGACCTTACTGCGAAGAAATCCAAGGTGGTCGCATTAGATGTAGCGGATGAATTGGATGAACCTTGGAAAGATGAGGTGAATTTCCCTGAGTACTTGAGACAGAAGGTATTCATTAAGCGTCTAAAAGGACCCCTATTCTTCGGTTCTACGAGCGAAATACAGGAATTGGCCAAGGAGATTCCCGAATCGGCCACCCATGTGATTATACGTATGGGAGAAGTTCCTTATATGGATCAGTCAGGAACATATACCATGGAAGAAATTCTATTGGAGTTGAACCAAAAAGACGTGCATCCTATGTTCGATGGATTGCAGGAACAACCCCATGCGATTATGTCGAGTATTGATATCATTCCGGATTTGGTTCCGAATGAGTGCCTATTTGAAGACTTTAAAGATGCAATGATCTACATACGCGAGCACGTAAGTCGAGATAAATAGGTAGTGTCAGGTCGAGCGTCCACATGCCACTGAAGCTTTAGCGGAGGCGCCAGTCGAGACCCATAAACGAGTCGAGTTTTCAAAACTTCTCGACTGCGCTCGAAGTGACGTTACATAGTAATCATATTGAAGCAGACGACTCGGTAGGTTCTGTTTCGTCGGTTTCACTTTTAAAATGCGCTAGCACTTTTGGTATAACCAGGGGTGCTAGTGCTGCTACTGGGGTATACAATACTGAGTTTTCCTTCTTTTCTTCAGAAATGACATAGCCCGTGAGATTGGAGTTGTTGAAGAACATGAAAACGACACTTACGATAAAAGCGTATTGTAACAAAGCGAACACTCCGCCCAGCAATTTGTTCAATAGTCCCAGGGCGGCAAAGTCGGCTATTTTGGTCAAGAACTTTCCTGCCATGTTAATGAGAATAACGATGATAAGGAAGGTAACAGCAAAGGAGGCCAGTTTTGTTACCTCATCGCTCCAATTAAACCAGCGAGAAATATAGGCCCCAGCAAAATCTGAAAAGTAAATGGCTCCAAACACTCCAGCTATAAGGCCAATGAGGGAAGCCAGTGCAACAAAAAGTCCTTTTCTAAATCCAGAAATAAAAGCGAGAAGCAAAATAACGCCAAGAACAATGTCTATGATATTCATGATTGTTTTTTAGGTATAACGTAAAGATAAGATTTCTGTTATATTCTCAATTTTAAAGGGGAATACCGCTACCTTTGCATGAGAACACAAAGTATGTCCAGAGATCCACAACTAAAAGAGCGATGGGAGGCCGTAACGACCTTTTTAAGCGACCGTTTTGCCGACGGGGATGCGTTGGATTTGGACGCCATCATTTATTTGGTTGGACTTCAGGAATTGGGACAATTGCACCGTAAGTTTAAAAAGGACGAGAAGGTCAATTTAATGCATATTGCCATTTGTCGTTTGCTGGAACCTTTTGGGTATTATGAATTCGATTATTTCGATGATGACGGATGGCCCCATTATCGTATTTTAGAACAATTGCCGCCCTTAAAGGCGGGAGAGCAAAGTGTATTAATGAAGGAAGCGATCGTTCAGTACTTTTTAGAGAAGAAAGTGATTACTTAATTCAATAGAATTTCTGTAATTTTGCCGACCACATTGGCGTGTAGTTATGATAGATAAGATAAAAGAGCATCTGCAAGAAGTTGAGGTTTTTAGCGCAAAGACCAAAGAGGATATTGAGGTATTCCGAATTAAATATTTGGGAAAGAAAGGACTTCTCAATGAGTTCTTTTCCGAGTTTAAGAACGTAGCCAATGAACAGAAAAAGGAGTTTGGCCAAACAGTGAACGCTCTAAAGAAGGCTGCCGAAGAGAAGGTGAATGCCCTTAAGGAAGAGCTGGAAGGTAAGGAAGAGAGTGCTGGTATCTACGGCGATCTTTCCCGTCCAGGAGAGCCTATTACCCTTGGATCAAGACATCCTATTTCCATTGTAAAGAATAAGATTACTGAAATTTTTTCCCGCATTGGCTTTAATGTTTCCGAAGGTCCCGAAATTGAGGATGACTGGCACAACTTTACAGCTTTAAACCTTCCCGAATATCATCCGGCGAGGGATATGCAGGATACATTTTTCATTCAGACAAATCCCGACGTTTTATTGCGTACCCATACCTCTTCGGTTCAGGTACGTTATATGGAGAACAACAAACCACCCATTCGGACCATTTCCCCAGGAAGGGTATACCGAAATGAGGCCATTTCTGCCCGATCGCATTGTTTCTTTCATCAAGTAGAGGGATTGTATGTGGATAAGGGAGTGAGTTTTGCAGACTTAAAGCAAACCCTTCAGTATTTCACCACCGAGATGTTCGGAAAGTCGAAAATACGTTTGCGACCCAGTTATTTCCCATTTACTGAACCCAGTGCTGAGGTAGATGTGTATTGGGGATTGGAGACGGAAACCGACTACAAAATGACGAAAGGAACGGGTTGGTTGGAAATCATGGGCTGTGGTATGGTAGATCCTAATGTTTTGGAAAACTGTGGAATTGATTCCAGCGAATATTCCGGTTTTGCCTTCGGAATGGGGATCGATCGTATTGCCTTACTACTGCACCAGATTCCAGACATCCGTATGTTGAGCGAAAACGATATTCGTTTCTTGGAGCAATTCAAAAGCACTTTGTAAACCCGCACAGAGCGTTCACCATTTATGAGAAAAGATATTAAGATTCCTGAGGTTAAGGATGTGTATGTAGCTGCTGTTAAGGAATTCAATAAAGATTTCAACACCTACGATTGGAATGCGTACATCATTAATGATGGCAATGAGCCATTGGAGACTGTTTTGATTGTTTCCCAAGGCTATAATACCGAACATATGACCGCTCCTATGAGGCATTCGTTAAAACTGCTTCCTGTAAGAAGTTATGCGAAGATTGAGTTCTTGGAGGAGAGTATCTTTAAACTGAATAATTACTTTTCCGTTACTTTCTTTATTGGCGATACCTTATACGATAAGCGCTATGAATTACCTGCGAATTCCATTCTGGATGATAATGCAGTAGAACTTCCTGTTATGGCACAGAAGGGCGTGATCGCTCGATAAAATCTCAAAAAATTTTTCATTAAAAAACCCTCCTTCGCGTAAAGCTCTGGAGGGTTTTGTTTTGGGAATTGTTTTCCCTTATCTCTTGACGAGTCGCTTCACCGTTGAAGCGTCCTCGCTTGTGATCAGTACCATGTACACTCCCGTTGCCAGTGTGGACACGTCTATGGCCTTCTCCTGCTGCATGTCGCTCAGGTCGATGGTCTGGATGTGCCTACCGTTGGTGTCGTAGATCGCCGCCTGGTCCAACAGGATGTTGGCCGTGTTGGCAATGTTGACCACGCTCTCCGCTGGGTTCGGGTAGATGCTGATGGCATTGTCCAGCACCGTGTCCTCAAGTCCCAGTACGCTCTCCACCGTAAGCTCGAAGGTACATGTCGATACGTTTCCGTACTCGTCCTCGGCCGTCAGGGTGATGGTATAGGTCCCGTCCGGTACGAGGGTTCCGGCAGCTGGGTCCTGGCTGGTGATGGTCACCGGGTCGGTACAGTTGTCGGTCGCCGTTGCCTCGCCCGTGGCGAAGTAGTCCGGGATCTCGTAGAACAGGTTCCCCGGTCCTGGGTCAACGGTCTGGTCGTCAGGACAGGTAAGCTCCGGCCCCATGGCGTCCACAACGGTCACCTGCGATGTACAGGATGCGATGTTCCCGCTCNCCCGAAGATGTTGTCGTCGGTCTGTGAACGGAAGCCGAACACGTCACCGGCCACTAGGCTCACGGATGCACTGCCGGACTGGTTGCCCTGCGCTGGGTCCGTAAGCTGGGTGTACGTACCGTTGACGAGGTACCCGAAGCTGTCGAAGCCTGGGGTGTCGTTAAGGGTGTAGTCCCAGTCGAAGCTGACGGTCACGTCGGCCGTAACGTCCACGGTAAAGTCGGTGAACCCTTCCGTACCGGACTGGTTGTCGCTACCGATGACCATGGCCTCGAAGGTGCTCGGCGCGTTGGCCAAGAGGTCCTCAGGGTTTATCTCGGTGGTCCCGTCAGGCCCGATCTCGATGGTCACGTCCTGGCAGATGAGTATTGGGTCGGTCACGTCAAGTACTTCAACGGTGGCCGTACAAGAAGCAGTGTTCCCACTGTCATCGGTAACGGTTACTTCTACCGCATTAAGTCCCAAATTAGAACAGTCAAGGTCAAGTGTTGTTGAGATTCCCCCTCCACAGGTTCCGCTGAATACATATACACCGTCGTTTCCAGGCACTGGGTTCCCCCAGGTGGCCCCACCATCGGTGGAGTTCAGGCAGTCATAACTTCCTGCCCCCGTAGCACCGGACACTTCCCAAGCGGTGATCCCACCGGAAGAAGAGGTCACGGATACGGATACCCAATAGTTCGTATCAACACCTGCTTGGCTCGCAAACAGGAATGGAGCGATGTCGAATACTGTTTCACTTACGTCGAAGCCGAAGTTGTTCCCCACAACGGCCTGCGAGGTCGGTACAACGCCCGCTTCGCTACCGATCATGGTACCGGGCTGTCCACCGTCATCCTCGTAATAGGCAAAGTCCGCGGTTGCGATGGTCGCCCCCACGTCGTGGAACAGGTTCATGGTCACCTGCTCTAAAGTAAAGTCTAGGTCCGCTGCCACGACGATATCATTGGCTACGATGAACCCACTTCCCGGGTCACTGAAGTATCCGTTTTCAAAGGCGTTACTTGGGTTGGACTGGTCGCATGGAGCGGCGGGGTCACCTGTAGTGGCGGTCCATCCACAGGCTTCATTAACACTAGAGATCAAGCTACTAACATTGATAGTTGCCATTCCGTTGGCATCCAATTCTACTTGAAGTACAGAAGAGGCAGGAGCCATAAAGGTCTGTCCAGCGTTAATACTACCAGGAGAAGAAGCAGAAGGAGCGTTCCATACGAAATCACCACTGCTGGATCCAGTTCCTGTTAATTGCAAGGATTCCCCGATTGGAGTCCCACTAGCTTCAGATACTCCGATATCGGTAGAAGTCATTCCGTTCGCAATACCATCGATCGCAGTGAACGTACCTTCATAGCTTAAGAACTGAAGTACATTTCCACCCTGTGCCAAAACGATTCCGTCTGGCGATCCGTTCTGGATTCCAGCAATTGGGAAGTTTACAGCACCGTATCCGTTTCCTTCATCATCAATAGTTCCAGAAAGGGCTACTTCGTTGTATTGTGCACCACCGTTTCCATTGTACAGTACAATGGTATAAACACTCAAGTCGGTTCCTGCGGGACCAGCAATTTCAATTGCTTCATCCTGATCGGCACCAGTGTTGTCATAGTGAATCTCATTAATGAAAACAGGCTCTCCGTTAATTTCGCCTAAGCAGAACACTTCGGGAGCAGTTACATCTTCTACCGTTACGTTGGCAGAGCATGATACCGTGTTTCCAGAGTCATCAGTAACATACAGTGTGTAGTTGTTGGTGCCTACATCTGCACAAGTTAAATCCATTGAGGCCGTAGTTGCATTATCGAAAACAAATAAGGTTTCCGAAGGCGTTGCCCCATCTCCGGATATTGCATATAGGTTACCTGAATTATCGAAAGAAATTCCTGAGAATCTCATACCCGTATTTCCAATTCCTGTACCAATTCCTGTAGTTACATCTATGATTCCAAGACTTCTGTTAGAACCACCACTTTTGTAAATGATATATACTTCGCCCGTAGCAGGATTTGCCGTTAGGCCCGTAGATCCAGCTGTGATCTCAACTCCATCCATTACAACAGGAACTGTTGAAATAACGGCACCAGTATTAGGATCAAATTCTACAAGGTCCGATGAGAAAGGATCTACAGCATAGATACTAGTTCCCACAACAGCAAAACCTCTAACATAATCACGAGCCAGTGTAGATAGTAAGGTAAATGTCTCAGCAACAGGATCAACCAAAACAATGTTTTCAGATCTGTCCATTGCGACAAAACCGCTCAGTGGTGGATAATATGCCATACCAGTAACTTCCTGTGTAAGACCTGAAGGCCATGTGTTTCCAGGTGCGAGATTCGCTCCAACCGTAAGGGTTGTCAGATTTATAGGTTCAAAATACTGGTCTCCTGGAGAAATTCCAGAAGCATGGTACATAAGACCATTAACAGGATTGTAAGCAATAGACTCTCCATCGTTACCATTTCCTAATGTCAATACTTGTGTATTGCTTGCCAAAGGACCAGGAGGTGTAAATGAGAAGTTTACATTCCCACAATTATCGGTGCTACCACCGTCCAATTCGGAAGCATCTAAAGTATACATTCCGTTGTCGTCCAACTGTACGGTAATGTCTTGACAAACGGCAACAGGGTCTTCATTATCTTCTACAGTAATGGTAAAGGAACAAGAAGCCGAGTTTCCAGCCAAGTCGGTTGCCGTAAACGTAATTGTGCTTACTCCCACAGGGAAAGCACTTCCACTTGGCAATCCACCTGTTTGTAGCACCGTATCTAAATCTCCATCAGGATCGCTCGCAATGGCATCTGGGAAACTTACAATAGCTTCACACTGTCCTGGGGAAGCAGGTGTAACCACATCACTAGGACATGTAATCATTGGAGGATTTCCTGTACCTGCAGAAAAAGTTTGACCCACATTAATAGAGCCAGGGGATTCTGCAGCTGGAGCATTCCATGTAAAGTCGGTGTATACATTACCTGTACCGGTAAGCTGAAGGGATTCACCCACAGGCGTTGAACCGGGTTCGGAAACACCAATATCGGTTGAGGTAATGCCATTGGCAGGGCCATTGGAGGCAGTGAAGCTACCTTCGTAGCTTAAAAATTGCACAAGAACGACTCCATCCACAAGGGCAATTCCGTCTGGAGCACCGTTTTGAATACCAGAGATTAGCTGGCTTACAGCTCCAAAACCGGCTCCTTCGTCATCAATAGTACCGCTAAGGGCTACTGTATTGTAACTGGCGCCTCCGTTACCATTGTAAAGAACGATGCTATAAGTAGAAAGATCTGTTCCTGCAGGCCCAGCTACTTCTACAAACTCTCCAACGTCTCCGCCAGTATTGTCATAATGAATTTCATTGATAAATACAGATTGGCCAAAGGCAAAGCAACCCGTAAATAGCAATAAAAAGGTTAAAGTAAATTTTTTCATGTAATAGTGATTTGTAATAATATCCTACAAATATACTGGATTACATAGGGGATAGGAAGGTTTTTCGGATTAAATTAATGTGAAGAAAAGACAGACAACTATGAGTTAAAAAGAAGGCTGGGAATTTGACAATAGTCATTAATCGGCGAAAGGCAATAGAGAGATGCTTATGGCCAAAAAGTTAGTGCCCACATGAAAAAGTAGTGGATACATAAATCCGAAGGAAACCCGCATGTATCCATAAATGAGAGCACTCATGAGTTGAGGCAAGGTAAGGATGGGGAGGAGAAGTACATTGGTGAGGTTCAATTCATATTTCGTGATGTGTGCCCAAGCGAAAATCACGCAGGATACGTAGTATATACTTTGGAAGTGTAGTGTCCAAAATTCGATCAACTTATCTTTTACCGTTTTCAGGTTTACAATTGGAAACAGAACGACTCCGACTAAAACCGAAATGGCAACCCTAGTGACAAAACTCTCATCGACGGCACTCATTTTGGTGAAGAAAACGGCCTTGGTCAAAATGTAGTAGGTGAATACAATGGACGACAAGACAAAATAGAGAGGCCTGAATCGCAAGGAAAGCCTGAAAGCGGTTTCTTCAAGAAGGGGTAAAATAAAGGCCCCTACCAACAGCAATAGCATAGGAGAAAATCGCTCGGCCATACTTACACTTTGTACGTTCTCCGGATCATACACCAATGCGAAGAATAGTACTACGGGAATGAGTAAGATGAGTTTTAAAATGTACAATCCGATAGTGTCGTAAACCTTGGCTTTGGTCGATTTTTCCAGATTTTCTTCGTTGTGCGGACTTTTAATGAAACTGAAAATTTCGTTGAATAGGGAGATATAATACTTGGGCTTGATCAAGGGATACTTCATGTTCGGCTGCTTTAACTGGAAGACGAAGCACCCTTCTATTTGTTACCTCAAGGAGGGAATGAAACAAGAGTATTCTGGATGAATGCCAATGGGTTCGCGAAGATTTGGAAAGTGAAATCTAATTTAGTTTGTCAGTCAATTTTTTGAAGACCTTCTTTGGGTTCTTCTTTTCATACAGTACGGCATAAACCGCATTGATGATGGGAGTTTTGGCCTTTTTCTTTCCCTTGGCATTGTTGAGTTCGTAGGCACTTTTGGTTGCATAATATCCCTCTGCGACCATGTTCATTTCCATTTGGGCACTTTTCACGGTATATCCTTTACCAATCATATTACCGAACATTCGGTTACGGCTAAACGTAGAGTAGCCGGTTACCAGAAGGTCCCCCAAATAGGCAGACCCGTTAATATCCCGTTTCATTTTGTGCACCTTTTTTACATAGCGCTTCATTTCGCGAATGGCATTGCTCATTAATACGCTCTGAAAGTTATCCCCATAGCCCAAACCATGGGCGATCCCTGCGGCAAGTGCATAGATGTTCTTCAGCATGGCCGCGTACTCGGTACCGATAATATCATCACTAGTAGTACATTTTATATAGCGGCAGGATAATTTGTCGGCCACCAATTCCGCTTTTTCGGTATCGGCACAGGCAATGGTAAGATAAGAGAGACGCTCCAAGGCAACCTCCTCCGCATGGCAGGGTCCCGTAATAACGCCTATGTCCTTGAAGGGGATATTATAGTGGGTATAGAAATGGTCTCCTACGATCAAACTACTTTCGGGAACAATTCCCTTAATGGCCGAAAAAATTACTTTCCCTTCTAAAGAAGAGGTTAATTTCTCCAACTCTTTTTCTACAAAGGCGGATGGAATTACGAAAATGAGATAGTCGGCATAGTCCACCAACTCATTAATATCATTGCTTAATTTTAGTTTATCGATGTCGAATTCTACAGAACTGAGGTAATTCGGATTGTGGTATTGTGTTCTTAGGTGTTCCAATGCTTGTTCGTTTCGCATGTACCAACCTATTTCATCTAGGTTCTCGGAAAGCATTTTCACAATGGCGGTAGCCCAACTACCCCCACCAAAGACTGCAAATTTTGTTTTTTGAGCCATGTAGTTTTTTCTGAAATGTAAAAATACACAATTCTCCTGCATGCTACTTTCCAAATGGTTTCTTCACACATTATTGATTTCAAATTTCCATTAAACTAACATTTAAGTTACTGAAAAACAGATTAATAAATTTTTGGCACGCTTTTAGATTTCCACTTCCCGAACCTTAAAATCCAGATGATATGAAAGCACTTAAATTACTTTTCGGATTTACGTTATTGGCTACGCTATTCACCTCTTGCTACACCGAAGTGGTAGTAGAGGATCCTACAACAACCATAGATCCCGTGCCAACGGTTACCTTGGCAGAGGTATTGAATTCTTATGAGTTATGGTATGTGGATATTAATCGCTCCAATGCCAGTGGTGAGATTCCGTTCATGCAAATTGCCTTTACGCTTTCATTCAGAAATGGAAATCTGAAGGCAAACAACAACCTGGTTGGTATTGGCGATCAAGGATATGGTTTTGGAATCGATGTGGGATACTACGACACCTTTGTGGATGAGTTGGATATATCTCACGATGTCGATGGATTCCACTCCTTTGAGGTGATCCAATTGAACAACCGTGAAATAGAATTGTATTATCCACCGTTGAATCTACGTTATATTCTGGTGGGATACCAGAGAAGTACCTTCGATTACGATCTGCTGTTCTATGACAATATCCACTATTTCATGCAGGAATATACTGCTTGGGAAAAGATATATACCAGTCCTTATGGAGAGCCGAATGAGTTCGATTACGAGAATTTCCTTCAGTTTTTACCAGGAGGTGGTGATGGAAACTTCCAGAGTTCTCAAGATTTGAATGGAACGGACATCTATGATATTTACTGGGATTACACGGGGATTTTCAATATAGATGATGTGTCGGGAGACATCTACACGAAATATTTAACACTAGATTATGATTATCTGGGCAATGAATATTTTGTTCTCGACGTTATTGATGATAGAACGGTCGAATTGTTCCATGAACCTTCAGGTACCTTGTACCGCTTCCGAGGAAAAGGATACATTCAGTACCGAAACAATGAAAGAGGAAAAATGCGTTTATCTAAAAAGGATATTGCGAAGCAAACCAAGAAGATTAGCATTTTCTAAGATATAAAGACTTTTGGTTGGTTATTTAGTTGAAACCGCTGGCACTCAATCTTCGAGTTCCGGCGGTTTCTCATTTGTAAAAATTCATTTCGTCCAAATACTGCCAAACATTATGAGGCAGTAAAGGCCTAATGTTTTTCCCTTCTTTGATGCTGTTTCTTATAAAAGTGGATGAAATTTCCATAATAGGGGCATTTATCTTGGTGATCTTTTCGTGTCCCTCAAATTGATGCTCAATGGTTCCTTCGGAAATTCTAGGGTAGACATAAATGGAATATTGCTCTAGAATAATTTCATAGTTTTTCCATTTGTGGAAACTCTTCAAATTGTCTTCGCCCATGATTAGGCAAAATTCATGGTCGGGGTATTTCTCTTCCAAAACTGCCAAGGTATTTACCGTGTAATTGGGCTGTGGCAAATCGAACTCCACTTTGCTCGATTTTATTTTCGGGTAGTCTTCTAAGGCAATATCTACCATGACCAAACGGTGTAAATCACCTAATAACGTTTTCTTCTTTTTGTGCGGATTGTGCGGTGTTACGACCATCCAAACTTCATCCAACTCCCCATATTCTACCATATGGTTGGCAATGGTAAGGTGGCCTACATGGATGGGATTGAAGGTTCCGAAATACAGTCCTATCTTCTTTGATGTCGCCATTATTCTTCTTCTGCACTTATTTCATTGGCAATGTGCTGTGCCACTAAATGCTCTGCTTCTTCCAAAGCATTTTCCAAGATATCATTCTCGATGATGAAGTCGAACTGTGGGGCCGTGGCCATTTCTACGGAAGCTTTGGCAATGCGCATATTGATCTTTTCTTCACTCTCGGTTTTTCGTTTTTTCAATCGGATCTTTAGCTCTTCTACGCTGGGAGGACGCACAAAAACAGCCAGGGTTTCTTCCGGGAACTTTCGTTTAATGCGAAGACCACCCACCACATCGATATCGAATATTACATTTTTCCCCATGGCCCAAATGCGTTCTACTTCTGTTTTTAAGGTGCCGTAGAAATTATCGCGGTATACCTCTTCCCATTCTAGGAAATCACCCGCTTTCATGTGTTTTTTGAATTGCTCGAGGCTTATGAAATAGTAATCCGTTCCATCTTTTTCATCACCGCGTGGCGCCCTTGAGGTAGCCGAAATAGAAAATTCCAGGTTGAGATGTTTTTGGGCTAAAAGATGACGGACAATGGTCGTTTTTCCACTCCCAGAAGGGGCCGAAAATACAATGAGTTTTCCTCCCTTCATTATAGTACGTTTAGGGCTTGTTCCTTAATTTTTTCGAGTTCGTCCTTCATCTGTACAACCAATTGTTGCATGGGAGCGAAATTGGCTTTAGAACCAATGGTGTTTATTTCCCTTCCTATTTCTTGGGAAATGAAACCTAATTTTTTCCCGTTGGAATCTTTTGAAGATAGGGATTCTAAGAAGTATTCCAAGTGATTTTTAAGTCGAACCTTCTCTTCGGTGATATCGTACTTCTCCAAATAATAGATAAGTTCTTGTTCGAATCGGTTTTCGTCTACATCTTCCTTAAGATCCGAAACGGCTTTACGAAGTCGTTCTTTTACGGCATCCACTCGCTGGGGATCCATCTCGATCACCTTTTCCAAAAGTGCGGAAATGTTAGTGATTCGTTTTTCAAAATCCTTCTTCAGGGCATCCCCTTCGGCGCTGCGGTATTTGTTAATTTCTACCAAAGCCTCGTTCACAGCATTCAAAATCTGGTTGAATTCATCGGCATCGATCTCCTCCCGTTCTGTCTTTAGCGCATCAGGCATTCGAACGGCCATTTTCAACAATTCCGTTTTATCGCCATCCACCACATGGGTCAATTGCGAAATGTATTGGTTAACAACGGCCGTGTTTATTTTGGTGTTGGTTTCTTCTCCCGTAATTTCTACGAACAGATTAAAATCTACCTTTCCCCTAACGAGGGATTTGGCGATCCTGTTGCGGATTTCCAATTCCTTTTCCCGATAGGCACCCGGAACACGGGCATTCATATCGAGGTTCTTGCTATTAAGGGATTTTATCTCAACCGTTATTTTTTTACTGGCCAATTGGATTACACATTTTCCATAGCCGGTCATGGATTGAATCATACTGCAATGTTAAGAGAAGCAAAGGTACGCAATTCCAAATTCTGAAAGGCAAGGACTATTCCTTCGGATTTCCCATAGCATCGAAATGTTTACTTAGATAACGTTCCGTACTGAAAAATGCCAAAAGGATAAGGAGTGTATTGCCGATAATGGTTCCCAAGAGATTATATTGGGGATACAAAAAGTAAAGCATCGCAGGAATAAAAAAGCTATAGAGCGTATACCGAATTGAAATCTCTATGGAATGCTCATTGGCGGCTTTCCAGATGGTTTCATTGCGCATGGAACGCGTGGTCCTGTACCCATAATACATATTGATTTTTTTAGGGGGAAACCTTTTAAAAATCAAAAAGAGTATGAGCATAAAGACGCAGTATCCTACACCCAGTAATAATTGAAATTCGGCGGTCATACCTAATTAGTCTAACTCACGTACCCAAATGTTACGATAGCTAACCCCGCTCATATCCTGATGGTCTTGTAGTTTAATGGGACCTTTGCCATGGGCATTGTTTTTAGGCCAACCAATATATTCGGTAGTTCCCTGTAATTCAAAATGATCCTGCACTAAGACTCCATTGTGTAATACCGTAATGGTTCCGGATTTGGTTTTATTACCCTCGGCATCAAATTCAGGTGCATGGTAAATGATGTCGTATGTATTCCATTCCCCAGTAGGAACCAGTGCCTGTACCAAAGGAGGTGCTTGCTTGTAAATGGAAGCAGCCTGTCCGTTTATGTAGGTTGGGTTGTCGTTGTTGTCCAATACCTGTACTTCGTACAGATCCTGAAGATATACACCACTATTGCTTTTGGCTTGCCCTTCGGCAGTGCTCTCGGAATTACTTCGCCATTCTACATGCAATTGTACACTGCCAAAGTTTCTTTTGGTCTTGATATCCCCTGTTTTATCCTTTACGGTCATACTACCGTCATCGTTCAACACCCATTGGGCGGGACCTCCATCTTTAGCCGACACCCATTCGTCCAGATTGGAACCGTCGAAAAGAACAATGGCATCACTAGGAGCGCCGTTTTGCCCTGTGGGGTTCACAATTTCACGAGCAGGTTCCCAAACTTCGGTTTCTTTGGGATCTGTGGGTTCTTTTTGAGTAACTTCTTCTTTTGGAGCTTCTTGTTCCATGGTTTCTTCAGTTTTCTTTTCCTGTGTTTGTCCACAGGAAATTAAAAAGATACAGAATAGCGGAAAGAGTACGTATTTTTTCATGACTTTATTTTAAAGCTAGAAGGTAGAAAGGAATCCATATAAGAATCATTACTACAACAGCGATTATTATAGATAGTATTGAATATTTTTGTCTTCGACTTCGTCCAATTATTGCTAACACAAAAGCACCTATTTCAGCTAGTGATGATAGCATCAAAAGCCTAATATCTGAGGCAAATAGAACAGGATCCCTTCCACTTATGATATAGCTGTTTTTTGCCCTTACAATGAATTGATACATGTCCAAGTTTAACCAAACAATTATTACAATGACCAAAAGGGAAATCAGAATAGATGCTTTCGATGCATTCATAATGATGCTACAACCCTAATATTTTCTTCAGTTTTTCTTTATCAATTTCCTCTCCGGCAAAATCATCGAAACGCTTTTGGGTGGCTTGAATAATATGGCTTGCAATAAATGGCGCTCCTTCGCGTGCCCCTTGTTCTGGACTTTTAATACAGCATTCCCATTCCATTACCGCCCAGACGTCACAGCCGTATTCGGTTAATTTACTGAAAATAGTTTTGAAATCTATTTGTCCATCCCCTGGGGAGCGATACCTTCCAGCACGATCCCGCCAATCACTATATCCGCCAAAAGTCCCGCGTTTACCATCGGGTTTAAACTCACTATCCTTTACGTGAAAGGCTTTGATGAACTCGTGGTAATGGTCTATGTATTCGATGTAATCCAATTGCTGCAATACAAAATGGCTTGGATCGTATAAGATATTAACGGCTTTGTGATTGTTCGTTGCTTTCAAAAAACGCTCGAAAGTCACCCCATCGTGCAGGTCTTCTCCTGGATGGATCTCGTAACAAACCGCTACGCCATTATCTTCAAATTCATTCAGAAGGGGAAGCCAACGGTTTGCCAATTCTTCGAATCCCATTTCCACCAGTCCATCAGGGCGCTGAGGCCAAGGATGCCATGTATGCCAGAGCAAGGCTCCACTAAATGTAGCATGGGCATTGAGTCCTAAATAATTACTGGCTTTAGCAGCACTAATTAGTTGTTTTCGGGCCCATTCGGTTCTCTTTTTTGGGTTGTTTTTGCAATCGTCGGGTGCAAAATTATCGAACATCAAATCGTAAGCAGGATGCACTGCTACCAACTGCCCTTGCAAGTGGGTGGAAAGCTCGGTAATTTCGAGCCCATAGTCGTTTATTTTACCTTTCAGTTCGTCACAGTAGGTTTTGCTTTCCCCTGCAGTTTCCAGATCGATTAAGCGTGTTTCCCAAGTAGGAATCTGTATTCCTTTATATCCTAAATCGGCAGCCCATTTGCACAGCCCATCCAGAGAATTGAAAGGGGCCTTATCGTCCATGAACTGGGCTAAAAATACTGCCGGTCCTTTAATTGTTTTCATGTTGTTTTCTTAGAGTTCTTTCCAAACATTTCCTTCTGCATGGCTGGCCACAGCTGTTTCAATAAAATGCATGCCTCGCACGCCATCCTTCATTCCTGGAAATTCGGCGGGGTGGTATTCCTCTCCGCGAATGGCTTTGGCCATACCTTTGTATATATTCCCCATGGCATCGAATATTCCTTCGGGATGCCCCGGAGGTAATTTGGTGCCATCCAAAGAAAGGTCGCTGTTGTATGCGTGACCTGGTTTTAAAGTACGCATGGGCTGTCCATCTTCCAATAAATAGAGGTAATTAGGGTTTTCCTGTTCCCAGCGTAGGCCTGCTTTCTTTCCATACACCGCTACAGTGAAATTGTTTTCCTCGCCTGTTGCAATTTGGCTGGCACACAGCACGCCTTTTGCGTTTGTATCGAAACGCAACAGTACCGTTCCGTCGATGTCCATTTGGTTGTCATTATAGAGATGGTTGAGGTCGGCCAAGATAGAAGTCACCTCCATACCCGTTACAAATTCGAGCATCTGATAGGCATGTACCCCAATATCTCCCATACAGCAACTAATCCCTGATTTTTCGGGATCTAATCGCCAAGTAGACTTTCGTTTTTCGGGATCGTGAATAATCGGATTGATCCACCCTTGATAGTATTGCGCGTCCACCTTCTGGATATCCCCAATCTCACCATTGGCTATCATTTCCTTCATTTGCCGTACCATGGGGTACCCCGTATAGGTATGGGTTAATGCGAAATGTGCTCCACTTTTCCTTTGAATTTCAGACAACGCTACCGCTTCCGCATAGGTCATGGTCATGGGCTTTTCGCAAATGACATGGAATCCTGCTTCTAGCAGTTGTTTTGCCATAGGGAAGTGCAGGAAGTTGGGCGTAAGTACTGATACTACCTGAATGCGTTCGGATTCTGGGAGCTTAAGTTCCTGGATGATCATATCGTCAATTCCCCGATAGATCCTATCTGTGGGAATGCCCAATTCCTCGGCAAATTCTATACTTTTTGAATGTTCTGGATTAAATGCCGCTCCGGTAAGGGCGTAGGCATCGAACATACTGGCGGCTACACGGTGCAATACCCCAATTAGGCTATCGCCACCGCCTCCTAGTACACCCCATCTAATTTTTTGGCTCATTAGGCTTTGTATTCTATTTTTTCGTTTTTAAATAATATAGCAAACAGGACAAATACTCCTGCTGCAAATAATGCTGGGAACAACCATATGTCTTGCCAGCTATGTACTCCTTCTGAAACTAAATATTTGTCTGTAATTTTTCCGGCCACCCAGAAACCAATGAGCATTCCTACTCCATAAGTTGCCAAGGTAATCAAACCTTGTGCAGCACTTTTCACTTTTTCTCCAGCTTTTGAGTCGGTATATATCTGTCCCGATACGAAGAAGAAATCGTAACAGATTCCATGCAAAGCGATTCCGATCAATAGCATGAACAATAGTTCCCCGGAATTTCCATAAGCGAATAACAGATATCTTAAAGCCCAAGCGATCATTCCTATTAGGATAGTTTTCTTAAATCCATACTTTTTAAAGAATACAGGTAATAGAAGCATGAATAGAACTTCCGAAATTTGTCCAACGGTCATAATACCCGTTGGGCCGATATCCTTCCCGAAAAGATTGATTTTAGTGTCAATTTCGGCTAAAAAGGGATTTGCATTTTGGTAATAAAAAGCTAGGGGAATACAGATCAATACAGATGACAAAAAGAAAATCAAAAAGTTCTTGTCCTTCAAAAGTTTTAGGGCATCTAACCCCAAAATGTCTGAAATACCAACTTTTTCATCCTTACCTTTTGGGGGAGTTTTTGGAAGAAGAAAACTAAAAACACCCAAAACGGCCGAAGCTATTGCAGTCATTAAAAAAGTATTTGACAATAGTCCTTCGGCGATAGACTCTTTTAAATCCCAACCAAACCAGCTAATGAGCAATCCAGCAACGACCCAACCCACAGTTCCCCAAACTCTAATAATTGGGAAGTCTTTTGAGGGATCCGACATCTGATTAAAGGATACTGAATTCACTAAAGCCAAGGTTGGCATATAGGCGATCATATAGCCCAGTACGTATGGATAGAAACCATTAAAATCGGTTGCTTGGGATAGCTGATACATTAAGACAGCGCCAATAATATGTAACACACCAAGGATTCTTTCGGCATTGAAAAAGCGATCTGCAATTAATCCAATAACAAAAGGAGCGATAATGGCTCCCCAAGATTGGGTGGAGTAGGCCATGGCGGTTTCCCCACCACTGGCGGACAGATTGTTCCCCAAAAAGGTTCCCATGGTTACAAACCAACCTCCCCAAATAAAGAATTCGAGGAACATCATAAAGGAAAGCTGTATGCGTGTAATAGATTTCATACGATATTATTTTTGGTTAGCGTGGGCTTTTTCAATGAGGGCTTTGGTGGCTAGAATACCTTCTTCTTCTCCCATATCCTCTCCTTCAAACTCCACTCCAATATGTCCATCGTATCCAGCATCCTTTACAATCTGCATCATTCGGTAATAATCGATCTTTTCTTCGTTTCCATCGGCATCGAAACTATAAGACTTGGCACTAACGGCCTTTGCGGCAGGCATCATTAACTTGATTCCTTCGTAATAATCGGGATATTCCTCCACACATTCGCCCCAACGTTTTCCGTCTTTTCGCTTTACGCACCAGTTTCCGAAATCGGGTAGGGTACCGCAGTTTTCCATATTCACTCCATTGATAGCTTCCATGAGCTTTGGAGCATCGGAAGAAAGCCAGCCATGATTTTCGCACAATACATTAATATTCTTCGTGGCTGCATATTCAGAGATTTTCTTGAGTCCATCTTGCACAGCAACCATCCATTCGTCAGGGTCATTGGTCCCGAAGGTATTTACCCGGATTGCATGTCCTCCTAATTTGGCAGTAGCATCGATCCATTTTTTGTGCTTTTCTACTGCCTCATCGCGTTTGGCAAGATCGGGATCGGCCAAATCGCCTTCATGATCTACCATGACCAATACGGTGCTCACCCCGTTGGCTTCGTTCATGGCTTTTAAAGAGTCGATCACCGCATCAAATCCTAAGGATTCTATGTCCTTTTCGTATAGTTGAGAAACGAATTCGACTGCATCAAAACCGAGTGCTTTGGCATCGGCAGCAAAAGTAAAAGGATCTCCGCCTTCGGCTTGGTATTTCTTATGTAGGGACCATTGTGCCAAGGAAAGTTTAGGAGCCTGTTTCGTCTCTTCCATCTGTGTTTCTTCTTGGGTGGGTGTTTGAGCTGTTTCCTGGGTTTCTTCGGTCTTATTCTTGCAGGAAAATGCCAACACCGCTATGAGGGATAATAGTATAAAACGCTTCATGTAATTGGAGTTTGTTTTTTTGGTTTTGGTTTGTGAATAATAGTGTTCTAAGTTAGGCTTTTTTTAAAAGTTTTATAAGAGAATAGAGCTTGTATTGCCATATTCGTATCCGAAAACGTTTTCGGTTGCTGATCTTATTCTTTTAAGAGTGGTTTTTTGTATAATCCGAAAAAATACAGGAAATTAGACCGTTACTTGAACAACAAACCCTATCTGTTTTTAAAACAGATGCAACCAATAAACTTACGAATCGATTTTTAAATAAAAAACCACCATGGCAAACCCTAGCGAATTGTATGATGCCATTGTCGTAGGTTCTGGAATTAGTGGCGGATGGGCTGCTAAAGAACTATGCGAAAATGGATTGAAAACCCTCGTTTTAGAACGAGGTCGTATGGTAGAACACGTAAAGGACTACCACACCATGAATATGGACCCTTGGGAATTTAAATTCAAAGGTCAACTCCCCTTAGAAGAAAAGAACAAACAGTTAAAGCAATCCCGTACCGGATATACGACGGATGAAGCACATCGTCATTTCTTTGTGAACGATGTAGATCATCCCTATAATGAGACCAAACGATTCGACTGGATTCGTGGGTATCACGTCGGAGGAAGATCCATTGTATGGGGGCGCCAAAGTTACCGCTTGAGCGATATTGACTTTGAGGCCAATAAGAAGGAAGGCATAGCCGTAGATTGGCCAGTGCGTTATGAGGATATTTCACCTTGGTACGACAAAGTAGAAGAATTTATCGGGGTTAGTGGCGAGAATTTGGGCCTACCTCAACTGCCCGATGGAAAGTTCTGTCCACCCATGGAATTGAACTGCGCAGAAGAAGATCTTAAAGGGAAAATCGCAAATAATTATGATGATAGAGTATTGACCATTGGTCGATGCGCTCATATTACAGACGACAAGGCCTATGAAGGAGATGGTCGCGGGAAATGCCAATACCGAAACCGTTGTATGAGAGGATGCCCTTATGGAGGGTACTTTAGTAGTAATTCGTCTACGCTTCCGGCCGCCGAAAAGACAGGGAATTTAACCCTTCGTCCAAATTCCATTGTGAGCCAAGTATTATACGACGATGAAACAGGAAAAGCCACTGGTGTAGAAATTATAGATGCTGAAACCAAGGAGAAAATGGTATTTAATGCTAAGGTAATTTTCCTTTGTGCTTCTGCCATTGCCAGTGCTTCGATCTTGATGAATTCCAAGAGTGAACGTTTCCCGAACGGAATGGGGAACGATTCTGGAGAATTGGGGCACAATATTATGGACCATCATTTTAAAGCTGGAGCTTGGGCCAATGTTCCCGGTTTTGAGGACAAATACTATAAAGGAAGACGACCCAATGGAATTTACGTTCCGCGTTTCCGTAATTTGGGAGGGGATACCGACCAAAAAACCTTCAAAAGAGGATACGGATACCAAGGTGGCGCCAGCCGAAGTCGCTATAACGAAATGGTAGCGGAGTTGGCGTATGGTAAGGATTTGAAAGAAGCCATCGTAAAACCCGGTACATGGCGTATGCTGCTACTTGGATTTGGGGAATGTCTACCTTACCACGAAAATAAAATGACCTTGGACTATGATAATCTAGACCAATGGGGATTGCCTACTGTGACCTTCGATGCAGAATGGAAGGAAAACGAATACGAAATGCGTAAGGATATGGTACAACAGGCCATGGAAATGCTAGAACAAGCAGGCTATACCGATGTTGAACCTTGGGACGATCCGGGAGCCCCCGGGCTTGGAATCCATGAAATGGGAACGGCCCGTATGGGACATGACCCAAAGACTTCTGTACTTAATGGGAACAACCAGATTCACACTGTACCCAATGTGTATGTAACGGACGGAGCTTTCATGACCTCAGCAAGTTGTGTAAATCCTTCCTTAACGTATATGGCATTTAGTGCGCGAGCTGCCAATCATGCCGCCAATCAACTTAAAAAAGAACAAGCGTAATGGATAGAAGACAAGCCTTAAAGAGTATAGGAATGGGAGCTGGCTTTTTGGTAGCCACGCCCACCATTATGAGCCTGTTGCAAAGTTGCACCAGCGAACCAGAATTTAACCCCGTATTCTTATCGAAAGGGGAAGGACATGCCTTACGCCGAATGGTAGATCTTATCATCCCCGATGATGAGGCAGTACCGGGAGCCAATAAAGTAGGCGTACATGCTTTCATCGATGCTTTCTGGAACGAATGCATGGAAGAGGACGACCAAACCCATGTTCGCAATGCATGGGCCGTGTTTACCGACCAATTCAAAACTACCTTCGAGAAGGAGGAGTTGGAAAAAGGAAAACCCGAGGAGTTCGATCAATTGTTGGCTAAGTACCTTAAAACGGATGAAGAAACCCAAATGGGATATGGACGTAAAATTGGGGAGTACTATCAAGCTTTTGACAGTGATCCTACAGTGAAACCAGATACGGATGCTGCGATGTTCAGCCTAATGGCAAACATTCGAGGCATGAGTATGTGGGCATGGAAGGCCTCCGAAGAAATTGGTAAGAACGTACTTTGGTACGATCCGGTTCCGGGCATGCAAAACGGATGTATTACCTTAGGGGAAGCCGGAAATAATGGAAATGCCATGGCATTATAATTTTAAGACCACCCACATACGTGGGCATTACATATGAAAAGACGAGATTTCATACAAAAGGGAGCCTTAACGGGTTCCCTTTTATCTTTGGGAGGGACTTCCCTCGTTTCGGGGATGTCGCTATCCGCTTCGGAACAAAAACACACGTTTAACTTAAAATACGCTCCACACGAGGGGATGTTTAAGACCCATGCGGGGAACGATATTTTGAGCCAGTTGGACTTCATGGCCGATCAAGGCTTTACCGCTTTCGAAGACAACGAAATGAAGGGCCGATCTATCGAAACGCAAACTGCCATGGCCAAATTGATGGAAAAACGAGGTTTGGAAATGGGTGTTTTCGTGGCTCATAAAATCTATTGGAAAGAACCTAATCTGGCCAGTGGCAAAGAAGCTCGGCGCGAGGAGTTTTTAAACGATATCCGAAGTTCGGTCGAGGTAGCCAAGCGGGTAAATGCCAAGTGGATGACAGTGGTGCCAGGTCACGTGGATTTGCACTTACATCCAGATTACCAGACTGCCAACGTCATAGAAACCTTAAAACAAGCAAGTGCGATTCTCGAACCCCATGGACTCGTCATGGTTTTGGAGCCGCTTAATTTTAGGGGCCATCCAGGTATGTTCTTGGCCGAATCACCCCATGCCTACCAAATTTGCAAGGCGGTGAATAGTCCTTCGTGCAAAATCCTATTTGATATTTACCATCAGCAAATTCAAGAAGGGAACCTTTTGCCAAACATTGAAGCCTGTTGGGATGAGATCGCTTACTTTCAGATTGGGGATAATCCCGGACGCAAAGAACCCACTACCGGTGAAATTAATTACCTGAATGTCTTCAAATACATTCATAGTAGAGGTTTCGATGGAATTTTAGGAATGGAACACGGGAACTCAGTAGAAGGCAAGGAAGGGGAACTACGCGTAATTCAGGCTTATAAAGAATGTGATAACTTTGCCTAATCATCTAGCGCAAAGTACATGGAATCATTACTGAAAGGGATTGCCGAATATACCCTCGTTTCGGAGGAGCTGAAAAGTGAATTGGAAACGCGTTTCGAAACACAATTCATTTCCAAAAATGAAATTCTTCTCAAGGAAAATGCCTATTGCAACTACTTCTATTTTTTGGAAAAAGGACTTATTCGATCCTATTTTCTGAAAGACGGTAAGGAACGTACCTATTGGTTTTACGATCAAGGGAACTTTTTCACTTCCTGGTATAGCTTCTATCTTAAGATGCCCGGTTTTGAAACTTTTGAAGCCATTGAGGATTGCCACCTCTACCGAATTTCCAAAGATAACTTCGATGATTTTGCTCAGGAATCTCCGCGTTTTGAACGTTTCGCCCGACTTTTTATCGAAGGCCAATGTGGCTATATAGATTATGTGACCAAAAACTTCATGGACCTGACGGCAAAGGAGAAGTACCATCAGATGTTGGAGTCCATGCCCGATATAGAGCAGCGCGCTAAGTTGGGACAGATCGCTTCTTTTTTGGGGATGTCGCAGGAAACATTGAGCCGACTTCGAGGACAAAAGTGATTTTTTGATATAGGTCAAAGGAAGGGGTGTCCGGTGATGCTACTTTTGATTTTATAAAAATCAGATTATGAGCAACACAAAGTTATTTTTTATCAGTATCGGGATCATTGCCCTTCTGGCTGGTGTCCCTCACATTACCGCAAACCTTTCTTATGCCAATACCACAGAGATTGTGGAAACGCCCAAGGAAAAGATCATTTCAGAAGTTACAGAAGCAGAACCTTTTGAAGAAGAAGAGACCATTAATGAATCACCCTTTTTGGGAAAATGGAGGGCCAGTTTCAACTATGATGGAACCATGGGTTATATGATCGTTCGTATTACCTCCAAAAAAGGAAAGATGGTAGGGCATATCATTGCCTATGAAGACGATTTGGGAAATAGCGAAGGCGCCAAGGATTTGGTACTGCAATTCAAAAAAGAAAAGAAGTCGGGATGGAGTGCGATTTACACCACAGAATATGAGAACGAAACCTACCAAATTCCGTGTACAGTTAAGCTGTTGAGTCCATCACAGTTGCAATTGAGCTATGATTACTATGGGTTTTCCGATATAGAAACTTGGACAAAAGAGAAGTAGTATGGTAGCGTTGTTGGCAAAAGAATTAGAGTGGATAGACGTACAATATTGGTTTTCCATATTCAATGACTGGAGCTTGGTATACGTCATTCTTCCGTTCTTTGTTTTCGAGCTGATCCGTTATACGGTTTTGAAACGGATGACGATGGACCTTATTAAGGATTCCATTGCCAACGCCATCACGTTTGTGGCCTTCGTGTCCATTGAATATATCTTAGGGATATTGGCCGTTACCAAACTCTATTTTTGGGTACACGAACACGTAAGCTTGCCGCATTTACCGCTCAACTGGATTACCATTATCTGCTGTATTTTATTGGCCGACTTTGCCTACTATTGGGATCACCGTATGATGCATAGGATAGGGATTGGATGGGCTACACATGCGGTGCACCATAGTTCGCCACATTTCAATATGTCGGTGGCCTATCGATTCGGTCCCATGGATGCCATTTTTCCTATTTTGTTTTCCATTCCCATTGTTATGTTGGGGTTCGATCCTATCTTGGTATTACTATCGGAAGTTTTTGTTCAGGTGTTTCAAACCTTATTACATACCGAAGTGATTAAGAAATTCCCAAAGCCCATCGAATATATTTTCAATACACCGTCCCATCATCGGGTGCATCACGGATCCAATAGGCAATATTGGGACAAGAATTATGCGGGAATGCTCATTATATGGGATCGAATGTTAGGCACCTTCGAACCTGAAGTGGAAGAGGTGCGTTACGGGATTGACAAACCGGTTGACTCTACCAATCCCATTACCATCTTTCTTCATGGGCTTCAACGATTAGTCAAACAAATGAAAAAAACTGAAGGGATTGGGAACAAACTAAAACTATTGATAAAACCACCGGGTTGGGAGCCCAAGTAAGTTATGAAAGGCAACGATTTTATTTGGACCGATTTGGCCACCTTCCACCTACTGGAAGCCCAGGATTTCTATACTAAGGCTTTTGGTTGGGAGTATTCTAAGATAGACGACAACTACTACTTTGCGCACGATGGGGTTCGCAATTGCAGTGGGCTCTATCGTATGCCCGAGAAGTATGAAAGTATGGGAATGCCTTCTTTTTGGATGTCCTATATAAGCGTGGAGAATTTGGAGGATACCTTAGAAAGGGCAAGGACTTTAGGAGGGAGAATAGAATGGTCCAATAAGGATGCTTCCTTTGGCCATACCGCCTTAATTCGGGATCCTTTGGGAGCTGGGTTTACGATATATGAGGGTACCGCTTTTCAATCGAAAACGGAAAAAACTCCCGGCACCTTGATCTGGAACGAATTGTTCGTTTCCAGCTTTGAGAACGTAGAAGCCTTTTATAAGGGCGTATTCCAGTGGCAATTGGAATACGAGGGATATGATCGACACTTCATTGTTTCCAACGGAAGGCGCATTGGAGGCATTCAGCAAATGAGCAATGCCATAAAAGGAAAGCACGAGTATTGGGCTGTTTACTTTGCCACAAATGATTTGGCTGCTTCTCGAAAAAATATTCTGGAAGCAGGAGGTAATATCCTATACGAAGGAGAAGGCATGCATTTATATGCCGATCCTTTTGGCGCTATGTTTCAGTTAAAGGAAGTGTAGCTTATTCTACGATAAACTTACCTTTCATTCGGGCTACGTGCCCCGTAAAACTACAAACGAAGTCATAGGTTCCTGCCGCTGGTGCATCGAAGGTGATCGAAGTAGATTGTCCACCACCAATCATTTTGGTATGAACGATAACATCCTTCCCGCCATCCGGAATCCAATCACTAGGCTCTCCAGCATTGGCAGCAGCAAGGGCGAAGGCGTTGATGTCCGTGTCTGGTTTCAACAATACAAAATTGTGCCCCATGATTTTAATGTCGCCTTTCCCTGTATGACGAAAATTTAGGGTAACCTTCTGTCCCGCTTTTACCCTAATTTCAGTTTTATCGTACTGCATTAGGTCATCCCCACTTAAGGCTACTGTTACGGCATTAGAATCACTTTTCTTAGTCTCCTTTTTGGTGCCTATTTTCACAGATTCTTTCTCGTCTTCCTTCTTTTTATCGCCTCCACAACTCACAAGGGCTAACGATAGTACAAATACACAGATGAACTGAAATCGTTTCATATTTTTTGTTTTAGGGTTGGGTTAAAAACTGAAGGACACGTTGCTCGCTATAATACAGAGAGTGGGTCGCGTGGAACCCTACATGTCCGCCGTGTTTTGGGGTTTCAAGATAGATGTTTTTTTGCTTTTCTGAAAGCGAAAAGGGATAACATTCTTCCGAAAGAAAGCTATCATTTAAAGCGCTTAAAACGAGTACGGGAATTCGCACATTGGGAAGGAAATAGAGACTGCTATTCTTTTCATAATAGTCCATTGCATCCTTGAACCCATGGGCCGGAGCCGTATAGATATCATCAAAATCCCGAAGGGATTTAATGGCCTTGAATTGAGAAGGGTCCAGACGGTCTGGAAAACGCTTCATTTTCTGTTTGCACTTCTTCTTCAAGTGGTTCAGGAAGGTCGTATAATAGACCCAATTTTGACGTTCTGTAAGTCGCCGCAGGGAACCTTCTAAATGCAGGGGTGCCGATACAGCGGCCCCTTTCTTTATTTGCGATGGAACCTCTTCCCGTTCACCGAGATACTTTAGCAGTAAATTTCCACCCAAACTAAAACCCACCAAGGCGATTTCATCATATCGATCCTTTTCCAATATATATTGAATGACGGCTTCCAAATCGTCTGTTTTACCCGCGTTATACGATTTGTACGAGCGATTTTCTTCCCCACTGCATCCACGATAGTTCACGGCACAGGCATCCCAGCCCTGTTGATTGGCATATTTAGCTTGACCTTTCATATAGGTGCGGCGGGCATTGCCTTCTAAACCGTGCAGTAAGATGATGATCTTCGACGAGTTCTTTTCAGAAAATGAGAAATCAAGATCCATGAAATCCCCATCGGGCAGGGTAAGTCGTTCGCGCTGTAGATGCAGGGAAGGGTTGGGCCGTAGCTTGGCCGAATAAATGGTTGCAAAATGCATGTTTCTGTACAACCCTTTGGCACGATAAGAAGAAGCAACTTTGGGCATTAATACAGAATATGGTCTTTGGGTTGGATGCCTTTGGGTAGATCGGTTTCGTCTAGCATATCCCTTAAATCAATTTCTATGGTCCGGCATAGTGCGGTCATGGGGACATCATTTATGCGTCCTTCGAAAGGATCTTCACTATTATCCCCAATAGAATCCATGGTGCTGAAAATCCAAGAAATAAGCACGGAGAAAGGAATCATTAAAAAGAGGTACCATTCCCTCATTCTGGGCCCTACATCTATAATGTCTTTTTCAAATACATCCAGCAAACCAAAAGGGAGTAGTAAAATAAAAATGGTTGTAAATAACCACGCAAAGTAACCATACTGTCTAGGGAAAGGAGTATTCTTAATGCGCTCACATTTGCCCTGTAGATTGTAAAACTCCTCAAGTACCGATTGTAGTTGATCCTCTTGGAAGCCATCGATAATTCCCTTCTTTTTCAACTCGGTAATTTCCAAGGCTTGGTTTTTTACGAGTTGAGTAGCCGGATTCACTCTATTTGTGAGGTCTTCGAATTCTGCAGGGCTCACATAATTTTTGGCTTCATTGCACGAAGGGTTTCGTTCTCCGTGCCGGTCGAATAGCCTTTCCACACTCTTATTTTCCTTGATCGCCCAGGATTTGGGTTGTCTTAACTGTACACGCAGGGAATTGAGCCAGGCAATGTGTCGGTAGATAAGTTCTTTTTGTACTCTTTTATTGAAATCCTCATCATCACTTTGTACAAAACTAAGGACCTGTATACCCCAAGTCCGACTATAGTTTACTATGCCACCCCATATTTTACGTCCTTCCCAAAAACGGTCATAACTCTGGCTGTTTTTGAAACCTATGTAAAAGGCGACGGCAATTCCTATAACACTAAGGGGTTGAAAGGGGATGTCTAAAAAATGCCATTCGAAAAAGTGATAAATACAAAAAATGGCGCCGGCATACAGGGTATAGAAAATTACTCGTTTCCAGGCGTATCTTACTATGAGGCCCCAGCCTACATTTCTTTTTACGTACATAGTTAAAAATTGGCAATTTAAAGATAAGGTGAAATGCGAAAACCATAAAATTTTACTAAAACGTTTTTTTGAAATGAACGTTTCAGTATATTTGTCATGCAATTGCAATACTAAGAATGCCTAGAAGCGAAGATTTTAATAGAGACGAAGTACTGGACAAGGCCAAACAGGTTTTTTGGATGAAGGGATACAACGGTACCTCCATGCAGGATTTGGTGGATGCTACGGGACTGAACCGAAGTAGTATCTACAATTCGTTTGGCAATAAGATGGAGCTCTATCAACAAAGTCTGAAGAAGTACCAAGATGAAAGTGGTTGTCTTTTCAATCGAGTTAAGGAGAAGAACCGCAATGCGATGGAATCTGTAGGACTGGCGTTTTTATACGTGCTGGACGAAATGGTACATGATAAGGAGAACAAGGGATGTATGCTCATTAATTGCTTCACCGAAATGGGCAATCAGGATGAAGCCTTGCTTGGGCTCTTAGAGGCCAATCAGGAAAAAATGCATGGCGTTTTCGAAGATTTGGTAAAGCAAGGACAAGAAGATGGTTCCATTCGTACCGATGAAAGCAGTGATGCACTGGCACATTATCTAGTGAGCGCTTTTCAGGGTTTCCGGATTACGGGATTGGGGGTACGCGACCCCAAAATATTGAAGGGCATCATTCAAAATATATTAAAAACAATAGCATAAATTTTTTTAACCTTTTTTGAAACGATCATTTCAAAACAAATTAATACACATGGGAAAATTTCAAAACAAAACAGTAGTAGTAACAGGGGGTAATTCGGGAATCGGATTGGCCGCAGTAAAGGGATTTTTACGAGAAGGGGCCAATGTGGTCTTTTCCGGAAGACGACAAGAGGCCTTGGATGAGGTTTCTAAAGATCTAGAAGGTAATTTCAAGGCCGTTTTGGCCGATCAGGCAAATCCAGCCGACAACAAAAAACTGATCGATGCGGCGGTGGACACTTACGGCAAGATCGATGTGGTATTTGCCAATGCTGGAGTAGCGCAATTTGCACCTGCCGATCAGATAAACGAAGATTTTTTCGACAATCAGTTCAATATCAACATTAAAGGTCCTGCCTTTTTGGTGAAGGAAGCCATTCCTAACCTGAATGATGGAGGGAATATTATTTTCAATACCTCTATTGTGCATCAAAAAGGATTTGAAGGTGCTGGCGTGTATAGTGCAACCAAAGGAGCCCTTCGTGCCTATGCCCGGGTATTGACCACTGAGTTGGCTCCACGTAATATTCGTGTGAACTCTATCGCCCCTGGGCCTATTGGAACTCCAATCTATGATAAGATGGGAATGACCGAAGACCAGATTCAGGAAATGGGATCCTCCTTTGCGCAGCATGTACCATTAAAGCGTTTCGGGGAATCCGAGGAAGTAGCCGAAGGCGTACTGTTCTTAGCAAGTGGAGAAGCCAGTTATGTAAATGGGATCGAATTGGAAATTGATGGTGGAATGAGCCAGATCTAAGAAAGGAATTCCTTACAAATCACAAAATCTTCCCAAATCGGGGAGATTTTTTTGTTTAGCAAGATACCGATCGGTATCTTTGCCCCGTGAGAAATCCAGAAACCACAAAAAATACGATTATAAAGGAGAGCGCAAATCTCTTTAATACCCAAGGGTACAAAGCGACTTCCATAAGTGACATAACCAAGGCAACAGGCCTAACCAAGGGAGCCATTTATCGTCATTTTGAAAGCAAAAGTGATCTGGAGCAGGAAGCGCTACGAAGTTTGGGGAAGCTTATGTTCAACGAATTGGGGCAGTCCATTCGGGAAGCGAAGAACTTTCATTTAAAGATGGAAGCCATTTTCTCCTTCTTCGAAAAGTACATGGAAACTCCGCTTTACGACGGAGGTTGCCCTCTTATGAACGCTGCGGTGGAAGTAGATGATACCAATACCGCTTTGCGTCAGCAGGCCTACAATATGTTGGCTCAATTAAAAGCATCTGTAGAAAAACTGTTGGTGAATGGAATTAAGAATGGCCAAGTAAGGCCAGAGATCGATACGTCCCTTTACTGCACCATTATTATTGCTACCCTGGAAGGAGGCATTATGATGAGTAAGTTGGAACGAAACAAAACTGCCATTACCCAAACTATCGCTCATTTGCGAAGTTTGGTGAAGGATATGTCCTTGTAATATTTTTTTGAACAAAACGATACCGATTGGTATCTTAATTAAAATGAAAAAACTAATCACCCAATCCGTAGGTGCGTTTATTAACGTAACTGCTGTAGTATTCCCTAAATGGAATGCCGATTTCTCTTTCAACTTGCTTTGCAAGGTGAAACGTGTAGGCATTTCTGAAAAGGGAAAAGAATTTTTTGAAGATGCTGAACAGACCTTCCTCGAAGTGGATGGACATTCGGCCGTACTGCACAAATGGGGTCAAGGCCCAAAGACCGTGCTGTTTTTGCATGGATGGCTTAGCAATTCCCAACGCTGGCGCAATTTCGTAGATCATTTAGATCTCAGCGAATACACCGTATATGCAGTTGATGCGCCGGGTCATGGTATGGCCAAGGGGAAGTACCTCAATTTGGAAGTGTACCGTCAATCCCTGCGTCAGGCCCTGGAGCTAACCGGTCCTGTGGATACGTTGGTATGCCATTCCCTAGGAAGTTTGGCGACTGCCTATGCCCATTTGGAAGCGGACGGATTGCCCATAAAAAAGTACGTCATTACCGGAGCTCCTTCAGGCATGGATGCTATCTTTGTGTACTTCGAAGAGTTGCTGGGCCTATCCAATAAGGCCATAGCTAATTTGGAAGGAAAAATTAATAGCATCTTGAAGTTACCGCATGGTGAAGTTTCTATGAAGCATTTCTTTAAGAAGGTACAGGACCCCTTGTTGGTAATTCATGAGAGAAACGATAGGGTAACGCCTTTTAGGGCGATTGAGAGTGCCTTGAATGGCAACAAAGTGATCCAAACCTATTTTACCGAAGGAAATGATCATAACCTGAAAACGCCCGATGTTATTGACAGAGTAATAACCTTTATAAAAAATTAGTGCATGTATTTTAAGGAATTCGATATTCGATGGAGCGATCTGGATGCCAACCGCCACTTGGCCAATAGTTCGTATATCAACTTTATGAGTCATACCCGCATGGGCTTTTTAATTGATCATGGGATTAATCAAGAAGTCATGATGAAGTACGATATGGGCCCTGTGGTTTTTAACGAGAATGTATTTTATTTTAAGGAAATATTCCAGGGGCAGCCTATAAGGGTGAGCTTTCAGTTGGGCGGTATGAGTGAGGATGGAATGTTCTTTCGTTTTGTGCACAATTTTTACGATCATAAAGGACGTAATCTGGCCTTTTGCGAAATGCAGGGAGGCTGGATGGACCTAAAGGCACGTAAGCTCACCGCACTTCCGGAGGAGCTACTTCCTTTGTTGGCAAAAGCTCCGAAAACGGATGATTTTAAAGTCTTGACAAAAATGGACATGCGGCAATCGGGCCGAATGCCTAAAGATTTAGCATAAAAAAACCTCCCAACGGGGAGGTTCTTTTTTATCCTTCGCTAGGAACGTCGTAGAAGAATTGTTCCCGTACTATTTTTCCGTCGCCTACGGTATAGACACTAATTTCGGACGTCTTGCTGCGCTGTCCGCTGGGTTTGTGGGTTACATCTATTTCGTGACGTACGCTAAACCAATTATCGGCTATGATGGGATCGCTCATATGGCTACTGTGCATTTCAAAATTCTCACGCCACCATTCCCCTTTTTTAGCCACGGCTTCCATGCCTTCGGCAATAGGATTTTCTGAACTTCCCTCAGGCTCGATACTTACAATATTCGGGCTGTACAACTCTTGGTAGCATCGCTCTTCCTGACCGCTGTTACACCATTCTACTAGCTTGCTTGCAATTTCTTCAGTATTCATTGTGTAAGGTTTTTAATTAGTCCCCTAAAGTTAGGAATTACGGCGTTCAATAAAATTCGCAACATGTTAATCCTATATTAAAAAGTAGACAGACTTGTCTGTTTTTGAAAATTACTGCTATATTTGTTCCCGTGAAGCATTCAGAAGTACGAAATACGATTGTAAGGACGGCCTCCAATTTATTCTATGAGCAGGGGTATAACCTAACGGGAATCAATGAGATCATTGCCGAGGCGGGTATTGCCAAAGCGACCCTGTACAATCATTTTTCGTCTAAGGAAGACATTTGTGTGGCGTATATTCAATACAAGAACCAAGTGTTTTTGCATGAGATTGGGCTGTACTGCTATGCAAAGCCCAAGGGAGACAAGCAGATCCTCGGAATTTTCGATTTCCTCCAACAGTTTTTTAAAGGGGATGGGTTTCACGGTTGTTGGTGTTTGAATACGGTTTCTGAAATCCCCAGCGATAACCAGAAGATATTGGTGGAAATTCAGAAAGAGAAAAGGGAATTCCTGAAGTTCATAGAAAAGCTCATTGCTGCCAATCGGGAAGGTATGGAGGAAAAACAAGCAGAATCCTTGGCCAAACAGATCTATTTGCTGTATGAGGGAGCGGTGGCCGAAAGCCATTTGTACAAACAGGATTGGCCTATTAAAATGGCCAAGCATATGGCTACCCAATCCTTGAAGTAAAAATTTTTAACCAAAAAAAGACAGACTTGTCTGTCTATATTAATCTTTAAATTGCATACTATGAAAGAATTCGAAAACAAAGTAGCCATCATCGTTGGTGGCACCAGTGGTATTGGAAATGCCGCAGCACATCAATTATTGGATCAAGGAGCGACCGTAGTGATCGTGGGACGAAATCCCGATAAGGTGGCAGATAAACCCAATCTTGTAAAGGTGAAAGCCGACATTACCAAGGCTAGTGATTTGCAACAGTTGGTCGATAAGATCGATTCCTTAGATCGGGTAGACTATTTGGTAAATGCTTCAGGAATTTTTGGTCCCAAGTCTTTCCTGGATCATACCCTAGCCGATTATGACTCCTATCTCGATCTAAATCGCGGGTTCTTTTTCCTCACACAGGCCGCGGCCAAAAAGATGAAAGAAGGCGGGAATGGATCTATCGTAAATGTAGGTTCCATGTGGGCCAAACAGGCGGTAAAAGCAACTCCTTCTTCCGCCTACTCCATGCAGAAAGCCGGACTGCATTCCTTAACACAACATTTGGCTATGGAATTGGCCGACCACAACATTCGGGTAAACGCGGTATCTCCAGCTGTGGTTGCTACTCCGGTGTACCATAGTGTTTTTGGAGGACAGGAAGAAGCGGAAAAGGCATTGGAAGGTTTTCACGGTTTTCATCCGATAGGACGTAATGGAAGTCCCGAGGATGTGGCCAATAGTATTTTATTCTTGTTATCGGATAAAACTTCTTGGGTTACCGGTGCCATTTGGGATACGGATGGTGGTGTCATCGCAGGAAGAAACTAGTGTTGTTTTTTTTGAAATGAAAAGCGGTTTAGCCTCCGGGTTGGGCCGCTTTTTTCTTTCGGGTTGAAAGGAATACGCCTAGAAAAATCAACGCAGCAGCTCCTAATCGTAGGGAATTGAGGGTGTCTGCCCCAGCCATGATGGCAAATAGCGTGGCCAATACCGGTTGCAGGTAAATAAAGGCACCTATCGTAGACGGGCTTAGTTGCTTTAATGCATAGATGTTGAAGAGATAGGTAAGATAGGTAGTTCCCACCACCACAAAGGCCAATTTCCACCAAGCATCAAAATTCAGGTTTGCCCAGTCCACTGCCATAAATTCGCTTCCACCAATCGGGATATTGAAGAAAATCGCAATGAGGAAGAAAAACTTCATCAGGGTAATGGAACTATATTTAGCGACCAAAGGTTTCACCATAATGAGGTAAAATGCGTAGGAGGTTGCATTTACGATGAAAAAGATGTTCCCAAGTGGAATGTTAGGCGCATTGGGCTGGGTCTTTTCACCAAAGAGAATCAGTAGGAGTGCTCCCACCAATCCCAGACCAATCCCTACCGATTTCAACCAAGTAATTCGTTCCTTCAGGAAGAATGCCGAAAGTATAAGCAACAAGACAGGCGTAAGCGTAATCACCACAGAACTATTAATGGGCGTACTCAATTCCAATCCCTTGAAAAAGGCATTCATATTCATGACCATTCCAAAAAGGGCACAGCCTACAATGCGCAGCCAATCTTTTCTGTCGATTTTTTCCTTGGGAAGGAACAAACCGGTGATCCAAAACAGCACTGCTGCACCCGTTACCCGCAATACAATAAACCCAAACGGGCCAATGACATCGGGCATTAGGCCTTTGGCCAACGTATGGTTAATCCCATAAATAGCGCTGGCTCCTGTAGCTGCAAGAAGTGCAAGTGCTCTTTGGTTCATAGGTTATTAGGAAAGACTGGCTTTGGCGGCTTCCACCACTTTTTTACTGTTCCCCACAAAGATTTCGCCTCCATTAATGAGTACGGGACGTTTTAAGAAAGTATAGTGTTCTAAAATGAGTTGTTTAATGTCATCTTCAGAGAGATTCTTATCCTTTAATCCGCGTTCCTTATAAAGTCGGGCACGTTTACTGAAAAGGGCTTCATAACTTCCGGCAAGTTCCTTCATCTGCTCTAATTCGGACTCGGAAATGCCCTCTGATTTTATTTCACGTTGTTCAAAGGTTTCGGGAAGGTCCCATTCTTTCAGGATGCGTTGACAGGTGTCGCAAGTAGCTAGGTGGTATACTTTATTCATTCTATGTTAAAATTGAGATGTTCGTCGATGTTTTCTAAGGGAACTTTCAGCTGGATGATGCCTTCAGAATAGGGTGCAATGTCGTACGGATTGTAGGTAACCAGCATGTGGTTTGCCGTGAATCCAACCGTTTCAGGAAGGTAAAAGGTATCATTTTCGAACCAAAACCCAGGATCGTTAATGCTTTTATCGTTAGGGATGTCGTATTCCTTTCTGAATGCTTCTTCGACCAGCTTCGTAATGGCCTTGGTGTCGGAAAAAAGGTCTTTTGTTTTTATTTCTTTTCCCGTGGTGCTGTTCAGATTGAGGTAAGAGATTCCGCCATATCCGTGTGCTCCACCGGTATAGGTAAAGTGATCCATCATCATGGAAATGATTTCAGAGGATTCATAAGTGATCCCTATGTTAATTTCGGCTTCGTATCCGCCAGTATCGATTGCCGTTGGTAGATCCGCCTGGTGATCGCGATAGGCGAGAATGAAATCTTCAGCGGTACTTTTCAACGTTTTTGCGGTAGGTACGTCGTCTTCCCCCAAAAATAGTACTGCAGCAATCCATTGTTCTATCTCGGCATTGATGGTTTTGGAAAGGTCGGCATCGCCACTCACTCGTGGAAAATCGACCACGACCGAAGAACAGGGTTCCTCTTCACAGATCTTAAGTTCTTTTTCAGTAAAACTTTCAGGAGTAAAGGTCAGGGTAGGTTCGCTTTTGCAACTTATGAGGAGGCAAATGAAAAGGAGGGACAAGGACTTTTTTAGCATGGAATAAAAATACGACGATTTTAATTATTGCTATATAACGTGGACTTCAATTTTACATTTCCTTGTGTGAATAAAATTCAGCTTTCTAAGCTGTAAAAGGAAGCTAATAACAAGTCCCGATAAACTAAAATTGGGCCTGTCTCAAAAGGTAATCCGTACGGCAAAACCGTAAGCATGGTTTGTAAAAAGCAGGAGATTTCAAAAGGGTTTTTCCTATTCAAAACGGGGCGTTCGACCCGACATTAAATAATTGATTCATAATAATTTAGCATCTCCAATCAATGATAACTTTAATATCAAACCTTACTTAAAATCTTAATTAAAACATTAAAAACCACCATTATGAAACTATGTTATTTTCAGTATCGAAAAATCCCTGTGTTCAGAGGGAAGATACATCATTTAAAAACTTTCATGCTTTTGGCCTTGTTCCTATTTTCGGGAACATTGATGGCCCAAAATAGAATTCACGATCAGGTTCAGGAAGCTAAATCGAATAATATCGATTTTCAAACGGTAACACCTTTCGAGCTTTCCAGCAAAAGATATGCTCAACCCGAGGATTTCTACAATGCCGAAGAGGTGCACTTATTAGAGTATCAGCAAAATTCCTCTCAATGGAAAGGAAGGGCTATTTCCTTCGATATCCCCTTGGGAAGAAGTACTGCTACCATCGATTTGGTTGCCGTTCCCGATAGTTTTTATGACTATCAATTGGTAACCAGCGATGGAAAGCAGCATGAGCCCAACAGAAACGCAAAGCATTATCGAGGTGTAATCCGAGGTGAGGAGAACAGTCTTGTGGCCTTGAGTTTCTTTGAGAAGGATGTCATGGGTTTTATCTCCAACAATGAAGGGAACTACAACATCGGTAAGTTAAAAGATGCAGATGAGTTTATCATCTACAACGATAACAACTTACGCGTGCATTTCGATTTTGAGTGCGATATGCCAGATGATATTGGCTTTATCGAGTACGATCCGAACATGTTGATGGAGCCTTACGATCCGCACGGGCAAACACGTGCTTTCGAAACCAACTGTGTGGGACTATATTTTGAAACGGAATTCGATATTTTCCAGTCTTTCGGAACGGTTCCTGGAGTAGAAAATTATGTAACGGCCCTGTACAATCAGGTAGCCATTATCTACTACAATGAAGGGATCGATACGACCATTTCCATGATCAATGTTTGGAATACGGCCGATCCATATACGGCGACCAACACAGCCTCCCTACTTACCCAGTTTCAGAACAATACTGGGGCCTTTACCGGGGATTTGGGGCAATTGCTGACCTTCCGAAATGCTGGAGGGGGACGTGCCGCTGGGTTCGATGGGATTTGTAATCCCAATACCGATTTAAGTCTGTCTGTTTCGGCCAACCTCTCTTCTACTGTGACCAATGTTCCTACTTACAGTTGGAATGTGATGGTAGTAACCCATGAGTTTGGACACCTTTTTGGTTCGCGACACACGCATGCCTGTGTATGGAATGGTAACAATACCGCCATCGATGGTTGTAGTAGCTGTCAGGAAAACCCGAATCCGAACATTCCGGGATGTAACTTCTGTCCACAACCTCCTGTTCCTGCCAATGGGGGAACTATTATGAGTTATTGTCATATCCAGCCTGTGGGGATCAACTTTAACCTTGGGTTTGGATTACAACCAGGAAATGTATTGCGTGACAACGTAGCCAATGGCTCTTGTTTGGGCGATTGTTCACCATGTCCTATTGTTTCGGGATCCTTTGATTTGTATACGAAGGATCGTCCTTTCGATATTGGATTGGAGCCGAATCCAGATACGGGCCCAATGTGGATTAGTGAAGATATTTGGGTGCGTCAGTCCTTAGACGGAGGAACCACGCCACAGAATCCAGAGTTTAAGGAGTCTGAGCCCAATGGAGTCTATGTGAAGATTAGAAACCGTGGGACTACGACTTCAGACTGTGCGGTGTTGAAGGTGTACTTCAGTAAGGCTTCTACGGGACTGCAATGGCCAGTGCATTTCGATAATTTCTATCAGAATGTAGGACCTAACAGTGTGTTGCACGGAGATATTATTGGTACGGCTATCATCCCATCCATTGCTCCGGGAGCTGATATTACTATGGAAATTCCTTGGTGGCCACCTGATCCAGACGATTATATTAATGACAAACACCATTTCTGTTTGGTATCGCGTATTATTTCGCCCAACGACCCTATGTTTAATGAAGCAGTGGGAAGTGTGAGCCCGAATGCGAGAAACAACAACAATATTGCATGGAAGAATGTTAGTGTATACAATGCCGATCCTAATGATCTTCCACCGCCACAGAGTGTGTTTATTCGTGGAATCAACGAAGAGCTGCCATTGATCAATGTTCGCTTCTTCGATAGAGGGTTCAATGAAAGAATCAGAAAAAGATATTTCGACGTTGGACATGTTTTGGTGAAGATGGATTATGAGTTGTTCGAGCGCTTGTTGGAATACGGTTCCTTGGAAGGGGAAGGCATTGAGATTGTAGATGAAGCTGTTGTAAAACTGACAAGTCCAGAAGCTGCCTTTATGCGATTCCCATTAGAATATAGAGAGACTTTCTCGCTTACTTTCAAATTTGAATTGTTCCGTGAAATAGAACGGGGAGAGCAAATTTTGTTCGATGTGGTTCAGGAAAATTACCTGAAGCGTGAGTTTGAAGGAGGAGAGCGATTCTTGATCATTAACGATCCTGAACAACGATCTGCAGATGCCGAATCACAGGCACGACAAGCTTCGTTTAGTATCGTTCCGAATCCGAACAGTGGAATCTTCGATTTACGCTTGGATGCTGCCGAAGAAGGTACGTATGAGGTGTATGATTTCCACGGAAATACAATTGCAAGCGGTACAACCGGAGGTAAGAAGCAGATTTCTGTGAATTTATGGAAGAAAAAGTCAGGAATCTATTTCGTGAGGGTTACTACGCCGTCCATTAATATGAACAAGATTCTGGTTCTGGAATAATCAGAAATAATAGGTTTGATTTTATAGTTTGGCACCCGGGAAACTGGGTGCTTTTTTAATATAAAACCAATAAAAAAAACGGTATAGTACAAGATTGGGTTGCCATTTACTGAATTGTATTTTTTGCCTAAGATTTATTCTGATTACGCATTGTTCCTTGGTATTTATATGGGCATGTTTTCGATTAGGGGAGGTTTTATTCGATAATTTGTACCGATCCTAGTTAGGATTTCCTTACTTTGGGAGCCCCCAAATGTCTCAATATGAGTTATCTGAAAAAGAACTTACACTGGATTTCCTTCTTTTTCTTACTCCTTACTGGAGCACTTTTTATTTTATATCTCAACAATAATTTTAATAAGAAGGAGGAACAGGAGCGAAATCTTAGGTTGCAACATGAACATAGTAGAACCGTGGATCGGTTTACGACTTCTGTGGATAAGTTTGCTGGTTTGGTTGCTGGAATGCGATCTTTTATGAACCTCTCCACCGAGATGCCCACAGCTGAGGAATTCCAAGAATTTGTAAGGAACCAATACGCCGATATAAAAAGTGAAGATTCCATTGTGGTTTCTTTTATAGACACCAATCATGTTTTTAGGCAGTCCTTTAAAAGGGATAAAATGAATCCTGCCGGATTGGTGGGAACTTCAGTGTCCTCCCTTAGAAGTGACAGGAAGATTAAGATGCTCGATGCCTTGATGGCACAAGATTCCCTTAGGGTATTCCCTCCGTTAAACCTAATTGAAGGATGGGTAGGAGTGCCTATCGATTTTAGAGTAAAGCGGAATGGGAGGGTACTGGGGTATGTGGCTGCCATCGTGGATTTTAAAAGTATTATCCAGGACATATACGACGATGCCGATGAGCAAGAATTCGTTTTTCATTTTAGTACACAGGAAGGCTATGATTTTGATAGAGAGCAAACCTATAACAATACCAAGGTATACAATACTGATATAGATACGGAGTATTATAAAAATTATATGGCCGATACTTCTTCCTTTATTTACTCCGATGTCACGGCTTATGGGTTTGGGTTTAAGATTGGAACTGCCTACAAACCTGGAGGAGCTACTGCAGGGTTTTCCAGTTGGCTGTTATTGTGGTATTGCACCTTTTTGGCATTGGCATTTGCTATAACATTACAGGTAAGAAGCTATAAAAAGCTTAGTTCGAGGCTAGAAAAGGCCAATGAACTGCTGGTAATCAATGAAGAAGAAATACAGCGAAAGAATGACGAACTCTCGAAAATGAACCAGACGCAGAAAAGGTTCTTCTCCATTATTGGACATGATATGAAGCAGCCTTTGAATTCTATTGAAGGAATGCTTCACCTTCTTAGAAATGAAGAAATAAATAATCCAGGTCTCACTCAAATCATAGATGGCTTAACTGACGCAACTTCCAATACGGTAGATTTATTGAATAATTTACTTCGTTGGGCACTTTCACAGACTGGAGATATCCGATTTCAGGAAACTTCATTTCACATGAACCATTGTTTAGTCCATGTCGGGAGCTCTATGCAGCAGCATGCTAGGGCCAAGGGAATACGATTGACATATCAGTTGGAAGAAGAGGTGCTTTTTAGAGGGGATAGTGATATGATGCAAACGGTATTTCGCAATTTAATCTCCAATGCGATAAAGTTCACTGAATATGGTGGAGAAATTAACTTGGGAACTCAACTTAAGAATGGGGTATTACGGGTATGGATTAGTGACAATGGAACGGGAATGCACCAAGAACAGGTAGATGGGTTGTTTCGTTTGGATGCCCGAACCAGTTCGTCTGGCACTCACGGTGAAGAAGGAACTGGACTGGGTCTTATTTTATGCCATAATTTTGTGGAACGTCATGGGGGGCATATAGTAGTGGAAAGTAAATTGAAAGAAGGAACCCGATTTACGATAGTGCTACCAAATCGCAGTGTGGCTAAGGAAGTACAGATCTATTAAATTACTACGATCCTTTTAAAAGCAGAACTTTATTAAGAACTTTCTCCTTTGATCTTTTCATAAATATCCTTTTCAACAGCTTCAATAGATTGAGTTAGTGTTTTTATTTCCTCACCAATGGTATTTAGAAAAAAAACCTTTTTACCATTTTGAAATTGTAAGTAAAAAAATAGAAAAACATTCCCCACTTTTTTTAACTCTTCCTTCTTGATTGCCTTTTCACTGAATACTCCCTTTGTGATGATGTTGTTTTCATCAATAAATATCGATTTTAGTTTAATCGCGAGTAGGAGAAATAAAATGCAAAGTCCTCCAATAATTATTGCAGCAATAAGATGTCCGTTAGAAAACATAATCCAACTGAATGTCAATAGGATTCCGGATACGAAAAATAAAAGCAATTTATAAGGGATCGTAAGTACAGAACTTATTCTTTTCATAAAACTTACTTTATAATATTACCGACATCAAATCCATCATAAAAGCCAATTCCTTTTTCCTGAACCAATTTATAGAACATCTGATTTCGTTCATGTAACGTTTCTGTATTGTGGTATTCGATTCTTTCTACATGTAAATAGTATTCTTTAGGATCTTCTTGACTTTCCATTTCGGCCTTAAAAATATCAACGAATCTGTACCCTTTCCCTTTCATCTCATCGCCAAATCTTTTTAGCCTATTCAAGTTTGAGTCCAGAAAGAAATATCCCCACATAAGTTCCGTAGATGTGTCAAATTCATTTCCACTTTCTAGGTTTGCAAAGAACTCTCTTATAATTTCCTTTGTAATCATAGTTAGAGGATTCTATATTTCTAATCCCTTTTCTAAAAATAAGCTGCCCTCAGTTTAACAAAAAACCACAACCCTCGGCTAGGCGTCGAGGCTGTATTCTTAAAAATAGAAATTTTATTTAATTCTGACGTTGCATACCTATGCCCATAGAAGAACCAACCAGCCTGCCGATTGGCAGGGTTAAAGGCCGTAACAGTGGACATGAAAAAAAGGGGAAAACCACGCTAATAATACCATCTTTTAACTGTAAATATCTCATTATCAATTTATTAAATTTAAAGTCAGTGTAGCTTATTTCGTGGGCTTTGGTCGCGAGGTATTAAATCTAAATAAAATGGGACAACCAGTAATTAAATCGAACTCCGTCATTAAATCCGGAGATAAGTTCATTCAGGTAATCAAGATTTGTAACGAATCCAATACGGATGAAACACTATGGGTCACAAGCTGGCCTTACGAAAAAGAGAAAGGAAAAGCGAAGAAAAAAATAAATGCGAAGCGATCGGGTAAAAGAATTAAAATTGCCAAAGGGAAGTGTAAAACGGTGGTTTTTGAACATACCAAAAAGCCTTATCAGTATTATACAGATTTGTACCGATATAAGGCCGGCGGCAACCATCAAGGCAAATGGTTTGGATGGAATGTGAACATCGTTAAAATTTTCGACCTTGATGCATTTCTGGAGAAAATCCGAAAGTTGGGGATATGGCATTTTCAATACATTTCTTTCCTACCGTATCCTATGCGACAAGAGGTAGGGGGGAGCCCAAGACAGTTCAAGATTAATAACGTTAAAGGACTTCCCGAAGGATGGGAGGTAAGTTGGTTGTCACCCGAAATTGGGCAAGTACTCAACTTTTATCCAAATCAGAAGAACGATCAGGTATTGCTTGAATTTGTTGCCAGTAATGCCAATATCGAAAATGAACGGTTGGACATATTGATTGATGCAGGACTTGTGGACGAGCCAGATACTCCGTTTAATTCAATACCCATTGGGCTAACGGCGGTGCGAAGACAATCACTTCCTGAAGCTACTAAGATCCGATATAGATACGACAAAGAATATCCTCATCTAAGATGTCGTATTACGGTAACCGATAAGCAAGGACTTATGGATGCTCCAGAAATTACTTACTCTACAGATGGTGGGAAATCATGGATTCGGGAGGATATGAAATTAGACAGAGTCTATGAATTCACAGATTTGGGAATGGCTCGGGCTCGATTTAGCGCATGGATTCCTTTGCCTAAAATGAATGCGGATGTACTGGTTGGATATGTTCTGAATGATCAGTTTTGTAATACAGTTTCGGTTCCTATGGAAATGGTTTCTGGTGAAAATCGTAAGAAATAGTTCCTATGTTGGCGCCAGACAGGTGTTCAACCTTGTCTGCCACTGGGCAGAAAAAACCACGGCCTTCTCTATGAAGGTCGTGGTGGTATAAAGAAAGTATTTCATTTTCATCCCTCAGCGCCGACCTGACCTTTTGTATGAACCCGACAGGGTCGGGCGCTGGCAACGTATATCATTGTGTTAATAATCAATCGCTTCCAAAGTTGTATGTTTTTTCTTCTAATATATTGCCATCCTTGTTGGTAATCTTTAGAAGTCTTCCAAAACTATCATATATATAATTAATCTCATCTTTTCTATTATCCATTTCCAGGATTGTCCTTCCCTCGCTATCAAAAAGGGATATGGATACCATTGCCGATGGAATTCTATCATAGAGGACGGAGAGCGCTGATTTAAGGCCAGCACTAATATCCTGAAGTTGAGCGTAGCTGTAATCCAATTCAGCCACAACATCATTGAATCTTGCATTTTTAATTTGAGCCACAGGATAACGATGTTGCATCCCATATAAGGTCGTTGAATAGATTCCTTCGCCATTATTGGTTTCTAGTATATTACCATTGTCATCAATTTCAGAGATTTGGCTAATTCTTCTAAATGAAGAAGCGTTAGTTTGTATCCACTCCTCGTAAGGATAAACTGCACTTACAGAGGTTTTTTCTTCCCAAACGGTTCTACTAATAGAAACTACTTGGCCATTTATCTTATTGATGACTTCATACGGGGCAGTTAAAAGGTTATTGTCATTTACAAATGAATATTGTTGGTAGGCATAGAATATTTCTTGACTCTCCGTTTCACCTAAACTATTTGTTGAATACTGTCCAGTTTTTAAACCAAGACTATTATAGGTATTGGCCGTTATCATTTCATCTAGCTGATCGCCATTATCCATAAATTGTTTATTTGTTGTACTCATTAATCGTGCATAATATGCTGGGGCGATGGCATATTGCCCATTGTGTGATAATCCTGTCTGCAATATATCCCAGTTATATATACTCTCACTCTCTAAATTATTATTTGCATCCCTTATTTCCTGTTTCTCAAGTATTCCAGCCTTTCTAATATCTATATCACCTATATTATAAAAATTCTTAGTGTATCCAATATTTCCAGATCCCAATCCTTTATTTTTTGAAATAACCTCTCCATAGTACGTAATACTTTGATCCGGTAATGAATTCGGATTTGAGTAGGCATAATCCATCTCCCTAATGTTACCTTTATTATTGTCTATCAGAATGTTGTCAACAACAATGTCATATACATCTTCATTGATTCTGTCATCGATAATTCTGTACAAATAAGTGCTGAAAGAACTCATTCCATAGTTGTCGCGTAACCACATAGAGTTAGTACTAAGAAAAGGATACCAACCTCCGAAAGAACCTCCGAAAAGACCAAAAAGATGAGATTTACTATTTAAATTGATATTTTCAATGTTCCCATTTCGCTTGTTTTTATAATAGAGTTTTGAATGTGAAAAATTTAATCCCCCATTATAGAATTGGGCAAGAATATGATTATAATTATTAGAATATACAAATTTCGAATCGTATGAACCCTCTATAGTTACTGGAGTATGCAATGCGCCTAAAGTATTTCTTGTGTAAAGCTTATTTCCTGTTATTCCAAAATCCGGAGTAAGACCCGCTATGGCCTTATAATAGTTGGTTTGATCATAGTAATCTAAGTATGTTTTTGACCAATTGTCCGTATTTGGATTGTAAAGCCAATAGTAAAATTTTTCTGTTCCAGTCCCTTCATGAGTCAAAACCATATTTTCAGATATGGTTGTAGAAAAAGAAGGTGTTATTTCCTTTACGTTCCATATTGATCCGTTAAATCGAACTGTTTTTTTAGGGTTTTTATTATAGGAAGTAAGAGTAAAATTATTATTGAACGTAGGAAATATTGGAGAACTAGAATCATACCAACCATAAGGGGAATCGACCCCAGTAACTGCATACAATTTGTTCCATTTTATTATTTTCTCTGGATTATCGTCATCTTGAACAAATCCGGCCATTGTCGTACCGGGGTAAAAGTAACTTGGATGCTCGATGCCATTAAGGTGTGGGTCTAAGATACTTGACCATGAATGAGTTACCCATTTCCTTTCCGAATCCAGATAGTGAAAATAATAATTATCATTATAAGTTTGCCCATCTCCCATATCTATTCCTCCGTCTTCATCCATAGCGAGGATAAAGTTAATTCCAGCTCCATAATAATATTGTCCGCTACCTTGGAAAATTGTTCTTTTCCCCCAATCGATACCATTCCAAAAATAATTTATCAGTTTGCCATTATGATGTGAACCAATACTTACATATTCAAGCCCATTCATAAATCTTGGTTTACCGGGTCCAATATCGAGATTCAGGTCCTGATATAAATCCCAGGTTTTTCCGTCCTTGTTCAAATGAAACATATGAAGATCAGCATCGTCATTTTCATATTTTACGATACCATAAAAATTCTCGTTGAATACGGCTAACATGTTTTTAGGCCTTTCAGTCCCTCCGACAGTCTCAATCTCAAACAAATCCCTTCCTGCTTGCATGAAATCGTATAAATCGTGGTTCCATTTTTGACCATTCCACCAGAATCTCAAAACCCTAAATTTTCTTTTATTACCACTATACAGGGTTTTAGACATGTATAGTTTTAGGGCAAAATTGTTCCCAGAATAGGATCCTGCTAAATTGTAGTCTTGGGATAGATTAGGGGGAGCAGTTTCAAATCTATTATAACCGTTGTAGAACTGATACTTATTTTCATAATTGTAGGTAACAGAGCCACCAGAGGGGTAGGTTATTTTTTGAAGGCCACCTTTGAAATCTCCATTGTAAAAATATTCAAATTCCTGGGGAGGTAAGGGATTAAATTGGGAGTCTTTCTTGGTAATCCTAGTGAGGTATCTCTTCTTATTTTGAGAATCTAAATCTTGAATGGTATGCTCCAAATCAAATAAATATTTAAAATTATTTTCACGATCGAAAATTTCAATATTGTCTAAATATTTTTTTTCGTAGAATTCTTGATACGCGTCTGGTTCCGCCATTTCTGTATGTGGCTCAAAATATTCACCTATGTTTTTGGTTCCATAATTGAAAATAACTTTACCCCCGCGAGAGGAGATGATTTCCTTTACATAACTTGCTTCCGTGTGGTCTGCGTAACTAGGTTGACTGCTGTTGTTTTTGCCCATGATCTCATCATATACAAATGAAAGTGAATTGCCATTCCAATGATCTTCGATTTTCCCCAATTTCCATTCTCTTGTAAAACGAGCGTCAGCAGATACGCTTGTGCTACCAACCCAATTTCCGCCTTGCCATGTTGAGATGTATGAGTTTTTATCATATGTATAGATAGTTGCATTTTCATCGATTATAGTCCATGTGTCAGCGAACTGGTCGTAGGTAACTTTAATCGGACTATAAATTTCTGGCCTAAAATTGAAATTACCCTCATTCAATAATTTTACTGAAGAACCGTTCGAAATTAAGTAGAATGTGTCATCATCTATAGCCCCTGTATTATTGTGATCTGCGATAATTTTGGGGATCTCCATAGACCATCCGACACCAACTGGGCTTACAGGGCTATATTTGTTCTGTTGGCGTCCCTGTTCAAATGAAATTTGTCCGTTGTATAAAAGTGCGATAGGAAACGAGACTCTATTCGCTGATATAGTTGCTACTGGTATGTTAAAGACAACTTTACCCGTAGCAAGATTAACTGAATTTTGGATATGCCCTTCAATCTGATCTCCCGTATTGAATGGGATATCTTCAGGAATTGTAACATCATAACCATCAGTAGCACTTACTGAAAATCGATCAGAAGTCGCCTGTGTTGTCTCATTTTCTATAACTTCATATTCACCGTTTGCATTTTGTGCTAAAACAAGCCCGATGTTAAAAAGGGTCAAAAAGAAAAAGGGTATTTTCATAGTATTATGCGTTGATTGAACGATATTAGTTTTCGAACTCGTAGATAAATGTAATGTCCGGTCCGCCAGTAGTCTGATTTGCTTCAATAATTTCGATTGTTAACGATACTTCAGTCAATTCCAAGATTTTCGATGAGCGTATATTTGGGTTCGAAAACTCGACTTGATCATCATTAGGATTTTCAATAACTTCACTTGTTTGCTGCATGAAGTCGATATCGTCATTGGATACGACATAATTACCCGTAAACTCTGCTGTAAAATATTCATTGACATCACAATCCACATTCTGGGATTTTCTCCATATATAATTCCCGCTCTGATTAAGAATTAAATAATTCTGAGATTGACACTTGCCAACTTGTACCCAATGCCCATAAAGTATGTTTAATGATTGGGAATCATTGTCAGAAGTGGAATCATTGTCAGAACTGCATGATTGCATAATTAATGCGAGAGCAATCAGGAATGGGAACATTACATTCACTAAAGAATAATAATTATTGAAAGAAAAATATTTGAAACCCATACTAATTTGTTGTAAAAATGAATGCTTTCAATTCAATTAAACCCATTACCGTATCAACGGAGGTATCACCATTCTTTTTTTGATTATTATAAGTCAAAGACAATTCAAATGAGGAATTGGCATCAAACTCTAATCGTTCAAAATAATTGGTGACTAAAGAAACTCTTTTTTGAGAGTTTGATTTAACAAGTAGAAACCTAGGTAAATTAAGTACTTGATATGGAGGGTCTAAAGTTTTGATTTTCCTAAAAGTATTGGGCTTTACTGGTTTGATGCCTATTTTCCAAACTAAGGCATCGCAATTAATCCATAGATCTCGATTTTCTTCATTATTAATTAGTATTTCGATTGATTTTTCGACTACATCAATATTAGTGATCTCTAAATAGATCTTATTCTGATTAGCCTTGTTAATAAGTTTTTCTTGGCTCTTACAACTGACCAATACCACGAATAATATTAATAAAATACTTCTCATAATCATTAAAAATTAGCTGGATTGTAAAGATTAATACCGAATAAATGACCTCTTCTGGGAATATTCCAGAAATTTCTAACGAAGTTAGATCTTCCAAAATGGGTCTTAAAATTTTTCCAAGCGTCTAGGGAATACACCCTGTCCGGATTGGAAAAATCTCTAGGGCCAATTATTCTAAATTTACCAGAGTTCTTTATTGTTTCATAATAACCAATTGGGCCATCGAATTCGAATAAAGCTTGTTGTTCAGCAGAAAGACTTTCTGAAGCCCAAACACCTGGCAAACCAGGCCCTTCCTGAATTAAATCTTTATAAAAATGAGCTTGTTCGTGAATAAGTATTTCTTTAAAATACCCAACGGTTCTTCCTTCTCCGAATTCATGTGATGAGACAGTAATGATCCCATGCTTATCTGTCATAGTTTCAACTTCCTGTGCTCCCGTAAACATGGATGTTCCACCGTACCTTTTTGTGAAAAAATCCACGGCTCGCTCCATTTTTTCATCAGCTATTCGTTCCAGTTCGGTATTTAGCATATCTCCTGCTTTATAATCGGCTAATGCTTTTTGAGCATCTTTATATAAATGTTTCAAAGTTCCGTCATTTGTTCCGAAATAACCTTCACTAAATAAATTCTGGAAACTTTCAACAGAAGAAGATATAAAAGCAAGTGCACCACCTGTAATTGATCCTCGTAAGAACCCCTGACCAATGTCATTCCCTTCTAACAAGGCTCCTACACTCCCCGTAACACCTCCTGAGCCGGCACCAGACGCAACACTAGCAGCAAAGCTTCCCCCTGAGACATATTGTCCAATTCCACCTCCAAGAGCTCCAGTAACAGCACCTTTCCAAGCTCCGTCTAAGAATTCGCCTCCCGAAATATCAGCGGTAATACCTCCAATATAAAATCCGGTAATAGCTCCAATTATGATGGGGGTCCAGGCGAACTCTCCATCCGGATCGATGCTAATAATAGGATTATTGAAAGCATAAACATATGGACTTGAAAATTGATTTTGTGGATCTGTATTGAACCACCTTCCTATTGAAGCATCATAATTTCTCGAACCAAAATCGTACCAGCTCAGATCTAGCTCCGACTGTAGTTGTTTGCCTCCAAATTTCCACTGCTGTGCAATAGCATTTCCACCTCCGGTAATGCCCGAATTATATCCCTGATGCTTTAAGCCGAAAGGATAGTAATGAGATTCTTCAATTATTTCTGACATGCTAACAGCCCCATTTTTGTTTAAATCACTATAGGACAATCGAACATTTCCCAGATGATCCGTGTACTGAAACACATAATTATATGCACTATATGTCGTTTGACCTGTGTCAATATCAAATCCGGTTACTGATTTTGTGTCGCTTCCATCTGTAGGAATCACAGGCGTTGGTTCTACATACCCTTCAGGATGTCCAAAGAATTGAAGTAAATTATCTCCTGAACCAATTTGATTGTAAATGTGTCCACCATCATATTGCGTTATTACAGGTATAGGATTGACTCCCGAGGGAGTAAATTTTTTCTCAATTTTATTTCCAGTGGCGTCATAAATATATTCTATAATTCCACCAACTCCATTGTTATCAATGTTCACAAAAGTTGGCAAGTTCAGGTGGTTATACGAAATACTTACAATGTTCTTATTGGCATCACTAATTAGATTACCATTGTCATCATAAACATAATCTTGAAGGTTATTATTTGAATCATTAAAACCCTTATATTTTTGCGTTGAGGTGCTATTATCAATTACCCCTAAAAGCTTATTTCCATCATAGTTATACACTAAATTATCCCATTGTGCTGCCCCCCCATTTTCATTATCCCCCCAACGGATCATTGACATAAGATTCCCATTTAGGTCATAATCTATCCCCCAAATACTATGATTGTCGTCTGTGTTTAAATCACTTCCCACTCTACTAAATGCTGCTTTCACCCTATTTAAAGCGTCATATTTGTATCCATAGCTTCTTCTTTGAGAATCAACATTGTTTGTTTTCCAAATAGTTTGAGCAATATTCCCATTGTACAAGGGGATGGTTTTGCCAGGATCTCCAGCTGAACCTTCAATGTCCCTGTTGTAAATTATTCTGAATTTGAAAAGATCTGTATCCGGAGCAAGAAGAGTGGAAACAGTCCCAATATTGTTGATATCCGTTAGCCATCCTCTTACATTATATTCGTAATCTACAGTTTGTAAGGATTTATCGATGTTGGTAGCGTAAAATTGGAGGTTACTTATACTGGCACCAGGTGTATAGAACGATACGTCCCCTACCAGAGCAGGATTTGACAGAGATACATCATAAGTATAAATAGAATTACCATTATGTAAAAAATGGAGATTATTGCCATCCTGTTCAATCGCAAATAAATCCCCTTCATTGTACTGATAATAGGGTCCCGTATATATGGTTACATTATTCTCCCTAATTCTTACACGAAATCTATTGGGGTTGGAGCCCGTTCCCAGGAAGAAAAATGCATAATCGATTTCCCCGTCACCACTACCAGTGTTACTGTCATTGAGACCAGCATAGTACTTTTTTTGGACGTCGCCGGCAACAAAGGAAAGCCCTCCATCACCTAGGAGTTCTCCAATAGTGGCCAAGCCAGCATCGTAAGCACCGGAGGAACCTGTTTTGGTAATTACTCCAACAGACGAAACGCTAACATTAACAATATCCGTATAACCATTTTTAAAGAGTTCGCCACCAACTTTTTTTCTAACCAATTGCCCAATTTCATCAAATTCATTATGGACTATTAATTGGGTTGGTTCGTTATCTATTCTTTGTTGATGGGTTATGAGTCGTCCAATATGGTCATATGAATAATAATCTCTTGTTGTGATGGTAGCATTTCCAGCCTTACTATGAGTGGTTTGACTTTCAGTTGTTTTGCCTGTAAAGTCAAGTTTACTGTGGATAGCATTTGTGGTGAGAAGATATTCATTGCGGGAACCCGCGTAAATTACTCTCCCATATTCGTCATATCCAATCAAAGAAATCCGCCAATCATTAGTGCCTAGAACTCTTTCACGATTTACTGTGAGAAGTCCTTTCGTTTCAACCTGGGTGGATTCACCAAAAATAGATGTTGGCAAGGCAATACCCGTATGATCTATGTAGTTATCATAATAGTTGATTGACAAAACCTCAATATTCAAGGTCGGATAGGCACTATTGCTGTAGTAAATATTAGTATCTCCTAAAGTAATAGGGTTTTCTAGTCTCTCTTCTATTATCGGTTGTGATGTAAGTTCAACCATTAATGCAGATCTATTCAAATTATTTGAATATAATCCGCTGTACGCTAGTCTTCCAAAAGCGTCGTATTTTTTAAATAACCACTTTCCTTGATTCCTTAGATTTGCATCTTGTAGTAAAATTGGTTGATCTAACTTATTATATATGATGCTTTCCCAACCCTTCGAAGGAGTTTTTTGTTCAATAATTCGATTTTGATCGTCATATTTGTATTGGAAAACCAATTTGTCTAATATTTCCTGGTCATTGCCCTGGGTTGTTTGAACTGTTTGTCCACTTTCATTAATTGTACTCACCAGAAACATGTAATTCGGATCGTTGTCGTGTGTAATTGAGTTTCTTAGGTTTATATGTAAATTGTTGTTAATAAGTGCAAATTCGTACCAAATATCATTGGGGAAAACGGGACTTTCAATAGTAAAAAGCACTTGATCTGTTAGATGGTTTCCATTATTAGGAATGGAATATACTTGTCCAATTTCGAAGTAGGCACCAGTTCCTCCATACGCCCAATCATCATACTCCATATTAAAATTCCAGTTTAATGTATAGATGGTATCTCCATTTCCATCAACTTGACTCGTTAGATCGATTATGCCAGAACCTGTTCCATCGGTTGTTTCCGGAGATTCAACGATATCATCTTGTGTTAATGTTTCAGAAAATTCCAAGTACTGACCAAGGGCTATAACTTCGGAAGCCTCAGGAGGAATTTTAAATGCTACTCTTCCCAAATGGTCATATACCATGTATGTAGATAGCTTAGTAACTGAGTTGTCTTTCCAAACATAGTTATTTGTCAATAACTCTCTGCCGCTCTTATCCGTAAAAGTTTCCGTAGTGTGTAGATTTCCGCTAGTCCAATTTTCATTTTTCAATATAGATTTAACTAACTTGTCTTCAGTGTAATATCCTTGATAGTGCAAATTTGCAGTACCATTACTATCATATGAAACCGTGAACTTCTTAACTTCGGTATTATTGTTAGTTTCAAAACTGGATTTGACCGTATGTTCTCCTCCATTTCCTAAACGCCAATCGAAGCCTGGGGCAGAAGTTTCTTCAACTTTACTTAAAGGAGAATCGTCATAACGCGTTTCGACAAACGGATTATCCCAGTCTGGTATTAATGTTAAACCATTATTTTGATAAAAATCGTCCGGAAATTTGGCTTTATAATAATCAGCTGTTTCTCTTTGAATGGTCACCCCATTAACACCCTCATAATATTCGGCATTATTATTCGCTTTGGGAAGAGGAAGGTATTGGCGATTTTGCCTTCCGTAAGAATCATAATATATATGGGTTATCAGGTCTTCACTGCTTCCTCCTGCCATTACAGAAACATTTTGAATAGGCCTATTTAGGCCATCGTAGTAAGTGACTGCTTCGATTTTTTCACTGTCTAAAACATTGCCATCTTGCGTTTCAACTTGGTAAGTGGTTGATTTTGTATAGTTTTCAGTATTGGTTTGAGATCTACAAATACCAGAAAATAAAAATAATAATATCAAGAAAATGATATTTCTAGTCATATCAAAAATGTTTCAAATTAAAAAACTCGTGTATTAACAATTGCCCAAAATGGGGAGGGAGATTTTTGAGCTAAAATTGCCCTCTAATTTATGTAATAAACGCTCTCTTTGCAACGTATCTTGTTAATTAGTACCGACAATTCAAGAATTTCGACTTATTGTCTGTATTCAAAATTCTGAAATTCAACAAGTTGATTCTTTGTTGGAAAATCGAACTTTTTCAAGAATTTCGACTTTTACGTCCTCACCCAAATCGAACACAATTGTAGGAATAAAGGGTGAACGTGAAATACGCAATCCCTTTTACGGTCGACCTAATTCGTTAAACGGTTGAAAAAGAATAGGAAACGGTTTGGAAGGGAACTTCAGAAGTACATTTTAGAGAAATAATAACGTAACAATCTGATAACGTGAGGTTTATAAAATAGTAAATCTTCTTCAAACCACCAAATGTCAACACCCAAAATCCACACAGGGTTTTTCCCCTAAATAATCCAATGAATCCCCCCGACCAAAACGGGTAGAACGACTGCTACATTTTTCTTACAAATTGAGGAGCTTAGATGTCTCAAAAATCAAGGGGAAATAATGGCTTCAGATGTCATCAGCAAAACACTGCAGTTTTTAAAAGCTAAAGTAGATACCTATAATAGTAATGTAACTCCTATTGTAGAGATCACAAATATCGCCACACTTAACGATGGGGATGAGTACTTGCACTCTACCACACCCATTACACTTTCCATCGTTAATATTGAAGAAGATACCGTGGCCAAAGTGCCCAATGTATACCTTCCCAATACTACACAGGCTTCCAGTGTAGAACGATATAAGAACCCTGCCCAAAACTTGGTCATCTCATTGCTGTTTACTTCCTATAATAAGGAGCAAGCCAGCGATAAGTATGAAGACGGTCTCTTAAAACTGGAACATGTAATTCGTTGTTTTCAGGAACAGCATGTATTCTATATCGATGGCACTACCGAAGTAGACCCTACCCAAGACCATATAAAAATCATTCTCGATCTGGAAAGCCTAAAGTTGAGCGAGCTCAACCAATTGTGGTCCATGCTCGGGAACAAATACATGCCCTCGGTGCTGTACAAAATGCGGATGATCACCATTCAGCATGATGAAGAAGATGGTGGTAGTACCGTAGAGCGCCTCCGATTGAAGCTCTGGAACGACAACCCGAACGATATCGCCGGACAACTAGAAGAAAGTGATGAAATAATTCTAAACAATCCTTAAAAATCAGAAATTATGATAAGTTCAATCAAAACACCTGGGGTGTACATCCATGAGATCAACGGATTTCCCCCAAGTATCGCCCAAGTGGCAACTGCCATACCCGCTTTCATTGGGTATACAGAGAAGGGCCCTACCGAGCCTACCAAGGTGACCTCGCTTTTGGAATACGAGGAGAACTTTGGAGGTGCTCCAGAACCGGCTGGGGTGAACATTACCTTGAACGTGGAGTACACGGTGACCGAAAGCCAGTTCAAGATGTACAACAGTTTGCGTTTGTTCTTCGCCAATGGCGGGGGTGAATGCTATATCGTTTCCATCGGGGACTACGAAACCGCAACTCCATTTTCCTCTGCCGATCCCTTCAATGATGGATTGGACCTTTTGGAAAAAGTAGATGAGGTAACTTTATTATTGTTCCCAGATGCGGTGAATCTTGGAGCTACTAACCTTGGTTTGGTTCAGAAACACGCCTTAATGCAGTGTGCCGACCTAATGGATCGCTTCACGGTTATGGATGTGATTCAAACTTCAGGTCCAGCCAACGGACTGGAGCAGGACTCTGCCGATTTCCGTGATCAAGTAGGAAACCAAAACCTGAAATATGGTGCGGCCTACTATCCGTACTTACAGACCAGTTTCGGTTACAACTTCAGATTTAACGACATTAACGGAACCGCGGCAGGGAAAGTAGACTTCGCTACCCTGTATGCTTCCGATGCTACCATTACCTCGGCATTGAGCGACTTCGCTACCATGAATACCGATATTAACGATGGAGCCAACGGAATTCTAGCCGACTGGGATGCTGCCCAAGCGGCCAACCCAAAAGTGACGGTTGCTGCCGACGGTGACGTAGCCAATTACCTATCCAATATCTTCGGATTGTTGGCCACCTTAGGAGATCCTGTAGCCGATATTTCACATACTGGTTTAGAGACTTTGGTAACCGATATGATTACCACGTCCCTTCGTCCGGTAGTGCTGAAGTTGGTACAGATCAACTTGGCCTATGACGGACTGGGAGGAACTATCCTAGATGTTTCTGGAGGTGGTGTTGGAGGTGATTTTGTAAATGCCCAGTGGGGTGATTTTACCTCAAATGGAGCTGCTGGAGATTATCCTGTAACAGGAACGAACCCCTATACTGCTCTTATTGAAGACAGTGGCAACCCAGGAAATGCAGATTTGGCCAAGACAGCGGCCCAATTGGATAAGTTGTTCAGTCAAGTAACTACAGCTATGACAGCTGCTATTAGCGCGGTGGAGGAGTACGAGCTGAAGGTTGAAAATGACCTTACTTCTATGTTGCCAGTATATCCCTCGATCATCGCAGAGCTTAACAAGAGTATGAACCACGTACCTCCAAGTGGAGCTATGGTAGGGGTTTATGCTAATGTAGATGCTACGCGTGGAGTTTGGAAAGCACCTGGAAATGTTAGCGTAAACGGAATCATTGGCTTGGCCGATGATATTACCGACAAGGAGCAGGAGAATATGAACATCCACGAGTCGGGTAAATCCATTAACGCCATCCGTAAGTTCACAGGAAAAGGCTTGTTGGTTTGGGGTGTAAGAACCTTAGACGGCAATAGCAATGACTGGAGATATATTAACGTACGTCGTTTGGCCAATATGATCGAAGAGTCGGCCAAGAAAGCTTGTATGAACTTCGTGTTCGAACCTAATGTGAAACAAACATGGGTGAACATTAAAGGAATGATAGAAAACTACCTCACCACCCTTTGGAGCGACGGAGCATTGGCAGGAGCCAAAGCAGAAGATGCCTTCTTCGTGAGTGTAGGGTTGAATGAAACCATGTCTGCACAGGATGTATTGGAAGGAAGACTGATCGTGAAGATTGGTTATGCACCATCCCGTCCTGCGGAATTCATCATTCTTGAGTTCATTCAGACACAACAAAAATCTTAAAAAACAGAACCATAAAATAGAATAGTCATGGCAGATTATCCATTACCAAAGTTCCATTTTAGAGTAGAATGGGGCGGAACACGCATAGGATTTCAAGAGGTTTCAGGTCTTAACAAAGAACTGGAAGTACTTGAGTACAGAGAAGGATCCAGTCCGGAGTATTTTAAGCATAAAATGCCTGGAATGCACAAGCTGAGCAACATCACCTTGAAGAGAGGTGTTTTCCATAACGACAATGAGTTCTACGACTGGTACAATACCGTGGCGCTGAACACCGTGGAAAAGAGGGACATTACCATTTCCCTGTTGAATGAAAATCACGAGCCAGCCATCGTTTGGAAGGTGAAGGATTGCTTTATCGTATCGTTGAAGTGTACCGACCTTAAGGCGGATGAGAACGCTAACGCGATCGACACAGTAGAGATAGCCAATCATGGGTTTACCATGGAACACGCGTAAACCATGCCAGACGGAATGCCATTAAGCGGGTACCATTTCTCGGTCATCTTCGAGCTATTACCTCAGTTTAGTATCGATACTAAATTCCAGAGCGTAACGGGCTTGAAGGCCACTATGGAGACCGAGACCATTTCCGAAGGGGGACAGAATATGTACAAGATCACCCTTCCGAAACGGACCACCCACGAGAATTTGGTACTCAAACGAGGCCTTACCAAGGAACTTTCGGGTCTACGCATGTGGACCACGAAAGCCTTGAACGACTTCGTGTACCATCCGGCAAATCTGGTCATATCCTTGCTCAATGAGAACCACAATCCCGTAAAGGTTTGGTATGTATCACAGGCCATACCCATAGGATTGGAAACCTCCGGTTTTAATGCCGAAGAGAACAAACTGGTTATAGAAACCTTTACCCTTAAGTACCAACATTTTAAAGAGATCCCTATCCCTTAAATCTTTTACAATGGCTATAGAAATTAAAGAACTTCATATCAAGGTAAAAGTAGAGGACGCACCCAAAAAGGAAGTGGTATACCACAACCAACAAACGGTGGTGAACCAAGAGGTGATGACTGCGGAAATCATTAAAAAATGTACGCGTAACGTGTTAGAAATCCTTAAAGAAAGACAAGAACGATGATCGAAGGTCTCTTAGGAATAATCGATAAAATGCGGATAGAAGTCTATCCCAACGACGAGTATAACGAAGCGGAAGCCATTAGTACCATTTTCGTACAGGTAAACCCGGAAAGTTATACCATGAACCATCAAGTTGAATTCTGTGAAGGCCAGGCCATGGGTGCCTCGAGCCAGAACCTGAAATTCAATAAGATTGGTGCCGAAGAAGTAACCTTCGATTTCATTTTCGATAGTTCGGGTGTATTGCCACCTGCCAAGATAGAAGCCGGGAAAGTAGAAAAACTTCCCCTTCTGGATAGCTTGGTCGATGTGCTAAAACCTGCCATTGCCAATCCATTTGAAGAGGCAGCCACTGTCGAAGAAGAATTGGAACAGTTCAAGGATCTATTATTGGGGTACAATGGAGATACCCACGAAACACGGTACTTACAGTTGCTTTGGGGTGGTTTCGAAATGAAATGCAGGCTCATGAGCATGCAGATCGAATACAAAGTGTTCCGTCGCGACGGAAGACCCATTCGAGCCAATGCCCAGTGTAAATTTAAAGGGACTCAATCCTACAAGGAGATGCAGGCCGAACAAAACCAGCAGTCGCCCGATGTGACCCACAAAAAAGTGGTGAAACTACAGGATAAGTTCACGTTACTCGCAGAGCAAACCTATAACCAGAACAAGTACTATATCGATGTAGCCAAAGCGAATGGCTTATTGAGTTTCAGAAAGTTGGAAACAGGCCAAACCCTGTTGTTTCCACCGGTAAAATAATAGAAGAACATGTCGGTAACACCCTACACTCCAGAGTATAATACACTCCAATTGGAAATCCTGATCAATGGAACCAACGAGGGCTTGCATACGGTACTGAAAAAAGCTGAGGTTCATTACGAACTGAACAAAATACCCTACGCCAAGCTGCACTTTATCTCGTCCAATCCAGACATTGATCCGGATGACAATCCATTGCAGAGTGATGTACTTGCTGTGACCGATGAAATTGAAATCAAAGCCACCACGGACGAAGAAGCCGAAACGCTTTTTAAGGGAATTGTGTACAAAGTAGAGCGCAATGCCGATCCCAGTGCGGGTTTTGAAACCAAGATAGAGTGTAAGGACAAAGCTGTAAATCTTACGAGCCAGCAAGATGTAGTGGCCGATGAAACCTTTGCGGAAAAGATGGACCGTTTTCTGGGAGAAGTGGAAGTGACCAATGAAGCTGATTTAGGTGCTTTTGGAGAGGAAACCGTAAGCAAGACCCAAAACGTAACCCCTTGGGATTACATCATCAGTTATTTGGATGGGTTGGGTTATATGTCTACGGTACGGGAAGGTGTTTTTACCATTTTCGATAGTACCGCAGATCCCGAAGAAGCCACGTATTTGGCCAAAAACGGAGTGAATGTGTTCGAGTTCGAAGGGCGGGAAGAAGAAAGCGTTTCCGATGTGGAAGTACGCTACTGGAATCCCGAAACCCAAACGGTAGAAACCCAAGAAAGCAGTACCAATGTGACCAACGGAAGCGGACGCGAGGTGGTCGATATGAGTCAGTCGAATTTCTCTTCGGAAACCTTAGCGCAAATGGCTGCTGCCATTGCCGCCAAAAACCGATTGAACACCTTGAAGGGACGTGTAAAGACCTTTGGCAATTTACAGGCCAAATATGGGGAAAATATCACATTCGAAAAGGTAAATGCCGCCATCGATGAAACGCCGGTTTTAATTCATACAGAGCACCATACAATTGAAAATGGATGCTGGGATACCGAATACAAATTTGGTTTGGAGAGTAATCAATCCTTTGCCCAGAATATTAGTTCGGCCTCGCCTTCGAGTACGGCCAGAACCGGGCAGACCAACAGCATGCAAGGCCTTCAGATTGGTATTGTAACGCAGTTGGAAGACGATCCCAACAATGAATTTAGGGTACGGGTACGGATCCCGTCCATTTCCGATTCTGCTGAAGGTGTTTGGGCCCGTTTGGCCTCCTTTCAGGCAGGAAGTGAACGTGGAGCCTTCTTTATCCCTGAAGTAGAGGACGAGGTGATCTTGGGATGTTTGAACAACAATCCTGACGCGCCTGTGATTTTAGGAAAACTGTATAGCAGTTCAAAGCCAATGCCCTTTCCCATCACGGCCGATAACTACATCCAAGGGATTGTATCCAAGGAAGGAACCCAAGTGGTGCTGAACGATGAGGACAAGTCGGTAGAGATAAGTACCACTAACGGGAACAAGCTGCTCATAAGCGATGCCGAAAAAGGATTTGTACTGGAAGACGAAAACGGAAACTCGATCAAGATGAATGATCAGGGTATAACCATAGAAAGCGCAAAAGATATTGTGCTGAAAGCTTCCAAAGATATCAAAGTGGAAGGCGTGAAAAGCTCGCTGAAAGCTTCGGGTCAGATGGAACTTAAGGGACAACTCATAAAACTGAATTGATATGTCAATGGCCGCCAGAATGAACGATATGCATGTATGCCCGATGTCCGATGGGCCCAAACCCCACGTTGGGGGACCGGTATTACCGGGAGCGAATACATCGGTACAGATTGGAGGACAATTTGCCGCCGTAGTGGGCGATTCCTGCACCTGTACGGGGCCACCGGATACCATTGCCGCAGGATCGTCGAGTGTGATGATTGCTGGGAAACCAGCTGCAAGAATGGGAGATTCCACCGCGCACGGAGGAAAGATCGTGATAGGATGCCCCACCGTATTAATTGGATGATAAAAAGATATCATGGAACAAGAAGATTTTTTAGGCACGGGATGGAGTTTTCCACCCAGTTTCAACCTCAGCGAAAAGAGTGTGAACATGGTGAGTGACGAAGAAGATATTCGTCAGAGCCTCGATATTCTACTTTCTACGCGCTTAGGAGAACGCGTATTGCTTTCCGAATATGGATGCGGAATCAATACCATGCCTTTCGAAAATATAACGGTGACATTTCTAACCAAAATGAAAGCCATCATCAAGAAAGCGATTTTGCTTTATGAGCCCAGAATAGACCTGGAGGAAGTATTCTTTACCAGTCCGAAAGCCGAGGAAGGAATTGTGAAAGTTCAGTTGCAGTACCGCATTCGGGCCACCAATTCCAGGCTCAACTATGTATATCCCTTCTACTTAAAAGAAGGTACTTACATCAAAACCTAAGAACAACCATGTCCAATTGTGATATAGACATAGCGACCCATAAAAGAACCGCCTGCAGCCAGACGGGACGGATGCCTAAGGCACTCCATACCGATTTTGTTGCCGTCGATGAGCGCACAATCGCCGACCTGATTGTGAGCACCAATACCTTGTCCCAGCACATCAACTTTTACAATAAGGATAATGTGTTGTTGGATAATTGGGATACTTTCTTTCAATGGGAAACCACAGCCATTTTGGCCCAGATTGCCAGTTTGGATATAGCCAAATACCTTTCCGACTTTCAGCTAAAACGAAGGGAATTGCTGTTTGTGCCCGATTTGGGCGATCAGCAGGATATCATTCTTCCGTTTTTTGAAGGTATTGGAAACCATGCTCAGGATCTCTTCAAAAAAGTGGAGCACCTGCCCAAGGATTTCGACCTTCGGGAGTATTTGATGGGGACACAGGCCCGATTGGAATTGCTACTCACTACCATAGAAAGTGAATTGGCGGCTTCTACCGATCTGTTGTATACCCTTCAGCATCACCTTTTCAATAAGAACATTCAGAATTTCTTCGGATTGTTGACCCAATGGAAGGATAAGAGCGAGACCAAACTGTATGATAATTTGGAGAACTATCCAGAGCATTCACCACAGTATGCCCTGTATCTGGCATTTCTGAAGTTATTCGGCTTTGCCCAAGAGAACCTAAACGAATACACCCAGCGCCACCTCGATTTTTACTATCGAAAGATCCTTCGGTTAAGTCCGGAAGGCGCACAACCCGATCACGTTCACTTGTATATAGAACCGCATAAAAATGAAGCTCCATTTTTACTAGAAGAAGGAGCCGTTTTTAAGGCTGGAAAGGACAGTGAAGGGAACGAGAAATACTACGGAGCTACTTCCGATGTGGCCATCAACCAAGCCAAGGTGTCTACTTTGTATGGCGCTTCCAAGGAGTCCAGTAAGTATTACTTTCAGGATAGCACAGAGCTGAATGCCGCAGGCGACAGTTGGAAACCCTTTCCACAGCAAACACTATTCAGTGATATCGGTTTTGTATTGGCAGCACCCATACTGTTCCTTAGAGGAGGAAGCCGGGAAATACATTTGACCTTCAAGGATGCTTCCAACAAAATTGTGGAAGTTCCTACCGATAAATTCGACTTCTTCTTAAGTGGGGAAGAAGGTTGGTTAGAACCTGTAGTGGGTAAGGACCGAGATAGCGTGACCCTTTCCCTGAATCCAGACGACAAACCCATCCTTCCTTTCGATGCAGAGATTCACGAGGGCGTAGATTTGGAAACTCCGTTTCCTGCGCTAAAGATCGTTGCCAAAGATGGAACCCTGACCCGCGTAACCTTTTCGAGTGTTACGGTTAAGGTGGTGGTTACCGGATATGATCACTTCAAACTTTTCAGTAATACGGGAGAATTAGATCATACCAAGTCTTTTGAACCCTATGGAGCATTGCCCAGAAATGGAATGGGGCTCATCTTTGCCTGTAAGGAATTCTTTCAGAAAAAGAATGCCAAAGGAACCCTCTGGCTGAAGGCCGATACAGATGAGTGGTGGGCGTACCTAGTAATGCTTGTGATTTCCAGACTAACTTTCTTGGAAGACGGAAAATGGTTGGACGGAAACCACTGGGATTTTACCAGTGGATATGCATTCACGAATAAAAGCGCTATCCCTTATGACTTTAGTGAAAATGAAGAATTGGTGCCTGGCAAGACCGAAGGATTTGCCAATTTCTTTCTGAACTGGTTCAGTTTTGAAGGCAACTCGTACTTAGAAGATTATATAAATGCAGCTAAAGCCGAAGGAAATACGACATTACCTTATTTACCTGTCTTGGCATCTGTATTATTCGATTACGAAGCCTCGGCCACATTCAGCTCAAGCGGCGGAAGAACGACCTCAGATTTCTCTTTAATGCACTTGTATCCCAAAGGGTACAAAATGTTGAAGGGATCCAAACTAAGCTTGTTGCCAAGCATTAATAACGATGGAGAACTGTTTATAGGTATTGGCGATTTGGAAGGTGGAAATAGTGTAAGTCTATTGTTCCAAGTAGCCGAAGGAAGCGCCAATCCAAGGCAAACGCCTATCGATCTAAAGTGGAAGTATTTGAGTGGAACCACTTGGACCGAATTCGAGCCCGAAGACCTAGGCGACGACACCAATGGGCTTACACAGTCGGGTATCGTAAAAATGAATAGTCCTGAAGACTTAAAATGGGACGAACAAACCGAGCTTCCCTCGGGATACTGGTGGATAAAGATAGAAGCCGCAGAACGTATCGATGCCATTTGCGATCTCATCGGGATTCATGCCCAAGCCTTAAAAGCTGTCTTGACCGATTTTGAAGAGGCCGGCACGCAGTTCATCGAGAACACACCGGAAAAGACCATTTCCAAACTCTACAAGACGCGAAATGAGATCAAGAAAATAGAACAGCCCTATCCTTCTTTTGGAGGCAAGTTGGAAGAGGACGATAATATGTTCTATCAACGGACCAGTGAGCGCCTACGCCATAAAGGCAAGGCTATTACCATGTGGGATTACGAGAAACTGGTATTGGACAACTTTCCAGATGTGTTCCAAGTGAAATGCTTGAACCATCACCGTTACGATACGGCCGAACTTTCTAACACCAGTGCCGGGTATGTTACTATCATTCCTGTGGCCAAAGGCGGTACTATAGATGTTCCCGACTATTGGAAACCCATTGTGGATTTGGGGACGATGAAGAACATTCAAACCTTCCTAAAGGAGAGAGCGACACCGCATGCCCGCATCGCAGTAAAACCTCCAAAATTGGAAAAACTGGAGTTGGATTTTAAAGTGAAATACATTGAAATCCCAGGTGCCGATACCCGATTGTACGCCCAGCAATTGCAGGATGTGATCAATATCTTCTTAAGTCCTTGGGCCTATAATGATGAGGTGGTTGCAGACTTTCAGGAAGAGATCGAGAAGTCGCGATTAATTCAATTGATCGAGCACCAGAGCTATGTGGATTATATCTCAGACTTCAAAGTGAATCACCTTATTCTGGAAGAGACCACAGATGATATTAAACAAAGAATGAACGACGTGGAACGAATCATCCCTAAGACTGCATACAGTCTTTTCGTACCACATACGCATAAAATAGAAACCCTAACCGTAGAATGCTGCTCATGAAAACGGAATATTACATAGATAAGACCCGCAGCTTAACGCCCTCTCAGGACTACGAATACCTAAGGGAAGCAGGACAGCAGTATATAGAATCGTTGGCCCATAAATTGTGGACCGATTATAACGCACATGATCCAGGGATCACCATACTGGAGGCTCTCTGTTATGTGATTACGGAATTGGGGTACCGAACCAATTTTGCCATAGAAGATTTGTTGACGAATGAGGATGGTAAAATAGATAACGATTCCTTTTTTACGGCGCGCGAAATCCTAACCAATGCGCCCTTAACCGTTTTGGACTACCGAAAGGTCCTTATGGATATTGAAGGCATAAACAACGCTTGGCTCATCTACAGCAATGGCAAAACAGACGACTTGGGGTACGAGCAGCCTTTGGAAAATGAAATTCCCATTTACATAAATCCCAAAGAAGACAAGCTAAGCTTTAGCAACTTGGATAAGTATGGGAATTCCTTGAACCGATTGGCGCTACGAGGACTCAATAAGATCGTAGTAGAACTGAGTGAAGACATGACTCTGGGCGAACTTAATGAAGTAGCCCTAGATCACTCTTGGTTCGATGGAGATCGCTTTGTGGAAGTGCATATCACGTTAGAATTCGATTCGTGGAATGATCCCAAAGCAGACTTGCTTCGATTAATGAATAAGCCCACCAAGATCAAGTTCAAGCAGATCGAGGAATTAGAGGACACCATTAAGATCACTGTCGAGAGGCAGATTAAACCTACAGATACCTTAACGCTTTATTTTACGCCAAGGGATCCGGACGAATTGCAACAGGTAAAGGACTACTTCGATGTGGAGAAGACTATTTGCTACGCCATTAACCTTATGGCCGAAAAGAAGAAAAAGGTCGACGCCATCTTTGCGGAAGTAAACAATGTACTTTACGAAAACCGAAACCTTACCGAAGATTGGTTGTGCGTGGAAACCATTTGTGAAGTAGAAGTGGGAGTCTGTGCCGATATTGAATTGAACAATGAAGTGGATGCTGAGGAAATCTTAGCGCAGGTACAACAAACCATCGACGAGATCCTTACTCCACCCATTCCTTTCTATACCTTGAACCAGATGTTGGATATGGATAAGGACCCACGGGAAATTTTTAGTGGGCCTTCCTTACAACACGGGTTCTTATTGGATGAAGAGGTGCAAAATGCCCAATTGGCCGATTGCATTCATGCTTCGGACATCATTGCGGCCATCATGGACCTTCCCGGAGTTAAGGCGGTAAACAATCTCTTGATGACCGCTTACGATAAAGACGGTACGCCTATAGAGTCTGCCATGAACCAACCGTGGTGCCTTAATTTGGATGGGCAGAAAAAGCCCGTTTTCGCCTTCGATAAGTCCAAATTATTATTGTTTAGGGATGGAATTCCTTTCCTAATTCCCGAAAAGGGCGGTTTGGAGCTTAGTCAAGGTGTATACTATTTAAAAACACAGAACAATACCTTAAAGCTACAGAATCCGGAGAACGATTTTGCCATTCCGGAAGGACGTTTCTATCAGTTGGACGAATACCACAGTGTACAGAACGACTTCCCTGTTACTTATGGAATTGGAATGGGACAATTGCTGGATACAACGCCGGCACTTCGTAAAGCCCAAGCCAAACAGTTGAAAGCTTATTTGCAGCATTTCGATCAGTTATTGGGCGATTATTTCAGTCAGCTGTATCACGCCAAGGAACTGTTCGACCTTAAAACGATTCAAAAAACCTATTTCCCCAAATACATAGATAATATTCCTGGAATCGACGAGGAATTATTTGCCGATGAAGCCTATGCGGCCCTCTTTCAAACAACCTTAATAAACGGAGAGGAAGATGATGACCGCTCACTCTACGAAAACGATCCCACTTTTTACGATAGAAGAAACCGTTTTCTGGATCACTTAATGGCCCGTTTTGGCGAATCCTTCAACGATTATGTCTTCATGAGCTATGCCATGCAGGAAAATGCCAATGGTATTGCAGAATTGACCTTTCAGGATCAGGAATTGATCGAGGACAAGCAACGATTCCTATCGCAATATCCCAAATTGAGCTATGCACGGGGATTAGGTTTCAATTATTGTCAAGCACTTTCGGCAGATCCAGAACACCCTTGGCAATTTGCCAAGCGTGGCGGATACGAAAAAAGGGTAGCTGCCTTGTTGGGAATCAATTCCATCGTGCTTCAAGACATCGTGGACGATGATCCCAAGAACAATTGGAGTTATGAAACCGATATCGGAACCTTGGAGTTTCAGTTGCTGAATACAGTTCCCCTTTCACAAGCGGAGCGTTGGGAATTGGCCCATCAACTCATGCACACCATTAGTGCCTATCGCATCGATACCTTTTCAAAAAGCTATATCTACTTTGTGAACAAGGATCATAAGAAAATTGCCAAGTTCAAGCAGGAATTCGATACCGAAAGAGAAGCCAAGGAGTTCATTCCGAAGTTATACCAAGCCTTGAATTCACATCTGGAAAACTTCTATTGCTTGGAGCATATTTTATTGCGTCCCATGGTAGAGGATGATCTTACCGATGAGGATTTGCTTACCGTATGCCTAAACGATGATTGCTTTTCTGAAGATCACAATGATCCCTATTCCTTTAAAGCGACCATGGTCATGCCCGGATGGTTGGCCCGTTTCAGAAACCGTTACTTCCGGGACTATGCGGAACGAATCATTCGTCAAGAAGCACCTGCGCATACCATGATAAAGGTTTGTTGGGTAGGTCGGGACGATATGATTGCCTTTCAGGATGTATACAGAAAATGGATTTTGGCCTACCAGAAATTCAAGGCCAAGTTCTGTGGTGGCAATTTAAGCACCACTGCCAAAAAACAATACAACAAAGCGTTGTCCGACTTGATCGAGCAGGTCAAGGAGCTAAACACCATTTACGACGAGGGTACTTTGTACGATTGTCAGGAAAGTGAGTTGGACAACCCCATCATATTAAATAACAGTTCTTTAGGAACCCTTCAAAATATTGAGCCATGATACTTATAAATGATAGTTATCCCGTTTTTGAAGCAGATCAGGTACTCAGTCAAAAACACCTAAACCGATTGATAAGCTACCTCGAGGAGCAGGACAGGGCTTCCCGTACCCAACTATTGGGCATGGGCGTGGTATGCGGATTGGAAATTAGCAAACCCAACGCCACGACAGTAGCCATTAGTTGTGGAACCGGGATTACCTCTTTGGGGTACTTGGTACCCTTAGAAGATTCCAACTTCACACATTTCAAGAATACGACCATTTCAGAAAATTTCTTGAATCCCGATATAGAGCAGCATCCGTATTTGGAAAACCTGTACCAATACACCCAGATGTATCAACCCTTCGAAAATTGCATGGAGCTGTTGGAGGCCGATTCTGACGATGAAGACAAGCAATTACTTACGGAAGAGGTACTGGATAACAAGGTTGTTATGCTTTTGGTAGAGGCGTTGCTTATCGATGAGAAGAACTGTATTACATTAGATTGTGCCGATAAGGGAAAACGTTTGGAGTTTAAGATCCGTCCACTATTGATCGATGCCGATCTGTTGGTGGAATCTGAATTCGATTTGGAGATCTGCAATCGCATTTATTTCGATAACCTTCGATTGCCTCGTTATAGCGTACCCAAGGCCACCCTTACTACAACCGCCGATGTGCTCAACGCATACAATTCACTCATTTCGGGCTCGAAGGGACAATTGAACGATGCGGTGCATGAGTTGCATAATCATTATGCAGATGCCTTTAGTTCTTTAGACAATTACATTGTACTGAACAATGTAGAAGGCCGAATCAACACCGTACATACCCAAACCCAAGACGGCATTTATTTGCAATACGTTTGGGATTGGATGAACGATCTAACGGCTACCTACAATGAAATTGCTCAATTCCATGCCTGCAATCCAAGTTTGTGCTGTCCCGATAAAGGAAAGTTCCCTTTCCATGTATTATTGGGCTCTGCCGAATTTGCTACCGAAGAGATATTGCCGGGCAACGATCTGTTCAAGTTTAGAACCCCGTTTATAAAAACAGGAATTCTAGCGGCGGAAGAAAAGGACCAGAAAGAAACCTTGAAGGGACTTTTGGAAAAGCTGATCCGTTTGGTCACTACGTTCGATCTCAATTTGGAAATCACCCAAACACGGGGGATCAAAATAACGCCTTCCCATGTTGGGAGGACTCCCCTTTCCGAAAGAGCCATTCCGTATTACTATTCAGAAATTGATGAATTGAACACAAAATGGTCGCCAGCACTGACCATGGAGGGGCTTAACCAAAACATTTTAAGCTACCATTCAGACGAATACAACACCACAAATCCAAGTGTAACCGATCCATTGGAATACGATGTAGAACCCTATAATTTCTTTAGGGTAGAAGGACATTTGGGAAGGAATTATTCCGAAGCCTTGACTGAGATCATCGCCCAGCAGGAAGGCAATCGATTGCCTTTTAAGGTGATTGGTCTGAATGCGGTCGACTACTCCAACAATACCATCGATATTTCCAACCAAACGGAGATTTGGGACGATATGGAACTCGACTACGATTTGGCCAAGGAAAAGACCTATAACATTACCGAATATGTAATCGACTGGATAAAGGATAACAAAGATGAGATACAGGAGCACTATCCTGCCATGACCGACCAGACCATAACCAATTTGGAGAGTATTTTGGTGGAAACACGTGATCTATTATCTGAAGACCTAGCCGATTTCCTTCCTAATTATGAGGCCTTTTATGAAGTATTCGAGAACCTGAACGATCTGTTCTTATTCCACAGAAGATGTATTAAAATTAGTGGGGAAATAGACGAACACGCCATTATCGAGGATTTGGTAGATCACTTGGATGAGATCAACAATCTCTTTTTGGAAGACCCTTTTACCATCATTCACGAAGAAGCCAATCGTAGATGGGAAAACTCTTTTAAAGAGACCTTCCTTTCTTCTTTCTTGGAAAAGCATCCGGGCATTACCCATGAAGCAGGTGTGACCAAAGGAGGAACGTTCATTTTGGTGTATGCCGATAGCAGCGTATTCGAAACTGACAGAGCCGTTATTGGAACTGTTGCTTTGGTGGAACGAATTAAGAGCTACAAGCGATTGTTCCGTTTTTCTGAAGTGGAGGAGCGTGAAATACAAAGCAAGAATGTAGTTCGTAAACGAGCACTTGCCAAAGGTCGCAAACCCGCGGAGCAGACCACAGGTGAGTTGGCAAAGCACGAAAAGGCGATGAAGTCCAGAGTAATGGAAGCAGCTAAGAAAGACATGCAAGGTTTGCCAAAAGCAACCCGTGCGTTCATGGAAGAACGTTTTGCTAAGGCCTTCGATTCCCGAATTGTTGGAAAAGTTCCAGGAGGAACTCCAGGTAGGGTTACGGGAGAAGAAATTCTTGTTACCGGAACACGTAATCCGGTCAGGAGAATTCCAGAGCGCGTGATCATTGCAGACTTCTATTTGCCATACATCTGTTGCTCTAGTGGAAATAACATCAATATTGTGCTTCCTACACAAGATACCGAGCCCATTGTGGCCGATTTCGAAGGAGTAGATTTCGACGAGAACGACTTTTTTACAAACGATCAATAACCTTTAAAATATAATGCCATGTCAACAAGACCTATAGTAGAACAAGCCATAGCGGCTATAGAAGACAACGGTAACAACACCGCATTCGAAGTACGTGATGTACTCACAAAAATGTTGGATTATACCGAAAATGAAGATACAACGCCACCGCCACCACCTCCCATTGATTTCTTCCATTTTTTCAACGATGGAAACTTTGTGGAAGACCCAAGGGGAGCCCGTATGTGGTACTCCTGTAGAGGAATTAAGAACGCCATAGATGTGGGAGGTACAGCAAACTTCACCTTCAGAATACGCATTTTGGAAGGCAATTTGGGCGATCCAGAATTTCCAATTGAGCCTGAGTTTTATCAACTCTTAAAGGAGATTGTTTCCACAGATCGGGAACTAACCTTTACGGTGCCGTTCCTACGCGGGGCAGGAAGTGATTTCCCAGAAACAGCCAATATTCGAATTAATATTAAGAATCAGGATAGGATGGCCATTTTCATTCAAACCGAACAAGGGATATCGAGGGACAGTGAGATTTTCACCTCTATTCAATTCCATGCACCAGAATTCTTTAATGGATAAATAATAATGCACCTTATACGGAAGAATCATATCGAAGTTCAGTGCTCCGAAAAACCCTTCGCCAATCTCCTTAAAGATGAATTGAGTGGGGTTTTTGAGCATGAATTGTATCCGAAACTCGAGCAGCTTTTGGATCGGTATGATGTGGCCGATAGGGTCTGGAGCATAGAGCATCTTTCTGTAGACATTCCTGCCATTTCCAAGAAGCATTGGAAACAGGAATTGGTAGATAATATCTTATTCCAAGTAGAGGAATACCTAAAACTACATGCCTTACTTCCTCATGATGAGGTAGCGGCAACGGAAAAAAAGAAGCACCCTTCTATTTCCAAAAAAAAGGCACTACAAGAACTTTTACTGTATTATCTGGAACGAGGAACATTACCGACCAATGCGCTATTGCAGGAGTTGGATGTTCTTTTTGAAACGGTTGAAATCGACTCAGCATTTTGGGAGCAATTGCTTACTAAAGTGCAAATGGAACCCGCGGTGGTATTACGATGGACTTTCAACGTTCCACAATCGGTAAAGGCTAAGTTGTACGAAGCAGTCGATATTGATGCAATACGCACATGGGGAAGCGTTCGGAGTATACTTATGAAAGCGGTTGAAGAGGAATTCAGTGTCGCTCCGCAAAAGAGTATTGAGGATTTTGGACATTTCCTTTTTTGGATGGCCGTATTTCAACGAGAAAAGGGTGAGCGGAAGGATACGATCTTATCCGAAAAGATACTTCGGCTTGCAACATCCTATTTTCAACTTTCCCCTGAAATATTAGGCACTGTCTTGAGTCTTTGGGAAAAACAGGAAGCAACCATACCATTACCGACGCTTTCTAAAACAATATTGTACCTTAAAACCTATCTCGCTGAAAATGAGTTTGAAGTATTCGGCGCAGTTAAAGAAGAAGTCAACGAAAAGGACGATATAGAGGCCATTTTGGAGGCGCTTCAGGGAAGCCGGGAAGAGAGTCAAAGTCATACACAATCACCCATGGATCATTCCGTATACATACAAAACGCTGGATTGGTATTGCTCCACCCTTTTTTGGCACCCTTATTTCAGAAATTAGGGTATCTGGAAGATACAAAATGGAAGCGTGTCCAACTGCAACACCGTGCGGTCTTGGTATTGCAATACCTCAGCAACTTTGACATAGAGATATTTGAAAGCGACCTCCTATTAAACAAAATTCTCTGCGGTGTAAAGCCCACGGACACGGTTCGTACCGAATGGGAAATTACAGCGGAAGAAAAGGAGGAATGCGATAGTCTGTTGCAAGCGGTGATTGATCATTGGTCCATCTTGAAGGATACTTCGGTGCCTACGCTGCAGGAAACCTTTTTACAACGCGACGGAAAACTACTGGAATACAAGGAAAACAAATACGAGCTCACTTTAGAACAGAAGGGCTTGGACATATTATTGGATCATTTGCCATGGGGAATTGGAACGATAAAAACCCCCTGGATGGAGCATTTCTTATCATGCTATTGGAATTGAATATAACGAACTATGACAGGTGGATTTGTACAGAAAAAGGAAGCACCAACGGCTTCAAAAACAAACCCAAGGAAGGCCACTCCTTTCATTGGGGGAGTTACTGTGCAACGAAAATTGGCCATTGGTTCGGCAGAAGATGCTTATGAAAAGGAAGCAGACCATGTAGCAGATCAAGTGGTGCAAATGAAGTTAGCTCCCAAAAGTATACCTACCACTGGAGCCCTTGTACAGCGTAAATGTACCGCTTGCGAAAGGGAAGAGAAAGTTCAGAAAAAGCCCATTGCTGCGTCTATAACCCCGATGATTCAGAGACAAGGAGGTTCGGGAGAGGGAATTGCTTCTCAGTCGCTCACACAGCAAATTAGTAGCAATAAGGGAAGTGGTCATAAAATGGATCACAGTACCCTGAGTTTTATGGAAAGTCGATTTGGGGCAGATTTCTCAGGTGTTTCCATTCATACAGGTTCTCAGGCTATTCAGATGAGCCAAGAACTGAATGCCCAAGCCTTCACGGTTGGAAATGATATTTATTTCAACGAAGGGAAATACAACCCTTCCTCTACCTCAGGCAAACACCTATTGGCTCATGAACTAACACATACATTGCAGCAAAAAGCAACCAATAGCGCAATCCAGAGACGTCTATTTGTCAGCCCAACACATCATTCCGCTTTGAATGCGGCAGATCCTGCTGCGGGTCTAACGAGGGCCCAGCGATTTTCTATGATGGATACATTGGTACAAGGGCTTTGTCCGAATTTTGAAGTGGATACATCGACAGGAGAGGTAGTAGATAAGACAAGAACTTCGCGTCTTTCTTCAGAATACAGCTCGTCCTCGTCTCCTGTGGGCTGCTGCTGCCTTGCATTAATCACAAAATCGACTAATGATTGGACCATTGCCGTAAGTGAATTGGACGGGCCACATACGCGGATTGGTAGTAAATTGATCGTAATGTCCTCTTCGAGAGTGCCTATAGAGTTCGGTTCTTTTACAGCATCGAATACACTGGCATTTCAAGGAGAAATTTCAGCATTTGGCCATGAGTTATGCGGTCATGCTGTATTGGCCGATATAAATGCCCATCCCCCACATAGGGATCGCACCACAAGCGATGTCCATGATCCTACGGTACGAATTGAAAATCTTATTTCTACCGAACAAGGTGTTCCCGCCAGCGAATTGAGAGGGTTGGCACGATCAGGGTCGCACCGCGGGGAGTCTGTGGATAAGATTACGGTTAGAAACTTTCCTTCTGGAGGAACTGCAGTAGCTTCATTGCCCTCTAGCGAACAGGCTAAAATACGCTTTGCGGCCAGTTATATTATGGCTAATAGTTCTTGGGTGGATGTAATTGGACATACCGATAGTTCCGGAAATGCTACGACAAATGATAGGATTAGTAGGGATAGAGCGAATAATGTAAAGAGCCAATTGAATACTCTTGGGGTTCCCAATACCATAACAAAATTCCGATTGAGAGGCGTAAATCGCTTTACACGCGTAGAAGGCGTTCGTGACCGCTTCCCTCCACGTCCCCCTTTAAATGCTTCACCAGGGAATTGGAGAAGGGTAGAAATTTTAATTGCAGGATTCCCTGCGGGAGCACAAAACCCTGTTCCGAGAACACCTACACGCGTTGCAGCCGTTCCCAGACCACGAACAGTAGGAGCACTATCGAGGTCTTCGGATTCCTGTGTGTCGCTTTTGGTGCGTGGAGCCTATGCAATACCGTAGCAAATGAAACGATAAGGAAGAGCATCATCATACAATTGAAAATGAACGCAGTTGCACTACATAAAACAAAAACGCCTACTTCGAAGATCACAACATCTTCGCCATTTGTTGGTGCCCAGACCATTAAAAGAAAATTAGCCATTGGTGCTTCTAATGATGTGTATGAAGTAGAGGCGGATCGTGTAGCAGACCGTGTGGTAGGAATGGGGAATTCGCAAGTGGATTCACTTACACAAACTGGATCCCTGGTGCAACGTAAATGCGCCAATTGCAACAAAGAAGAAAGCATACAGAAAAAGCCGATTGCCGAGACCATCACACCTATGATTCAGAAGAAAGGGGAAGGTACGGGGATTGCATCCAAAGCTTTAACCCAGCAGATTGGTCAAAGTAAGGGAGGAGGTCATAAAATGGATCAAGGCACCCAAAGTTTTATGGAGAACCGATTTGGTGCGGACTTTTCCCAAGTAAATATTCATACCGGTGCCGAAGCGATTCAAATGAGTCGTGAACTGAGCGCTAAGGCGTTTACTGTTGGCAATGATATTTATTTTAATGAAGGTCAATATAGTCCGGAGTCCCATTCGGGCAAGCATCTATTGGCACATGAGTTAACCCATACCATTCAACAGGGAGGAATAGGGAAAAACAAAATACAACGACTCCCTTTTCAAGGAGGCGATCCAATTCATGATCCCATTTTAGATCAATATAGTGAGGAAACAGGCATGCCGAGAGATTCGGCTTCTCAACATGATCCTTCATACGCACAATGGCTACAGGGAAAAATCCCTAGAAAGACGATCTGGCTTAACATAGGATTCGATTCTAGTGCAAAATTCAATAAAACGACTTTCGATAAGCTTAAAAAGTCCATTGCCGTAGAAAGAAAAGCCCTTACCCATTGTTGTGTGACCCATGCTAAAGCATGTAATATTGATTTAAAAGTGCACTACGATTATAACAAGAAAAACAAACCGGCTCCCAAGGACGGTGATTATGATAGTGATGTAGCAGCCGACAGAAAATTAAGGGATAAAAATTTAGACAATATTACGGCCCCAAATGGAGGTGTAAAAGTTCTTGTTACAGAATCTACGCTGAGCCAAACTTGGCAGGGAAAGAGAATTTTCCCAAGGGCCAACGCACCCGCCAAAGGTGTGGTTTGGAACAGGAAAAAGGCAGCAGATGATACCATAGCCCATGAATCTGGGCACAAAGCCGGTTATGTAGGAAATGTTCAAAGCAATAAGCATCACTCCGATCCGGATAACTTAATGAGTTCAGGAAAGATTCGAAATGCAAATGCAAAACCCGATGCCGAGTGGTGCAATAAAATGGCAGCAACTGCAGTATAAGAAGGCTTTGCAAAGGGAGTAAGTAGTATAAATTCCTTCAATAGGAGAAAAAACAAAGCAATGAAATTAATCGCTCTTATCGTTTTTATAGCATTGGCGGTAATTACGGGTGTTTTTCTTCTAACCTGGAGAAAAAAGAAGAAAACCATCGTAGAAAAACCAAATACAGTTACACCACAGGTCAAGGAACCTTCAGTTAAGGAGTTGCCGCAAGAAGAGCTTCCCACTACAAATGAAATTGTAAGTGGAACCTATCGTTTGGTGGATCAAGTTTTTATCAACAGAATACAGTACACGGCCAAGGCCAAAATCCCGCAATCGCATCTTAAGACCATAGCTAAGGAATTGGAAGTCATTAAGCAAAATGAAATTCTTATTTCCGCTATTGTCAAGGGGAATCTCACGCTTAACTATACGGATGGGAAGTCTATAGAAGTAGGGACCGTCTACAATATGGAAGAAAACCAATACGATCCCATAATTTACTTGGAGGGAAAACAATATAGCATTTCTGAAGAGTTCAGAAAAAGCATTCAGCAATTATCGGAGATCCATTAAACAGCGAAGCATGCAAAGCTTGGTGCCACAGCATAAAAAACAACCTTCCAGCAAAAATTCCTCTTTTGTTCCACCCGCTCCTACCATTCAAAAAAAGCTAGGCATTGGTGCTTCCAATGATCCCTATGAAGTGGAGGCAGATCAGGTAGCGGATAAGGTAGTACGTATGCAACCCAGCCCGAAAAGGATTTCCACCCAAAAAAGGGCCTTGGTACAACGAAAATGTTCAGCTTGTGCTAAGGAAGAAAAGATTCAGAAGAAATCCATTGGCACATCTATAACACCCCTTATACAGAAGAAAGGTGTTGGCGCCAAAGGCGGAACAGCATCAAAATCGCTTAGTCAACAAATACATACGAGCAAGGGAAGTGGATCTAAGATGGATCGCGGCACCCGGGACTTTATGGAAAATCGTTTCGAAACCGACTTTTCTGAGGTCAACATACACACCGGTCCACAAGCCATCCAAATGAGCCGTGAACTGAATGCACAAGCCTTTACGGTAGGGAACGATATCTATTTTAATAAAGGCAAGTACAATCCTTCCAGCACTTCGGGAAAGCATCTATTGGCTCACGAACTTACACATACCATACAACAGGGAGGAATTCAACGGAAGATGATCCAGCGGGATTTTGCACTGGAGCCACCCAATCCCGATGCGGAATGCAATGACCTTACCGAAGATGAGGTGAATGAAGCCATTCGTTACAATCAGAGGCAGCGTTACCAAGAACGGGATATCCGATTAATGAGGGATGTACTTGGTGTTTCTCCAGAACCGGTAGAATACGATGCGGCATTCATCAATGCCATTGCGTGTTTCCAAGCACAGAACAATTTGGATGTAGATGGAAAAATAGGACCTACTACGGGAACTACCATTGGACGGGAGGTTCGTGCCGAAGGTCAATTTTTGGGAAGACCGGACGGAAATGATCTGTTAGCAGCGGCACGTAGACTTTGTGCCGACGGTTACAAGACCGTAACCATAGACTTTGTTCGATTGGATGGGGCCACACGTTCTCCCACGGCAGATTTAGCCGTTGCCAATAGGGTGTTTAGACAATGTTGTGTTCGGTTTGTTATGCGAAAGAATGTTAGGGCTTCCGCTGCGGACACGCGCACTTGGCTAGGAGGTGATACAGACTTGAATCTTTCAGGAATTACGTGTCCAACGCCTACAGTAGAGGAAAGAACCATGTATACACAAGCAACGGCTACTCATAGCTTGTCCAGCGATGTTAGGGTATTTTATCCAGCTTCAACTTCGGGATATGCTGCATTGGCCTTTAGCCGTCCACCCTACTGCGCCGGAGGTTTTTCACACCATGCGGTTATTTACCCAGGAGCGCTACGGGATACATTAGCCCACGAACTGGGGCATATCTTCCTGAACAGTGGAACGCATGCAGGAATACGAAATCCTGCAAGTACTAGGAACCTAATGTTTGCTCCGGGACGAACAGCCTCTGTATTGGACCGGGATCAATGCAGAATAATACGAGGAAATGTATAAATAGATTGAAATAGAGAACAATGTTAGCCATAGAAACCATATCTAGATATTCTGCTTCATCCCCTTCTTCACAAACAAAAAAAGGAGGATTCATCAAAGGATTACCGGTGCAGCGAAAGCTCTCCATTGGGGCATCTAATGATGCCTATGAGGTAGAAGCCGATCGTGTGGCCGATAAGGTTGTTGGGGTAAGTAGTGGTCAGGTAAATGTAAGTTCGCAAACGGGAGCTTTGGTACAACGAAAATGTACAGACTGCGAAAAGGAGGAAGGCATACAAATGAAAGCCACTTCCCAAACGGGAGCGGGAGGAACGGCTTCTTCGGCACTTACACAACAAATTCAAAATAATAGGGGAGGCGGAAATGCCATGGATGCCTCCACACAAAACTTTATGGAAAGTCGGTTTGGCGCTAATTTTTCTGGAGTTAAGATTCATACAGATTCCCAGGCCATTCAAATGAGCCGGGAGCTAAACGCGCAAGCTTTCACCGTGGGGAATGATATCTACTTTAATGCTGGGAAATACAATCCGAACAGTATCTCGGGGAAGCATCTTTTGGCGCATGAGCTTACGCATACCATACAGCAAGGAGGAAAGGCAATGGGGATACAGAAAGCTGCCGATACTGGAGATCCCATTCACGATCATTTGGAAGAGCAGTTTCGCAGGGATAGGGGAATCCCAGAAGGGCATCCTGTGTCGCACCACGGAAGGGAATATGGTTCTTGGCTTAGCGATAGTGTAGCTGCTTTAAATGCCTTTGATAGCTTTCAGTTGCGACCGCATCATTTGAGAATCCAATCTGTACGGGATCGATTTCAGCGCATGACCTTGGATCAACTTCATCAATACAGGGAAAATTACATCATTAGTGGTGCGAACATCACCCAAGTGGTAAACCATATAGCTAGTATTATGCTGGGAAGGCCCTTACAACCCTGCACGACTGCAGAGCAAAGGACAACGGAACAAAAAGCAAGGCGAGCATTGGGCCAAATGCCATCCATTCTTAACAAAGCAGACCGAGCCATGACCCGATTGCATAGTGCCTGGATAAATCACAAAGCAGATTTGTTGCGTGGAACAAGGCGACTTACCGGTCAGGTTCCCTGTGCGTTTAGAAGTAACTTCAACGTTAAAGAGACCGATGCCGATTTTGGAGTGGCACACATTCGAGTGATGTTTCGTTTAAGGCGTCTTCGAGGTAGGTTACGACATCCGGTGGCATTTACTTGCGAAGCGATTAATAATCCCATTTGTTTATCTGGACAGGGACTGGACTCGGACGGGTATGTTGTGAACCATAGAAGTCCCATCCATCTTTGCCAAGGGTTCCGAAGTAGTGTAGATCAAAATCACCAAACGGCACTCATTATTCATGAATTCTTCCACCTTATTCCTGGAGTTCGGGATCAAGGAGGATATTCTCAATTTGGAACAAACGCCATGTCCTGTACCACAGGCTCTAAGTTTTCGGCCACTATGAATGATCTGGTCGGATCTGCAGATTCTTTAGCAGGATTCCTAATGCATATAGAACAAACGAACCCCAATGATATTAGAGTAAGATGATGTCCTTTGCCACATACGAGCCATCAAGGAAATATAAAGTGCAATCTCCTGCATCTAAAACTCCTTTTATTCAAAAAAAGCTTGCGATAGGATCTTCCAACGGTCCGCTCGAAACGGAAGCCGATCGGGTAGCCGATAAGGTCGTTGGAATGAGCGAGGGTAACGTAAGCGTTGGGACTCAATCAGGAGCCTTGGTCCAGCGTAAATGCACAGACTGCGAAAAGGAGGGAGGCATACAGATGAAAGCTTCTTCTCAAGGTAGAGACGGAGGTATGGCCTCTTCGGCACTTACACAGCAAATTCAAAGTAGTAAGGGTGGAGGAAATGCCATGGATGCCTCGACCCAAACATTTATGGAAAGTCGGTTTGGCGCCGATTTTTCGGATGTGAAAATACATACAGATTCTCAGGCAGTGCAAATGAGCCGTGATTTGAATGCGCAGGCTTTTACCGTAGGGAATGATATTTATTTCAATGAAGGAAAGTACGATCCTGCGACCTACCAAGGAAAGCATTTATTGGCACACGAGCTTACCCATACCATTCAGCAAGGAGGGATACAGCGAAAAATGATCCAAGCCAAGAAGGATAAGAAGCCCAAAAAACCGAAAAGAATCAATGTCTGGGGGTTCTGGGTACGAAAGCGAATGTGTAAGTGTGCTCCCGATGTTCAGAGTGCTATAGACAATGCTGTGTATTTTTCTAATGAGTACAAGGCCTGTGATACCGCTGCGAACAAAACGGGGAGCGATGTGGAGGATTGCGTAGACAAGCGGAATCCGACTTCTACCGTTGCAGGCAGCACCTCAGCAGGTGGTGGTATTAAGATAAAGGCGAAGGTGCGGAGTCTATGCGAAAGGGTGGTGTATCAAGGCACAAAACGCCATGAATATTATCATGCACGGCAGGCCGATCGCTACGCCAAAAGCGTAGGAGGAAAATTTTATACCGATTGGGTGAAATTAAAACGAAGAAAAAAACGGCGATTAAAAATATTGAAGAAACGGTACCCAGCAGAGCACAAAAAGTTTATGAAATTATGGAACAGCGGTCGCGAATGGGTAAAGGGAGAAGTGGAGTCTTACGGAAAAGAACGATTGTTTTTACTCGATGTGAAACGAGCGCTAAAGAAAATATGCTGATAAGATAAAATATATGGTTACAGGAGTCCAGAAATATGATTCTATCCCTCAGGGGAATACAGAAGCTAAGTCTTTTGTATCCCCTACTCCTGTTATTCAGAAAAAACTGAAGATTGGAGCCACAGACGATGCATATGAGAAGGAAGCCGATGCTATTGCCGATAAGGTGATGCAAGCAAATGCTGAGCCAACTGCTGCACCTTCCGGTTCGGGGCCCTTGGTTCAGAAAAAGTGTAGTAATTGTGAAGAAGAATTGCAGAAAAAGTCGCTTTCTGAAAGTATCACCCCATGGGTGCAAAAGAGGGCTTTGAGTTCTTCTTCGGAAGGAACGGCTTCGGATGCCGTTACCCAACAGATTCAAAGTTCGAAGGGGGGTGGAAGTGCCATGGATACCGGAACCCGCTCGTTTATGGAAAGTCAATTTGGAAATGATTTTTCCAATGTTCGAATTCATACGGGAAGTGAAGCCATCCAGTTGAGCCAGGATCTCAATGCAAAGGCTTTTACGGTAGGGAATGATGTGTATTTTAATGAAGGAAAGTACAATCCAAACACCCGACAGGGAAAGCACTTATTAGCCCATGAATTGACACATGTGGTGCAGCAAGGTCATGCATCTCAAAACACGATAAGAAGATTCCCTGTCGAGACTGGGACATTACCTACATTTGGTCAATTGAAAGAGACTTGCGCCAGTGCTTCGCAAATTTCGGCATTGATGATTCAGGGTAAGAATAGTAAGAATGACAGTTCCCTTATTGCCGCTATAGAAAATGTAATTACTTGGTTAATCCATTCTAAATCCACCTATGTAGATAATCTAAAGGCTAAAGGCTATACCAATGCAGAGGATCTTCAAAAGATAGCCGTTTCTTCTTGCTATGATATAAGGGATAATTTACTGGCAGGTACTCCTATGACCCAAGATAATTATCAGGAGCTGGCTACCATACTGCATTTGTATTATTCCAGTACTGGAAATCTGAATGTTGGGCTTAAGGTGAATGAAATGGATAATGTAAGAACCCGATTGGGTATCGATGGAGGTGCTTCCGACGGACTAAATAGTGGTAGTGATATCTTTAATAATTCCGTTACGAATGCTCTTTTGCCTGGCCAAACCGCTCAAGTAGGCTGGTTTGTTAAAATAAAAACGTATTCCGATGGTACGTATAAATATGGTTATCACGCCTTCTTAATAGGACGTACTTCTATAGGAGAATGGTTCCTTCACGATCAAGCTTATACTCCGGCGAAAGCATTTGAGGATACTTCAAAATCTGGATTGGAGGATCAGGTTAAGAAAGCTGTTAAAGAGGGTACATATTGGTTAATGTTTAATAAGCCAAGCTTTTCTGCGGCTGGAATGTGGACAGGAATCAAGTTGCTTAATACTGAAACAGGACCGCAATCCAAACAAGGAGAGCTTATTTCTAAAGGCACCCATCTTGCCGAAGTCGATTACAGCAGTGTTCGTTTTGGAGATCATGTGTATGCAGGGGATTTCTTAGGGGCAGCCCATACCATAAAGGATGCCTACAAAGTAGCAAGAACGGCTAGTTCTGGAAAAGGGGTTGCCTTGGTCGAGATGCCAAAGGGTACATTTTTATTGTATGAAACGAATGCGGTTGCTACCCACAATTTGCAAGTCGATTCTATTGATGAGAGCGGTGGAGGGAAATTGACTAGGAAAATATACTACAGAGCTTACTTATTCCTCACAGATGGTAGCTCCGAAAAGATAATCAAGGTGTATTGATGTCAAGTAAAGATTTTGATCATGAATGAGATGAAACAGGAACATAAGGTACAGTCTAAGGCCCAAAGCCCGTCGAAGGCGTTTATGGAGCCCAACCTTGTTATTCAAAAGAAATTGACTGTGGGTGCTTCCAATGATCCTCTTGAGGCGGAAGCCGATCGCGTGGCCGATCGCGTTGTGGGAATGAGCGATGGTCAAGTAAATGTCGGTTCACAATCGGGAGCCCTGGTGCAACGAACATACACAGACTTCGAAAAAGAAGAAGGCATTCAGATGAAAGCGACTTCACAAGGGGGAAATGGAGGAACGGCTTCTTCGGCCCTTACGCAACAAATTCAAAGCAGTAAGGGAGGCGGTCGGCCAATGGATCAAGGTACACAGAGTTTCATGGAAACCCGTTTCGGGTCCGATTTCTCCCAAGTAAGGATCCATACGGGTCCAAGTGCCCAACAGATGAGCCATGATTTAAACGCAAAGGCCTTTACGGTTGGGAACGATATATATTTTAATGCAGGGCAGTACAACCCGAATTCTGGAGAAGGAGAACACCTGTTGGCGCATGAATTAACACATACCATTCAACAAAAGGGAATTCAAAGGAAGATTCAAAAGAAGGACGGAGATAAAGAGGATGATGGCAAAAAGAAAAGCTCATTCGACTATAAATTACTCCCGCCAGAGATAAAGTGGCGTATTTCTTCTTTTATGCTTTTGGCCGACGTCTCCAAGTTGAAACTGGATTACGATTCCAATTTCTTTATTCGAGGGCTTCAATACAAGTATGGCAGCACCTTGAGTTTGCTCATGCAGCATAATGACTTTAAAATGAATGTTGGGGTGGTTCCACAAACCCCAGAGTTAAAGTTGGGAGCTACCTACAATAAATTCTACTTAGGGTCCTCCTATAATTTCGGGACTTCAACATTTGGATTGAACATGGGTTGGGGTGCTAAACCCTTACCCTACAACTACGAAATGTATAGCATTTTTAACAAAGCAGGGGGTTCAATACCCACTCTTATCGGCAATACACCCACGGCACTGGAAATGCCACCATGGACATTCTATCAACAGAACAAGGATGACATTGGCAATGTTACCAAAGCAGTGTCCACCATAAAGAAAATCACCGATCATGGTAAAAAGGATATCCATTTGGGTGCGAACTTTAGATTAACCTATGATCCTATAAATAAAACAGCATTTATGTTCACCCTCGTCGGACGCTTTAGATAGGCGCTCGCTGTAAGGGTTTTATGAAAATTAATAGTTGAATGCAGACACCGGTCCAAGAAAATACAAGGCAATCGAAAGCACGGGCAAAAACCAAAGCCTTTGTGCCGCCGACTCCTGTGATTCAAAAAAAGCTGAAGATCGGTGCAGTAAATGATCCCTATGAAGCGGAAGCGGATGCGATCGCCGATAAGGTGATGCAATCCAGTTTTGAACCAGCGACCCCACCTTCCAGTTCTGGACCTTTGGTTCAGAAAAAATGCAGTAATTGTAAAGAAGAACTACAAAAGAAACCGCTATCCGAAAGTATTACCCCATTGGTGCAAAGAAGTGCCTTGAGTCATACTTCAGGAGGAGAGGCATCGGATGCCATTAGCCAGCAGATTCAGAATTCGAAGGGAAGTGGAAGTATGATGGATAGGGGAACCCGTTCGTTCATGGAAAGCCGGTTCGGAAGTGATTTTTCGGGCGTGCGCATCCATACGGGAAGTGAGGCCATTCAGATGAGCAAATCATTGCATGCACAAGCCTTTACCGTAGGCAATGACATCTATTTCAATCAAGGAAAATACAATCCTTCCAGTGCTTCCGGGAAGCATCTGTTGGCACATGAATTAACGCATACCATTCAACAAAAAGGAGCACAAAGCATTCAAAGGATTCCTACGGAAAGTGGAATAGAGGACGATAGATACGATTATTCTACCCATTGCGGGTGGATAGATTGGAGCCATGCCAGTCCTGGAGTTGCCCGCAGATTGATCCAAGAAGTACAGGCCGCTTCAGATAGAATAGGAGCTGGAGATCCAGCACCACAGGCAGTAGCTGCACCAGCTATGCAATCCAGTGTACCCGTAATAGGTACTGTATTGAGTTCGGTGACACCGCATTTTAATGTTACTAGACAATTAAGCTCGAGTGAAGTAAACAGGGTGGCCTTACGCGCATGGCAAATGCAGTCCTTAGGTTTCGAATCACTACAACAATGGACACAAAGTATAGGCTCTTCGTCTTTTTCTGAAGAAGATCTTACCTCCAATATAATAGCCTTCTACATGGCGGTGAATGGGCATACTCGCTCAGGGATAGAACAAATATGCGATGTTTGGAGCAATGAAAGGTCGTTAACGCATTTCGAAACCTATAATTTTAGAAGATGGGGTAGTTTTACTCCTCCTACTTTGCCTTCTGGAGGCTCATGGCCTTTTAACTCCATCACTCCCGCTCCGCTCGACGGTAGTATGATGAGTGTGCCTGAGGCTACTTTTGAAACCACTACGAGCTCTGGCCGCTATTCTTTAGGAGGCATACACCTTATCATGCAAGGAGGGTTGCATATTGTTTCCTCTTCCGGAAATACAGTCGATATAAGCAGTACTTCCACAGATATTGCCGATGCCCCAGAGTTCAGTATCAGCCCACTTACTATTACAAACGATTTACAGTTTAGATGGATTATAAAAGACAGTTCGGATCGACGCTATTTAATGTGGGGAACTTCTGGTTCTGTAAAACACTTTGGAAATCACCCCCAGGCCTTTATACAGCATCGTACAAGGGATTTACTACGTCGACGTGGAATAACGAGGGCTACTATTTTGTGCCGAGCGATTGCTGGACGCGGTAATCCAGGAGGTGTTCAACGCTTATTTGAAAAGGATGTAAACTTTACTTGGTAATTGTATGCAAACCGCATCTCAGGAACATATCACCCAATCCAAAGCACAAGCCCAACCCAAGGCTTTTGTACCACCTGTCCCTGTGGTTCAGAAAAAGCTAAAAATTGGTGAGTCAGACGACCCGTATGAAGCAGAAGCCGATGCTGTGGCCGATAAGGTAGTCCATCAAATGGATACTCCACCTATTCCCCCGACGAATACGGGAGGACCCTTAGTGCAGAAGAAGTGCAGCAATTGTGAGGATGAGGAATTACGAAGGAAACCGCTTTCCGAAACCATTACGCCTTTAGCGCAACGAAAGGCCTTGGCGAGTCAAGATTCGAGAGTGGCCTCACCTGAAGTTACCCAACAGATCAACAATTCGAGAGGTGCCGGTAATGCCATGGATGGCAACACCCAGTCCTTTATGGAAGATCGTTTTGGGAGCGATTTCTCCGATGTTCGCATTCATACCGACAACAATGCCACACAGTTGAGTAAGTCCCTGAATGCACAAGCCTTCACCGTGGGGAATGACATCTACTTTAACGAAGGCAAATACAACCCTGGTACTACCCAAGGAAAGCACTTGTTGGCGCATGAGCTAACGCATACCATTCAGCAAGGAGGCGCTATTTCAAAAAAGATCAATAAGAAGTCCGGGAAACGGATACAGCGTAATATTCTAGATGATATAGGAAGTGCTATTGGAAGTGCGGCCGAAACCACATGGGATTATACGGGTGGCGCGGCTATACGGTTTGGAGGACGTGTAATTGAATGGGCCGAGGATCGAGCCGAAGAGATTATTGAAGATATCGCACCGGGATTGTTGGATTTCCTGCGAAATGGTTGGGATAGCCTAAAAGAAATGTTGGCCAAATCCTTGGACCGAATGACGGGCGGACTTTTCAGCCAATTACAAGCGGAGGGATTATCGGGTATTCTGGAGGAATTCGTTTCCAGCATCATCGATTCCCTAAGCGGGAAGATTGCCGATGCCTGTACCGCCTTTGCCCAATTGGCCCGAAAGATTTTCAACTTCATTGAAAAACTCACGGGAAGGGCCCTGCAACGGATCCGTGCCATTTTCAACAAAATATCTGCGGGACTTTCATGGCTCTGGACCGAAGTAGGAAAACCTGTGGTCGAAGCTGTGAAATCGGTGGCTCGCGATGTTTGGGATTGGGTAGTGGAGAAAGCCAATTGGGTATGGGATCTTATTAAACCAATCCGGGATGCAGTGGCCAGGGCCTGGGAATGGATTAAGGATGCTTTCAATATTGCCTGGAATACCGGAAAGTCGGTATTGGATTGGCTTACAGAAAAACTAGAGGACGCCTGGAATTGGATCGTATCTGCCATAGAGCCCATTAAGAAACCCCTCATGGTCATTGGGAGTATTCTATTATTACTATCTCCCCTCGGACCTTTCGTCCTCATCGGTGCAGCGGCCTATGGTATTTATCGAGCGGTGATTTGGGTGAAAGACAATTGGGACAACGAGGTATTCGTGAAGTTCCGTGAAATGATCAAGGAGAATATTCTGGATCCCATTGCCAGTGGCATCAATCAGTTACAAAACCTAGCCGTACAAGCCTTCAATTGGTTAAGTGGAGCCTTCGAACGATTGAAGCAACAGGTCATGCAGCTTATGGAGTCCTTGGGTATTTTAACCCTCTTCCAGACCATTAAGAATGCCTTGCGTCGATTTGGACAAGCCATTAGCGATGGTATCGACAAGGTGAAAAATAAGTTGAGCGAAATTTATGCACAGGTAAGTCAGGTCGTTTCAGACATTTGGAACGAAATCCGTCCGTATGTAATCATCGCAGCCAAGCTGTTTTACCTCGCACTTAACCCATGGTTGTGGCCCATTGTACTTTCGGCTTGGTTTTGGAGGGCACTTCCCGATTGTTTCAAACCCGCCATTGTCGATTTCGTCATCAAAGTGATGATTTTGGTACTGCGTAGCATGCCTAACTTCAAGAATTTCGGAGAAACTTGGTTCCAGGTAAAAACACAGATGATCGAATTCTTGCAGGACCTATTGAAGAAATCGGACGAAGAAAAAATCACTGCGAGTAACCGTGTTGCCAAAATGGTATCCGAATTGGATCTGGAGATTATCAGCAATCAAGTAGAAGCTTTGATCGCGATGCCAGGTGAGATTGAAGGACAGATGGAGGAGGAGTTATTGGGTATGGATCTTACAAAACCCTTGCCTTTTGAAATTGGAAGTCAGGTAGCCAGTTTGGCGACTCAATTTGAAAGTCTAGGTCTGGGAGATCAGGTTGGGGAGGATGATGCCGCCCTATTCTCTAAACAAACCTATGGCGACAATGATATAGGGGTAGATAGCGTTGGAGAGTTTGCACCGAGTGCCGCATTGATTGCCGATATTCAGAGTCGTACGGGCGATGATGGGGTATTGGAATTTGGAAATGCCGCCGATGCCGATTCGCGTACAGTACATTCAGAATTGAGCGACATTATTAGCCATACGGGAGGCACCCATATTTCTAACTTTACTGGTGGCGATGCTGCTGGGGGTGGTGATGCTGGTGCAGATCCCGGACCCGATCCAATGGCCGATTTAAGCCCGGAAGAACAAACAGAGTTGCGTTTGCAGCATATGATGGCTCAGAGCGAAGAAAGTATGGCCAATCAGGCATGCGATCCACCAAAACAAATGGGACAGAACGAAGGCGCCCAGTCCTTTCCGGAGCATGCCAAGTTTGGACCGCTTACCCGAGGACAACGGGCACGATATACCTTAAATCAGATGTGGTCCGGTATGAAACACTGGTGGAAGTGCAACCGCCATTGGCTCATTCCTACCCTAATAGGAATCATTGTGGTATTGGTTGTGGCCGAAGTATTGTCCGGAGGATGGGTAACCGCGGCTATTCCTGTGATTTTCGAAGCGCTCATTCCATTAATGATTGGGGTGGCTGCTATACGTAGTGCTTATTATATAGGAGAATACGTTTATAAGTCCATCAAAGGAGATATTAACGGAGCTGCCAAGTCATTGGCGCGATCGTTAGCCGTGGTGGCTGTAGAACTCATTTTTGCCTTACTGGGAAGTTCTGCCTTCTGGAGATCTGTAAAGACCGGAGCCGCTGGTGCGGTGAATTTTGCACGAGGTGCTGGAAAGGCTATTTCCAGGGTGGCTCCTAGATTGGGTCGTGCTGGATCCATGGCCATGCAAGGTGCAAGACGGGTTGGGGGTGCTGTAATGACATCGGGAAGAGCGATGATTCAAAGAGGTAGATTGGTAATGCGTGGGGTGAGTGGTCGTATTGGACAAGGAGTGAGAACCTTGGAGGAATTGGCAGAGGGACTATTTAGGCGTGTCCGTTTCAGAAGGTTTAGAATCCGTTTCCAGCGAGGTTGGTTTAGACTGGAAGGATACATTAACCCTTGGGTGTTACTGGCCACTGGGAATGTTCGGGAGATAGACGATGCGACGATGCAAGCGGCTCGTGGAAACAGTAAGACGACTTTAGGTAGGGAAGTAATGGTAGACGGACAACGAGGAGTCATTATAGGCGCAACTGATGATGCTTCTCGATTAACTCAGCATTTGCAGAATAATGCAGCAAGAGGAGGAAGAGCTTTGGATGAGAATCGAGAGATTTTCGAAGGCATCATGAGTGGGCGTCTCACAGGATCTACAGCGGTATATGCGCGTGCTGTAGATACCATAATTGATAACTCGCGTGCCGCTACCCGATTGATACAAGGTAGGGTTCCAAGAGAACAGATACAGCGTATTGTAATGAATGCGTTGAGTCATCCGGGAGCGGACGTTCCTACAATACTGAGTAGACTGCAACGAGTGCAACGATTCAATATAAACACGTTTAACAGATTGCTTTCCGAGCTTTCTCACCCCATGCGAAATAAGTATATAGGAGGTGAGTTCGTATTGGCTTTCTTGTCCCGACAGAGCAATGAATTCATTGCTGGGGTACGTGGATTTGAGGTGGTACAACGATCGAGAAGGATCGATGTGCTTATCAACGGATTGGAATATGAATTCAAGAATTGGGGAGATTTCACAAACGCCCAAGGCTTAGTGAACCAGATGGTAAACGATTTCGTTCCTGGGGTTGGTTTATTGAATTCCCGATATGTAATTGCCTCAAGAGCCGGAAGTACTACCGATCTTATAGCGGCGCTCACCACTAGAATAAATAATACATTTACAAACCCTGCCGATGCACAGCGGGCAATTAGTCAATTAAATCAAGTAATATTACGTTTCTAATGAATCATACCTGCTACAAAGGAAGTTATGAACGCTGTGTTCCTCTTAAGGGAAGCATCCAAAATGCCGATACGATTCGTTTGCGGTATACCGATGTATCCGCGTCACCTTTGGTTATGGATGGGAATCTGGTATTGGCTAAGGCAGATAAATCCCTGCAATGGATTTCTATGGAGTCCGATACCACTATTTGGAAGTTGAGCTTCTCTAAGGCCATACGGGAATTATTTCAGACAGGAAATCTTCTCTTTGCTTCCGATGGTGGTACATTGTATGCCATTCACTTAGAAGATGGTTTATTGATCAAGGAGTTTGCCGATATAAACCCTAGCCTTCTTTTTGCCGTTGTAGCGAATAATGCGCTTGTTTTTCCATCCTTTAAAGAAGGTTCGCGTTTATGTTCCATTCAGTTATCGAAGTTAGAATGGAAAGACCCCATGGCACTAGAGGGATTGGCTGATTTTTCGTTGAAATATCACGAACATTTCATTATAAACGAAGCCCCTAATTTCCTGAAATGTATTGATCCAGAAAATGGAAGAGAGCTTTGGAAGGTGGATGTATTGAAAGACACGGTCCAGGGAAGCTTTGTAAACGAAGTGCCATTCGTAAAAGATGGGAAGGTATTCGTTACCGTTTTTCCCGATCGTATATTGAATATCGATATACAGACCGGAACCGTGCATTGGAATAAAACATTTGGAACAGGGATGAATACCTTTTCCGTTCCAGACTTTGAGGAAAACACCTTATGGGCGTTATCTGGTAATACCCTTCTGGAGATCGACCGATCTACGGGAGCAATTATTTCTAAAGTTTCCATCCCTTTGGAAGGGAATTTTAAGCTATCCCATTCGGGAAGTGATGCGCTTATTGCGTATTCATCTCATAAAAATGAGGTAATTTCCCTTCAGAAACGATCCAATACCTTTCAAAGGCTGTTGAATTTGAAGGACGGTGCTACCCTTCCTCCTATAATTGCGAATGGTCGGTTAGTGGTGTTGGATAAAAAGAACAACCTATATTTTTAAATAGACGAACATGCCCTTTCAGAATCTCAAAAAATACATTCTACAACGTTTCGATCCCGAAGCGAAGGAAACCGCTTTTTCTTTTCAGAATACCTTTTCCGAAGTCTTGGGACGGGAAACCACCCATGAGGAAGGACTCATTATTCTACTAGCGATGGCCCCTCATGTGATCCCTGGATTTTATGACGGTATTTTAAAGGAATTGTTCCCCGAAGGAGGCGAATTTCCGGAATGGGGTGGTGTAAAAGACGATACCTACCGAAGTATGCAGGCTACAGGGGAAACCTTGCAGCACATTATTGCCCAGGATGATATGCAGAAGCGATTGCGATTGTTGGATTATTTTCAGGAAGAACATTGGTTTTTTAAAGAACAACTCTTGTATATCGCACCCGTAAATGAAGGCATGCCATTTATGAGCGGAAAAGTAATCGTTCCACCAGAAAGTTTGCACCTTCTCATGTTTGGGGAAGAATTGAAGCCCAGTTTTGGCCCCGATTTCCCAGCCAAGGAGATCACCACCCAAATGGATTGGGAAGATTTGGTGTTGAATCCCATGACCCAGGAGCAGATCCATCAGATCCGACTGTGGATAAAGCACAAGGATCTCTTACGTGAAGATTGGGGCATGGCCAAGCGTATGGCGCCAGGATATAAGGCCTTGTTCTGTGGACCTTCGGGAACGGGAAAAACATTGACGGCTTCCTTGTTGGGAAAAGAGTTTGAGCGTCCTGTATATCGAATCGATCTATCGCAGGTAATTTCCAAATACATTGGGGAGACCGAGAAAAATTTGGAAAAGGTATTCATACGCGCAGAAAACAAGAATTGGATTTTGTTCTTTGACGAGGCCGATGCGCTTTTCGGAAAAAGATCGGCCACCCGTAGTGCCCAAGATCGATTTGCCAATCAAAGTGTGAGTTATTTGCTGCAGCGTATTGAGTATTTCAATGGCGTGGTGATTTTGGCCAGTAACTACAAGAATAATATAGATCAAGCCTTTATTAGAAGGTTTAATTCCATCATCAGCTTTGCCAAGCCCAATGCAGAAGAGCGTCTGCGTCTTTGGGAAATGGCTGTTCCTACCAATATTTCGGTACATAGGGAGATTCTCATCCAGATTTCCGAAAATTATGAGCTTACAGGAGCTCAGATTAACAATGCCCTGTCCTATTGTTGCTTGCATGTAGCGGAAAATGGAAGGAGCGATATTGGGATGGAAGACTTCCTGAAAGCCATTAAGGTTGAGTTCAATAAGGAAGAGAAAATCTTTGTGAATTTGTAAGGTACTAGGGCATCTCGATACATCACGCTTCTAGCGTGATACTCGATGACCCTCCTCGGGCTTTTTCCCGAAGACCCTTGAATGTGAAGGGACTTCGAGTGATTTTTCTGGTCCCTGAGCCTGCCTGCCCGCAGGCAGGTGATCTGAAGGATTGTATCGAGAAGTCAAAATCACTCGGCGACATGGGTTTTGCACACGTATTTTTCTCTCCAAAAATGTAAGGTCCATCTTGCCCTTTCGTCATTTTATATTGCGTAATGAAAGATGTACTTTTGTCTTTCGAAATTTACAATGTAGTATACCGATGAAATTCAACACCAAAACAATACATGGGGGTCAGAAACACGATCCCGCTTACGGTGCAGTAATGCCCCCGATTTATCAAACTTCTACCTATGCCCAGTCCACGCCAGGGGGGCACAAGGGGTTCGAATATTCCCGTACCCATAATCCTACAAGACAGGCCTTGGAGAATGCTTTTGCAAGCATTGAAAACGGAACCTACGGATTGGCCTTTGCCAGCGGATTGGCAGCCATCGATGCCGTGATCAAATTATTGAAGCCAGGCGATGAGGTGATCTCTACCAACGATTTGTACGGAGGAACCTATCGTTTATTTACCAAGGTATTCGAGGGTTTTGGAGTAAAGTTCCATTTCATAGGTATGGAGAATGCCGATAAGGTAGAGAGCTATGTAAATGAAAACACCAAGTTGATTTGGGCCGAAACCCCAACCAACCCAATGATGAACATTATCGACATCAAGGCCTTGGCCGAGGTAGCAAAAAAGCACAATATCTTATTGGGTGTGGACAATACCTTTGCGACACCCTACCTGCAACAGCCTTTGGATTTAGGAGCGGATATCGTAATGCACAGTGCCACCAAGTATTTGGGAGGGCATAGCGATGTGGTTATGGGTGCTTTGGTTGTGAAGGATGAGGCTTTGGCTGAGCGTCTTTATTTCATCCAGAATGCCAGTGGAGCCGTTTGTGGTCCGCAGGATAGCTTTTTGGTATTGAGAGGTATTAAGACCTTGCATGTACGTATGCAGCGCCACTGTGAGAATGGGAAGAAGGTAGCCGAATACTTGGCAAACCATCCGAAAATCGAAAAAGTATACTGGCCAGGATTCGAAAGTCACCCCAATCATGAAGTAGCGAAGGCGCAGATGAAGGATTTTGGGGGAATGATCTCCTTTGTGACCAAAGGAAACGATTATGACGAGGCGATTCGCATAGTAGAAAACATGAAGATCTTCACCCTTGCTGAAAGCTTGGGAGGTGTGGAGAGTCTTAGTGGGCATCCTGCGAGCATGACCCATGCCAGCATCCCGAAAGAAGAACGTGAAAAGACAGGCGTAGTAGATGCTTTGATTCGACTAAGTGTTGGGATTGAAGACGCCGATGATCTTATTGCCGATTTGGAGCAGGCAATCGGCTCCTAAGAAATAGTATGATACAATGGAAAGGGCGGTGCAATGCACCGCCCTTTCTTATATAAAGTGTATCGTTTTTAATCTAGATAATAGATATAACCAATATTCAACCAGAAAATCCAGTCATTGGCCTTGTTTTCTGGCACCTCTTGAACACCATTATTCTCTAAACTTGGGTTTAGTCCATCTACCCAGTTGGAAAAGTAGTACTGCCAACGGGCGTCAATCATAAGGTCGCTTAATGGGCTCAATTTATAACGTGTTCCGGCACTCATTACAATAGACCAAGTAGAATCCCCTTCTTGTTGAAAGGCATTGAAATACTTCACAGGCGTCGTCGAGACTGTGTTAAGAGGTCCAAGTTCACTATACGCTTCCGGATCGAAACTTACCCAGTGTACACCAAAACTGCCAAAAGGAGCAAATCTATAGGCCCCAGCAGCATAATCACGGATACTCAGAGGGAAGTATTCCAATTGCGCTCCAATATCGAAAACACGTGTAGAACCTTTCATTCCCCGCAGTTGTTCTGCCCAAATAGAGGTCTTGTCCGGGTCCACCCATTCTCCTAGGTGTTCGAAATTGGTCACATGGTAATCTATCTCACTTCTAATTTTAAAGTGATCGTTGAAATAGGTATCTCTCGTATAACAGTTACAGTCTGCTCTATATGAGAAGTTCAGGTAGTGAACGATTCCTACCCCAAAACCTACATTTCCAATGTTGGTCTCAAAATCATAGCGCTGTCCATAATCCGAATAAAAAGCAACCGGACCGGTTATGATACCGATCTCGTGCGAGAAGCCCAATTGGGCAAAAACCTCCTGTTTAGCAACAGCGAGGGTAAGAAATACCATAAGCAATATTCTGGCATTCATTATATATGTGGTTTAGATTGAGACGTAACAAATATATAAAAACATATCTAACACAGAAATATATTCAGTGTAATTGGGTTATTTACACGAAATAACAACTTTCTTTTTTATAGATAACTTATATTTGCCAACAATAACGAAAACGTTTTCAATTTATTGAATTCTCAGTTTGAAAATGTTATTTCAGGAAATTTTAAAGGATTATCATTTTTTCGACCTTTTTTTATTAATTCAAAGATTTTTATTGTGAAGCAAAGCATTAAAGATTTCATCTCCTACGCGGAGAATTTAAATCCCAATGAACCCGAATTTATCCAGGCAGTTACTGAAGTTGCCGAAACCGTAATCCCTTTTATCGAGGAGAACGAAAAGTACCAAGGAAAGATGCTTTTAGAGCGTATGGTAGAACCCGAAAGAACCATTATGTTTAGGGTTCCATGGACCGATGATAGTGGGAATATTCAAGTAAATAAAGGATATCGTGTAGAGTTTAACTCCGCGATTGGACCTTATAAAGGAGGACTTCGATTCCACCCAAGCGTTAATTTGAGCATTTTGAAGTTTTTGGGCTTCGAACAGGTATTCAAAAACAGCTTAACTACCCTTCCTATGGGGGGCGGTAAAGGAGGGTCTAACTTCAACCCAAAAGGAAAGAGCGATGCAGAGGTAATGCGCTTCTGTCAGAGCTTCATGACCGAGCTTTCCAGACATATTGGGCCTAATACCGACGTTCCTGCGGGTGATATCGGTGTAGGAGGACGTGAAATTGGTTATATGTTTGGTCAATACAAGCGTTTACGTAATGAATTTACTGGGGTTCTTACTGGTAAAGGAATGAGCTATGGAGGATCCTTGATCCGTCCAGAGGCTACCGGGTATGGAAACGTATACTTTGCCCAAAATATGTTGGAAACCAAAGGCGAGAGCTTTAAAGGTAAGACAGTAGTAATTTCTGGATCTGGAAATGTAGCCCAATATGCAGCTGAAAAAGCCATGCAATTGGGAGGAAAAGTAGTTACTTTCTCCGATTCTTCAGGGTTTATCTATGATGCAGAGGGAATTAACGAAGAGAAATTGGCTTTCGTTATGGAGCTGAAAAACGTAAGACGAGGGCGAATCAAAGAATACGTAGAAAAATATCCGTCCGCTAGTTATACCGAAGGACAACGTCCATGGAGTGTGGCTTGCGATATCGCCTTGCCTTGTGCTACTCAAAATGAATTGAACGAGGAAGAGGCCAAAACATTGGTGGCCAATGGCTGTATATGCGTCGGAGAAGGTGCGAATATGCCTACAACTCCCGAAGCGATTGCTGTTTTCCAAGAAGCGAAGATCCTTTTCTCACCAGGAAAGGCATCTAATGCAGGGGGTGTAGCCACTTCCGGATTAGAAATGTCCCAAAACTCATTGCGCTATAACTGGACGCGCGAAGAAGTAGATCAGAAACTTCATGGGATTATGAACGACATCCATGCTGCTTGTGTTAAATTTGGTAAAGACGGTGATGGATACGTAGATTATGTAAAAGGAGCGAATGTTGCAGGTTTTGTGAAAGTGGCAGATGCCATGTTGGACCAAGGCGTTGTTTAATTCCCTTTATACCTTATAATAGAAAGGTTGTCCGTTTGGGCGACCTTTTTCTTTTGTATACCGCAATAATTCCTATTTTAGCGTGTTTATGAAAAGAGAAAACCAAGGGACTTCCTTTATGAAGAAAATCATAGCACTGGCACTGTGTTTTCTAAGTGCATTCGCTACAGCCCAAAATTTTGAGGATAGCTGGAAGGGATTTTTCTCCTATGTGTCTGTTAAGGACATTTCGCAAGGGAATGGAAAGGTCTATGTGGCTGCCGAAAACTCGGTGTTTGCCTATGACCTTTTAAGCCAACAAATCGAAACCATTTCCACTATCAATGGGTTGTCTGGGGAAGTTATATCCAGTATCTATTATAGTGAAGATTTTGGGGTATTGCTAGTAGGGTACGAAAACGGCCTAATGGACGTGATTGTAGATGGCGATGAGGATATCCTAAATGTAGTAGATATATTCGATAAGCCTACCATTCCGCCCGATAGGAAAAGAATCAATGACTTTTACGAATACGATGGCCGTGTATACATTTCTGCCCAATTTGGTATTACGGTCTACGATCTTGCTCGCTTGGAATTTGGTGACACCTATTTTATTGGCGATTTGGGAACCCAAATAGAAATTACCCAAACCACTGTGGCCGACCCCTATATTTATGCTTCCTCTAGTGAAGGAGGCGTTCGACGGGCTTTGGTAGACGACGAAGACCTTATCGATTTTGCACGATGGACCACCCTTACCGCTGGAAATATCCGTGGAGTACAAACCTTGGGTACAGAGGTATTCATTGCCAGAAATAACAATATTATACAACGCTATGACGAAGGTGTTGGTTTTGTGCAAGTGGAGAATCTGGGAACCCCTATCCTTGATTTTGAAACCGAAGGCGATATTCTCGCCATTACCACCGAAGAATCCATTAGAGGATATGGTATTGGGTACAGTTTGGTAGCCGTAGTGAACAACACCCTTCCCGGTTTCGATTTTCAGTTACAATCGGGTATGGGATTCAACAATACCTTCTTTTTGGGAACCACCAACAATGGCTTGCTCATTGTTCCATTTGGAAGTCAGGATGTACTCCAGGCACTACCGGATGGGCCTATTCTTAACAAACCCTTTTCCATAGATACCTCGCCGGGACAGCTTTGGGTCACTTTTGGAGACTTAACAGCTACTAGTAACCCCTTTCCACTTAGCCGATTTGGTATTAGTAATTTAAGGGAAGAAACTTGGACCAATATTCCTTATGAAACGCTAAATACGGGTCTGGGAGGTAGTGTGCGAGAACCGACCGATTTGGTAAACGTTACCATAAACCCTAACAATCCCAACGATGTATATATGAGTTCCTTTATTGGAGGATTGCTTCATATAACCGATCAGACTCCGGATGATTTTTTGGATCAGGTATCCAGTAACTTGCTTGAAGCTACTGTGGATGGTGATAATGCCGGAATCCGTTTGTATGGTACTACTTATGACCGTCAAGGGAACCTTTGGGTGTTACAGTCTAAACTGGATGAAGGCTTGCTCAAGCTAAACAATGGGACTGGAGATCAGTTTGAAAGGGTAGATCTCTCCGGTATCATGGACAACGTTTCGGAACAGGCATTGATCGACGTGGAAATAAGTCGTGAAGGATTTGTGTTCTTCGGCTCGGCAGAGAATGGGCTTATAGGATACAATCCCACCAATGGGTCCTTAAATCGTATTGTCGATGGCCCAGGAAGTGGAAACCTTCCGCTACCCAATGCTAGAGCGATTGCATTCGATAGGCAAAATCGTCTATGGATCGGTACTTCCCGTGGACTGCGTGTGCTTTTCAATGTAGGTGGATTCTTCGATGAAGAAGCCAATACCGATGCACAGGAGATCATTATCGTAGAGAATGGAGTGCCTCAGGAATTGTTGTTTCAACAAACCATCACCGATATAGAGGTAGATGGATCCAATAATAAATGGATTTCTACCGCCACTTCAGGAGTGTTTTATCTGTCTTCCAACGGACAGGAAACCCTACTGCGTTTTACAAAGTCCAATTCACCTTTGCCTTCCGATAATGTGCAGGATATTGCCATAGACGGTTCTACGGGAAGGGTATATTTTGCGACTGTAAATGGACTGGTGGCCTTCGAAGGAACCTCAACCGCTCCTAGGGAAAATTTAGAAAATGTATATGCTTTCCCTAATCCCGTGCGTCCCGGCTTTAATGGTAATGTAACCATCGACGGGCTTACCGCTCAGGCCAATGTTAAGATTACCGATATTGAAGGTAATTTGGTGTTCGAAACAACGAGCGAAGGGGGAAGTGTACTTTGGGATACTACGGCTTTCGGGCAATATCGAGTAGCATCGGGAGTATATTTGGTGATGATCACTACCGAAGATGCCTTGGAGACCAAGGTTTCCAAAATCATGATAGTGCGTTAGCCATGCAGGTTTCTACGCGTGCATTGGTGTTTTCTTCCGTAAAATATGCCGAAGCAGACCTTATTGTAAGTTGCTTTACCGAAGATTATGGGCTAAAATCCTATTTGCTTCGGGGTATCATGAAGTCCAAGAAAGGAAAGCTGCGGGCATCGCTCTTTCAGCCCCTTACCCAATTACATTTGGAAGCCATTCACAAGGATAAGGGAACCTTGGAACGTATCAAGGAGGCAAAGGTGTTAGTACCTTATACTACTTTGCATACCCAAGTCGTAAAATCTTCAGTTGTGTTGTTTTTAGCAGAAATGCTGAAGAACAGCATTCAGGAAGAAGAAGCCAATGGAGATTTGTTCGAGTACATTTCGGTATCCCTTCAATGGTTGGATGCGCACGAAGCCATTGCCAATTTCCACATACTTTTTTTACTGAAATTAACCGCCTATTTGGGGATTTATCCGGACACTTCTGGGATGGAATATCCCTACTTCAATTTGTTGGAAGGAAATTTCGAAAAAGAACCCCTGGGCGACTATTCCGAATCGGGGGATGCCGTAGACACCTTAAAACGCTTTTTCGGCATAAATTTTGATGATTTAGAGGGAACAAAAACCACCAAAAAACAACGTTTTGAAGCCCTCAATTTGCTATTGTCGTATTATCAATTACATTTGCAGGGCTATAAAAAACCGAAGTCGCTTTTGGTCTTGAACCAACTATTTAATTGATGATGCGTGTTGTACTGTTCATCCTATGTTTCATAGGATTTTCTATATCTATTTGTGCCCAAAACATTCGAGTGGTCGATGAGGATAATGGAGATCCACTTCCCTCTGTGGCGATTTATAATGAAGACAAAAGCAAAAATGCCCTAACCGACTTCGACGGAATGGCAAATATCTCTGGTTTTAGCGATAGTGAAGCCATCTTTTTTCAATATCAAGGATACAGTTCCCTTTCACTTACCAAAAATGAAATTATAGCTGCTGGTAATCGGGTTAGATTATCGGCTGAAACCAATCAGTTGGATGAAGTAGTACTTTCCATTTCAAAATTTGGTCAGAACAAGCGCGATATTCCACAACAAATTACTGCGGTGAATTCTGAAGATGTGATTTTCAGAAATCCACAAACCGCTGCCGATCTATTAGAAGGCACTGGCCAAGTATACGTTCAAAAAAGTCAGTTGGGAGGAGGAAGTCCATTGATCCGTGGATTCTCGACCAACCGATTACTTATTACTGTGGATGGGGTTCGTTTCAATAATGCAATTTTCCGTGGTGGAAATGTACAGAACGTCATTTCTATCGATCCCCTTTCTGTAGATCGTACCGAGGTAATTTTAGGCCCCGGTTCGGTAGTGTATGGTAGTGATGCCGTGGGAGGTGTTATGAACTTCTACACCAAAAAGCCCAGTTTTTCTTTTCAGGAAGGATTCGATCTTTCCGGAAGTGTATTGGCTCGCCATGCGACTGCCAATAAGGAAAAGACCGTACATGCCGATATTAATATAGGCGGTAAGGAATGGGCCTTCTTAACCAGTGTTTCCTATAGCGATTTCCAAGATTTGAAGATGGGGAGCAACGGTCCCGACGATTATTTGCGTAATGAATTTGTAGAGACCATTAATGGGGTAGATACGGTATTGACCAATAGCGATCCGAAAGTGCAAAAATTCACGGGTTACGAGCAGATCAATATGATGCAGAAGGTACGTTATATGCCTTCCGAACAGTGGGATCTTAATTTAGGACTGTTCTATACTACTACCAGCGATTATGATAGATATGATCGTCTTATACGAAAACGTGATGGACATTTACGCTCTGCCGAATGGTACTATGGGCCCCAAGAATGGATCAGTGGAAATATTCAGGTATCCCACCAACAAGATGGGGTCGCGCTATTTGATGATAGTAAATTGACGTTAAGCTACCAGCGATTTAAGGAAAGTCGAAACGATCGTGATTTTGGGGGTACCGTATTGTTCGAAAGCGATGAAAAAGTAAGTGCCTATACAGGAGGCTTGGATTTCACTAAAAAAGTAGCCCCTAAGAGTACCATTTTCTATGGCGTGGAATATGTATATAATAAGGTGAATAGCGAAGGTACCCAAACCGACATTACGACCTTGGTGAGTAGTAAAGACGCTTCGCGCTATCCGGATGGATCCACTTGGCAATCTATGGCGGCCTATGCCAGTTTGCAGGCCAAGTTGTCGTCTACCGTTTCGTTTCAGGGAGGACTGCGTTACAATCATATCTTGATCGACGCAGATTTCACCGAGAACAATCAATTTTTCCAATTACCATTTAACGATGCCGAAGTAAATACAGGTGCCCTTACTGGAAGTGCAGGGTTAACCTGGCAAGCAAGTAAGCTATTGGGCTGGCGTTTCAATTTCGGAACTGCCTTTAGAGCGCCCAACGTAGATGATATTGGAAAGATTTTCGATAGCGAACCCGGAAGCGTAGTCGTCCCCAATCCCGATGTAGAGGCCGAATATTCCTATAACTTCGAAGTAGGTGCCAATCTGAATTTCGAAGATGTGGTGAAGTTCGATTTAGCCACGTATTACACCATTTTAAAAGATGCTTTGGTACGTCGTGATTTCAGTTTGAATGGACAGACCCAAATTGAATATCAGGGCGAATTGAGCAATGTGCAGGCCATTCAGAATGCTGGGCGTTCCCGTGTGTATGGTTTTGAAGCTGGGATGGAAGTCAATTTCTCTGAAGATGTGCAGCTAACTTCCCAGATCAATGTCACCGATGGCTATACCGAAGAGGAAGACGGAAGTCGCGTCGCGGTGCGCCACGTTGCTCCCATGTTTGGAAACAGTCATTTGTTGTTCAAGAAAAAGAAATGGAAGTTAGATGGCTTTGTGGAATACAATGGCCAATTCGATTTCGAAGATCTGGCACCTAGCCAGCAGAACAATGCCTTTTTATATGCTTTGGACGACAACGGAAATCCGTTCTCTCCTTCATGGTACACGGTAAACTTTGCGGGGCAATACCAGGTGACGGATGCCTTGCAACTTACCGCTACTTTAGAGAATATTACCGATCAGCGGTACCGTCCCTATTCTTCGGGAATTGCCGCTCCCGGACGTAATTTGATTGTGGCAGCGAGTTATTCTTTTTAAGGGAATTAAGTTATTGAGGTAGGGCTGGAAAATTGTTTCTTACCATAGAGGTAAATGCGGCTTCTTTCTTTGCGGCTTGATCTACATATAGTTTAGCGGTATTGATAATTTCGACGAGAAAAGTTTCGTCATGAATGCCAAGTAGGGCAAAAATTTGATCCTTTTGATCTTGTGTAGCTGTACTAAGATCCATCCTCGAAAGAACAATATTCTTCCTAACTTCTACCAAGTGCTTCCTTCTTTTTTCATTTAATTTCGTTCTATTAAGACCAAATGCCTGGATGGACTTTTTACCCTTATCTGTCTTGTGAAAAGGGATTTCTTCTCTAAATCCTATTTCATTTTCTGGATTTTCGAAAGAAGGATGCGCTAAAAGTGTATTGCTTGTTTGCTCTTGTGGCGCGTGGTGATCTACGGATCGTAAGGTTTGGTCTACCAAAGGAAAACGATTTTTCTTGTGACGTTGATTGCAAATCTGACAGGAAAAAAAGAGATTGGTCCATTCGTAGGCAAGCCAATAATAACCAGGATAACTTAGTGTGTCGTTGGCTTTTTGCTGGTAGGCGCCTTTGGGTCTAAAGTGTTCTACATCGCCAAAAGCAATATCATCAAAGTCTTTGTTTTCGCAGAAACAGCACTTATTAAACTGCTCGTCTTTTAGTTGATTTTTTACGTTGGCATTACCATAAATTTTTGAATCAAACGTTAGTTTAAACGGATTGTTCACCTTATGGTATTTCTGTTTGTAAACCGCTGGATTGGCATCATAGAGCGCTTTATGCGCATCCGTAGCAGGAATGCCTTTATTGACTAAAACCTGCGGAACGTTAGCTGATTTGTGGATTCGGATCATTCTCCCCCTTTTTTTCAAGTATTTCGGCAATTTTGTCTACCGCGCTGTAGGCATCCTTCTCTACTTGGGTTTCCCAAACAGGAACATCGCCTAAAGATTCGCCGATTTGCCTTAATTTTACTTCATCATGTGGGGAGATGGTTCGACTACCTAGTATTCGTTTTCGTTCTTTAAGTAGTTCTTCGGTATTCTGAGAATGGCCGGAGGAAAGCCCAAACAGATCACTGGTCAGTATCTGATCGATCCTCCAATTTTGTACACTTTCTGGATTATTGTCCACTACGACCTGATTTCCTTTTTTCTTCACGAGAATAAGGTTTCCGTCATTAATGGTTTGTGCAATTAATGGACTATGAGCGGTGGCTATAAACTGAGTTCCTTTAAAGGTTTCCAATAAAAAGCTCACCACATCGCGCTGCAATTTAGGATGTAAATGCAGATCTATTTCATCAATAAGACATACGGCTGGTTCACTAAGAGGATCCTTGCTTTCTGGGTAACGTTCTATAAGTCCTTTGGCAAAGTCTACCATCCAGGCAAGGAATGTCTTATAGCCCAAACTAAGTTCATGTAGAGGCACCCATCCATAGGCAGTTTTAAAAAGTACGGCAGTTCTATTGTCCAACAATTCGATTTTAATGCTGGTAATTTCATTCCGCATGATCTTTCGCAAGGCTCTAAAGATGAGGTTACGGGTTTTTTTGGCGCCATCCTTTTTAAGGGAATGATAATCCGCTCGTACCAACCATTCTTCTACATTGGTCAATTCCTCGTCTTCTTGAAACAAACTTATCGCGGGAAACTCCGATTCGTTGGTCATGCTCTTAGAACCTATTCTGCGAGCAGCACCGTAGGCATAAAGCACGAGATCCTCATAAAAATTAGGAGGGATAGCATTCAGATTTTCTGGCTTATGCATCACTTCGAACCCTGAAGAAGACAATTGAATCTCAAAATCTACTTCCGTTCGGGATCCATTGTTCAAAACAGCATTAAATCCTACTTCTGGACTTCTTTTGGAGTTGCTTCGGCGGAATGAATTCCAAGGGATAAAACGATGGTATCGAAAATCCATGGGGTCCAGCATAGACAAAGCCAATGCTCTTAAAATTGAAGTTTTGCCCACACCATTGTCTCCGAGAATTACATTCCATCTACATGCTTCTTCACGATTTTGCTTTTGCGAAAAGTTCAAGGTTTGCTTTTTGCCGAAACACCTAAAATTTTCTATAGTGAGTTTGGTAAAGTATATCTTACTTCGTTTTTGTCTCATACTTACACAGTTTCGCCCATGGCGATTCTCAAAAACATTTGTACCATAAAGATACTAATGTTTGGTGGTTTTGCGACCATTTTTTTGAGAGCTTTAAGACTTACGCACTATTCCGACTCGCGTTGATATTCCCGAACAACGACCGTGTCACCATCTTTTCGAACACTTCCAGTTGTTCTGGAGGCGCATTTTGAGCCCGTAACTGCTGAATCTCTCGCAAAGCATACTGCTGAATCGTAAGAAGAGGAAGAACAATCTTTTCCCGCACACGAATAGAGGCGCGCATAGCTTTAGAATCTTCCATCAACGTTTCATAGCCCGTTACTTTTAGTAGCATGCGTTTGCTGCGTTCGTATTCGGTATTGATGAGCGACCAAAATTCCCCGTATTCCGGATCGTCCTTCATATAAGCGGTGAGCGGGAAGAAGGACTTGGTAAGGCTCATCATACTGTTTTCGAGCAGCGTTCTAAAGAAAGGTGAATGTTGGTACAACGATACCACCTTATCGAATACTCCATTTCGTTCGAAGGTCTCTAGAGCGAGTCCCACACCATAGAAACCGGGAACGTTTTGTTTTAGCTGACTCCAACTTCCCACAAAGGGAATGGCACGCAGGTCGCTAAAGACCAACTCGCTGCCTTTGCCCCGTTTGGAAGGCCGACTTCCAATATTCGTTTTGGCGTAGTATTGTAGGGTGCTCATCTGCTCCAAATAGGATAGGAATTTGGGATGACTTTTAAAGTCTTTATAAGCTTCGTAGCTCATGGAAGCCAGTAGGTTCATGGTTTCCCGATCTGCGTCCGAAAGAGCGGTGTCTTCATCGCTGAATACCTCATTGGCAATCCCGGAACTAATGAGCTGTTCCATATTGTATTGGCAGGAATCGATGGTTCCGAAATTGGAAGAAATTGTCTGTCCTTGCACGGTAAGCTGTACCTCTTCATGTTCTATGGTATCGCCTAGGGAAGCATAGAATTGGTGGGTTTTTCCGCCACCACGGGCCGGGGGTCCACCACGACCGTCGAAAAAGAGGGCCGTGATGCCATATGTACGGGAGACTTCGGTAAGGCGTTCTTTGGCCGTGAAAATACTCCAATTAGCCATGAGATAGCCTCCGTCTTTGGTTCCGTCGCTAAAGCCTAGCATGATAGACTGTCGATTGCCACGCCGTTTTAAGTGAGCGGCGTAATGCGGATTCGTATACAGGGTTTCCATCACTTCGTTCGCTACTTGCAGGTCATCTACGGTTTCGAATAATGGAATGATATCTACGGTGGGTGCTTCCCAATCACAAAGACGCACCATAGCAAAGGCTTCGAGTACGTTTACGACGCTACCATTGTTACTAATAATGTATCGATTGCATCCCTGTTCCCCATTGGATTTCTGAATCTGCTTCATAGCATGCATGGAAGCCAAGGTTTTTTCGGCCATTTCGTCCGTTAGGGAAGTAGGATTTATGCTCCCAGTTAGGGCTGCCAATTGTTCGATCTTTTCTTCCTCCGAAAGTTCCGAATAGTTGTTGGTAAACAGTTGCGGATGGCACTCTGCGATGTTGGTCATCACTCGGGTATGCACTCTAGAGTCCTGACGGATGTCTAAGGAGGCAAAGTGCGTCCCAAAGAGCTGTACTTTGTGAATGAGGTCCTGTACCTCGTCTACAAATAGGGATTGGTGTTCATTTTCCAATAGGACTTTCATGGCTTCCAATTGCTCCCGCATACTGGCGGCTGTCAATGTCGCTTTTTCCGCAGGAAGGGTAAGGTGTTCGTAAACCGAACTTTCTAAAGCGATAATAAGCGGCTCTACCCCTTTAAAGGTGAGTCTTCGCCGAAGGTTTCGTAGGTCTTTATAATAGTTCTTTAGCAGTGTAAGACGGAGTCGCTCCGCTACTTTTAGGGTGATCTCGGTAGTAACGAAGGGATTTCCATCACGATCCCCTCCGGGCCAGAACCCAAGGTTGATTACCTGATTGTCGAGGTTTTCGCCTTCAAAGATGTTGTTTTGTATGTAGTTGTAAATGGCACTTACACTGTGGTAAAACACATTCTCCAAGTACCAGATGAGGCTCACCGCTTCATCATAGGGAGTGGGTTTCTGTTTTTTAAAGAAGGGTGTTTTTCCCAATTGCGCCAGTAGCATTTTAATGGCATCGAGGTCGTTGTCTTCTATGGCAATGGCCAGATCGGTAATGATTCCCAGTACCGGTCCCGGATAGAATTGCGTAGGGTGAGCGGTAAGTACGGGACGTACCTTAAATCGCTCCAAGTATTGCTTTAGGGCTTCCTTTTTGTTTTTGTCCTCGGCCTCTTCCCGAACGTTTCGCAGGGTTCCCCGCCCGTCCATATTGTTGATAATGGTAAAGGTGGCGTCTTCTATGGCATCGAAGAGTACGACTTGCCGCTCGATGTATTGGATAAAACGAAACAGCAGATTGATCTTTTCTTCTTCAGATGGTGCCTCGGCATACCGACTGAAAAAGTGGTTTACGATCTCGGTAGGGTTCTTCTGTTTTTCGAAGCCCTGTTGGCACACTTCCTGAAATAGGGGGAGCAATGCCCCGGTATGAGTGATTTCATCGAAGGGCAGCGTCATAAAGATGCTGTTATAGATCTGGTATTTGGAGAGCACGTATTGGTTAAATCGCTCCTCTTTGGTGTACCGCATATTTCTGTGTTTTTACCTATATAAAGGTACCGAAAAAGCGAGTGCACACCCTAGTTTTTCCTCATTTTCCCATGATTTTCGGGGCGAAATCGTTTTAGGGATTTGTCACCCTGAGCTTGTCGAAGGGTATGATATGTCAAAGCACTTTCTGATCCCTACTCCCAAGGCATCAATTCAGGCTCGCAAAACGATTGTTTTGCGGATAAGAAGTAGCCTAAATTAAACGAGAATTCTAATAAAATGACCGCGTTGTTTTTTTGGATTTTATAAATGGCAAATAATGTATGAGGCCTTTGTAATCCGTCCATATACAGAATACAGACAACGGAAAAATGCCGAACCTGGCTTATGCGATTTTCTTTTTCTTCTTTTAGTTGTCAAACCCAAAAACCCCCACCATCCGGCAGGGGCTCACTATACTTATAAATAGATTTATGTTATTCCTTCAAAAACCGCAGCACTTCCTTTCCGTAGTCTGAGGTGATTTCCACGAAATAGATGCTCGGAGCCAAGGAACGCACGTCTATGGAAGAAGCTTCTGAGGCGACTACCTGTTTTACAATACTTCCCGAAGGGGAATAGATAGTTGCCGTTTCCCACTGTGTCCGTTCGGACGACAAATACAAGGTTTCCGAAACCGGATTGGGACTTAGGGTGAAGAGTGATGTTTGGAGCTCATCTACACCTAGACTGCAAGTTCCTGAGAAATCGGGATTGCAGATATCGTCTACATAATACAAATGATCCACGCTATCCGACCTAAAATTGATGCCGCCTAACGAAGTAGGCGTGGTTCCCGCTTCATCTTTAAAATCCGTTCCTGGTGGGATCACTTCAACTCCATTCATATACAAAAACCATGTAGCCACGGAAATCCCCCCGCTAATATCAAACCCCATATATACCCGAAACCATTGATCGTGCGGAAAAGTGAAGTCTACCTGCCCCAAGGCGGTGTCCTCGATATATCCTTCCCCAGGGGAACCAAGATCTGGATTAAACCGCAAGTCGCCCACGAGATTCTCCCCCGGACCTACGGGAACCACTCCTTGTATGTTAAAAGTGGCTTCCTTGTTGCTAGGGACATACATCCAAAAGTCTAGATACCACACCCCGAAAATCTTGTTTCCCAGATTGAAAATGGCATTGGTGGTCTCATCCCCTGGAACCATACCGGATTGGGTGCCAGAACGTGCCTGTTCGTCGGTAGCAATAATCCCAGCATCGCAGGGACTGTTCCAAGAAGACCAGCTGTTTTCGCAGATTGCTTCCCCTAAGGTGTAGCTTTCCATGTTGTCAAATTCTTGTGCGCATACATGCACATGGTACACTAATAGTACCATCGCCAAAAAGTACTTTGTTTTCATAATAGTTGGTTATAAATGATGAGCCTAGAAATTACAACATATTAAAACACAGCGTCCTTGTTATCATGAAAGCCTGTCTGGATTCTTGAAATCGCCCAGACAACGTAACAACTTTTACCTTTCCTCGTCTTCCTATAGACAACCATTTGTAACACCATGACGTCTTTTAAGGAAAACCATCTTATGAAGTTTCATTTACCCCTATTCATATTACTATTTAGTATCACAACGGCCTTTGGGCAGTCCTTCTCCGCCAAAGTGGTCGATGCCAAAACCGGAAAACCCGTTTCTTTTGCCACCGTGCAAACGGGCGAGCACCAAGGCCTCATTACCAACGAGGAAGGGGTGTTTACCGTGCAGTTGGCCGATCTACGGCATCCGCAGGACTCTGTGTATGTATCCTCCATGGGCTATGAGAAGCTTGGCTGGATCGTTGCTAAACCTGCCGATACGGTCATTGCCCTTGCACCCAAGGCTTTTGAGCTAAAACAGGTATTTGTAAGCAATACCAATCTGGACGTTCGGGATATTATCGATAGTGTGAAGTACCGCATGTACGATAACTATAAAATGGACCTCAGCAAAAAGAAGATCTTCTTTCGGCAGAGCGATAACAATCAAATGCACACCGTAGATTTTGGGTTTCAGAAGTCCACCATTGCCGAGCTGAACAAACAACTTATCGATAGCATTGCCATGCTGGTGCCAAGACAATCCTATAATTACAAGGAAGTGGCGGGTGAATTCTATGGGAACTACCAGAATCACAAACTGTATATAGACAAAGCCGCAGAATTGTATGACAAGTCCAAAGATGTGTCTTTCGATGGACTTTCGGACAAGCTGGAACGCATCTTTAAGGAGAACGTAAAGCCGGATTCTTACCTCAAGATCAAATCCGGAATCTTTGGCACCAAGGTAGAACTGGATTCCATTACCGAAGCCGAGGAAGACGGTGCTGCCATCAAGGCCGAAGTGGAGAAGCAGCAGGCCCCGTCCCACTTTCAACAAGGCATCATCGATCGTATTTCTGAGTTGTACGAGCAGCTGTTCTTTCACGAAGGTAGCAAGCTCGATATGTTCGAAAAATCCAATCGTTATCGCTTTACCAAGCGTGACTATACCTTTATCGATAACGAACCGGTATACATCATCGATTTCGAACCCAAAGGCAAGAAAGACTTTAAAGGAACTCTCTACGTAAACACCAGCGACTTTGCCGTGGTGCGATTGGAATTCGATAACGTACGGCCTTTAAAACGTTTTGGTCTGTTAGGCATCAAGTTCCGTCAGAATGTATTCCGCGGAAAGATGCTTTTTGCCAAGGAAATGGACGGTACCTATGGACCTCGTTACTTAGAGCTGGAAGACGGTAGTTTCTTTGGGGTGGATCGCCCGTTAAAGGTGATTGAAAAGAACAAACACGTTAAGGGACGACGTAAGCAGAACGAGCTTTCTTTGGAGTTGAAGGTGGAAACTTCTAACGTTATTAAATACGAGCTGGTCGTTTTCGATTCGGAATACATTTCCCAAAGTAGATATGACTCGGCTCCCGAGAACCCAGATATAAAAGCGACGTATCTATCTCAATACGATCCCAGTTTCTGGCAAGGGCATACCATTATAGAGCCCAATGCTGCGATACAGGAGTTTAGGGTTGTAGAGTAGTTTTTCCGTTCATTTCTTTTGCCTGCCCAAAAGAAACGAACCAAAGAAAAGGGCACTTTTATGAGGAATTTTTCAGCATGGCTGAAAACCGACTTGTCAACTCCGCGGCCTTTTCAAGGCCTGAATCCCGGAACTTGACGGTGTCTATTCTGCATAAAAGGTTTTAAGGGGATCTATTTTATGGACACTGATTGATTTTGACCAAATCAAAATTGTATCGAAGTGTTACCTCCCAAACCCAATGACAATATTTTTTACACATGTTAATTTTTTTGTCATTGCATGGGTTTTGATGTCTTTTTCGCCCAAGAAGGGTGGTGTTGAGGGGATATTTCAGGAAAAATCCCCTGCACTGGGTACCTGCAATACAATCGGGTTTTTATAACTTAGCTGTAAATCAGCTAGCTATGTACCGAATAACATGTTACAAAGAAGATTGCGACACCCCTTATTTTTATGTGGATCCTAAAGGTGGACGCATTCCCATTACCGAAGCTCCGGATACTTCTGGGATAACCTTCGCCAAGGCAAATATCCCCAAAATGAAAGTACTCCTGGAAAAAGTAGAGGAAAAACCGGAAGAAGAATTCTCCGAAGAAGACAAAGCCTTGCTCAAGGAATGGTGTAAACAATTGGGCCCGAAACCTGCAAACAACACAGGTAAGACCAAAGTGGAAACCGAAGAAGATGTGAACGATTATCTCGTGGTGTACTGTGATAATAACCACAAAAACTACGTTCCTTTTTACAATCCGAAACGAACTTCCTAAAAACCAACCATCATGAGTGACGAAGTTAAAAACAACGAAACCGAAACACCGGCGGAAACACCCTTCGTAAGGTACGACGAGTATTGGTTAACCAAGGCCCGGACATTGATAGACGGAAGCATTGAAACCTTTAATAAGCGTCTTAAAACACTAAATAACTTCCTTAATTACCTTGCTGGGGGAACCTTTTTAGCGGGAGCATCCTTTGCTACCTATATGAAATCCACCGAGCTGGAAGTGTATGTATTGGCTGCTATTCCCCTATTGGTGATTGCCGTTGCCAAAATGTTTGTAGGGGTAAAAGGTTCGGAACCCGCTATGGAAGATACCAATATGCGGAGTCCCGCAGAAATAAATGAAGATTATGCCAAGTTGCTTACAAAGCTATCCGGACAGGTAAAAGAGGCAGGCGTTTGGGTAGGAATCGCCACAGCGTTTACGTTGGTATGCCTACCGTTTTCCATTTACTTTCATAACAAACATGCTGCGGTAGAACAACCGGCTTCCTATGTGCATATAGAAAGTGACGGAACCGAAGTGCGAGTTACTGGTTTGTTGCCTAAAGGGGAAGACATTAGTGTCTTTTTGCATGGTAAAAATGCCAAGAAGGAAAAAGTGCCAGCTTACACCACAACCTTGCTAAAGGAAGAAAACGGAAGCTTTAATGCGGTCTATTCCATAAAGGATTTAGGCCTTACCCTAGACAGTGTTGTGGTACAATATGGAAAGGACAATAAGCTGCATAGTTACACCTATAAATTGGTAAAGGGAGGTGCTTCGGCCAATCCAGCTCGCGCGGAAGATAAGCCCAAGAAAGACCCTAAAGCAGATAAAAAGAAAAAGGATACCACCAAAGTAACGAAGAAGGATACGGTGGGGTAGCACTAGGCATAAAACATTGGGACGGCTTCTTTTTATGAAATTTTAATGTTTTTGAAATGATTAAGTGGCATAAAGTTTATCGGGGAGTGGCCATGTTACTTCATGATTTTTACAATAAACATCGGGAAAACCCGGGCAAGGATCTTTTTGAAATTCTCAGGGAGGATAAACCCTTTCGGAAAAACAACCCTTGGGCCGATAAGTTCTTTGAACCCTCAAAGAGCCCTAGTTTCGATCCCATTCATCTGTTTTCTAGCTTTAGTGGAAGTAGTCAGACAGAAAAATCACGGGTAGACCGTATTAACATTCTTGTCCGCATTTTAACTTCAAGCAAGAGTTTTCAGCAGTTCAAAGAAATCGACTTTGAGGGATGCCCAAGTCCGGTAACGGTAAACCTTATTAGCAAGAGGAATCTGGAGGACCAGAAAGACATTTGGTCAACCTTTGCCTCCGTATATACCAAAAAGCAAGCGGCCCTAAATGCTGAGGTTTTCGATAAGGCCCGTAAATGGTACGGCATAGATACTATTTCCTTTACGCAATTTCTATTTTGGCTAGATTCCAGGAATTTCATTCCGTTAGACACCTATACGATTAGTTTACTTATGTCGGCCAAAAGGATTGAACATAGGCCAGAAACCTATGAGGACTACAAAGATCTGTTGAGTCTACGTGAAACTTCGGTGTACCGGGATGTAACCCAGATGGCCTACAAGGTGATGAAGGAAGGTAAGCAAGTGATTATTTATACCCGTAAGGTTGGTGCCTATTTAAAAGCACCAACAGAACATATACGAAAGACCCCGTTTCGTCTTATCGCGGTAAAACCTGTAAAGGGACTTGCTACAAAATATCGCAAAATTCTAGAGGAGGATAAACTGTATAAATTTTATAATGCTTTTTCCTTTCACGAAAATGAAACCAAGGTAACTGTAAAAGGCCCTTCACTGGACTTGTATAGGGTCAAGGGACTTCCCAATATTTCTATATCTGCCATAGTTGGAAAAAATGGACAAGGCAAGAGTACGATATCCGAATTGGTGTACATGGCGATTTACAACCTATCGGTCGCTAAAGGGCTGTTGGATGATGCAGCCAAACTACTTGAGGATTTTTGTATCGATCTGTATTATCAATCCAATTATTTCTACAAAATGGAATTCAGGAATGCCGATATTCAGATCTATAGGTATGAGCAAATTGAAGATTCCTATTCCAATCCAGAAAAACTGTCTTTGGAAAACTTTAGGCTGGATCAGTTTTTCTATACCGTGGCCATTAACTATTCACATTATGGATTGAATTCTAGAAAATTCGATTACGACTGGATCACGCCACTCTCCCATAAAAACGATGGTTACCAAACCCCTGTGGTTATTAATCCTATGAGGACCGAAGGGAATTTTAACATCAATCGCGAAGACGAATTGTTACGGGCACGACTATTGGCCAATGTTCTTGAACCCATAGGGGACGAAACATTTACACTTCGGGATATAGCAGAGAATAAGCGGGCCGTAACCATTACGCTAAAATTAGATCACGAAAAAATTGAAAGACTACAAAAGGTAACCGGTTCCAAAAGCGCAAAAACCCGCCAGATGAAAGTACTTCCCTTAATATACGATCACTTCGATATAAGATCGGTAAAGGGAGTCCCTTTCAAGGACGAGATAGAGTCTTATATAGTTCAGAAGCTTATCGAAATTTGCCTTCGATACAAACAAATATACAGCGGGTACTATAGTGAAAAGTCCAAGAATTTCTATGTGAAGAAAATACCGGATCTATTAAAGTTGATCGATCTGGACAAGAGTCATATAACCTATAAATTGAAAAGGGCGATCAATTATCTTAAGTATAACCATTACGATTCCTTTTTGAAGGGTTTCAAAGATAAAGTGGCTATCAATGTTGACAAACTCTCACTTGCTATTGAGGATATTAAGGCTAACGAATCTGATGTACAATTGGAGACCATTACCTTGATTCCGCCCAGCATTTTTTATGCTCAGATTGTATTAGAGGATGACTCCAACCTAGATACAATTAGCTCTGGTGAAAATCAGATGATCAATGTGATCAGTTCCATTATCTACCACCTCAACAATTTGGAGTCCGTTTCCATATCGGATAGTTTGTACAATTATGGTTTTGTCCAAATCATGATGGATGAAGTGGAGCTGTATTTTCATCCCGATTTTCAACGAAAATTCATCAAGTATCTTTTGCAGTATTTAAGCAAGATGAACCTTGATAGAATAGAGGGAATCAACTTGTGCTTTATCACCCATTCACCCTTCATACTTTCCGATCTTGTAAAGGATAATATTCTGTTTTTGGGAGGTGAGAACGGAACGTCCTCTCCTACTTTTGGGGCAAATATTTACAATTTGCTTTCGGATTCCTTTTTTATGGAGGAAGGGACCATAGGTGCCTTTGCAAAAGATAAGATCATGGAAGTGATCGATCATTTAAGTTCGGATGCCGAATTGGATGAAAAAACCTTAGAAGAGGTAAACTATATCATAGATAATATTGGCGAACCCCTTATAAAAGCCCAGTTGGAAAAACTGAAGCACAGGCGAGACGATAACCTCGAAATTGTGAGGTTGAAAAAGGAAATTGAAGAATTGAAAGCTGGGCAACAATCATGATTACAATAGCTAAAAATCCCGCCAAAGCACAAGAATATGCCGATCTTATATTGACCTCTAAAGGGAATTACATTTCTCCATTGGATAAACTGAATAATTGGAACGGTAATTTGAGCAATGAGGAGCAAGAAGTTCTCGATTACCTTATACAGAATCTACGCAAACTTTTGGTTGCAGAACCGGAGGAACAGCAGGAAATAATCGACAGTTTTAAAGAGGATACTGGGGGAACGAGTTTTCAGGATCGTATATATGATAGTGTCTCAGGGAATCTTACTCCTTTTGGCGAGGGAATCAAGAAAAAATTTAATTACGAAGGCTTTAGGTCAAGTGCAAAAGCCATTTGGCTTGCCAAGCAGATTCCTGTTAAATCCTGCCCCTACTGCAATGCCCAGTATACCCTTAGTGTAAAACAAAAGAATGCGAAAACGAAATTGTTATTTCATTTAGATCATTACTATCCAAAAAGTGTTTATCCCTATCTAAGCCTTTCTTTCTATAACCTTATTCCAAGCTGTGCCAGTTGTAATATGAGCAAATCGGATGAGCCATTTTCACTTTCGGATTTTTTGCATCCCTATGTAAACAGCGTAGACGACATTGCTAGGTACGAAACCGATAAGGGAAATTTGGTGAAGTTTCTCACGGACATGAACAACTTTGAGGAGTATATAAATTTAACGCTCGAACTTCGGGAGCAGTTTTTGGGTGATGCTAAATGGAGGGAAAAGCTGGAAAAGTATAAGAAGATGTTCAAGGTAGAATCCCAATACAATGAGTTTAAGGATGTGGTAGCAGAAACCTACCTTAAGGGGATTTTTTATTCCAAAAGCCGTAAGGATGAGTTGGTTGATTTTTTTAAGGACCACCAGAATATCACCTTGACCGAAGAAATGATCAATAGATTTATAATCGGTAATTATACAGATAAAGAAGACTTGCTGAAACGTCCCCTAGCCAAGATGATGAGGGATATAAGCGAGGACTTTGGGCTACTATAACAGCATTTCAAATCACAAAGCTTCCTTCATAATCGCTTCCACCACTTCGGGATTAAGTAAGGTGGAAGTATCGCCTAGGTTATCGGTATCTTGATGGGCGATCTTTCTTAAAATGCGTCGCATGATCTTTCCACTACGGGTTTTGGGCAATCCAGGCGTAAACTGAATCTTATCCAATTTGGCAATGGGGCCAATGCGTTCGGTAATGAGCTGATTGATCTCCTTTCGGAGATTATCGTTGTCCCGTGTTTCGCCCACTTCCTTCAGAATGACATATCCGTACAAGGCGTTTCCTTTAATGTCATGCGGGAAGCCTACAATGGCACTTTCGGCTACAGCGGGATGTTCATTAATGGCATCCTCAATAGGAGCGGTTCCCAAATTATGACCGGAAACGATGATCACATCGTCTACGCGGCCTGTGATTCGGTAGTAACCTGTCTGATCACGAAGCGATCCGTCGCCTGTGAAGTATTTGTTTTTGAAAGCGGAAAAATAGGTGTCCCGATAGCGCCCGTGATCGCCCCAAATGGTTCTAGCCATGCTGGGCCATGGGAATTTTATGCACAATCGTCCGCTAGCTGGATTCTGTGAAATCTCCTTGCCATTTTCGTCCATAAGGCAGGGCTGAATCCCAGGCATAGGTAAGGTGGCAAAGGTTGGGATGGTAGGGGTAGCATACGGAATGGGTGAAATGAGAATACCTCCTGTTTCGGTTTGCCACCACGTATCTACAATGGGACTGTTTTTCTTTCCGATATTATCATTGTACCAATGCCAAGCTTCTTCATTAATGGGCTCTCCTACAGTACCCAATACTTTTAGGGATGAGAGGTCGTACTTTTCTACATAGCTCAAGTTCTCCTTAGCCAAGGCTCGAATGGCTGTAGGTGCGGTATAAAACTGATTGATTTTATGCTTCTGAACGATTTCCCAGAATCGCCCCCAATCGGGATAAGTGGGAACCCCTTCGAACATGACGGTGGTAGCACCATTGGCCAACGGGCCATAGACGATATAACTATGTCCGGTAATCCAACCGATATCGGCCGTACACCAATACACATCGTCCTCCTGATACTGAAATACATTTTTGAAGGTAAATGCCGTATACACCATATATCCAGCTGTGGTGTGTACCATGCCCTTGGGCTTTCCGGTAGAACCGGAAGTGTACAAAATGAACAGGGGATCCTCGGCATCCATTGCTTCTGGGACACAGTCTTTGTAGGCATTGTCCAATAAGGGCTGTAACCAATGGTCGCGCCCTTCTTTCATGGAAATTTTGGAATGGATACGTTGGGCTACCAACACATTTTCTACCCCTTCACAGGACGTAAGGGCTTCGTCTACAATACCTTTTAAGTCGATTGTTTTGGGACCGCGGAAAGAACCATCGGCCGTAATGACCATTTTGCAATCACAATCATTAATGCGCGTCGCCAAAGCAGTTGCCGAAAAGCCCGCAAACACAACGGAGTGAATCGCTCCAATCCTTGCACAGGCCAATACCGAAATAGCCAATTCGGGTATCATGGGCAGATAAATACATACGCGATCCCCTTTACCTACACCCATTTCCTTCAGTACATTGGCAAACTGACACACTCGTTTGTGTAATTGCCGATAGGTGATGTGTTCTGCAGGCTCTTTGGGGTCGTTCGGTTCAAAAAGGATGGCGGTTTTATCGCCACGATGGGTTAAATGCCGATCGATGCAGTTTTCGGTAATGTTTAGTTGTGCCCCTTGAAACCAAGATACCTCCGGCTTTGAAAAATCCCACGAGAGTACTTTATCCCATTTTCGTTTCCACTGAAAATGCTCTTCGGCAATTTCTTCCCAAAAAATCTCGGGCTGGGCAACGCTTTTTCGGTATACTTGAAAATACTCTTCTAGGTTTTTAATGTGGTATTGACTCATGGTTCGGCAACTTCAATAAAAATGGTGAGCAACGAATTTAAACAAGATAATCCATTTATGGGCATAGGAAGAATGATATTGCTCAGGAATTTACCTCCAATTTCATGACATAGTCACGTTGGGGTTCGTCCCCAAGCATAAAGGGATGGATCCCGTCTTTGTAAAACCCATTCCGTTCGTAAAAATCGATGGCTTTGGTATTCTGATCCCAAACACCCAACCAGATATATGGGAGCTTTCTTTCTTTGGCTACTTCGATGGATTTCAACAGCAGGGCATGTCCCAAGCCTTTACCATGGTGTTGGGGTGAAACGTAGATACGCTCTATTTCCAAGGAATTAGGAAAGCGGGCTTCGGTTTGGGTTTCGCCTTCATTCAGTTTAATGTATCCCGCCAAAGTACCTTTGGACCGAATGAAGAAATAGTGAATGTCTGTATTTTGAATTTCCGAAGCTAAGTGGGCCGAATTGAAATGTGTAGCGATATAGGACTTCATATTCTCGGGCGTATTGAAGGCGGCGTAGGTATGGATAAAGGTGGCCACGGCCAGTTCCCGAAGTTGTTCAACCTCAGCCAAAGTCACAGGTGTGATATCAAAATCCATTTGCTTCATATAGACTAGGACCCAACGATTAATTGCTCTAACAGATCGCCCACAAAATAAGCCACAAAGGCGGCAATGGCACCTAATGCTAGGGTTTCTAGGACTCCTTTCCAGATTTTAGTTTCGGTCACATAGGTTTTCAAAAAGCCGATGAAAATAAATCCGATTCCAGCGAGGACACAAGTAATAAGGAAGCGGTCTCCCGATATGGGGTAGAAGTAATCCCAAACATAGGTAAGCAAGGGGATAAGACCAATTAAGAGGAACGCCATATAGGTAACCAGTCCCATTTTAAAGGGAGATTTGGTTTCCTCGATCATTCCCAATTCTTCTTTCATCATAGCATCTACCCAGCGGTCACGATCGGCCGTAATCACCTCGACCACCTGTTCCAGTAATTCTCCTTCAAACCCTTTGGCCGCATAAATTTCCCGAATTTCCTCCCGCTCCACATCGGGAAGGTTATCGACTTCCCAATATTCAACCTGCTTGTGTTTTTGGTAATTGTCTTTTTCCGATTTGGATGAAAGGTAAGCCCCAATGCTCATGGCGAAGCCATCGGCCAGTAAATTGGCAAATCCAAGGATGATGATCACCGCACTGTCCAATCCTGCACCCACGGCACCTGCTACCACGGCAAAAGTCGTAACGCAGCCATCGATCCCACCATAGACGAATTCACCAAGGTAGGCCTCATACTTGCTTAAAAAGCCTTTTTTGGAGTGTAGTACGTCTTCGTTATGCATGATGCGGATATTATAAGTGGTTGTAACCTACTTCTTAAACCTGTTTTTCTTTTCGTTCATTTTGTCTTGATACAAAACCAACCAAAAAATCAAGAAGTTTTCAAGGAAATTTTTGTGATTATATCACAAAACCACTGTCAAATCCTTTCGTTGCATGCTCCTTTTTGCTGCGCAAAACGCAGTTCCACTCGATTTGCAGTTATTTCTGTGAAAACTTCGGTCGTGAATAGGTTAAAGGTATAAAATTTAAGAGGAAAATTAGATCGGTTTTTTAAAACATCGGCTGGTTTCTACACCTATGTATTGTCCATAATTTGGGATGGGCGAAAACCCATATTTTTGATAGAGGGCAATGGCGGCCTCAAAACTAGCACCGGTTTCTAAAATGAGATGGGTATACCCCAATTCCTGAGCCCAAACTTCCAATTCTTGAAGGACTTTACGGCCAAATCCCTTTCCTCTTTGGCTGGGAAGCGTGTACATCCTCTTTATTTCTACCGAATCCTTATCGAAAGGTTTCATGGCGCCACAAGCTGCTGCTTGGTCATCTTCGTAGAGAACGATCACATGATTCAGGTTTTCAATGCTATTGAATTGATCATAGTAGTCGTGCATATCGCCATCCTTAACCGTAAGAAAGGCGTCCAGTTCGGCTACGAGTTGTACAAAGTCGGGATGGGTGGAGTTGGTTCGTTCTAGTTTCATGTTGTTTTTTGGGTTCCTATGAGATAAAGGACCACTCCGGGTCCGGATTTTACCTTTCCGATGTTCCAATCGAATTGATCATGATTCTTTACTTGTGTAACTAGTCCTTGCATTTCTTTTACCGAATAGGTGCGAAGTGAACTCACCATCCCATCCCACCACACGAAACACGGAACAATTGGGAAAAGATAGGTAAAGAAGATCCTTCCGAATTTGAAGGGTCGAATAAAGGGGGTCGTTAGCAAAACCGTGAGAGGTGAAAAGAACATGCCCAAGAAGCTGGGAAGGCTTCGTTCCTGCCCTTCGAAAATGGCAATGGCATTGTTCGAGTCCACCGCATTCTGAAGAATTTGCACCGCATCTTTCGGCTTAAAATGATGTAGGGAAAGGAATTGGGTTCGCAATCCGGTAAGATGTTCAGGGACCTCACGAGCATCCACACGATTTACTTCATAGTCAAAATTAGGTGCCTGTTTTCGGGAGTATTTGAAAGCAGGAATGTTGGGATAATAATCGGTTAGGGTAATGGTGAGTTCTGGAAAGGTTTTTTGCAATTCACCGTTCAGCCATAACAATCCGCCGCCACCGCCGGAAGCCAAATCGATGATCTTTTGGGAATCACTTTTACGAAGGGCTTCTTCCAAAAGGGAAACAATGGGTTTATACAACTTGGTTTTGTTGGAAAGGAACTGCAGGAAATCCGTTCCGTAATTGCGCAGTACTTTTGGAAACCACTTTTGATCTTCGAACTCAAAAAGGTGGATCCTTCCCATGACCTATTTCTTTTTTCGGGGATTGGGTTTTAAGGAATTGACATAGGTCAATCCTTTTCGCAGATAACTGCCAACCAATTCAGTATTGGAAAGGAGGTCTTCGGGAATGAGCACATAGTCCTTCATCACGGCACCGTAGGACTTATACACTTCCGTTCCTGGGTAGGTAGCGGAGAATTCGGCTTGATCCTCTTTGCTCATCCTAATGCCCATTTCGCCTGCTTTATTCACCAACGAATACATATAGGTGTTGGAAGAGGTATACGGCATGGTTTTTCCCAACCGATCAATTTCGGGAAGGGTGTCTATAATGGCGTCATACTGCTTTAGGCATTCTTCGAAAGTCATACTAATCGGTCTTTACTGCAACTACTTTTTTAAGTAGCCATGTAAAGATAGCAATTAAAAACCCAGTTCCCAACCCAACAATAGGCCCTGTGAGAAGCACCCAATAGCGGGCGCGAATCCAATTGGGATTACTCAAGACTTGGGTATAACCTTCGTTGTTGACCAGGTAGGTATCGAAGAAGATCGATTCTAGAATGTTGTGAAAAATACCCCAGAGCGTGCCAATGGCCAAAGCGGTTGGAAACCATTTTTCGGGGATATATCGAGAGAGCATATAGGCAGTAAGTAAGCCAAAGAGCGTCCAGAAAATAATAATCCACGGATTTCCGATGCCTTTAACTAGTAAAGCTCCCATAAGCACGCCTATGGGAGAAAGAAAGAAGATAAATCTCCAATTCATGTGATCTATTTTCTATAGATACACGTAAAAATGGGTTTTGGATGAGTTATGCCTGAATTTAATTTTGGTGATTACCTCTTTCGCCTTCTCGCTAGCATAAGCTTATATATAGGAGGATAAAAACCAAGACCTAAAAGGTCGTGGTTTCTTATTTCTCCAAAGCCTCCCCAGCACCACTGGGAATACGGATGTTTTCCACAATTTCCTGAACCTCATCCGGAGGGGATTTTGTCAAGGCATTGACTGTAAGGGAAACAATAAAATTGACGATCATGGCGACTGTACCGAAACCTTCCGGGGAAATGCCAAACCACCACTGATCTTTCAATCCATCAACCGCAGTCTTACCACCATCGAAAATGCCAAATTTGAATTTCAACATGTAGAATAACATCAACGATATTCCGACGATCATTCCTGTAATCGCTCCTTCCTTGTTCATCTTTTTATAGAAAATACCCAATACAATAGCTGGAAAGAAGGAAGCGGCGGCCAAACCGAAGGCCAAGGCCACCACAGCGGCTACAAATCCGGGGGGATTGATACCAAAATAGCCTGCAATGATCACAGCCACCCCGGCCGAAATACGAGCGGCGGTAAGTTCTCCTTTTTCAGAAATTTTGGGATTAAACACCTTCTTAATCAGGTCATGCGATATAGACGAGGAAATCACCAGTAACAATCCAGCAGCGGTCGATAGGGCTGCAGCTAATCCACCGGCAGCGACCAAAGCGATGACCCAAGCAGGTAAATTGGCAATTTCGGGATTGGCCAAAACCATGATGTCCCGATCTACGGTAAGCTCGTTGAGTTCGGCATTGGCCACATATTGAATGGTGCCGTCTTGGTTTTTATCTTCAAAAGTAAGTAGTCCTGTATCCTCCCAATTCTTGAACCATTCTGGCATTTCGGAATAGGGTTGATCACTCACCGTATTCAATAAATTGGTTTTGGCAAATACTGCCACCGCAGGTGCTGTGGTGTATAAAATAGCGATCAGTAATAAGGCAATCCCGGCCGATTTCCGAGCATCCCTTACCCTTTTCACCGTAAAGAATCGGATGATGACATGGGGCAATCCTGCTGTTCCCACCATTAGCGCCAAGGTAATCGCAAAGACATCCATTTTGCTTTTGGTACCGCTGGTGTATTCAGAAAAGCCAAGCTCTGTGGAAAGTCCATTCAATTTTTCCAAAAGGTAGGTGCCCGATCCATCGTTTAAGGTGCCTCCCATGCCGATTTGAGGTACTGGATTTCCTGTCATTTGTATGGAGATAAAAATGGCAGGAACCATAAAGGCAAATATGAGTACACAGTACTGCGCTACTTGGGTATAGGTGATGCCTTTCATTCCACCGAGTACTGCGTAGAACAATACGATGACCATGCCGATAACAACTCCGAGATTAATATCTACTTCCAGAAAACGGGAAAAAACGACGCCTACGCCCCGCATTTGTCCCGCTACATAGGTAAAGGATACAATAATGGCGCAGACCACAGCAACGATTCTTGCCGTCTTTGAATAGTAACGATCCCCTATAAAATCCGGAACGGTAAACTTTCCGAACTTCCGAAGGTAAGGCGCTAGTAAGAGTGCTAATAAGACATAACCTCCTGTCCATCCCATGAGGTAGACGGACCCGTCATAGCCTGCAAAGGCAATGATTCCGGCCATGGAAATAAAGGAAGCGGCCGACATCCAATCGGCGGCCGTAGCCATTCCGTTGGCCCAAGGGGAAACTCCGCCTCCAGCAACATAGAAGTCCTTCGTTGAGCTAGCGGTAGACCAAATGGCAATGCCAATATAAAGGGCAAAGGTGATGCCCACGATGATAAAGGTCCAGATCTGTACACTCATGGGGTTTCGGTTTTATCGGAATCATCGAAACCATACTTCGCGTCCAAACGGTTCATAAGATAAACATAGATGAAGATGAGGATCACAAACACATAAATGGAGCCTTGTTGAGCGAACCAAAAGCCCAGTTTAAATCCACCGATTTGAAACTGATCCAATTGCTCTTTGAATAGAATTCCGGCGCCATAGGAAACGGCAAACCAAATGAGCAGTAAAATGAAAAGGTAGATAAGGTTTTGCCTCCAATAAGCAGAAGCCTTGCTTTTTTGGGATTTCATAGGTCGGTTATTGCATCTATGTCTTCTAAGATACAAAAAACAAAATCCCCTATAGCACCTTGGTAAATAGGTGCTATAGGGGAAGCTTAGAGATAGGTTTAATCACAATCTGGAATGGTAGACTTTATCTCGTCAAAACTCGTACATGGTATTGCATTGACCACAACTCTATAGGAGGTTCCGGTCGTCAATACCTGATTCGTGGTATGCGTATTTCCCGATAATGTCAATCGACCTCCATCTACCCAGTTTCCAGCTAGGTCGTAAATGGTATATTTTAATACCACGCCACTTCCGCAATTGTTTACCGTTATAATAAAGCTTTCGCATTGTGGAGTTACTGTAATGCTGGCCATTGATTTACTTGCATCGGAAACCACTAGATCCGCAGTTGAGGATTCTTCGGCTATGGATGCTTCGCGTGAACAACTCGTGAATGCTAGTAAACCAGCACATAGAAATAAGACAACAAAATTTTTCATAATACAAATGTTTAAATACCACCTACTCTATTTGAGGCTTTTCGGTTTCCGCCTTGTTGTTCGAAGATGGTGCAGGTTGTGAGGAACTACAAAGGGATTTGTGTAAGTGCAGCTGTTTTTTGATTAAGTGTAAACTGGATCTGTTTATGGCATAAAAAAAGCCACCCAAAGGTGGCTTCAAATGATGAAAAAGTATCTTATCCATTGCAATTTTGTCCGCATAGAAAGTCGGTAAAATCGTTTACCGGGATTTCGTTGTAATCGCAAAATTGGTTTGTAGCATCCACGAAAGGTCTAACAACCACAATGTTCTTATTCACGATGTAAGCATTGTCTATTACCGGCACTCCTGTAGAAAAGGCAAAGGTGAATCCTGGACTCAATATGAAACCATTATTATACCCGTCTTCGTTCAGTGGGTGTGCCGTGGTTGAAATGTTTATTACCGAATCTGGCCCAGGGGAAAAATCCAGCCCAGAAGGGAAATACAGTTCGAGACAGTTGGTTTCAATAATGTCATACAAAAACTCAGTATAGGGGGGCTTTGCATTATTCCCTCCACCCAAAGGTGGGTCCGGCCAAGTACAACAGGTATCAGGGTCGGGACAATCTTCTCCGCAATTGTGCAATTCAAAAAAGCCTTCAAAAGCATCATTGAAATGTGCAGGGGTCACGGTATCTCCAATTAAATCTGAAAGGCGGATACTGCTGGCTCCATTATTTGTTAGTGTCATTACTTGATCCCTTGCGAGGGGATTCTGTAGTAGGGTGACTGCTGTTAAAAAAGAGGCCCATTGCATTCTAGATTCCAAGCTCACGGCATTACTTCCCCCGCCTTTTCGGCTATCAAGCAATCCTGGAGGTGTATCAGCTTGGGTATCCAATATTTCAGTTTGTTCCAACGAGAGATTTTCCTGAAGGTCCTTTTGCTCTTCGGTCTCACAGGAAACAATACACAAACACAAAAGGATCAAAATTTTAAAACGATTCATAACATGTATTTTTAAATTAACTGAGGAAATTTACTCTTTTCGAATGCAGTTCATCCTCGTAATATTCTAACTGTGTCCCTTTTTCGAGTAACTGCATAAAAATCCTTGATAGTTGCATATTCTATGCATTGAATATATTCTCCAAAACGCCTTTAAGCTTCCTGCCGGATACGGGAATCTGAATGTCACCTATCAATGTGAGCACTCCCTTTTTATCGTATTGTTTTACATGGAATTTATTTACTACAAAGGAATGATGACAGCGAATAAATTTGTTCTCGGGTAAAAGCTCCTGCATTTTGGATAGTGTTTGGGTGACCATGATCCGCTTCTGATCTACCGTATAGAAAATGGTATAGTTTCCGTCCGATTTGCAATACACAATATCATCTTGAAAGACCGTATATAGCGTTTTTGAGGTTCTCAAAACAATTCGGTTTTTTTCTTTTCCCGTGTAATGGTCATTTACAATTTCTACGAGTTTCTTGGTGTCCGGCTGCTTTTGGCCATTAGACATCAATTTATTCACGGCGCCTACGAATTCATTTCTATCAATGGGTTTAAGGATATAATCCAGAGCCCCAATCTTTATGGCTTTAATAGCGTATTGATTGAAAGCAGTGATAAAAATGACCTGAAAGTTTTTATAAATGACCTGAGAGATGACATCGAATCCAGTTCCGTCTATGAGCTGAATGTCCAGAAAAACCACATCCGGTTTCACTGTTTCTATAAGCAATACCGCTTCTTTTACACTTTCGGCTTCTCCTACCATAGAAATGGTGGTTGCGAAATAAGTCGCCAACAAATCTGAGATTTCTTTTCTTACATGAATTTCGTCGTCTATTATCAGAGCTTTCATCATAGGTTCAGTTTTTGTAAGGAAGGTGAAGCCTTACGATAAGGCCTCTATCATTTTCCGATTTCTCGCTTTTATTTATGTACTCTATTTCCTTTCCAGTGGTCTTCTTTAGAAATTTTGCTATTAAGGCCGTGGATCGAGTACTTTGGTCAGGATTGGGAGGGAGGGATCCTATACCATTGTCTTCTATTTCGCAAAATACGAAATCGTCTAAAATGACAACACTAAGATCAATTTTTCCTTTGATATTCGGGTCGCTGAATCCATGCTGAATACAATTTTCAACAAAGGGTTGTATCAACATGGGAGGAACCAAAACATCCATGCGGCCATTCTTGCGATGCATCTGAAATGTAAAACGAGATGGAAACCGTAAAGATTGCAATTGTAAATAGTTTTCTATGGATTCTAGTTCATCTTTAAGAGGGATATAGTTGTCTTGTGAGTTTTCGAAAATCAAGCCCAATAAACGAGAGAATTTAACCAAGTAATCGACCGATTTTTCTTGGTTTTCCCTAATAAGTCGTTGAATGGCCGAAAGTGCATTTAAGGTGAAATGCGGATTCATTTGTGAGCGTAATAAACGTTGTTGCATTAACAATTGCTCCCTTTCAGATTTTATGGTACGCTGCCTGTAGAAGAGAACCCCTATGGCGATTAATAAAAACAAGAAGCATATAGAGATAATCAGCCAATTCCGATTCTGTTTTAGCGTGAGGTTATTGATCTCCAATTCCTGTTGAGAAATCAACAAATCCCGCTCACGTTTATTGGCTTCGGTGAGCGCCAATAATTCGGCCTCCATCTTTTCCTCATGTACTTTGTTTTGATGGGTACGAAGCTTATCTATAGAACTAAGTAGGGATCCAATATCATTTTGGGTTTCGTAATCCAGTTTTAGTTGGTATTTCAACACATTCTGATAGGTGGAAGGCTGTACGTTGTCAATTCCCAATAAGAACACAGAGTCGGCGTACTTTCGGGCCAGATCGTATTCCTTCAATTCAATGCAAACCTCCATGATATTGGCATATTGACTCCCCAGTCTTTGATTCCTTTGGCCACTTTCCAAACTAGGAATACGCTTTATTTCTTCCAGGGCTTTTTGATAGTTTTCCCGACTCTGGGAATAATCCTTAGCATAAAATCGTAATATCCCGTATTTATCATATAACTGAGCCCTTAGGTTTTCAGAAAAGCCATCACTTTTTTCCGCCAGGCTATCTAAAATTTTAAAGGCGTCTTTCGAGTTGCCCAAATTGAAGTATTGCAAAAATGCTTGGTCTATCTTTTTACGGGTGAGATTGGAAATATCTCCCTTTTCTGAATATGCTTTAGCCCCTTTTTCACTAAATTCTAAAGCCATGGAGTAATTTTGAAGGCTCATATAGACATTCTCGGAAAAATCATAGGCCAAAGCGAGATTTTCGAAATCATTAGGAACCAGAAGTGATATGAAACGGTTACTAATACTTAGACCATTGGTATGATCTTCTAACAGCAAATACAAACCCCAAGCTTTCCGAAAATAAAGAACCTCCCTTGGAGATTTTATCGAATCCTGAACCCATTGGGTGGCTTTGAAATAATGAACGGCTGCAGAATCCAGTTGCTCTTCGTTTTCAAAATACAGCCCTATCAAATATTCGTTCTCAGCGCGTAAGGAATCCGGTATTGAAACTTGGGTGCTGAACAATTGCTCGGCTTCTTTCAGAAAAACATAACTCGAATCCTGTATAGAAATTTTGGACTTTTCCTGTAGTTCTATAATACTGTTGATGGAAGCCTGAACCCCTTCTTCCTTTTCCTTGCACGAGTAAAGGGAGAAAATGGTGAATAACAAAAAACCGAAAAGGGGAAACTTCATCAGCAGGGGAACATTGATGGAAGTAAGATACCAAAATTCTGGATGTATGAAGTGAATCCTATTAGGGGGAATAAAAAAACAGGGCATTGCGCCCTGTTTTCAAAGTTGATGCAACGATGTGTTATTGTTTGAGTACTTTCCCAGTGTACCATTGCTTGCCACTTTGGGTAAGGGTAAAGAAGTACTGTCCACTTTGCAAATCTGAAACATCCAATGACCATTCCGCTTTTCCCTGTTCGAAAGCGGTATCCTTAATTTCCTTCACCTTTCGGCCCAATAGATCATACAATTGGAGGTCTATGGTTTCCAAAGCGGATTCCGTAAACGCTTCAATGGTGAGCTGACCTTGCGTCGGGTTGGGAAATACGGTGATCTTAAGTTGAGGAGGGACAACATCGTTCACCGATAGCACAGAATTCACGCCTTTAATAAGACGTATTACCTGTGGATTTAAAGGTCCGTTAGGCACATTGGTGAGCGGAATGGCACTGTTTATATAAATGGAATCTCCCGTTTGTGTAATGGCCACCCCATTGGGTCTCGAAAAACTGGCCACTGCAGCATCTCCATCGTCATTGCCACGCACTCCACTTCCGGCCAACCAATGCAGTTGCGAAGAATCGTCCAATCGCAAGTAGTAAATGGTGTTAGAACCATGACTCGCAATGAACAAAGTTCGTGTGGGTTCGTAATACTCCAAGTGCCCGTTGCTGGGTCCCGAAGTACTGCCTCCCGGCGTAACGTTAATTAGTGTCGTTTCACCCGTTGGCGTGATCTTAATGATGTTTCCATTGGAGAAATTGGAAACGTATAGATTATCGTCTTCATCTACCGTAATGCCATTGGGACATTGAAAAATAGCACCTGAAGCAAATAAGGTGGAAACGCCTGCTGGAGTTACTTTTCGTATGGTATTGTTTCCGCAATTACAGACGAAAAAATTGTCATTGCTGTCGAAAGCAATACCTACAGGGTTTACAATTCCCGTACTGGTTACAAAGGTGCGCACACCGTTTACGATCTTGTAAATGGCACTGGCCCCTATATCCGATTGAAATAACACGCCATTACTGTCGAAATCATTTCCGGAAGCACCTACAAACCCTGTGGAATAAAGCGAAAGGTTAAAGTCTGTATCCATGCTCCAAATATCATTGGGCTGTCCGTCGGGATCCGATACGGAAAGGAAATCCCCGAAATCGGCTATGATCAAATTTCCATCACTGTCAAAGGACAGACCACCACTTCCTTTCATTTCAGGAGTGACGGTGCTTACCGTTACCTGAGCGAGGAGGCCGGCCGAAATTGCCAGCATTCCCCATACCAAATATGTTCTCATGACTTCCTAGTTTTTAATGAACTGTTGGGTAGTCACGGCACCATTTTGACTCAGTCGAGCCAGATAAATACCAGCAGCTAATGAGGAGACGTCCAAGGACAATTCATTAGCACTTAGGCTTGCCCCTTCAGAAGTTACAGAGATTATCTTTTGTCCCGAAACGGAGAAAATATCGATCGAAAAATCACTTTCACCCAAGCGTTGGGACGAAAGGGTAATGGAAGTGTTTGCAGGATTCGGATACAGTGTCAATTCAGTATTCAATTTATCAAAATCTTCAACTGCCAAAGGATCATTTACATACGATCGTTGCCAAATACCGTGACCATGGGTAGCAATCCGCACCATTCGGTTAGAAGGGGAATCGTTGAGGTCGTAAATCATCACGGCTTCGGGTAACTCTTCATTAAAGGTTTCCCAAGAAGCACCACCATCACTGGAATAGTATACTCCTAGATCGTTGCCCAAATAGACATCATCGGGATTCAGCGGATCAATTAAAATCGTGTTGGCTGGGACATCGGGAATCATACCATTATCGATCGATGTCCAAGTGGCACCGGCGTCTACGGTTTTATAAACATGATCGGTTCCAAATCCAGAGAATACGGCATAGAGAATATCTTCGTTGGTAGGGTCGAATTCAATATCCTTGCAAATTCTATTGGGTAAGCCATTGACCAATTGGATAAAGGAGGCACCACCATCGGTTGTCTTAAAAATTTTAGCTCCAGCGGGTCCATTGGTAGGATCCGGTGAAGTAGTTACGTAGACCAAATCGGGATCGTTGGGCGAAATGGCAATTTTCATAATGGGGAAGACATCCACCGCTGTTGAGGAGGTAGCCACCCATGAACCAGGAATGACCGCACCATCGGTTGCCTTGTACAGAAAGGTTGCCCCTGCATACAGAATGTTAGGGTCACTCGGAGCAATTTCGAAAGGCGCGGAGAAGGCAGGGAAATCCCCGGAAACCAGATTAGGGGAAATATTGGAAAAACCGGCCCCATTGTTGGGCGATCTTCGCAATACCAATCCTTGAGACGAGCCATATACGATGTCATCGTCCTCCTGATTTACGGAAGCATTCATTCCATCACCGCCTAATACGCGCCACCAAGAAGGTTCCCCACGATAAATGTAGGAAGCATTGTCCTGGGCTCCAGCAATGAGGAAGTTAGGGTCCGTGGTCGAACTTCCCATATCTGCATAGTACTGTGTGGTTTGCAGCCCACCGTTAAGAGTGGTAAAGGGTACGGAACCATCATCCGAAATGAATACCCCACCATCGGTGGCATAGAAAACCTTGTTGTTGATAGGATGGTAGTACACCCCATGAATATCGGAATGCACATAGTTATCGGCTCCTTCAGGAATCTCTACAGACACTTGGCCCAAGGTCCAGGAGTTGGTCGATTGCTGATTAAAATTAACACCTCCATCGGTCGATTTCCATGCCGATACGCCTACGTATTGTATTTCGGAAGTATTGTTAGGGTTAATTGCAAAATCATGTGAATACCATCCTTGAAACTGTGCGATATTTTGATTGTTGAGTAAGGTCCAAGTATTTCCGGCGTCGTTGGATACAAATACACCCGCTGGAGTAGTAGCTCCCGTATTGAACCAGCCTACTTGGGTGCTGGCGTAAAGCGTATTGGGATTGGTAGGGTCCAAAAGCAATTTCGCATTTCCGGACCAAGCGGTAATCAATCCTGGGTCGAGCAATTCGTTAAAGGTGGTTCCTCCATCGGTGGATTTAAAAATTCCACTAAGGTTGGGATCCAAACCATAGTTGAAGTTACCATGGGACACATAAATAATGTCACCGTTGGTAGGATCAATTTCAATGTCGATACAGTTGGTCAAAGCAAAGATAAGTGTCCAAGTGTCGCCCCCATCGGAACTTTTGTAGACCCCATCGGTAGCCGCTGCATAGACCTCTTGGGAGTTTTGTGGATTGTACACCACGTCTTGAATTCCCTTAATGTCTTCTTGGTTAAACTGTAGGACATGGTTCCAAGTGAGTCCACCATCGGTGGTTTTCAGGATTCCGATTCCGTAGGTTCCTCGAGTAAGACGGTTTACGGTGCCGGGTTCTGCAAATCCAACACCATAGGTTTCCCCTGTACCAATAATGATGGTATCGGGATCGTTGCTATCTATGGCAATGGCGGCTACGCCCAAAACGGGAAATCCTGTAGGAATGTATTCCCAAGCATCCTGACCAAAGCCTTGGGTGGTGGTTTTCCAAAGTCCGCCACTGGCCGATCCTGCGTAGATGATGTCTTCGTCGGTGGGATGGAAAGCCAAGCACAACGTACGTCCACCAATGTTAATGGGGCCCAAACTGGACCACTCTCCCGGAACATTTCGGGAGGCATTGGCTTCCATAAGCTGTTTGGCCTTGTAGGCATCTGCATATTTGGAAATAGGAACCGTGGTGCCGGGATAAGCGCGTTCGAAAGCCCAGTTTTGTAGGGCGATCCCCGCTCCCGAGGTTCTCATCGTCTCGGCCTCTGGTTGTTGTACAGGTGCCGTAGAGTTCGGTGCATTAAAAAATGCGATAAGAGCAATAGTAGTTACTATGGCTCCCAAGGTGATTGAAGTAATTTTTTTCTTTTTCATAGAAATGGTTTTCGGTTGCCAAAATCGGAAATGTACTCAATGCCATGAGTAAGATGAAATTTGAAGCCTCGTAGTTTATAAAGGAAGGGGTGAAATTGTTCCTTACGACGAGTATTCTATTTCAATCTCACTATATTTAACGAGTATGTGGACCAAGCAACGATGGTAATACCAATGATACGGAAATTGTGGAAGTCCTATTTGTCAAAAATTGCTATTTGTGCTTAAAGTCCTATCTTGTTGAAAGCGATGACAGGATTTACTGAAGAAATTATACGATTTAACGAACCGAAGTCGAGAAGTTTTTTTCCGGATCGATTTTCGAATGAAATCTATTTTTCTAATGTGAACAACGATTATCGATTAAGTTATACCTCCAGTTTTTCTATTAAGTATGTGATTAAGGGTGAAGAGCGCTATGCTTTGGGTGGGGTTCCTTTTGCCATTAATGAAAATCAGTATCTGTTGGTGAATGACAAACAAGAGGTTGAAAATCGCGGTGCCAATGCTCAGGCGTTATCCATTTTCTTGGATCGGAGTGTGATTAATAACATCGTGGACAACCTCAACCTTTCGGAAAATTATTTGTTGGAACATCCCTTTTCGGAAAGACATACCCATATCAATTTTTTTGAGGCCCTCTATTCCCAAAACGATATTCTAGGGAAGTACTTGCATGCTTTTTATCTGCAGTCTGTGAATCAGCAGCATTTCGATATCAATGAAGAGATTTTCTACGGAATTGGATTGAATTTGGTAACATCACAATTGAAGGTCGCCAAGCAAATGAGTCACATTAACAGTATCAAGTATGCGACCCGATGCGAATTGTTTAAGAGGGTTATGGTAGCTCGGGATTATATTGAGGACCATTTGGAAGATGGTTTCAGTTTGGATGTATTGGCTGAGGTAAGTCATTTGTCCAAATTTCACCTCATTCGGGTATTCAAAGCGGTCTATCAAACTACTCCTTATAACTACTATTTGAATGCCAAAGTAAGAAGGTCCATTTTGTTGCTCAAAAACCAAGAATTGAGCCTGACCGAGATTGCTACACTATCCGGTTTTAATGATATTTATGCTTTTTCTAAACGATTTAAGGCCACATTGGGGGTGGCGCCTTTGGAATATCGTAAGACACTGAAATAAAGAATATTGGATATTTTTTATAGCCCCTTCTACTTAGTTATATCCATTTCCAAACGCTTACAAACGACTATAAACGACAGTAAGTGCGTAACAACCGACTTCAGTTTGGAGGCTGCCCCATATTTGCATTGTCGAACCGAGGGACGGTGAGATAGTATTAACTGTTTAATTATTAAAACTAGAAATTATGAACGCACTTAGAAACAAAGTACAGTTGATTGGAAGATTAGGACAAGAACCAGAAATCATCATATTCGAAGATGGTAACAAAATGGCAAAGTTCCCTTTGGCTACGGACGATAGTTACAAGGACAAGGACGGCCAAAAAGTAGAGCGCACCTGCTGGCACAATGTGGTGGTACGCAATGGACTCGTAAATGTGGTGGAGAACTATGTTGTAAAAGGACAGGAGATCGCCATAGAAGGAAAATTGACCAACCGCTCCTACGACGACAAGGACGGTAACAAACGATATATAACGGAAATTCTATGTAACGAGCTGTTAATGCTTAGTAAGTAGAATTTATTTTTGGAGGGAAGAAAAGACCTGGAGCAAGAGGGAGGCTCCGGGTCTTTTTGTATTTGAAGCCTTGCTACCAGCAGAATCAATTGGCAAAACTCCACAGTTTTAATATGTTCTTTAGGCTAGAATAGCTGTATTTACCATCTTGCATTGGTTCCTCTAATATCATAATGGACAAAACTACCGTAGACTCCAACACCACCCGCTTTTATTCTTCCGTCGGAAATGAGCTTTAAAATTTTACGATGTAATTCACTCACTTTGACTTTTTGTGGAACTAAATCTGCTGCGATACCATACATATGAAAACTTCCTTCCGCCTTCCCCCTAGTAGTTGCATTATGCTCTGGAGATCTATAGCCAGAAGAGACTCGGATGCCCTTCACTTCATCAGCAATGATTTCTAAATTTGTTATGCATTCTGAGGTATTTCCAAAGTAATTCTCAGGCACCGTATATCCTTTTATATCTGTGAGCATACGATCTATTCCTATAAGATTTGAATTATTACTTTTTGGGAAACTTGATTTTTTTGATAAGACATCAAAGTCACGGATAATTTTTGTTTTATCACTCAGTGCTTTGTTTAATCTTTTTATCGTTTCACCATTTCGTGAGATTTTTCCATCCGGTTTTAGCCCAAAATAATGTTGAAACGCGTGAATAGCAGTAATCGTTTCTTTACCTAGCGATTTTGGTTCTGCTTTTAACTTTCTTCTACCATTACTTTCGTAATAATAGAAGCGGATAGTACCATTTACCTTGATATCGAACCCTAAACTATTTAACCCTCGCTGTACTTTCTTTACATCTTCTTTGGTATTTGCATAGTTATCGGAAAAACCCACATTACCACTTAGACGAATTTCATCGTTCAAGAAATGCTCTTCTGTTTCTTTGAAATCTGAGGAGGACTGGTCACTTCTTTCATCCAAATCTACATAATCACCGAAGATCCATTTCTTTTCCCCAATACGATACCAACCATTGTCCAATTCTAAAATCTCAACTTTGGTTCCTCTTGGCAATGACTTCCCATTTACTTCAAAATCCAATCCGGGCCCGCTGCGTACTCTTAGGCTCGAAGCGGTAACTACACCTGTAGCATCAAAAAGATCGTTTATGAAATCATTAATTGTTTCAAAGAAACTAGAACTTGTACTCTCGTTTGTTGCGTTGGGAACATCTGGATTAAATAGAATAGCTTCAAAAACTTGAGCTTTGAGTGCAATGCGTCTTGCATTCCTGAGTCTGGAATTGGTATTTAGCCAATTGCTTTTAGATTTTAGGGTAGGCTCCGTAATAAGATTATAATCCGGTCTTACAGATAATTCGCTACTTTGTGAATTGATAGTTTTAATCATGTGTTTGGCATACCCAGAACCTGCAAAAAACAGAGCGACCCAAACCCGTTTTGCTTCTATGCTAAGCTGATCGAAACCGCTAATCTCCTCACGCATACGTTTGTGGGAAAAGGCAATCATGGAAAATGCCGAAAAAGTGAAATCCTTAACTTGGATTCTCGCGGGGCGTTGTGATGTTTTGCCTGATTTAAATTCTGAGGGATTTACCGAACTAAATACAATATTGGCATCATTAAAGTTTTTAACATGAAATGATTTCTGCCCACCGCTCAACATAAAATCAAAACCGGCAATACCATCTTTATGTACATCTGCACCTGACGTTACATATTTTCGATCTATTTGCCCTTTTATAATGCTTGTATAAAACCTATAATTTAACGGGCCTGTTTCCCTGGAAAATATAGCAAACACCAAGCCTGTATCTCGCGACATTTTGTATTTGAATATGTCAGTCTTTACCAGTTTTTCTTCTGTGTATTGCCAAATATTACCAAATGCACTTCCATTAAAAAAATCGGCTTTTTTTATGGCATTATTTACATTGAGCACTTGGTTGCTCAGATCATCTTTCGTAAGACCATACTCTTTATAGGTGGTGTCTATTATGTTTTGAATTTTCGTTTTCATCTATCAAATTTTTTATGAATAGAAAAGGATTAAGAATTGGGGGTTTATGAATTGTTCATACCGTTGTTTGCATACGCTAAGGCATCATTGGTAAGTTTTGCTTTTCGAATGTTTTCATTTTGAAGCATGCTGTTATAATCATCAATTGCTTTTCCTCTACCCAGAAAGGCATCGACCAGAACACCATCTGTTCTCATTACGATTTTATTGACATTTAGAATGACCCCTTTTACTTTTATATGTTCTGACCCAAGAACTGTGTCATGCATATCTTTTTTAACTCTAAGAAATTCTATTTGTTCGGGTAGATCTAAATCTAATTCCGATATTTTGGAGGTGGGGAATTGTAGGCTCTTCTTTTCTACAAACTGTTTTGGCTGATCGACATAATTGAAAACATAGTACAGTTCTCTAATGATGTCGTTTTTAATGGCTGTTCTTTTTTCATCATCATTGACAAAGTAATCGTCTAAAAATCTATCTAACTCATATAAAGAATATTTTGGATATGGCCCACCGCTTTCGTTGTACAGGGAGATCTTTATATCTGTTAAATGGGTTACAGATATAAACTCCTGATTCATCTGCCTAAATGCTAGATTTAATGTGCTACTTAAATTAATATTCTGTATTTCTCTTTCTATTATTGATTCTTTACTCGTTTCGCTACTCGTATTTGTGGATGTAGAGGTATTGATTTTTATATCTCTTTTTGAAGAAGCTCTTGAGGCGTGTTTAGAAAGTGCATTTGATACGTTTTTTGCAAACTCATTACGAGCTGTTCTTGTTCCCCATTCTCCAGTTTTTCCATATTCCTGTGAAGAATTTGATTTTTTCTGAGAAGACCCACCACCGCCGGCCTTAACCAAGCCCCACAATACACCTGCATTACCCTGTCCACTTTTAGAAGTTTCGCTCTCACCACTAGTACTGGATTCTTCCGAATACATAATATCTACCTCCTCCTCATTATGCTTAAGGGAACTTTCGCTCATTAAGCTATTTTGAAAATCACTTGCCGCTTCCTCACTGGTAGAATCCAAAATGCTTGACCCAGAATTCTGCTCCTCACTTGTTAGGCTTTCTTTGTATGTTTTTATGGATATTTTTGTTTTTTCCCCGGGAAAAAGGGAAAAAGTTTTGATGACTTTACCTGCACCATAATTCCCCAAATAATTTGAGATTTGCACTCGTTCATAGAATAGTATTTTGGGTGAGATTTTTTCTTTTGGGGGTTTAATTTTTATGGCTTGTGTTTTTGCATAAAATCCATTGAAACTCTCCTTAGCCAACTTCAGGTATTTAACATTTATATTGGCTGAGGTGGTTTTATTTTGTTCTTTACTTGTGGTTCCAGTGTTCGTTCTTTTTTCTGCATTACTATTGTTCCCTGCAAGCTTCCGACCACCATTTTTTAAGACATATTCTTTTAATCTATCCTTTGCCGTGCTTTTATCACTTCTTACTGGGGGATTATGTTTTTTAGCCAGATTGGCTTCTAACTCACGTTTTGTTACATCATTTAAATAATCTTCATCTAAATCCACAGAAATGACATTGTAACCAACATAGTTTGTAGATTCTGGCAAATTATAACTTAAAAGGGGTGCGCTATCACCGTCATTACCAAGTTGTATGAAAGAGGAATTCTTAGACATAGTTTTTAATTTTTTGGTTAAACCGATCTTTTAAGGCTTCAGTATTTTGCAACAGACCAAAACTAAAAACTTCATTACCAGGCATATGTGGTTATTGTTCCAAACAATAGGACTATTGTTTCAGAGCCCATAAACAAGGAGATGGTAGGATAGAATTATTTAGAAAAGGTAAAATATGAGTTGCTAGTGCTTAGTAGGTAGCGTTTGTTTTAGGTGGGAAGAAGGACCTAGCTTCGGCTGGGCTTTTTGTTTTAGGCTACCTCCGCAAATCAGGATTCTTTTTATGTGGTATGGGCTCTTTATTTTGGAAATACCATTCTACAATACGGTCACTCATTCTATCGTAAATTTCGTCTTCGGTATTGGGATATTCGTAGTCCAAAAGCGCTTCAATATCATCCTCGATTTTTTGTTTCTCTTTTTCAGAAAAGACATTGGAATCCACTAAGGTATTGGCTATAAAATTGGTGAGAATTTCATGGCCATCATCCCAATTTATATTTCCATTACGTTGTGCCTCATCTCGAAGCTTTTCAATTGCCCGAATCAGTTCACCCTGGACGCTATCCGCCTGACCACTTTTCGGCACGAAATTTTGCCATAAATACCGTGCTTCCGCTAAATATTTCATTCCGTTATATTTTTCTGGCCACTGCCACTATCCACTGCAAACTGCTAATGCCCACAGCAAACTGTCTACTCCTCATTCAACCACTCCACAGCACGCTGTAAAGTAATGTCATTATCAGTTAATGGCTCAGCCACAAAAGGGAATTCTTCGTCAACATCCACATATTCTTTATACACATTTCCCTTTTTGTCGTTATAGTAGCCTACCGAAATCGTCATGGCCGTTTTGTCGTCGATCACCGTCCAATCGGTAGCGGTAACCATACCGTTGGTTTTTTGCCCAAAAGAACGAGTGTTCTTCCTTTCGCGGAACATGACCACTAATACTTCACCCGAGCTGGCTGTGTAAATACTACTTAATACGGCCACTTTCGGTAGTGGATCCATTGGGCATCCATTTCCTAACTGCACACTATATCCCTGATTGTGGAAACTTCCGTCAATGTATTCCCAAACACTATCTTGTTCTGGAATAAGACCTTTTGTGCCTCCAACAACCCCATTGCCAAACAAGGGGGCCAAACCTTCTCCCATGGGATTCATATTTCCACCTCCATTATAGCGCAAGTCGACAATCCAGCGATGGGCTCCCTGGCGTATCAATTCGCACAAAGGTTCCTGAATTTCCTTCGACATGGCTTCATTGTCACCCATGGGTAGTCCTACGATTCGGATATAGCCGATGTCGTCATCAATCATTTGAACCATAAAAGGATACTTTCGTACTTGCTGTATCTCATTGTAAATTTCAGATTCAAAGCCTACGTGGTGTTCCTTTAAATCACCATAATTATAGGCCAGTATTTGGTTGTTATGAAACACTCTTGCATGGGTGTCGCCTAGTGATTTTAGCAAATGATTCAACGCTGGGCCTAGATCGGAAACACTATCGGCCTCCTTTGCCATTTCGTATATTTCGGCTTTTAGTTCATCCCAATTTACCGTTTCCCGGTACTGGGAATGGGTTTCGGCATGGGCAATGATTTGATCTAATGTTTTCTTTACTTCAGGATTTGTTTGGGCGCAAGCCGTTACCATAAGGCATAGCAAAATCAGGGGAAGGATTTTTCGCATGGTTGTATGTTTTGTTGGTATGAGTCGTTGTTATGGAAAACGTTACCTATCCGTAACTAGTATTCCTAGATGGGTCATTCGCTTCTTTATCTGCTGCGTGTTCTATAAGAAAGGTAATGGTTTGCTCATTGGCATAGGCCACTGACCTATGCAAAGGCGTTTCAGTATTGATGCGTACATCTAATGTAAAGGCACCTGTTCCAATTTCTCCCGTTCCTTTCGGATAGAAGTTGAATACCATATGTGAAAAAGGGTTTTGGATTTCTCAAAAAAACATATTCTTCAAAAAGTGGCCATTGCAAACTAAATAGATGCAGCGGGGCCTTTGCCGAAAGACTTTTATTGTCTAGTTCTTTATAATTTGTTCAACAGCCGTTTTACCACCTGCCGAAACAGTAACAAAGTATATCCCTTGAGGCAATTGCGCTACATTGAGTTGAGAAACACCCGATACCTGCATCATAAGTTTTCCATGAGCATTGTAAACAAAAGCTTGGTCCCATTCACTATTCCCAGCCAAAGTGATAATATCGTCTGTAGGATTTGGATATACGGTCAAGCGTAGAGAAGAATCTACTTGGGGTAGATTCATTTCTTTTTGAACAAACTCGATATTTTGAAGGTTCAAGGTCTTGGTCTCCCTTTGTCCTGTTTTCGAAGTCAGTGTAAATACTAAGGTTGTCATTTGCATAAATTGCAATGCTTCTGGGTTAGTGCTTACAAAATCCAATACATGCAGTTCGTAATGCTGTATTTCATTTGTAAGAGATATTGAAGTCTTATATTGTTCTTGCCAAGAATCAATATCGTTTCTCAAAATGGTAATCTCTAGTTCTCCTTCGCCCCAGGCATCGAAAGCCAGTGTGTTGTACTCATTCAAATCTATCGTTCCGAACTTTGGACTAAACGCTTTATATACCCCTACATATTCATTGATGCTAGCCTCAAGGGATACGCCCCTTTCCACCGGATATCCATTGCCGTTATAGGGTTGAGACGGCAATACCTCATAGTAGTGAATTTGAGTTCCAAGTGCTGAGGCGTCGAGGCCCCAAGGGCCGTCTGATAAGTACAAGTCATCTGGAGTTGGACTTGTAGATGAGGTGAGTCGAAAACCTAAATCGTAGGCCATGCCAATGGGCACCACATGTGTTGAAATATATTCTTCATCTAACATAATCTCAGAAGAAATAGATTCTATAGATGCCGTTTCGGTAGATCGAAGCCCTCCTTCTAACTGCAAAGAAGAACTTGCATTATGGTTTACTACATTCAACAATAACTCCCCATTGCGGTAGGTCCCGCTTTTAACAAAAACGGCAGGTGGAGGTGAAATATGATACTCTGCTATGGGTTGGTGGATTTCGATTAACCGGAACAATTCATTTGCCAATTTCCATAGGTCATCGACCGAGCTTGCCCATAGTTGAAAATTAATAAAATCCCTACCTTTAGTATAACGACTCAAATTCCAATGGCTTTCCAAAATAAAGGGAGTAGATGTAGACTCCTGTTGTATGGAAAAACTCAATACAAATTCTTTTGTGCCATCCACATTTTTAATCTCGGACTTAATAAATTCATGTCCGTTGATTGAAAGCGTGTTCACAGCAAGTAGTTCAGATCCTAGAAGGCGATCGCAAATGAATTTGGTATGCTCATAGACAGCATTTTCAGTTTTCAAGAGCATGAGTGCGGCCGTTCTTTTTCCTTCATTTTCATAATTCACAGCCAATATTTCTGTGGCATTAGTTATTTCAATTAAGTCCTCTGGAGTACTTTCAATAACTTCGGTATGTTCAATGACCCCAATCGGGATAAGGTCTTGGAGTGCTAAATCATTTTTTCGAATGCCGTAGTTGTAGCTCTTTTGAATTCGTTTGGCGCTTTCCTTTACAAATCGATAAGCAGATTTTTTTCTCTTGTAATTACGAAGATTGATGGCATCTGCCAAACGGTTGTTGCTTTCCAAACCACCATCCTGCCCTCCAGAAGTTTCCGTAATTTCTGGGCATACATCCACTCCAGAGCATGAAGGATCATCGCAGTCGACCAATCCATCTCCATCATCATCAATTCCATTACTACAGTCTTCTTGTGGTACTGGGGCAGTAGGGCAGCGAGCCCCATCGTTGCTCGAACTGGATGGGCCAAAAGAGAAAAGGTTGGAAACCATACTTCCACCAGGTATAATGTCTTGAACATTATAGATGATATAGATAGTTCCTGTCTGATTAGACGAGACATAGAATCTACCGGATGCATCAAAATAGACGGCCCCGTAGGTGTACGTATTTCCGCTCAATATTGGAACCTCTCCAAGCGATGTCACCACTCCGTTCTCGGGATTAATACGGTATAGCACATTGCTCGTCTTCTCGACTGTATAAAGATGGCCGTCTACCGAATTGAAAGCCCAATCATGTACATTGATGGAATTGGTTAAAGTTGCACTTTCTATAAATTGGGTATAATTAGGAGAGGAAGGGTCCAGATCAATTTTGTAATATGTGGTCGCCCCTCCTTTTAAATAATAGATTCCGTCAACAGAAATATCACCAACATAACGATTGGAGGTCGGGAGTTCTGGAATGGTATAGGAAGTCACACTGAAATCTACACCAATTTGTACTATTGTTCTTTCCGGAGTGCTTAGCGAACCCCAAATGTAACCATCAGCTGGATTGTAACCTGCTGCGTTAATGTTACCAGCAACAATATCTGTGGCCACCTCGAAATAACTTCCAGAAGCTAAATTTATAGCGAATACATCATTGCGTTGAAACAGATAAGCGTTGTAATCGCAATTAAAGGGATCTGTTTGTGCTATTGCTACGTTGATAAACGTAAAAGAGAGAATTAATGATAGGAAGTAGCGTAATTTTGATCTCATGATATGTAGTATTTGATTTCAAAACTAGGTTCTCAAACAAATAGAAGTAGATAAAAAAGTCGATTGGGAATTGAACCACGATGAATGGACAAAAGGTGTCGATTAATGGAATAAAGATTATTTCTGGTTTATGCTTCTATAACTTCCTTTCATCCGCTGCCTACAACCCAAAATAAACTCACTCTGGCAAATAATCTCCCAAGATGTTCCAGTCCATAGAATTGCCCCAACCTGCTCCATGATCACTAGTGTTTTTCGCTTTGTGAGCTTCACCAATTCGGTGTTCACCGTGGGCAAGCAAAGCTAAAATTTTTCCTGGGCGCAAATGTTCACTAGCCCAGCTTAAAGGAGAGTTGCCATGTGCATCTTTGGCTTTTTTATCGGCTCCGTGTTCTATAAGAAACGCGATGGTTCGCTCATCGGCATAGGCTGCTGCTCTATGCAAAGGCGTTTCTCCCTTGGTCCGTACATCGCGCATAAAGGCACCCGTTTCCAAATCGGGAAGGGTTTTGGCGTTTACATTGGCTCCTTTTTCCACCAACAAGCGCACCGTGTAGAAATAATAAGGACGTCCGGCTTTGGCCAAAGCATTGTGCAATGGGGTTTCTTGGGTCTTATCCACATGGGCGTTGACATTGGCTCCCTGATGGATCAAAAAATCACACACTTTCCAATGTCCATTAAAAGCGGCATGGCCCAACTCGGTATCTAGGTCAATACTATCTAATGTTCCGCCACGTTCTAAAACAGTCTTTAGGCCTGTTACATCGTTATAATAGACCAACCACTGGAGGGGTTTTATATAGCCTTGGTCAAGATATTCGGTCCAATGGGGGAACTTCATCAATTCTAAGATGAAATCCGTTCTTCCTCGGGCTATATATTCTACTATTTTATCTACTTCCACCGATCACTTTTTGAAATTATCTTCCGTAACACTTTTTCATCGACCTCTTCCAATCGCTTGATATAAAGGCAGCCTCTTCCAGTTTTGTTAGGCCCTAATTGATTCAATAAGTCTTCCTCTTCCTTAAGATCGTACATCACATATACCGTAAGATGCGCTTTCCCCGGAGAAAACCCAACATTGAACCATTCGTACTCGTCTCCATTCTTTCGTTGGTATTTGTATTTACCAAAACCCACGATACTCACGCCCCAGATCTTAGGCTCTTTTCCAGTAATTTCCTGCATAATGCTTAACAATTTCCTACTATCGGCTTGTCTTCGCTTGTTGGAAATGGCATCGATGAAATCGGGGACACTTTTATCGGTTTCGACGTTGGCTAATGTTTTTATTATCAAGAGGTATGATGGCTAATTTGATTGTCCTTTTAAAAATAAGGATTTTACCCCTAAAATGTGAAAGAAGGGATAGAAAGATCCCATTACGGGAATCGCGTAAAAGGATGAAGTAAGACCCTCAGCCGCAACCCCAAGGTTCGTTATATCTTTATGTACCAGTAAATTAGATTACGTATTAATACGTATTGAGGATATTGTCCTCTGTTAATACCTTTCAAGCTCCCCAGCACAATTTGATTTTTAAAGCGTATGTCCCTTATGGCCATATCACTAACCAAATTTTTAAAATCGAAATCATGGAATTTCCAACCAAACAATCGTACAATTTTATCAGGTTATCTATTGTCCTGTTTTTAATTACAATAGGAACAACCCTCAATGCCCAAGTACAGGATACCGTGGCTGTAGACATGGTAGCCATCAACCAGCCCTTCATGTACAACCGTTTAGGTGCTGCACAACCTACGGGGATGATCTTTGCCCTGAAAAGGGATTTGGATACCCAAATTCCCGACAACATACCCCAAAGTCTTTTGGGAAATGTGCGTCTCAGGTCGGACAAAAGACCGAGGCCTATTGTTTTACGGGCCAATAGAGGCAATGTCCTAAAAATTAAGTTTACCAACCTATTGGCACCTTACGATACCACAGCGGTAGTAGATGCCTATGGTACTACAAAACCAGCAACCGTAAATCAACAGCAAGCCAATGGTATTTATCCCAGAACGCGTGCTGCAGGGGTTCATATTTTGGGGACTGAAATGATCGGGAGCATCGCTTCCGACGGAAGTTGGTCCGGAGCCAATGCATCCAGTCTTGCTAATCCTGGTGAAACGGTAGAATACATCCTTCGCGTTCCGGAAGAAGGAGTCTTTATGCTCTACAGTACAGGTGCTACCAATGCTAATGGTGGTCAACCGGGGGGTCAACTTACCAATGGTTTATTCGGAAATCTAACCGTACAGCCCGAAGGGGCCGAATGGTACCGAAGTCAGGTTACGGAAGCCGATTTGAACAAAGCCATAAGCCATTACGAACAAATATCATCCTCTGGGAAAAACGTGAGGATTGAGAAAAGCAAAATGTCCGATATCTATACTTCAGACAATACCTTTCCCATTATCAATTACGATGCACTGCACAGTGATGGGACACCTATTATTAAAATGTATAAGCAGGTGCGACCCAATTATCGCGAATTGGTACATACAGATCTTACGGCTATCATCACAGGGCCGAATCGAGGGGAATTTACAGGCAATAGCCCTTCCTTTTTCAAGGTACCCGCCTCTCCTAACAGAAGGCAACCCTATCGTGAGTTTGCTATTAACTATCATGAATCACCATGGACCGTTCAAGCATTCCCGGTTTTCTTTGATGGTACCAAAAACGCAGAAGGTATATCCATTTCCCAAACGGTTGCTACCGGAGTGGATGGTTTCTCCATTAACTACGGAAGTGGTGGTATCGGGGCCGAAATCTATGCAAACAGAATTGGAGTTGGACCTATGGCCGATTGTGCCGACTGTGCCTATGAAGAATTCTTCCTGAGTTCTTGGGCTGTTGGAGATCCTTCCACTGTAGTAGATGTTCCAGCGAATGCAGCTTCGATTGCCAATGAAAATCAAACACAGCAAAACCAATTTTTATATAAATCGAATGCCTCGGCAGCCGACAAAACGATGACTCCACTCCTTGCTCCCAAAGCATCTAAAGTATTGTATGCGGACGATCCTTCGAACGTGTATCATAGTTATATGAACGATCATGTGAAATTCCGTGTTACTCATGCCGGAGCGGGACTTACACACGTGCATCACCAACACGCTGCACAATGGTTGCACTCTCCCAATAGCGATGAAGGTCATTATCTGGATAGTCAGGCCATTAACCCAGGATCTTCCTATACCTTGGAAATGGTATACGACGGAAGTGGTAACCTAAACAAAACAGTGGGGGATCAGATTTTCCACTGTCACTTCTACCCGCATTTTGCGGCTGGAATGTGGAGTATGTGGCGTGTACATGACGTATTGGAATTAGGAACAAAATTGAATCAGGATGGAACGGTAGCTTCAGGAGCACGCGCCTTACCCGATGGAGAAATCTCTACTGGAACCCCGATTCCCGGATTGGTTCCCGTACCTACCTTGGCCATGGCACCTGTGCCTTCAAAAACGAGTATTGCAGACGGACAAGTGGTGGTAGAGAATACCTCCAAAAACCCAGGATATCCTTTCTATATTCCAGGAATTGCAGGAAGCCGTCCACCGCATCCACCACTGGATTTTGCCAAAGGACCTATCTATAATGTTGCTGGAGATTCAATCGCCAATGGATACTTAAATGGAGGATTGCCAAGAAACGTGATTTATAAGGCCAATGTTCCTTTCGAAAATCATAACCAATACGACTGGACCAAAATCATGGATAAGATTCAGGTGATTGAATTACCAGAGGAAGGTACTGCCGTAGAACAAGTGGCCATGAAAACCCATGCCACAAGAAATCACGCTACACTTACCCCTGAAGGTAGCAAAGGAAACTTTGTGTTGAACGGATTGCCTCCGAAACCGGGAGCTCCGTTTGCGGATCCACGCGTTAACCTCAAGGGAGACTCTGTAGGAACCAAAAGAACTTATAAAGCCGCGAACATTCAATTGGATGTAGTCCTTAACAAAAAAGGATGGCACTTCCCCCAACAACGTATTATTTCACTCTGGGGAGATGTTGCTGCCAATATAGATGGAAAGAAAGCGCCAGAACCTTTCTACTTTAGAGCGAATAGTAAAGAATATATCGAATACTGGCATACCAATCTGGTTCCGGAATACTACGAACTGGACGATTATCAGGTACGAACACCTACCGATATTATTGGACAGCATATTCACTTAGTGAAGTTCGACGTAACGGCCTCAGACGGTGCTGCGAATGGATGGAATTATGAAGATGGTACCCTAGCTCCAGATATGGTTCGACATAGAATTGAAGGAATTAACGAGGGCGGAACACGCTATGATTATCGATTCCAGCCTGGTAAACCCATAACCAGTGTTTCTGGATATGGTGTGAACTACGATGAATTAATTCCGCATGCTCCTAATCCTATTTGGGGAACTGCCCCAGAAGGTCAGGACTGGACGGGAGCCCAGACCACAATTCAACGTTGGTACGCAGATCCTTTATTGAATAATAGAGGGGAAGATAGAACCTTACGAACCGTATTTACACATGATCACTTTGGTCCTTCCACCCACCAGCAAGTAGGATTGTATGCAGGATTATTGGTGGAGCCTAGCGATACCGATTGGTACGACCCGATTACGGGAACTCAATTAAGTACTGCTTTTAATGGTAAGACGCGACCTGTCACCGTAAATGGTCAATCCATGAATGTAAGTGATGGTGGACCTACCAGTTGGCAAGCCAATGTAGTGTATACCAAAGCCGAAGAGGTAGATAAGAGTTACCGCGAATTCATGTTAGAATTCCAGGATACCCAACAGGCATATCTTCCAGATAGTAAAGAAGCTGCGGATACCTATCCTACCTTGCCAGAACCTTTCGCAGGTACGGCTAAGACGCAATTCTTGGATTCGGTAGCCAACTATCGCGGATGGATGGATCCGAGCAAGGTAATTGTAAATAAAGGATATCCAGAATTGATCTCCTTTGGTTTCCGTGGCACCTATTCTATGAACTACAGAAACGAGCCTTTGCCGTTGCGTGCTTCGTATCCTGTGGGTAGCGCAGATTCTACCTATGTGCAAGCTTCTGGAGCTGCCGGAAATTTAGCTTCCATTTACAACTCGCAAATTACGCGACAAGATCCCACATGGAATACACAACCTGTAGGAGGATCCTTGATACCAGGAAGTTCAACCTTTAAATTCCCAGTAGATCCCCTAGGAGCTGGGATGCAACCAGGCGATCCTTATACGCCTTTATTTAGGGCGTATGCCAATGATAAAATTCAAATAAGAACCTTGGTCGGGGCACACGTAACCAGCCACTTCTTCAATGTGCATGGAGTGAATTGGTTGTTCGAGCCTTCCAATGAAAATTCAGGATATCGATCTACCCAGAATATGGGACTTTCGGAGCACTTCGAAATGAATTTCCAATTGCCGGTTACGGGCCAGAAAGGTGGTTCGACAGATTATTTATATGAATCCAGCGCCGATTTTAATGGTAGAACGGCAGGAATGTGGGGATTAATGAGAGCCTTTAACGAACCACAATCCGATCTAATGCCATTGCCTAATAATGATGTAACCGAAAAACCAGTTTCGGCCATGTCCAAAAACTGTGGTTGTCCCGATGGTGCACCTAAGAAAAGCTTTAATGTAACGGCGGTTTCCATCGATAAGTTAGGCGGAAACTTGGTGTACAACCAGAAGTTTGGATATCAGGAGGACGATGCCTTGGTTTTCGTAAGAACCGAAGATTATAAAAATGGTACTTTATCTGGGGATAATCTAGAACCCCTAGTACTTAGAGCGAATGCGGGAGACTGTATTTCGGTAACACTTACCAACGATATTACCCAAGGATTCGCTGTCAATCCGAGTAACTATTCTTACCAAGGGAAAATCATGCAGCCCGATGGTAGTACCAAAAGTGCTGGGATCACAACATCTTTAACAGCATCTTCAGACGTAGGCTTGCATGCTGAATTGCTTTCCTATGATGTTTCCCAAAATGATGGAACCGATATTGGATTCAACAATTCTCAAACCGTTTCCATTGGCGATTCACGCACCTATGAGTGGTATGCTGGAAGATGGGAAGGTAATAGAGCCATTCCTGTAGAATTTGGATCTGTGGTATTAACTGCACCAGATCCAATGGAACAATATGCCAAAGGATTGTTTGGTGCATTGATCATAGAGCCCATGGGAGCCACTTGGAAGGAAGACGAGAACTCACCGAGTTCGGCCAATGTATACGATGCCAACGGAAAATTGATGTTCCGCGAGTTCGTAATGCAGTTCCAGGATAACATTTCCGTAAGTAATTCAAATAGTCAATCCATTGGCTATGCATTGAATTACCGATCAGAGCCTTTTGCCAATCGACTTTTGGATCAATCGGCCAACCTTAACGGAAACGACCTAGCAGGAATTACCTCCAATACCAATACGGGTGGAGGCGATTATCCGGCTACGCCCAGATTCGTGGCTACAGCAGGTGACCCACTGCGTCTTCGTTTACTACATCCTGGAGGAAGTGGAAATACCGAAACCTTTAACCTTCATGGACATGTGTGGCAGGAAGAGCCTTATCAAGCGGGTTCTACCAAGTTAGGATATAACCCGACGTCCCAGTGGTTTGGATTCCGTGATCAAGTAGGGCCTTTAAACAGTTTCGATCTTTTGATCGCTAGTGCGGGTGGTGCCGATAAAGTTCCAGGGGATTATCTCTATGGAAGTATGCTAAACCTTAGCTATCAAGGGGGGATCTGGGGATTAATGACCGTAACCCAAGGTCAGGATTATTTGGCTTTGGATGATGTACAAGTTTCTGGTAACAAGACCACGCTATCAGGAAATGTCACCGTAGATCCCGATACAGGAGAATTACCCGATTATGTAACCCTCACCTACACAGGTGGTAAAGCGGTTAAATGTGATGTAAACTCTGATGGATCTTGGACATTTGAAGGTCTAAGCAATAAACGATTGGATAAGGGGTATACCATTACCTCTCCAGAGGGAGCTTCTATTCAAGGAACGCCCATGCTCTTACAGAATGTTCAGCAATCTAAGATGACACAGGCTAAAAATGCTACGAAGCCTGCGAAGACAGATTATGATACGGAAGGAGTGAAGCCTGCGAAGCGTCATGAAGGCGAGAAGAAACCTATGGGTAGCTATAAGAATGACTAAACGCAGTATGAAATTGAAACTATTCCATATCTGTGGGTTAATTACCCTTTGTTGGGCATATACAATGACAACCCTTTATGCCCAGGAACCATATGTCAAATCGGTAGTGAAGGAGGGTATACAAGTAGATTTTACAATGACCAACCTCAACCCGGAACGGCCTTTGGGCGAGTTCCGGGAAGGGGATGACGTACGCTTTGTGTTCAAGGTGTTCGATACCATTTCCGGTCGCCCCCAAACAGGGGCATTCCCGGCAGCTTGGATGGATAAAATTAATCCCGACAAACCTGTGGATTGCGGCCGAAAAATCGTCTCATTCATAGAAGGCGGTTTGCTATCCAGACCCGAATTGGATCTGAATGTCTATTACGTCCTCACGCTGAATGACGACAATACCATTAATGTGGTAGATCCTTTGTTCAGTTTTGGAGGGTCTCAATTGCTTGCACAAATCCAACTGGCAAGTACTGGATACGATTGGGTGGTAAAGGAAGATCAATCCGAATTTTACGTATCCCTTCCCGATGCCAATAAGGTAGCCTTTGTGAATACCACTAAGATGAAGAATTATCACAATGTCGACATTCCTGGGCAACCCAAGGAAATCGCTTTACAGCCAGACGAACACTATCTCTGGTTGGGATATGATCTTCCGGGGCATTTTGAAAGTATTTCTGGCGTCGCAGTGGTGGATACACAGGAGAAAAGCCTGGCAAAAGTCATAAAGACAGGGGTAGGACCCCATCAGGTGCTTCATGGAACTGGAAATGATCTAACTTTTGTTTCCAATCAAGGAAGTGGAACCGTATCCGTAATCGACATTCAATCCCTCGAAAAAATCGAGGATATTCAAGTGGCAGATTCACCCGTTTCCATGGCCTACTCCCATAAAGCGGATGCCATTTATGTGGTGAATGGACTTAGCGGAAATATAACCGTGATCGATGCCAAGAAAGGACACATTATTACAGAAATAGAAGGTGAAAAAGGGAACAATAAAATCGCTTTTTCTCCTGATGGCCGACTGGGGTTTCTCCTCAACCCCAGGACGCACAAAATTCATATCCTCGATGCAGCCACCAATACTATAGTTCAGTCGGCCGATGCAGATGCACAACCAGATGAGGTTAGCTTCTCCGACGAACTGGCCTATGTTCGCCATTTGGGAAGTGAGATCATTTGGATGATTCCTTTGGATGTAGTGGGTAAGAAAGGGGATGAGGTTCCTCTCATCGATTTCACAGGAGGACAGCATCCACCAGCCAAAGATGCTCCCGAAAATGGAGCTCCAGGAATTGTACAAGCTCCAGGGGCCAATGCGGTGTTGGTTTCCAATTATCTGGATCGATCCATTTACTATTATCGAGAAGGAATGGCTGCGCCCAGCGGGCATTTCAGCACCTACGGAAAACGGCCCAAAGCCGTTCAGGTTATCGATAAGAGTATAGAAGAAACATCTTTGGGAACCTATGAAACCACAGTTCAGATGCGAACGCCAGGGGATTATGAGGTAAGCCTTTATATGGATGTTCCTTCTTTTATGGAGTGTTTCCCAGTAACCGTGTTGCCCGATGAGGAAAAGGAACTGGAAAAACTGAAGAATAGCCTAGGTCCTTTGTCCATTAGGTATTTATCGGGAAGCCAAATGCATAAGGTGGGACAGGAATCGGCACTTCGTTTCGAACTAATGGACTTACGTACCCAACAGCCCGTTTCCCAATTAAAGGATGTAAAACTTATGACCATGAACAGTGCTGGAAAGGGACAGCTTTCCATTACTGCGGTAGAATCGGACGTGGAAGGAGTATATGAAACCCAATTTACGTTGGATGAAAAGGGGGTTCACTACCTCTATATTTCCTGTCCTTCGCGCGGACTTACGTATAACAATCCACAATTCTTGACATTATACGCTTCAGAGTAAAATTCAACTAACCAAATAATTGATATCATGAAAAAATTTCAACTCATCATAATCGCATTGCTGCTGCTGGCTCCCCTAAGTCTGGTAGCACAAAAGGCCAAGCATAAAGGAGGTGCTTGTTGCGCTACAAAGGAAACGGCTGCTAATGAAAAAAGCACATTCTCCCTTGGGGATATGAAGGATATTCCCAATGTTCAATTAACCAATCAATACGGGCAAGACGTTGAATTTTTCGACCTTATTGAAGGAAAAGTCGTAGCCCTTAATTTCATCTTTACAAGTTGTAAAACCATTTGTCCTCCTATGGGAGCCAATTTTGTACAACTTCAGACACTGATGAAAGATCGGGTAGAAAGTTCAGAACTGGTGATGCTTACCGTAAGCATCGATCCACAGACCGATACCCCAGAACGTCTAAAAGCATGGAGTGAAAAGTTTGAAACTGAGGTAGATTGGACGCTATTGACTGGAGATAAAAATGACATCAATACCCTGCTTAAAAAACTAGAGGTATATACGGCACTTAAGGAAGAGCACGCTCCCGTGATCCTTTTAGGGAAGGAAGGCGGCGAAAATTGGGTGCGTACCAATGGGTTGGCAAATCCCAACGAATTGGCTAAAACCCTGAATGGATTTTTCGAGCCCAAAAATGATACCAGAACAGGATCCACTTCTAACCCCGATGAGATGTACTTCACCAATGTGGAGCTTATGAATCAGCATGGAGAAAACATGCGGTTGTATGCCGATCTTATGAAGGATAAGGTGGTCATTGTGAACCCGTTCTTTACAGAGTGTACCGGAGTGTGTCCCATAATGAGTGCTACCTTGGAGAAAATTCAGGAGCACTTGGGTGACAAAATGGGCGATGAGGTTCATATTATTTCCCTTACGGTCGATTATGAAACCGATCAGCAGGAAGAATTGGAAGCCTACTCCAAAATCTATCATGCCGAAAAGGGATGGTATTTTATGACTGGCGCAAAAGAAAACATTGAGTTCGCCCTTCATAAGTTTGGGAAGAAGGTGGAAAACAGGGAAGGACACGATTCTGTTTTTCTTGTGGGGAATGTAAAGACCAAGCTTTGGAAAAAAGTGAACGGTTTGGCTAATGTGGATGAAATCATTGCAGAAGTAGATAGTGTTATAGCCGATTCTTTGGAATAAAAACCGTTCCATGCAGCACAGACAAAGCATAGCATTATTGCTGGTCTTGCTTTTCGTTTTAATGGGTGCTTCGGGCCCTGTACTTCTTTCACAGCTTACGAAACAGCAACTGGCAGGTAAGGATGTCTATTCCAAAGGCATTGGTGTGTCCGAGGTTAAAATCACGGCACAGATGTCTGGGGTATCCGTTCCAGCCACTGTTATGGCCTGTGTTAACTGTCATAATGCCGATGGTTCCGGAAATCCTGAAGGAGGCATTACCCCTTCCAATATCACCTGGAAAGAACTTACCAAAAATTACGGGGGACAACTTCAAAACCAACGCAAACGCCCAGCCTATACCGAGCGTACCTTACGCAATGCCATTAGCACTGGAATGGATCCAGCGGGTAATGAATTGCACAGTGCTATGCCCCGATATGAAATGAGTCGGGAGGATATGGATAATCTTATCTCCTATTTAAAAGTGTTGGGAAATTCGGGCGAAAAAGGAGTAACGGACGAAACCCTTCAAATAGGGGTCGCACTTCCAGAAAAAACCAATTCCCCCAATGACAAAAGTGAAAGTTTACGCCAATTGGTGAATGCTTATATAAAGGAACTTAATAATGGAGGGGGTATTTACAATAGAAAAGTGTCCGTGCAATTTTTTACAGAAGCTTCAGCTGTTGATGAAAACGAATTGTTCATGATCGTGGGCGAAGGGAGCTCTGATATGGAAAAGGCGATCAACCAAGCTCAAATTCCATCCTTACTTTCACATTCACAAAAGAGAACAACACAAGGTTTTAAGAATCCATACGCTTTTTATGTGTATCCAAGTTGGGTAGGCCAAAGTACTTCTTTACTTCAATTCAGCAAGGAAAAAGGAATGCTTTCTAAAGGTACGACCCTTACGGTTCTTTATGAAGATATTCCATCGAAAAAAGGCGTGGTTGATGAACTCTTCAGCCATTGCAAAAAACACTATGGGATAGAGCCAACCCTCATTCCGATGGGGTCAAACGACATTACCGAAATAAGCCAAGAAATTGGTGACAAAGACATTGTACTTTATCTAGGGGCACCCAATTTGGGGAATACACTCCTAAAACAATTGGAATTGAATGATAAACATCCTTTCATTTTGGTTCCTGGAAGCATCACAGGGATCGATCTTTACAATGTTCCCGATAGCTTCAAAAACAAAGTATTTGTAGGTTTTCCCACCTGGCCTTCAGAAAGAACACCGGATGCCAAAAAGAAATACGAAACCCTCAAGGCAAAATATGTCTTGCCCAATTCGTGGAAAGCAAGCCAATGGGAAATGTTGTCACAATTAGTCACCGCAGAAGAAATCTTAAAACGCACGGGTAGGAACCTTTATCAAGAAAAGGTGAAGGAGAATTTCGAAACCCTTTTTCAGTACGCCAACGGCTTGTCGCCAGCACTTTCCTATGATTTGAATAGAAGAGTAGGAAGTAATCTTATGTACATCATTGGTTTCGACAGTGCGAAAAGTCAAATAAAACTAATAACCACCCTAAATAGCCCCGAAAACTAATATGAAAAACAGAGTTGACATAGTAACCACGTGCACGGACCTCTCTCAATTGGCACTTTTGAAGGAGCAAGCCGCACACATTGATATAGTAGAGGTAAGGGCCGATCTTATCGAAGACCCTAAACAGCTAAGGCAAGTTACTTCCCGTCCTTTGGTATATGTTCTGCGTAGCAAAGACTATGGTGGCTGTTTTGAAGGTTCTTTGGAAGAACGGCATGAATTATTGAAGCAAGCGGTTGCAGATTTCGATTTTATCGAATTGGAAGCCGAGCATGATCTCGATTGGAAATTATTAAGAGCCATTCCGAAGCATAAAAGAAGAATTGCTTGGTATGGAACACAATCCTACTACGAAATGCTATTGGCTCACTTCGAAAAAATGGTGCAAACGCCAGCACATCTCTATAAATTGATCTTACGTGCAGATAATTGCACTGCGGTTACTCCTTTGCTACGTCTATTGAACAATTACCGAAACAAGGATTTGGTTGCATACGGCGTAGGACCTTCCACAGAATGGTCACAGGTTTTATCACCTTTTCTGGGTGCTCCAGAAGTACATACCTCGTTGGAGAATACAGTACAAGGGGAAGCGCATTTTAGTCCTTCGAAAGTCACGGAGGATTACGGATTGCCCTATACTTATGAAGTAAACCAACTCTTCGGAATTGTGGGCACTCCAGTATTAGGGTCCATTTCACCGAAATTGCACAATGCTGCTTATAGGAGTATGGAGCTTCCCTATCTATACCTTCCCTTCGATGTTTCAGACTTTGTTGCTTTCAAAAGAGAGTTGATGGACAACCCAAACCGGCTGCCCATTCCATTAAATGGACTTACAGTGGTAGCTCCATTTAAAGAACTAGCCTATACACATTCCAAATACAAAGAGATTACACAGAACAAATACGCTATGGCCTGCAATGGAATGGTCCGTAGCAGTAGGGATTGGATAGGATTTAGTACGGATGCCTTTGGGGCCACAGAAGCCTTGCAAAGCCTTTCTCCTGCATGGCATAACCAGAAGATCGCCATTGTGGGTTGTGGTGGTGCAGGAAGAAGTATAGCTGTTGCCTTACAAAGAAAGACATCCCAAATCACCCTAGTGAACCGAACGGAAGATAAGGGAAAGGAGATTGCAGCGTCATTAGAACTTCCTTTTGTGGCACTTGCCGAATTTGATCCCAGTGGCTTCGATATTGTTATCCACGCGACACCCTTGGGCAAAAAGTATATGGAAACTCCTTTCGATGTGACCTTATTGTCATCCCATGCTACTGTCATAGATCATGTTTATGCCCTTGAAAAGGATACTAAACTTATTGAACATTGTTCCATTCATGGAATAAAATGCATGGACGGAAAGGAAATCGCACAACTACAGATTGGTCAACAATTTAAAAACATGACTGGAATGGAAATGCCAGTGTACGAACATAAAATTCAAAACGTAAAAGCAAACTAGATGCAAGCAAACCAATTAGCGCATACCAAGACCGATGATCTGGTATCGGAATTCTATCACGAATGGGGTTCGGATATGAGTGATTTATTGGGTACTTGGGATAATGTAAACCCAAAAACCGGACAGATTTCCCGGATTATCGTTACTTCAGAAAACCAACAATTGAAACTACAGGCCTTCGGAAAGTTGAACGAAGGAGAAATGGATTGGGGCACTGTGGTCTGTGAAATTTTCAGTTCCAATGTCGCTTCTCCAACGGTTGAAGGATTCATGTGCAGATTCAATTTCGATTTTATGCATGTTCAGATTGCTGGAAACATGAAGTATGGGGTTATGGTAATACAGTCGTATAACACATTTACCGACGGCACTTCCCGAAACAACTATTTCTCACGCGAATTCTTTTGCAAACTAAATGCCTAAACCCATGACGAAAGGAACCGAAAGCACTTATAGAAACAAACTCGCCGAATACATGGGTACTTGGCGCAATTCGTATGAAAAAGCCCGTCTCATCGAAGAGTTTACCTTTTTTGAAGAGGACGGAATCATGAAAATATCGATAGAGAATTCGAAAGAAAGTTTTTATCAAAGCCCATGGACCATTGGTACGGTGAAGCCGCATGGGTATACTCCCGATAGTAATGACATCGTGGCCTTTAAGGGCCATATAAAAATGGACGATATGGAAGCCTTTTTCGCCATTAATGAGAATAAAGGCCTTCTCATCATTGCCGGTTATCTCACTTTTAAGGACGAAGATCCACGATCAGACTGTTTCGTTCGCGAATTCTTTTATAAAGTATAAACTATGGAACAAGAAGTAAAAACACTCGTTGCAGACGAATTGCAACTACTTAAGAAACTGGCTCGGGAAGAGTTTGCCCAAAGAGCTTCCCAGTACGATGCCACCTATACTTTTCCGAAAGAGAATTTCGAAAGTCTTCATAGAGCAGGACTCATGGCGCCCACCGCTTCTAGAGAATTTGGAGGTCTGGGATTGGGAAATAACAAAGGCAACATTAGAAAGCTTTGGGCCATGACCACCGAGATTGCCAAAGCCGATATGGCTTTTGCTCGTTGTTGGGAAGGACATAATAATGCGTTAACCCTCATTGACAATTTGGGGAGCTACATTCAAAAGGAAATGTGGTTTTCCGGTGTGGTGAACGAAGGGGAAATATGGACCGTTTGGAGCGGAGAACCCTTGCTCCGTACCCCTGGGCAGAAAAGCAAAATAGGAACCTTCCTTACCAAAACCGAAAGCGGTTATATTTTAAACGGATCGAAAGTATTCTGTTCCAGTGCGCCCGGTGCCACGTGGGCCAATCTACTAGTAAATACCGAAGGTTCCGGTGGGGCCCGTCATGCCAATGGCAATGCCGGATCGGTCATCATGTTGGGCTGTAAGCTGGACGATCCCTCCATCACTTTCGATGACTCTTGGTGGAAACCTTTGGGCATGCGAGGATCGGTGAGTTATAAGGTGAATTTCGACAACACCTTTATTCCTTTAGAAAATCAGATTGGTGGACCCGGGGAATTCCTCACAGAAGATTGGCAAACTCGTTGGGTGCCCCAATATGCCGCTACCTTTTTGGGCGGGGCCGAGGCCGCTTATGACTATACCCTAAAACATGTTACCGTACAGGGAAGGGAAGATGACCCTTTCATACAGCAGCGTATTGCCAAAATGACCCTTAATATAGAATCAGCACGAATGTGGCTCGATAATGTAGCCCAATTGTGGAATGAAGGAAAAGTGGACGAAGCCAAATCGGTAGGGAATATGGTACGCTATCAGGTGGAACAATTGGCCACCCAAACGGTAGACCATGCCATTCATATCTGTGGAGCTCGCTCCCTAATAAAACCAAGCCCATTAGAGCAGATTGTACGTGATCTTACCCTTTACGTACGCCACGATAATGACGATCAGTTATTAGCCACTATCGGAAAATCCATTTTGGGGAAAGCACACGATAGGTCTTTCTATAACAACAAAAAACAAAGTAACCATGAAAAATAATACGATGAACATTTGGTATTTGGCATTGGGATATTTTGCCTTTTATGTTCCCTATAGCGGAATGACCAAATTATTGTCTAAGGGAATGTTCTCTGAAACGGGAGCTTCCATTTCCGGAGCAGAGATGCTCCCTACCGTTCTTATGGGGACGGTATTGGGCTTTGTGCTCATTCTATTGGCAACAAGATGGTGGAAATACGCTGGAAAAGTGAAGGTTTTTGGCCTCAAGATTCCATTTGCGACCCATCGCTTCACTTTCTTTTCAGGAGTGGCGACGGCAGTGATCATTGCTACGACCACCCTAGCCTATAGTTTTACAGGAATTTCCATTGTATTTGCGGCTTTACTTATGCGTGGAGGAGTTCTGCTTATGGCCCCTTTTATAGATAAGGTATACCGAAGGAAGATTCAGTGGTATTCGTGGTTGGCTTTTGGATTGACTCTCTTTTCGCTATTGATTGTCTTTTCGGAAAAGGCCGCATACAATTTGAGCATTGCAGCTGGTATCAACATTCTTGCATACCTCTCGGGTTATTTCTTCCGGCTTCAGTTCATGACCTATTCGGCCAAAACAGAAGATTCGAATTCCAATTATAAATTCTTTGTAGAAGAAATGCTATCAGCCATGCTCGTCATTTTGGTAGTGCCGGCACTGTTGGCTTTCGTTGGAACCGAAGGGTTTCTATTGAGTATTAGAAACGGATATACCCTATTCTTTACTACCGGATTGCTTCCTGTTACCATCGGAATCGGTTTGCTATATGCGGGGCTTTATATTTTCGGTTCGCGAATTTATTTGGATCAACGCGAAAATACTTTCTGCATTCCTATTAATCGAGCGATGAGTCTTCAGGCAGGAGTGGTAGCAGCTTTGATCCTAACACTTGTTTTTGAAACACCTTTTTATTCTCCCATGCAAATAACGGGAGCCATCTTTTTAATGTTGGCCATATTTGCCTTGAGTGCTCCTAAAATCATTGAATATATCCGGGGATCGGGATACGCCAGACAGCGAACTTATATGTTTGTTTGTCCAGGTAATACGGGTAGATCACCCATGGCGCAGGCTATTTGTATAGATAGAATGGTTTCCTTTTTACAGTCGGATTCCAAAAGAAATAAGTCTTCCCAGATTACGGTTTTAAGTGCCGGAATTAATACCGATGGAGGCACCCCCATTCATGAAGATGCGCAACAAGCCCTTCAACACTTGGGGATTCGTGTCATGCCGCATCATTCCCGTAAAATAAGCAACGAGGATATTAAAAAGGTAGATAGGGTATGGTGCATGACCCAAGAACACAAAGATTTAATCCTTCAAAAATTCCCAGGATCGGAATCTAAAATTCATTATTTGGATTTGGATGGTTCCCTTCCTGTTCCTCATGGGAAAGGGATTCGGGCGTATATAGAATGCGCCGAAAAGCTGGAGCAGATCATCGACAACCTTATCTATAGAAGAGAAATTCAGTTTACATGATTCCATCTATCATAAATAGCGTCATTACTATTCCGGAAATTCTTAGTTCGGGGATTACCTTCGGCCCGAAAGTATGCATAGTAGCACCAGGCCCTAATGGGGTTGCTCATTATGATGCTATTCCACAAGACTTCACGGTAATAGCTGTGAATAAAGCGATGTTGATCGATGGATTGGAACCCGATTGGTGGGTCATTGCCCATTGCGATACCCAATGGTTTAGGGAAGCCGATAGGAAGTTTAGGGGTAATCGAATATATAGGGATGTAACAGTTCCAGAGATTACGGAAACTGCATTAAAGAATTCAGAAAATCGAATTTACGAATACAAAACCGCGGAGGAATTACTTCAAGCGGATAAAGTGTTGCCCGTACAAGGCTATATCCGAAAAGGGGCTTCCGTAAGTGCTGTTTCCGTTCAATTGGCCTATAATTTGGGCGCTGCCGAAATCCTGCTTTGTGGGGTAGATATGTCGGGAAACAAGTACTGGGACAAAAGCGAAAATGAAGACCCTAATGTACTGCATTTGCATGGTGAAGTGTGGGATAGTGTTTCTCGATTTAATCCGCTGCTTCATTATATGCGCCATGAACTCGGTGTGAAAATTTCCACCCTTAGTGAAACTACGTTGAATGTACCTTTTTACAAACCATGACGAACGCCATTCCATTACGATTTCACTGGACCCTGTCACAGGCAGGGGATAACCTAAGAGCTTCTGGGAAGTTCGAAGGACTAACGGGTTTACTGGACTTTCAGGAACAGTTGAAATTATGCAAAAAAGCCGAAGAGAATGGAATTGATTCTGTCCTCATGGCGATTGGATTTACCCGTCCCGATCCGCTTATGTTGGCTACGGCTTTAGGGTTGGAAACCGAGCGCATTAAGTTCTTGGTGGCAGTTCGATCTGGACTTATAACCCCAGCTTATTTTGTACAACAAATGAATACGGCTTCCCATCTTATTGGGGATCGGTTATACATCAATGTAGTAAGCGGTCATACGCCAAGCGAGTTGCGATATTATGGGGATTTCAAGGAGAAGGAAGAGCGCAACGAACGCACCCGCGAGTTTATGGAATTGTGCCATGCCTTTTGGGAAAAAGGAAGTGGAATAGACTATAAGGGCACATATTATCAAGTAGAAAACGGAGCCATTAATACGCCTTTCAATTCTGAAAAAAGGAGACCAACGATTTACATTAGTGGAAATTCGGAACGGGCCGTGCACTTGGTTTCGGAATATGGAGATTGCCTATGGCGATTTCCGGACACTCCGGAGGTGATCGCAGAAAAGATTCAGCCTCTTGCGGCCTCTGGAAAGGGAGCCGGGCTCCTTACTTCTATAATCGCTCGTCCCACTCAGGAGGAAGCAGAACATGCGGCTCAGGAATTACTGAAAAACTTTATAAACAATAACAAAGGAGTCCATAAAAATTACGAACAGCGCTATGATTCTGAAGGATTCAGGGAAATTTTGGACAACGCCTTCAATAACGATTCCCATTGGCTTACACCCTATTTGTGGAATGGAGCGGTACCTTATTTAGGAGCGCCTTCCATAGCCTTGGTAGGTTCCTATGAAACCGTAGCCAATGCCCTCATGGAATACAAAAGAGCAGGAATTACCCAATTTCTTTTCATAGGATGGCCAGATATTGAAGAGGTAGTTCATTTCGGACAGGGCGTATTGCCTTTGGTTCGAGGAAAGGAAGTAGAACAAATGACATCTACGGTATGAAAAATTCAGTCGACAATATACAGTTTCACTGGCGTTTGATACAATCGGGCGAGGAAAACGTGATTACGGCTTCTTCTCAGAATGATGGCGGGAAGGCTGCCTTGCCCGATGTAGAGGCACAAGGCGCATTTTGCAAATTGGCCCAAGACTTAGGGATTGCTTCGGTGCTTATCGATATTAACTATGGGAAGCCCGATCCTATGTTACTTCCCTTGGCATTGGCTAAATATGCGCCCGATTTGGGATACATCATTGCCATTAGATCTGGCCTCATCTCGCCAACCCTTTTTACACAGCAGATCAATACCCTATCTACTTTGATTAGAGGGAAGATCTTCATTAACATCGTTGCGGGATATAATCCTGCCGAATTGAAAACCTATGGAGACTTTTTACCCCATGACGAACGCTATGCCCGAACAGGTGAATTCTTGGACGTTTGCACCCGTTTTTGGAACAAAAATGGGCCTGTTTCGGTAACGGGAGACTATCTACAAGTAGAAGGAGGATTATTGAATACTCCTTTTGTTTCCGAACATGGGGATCGCCCTTTCCTGTTCATTTCTGGAGGATCGCAACCTGCTATAGACCTAACCGAAGCTTATGGTGACTGCTGGATGCAGTTGGGAGAACCACCCGAAAAACTAGGTGCAAAGTTAGCCCCACTTTTGGAGCAGGGAAAAAGTGCAGGTCTTCGCTTTAGTGTGATCTGTAGGGAAACTATGGAAGAAGCATTAGCGGCTGCATTTCAGTTGAAAGAAAGCACGGCTCAAGACAAGGACCGACAAACGTCCTTAGTGCTAAAAAGTGATTCCTATTCGCTTCGCGAGAACATGTTGTTGGCAGAAGAGGACTGGCCCAGCAGTCGTGTTTGGACCGGGCTTATAAAAAGTGTGGGTCCTACGGGAATAGCGTTGGTAGGAAGTTACGAAGAGATCGCCTTGAAGATTATGGAATTCAAAAGAGCAGGAGTTACCCATTTTATCCTTTCGGGATGGCCTAAATTGGAGGAAATGAAACGATTTGGCACCCATGTAATGCCCCTTGTTCGCAACATGGAAAAAGAAGAAAAGTCCGTGGTAAGTCACGCCTAAACTCCCCCAAACTATAAACCTATGAGAATACTACTTGCTAGAGACCCTAATTATGTGCATCCGCAAACACATGGAGCAGGGAAAAACCCAACAAAGGTACCTTCCGGGGCCTCCAATTTTCAGCACGACATGCTTGCTAAAGGCTTGGCCGAAAACGGACATGAAGTGTTCTTTTATGTGCAGAACGAAGAAGAGATGGCGCATCTTTCTGGAGTGACCTTTGTGGATTCATTGATCGAGGATGTCGACATCGTACATCTAAAGGCAATAGGAGATCCCAATATCATTAGGCATTATCAATCTAAAAATATTCCGATACTTTCTACCAATCATGGCAACCGACCCGATGTAAAGCCCCTTTGTAAATGGGTCTATGTTTCGAAAACCCAGGCCTTGGCTCATCATTCTGATACCTATGTATGGAATGCAATGGATCCCAAGGATTTTATTTTTTCCGAAAAGAAACAGGATTATTTTCTGTTCATGGCCAATGCGCGGTACCATCGTGGAAAAGGACTGGACATTGCCCTTCGGCTTTCTAAGGATTTGGGTTTCAAGCTGGTCGTAGCGGGATCGAGTCCGTATCAGAAGGATATCGAGTATGTAGAGGCACAATGTCGGGAATATAATGCCGATTACCTAGGGGATGTTAGGGGAATGGAAAAAGCCGAGCTCATTACGGGTGCTAAGGCTCTCATTTCACCTTCGCGATTTGCAGAAACCTTTGGAATGACTATAGTGGAAGCCCTGTTCTCGGGAACACCGGTTATTTGCAGTGGTAACGGAGCGTACAGTGAAATCATGTCCGAAACGGTGGGATTCGTTTGCAACAGCGAAGCAGATTATCATCATGCGGTAACGGTTATAGATAGTATCGATCCTAAGGTTTGTCGCGCCTATGCTATGGACCACTTTCACTACCGAACCATGGCTAAAAATTATGTGGCTATCTATGAAGAAATGATTTCAACCCAACAACCTTTGGAGCTTAGTATATAGGCTTCAGTAATCTATGAAAACAAAAGATCCCCATGACGAAAAATGGTCGATAAAGATCTATTCTGGGAGTTCTCCCTTGCAGTTGTTTCCCGAGGAGAACAATGCACTTGCCCATATTACCCGTAAGGACGTCACCGATATCAAAGCCGCTTTTGTGGCCGACCCTTTTATGCTATGCACTAATGACATTTGGTATCTCTTCATGGAGATTTTAAATGCTGAAACAGGATTGGGTGAAATAGGTCTAATGACGAGTTTGGATGGTGCTCTTTGGAACTATGGACAAGTGGTACTGAAAGAAGATTACCATTTATCCTACCCTTTTGTTTTTGAACATGAAGGCCAATACTATATGATCCCTGAAACGTTGGATGCAGGCTCCATCCGACTGTACAGGGCCATTAATTTTCCGAATAAATGGGAGTTTCAAACCGATTTAGTACAAGGTGCATTTGCAGACCCTACGCTATTTTGGAATGATGGTATATGGTGGCTCTTTGCTTGCGAAAGGACTTCCAAAAGTGGGACTCTATGTCTTTTTTATTCAGATAGGTTAGAAGGACCTTATATCCCACATCCGCAAAGCCCGATTGTGAAGGAGGATCGTAGAAAGGCACGGCCTGCAGGTCGAATTCTGGTGTTAGAAGATAAAATCATACGCGTATGTCAAGATTGTTATCCTCGCTATGGATCGGCCGTAAGGGCTTTCCAGATTACCCAATTATCGACCACAACATATGAGGAGCAGGAATTGATAGAAAGTCCTATCTTGAAAGCCTCGGAAGCGCCAAAACAGTGGAATACACGAGGGATGCATCATATAGATGCTTTTAAGATAAATGAGAACCATTGGTTGGCCTGTGTGGATGGATGTTATAGCGAAGCGCGCATTTTAGAACCTAAAAAATTGACTACATGAAAAAAGTAATCGTACTATCGGGGTCCATACGTGAGGGTAGAAAAAGCCATTTCGTAGCTCAATATGTTTCCCAAGCCATTGCATCCCATGAAGGGATTGAGGTTACATTGCTCGATTTAAAAGAATACTCACTACCTGTGATGGACGTACGAATGAATGCGTTGGATGCTGTGCCGGAAGGATTACAGGAGTTCAGTAACAAACTAGCTGAGGCGGACGGGATTGTCTTTGTAAGCCCGGAATACAAGAATGGAATCCCGGGAGCTTTAAAGAATGCCTTGGATTATTTGAATCCGCAGATCTTGAAACGGATTCCTTTTGGGGTAGTCACGGTGTCTTCGGGAGGCTTTGGAGGGCTTTTATGCCTCTCTCAACTACGAACGGTAGGTTTGGCTTTGGGTGGCATTGCCATTCCCGATAAATTATGTGTGTCTAAAGTAAACGAACTGTTTTCGGAAGAGGGTGCCTTATTGGATGAAAGCCTTCAAACGAAGATTGACGATTTTTCTAATGCACTTTTGTGGTATGTGGGGAGGTTTTAGATGTAGGTATTTGTTTTGGCAATTGAATTGATGCATTTCTTCGGAACACTCAACACTTTGTAATTTACAACATTGCTAGGCTGAACTTAATTCAACATCTGCACCCTCTTTTTGATGCGTCAATCATTTGCACCTATTTGACTTTACAGAAATGCGTATCATAAGGACAGCCCAAACTATACTAGTTGACCTTAGCTTTCGTGAAGATGGAGATGTACACCAGTGGGAGCAAACGAAAATTGCTCTACAAAGTATTCATGTGTTAAAAATTGTTCTAAAAAATTAAATTTATCATTAGGTTAAATTAACAAACAGGTATGCATTGTTATCATATTGTTGTTACTTCTTGTTTGCAGCTAGCGGTTAATGGCTAACATAAATTATTGTTTAATTACTTTTTTAAGTCCCTTTCTAATTTTTTTGCGAATATCCTGCTTTACAATACCCTTAGCATTCGGGTCTTCCGTTCCTTCATCTAGTAATTGCTTGTTTACCAATATCTTTTTATTCCTTGAATCGGATTGATCAAGGACAACAGATTGTGCTTCACCTATACGGGCAGGTTCAGTAACACTACTTCCGTTTGGGTCGACTTCTACAAATCTTTGTCTAGCATCGTCAAATATATACCCATCATCTCCATGAAGTTTTAGAGGCGTTTTTGGTCGTGGCGGTGGTGCTGAAGGGTCCGGTACAACTTCTAAGACAACATTAAATTTTGATTCAGTGATTGTAACATCATTTTCTGTATCCAAAATTTTTAGTATTAGCTGTGCTTTTTCTCTTTTTCCAGCATTTTTAGAATTAATGTTTCGATCAGCATATCTGGCTGCTTTTTTTGCTCCACTATTAGATTTAAACTCTACTTCATTAGCCTTATTTACTCTAATAGCAGTCTTTTTTCTATCTCCTAATTTTCTTTGGATAATGTTTTTTACTGTCCTCGTATAAGATTTATCTGAAAATATAATTTTAATTCTTTCTCCATCAGGGTCAATAGCTATAATAGGCATATTTCCAACAAAATTGAACGGTGATAATCCCTTATATTTTTCGAGTAAAGGGTCGACACTTATCCACCTTCCAAGATGAGGATTATAAATCCTTGCTCCAAAATCATAACTGCTACCTTCAATGTTTTTGATTTCATTGTCTTTCCCCATCCCATTAAACCCATACCGATACCCATCCGTAAGCTGTCGTCCATACAATCCGGCCCCAAACGGATAGTAATCACTAGCACTCGTCACCTTAGCCCAATAGGTATCTACATCGCCATCGTTATCATCATCTTTCCCAATTTTAAGATCACTTACCGTGACCAATACATTGCCCAAATGATTGCCAATTTCGTACTGCTTAAAGTCATTTGTGAAATTGTGGTTGGTTACCGGCTCGGCAGTCGTTGGAAAAGTGGGGATTTGGGCAATGGGTGCCCCTGTAGGGCGTTCTTGCGCCCATTGATAACCGTTGAGTAAATATCCTTTAGGTTCCAAGATTTGGCTATAGGCACTAAAAGTATCGATCCCCAAACGGCTGCTGCCATAGAGGTGTTGTTCTTTCTTTGCTATCACATCTTTACCCGTATACGGCTGCACATGTGGAGTGGATACAGGCGTATTTGAGGTTCCATTATAGATGGCGAGCACATTACCACTGGCATCCCTGATATAATAGGTGGTCGTTCGATCTCCCTGTTTGTCAACAATTTTTGCACTCCTATTCCCAGTCCCGTCATAGGTAAAGCTAATGATATCTATATGATCTGGATGATTGCCATCGAAGGTGATCTTTTCTACCTTCCCGCTCACCGTCCAGTCAATCTTTTTGATGTGTGCTTGCTCGTCCTTGGTCAATTGGCCTATTCCGTCATATTCGAAGTTCCCCGGGTTTTGGTTGTCTAAATCATTTTCCTGCTGAAACCCTTCAACATCCTTTATATACTGCAATCGGTTGTTTATTTTGCCTTGTATATTTTCATTGTATTCATAGGAAAAATCATCTATTGGTTGTCCTAGGGATCCGTTCCGCTTCAGGGTTTCGAGATTACCCAGCTTATCATAACTGTAGGAAGAATGATACCTGCTATTAGTCGTCTTCTCTAACTTTTCGGAATTATTGGGTTCATAACTAGTAGCCTGTTTAATACGGTTGAGCTGGTCATACTGGTAGGCCATGGTCTGTAGGGCCGTGTTTACCCCTTGGGTGTTATCAGGTGTAATGGGAATGTCCGTTGTCATAGAGGTAATATTGCCATTGTATAGGCCCGTGGCAAGGACATCACCGTTCAGGGACATCTTGGAGAGGTCGGCATTGGTATTTACCCCCATAGGTACGGCTCCAATGGGTTTGTAATCGCCTGTATGATATTTTAGATTAAAGGCGACGGTATCCCGGGCATTCCACCTACGGGAAGCTAAATAACCATCCTTACCTGGATCGTTTTGGTTTTTTATTTCAGGCGTGTTCATCCCTTTTAGCCAGCCTTGTAAAGTATAATAGTAATCTAAGTTTTGCACCTTGTCATTGCCTAGCTCCACTCGTGCCAAGGGGCCATTATCGTAATAGATATATTCGGCGTCGGCACTAAAGATCTCTCCGTCACGGGATGATTTTGCTGTTGTGAGTCGGTTGTCGGCATCATAATCGTATTGGTAGTAATAGGAGTCTTCTTCCCCTTCTTGATAGGTCAACGAATTGACATTCCCTGAGAGTTGATCGAAATCGTATTCCATGTATTTGGACGGCAATGGGCCATTCTTCTGTTCCATTTTTTGCACGTTGCCGCGTTCGTCGTATTCGTAATAGGTAGCCACACTCTGATAGCCTTCCAAAGGCTCCGTAATAATGCCAGAAACCCGATTTCGCAAGTTCGTATTCCGTAAATGACCGCCGGGAGCGGGTGCATCGTAGTAGGTTTTTACCAGTTCCTGTTTGTGGGGAAGGGTGCTGGACGCAAATGTGCCATCTACTGGGAAGTTGCGATCATTAATTTCACTATGAGTGAGCGTTGGCCAAGAGCCATATTGACCCACCTCAACAATGCGGTTTTGGTCATCGTATTTGGTATAACTCCATTGGTTAGAAATGACCTGCTCGGCATTTTGAGAGAATCGTAACATCCCCTTATCGTCATATTTAAAAATGGTTTGTCCACCATCGGGGTTTTCCTGCTCTGTGATCTGATTTAAGGAATTGAATTGATATACCGATCGCAATTGCTCATTATGAAGCGGATCTATCCCCGTGTAGCGCCCATCTGCAGTGTAATCTATAATAGGGTCAATGTCGTTTTTAGGATGTACGGCTTCGGGTGGTAGCGTTGAGATTAAGTTGCCAGCGGTGTCATAATAGTAGAGCGTATAATGATATTCTAGGAGATCATATTCTAAAAGCAGGGTTTCCGAAAATGGGTCCTTCAGACAAGAAATATCCGCTTCATAAAATTCAGAGATCAGTTGGTTCACCTGATTTTCCCAATCTTTAAGGGCATCTTCTCGGGCTTGGGCAATTAAAAGACTCTCACAAGGATCATCTTTAGGATCGATAAGATCTTCCAGGGAGAGATCTGGGTAGCAGATTTCGGTAATAATGGGAGGTTGGTTCCTTATTGGGTCAAAATTTGGATTAGTATAACTACATTTCATAAACAAATATGCAGTTGTACTATAGCAATAAACATCTGTAAATTCCACTTTTGTTTGGTAATAGGTCCAAGGAGCCATAAGTGCTGAATTTCCCGGATAATTAGGCGCGGATGTCAACAGGGTGATTTCAGAGATGTCATTTGTAATTATGGCGTTTCCAAATGCATCGAATAAACCCATTTCACATCTACTGCCGTCTGGGAAAATAATTCCCATATAACCGCTACCATTGTTATCACCCCATTGAAGTTCTGCGTTTCCCGGACCCAATTCGTCCTTGAAGCAATAATCATTAATAGTAATTGGTTGGGTGAAAGGCTTTAGTCCGGAATTGCTAATATAGGGGTCACAAGGTGAAAAAGCATGAAGGTTTAAATCATCCATAATCTCGATAAAACAATCGCTATCCAATGGAGGCCCAGGGGTTGTATAGGTTTCACATATCGAAGGAATCACTAAAGCTTGGTGTACTAAAGTATCACAGTCGGCATCGAAATAGGACCGGACACTTTGCAGGTTGGGGTGGTTGTCCCAGTCGCTCTGTAATATATACCCGTATGGTTGGTTGTTGTCACATTTATCATGACAAAATATCTTGAGTTCGCTTTCAATATCGATCCTTTCCGCCTCGGTCAAATTGGGACAGGCTATTTCGATTTCCCGTATCCAGTATTCCAAATTATCCTCACAGATTGCATTGCAGTCGATATAGGTACTTTGCTGTTGATTGATCCAATTAAGCAGGTCGTTTTGACTGTTGATATTGTCAAAAGCATTTTGCTTTTTAACAATTGCATTGGGGTCGGTAGAATATCCACAGATGGGGGCACAATTTTCATTTTGTGCTTCAATTAACTGCCGCTTTTTGTTCATGTACTCCCCTCGAAACACAAACCACTTGATCTCCGCTATCGTTGCACTGGTTCCCGGACTATTGGCCAAAGTATGATGGGCTATGGCATTGGCATAGTTGGCCAAACCGATATAGTTTGTGCCGTTGAATGGGAAAAGGTTTGTGTTCACAAAGCTATCCAATTGTTGACCATAATTACTACATCCATTTAGTAAAGCAACTGCTGGATCACTTCCTAAAGGTGTAGTAAAGTTGGTGGTGAACGCATTGCCATTAACATCAGCAGCTTCTGTCCAATCCAGCATGGTGGCCATTTTTATATCGAAAGTTCTAGAGGCAGACCAATCTGAGCATTTTTCAAGATGACATTTTTCAGGATGATTATCTAGCAACCAGGCATCACTTCGTCCGGCGTAAGCAGGAATATAACGAGCTCCACCCGGTTTCATCTGTTGCAACATACGAAGTCTTAGGTAATCGCACTCCCGGTCTGCCGCTTGTTCAATGATCTCCTTCATTACATCCGGATCGCTCTGGGGTTCGCAGGGAGAAAGGTCCACGTCGTCGATGTATCTATTGATAATCTCAGTGGTATCGGGAATGGCTCCTGCTTTTTCTAATAGCTTGAACACATCATCGGCAGAAGGTAAAATGACTTCCAGCGTCTTGTTGATGGTATACTCGCCAACATCGGCCAATTTAAGTTCAATGTCAAGATCAAAAAGTTGATAGGGCGAAGTACAATCGAAGGTATTTCCTTCAATGATGGTTTCAAGAATAATACCCTGAGATACCGTTTGGAAGGTTACTGGACTATTTTGCCCCAGGATGGTTACGGGAGCGGCACTACTACAATCACTACCCCGAACTTCAATCCGTAGACGGTACTTGCATTCCAAACAGACATTAAAGGGATTGCCCAATTGATTGGTAATCCCCTGTAGATCATAGTTGATGGTAATAGGGCTATTCGGTACCGTATTAAAATAGGTAAACTGAGTTTTGCTGGTCCCGTTAGGGATGTCGATTACATTATTCCCCATCAAATTCGTGGTAAGTTTTTCCCCGTCTGCGTAATCCAAAGGCTGAACGTATTTCGGAGGAACTCCGGCGAGTGCTGTTGCAATGGTTTTACCCGCCATATCGAGGTAGGTGGTGGATACCTGGCCGTTAGGGTCTACCACATGCTGTTTTTGATAGTGTTTGGCAAGCCCTATCTGCTTTCCGAACAATCTGTTCAGTTCCATAGAAGAAGCGGAACTGTAAAAATATTGGGTCTCGTGGTTGGATCCGATCTGGTATTTTGGACCCGGACCGCCCCGTCTTGAAATTCGACCTTTACTGTCGAAATGGGTTTGTGTAAAAGGAAAACCTTCGGCATCAGGAATATAGTCTCTGTGAATGCTGTTGCTTCCATTGTTGGGGGAGTAGTACTGTGACGCTCCAAAAGAGGGTGAAGCTTGGGATGCAATCTGATCGATCCCAGCAAAGTCGGCTTTCAAATACTCCCCGCCCGTTGCATTCCTATGGAGAAGAGGCTTGTACCTTAGAGAAGGCGAAGGCCAAGGCACGGGTAAAAATTGCAAGGAGGCTGTGCCTTCATAATCATATTTGGGTTCTGATATGAGTATTTTATTTTGTGTGTTTAGATTGGTGACCGTTTGCCGTAGTCGTCCCGATCCATCGGTATAATTTCCCACCGTTTTTTGATTCCCTCCTTCAATGTACGTAGAAGTAAACTGCCAGTTCTTGTTCTTTTCATATCCATTGGCAATGGTATAATACTCATAGGTCCATTCCCCTTCCCGACGCAGCCGTTCTTGCGGCATTTTCTCAGGATAAAAGTCTACGGGGCGCACCTTTACAAATAACCAACCCTCTGGATAGGTTAAATCTATCTCATGTCTGTTATTTGTAGTAGTTATGAGCACTCCCTGCCCCCTCAACGGATCGAATAAGGGATGTTGATTCCAATAATTTTTGTCAATCGAAGCCCACGAAGAGGAAGGTACAGATCGTTTATCCACAAAATGCCATTCCACATTATATTCCTGAGCACAATCTACCCAAGGCCACTTTACTTCCAGCTTTTCTGAAGCCTGAATGGGAGTTAAGTTAATGCTCGCGACCGATGGCGTACTCATACTACAAAATCGCTCCCCTTCGATCTCCACCTGTAATTCGATATCATCTGGAACTGGGATGCCTGCAGTTAGTGGGGTAACGGCCAGTATTTTAATTTCGGAAACCGGTCCAGCTTCGGGATGTACTTTCAATGCCTCATAAGAATATTCACCGTTGTAGTTAAAATGTACGGTAAGGGAATGATCGGTTCCCGGGAAATTGGCGCCACTTAAGATCCTGTAGTCCACTTTGTAACTCCATCCGTTGGAGCCTGTGGGGGCTACATCGCTCTGTTGATCCCGAGTATAAAGCAATCTCAGTTTTAATGCTCGTATAATGGTTTCTTCCAGGGCAGTGGTTGGCCCCGGATATACTGGATCCTGAATGGTGATAAGAGGTAAGCTGGATAAATTTGATTTAGAATAGCTCGAGATATGCGTGTATTGATTCACACATCCAGATAAACATAAAGCCATCGCCCAAACCAGTAAATATGTAAGATGATTTTTCATACCTAGTGATTTTTGGTTTGAAAGCTACTAGCAGATTGTATGGTCTTCACTCCATCGCTCGTTTCAACTTTCGTTGAAAAAAGTTGGCCGTATTCGTTGTATATGTACTGGGTAACGTAATTATTTTCATCGAGTTTAGCCAGCAATCTATAGTTGTCTATGTCATATACAAAGGTGTTCATATTGGCATCCACGGGATGAATCCTGAGATCATCAAAATAGGAAGTGGTATTACCCGTAGGATTTTGGACTGGGGTATAGGCGTAGAATGTGATCGCAATACCCGTTGTGTTTTGCGGGATCGTAAAGGAGCGCTCGATCTTTTGAAAGCCCTCAATCTTTTTGCCCACAGGAAACGCCAGTGCCTGCTGGTTGGCGCCTAAAAAATCGATCTTTATAAAGGCCCCTTTGTTTGCCTGATAATAGGTAAAGCGTTCGCGTGAAGCATCAGATTTTATCCAGCAGGAAATCATGTATTCTTTTCCGGGAACAGGCAATAGTTCATCTGAAGGAATGATCATAGAACGTGGACCATTTTGCATGATTTCCAAACTAGATTTTCCTGAATGTGATTCTTCTTCACTTATGGGAAGAACTGACGGCAACTCATTTCGCACCTCGAAATTTTCGGAATACGACTCCAAGTAGGAAGCGTTATAGGCAATGGCCGTTTGTTTCATTCCGGCATACCGATATTGCGCAGACGAATATTTATCGAATACATCTTTTTCTTCAATAGGATTGCTATACCTATCGAATCGTGTTATTTCGGAAGTACGCTTCCAATCGGGATTACATGCAATAAACTTTTCAGATAGTGCCGCATTAAACATGGGAACGTCATTCATGAGTCCCTGGTTCTGTAATCCGAGAATACCCTGCCCAGTACCAAGGTTTGTATAGGTTCTGTAAGCCATATACCTATAGTTGCGATGACTTCGCCAAATCCCTTGATCGCCTGTATAATACCTGCTGGGTTTTAATGGATTTACCAATCCGTTTATTTCCAAAGGAGGATTCGGTAATGGACAATTTAAGCATGGATCTACCAAATCCCAGCGGGTGTCTAGAGGCAAAGCATACTCTGTAAAGGTATTTCCTTGCAGGCTTACTACTTCACCAAGATGAGCGACGGAGTAATATATGCTACAAGCATGTACGGGACCAATTTCGCTGGGTGCACCGCAGGGGCATTCCGCATACGAGCATGTAGACACCGTCCTATTAACGGTAGGATCTTTCTTTGTTTGATAGGTAGCAGTGGTTGCCCCAAGATGATTTCTTCGTCCGGATCTCGATAATAGAAATGTCCAATCAGACTGCGGGTTAATAGTAGGGTTATCGGGAAAGTAAATATCTATTTGATTTTTATCACAATTGGGAACATAATACCCTTTATATGGGGTAGAAACACCACTTTCATAACAAATGAATTCGTCTCCCCCTCTAAGAAGGCCTTTTACCGATCCGCTTGTATTGCCTAAATCGAACGTATAGACATATTCACCTAAAAACGATTTCGTATTGTCATGTGCCACTTCCAGTTGTACTCGTGTAGTCAACGATGCATTCCCCATGCCGTCATAGGTCCATCTTGCAGGAAGATTGTATTGATAGCGTGCTTCGTCATACGCATCATTCACCTTGGTCAATAGCGGTTCTGCCGTATATTCATCGAAGGCCAAATTTTCTGTTTTTACATACGAATTATTATCCAGCGCTTCGATACTGGTGAGAATCCCTTGTCGGGAAATAATCTTATTTAGAACAGCCGTCCGTATCTCCGATTTATTATACATCACTGTAGGCCAGGGCGTGACCACCGGGAAAAGACCAAAGGCATCAAGATTACCGTGAATACCATATTGTTCACTTTTGGTTTGGGTCCTATTCATATCGGAAAACAGCTCATAATCAACCCCAATTAATTTGTTCGTCTTTTCCGCCAATTGGGCACTGAAAGCGGTTGGGTCATCTAGTATTACAGGGGCAACATTGTCCAGGACTTTGATCGTTTTACTTGTGTGCTTTGCTTGATCCCAAACACTTTTGTGCTTAAATGCATAGTTATATTTTACATAACTCGAGGGTTCCTTTTCTAGTAAACAGTTACTGTAACTCTTGTAGTGGGCGATCTTCTTTAATACTCCGTGCATATTGTTGGTTTGCACACAATATCCCTGGCTAAAACCGATTTTGCGTATTTCCAGATTACCAATAAGCGGTACGGGCGTAAGGATAGGAAAGGGGCGCCATCGCTCAATGGACGTCTCTTCGCTAAAGAAGGGGAAATCCTTAGTGGTAAAGAATTCATGAACTGCATAACCCGTTTTAGATTGCCCGCGATGTGTAGCTAGGGTTTTCACCGTCACTTGGCTGTGACCAATGGTATTTCCCGGGAAATATCCCATATTGATGGGATACTCGAAGGACATGCGATTGGCCGTATGCAAAAATCGTTTGAGTGCCGAGTACTTCGTGGTATATAAGTTATTCTCAACGCGCATAGGCAATGGTTCGTTGGCTGCCACGCCTGCACTTCTAATGATATTTTCCTTTTCGTCTCGTTTATAGTAATCGTAGACAGTACCAATCTCGGCTGTTGTTTCGCCGCTGAGGGTGTTCCAATTATCTGAAACTACTACCGAAACTACTCGTGCTCCTCCACCGGTTTTGACCCAGTCGGGAGTATTTAAGGAAACATAGGAATAGTTTAGATCGATAACATTTCCCCATCCCTTTTCTTCACATTTCGAGTAATAACTTCTAAAAAATGAGAAGATATTGGGCAATCTGGTAACAATGCTATTCACAACATTTAAAATATCATTCGATTGTCCCGAATAAGTCGTGGACATGGTATTGGATTGCGGAAAAAGAGGGAGCTGCGCCAGTTCATTTCTTCGCAATTGATAGACGGCAAAACTAAAGGGATGGTACTCCATTTCATCACCACCAACTTTTGGATATGCCAATGTAATATATCCCAAATCATAGTTGGATGATCCTTGGGATTTTGCAAGTCCGCAAATTGGCTCGCCAGAGGAATCCTTTTCAATGGACGCATATCCAGTAACAAAATCATTTAATTCGCTGGCAACTCGCGTGTCACTCAGACTCATAAAGGTTTTAAAATGCACTTGTTTTTGCCCCTCGTTATCCATATTCAAATCGGAGAGATACTTGGATTTAAATTTTTGTACATCATTAGTATTGAAGGGCTCTTCCAGTTTAAAATATACGGTTCTTTTATGCTTGTCTATTTTTTCATTTGGTGATATCTGAGGTGAAAGGGTTTCATCTACACTGAATATTTTAAATAGTTGAGAGGCCCTGCGATCGTGGACATAAGCATAATCTTTTGGTTCATAGTCTATTTTTATTTTCCCGCTATTAGGTGTCGTGATTTCTCTCATCATCCAAGCGGATGCATCATTCTTTTTGTCAATAGGGATGTTATTGACATCATATTGCTGCACTACTGGGAATTCTACCAATTCCTTATAATTTCCTCCCATCTTAAAGTTGCCCCAACCATCTTTGTGCCTAACGTCATAGTTGTATCGAGAAGAGTTGTTATAAGAAAATAGATAAGAATTGTCTTCTCCCCGTTTATTGTTTTTGTAGGTGAACCAGATTTTTTTCAAAGTTAGTTTACCCGTGTTCTGTAGGTCCGGATTTTCATTATTGGGGACATTCTTACATAGGATATAGTCGTATTCAAAATGAATGGTTTTCTCTGGCATACTCAGGCAAGGGGAAGTTTCGGAGGCGTTTGATTCGTCACCGTGACCAGGCCGGACTATTGTATTTATAGGATCGCTGCCTTCGCATATTAAGAGTTTGGAGAATATTTGAATGCTATCGAGTTTGGACGAATAGGCCTCGTTTTTGGACGGGCCAAAATTATGCTCTCCAGAAACCCCTCTAGCATCGTGTCGGTCTGTGGTATGGAAAACCGCAGTATGGGATCTTGTCTCGGCACTCACTAGTATAAAAGTATCTCGCTCCCCGTAGCTATAGCTTGCCATATCATCATCCATGGGCAAATCCACATGATGCCCAGCCGAATAGTAGGCACCGGAATGCGGGGTTCTCCATTTGTATCCCGATAAGCCATTAGAGTTACTTGCCGAATGTTTTTGCTCATAGTTAAACTTTACCCAGTACCCTTTGTCTCCATTCGAGGGCCCTGGAATATCATCCGAATCCACATAATCCGCACCCAAAACACAGGTAAGTAAATAGGTATAGGCATAGGGAGATTTTTCGGTGCGGCTGAAATAGTCCTGAGAATTCGTTCTGATACCCTCCGAGGCTTTCTTTTCGTCGGGATGCCCATCTGCGTTTAAGGGATAATTGACTAAAATTTGTGGCAAGGTAGTATCTCTTTTGACGCTGAATTGCTGTTCAATATGTTTATGGTTGTAGACCGGAAGCCCGAAGATATTCCGGGTTCCGTCTTCCGAAAGTATCTCGAATCCGCCTATGTGATGGCCCTTGTAAACCGATTTCTGAGTAAACCTTATGTCATTCGCCCCATTGTCCAAATAAGCAAATTCCGGAAGCACTACGGTCGTTCTATTTCCTAAAAGTTCTGAGTTGGTGAAATAATTGATATTGGATTTTCGAGGAGTTCTAAGCGGATTTCGAAACGACTCAATTGAGGAGGGTGAGCCGTCTTTATTAGTGGTTTGATTTTGGGCAACTCCAAGTGGACCCAAGTTTATTTTAGTAGGAGACTCTCCACCTATATCATTGAGAATATCAACACGTTGAACGGATTTTTCATGGACGTATTTAAAAAATACATTCTCTTTTAATTGTCCAGGAATGTTTTGCTCGAAATTATTATTGTCGTCAAATGAATTGTCTTCGAGCCATTGTCCAGTTTCAAAACTGGACATGTCAAAGGATAAATTGGTTCCGGCACCACTGGGAGGAGTCGCATCGATCCCAATATTTTCTCCAGTAACTCCAAAATTGTCCACATGGGGATCAGAATATACGCCTACATTATTACTAAAGGGTCGAAAAGTACCAGACGTGAAAGCTGTGCTTACTTGATAGAAATCGTTCGTGGCCTTCGGAACGGGTAGATTTTGAGAGCTTTTATTCAGAATGGAAACACCCTGACGGTTAAAGTCCATGACATCTTCATTGTTCGCGTGATGGGAGTATAGATACCCTTTGGCGTTTACCCGATCATCAGTATCAAGAACCTGTTCATGGTAGGAGCCATTGGTGATAAGATCTCCCTTCATGCCCCAAAAATCAATCCCAAACTTGAACTTATATGAAAACCCAAAGCTTTCATAGGCGTTCTTTTTAAACGGGGTGTAATTGACCGGGTTAAAAGAGAAGTTGGAAGATCCTACACCCGTACGCGAGCTATTCCCATCGGCATCTTGTCGCTCTACAGAATAGCTCAGCCCAAGGTTGTTAATTCCGTAGTTCGAATTTAAACTCAGCCCCAAGGAGTAGCGCCCGTAGGCGTTCTTTTTATATTTGTCGTCGATATTCAAGGAGGGGCTTATCGACAAACCATTCTTCGGACTAAAACTGATCCCGGTATCAAAACCTGGCTTGCCCTGTTTAGCAAAAGATAAATTCGCTCCAACACTTAGATCGAAACCGGTATAATTGCTATAACTAATGTTAAGACTTGCTCCTTGAAGGGGTCCAGTTTTTTTGCTGAATTCTTTAAAGGCGGCACCAAATATTTCGGCATCTGGGGATAGTTCGATCGTCGTGGTTTGTTGCGGCTTCATGCGATTTACATAGCGAATATTGTCGGTAACCGACCAGTCATCTGGAATTCCTTGCACTGATCTACTAATCGCTCCTGGGTTCATTGACCACCCTAGACCTACCCAACTGGCCTCCTTGTCCATATTCACATCGGAGTTATAATTAGCGGTAAACGGATAAACTCCGTTAGGTCCAGGCAATTCGAATAATGGCACGCTGTATTTGAAGTCCCCTGTAAAGAGGTCTACCATATCGTCAGATCCTAAAGGGCTACTAGGGGCCGTCGTTGGATCGGCGGGGCCAGAAGTGAGTGCGAATGAAGATGTTGGAGCAAAAAGGGAAAAGAGGAAAGTACATAGTAAGAATGTGGCAATTTCCCTTTTGTGTCGATGGGGGAATTCAAATGGATTTTTCATCTTGTGCTGTATTCTGAAGAAGAACCCTACCCGGGGATACAATTGCCTTGTGTATAATAGTATTCTATTTCAATTCATATAATGTTGATTTAATGTTTGTGAAGTTATTTCTAATGTTTTGATATTTAAGTAGGTAAAAGACCCATATTGAAATAAGAAAAACCCTACCAAGGGCGATGATAAGAATGAAAAGTACTTTTCGATTCTCTTTTGGGTTCAAAGAATAAAGTACAAACTGCCAAAAACAAAAAACCCCAGCCTAGGCCGGGGTCTCAACAATCACAATCCTCTATTTACTTCACCGTCAATGTATATTGCGGTGTCTTATTCAATGGGCAGAAGTATGTATAAGTCCCTTTTGCTAGGGTTACTTCATTGGAGGTTTGGATTTCTCCTTCTTTTACTACTTGGGTAACATAAGCTTCCTTAATGTGGTTCTCTGGTTTGGAAGCATCTTTACCTTGAGGTACCAATACGAAACCTACATCCGTTCCAGCCTGTTTGTTCGCAATTTCGAACACATAGGTCCCGGCACTAAGCGTGATCCCTTTTTGGGTAAACTCACCTGGAGTCTGCTCCAAGGAAACGGTTTTTACTTCTTTAGACATTTTGTCCTGAGCAAAGGTGGTGGCGCTAAAAGCGAATACCAATACTACTAATGCAATTACTTTTTTCATCTTTAATCGTTTTTATATTTGGTTTTGTTTCAATTTATTCTGCTGCTACTTCCAAAGGTTGCGCTACTGGGAAATCGATAGGGATTTGAGTCGTACTATGGATGTAGTTAGAAATCGTTTTCTCACCTACCTGTACAATAGTGTCGATCAAGCCTCCTTTAGAGTATCCCGCATTTAGGAAATTATCTACTACGTTTTGATCCGCACGACCACGGTTTTCAGTAATGTTCTGGGCTAATTTTGCCAAGGCATCCAATTTGGTGTCGAAAGAAGCCTGTCCAGTTCTCAATTCCAAGATTTGCTCGTCGGTGAACCCGTTCATTTTTCCAATGGCGGTGTGGGCACTTAGACAGTATAGACAATCATTTACCTCGCTAACGACTAGGTTTACCACTTCGCGTTCCTTAGCGTTCAATGAAGTCTTGGCTCCCGCAAAGTTGAGGTAGTTTTCCAAAGCGGTATCACTGTGTGCGTAGGTCGCATATAAATTAGGTACAAACCCTAGCTTAGATTGAAGGTTATCGAATATCGCTTGATTGTTTTCACTTACTTGATCTCTTGTTGGTACATTAAATGTGCTCATTTTTATTTTGATTTTAGTTCGGTCTGCTGCGACCGATGGTATTAAACATTAAAATTTATCTGGTACAAAGATCCCCCGGGAAGGGGATGGAAACCATAGAGGTTTTTCCCGAAGGATTGTCAATTATTCCTTTGTTGGAATAAAAGGCTTTTCGGCATCACAATAATAATCGTGCAAGGACTTGTGTTCACAATGGGTTTTGGGTAACAGTCTATCGAATGCCTTTCTTTTTCCGTTTCTAAATATTTCTATTAGATTAAATAGGGATTTATGTGATGTAATCATCTTTTGTAGGTGTTTAAAATTAACACTACAAAGATGCAGCGGCAGGGAAGGTTATGGAATGCAGGTATTTCCCGAGTAGATGTCGAAATTTCCCTTAAACGAGTTCTGCTTCTTTTTTGAACTGTGAAGGAGATACTCCCGTTTGTTTTTTGAAAAGTCGACTTAGATGCGAAGCATCGTCGAAACCTACCTCGTAGGCAATTTCCTTAGCAGATTTGTCGGTGTAGCGGAGTAGGCGTTTGGCTTCTAGGATAATCCTATCGTGAATAATCTTCAACGGGCTTTTGTCCAACTTTCCGAAAGAATTGGAGAGTGTTTTGGGAGATTTGTGCAATTGTTCCGCATAAAAACTCACACTGTGTTCCTTTTTAAAGTGGGCTTCAACCAAAATATTGAACTGTCGGAGCAATTCAATTTTGCTTTTGAATAATTTCTGGGCGGTGCCGTTACGTTTCAAGAGTCGGGTGGTCTTAATAATAAAACGTGCCATGAGCATACGGAGCATTTCCGCCTGAATGGTATCGGTTGTTTCCAGCTCATCCAAAAATACCTGATGCAACAGCTCGTATTTTTCCTTATCCTCTTCGGTTAATGGGATGATGGGAATGTGTTCGTTCCCGAAAAACAACAACCCAATACAGCTTACTTCTTTATCATGGTCTTTAATGCAATAAAACTCACGGTTAAACTGAAACACTTTCAGATTCCTTCCTTCTACATATTGTAGATGTTGTATAGGGGTAAGCGAAAGGATATTGTAAGGAGGCACCGTAGTAGGGATGCCATCTATGGAAAAGGTAGCACTTTCGTCTTGGGTCATAATAAAGGAAAAATGTCCCAATTCCTTGGATAAGTCGTATGCCTGAAGCAAGGATTCGTCTCCCAAGTTAAGGAAGGCGCCTGTGGAAAATTCGGTAAACCGTTTTTGCATAGGAAATGGGTCGGATTCTATGGCTAAACTTACACCGTGGGGAAATCTATTTGTAAATTTAAATACTAACGCGCATATTTGCACTGCAAATGAACAGAATAGTACATAACGAACCGATGAGCCAGGAGTATCTGGCGAAATTCCGTTTATCTGGAGATATCTGGACACGGAACAGGGCGTTATGTATGCATTTTTTGAAGTAGAAATCACTTAAAAACAATATATGTTACAGAGCGTCCAAGAAATTGGGCGCTTTTTTTATGAATTTTTTTGAATGAGAATAGACGTGTTGTAAATACATAAAGGGAAGACTCATTGAACGGTAAAAAATTGATCGTAAGTCAATTAGAAAAAATGAGCATAATCCGATAATCTCGGACAGGGAAGTCTATGTCTTAAAACAAATATAACTAATTGAAAATCAATTAAATAAATCCAAAATTTTATTTGGAAATTAAAAAATTCGTTTCATCTTTGCACCGCATTTGAAACAAAAGTCAAATGGAAAAGACACATAGTAATTATAAATTGAATGCCATGATAGTAAAAGGCTTTACACATCCCTTTAGTGGGCGCGATTTTGAGCTAGGAAAATGGCTTCGCGGTTTTAGATAGAACTTAAAATACTTCTATGAGAAAATCCGAAGCAGTACAAACCGTTTCGGATTTTTTTATGTCCATTTAGGACGTCCCGATCTCCGTTACGGTTCAGAAAAAGACTTCAGAAGTGATCTTCTGAAACGAGTTAAAAAATGAAAACGTAATGGAAACAAATACACATAACATCTATTTGTTCAAGGCATTCGATGCCTATTCTTACAGTCTTGAGGAAACTATGGAAGCATTGAATTATGCGCTTTCGTACGATCCTGAAAATACCGAGGCCTTGTACCTCATGGCACAGGTGTATGCTTTCCAGTTAAAAGATTATGAAACGGCGAAGGCATATTTCGAGAAGCTAATGGGAATCGATGTAAAAATGCCGAAGATCTACCCTAATTATATCTGGGTACTGATGCGGAACGAGGATTACCCACAGGCACAGCGACTTTTGGAGTTCGCCTTAACGGTAAAGGGAACCGATAAACCACTGTTGCGCCTATTGCAGGGACAGCTTCTGGAAAGCCAGAATGTATTGAAGGCTTCTTTGGCCGCATTCGAAATGGCTAAGGACGAAGGAGGGAATTCCGATTTCATCAACTATGTAAAAGGTGAAATTGAACGCGTAAAGGATAAGCGTTCCTCCCGGAAAGAGAAAAAGAAGAACAAAAAGAAGAAAAAGAGCTCTTCAAAGAAAAAGAAATAATGGAGGGCTTCGGGAAAGCGTCGGTGGGAGGGACTGGCGTAGGTTGCGAACGACCTGGCAGGAGTTACATCCTGCCTTTCCCAGGCATAAAGTATCGTAGCTCAAAGGCTAGAGCACCCGGTTGTCTCCCGGGCGGGTATGGGTTCGAGTCCCATCGGTACTGCGAAGGCCCCTTTAGCATAAAGGGAAGTGCTGTGGTAAAAGACTTTACTCGTAACCACGGAGTGACTGGATAATGTCGTTGGCGATACGCTTGCCAATGAATAGAGTTTGCAGAAGCACCGAAATCGACAGGATCGAAAGTAGGGAAGCGCATTTGGAGCCGGTCTGCCCAATAAAGGGAGTATCAGTTCGAATCTGATAAGGGGCACATTGAGGTATAGCTTAACTGGCTAAAGCACCGGACTTTTAATCCGGGTTATTAGGGTTCGACTCCCTATACCTCAACAAATAGGTCTATGGTGCAATGGATAGCATGCTTGGCTTCGAACCAAGAGATACGGGTTCAAATCCTGTTAGACCTACAAAAGGAACAGTAGCAAAGTAGGTCTATGCGTCGGATTGAAGCTCCGAAGATACAGGTTCGATACCTGTCTGTTCCACACCAAGCAGGTCTTGTTGTGTGTTTCGGTATAGCACCATTGCATGACCCCTTGCCTAGAGGTATGATCGGGTGATGTTCAACTTGACTTGGAGGTTTAGCTGTGACCAAATCATAGCTGCAAATCGTTATGTGGGTTCGATTCCCACTCCCGTAGTTACGGGATGGCAGAATGGAAATGCACCAGACTCAAAATCTGTTAACGATGCATAGGTGTCGCCGGTTCGAATCCGGTCAATAACGTCCAATGGTTATTGTAGCTCAGTTGGTTAGAGCACTAGCACTACGCTTTTACGTAGATTGTGATCGTAGGATCACCACAAAGGAAGAAGGCTCACTTGTAAAAAAGGGCCAGCCTTGCCAGGCTAAAAGTGGCAAAAGCAAATGTGGGATCTGTCGGTGTTGGATTTCAAAAAATGAAAGCACAAGTCCCAAATGTTCTTTGAACCATGATTTGTTGTGCTATACGAAACAACGGCTTTTTCTAAGATCCCTTGAGTGGCAAGCAATAATACTTTAGTGTTGTTAATTCCCATTCAAGCTCCGGAAAAACCTGTTGTAGGCTATAGAACAAGGATTGCGGTTCCGTCCATAAGGGATGATAGGCTCCAGTTTGCTTTAAAAGAAGGAAAAATGATGGTATTCCCGTTACGAATACGATCGATCTATATATGTGTAACCGTTTGCCCTTGGGCGAACATAAAATTGAGAACCATGAGAAAAGTTCGAATTAATGCTGGACAAGCAGGTTTGGTCTTCAAAAGAGGAGATTACAAACGCGTATTGACCGAAGGAGTACATTGGTTGAGTTTCGGGGAATCCGTAATTAAATACAACCTTGCCGTTCCTTTCGCCAATAGTACGGTCGCGCTAGAGGTTTTAATGCGTGATGAGGCATTGGTGAACATGTGGCACGTGATCGACGTATTGGATAATGAGTTGGTGATCGTGTTCAAAAACGGAAAGTATAACCAAACCCTTACCGCGGGGCGCTATGTCTTCTGGAAAGGATTGGTAGATTATACCTTTACCCGTGCAGATTTGAATAAGATCTACATTACCGAGAAGATCGATAAGGCTTTGTTTACCAAATACGAATTGGCCAAGCACGTCCGTATTTTTGAAGTAGCCGCATACGAAAAAGCGGTCCTTTTGGTAGACGATGAGTACGTTAAGACCCTAACGGGGGGTACGTACCGATTCTGGAGAAATGATACTTCCATTAAAATTGCCAAGGTAGACTTGCGTCAATTGCAATTGGAGGTCGCTGGACAGGAATTGTTGACCAAGGACAAAGCTGCCATCCGTATTAACTTTTACGCGCAGTACAAGGTAGCGGATATTGAAAAGGCGGTTCTTAAAAACAAGGATTACGAGAAGCAATTGTATGTAATCATGCAGTTGGCATTGCGTAGTTTCGTGGGAACCTACACCTTGGATGAATTGTTGGAAAACAAGGAGGCCATTGCGAAAGCTGTGTTTGAGGACACAAAAACAGCCGCAACCAAATTGGGGGTAACCTTGTCTAACTGCGGTATCCGTGATGTGATCTTGACAGGTGAAATGAAGGAAATCATGAACCGTGTATTGGTGGCGCAAAAACAAGCGCAGGCCAATGTCATTACACGTCGGGAAGAGACAGCTTCTACACGTAGCTTGTTAAACACAGCGAAGTTGATGGAAGACAATGAAATGCTTTACAAATTGAAGGAGATGGAGTACGTTGAAAAGATCGCCGAAAAGATCGGTGAGATTACCCTTAACGGAAATGGCGGTATGGTAAAGCAGTTGAAGGAGATATTTGCCAATAGTAAATAAAGACCGAAAGGCGCTATCCTAGGATAGCGCCTTTTTTAATAAAAAACCGCCAAAAGTCGTTTTGACTTTTAGCGGTCTATTTCATAGCAATTAATAAAGTAGGTAGGTTGTAGGTTAAGTGTACTATAAAAAATCTATCTACTAATCAACGGTGTAAAAGTAGCCCATATTATGGCATTTATGGGGTCTTATGAGAAAAATATGATATAATTTGAGGCTGTTTTATGAGATTACGGGTTACTTTTGAGTGATTTTATTAGAAGTTATGAGAAAATCGATTTTCAGCTTACTATGTTGCCTCAGTGTTTTTTTAGGGGTGTCTCAAGAACAGGATAGTCTTGAGATCGCTCAAAATAAAAGGAACCTGCAAGTTCAACTCAATAATAATGAAGTTTCCGATAACGACAAGGTAGATGTACTTCATGATTTGGGAGAATTGTACTACGGCGAAGAGAATGATAGTGCCTACTATTACCTAAAAAGTGCATTGAGTCTTTCCAAACTTAGGAACGACAGTTTACGCATTGCAGATTCCTATGTGAAGTTAAGTCTTGTAGGAATTTATATAGACGATTACGATACCGCTCTTGCTTATATCGATAGTACCTTTATCTACGCACATAAAACAGATCCCAGGTATTTCGGAAGTGTGGGGTGGGCCTATAGTATCGAGGGAATCGTGTACAACAATTATGAGAAAATGGATTTGGCCTTAGAGAACATTTTATTGGCCAATAGTTTTTTGGAAAAGGCGGAAAAGGATGAGGAAACCCAAGAATATCTCATAGAGAATTATAACGACCTTTCTATAGTATACTTTAATATTGGATCCTATGAAACGGCTTCTAAATATGCGCATACCGCTTTAGAAAAAGCCAAGGAAGCCGATAGTGATTATTATGAAGCTCAAAACCACGATATGCTTGGGCTTATTTACAATGCACAAAAGGAATATGAATTGGCAGAGAAGCATTTGGACAGCGCCAATATGCATTATGAAAGTGTAGGTAATGATGAGGGTAAAATGAGTACTGCCAGTAACCGTGGTTTTCTGTACCGCAGTCGGGGCATGTATCAAAGAGCTAAAGAAGAATATAAAAAGTCACTGGAGCTTAGCAAGAAAGTAGAGGATGTGTTTTCGCGTGTTACGGCCTACACCGATTTGGTAGATGTACATAACTCTACCTTAGAATTAGAGAAGTCAAAGGCGTATCTAGATTCCGCCAAGATGTATATTTCAGAATGGGTCATCCCCAATTACGAAACCAACCTGGCGCTTCTGGAATCCAAGATTTTGGAAAAGGAGAATAATATCTCTGGAGGAATAGACATTCTAATGGAAGCTTTGAAGGGAGAAGAACTGAAAACCTTCAAACAATCCGAATTGGATGTATACGAAGAATTGGCCCGTCTTTTCAAAAAGCGAGGGGATTATGAAAATGGATTGCGCTATTTCGAAAAATTCAATGCGCTAAAAGACACCCTTCAACAAAAAATTCAGAATGATCGACTCAATGTACTTAGGGTAGAGCAGAACTATAATCAGGTAGTGGCCGAATTGGAAAATACAGAAACACGTTTGCAACTGGCCAATATCGAAAAAAGGGGGTTCAAAACCCGTCAGTACTTTATTATCGGTATTGCGATCATGTTAATTCTCTTCGCTGTATTCCTCTTCTTTAGGGAGCGTAAATTGAATACCACCCGTCGTGCCGCACTCAAGTCGAAACAGGAAGTATTGAAGTTGAAGAAGGCAGCCCTTGATACTGAAATGCGATTCAAGAACAAACAGATTACGGAGTTTGCCATTCACATTTCAGAAAAGAACGAATTGTTGGAAAAAATCAAATCGAAATTACGGGGTATTAAGGTGACCAATGAGACCTACCGGGAAATGGTGAATGATGCCCTTCATTTCATCAATAGTGATATTGAACAGAATAAGGAAAAAGTACAGTTGTATCAGCACATCGATGAAACCACAGACTCTTTCGGGGCTAAAATTGAACAGCTTTACCCCAACCTTTCTTCCAAAGAAAAGAAGGTAGCCATCATGCTTCGATTGGGGCAAACCTCCAAGCAAATTGGAGTACAATTGAACATTAGCCCAGCCAGTGTGGACAACTACCGTTACAACCTGAGAAAGAAAATGGAGATTCCCAAGGGGCAATCGCTTAAAGGCTTTATTCAGAATCTGTAATTAGAAATAGATTTCCTGTGCCATCCGGAAGGTATTGGCATGGGCTTCAATTATAATTTTGATGTCGGGTGAATAACCGCCTCCCATACTTACCTGTACGGGAATTCCAAGGTCTTTGCAGGTTTGTAATACGAATCGATCCCGTTCCTTGCAACCTTCTAGCGTACATCCCAACCTACCCAATTTATCGGTAGCCAAAATATCCACACCACTTAAGTAGAAAATGAAGTCAGGTTTTTCGGTTTCAATAAGCTCGGGGAGTATTTCCTTGATTTTAGAAAGGTATTGCTCATCTTCTGTACCGTCATCCAAGCCTATATCCAAATCGCTTACTTCTTTTTTGAAGGGGTAATTCTTACCGCCATGCATGGAAAAAGTAAAGACGTCTGGATCGTTTTGAAAAATTTCTGCAGTCCCATTGCCCTGATGCACATCCAAATCGACCATTAGGATCTTCTTAGCCTTTCCCTTGGCTAAAAGGTACTTCGCCCCAACCGCCTGATCGTTAAACAGGCAGAAGGCTTCACCTCGATCCGTATAGGCATGATGGGTGCCTCCAGCAATGTTCATAGCGATCCCATGTTGTAAGGCATATTTACATCCTTCAATCGTTCCTTGGGTAATACACTCTTCCCGCTCCACCAATTTTGTAGACAGGGGAAACCCAATTTTTCGAATGGCCTTTTTGTCCAAGGTTAGATTTCGAAGGGAGGCAACGTATTCGGAAGTGTGAACGGCAAATACATGTTCGTCATTCAAGGGTCCCGGAACGAAGAAATTCTCCTCGCTGCACGTGCCTTCCAGCAATAGTTGTTGGTGCAAGAGTTCGTATTTGGACATGGGGAACCGATGCCCTAACGGAAGGTTATGTTTAAAAATAGGATGGTACGCTATCTTGAGCACGATCTAATTAATGGTCGCCCCATTATCCACTCCGTCCGTATCTGGATTTACAAAGACGAGCTTACCTTCTGGAGTTTCGGTCATTAAGATCATACCTTGACTTTCCACCCCCCGTAAAGGTCTTGGTGCCAAATTAACGAGTACGGTAACTTTTTTACCGATAATTTCTTCCGCAGAAAAACTTTCGGCAATTCCAGAGACAATGGTGCGAACGTCAATACCCGTATCCACTTTCAATACCATCAACTTCTTGGTCTTTGGCATTTTTTCGGCCTCAAGAATGGTCCCTACGCGCATGTCCAATTTGGTAAAATCATCAAATTGAATGGTATCCTTTTGAGGAACTACTTCTTTGGCTTCTGCTTCATTAGCCGCTTTACTCGCTTCTAGTTTGTCCAATTGTGTCTGAATTTGTTTGTCTTCAATTTTGCTGAAAAGTAATTCACTTTTCCCAATACGATGCCTGGAAGGCAACAATGGCTCTTCTTGTGAAACACTTTGCCAATTAATGCTACCGTCTACTTCCGAATGTTGTAGAATGCGTTTCAATTTATCTGAAGTATGCGGCAAAAAGGGTTCGCTCAATACTGCAAGGGCACTGGCAATCTGAAGGGCTACATACATTACCGTTTTGGTACGCTCCTCGTCAGTTTTTATGGTTTTCCAAGGCTCTTCGTCTGCCAAATATTTGTTCCCTAAGCGTGCTACATTCATTAGCTCTTGTTGTGCTTCGCGAAAACGATAGCGTTCTAAAGAACTCGAAATGACAGCGGGATATGCTTTTAATTCTTGCAAGGTATTTTCGTCCACTTCGGTAAGGGTACCTGGTTGTGGAATTTCGCCTTCGTAGTACTTATGCGTTAGCACAGCAACCCGATTCACAAAGTTCCCGAAGATAGCAACCAATTCACTATTGTTACGCTGCTGAAAGTCGGACCAAGTAAAATCGTTGTCCTTGGTTTCGGGGGCATTGGCGGTAAGTACATACCTCAGCACATCTTGTTGTCCGGGAAAATCTTCTAAATATTCATGCAACCAAACTGCCCAGTTCCTGCTCGTAGAGATTTTATTACTTTCCAAATTCAGGAACTCATTGGCAGGTACATTTTCCGGTAAAATATAGCTTCCCTCACCTTTCAGCATACTAGGGAAAATGATACAGTGGAATACGATGTTATCCTTCCCAATGAAGTGCAATAACTTGGTGTCTTCATCCTTCCAATAGGGTTCCCAATCTTTTCCTTCGCGTTCGGCCCATTCCTTGGTGGCCGAAATGTAGCCTATGGGAGCATCGAACCACACATAAAGAACCTTACCTTCTGCTCCGTCTACTGGAACGGGAATTCCCCAATCCAGATCACGGGTTACCGCTCTGGGTTGCAATCCATCGTTAATCCAAGACTTGCACTGTCCATAGACATTGGTTTTCCAGTCTTTTTCATGGCCTTTCAGGATCCAGTCGCTCAACCAATCTTGATATTCGTTTAAGGGTAAGAACCAGTGTTTTGTTTCTTTCTTAATGGGCTTGCTACCAGAAATAGCACTTTTTGGGTTGATGAGATCTACTGCATTATGGGAAGTACCACAGTTTTCACATTGGTCCCCATAACTTTCTTCATAACCACATTTGGGACAAGTCCCGATGACAAAACGATCGGCCAAAAATTGCCCTGCTTCTTCGTCATACAATTGCTCGGTTACCTCTTCAATAAACTTCCCGTCATCATAGAGCTTCTTAAAAAATTCTGAAGCCGTATCATGATGAACCTTTGCCGAAGTCCTGGAGTAGTTATCGAACGAAATCCCGAAGTCCTGAAACGATTTTTTAATGATCTCATGATACTTGTCTACCACCTGTTGAGGGGTAATTCCCTCTTTCTTCGCCTTAAGGGTAATAGGCACGCCATGCTCATCACTTCCACAAACAAAGGCAACATCCTTGCCCTGCAATCGCTGGTAGCGTGCATAAATATCGGAAGGCACATACACTCCGGCCAAATGACCAATGTGCACGGGGCCATTGGTATAGGGCAATGCGGCGGTAATGGTATATCGTTTCGGGTCTTGGCTCATCGTTCCATTTTTGAAAAAGCAAAAGTAAGGATTTTATCGCTCAGGGAGGCCATTGTAAAAAGAAAAGCTCCCTATTTCAGGGAGCTTCTTTGCGTTTATTTTAATCGGAATTATTGAATCAGGATCGACTTGCTATAACTCTGTCCGCCTGTCTTAATCCTGTAGATGTATTGTCCGAAATTCAATCGGGTATTAACACTGGATTTCACATCGATTTTATGGCGTCCGGCAAATAGCATTTCATTTTTAAGTCGCGCGATTTCTTTTCCGGTAATATCGAACAATCGAATATCCACATGTGCCGTAACGGGCATTTGCAGTTCGATGAATGTGCTGTTATTGTCGTAGGTAGGGCGATGTACCATGCGGGTCACATTGCTGAAATCGTTCACCCCTAGAATATCACAATTGAAACCAAGGTCCAGATTTTCATACGTCTGGCCCAAAAGGATGAGGTCCAAAATGGAAGGGTCTAAACAGAACCAATTGGTAAGCACGCTGGTGTATACATCCCTAAAGTCGGTAGAAGGGATGAGGTTATCGTCTTGATCCCACGTACTTAAATCGGGATGCTGATTAATGAACCCATTGCCTTCTAAAGCAGGACCGAACAACATTACGGGCGAAGCCGCTCCGTGATCCGTTCCGTTACTTCCGTTTTCGTAGGGACGACGACCAAATTCTGAAATGGTCATGCCCAATACCTTATCATCCAATCCAACAGCAGCCAAGTCCTGAAAGAAAAGATTCATGGAATTGGAAAGGTCCTGTAATAGGGTCTGATGTTCCTCTAACTGATTGGCGTGCGTATCGAAACCATTCAGCGTTACCATGTATACCTTGGTTCCCAAATTCCCTTTGATCATTCGGGCCACAATGGCCAACTGATTGGCCAAATCTTCGTCTTCATAAGTCACATCATTACTGGATGCCATATAGGCTTGGTTAATGATGTCTGCATAAAAGAAAGTGGTGTTTGTGGTAGCTCTCATAAAGAGTAACTTATCCCCATACACACAATCTGGGATATCTAAAACATCGTGAACCGTGCCATTTTCGGCAATATTGGCTAACTGATCTGGATTTGCTACCGTAAAGGCATAATTGGTTTCACTTCCTTCAAAAATGAGGTTCCCAATACTTCCAATCTGCATGGCCGGAGGAATTTCGGGAGGATTTACGATATAATCGGGATATAAATCTTCGAAATAGCGCCCCCACCAACCGGTAGGTTCAAAATTTACCTCATCGGTCGAAGCCCATATATCGGAACTTCGGAAGTGGGATAGGTTTTGGTCTGGATAGCCTACTCCGTGAACCACTTTCATTTTTCCGTCCCCCCACATGGATTCCAGGGAATTCATGTAATTGGGAATTCCGAAATCGGCATTCAACATAATCAAATCATTTTGCTCATGTCGAATGGTAGGCCTTAGGTTCGCATACACATCGTAATCGTATACGGGAACAATCGTATTGAGACCATCGTTACCTCCTTTTAGCCGAACGATAACAAGGATTCGGTCATTTTCATTTTCGGCAAGGGCCACGGAAAGCGGGGAAGGTTTGGCCGCGGAAACATTGGAGGTTCCCAATACCATACTACCAGCACCAGCAAGTCCGAGGGCTTGTATGAAGGTACGACGGTTCCACTTGCTGTGTTCTTGGTCGTGAATAAACTTTTCTTCGGCTACCGAAGTTTTCTTTTTGGGTATATCGTGAGAATTACACATAATCGTAGGCTATTTAAGTTGAAATTCGGGCATTTGGGCAATGTGCACCAATAACAAGAAGCATTGATAGGGCGCTGTGGACCAACTAAGGTTCCAAGTGCCATCGTCGTAGTAGTTCTGCGGGATATCCCATTTAAATATATCGGTAGCAACCACGTAGTCGCTTTGGGTATAAAGTTCTTTGGGTACGAAATGATCTACCATTACCTGGGTAATGAACTCGGGATCGTTGCTATCGTTGGAAAGGTTTCGTGCCAAGTCTACCAGCGTAAATTCGTATCCCGAATTGTATAGATAGAACAAGTAGAACTCCATAAGTTGCCAACGTCCCCCTAAAGTGGAGCCATTGATCCAGGCTTCGTCCCTTTGCCATCCGGACACATCGGGTGGATCGTACATTTCCTGTCCCATGATTCCCGCATAGTATATAAAGGCTTCCATGATTTCATCGTCATAGAAAAAAGAAGTGTCATTTACGTAACTGAAAATGACGTCGATAGGGCTTTTAATCACCACACCCACTGCTCTGTCATCGAAAAAGTGCTCGCTTTTAAAGAGCAGCTTAAGCATAGGCACCAACTCGAAGTTATTGTTGATCAATTCTTGGGCCAGTGGCTGAATAATTTCCAACTCTATAACCTCATCGACCGAAGGACTTACAAAATACTTGTAGAGCTTGGTACAGATGAAAGTCGCAATTTCCGTTGGTCGTTGCTCGAAAAGGATGTTTATGAGATCGTCGTAGCCCCAGTTTCCGGTTTGCCCGAAAAAGGTCTTTTCGCCATCATCGAACGTACTGGAATCGAAATAAATATCGGCCCCAATTTCGTCCCAATGATTGTATCCCGTAAGTGCACGGGAAGCGGCTAGGATATCGTCTTGGGTGTATCCTATTCCTTCGCCCATAGTAAATAGCTCGAAAAGTTCTCGAGCGTAGTTTTCGTTGGGATTAAAATTGGTGTTTTCGAAACCATTTAGATACAGTAGCATATTGTTATCTACACCTACTGCACGCACAAATTCCTTGAAATTCCCCAAAGCATGTGTTTGCATGAGGTTGTAGTATTGAAACATGTACGGAGCATAGAAAATGGTTTCCAGCTCGGTGACGAAGTGGCTCATCCAAAATAAAACGAGCCTTCCACGAAGATCTTCAGAAATGATATGATTACCAGAGGCGATTCGCCATTCGTGTATGTATTGTTCGTTTTCGGTATCGAAATCGGCAAAATCACTTACCGCCCAATTGCTCCAAATGGGAGCAAGTGCAGGAGGAAGGTTAAATGCGGTATCGACCAGATTATCGATAAATTCGTCAGGGGCAAGGGCAAGGGCATCATCTACGCGCGTAGTTGAGGCGCCATATCCCAGCCTTCTGAAGACGTGTTTAACTTTTGCAGTACTCCACGGATTCCCGCCATCGGGAATATAAGGTGCAAGTGTAGATGTATTGCAAGAGGGATTCGTAGCAATTTCCATAGGCATTTTTTTTGGGGTATAGCGGTTAAATATACTGAATCGTAGCTTTTTATCGCATATATGACTCTTTTTTAACGAAAAGGTTTAATCTTCCGTATGGAATTGAATGTAATTATTTAGTTTTCAGGTTATTCTAAGAGCTATTGTTTGAAGCCTTGAGGATGTTCACATGTAAAACAATACAACCACGACGCTCCATGGAGCGTCGTGGTTGTATTGTTGAG
>NZ_JAQQTF010000008.1 GCF_028561275.1 Aureisphaera galaxeae
TTAGGGTTGTCTACGGCTGTCCAGTCGCTAAGGTCTCCTGTCTCGAAGCTACCGTTAAGCATGATGTCCTGTGACTGGAAGTCCCCTTCGCAAACGATCACAGGAGCTTCGGTATCTTCAACAATGATTTCATGCGTACAAGTAGCTACATTTCCTCCAGAATCAGTATAAGTCCATTCAATGGTAGAAGTTCCTACTGGGAATTCGCTACCGGAAGGAAGTCCGGCAGTTTGTTCTAGGCCTCCAGCTATTTCCAGAACATACGTTCTTGCATTATTTTCATTGATGTCATTCCAAGCACCGTCACTTCTATAATGCGTGTAATCTTCATTTCCTCCAGAGTTATTCGGTTCTGAACCACCCCAGTTTGTATAGGTGACAGGAGCGCCACTTTGCCATACAAAGGTTCCTTCTACAGCAACATCGTTAAACCCAATAAATGAGTTGTTAACTCCTTCGTTGGTAATTGCATTAAATATAAATGTGTCAACCTCCGCAGAGGTTACGGTTGCTACAAATCCTCCATTGGCAATTGCATCTGCAAAAGCACCTGGACCAGTGAAGTTATTATCTGAAAGGTAATAGGTTTTACCCTGGAATAGTCCCAATGTTGTAAACCCAGGAATATCTGCAGACATGATCTCAGGACAATTGTCGTTAACAACTGGAGGATCGAAAGTAACTACGGCTCCGCATATACCAGGATCGTTTCCTACGGTAATGGTATCCGTACAAGTTAATGTTGGTGCCTCCACATCGTTTACTGTAATCGTGAAGGAACAAGTAGCAGTTAAGCCGTCACTGTCGGTAACCACAAATTCTACTACATTTATTCCGACAGGGAATAAACTTCCCGATGGTAGTCCAGCGGTTTGAACAGGAACTGGATCCGGATCGTCCTCATCGTCCGATACAAGTGGTGGAGCAAAACCTACTACAGCACCACAAGCTCCAGGGGTAGAATCAACAACAACATCTGAAGGGCATACGATCATAGGTAGGCCGCAATCTCCAAATTCTAAGTTGGCAACCAACTCCACATCTTGTCCTGTAGGATCTTGTAATTCTAGTCTTGTAATGGCTTCATCGCCCACAATACCCACAAAAGACGGATTGCTCCCGGTAAGTGTTATGGTGTAAGTGTCGATAAGTCCTGAATTTCCATACACACGAACATCGATGTCTCCACCATTATTGCCATCTGCAGGGTTTCCACTTCGCAATGAAATTAGGTCAAATCCAACCTGACTTGTTGGTTGTGTAAGATTGATAATCGTGTAAGTTGTAAATGTGTTGGACCCCACGTAAGGTTCTGGATAAGGATATCCGCTCCATCCAACACCAACATAAACTACTCCGGCTCCACCGCTACGGGTGATTTCAACTCCGGGTAGAATTTCTCCAGCAGGAAAGCAACTGTCTCCTGCGGCGCTAAGTGTGTTTCCACATGTTTGAATAATTCCAGCACCTGGGCCACCGTCAAAATCCTCTAGCATAAGGGCAGGAGGAACTGCACAGGCAGCTTGAAAGGTAGGTCGGTCTGTGATCAGGGTAGAAGCCATTCGCCCCGTTTGGTTTACTACAATGGCTTCGGTTTGCGTTGTGATTGCCGGTAAATTTGAGACGGACTCATCAGCAATCACATCAGAGAAATTTTGAGCCGTCACCGTCATCGAAAGGCAAAGACCCAAAACTAATAGTAGGATTTTCTTCATAATTATAAAGTTTGATAAAAAATTAGTCCCTCAAAAATAGCACGGAAAGAAATATCCTACAACTAATTATGGGCGCTAAAACCCTGTTTATATCGGTGAAAATGGCACTTCATCGATTTATCCCAAAAAAGCAAAAAAAAACCACCCAATGGGTGGTTTCAAGTATGACGAATTTAAGTTCTCAAATTACTTGATCATATCGTAGCTGCGTTTGATAAATGCAGTCAATTCTTCCCCTTTTAAAAGGTTCTTGCTTAAACGTGCCAGATCTAGTGCTTGGCTCACCAAACGCTCCTTTTTCTTCTGTGTTTTGGTGTTTAGGATTTGTACAACCAATTCGTGATTGGTGTTTACTACGAGATTGTACATTTCTGGCATATGGCCCATACCAAACATACCACCGCCTCCAGTTTGTTGCATCTCTTTCATGCGACGCATAAACTCAGGTTCTGTAATGATAAACGGACTGGCATTACTATCCATAGCCTCTAATTGAACCGAGAATTTTTCGGCAGGAATGGTTTCGGTAAGGAAGGTTTTTAGCGTCTCTTGCTCTTCTTCCGTAAGTTTTGAAATGGTCTCTTCTTCCTTCTTGATCAGGTTGTCGATATGATCCGAATCTACTCGTACAAATGCGGTTTTCTCATTTTCAGATTCCATTTTCTGAAGCAAATGAGGGACGATAGGGGAATCCAACAGCAAGACTTCATATCCTTTTTCCTTAGCAGCTTCTATGTAACTGTGTTGTTCTTCAACATTGGAAGCATAGAGTATCACCAATTTTTCATCCTTATCGGTTTGAAGGTCTTTCACCTTTTCCTTCAATTCTTCGAAAGTATGGTGGTTTCCATCTACCGTAGGATAGAGGGCGAATGCCTGTGCTTTTTCGAAGAACTTGTCTTCGGTGAGCATTCCGTACTCGATTACAATTTTAATGTCGTTCCATTTACTTTCGAAATCCTCGCGGTTGTCGTTGAAAAGACTCTTCAGCTTATCGGCTACCTTTCGGGTAATGTAGCTGGAAATTTTCTTCACGGCACCATCGGCTTGCAAGTAGCTTCGGGAAACGTTTAGAGGAATGTCCGGGCTATCGATCACCCCGCGAAGCATGGTAAGGAATTCAGGAACAATACCTTCTACATTATCCGTTACGAATACTTGGTTTTGATACAGTTGAATCTTATCCTTCTGCATGTTCAGATCGTTGGACATCTTTGGGAAATAAAGGATTCCGGTAAGGTTGAAAGGATAATCTACATTCAAGTGAATATTGAACAAAGGCTCTTCGAACTGCATAGGATAAAGCTCTCGGTAGAAAGCAGAGTAGTCCTTGTCTTCGAGGTCCGAAGGTGTTTTGGTCCAAGCGGGATTCGGATTGTTGATGATGTTATCTACTTCTTGAGTAGGTGCTGGGTCGTCTTCTTTGGCGTCCTCTGGCTTTGGAAGGGTTTCCGAGCGCATTCCAAACTTAATGGGAATGGGCATGAACTTGTTGTACTTCACCAATAGTTCGCGAATGCGTCCTTCTTCTAAAAACTCGGTCTCATCTTCTGCAATGTGAAGAATGATTTCGGTTCCACGCTCGGTTTTTTCGGCTTCTTCCAGCGTGTAGTTTGGCGATCCGTCGCAAGTCCAATGGGCCGCTGGCTCGTCCTTATAGCTTTTAGTAATGATCTCCACTTTGTCGGCAACCATAAAAGCCGAATAGAACCCAAGACCGAAATGTCCTATGATTCCTGCATCTTCTCCTTGCTTATCCTTATACTTTTCCAAGAATTCTTCGGCACCGGAAAAAGCAATCTGATTGATATACTTTTCTACCTCTTCAGCAGTCATCCCTAAACCTTGATCCAAGATATGAAGCGTTTTATTTTCCTTATCGATTTTAACCTCGATCTGCGGATCTCCGTATTCCACTTTGGCCTCCCCAATATTGGTAAGGTGTTTCAATTTTAGGGTGGCGTCGGTAGCGTTGGAAATGAGCTCACGGAGGAAAATCTCGTGGTCACTGTATAAAAACTTTTTAATTAACGGAAAGATGTTTTCTACCGATACATTAATAGTTCCTTTACTCATGGTATGTTCTTTTTGAAATGTTTTCACATACCCTGACAAATAGGATACCATTCTAAATAAGGTGACAGGATGTCATTTTCAACTGCAAAACAGGCATTTTTCGGGGGAAAACGGGTGATTTGCAATATTTTAACATATTTTGTTTAATAAAAATATAAAAAGTTTAAACAAAATTTCCTATCTTTACCTAGTAAATAAATAGGGAATTGCTGTGAATAAGTAATTTTTTTCTATTATTTATTGGTTAGGTTGTTTAGTAAGGGTGCTGTGGTGGCACCCTTGTCTTTTTAACTTTTATGCGCGCATAGTATATGCGGCTTAAAAATTTCCCTCCTCTAAGGTGAATATGTATCTTTCCGTCTTGAAATAAAAAGCAGCGTATGTTTACTTCAAAAATATCAGGTCTGGGACACTACGTTCCAGAAAATGTGGTTACCAACGACGACCTTTCTAAACTCATGGATACGAACGATGCCTGGATACAGGAGCGTACGGGAATTAAAGAGCGAAGGCATATTAAGAAAGGAGACGGTAACTCCACTTCCATTATGGGTGTAAAAGCTGCTAATATAGCTCTGGAAAGGGCAGGGCTAACTTCCGATGATATTGATTTTATCATATTTGCTACCCTAAGTCCGGACATGTACTTTCCCGGAGGAGGAGTTCAGGTGCAGGATCTCATGGGAATGGGAACCGTTCCAGCCTTGGACGTACGAAATCAGTGTAGCGGATTTGTATATGCTATTTCGGTAGCCGATCAGTTTGTGAAAACAGGTATGTACAAGCATGTATTGGTGATTGGGAGTGAAAACCATAGTGGTGGCTTGGATATGACTACCCGCGGTAGGGGCGTATCTGTAATTTTTGGCGATGGCGCCGGAGCGGCAGTAGTATCACGCAGTGATTCTGATGAGGGTGGAATCTTGTCCACACATTTGCACAGTGAAGGAAAGCACAAGGATGAATTGGCTTTACAAGGCCCTAGTACGGGGAAATGGGTTCCCGAAATCATTGCTGAAAACCCGCAAGATGATATTCCTTATTATCCCTATATGAATGGGCAATTTGTGTTTAAAAATGCCGTGGTTCGTTTTTCTGAAGTAATCATGGAAGGATTACAGGCCAACGGACTTTCGGTAAGCGACATCGATATGCTGATTCCGCATCAGGCCAATTTGAGGATCTCCCAGTTCATTCAGAAGAAATTTCAATTGTCCGATGATCGGGTGTTCAATAACATTCAGAAATACGGTAATACGACCGCAGCATCCATTCCTATTGCCTTAACCGAGGCTTGGGAAGCAGGAAAGATAAAGAAAGGGGATCTGGTCGTATTGGCAGCCTTTGGTAGTGGCTTCACTTGGGGAAGTGCTATTATACGCTGGTAACGAATTGGATAACGATACAATAAAGGGCCGTCCACAACTCGAGGACGGCCCTTTTTTTCTCCACCGAAAACTCCCCAGCTTTCCGTGCTATTTATGGTAAAACTAATGCTTGGCTCGCTGATAAAACATCCCCAATAGTGGGTATATTTAAAAAAGAAAGCTCCCCAAACGAGGGGAGCTCTTATAACCTAATAACTTTTTAATGTGGTAGAATGGCTAATTCAAATAAACTATAAAACTTTTATTAGGTGATTCCTACTTATATAGACTCTATATATAACTAAATGTTTCACTTTAAATTTCGTTTTAACTTAAATATAACATTTTGTTAATCAGTCTACTAGAAAATTCCACCACTGCCGGATTTTTCGTCATTATCACGACGTTTTCTGGACTTAGCTCTGTATTTCCCTCCACCAAAACGGTAGGCAAGGCTTACATTCACCGTATTACTTTCCCAGTTAAACGCTCCCGTTTGTACGTAAGGTAGTTCCCCTTCGAACCCAAACTGCATGGTATCGAAGATATCGTTGTAGTTAAGACTGAAGGTTCCTCTTCCTTCCCACAAGTTCACTCGGGCTCCCACATTCACAAAATACATGGGTTCCAAGGTGAATTGAAGGGTTCTCGATTCCCCGCGGTAGAAACCGAAGGCAGATAGGGTTAAAACTTTGTTTACCCTAAAGTTGTTGAACATACGTACATTCCACTGAAGGTTGTCCACTTCGAACCTTTCGGAAATAATATCATCGGCAGTTGGATTGTCCTGAGTGGCCAATCGCTCACTGATTCCTTTTTGAGTTTGGTTGAACAAGTCGAAACTAGCACTGAAACTCCACCATTTGGTAGCTCGGTAGTTACTAGACACTTCAAGCCCGTAAGCTGAAGTGTTTTCGAAGTTGTCATAGGTAAGGATTACCTTGTTCAAATCTGTTCTGTCCACAAATAGGGCACGGTTAATTTCATCCTCAATAATTCTATAGAAAACCCCAGCGGTAATACTTCCCTTACCTAAGTTTCTGGTGTAATTCGTTTCAAAAGAATTGGTGAACTGAGGAATTAGGCTGGTCTTACCAAAAGAGGAAATCCTTGGGGTACTCCACTCACGAATTGGGTTGATCTGCTCCAATCCGGGACGGTCTACACGACGGCTATAACTTAACTGAAACTGATTCTTTTCAGAAGGTGTATAGGTTACGAAAGCCGATGGATATACTTGGAAATAATCGTTTGTGAAATTCTTCAAGATATCATCGCCATCGCGAGTAACTTGTACTCCAGGGTCGGTATCTACATTGGTGAGATCATCCGTTACAATTCCTGGCTCATAAGATTCCTTGGTATCTGCTACAACATCTACCATCTCAGCTCTTGCACCTACCTGTACACTGAATTTTTCCCAGCTTTTTCCGTAGGTAAAATAGGCAGAATAAATATCACGCTGGTAATCGAAATCGGTACTAGGACCACTTACCAAAGCTCCTTCCACATTGAATGGATTAATTACCTGCTGATCGGTCGTTCTTCCAATTTCCGAATTGAACAAACGTGCTTCCAATCCCAATTCCAATTTTGTAGACTCTGTCAATGGGTTTACATAATCCAAGTTGATCGTAAGTCGATCTCTTTCCGTATCGATGAAATCTTCATAGTTCGGACTGCTTGGGTTGTTTCCGGCAAAATCGAAATCGGCATCCTCTTCATTATCGAAAATATTGTAGTCCGCTTCCAACTCAAGATTGTGTCCTTCCTTGGCAAAATCTACCTTGTAGTTGAAGTTGTATTGCCCTGACATATTATCGCTTTCCTGAAGGAATAATTGAGACTCACTGAAGTTAGCATCCTGAAAATCTACAATATCGGTAACCCCTTCGGTTGCACCTTCGAAGAAATTCTGATTGGTGAAAAAGGAAATGGTGTTCTTATCGTTCAAATAGAAGTCTACTCCCAGCTTCACCAGGTTGGACTGATTATCGTCCAAGAATTCGAAAAGTTGCTCTGTATCATCTCCTGGACGCAAAATGTTTCCGAAATTTTCGTTTTTCGAAGTATTATGCCCCCAGTTTCCATAGAAGTTCAATTTACCGTTACGGTAGTTCATATCGATGGAAGAGTTGAACTTAGGCTGCTCTTCGTACGTAAATGCAACATTTGCGTTTCCGTTGAAACCGATATTTACGTTTTTATGAAGGATAATGTTTACAATACCACTCATCCCTTCTGGATTGTACTTTGCCGAAGGATTAGTGATCAATTCAATTTGCTTTATAGAGGTAGATGGGATTTGCTTTAACAACTGGGCAATAGGCACGTTGGTCAACTTTCCATCTACCATAACACGAACATTGCTGTTTCCTCGTAAGGAAAGCACCCCAGTTTGTTGATCTACACTTACAGAAGGCAAATTGTTCATGATATCGGCAGCGGTAGGACCGCTAGTCGTAAGATCTTTACCTACCGTGATTACCTTTCTGTCCAGTTTTTGTTGAATGGTTGTTCTTTCAGCAGTAACGGTTACTTCGTCCAAGGCTTCCACATCTTCCTCTAACATAATACTACCTAGGTCTACGTTACGATTTCGTCTCGAAATATCTATTTCTACCGAATAGGTTTTGTAACCTATATATTGAATAACAACACGACTTTTCCCTTCTGGAATGTCTTTGATGGTGAATTTCCCGTTATCGTCTGTAACCCCACCGGTAATGATTTCTCCTTGGATGGTTTGTACAGCAACAGTTACATAGGGAATGGGTTCGTTCAGGTTTTTGTCTATCACAGTTCCTGTGATTTTTCCAATTTTATCCGCTGCTGGATCTTCTGCGGCAAAAGAGGTAAGGCCCACGAACAAGGCCATTAAAAGCACAAAATGTCTCATTGTTTTGATTGTTTAGTTTGTTTTTTGTTTGATGATGGTTGTTGCTTTCATTTACAGTTTGGTTAGTTCCCGCAAAATCTGAAAGTAATGCACATATGACGTTTCAGGCCAAATCGTGTTACACTTTGGGCATTACTTTAACGTTTATTAACAAAAAAACCCGAGGTCTAGAACCCCGGGCTTTCTTCACTGCTATTATTAACACTAACCATCAACGTAAAAAATTCACAGTAAAGAATTAGAAATATTTCTATACTATAGACGGTGGTATCAAAGTTATGTTACATCAAAGTTTCATTTTAACGTAGTTTTAGGATTTCGCTTCCAGCGTTAAGTTGTACTTTTCAGAAAAATTAATTACATGAAAAAGACCTTGGTGCTAGGCGCCAGTACCAATCCTTCCAGATATTCCAATTTGGCGATCCACCGCTTGGTTGAAAAAGGAGAACCTGTAGTGGCTTTTGGACTAAGGGAAGGTGACGTAGCAGGAATTCCCATAACCAACGAAAAAGAATCGTTCGAAGATGTGGATACCATCACCTTATATGTAGGACCCAAACATCAACCCGATTACTACGATTATATCATTTCACTACAACCGAAACGGGTTATTTTCAATCCGGGCACGGAAAACCCCGAATTCTACAGCGTATTACGGGAACAGGATATTGAAGTAGAAGTGGCGTGTACCTTAGTTCTTTTGGGAACGAATCAATACTAAGCCCAAGAAAGTAATAAGCCCATTGATGGGTAATAATTCGTATCCTACCTGATATCCGCCAAGTGCTTCGGCAGGAATGTTCCCCAAAATAGCCGTAATCACCACAGAAATTACAGTCACAATCCAAACGTATTTGTCCTTTACCTGGAACTTCGTGAAAATTCCAAAGGCGAAAAGTCCCAAAAGTGGACCGTAGGTATATCCGGCTACGACCAAGAGACTATTAATAACATTACTCGTTAAAATGTATTTGAATGCAATCACAACAATAACGAGCAGTACACTCATCCAAATGTGCGTCTTTTTCCGAAGTTTTTTCTGTTCGGCCTCAGGGCGTTTTTCTAGGTCTAAGAAATCGACACAAAAGCTCGTCGTAAGGGAAGTTAAGGCACTATCTGCACTGGAATAGGCAGCCGCAATAAGACCTAGGAAGAAAGTCACTGCCAAGGTAATTCCTAAACCGCCATTCAAGGCTATTTCTGGAAATAGGAGATCTGTTTTGGGCGATCCGTCCATTAACGGAATGCCAATATCGAATTTACCCGCATGAATATATAGGAGTGCTCCCAATAGCATGAAGAGGAAGGTGACCCCGACCAAAACAATACTGAAGGAAACCATGTTTTTTTGCGCATCCTTTAAGCTTTTACAGGTAAGGTTTTTTTGCATCATGTCCTGATCGAGCCCCGTCATACAAATAGTAATGAACATCCCGCCAATAAAGGATTTTAAGAAATGATTCTTGGCTAACAGACTATCGGTGAAAAAGGTTTTATTGTATTTTTTGAATTCATCCGAAGCTAGGAAATCCCCGAAACTCCAGTTCAGTTCGCTGGTAATGAAATAGATAGATAAACAAACAGCTAAGATCATAAAAAGGGTCTGTAAGGTATCGGTCCATACAATGGTCTTGATTCCTCCACGGTTCGTATAGATCCAAATTAATAGAATGGAAATGATTACCGTGATAACATAATGCACGCCAAAGGCATCGAAAACAAACTGCTGTAGGACAATGGCTACCAAAAATAACCGAAAGGAAGCCCCCAATACCCTAGAAACAAAGAAGAAAAATGCTCCCGTTTTATAACTCACTACTCCAAATCGATCTTCGAGATATTGATAGATGGAGGTAACGTTTTGCCTGTAGTAAATTGGCAATAACACATAGGCTACCACAAAGTACCCAACCAAGTACCCAAATACCACCTGCATATAGCTAAACTGGGATCCTTCGACCCAACCAGGCACTGAGATAAACGTGACTCCGCTTAAGGAAGCACCAATCATCCCAAAGGCTACCAAATACCAAGGCGATTGTTTGGAAGCTTTAAAGAATATTTCGTTGCTATCGTCCTTACCGGTGAAATAAGAAATAAGCATAAGAACGGCAAAGTATCCGGCTATGAGTAATAAGATATGTATGGGTTGCATATGGGCTTTGTTATGGTAGTAGGGTAAAAATACAAAGTTTGCCCAATTGCCCATGGTTTTTTCCTATTTTTGAAGAATTCCAATTTTTAAACAAAACATATCGCTATGAAAGCCAAAATTTTACTATGCGCATTTGCTGCATTGTTCTGCTCTTCTATGTCCGCTCAGGAATACCTGAGAATGATTGAAGATGGTACCTATTCGGTAGCAGAAATTGTAGAAAATGCAGAGACTTATTTCGCAGACCGTGACAAAGGTCGTGGATCGGGTTACAAACAATTTAAACGATGGGAATACATGGCCAACCGCCTCATGAATGAGAATGGTTACTTAACCCCCACTACAGAAAAACTCGCCGAGCTGGAAAGTTATAATGCGTACCTAAATAACACAGCAGACCAACGTGCTTCCTTAAACGACAACTGGGAAGAACTGGGGCCGGACACTTGGAATGCTACTACTGCTTGGAGCCCAGGGGTAGGTAGAATTACAGGAGTATCCATAGATGCCACCAATACGGACCATATGATTGTTGGTGCTAATACAGGTGGGGTTTGGAGAACTACCGACGGAGGTGCTACTTGGACTCCTCTGGGAGATTACTTTTCCAATCTTTACGTGTATTCGGTAACCATAGACCCGAATGATTCTGATACATACTATTTCGGTTCTTTATCAGGTCTTATCTATAAATCGACCGATGCGGGAGCTACTTGGAATGAGATTGGTGATGTGAGCAGTGCGGTAGTAAATAAGATTTTGGTGAATCCAGATAATTCAGATATCATATTTGCCTCTTCTTCAAATGCTGGAGTGTATAGAACTGACGATGGTGGCACCACTTGGGCTCAAGTGACCAACCCAGGCGGATACGATATTGAATTTAAGCCAGGAGATACCAATACGGTTTATGCTTCTGGTACCAGCGTACACAAATCGACCGATGGAGGAGCTACCTTTAGCCCCATTGGTTCTTGGGATAGTGGAGCGAAGATGATGGGTGTATCTGCAGACGATCCTAATGTACTGTATGTAATCGATGCAGATGGTAGTCAGTTTGGAGGTATTTACAGATCCGATGATAGTGGTGCCACCTTCACCGAACTTCCGCACGCGGGAAGAAACTACTTTGGGTACGACACCGCAGGGTTTGCTTCAGGAGGACAAGCGCCTCGTGATATGGACATTTCGGTGAATCCGAACGATGTGGATGAGGTACATATTGCTGGGGTATTAACTTGGCGTTCATTAGATGGAGGACAAAACTTTATCAATACCAGTGACTGGATTCCACAGGATGCAGCTGCCGCCAACAAAGGATACTGCCATGCCGATGTGGATATTTTGGAGTTCTCAGGTGGAACTTTATACATAGGAACCGACGGAGGTATATTTAAAGCGGAAACCCCAGACGTTTCTAGCGCCACTATGTACGAAGATTTAACCGATGGTATCGGGATTCGTCAATTTTACAAAATAGGGATTTCTCAAACTGCCGATGTCATTGTAACGGGAGGATCTCAGGACAATGGTTCTTCTTTTTATTCTGAAATAACAGGCGAATGGATCGACTGGGTAGGTGCCGACGGAATGGAAGGATTTGTGGATAAGAACAATACCGATGTGATGTTTGCTACTTCCCAGTTCGGGTTTATGTACCGAACAGCAACTGGGGGTACATCCTTAACCAATTTACCGGAACCTGTAGGTGGAGATCAGCCAGGTAACTGGGTAACTCCTTTTGAGCAAGATCCTTTTGATAATGGAACCATCTACGTGGGATATGACCGTGTGTATAAATCTGAAAATTTTGGAAACACTTGGACACCCATCTCACAAGACTTCAGTGTGAAGTTGGACGAAATGAAAATTGCGCCTACCAACAATCAGATTATCTATGTTTCTAGAGGAGGATTTATGTTCCGTACAACGGATGGTGGTGCTACCGATTGGGAACAGTTGGCCATCCCTGGAGGATTAATTAATAACTTCGCCATTCATCCCGAAGATCCAGACACTGTAGCTGTAGCTACCAATGGAGCCCAAAAGGTATATATAACCAATGATGGAGGACAGACTTGGAATTCTTACCTCATGAACCTTCCTAACTTCCAATCCCTTTCTGTGGTTTGGGATAATAATGGAGAGGATGGATTGTATGTAGGAATGGATTATGGAGTTTACTATATCGATAACACCTTTACCGAGTGGCAACCATACTTCAATAACCTTCCCAACGTGATCATCAATGAGTTGGAAATCAACTTTGCGGAAGGGAAGATCTACGCAGGTTCTTACGGAAGAGGACTTTGGGTGTCGCCAACGCAGTACGGAACCATTATTTTGGGTACGGATGATACGGTGCTAACGGAGGAAAAAGTAGCCCTATTGCCAAACCCTGCGAATGATGAGATTACCATTCAGCTTTCCGAAGCTATGGAAACGGATATTCGCGTATTCGATATGGCCGGAAAATTGGTGATTTACCAAGCCGATGTTGAGATTAATGGAAGACATACCATCGATATTTCACAATTGAATGCTGGAATCTATTTTGTAAGAATGAATTCAGATTTCGGAACCGTAACAAAACGCCTTATTAAGAACTAGGAGTTTAAATTTTAAAGACTTATACCTCGGTGACTTCCATTGTTCACCGGGGTATTTTTTTTATCTTTCATGAAAACGATCTTATGGAAAAGAAGCTACTCTCTCTTGTATATGCCATTCTTTTATCACTTGGAAGCCTGTTCGCCCAGAATGGGGACTGGCAGGAATTAGGACCTTTTGATGGAATTGCCACTTCTAGTTGGACTCCTGGTGTAGGTAGGATTACGTGTGTGGCTGTGGATCCCAACAATCATGAAATCATTCTTGTGGGAACCCCCAGAAGCGGTTTGTGGAAAACCACTAATGGAGGACAGGATTGGATTCCTTTGAACGATACCAAAAAGAATAAATCGGTTTTGTCCGTGGCAATAGACCCAAATGATTCCAACATCTATTACTTTAATGCAGTTGGAGCGGGTCTCTCTAAATCTACGGATGCTGGTGAAACCTGGACTTGGATTCCAGATGTCGAACTTCCTATCCCATATGCTTCGAATGTAAATTCCATGAGAAGCATTTTGATTCATCCAGATAATTCGGACATTATATTAGTTGCTATAATGGATTATGGTGAAGTTCCGTCTGGTATTTATAGAACATTGGATGGCGGTGAAAATTGGGAATTGGTGGTTGCAGATGATGATCCGTACGATATTCAATTTAAACCGGGGAACCCAGAGGTCGTTTATGCCTCAGGTGATGGCTTTTACCGTTCTCCTGATGGAGGCGCCTCATGGGGATTAATTCCTGGATTCAACGATCACACCAAGAAAATAGCGGTGTCTCCAGATAATCCGGAAAAAGTATATGTGTTGCAAATGGATAGAGTTGGGAATAATAACCTTTACGGTGGTCTCTTCGTATCAGACAATGGAGGTCTGTCTTTTGAAGAACGGGACCACGGGCAGGATAATTATTTGGGGCCTTCTACAACTGCAGACGACCCCTATACAAAAGCACCTTTGAAAATGACAATCGCTGCCAATCCAACAAACGCAGATGAGGTGCATATTGGAGGAATTATTACATGGAGATCCTTGGATAGCGGTGTTACCTTCGAAGTTACATCGGATATTAGAATTGAAGATGCAACGGCGGCAGATATAGGGTACTGCCATAAAGATATTGAGAAACTGTATTTTGTTGATTCTACCTTATATGCCTGTACCGATGGAGGATTGTATAAGGCCGAGGATACTCAGAACATAAATGCAGACTATTTTCGGGACATAGGTTCTGGAATGGGTATTAGGAATCTAACATCGCTTTCCGTGGCTCAATCTGCAGACCCTAAAATACTTATTTCTTCAAGGGATATGGGGGCTTCTTTTTATGATCCTTCCATTGGATGGAGGGATTGGTTGGGGAAAGATGAGGGGTATATATGGGGGGTGCTCGTTAATTCATTGAACGAAGATGTTTTTTATGGATTTTCATCCCAAAATAATTTTTTTAGAACCGATGATGGAGGAGAGACGTATATACAATTACCCATGCCGGATTCTCCAATATCTCAACAACAAACGTTAAGACAAGATCCCCAAGACCCCAATACTATTTATGTTTCGAATAATCAGGTATTCAAATCCAATAACAAAGGAGAAAGTTGGATGCCCATAAGTCCAGATTTTCAAAGTGACATTATGAATTTTGAAATCTCAAGCGCCAACAACCAAGTCATGTATTACACTTCAAGGTCCGGTCATTTTATGCGTACCTTGGATGGAGGTAGTAATTGGGAAAACATATACGATCCTACCGGAGTAATTGATATTGCGCTACACCCAACAAACGAAGAATACATAGCATATGTGGGGGGTGGGCCAACTGTTGGTAATGAGAGTATGTCCGTTCAGGTTTCTTATGACCGTGGTGACACATGGGAAAATATTGTAGGGAATCTTGGAGATGATGTGGGATGGGATCTGGTGTGGGAAGGTGGAAGTGATAATGGACTGTTTGTTTCTACCTTTACAGGTATATACTACACAAACGAATCTTTAGGGCATTGGGTTCCCTATATGGCCAATTTGCCAAGAATTAACATTAGTTTCTTAGAAGTGAATTATGAAAACAATATGATCTATGCCGGAACGCAGGGAAGGGGTGCCTGGGTTTCTCCTATGTGCAATGGCTGTGTGTTGTCGGTTGATGACAACCAAAACACAGCTATGGGTATATCCTTGGTTCCAAACCCAACGTATAGCCATGTTTCAATAAGATCTAAAGAATACGGTTTAAACGGGGTAGAGATTCTGGATGTTACGGGTAAAATGGTTTTTCAAAATACCCGATTGAATGCTGTACATGATTACGATTTGGATGTTTCACAATTTAAATCAGGGATCTATTTCGTAAGAATGAATTCCGATTTTGGAACCGTAACCAAACGACTTATCAAGCAATAAGTAGCGAATACATTAATAAAAGATGCTTCAGAAGCCTAATGGTTTACTGAAGCATTTTTTTTATCTTTCATGAAAAAGATCTTATGGAAAAGAAACTACTCTCTCTTGTATACGCCCTTCTTTTATCACTTGGAAGCCTGTTTGCCCAGAATGGAGATTGGCAGGAATTAGGGCCTTTCGATTGGGACCCGACTACGGGATGGAATCCCGGAATAGGCAGGGTCACCTGCGTTGCTGTAGACCCTACAAATAATGATATAATGCTAGTGGGGACCGCTGCGAGCGGAGTATGGAAGACCATCGATGGTGGGGGTAATTGGACCCCACTGAATGAAGACAAACTGAATAAAAGGGTATCGTCGGTAGCCATAGATCCGTCCAATCCCAACACCTACTATTTTTCGACCAATTATTCTGGACTTAATAAATCTGAGGATGGTGGCGACAGTTGGACCTGGGTTCCGGGAGTAGGTATGCCACTTCCCTCCTCTATTAACCCTATTCGAAAGATTCTTGTACACCCTACAAATCCAGAGATTATTTATGTGCTAATCTGGGGGTCGCTCTCTGGCCTCGAACCTGGAGTGCATAGAACCACAAATGGAGGGGAGAACTGGGAGCTCATATTGGCAGAAGAAGATCCTTACGATATTACATTTAAACCTGGAAGTGATCAGGTGTTGTATGTTTCGGGTACTGGTTTTTATCGATCGCCAGATGGCGGAACAAGTTGGGCATCCATTGCAGGATTTAATGATAGGACAAAAAAGATAGGGGTCAGTATAGACGATCCTGATAAGGTATATGTACTACAAACCAAAAGAAGTCCTACCACCAATAGATTTGTTTTTGGGGGATTGTTTGTATCCGAAGATACTGGATTCAATTTTACAGAAATAGATCACGGGAATACCAATTATTTTGGGTACTCTACTACGGGAAATGACGAATTAGGATGGGCACCGCGATTAATGGCGATCGCTGTTAATCCCAATAATGCAGATGAAGTGCATATTGCAGGGATTCTCACTTGGCGCTCCTTGGATGGCGGACAAAGTTTCACCTGCACCTCGGACGTGGAACCCAATGATGCAGCGACAGCCAACATAGGTTATTGCCATAAAGATGTGGAAATGATGCAGTTCGCTGGGAACGCACTTGTTGTGTGTTCCGATGGAGGTGTTTACAAGGCTGAGAACACCCTTGACCTTAACGCAGAGTATTATCAGGACATCACAACGGGTATGGGAATACGCGAAGTTTCTAGTTTGGCCGTTTCCCAAAGTGAAACTCCTAAAGTGTTAACGGGTTCACGTCATAATGGTACGTCTTTCTATACAACGGCAGATGGTTGGAAAGACTGGTTGGGAGTGGAGTTCCGTAACGATGGGGTTCTTATAGATAAGGATGATGACAATATCTTCTATGGTTTTGTTTCCTACTATGGAGACTTTTGCCGATCTGATGATGGGGGCCAAACATTCGTCTCACTCCCATTGCCAACAAACGGAACATATTATACAGAAACATTGCAACAGGACCCTGTAGAACCCAATACCTTATATATAGCAGAAGATCGGGTTTATAAATCGACAAATAAGGGAGAAAGCTGGACAGCTATTTCTCCCGATTACCATGATGTTTGGAATTTGGAAATTTCTCCAGCCAATAATCAAATCATCTATATTACCACTTTTTCCTCCTTTTATAGAACCTTGGATGGAGGCAATACTTGGCATGGATTCAGTACCCCAGGAAGTCAGTTTGAAATAAAAAAACTAGCGTTGCATCCCACGAATCCAAACATATTGGGTTACGTTTCGCAATATTTCGATGAAGAGCTTGTCGTAAGGGCTACCTATGATGGCGGAGCTACCTGGGAGAATATGAAAAGGAATTTACCATCTCTAGACGGATATTCATTGGTATGGGATGATAACGATAATAACGGACTGTATATTGGCCTTAAAAATGGGGTGTATTACACAGATGATACACGTTCCGATTGGGTTTATTTTAGTGATGGGTTGCCATCCATTCCCGTAACCGACCTTAAAATAAATTACGTCAATAATGATTTATATGCAGGAACCGATGGAAGGGGGATATGGGTTTCGCCTGTATGTGGTGACTGTACGCTATCTAATGAAAATGTTGAGGATGACTCTTTTTTAGGCATTGCTATAGTTCCCAATCCCACCAAAGGAATTGTTTCCATTAGAGCAGAACCCAACGGCTTAACAGGTGTTGAAGTGTTGGATGTAGCTGGCAAGATTATGTATCAATCCTTGAATATGAATTCCAGAATAAATTTCGATTTAGATATTTCCCGATTCAATGCTGGGGTTTATTTTGTAAGAATAAACACGGCCTTCGGTACCGTAACAAAACGCATCATAAAGGAATAAAGTGCAAGCTTATTTGCAAGGAATGCTTCAGTAGTTCAATAGCTATCTGGAGCATTTTTTTTATCTTGCCCCCAACTTTCTCGTATGGATTTTTCTTCGAAATTACTGGAAAATGCTGTAAATGAAGTGTCCCAACTTCCGGGCATTGGCAAGCGTACTGCCCTTCGATTGGTATTGCATTTGCTGAAGCAGCCCGTGGAGCGAACCCAGCAGCTTTCCCAAAGTCTATTGCAACTTCGGGAATCCATCAATTTTTGTAGGAATTGCCACAATATATCGGATACGGAGCTTTGTGAAATTTGCGCCAATCCCAATAGGGACGAGTCCCTTGTTTGTGTAGTAGAGGATATAAGGGATGTGATGGCGATCGAAAATACGAGTCAGTATCGAGGGCATTACCACGTATTGGGAGGTAAGATATCTCCTATGGATGGTATAGGTCCTGGAGATCTCACCATTAATTCCTTGGTCGAAAAAGTAAAGAACGGCTCCGTAAAAGAACTCATATTTGCCTTGAGTTCCACGATGGAAGGCGATACGACCAACTTTTATATATACAAACAAATTGAGGGCAACGATGTGACCACTACCACTATTGCTAGAGGTATTTCTGTAGGGGATGAACTGGAATATGCAGATGAGGTAACCTTGGGGAGAAGTATCCTGCATAGAATTCCATTCGAATCTTCCCTTAAAAATTCCTGATTTCTTGAAATTATCTGTAGTCATCCTTAATTACAATGTGCGCTATTTTTTGGAGCAATGCATCATCAGTGTAGAGCGCTCCCTTAAAGGCATAGACGCAGAAATTATTGTGGTGGACAACGACTCCAAGGATGATAGCTGTGAGATGGTGAAACAACGGTTTCCACACCTTACCCTACTTCAGAATACAGAAAATGTAGGCTTCAGCAAGGCGAATAATCAAGCGGTGGCCATAGCCAAAGGGGAGTATGTGTGTATTCTGAATCCAGATACGGCGGTGGCCGAACATACATTTAGTAGTGCCCTTCAATATGCGGAAGGGAAGGATCATCTAGGGGCCTTAGGGATCTGCTTAATGGATGGCACGGGAAATTTCTTACCCGAAAGCAAGCGTAACTTGCCTACACCCAAACGCTCTTTACTTAAAATGATAGGTAGGACGAATAGTAAGAATGGTTATTATGCCAATTATTTGGGAGAAAAGGACAAAGGAAGGGTAGAAGTGCTTGTGGGTGCGTTCATGTTGATGCGAAAGGATGTATATGAAGGGGTGAAAGGTTTCGATGAAGACTATTTCATGTATGGCGAAGATATTGACCTTTCCTATAAATTGACCAAAGCCGGTTACCAAAATGAATATTTGGGAAGCCTTTCCATGTTACATTATAAAGGTGAAAGCACACAGAAGGATACCGCCTATCTCAATAGGTTCTATGGAGCCATGCGAATTTTTTACCGAAAGCATTTTAGGTCCAACCCATTATTGAATCTAGCAGTAAATATAGGAGTGCAATTTGCCAAGATTACCCGAAAGTTTAAAGAACGGAAAAGGAGCGTAAAGCCTGTGAAATGCAACGAAGTATTGGTTTTTACTGAAAACATCGGATTGCTGCAGAAGATTTCTGGGCATTTCGATATCCCCGTGAAATCCGCTTCCAAAATCATTTTGGAGCGGGCCACCTTTCACAATACCCTCTGTGTGTTCGATGTGGACTATATATCCTATGGGCAAATCTTTAGTGTGATGGGCGCATTGAAAAACAAGCAAAACAGTTTCCGAATTAAACCACCAGGTTGTAATTTTATCATCGGAAGCGACCGCAGTGATGAGAAGGGCGGTGTACTACAGTTATAATTGTCATATTCGTAATAAGACAAGATAAAGAACTGTTATTTTTGAATTATTTAAAATAAATAGACGCAAAATTTATTAATTTTGCACTCAATTTAAAACTGAGTTTCTAGCGTTATGGCGAGATTTGAACTGAAATTACCTAAAATGGGGGAGAGTGTTGCAGAAGCAACCGTTACCAACTGGCTTAAAAATGTAGGCGATACGATTGAGGCCGATGAAGCTGTGTTGGAAATCGCTACCGATAAAGTGGATAGCGAAGTACCCAGCGAGGTAGATGGTACCCTAGTCGAAATCCTTTTTCAAGTGGATGACGTGGTACAGGTGGGACAGACCTTGGCTGTGATAGAAACCGATGGCGATGTAAGTGTTGCCACACCTGCACCTGCTGCAGTAGAAGAAGCTGCTCCTGCGGCGGTAGCCGAAGTAGAAAAAACAGTGGTGGCCGCCAAAGAAGCGACAGAAACCGTGATTGAAAGTTCGGGAGATCGTTTTTATTCTCCCTTGGTAAAGAATATAGCTTCCCAAGAAGGAATTTCCCAAGCCGAATTGGATGCCATTCCAGGAACCGGTAAGGACGGGCGAGTGACCAAAAACGACATTCTAGGATATCTTGAAAGTAGAGGTGTTGCACCTGCGGCACAAACCGCGGCTCCTGCAAAGACTGCCGAACCTGCTCCTGCGGTTAAAAAGCCGGCAACGAGCAAACCTGCCACTCCAGTATCTGTGAACGGAGAAGACGAGATCATAGAAATGACCCGTATGGGGAAATTGATCGCTCACCATATGGTAGAAAGTGTTTCTACTTCGGCTCACGTACAGAGCTTTGTGGAGTGCGATGTAACCAATATTTGGAACTGGCGCAAAAAGGTAAAAGCGGCTTACGAAAAGCGTGAAGGGGAGAAATTGACCTTTACTCCGATCTTTATGGAGGCTGTAGCCAAGGCATTGAAAGATTTCCCATTGATGAACATTTCTGTAGATGGAGATAAGATCATCAAGCGTAAAAATATCAATCTTGGTATGGCAGCTGCTTTGCCCGATGGAAACCTAATCGTTCCTGTGATTAAAAATGCCGATCAGTTGAATTTGGTAGGAATGAGCAAGGCAGTGAATGACCTTGCCAATAGAGCGCGTAACAATCAATTGAAGCCTGATGAAATCCAAGGAGGAACTTACACTGTAACTAATGTAGGAACCTTTGGAAGTGTCATGGGAACCCCTATCATCAATCAACCGCAAGTTGGGATCTTGGCCTTGGGCGCTATTAGAAAGGTACCTGCGGTAATAGAAACCCCAGAAGGTGATTTCATTGGTATCCGTTACAAGATGTTCCTATCCCACAGTTATGATCATAGAGTGGTAAATGGTGCCTTAGGAGGACAATTTGTAAAGGCGGTTGCGGATTACTTGGAAGCTTGGGATGTGAATCGTGAGATTTAATTTTCAAGCTTAGCTAGCACAGCTTCCAGTTCATCATACCCAAAAATCGTGTAGGACTTGTTCCAGATCACAGGAAAGCGAATACGCGTGGCTGAGGTGAGTTCCTTATCAATAAAAGCCATGAACTGTGCATATAAGGCACCGTCCGTTTCAATATTAAACACCCGGTGTTGAATTCTTTTGCTTTGTAATTGTGTAGCTAAAGCATCACATTTTTCGCAATTTGTCATTCGGAAGACAACGACTTTTCCCCTCACGGCATTTTCAATATCCACTACCTCCTTTTCCTGAGTAACGTGAATGTCATTGTCCAATTCGTCATTTACTATAAGGTCGTAGGTGTAGTTAGAGGGTATGTCCTTCAACTCGATAAGGGTAATCATAGGAACTTTGGTGCGCGGCGGGATATCCTTTAAAACCGGTTTGTCGGCACTGCGACGGTACCCCTCGGCGTGCACCATGAGGAAGACATTCAGGGTGTCGGCCGTCTTGTTTTCGGCCATCAAAACCAAGCGCTTTCCGGTCTTCTTTTCCGAAATGATTACTTTCTCCGCCTGAGCGTTGGCCAGTGCGCCTACAAATAGGCCCGAAATGATGATAACTTTTGAAATAATCCCCATAGCGCAAAAATAACAATTGTTACTTTTGTAGCATAAATCATACCATGCAATTAAAACTATCCAAGCCCATCTGTTTTTTCGATCTGGAAACCACCGGAGTGAATGTCGCTTCCGACCGTATTGTAGAGATTTCCGTGTTAAAGGTATACCCCAATGGCAATAAGGAGAGCCATACTTGGCGGGTAAACCCTACCGTACCCATTCCGAGAGGAGCCAGCGATATACATGGTATTACAGATGATATGGTGGCAGACGAACCGACCTTCAAGGAATTGGCGCCCAAAGTACACGCGTTGATGAAGGAAAGTGATTTGGCAGGCTATAATTCCAATCGGTTCGATATTCCCCTATTGGCAGAGGAACTGCTTCGTGCCGATGTGGATTTCGATCTTAAAAAGGCATTGGCTGTGGACGTACAAACCATCTTTCACAAAAAGGAAAAGAGGACTTTGGAAGCCGCTTATAAATTCTATTGCGATAAAACGTTAGAGAATGCCCATAGCGCAGAGGCGGATACCATAGCTACTTATGAAGTGCTTTTAGCGCAATTGGATAAGTACGAAGACCTGCAAAAGGATGTGCCGTGGTTATCACAGTTTAGTGCACATAAGAATTTTGCCGATTTTGCTGGATTTATAGGCTTCACCAAGGAAAAGAAGGAAATCTTCATGTTCGGGAAGCACAAGGGGCAATTGGTAGAGGATGTACTGGAAAAAGAGCCTGGGTATTTTGGTTGGTTGCTCAACGCCGATTTCCCATTGTACACTAAAAAAATATTGACCCGAGTAAAGCTGCGTAAGCTCAACAATAAATTCTAATCTGCTTATGAAATTAATCTGTGTAGGGAGAAATTATACCGAACACATAGAGGAACTGGATAACGAAAGGCCCAAAGACCCTATATTGTTTTTAAAGCCAGATACGTCCATACTATTAAAAAAGAACCCCTTTTTTATTCCCGAATTTTCCAACGATGTACACCATGAGGTAGAGGTATTGGTGAAAATAAAGAAGATCGGAAAGCACATTCAGCAAAAATTTGCCCATAAATATTATGACGAAATAGGATTGGGAATCGACTTTACCGCTAGGGATTTACAACAACAATTAAAGGAGAAAGGGCACCCTTGGGAAAAGGCCAAAGGGTTTGATGGAGCAGCCGTGATTGGTAATTTTTTACCAAAAACAACGTTTACGAATGTGGATGACATCAATTTTCGGTTAGAAAAGAACGGAAAAGTCGTACAAAAAGGCAATACCAACCTAATGTTGTGGAAAATTGATGCGTTGATCGAATATATTTCGAAATATTTCACTTTGAAGATTGGAGATATTATATTTACGGGCACTCCGGCTGGTGTAGGTAAGGTAGATGCCAATGATGTTCTAACAGGCTATATCGAAGATACGGAGTCATTTTCAATAAAAGTTAAGTAATTATATGAGTAAATTATATTCTATAGACAGTCTAAACGAGATTTCTGGAGGAGACAAGGAGTTTATGGCTGTGGTCGCTCAGACCTTTTTAGATGAAATTCCACCGGATTTGGCCTCTTTAGAAGAAGCCATCGAGAATGACAATAAAGAATTGGCCTACCAATTCGCACATAAAATGAAACCGAATATCGAAATGTTCGGAATCGATCTACTCAAACAAATCACAGGAATTGAATCTTGGACCAAGACGTCCAAAAGCACCGACAGCGTTCTCCCCCATATAGAACTCGTTTCTACGACTTTACACCGAGTTTTTGATGAGTTAAAAGAGGACTTCGACCTATAAACAAATAGATGCTTGCTGAAATAATAACCATTGGAGACGAGATTCTCATTGGTCAAATTGTAGATACCAATTCAGCCTTCATTAGTAAGGAACTGAACAAGGCTGGTATTCAGGTATATCAAATTACTTCCGTTCAAGACGATCGGGAGCATATTCTCGATGCACTAGAAGAAGCCAAAAGCCGTGTAGATGTGGTACTGGTAACAGGCGGACTAGGCCCCACAAAAGATGATATAACGAAGCAGACCTTTTGCGAGTTTCTGGACGATACATTAGTGGAAAGTGCTGTTGTTAAGGAGCATATCGAGTTTCTTTTCAAAAAATACTTCAACAAATTACCAGCAGAAGCCAATCTAAGGCAGGCATTGGTGCCATCTACCGCCAAGGTGCTTAAAAACCAACATGGTACGGCTCCTGGAATGTGGATGGAACAGGACGATACGGTCTTTGTTTCCATGCCCGGTGTGCCTTACGAAATGAAGGCGCTGATCAAGAATGAGGTGATTCCGGCGATCATAAAAAAATACAACCGTCCGCACATCTATCATAAAACGTTGCTTACCTACGGATTGGGCGAAAGTACCATTGCAGAGCGTATTTCCGATTGGGAAGAAGCACTTCCAAAGCATATAAAACTGGCCTATCTCCCTTCATTGGGAAAAGTGCGTTTACGGCTTTCTTCCAAAGGGGAGAATGAAGAAAAGCTCATAGCCGAGGTCGATGCCCAAATGGAGACATTGCATGGCATGGTGGCCGATATAGCCGTGGGTTATGAGGATGAAACCTCTGTAACGGAGAAAATCGGTGGATTGCTCCAACAAAAGGGCAAAACGCTTAGTTTGGCCGAAAGTTGTACTGGAGGAGCCCTTGCGCAGGAAATTACACAACATCCTGGAGCTTCTGCATTTTATAGGGGAAGCATTATTCCATATGCTACCGAGCTAAAAACGTCCATTCTGGGCGTAGATGCCGATATTATCAAAGAAAACAATGTGGTAAGTCTTCCCGTGGCCGAAGCCATGGCGCAGCAGGCGACCAAGGTGTTTGGTAGCGATTATGCCATTGCTACCACAGGTATAGCCGGCCCAACAAAGGGAGATGGGGACGATGAGGTAGGTACTGTGTGTATTGCCATTGCGACCCCAGAAAAAATGATCTCCGAAAAGTTTCAATTTGGTAAGGCTCGGGAGCGAGTCATCAAAAAATCAGTGAACAAGGCCTTCGAAATGCTACTAAAAGAAATTTCCAAAAACTAAATTTCTTTTGTTGGTCATACCAAATTATTTCCTTAAATTTGCACCCTGTTTAAAAATAACATTAAAAGCGAGTACAATGTCAAGAGTTTGTGAGCTTACGGGAAAAAGAGCAATGGTAGGGAACAATGTTTCTCACGCGATGAACAAGACTAAGAGAAAGTTCAACGTAAATTTAGTGAAGAAGCGTTTCTACATTCCAGAAGAGGACAAGTGGTTAACACTTCGTGTTTCTACTTCTGCATTGAAGAACATTAACAAGAAAGGTATTTCTGCCGTAATTAAGGAAGCCCGCGAAAAAGGGTACTTGAAGCAGTAATCGCATAATTTTTAAAGTCGACCAAAATGGCTAAGAAAGGAAACAGAGTTCAAGTAATATTAGAGTGCACCGAGCACAAGGAGTCCGGAATGCCTGGAACTTCCCGTTACATTACCACGAAGAACAAAAAGAACACTCCGGATAGAATGGAATTGAAGAAATTCAACCCAATCTTAAAGAGAATGACTGTACATAAAGAAATCAAATAATAACTAAGCGTCATGGCAAAGAAAGCAGTAGCATCGTTACAAACAGGATCCAAGCGTTTAACCAAAGCGATCAAAATGGTTAAGTCTGAAAAGACTGGCGCTTATACTTTTGTTGAGTCTATCATGGCTCCAGACCAAGTAAACGATTGGTTGAAAAAACAATAGTCAACCCGTACGATATTAAACCAAGCCACTTTTTTACGAAGGTGGCTTTTTTTGTCCTCCTTAGTTCGCTTGCATAAGAACCATGGAGGGCGTATTTTTGGCATCGCCACCAGAAGCATATGTATAAGGTGGGCGTTCCGTAAAGTAGAGCCTATGGTCCACTTTACGACCGGGCTTTCACCACTACACGGTAGTTTGGTTCAATCCCTAACGCAATATTAAACCTCAGAACTCACTATGAGCTTTTTCAAAAAAATATTTTCAAAAGAAAAAAAGGAAACCCTAGACAAAGGGCTGGAAAAATCCAAGACCTCCTTTTTCGATAAACTATCCAAAGCCGTTGCTGGTAAAAGTAAGGTAGATGACGATGTGCTGGATGATCTCGAAGAAGTGTTGGTTTCCAGCGATGTGGGAGTAAATACAACCCTTAAGATCATAGATCGTATCGAAGCCCGTGTGGCTCGCGACAAGTATATGGGTACCGATGAGCTGAATCAAATCCTTCGTGAAGAAATAGCAGGGCTCCTTAGCGAAACCAATACAGGCAATGCAACCCAAATAGAAATTCCCGAAACCGACGGACCCTATGTCATTATGGTCGTCGGTGTAAATGGAGTAGGGAAAACTACAACCATTGGTAAGTTGGCCCACCAATTCAAGAATGCGGGAAAAAAGGTAGTATTGGGAGCTGCAGATACCTTTAGGGCTGCGGCCATCGATCAGTTACAAGTTTGGGCCGATCGTACGGGAGTGCCTATAGTTAAACAGGAAATGGGGAGTGACCCTGCCAGTGTCGCCTTCGATACCCTGCAAAGTGCCGTAAACCAGAATGCCGATGTAGTAATCATAGATACCGCTGGACGTTTGCACAATAAAGTAAACCTAATGAATGAGTTGACCAAGGTGAAGCGCGTAATGCAAAAGGTGATTGGCGATGCTCCACACGATGTCATGCTCGTATTAGATGGTTCTACAGGACAAAATGCTTTCGAGCAAGCCAAGCAATTCACCGCGGCTACCGAAGTAACCAGCTTGGCAGTGACCAAACTGGATGGAACCGCCAAAGGTGGAGTAGTGATCGGTATTAGCGATCAGTTCCAAATTCCGGTAAAATATATTGGAGTAGGAGAAGGGATCGAAGACCTTCAAGTATTCAATAAGTTTGAGTTTGTAGATTCATTCTTTAAGTGAAAGGTGAAAGGTGAAAGGTGAAAGGTGAGAAGTTTCAAAAATATTAAATACGCAGATAAAATCAATGAAGGTAAGGGTAAAGTAAAATAGATATCAAAACCTATTATTTATCCCTTACTTCTAACTACTTAATATGCGGACGAAGACCTTAAAAAAGAACAAAATCAATGTAGTGACACTCGGTTGTTCCAAAAACATCTACGATAGTGAGGTGCTCATGGGACAACTTAAGGCCAATGACAAGGAAGTAGTACACGAAGAAGAAGGAAATGTCGTGGTCATCAATACCTGTGGGTTTATAGATAACGCCAAGGAAGAGAGTGTAAATACTATTTTAGAGTTTGTTCAGAAGAAGGAAGAAGGATTGGTAGACAAGGTTTTTGTTACGGGATGTCTTAGTGAACGCTATAAACCCGATCTTCAAAAAGAGATTCCCAATGTAGATCAGTATTTTGGCACTACAGAATTGCCTGGGCTTTTAAAGGCCTTGGGAGCCGATTATAAGCACGAACTCATTGGAGAGCGACTCACTACCACCCCAAAGAATTATGCCTATTTAAAGATAGCAGAGGGCTGTGACCGTCCCTGTTCTTTTTGTGCGATCCCCATCATGCGTGGAAAACACAGATCGACCCCTATCGAGGAATTGGTCATCGAAGCCGAGAAATTGGCAGCCGATGGCGTAAAAGAACTCATTCTCATAGCGCAGGATCTTACCTATTATGGGCTCGATTTGTATAAAGAAAGGGCTTTGGCCAAGCTTTTAAGAGCCTTGGCTAAGGTAGAAGGTATAGAATGGATTCGATTGCATTACGCATTTCCTACAGGATTCCCCATGGAAGTATTGGAGGTTATGAAAGAGGAACCCAAGGTTTGCAACTATATAGATATTCCGCTACAACATATAGCAGATCCTATTCTAAAATCCATGCGTAGGGGAACCACCATGGCCAAAACGAATAAGTTGTTGGATGAGTTCAGAAAAGCGGTGCCCGAAATGACAATTCGAACTACCTTGATCGTAGGATATCCAGGTGAAACCGAAGAAGATTTCCAAACCTTGAAGCAATGGGTGATCGATCAGCGTTTTGAGCGTATGGGCTGCTTCACCTATTCGCATGAAGAGAATACCCATGCCTATAGTTTGGAGGATGATGTTCCTGCCGATGTAAAAATGCAACGTGCCAATGAAATCATGGAAATTCAGTCACAGATATCTTGGGAATTGAATCAGCAGAAAATCGGAAAACAATTCCGTGTCCTTATCGACCGAAAAGAAGGGAATTATTATGTAGGTCGCACCGAATTCGACAGCCCAGATGTGGACAATGAAGTGCTGATTTCGGCTGAAAGCGGCTATTTGCGCACGGGCGATTTCTTCAATGTAGAGATTACTGGGGCAGAGGATTTCGATTTGTACGGAAAAGTCATATAGTACAGGGTACAAACCCAGGTACAAAAACATACCATCATGAAACCAAAACTGCTCCTACTGCATGGTGCCTTGGGTACCCGTAATCAATTCAATTACCTAAGATCGCACCTCGAAGATCATTTCGAGCTTTTCGATTTCAATTTCGATGGACATGGAGGTGTTCCCGCTACTACGTATTCCATCGCTCAATTCGCTGAGAATACAGCCAATTACCTCAAGGAACAGAATATAGAAGATTGCTTTGTTTTCGGATACAGCATGGGAGGCTATGTAGCCTTACAATTGGAGCGGCAGCGTCCTGGGACATTTCAGAAGATAGTAACCTTGGGAACCAAATTCGGTTGGACTCCAGAATCGGCTGCTAAAGAAGTCAAAATGCTAAATCCCGATGTGATTGAGGAGAAAGTACCTCGTTTCGGTCAAAAGCTAAAGGAAGATCATGAGCCCTTAGATTGGAAGGAAGTGATACGAAATACGGCTCGAATGATGTTAGATTTAGGGAACGGAGCGGCCCTTTCTGAAACTGATTTTGGAAGCATAACCACAGAGGTTCATTTGGGATTGGGTTCTGAGGACACTATGGTGGGTGTAGAGGAGACCGAACAAATCATGAAATGGCTTCCCAATGCAGGAATGAAAATATTGGAAGGTGTGCCTCATCCTATAGAGAAAGCAAATCCCGAATCGGTAAGCAGACACATTATTTCCTCACTTTCATAACACGTATCTATGAGACTTTTATTTTGTGCTATACTGGCTTTGTGTTTTGCATCTTGTGTAAATGACAAAGAGAGAAAAAAGGAACTGCCTCCTAAGGACAACGTATTTGTAGAAGCGGTACAAAACCCTTCTACCGAGAACAGTCAGTTACCAAGATTGTTCAGTAACGGAAAGGAACTTTATTTCTCTTGGGTAACCCGTAAGGATTCGGCAGATGTGCTTAACTATGCTGTTTTACGGGATACGACTTGGACACCAAGCACCGAAATTATTGAAGGGAATGACTGGTTCACCAACTGGGCCGATTTCCCAAACATTGCCGAAAACAATGGAAGGATTCTTACCAGTTTTCTTCAAAAGTCTGATTCTGGAACCTATACCTATGACGTAAAGCTGAATCTATACAACCCGGAAACCAAGGAATGGAAAAAGAATTTCATTCTCCATAATGATGGAACCAAAAGTGAACATGGGTTTGTTTCGGTTAAACCCTACGCACACAACTCTTTTGCGGTGACTTGGTTAGACGGAAGGGAAACCGTAGGGAAAGGACATGGCGGCGGACAAATGACACTCCGAGCTGCCTTGGTTTTCGAAGATGGTACGATAGATTATGATACGCTACTGGATGAGAAAGTATGCGATTGTTGTAATACGGCCTTAGCCATTGGTCCTAAGGACCAGATTATTGTGGCGTACCGGGATAGAAGCGATGAAGAAATCCGGGATATTTCTGTAACCGATTGGACTATGGAAGCTAATTGGAGCGCACCAAGAACAATAGGAAATGACAATTGGAAGATTGCTGGTTGCCCCGTAAACGGTCCGGCTTTGGATACCTATGAGGAAGCTACGGTAGCGGCTTGGTTTACGGCTGCTAATGAAGAAGGGGAAGTTAAAGTGGCCTTTTCTTCAGATGGTGTTAAGACCTTTTCAGAGCCCATCCGTATCGATGCAGGAAATGCAACAGGAAGGGTAGATGTAGTAATGCTTTCTGCATCCGAAGCGGCAGTACTATGGATGGAACCCAGCGGAGAGGATGAGGTGATTCAATTGGCTAGAGTAAAAACTGACGGGACCATTTCAGAGCCTATCAATATTGCCAAAACCAGTGCGGAACGTGCCAGTGGCTTTCCACAAGTTGAAAAAGTGGGTAATACTTTATATATGGCTTGGACCGTTGTTGAAGGGGAAGACTCTAGAATTGAGATGGCATCGGTGGACGTTGGTTTATAGTTTATAGACAATAGTTTGTAGTCGATAGTCAAGAACGTCGACTCAACAATTAAACGATTAAACCCAAAAACCTTGAACCCGAAACCGTGCAACGACTCCTCGATACAACCCTCCCTTCGGTCGTCCCACTCGGAGTCCAATTCGGAAAACTGCCAACTGCAACTGTAAACTGAAAACTGCAACTACCCACTGCAAACTGAAAGATGTAAAACTCAACACTTAGAACTAGTATGGCTTCAGCCTTCGGACATGCATTTACCGCAATTGCTTTAGGAACTACTTTTTCCAAAAACGTAAGATCATGGAAGTTCTGGCTGCTGGGTATTATATGCTCCATTTTTCCCGATGCCGATGTGATTGGGTTTGCCTTCGATATTCCCTACGGAAGTTTTTGGGGGCACCGTGGATTCTCTCATTCTCTGCTATTCGCAATGCTATTTGGCATGCTCGTAACGTTTTTGTTTTATCGAAAGCAATTTCTAACCAGAAATGGAGCCTTGCTTATCTTGTATTTCTTTTTGTGCACGGCATCACATGCCCTTTTGGATGCTATGACAAGTGGCGGATTGGGTATTGCTTTTCTTTCACCCTTCGATACGACCCGGTATTTCTTTCCGTGGCGACCCATACAAGTTTCTCCCATTGGAGTAGAGAATTTCTTTAGTGAATGAGGCATGCGTGTCATCCTTAGCGAATTGGTTTGGATTGGCATTCCGGGGGTGGTGTGGATTTTATTCAATTGGGTTAGAAGAAGAATGGTAAGTAAGGAGATTGGGTTAAACGATTAAACGCATCAACTTTGAACCCGGAACTTAAAAACCGAAAAACGTATAACTAAAACACATCCTTCGACAAGCTCAGGATGACGTACTGCTACTGTAAACTGAAAATTGCCCACTGAAAACTGTCACTGGGACTGTCAACTGAAAAATGTAAAATTCAAAACTTAACACCTAACACTAAAAACCCGCAAACTGAAAACTGCCACTGTCTACTGAAAACTCATAACTTAGCATTTAAAACTTAGGATTCAACACTTAAAACCTAACACTTGAGCAAGAAACTTTTAATAATAGGTCATACATTTCCCGAACCTACGACTACCGCGGCGGGGAGTAGGATGCTTCAACTGGTAGGTCTGTTCAAGGAAGAAGGGTATGAAATTACCTTTGCGAGTACTGCGAGTAGAACACAGCAAACAGCAATATTCAAAGATGAAGGGATTGAGGAGGTTTCAATTCGGTTGAATGACATAAGTTTCGATGAATTTGTATTTCAGCTAAATCCTTCGGTGGTACTATTCGATCGTTATATGACCGAAGAAAAGTTTGGATGGCGCGTGGCGGAACAATGCCCCAATGCTCTTCGAATTTTGGACACGGAAGATTTGCATTTTCTCCGAAGGGCTAGGGAAGAAGCGCTTAAGAAAGATGCTCCTATTAATTTACACTCCGATACGGCAAAGCGAGAATTGGCCAGTATTTTACGTTGTGATCTGTCCTTGATCATTTCGGAATACGAGATGCAATTGCTAACGGAGACCTTTCATATCCCTGAAGGTATTTTGTATTACGTACCTTTTTTATTGGATCCTGTTTCTGAAGAAACTAAACGGGGTCTTCCCAATTTCGATCAGCGCAAAGGATTCATGACCATTGGCAATCTAATGCACGCGCCCAATGTCGATTCGGTTAAATATCTGAAAAACGAGGTTTGGCCCGCTATTCGGAAACAGTTGCCGAATGCCGAACTTTCGGTCTATGGTAATTATGCGCCCAAACATATTACGGAGATGCATAATCCGAAAGAAGGATTTCACATTAAAGGTTGGGCTAAGGATGTGGATGCTGTAATGAATAAAGCTAGGGTGTGTTTGGCTCCCTTACGTTTTGGTGCGGGGTTAAAGGGAAAGTTGGTGGATGCTATGCGCTGCGGAACACCTTCGGTAACCACGAATGTGGGAGCAGAAGGCATTTCTGGGGAATTCCCCTTTGGAGGCATGATTTCTGACAATCTAACCGATTTTGTGACACATGCGGTACAATTGTATTTGGAAGAGGATATATGGTTGGAGAAACAGGAAAATGGTTTTAAAATTCTATGTAAAAGATTTCAAAAGGATCGCTTTTCCGAAGCATTTATGAACATGGTTCGAATACTTCAGAATAACATGGAAGAACATCGGGAAGAGCATTTCTTGGGGCAGGTAATACTGCATCACTCGCTACAATCTACCAAGTACATGAGCAAATGGATTGAAGCCAAGAATCGAGGCAGACATTTCCGAAGAGAAGAAGACTAAAAAACTAGATTTATTTTAAAATCACCTTTTGTACTTCGGTCACGGAACCATTTTGTAGTGTTACAAAATACAATCCTTCTGAAAAACCGGTCATATCCAACGATCCTGACTGTGCGTCCATGGTTTTGGATATGAGCACTCTTCCTTGACCATCAGAAATAGTAGCTTTTATCGTATTAAGATGTTTTGGACCCCGTAGTTGAAGGATTCCAGAAGTTGGATTCGGATATAGCGAGAAGTAACTAGAATCTGGAGTTTCCAATCCCAATGTGCTTCCTTCAAGAATGGTGATATGGCTGTTTATGTCGGGGTTTTCTAGCACATCAACGATACCGCTCAACCAGGTAACTTTTATATAGTCGATAGATTCAGCATCATTGATACCGAAGAATTCGTAGGAGGAATTCTGGCCCAAATAACCTTCTCCGCACAAAGTGTAGTTGTATTGCTTTTCACCATTTACGGATATCTCTATCACAGAACCAATGCCCTGCCGATTGCTTTCAGTACCTTCTAACTTTACCTTGATCCAATTGTACAACGTGGGGCATTCGTTCTTCCAAACATAGATATCGTCCGGTGCAAAATTGAGCACCACCATATCGGGATAGCCATCATTATCTATGTCCCCAATGGCATTCGAAAAACTTACTGCATCGTCATTTTCAAAGCCAGCATTTTCAGGGATACTATAATTCCCTGTTCCATCATTTCTATAAAAAGCAGAGGTTAATGCCACATCGGGATTGGTCCAAGAACTGCTTACATACAGATCGAGATTTCCGTCATTATCAGCATCCAAATACACGGCTCCCCACGCTACTGTTTCCATCAAGGTGCCATTGCTAGGAGCAACATCGGTAAATGTGTTATTTCCGTTGTTTCTGTAGAATACGTTGCCTTCGGGAGTGTTGGTTACATAAATATCGAACCAACCATCGCTATCATAGTCGCCAATGGCGGTGGACATAGCATTAATAGCTGCATCCGTCCCTGTGCTGTTCCCTACTTCGGTATAGGTGCCATCTCCGTTATTTCGGTACATAAGATTGGCAAACTGGGGTCTGTCGTCGGCTATATAGATATCCTGCCAACCGTCATTGTTATAATCGAAGAAAGAGGCGCAGAAGCTCATATAGATATCTTCAATAAGACCACTTTGGGAAGTAACATTGGTAAAGGTGCCATCCCCATTATTTTCGTATAATTTGTTATGGAAACTCGCATCGCCATCATGTCGGGAAGTCTGAAATAAATCCAACCAACCATCATTATTGTAGTCACCCCAAGAAGCGCCCCAATCATGTAACTGATCTGAATACAGGCCTGCGGCAACGGTAATATCCGTAAAATTCAGAGCACCATCATTTTCATACAGTGCCCTTCCATCAGAATTACTGGAAGTGTACAGGTCATAATCCCCATCATTGTCAAAATCTACCCAAACCACGCTTTTTATTTCTCCCATATGATCTGGGATGCCCAAATCTACTTGGGTAAAGGTCCCTTCCGTGTTTTTATAGAATCGAACAGGCTGTCCTTCTTCGGAGGATACGGTAATATCGTCCCATCCGTCATTGTCGAAATCGAAAAAAGAAATACCACCTCCTAGGGTGCCATTTCCGAAGGAAGATCCAGAGCAACCGAGGGCTGCAGCTTGTTCGCTGAATAGAATTTGGGCTGGGGCAACATGGTAGGTTAAGCTAAGAAATACAATGGCAATACAATGAAAAAGTATACGCATGTTGTTTTATGTTAGCTAGTTAAACCAAGATAGGAAAAATCTGATAATAAAAAAACCCCCGCGTCGGCAGGGGTAGTTTTTTAGTATGTAGTCTATTAGAAATTGAAATCCAAACGGGTGTAGTAGTAAGCACCACCAAAGCCCATTTGTACAGAGTCCCAATATCCTCCAGCTTCTGTCCAATCGTCTTGTTGATCTGGATACACATTCAATAGGTTATTGGCTCCAATGCTTAGCTTAAGGCCATCGGTAAGCTGATATCCAGCTGCCACATCGGTTACGAACTTGGCTCCATACGTATCTGTAGCCGCAGCAATTTGGTTGGCAAAGCCACCATAATCTGCGGGATCTTCAAATACTTGGAAATCCAACAATTCCACTTCACTAAAGTGCGTTCCCGAAAGGGCAAAATTCCAATCATCGATAGCATAGGTAAGGTTCAGTGCAAACTTACTGTCGGGTGCAGAAGCCAATAAGAAAGCTTTGTCCCTTTCACCAAAGAAAGTCTGCTCATCCAAACTTCCATTGTTCACACTGGAAATTTCCATATCGTTTACGTTTCCAACCAGGGTGGCACCAAATTGTCCGCCACCTAATTCTGTTTTATAAGAAAGTACTACATCTACACCCAAAGTCTCTGTATCGGCACCATTGGCAAAGAACTGAGCCGCTTCAACCCCTGGAATGCTAGAAGCATCGAAGTTTCCGGTCAATACGATACGATCCTTAATATTGATGAGGTATCCGTCTACCGTAGCGGTGAAGTCACCAAATTTGGCTGTAACCCCTAATCCAGCGTTAAAGGCAGTTTCTTCTTCTAATGGTCCAATTCCGAAGGCAGCAGTTACCGGGCTATTGTTAGGAGATAATACAGATTCTAAAGCAACCCCACCCACGAAGTTGGTGAAGCGTAGATTATAGTAAATCTGTACTAGGGAAGGTGCACGGAAACCGGTACTTAAAGAAGCACGTACATTAATGTTGTCCGAAGCTTTTACACGGGCGGCCAACTTCCCGTTAATGGTACTTCCAAAGTCACTATAGTTTTCGAAACGTGCAGCACCACTAAGAAGGAAAGCATCCGAAATATCGATCTCTGCATCTGCATATAAGGATACATTCGATCTACTTCTGTCCACTTCGTTGGCTGGGCTATACCCGGGGAATCCTTGCGAACCACCAGGTCTAGGATCACCAGAATCTGGATCTATAGGTTGTGTTTGGTTGGAAGGATCGGTAATGAGGATGCCGTTTTCATCATACGTTCCCCAAGAACCTTCTTCTCCAGCGAAGATGGTGAAGTTTTCGGTTCTGTATTCCCCTCCAAAAGCCAGGTTTAACCCTTCGGCCACATCACCGAAGTACTTAGAGAAATCTACGTTTACTGTATTCTGGCTCAAAGTGTGTCCTCCAGCATCGAAGTCAGTAGGGGAGGCATCTTCCAAGGAAGCATTCAGGGTTCCCTGAATGAAATAATGGAAACTGTTCTTACCCCAGGTATTGCTGATATCGGCTTTCCACTCGTCCCCTAATTCTGTGCGAACTCCAACAGAAACTGAATTGTCAATAATGTTGGACGTGATTCGCGGCGTAAACCCGTCGGGATAAATGGAAGGAATAACGCGAGCTCCACCATTACGGGTAAAGGCAAAAGCATCGGTATCTCGGTAGTTTCTTCCTCCAAAAGCATAGATTTCAGTGTTTTCTGCTACTGGATAAGCAAGGTTTCCGAAGAAATTAAAACCATCGATCGCGGCTTCCCCAAATCCTTTACGGAATTCGAAACTAGGACGAAGTGTTTTGTTTTTGCTCAGATATTCTGCCGTAAAATTGGCATATCCGCCATCTTGTCCAAGAGCTACCCCATAGTTAAGTCCTGCTTTTACTGAACCTCCGTCAAAGCTTTGGTCGTCGCCAATGGCATTTCCATCGCGCTCCGTGTCTAACCGGAAACCATCGGTATTCCACACTCCGTAGTTCCCATCAGCAAAAGCACTGGTATCTACATCGGCATCCGTACTATAGGCTCCGTAGCTTAAGAAACCGGATACTTCGTCGGTATTGTCCCTTAAAACAATATTGATTACCCCAGCAATGGCATCAGAACCATATTGGGCAGCAGCACCATCCCTAAGTATTTCAATCCTTTTAATGGCTGAAGTTGGTATGGCATTGAGGTCGGTACCGGTATTTCCACGTCCTCTCGTTCCGAAGATATTCACCAGGGAAGAGGAGTGTCTCCTTTTTCCGTTGATAAGCACCAAGGTTTGGTCAGGCCCCAGTCCACGAAGGGAAGCCGGATCTATATGGTCGGCGCCATCCGATCCCGATTGCTTATTCGCATTAAAAGAAGGGGCTGCATATTGAAGCAGTTCGTTGATTTCAATCCTACCAGCTTGGGTTACAATGTCATTTACGCTAATAACGTCTACAGCAACAGGAGTGTCGGTTGCCGTTCTTTTCGGACTACGAGACCCTACCAACTGTACTGCATCTAGGGCGAACCCTTCAACCATACTCACGTTGATGGTGGTCTGCCCGTTTACGTCAATTTCTTGGGTTTCGAATCCTACGTAGCTAAAAACAAGGGTTGCGTCATCGGCTACGGAAATGGAATAGTTTCCGTTAAAATCGGAAGTGACTCCGTTGTTGGTTCCTTTTTCAATAATATTTACTCCATTAAGGCCAATATTATTACTGTCTGTGATCGTTCCCGATACTGAAATTTGGGCCGTGGCCATTCCGCAAAAAAGGATAGCCAGCAACCCTAAAAATTTACTTCTCATAGGTTGTTTAGTTTTGGTTTGTGTTTTAAAGTTACATTAAATTTATTTGTAAGGGGAAATCTCAACGCATGTTATAAGGCTTTGCCAAATCGGTCTCAGCGGCGATAAAACCAAAGCCTGCCCAGTCTTCATTCGCCAATAGAGTACGGTAAATGCCTTCGGCTTGTTCGGCATTTCCATTGTACCAATACCAGTTGCCAATCGCATATTGTATTGCACTATTACTGGGGGAATTATCTCCGGTGGTAGGATAGATATCGTCCAGTTCCAACTCACCTTTATAAAACAGGCAAGCTTGATAATAGGACGTGTTTTCTAACACCTTCATCTCTGGATGTATGATCTTAAGATAACTGTCTGCCGCCTGGTTCCTAGCCAGTCTTCGCTGAATCATATAGACCCAATGGGTGGCAGAAACCACGTTATCGGGATTACGGGAAGTAGACAAGCATTCTTTATAGGCATCCAAGGCTTTTGGCAGATTTCTGTTCAGATAGTACGCCAAGCCCAAATGATAATAGATATTACCGTGCATGGTACTCACCGGAATGTTGTATTGATTGGGCAGTCCGTCTTCTTCTATCATATTCTCTTTATCCTGAATAAGCTCCACAGCTTTTTCCAAATCGGCAATGGCCTTGTCGAATTCACGAACAGTAATATAACGATGGCCACGATGACGGAGCAATCGCGATTCGTGGGGGAATTTCTCGAGTCCGTGGGTGTAGATGTCAATGGCTTTGCGGTAATCACCCGTGTAGGCCGTGAAACGCCCATACCAAATAAGGTTGTCAAGGCTAGGAAGGGAATCGAAAGCAGCTTTCTTCTCTTCCAATTGACTAAGCATTTTTTCCGATGCCTTTCTGGGATAGAGGGTGTCGCCCAATTGGGAAATGGCCTGATAATCGTGTTCCCAAGCACTATCTAAGGTGATTGGCTGTGCTTCTTCTTGTTGGGTCTCTTTTTTTGGAGAATTACAGCCCAGAAGACTGACACACAGAAGAAGTGTGAGGTATTTATTCATTTTGGTTGGTCGTATTAGCTCCTCTAAGATAGGGTATTTCCTTTTTATTTAGAATGCCGTTAAAGATGTATTAACAAGGAGGGGGAGGTAATTATGAGATTTTTAATGAAATATTGGGGGGGCGTATTTCAAAATTAAGTACATTAGCCATAGACCCCCTTTCCCATATTTTATAATTTTAGTGTAAGATTGACAGCTTTGCCTACACCTGTGGGTGGTTGTTGATTGCATTGCAATGCTTAGTTTTAATATGATTAGGAAGGATGTATTCTACATATATCGGGGCTTACTGCTTTTAATGTTTTTTCTTTTTTTAATTGCAGATCAAGCGTGTTTAGCACAGGACTATGAGATCCGCAAAATCCCTGTGAACTTAAATGGGGAATCTGCTGCCATTCCCAATAAGATTTTGGTGGACCAAAATAATTTCCTTTGGTATTTCACTCATAATGGATTGGTAAGGGATTATTCTCATGGCAACTTTCTTTTTCCCTTTCAAGAACATAGGGAGAGTCTCAATATTCGACACGCAAACCTCGTTTTCGAAGATTCAAAAGGGAGAATATGGGTAGGGACTGATGAAGGCGCATTTGTGAAGATAGATGGTGAAAGTGCATTGCGATGGGTAGGGGTTGCAGAAGCGAACATTGGCGGAATTAATAGGATGACCTCCTTTTTAGAGGATAGTAATGGTAACGTTTGGGCTGGAACCACGGAGGACTATCTGTTGAAAATAAGTTCAGATTTAGAGGTCGAAATTATAGAAATAAATCATGAAATACTGGAGTTCTCGGACGACTATACGAGTGAAAGATTTTTATCTGTAGAACATATTACCGCCAATAATGAAATTGTGTTTAGGCAATCCCGTAAATTGTTTGTGCTGAATGAAGATGGTGAAACGGAGTTTATTTTCCGTTCGGATTATAATTCTCCAGACCATTTGAGCTTCCTTCAGACTGAGTGGAATGCAAATGGAGGAAATCATCTATCCATTACAAAAAATGGAGAAGTTTTCGAAAAGGATCGAAGCGGGAGCTATTGGTTTGATGGTACACCCTTTCAATTTCATTATCTGCCTAAATACAATCTTCAAGTAGCGGAAACACCCTATTTGGAAATGTTGGCAGTACCCAATGAATTAAGAAATAAAGTGCTGGGAGGGACCGATCTTATTGCTATGAGTGTAGACTTAAAAAACTTACTCTGCTTTCGGTTCGAGAAAAAAAATGGTGAGATCAACCTTAAACCAAGCTTGAAAATACCTTTTGAAAATGCCATAGAACATGTAGACTTCGACATCAATGGAATCGTATATGTGAGTTCCATGGGCGAAATCCATAAGATTAGGACTCCCAATCTTGGATTCGAGCGGATATTGACCAACTTTGGACAAACGGATCAAGGTCTCAATGTAAGTACCCGCGGGATGGTAGAGATGGGAAATGGGGACCTCTTGGCTGCCACCTATAGAGGTGTTTTTAGACTGTCCGGTGGAAGTCTCGAAAATCTATTTCCAAAACTAAATACGTTCCGGGAAATCGTAAAATTAGACGACACAAACTATTTGGGGTTAGGAGATAACAGTAGATTGGCAAAGTTTAATGTAGAAACAAAGGAAGTAACGTACTATCATTATTTAGAGCATCCAAATACAGAAACCCTGGCATACATGGATGCGATTTGGCTCAACGATTCCGAACTTTTAGTAGGCAGCGGTTTTGGCATCCTTACATTTAATCCTAGTGCCGGATTGTTTTCTCAATATCCCTTTCATCCAGATATTGATAAAACAGAAGAGGGTGTCCGAATAAAGGATCTTCATATCAAAAATGGAATTTTGTATGTGGCCACTTTGCAAGATGGATTCTATATGAAGGATATGACTACAGAGGAAATGGTTTATTATCCACCAAGGAATTCAGAAGAACCAACAAACCTAAACAGTATACATATTTATGTGTTGAAAGAAGGTCCCGATGGTAATATTTGGATGGGCACCGGCAATGGAATTCATATCCTAAGGGGTAAGGAAATGATACCAGTTCCGCAAACAATTGAAGAGTATCTTGATGGTAAGAAAGTAGTAGGAATTCAGTTCGATGAAGCAAAAAACATTTGGTTTTCTACCTACAATGGGTTGTTCTGCTATAATCCATCAAAAGAAGTGATGAGTACCTATTATGTTTCAGATGGGTTGGCGGATAACGAATTCAATCAAAATTCCAGTTTCAAGACCAACGACGGTAAACTATACTTTGGAGGTATTAATGGTTTTGTGGCTTTTAGGGGAATTGGGGATGTGCTTCCGGAGCCACCACAAGTATACCCCCTTAAGTTGTCTTATGTGGACAAAAAAACCAAAACTAGGGTAGAAATATTGGAAGGCTTATCCAATATTTCCGAAATCAATCTGAGTCATAACAGAAATTCCTTGGATTTAGAATTCTCCATTAATGGTATCTACGACGAAACCGCGGTAAACTATCGATATATGCTCGAAGGGTTTCAGGAAGATTGGACGCCTTTGGGAAGTCAGAACGAAATAAAACTGTTGTCCATTCCACCGGGATCGTATCAACTTAAGGTTGTTGGAGTTAATTCAAAAGGAATCGCTTCAACCAACGAATTACACTATGCCGTTAATGTTTCTCAAGTCTTCTACAAAAGGACCGAGTTTATCATCGGGGGCTTTTTATTTCTTATCGCAGTCATTGTATTGTCATTCTTCCTTTATATTAGAAATCAACGCAGAAAGGGCAATCAACGTTTGGCCTTGGCAGAATTGCAGGGGAGGTCTTTAATAACCCAGATGAGTTCACATTTTATTTTCAATTCTCTGCACATGATTAAGAATAGAATCATGTTAGGGAATCAGGAGCAGGCCGAAGACGATATTTTAAAATTTGCCGGTTTAGTGCGCACTACGCTGGATTTCAGTAGGAACAAATGGATTCCCCTGTCCAAGGAAATCGATTACATCACAAACTACATTCACTTTCATAATATGGAAATGAGCAAGTCGATTCGTTTTGCAATAAATAATCCCAACGGTTTAAATTGGGATGAACTGCACATTCCTTCCATGTTATTGCAACCTATTTTGGAAAATAGCCTCATACACGGATTCGGGGATCTTCAAAGGGATGGCGAAATTCAATTTGCCATCAAAGAGATGAACGAACTAGAAAAAGTGATGGATGTAGTGATATCCGACAATGGCATTGGGATTGATAGCGCATCAAAGAACACCCGAAAAAACCACACCTCTTATGGAGTTCAAATTCTCGAGGAGCGTCTTTCATTATTGAATGAATTGAACACCCGAAGGAAGGATAAACTTAGCCTTGTCTACAAAGACCTAAGAGCCATGGGGAAATCCGGTACAGAAGTAACCATCACGATTCCGTACCGACGCTACTAACTTCACATCGAGGGTTCATCTACGTTTTAAAGTCACGAAAATCAGACCAATAATTTAACTGTAATGTGTTGTTGTGTAATTAATTATAGTTGGATCATTTGTATTTGACCGAGAATAAAATTCCTTTAAATCTGTATTTCGACCGTTAAACGAATAAGAACGACCGAAAAACAAAATGCTTCATTTACAGCACCTTACCGCCTATACCTTTGTCCTATGATGATGTGAAAGGGACATATTAGGATTCGAGGCAAATAATCCAACCGTAACGGGAAGCGTGAAATCCCCGGCCTCTTTACTACAAAGGAGGACACCAAATGCTTTACAATAGGAAAGACCATTGCCCATTCACTTCACTTCATCTGTTGTAAAGTACTCTGATACTAAAACCAATTTTTAGACCATCCTTGCCTAGGCAGGGAGGAAGATGCGAATGCTCTATTCCCTAGAATAGTGCTTTCGATGAGCAAGATATTATATCGTATAAATACAAGCAAATGAAGAATCTAAAATTACTATTCTTATTCGTTATCCTTTCCTACGCCACCAACACAGTGGCTCAGGTAAGTATTGGAAGTCCAGCACCCGACGAATCGGCACAGTTGGACATTGTTGCATTGGACAAGGGATTGTTAATTCCCCGTGTAGCATTGCAAAGTACAACGGACGTGACCACCATCACCAACGGGAATGTAAATAGCCTTTTGGTGTATGCGACGGTTACCGTCAACGACATTCGCCCCGGTTACTATTATTGGCAAGACAATAAGTGGCAACGCGTGGTAAATGGAGATGATGTGGCACTGTTCGAAACGTTGACCATACTTGCCTTAAACGACAATGGGTATACCCTCGAGTATACAGATGAAGATGGGAACCTTACACAGATCGATCTGCAGCAAGTCATCGATAATTTCGAGACACTGACCGTACTGGGGCTCAATGCAGATGGATTTACTTTAGAGTATACCGATGAAAACGGGGATCTCACTCAGATCAACCTGCAACAGGTCATCGATAATTTCGAGACGCTTACAAGCATTAGTATCGACCCTACGGCAGGTACTATTACCTATTTGGATGAAGATGGGAATGCTACGGTAATGGATGTGGCCGCATTGGTCGATCTTCATGAAACATTAACAACATTAACGGACAATGGTGATGGCACCATGACCTATGTAGATGAAGACGGAAACCCTACCATCATCGATCTGGCCACCATCATCGACAACTTTGAGACGGTGACCAACTTGGTAGACAATGGAGACGGTACAATCTCTTATACCAATGAGGACGGAACGGTACAGACCATCGATATCGCCAATATGGTGGATACTTTCGAGACCTTAACGACCTTGACTGACAATGGTGATGGCACCATGACCTATGTAGACGAGGATGGGAACTCCACGGTTATCAATCTCGCTACGATCATCGACAACTTTGAGACGGTGACCAACCTCGTTGATAATGGAGACGGTACAATCTCTTATACCAATGAGGACGGAACGGTACAGACCATCGATATCGCCAATATGGTGGACACCTTCGAGACCCTGACAACATTAACAGACAATGGTGATGGGACTATAACCTATGTGGATGAAGACGGAAACTCAACCACTATTGATCTAGCAACGATCATAGATAACTTCGAGACATTAACTAGCATTAGCATTGATGCAGCAGGAGGGACCATTACCTATATAGACGAGGACGGTAACTCCACCGTATTGGATGTAGCGGCCCTTGTAGACCTAAATGAGACCCTAACCAGTCTTACCGATAATGGAGATGGAACCATTACCTATGTGGATGAAGACGGAAACTCAACCACTATTGATCTAGCAACGATCATAGATAACTTCGAGACATTGACCAGCATCAGCATCGATGCAGCAGGAGGGACCATTACCTATATAGACGAGGATGGTAACTCCACCGTATTGGATGTAGCGGCCCTTGTAGACCTAAATGAGACCCTAACCAGTCTTACCGATAATGGAGATGGAACCATTACCTATTTAGACGAAGATGGAACTCCAACCGTAATCAATCTAGATATGATCATAGATGATTACGAAACATTAACTACCATAAGTATCGATTCGGCAACAGGGACCATTACCTATGTAGATGAAGATGGAATCGCCACCACTTTAGATGTTGGGGATTTGGTAGATGTTCAAGAGACCTTAACCAGTCTTACCGATAATGGCGATGGAACGGTGACCTATGTGGACGAGGACAACAACCCTACGACCATCGATCTGGCCACCATCATCGACAATTTTGAAACGGTAACCAACCTTGTAGATAATGGAGACGGAACGATCTCCTATACCAATGAGGACGGCACAGTTCAGACTATCGATATAGAGGCCATTGCTAATACTTCAGTAGTAACGCAAACAGTGACCACAGGAAACGAGATTGCCACGCATAATGATGGTGCAGGAAATGTAGTGCCTATTTTGGAAACTATTACAAGTCTTACTGACAATGGAGACGGGACTTTTAGTTATACCTCGGAGGATGGAACAGTAGTAACCTTCGATGCTAAAACCTCGGTAGTGGTTTCATTGCTTGCTGGTGGTTCTCCTCAAGGAAATCCAATTGCAACCCACGATGACGGATCAGGTACAATTGTTACCATTTATGAATCTTTTACCACTCTCGTCGACAACGGCGACGGTACAATCACATATTTTGGTGAAGGTAATATTCCTTATACGATCAATTTAGCTACCATCATCGACAATTTTGAAACCGTAACCAACCTTGTGGACAACGGTGACGGTACCATTTCCTATACCAATGAGGATGGAACAGTCCAAACAGTGGACATCGGAGCTATTGTAATGACCTTCGAGACCACTTCGACCATGATGGACAATGGAGACGGCACATACACCTATACGGATGAGGACGGTAACACCACGGTTATCGACATCCCAGGGAACGAAACGATCACAAACTTGGTGGACAACGGTGATGGGACGATCACCTATACCAATGAGGCGGGCGTGGCCCAAACGGTCGACATCGCTGCCATTGTGGTGGCCTTCGAGACGACTTCTACCATAGTTGACAATGGAGACGGGACCTATACCTATACGGATGAGGACGNTACCTACACCTATACGGATGAGGACGGTAACACTACGGTCATCGACATTCCTAGCAATGAAACGATCACGAATTTAGTCGACAATGGTGACGGTACGATAACATACACTAATGAAGCTGGCGTTGCCCAAACGGTCGACATTGCTGCCATCGTGGTGGCTTTTGAAACGACTTCCACGATTATTGACAATGGTGACGGTACCTATACCTATACGGATGAGGACGGTAACACCACGGTTATCGACATCCCAGGGAACGAAACGATCACAAACTTGGTGGACAA
>NZ_JAQQTF010000009.1 GCF_028561275.1 Aureisphaera galaxeae
AGTGTCCAGTTGGCCGGGTCGAACTGTCCGTCGAACCCTGGCATGAAGTTGGTCACGATCGTCTCGTTGTTACCGAAGATGTTGTCGTCGGTCTGCGAACGGAACCCGAAGGTGTCACCGGCTACCAAACTAACGGAAGCACTTCCGGACTGGTTGCCCTGTGCCGGGTCGGTGAGCTGGGTGTACGTTCCGTTTACGAGGTACCCGAAGCTGTCGAAGCCTGGGGTGTCGTTCAGGGTGTAGTCCCAGTCGAAGCTTACGGTCACATCGGCCGTAACGTCCACGGTAAAGTCGGTGAACCCTTCCGTACCGGACTGGTTGTCGCTACCGATGACCANTCCGATCTCAATGGTCACGTCCTGGCAGATGAGTATTGGGTCGGTCACGTCAAGTACTTCAACAGTAGCAATACACGTTGCAGTGTTTCCACTGGCATCGGTAACAGTTACTTCGTATTGGTTCAGTCCCAAATTGGAACAATCAAGATCCAATGTATCCGAAATTCCACCCCCGCAGGTTCCACTGAAGATGTAAACACCGTCATTCCCGGGAACTGGGTTGCCCCAAGTGGCCCCACCGTCGGTGGAGTTCAAGCAGTCAAAACTTCCTGCCCCCGTAGCACCGGACACTTCCCAAGCGGTGATCCCACCGGAAGAAGAGGTCACGGACACGGATACCCAATAGTTTGTATCAACACCTGCTTGGCTCGCAAACAGGAATGGAGCGATGTCGAACACGGTCTCGCTCACGTCGAAGCCGAAGTTGTTACCCACAACGGCCTGCGAGGTCGGTACAACGCCCGCTTCACTTCCGATCATGGTACCGGGCTGTCCACCGGCATCCTCGTAATAGGCAAAGTCCGCAGCGGCGATGGTCGCCCCCACATCGTGGAACAGGTTCATGGTCACTTGCTGTAGGGTAAAATCTTCATCCGCAGCCACCAATATATCATTGGCTACGATGAACCCACTTCCCGGGTCACTGAAGTACCCATTCTCGAAACCATTGCTCGGGTTGGATTGCTCACATGGAGCCGCAGCATCACCCGTAGTAGCGGTCCAGCCACAAGCTTCGTTTACACTTGATAACATATCGCTCACTAGAATGGTAGCCATTCCATTGGCATCCAACTCTACTACTAATGGTGCAGATGGTGGGAATTCATAATCCAACTGGAAGTTGTCGATAGCAGCATGCCATCCCCATCCCCCTAGGTCGTCATAGAAGAATCGCACCTGGAAGTTAGGGTTAGCGTAAGCAAGTACATCGAATGATCTCGACTGGATGTCTGGATCCATATCGGCATCATAGAAATCGATCTGTTGCCAAGCGGCCCCGTCCCAAACTTCGATAGAGAATTCTTGGTCACCCGCTTCTTGGAAAGCTACATCGTACGAAAGGTTCGCGATGATCGCTCCATCCAAATCGAAGGTTGGAGAGAATAATGTAGCGACATTCACTTCTCCAATACCTGCTGCATCGTCATCGAAGATGGCAGCATTGGTTGGGAAGTCATCTCCTGTGGGAAGATCACCACTACCCCATGTCCAATCCCAAACACCTGCATCGATTTGCGTTGTCCAGTCTGTCGGAATACTTGACGCCTCAAACTCTTGTAAATATGAGAACACTGATGGTTCTCCGATACAGAATACTTCTGGAGGCGTTACATCTTCAACAGTTACGTTAGCCACACAAGTAGATTGGTTACCATTCACGTCAGTAACTAACAAGGTAACTGCATTTGTACCCACATCGTCGCAGGTCAATAATAGATCTGGCATACCTCCAGCTGCAGGCGGCACATATAATAATGCTTTGATATTGTTTTCAAACCCATCTGGGCTCAAAATCGTAGTAATTGCTCCGGATCCTAAATCCATGGTATAGATTGCACCACAGGTAAATGTACCAGAAGCTACCATTTTACCACTTCCTACATATTCCATGGCCTGAGCAGTACCTCCGCTTGGGCCACATGGGCTAGTAAAAGAGAATAGCAATGTATGTACTCCCGCTGCATCAATTCCATAAACGTCGTTATCTCCAGTACCTCCGTTGAACGTACTGTAAATTATAGTACCACTGTCACTGTCGTAACCCAATCCAATTCCTCCGCCAGCATCGGGTGGTGCTGCGAATGGAGTCGAAGTCATTGTACCAATGTCTAGGGTTTCGATAGCTCCACCACTATAGGAAACATATAATGTACCATCAGTACCAAATACCATTGAATTTGGATTGGTTGCACCAGTAGAAGAAACCACGTCTCCGTACTCAGTACCTAATGTGTTGGTAGAAAGATCATAGTCGAACAATGCTCTGTTACCCGTTGTTCCAGAAAGTCCTAGTAAGTATACTGTTCCCGTGGTTGGATCCGCATCCAAGGCAAATGAATTAGACTGGGTGGTATCCCCATAGGGAAGATCTCCCGCTGAGATAGCATCGGTTACAGGATCGTAATTGTAACGTCCTAGGTTATTGGCAGGCGATAAGAATCCTGGTATTAGGGAATATAAACCTTCCGGGGCGTTGATCCCTGGATCGGCAATTTCCAAACTGGCGATTCCACAGTTGTCTGTACTTCCACCATCAATTTCGGTGGGCGTTAGCACATACTCTCCATTGGCATCTAATTGTACGGTAATGTCCATGCACACGGCTACAGGATCTTCATCGTCTGTAACAGTCACATTAAAGGAACAAGTTTCGGAGTTTCCGCCTTCATCCGTCGCTGTAAATTCTACAACGGTAGTCCCCACTGGGAATTCAGTACCACTTGCAGGACCTCCTGTTTGTGTTACGGTTATGGTTCCACAACCTCCCGAAGCCAGCGGTGGTGCAAATGCCACCACAGCTCCACACGTCCCTGGACTTGCTGTTGTAACAATATCCATCGGACAACTAAGGCTAATAGGTACTGGGTTACTAGGCGTAATCAATACATCCACATCATACGCATTTCCCGCAAATCCATCCACTTGTATATAATAAGTGTTCCCTGGAGTAAGGGTAACGTCATCTATAAGTGATAAAAGACCTACTCCACTATCGTCGTTGGCGGCCACTTCTACGAAGGTTCCGAAGTCACTACAATCGGTGGTTTCCCATAAAGCCAATTGCGTATCTCCAGATCCAATGGTTTCAATATCCAAATCACCGCAGTCGGGTGCTACAAAAGTATACCACAGTGAGTTTTGGATACCTAACTCGAAAGAGCACCATCCATCCTGTGAATTACAGGTAGATGCCCCTGTTCCGGCTCCAGGATTGGGCTCTCCGGCTTGTGCCGTAGCCAACGATCCATCCGCAGGTTCTGGAACTCCGAGCGTTATAGGTAAAGCTCCACATACATCATCGTTAGGTGGAGGTGGCACGCATGTCATTGTGAGATCAAAATCCCCTTCTGCAGTGCCAAATCCATGAACGAGTATTAAATAGTCCGTTCCTGGGGTGGATGCAAAAGTAACTTCAGATTGCAATCCACAGGTATCGTCATTTCCGCCTACACATGTAAGAGCGGCACATGAATCGGAATATACAGTTAACTTGCTATCATACGCTGTACCAGTACAAGTAGAAACGGTTACAATACTTCCATCTCCTGTCCATGAATACCAAACACCAGGTGCCGTATTGCTTGTTCCACAGAAAGGTGCTCCATCGGTTGTTTCACCAATGGTAGATCCGGAAACGGTATCTCCACAATTAATCGGAAAGGCATCCGCACAATCGTCGTTGGTTGGTGGTGAAATAATGGAAACGGTCGCTTCCCATCCACAGGTATTTACTACCCCACTGAAGCGCGAAGCAAATGTGAGGTTCCCGGCGGTCGAAGTAAAGGTTACGGTACCGGCAGTGGTCATGTCGACCAGCTCGTCCCCATCCACACTACTATTCCAAAGTTCTGGATCTGTAGAGGTAGGATTGGTAGCACTTCCCGACGTATTGGAAGCTGTTACTGCGGCCGATCCGTCGAAAATAGCCAACCAGTCGAAGTTACCGAAAACCCTAAACTGGGTAAATGTAACTGAGATCTGGCTTCCCGCGGGTGCGCTTAGCGTTGTTACTGTAATACAATTACAATTGGGATAATCCCCAGGGTCACCACTGCTGGTTGTACTACAGTCTCCTCCGGGTCCTCCATTTACACCATCGGAAGGGTCGGTGAATACTTCACCATCTGCAGCTACTACGGTTGTAGTAGTTCCTGCTGTTTCTGTTATGAACTGACCGTACGACAAAGAAGTCATGCAAAAAACGCCAATACATAACAATACATTGAGTATAGTTTTTTTCATTTTGAATTGGTTTTAATTAGTTGAAGAAATTAAAACAAGACTGCTATTCCTTTTGAATAATAGCAGCTATCTCATCCTTAATACGTAGAATCTTATCCGTGAAATCCGGATACTTTCGTTGCGCAATTTTTTGGGCAACTTCTAGAGCATTGTTTGCAGATTTACCTTCCTCAAAATGTTGAATGAGGGTTGCCATAAACAACTCGGTAATTTTAACATCAAATTTGTCCGCAGTTCCATTGGAGAGCTGATCATAAGCATCAGCGAGTTTCACTTCAAGACGGTTTTGAACTTCACCCGTATTCAGGGGTTTCTGTGCCTGAAGGGTAAACATGGAAAAGAAGAACAAAATGACAAGAACTAATTGTTTGTTTGGTACAAAAGGTCTTTTCATAATATTCGAAATTAGTAGTTAGTAAATCAGCTAGACTACGCTAACAGCCTAGCTTTATGTAATTTACGATAAGAAACTCACTTTCTAAAGGATAAGCGGATAATCTAGTTAGCCTGTAGGGAAAATCCGATGAAGTGCATAAAAAAACCCTCCGAAGCTTAACGCAACGGAGGGTTCTCCTTTATTTATATGTCTAAGGCTCTATTCCTTGACGAGTCGCTTCACTGTTGAAGCGTCCTCGCTTGTGATCAGTACCATGTACACTCCCGTTGCCAGGGTGGACACGTCTATGGCCTTCTCCTGCTGCATGTCGCTCAGGTCGATGGTCTGGATGTGTCTACCGTTGGTGTCGTAGATCGCCGCCTGGTCCAACAGGATGTTGGCCGTGTTGGCAAGTGTCACCACGCTCTCCGCTGGGTTCGGGTAGATGCTGATGGCATTGTCCAGCACCGTGTCCTCAAGACCAAGTACGCTCTCCACCGTAAGCTCGAAGGTACATGTCGATACGTTTCCGTACTCGTCCTCGGCCGTCAGGGTGATCGTATAGGTCCCGTCCGGTACGAGCGTTCCGGCAGCTGGGTCCTGGCTGGTGATGGTCACCGGGTCGGTACAGTTGTCGGTCGCCGTTGCCTCGCCCGTGGCGAAGTAGTCCGGGATCTCGTAGAACAGGTTCCCCGGTCCTGGGTCGACGGTCTGGTCGTCAGGACAGGTAAGCTCCGGCCCCATGGCGTCCACAACGGTCACCTGCGATGTACAGGATGCGATGTTCCCGCTCGCGTCGGACGCGAAGACGGTCGCCGTGATGGTGGTACCAACGTCCGCACAGGTCACCTCCGTAAGGTCGGTGGCCAGTACCGTGATTCCACAGGCATCGAAGGAGAGTGGTCCTCCCGGGATCTCCACGAAGAACGCGTCCCCGTCACTGTTGGTCAGGGTTAGTGTCCAGTTGGCCGGGTCGAACTGTCCGTCGAATCCTGGCATGAAGTTGGTCACTAGCGTCTCGTTGTTACCGAAGATGTTGTCGTCGGTCTGTGAACGGAACCCGAACACGTCACCAGCTACCAAACTAACAGATGCACTACCGGACTGGTTGCCCTGTGCTGGGTCCGTAAGCTGGGTGTACGTTCCGTTAACGAGGTACCCGAAGCTGTCGAAGCCTGGGGTGTCGTTCAGGGTGTAGTCCCAGTCGAAGCTGACGGTCACGTCGGCCGTAACGTCCACGGTAAAGTCGGTGAACCCTTCCGTACCGGACTGGTTGTCACTACCGATAACCATGGCCTCGAAGGTGCTCGGCGCGTTGGCCAAGAGGTCTTCTGGGTCGATCTCGGTAGTTCCGTCAGGTCCGATCTCGATGGTCACGTCCTGGCATACAAGGATTGGGTCGGTAACATCAAGTACCTCAACGGTACCGATACAGGTAGCCGTGTTTCCACTGGCATCAGTAACAGTTACTTCGTATTGGTTCAATCCTAAGTTAGAACAGTCAAGATCCAATGTATCGGTAGCACCTGGCTCACAGTTTCCTCTGAAGATGTAAACACCGTCATTTCCAGGAACTGGGTTACCCCAAGTGGCCCCACCGTCGGCAGTGTTCAGGCAGTCAAAGTCTCCAGCACCAGAAGCACTCGATACTTCCCAAGCGGTAATTCCTCCAGATGTTGAACTAACAGATACAGAAACCCAATAGTTGGTCTGTACTCCTGCCTGTCCAGCGAATAGGAAAGGAGTAATATCGAAAGTAGTTTCACTTACGTCGAAACCGAAGTTGTTCCCTACTACAGTTTGTGCAGAAGGTACAACGCCCGCTTCACTACCAATTACAGCACCTGGCTGTCCGCCGGCATCATCATAATAAGTAAAGTCTGCAGAGGCAATCGTTGCTCCCACATCGTGGAACAGGTTCATTACCACTTGCTGCAGGTTGAAGTCCTCATCGGCTGGAACAACAATATCGTTCGCCACTAAGAATCCACTTCCTGGATCACTGAAGTATCCGTTCTCGAAAGCGTTGCTCGCGTTAGAAATTTCAGAAGCACAAGCCCCGATACTTCCATCAGGAACTGTTGCAGTCCATCCACATGCCTCATTTACCATATCAAGCAGGTCGCTTACTGGGATAGAAGCATTTCCATTCGCATCCAATTCTACTTGAAGTGGTGCAGATGGTGGGAATTCATAATCCAACTGGAAGTTGTCGATAGCAGCATGCCATCCCCATCCTCCTAGGTCGTCATAGTGATAACGAACTTGGAAGTCTGCATTTGCATAGGCAAGTACATCAAATGATCTGGACTGGATGTCTGGATCCAAGTTATCCTCAATCAATTCAAGCTGTTGCCATGCAGCACCATCCCATACTTCGATAGAGAATTCTTGGTCACCGAACTCTTGGAAAGCAACCTCGTAAGAAAGGTTAGCAATGATCGCTCCATCAAGGTCGAATACTGGAGAAAGAAGCTCCAATTCGTTTACGGTTCCGTTACCTGCCGCATCGTCATCGAAGATAGCAGCGTTGGTTGGGAAGTCGTCCCCTGTTGGAAGGTCTCCACTACCGAAGGCCCAGTCGTCTGTTCCAGTGATTACATTGGATGTCCAGTTCATTGGGATAGAAGAGCTCTCGAACTCCTGTAGGTAAGAGAACACAGCAGGCTCTCCGATACAGAATACTTCTGGAGCAGTTACATCCTCTACAGTAACCATTGCCTCACAAGTAGATTGGTTACCGCTATCGTCAGTTACTAATAAGGTAATCGTGTTTGTTCCTACATCAGCACAGGTCAACAATAAGTCTGGAGCTCCTGTAATTGATGGAGGGATATAGAAATGTGCTTTGATTCTAGAATCGGTTCCTGTTGGAGATGCCAACGAAGTAACTGCTCCAGATCCTAAGTCCATAGTATAAATAATATCACATCCCCAAGTAGAAGAAGCAATGATTTTACCACCACCTACATACGCCATCGCTTGAGCGGTTCCGAAACATCCGTTAGGAAGTCCAGTTCCTGTACCGAAGCTAAGTGCTAAAGTACCAACTCCAGCTCCATCGATAGAGTATACTTCTACGGTTCCGTCTCCACCACCTCCACCAGAGGTAGAATATAGAACAGAACCTGTATCATAGTCATAAGCAAGACCAACTCCACCTAAGAAGTTTGGCGCCGTTGTAAATGCTGTTGAAGTCATAGTACCGATATCGAAAGTTTCGATAGTACCTCCTCCATAGGATACATACATAGTTCCGTCAGGCGCAAATGTCATTGCATTTGGATTCGTAGCTCCTCCAGAAGATACAACAGATCCTAGTAGTGCACCTAAAGTTCCAGCTGCAAGGTCATATTCCCAAAGGGCACGAACACCAGAACCAGGAGCATCGTCTCCTAATACATAGGTCATACCTGTATCGGCGTTATGTGCGAAAGAATATGTCTGAGTACCTCCAATGGTTGTACCATAAGGATAGGTGTTTACAGAAAGTGCATCTGTAGCTGGATCGTAGTCATAGTAACCGATTTCTGTTCCAACACCTGCTACGAATGGTGACAGCGTATATAGTCCTGGAGCAAGCCCTGAACTGGTACCCACTTCCAAACTAGCAATCGCACAGTTGTCTGTACTACCACCATCAATTTCAGATGGAACTAATACATACTCTCCGTTAGCATCCAATTGTACGGTAATATCCATACAAACTGCATTTGGAGCTTCGTCATCGGTTACAGTAACGGTAAAGCTACATGTAGATACGTTTCCAGCTAAGTCGGTAGCCGTAAACTCTACTGTTGTTGTCCCCACTGGGAATTCAGATCCACTTGGTAGACCCATAGTCTGTACTACAGTATCTAAGTCTCCATCAGGATCTGTTACTAATGGTGGAGGGAAAGCCACAACGGCTCCACAAACTCCAGCACTAGCTGTTGTGGTAACGTCTAAAGGACAAGTCATCATTGGAGGATCTCCAAGAGGAGCTGTCGTTGAGAAATCGATACAGTAGCTGTTTAACTGTCCGATATCTCCACCTACAAGGTCGGTGATATTCAACGTCCAGTCTCCATTGATGTCTTCACCTGCAAACACAGTGTTGAAAAGACCTCCTTCAGGTTGATAATCGGCTGCAGGTGCACCACCACTCCAAGTGGTAACATCATTACCCGATCCATCTGTGAAAACGATAGTCGCTGGAGTATCCAATCCGTCGGAACCTCCTCTACCGACCATAACGGTAACGGTTGTCCCTCCAGGAGAGGTCAACGTCATATCAATATCACTGGCCCAGGTGTGCTCTACATCGACTGTAATGTTATTTAAGGTTGCATTGGTTCCAATCACTCCACTATCGGATACACTCGCGATAGAAGGGTTCATAGGACCACTACTTGGGGTCGGTAATGCCGCCCCGGCTGGGATCAATTCTGGTGCGTTACCACACTCATTCACTGGAATAATGATTTGAGTGAAGGTAATACAGTAGCTATTTAATTGACCAATATCCCCACCTACAAGGTCGGTGATATTCAATGTCCAATCCCCACTTACCGACTCACCGGCAAAAACGGTATTGAAAAGGCCTCCTTCAGCTTGATAATCCGCTGCAGGAGCTCCACCACTCCATGAGGTAACGTCATTGGCAGAAGCATCAGTGAAAACGATGGTCGCTGGAGTATCCAATCCGTCAGAACCTCCTCTACCTACCATAACAGAAACGGTGGTACCGCCAGGAGAAGTCAACGTCATGTCGATATCACTGGCCCAAGTATGCTCAACATCTACTGTGATATTGTCCAGATCCCAATGGGTCCCTACAAGACCCGCCTCCGATACGCTAGCAATCGAAGGATTCATAGGACCACTACTTGGAGTAGGTAATGCCGCACCAGCAGGGATAAGCTCCGGTGCATTCCCACATTCAGTGGTTTGCGCGTTCACTTGCCACAAGCAACATGTGACAAAAAACGCTAGCAAGGTTAACGTAATTTTTTTCATAAAAAATTTAATTTAGATTAATCAATATTAGTTAATAATTCGTTAATGTATGAAAAATAAATAGATTGAGAAAAAATAAATTTTCAAGACTTTAAATCATCGATGAAATCCTTCTTTCTTTAGATGAAATTCAACACCCCATTGGACCCCAAACTTTTATATATTTGCGTATTCACATTCAGATTACATTCATGAAAAAAGGGATTGTATTACTTATAGCTTTAATATGCTTTTTCTCCTGTTCCGAAGAAAGCGGCAGAAGCGTTAAATCGGGTGGTTATACAGAAGGAGCCACTACCTTATTTACCAAAATAGAAAGTGACCAGTCTGGCATTAGGTTTAAAAATAACTTGGTGCAGACTTTAGAATTCAACTTCCTTAATTACCCCTACATCTACGCAGGTGGCGGTGTTGCCGTTGGAGATATAGACAACGACGGACTTGACGATGTTTATTTCGTTTCGAATTTTGGCCCTAACAAATTGTATAAAAACAAAGGCGACTTTCAATTTGAAGATATCACTGTTGCTTCAAAAACGGAAGATTATAAAGGCTTTGCCACTGGGGCAACTTTACTCGATGTAAACAATGATGGATGGTTAGACATCTATGTCTCAAAAGCAGGCTCTTTAAACGATGATAATGAGAGAAGGAACAAGCTGTTTGTAAACCAACAAGACGGAACCTTCACAGAAGAAGCCAAAAAATGGGGAATTGACGATCCCGGCTATACCACACAGGCCTATCAAATGGACTATGATAAAGACGGTGACCTAGACCTATATATAGTAAACTATCGTTACGACTTCAAAAACAACACGAAGATAAGTGGTGAAATTCAGCGGCAGATCGAAGAAACGACCAGCGATCAATTGTACCGAAATGACGGCAATCGTTTTACCAAGGTAACGGCCGAGGCACGATTGTACAACAAAGCCTGGGGACTGGGAGCGGCCATTGGGGATTTCAATAATGATGGCTGGGACGATATTTATGTGGCCAACGATTTCCTAGAGCCGGACGCTATGTACATCAATCAGAAAGATGGAACTTTCAAGGACGAGGTCATCCAAAGACTTAACCATATCTCCTTCAATAGCATGGGGAATGATTTTGCCGATCTCAACAACGATCTTAATCCAGACCTTATCACCGTAGACATGTTGGCCGAGAACTACGCACGCAGCAAAGAGAATATGGCCTCCATGAGCACTGAAAATTTTGTAACTATGGTCAATATAGGATACCACCATGCCTATATGGCGAACATGCTACACTATAATATAGGCAACGGAAAATTCAGGGAATCCTCCCAATTAAGTGGCGTAGTTAAAACCGATTGGAGTTGGGCTCCCTTGCTGGCCGATTTTGATAACGACGGACTTAAGGACATCTTTATTTCTAACGGGGTTTATAAGGACTATACCAACCAAGACTTCCGTACCGAAATAAAAATGCGAAATGCCAGAGGGGAAACCATGACCATAGATCAAATATTGGATTTATTGCCCTCCGAAAAACTGGACAATTACATTTACAAAAACAACGGCGACTTAAGCTTCTCTAAAAAAATTGAAGAATGGGGATTGAAAGACCCTAGCTTTTCCAATGGAGCTGCCTATGCAGATTTCGATAATGATGGAGACCTAGACCTTATCGTAAACAACATCAACGATGAAATAGGATTGTATCGCAATAACGCCAATGAGAATTATGTGCAAGTGGATTTGAAGGGGCCCAATCGAAATCCTATGGGTATTGGCGCCTCTGTATATGTGGAAGAGGAAGGACGTACGCAGTTGCAACAACTTTATCTTACAAGAGGATACCAATCTTCGGTATCTAATGTGCTGCATTACGGACTAAAAGGAAGCGCGAACATAAAATCCATTACAGTTACTTGGCCCGATGGTAAGATTTCTAAAGTTGAAAGTCCTGACATGAATCAAAGGATTGAAATAGATTATGCAGGGGCTATTTCCGGAACTTCTCCTTACGCAAAAAGTTCCGGAATGAAACAATCTGCAGATGCTGAAAGCTTGGGCATTACTTACCAACATCAAGAAAACGAATTTAATGATTATGCCCTTCAATTGTTGATCCCACAAAAGCAATCGACCAAAGGCACCAATATTGTTACTGCCGATGTAAATGGAGATGGGCTGGAGGATTTCTTTGTTGGAAATGCAAGCGGCGCTAACGCCGCCATGTACATTCAGCAAGGGAACGGAACCTTTACTTCGACCAACGAAAACCTTTGGAAAAATGAAGCGAAATACGAAGATGCCAACGCCCTTTTCTTCGATGCAGATGGCGACCAAGACATGGACCTGTATGTGGTAAGTGCTGGATATGACCTAACAAAGGACAGCCCGCTACTTCAGGATCGACTTTATGTAAATGATGGAAAAGGAAATTTCAGTAAAAAAGGGAATGCCCTGCCAAAGATGCTGTCTTCGGGAAAAGCTGTTTCTGCTGCAGATTTCGATGGCGATGGCGACACCGATTTATTTGTTGGTGGTAATGTGATTCCTGCGGAATATCCAAAACCACCTTCCTCATATTTATTACGGAATGACAATGGCACCTTTGCAGATATCACTTCAGAAAATAATTCCCTTTCAGAAATGGGAATGGTTTCCCAATCCCTATTTACCGACTACGATGGGGACAACGATCTCGACCTATTGGTGGTTGGCGAATGGATGCAACCTACTTTCTTCAACAACAACAATGGTACTTTTGCTAAGGCAGAAAACATCTCGGGACTTGAAAAGACCGAAGGATGGTGGTTCTCTGCAACGGAACAGGATTTCGACGGTGATGGAGATAAAGATTATGTGCTAGGAAATGTGGGGAAAAACAACAAATTTCAACCGAAAAAGGACAAACCTATTTATATCTACGGAAAGGATTTTGACAACAATGGAAGTTTCGATGTTGCCTTGAGTAAGATAAATCAAGGGAAATTGGTACCGGTTCGAGGTAAGGAATGCAGTAGTGAACAAAACCCATTCCTTTTAGACAAAATAAAAAGCTATAAAGAATTTGCCAGTCTGGAAATGAAGGATATTTATGGCGAGGATCAACTAAAAGATGCTTTTCAACTAACTGCATATCAATTTGAAACCGTTTATTTGAAAAACAATGGCAATGGTGCCTTCGAAGTTGTTAAACTTCCTAACGAAGCCCAACTTGGACCTACACTAGGTTTACTCTCCGAGGATTTTAATGGAGATGGACATCAGGATATCTTAGGAATCGGAGCCATCTATGATGCCGAAGTAGAAACCATTCGCTATGATAGCAATTATGGCTATGTACTTTTGGGAGATGGCCAGGGTGGATTTGCCTATGCAAAAGAATACGATCCCTTTATAGACAGTGATTCTAAAGGTGTTTCCAAATTAAGCATTAACGGTAAGGAACACTATGTAGTAGTAAGCAACAACGCGCCTTTGGAAGTTTTCACCTTTCAGCCCTAAGACAAGAAAAACTCACGATATTGCATTACCCTGAAATCGATTGTATTCATTTCAGGGTTTTTATTTTTTAGCTCTTTATACAAAGCCAAACTTCCCACTGCCCTATTGGCGGCTCCACTAGGTGCTGTAAGGGACACGGTTTTTATTTTTCTTTCTGAATTTGGCAAAGCAAATTGGTGCACCCTTGGCACTACTGAAGATATAACCTCATAGTTCATCGAATACTTTTTGATCAATTTTCTGAAGAAATATTCCGGTCCATTCTTGCTATTGCCCCCCATAAAAAGGAGGGTTTCGATGGAAGGATGTTTGCCCAGAATCTGAATTAAATCCCGAAGTTCAACTTCTTGCATGCCCAAGTCGCTGGCGTCGATCTTATCACGCCTAGCCGACTCCACGATATCGCAAACCCCTATACCTTGTTTTCGCAAAAATGTTTTGCGTTGATGCACTGCCTCTGGTGTTGTCTCAAAACGCAGCTCCAAATTGAAAATGCGATCTAAAATAGGCCAGAGTTGACCGTCCCTACTTCCGTAGCAGAAATTAACGTCGCCAGATTTGTATTCCTTAGTGGTAAATCGCGGGGGTGGCAACGTTCCTACAATCAGTTTCGTTGCGCCTTCAGGTATAAAAGGTGGATATGGATGAGTATGGTGAAACACTAACGAATAAACACCAATTCATTTTCTGAAGACATGGGCTCACTGTACCCGTAGCCTTCATAATTGAACCCTTTAAGGTCATCTAGGGTTTTGGCATCCGTATCGATAATGTATCTAGTCATATATCCCCTTGCCAGCTTCGCAAAGGTCATGATCGTTTTGTACTCACCATTCTTAAGATCCTTGAAAACAGGTGTTACCACATTTGCCTTCAATGTTTTGGCATCGATGGCCTTGAAGTATTCGTTACTCGCTAAATTTACGAACAACTCCCCTTCTTCCAGCTCCTCGTTCAACGTCTTGGCAATTTTAGGCTTCCAGAATTCGTACAGGTTCTTCTTTACGCCTACCGGGAATTTGGTTCCCATTTCCAATCGATAGGGCTGAATGAGGTCCAAAGGCTTTAAAATTCCGTACAGTCCAGAAATGATACGAAGGGTATTCTGTAGTCGCTCTATCTTATCTTCGAGCAACGTATATACATCCAAACCACGGTACACATCCCCATTAAAAGCATACACCGAAGGACGTGCGTTATCTGGAGTAAATGGGAGACTCCATTCTTGGTTTCGCTCGTAATTTAATCGTCCCAAATTATCGGAAATCGACATAAGTTTAGAGAGGCTTCGGGCCGATTTCTTTTTCAACAATTTGTTCAATCGCTCTGCTTCGGAAAGAAAGCAAGCCTCTGTATGCAAAGGAGTGGGTAATGCTTTTTCAAAGTCCAAAGATTTGGCTGGAGAAATGACGATTTTCATGAGTACTTCTTTTCAGTAAAAATAAGAAGAATTGTAATGCCGAAAAAGCCGAATGATCTTTTAGAATGATTCCCAGATAGACAAAACCTATTCCTTGCTGTGCTTGGAATAATTGCGCCATTTTTCAAGACAGTTTTCCATATCCTCGGGTACAGGTGCCTCGAAACGAAGCATTTCTCCGGAAGTAGGATGCTCGAACCCTAGCGTTCGCGCATGCAAGGCCTGACGGGGTAAGGTTTTAAAACAGTTCTCAACAAATTGCTTGTATTTGGAAAACGCGGTCCCCTTCAATATTTTTTCCCCTCCGTAGCGTTCATCATTAAATAAGGTGTGCCCGATGTGTTTCATATGCACACGGATCTGATGCGTCCTTCCCGTTTCCAGCCTACAGGAAACCAAAGTAACATACCCCAAACGCTCTAGCACTTCATAATGGGTAACTGCGGGTTTTCCCTTATCTGCTTCGTCACCCAAAAAAACCGTGTTTTGCAACCTATTTTTAGGATGGCGACCAATGTTTCCTTCTACGGTTCCTTCTTCTTCCTCCACATTGCCCCATACCAAGGCTACGTATTCGCGTTCGGTGGTTTTATCGAAAAACTGTTTGGAAAGATGGGTCATCGCATGTTCTGTCTTCGCTACTACCAACAACCCGCTTGTATCTTTATCGATTCGATGCACCAAACCGGGCCTGTCGTTGCTATTGCTGGGAAGGTTTTCGAAATGAAAGGTCAATGCGTTTATAAGCGTCCCACTGTAATTACCATGTCCTGGATGCACCACCATTCCGGCTGGTTTGTTCACCACAAGTACTTCATCGTCTTCATGAACAATATCCAAAGGAATGTCTTCGGGAACCAACAGGAATTCATAGGGCGGATGTGCAAAAAGCACCCTCACAACATCATTGGCTTTTACTTTGTAGTTGGATTTAACGGGGTGATCGTTCACATAGATATTCCCGTCCTTGGCAGCTTTCTGTATTCTGTTTCGTGTAGCATTTTCAATCTTGTTCATAAGATATTTGTCCACACGTAAAGGCTGTTGTCCCTTATCGGCTACAAATCTGAAATGTTCGTATAACTCGTCGTTATTATTTTCGGGAAATTCAACCTCATTAATTTCCTCCATCACCTTCTGCTTGATTATCGGGATCGTTCACATCCTGTTCCTTCTTGGCATCCTCAACAGCTTCCCGGTTCAATCCTCCGGCACCATCACCCAAAACCAAATCGATTACTGAAGTCTTCCTTATTTTATCCCCTGGGCGGATGCGCTTTCCGTTATGACGAATTTCCAGCACCTCATCCTTGGCGATATAACGACGGTAATCAATATTCCCGATTTTGAACCCAACTGCCAGTAGTGTTGGCTCAGCTTGCCTTCGGGTTTTACCCACCACTTCGGGTACTTCTATCATGGGATATCCAGAACGGTTCAGGGAAATATAGATCTTACGATCTTCCTTAACATACTTGCCAGCTTCGGGCAATTGTTCAATCACGGTTTTATAAGGAAAATTCGGGTTATAACTCACCGAATCCATTACTTCGTAGCGAAGGTCCAAATCATCCAACGCGGCCTCAGCTTCTGTTAAGGTCATGCGCGCCAAATCTGGGACTTCAATTTTCTGTCCGTGATTGGTGGTCATTTTCAACCACCATAGTACAAGGAAAGAAAGTAGAAACAAAGCAACAAGAGCCATTCCTAACTGTTTCAGAAATGTTTTGGTGAACAGGAATTTTATGAATGTCATATACGCTAGGTTAGTTCACAAAAATAGTAAACGCAAATTTAGTACGTTTATATGTATAAGTGATATTTTTGTTAACGCACGAGAGAACCATTTGTTATGAGCAAAAAAAATGTGGCCGTTATTATGGGCGGTTATTCCAGCGAGTTCGAAATCTCCCTTCAAAGCGGGGAAGTGGTCTGTGAATCTTTAGACCCCACTATTTACAATATTTACCCCGTCCACATTTTTAAGGAAGGCTGGTATCACGTAGACACCCTGGGAAACCGCTATCCTGTTGACAAGGGCACCTTTAGTTTCAGCATCGACAATGACACCATTACTCCAGATGTGGTTTTCAATACGGTTCATGGTACTCCAGGTGAAGACGGATACCTCGCATCCTATTTCGAACTGCTGGGCATTCCACATACCAGCACTGGTTTTTATCAAGCAGCACTTTCCTTCAACAAGCGGGATAGCCTTACGGTACTGAAGAATTTCGGTGTGAAGTGTGCCAATTCCGTTTACATTACTCAGGGAATGGAAATCGTCCCTCAGGATATTGTAGACAAAGTTGGACTTCCCTGTTTTGTGAAACCCAATAGAGCAGGTTCTAGCTTTGGCGTGAGCCGTGTTGCTGAAGAAAAAGACCTTTTACCCGCTATTGAAGAAGCCTATAAAGAAGATTTTGAAGTTATTATTGAATCCGAATTGGTCGGGACCGAAGTATCTGTAGGCGCTTACCGCCAGAATAACAAAACCAAAGTGCTCTCCCCTACCGAGATTGTTTCCGAAAATGATTTCTTCGATTACGAAGCCAAATACTTGGGGAAAAGTGAGGAAATCACCCCTGCTAGAATTCCTGAAAATGAAACCAAAGCGGTACAGGAGGAGACCCTACGCATCTACGAATTACTGAATATGAAAGGCGTTTCCCGAACCGATTTCATCATCCAGGATGGGGTTCCTTATTTTATTGAAATCAACACCACCCCTGGACTTTCCAAGGAAAGCATTATTCCGAAACAAGCTCGTGAAGCGGGGATGACCCTTACCGAATTCTTCGGAATCTTGGTCGAAGAGGCCCTACAAGCCTAGGATTGACGAAGTAGGATTTTATCATTACCTTAGTAATACCTTAAATAGATATTCGTGAGTACTTCATCTTCTCCTCGCCGAGCTGTTTTTCCAGGATCTTTCGATCCCATCACTTTAGGCCATGTAGACATCATTACCCGAGCCGTTCCATTGTTCGATGAAATCATAGTGGCCATTGGTGTGAACGCTGCTAAGAAATATATGTGGTCTTTGGAAGAGCGAAAAGCCTTTTTGGAAAAAACCTTTGCCGATTTCCCTTCGGTAAAAGTAGCTACTTACGAAGGACTCACGGCCGATTTCTGCAAAAACGAAGAGGCACAATTCATTCTACGAGGACTCAGAAATACTACCGACTTCACTTATGAGCAGACCATAGCTCAAGCCAACGAAAAGGTAAATGGAGTGGATAGTGTTTTCATTATTTCCGATCCAGAATATTCGTTTGTTTCTTCTTCCATCGTTAGGGATATCGCCCGAAATAATGGCGACTACAGCAATTTGGTTCCCAATGCAGTAACTGCTCCGAGTAATTCGTGAAACAGTTTTCCAATCTACTCGTCTTTGTAGGGAATTAACGATCCAAACCACATGAAAAACCTCCTATTAATTACAGCAGTCATCTGTTGTACTTTTCAAACCATTTCGCAACAGGTATCCGATTCACTCACCTTGAGACTCCAAGAAATCGCATCTACCCACAAAATTCCAGGATTTGGAGTATCGGTAGTAAGCAAGGATGGTATACTCTATAAAAATGGATTCGGATATGCCGATCTGGAAACCAAAAAACCCTTTACCGATGAGACCCTATTGAATATTGGCTCTAACACCAAAACTTCCATCGCTTTTGCATTGATGAAATTGATCGAAGAAAATAAGATTTCATTGGAAGATCCGATTAACAAACACCTTCCTTTCGAAATCAACCATCCCAAGTTTCCAGATCAGGTGATTAAGGTAAAACACTTGGCCACCCATACATCGAGCCTTACCGATGGGGAAGAAAGTATGGTGATAGAAAACAGCTACCTGTTTAAAGGCCCCATCGACTTCAAAAAAGAACAACTTCCAGAAGACTACGATCCCTATTTTGCGATCTACCGAAAGAATGTTCCCATGTCGATATATGAGTTTCTAAAAAATTCCTATTGCCCTGAAGGGAAATGGTATGACGATGCAAACTTCTTAGAGGTTGCCCCAGGCCATGCGTATGAGTATACCAATATAGGTGCTACACTATTGGCATTTATCATAGAACAGGTAACAGGAACTTCCTTCTCGGACTATACTCAACAAATCTTATGGAAGCCCTTGAGCATGGAAAACACGCATTGGTATATGGACAAGGTTCCCAAAGAAAAAATGGCTTCACTTTATCTTTCCAACGGATTAAAAATTCCGCATTATCAACTCATCACCTATCCCGATGGTGGGCTCATTACCAATGTGAGCGATTTTAGTCTTTACCTCATGGAAATGATAAAAGGTATGAGTGGTGATGGCACCCTGCTGGAAGAAAGCTCTTATAAAAAGATGATGAGCAATCAGCTGACCAAAGAAAACTTCCCCAATGGTGAATTCGAGCGTAGTGAAGGGTTTATGTGGGATGTAAACCCAGAAGGCGATAACATAGGAATGAACGGTGCCGATCCAGGAATATTTACGTATACTTTATTTACGACTGCCGGCAACATGGGTATCATTGTATTCTTCAACACTAGCATTTATGAAGAAGATGAGTTGCTGAACGGATTTAAGGAAATTCGGAGGGCACTACTGCAAAACGCATCCAAGTTGAGCAAACAATAAATGAAGGCATAAAAAAACTCCCTCGAATGAGGGAGTTTCAATTTATCTATACGGTATCAACCCTAATTATAGAGCTGCTACGTGCTTTGCCAATCCAGACTTCAAATTAGCCGCTTTGTTAGCGTGAATCACATTGTTCTTAGCTAATTTGTCAAGCATAGAAACAACCTTAGGAAATAACTCTTCAGCTTCTTTCTTGTTTGTCATCTCACGTAATTTCTTCATAGCGTTACGCGTCGTTTTGTGCTGGTAACGGTTACGAAGACGCTTGGTCTCGTTACTTCTAATTCTTTTTAAAGCCGATTTATGATTTGCCATAATATCTCTTTCTTAAATATATTTTGTAGCCCATAGGAGAATCGAACTCCTGTTTCAAGGATGAAAACCTTGCGTCCTAACCACTAGACGAATGGGCCAATTGTTTCAAATTGCGGATGCAAAAATACAACTATTTTTTAATGCAGCAAGCATGTATCTATTTTTTTCAAAAAAAATTAATACGCCTTTGCAAATAGCACTTTTCTGGCACTAGGTTTTCCAGTAACCATACAGCTTCCCGATTCATTGTCATCATCTAAAGGAATGCAACGAATGGTAGCTTTGGTTTCAATTTTAATACGCTCTTCGGTCTCTGCAGTTCCATCCCAATGTGCGCTTATAAAGCCTCCTTTTTCTTCTAGGACTTGCTTGAACTCATCGTACGAAGAAACGGCGGTCGTATGCTCTTCACGGAACGCTGCTGCCTTCTGGTATAAATTCTCCTGAATCTCTGTCATCAAATTGGAGATATACGCTATCGCATCGTCTACGGCCACCAATTCCTTACTTAAGGTATCACGGCGTGCGATCTCAACAGTACCATTTTCCACATCTTTAGGACCAATGGCAATGCGAACAGGAACTCCTTTCAATTCATATTCATTAAACTTCCAACCTGGTTTGTGGGTATCCCTATTATCGAACTTCACACGCATTCCCTGAGCACGAAGTCCTGTCATCAATTCTTGGGCCACTTCACTGGCGGCGGCCAATTGCTCTTCATTTCTATAGATAGGAACAATGACCACTTGATCAGGCGCCAAATTAGGTGGCAATACCAATCCATTATCGTCGCTATGTGTCATGATAAGTGCCCCCATGAGTCGTGTAGAAACTCCCCATGAAGTCGCCCAAACATGATCCAATTTCCCTTCCTTATCGGCAAACTTCACATCGAAAGCCTTAGCAAAGTTCTGCCCCAAGAAATGGGAAGTTCCAGCCTGTAGCGCCTTACCATCTTGCATTAATGCTTCTATACAGTAAGTTTCCAAAGCACCTGCAAAACGCTCACTTTCCGTTTTCAAACCTTTTACTACAGGCACTGCCATATAGTTTTCCACAAAGTCGGCATATACATTCATCATTTGCTCCGCTTCGGCAATGGCCTCTTCCTTTGTTGCATGCGCAGTATGTCCTTCTTGCCATAAAAATTCTGCGGTTCGCAGGAAAAGCCGTGTACGCATCTCCCATCGAACTACATTGGCCCACTGGTTTACCAAAATAGGCAAATCTCGATACGATTGTATCCATTTGCGGTAGGTATCCCAAATAATGGTTTCTGAAGTAGGTCGTACAATCAATTCCTCTTCCAATTTGGCAGCAGGATCCACTACAATCCCATTTCCATTTTCATCATTTTTAAGACGGTAGTGGGTTACAACAGCACACTCTTTGGCGAATCCATCTACGTGACTAGCCTCCTTACTGAAGTAAGATTTTGGGATAAAAAGCGGAAAATAAGCGTTCTGATGACCGGTTTCCTTAAACATTCTATCCAATTCTGCTTGCATTTTCTCCCAAATAGCAAAGCCATAGGGTTTAATAACCATACAACCTCTTACACCGGAATTCTCGGCTAAATCTGCCTTGATTACCAGTTCGTTATACCACTTGGAATAGTCTTCTGCACGTGATGTTAAATTTTTCGCCATAATTGGTTTTTTGGCACAAAAATTGTGACTTTGTTAAATATTATTAGTTTTCGGCAAAACTAGTTATTTTTATGAAGTCCAACAATTTTAAATACTGTGATATGCGTATCAAAATACCCTCCTCCAAAAATGCATTGCAGCTTTCCTTTTTGGCCGTGATTGGCCTTTTGGTAAGTAGCTGTACTTCTTATCAAGGGGTGTCCTCTTCAGATGGCATCTATGAAAATGGAACAACAACCACCGAAGTAGCGGTAGAAGAAGAACAGGAACCTTCTAATACCAAAAACAATTATTATAAACAATATTTCAATACCAAGAGTCAAGAGTTGGACGACATTCCTATTGAGGACAACTTGGTATTTACCGATATAGACTCCTATACCACTACCGAAACCGTAGATGAGGATGGCAATATTGTCATCGAAGAGCCGACCTATGAAGAAGAAAGCTACGGAGCATGGGGCACCAACACCGAAGACATCACCGTAAACATCTACAACACTGGTGGATGGGGCCTTGGCTGGGCTGGTGGCTGGGGTTGGTCTCGTCCTTGGTGGAGATGGGGATGGGGCTATGGATCACCCTACTGGGGCTGGGGCGGCTACGGCGGCTGGGGCATCGGTTGGGGCTGGGGAGGCTGGGGAGGCTTCTACAATCCTTGGTACTGCCCACCGTTTTATGGAGGATATTATGCAGGAGTTTACAGACCCTACTATCGCGGACATTATGGATACGGGTATGCCAATAGTTACAACCGCGGACGCAGTAACTATAATTACTTACGAGGAAATTCACTGAGAAGAGGACGTTCCAGTGTTGCAAGCCGTAACGGCTACTCAAGATCGGAAACTGCAAGAAGATCCGCCAGAACGAGGGTAGGACGAGATGGCAGAACGACTTCAAGAAGCCGTGTCACCCGTGGAGCACCTACCAACTCAAGAACCAAGGTAGATAGAAACACCCGAAGATCCAATACGCGTACTACGCGACCCAATACACGCACGACAAGACCTAATACAAGATCTACGCGCCCGAACACTCGAAGTTCACGCCCTGTTAGATCCTCAAGACCTAGCTACTCAAGACCTTCTTCTGGAAGAAGCTCTGGCTACAGAGGAGGCGGTGGCTCTCGTGGAGGAGGCCGTCGAGGGGGACGCGGATAATCCAAAAGAAAAATTATAGAAAATCGTCACATTTGTGTTTTTTCAAACACAAATGGGTGGTTTTCTATGTCCAAACACAAATAAAACCATTCTATGAAAAAGCTAATTTTATTCAGCATTTTGTCGGCGCTTGCGCCAGCAATCCTAGCACAAAACCTTACCGATGGACTGCGCTACAGCTTGGATGCTAACGAAGGGACGGCACGTTTCCAGGCCATGAGCGGTGCTTTTGGCGCCTTAGGGGGAGACCTTTCTGCAGTTTCTTTAAACCCTGCTGGAAGTGCGGTTTTTCTCAATAACAAAGTATCCATTACAGGGGCCTTCAACGATGTTGAAAACAGCAGTATCTATTTCGGTTCCCCTGCCCTATCTGCAGACACCGATGTAAATATCTCACAAGGAGGTGGTGTTTTTGTTTTCTACAATGATTACGATAACTCCCCCTGGCAAAAATTTACCCTCGCCGTAAACTATAATGTGAACCGAAATCTTGACAACGACCTTTTTGTGAAAGGAGACGGGAATACTTCTATTGGTAGTTTCTTTTTACAGCAAGCCCAAGGAACAGAACTTCAATTGTTGGATCTGCAGACCGGCGAAAGTATTTCAGATTTGTATAATTTCTTAGGGGAAACCCAAGGAGTACGTGCTCAAAATGCCTTCTTGGGATATCAAGGATTTATTTTTGATCCCGTTGAGACCACCCCAGGGAATACACAATACACTTCCAATTTTGGCACGGGAAGCTATGACCAAGAATACTATTTGTTATCCAATGGAAACAACGCCAAGGTAACCTTCAATATCGGGGCACAATATCAAGACAACTTATTTTTTGGGATTAACTTAAACTCCCACACCATAGATTATGAGCAAAGAACTTTTATTTCTGAAATAAACTCCAATGCTAACAGCACCGTTAAATTGATCGAATTCGAAAATGATCTATCGGTGAATGGAGCAGGATTTTCTGCGCAAATTGGAGCCATCGCAAAACTGACGAACGAATTCCGAATTGGTTTTACCTATGACACCCCTACTTGGTTTGTTATTTCTGAAGAAACCACACAGTTTTTGGAAACCCGACGCGTTGTAGATGGACAAAGCATTTCTGAAGTGGTCAATCCACAGGTGATCAATGTCTTTGAAGACTACAATCTGCGCACTCCGGGTAGGCTTGGCGCAAGTGCTGCCTATGTTTTCGGGGGCCAAGGACTTATTAGTTTCGATTACTCATATAAAGATTATTCCAATATTACCTTCAGCCCGAAAAGTGATCCGGTGTTCAGTTCAGAAAACACTCTTATTGATTCCGCATTAAAAGGAGCTTCCACCTATAAGGTTGGAGCAGAATTCCGTGTAGACGAATTAAGCCTGCGGGGTGGACTAAGTTATGAAGAAAGTCCCTTTACCAATGAAACAACTTTGGGAGAGCGACAAGGATATTCTTTAGGTTTGGGCTACAATTTTGGAGGATATCATATCGATGTTGCCTATTCTAGAACCGAACAAAGCAGCAACCCGTCGCTCTATGCGATTGGGTTAACCGATACCGCTGCTGTAGATACAGTGTATTCCAATTTCCTATTTACACTGGGAATCGATCTATAAAGAAGATTCCCTCACAAAAAAAGCTCCCAAAAGGGAGCTTTTTTTATTTCATATAGTTAATTCTTATACTATCGCTTTAGGGTAAAGTGTCCAGTGAACTCCTTTCTTGCCTCGTCCTCGGTGTACTCGACCCTGAACCAGTAGTCGCTCGAGGGCAGCGGGTT